>NZ_PVNO01000025.1 GCF_002993325.1 Alteromonas gracilis
AGGACTCGAACCTATGAATGGCGGGATCAAAACCCGCTGCCTTACCAACTTGGCTATACCCCAGTCGTGGTGCGGAAGGAGAGACTTGAACTCTCACGCCGTGAAGCACTGGAACCTAAATCCAGCGTGTCTACCAATTCCACCACTTCCGCGCAGCTAGACTTTCCTAAAAGAGATAAGTGAGAATTGGTGGCTACGGCGAGATTCGAACTTGCGACCCCATCATTATGAGTGATGTGCTCTAACCAACTGAGCTACGTAGCCTTACTATTCTCTTCCCTCTCAGGAAGTGGCGCGTATTATGCGTATATGACTGGCAACCGTCAACCCCTTTTTTACTAACTTTTTTTAAATGCTCATTAAGTGTGCGCATTAGGGCGAAATACGCACAAAAAGCGGTGAAATTGAACAACTTGCACCGCAATTACACCACTTTTACCACGCCTTTTTACCTGCTTTTGTTTGGTAATAACATACGTCTATTGGGCGCGGACCATATGTATTGTCATGAAAAAACGGGTTATCAAGTTTTTTCCCTGTATTAACACGTTTTTTGTATTCTTCGTGATGAGGTGTTTGCACAAAATAGGGCGCTCCGCCATCTGAGTGAACGAATGCCTGCTTAATTTTACTTTCTTGGGTAATGTTATCCAATACACCACCGTTTTCCATGTTCCCACGGGGTAATTTTTGAAGCAAGTCCATCCCTTGGACTACGCGACCTATTACCGACATATTTCTGTCGAGGTGGCGTGGCGCTTGACCAATTACAATATAGAATTCTGTACTGGCGGTATCCTTTTCGCTATTGCGAGCAAAAGCGACCACACCTGGGCAGTGAAGTCCCCACATCTCTTTTCGATTTTTATCAATTCCAACGGGAAAGCCATCTAAAAATCCAGTACTGGGGGCAAACATATCGTTTTGCTCCACCACATTTACGTTACTATTTAACGGCTGTATAAATTCTGCACTGATAGGTTTTAGTAACTTAGGTGGAAATTGAGTATCGTCATGAGAGTCGTTACTCCCAGCTTGTGCAACGAATCCATCTACTACGCGATAAAATGCCTGCTCGTTATAAAACCCAGCATCAATTAAGCTTTTAAAACGAGCAACATGGGTTGGTGCTAGGGAAGGGTGAAGTGCAATAACGACATCGCCGTATGCTGTGCTAAGTGTTACGGTATTCCCTTGAGGAATCTGATACCAGCTTTCGCTATTGCTATGTAGCGCAGTGCCTTCAGGAAGCGTCGGTATTCTTTCCTCAGCGTTACTATCTATTGTCGTGGGGGACGATTGCATGAGTCTGTTGTCGGCATTGGCACTGTTGATGAGCAAACTCATTGCCGCCGATATGATTAATACTATTTTATGTGAGGCATTACGTACGGCTTTGTTTCTCGTACGTGGCTTTTTTGTGGTACTGCGGTGGCGTGGACAATACATATCTTAAACCTTTTCGTTTTTAGTATTTTATATCAGGCTAGTCTTTACTTCACAATCAATCAGAAGAAACAAAAAAGCCACCTTACGGTGGCTTGATAACTATAAAATCAATGTGTCAAAGATATTAAACGTTAAAGCGGAAGTGAATAACGTCACCATCTTTAACAATGTATTCTTTACCTTCAAGACGCCATTTACCTGCGTCTTTCGCACCTTGTTCGCCGTTAAACTCGACGAAGTGGTCGTAACTTACGATTTCAGCGCGAATAAAGCCCTTTTCAAAGTCGGTGTGAATTTTACCCGCCGCTTGTGGCGCTGTTGAACCTTCTGGGAAGGTCCATGCACGTACTTCTTTTACGCCCGCAGTGAAATAAGTTTGAAGAGTAAGCAAGTTGTAACCTGAGCGGATAACGCGGTTAAGGCCTGGCTCTTCAAGACCCATGTCCTGCATGAACTCTTCGCGTTCGTCGTCTTCAAGCTCAGCTATATCTGACTCGATAGCCGCGCACACAGCAACAACAGTAGCATTTTCGCCCGCTGCAATTTCTTTTACCTGATCCAGGTAAGGGTTATTTTCAAAACCGTCTTCATTCACGTTTGCAATGTACATGGTTGGCTTAAGGGTAAGCATGTTCATGTAGCTGATTGCAGCAAGCTCTTCTTTAGTTAGCTCAAGTGATCGAAGTAACAAACCTTCGTCTAAATGCGGCTTAATCTTCTCAAGCACTTTCATTTCGTACTTGGCATCAGCATCGCCACCTTTTGCGCGCTTAGCAACACGGTGAAGTGCTTTTTCTGTTGTTTCTAAGTCAGAAAGCGCAAGCTCGGTGTTAATAACATCGATATCGTCTTTAGGGCTAACACGACCTGCAACGTGTACAATGTTTTCATCGTCAAAGCAGCGTACTACGTGGCCAATAGCGTCGGTTTCACGGATGTTAGCTAGGAATTTGTTTCCTAAACCTTCACCTTTAGAGGCACCTTCTACCAAGCCAGCAATGTCTACGAATTCCATGGTAGTGGGAATAACGCGCTGGGGTTTTACAATTTCAGCCAACTTATCCAAACGAAGATCTGGCACAGGAACAACACCTGTGTTTGGCTCAATAGTACAAAACGGGAAGTTTGCCGCTTCAATACCTGCTTTAGTTAATGCATTGAAAAGTGTTGATTTACCTACGTTTGGTAGGCCAACAATACCGCATTTAAAACCCATGGTATGGATCCTTAGTTTGGAAAAGTGATAACTGGCTAGGTTTACCCTTTGTGCGAGTGTAACCTGTTTTGTGCTTGCTTAAGGTCTTCTTTCAGCAAAATCTCTGTACAGCGTACCGCTTCATCTATGGCACTATCAATGGCTGCTTTTTCATCTGCTGGTGGCTTGCCAAGAACATGGCCGGTAACGCGGCTTTTATGACCTGGATGACCAATACCTATGCGCAAACGCAAAAAATTCTTGTTGTTACCCATTTTAGCCACAATGTCACGAACACCATTTTGACTTGAACTACCGCCCACTTTGTATTTTGCAACGCCGGGAGGCAAATCTAATTCGTCAAACGCTACTAATATTTGTTCTGGTTCTATGCGGTAAAAATTAGCCATTGCTGCTACGGCTTGTCCACTTTTATTCATAAACGTAGTGGGGTAGAGCAAACGGACGTCTTTGCCAGCAATAGTTATGCGAGCAGACTTACCGAAGAATTTGGTTTCTGGTTTTAGCGGGGCGTTGAAGGTGTCGGCAAGTTGGTTGAGAAACCATTCACCGGCATTGTGTCGGGTATTTTCATATTCGGGGCCTGGATTACCCAGACCCACGATAAGGCGGATATCAGCCAAGAGGATTATTCCTCAGAAGCTGCTTCTTCGCCGTCTTCTTCTGCGTCAGCCGCTTTAGGAGCAGGCTTAACAGTTACAACCGCAAGGTCGTGTGCTTCGTCGTTCTTAGCAAGTTCTACTGAAGAAACGCCAGCAGGTAGAGTTAGGTCAGAAAGATGTACGGTTTGACCCATTTCAACCGCAGCCATGTCTACTTCGATGAACTCAGGAAGATCTTTAGGCTGACAAGTAACTTCGATTTCAGTTACGTGGTGCTCAGCAATACCGCCAGCTTTAGCAGCAGCAGATTTATCTTCGTTTACGAAGTGAAGTGGAACGTTAGTGTGAACGTCTTGACCAGCGATTACACGTTGGAAGTCAATGTGTGTGATCTTTGGCTTGAACGGGTGACGTTGCATATCTTTAACTAGAACTTCAACAACTTTACCGTCAAGGTTAATCTCAAGAACGTGAGAATAGAACGCTTCAAAGTCAGCTGAGTTGTTTACTTTGTTATGATCTAGTGTGATAGAAACTGGTGCTTCTTCACCACCGTAGATGATACCAGGTAGCTTATCTTCGCGACGTAGGCGGCGGCTCGCACCTTTCCCTAGATCTGTACGAACAGAAGCATCTAGTTTGAAATTTGCTTCAGACATTGTCTGTCTCCAAAAATATATAAGTGTAATGATGTGAGATTTTGCGACCAAATCTCACTGTAAAATGATGTTATAAGCGCTAAAAATCTATTTTTATGCTCAATAAAACACCAGCCCAAAATTCAAGGGCGGCGAATTCTAACACCACCTACCAAAACATACAATTGTCATCGCAGATAAAAAGCAGGTGAACAAACACCTTTACGTGACGCATTTAGTGTAAAGGCGTGCCGCAACACGCCTTTATTAAGTTATTCGTAAACAGTGCATGTTCACATTGCTGGTCACTTATTAACCCATCCACGTTAGCATTTATTTATCAGTGACCAACGAAGTAAGGGCTTATTTTGTCAGCACCACTCTGTAATGTGCCTTTCCTTCTCTAAGCCTTTCAATCGCGCTGTTTACATCGTCAAATTTAAACGTTTCGGTTACAGGCTCAATATTATGATGCGCAGCGAAATCCAACATGGTTTTAATCGTCGCAGGACTTCCAACAGGAGAGCCTGACACACTTTTCTGTCCACCTATTAAATTAAATGCGCCAATATCAAGGGGCTCCAAGGTTGCGCCGACAAAATGCAGACGACCCTTCGGTGCAAGTGTAGAAAGGTATAAATTCCAATCTAGTTTTACATTAACCGTTGATATGATGAGATCAAATCGGCCTCGGGCCTGTTTTATTTCACTTTCATCGCGGCTGTTTATGGTTTCAGCTGCACCCAACTCAAGGGCCTCTTGTTTTTTCGATTCGCTTGATGTGAAAGCGACCACTTTGCAGCCCCATGCGTTTAAAAACTGTAGGGCAAGGTGACCTAAACCGCCAATACCAATTACCGCTACTTCACTCGTTGGGCTAATGTTAAATTGAACAAGGGGATTGAAGACCGTTATGCCGCCGCAGAAAAGCGGTCCTGCTTTTGTGCTATCTATCGAGTCGGGAAGAGGGATTACTGCACGAGCTTGTGCACGTACTTTGTCAGCAAAACCTCCGTGTCGACCGCCTATAGTCATGGTTGCGTCGGCGCAAAGGTTATGGTCGCCTGCTTCACACGTTCTACAGCTATTGCAGTAACTCGCGTGCCAACCTAAGCCCACCCGCTGACCGATCTTTAGCGAAGTTACGTGTTCGCCAACTTGACTAATTGTGCCCACCACTTCATGACCGGGAACAAAAGGATATTCTGTCATGCCCCATTCATTGTCTAGCATGCTCAAGTCACTGTGGCAGATACCGCAGCTTTCAACGTCAATTTCAACATCGTGTGCGCCTAACTCACCAGGATCATACTGAAATTTTTCCAGTTTCCCGCCAGCTTCTTTGGCAGCATATGCATTTATCATTGATATCAGTCCTTTAGAAGTAATAAGGTTTCGGTAACCCGTGGATAAAATATTCGAATATAGTCAAGTTATCTTAATTTGTGACTTTCGAACACATAGTTGTAACTTGCTACCTTCAACATTCTGATATCGATCAGTGTGTTCGTTCGTTACCAATTACTTTGCTGGTATCAAGTACCTTAACGTCAGATACCTGAAACACCGTACCAAACTGTGTAAAGGTCATCATGTTAGGCTTAGGTGTACCCTTAACTTCAACAATAAGGCCATTTTTTTGATAGGCTTTATCTAAACCGTGCAATGTATACCGGCCGCCGTCTTCAGCGATAAAGGCATAAAAACCGCCTTCCAAATCTTTGAATATAATGCTGCCCTTTATGGTAACTTCACCTTCCACGGTATTTTCTACCGTTTCCGCTTGAGTAACAGGCTCTGCCTTCAGTTCTTTAGGTAAGTTACCTTCACTACTTTGTAACTCTTCTTTCTTATCTACCATTGTGATGTCCTTTTTCTGCTCTTCTTCCGCACACGCGGCAAGTAGTGTCATGGAAGTCAAAATGAGTACTAATTTGAGTCGGTTGATTTTCATTTTCTTATTCCTTTATCAAGTCGTAGCACGTTTATTGTCGATAATATCCGCGAAAAATGATGATAAGATAGGCTTTTTCTACATCACTTTGATTAGCTAGTCTTCCACGAGCGCTGCGTAATTTCTACAAATAATAAATAATCCCGTACATCTTTTTCACATTTTCAAAAGAAGTAGTAGGCGATTAACTCTCATTTCTATTTTATTTCCAATTTCAAATTGCACCTTAAAAAAAGGGGCGACGGAAGAGCGGACAGGCTTTTTGTCATTTTCTCCTAGGATGGCTGCTTAAATGAATAAAGGTAAGCAACTGAAATATAGGTAAAAATGAATATGAGGTTGAGTTTATCATCACGCCAGCTTCGTTTTTAAATTACCGCAGAGTTTAGTCACTCACATTGTTTCGCGCGCGTTTACATAATAGTAAAACGGTTATGGCATGGAGCATGCAGTGACATACACGTGAGTACCAAAGGAAAAATACCTTGAAATAAAAACCATAAGGTAATTTCCAAAAGGTAAACAACGATGTGTTACTACCAATATACAAGACTAAATAGTATAGCGGTAAAAAGGACATATAAATCGTATTAGCGGCGTTTTGTCATTAACCATCAATTAGTTACGCAGTTTTTAAGGAGAGAAAATGAAGCATTTAACTAAAATTTTTGCAGTATCGAGTCTGGCGCTGGCGGCAAGTGCATGTGATGTGAACAAGACTGAAGACGGGGAAATGCCTGACGTAGAGGTGAAGTCTGGCGAATTACCTGAGTATGAAGTAAAGAAAACTGATGATGGCGAAATGCCAGATGTTGACGTTGAAGGCGGTAAGCTGCCTGAATACGACGTTGAAACAATGGATGTTGACGTTAAAACAGAGACTAAAGAAGTAGAAGTTCCTGTTGTCGATGTAGAAATGCCAGAAGATGACGAAGACGATATTGATAATTAATCAATAGCGCTTCAAAGAGAAGCGAGTGAAACAATGCTAATAAGCAACATTGTCTCACTCGCTTTTTTGTATGAATTAGTATTCAAACATGGCTGAAATTGATTCTTCGTTACTAATACGACGAATAGTTTCAGCAAGCATTTCAGATAAAGTAAGTTGTTTTACTTTTCCAATTTGCTTCATCTCTGCGCTTAGAGGTATAGAGTCAGTAACGATTATCTCGTCAATAACAGACTCTTTTAGATTATGTGCAGCATTACCTGAGAAGATAGCGTGCGTTGCGTAAGCGTAAACGCGACGAGCACCATGTGCTTTAAGCGCTTCTGCAGCTTTTGCAAGCGTACCGCCTGTATCAATCATGTCATCGACAATAATGCAGTCTCTGTCTTTGACGTCACCGATAATATTCATTACCTGCGCTACGTTCGCTTTAGGGCGACGCTTATCGATAATGGCAAGGTCGGTATCGTTAAGCAACTTCGCAGTAGCGCGCGCTCGCACAACACCGCCGATATCAGGTGAAACCACCACAGGGTCGGCAAAGTCACGTCTTACCATATCAGCAAGCAGGATAGGAGTACCGAATGCATTATCTACCGGAACATCAAAGAAACCTTGAATCTGTTCTGCGTGTAGGTCAATAGTAAGTACGCGGTCAACACCAACGTTAGACAGGAAGTCAGCCACTACTTTAGCAGTAATAGGTACCCTAGCTGAACGAACACGACGGTCTTGGCGTGCATAACCAAAATATGGAATAACTGCTGTAATACGACCAGCGGATGCGCGACGCAGAGCATCGATCATCACAATTAATTCCATTAGGTTATCGTTAGTAGGGGCACACGTAGACTGGATAATAAAAACGTCCGAGCCACGGACGTTTTCATGAATTTCTACGCTAATTTCACCGTCACTGAAACGGCCAACTTTGGCATTTCCAAGTTTGGTATACAGGCGATCGGCGACTTTCTGGGCAAGTTCTGGTACGGCATTACCTGCAAAGAGCTTCATATCTGGCACAAGTGGTTCCTCAGTGCGTTGATAAAAGAGGTTTGGCTGGGGTAGCAGGACTCGAACCTACGAATGGCGGGATCAAAACCCGCTGCCTTACCAACTTGGCTATACCCCAATTTTTAAGTTCTTGTCCGATGTGGCGTACACGCTATCTTTGTTGTTCTAATTTGTCTAATAGTGGTGAGCGATTCACACCTTTTGCGACAAAACTCTGCCAAGCTTCAGGCATTTTAGCCCTAACCTGTTCGGCTAAAGTGTAGTCAGAAAAAGTGGCAAACACGCATGCACCTGTACCCGTCATTCGCGACGGTGCGTAGTGTACCAACCACTGTAATAAATTTGCAACTTCGGGATGAAGATTAGCGACTAATTGCTGACAATCGTTCCAAGTTTTTTCAAATTCGTAGTCTTCCCATCGCATTGGCGGTGTATTTCTAGGCAAATCTTCAGATGTAAAGACCTCAGCAGTGCTGACATGGACGTTAGGGTTTGCGACTAAAAAGTACTGTTCTGGTTGCGGCGCAGGGGTAATGTCTTCGCCAATACCACCGGCAAATGCGGTCAAACCGCGTACAAAAATCGGTACATCAGCACCCAAGCTTAAACCTAACTCAGCTAGCTCATCTTCACTTAACCCAGTATCCCATAAATAATTAAGTGCCACTAATGTCGTTGCAGCGTTTGATGAACCCCCACCAATACCACCTCCCATGGGAAGGCGTTTATCAAGTGATATTACCGCGCCTTTATTGCAATTGGCTTTTCGAGCAAGTAAACGCGCAGCCTTGATAATTAAGTTTTCATCGTCCGGCACGCCCTCAAGCGGTGTATCCATCTTTATTTCTGTGTTGTCAGTAGAGATGGCAAACGCTAGGCTATCGCCATAATCCAACATTTGAAATAAACTTTGCAGTTGGTGATAACCATTCTCGTATCGACCTAATATATGAAGGAAAAGATTGAGTTTAGCGGGCGAAGGCCACCAGTCTTTTTGTGTTGTAACAGATGTGTTCACTACAGCGTCCACTGATAAATTTTAATTTTGAGTTGGGTTTTCGGCATATCTGGTGTTTCATTTTGGGTGAGCGTTATGCTGTGGGGCAGCCATACAGACTCTTCGTTGCCCATAAGAACACTACCATAATTGCCATAAGAAACCTGCCAATTGCGACAACCCTTGCAGTAGCTTTCAAGGGTATCAACAAGGCCTTTTTCGGTGAGGGTAAACTTATCGCCTTCAAGAGGTAACCCTTTTACCCAAGATAAAAGAGGCGCTACGGGTATAACCATACCTGTTACTTGATAGATAAGCGGCTCGGGGAGGGCGTTACTAAATGTCTCGCCATCCGCCTCTAAAACGGACTTTTCATCTGTAACCGTTAGTTTAACCAAGCTAACACCTAGAAAATTCGTTAATCGGAAATCAAAATCTCCCGAATCGTTTTTCCAAACTAAATTAAGGCTGGCGGCGTCTTTGCCTTGGCGAAAGGCAATCTTTCCTCGCATTTGCCACGTACTTACCTCAGCGACTTTTTCTAGCTGAGCAGTTAAGTTCACCGCAGTTTGCGGGCCTTTGGGAGCAGTAGTACATGCGCTCAACAAAAAACAAAGGGCAATTAAAACGGAAAATAAGCGAATCATCTAAGCTCAGTACCTGCATAAAAATAGAACACGTTATGTTGTGACATTATGGGAACACAGTTTCACCAACACTTTCAATCATTTTGGGTTTTTCGTACAATGCCGCTCCGACGTTGCCAGCACAGATTTTAATGACTTTACTCGCCCTTGGTATAAACCATAAAACAGCACCAGTAGCACTTCGCGAAAAAGTGGCTTTTACACCAGATTCTCTGGTGGAAGCGCTTGCGAGTTTAAAAAAGCTGCAGGGCGTCGATGAGTCTGTCATTGTCTCTACCTGTAATCGCACCGAGCTTTATGTCAATACGCAAGACGACAGTGGCCAAGAGCTTCTTCAGTGGCTAAGCGACTTTCATCACCTCGATGTAGAAGAGATTGCTAATAATAGCTACGTTTTAGCGCAAGAAGAAGCGGTTAAGCACATCATGCGTGTAGCCAGCGGGCTCGATTCATTAATTCTCGGCGAGCCACAAATATTAGGGCAAGTGAAGCAGGCATTTGGCGATGCGAAACACTCGGGTATGATTAACAGTGAGTTCGACAAGCTGTTTCAACATACTTTTTCAGTGGCAAAGCGCGTTCGCAGTGAAACGGATATTGGTGCCAATGCGGTTAGCGTAGCTTACGCAGCGGTTCAGTTAGCGAAGCACATTTTTGCCGAGTTACCCAAGCGTTCTGTTCTGCTTGTAGGGGCAGGAGAAACTATAGAGCTGGTAGCGCAACATTTGAAGGAACAAGGAGTCCGTAGTTTGGCTGTGGCAAACAGAACGATTGCCCGCGCAGAAGCGTTAGCTGAAACACTCGACGCCAATGTGTTTACTTTGTCTCAAGTTCCAGAGCATTTAAAAGATTTCGATATTGTTATTAGCTCTACCGCAAGCCAGCTGCCGTTAATCGGTAAAGGCATGGTAGAGAAAGCGCTGAAGCAGCGCAAAAATATGCCCATGTTCTTAGTTGATCTTGCTGTACCACGGGATATCGAATCGGAAGTTAATGAGTTAGGCGACGCATACCTTTATACTGTTGATGATTTGCAGCACATTGTTCAAAAGAATTTAGAAAATAGAGAACAAGCGGCGAAAGAAGCAGAAAAACTCATTGAAAGGCAAGCTGGCGACTACATGACGTGGAAACAGTCCCAGCAATCGATAGATTTAGTAAGACAGTATCGCCAAAAAGGCATGGCACAGCGTGACGATATTGTAGAAAAAGCCAAAGCGCAACTAGCGGAAGGCAAAAATGCCGAGACGGTATTAGAGGAAATGGCGTACAAACTAACCAATGCGCTTATGCACTCCACGACGTTAGCATTACGCGAAGCTGCCATGCACGACGATCCGGCACTGAGTCGCTGGATGGGACAGGCATTAGATTTATCTGACTTTTCGTCAGACAATAATAAATAAGGTAATAATAAACATATGAAAGAGTCGGTAGTTAGGAAACTCGAACACCTTGTCGAGCGTTTCGAAGAAGTTCAGGCGTTGCTCGGCGACCCTGGAGTTATCGGCGATCAGGACAAGTTTCGCAACTTGTCAAAAGAGTTTAGTCAGCTAGAAGATGTAGTGGCTGGCTTTAATGCCTATCAGCAAGCGCAAGAAAACTTAGCGTCAGCGATGGAAATGCTGAACGAAGACGATGCTGAAATGCGTGAAATGGCACAAGAAGAGATGAAAGAAGCTAAGGCAGAAATTGAGCGCCTTGAAACCGAGCTTCAAGTGTTACTTCTGCCTAAAGATCCCAACGATGATAACAACTGTTTCTTAGAAATTCGCGCAGGTGCGGGTGGTGATGAAGCGGCAATATTCGCAGGTGATTTGTTCCGCATGTATAGCCGCTATGCAGAAACACGCGGGTGGCGTGTAGAACTTGTAAACGCGAATGAAGGCGAACACGGCGGCTATAAAGAAGTTATCGCTAACGTTAGTGGCGATGGCGTATATGGCGTTTTAAAATTCGAATCAGGTGGTCACCGAGTGCAGCGAGTACCCGAAACCGAGTCGCAAGGCCGTATTCACACCTCCGCATGTACGGTAGCGGTGTTACCTGAAATTCCAGAGTCGCAAGCTATTGAAATTAACCCGGCTGAGCTTCGCATAGATACCTTCCGTGCATCGGGTGCCGGTGGTCAGCACGTTAACAAAACCGACTCTGCTATTCGTATTACTCACTTGCCAACGGGCTTGGTAGTGGAATGTCAGGACGAACGCTCGCAGCATAAAAACCGTGCGAAAGCGATGTCGGTACTTCAAGCGCGCCTAAATCAAATTGAAGAGGAAAAGCGTGCAGCAGAAGAGGCCTCTACGCGTAAGAGCCTAGTCGGTAGCGGCGACCGCTCTGAGCGTATTCGTACTTACAATTTCCCGCAGGGGCGTGTAACCGATCATCGTATCAACCTCACTATTTATCGTTTGGATGAAGTTGTGGAAGGCGACCTTAAGCAGCTTATAGACCCGATATTGCAAGAGCATCAGGCCGACTTGTTAGCGTCACTGTCTGACGAATAACGGTATCTGTCATAAAATAATGCGCATAGACCAAGCTCTATCATGGGCGGTACAGCAACTAGAGGGTGGGGAATCACCCTCTGTTGACGCCAAAGTTATACTGGCTAGTATCCTTGAAAAGCCACAGACATTTCTTTTTACGTGGCCAGACAAAACCCTTGATGCGCTCCAAGTAACGCACTTTGAAAACGCGATAGCCAGACGTAAAAAGGGCGAACCTGTTGCCTATATTGTTGGCAGGCGCGATTTCTGGACGCTTTCACTTTATACCTCTCCTGATACACTTATACCTCGCCCAGATACAGAAGTGCTTGTTGAGCGGGTTCTGAATTGGGCAGTTGAGAGTAAGCGTGAACCATTAGCTATATGTGACTTAGGTACGGGAACGGGGGCTATTGCCCTTGCGCTCGCAAGTGAACTGCCCCAGGCGTCTGTTGTTGGCGTTGATTTTCAGAACGGCGCGGTTGAACTTGCCACGCGTAATGCTGAAGCTAATGAGGTAACTAACGCTCAGTTTTTACAAAGCGACTGGTTCAGCGCACTCACTGGGCAATCTTTCGATGTCATTGTTTCAAACCCGCCTTATATTGAAGAGGCCAGCCCCTATCTTAATGAAGGTGACGTGCGCTTTGAACCTAAAACTGCACTTACGTCCGGCGTCGATGGTTTACACGACATAAAGCATATAATAAGTACCTCGCCGATGTTTCTAAATAAAGGCGGGTTGTTAGCTTTTGAACATGGGTTTAATCAAGGACGTGCAGTAAGAGACCTGCTGTTAGCCGCTGGGTTTTCATCGGTAAGAACAGTTAAAGATTACGGAGAAAACGACCGCGTCACGTTCGGCTCTTGGCTATAACGTCTGGTTATAACGTTTGCAGATATCACTTCAAAGCACTACCTAATTTAATCTTCATAATTGCATACTTGCTAATATTCTGTTTTACATTAGTATTATTGAGCAACGTTTATTCTTTAAGCGCAATTACAAAAAATACTTATATAACAGGATGTTTCCGATGAATGATGACTTTCTTTTCGCAGAAGACGATGATGAAATACACGTCGAAGAGCTAGGCTGTTGGAAAGTACTCATTGTTGACGATGAGCCTGAAGTGCATGCGGTAACGAAGCTAGCGCTTAACGACTTTAATCTTAATGGCAAAACCCTTGAATTTGTGAGTGCGTATAGCGGCGAAGAAGCAAAGGCGATTTTTAAAAGCCATGATGATATCGCCGTTGTGCTACTTGACGTTGTCATGGAGACCGACGATGCTGGCCTCAAGGTAGCTGAATACGTTAGAAACGAATTAGATAACCATTTTACCCGTATTATTTTAAGGACCGGCCAGCCTGGGCAGGCTCCTGAAAAAGATGTCATCATTAATTATGACATCAACGATTATAAATCTAAAACCGAACTCACTGCGCAGAAGCTTTTCACCGTGATTATCGCGGCACTTCGGTCGTATCGGGATATTATTGTTATAGAAGAAAATCGAAGGGGCTTAGAAAAAATTATTGATGCCTCGGTGGATTTATTCTCGTCCCGTTCCCTTGAGAAGTTCATGCAGGGCATTATTCAGCAGCTTGCCTCTATTTTGGGGTGCTCTAAAGACGCGGCATATATCACAACAGCGGTGGCAACGACCTCTCGTACAATAAATACATCCAACAACGCGCTCGGTGACGATGAGCTTTACGTGTTTGCCGGTAACGGCGAGTATGCGAGCAAAGAAGGTGTGCCGCTAAAAGATGCTATAAATGATCAAGAATATGCGTTGTGTGTAAAGGCAATGCGCGAAAAGCAAATTGTTTACGCCGAAGATCACGTTGTTGCCTATTGTAATAGTAAAAGCCATAACGGCGCGCTTTTATACTTATCTGGCTTGCCTCGTAGAATAGGGGAAAGCGATCGTCATCTGGTTAAGCGGTTCTCTGATAGCGTGCAGCTAGCATTTGATAATGTTTTGAAAACCGTAGACGTTGAAGCCACGCAGAAAGAAATCATTGAGCGGTTAGGACGAGCCTTGGAGCATGAACCCAATGGTTCTAATAACTTAAAACGAATGGTGAAAATGGCCCAGCTTCTTGCAAAAAAAGCGGGACTTGATGAACATGCAATACACGAGCTTGGCCTTGCGATACCGCTTCACGATATAGGTACGTCTATTGTGCCGAAGTCTATCCTTCAAAAATCCAGTCCTCTTTCTGAAGAAGAAATATTTAAAATACGGCAACACGCAGAGTTTGGTTATCAAATTTTACGCGATTCCTGTCGTCCGACTATTCAGTTGGCAGCGATGCTCGCGAAACAACATCATGAGCGCTGGGATGGCAAGGGATACCCTGATGGCCTTACAAAAGAAGAGATCGATATTAAAAGCCGCATCGCTACCTTGGTTGATGTCTTCGATGCTTTACTGAATGCTCGTCCTTATAAACCGGCTTGGTCTATTGAGAAGGTAGAAGCAGTTCTCATAGAAGAAAAAGGGCAACACTTTGATCCCTATTTGGTTGACTGTTTATTAAGCGATTTATCTGCATTCATGGCTATCCAGACGGAATATGCAGACGAGAAGTAAATGCGGACTGGTATAAAGTAACGTTACACATAGATAGCGACGAGTATACGAATCGAAACGTATAAATGTGATATCTTCAACATTTCTTCGTTTTTTGCTTGGTAATATACGCTACAATGTCGCCTTGAAATTCGCGCTCAATTTTAAAGAAAACAGGTGCTTAATAGCGCCTGTTTTTTTAACTACAGCTTGCTGCATGTAAATGAGGTTTGTCCAACTTGCGCGATAGCGAAAACACTTTTTTACCACGGCTTCGGGCTGCTTAATTATAAAAACAGGAATTAAATTATGTATATGATGGCTAAACATCTCCACTTAACTGCTGTTGGCTTAAGCATCTTATTTTTTATCTTCCGTTTTGTTTGGAGTCAATTAGATGCCAATGCACTTTCAAAAAAATGGGTGAAAATACTCCCCCACATTATTGATACCGTGTTGTTAGGAAGCGCAGTATGGTTATGTATCATTCTATCTCAGTACCCATTCGTTAATGCATGGCTGACATTTAAAGTAATTGGCGTGATCCTGTACATTGTTTTCGGTTTGTTTGCACTCAAGAAAGCTAAAACGACGTTAAGCAAATGGGCCTTTTTCATTGCTGCTATTGGTGTACTAATGGCAACAGCCATGGTTGCCGTTACTAAACAACCTCTTTTTTAAGATTTAATGGGAAATAGATAATGTCTGAATCTCAACAGATTATTCGTGTTGGTAACGTTGACGTTGCCAACCATTTACCGTTTGTGCTTTTTGGTGGAATGAACGTACTTGAGTCTCGCGATCTCGCTATGCGTATTGCAGAGCACTATGTTGAAGTTACCCAAAAACTGAATATTCCTTACGTTTTCAAAGCGTCTTTTGATAAAGCTAACCGTTCATCGGTGACTTCTTACCGTGGGCCTGGCATGGAAGAAGGGCTGCGTATTTTTGAAGAAATCAAATCTACCTTTAATGTACCTTTGATTACCGATGTACACGAACCTCATCAAGCCGCACCGGTTGCTGAAGTGGTTGATGTTATTCAGTTGCCTGCATTCTTAGCACGTCAAACTGACCTTGTAGTTGCCATGGCAAAAACAGGTAGCGTAATCAATGTGAAAAAGCCTCAGTTTCTTGCGCCCCATGAAATGCGCCACATTATTGGTAAGCTGGGTGAAGCGGGCAACGACAAGGTTATTCTTTGTGAGCGCGGTAGCTGCTTCGGCTACAACAATTTAGTTGTCGATATGCTTGGTATGGATGCAATGAAAGAGTATGCCCCCGTTATTTTTGACGCAACGCATGCGCTTCAGATGCCAGGTGGAAGAGCAACATCAGCTGATGGCCGTCGTGCTCAAGCAGCACAACTAGCGCGAAGTGGTATGGCGTTAGGTTTAGCAGGTCTATTCATCGAGGCACATCCAAACCCTGATGAAGCATTATGCGATGGGCCGTGTGCATTGCCTCTCGCGAAGCTGGAACCATATTTACAGCAGATGAAAGCGTTAGACGAACTAGTAAAAGGTTTTGACGCGTTAGATACGAGTAATACCTAAGCAGTTGTTGATGGCGTATGCCGGTGCAAGCACCGGCATACGTATCAGGTGTGTAAGTGGATTATTCCGCTTCAGTGACGTTTATGCGCGCTTCGCCTTTTGCCATTGCCAATAGGTTCTTGTGAAGCTGAACTTGAATTTCTTCTGCAAGAATTGCTTTTGATTGTTTCTTAACAACAATGTGTGCGTCATTTTCTGGCAGAACTTCGGCCATTTTCACGCTTGTCATTGCAGTATTGATTAACGATTGTAGATTGATCTTTTCTGGTTGTGCGTTAGCATTTGCAGCAGCACTTGCGAATGCCATAACAGATACACTAGCTAATAATAACTTTTTCATATTCACACCTAATAAAAATAATTAAATAATTGTTGATGAATGTTAAAATGTTTAACAAATAATCATCATAAAATACTGAAATTAAATACTCTTTTTTAATTTCGGGTAAATTATAGTCAGATTGTGGTGATTATTAAAACGAGTAAAAGTATGGGTTGTCATTAGAAAATCTAATGAATTTGTCATGCTTCGGTCACACTGGATTAAAAACGATATATGCACCGACGTTTACCCCCTCTCAATGCCCTAAAATCGTTTGAAGCGGCCGCGCGCCATTTAAGCTTTACGAAGGCAGCCGATGAACTGTTTGTCACCCAAGCAGCGGTTAGTCATCAAATAAAAGCACTCGAAGATTTCTTATCGATGAAGCTATTTCTTCGACGAAATAGGACTTTGCTGTTAACTGAGGAAGGTCAGGCCTATTTTCTTGAGTTGAAAGACATCTTTAAGAATTTACAAGACGCAACGGAAAGGCTGCTTGCTAAAGGGAGCAAGGGCGCTATTACAGTAGCTATGCCTCCAAGCTTTGCGAGCCAGTGGCTAGTACCCCGTATTCATAAGTTTAGTTTGGCACATCCAGACATCGATGTTCGAATAAAGGCGGTCGATTTTGACGAAGGTTTCTTAGAAGACGATGTGGACGTGGCGATCTATTATGGAAAAGGTCGCTGGGCGGGCCTTCAGGCAGATCAGCTCCATCGGGAATTTTTAACCCCGCTTTGCTCTCCCTTACTTTTTCAAGGCCCTAAGCCCTTATCTAGCTTATCTGATTTAAGGCATCATGTTTTGCTTCACGATTTAAGCCGTACGGCGTGGAAGAATTGGTTGAAGCATGTCGGCGTAGCTGGCGTAAACGTCAACCAAGGCCCCGTTTTCAGTCACTCCATGTTGGTGTTGCAGGCCGCGGCGCTAGGACAGGGTATTGCATTAGGCAATACTGTGCTTGCAAGGCCCGAAATTGAGGCGGGGCGACTTGTCATGCCTTTTGAAGAAAGGGTAGAAAGTCGAGACGCCTTTTATTTGGTGTGTGAGGAATCGCAGGCTGAACTTGGAAAAATTGCTGCATTTAGAGATTGGATGTTAGCGTTGGTTGAAGCCGAGCAAGAGGATTTGTTGTAGTCATGTCTGGTAAAAATGAAAGCCCTGAAACCCATACTTTTGATATTGAACTGCTTGACGCAGAGAACCCCGTCGCTTGCTTGATAATGGGGCACGGTGCAGGGGCGGGTAAAGAGCACGCGTTTATGCAAGACATGGCGAAAGCCCTGGTTGCAAAGGGAGTATCGATTATACTTTTTAATTTTCCTTATATGCAAACCATTAAGGCAACAGGTAAACGTAGGCCACCCGATAAAGCCGAAAAGCTTCTGTCACACTTCATCGCATTGATTGAGTCGTGTTGTAATGACAAGGAAACGCTGAATAACCTTCCTGTTTTTGTTGGAGGAAAGTCAATGGGCGGGCGCATAGCAACCATGGTGTATGAGGAGCTGGGCAATGTGAAAGGTGCGATAGCGTTCGGGTATCCTTTTCATCCACCGGGCAAGCCAGAAAATACACGCACCGACCACTTGCTGAAGGCTTGTAAACCTTTGCTTATTATTCAGGGTGAAAGAGACACGTTCGGCACAAAGGCAGAAGTAGAAGGTTATGGGCTACCTTCAAGTATAGAATGCGCATTTCTAGAAGATGGCGACCACAGCTTCAAGCCTCGAAAAGCGAGCGGCACAACGCAGCAGGCACATATAGCCAAAGCCGCAGAGTTAACAGCGACCTTTATATCTGGCGTTTTAAGTAACCCCTGATGACATCAAAAATTAAGGCAAAAGATTAATTAAATGAAAAACGAACACATTGGTTTAGGCACCGTTGCAAAATCATATCTTATTATTGGCGCGCTACTGGCAGGCTTAGCCGTCGTACTAGGTGCGTTTGGTGCACATGGTCTCAAAAGCCTATTAACGTCGCAGCAGCTTAATACATTTGAAATAGGCGTGCGTTATCAAATGTATCATGCGTTAGCGCTGTTAATTTTACCTGCGCTTTCTATTACATCGACATGGGGTAATCGCGTAGCATTTTGTTTTGTTGTCGGTACAGTTTTGTTTAGTGGAAGTCTGTATGCTTTATCAGTCAGCGGCATAAAATGGTTTGGCCCGATAACCCCGGTGGGCGGCATGTTCTTTATTGTTGGTTGGGGGCTTCTGGTTATAGGTTTAATAAAAGCGCAGAAGAGCGTAAAACAGCAAACGAGTCATAAATCGGGAGCAAGTAATGTCTAACAGCAGTATTTTAGGTTATTGCCGCCCGGGTTACGAAAACGATACGGCCAACGAACTTACATCTCGATACGGCGAAGCGCAATGCTATGGCTATCCTGTGTCAAAAAAGCACAGCGGTTTTGTGCTTTATCACTTATATGATGCCACGCAGTTAGAACAAACCATCACACAGTTTGCGGTTCACGAGAGTATCTTTCCACGTCAGCTAGTGGCTGTTTTTGCTTCACTAACCGACATAGAAAAAGAAGACAGAGTAGGGCAAGTGCTCGATGCGTTAAAAGAGGTTGAAAAGCCTTTTTCTAATTTTGGCTGTGTCGATGTGGAATACCCAGACACTGAAGAGGGGAAAACCCTCGCTAAGTTCTGCCGTAAGTTTACTGTTCCTCTTCGCCAAGCGTTGAGAAAGGCTGGGTGGCTCACGGCTAAAGAGAATTTAGGTAAGCCTAAACTCCATATTTTTTTCGAGTCATTTGAAATTTGCCATATTGGCTATACATTACCCAGTCATGCTAGTCGCGACCACTTGGGTATTTGCCGTTTAAAATTCCCTAGTGATGCACCAAGCCGTTCTACGCTAAAACTTGAAGATGCATTGGTGAACATGCTGAGCGATAAGCAGCAAGCTAAGATACTTCGAAGTGGAGGTCGCGCCGTCGATTTAGGAGCGTGCCCTGGAGGGTGGACCTATCAACTGGTTAAGCGAGGCATGTATGTTGAAGCCATCGATAATGGACTGGTAGCCGACAGTTTAATGAACACGGGGTTGGTTGAACATCACGCTGCAGACGGATTTGCCTATAGACCACAATTTGGTCGTGTAGATCTGCTTGTATGTGATATGATAGAGCAACCTGATAGGGTAGCGAAATTAATGGGTGATTGGCTGGTAAAGCACTGGGCGACTCACGCGATTTTTAATTTAAAGCTACCCATGAAACAGCGCTATGAAACTGTAGTCGAAGCCATGGCGTTGCTAAATAGCCGCTTAAATGCTCTAGATGATGCATTCGCGGTAAAAGTTAGGCATCTCTACCACGACAGAGATGAAGTTACAGTAACAATCGTTCGCACTTCAAAAGATGAGGTGTGATTTTGTTATTTTTCAAAAAAGTGTCATAACTTATTAAGTTTTTGATATTTATAGAAAAGAATTAATGCTGGTGCGGATTTTAGCAAGCGAATCCAAGGTTTATGCTAAAAAAGGTGTAAATTTGGTATAGAAATCCTTTATAATCCGGCCGTTTTTTTACTCTGAACCAATGAAAGTGAACTAATGTCAGACTTATCTTTATACAGAAACATTGGTATTTTCGCCCACGTAGACGCGGGTAAAACTACCACAACAGAACGTATCTTGAAGCTTACTGGTAAAATCCATAAAACTGGTGAGGTTCACGATGGTGAATCAACTACTGACTTCATGGAGCAGGAAGCTGAGCGTGGTATTACCATCCAGTCAGCGGCAACAACCTGTTTCTGGAAAGATCATCGCATGAACATCATCGATACTCCGGGACACGTTGACTTTACAGTTGAAGTATATCGTTCACTTAAAGTACTAGACGGCGGTATCGGTGTATTCTGTGGTTCTGGCGGTGTTGAGCCTCAGTCAGAAACTAACTGGCGTTATGCTAACGAATCAGAAGTTGCACGTGTAATCTTCGTAAACAAGCTAGACCGTATGGGTGCAGATTTCTACCGTGTTGTTGGCCAAGTTAAGAAAGTACTTGCTGCTAACCCACTAGTAATGACTCTGCCAATCGGTATTGAAGACGATTTCAAAGGTGTTGTTAACCTTCTAGATATGAAAGCGTACATCTGGGACGATTCAGGTCTTCCAGAGAACTACGAAGTTGTAGATATTCCTGCAGACATGGTTGAGAAAGCGCAAGAATATCGTGAGCAAATGATCGAAACTGCTGTTGAGCAAGACGACGATCTAATGATGGCGTACATGGATGGTGAAGAGCCGTCACTAGAAGACATCAAGCGTTGTATCCGTAAAGGTACACGTGATATGTCGTTCTTCCCAACTTATTGTGGTTCTGCGTTCAAAAACAAAGGTATTCAGCTAGTTCTTGACGCAGTAATCGACTTCCTACCTTCTCCAACAGAAGTTGATCCACAAGATCTAACTGACGAAGAAACGGGTGAGCCTACTGGCGAAGTTGCAACAGTATCTGTTGACGAGCCGTTCCGTGCGCTTGCGTTCAAAATTATGGATGACCGTTTCGGTGCCTTGACTTTCGTACGTATATACTCTGGTAAGCTAAACAAGGGTGACACCATCCTTAACTCTGCTACTGGTAAAACTGAACGTGTTGGTCGTATGGTAGAAATGCACGCGAACGACCGTACTGAATTATCATCTGCACAGGCAGGTGATATCATTGCTATCGTAGGTATGAAGAACGTTCAAACTGGTCACACGCTGTGTGATCCGAAGAGCCCTTGTACACTAGAGCCAATGATCTTCCCTGAGCCAGTAATCTCGATTGCTGTTAAGCCAAAAGATAAAGGCGCTAACGAAAAGATGTCTCTTGCTATCGGTAAACTAGTAGCAGAAGATCCATCTTTCCAAGTTGAAACTGACGAAGATTCAGGCGAAACCATCCTTAAAGGTATGGGTGAGCTTCACTTAGACATCAAAGTTGACATCTTGAAGCGTACTTACGGCGTTGAGCTAGAAGTTGGTCAGCCTCAGGTTGCTTACCGTGAAACTATCACGCAAGCCGTTGAAGACAGCTACACGCACAAGAAGCAGTCTGGTGGTTCTGGTCAGTTCGGTAAGATTGATTACCGCATCCGTCCTGGAGAAACTAACACCGGCTTTAAGTTCGTTTCATCTGTTGTTGGTGGTAACGTTCCTAAGGAATTCTTCCCTGCAATCGAAAAAGGCTTTAAGTCTATGATGGAAGTGGGTCCTCTAGCGGGCTACCCAGTACTAGACGTTGAAGTTGAGCTTTACGATGGTGGTTTCCACGCAGTTGACTCATCAGCAATCGCGTTCGAAATTGCAGCGAAAGGTGCATTCCGTCAGTCAATGCCAAAAGCGGGTCCTCAGATTCTTGAGCCAATCATGAAAGTTGACGTATTCAGCCCAGAAGACAACGTTGGTGATGTAATCGGTGACCTTAACCGTCGTCGTGGTATGATCAAAGACCAAGAAGCTGGCGCTACTGGCGTTCGCATCAAGGCTGACGTACCTCTATCTGAGATGTTTGGTTACATCGGTCACCTACGTACTATTACATCTGGTCGTGGTCAGTTCTCTATGGAATTCAGCCACTACTCAGCATGTCCTCAGAACGTAGCTGATAAAGTAATTGAAGAAGCGAAAGCACGTAAAGCTGCTAAGTAATTAGCCTTTGCGGGCGTAAGCTAACCTTGGGTTAGCTTACGTTTCAAAAATACTAAAAAGCCGGTCAATTGACCGGCTTTTTTTATGCGCGTTTGCTAAAGGGTGAGTTTAAGATGTCCGTACTCTTTGTTGTGTCACCTTGATGTAGAACCACTATACCAGCGGTAACACGCCGCGATTACGAATATTTTAGATTTCGCTGAGTGGGTAAAGACCTATGCGGACTGGTATAAGATCTGATTGAATCAGAGATGCCGACCATTTTTAGTAAAGCAAGAGGTGATTACTTGATAGCCTTTTTCAGCGTGTTAAGCGCTTCTTTCATGACTAGCTCTGTGTGTTTTTCGGTATCGGGTATGGCATAATTCTCACGCTCAAATAGCTCGCAAACTTGATCAAAAGCCACTGCAGCTTCACTGTTTAATACTGGCGAAACGTCATATCTATAATCGGACAGTGTTTTATGCTCTCTTTTTATACCCGTATGTAATTCAACAAGCTTTACCGCTTTTAGCATTATGCGATAGGAGTAGGGAAGTGATTCCCTTTTACTTATAGGTAAAAAATAAAAAGCGAGAATAAGTCCAATTAGTCCGAGAGCAGATAAAAATACTGCGCGCATTTTTTCTGGAGTAATTGTGCCCAGCAAGTCCTCTAACATGCTTGTTTGTGCTGCGTTATCAAAACCAAGCACCCATTTACTCCAAGAGTAATCGAGTTGCTGAAACCAGGTTTGCACCGCGGCGAAAAACGCGCTTTTTTCTAGTCCATCTAAAATATTAGTGTTTCTGGACTCTCCCAGTTCTTCGAGTGCTTGTTCTAACCCAAAGGTTAATCGCGAAGGAGCAACCATGCTGGTAGGGTCGTATCGCAGCCATACCCCATCGATTAACGCTTCCACCCATGCATGCGCATCGTATTGCCTTATTTGAAGCACTCTTTCGTTAAGCGAACTTCCTCCCTGATAGCCGGTCACCATTCTGGCAGGAACACCCGCTGAACGCAGTGTATAAACCATTGCGCCTGCATAGTGCGCGCAAAACCCCGACCGCTCTTCAAATAGGAATTGATCAATGGGGTCTGTGGGCATGGCATTAGGAGATAATGTATATCGAAAGCCACCATTTTTAAATTCAGTCATTACTGCCATTACAATCTCTTGGGCACTGCCGTATTGCTGCGCAAGTTGCACGCCCCATGCCCGGGTTTTTTCATTACCGTTCGTCGAGACGTCTAAATTAAGCTGGGTTTCAAAATTACCAATGCTGTTACTTATAGGTGCGTTAGGAAAATAGCGTAAATAAAAGGCCTTCTTGCTTGAAATCGGCGTATTTGCTCTTAACGTGTAGTCAAATAGACCGCTTACATAAATGCTGTTCGTTGAGTTGTCGGGTGTGGACGGCGCTAGTGCAAACAACCAGGTTTGTTGTGTAGGTTCAACAATGATTTCGTAGGGAATTACTGTACCGGCGTTACTACTTTCAAGTGCAGAAAGAGGAGTTGGTTTGTTCATAATAGCGAGCTGTTGTTCTGCTTGCTTTCGTTTATCACTGATTGACCATGTTTTTCCGTCAAAATGCTCAAGTGTCATCGCTCGCCAGTATCGATAAGCCGGCGCAGGTATTACATCATCACTTTCAAATGTGGCACTAAAAGCAAGTTCAGAAGAGGTGGCCAAAGATGCAATATCGCCGGGAGTTACCTTATCTGAAAGCCCTGTCTCGGTGGATTTTGATGTAGGCATTTGCCATAACGGTGGCAACTGAGGAATAAGAAGAAAGAACAATAAGGCAATAGGTGCTGCTTGAAGGATAAGTATGCTCACAAACTTAATGTTTTTCTTAAGCGAGATACCAGCACCGTGATACATGGCGGTACTGATAAGTAAAAATGCCAATATCACGGTATAGCCAAACCATGCAAAGACACTAAGCGATGAGATAAAACCACACCCTATCAGAAACAAGCAGGTGCAAATAAGAAGGTTAAAGTCCCTTTTTTTGTCTACCACCATGACTTTCAGCGAACACGCAACGGCAAGCAAGTTGATCATGCTATCTAAAAGCCCTATCGAAAAACCAAACCACGTGAGCGCAAACACCGCCAGTATCGCTAGTAAGTTGACAGTTCTAAGCGTAGGCAAACTGTGTGTAGAGCTGAGGCCAACAATTCTCGCCATAACTGCGCAGCTACCCAGCACGAGTACCCACGTCATAAGGGGGGCAGTTAGCGTAAAAAGAATGCTAGAAAAGGAAAGGCAAAGTAACAGCAGCGCCATTGCTCGGGGCTGATTAACGAACGTGTTGTAGATATTGAATTTGGCAAGCCCAGCGTTAATGTTGCGCGTCATTTGACCGCCCTTATCTTGCTATATCCATTGCGTTGGCTATCTTGTCTAGCACTTTCTGGTTTTCCAAAACAGGCAAGAGCATTAAGACAGTTATGCATATGATTGATACCTTTATTAGGCGGCACAACAATTCCTTTATAGGAAAGACCGAAGTTCTGCTCTGCTTCGGTTAGTTTTATAGTCGCGAGGGTCAGCGCAGAAATGGCTGTTTCGGTATCAATAGACGAGTCTATAGAGAGCACGTAGCTTTCGCTTTGGCGAGAAGTAAAAGACTTCGATACCCAATTGCCATTTTTAGCAACATGTTTCCAAGAAACGCGATTTAGAGGCTGACCAGGTTCATAGTCATTAAGCGCATAAAAATCTTCATTACTGTTAGCGTTTGAGGTTTCACTTGAGCTATTAGATTCCTCGTTATCAGTAATATGTTCAATCGACACCGGTCCGTCATCGGGTTGTGGATACACGGTTACCGACTGGTCAAAGTCAAGATGTGTCCAGCACTTATAAAGTCCGAGAGGGAAGTCGCAGGCAATGGTCAGCCTGTTTAACATATATCGCCCACGGGATGTAATATAAACGGGAACGCTAAGCGTTTGTCTTTGAGAATTCTTGTTAAACGCATTTCCAGACAACGGTATGCTAAACGTTGTTTTGCTTAACGCGTCACTACTTTGGGTAAATGACTGCGTGCCATGGAATTGCGTTGACGAGCGGTGAGGACCGAACCACCCAAAAGTGAGCGTACCGTGGCAAGGTTTGTTTGGCGAATTAACATGGGGTAGAACGTGTAATTGCAACTCGCCAGATTGGTTACAGTGAAAAGAATGTAAGGGTAATGCTTTTACTGCGAATCGGGCAAAATTTTGGTGGGTGTAGAAAAGTGTGAGTAACATGATGCTTAAACATAAGTAGCTGAGCAGCAGCATCAAGTTATTTTGATAGTTGGTGCCAAGTAAAAATAAGCATATCGACAACAGAATAAATGACCATCCAAACCCAGTGGGCAATACAAATATGCTGTTTAGGTTTAAGTGATGTTCGCTAGAGGCGGGTACGCGTCTGTCGAGCCACTTCAAAAGCCGATGCTTTATAACCTGGGTGGGGTAAGACAATATTTTGCGCATTACAGGTGTGCCAATCTTAGTGTCATCATTCTAATTCATAGTTACACATTAAAACCAAGGTTAAGCCGCGAGAGGATCGACACTGTTAAGAAGATTCTTACTTAATTTTTCCCCATCATTGCCGCTTGTTTGTTGACTATGTGACAAATGATGCGAGGCAGCGGTCAACCGGTGGGCAGTGATTGCAACAAACACCGCCTGCACATCTTCAGGCGTTGCGTATTCTCTGCCAGCGACAAATGCCCACGCTTTCGCGCCTTGCAGTATCGCGCGACTAGCTCTTGGAGAAAGCGGGTTAGGGTAGTCGCTATTATCCCTACTTTCGCTCACCAGTCTTAGTACGTAATGGAGAATGGCGTCACTGGTATGAATGTTTTTTACCTCATTTTGCATAGCATGTAAGTCTTTCTCATCTAATATCTGAGGGAGAGGAGAGGATATATTCGTCTGCATTAACATGGCTTTCTCGGCCTCCCAGGCTGGATAGCCTAAAGATATGCGCATAAAGAAACGATCCAGTTGAGACTCGGGCAGGGGATAAGTACCCGATTGATAACTAGGGTTTTGTGTAGCAATGACGAAAAAAGGCGAGGGCAGCGCATAAGTAACCCCATCTATACTAACCTGCCTCTCTTCCATCGCTTCTAACAAAGAGCTTTGTGTTTTTGGGCTTGCTCGATTTAACTCATCGGCCAATACAACCTGGCTGAAGATAGGGCCGTGTCTAAAACTAAATCGTTTTGTCTCATCAGTTTCATGACTATGAAAGATATTAACGCCTAACATGTCTGAAGGCAGTAAGTCAGAGGTAAACTGTATGCGAGAGTATTGAAGGCCAAAGACTTGCGAAAGCGCATGAGACAAGGTGGTTTTTCCCATACCAGGTAAGTCTTCAATAAGTAAGTGACCGTTTGCTAATAAGCAGGTGATTGCCAGCTTTAACTGGTGATTCTTACCGATGATTTTCTGACTAAGGGCCTGCTGGATATCTATTATTTCTTGGCGCATATAATTGTCACTTAAGTTTAAAAAGTCTGTGTCACACTTAAACTTAGCAGATTGAATGTGATTCTGGTTTAACTTTAATAGTAGCAACGATAGCCTGGCGCTTACTATCCTATTACCTGTCGTATTTTATACGCAGGTATATAACGTTCGTTACAGTAATTAGTGGTAAAGAACATCAGTACTTTAGCGATGCTGAATTGAACAACCGTGAACTTCGTTAAATCTAAATAGGAGTAATACCAATCCGCGTAGATAAGTGATGAAGCGATATCTGTTCAGAAACCTGAAAACAAGTGCTATTTAGTGCTGCGTAGTTTATCTGTGTTGTCTATAATGGTGCATCTTGAAAAGGAAGTAGTTATGAAAAGCATTGAAATAGATGACGATTTATATGCCTTCATCGCCAGCCAGACTAAGCATATTGGTGAGAGTGCATCACAGATTTTAAGACGTTTACTTTTACCTGAAGACGGCGCTGTCGCGCACGGGAATGAGTCTAGCGGCAGCACATCAACTCCTGCAAAAACAAGTGAACCAACAAGCGCAGAAGTGACCGAGGCTGCAAGTAATTCAAGCGTAGTGGTAAGGGCGGACGCAGCGCCTAAAATACCAGCGAAATCACCGACAGCAAGAGCAGCGACTAAACAAGTAGCCAGTTCACCGGCGAAAGCCACTGTTAAGAAAACGCCGGCAAAGGCTGCACCAGCAAGAACTACTTCGGCCAAAGCGCCAGCCCGTCCAAAAGTAGCTGGAAATCTAGAGGTCGATTCTACTGCGTTGCCTTCAAGCGAGACACACAGTAAGCGGGATATTGTTGACGCAGTATCAAAAGATGCACTGGCTACGTTTACCAAACGGGTTGATCAGTTCTTGTTTGTTTTGAGTGCAGCGCACAAGCTTAATGCAGAAAACTTCTCTCGCGTAGAAAGTATTAAAGGAAAAAACCGTACCTATTTTGCAACGAGTAAAGAAGCACTGCTTGAAAACGGTAGCAGTACGAACCCTAAAGCTATTCCCGATAGCCCGTTCTGGGTAGTGACGAATAACAACACTGCTAAGAAAACGAATATGCTGGAACAAGTTTTGCGTAACCTAGGCTATCAACCTGATGTTATTGAAACCGTAATCGCGCGTTTTTCTTCAGAAGGTAAATAGAACGTAATCTAATAGAACAACGAAACTTCTTAATAAGGACTTTTTCATGGCATTACATCCGCAGGCTGGAGAGCATGCAGCAAAAGAGCAGCTCATTAACGTAGCGCAGTTAGTGAGTCAGTATTACAGCTATAAACCGGATATGAATGACCCGGGACAGGCGGTCTCTTTTGGTACATCTGGCCATAGAGGTACAGCGTCAAACGCTACGTTTACCGATACGCACATCAGTGCAATCTGCCAGGCCCTGGTAGAATATCGACAGCAAGAAGGAATTGACGGCCCACTATTCGTCGGTAAAGATACCCACGCACTATCTGAACCTGCCATGGTTACCGCTATAGAAGTTTTATGCGCCAATGGTGTTGATGTTGTTGTGCAGCGCGCGGACAACGAAAGCATGGGCTATACACCAACTCCTGTTATTTCTCGTTCTATTATCCGTTACAATCGTGCGGGCAACACCGACAAAGCAGACGGCATTGTCATCACGCCTTCTCATAACCCTCCTTCAGACGGTGGCTTTAAATATAATCCGCCTCACGGTGGGCCTGCCGATAGCGACGTAACTAAGCAAATTCAAGAACGCGCCAACGCATTAATTGCAGATGGGAATAAAGACGTTCAGCGTATTGATATCCGCCAAGCGAGCGCTCGCAAACTATTTCGCGAAGAAGACTTTATGGAACCTTATATCGAAGACTTAGCAAAAGTCGTTGATATGGAGGCCATTGCCAAGGCCAATTTAAAGCTAGGCACAGATCCATTAGGTGGTGCTGGGGTAGGCTACTGGTCTAGAATTGCTGAAAAATATGGGCTGGATATTACGGTTGTTAACGACGCTGTGGACCCGCAGTTTGGTTTTATGCGCCGAGACAAAGACGGCAAGCTTCGCATGGACTGTTCCTCTGCCTATGCCATGGCGGGGCTTATCGAGCTTAAAGACAACTTTGATTTAGCCTGGGGTAACGACCCAGACTTTGATCGCCACGGTATTGTGTGTAAAAGCGCAGGGCTTATGAACCCTAACCATTACTTAGCGGTTGCCATCAATTATTTGTATACACATCGCCCAGATTGGCCGAGCGAACTTAATATAGGTAAAACCCTGGTTTCGAGCAGCATGATAGACCGTGTTGCTAAAAGTTTGGGTAAACCGTTAGCCGAAATGCCGGTAGGCTTTAAGTGGTTTGTGGAAGGTTTATCTAATAGCACCATTGGTTTTGCGGGTGAGGAAAGTGCTGGTGGTATTTTCCTAGAACGAAACGGGAGCACATGGGCGACAGATAAAGACGGTTTTATTCTATGCTTGCTAGCGGCAGAAATTCTGGCCGTGACGGGTAAAGATCCTGGTGAGCATTACGAAGCGCTAACTGAAAAATTTGCAGCGCCTGTATACAGCCGCGTCGATGTAGCAGCAACCCTTGAACAAAAGCAAAAATTGTCAGCTATGGATGCGTCGGTGGTCACCAGCGATACTCTTGCTGGAGAGCCAATTATCTCTGTCCAAACACATGCTCCAGGAAATAACGCCGCAATTGGCGGGGTAAAAGTGTCGACGGAGAATGGTTGGTTTGCAGCACGACCTTCTGGCACTGAGCAAATCTACAAAATTTATGCTGAAAGCTTTAATGGTGAAAGTCACTTACAAGAATTAATCGCTGAGGCTGAATTGCTTGTAGGGAAAATCATTAAATAAGGT
The DNA here is from genome assembly GCF_002993325.1 of Alteromonas gracilis. Classification (GTDB taxonomy): domain Bacteria; phylum Pseudomonadota; class Gammaproteobacteria; order Enterobacterales; family Alteromonadaceae; genus Alteromonas; species Alteromonas gracilis. Next base: position 29,422 of record NZ_PVNO01000025.1, read on the forward strand.
CAAAATTAAACCTCCTTCAAATATTATTTGTAATAAGAATGTTAAAAATCGCATGAATGAATACGAATTCATGCGATTTTTTGTAATTTTAACAAAATTATTACAACATAATCGTTTTAGTACTGATATATTGCTGTCATATTCTTAAGATATTTTGTAATTAAATTACTTTTCGGCGTGAAAACGCCATTTCTTATTTAAGAGTGAGACGCAAAATGAACGCAAAAGCGACCAAGACGCAACCCTCTCCAGTGATCGATAAAGCGGCTTTTAAGTCTGCCGTGATCAAACACCTACACTGCACGTTAGGCACCGACGAAAACAAAGCAAACAATCACGCCTGGTGGAAAGCCACGTGCGCAGCAATTCAAGAGCAAGTGCTAGAAGGATTGCGCAAAACGCAAAAAACCCATTACCTGAACGATACCCGTGCTGTTCACTACTTTTCTGCTGAATTCCTTATGGGTCGTTTGTTATCAAACAACCTGCAGAACTTTGGCTTGTTTGATGTAGCAAGTGGTGCATTAAAAGAGCTGGGTGTGGAAATTTCAGATATTCTTGAAGAAGAGCCGGATATGGCGTTGGGTAACGGCGGCCTTGGTCGTCTTGCAGCGTGCTTCATCGACTCTCTAGCAACAATGGAATTACCGGCTATCGGTTACGGAATTCATTATGAACACGGCTTATTCCGTCAGGAAATTAAGAGCGGTGCGCAAATCGAGCGTCCAGACAGCTGGCGAGACTACGGCAACCCATGGGAAATTTGCCGTCCAGAATCTACACAAGAAGTATCCTTATACGGCTACGTAGAAACCAAGTACGGTGAAAATGGCCGAGTGCTAAAAGAATGGCACCCAGGCTCTATCGTTAAAGGTGTGCCGTGGGATATTCCTGTAGTGGGTTATGAAGGTAAAACCGTCAACGTACTGCGCTTATGGCAGTCAGAAGCGTCGGGCTACTTTAACTGGGACGTGTTTAATGCAGGTGGGTATGTTGATGCACAGCGTGAAAACGTGCAGGCAGAAACCATTTCAAAAGTACTTTATCCCAATGATGAGACGGAAGCCGGTAAAGAGCTTCGCTTAATCCAGCAGTATTTCTTCTGCTCATGCTCATTGAAAGACATTATTCGCCGCTACAAGCGTGCCCATGGCGATGATTGGAGCCGTTTCGCTGACCAAGTTGTTATTCAGCTAAATGACACACACCCGGCTATTTCTGTGCCAGAGCTTATGCGTATCCTAGTTGACCGGGCAGAGCTTGGTTGGGATGAAGCATGGGGTATCTGTACCAAGGTCTTCGCGTATACTAACCATACCTTATTACCAGAGGCGCTAGAGAAGTGGCCTGCTCGAATGATAGAGAAGATCCTTCCTCGTCACCTAGAGATCATTTACGAGATTAACCATCGCTTTATGGCTGAGGTTGATAAGAAATGGCCTGGTGACAATGCCATGAAAGAGAAGCTTTCTATAATTGAAGAAGGCAACGAAAAGATGGTGCGCATGGGTCATCTATCGGTTATCGGCTCATTTGCGGTAAACGGCGTTGCCGAAATGCACTCTCGTCTTGTTAAGTCGTCATTGTTCCCAGAATTCGATGAGCTATATCCGGGCAAACTTACTAACGTAACCAATGGTATTACGCCACGTCGCTGGTTGAAAGCGTGTAACCCTGGGCTTTCTAAGCTAATTGATAAGAAAATTGGTGATGATTGGCCACGTGACTTAGATAAGCTTCAAGGTTTAGCTAAATTCGCGAGTAACAAAACGTTCCAGAAGCAATTCATGAAAGTGAAGCTAGAAAATAAGGAACTGCTGGCCGATGAAATTCGTAAGTCACTCGACTTAGAAGTGGATGTTAATGCCATATTTGACGTGCAGATTAAGCGTCTTCATGAATATAAGCGTCAGCACCTAGCCTTGTTGCACATAATGGCACTGTACCGTCGAATTCTTGAAAACCCTGATTACGATATGCACCCCCGAGTGTTTGTCTTTGGTGCGAAAGCAGCACCTGGCTATAAACTAGCTAAAGACATCATTTATGCTATCAATAAAGTGGCCGACAAGATTAACAACGACCCACGGGTTAATAACAAGATCAAGATTGCGTTTTTACCAAACTATCGCGTTTCTCTTGCAGAGAAAATGATCCCAGCGGCAGACGTATCTGAGCAAATCAGTACAGCAGGTAAAGAAGCATCGGGTACCGGTAACATGAAGCTAGCGCTAAACGGTGCGGTAACTATTGGTACACTAGATGGCGCAAACGTTGAAATTGCTGAAGAAGTAGGCGACGACAACATCTTTATTTTTGGATTGACAGTAGAAGAAGTAAACGAGCTTAAAGCTAAGGGCTATAACCCATACGATTACTATTACAAAGATCCAGAAATCAAAGCTGTGCTTGATTGGTTAGAAACCGACTACTTCACGCCGGGCAAACCAGGTGCCTTAGTATCTATCAAGCAAAGCCTGCTGGATAATGGCGACCCGTACATGGTATTAGCAGATTTCCGCGCTTATTCTGATGCACAAATTGCAGTTGATGCTGCGTATCGCGACAAAGAGCGCTGGGCTGAAATGGCCATTATAAATACGGCTAAGATGGGTAAATTTACCTCAGATCGCTCAATTCGTGACTACGTTGAGCGCGTTTGGAAGCTTTCACCGTGTAAGATTGAAGGCTAATCGCAGGGCGTAAAATAAAGAACCCGGCAGTGCTAAACTAGCCGGGTTTTTTGTTTGTGAAATACGAGCAACAAAGATACGCGTAAAATTAAAACAGGCCTTTTCATAGTTTTTACGTTATTGTTGTTCAATGATATAAACAAGTATTCAAATTAATACGTTTGCGTCGTTGCACCCATTGCTCGACCGTGCTTTTATATAAGTAGTTGTTTTTAGTACCTAGAAGCGTAAAGCTCAAGGAAAACATCATGAGCCAACATACATCACTGGCAACAATTCCTAATCGATTCTCGTTTATCGATAGCATTTCAAAAAAAGCATCTAGTAGTACTTCTATTTCTTTGATGCTGGTGGATGTGGTGCGTTTCTCCGACGTAACCACTAGCTTAGGTATCCATGTTGGCGATCGCTTTCTACTCGAGATAGCAAACCGTATTCAGCTTCTTTTTGGTCAAACCGCTTTTGTAGGTAGGATCAGCGGCGATGTATTTGGCATCGTTTTTCCAAACACGAACAACGAACAATTCATGCGACAAATGTTTGAACGGCTAGTCGAACATTTTAAAACACCCATGCACTATGACGGAACGGCCTTTATTGCAGACTTCAACGTTGGCGTGGTGTGCAGCGGACAGTGTGATTTTGATATAACACACTTTGTTTCTCGTGCAGAAACCGCCCTAAAACAGGCAAAAGAGAACAAGTACGAAAATTATTATGCGCTGACCAAATCGGATAAAACTGACACAGGAAGAAGCCTAGCGCTTAAAGCGGACCTTAAACGCGCGCTTGCCCAAAATGAACTTGAGTTGTACTACCAGCCTAAAGTGGATTTAAAAACGCTCAGCGTAATAGGAGCCGAGTGTCTGTTGCGTTGGAATCACCCATTAGATGGCGTGTTATTTCCAGGCCCGCTTATTGAAGCGGCTGAATCATATAATATGATGAATGAACTCGGTTATTGGACACTTGAACAAGCATTCCGAGCTTTGGTTCAGCTAAACGCACTGAAAATGCCTATTGTTTTGTCGGTAAATATTTCCCCAACCCAGCTTTATGACAATCAGTTAGTGCCCACTTTAACCATGTTAAGTGATACTTACTCCATGCCTTTGTCATCAATAGAGTTGGAGCTGACTGAAGATGTTGCTTTATCAAACTCACTTATGGTGAAAAAACAGTTAGATGAGCTACGCAGTTTAGGCGTATCCATTTCCGTTGATGACTTTGGTAAGGGGTATTCTAATCTTGCCTACATAAGAGACTTAACTCTAGACGCACTGAAAATAGACAAGTCATTTGTAATGGAACTAGAGGGTGATCCAGTCAATCGCGCCATTATCGAAGCGGCTAAAATTATCGGTCACGCGAAAGGGTGCAGTGTTGTGGCAGAGGGTATTGAGACAATTGAACAGCTTCACATATTAAGAGAAGTGAATGTGTCGCAAGGCCAAGGATACTTGTTTTCACGGGCCATTCCATTTAATGACTTTGTTACGTTGGCTCAGCAAGAAATTATCATTGGCAATTCGCCCACTCGGTTAAAGGCGTAGCGGTTACGCCTATTTAGAATGTGCATGAAAACAGTGCATGCTCTCCCTCTTATAGTTTGTTAATCCCGCTCTTACTCTTTTCATCAACGTTGCTGTAGCGCTAGCATTTACGTCAAAATGATCACGTTCAATATTACTTCGCTACATCAACTATATGGGCGTCATCATCCGCTTACATGTTGCAACAATAAAACATTGAGACTACGTGATTTTACAGGCCTCACTCGGTACACTGATAACAATTTAGATCAGACAGAGTAGTTAAGCAGAAAATCATGCAAGAACTTATCGACAGCGGCAACTTTTTAGCCTTATCTCGCCGCAACTCCGCACTATTCGAACAACCTAGCCATTTTATGCTTTCAAACGGGACGCGGGTCGATATTACCGCACCGGGTATTATTAGCTTTTCTGTAAAGTCTCCCGCCCATCAAAAAAAGCGCATCGTTTTATCCTGTGGTGTACATGGCAATGAAACCGCGCCCATCGAAATTTGTGATGATTTGGTCAAAGGTATTCTTACAGGCGCAATTACCCTGTCCCACGACGTGTTGTTTTTATTCGGTAATTTACCGGCGATGGATATTGCTGAGCGCTTTGTGGAAGAAAACATGAACCGTTTATTTAGCGGCGCCCATTCAAAAGGCGAGGGCTTGGTCAACGCAGAGCGCGTGCGTGCTAAACAGCTTGAAGACGCTGTAGCATCGTTCTTTGAAGCGGAAGAAGGCATTCGTTATCACTACGATTTGCATACCGCAATTCGCGCATCCAAAAACGAAAAATTTGCTGTTTATCCTTACTTACATGACAGGGTTCATAGCAAAGGTCAGCTTGCATTTTTAGCAGCATGCGGTGTTAAAACTATTTTGCTATCAGAGAGCGCCACAACCACCTTTAGCTATTTTTCATCATATCAATACAATGCCCATGCATTCACCGTCGAACTTGGTAAAGTTCGCCCATTCGGGCAAAACGATATGCGACGTTTTGAAGATGCGAAAAACGCCATAACGCAGCTTATTACTCAAGATGATTATGCGCCCACGGTTGATATCAACGATCTTGATATCTATCGCGTGAACCAGGTTATAAATCGCAATGAAGAGCAGTTTGAACTTCATTTTGATGATGATACGCCAAATTTCACTGACTATTCCAAGGGCACGGTATTAGCCTCTGAGCCGGGTAAACAATATATTGCAGAGCAAGATGGTGAGGCTATTGTGTTTCCTAATGCAAAGGTAGCGATAGGTCAACGCGCTCTGCTTACCGTTGTACCTACTACATTGGATAATCTAGATGTTTAAGTTAGATAGCCGTTTACACAATGATACATTTTTTGTCTGTGATCTCTCGCTCTGTCGTGTACTGTTAATGAACGACAGTCAGTTTCCGTGGCTAATTTTAGTGCCTATGAAAAATGATATTGCGGAAATTATCGACTTGTCAGAAGAAGAACAAGTTACCTTATTGCGAGAGTCGGCCCTAGCGTCTAAAGCCTTACAGGCCCTGTTTTCACCGCTTAAGTTAAATGTGGCTGCACTAGGAAACGTGGTACGACAGCTTCATGTGCACCACGTTGCGCGGTTTGATACTGATTGTGCGTGGCCAAAACCTATCTGGGGAAATCAGCCCACTGTGGCATATGACACCAGTAAAGCGCAGGCGCTTGTTGAGATGATTCAGCAATGGTTTAAAAACAACAGCTAAACGGCAAAAGCCTTTAAAGCTAAAAAATACAGTGCATATTAAAAGGAGTTACACATGATTGTTTCAACTACCCCAACGTTAGAAGGGCACAAGATTGAAGCGTATTACGGTATTGTTGTAGGCGAGGCCGTAATGGGCGCAAACGTATTCAAAGATCTTTTTGCTTCTATTCGGGATATCGTTGGCGGCCGCTCAGGTTCCTATGAAGAAGAACTTACCACTGCACGTAAGTTAGCGTTTACAGAGCTTGAGCATGAAGCTAGAAGCATGGGGGCCAATGCGGTAGTTGGTATCGATTTAGACTATCAAGTCATCGGCGATAAAGGCAGCATGCTTATGGTAAGCATTAGCGGCACTGCGGTGAAAACAAGCCCTCTTTAAACGTCTAAGCTCGTAAGCGTCAAAGCTCGTAAACGTTAAAGTACGCGCTTATCAAATATATCAAAGCGAGGTATTAAGCCAGCTGTTTGTTTACAGAGGCGATACCTCGTTTTTTTTAGATATTCTCAATAACTACATTAAGGAAATAGAATGCTAAGAAAATGGATATTTGTCCTATTTGCCGCATGCTCTTCTCAGCTATTTGCACAGGATGCACTGCAATATCAAAAGCCATCTAAAGAAATTCTTGATCTGGTAGATGTTACGCTAGCACCGGCTACCCTAGTAGACGATACACAAAAGAATATGGTGCTGTTATTTCGTGACAACTACAAGTCGATAGAAGACTTATCTAAAGAAGAGCTCCGCCTAGCCGGACTTAGAATTGACCCAGCCACTAATATTGGCAGCCGCGTAACTTACTATAATAAACTAGAGGTTCAGCGAGTAGGTAGCAAGGATAGCCTTGCTATCAAAGGCATGCCTGAATCACCGCGATTAACTAATTTTACTTGGTCTCCAAATCAACGGTTTATGGCGTTTACTCATACTGCAAATAATGGTGTTGAACTGTGGGTGCTTGATATCGAAGCGGCGTCAGCGAGAAAGCTTTTTGATAAACCCATTAATGCGAATATGGGCGAACCCCTGAACTGGAACGCCGATAGCCTTTCTCTTCTTGTAAAAGTAGTGCCAAAAGATAGAAAAGCGTTAATCGACACAAGTATTGCCGTTCCAAGCGGGCCAACAATATCCGTGAGCGACGGTAAAAAAGCACAAAACCGCACGTATCAAGATTTGCTGAAAAACAAAAATGACGAATTTAATTTCGAGCAATTGGCTCGTTCTGAAATTTATAAGGTTCCGCTTAATGGTCAGCCTTCGCTTTGGCTTACATCCGGAATGTATGGAGATGTGAGTGTTTCTCCTGCCGGCGATTATGTGATGGTTGAAGAATACGAGCCTCCTTTTTCCTACTTAGTGACTTACAGGCGTTTTCCTCACAGCATTAGCCTTTATGATGAAAAAGGTAAGTTAGCTAAAACACTTGTCGACGTTCCGCTTATCGAAGACTTACCTCAAGGCTTCATGGCGGTTCGCACTGGGCCTCGTGATATTCAGTGGCGCAACGATAAGCCCAATACCATTGTGTATGCTGAAGCGTTAGACGGTGGCGACCCGGAAACAGAGGTCACCCATCGAGACAAGCTTATGCAGTTAGAGGCTCCATTTGATGGTGACGCCGAGCAAATCCTCAAAACAGAAGACAGGTTTTATCGCTTTATTTGGAGCGACGACAGCACAGCCGTCGCTATGGATTATTGGTGGAATACGCGCAATATTAAAACGTATTTGTTTAGCCCTGACCAAAGTAAAACCGCACAGATTATCTCAAACAGAAGCTATCAAGATAGTTACAGTGATCCAGGTAGTTTTGTTACTCGCAAAAATGAATACTTCAAAGATGTTCTTGCTGTAGACGGAGAAAGTGCGTTTTTATTGGGAGAGGGGTTTACACCTGAAGGACAGTTTCCGTTCTTGGATAAATTTAATTTAGAAACGCTTGAAACATCTCGGGTTTATCTAAGTGAGTACACGGACAAATTCGAAGAATTGCGCGATTTCAACATAAATAACGATCGCTTGCTGGTAAGGATCGAGTCGAAACAAGATTATCCTAATTACTATTTCCGAAGCTTAAAAGACAACGCGCTGACTCAACTAACACATTTTTCAAACCCGTTTGAAAGCATTCAAAATGTTAAGAAAGAAGTGATCACTTATAAGCGTAATGATGGCTTAGACTTAACGGGCACCCTGTATTTGCCAACAGATTATGAGGAAGGCAAACGCTATCCAATGATTCTGTGGGCCTATCCTGAAGAATTTAAGGACAAATCAAGCGCGGGCCAAAACACACAAAACCCTAACCGTTTTATTTACCCATGGTATGGTTCGCCAATTTATTGGGTAACAAAAGGTTACGTTGTTCTAGACGATGCATCATTTCCTATTGTAGGGGAAGGTGATGAAGAGCCAAACGATACCTTTAGAACGCAGCTTGTTGCCAACGCAAAAGCAGCGATTGATGCATTAGATGAAAAAGGGCTGATTGACCCAGAGCGGGTTGCGGTTGGCGGTCATAGCTACGGCGCATTTATGGTAGCAAACCTGTTGTCTCACTCAGATTTATTTGCGGCAGGTATAGCTCGTTCTGGCGCTTACAATCGCACCCTTACTCCCTTCGGCTTCCAGTCAGAAGAGCGCCATTACTGGGATGCTCCTGAGGTGTACTATTCCATGTCACCGTTTATGCATGCTGAAAAAATGAAAACGCCTCTTCTGCTCATTCATGGTGAAGCGGACAATAACTCCGGTACATACCCTATGCAAAGTGAGCGTTATTTTAACGCGCTCAAAGGCTTAGGTGCGGTGACGCGATTAGTTATGTTGCCAAAAGAAAGCCATGGATATCGCGCAAAAGAAAGTGTGTTGCATACCCTTTGGGAACAAGATCAGTGGCTTGAAAAGTATGTGAAAAACAAAGGCACTAAAAACGCGCAATAATTTAGCGATATCTATCGCAGAAACATTAAAAAAGGTGGCCATGGCCACCTTTTTTTGCAGTAGCACTAAGTCTTATACCAGTCCACATAGATAATTACCCTCTTATCTATGCGGATTGGTATTACCTAGCGCGTCCAGTGCCCACTGGCCATTCATCAATCTCGCATATCATTGTTGTCTGCGTCTTCAATTGCAGCCGCATCAATGGCTATCGTGTCGATGATCACGGCGCAGGCTGCATCGCCTGTGATATTGAGGGCAGTTCTAATCATGTCGAAAATCCTATCTAGAGCAAATAGTAGCGGTAAGCCTTCAATAGGAATGCCAGCAGCAAGTAACACAGCAACCACCAAAAATGACGGCCCTGGCACGCCGGCTTGACCAACTGCTCCAAGCGTGGAGGTTAGGATAATGGCAATATACGCACCCATAGATAACTCAATATTGAAAAGCTGCGCGAAAAATACGGCGACCAAACCATAATAAATAGCGTTGCCGCTCATGTTGATGGTGGCGCCTAACGGCAGTACAAAGGATGCCGTGGCATTTCTTACGCCCAGTTCGTTTTCTACTGTGTTCATGGTAACTGGTAGTGTGGCCATTGATGATGCGGTTGATAACGCTACCGCTTGGGGCTTTTTCATTGCCACAAGGAAAGACTTAGCGGATGTCTTTGTGAATATTTGAACGAGCAGCGGATAAACCACAAAGCCAAATACGAAAATAGCTGCTGTAAACACTAAGAATAGTTTGAATACCACCATAAGAGCCGAAAAGCCAAAGGTACCTACCGCTTCGGCCATCAAACCAAATACGCCGATAGGCGCTATTTTCATCACACAGTTAATCATCCATACCATGGCATCGACAATGGTGTTTATCCCATTCAAAATAGGCTCACGGTTCTTTTTAGGCTGCTTAGAAAGGGCAAGACCGAAGAATAAGCAGAACACCAAAATTTGCAGAATGTTGGCATTAGTTAACGATGCAAATACGTTGGTTGGTATCATGCCCGTAAGGGTGGCCCAAAATGAAGGTAGTTCGCCCTTAGATGCATATTCACCGGAGAACATCCCTTGTACAGATGAAACGTCAATACCCACACCTGGCTTAAAAACTTCACCCATTATTAGTGCGAGCGCCACGGCTAGTGCTGAAGTTAAACCGAAATAGGCAAGGGTAGATAGCCCAACTTTTCCCGCGTTGGTGCTGTTACCAAGCCCCGCAGCTCCCGATATAAGTGCCACTGCCACGAGCGGGATAACCAGCATTTTTATCAGGTTAATAAAAATGGTACCCAGTGGTGCGAACATTTCAGCGCTTTCACCCATGAAGGCGCCAGCGGCGGTACCAATAATCATGGCAATGACGACTTGTACGCCAATGTTGCCCAGTAAGGATTGCTTTTTAGACACGTCTAGAACCTCTTAGAGTGTGTTTACAAATGATAGGAAGATAGTGAACGGTTTAATTCGAAGGCTTTTTCTTCAGTGCAAATGTTCATGTACATGATTGCTACATGCGCTTAATTCTTTCGGTGGGGAACAAATTAAGCGTAAGCGTCAAGTGCTACTATCGCTAATGTGGTTATTCGTGAAAGATGTTATTTTCCAGGTTTCTGGCTGCTTTCACTGCTTTCGTTTTTTTCGGCATTCTCGCCATGAGAACTTTGCTTTTCTTTATTTGGGGTAAGCCCCTGAGAAGTCTGCGATTGAGCAAATGCTGAATTTTCATTTTGCGTATTACTCGATGCATGCGAGCCGCCAGTACTTTTGGGCTGATTATCGTCTTCATCGTCATCAAAAGGTTTAGATGGCGTGGGAAATTTAAACTTAGCACTGTATTTAAGCAAAGTGATATTCCCAATCACAACGCCCAATACCAAAACAATAATGATAATAACCCAGGTCGTACTCATATAAATTCCGTAGGCTCGTGCCCTTTGTTCAAAACATAGCGATTATACAGGGTAGGCAACTGCGGCAAAATACAAGTTTTGCCTTCTATATCGCTTTGTTCAATGGCCTTTGTAAAGCCATCTAAGTTTCTGGCATTTTCAAAAACACGTGCGGTGTTTTCGAAGCTTAAATGCCAAGGCTCCACCGCTACGCCGCCAGTATTAACTGAAAAAGGGCGATAAAAGCCAAACTTTTCCATATTGTCAGCGAGCCAACAGGAAAGCGTATGGCACGGGCCTCCCGTTATATATTCGCTTTCGACAAGGTTAAACTTACCGCCCCAGTTACGCACGGCGGCTCTGTCGTACACGTCAATATCAGTGCCCCAATGGTGGCGACTGCCGCCCGGTAGCGCAGACCATGTCAAAATTGCGTGTAGCTTTTCGTTATCACTGAGCGCTTCGTAAGACAGCTCATCGCCTTTGATATCGAGAAGCTGGGCTTGGCCAGTCCATTTGCGGTTAAATATGGCAGTTTGCCTGTCGAAATCGCGAAAACTACTGACTAATTGTAAGTCTACGCCGTCTTTTTGCGCAGCATCCTGCATCGCAAGAAACGGCGATATTACGTCGCGATGCAGCCGATGGCCATTGCCAGCATCAACGAGGGCATCGTTTTGCTGGCCTAACCATGATTGTTCTGATATCGGGTTCATATCTACCAATAGAGGCTATTTCGCCAGCAAGCGTTCTAAGATACCGAAGTACATATCAGCTAACTGCGCTAAATCAGACATTTTCACGCATTCGTCTATCTTGTGGATAGTGGCATTTACCGGCCCTAGCTCTATCACTTGCGCGCCTGTTGGAGCAATAAAGCGTCCGTCTGAGGTGCCGCCAGCAGTGGAAAGAACCGTCGGAGACCCCTTCACGGCTTCAATTGCACCTTGCGCCGCTTCAAGCAATGCACCAGTATCGGTTAAAAACGGTTGGCCGTTAAACGTCCATTTAATTTCATATTCTAGTTCGTGAGCGTCTAAAATCGCTGTAACCCGTTCAATAAGGATTTGGTCAGTTACCTCGGTTGAAAAGCGGAAATTAAAACACACGTGCAGCTCACCAGGTATAACATTACCCGCACCAGTCCCTGCGTGAATATTAGAAATTTGGAAACTTGTTGGTGGGAAAAAATCGTTGCCGTTATCCCAGTGAGATTTAGCCAACTCATCAAGCGCTGCCATTGCGCTATGCACTGGGTTTTTTGCCAAATGAGGGTAGGCGACGTGACCTTGAATGCCTTTAACAACCAGATCTCCGGTTAACGAGCCTCGACGACCGTTCTTAACAATATCACCCACTTCATTAGTAGACGACGGTTCGCCAACGATACACCAGTCAATTTTCTCATTGCGAGCTTCAAGGGTATCAATAACGCGGGTTGTACCGTTAATGAAAGGCCCTTCCTCGTCACTGGTAATTAAATAAGCGATACTACCTTGGTGATCGGGGTATTTATTCACAAACTCACGTGTAGCAACAAGCATTGCCGCAAGGCTACCTTTCATATCGGCCGCTCCGCGCCCGTGCAAATAACCATCTATCTCCGTTGCGGTAAACGGCGGCGTTTTCCACGCATCTTCAGGGCCACTCGGCACGACATCGGTATGGCCTGCAAAACAAAAAACTGGGCCTTCTTGTCCTCGACGAGACCACAAATTGGTGGTGTCTTCAAAAACCATAGTTTCATTGTTAAAACCCAGTGCCCCTAAGAATTCACGCATAGCGTCTTGGCAACCGGCATCTTCCGGTGTTACGGAGCGGCGATTAATTAATTGCTTAGCAATATCAATTACAGAGTCGTTTAACAAAATATTCCCTCATACTGAGCTGGTTTAAAGCCAATGTGAAAAGTATTGTTGTGCAAAAGAATAGGGCGCTTCACCATTGCAGGGTGAAGTTCAAGCAACGCCAGGGCTTTATCTTTATCCAAAAACGCCTTTTCTTGTTCGTCTAATTGACGATATGTTGTGCCGCGTTTGTTTACCATAGCTTCCCAGCCTAATTCCGCTTCTGCTCGAACGAGAAAATCGTTATCGATACCGTCTTTGCGATAATCGTGAAATGAAAACGAAATGTCATTGTCAGTTAACCACTTTTTAGCTTTTTTTATGGTATCGCAGTTTGGGATCCCGTAAAGGATAGTGCTCATGATGAATTCTTCCGTACTACCTAGTTGTATTTACAAAGAAGGCACTATTTTCAACAGTGCCTATATTGGGCGCTAATCTAAAGATGACTGATACTGTATAGAGATAACAAAACTCTATCCAAAGCAGCGCACCGAAAATTCGTTTACCTGTTGCTACATCATACAAGCTGTGAGTACGTTGATAAACTTACTTACCATGTATTTTTAACGCAGAGGCATTAAGACATGTTGAACTTTGCGTTACGAGTTTTGGGCTTAATGGACTGAAAATATCAACACGCACTATAGGTAGAGGGTGAAAAGGACGTCGGTTCCGGCTTCTACAAATCGCTGATGAGTAGGCAACACGCCAAGCAGTGCTTGTGAATTAAGCACGGTCAGTACACAGATATTGCTGACCCCTCGTTGTTTAAGCCACGCAGAATTTACGGTAAATAGGGGCTGTTTGGTGGATATAGCGTCTCCAGATGTTAGCGAGCACCCAAACTGTGCGCCGTGAAGATGACTTGTGTCACCCCCGTATTTTACTCTGCATTTAAGGCCCGCTTTTGACTGTATATCAATAGCGTAGTCTAAGGGAGTCACGCTCAGCACTTTTCCATCAAATGGTGATACTACGATATTAGAAGTAGACGTTACGGCAGCGCCAGGTCCCATGTAACCTTTTTTGAAAAAGGGCTCATCTACTTGTGAAATAGGGATAACCTGACCAGAAAATGGGCTTAGCGTAGTAAATTCTTTGGTGAATTTATCTGGTACGTTCTGAAGTTGTTTGGCGTTCACAGATCTAATGGTCCTCATTTACCGAGTAGCCCGCTTCTTTTAAAGCACTTATCGCGACTCTTAACTTTTTATCTTTAACAAGAAAGAAGTCAGTTTCGAATGTTGATACAACAAAGATTGCCACTTTCGCCGAGGCAAGTACCTCACCAATTTGCGCCATTATGCCTACCATCGATAGATGTAATGGACCCAAAAGCTCTAACGCTCGCCACCCCTCGTCGCTATCAAGTGAATCAACTTCGACGGAGTCGGGAACCACAATTGATAGCTCATCTTCTGTTTTACCCAAGAAAAAAAGCGGGCTATTGAGAACAGAAGCTGGAATATTACTTTGGGGATCTAAGCTGTGAATAGTGAATAATGATTCTCTGACTAAAAGTGTTTGTTTGGGCATGAGAAACCAAGAAAGTGAAAACTTCGAAGATGTTCACATTAAACCACTAACTGTGGCTAACTTCTACGTGTTATCCACTTAATCTGTGGATAAGTTTGTTGAGTAGTTTGGGGTCTTATTCTAAGTTGCTGAAATATATAAATTAATTAAACTGTACAAACAATGCGCAGTGGATAACATTCTCGATTTAACAAGCATTTTCCACAGGCTGTGTCTACCATTAAAATAGAAAATGTTTAGTCTTTTTGCAATTTCTTCCCTTGACAATAGTCGGTTTTTTCAAAAAATCCCGCGTCGGGAATTGAGTGAATGCTTGATTGATCTATCTACAAATCGACTTCCAGACCACCGTCAATAGTAAAAATATCGACGTGCGATCGATTAACAGTGACTATGTAGTGAATATTTATTGGTATATGCACTTTCTCATCAAAAAAGGTTCACCTACTCGCTAAGCACTAATTCAAAAACGTCTGCTGCCGTTTACGCTATATTTATAGTTTGAAACCCAATTGTTGATGTGAGGAAAGGAAATTATGGCCGATTCAGCATGGTGCGATATTACTACAGAAGATGCAGACCAACTTGTGCGCTTTTATGAAGCCGTTATGGGCTGGAAAAAAGAAGCAATAGACATGGGGGGCTACAGTGATTATGTGGTAATGAAACCCGATGGCACACCAGTAGGGGGCATCTGTCATAAGCGGGGCGTAAATGCCGACTATCCCAGCGGGTGGATAAATTATTTTACCGTTGACAGTTTAGAGGTTGCTCTAGCGGCAGCGGTGGAAAACGGCGGGGCCCAAATAGGTAAAATTCGGCATCATGGGAACGACAGCTTTTGTGTAATTACAGATCCCAGCGGGGCGGCCTGCGCGCTTTATGAGAAAGGATAGGGATGAGGGCAGAGCAATGCAGCTAAAAACGACGTGCCCTGCCTTCAATACTTTTACTTTGTTATGACAGTTACTTGTTTAACACGCCGCGATTTACTTGGTCGCGCTCAATTGATTCAAATAACGCTTTGAAGTTACCTTCTCCAAAGCCTTCATCTTGTTTACGCTGGATAAACTCAAAAAACACAGGGCCAAACACTGTCTCAGAAAAAATCTGAAGTAATAGTCTTGGCTCGCCATTTTCAGTAGTTCCGTCTAATAAGATGCCTCGTTTTTGAAGTTCATCGACGTTTTCGCCGTGTCCGGGAAGACGCTCTTCAAGCATGTCGTAGTATGTATTTGGCGGAGGCGTCATAAATTTCATGCCCTTCGCTCTGAGCTTATCTAAGCAGGCCACTAGGTCGTCACAGGCGAATGCAATGTGCTGGATCCCTTCGCCGTTGTATTTCATCAAAAACTCTTCGATTTGACCGCCACCACCAACGGCTTCTTCGTTTAAGGGGATGCGGATTTTGCCATCAGGCGCCGTCATCGCTTTAGACAATAGCCCTGTGTATTCGCCCTTGATATCAAAATAGCGAATTTCTCTGAAGTTAAATAACTTTTCATAGAATCCAGCCCAAAAGTCCATGCGACCGCGATACACGTTATGAGTAAGGTGATCTAGCGTATGAAAACCACAGCCTTCAGGATGACGGTCAACGCCCTCAATCCAGTTAAAATCGATATCATAAATGGTATTTTCGCCTTGGTACCTGTCGATTAGATACAGCATAGCGCCGCCAATGCCCTTAATGGCCGGAAGTTTTAACTCCATCGGGCCAGTGTGTGTGTCCATAGGCTGTGCACCACGCGAAAGGACTTCTTTATAGGCGTGCTGAGAATCTTTTACGCGAAATGCCATACCACATGCAGAAGGGCCGTGTTCTTCCGCGTAATACCCCGCATGGCAATTTTTTTCGTAGTTACTTAATAAGTTGATATCACCTTGACGCCATAGCTCTACGTCTTTCGACTTGTGGCGAGCAACGCGGGTAAATCCCATCGCCTCGAAAATTGGTTCTAACATTCCCTTCTTAGGCGCTGTGAATTCCAAAAATTCAAACCCGTCTAAACCAATGGGGTTTTCAAATAAATCAGCCATAGCGTTACATCCTCAACGTAAAACACATTTTATAATTGTTAGCTGATTGTAAGTGCCCAGTGAAAAAGCAAGCAATAGCAGACATAACAACGGGTTTGTGCGCTGGAAAGCTTAACTGTAACGTTTTGTTTTCAGTAGCTGCCTTAAAGCGCAGTAAGTTACTCGTTTTTCAATCTATGTCACTGTTAAAAAACAAAAAAATGAAGGTTGGATTGCAATTTTATGTGTCCATAAAACAATACATTAAAGGAGAAGCGTTACTTCTCCCCGTTATAGTATTTTTTAAGACCTTTCCAACAAGCAAGATAATCACGCTGTCGTAAATCACTGTTCATGGCGAACTCGGTTGGCGCTATGGCGTATCGAGACTCGAACATAAACGCCATTGTATTTTCATAACGTTGAGGTGAAAGAGATGTATTAGACGCTTTTTCGAAGACTTCTGCTTCTGGACCGTGAGGCGTCATGCAGTTGTGTAGGCTCATGCCCCCTGGTACAAAACCGTGTTCTTTGGCGTCATACATTCCCTTAATTAACCCCATAAACTCGCTCATTATATTTCTATGATAGTAAGGCGGGCGGAATGTATGTTCTGCAACCATCCACCTAGGCGGAAAAATTACAAAATCTACGTTTGCCGTGCCCTCAAGTTCTGAAGGTGACGTAAGTACGGTAAATATAGAGGGGTCGGGGTGATCAAAACTTACGGTGTTCATAACGTTAAACCGCGAAAGATCGTACTTATAAGGCGCAGAATTTCCTACCCATGCCACGACGTCGAAAGGTGAATGGTCGAGCTGTGCTTCAAACAGATTGCCACAGAATTTATTTATCAAAGTATACGGCGTATCGTTGTCCTCAAACCATGCGGTGGGATAGCAAAAATCTCTTTGGTTAGCGTAGCCATTTGCGCCAACAGGGCCGCGTTCCGGTAAAACAAAAGGGTGCCCGTAGTTTTCACAAATATAACCTCGTATGGGACCATCTAGCGGATTGATAGCAAAGCGCACGCCACGGGGAATGACCGCAATTTCACCTACCGATAGGTGTAGCTTTCCAAATTCTGTCGTAATTTCCATTTTGCCGAGCTGGGGGACGAAAAGCATTTCACCGTCCGATGAATAGAACACGCGATTTTGCATATTGGCGTTGGCACTGTAGCAGTGAATGCCCATTCCTACTTGAGTTTTGGCATCGCCATTGGTGGCAATGGTAACGAGAGAATCAACAAAATCAGTATCTTGCTGTGGAAGCGGAATAGGGTCCCATCTAAGCACATTAGGAGGACAGGGAATGTCTGTCTCGGGTGCTGTGCGCACTAAGCCGTTGTCTATTTTTATAAAGTCTCCCATAGCGATGGAAGGGCGAAGTCGGTATGTCCAGCTTCGGCGGTTTTGGGCTCTGGGTGCAGTGAAAGCAGTGCTGCTGAACTGTTCAGCGTATAGCTTATAGTTGACCTTCTGTGGGCTGAATTGCCCTTTAGGCAGCGCCCCAGGCAAGGCTTCGGTTTCATGTTCGTTATTAAACCCGGTTAAATACGATAAGTTTTCCATAAAGCTTTCCACTATGAGGTCTCGAAGGCAGCTGAGCGCTGAAATTAGTTACAAATGAAACTATATGAACTAGGCTAGAGGTAAATGAAATGTAAATCAATAAAGGTGACAACGCGTTGTTTTCGTATACTTAAGGTTTTGGTAAGCAAGGTTTACAAAGGTATCAGTCATAAGCGCGCTAGTAATAAGTACATTGCTAAAAATAAAGGCATAAAAGCGCGTTTACGCTGCAACACTGTTAACCTTTCAGTGGTAGGGCTTTAGAGCTTAATTATTGTGTGCGAAACATACGCAAACCTTAGTCGTTTTATAAAAATCAGGAGTAACGAGGTGCAGTTAAATGACATGCTTGCCTACAAAGTCGCAATGTTGGCTAGCGATCTAAGCGGCTCTCTTGCGAGAGAATATGAGGCCCATCAACTTACAATGCCTGAGTGGCGTGTTATGGCAACGCTCGGTGCATGCCTAGAGGGCTCTCAAAATCAGTATAAAACGGCGAAAGAGATAGCCCATGCTACCCGCTTGGATAAAGTGCAGGTTTCTCGTGCAATAGAACGGTTAAATAAGAATGGCGTGGTGATAAAAAGGCTAAGTAAAAAGGACAAAAGGTCTAGCCTAATCGCGCTATCAAAAGATGGAAAAGCAATGTATGAGCAGATAATTCCTCGCGTAGTGGAATGGCAAAACAAGCGACTCGAAAATATCACTGATGATGAGTATCGCGTATTTCTAAAAGTGATAGAAGCGCTTACCCCTTAGTTTATCAAGCATAGGCCGTTACTAGTGTGGTCTGAACAGCACATAAGAAAAGGCTTTGACAGTTACTTTTACCCTTTTTGCTGTTAAATTCCATCGGAATAGACAAAACAGCGGGTTTTCACCTGTTAGCAGCAAGGAATTTAAGTGGCACCGTTAGACATATATGCAGGCAAAAAAGCACGTGAAGTAATTATGAAAAACGGCTTTCGTCCGGAATTATTTAATTACTTTTTAGGCGCTTCTGGTGGACCAAAATGGTTTTCTCTTGCAGGTTTAGACCGTGTACTGTTTCCTGAGTGGTTTGCCAACATCGAACATCAGATTCACGTTGTAGGTTCATCTGCTGGCGCGTTTCGCGCAATATGCGCGGTGCAAAACGATCCTCTTGCTGCAATTAACCGCCTTGCATCATCTTATTCAACCACCACGTACAGTGAAAAACCAACGCCAAGAGAAATTACTGCTAAAGCAGAAGACCTGTTGAAAGAAATGGTAGATGAGAAAGGTAAGCAAGAGGTCTTGTCTAATCCTCGCTTCAAAGCTCATCTTATTGTAGCAAAGTGCCTAGGTGCCACTCGCTTTGAAAGCAAATTTAGGCAACTTTCCGGCCTTGCAATGAGTGCTGCGGCTAATACGGTAAATAGGAAGAACCTTTCTCGCTTATATACGCGATACGTTTTCTCTACACCCGATACAAATTTTGCCATAAAAGACCCTTACGGGCTGCCCACGAAGTACCATGATTTAACGCACGGAAATATCCACAGTGCTTTATTGGCATCTGGCTCTATTCCAGTTGTTATTGAGGGGGTTCAAAATATTGAGGGGGCCCCACCTGGGATGTATAGAGATGGTGGGATAGTAGATTATCATTTTGATTTGTCATTTGGTCCCGATGAAGGCTTAGTTTTATATCCTCACTTTTACGATAAGCCCATCCCTGGTTGGTTTGATAAGGGATTAAAAGGCAGAGTGCCTCATCAATCTAGCTACGACAACGTGGTTATGCTAGTTCCGTCAGCCTCGTTTGTTGCTAATTTACCCTACAGTAAAATACCTGACCGGAAGGATTTTGAAGTTCTTGATGCAGACACCCGAATTAAGTACTGGCAAACAGTGCTGCAAGAAACTGACAGGTTAGGGGAGTACTTTATGCGCGCAGTAAATGACGGCACGCTGGTTGACTCAATTAAACCATTACCTTTTAAGATGAGATAAATACCCCCAAACCACTAAAAAACAACCGAATTGCTGTCAAATTAGTCACTTGAACGTTGTTTTGTGAAGTTTTCCTTGCAGGTGGTGCCTGCGCTAAGTATTATACGCGGCGTTGTTAGGCATTCGCAGACCTTTCTGGTTTAGCAACATGTAATGCGTCTATAGCTCAGTTGGTTAGAGCGCTACCTTGACATGGTAGAGGTCGCCTGTTCGAATCAGGCTAGACGCACCATTTATTCCCTCTATCGAAACACATTAATCCTCCTAAAAACATATTTTGTAACACTTTCGCAGCGCTGATTTCTCTAATTCCAGTTCTCATTTTAAGCTCAGTTTCTGCTAGTCAGTTATTTTTAGACTACACTTTAACGGTGGCAGTTATTTTTGCTTGAGATGCTTTTAAGTGGTTTAGCACGCGAGGGAGTTAGATGAGCTTAACGGAATACAGAGAACCCGCTTCATTTTCAGAACATGATTCAGCCGAAAGACGGTTCTTACAGCTTATCAGTGCCCTTCCTAAAGTATCAGTTCAGGGTTATGACAAAGCGCGAAACGTTATTTACTGGAATAAATCAAGTGAAGATATTTATGGCTACAGCGAGCGTGAAGCCCTTGGCCGTAAACTAGAAGACTTAATTATTCCAGACTTTATGAAAGCAGATGTGATTAATTTGCATCAACGCTGGATTGAATTCGGTGAAGCGATACCTTCCGAAGAATTGGTGTTGAAAAAAAAGGGAGGGGAGCCTGTACACGTTTTTTCGTCTCACGTGATGTTAAAAGAAGATACCGACTCCCCGGAAATGTATTGCGTCGATATCGATTTAAGTGAGCAGCATGCTGTGCGTCAAGAGCTAGAGCGCATGGCATCGACAGATTTGCTGACAGAATTACCAAACCGCCGATTACTCAAGCAATTCCTTGCAAATGCAATAAGTGAAGCATCGACAAATAACTTAAGCTTTGCGCTATTTTTCATTGATTTAGACATGTTTAAAGAAATCAATGACACCCTTGGGCATACATGGGGCGATGAGCTTCTTCGTGCTGTTGCTGAGCGTTTATCTGACAGTATAGACAGTGATGGCTTGCTTACTCGTTTTGGTGGAGATGAATTTGTTTATGTAGCTACCAACATAAGTGATGAGAGTGATTGTGAAGATATCGCAAAAAAACTTTCCTGTTGTTTTAAACAAAGCTTTCAGCTAAGCACTGAAAATATTCACATTACTTCTAGCATCGGCATAAGCTTGTACCCTAAACATGGCCAAGAAATTGATGATCTGCTTAAAAATGCAGATGTTGCCATGTACCAAGCCAAGGCTGAAGGGCGTAATCGCTATCACTTCTTCACCCATGCATTGAGTCAGCAGTTGCGACAGCATAGGGATATTGCGGCAAACCTACGTACATCGCTAAGTAACAACGAGTTCGAATTGCTTTACCAGCCTCAGTATGATTTGAAAACAGGAAAAGTGGCATCGTGCGAAGCGCTACTTAGATGGCGGCCTCAAAATGAAAGCCTCGCAGTTCCACCGAATGTCTTTATTCCTATAGCTGAACGCAGTGATTTAATAGTGCAAATTGGTAATTGGGTGCTAGAAAACGCTTGTCAGCAGGCGAGATTATGGAAAGAAAAGGGGATTGAGGTTCGTATAGATGTAAATGTCTCTGGTAAAGAACTAGAAAAAACGGCGTACTTTGAGCGCCTTGCGGATTGCCGAAATCAATATCATTTATTGCCCAAGGATATTGGTTTAGAGCTCACTGAAAATATCCTTATAAAGTCAGACAATGCAATACTAGAAAACCTTCGATATCAACGAGACTTAGGCGTTGAGATTTCTCTAGACGATTTTGGTACAGGTTATTCATCGCTTAGTTACTTAAAGCACTTTCCCGTTAGCCATTTAAAAATCGACCGATCCTTTTTAAAAGGCGCGCCGGAAAAAGCCTTTGATAGTGCATTAATGGAAGCAATAGTGAATGTTGGTCATAAGCTGGATTTGTTCATCGTTGTTGAGGGGGTTGAAACAGAACAACAGTCCGACTATTGCAAATCGCTGAATGTAGAATTTGTTCAAGGCTATTTATATTCAAAACCCATAAGTGCTGACGCGATGGAGGCGTTACTTGAAAAGCAAGGTTAGTGTGCTAGCACTTCTCACACTCTTCGCTACACCATATGTCGCAATGATAATGAAAAGCGCCAAGGCATCTTCGCTACCTGAAGGTGGTTTTAAAGGCTAATAAACATTCCAAAGCGCTGGTTTAGCAAAGTAATAGCCCTGTTGATGTTCAACCCCAAGCTTTGTGAGCGCTATCGATTCAGCTTCAGTCTCTACCATTTCCGCAATGACTTTAATATTGAGGTTCTTCGCTATGCTGATAAGGCTAGAAACAAAGAGCTGATTATCTTTGTTAGTGTGAATGCCCTGCGTAAGCCTTCCAGATAGTTTAACGAATTGAGGTTGAATTACCCTTAACCCAGAAAGCGACGCGAAGTTATCGCCAAAATGCTCTATGGTAATTCTGCAACCAAGTCCCATCAGGTGGCGGCAAAGCAGTTCTGTATACTCTCTTTGCTGTATCAAAGCTGCATCTTCAATTTCAAAGAATAACTTCGAACAGAGGTTTTCTCGCTGCGTTAGTTCTTTAACCAACCACTCTCTAAACTCACGATTGGCAATGGACGTAATGCTTAGGTTTATCGCAACTTGTTGAGAAGTTACTTCCATCTTTTTAAAAACGATATTTGTTACTAACTTATCAACTTCCGGTATTAGGTCTAATCGCTCAGAGGCAGGGATTAACTGAGACATAGGAATAACGTCGTTTGTCTTTTTGTCTTTAAATCGCCCAGATGTTTCGTAATAAGCGGGCATGTTTTTTTCGATATCCATGACGGGCTGTATCATGATATCAGCATACTGTTGCGAAACGATGTGATTAAGGCGCTCACGCCACTGTGAGTTACTGTGCACATGTGCAATATCAGATGCCAGTTGCCAGCCGCTTTGGGTCTTCATCGATGCGATTAGTGCGCTATCTACGCTTTCCATAACTTGTTGCATAGTCATCGAGCCGGTAAATCGCGTAACGCCAATCCACGTAGCCTTAGTTCCGTCCCTAAGTGGAGTAACGCTTGCGCATTGTGTAGAAATGTTCGTGAGAACCAAGTCTCTTGTTGGCTTTTCCATTGGCTCGCTAATTAGCGCAAAATCGCCGCCTGACAAGCGAAAAACGAAACGAATGCTGCTGTTATTCTTTGCTTCTTCCATCAATATATTGGTAATGGCTTTAACATAGTTATCACCGGGCACCATACCTAGCTTGGTATTTATATTGGCAAGTTGTGCTAACCGAACAACAATAAGTTCTTTCTCTTGCGACGTTGCGTTTTCATTCAGCAGCGCTCGCATATGGCGTTCAAAAGCCCCTCTATTTGAAAGCCCGGTTAATGCGTCTTTACTCGCTTCTTTTTTAAAGAGCTCAGCTTGGCGTGTTAAATCGTCAAATTTCGAGGCGAGGGTGGCTGCCAGGTTATTAACGGTGATGCTCAGCGATTCGAAATCTTTAGCTGACGTGTTAGCGTCAGGTGATGTGAAGTTATGACCGCCCATGTCATTCAGCTTTCTAATAACATCATTAATAGGGCGTAACGCCGATTTAGTCAAAACCGTAACGAGTAGATAAACGATAAAAGAAAGCGACATAAAAATAGTGGCATTTTTAATAACAATCGCAGTAAATTTGCTGTATGTATCGTGCTTATCTGATGTGACAACCAGATAACTGTCGTTATTCGGCAATGCAATACGTTTTTTAAACGCGGGCGCTGGGTCGATTAACGAAAACCAAGATGGAATAGGGCCTGTAGATGCACTCTCATGACTAACGCTCACATTGCCTTCTTCGTCTGTAACATTCGCAGATGCGATGGATGGTCTCGCTGCCAACGTTTCCGCCACAACACTTAACATCATTGACTTTGTTTGCGAAGAAGCGAGTGTTGCATTCGCGGCTTTCGTGTAGCTAGCCAGCGCTTTCTCAGTTTCATTGCTAATCAACGTTGACGTGTTTGACTGAAGCAGCCGTAATTCAGCGACAGACAATGCAATAAACGCAAAAAACATTAGGGCGATAATGCCCCAATTAATTCGACTAGATAGCTTCATTATTAGCAGTCATCTCCTTTAACTGAGAACTTCACGTTTGCTTGAACGATTGCATGCACTGACGTACAACCCCTGAATAGCTATTTAATACCAAAGCTACATGGCGCGACATCTTTTTTTAATTAATGTCAGATGCCCTAATTGTAGCTTATAGAATGTGTGAGTGCTATTTACACAATGTAATCACAAATGTATAGCAAAACAAAATGTTAAGCGAGTGATAATGACTCTGTAGACTCAAGCTACCTAATCTAAATTACGCTTTAGGTTGATGTTAAAATAGCGGTGTTGATGGTGGTGTAATAACAAAGCCAGCGTAATGAAGTAAACTCAATACGCTGGCTTTCAGTTTGCGTTTTTTGCTTTCGCATTCACCTTAAACGCGCGTTAAAGCTTATAAGCAAATGGTCATTCAGACTTAATGCCGTGGAACGTGCAGTGCAGCACAGGCAAAATAAGCAGTGTTAGCAC
Source organism: Alteromonas gracilis (assembly GCF_002993325.1). Lineage (GTDB taxonomy): Bacteria > Pseudomonadota > Gammaproteobacteria > Enterobacterales > Alteromonadaceae > Alteromonas > Alteromonas gracilis. The sequence goes on from NZ_PVNO01000025.1 coordinate 53,829, forward strand.
GGTGGCGACGGTCAGACCAAATACAATGACGACCGCCATTGATGCGAAAAACGCATCTGAAAATAGGGGGATCATACCTAATATAGTAGTAATAGCCGCCATAGAAACGGGGCGAACACGAGACACTGACGCGGTAACAACCGCTTCAAATGCGCCGCTATCGCCCTTAGCTTGCACGTTAATCTCTTCCATCAACACAATGCCGTTTTTGAGTACCATACCAATAAGGCTCAAGCTGCCAAGCAGTGCCATAAAAGTAAACGGTGCACCCACTAATACCAAGCCGCCAATAATGCCGATGGTGGTAAGCGGTATTACGCCCCATATCGCTAACGCTTGGCGAAGCCTGCCGAATAGGAGCACGGTAATAATAAACATACCCAAAATACCAATCGGCATACTCGCAAAGAGGGCGCTCTGCGCATCACGAGAGGTTTCATATTCGCCGCCCCATTCAATGCGGTAACCGTCAGGTAGTTTAAGTTCGTCCACTAAGGGGCGAACTTTAGCTTGAACGCTAGCTGCAGTTTCACCTGATAAGGGCATTGGTTCGGCATAAACCGCTAGCATACGCACTCGGTTACGGCGCTTGATAATAGGGTTATCAAGCGACACATCAACGTTACTGATCACGTCGGCCATGCTGATGTATTTACCTTGTTCCTGGCTCCATACGTTGAGAGAGGCAAGGTTGTCGATATCATAGCGTTGGTTTGGATCGTTACGCATGACAATGGGGATTAAATCGCTACCTTCGCGATAAAGCCCAACCGTTTCGCCTTCGTTGTTAAGTAGAAATGCAGTGTGAACGGCATCTCGTGTTACGCCGATACGTCGGGCTTGTTCTTCCAAAAATACAGGTTCGACAAAAGGAACTTTATTGCTCCACGACAGGCGAACGCTGTCCATGGTTTCTTCTGCCTGAAATATGGCTTCAATGTCGCTGCTAATCTCACGCAAAACTTCAGGCTCAGGCCCGTATATTCTCGCTTCAATCGCTGCTTTTGCTGAGGGACCTACTTGAAGCGCTTTAACCTTGTATTGAACGTTAGGGAAGTCTTCTCGCACCAGCTCGATAATTTCTCGCATACGCGCGTCGCGCGACTCAACCGTATTGGTTTCAACAATGAGCTGGCCATAACTAGCATATCTATCTTCTGGCGCATAGGTAAGAGTAAGCCGCTGTGCACCACCGCCTATAACGCTAGTAATATTGGCTATGTCCTTCATGTCCAACACCTTGGACTCTAAGCGACGAATTGACTGCTCGGTGGTTAAAATATCGCTACCTTCAGGTAACCATAAATCGACAAAGAAAAGGGGAGTAGACGAATCTGGGAAGAATGCGTTTTTCACAAATTTACCCGACGCCATGCTGCCAACTAGTGCAACGAGCACCAGTACTATTGTCACGTAACGATGATTAATCGCAGCAGTAAGCACGCGTTTGTATACCGTGAAAATAATGCCCTTGTATGGGTCGTCATCTTCATCATTAGCGCCACGTTCTTTTTCAGTTTTAAACAGCAGGTCGAAAAAGAAAGGCGTAATAGTGAGGGCTGTTATCCAGCTTAAGAAAAGCGAGAAACATAGCACCCAGAAAAGTGAGCCGACGAATTCACCTGTGGCATCGGGTGATAGACCAATAGGCGCAAAAGCAGTGATGGCGATAACGGTAGCGCCAAGAAGCGGTAAACCGTTTTGAGACACCACGTCTTTCGCCGCCTGAAGCTTTGTTTGACCTTTTCTAACACCAATTAACATGCCTTCAGTTACCACAATGGCGTTGTCGACCAACATGCCAAGGGCAATGATAAGGGCGCCCAAAGAGATTTTTTGTAACTCAATGCCTTTTACCGACATTAAGATAAAGGTGCCAAGAATAGTCAGTACAAGAATGAGCCCCATCAATACGCCACTGCGCCAGCCCATAAAAAGAAGAAGCACAAAGATGACGATGGCTACCGCTTCAACAAGATTAATCAGGAAACCGGTAACAGAATCATCTACCACGATTGGCTGGTTGTAAACGGTGTTAAGCGTCATCCCTAATGGCATGCGCTGTTCTAATTCGGCAATTTTAGTATCTAATCGCTTACCCACATCCACCACATTCACCGCTGAAGCGAACGATACACCGATGGATAGGGCAGGTGTGCCAGAACTGTGATAAAGAATAGACGGCGTGTCGTTAAGTTTTCGCTCAATAGTCGCGATATCCGTTAGGCGAATAAGGCCACTTGCAGGTGAGCCAATCACTACCTGGCCGAGGGCTTCTAAGTTATCAAACTCGCCAGTTGGCTGAATGGACAGACGTTTGCCCTGAACTTTGATCGACCCTGCGTTGCCCACAACATTTTGCGCAGTTAACAGGCCAGCAATCGACTCTGCCGAAACGTTAAGGGCTTTCATTTTATCGTGATCTAACGACACGATAATTTGTTCACGGACCGTACCCGCAATAGAAACCTTTTTAACCCCTTCAACGAGCTGTATTTCCCGCTGCATCAAGTCGGCAAAGTCTTCCATTTGCTTAAGCGAATAATCTTCACTTTTTAAAGTAAGTAATAAGCCAAATACATCGCCAAAGTCGTCGTTCACGATGGAGGTACTTGTTCCTGGGGGCAGTGACGCTTGAGCGTCTCCTACTTTGCGGCGCAAATTGTCCCAATACTGTTCTAAATCTTTTGCCTGAACACCGCTTTTGAGCTCAACGGTGATCTGTGAAAGACCTACCATGTTAACCGAGCTGATGCGCTTAACATTGGGTATTCGCTGAATAGCTTTTTCAAGTTGCAGAGTGACTTCCTCTTCAACCTGTTCTGGTGTCGCGCCCGGATATTGCGTAATAACAAGGGCATTTCGAATGGTGAACTCTGGAAATTCAAGCTGACCTAAGCCTAAAAAGGTAACTACCCCGCCCACACCTAAAATGATGGCGACCATCCAGCTAATAACCTTTTGACGAAAAAAATACTCGACCATGATCTACAGGCCTCCTTCTTTCGTCCACTCCGTAACAGCTTGGCCCTCTTTGACAAGGTGAGCACCAGCAGCGACGATTCTATCGTCATCGTTTAATGGGCCTTCTACTAACAAGCCATTTGAAATGCCGCGAGTTATCATAACTTTAACGGCTTCTACCGTTCCCTTTTTGCCGTTACCGTTGTCGGGTTTAAAACGCCACACTATTGCCTTATCAGGCTCGGCGTTATCTGTAACAACTGCGCCAAAAGGTACCAGCCATAGTTTTGTATCAGACTCAATAAGCTTAGACATGTCTAATAATACGGTTGCACTCATACCCGATAACACGTTGATGTCGTCAGGCTCAGGTAAGGTAATGGTGACCTCGTAGCTAAGTTCCCCTTGTCGCGTGGTGCTCTCGTGATCTTTATACATGGCTGGGTAGCGCTTTTCTGGCATGCCAGAGAAGGTAACCCAAGCCATCTCAGAAGAACTATTTTCTCTTGCTCGAGAGCGGTCAATCATACGCATTTTTTGCTCTGGCAGTTGGAATGTCACGTCGATAGCGCCGGGCAAATGAAGCTCAGCAATGGTTTGCTGAGGCACTATTACTTGATAGTTTTCAACCGGTACAGACGCAATGAGACCGGCGAATGGAGCGCGAAGTTCTGTGTAGCTCAATTGGTCTTTTGCGTTAGTTAGACTTGCTTTAGCTGCCAAGAAATTTGCCTTGGCCTCGTCAAACGTAGAGCGGCTTACCGCCCCTTTTTCTACCGATGCCTCCATGCGTTCGAACATAGCGGAAGAAACATCAAATTGAGATTGGGCCGTAGCAAGCTGGGCTTTGGCATCTCTGTCATCAAGTCGCGCTATAAGCTGATTTTCTTTTACTTCTTCGCCCGCTTTTACGTTTAGCTCTTGAAGCTTGCCGCCTATGCGAAATGAAAGATTTGAATACTCCGCGGCTTCTACTTGTCCGGGAAATTTAGCGATGGTTTCGTCTGAGTGCTGAACGTTATAAAGGGTTACCGGTGTTGAGGAAGCCGCTTTGGGCGGGGTTGGCGCTTCTTGACAGGCGTTCAACCCGACAAGTGCTATGAAAGCAATCACAGCGGGTGTGGCAAGGCTGCGATAACGGCTTTTTTCAGACAACATGGTACTCTCCATTCAAATAAATTACGTTTGCTTCAGCTACATTTCTCGAAGGTATATTAATGTGTATCGATCAATCCCTGTTCAATCCACGCAAGCGAGTAAAAGACGATACACGCTGCGCTATGTATACATACAGGTTATAGCGTTATTTTCCCAATTCGATCAGGTGAAAATTAACTTTTATTCACAGCTTCGATATTTTCTTTATTTTCAATTTGCCTTAATGCCTAACGATTCTCTCTTAATGCCCTTCAGTTTCATCCGGCTTCTCATCTGGTGCAAGCTTTTCAGCATAACCTTTGGGCGGCGGTGTCCAGCCACGCATCCTAGAATGTTTGTCATGTAAGTCTGCTTTAAGTGCTTTTTCGATAAGTGATTCAAGCTCAATAAAGAGCTTAAGATAGTTGTTATCAATTCGTTCACCACTGGCATCGTCTGCCCAGGCATGATAAAGCACGTCATTTTGCTGAGACTCGATATTTTTGTAAGCCATTTTTTGACGCTCAACATGAAAAGGGTGAATGTTGAGAGAACGCAAAGCTTCTGCACCCATTTCAAGGGCACTATGGTAGGTTTCAGATACCACATAGTCTGCACCGAGTTGACGCAGCCGATAACCGTGACCACGGTCGAAAGCGCGGGCAAGGACTTTTACATTTGGGTAAGCATGTTTTGCGTATTTCACCATCTCTGCTGCCGTTTCCCGGTCATCAATAGCGATCACTAATAAAGCGGACTCGTGCGCCCCTGCGGTGTGTAATATATCGGGTTTAGATGCATCGCCAAAAAACGCTTTGGTACCAATACGACGAATAAGGTCTATTTGCTCAGAACGAATATCGAGTACAACGGTTTTGACATCGTTTGCAACGAGCAGACGGTTGATTATTTGACCGAAGCGTCCTATTCCAGCAATAACAACGGTACCTTTTTCATCAATCTCGTCGTCAGAGCGCGTTGACTTCGCACTTTTATAGCGGGGAATAATCGCCTTATCAAACAAAATGAAGAGCCCGGGCGTTAAGAACATAGAGATGGCGACAACCAACGAGAGGATCGAAATGATATCATTGGGTAGCACGTAATTTTGAGAAGCAAAACTGAGTAAAACAAAGCCAAATTCCCCGGCTTGAGCAAGACTCAGTGTAAACAGCCATTTGTTGGTGCCTTTAATCTTAAAGATTAGAGCAACGACAAAAAGTACAATGGCTTTAGATAACATTACCGCAATTGTTAGCCCCGCTATCAACATGGGGTTTTCAGAAAGCACAGAAAAATTAATGCCGGCGCCAACGGTTATGAAGAAAAGCCCCAGTAATAACCCTTTAAATGGCTCTATATTGGCTTCCAGTTCATGTCGGAACTCACTGTTAGCGAGTACCACACCCGCTAAAAAAGCCCCAAGGGCAGGTGATAAGCCAACAAGCCCCATTAACGCCGCAATGCCGATAATGAGCATAAGGGCAGTAGCGGTAAATATTTCCCGTAAGCCCGAAGCAGCAACATACTTGAAAAGTGGGCGGCTTAAGTAATGAGCGCCAATAGTGAGAAACGCGACAGACCCGATAATAACAAGCCCCGAGGCCCACGGAGCAAGCCCTTCAACCAGATTAAAACTGTCGTGGGAGCTTGCGTTACCTCCATGTTCAGTGCCTGCGTTTATCAGTTCGGGAATGGCAAGGAGCGGAATAAACGCGAGCATGGGAATAACCGCAATATCTTGAAACAATAAGACGGAGAAGGCGCTTTTACCCCCTTCAGTCTTTTGAAGCCCTTTTTCTTGAAGTGTTTGTAAGACAATAGCGGTTGAAGAAAGGGCAAATATAAGGCCAATGGTGAGCGAAATACCGAATGGCTGGTTTAGCCACATGGCTGCTACTGTAATGAGGGCCGTCGTTAGACCTAATTGCAAGCCACCTAAGCCGACCAACTTAGACTTCATCGCCCAGAGAGAGCGCGGTTCAAGCTCAAGACCCACCAGAAAAAGCATCATCACAACACCAAATTCAGCAAAGTGTTGAATGGCGACCGTCTCATCACCAACAAGGCCGAATATGGGGCCAATCACTAGCCCTGCTATTAAATAGCCTAATACAGACCCTAAACCAAGGCGCTTCGCAATGGGCACTGCAATTACGGCGGCGACCAGATAGATAAATGCGTATAAAAAATAGCCCGTCACGTTATTCTCCTTGCGGGGTACAAAGGTCAGCAAGATTTTCGATATGCTGTGCTTTTTCTATATCAAGGCTATTGGTTGTCAGTTTATTCAATAGGGTGGTCCACTTGCCCCGATGCTCATAAACTCGCGCCTCTTCTTGAGCGGTTCTAGAGCCGAAAAGGGCAAACGGAGCAACATAGGTCATTTGCGTGATCTGAGCCATTTGTTCGAGGGGTTGAAGCAATTGCCTTATCGTGTAGTGATTAAAACCATCGGTTTGATAGGCTTCTTCTTTTCCGCCAGCGCTCAGCGCGCAGAGAAAGATTTTGTCTTTAAGTGCGGTGCCTTCATGGCCGTAAGCAAAACCATATTCTAACACCAAATCCTGCCACTCTTTCAAAATGGATGGCGTCGAGTACCAGTAAAGGGGAAAAAGAAATACGATCACATCGTGATCGATTAAGCGCTGCTGTTCTCGCTCAATATCAATATTAAAGTCGGGATATTCTGCATATAAATCGACGGCAGTGACGTGCCTGTTTAATTTGGCCTCGTGAAAAAGGGGAACATTCACCTCAGATTCAGTCTGTGCAGGGTGGGCAAAAAGCACGAGGACCTTTTTACTGCGCTTTGTCTCTTCAATAGTACTTTTGTCACTCATACACTGCACTCGATATTATCCAACTTAAATTGCCTGGTTTACCGGCCTTATACGCACGCCAAAAAACGAAACCTTTTGGTGTCTTAATACTATTATCCACATGCAACACAATATTTAGAGCAATAGTGAATGTCTTTTTCTACAAAGTTATAAGATTACTAAAAGTAACCAGGTTGAAAAAAGTAACCTAGTATCCATTATTCGGTCAACAATACATTGACGTCTTAGACAGAACGTTATTTTTTCACCTTTATGAGGACTGTTAGTTTTTCTTAAACATTAAAACGAAACAATCTCTGAGAACAGTATAACCATGAAAATGACACTTAAAACACTCACACTTACATTACCTTTAATTTTTTCACTTTTCGCGCCTAAAAGTTACGCTTTACCCCAAGGAAGCGAGTTAAAAGCCGGTGCGGCAGTTTGGAACCTATTCGACGATGCCGACCGCTATGCCATGCATGTCGCTTATATCCATAAGCCCTTAGCGCAATTTTATGATTTAAGACCGACGGTACTTTTAATTAATGCAGATCAAGGTCAGCACTATTTTGCAGCGGGCATTGCCAAAGATATTTACCGATACAAGGATTTTTCAATTCGCGCTGCGTTTCACGCAGGTATCGTTGATGAATCTGAAAACTTAGGTGATACCGTCGAGTTTTATTCTTCAATTGCTGGGCTGTATAACGTTTCAGAATTATTGTCATTTGAAGCTGAGATTGGGCATATTTCTAACGGTGGCTTAGGGGATAGAAACCCAGGTTCTGAATCTTTCGTTTTAAGTGCGCACTATCATTTCTAAACTAATCTTCTCGCTTCGCGTAGCTCAAAAAAACAACCCGCGATTTCGCGGGTTGTTTGATTTACATTCTATCTCAAGCACTAAGCGCCTCAGTAACATGGGAAGATAACATAGGAAGGTGACGCAAACGCACCCCCACAGCCTCATAAACCGCGTTACCCACAGCAGGTGCGACACCGATAACACCAGGCTCACCTAAGCCCACTGGGAACTCGTCGCTTTCAACGAATTCGATATCCATTTCAGGTACATCTTTCATTCGAAGCGGTTGATAGGTGGTAAGGTTTTTCTTCGCAACATAACCGTTCTTTATTTCGTTATGCTCGAACAGTGCTAGGCTAGTGCCCCATAGTAAAGAGCCTTCCATTTGTGCCATAGCACCATCTGGATGAACCACGATACCAGCATCAGCCACAACCCAAAGTTTTTTAAGTGTGATTTTGCCTGACGCCTTATCAACATGGACGTGGGCAGCGGTAGCTAACCAAGCAGGCATAGTGCGCTCTTGCCCTGCGGTGACGCTATAGCCAATGCCTTCGTTCTCAGCTAGCTTTACATTTGCGGTCTTGCTCTTAAGGATTTCAAGGGTGTTGGCTAACCGTTTAGCTCCGCCAACACTTTCAGGCGCTTTGCCTGCTTGTTTGCCTTTACCATCAAGCATGGCAAGTCTGAAATCGACAGGGTTTTGCTTAGCTTCGTGAGCAACCTCATCGATAAAGCTCTCTAGTCCCCACACTATCCACCCTTGGCCCACTGAACGTAGCCAGCCGGGAGTAAAGGTTTCTTGTGCTACTTTGTTATTAATAACCCGTGCTCTGTGATGCTCCATGGTATACCAGTGGTCTGCGCCGGAAGCTGAAAACGGGTCTACTTTTCCTTTTCCATCCACGCCGTCGGGCATGAAGCTAGGTGCCATAGCGAGAGTCGGCCAGCCAGCGGCTAGCGCATGCTCCATCCCTAAAAACTTGCCAGACTCATCAAAAGCAGCGTTAAAGAGCGATGTAGACGCAGACCTCGGTTGGTCGAACATTGCGTCGTCAGGCCGCATAAACAACATTTTCACAGGTTGACCTACCGCTTTCGCTGTAAGTACTGTAGGAATAATCCAGTCGCCAAAAAGACGGCGACCAAAGCCACCCCCTAAGTAATATTGATGAATCACAACCTCAGAATCAGAGACACCTGCCGCCTTGGCAACGGCCGGTAGTGTAAGGCCCTGCCACTGATTTCCCGTGTGAATATGCCACTTTCCGTCTTTAAACTCGGCAACGGCGTTTACGGGTTCAAGTTGAAAGTGACTAGCAGTAGAGGTGGTGTACATAGCCTCGATAGTATTCGCCGCTTTTTGTTGCGCTTCTACAATATTACCCTCATCGACGAAAAGTGTACCTTCATTACGGTCTCTACAAATTCGCTCGCCTTCTTTTTGAATATCAGCTTCATTTACGTTAACCGTTTTACCGGCGTTGTATGTCACCTTAACCATGTCCACGGCTTTAATAGCAGTAGGATAATCGCTGGCGAGAATAGCTACCCACCCCTCAACCGTATTCGATGGGTCAGACAACACTTTATAGCCTTTGTAGCCAGGCAGCGATTTAGCTTGGCTGTCGTCTACATTCGTCACCGTGCTTCCATATCGCGTAGGCGGAAGGATAGGGCGAGCATAAAGCATGTTGTCGACTTCAACATCAATACCATACACTGCGGTTCCATCGGTTTTAGGTGGGATATCCAGCGCTTTATAATCGTTACCTATACCAATAAGGTGCTTCTTATTGCCAGGCTTGATTGGTAACGCCGACAACTCATCCGCTGAAAATGTCTTGTCAATATTTCCTTTGGCAACAATATCGCCGTAGCTTATCTTCTTGCTGCCAGATACGATAAACCCTGATTTTGCTTCACAGCTAGATTCTGAAACACCAAGCAGTTCAGCACCTGCGCGAACTAACACTTGCCGGCCGGCAGCGCCAGCTTGAGACATGGGTTTATAGGTTTGAAAAACTGACCAAGAGCCGCCTGTGACCATATAGCCCCACTTCGGATCTGTATCAACGTGAACAATAGCAACTTTATTCCAGTCACATTCCAGTTCGTCAGCTAAGATTCGAGCGATGGCTGTGCCAACATGCTGGCCCATTTCTGCTTTAGCAATGTTCACTGTAACTTTTCCGGTGGTGTCCATTTCAAACCATACATTAGGCGCAAAGGTTTTTGATGCTAGCGCTTCTTTTGCAGATAACAAAGAAGGGAGGGCTGAAGCACCAAAAGCCATGAGTAATGAAGTTTTCACCGACCCTACCATAAAAGAGCGGCGAGAAAGGCTAACCATGTCTTTCTTTTCTTTAGAAATATCTCTTATGCTCATGCGTTTTCACCTTCTTTCGATGCGTTAGGGTCAAAATATTCTACAGAAGAGGTTGCGGCGCGTTTAATTGCTTTTTTAATCCGTGTATACGCCATGCAGCGACAGTAATTTGAATTCATATGGTTGACAATTTCTTCGTCTGTCGGGTTGGGGTTGCTTTTAAGAAGGGTTGCGGCCTGCATAATTTGACCAGATTGGCAGTAACCACATTGGGGAACCTGCTCTTCGACCCAGGCAGACTGAAGTGGGTGCTCGCCATTCAAGCTTTCTATGGTACTGACTTCTTTGCCATTGGCCGCGGAAACTGGATATGAGCATGAACGAATTGCGTTACCATCAATATGAACAGTGCAAACTCCGCACATGGCAACACCACACCCAAACTTCGTCCCTTTAAGCCCAAATTCGTCTCGTATTACCCATACGAGTGGGGTATCTGCGGCAGCATCCGTCTGCACTTTATTTCCATTCAATATAAATTCAATCATGGTCGTTATTACCGAGAAGTTAGAGTTAAAGGCAGTCTCACCAAGATAGGTTTGATTAGCCCGCTTGGTATACCGAATTACTATAGTGCTTAATGCTAAATTTTTCGTTTTTAACTGTGTTTATTCACAAACGACGCCGTTTTAGGGCAAAGCTTAGCTTCAACATTAAGTTGATGTATTGGAAACCCATACTCGCAAAGCTTCTGAAAAGATCTATTTTTCGATGCTTGCGAGGGTTTCAAAGCTCATAAAAAATCTGTGTAATAGGGTTTTAAGTTGCGCGTCAGGCATGAACCTTTTAAAAAACACAAGGCTAAAATGCGAAGGGAGCTAGCCTATGGGTTAGCTTCTAAGCATGGTATAGTTTAGTAACCTTGTTTAATTTAGCAATTAGTATACTTTTGGTTACTGGTCGCTCTTTTAAAGGACATGAATGAAAACTGAAATTAAAACAGATGCCAAGGGTAAAAAAACGGTACTAAATACGTGTACTGAACCCTGTGCTATTGAGCGTGGAATGCGGTTAATAGGTGGAAAGTGGACAGGCTCAATCATCTATCATCTTAAAGATGAACCGGTTCGCTTTAACGACTTGTGCAGAATGCTTGGTGGTGCAAGCCGTAAAATGATCGATCAGCGCCTAAAAGAACTTGAAAACAATGGGATGGTTTTGCGCAGCGTTATTGATACCCGACCCATTGCTGTCACTTATAGTCTTACTGAATTTGGTCGCTCTGCGTTAGACATACTCGAACAGCTTCGCGTGTGGTCTGAAAGTCACTCAGATAATTAAAACGAATGCCTATGCGGTGCGTTCGTGATGCACCGCTTCTTTTAGGCCTACTTGAAAGGCCAGATTCTATAAAACATATCTAAGCCTTTTTCTTAGGGACATTTTTTAGCGGAAAAATAAAACTAATCTATAATTAGTTATACGAAAGTATAAGCTGTGATCATATTGTGTGATTACTCACTTAAGAGGCGATGGAATGCAATCACGTAAGGGGGCTAAGCCCCATGTTTGAAAAGACTTTTCACTTCTGTCCTGTGGGCTTAGCCCACGTAAGTATTGACGGAAGCTTTATACGTGTTAACAAGAAACTTTGTGATTTCTTGGGGTACGCTGAAAAAGAGCTTACAAAACTTACTTTTCAAGAGTTAACCGCACCAGAATATTTAGATGAAGATCTCGATTACCTTGAAAATTTGTTGAAAGGTAAAATTGACACCTATTCGCTAGAAAAACGTTACATAAGGCGAGACGGCGAGTATGTGTGGGCGAAGCTCACCGTTTCTCTTGTCAGAGATAAAACTAACAACCCCGATTATTTCATTTCAGTGGTTGAAGATATCGACGATAAAAAGCGTATTCAGTCAGAGCTTTTTCAAATCGATGCATTATTTAGCAAAATAGTCAGCGCTTTTTCAGATAGAACCTTCATATGGGTGGCCACGCCCGACCTTGGCAAAATGCAGTACGTCAATGATGGCTATGAGAACATTTTTGGTCGCAATGAGTACGAACTATACTGCCATCCAATGCGATTTCTCGATTATGTTCACGAAGATGACAAAGCCAGAGTGTTGAAAGTATTCAACCGTCGACCACTTCAAAATTGGGATATTCAATATCGGATCTATGACTCGAAAGGTGAAATAAAGTACCTTCACGATAGAGGAAGTCTTATATTCGATGATAGAGAAAGAGAATCCCGTATTCTGGGTACGGCAGATGATATCACGCGTGAGAAAGTTCAACAGCAAGCGCTAATGAGTGCTGTAACCAAGCTAGAGCACCTTTCAAAAACTGACTCCCTCACAGGGCTGGCCAACAGACGAGAAATTTTTAGTCAGTTAAGTGATGAGATAGCGCGAATGGATAGAGGTCAACAAACCTCCACCCTTGTGTATATAGACCTTAATAAATTTAAAGAAATAAACGATAAGTACGGTCACAAACTTGGAGATAAGGCCTTAGTCACATTCTCAGAGTCAATGAGCCAGCTACTAAGGGATAGTGACCGGTTTGGCCGTATTGGTGGCGATGAGTTCGTTATTTTGCTCTATGGAACAAGTGGGAAGGAAGCAGAAGCATTTTTTGAACGAGCTGCACAGTGCAAGTTTCAAATAAAGGTAAGCGAAAGCGAAGTTGTCCCTATCGAATATAGCGTGGGGTGGGTCGAGTGGCATGAAGATATAACTTCGGTTCAGGAGTGGTTAGACCGAGCTGACGAGGAAATGTATGGAAAAAAGCACTGTCGGCAAGCCGAAATAATAATTGATAAAGCGGTATAGGTAAGTAGAGCGTACCTACACCGCTTTTCGGTGAGCCTATCGTTTCTGTGCAAACCATTTAGCGATGTCCTGACGCTCGGCATCAGTCATCTGGGTTTTGTTTAAAAACGGCATATCCTTGGTCACCGTGGTTCTGCGAACCAGCTGCGGTGCAAACCGCTCAATGTCTTCCCATGTATCGAGCACCACGCCCAATGGGGCAACTTTGAAGATATCATCCGTTGGCGTTCGTGAATGACAGCTCACGCAGTGTGTCGCCACCAAACTCGCCACCCTCTCATCACTAACCACCATGCTAGTGTGTGAGTCACCGTTTTCATTACTCATTCCATCTCGATTAGATGAGGTATGCATTGCATCGAGCTCAGCATTATTTGGCGAATGGGCAGTGTCATGACTAAACGTTGTCTCTAAAGAAGATTGCGGCCAAGACACCCACAGTGCTATCGCGAGCATCGCTGCTGCACCAGAAACTAAAATACTTGGTTTAGTGGTGCCCACGTGACGCAAATTAAAGAAATGTCTTATCCACGCAGCTGTCGCCATGATGGCAATAAGTACCAGCCAGTTTTGTGAGTGCTGGTAAGTCATGGGATAGTGATTGGAAATCATGATAAAAAGCAGGGGTAAGGTGAAATAGTTATTATGCACCGAGCGCAATTTAGCGCTTGCTCCCCAGCTTGGGTCAATGTCTTTTTTATCTGCTACAGCTGCCACCATCTTGCGCTGGTTCGGCATAATATTAAAAAACACGTTACCAGCCATAATAGTGCCGATAAGTGCACCAACGTGGATATAGGCGCCGCGACCGCTAAACCACTGAGTAGACAGGTAGCTAACAACGCAAATAAGCGCAACTAATCCAATGCCGAAGGCGAGTGGGTATTTTGCCAATGGACTACGACAGGCAAGCTCGTACAAGGCGAGACCACCAAAGATTAACCCTAACCCCAAAGATATTGCCGTGGCTGGCGACATGGCATTGACCGATGGGTCTATAAGGTAGGCGCTGGCTCCAAAGTAGTAAACGATAATAAGAAGGGCGAAGCCCGATAGCCAAGTCGTATAGGCTTCCCACTTAAACCAATGCAGGGTCTCTGGCATTTTCTCTGGGCCATAAGCGTACTTGGCGACTTCGTAAAATCCTCCGCCATGAATAGCCCATAAATCGCCTTTGATCCCCTTGTCTTGCTTCCACTTTGGTGGCGTACGTAAGTTATTGTCCAGCCAAATAAAGTAAAACGATGCGCCAATCCACGCCACACCTGCGATGACGTGAAACCAACGTACAAATAAACTAATCCAATCTAGCCACGGCATTATTATTCTCCTTATTTAGGGTATATAGCCCTACTGTAGCCTGTTACTTTAATCTTCTTTTTTATAGCGGCAGGTTCCGTTTATCCACGTTTGGTCGATAGCACGGTCGTCACCTAAAATACTCAACGCAAAAAATACGTCATCAAACTCAGCGTCTTCTTTTATTCTTAAGCGCGTCAATTCATCGAACCTGGGCTCAACAACAATAAAGTCGGCAGTAGACCCTGGATTTAAATTGCCTATTTCATGATCAAGGGCATGAGCCACGGCGGCACCTTGAGTCATCAGATAAAATCCTTCTAACGGGCTGATGGGCTCATTACGTAATTGACTGACCTTATAAGCGTCGCCATAGGTTTTGAACATATTAAATGTAGTGCCCGCGCCCACATCGGTAGCCATAGCAACATGAACATTATTGGCCCGTGCCGCGGTCATATCAAAAAGGCCGCTGCCTAAAAATAAGTTCGATGTTGGGCAAAAGGCAATAGTTGCACCACTTTCCCCTAATCGCGCCCATTCAGTAGGCGTAAGGTGAATACCGTGTCCGAAAACGGAACGCTCTCGCACTAAGTTATATTTGTCATAGACATCTAAATAACCATCAGCTTGAGGGAACAAGCTTTTTACCCATGCAATCTCATCTAAATTTTCAGATAAATGCGTTTGAATAAAAACGTCGGAATACTGCTCGGCAAGTTCACCTAGCGCAGCAAGTTGGGCTTCTGTGCTGGTGGGAGCGAAACGAGGGGTTAGTGCATAACGGCTACGGCCTTTGTTGTGCCAAGTTTCTATGAGCTGCGCACTATCTGCTTGTGCAGTTTCAGCGTTGTCGCGAAGCTCGCTAGGACAGTTTCTGTCCATACACACTTTGCCTGCCACAATCGCCATATCAATCTCACTCGCTGCGCTAAATAGTGCATGGCAGCTTTCCTTATGTACGGTGGTAAAAACAAACCCAGTGGTGGTGCCATTTCTCAATAGCTGGTTTAAAAAAACGTTGGCTATAGTTGTGGCGTGTGCACTATCTGCAAACTGCATCTCTGTGGGAAACGTGTAGTTTTCGAGCCAGCTCAACAGCTGTTCTCCATAGTGAGCAATGCTCTGGGTTTGAGGATAGTGCAGGTGACTGTCTATCAAACCCGGTAATATCCATTTGCCCGAAAAGTCGGTCACAGTGGCGGCTGGATAGCGCTCAGCTATTACGTGAAATTCGCCAATGTCTTGTATTTCGTTGTCATTAACTAACAAACCACCGTCTTTAAAAATAGCGATGTCATTGTCGAACTGAGTAGTTTGTTTTGGAAAGTGCGCAATGCTTGCACGAAAAAGCTGCATATATACTAGCTGCCTCTGTAGCTGCTGAACCCAAAGGGAGAAATAAGCAATGGCACGTGATAGTGGCCGCCATTCTCAGTAAGTTCAAACGTGATATCAATATGTGGGTAAAAACTGCTGCCGTGGGTTTCGATTAAATACGACTTGCAGTGAAATCTCAGGTTGTAAATGCCTGCAGGGAAGCCACTGTCATCGACTAGCCCCCAGTTTTTAAAACGGCCATCATTATCCGTCTCACCTGACAGCGTGCTGCCATCAGGCAGCGTTAACGTTAATGCAATGCCTTTCGCAGGTTTGCCTAATGTTGTATCTAGAACGTGACTTGAAAGGGTATTCATACGTAATTCCTTAATCCTATTCTTCTGCGCGTCTAGCTAGCGTGCATTATAAATCTCGTCGCATAGCTAAAAGAGTTTAGATGATCACTATTAATCCAGCGCTTTGTTAATTCGAAGCAAGGTTATTTTAATTTGTTCTGCTGCGGCGTTACTCATCTCTTCTTGAGTTGAGTTAGGAAGGCGTGCCTGCAATGCTTCTAGCATGGTGAGCGCAGAAAGACCGGTTGCGCAAATAATAAAAATAAATCCGTGCTTTTCCAGATAAGCGTGGTTGGCTTCTTTTAGCTGATACAATACAGACTCTGACGCACTGGCTGTTCCTGACTGTTCGCCAGCGGCAATTTCTTTAGTGTTAGCAAACTTTTTGCGAAGAGAATCTACATCACCAATCATAGGGTGTGCGGTAAATGCTTCAAGATAATCATCGTGACTGCATTTTGCCCATGCTTTTTTTGCCTGTTCAGTCAGCGCCTCAACATTTTGATAAGGGCGGGCGTTGACCATGTGGTAAATCCACACTTTTGACGCGCAGCACTGTTCAAACCATGAAGACGCGTCGTCAGCGTTTAGTTCGTTTACATCATTTAACGTCACTGATTGTGCTCCTCTTTTTGCTATTGCTTAAGGCTTGTTCTTTTCTTTGACCTGCTTCGTTAGCGTTTGCAGACGTGGCCCTGACGTCGGAGGGCGCGCTATCAGCGCCTTTTGAGTCATCCACTGCTACCGACTTATCATCGTGAAGCCTTGCAATTAATTGGGCTGCAATAGAAACGGCAACTTCAATAGGTTGTTTGCCCGGAATATCGCGATTACCAATAGGCGTGACAAGTCGCGATAGTGCACGTTCGTCAAATCCTCGCTGGATAAGCTTTGTCATAAAACGTTTAGCTTTCGTGTCTGAGCCAATTAAACCTACAAATGGCAAAGACGGAAGCTTCAATGCCTGTTCCGTAATGCGATAATCAAGCTGGTGATCATGGGTTAATATGACAAGCCAGCTGTTTTCATCAAGATGCCTCACTTCGCTTTCTGGCATTTCCTCCACCACTTTTTGAACATTGGCGGGTAGCAACGGGGGGAACAAATCATCACGACTGTCTATCCAAGATATGCGCACAGGAAGTTGTGCCAAAATAGGCACTAGGGCTTTTGCTACATGTCCTGCGCCAAAAATGGCGATATGCTGTTGATGCACATTGCAAACGTCAAACAGTACTTTTACTGCACCACCGCAACACTGACCTAACGCACTGCTTAGTGGATAGCTGTGCAGTTCCGTGCATGGCTTGCCTTTGGCCAGAAATTCCCGTGCTCTTGCAATCGCATCAAATTCAAGATGCCCGCCACCTATAGTGTCAATGCTGGTTGAAGCGGTAACCACCATTTTGCTTCCCGTTTCACGGGGGGTCGAGCCAGCCGTATTTACAACGGTAACCAATACGTAGCCTTCGTTGCGCTCCTGGCATTCGGCAATTGCCTCATGCCAGTATCTAGCGCGAAAAGAGGTAGCCGCTCTCGTCATGCACCACCGCCTCGGCTATCAGCCTGCTGAATGGCAGCTACGGCGTTTAAAACGCGCTCAGGTGTAGCTGGAGTATCTAGCTGCGGGTCGATGGTGTAGCCTGATAAGCTTGAAATCGCGTCCTTTAGCGCACACCAAACCGATATCGCTAGCATGAATGGTGGTTCACCCACGGCTTTTGAGTGATAGATACTGTCTTCAGCATTTTTTCTACCAAATAGCTTCACGTTAAATTCCTTTGGCGTATCGCCAATGGCAGGAATCTTATATGTGGCCATGTTTTCGCTAATTAATTTGCCGTTTTCGTTCCACTTTAAGTCTTCTGTGGTAAGCCAGCCCATTCCTTGAATAAATGCGCCCTCTATTTGACCAATATCAATGGCAGGGTTAAGACTGTTGCCCACATCGTGTATCACGTTCACTTTATCAACCGTGTATTCGCCGGTAAGTGTATCGATAGAAACCTCGCTCATCGACACGCCATAAGCAAAGTAGAAAAACGGTCTGCCTTCACCGGTATCGCGGTTGTACTGAAGTTTAGGTGTCTTGTAAAAGCCGCTTGAAGACAAAGATACCCGTGCAAAATACGCCTGTTGAACAAGCTCTGGAAAACGTATTCGGTGTTCACCTAAAGCCACGTAACCATTGCTGAATTGAACGTCTCCCGCCTTCGCTTCTTGATCAAGGCTTTTCGCAAAGCATTCCGATAAACGTGCTTTAAGCGTGATACACGCGTTTTGGACGGCTTTACCGTTTAAGTCTGTTCCGCTCGACGCTGCCGTTGGTGATGTGTTGGGTACTTTGTCGGTTCGCGTAGCGGTCACTTCAATCATGTCCAATTCTACGCCGAACTCGTTCGCCGCGATTTGGCCTATTTTTGTGTGCAAACCTTGACCCATCTCGGTGCCGCCATGGTTTACCTGAATGCTCCCGTCCGTGTAGATATGAACCAGCGCTCCAGCTTGGTTAAGGTGTTTGGCGGTAAAGGAAATGCCAAATTTAACCGGCGTTAATGCAATCCCTTTCTTAATTACTGGGCTTTCTCTGTTAAATGCACTAATCGCTTCTCGACGCTGCCAGTAATGGGCGCTCTCTTCTAATTCGCCAATCATTTCTGGCAAAAGGTTGTGCTCAATTTCCATACCATAGGGCGTGGTAGTACCCGTTGTAGGTCCATACAAATTGCGCTTTCTAACTGAAAGAGGATCGCTACCGATGGCACGAGCAATTTTATCCATCATAGCTTCCGCCATGATCATTCCCTGAGGGCCACCGAAGCCGCGATAAGCGGTATGTGACACCATGTTAGTTTGCAGCCTGTGACCCGTGATGTCGCTATCACCAAGGAAGTAGCCGTTGTCTGCATGAAACATGGCTCTATCTACAATCGCATCAGATAAGTCAGGAGAGTGCCCACATATACCATTTATCGTCATGCGGGTGGCGTTAATTTTACCTGTACTATCGAACGCTATATCAAAAGAATTTTCAAAGGGGTGGCGTTTACCCGTTACATGCATATCGGTAAAGCGAGGAAGGCGAAGCTTTACTGCACAATTATTGCGGTGCGCTAGTAACGCTGCAATACAAGCCCATTGTGCCGCCTGCGTTTCTTTTCCACCAAAACCACCGCCCATTCTTCGCATGTCTACCATTACGCGGTGCAACTTTACGTCTAGTACCTCGGCAACTAGCTTTTGAACTTCGCTTGGGTGTTGGCTGGAGGTGTAGATTTTCATGCGATCTTCTTCATCAGGGATCGCGAGGCTTACTTGACCTTCTAAGTACATATGTTCTTGGCCGCCAATGCTAAGCGAACCCGATGCATGATGCGTAGCGTTAGCGAAAGCGTCATCAACACGCTCAGAGTGTTGGCCGAATTTATGTAATGGGCGTACAAACGTCTGCTGCCTATGAGCTTCATCTGCACTAAGTACTGGCGCGACCTCAGTGACATTAATCTCGCCCTTTAAGGCTGCTTGGCGCGCCAACGTGACTGATGTGGCCAGTACGGCAAACACCGGCTGGCCGAAAAACTTAACTTCGCCATTAGCAAGTAAGGGATCGCCCTCAAAAACGGGGCCGATGTCTTTATGCCCGGGAACATCTTCAATAGTTACCACGTCAACCACGCCTTCACTTTCACGCACAGCGTTAAGGTTTATGCTGTTGATGGTGCCTTTAGCACATTGGCTTAAGCCAACCGCGGCGTAGAGCGTACCTTGCGGTTCAACGATATCATCAACGTAGTTAGCACTGCCTTGAACTTGGCGCTCGGCACTTTCATGTCTTTTTGACGTGTGAACGACGCCTTGATTTTTGTTTTCGTCTTCTGAGAAAGGGGTGTTAATTAACTTACGCATGTTGCACCACTCGTGTTTCTATTTTGCTTACCGACTGATGCTCTAACCAGAAGCGATGCCACAAGTTGGCTAAAACTGTTTTGCGGTACTCGGCGGTGGCGCGCACATCGTCTATGGGCGAGAAGGCATCAAACAGTATTTGCTTACCTAAGTTCAAGCACTCTTTGCTAGAAAATTGTTTACCAATAAGTGCGCTTTCAAGCGCACTGGAGGTTATCGGTGTTGCCGCTACGCCACCAAAACCACTGCTAATCGCTTCTATTTTGCCATCCTCAATGGTGACATTAAACACGGCACATACCGCCGAAATATCATCTTCAAATCGCTTGGAAATTTTATAAGCGGCCAACACTTGATTAGATTGTTTTAAGGGAATTTCTATGGCGCTGATCCACTCACCATGTGCTAATTGTGTTTCGCGATAACCAGTAAAGAACGCGCTAATAGGAACGGTGCGCTTTTCATTGCCATTGTCCAAATGCAGCGTTGCGTTCAGGGCGAGTAAAAGGGGCGGCATGTCCCCAATAGGTGAAGCATTCGCCACGTTTCCACCAATGGTTGCCTGATTACGAATAGGTAAGGACGCAAAGCGTGTGACGAGTTCTGCCACTTGTGGAAAAGATCCTAACAAGTCAGGCGCGACATCACTGAGCGGAAGCGCTGCACCAAAAACGATAGAATGCTCATTTTTGGTGCGTTGTTTAAGTGCATCAATATGTGTCAGGCTAATTAAGGTATCGACTTTTTTTAGCTGCTGTGTGAACTGCAAACTTAGGTCAGTGCTTCCTGCTACTAACTGCGCATCTGGATAGGCGGCAATCAGCGCTTTTAATTCTTCGCGAGAGGACGGTGTATGAATGTTGCCTGTACCCGTTGGGGCAGTGCGCTCTAGCGACTTTAATGTAGCCAACGTTTTTTCTTGGGCAGCGGTAAATTTATCGTTTGGCGCGCTTTCACATACCGCCATTGTGGCATCGATAATAGGGCGATAGCCGGTGCATCGACACAAGTTGCCAGATAATGCATGAAGTACGTCATCTCTATCGGGCTTACTATCACTATGATACAGCGCAAACATAGACATGATGAAACCAGGGGTACAAAAACCACATTGGGAGCCGTGATGTTCAACTAAAGCCTGTTGAACAGGATGCAAGTGTTTACCATCGCTTAAATGTTCAACAAATATTAGCTGTTTACCGTGTACTGCACTCATTAGCGTAATACAGCTATTCACCGTTCGATAGTGAAGCTTGGTTCCATTATTCGTAGTTACAGGCTCCGTAAGTACAACAGTACAAGCGCCGCAGTCACCTGCCGCACAACCTTCTTTAGTGCCTGTTTGTTTACGATGTTCGCGTATAAATTGCAGAAGGGTGAGGTCGGCTCGCGCTTCATTAATCTCAACGATATCGTTATTTATTAGAAAGCGAATCATACTCACACCTTCTTTCTATGTTCATTCTTGTATCCGTTAATATAGCTGTATTTTTTCAATAAAAGTAGACCATATGGTCAATTTTTTGCTTATAAAAAAAGGCCGGGTTATAAAAGGCCAAGATTTTGCACAAATAAGTAGAGGGTAAATAAACGCTTCAGCCACCCTCTTTTTTGCATAGTTAATAAAGACAAGGCAAGATTCGTGCAAGGTTTTACAAAAATGCATAAGTCGAGCTTTGGTATAATAAACACCTTAGTTGAGTGGCGTGTATACTCTGTAGCATCGCGTTATCAATAAATGCTAACCTATCGAAATACATGCAGCATTTGTTGGACCTGTGTGCTTGCAAGGTAATTTGCAAAGGAATTAAAAGAATAATGATGAAGGTAAAAAGTGTCGACGCTGGCGTTGGCGCTATGAATAGAAGAAAGATACTCCAAGCCGCCGAGAAGTGCTTTGCGCAATTTGGTTTTAAAGGAACTGCCGTTCAAAAGATTGCCGACGAAGCAGGGCTGCCAAAAACTAACGTTTTATATTACTTCAAAACCAAGCAAGAACTTTATGTTGCAGTTCTAGAAGAAACCCTGTCACTCTGGAACTCGCGTTTTGATAAAGCCACGGTAGAAGATGATCCGGCAGAGGTATTGGCAAATTACATTGCTGAGAAAATGGAAGTATCGCGAACCCATCCTATGGCTTCAAAAATTTTCGCGATGGAAATAATAAACGGTGCGCAAAATCTCAGTGGATACTTTGACGAAGAGCACGCACTTTGGATGAAAGGACGACTCGCCGTCATTGATGCGTGGGTTAACGCGGGTAAGCTTCCTCCCATTGAAGGTGAATATTTACTTTACACCATCTGGGCAAGTACCCAGCACTATGCTGACTTTTCTGCGCAAATCACTCGTCTTCGCGGTAAAAAAATGACAAAAGCGGATTTTGAGGACGCCACAAGGCAGGTTGTTAAGCTAGTGCTCGGCGGTTGTGGGTTGTCTGTGCCTGAAAGTTTCGAGGTGTAGTATGACAGAGTCTGTATATCCTCGTGATCTCGTTGGATATGGCCAACATGTCCCCCATGCGAACTGGCCGGACGGAGCAAAAATAGCCGTTCAGTTCGTATTAAACTATGAAGAAGGCGGTGAAAACTGCGTACTTCATGGCGACGAGGCTTCAGAGATTTTCTTGTCAGAAATTATTGGCGCACAAGCTTATAAAGACCGCCATTTAAGTATGGAATCAATTTATGAGTATGGTAGCCGTGCAGGATTTTGGCGCTTGCATCGCTTGCTCAATAAATACCAAATCCCTGTTACTGTCTTTGGGGTAACCATGGCTATGCAGCGTCACCCAGATGCCGTAAAAGCCATGATGGATTCAGGATGGGAAATTGCGAGTCATGCCATGCGCTGGATACATTACCAAGACATGAGTGAGGAGCAAGAGCGCAAACAAATAGACGATGCGATTATGCTTCACGAGCAATTAACAGGTGCGAAGCCTGTAGGCTGGTACACAGGAAGAACGAGCCCGAATACGCTTAAACTAATCGCAGAAAGAGACGATATTTTATATTGCGCTGATTCTTACGCTGATGATTTGCCCTATTATGACTGCCATTACAGTAAGCCACTGTTGATGGTACCGTACACGCTAGATACAAATGATATGCGGTTTGCAACGCCTCAAGGGTTTAATAGTGGGGAGCAATTCTTTACCTACTTAAAAGATGCCTTTGACATCTTGTATGAAGAGGGGAATGAAGCGCCAAAAATGTTGTCCATCGGTTTGCATAATCGCATTGTAGGTCGACCTGCGCGTATGGCCGCCCTTAAACGCTTTATCGAATACATCAAATCTCATGATAAGGTGTGGATAGCTACGCGAGAGCAAATTGCACGTCATTGGTTAGCTAATCATCCTAAAGAGGGTAATGACAAGCCGCATATCTAGCGTTTAAAGTACGCGGATACATTCGAAGTATACTGAACAAATGTTCGTGAGTTTGATAGGTCGCTTGCGGATTTGCTTTACAAAGGACAAAAACATGAAAACAAAACTAGCCATTATTGCTTTAAGTGCACTAGCCCTGACAGCGTGCTCGAAGCTGACGAAAGAAAACTACGATAAGTTAGAAATGGGGATGACTCAGGACGAAGTTGAAGCCATTTTAGGGTCTGCCGACAACTGTGGCAAAACAATGGGCACTATGGCATGTACTTGGGGTAACGAAGACAGCAAGCATGTGAAGATTGTATTCATGGGCGATAAAGCGGTTACCTTCACCTACGATGGACTTAAGTAGGCGTGTAGCCTGCGTTATACCAATCTTAAAAGAGGTGGCTTAGAAGCCACCTTTTTTTGTATCCAACGGATAGTATAGCGCGCGCTATACCCTTTAAACGAAAGCGACTTATTTCAAGTCGAGTAAATATCTAAGTAAGAAAACAATAGCTAGAGCGTAGGTGAGCGGCGTAACTTCTTTAAATTTGCCCGTGCCAACCTTAATTCCCACGTAGGTTATAAAACCAAGGGCGATACCTTCGCTGATACTGAATGTGAGCGGCATCGCAATGAGTGCTACTGATGCGGTAGCCAGGGCCCCCAGGTCATCAAAATCGACTTGCCGAATAGACTCCATCATCAAAATCCCAACCATAAGCAGCGCTGGCGTGGTAGCCATAAGCGGAATGACTTTCATCAATGGCGTCAAAAAAAGTGATAATAAAAAGCACACTGAAACCACCACTGCTGTCAGACCCGTTCTGCCACCAGCAGAAACGCCGGTAGCGGATTCAACGTAGCTGGTGACAGGGGATGTGCCTACCAATGCACCTGCAACGCTTGCCGAAGCATCGGCTGTCATGGCAGCACCAATTTTAGGCAGTTTTCCTTCAGGAGTTAAAAGGTTTGCTTTGCGAGAAACACCAATTAACGTTCCAATGGTATCGAACATATTGACAAACATAAGTGCGAAAATAAGGTCCCAGGTCTCTGCCAGATGATCGATAGGGTACCAAAAATCCATTGCCATAAAGGTATTTGAAATAGATTCTGGCATGCCCACAACGGCTGTGGGTGTTGCCGTTAATGTGCCGTTTTCTGTCGGTATAAAGGCACCAATAAGCGTGAGCGTTACAATTGAAATCAAAATAGCGCCAGTTACGCGCTTAACCATCAAAACAATGGTAAATATAATACCAACCAAAGCAAGCATTACAGCGGGTTCTGAAAGGTCGCCAAGCTGAACAAAGGTCGCTGGGTTATCAACGATCAGACCCGCATTTTTAAGACCGATAAAAGCGATGAACAAGCCTATTCCGCATTGAACCCCTATTTTTAACGATGGCGGAATTGATTCGGCGATTTTAGTTCGAACACCCGTAAGCGAAAGAAGTAGAAAAAGAATACCGTTCCAAAACACAATGCCCAGCGCGGCTTCCCAAGGAACCTCTCTACCAAGGCAAATAGTAAACGCGAAAAACGCATTTAACCCCATACCTGGTGCTAGAGCGATAGGGTAGTTTGTCATAAGCGCCATCATCAGCGTGCCGATACAAGCTGCCAGTGCTGTAACCGTAATTAACCCCTCAACGGGCATGCCGCTAAGCCCTAAAATGCCAGGGTTTACAACAAGTATGTATGACATGGCTGCGAACGTGGTAAGTCCTGCAATAATCTCTGTTCTTACCGTGGTTCCGTGTTCCTGCAGCTTAAAAAGCCGCTCAATAACGTTGTTAGACATCAAGAGTTCTCTGTATGTGTTTCACTAAGTATTTTGTGCATGGAAAGCAATAAACTGACCAGTTAGTCAACTTGTTGGTGCGTTTTGTGCTAACTTACAATGTAGTACAGTGATCAAGTAACAATCACTGTGTGACTCAACGTCACTAGCCAGGCAGCCTACGAGCAGCCATGCGGTTTAGAAACAATAAAAACAACGTTAAAAAAACCGCAAACAAAACCTAAATGAGCAATAGAACTCGTTTACAGATAGCATTAAAGATAAACTAATACGCACTAAACTAATGCGATTGCATCGTTATAGTGCAATTAAGTGAGGGGCCATGTCGCTGTCATCAATAATTAACAACATTCCAAAGGCCGAATTGCATCTGCATATAGAAGGAAGCTTAACGCCTGAACTCATGTGGCGCCTAGCTAAGAAACATAGTGTAACACTACCCTATGCTAACGTGGAAGAGATAGAAGCAGCGTATAACTTTGAAGATTTACAGAGTTTTCTAGATTTATATTACGCAGGAGCAGGAGTGTTAAGGGACGAAGAAGACTTCTTCACCTTAATGTGGGAATACTTATCACGGTGTTTCGACGACAATATTGTTCATACTGAAATCATGTTTGACCCGCAAACCCACACGGAGAGGGGAATAAGCTTTGATGTGTTTATGGCAGGGTTTCTGCGCGCAATGACCAAGGCCAAAGAAGAGTACGGTATCAGCAGTTATCTTATAATGTCTTTCTTGCGCCATCTATCAGAGGACGACGCTTTTAAAACATTGGAAGAGGCAAAACCATACTACGAGCATATAACAGCCGTGGGGCTTGATAGCTCTGAACTTGGTCACCCACCTTCAAAATTTGAGCGTGTGTTTAAACACGCGAAATCTCTTGGTTTTAAAATTGTTGCTCACGCTGGTGAGGAAGGACCTGCATCATACATCTGGGAAGCCATTGAACTACTAGATGTTGACCGCATTGATCATGGTGTGCGTTGTCAAGAAGACGATGCATTGATGGCACATTTAAAAGAAAAACAGATACCGCTCACTGTTTGTCCGCTAAGTAATCTGAAGCTTTGTGTGATAGATGATATGAAAGAGCACAATATCATCGAGCTATTAAATGCGGGGTTGCTGGTAACGGTGAACTCGGACGACCCGACTTATTTTGGGGGCTTCCTAAATGATAATTTTAATGCATTACATCAGTCACTGAATTTGGATGAACACACGGTGAGAACACTGGCTGCGAATAGCTTTAAAGCGAGCTTTCTACCTGAAAATGTAAAAGCTGACTTTATTGATAAAGTCTTTAACGCTTAAAAGAGTCTTTAACGATTAAAAGTGTCTTTAACGCTTAAAAGAGTCTTTAACGATTAAAAGTGTCTTTAACGCTTAAAAGAGTCTTTAATGGTTAAAAGTGTGTTTAACGATTAAAAATACTTTGGCCCTTTAAAACGCCGCTCACGGTATAAAGGGCTTTCAATAGTGAACGTGTAGGCACGCAAAGTGGCAGGTTAAGCCGGCACTAATCCAATTCATGTACTGCAGCCAAATCATCCTTCGAGGTAAGAACTGCTATGGCCTCAATAGGGCATACGGCTTTAGCAGGACTGACGTCAGGCACGCATCACTTGAATCGTTTGCTTAATGAGGGCTTCTAGTTCTTCCATGTCTTCGTGCAGTTCATTGGCATTATTCTGCTTGGCTTTTAGCTCAATCGTCGCCGCTTTGCTACGAATAGCATCAGCACCCACATCCCCAGCTACTCCCTTCATGGAATGACTGTTGAATCGCACGGCGTCTAGGTCCATATCCGCCACCGCTTGTTTTAGTAATTCACGCTTTTGCTCTATTTGCGCTAAAAACATGTCAACGATACGGTTGAGTAATCCTTCATTTCCGCCAAGGCGACTTACAGCAGCATCTCTATTCCATAACTGCTCTTTTGAAAGGGTGGAGCCATCGCTAAAGGTATGCATTGTTATCACCAATCAATTTTCTTGAGCCAATATTTCTTTATTCATAATGTAGAGTCAATGATTAAGTCATCAATATGCATTGATTTATATGACAAATATACTAAAGACTAATTTTATTCTATGTATCTCAGATGATACTAGAATGATTATGAGTTAAAGAGGTGCGAATATTCTCATGGAAGAAGAAAAGCAAACCGTCGTTATTATAGATGACGAGCCAACCACTGTTTTGCTGCTGCAAACTGCGGTGGAGCCGCTCGCTATGGTTAGCACTGTTTCTAAAAGCACCGACGCCTTCTCCCTCATTAAAAGTTTGTGTCCAGATTTAATTGTATTGGACATTAATATGCCCGAATTGTCGGGTTTTGATGTATGCAAACAGCTAAAGTCCTCTCCAGATATAGCTTCGATTCCCGTCATTTTTGTCACATCACATAACGATTATGCCAATGAACGTAAAGCTTTATCACTTGGAGCGATTGATTTTATCTCTAAACCAATTGATATTGAATTATGCAGAATGAGAGTAAAAAATCATCTTCTAATTCAACGGCAAAAGAAAATGTTATCTCAGGTTAACAGTAAATTAGAAGCAGAAAGACAGCAGCTTTCCGTTACGTTAAAGTCAATTGCAGATGGTGTTATCTCAACAAACCCTTTAGGGGAGATTGTATTTATCAATCCAGTTGCTCAGCGTTTGACTGGCTACTGCGAAAGAGATGCCTTATCTAGACCCATTAGCGAGGTTATGAATTTACGGGATGCAGTAACAAATGCGCCGCTTCTAAACCCTGCTATCATGGCACTCGATGTCAAACGACCTGTTGCTGCTCCACTGAATACTGAATTGATAAGTCGTCAGGAGCAATCTTTTCGGATTGAAAATATGGCGTCGCCGATTATCGATGAAAAGGGAGACCTGGCCGGAGCTGTGACCGTTTTTCAAGACGTCTCAGAAGTGCTTGAAATGTCTGTAAAAATGACACATTTAACACACCATGACCAACTTACTGGTCTGCCCAACCGCGTGCTGCTTCACGACCGAATCGAGCAAGCTGTATCTCGAAGTTTTGCATCAAAGCAAAGTATTGCGTTATTGCTTTTAGATATAGATAACTTCAAATACTTGAACGATAGTCTTGGCCATCAGGTTGGGGATTTTGTGATTTCAACCTTTGCCAAACGCCTCTCTCGTATTGTTGGCCCGGGATCTACGTTAGCCAGGGTAGGAGGGGACGAGTTCGCATGCTTGCTAACTGAAATGGAAGCTAACTATAGTGCGGACGGCCTCGCAATGGCTTGCTTGCAAGTAAGTAGAGAGCCCATTGACATTGATGGGCAGTTGCATCGCCTTAGCCTGAGTATAGGTATCAGTCTCTATCCACAAGATGCGGTAAATGCAGAGGAAATGATGCGCCACGCAGATAGCGCAATGTATCGTTCTAAATCTAAAGGAAAAGATACATTTAGTTTCTTTTCTAATGAACTTCAACAAGAGATACATCGACGAATAGAAATAGAGCTAAAACTAAGGCAAGCGATAGAAAGTCAGGGCTTAGTCATTTTTTTACAGCCAAAATACGATTTCGACTCGAAGCAAATCCACGGGGCGGAAAGCTTAGTAAGAATACGCGATCAGCACGGCAATATAATAGGGCCAGATGACTTCATTCCCCTGGCTGAAGAAACTGGCCTAATTCATGAAATTGGACGGCAGGTTCTGCGAAAAAGCTGCGAGTTTGTTGCCCGTTGCAGCAGAGAAGGGGAAGATGTCAAGATCGCGGTGAACGTTGCTGCCAAACAATTAGCCAGTCTAGGGTTTGCTAATGAGGTTAAGGAGATCATCAATAATGCTGGAATTAACCCTTCATCAATAGAACTCGAAGTTACAGAGTCAGCATTAATGAATGATTTTGAGCAAACGAAAATTGTACTCAATGAATTATCGGCGCTAGGTGTGACTATAGCCCTCGACGATTTCGGTACGGGATATTCCAGTTTATCTTATTTAAAACAGTTTCCGATAGATGTACTTAAAATAGATCGCTCTTTTGTCATAGATATGGACAAAAATATACAATCTCATGATATCGTCACTGCGATTGTAAATTTAGCGCAGAGCCTTGGATTAAAAATAGTGGCGGAAGGAATCGAGACTCAATCCCATTTTAATGGACTGAAAGCTCTGGGTTGTCAACTTGGCCAGGGATATTTCATGTGTAGACCACTTGAAATGGAACATTTTTTCGCAAAGTATGTGGACGGTACTGCAGTCGCCTGATGTGTACTTTTTTACTAGTTGTTTAAAGCCCTATCCTTTATAAATACGCAAGACGAGGAATAAAATCCTGAATTTTCAATAGATTTGTAAATTGATAATGTTAAACTCAGGTACGTTATAATCGATTCTTCTAAGGTTACTTGCAGTCCGGCCCTACTGTCTTATCAGTAAAGATTACCTAATTTAATGAATTTACAAGAAATTAAGCCCTACACAGAATGTAATGTTCTTATCGTTGACGATGAGCCGATA
The DNA here is from genome assembly GCF_002993325.1 of Alteromonas gracilis. Taxonomy (GTDB): domain Bacteria; phylum Pseudomonadota; class Gammaproteobacteria; order Enterobacterales; family Alteromonadaceae; genus Alteromonas; species Alteromonas gracilis. Next base: position 83,315 of record NZ_PVNO01000025.1, read on the forward strand.
AGTCGAATGCTTTTGGAGTCGATATTAGAACCCGTATTTCGCTGCACGACGGCTGAATCTGGCCACGAGGCACTTTTATACTGTGCTGAAAATGCGCCAGACTTAGTACTGCTAGACATGAATATGCCTGATATTAACGGCTTGGAAGTATGTAAGACTCTCAAACAATCACCTGTTACCAGTCAAATCCCTGTTATTTTTGTAACCTCTACTTTGGATGTGGAAAGTGAAAATGCATGTTGGGAGGTTGGCGCGTCCGACTTCGTTATGAAACCAGTCAATGCGTCTACACTAACCCATCGCATCAAAACGCATATTCAAAATAAGCTTCGAACTGAGTTTCTAGAAAAAATGACGTTTCATGATCAGCTAACAGGTCTCTATAATCGTACGTACTTGACTAAAGAAATTCCGCTACTGATAAGGCAGGTTGCTAGAGATCAAAGCAATATTGGGGCAATAATGATCGATATTGATTATTTTAAGCTCTTCAACGATAACTATGGGCATCTAGAGGGAGATCTTTGTCTCCAAAAAGTGGCGAAAATTATTTCAGACACAGTCAAACGTCCGAAGGATGCGGTTATCCGATTTGGAGGAGAGGAGTTCTTAGTACTGTTACCTTATATCGATTACCAAGGGACAAAAATTGTCGCACAACAATTGGTCGAAGCGGTAACTAACGCTAGCATTCCACACGGCAAGGGCATAGAAGGGCGAGTCTCAATAAGCGCTGGGTTTGCGGTTTGGAAGGCTGCAGATGTAGTTGACGATGATTACTCCGCTCTTGTTGAAGATGCCGACATTTCTCTTTTTGAAGCCAAAGAGCGTGGTAGAAATCAAGCGAAAGGATAAGTACCGTTAAACTTTAGTGTTAACGAGGCTCAACAGGCCTCAGCACAGATTAAATTTTTTTTAAAGCGTTACGTTTTACCTATCCTATTGTTTAATATCCTTCACCACTAACCCAAGCTATTATTTAACGCAGATAACAATATTTCGCATTATATGCGTTTTGGCGTTTGTTGGTGACTTTGGATAACGAGTGTTAAGCGTAGGAATCGGAAGATGATTTATTTTGACGAGCAGTCGAGTTTAAATTTTAAGTTGGAAGAGCAGCTCAAAACATCTTTATCCAACCTTGTTCAACGTGGGTGCGACACCTTGGGTGTGTTCCAAGGCTTGCTTTTGCAAATCGAAGATGAAGCTGTTGATGTTGTTATTAAAGCATCATCTGCTTACCCGCCTAATTTCAAAACATTACCATCGTTTGCTTCCTGTATCCCCATTGAAAATAGTTTTCCAGCAAATAGCGCAAAAGCCTCTACGGGCTTCAAGCAATGGTTTACGACTTATTTTAACGCTGAAAAATATATACGTGGTCGCGTTCACAATTTGGATGGGCAACACGTTTTCCTCGTGTTTATTAATGCATGCCCAGATTTGCCAGTTAACCTTGATAAAGTCGCACTTTTAGACGACTGTTTAGCCGTCACGTTAGAAAAATTTGAGTTAGAAAAAGGGGAGTCTCATCAGAATACCCTCTACGAAAAGCTACAAAGCGTTGCGAGCATAGGAACTTGGGAAGTAGATATTATCAATGATGTTCTCACTTGGTCATCCCAAACGCGGCGCATCCATGAGGTGAGTGATGATTTCAAACCTACGATAGAAGACGCAATTAGTTTCTATAAAGAAGGTTTTAACAGGGATGAAATTAGTCGGATTGTTTCCCATACTATTGAAACTGGAGAGCCTTGGTCTGCAACTCTTGAGTTAATATCTGCCAAGGGAAACTCGGTTTGGATTGAAACTCATGGAATGGCAGAGTTTAAAAACGGAAGGTGTACTCGCTTATTTGGTACTTGCCAGAATGTGAACAAATCAGTGCAACTCAGGCTGGAGCTTGATGCTCGCCGCAAAGAAGCCGAAGCTGCTTCAAAAGAGCGAGGCTTATTGCTTTCAAGGATCAGTCATGAATTAAAGACTCCTCTTAATGGAATCACTGGCATGCTTCAGGCAATTAGGTTTGAAAAGAAAGACAATGTGCGTATTAAAAAAGCCGATATTGCTTTGCACAGCGCTGACCGCCTTTTGGCTTTGATAAACGATGTACTCGATTATACCTCAATAATAAATGGCGAATTCTCGCTAAGCTACAGCGATTTCTGTGTGCGTTCGCTGGCCGAAGATATCGTCGACGTGTTCAAAGGTAGATGCGCAGATAAAGGAATTAGGCTGTATGCGGTTCTGTCATTTGACGAAAAAACTTATGTAAACGGAGATGCTGCAAGGATAAGCCAAGTCCTTACTAACTTGCTGTCAAACGCCGTTAAGTTTACCTCTAAAGGTTACATCTCCATTCAAATTACGCTTAAACAACAGAGCAATATTCCTGTTTTACTCGCTTCAATTGAAGACTCGGGGGTGGGTATGAATGAGGATATTTTGTCTCGCATATTCAGACCATTCCAGAACGATAGGGCAAGTGCGTCTGAAGAGTTAAACGGTAATGGCTTAGGGTTGTCTATCGTCAATCAGCTTATTGAGAAAATGGGCGGCGAGCTAGAGGTTCGTTCAAAAGTTGGTATGGGGACATGTTTTGATATAGCGATACCTGTTGAAATGGCGTCGCTAGAAAAAGAGGTGAAAAGCGACGTTGAGCTATCATCGGAGCTTCTTAACATACCGCTAAATATATTGGTTGTTGATGATAACGATATTAACCGCCTTGTGCTCGCCTCCATGCTTGAAAAATTTAACTACGTACCAGATGAAGCCGATAATGGCGAGGTTGCCGTCGAAATGGCCCGGGCGAAGAAATACGATCTCATTTTTATGGACTGTGCGATGCCAGTGCTCGATGGGATGAGCGCAACGAAAATTATTAAGCAAGAAGGCCTACTATCAAAATACGGAAGAATTGTTGCCGTAACCGCTAACACTACAGCCGAAGATAAAGTTAGCTGTAGCGAAGCGGGAATGGCTGATTTTCTTTCAAAACCCGTTGTACAAAATGATGTTACGGCGCAGGTTAGGGTAGCATTGAACGCAAAGTCCATCACCGCTTAGCAGCAACATAACTTTTTATACTAAGCGGTTTTGGCTTTTACTGTGCGTTAGGTATTGAATGTTGCACTTCACTCCAGTGCTTAACGATGTAGTCGGTTACTTGAGAGCCCACCCGATATGCGGCCTCTATTGCTGCGCCCATCGCGGCATAGCCATCCCCCGAACTTTCACGTTTTAGATTTTCTGCAGCACCTAAACCTGGAGGCTGCATCGTGAAATTGCTCGCAGTACGTAAGATGAGAAGTCGATCTTTATCTACAAGCCCTGCATTATCTAGATAAGTTAAGCTTTGAAGGGTTGCGGAGTCTTCCATTCCTGACGTAACGAAATTTCCTTTTCCCTTCGTCCAATAGGCGACCCAATCATTCGCCCATGCGTTAAGTTTCTCGCCGTGCCAAAACGTAGAGGCAGATAAATGTGCACCCATAGATACACTAGGTAAAGCCTTTGCTCGCGGTGAATGTGTATACTTTGCTCTTAAAATGTCCATTGCTTCGTTATTTAAAAGCTTGGTATTTTTTGTAAGAGCAAAAGCCCATTTTGCGAGGGGAATGTTGAGTGCATATACTTCGCCGTTAGGGCTATTGCTTGTATCTACCGCGTCAGCATTGTCGTAGGGAGCATGGGTAAACAGCGGGAAGTACCCCGTTTCCCAGTCAGCAGGTATTTCTCGTGCATCAATTTCATGGGCCAAGTCACCGTCTACAACATAATCGGTCCAAATAGCACTTCCAATAGTGTTGTCGGCGGGGTCCACGCCCGCTATACCAGCCACCAACCAATAGGCTTGGCTAAGATCGAACCGATTATCTAAACCTAACGACATAATGGCAGCAGAAGCCCGCGCAATTCCCATCCCTGTAACCAGCCCAATTACACCGGTTTCTTCGTTAGCGTAAATATCGTGGAAGCCATGTGGGACAGCATATCGCGTAGTTAGCGCCTGCCTGGTTTTCCATAGTTGAAACTCGCCCGGTGCATCGCCTTCGTCCTCTCCAATTTCAAACATACTCACGATGACCACCTTCACTTTCATCGGTTTTATGCCATGAGCATTAACCTCTGCCGACGTTGCAGTAAATGAAAAGCTAAGCAATATGGTGAAAACTAAAAGAGGATTGAAGAAATTAACAGTTTTTTGAAGAGCAATATGCATGGGGAAAATCCTAAAAAAGAGCCCAGTATTGAACTGGGCTCTAAAACGAAAAAACATTAAGCCTGAATACAAACACTGCTTTTCCGGCGCTTACCGAAAAACACTAATTTACAAAGGCAAAATTCTTCAGAATGTGTAGGTAAATTTAGCATTCCAATGACGAGGTAGTTCCGGAAGTACTATTTGGCTACCAAATAAATCTGGGAAGTTTGAGCGGAAGTAATCTTCGTCAGTTAAGTTCTTAACCGTTAAATTCACACTCCAGTCTTCCGCTTGATACGACAAACCTGCATTAACTAGAGTATATGAAGGTAGTGTGACCGCACCAGAGAATCCTGACGAAACTTCATCAGCATTAACCACACTCAGGCTTGCAGCATATCCGTTTAAGAAATCATAGGTAGCCGTTAAGCCGTAAGTGTTTTCTGGTATGCCGGCTTTGATAGCAGAAAGGTTGCCGTATGCCGTATTACCATTTGGTGTGCCTCCATAGAAAATAGAAGGATCGTCAATATTTGCAAAATCTTCTGCGCCGAAGAATCCGAACTGGAAGCCTCCGCCGTTTAGTACAGTCAAGTTGGTTACTTCGATATTGGTGTAAACAGCGGTTAATACCAATTGTTCATTAACAACCCAACGTAACTCAAACTCTGTACCTTCGTTCAACGTGGTGTTATTTGTAACAGTAGATTGTGCGTTTATGTCTGTTCGCTCTTGCTCATATATTGATAAAGCGACGTAAAGGCTGTCATCTAGGAATGACCCTTTAACACCGTATTCGAAAAGCTCAGACGTATCGAAAAAACCACCTGGAATATTTTCTACGTCAATATTTGCGCCTTGTCCTGCAACGATCGTTGCTTGTTCAGCCACTGTAATGTATGGAATAAGTCCGAACTCTGTCTTGTAGGAAACGCTTGCGTTCCATGAGATCCCATCTTCTTTGTCTTCCGCAGTTACATCTTCATCACCCCCAAACAAAGTAATGCCACCAGGAGTTGTACTTTCAACATCTACAGAGTCATAGCGCAAACCTAAAACTATGTTCCAACCATTTTCCCAAGTAAGGTCTGTCATTGCTGCTAGACCCAAATTAAGATAGTTTCCTATGTCATAGTTCGAATAGCCAAAGCCTGCACGTGTAGCAAGTAAGCGTCTGTCCAAAGCGGTTGAAGGGCCAGTAAGATCGCGACGATCAAAAAATTCATTTATGAAATCATCACCGCTTTCAAAATCTGTGTATCGAATAGATGGCGAGACTTGGAATTGAGCGAATAAGCTATCGCTTTCATATTCGGTGGCGAATACAACTTTGTCTTCAATTACGTAAGCGTCATGAGATTGAGAGAAACCGTATGCATTTTCGTTTAGGTTTTCATAACTTTCATAGAAAAATTGGTTTTTTAACTCCCAATTATCTGCGAAATAAATCATATCGAAGTAAAATGTCGTTACTTCATTTTCTAGTACATCATCAGCCGCTATAAGTGTTTGATCACGACCCAATTGAGCTGCACCTACATCTACCAAAGCCATTTCGTCACTAAAACTAGAGCCGTCTTCTGTTAAAGGATCGACTTCAACGAAAAGGTTTGCAGCGAAGTATTCAAAGTGACTAATGCTGCCATCGCCGTCCGCATCTAAGGGTTTTGCATTGCCCGTAATATATGTTCCGTTATCTATTAAATCTTGAGTAACGCGGTTCCAACCAGCATTTTGGTTACCATCATACTTATGATACATACCACCAAACTCAATACTAAGGTTATCGGTCAGGTCCATATCGAACGCCGCTTGAACCACTGTTTGGTCGGTTTCGCTATTACGATAATAAGAGTCTGAGTTTTCTTGTTCAGCATAGATGTAGTAACCAAGATCCTTACTACCTAATTTTCCAGGGCCACCAACTTCAGCAGTCAGTACATTTTTGTCCCATGAGCCTGTAGTGTAAGAGAACTGGCCAGTCGGACTATCTAAATATTGACCTCTTCCTACTTTTGCCGATTTTGGATTAAAGTTTAGATAACCGCCAATTTTAGCAGGTCCGTAAATAGGAGAGGCAGGACCACGAACTATGTCAACACTACTTGAAGCACCTATTGGCGTCGGATAATTTCCGGGATTGTCCAAGCGGCGAACGCCTCTAAAATAAACTTCACCAGGCGTACCACGTACGTCTAGTGAACCGGCTACACCAAAGAAAGACTGTGTGAATGTTCCTGGTGCAAAAGCAACCAATTCATCGATGTCAGAAACGTTGAAACGCTCCATCTGCTCTTGCGAAATGGTTGAGGCAGAGCGCGGTGTTTCAAGAATAGATTTGCCGAACCCGAATACAGACTCAACGTCTTGGCCTGGTAAGCTGCCAAGTGATCCAGTGACCTGAATCTTTTCAACATCTTTCTCTTTAACTTCTTTCTCTTCTTGAGCAAATGCGGGTGACGACAATGCTACTGCAGTTGTTATCGCTAATGCTTTTGCCAGAGGAGATAATTTGAATGTAGTGTTTTTCATGGTTTCCTCATTATTTTTATTTGCCCTTTTAGGGCTTTATTAACGCGGTATTTCTACTGCGTCTTGCTGTAATGCAAGAGGTTTAGCAGGATAAATGCCAACTACTTAACCAATTGGTCAACTTTTAACCTGCCTATAAGTTGCTGAATTATATGGATTTAAAAATATAATGTTGTTCTTATATTGTTGTTTTTATGTTAATAAATAAGGTTTTTAATATGCTTGCACCGTTGAGGTGATTTTTAGCGTGCTTTTGCACTAAAAAGGGAGGAGACGTCCTCCGCTTTTGTCTGCATTCCTACAATGGCCCTTACAGGAGTAGATGATTTCTGGGTAGGCTTCATCTCACTGATATCGTTCACCTTTTTACCAGGTAAGGTTAATTCTAAGATGACCGCGGTAAGCCCTGCTGAAGTAACAGGCGATAGAAGAATATTTTCAAGCCAGCTAGGCAGTTGCGCAAGCGCCTGTGGCACCATCATTACGCCAATGGCTATGCCTAACGCGCAAGCAGTGACTAGGCTACTGCGTCTATCAAGCGCATAGCTCGCCAAGAGTTTTAAACCGCCCACGGCTACCATGGCAAACATAACCAAGGTCGCGCCGCCCAAAACCGGTTTCGGTATTGCTTGTAAAACGCCGCCAACAATGGGGAAGCACCCTATAAACACAAATAGCCCAGCAACGAAAAAGCCGACTTTACGGCTGGCGATTCCGGTTAGTTGGATCACGCCGTTGTTTTGCCCAAATGTGGTGTTGGGAAACGTATTGAACATACCGGCAAGCAACGAATTTACGCCGTCACCAAGAATGCCGCCTTTAATTCGTTTTAAATACACAGGCCCGCTAACTGGCTGCTTACAGAAGAGACTGTTTGCCGTAAGGTCACCTGCCGTTTCTATTGCGCTAAATAAGTAAATGAGCGCGACAGGAAGGAACAAATTGATGTCGAAATCGATGCCATAGGCAAACGGAGTGGGAATGGCAACAATAGAAAGTGAAGATAAGCCGTTAAAATCTAACCCTTTGGTTAAAGCGATATAAATTGCGCCCACAGCCATGCCTATGAAAATAGCGCTTAATCGAAGCCAGTGATTAGTTGCTGCATTCAAAAATACAATAATCAATAAGACTCCCAGACCTACAAGCAAGTTGTCGGTACTGGCAAAATCATCTGCATTAAATCCTCCCGCAAGGTCTGTCATTCCCACATTAATCAAGCTTAAACCTATTGCAGTAATAACAATGCCGGTGGTAAGCGGAGTGATAATGCGTTGCAGCCGACTTACAAAAAGGCTGAATACAATTTCTACCAGCGCGCCCGCCATGGTGAGCCCAAATAGCAGCGCCAGAACATCCTCAGAGGTTCCGCCACTTGCTTTTACCTGACTGCCGGCCAAAATCAGTGCGCTGATAAACGCAAAGCTTGTGCCTTGAATGGCCACAAGACCACTGCCAACCGGGCCAATTCGCTTAGTTTGGATGGCTGTGCCAATGCCGCTTACAAAAAGCGCCATACTTATTAAATAAGGTGTGTGTTCAGTTAAACCCAACGAGGATGTGACAATAAGCGTAGGTGTAATTACCCCAACGAAACTTGCTAATAAATGCTGGAAGGCAGCCGTAAGAGCGGGCAGCAAAGCTGGATTGTCATGTAAGTCGTATATTAACTCGTTGTTGCTGGAAGACATGCTTATTCCCTTACTCCATGCAAAAGGTAGATAAAACGAGAATGCTGCAAGATGTTGACCAAATGGTCTGTATGGTGAGGGTTTTTTAAGTGATTGAATTTACGAAAGTTAAACAATTATTTTGTCAGCAATGAATAGTACTGGTGATTTAAAAGCCCCATCTTGGTGCTATAACAAAAAAATGCGCCAATCTGGCGCACTTTAACTATCAGCGTGAATGCGGGATGACAGATACGTTCTACAGCGTAACGCCTTCACCTAAGGTAACAAATATTGAATGGCGCACTTCGTTATACATAGCGCGAGAACAATGGCCTTCGCCCTCTGTGTCTTCCAGTAACAACACATCGCCGGCGCCAAACACGTGGCGCTCGCCACTTGATACAGTGAACTCTGCTCGGCCTTTAAGAATGAAAAGCAGTTGGCGAGCAGGGGCTGGATGCCATTTGAAGTCGTAGTCTGCCGGCGTTTCGCGAAAGATAATTTTATCTGCGCCAAACTTCTCTGAAAGCATCCCGATAGGGCCTCCGTCTTTTAGGGCAATCTCCACTTCACCAAAGTGGCTTTTGCCTGCTTCATCGTTGTAAATCCTTGTTATTTTCATTATTAACCCTTTAAAACTATAGTGGTTCAATATTGAGCAAAAGAAGACCTCACAAAGCTTTGCAAACACAGAATATGCGTTTGTTGAGGCAAAGCATTGTTATAAAATTAAAAAGTGCTGCTCAACCAATGTTACAACTAAGCATGCTGTAATTTGCTAATGGTTTTATAAAGTACAGACAAACTTGCGGCGACATCATCGTGAGTTATTGATTCTGCCGGGTGGTGGCTAATGCCTCCTTTACACCGAGTAAACAACATAGCAACAGGACAAATATCCGCCATCGCCATCGCGTCGTGCCCCGCACCTGATGCCAGCACCCGAGGCGCAATTTCACTTTCCTCAACACCACGCACCAGCGCTTTTTTTAGATATTCATCGCAGTGAACTGCTGGCGCGCTGTGGGTTTGTTCTCGACTAAGCGTCAACTGCCTTCTTTGCGCAATCTCATCAAATTTTTGCAATATTTCTGCCAATACAGAATCTCGTAAGTTATCGTCTTCACTACGAATATCTAACGAAAAGCGGGTGCGACCTGAAATAACGTTTACGCCGTTGGGCGCGTTTTCAATTTTACCCACTGTCGCTACTACGCCCGGGCGTTGTAGGCTGATATTCTCAACCGCCAATAACATTTCTGCACTTGCACAAAGCGCGTCTTTTCGCATCGACATTGGCACTGTACCCGCGTGGCCGGCCATGCCCTCAACGGTGAAATTAAAACGCCTTGCACCTGCAATTGCACTGACTACGCCCACTGGCAAGTTTTCTTGCTCCAAAACAGGGCCTTGCTCAATGTGTAACTCCAAGTAGCCTAAAATATCAGTACGAGCGATAGCGGCACTGTTTACCGCGTCGAAGTTCAAACCAAAGTTCGCCATGGCTTGTTCAAGGCTTATTCCGTTTTCATCTTTTAAAAATCGCCACTGGTCTTCCCATTTTCCGGTAAGTGCTCGACTGCCTAAAAGCGTGGTGCCAAATCGTGTGCCTTCTTCATCACAAAAACCCACAATATCGATGTGAAAAGGGAACTTGGTTTGTGTGCCATCGAACATGGCGACCAGCGAAATAGCAGCAACAACACCGAGCATTCCGTCATATTTACCGCCGTTAGGCACGGTATCTAAATGGCTACCTAATATCAGCCGAGGGGCGTTTGGTACGCTAGAGGTGTAGCGACCCCAAATATTACCCACTGCGTCTTGCCACGTCGTCATACCAGCTTCAATCATCCAGCCCGAGGCCAGTTGATTTGCAAGTCGATGCTGTTCGGTGAGATAGCGCCTGTCCAGACAGGAAGGATTTTGGCTTAAGGTGCCTAATGTTTCGCACCTTGCCATAACCTGAATTGCTAATTCAGCAAACTCACCCATTCGTCGCTCCCGCAAGTTTGGCGTCTGCATAGACGGCCAGTGCTGCATCTACTCCTTTGCCTGCCGGCGCCTTGAATCCTTGCATGCGCAGCACGGTTTCAAGCGATTGAAGCGTATGCAGTACGGCATCTTCTCGGGCGTTGTAGCCCATGGTACCAATACGCCATATTTTGCCTTTTAAAGGGCCAAAGCTGGTGCCTATTTCAATGTTGAAGCGTAACAAAAGGGTTTCGCGTATTTCTTCACCCTGTACACCGTCTGGAATGTATACGCCCACTACGTTGTACATTTTGTGTTTCAAGTCGCCAAAAGGTTTAAGCCCCATAGCCTGAACACCGGCTAGCATGGCATCGCCAGCGACCTTATGTCGGGCAATTACGTTTTGCTGGCCTTCCTCTAGATGCAGGCGAGCGCACTCGCGGGCGCAATACAGCATACTGGCCGCTTCGGTATGATGGTTTAAACGCTCTTCACCCCAATAATCCATGATCATAGGCAAATCAAAATAGTTTGAACGAATTTTCGGTCCGCGGGCTGACTCGTGATGCGCGTCGCGAATACCGGCCTCTACATGGTGGCGAGTACGCACGGTTTTAACGAACTTGTCGCTAAGCGTAATTGGCGCGCTACCCGATGGGCCACCTAAGCACTTTTGCAGGCCCACTGACACTGCATCTAACTTCCATGCATCCGCGTCAAGCGGGTTGCCGCCTATAGAAGCTGTGGCATCGCAATAGAACAAGACGTTATGTTCTTCACAAATAGCGCCAATGTCGGCCAAAGGTTGAAGCATGGTTGTAGACGTATCACCTTGCACAATAGCCAAGAGCTTTGGTTTCACTTCTTTAACCGCAGCTTCAATTTGCTCAGGCGTAAATACCTCGCCCCACGGCACTTCTATGGTATGCACTTCTGCATCGGCGCGTTCTGCAATTTCGGCAAGCAAATGCCCGAAGCGCCCGAAAATAGGCACTAGCACTTTATCGCCAGGCTCTATAGCTGACACCAATACGGCTTCGATGCCAGCGCGCGACGTGCCATCAACCAAAAAGGTCTGCTGATTTTTGGTATTAAAGACATCGCGGTAAAGCTGCATGACTTCGTTCATGTATCCGGTCATGACAGGGTCGTATTGCCCCACGAGTTGGGTAGACATAGCGCTTAAAACACGCGGGTAGCAGTTGATGGGGCCCGGGCCCATTAACAAACGGGGAGGTGGAGATAAAGGTGCTAAAGCACCATTAATTGTTCTTTTAGCCATTTCGTTAGACATGAGAGCACTCCTAGATAAGCACTTGCGCTAACATGCGCAAGCCTGTAATGATTAGAACAACGGCGAAGATTTTCTTAAGTAGCCCCGCATCTAGCTTGTTGGCAATGCTTGCGCCTACCGGAGCGAACAGCACGGTTAGTGGCACAATGCAGGCAAAGCCTAACAAGTTTACATAACCGAAGGTGGCATAAGGCGCATCTGCAGGAGTTGCACCAACAAAAAGTAAGGTTAACGCTGCAGGAAGGGAGATAATTAAGCCTACTGCCGCTGCTGTACCCACTGCTTTGTGAGCGGGATAGTTACAAAAAGTCAGAGTAGGAACAGTAAGTGTGCCACCACCAATACCTACCATAGCGCTAAACAAGCCGATACAGCTGGCCATAATTGATTGCCCGACGCGTCCGGGAAGACCCTGAAACAGCGCGTCTTTTTTACCAATAAGCATGTTGATTGCTGAAAGCGTTGCAATTACGCCAAACAGTAAAGTGAGAAACGTAGGGTTTACTACGGTTACTAAATAACTTCCTGCCAGTACGCCGATAAGTATGAATATGGCCCAGGCCTTAAGTAATTCGAAATCAACGTTACCTTTAGCGTGGTGAGCGCGAATAGAGCTTACTGAGGTGGGCACAATAGTCGCTAGCGATGTTGCTGTTGCTACAACCATTGCGCTCTCGGGGGATACCCCCAACGCTTGGAACAAAAAGAACAGCACCGGCACAATAACGATGCCGCCACCTACACCGAGCATACCCGCTAACAAACCCGCAAATACGCCAGTACCTATTAAAGACAATATAACCGTAAGGTTATCCATTAAAAACTGCATGTAATTTATTTCTCGATTAAATGATTAACTGATAGTTGTTACTTAAACTCTTAGGCAAAAGTAAGGTGTGCTAGCGATGTCCTAAATAAGCTTTACCGTCGCTACGTGGGTCGCTGGCTCCGGTTACTGTGCCTTCAGTGTCGCGAATAATCGCGCCCGCGTGACCCATTAGCTCGTTGCATGGATCTACCGTCACCATGTCATGGCCCCGAGCGACCAGGCTTTCACCTACGTATTCAACAAGATCTCTTTCTGCTTTTAAGTTGTGACTTTGATCGCCCCAAGTTCTTCCAAGCAGCCAACGGCCTAATGAAATCGCCTTGGCGATAGGCTGCCCATGATAGATGTGGCGAGCAAACAAGGCGGCTTGAGTTTGCGGCTGTCCTTCACCACCCATAGTGCCGTAGCTCATTCGGCGACCATCAATGAGTTCAGCGAATGCTGGGTTCAATGTATGAAACGGTTTTAACCCCGGCGCTAGGTACTGATTACTAGAAGGATCAAGTGAGAATGAGGTGCCGCGGTTGTTCCACACAATGCCGGTTTGCGGGCTGACCACGCCTGAACCAAACTCCCAATAAAGCGATTGAATGTAGCTCACCATTCGCCCTTGTGAATCACAGCATCCCATCCATATTGTGTCGCCGTGTTTTGCCTCATGAGGCCATGGCAACGCTTTATGCAAAGAGATGCGCTTTGCCATCACTTCCAGAGCGTCGTCACTCAATAGGCTTTGTAAATTTACAGGCGTACGCGATGGGTCAGTCACATTTGCGTTACGTGCAATGAAAGCTTGCTTGGTGCACTCAATGAGTAAGTGCACCATATCTGCATCGGTACTGCCAAGATGTTGAACTTTGTCGTAGAGCGCTAAAATAATTAATGAAGCCACACCCTGAGTAGGCGCTGGCAAGTTATATAGCTTACCCTTGCTGGTCGATACCGATAAGGGTTCAACAATTTTTGCTTCGTACTCTTTAAAGTCTTCAAGACGAATAGGGGAGCCAGCGGCTTCTAAGTCTTCAGCAAGTTTTGTAGCAAGTTCACCGTGATAAAAATCATCTAAGCCCTTCTCAGCCAAATGGGCTAAGGTTTCAGAGAGTTTGGTAAGTTTTAGGATCTTCCCTTTTTTAAGGGCTTTGCCTTTTATTAAAAACTGAGCAAAATTTTCGTCGGTACTTAACTCATCGAAAGTTTTGTTACTGGCATCAACCAAACTTTGTGTAACTTCTATTCCCCAATTGGCTTGGCTTATAGCGGTATCAAACAATGTGCTCAACGGCATTTCACTTTGCCATTCGCGGCTTATCTCAAGGGCTTTTTTCCAGCCTGCTACTGCACCTGCCATAGTAAGTGCAGACTTACCGCCTCTGCTTGGAATTGCATCTAGCCCCTCGTAAAACGAAGGGGTTGCACCTTTCGCAGCAACGCCTGATGCATCAATGCCAATGGGGGGCTTGCCTGGTTCGCTGATAAGCCAAAAGCCATCGCCACCCATCCCATTCATGTGCGGGTATTCAACGGCGATAGACGCCGCAGCCGCTACCATTGCCTCAATTGCTGTACCGCCTTTTTCTAGTATGTTCAATCCCACTTGAGATGCAGCATAGTGTGGAGCGGTAAATGCGATGTTTGGTTTTTCACTCATTGTTATATCCTTCGAAAATTCAGCAACGGCAGCCGTCTTGTTATAAACGCTGCGTAATATTCTTCCTTTTGCTTTCTAAATTAGCGAGAAAGCCCAGTAAGCGTGTGCGATACACGTTTAGCCAGTGGTCAGCTTTTTGGCTAACGCGAGAAGTGCAAGATCGTTGCCTTTTTTGCCCACAAGCGATAAACCGCATGGAGCGTTATGTAGGGTAAATAAAGGCAAATGAAGCTGAGGTAGCCCAGCAAGCCCCGCTACTGCGGTAAGCGCAAGAAGCGCGTTTCTATCATTTGCCAATGTCATTTCATCGGCGTCGCATCGAGGTGCAACGCCTGGTGTTGTGGGAATTACCAATACATCAATTTGCTCAAAGAGCATATTTAACTGGTTAATCACCACTTCTTGCTGCGCTTTGGCTTGTTGTACAGCATGTGTTGTTATGGTTTTACACCAATTCAAGCGCAACATAATATCGTCGGCGATATTGGGTTGAGTTGTCTCAATCCATTCGCCGTGCTGCTGCCAAATTTCAGCCCCTTGTAATGTGCGAAAAGTCGCAGCGGTTTGTAAAAATTGAAGGTCTAACTGATCGGCAGATAACGCCATGTGCTTATTGTTTTCTGCAAGCTTATGTAACCATGTTTTACACAGTGCTCCATGGGCCGCGTTCTCAAATAAATGAGTAGCTACCCCAAAACAGGGGGCATCACCAATTGCTGTCTGCTTTTCGTTGTTTGGAGATATACCAGTTGCAGACGCACCGGCTATGCATACCTCAGCGACCTTTTGCAGTGTATCAAGGTCTCTTGTCATCCACCCGATTGTGTCGAATGATGGTGCAAGCGCGACCATGTTGTCGCAAGGTATGAGCCCATGAGTAGTTCTAAGCCCCCATAGACCTTGATAACTTGATGGAACGCGAATGGAGCCACCTGTATCTGTTCCAAGCCCGATGTCTGCAAGGTGAGCGCTAACCGCCACCGCCGAGCCAGATGAAGAGCCGCCCGGAATATGCGCCGGTGCAGTCGGGTTTACTAGCGAAGCATAATGCTTGTTTTGACCATGTAAACTGTAGGCTAGCTCGTCGGTAATGGTTTTCCCTTTGAATGTGGCACCTGCACTAAGCATATTTGCTACACAGCAATTCGTAGTTTCTGGTACCAGGTGAGTGGCTTCCCAGTCTGGGTTACCCGCTGCCGTTGGCAGACCTTTCACATGAAACAAGTCTTTTACCGCTAGGCCCAGGCCGCTAAGTAAAGCATCGTCTGTTGCAAGGTTTTTGGCATTACTGCTGTTCTTACAAGACGAGGTTTCTAAAGATTTAATTGCCTGCTCATATCGTTTGTCACAGGGCTTGATTACAAAAGGTGAGCTCACAGCGCGTTCTTAACATCATTTTTTACTTTTATTAGTTTCTCTATGAAACATATGTTTCATAAAAAAGTCAAGAGGAAACGTTTGTTACCTTCTCGGCGGACACTGGACCAAAAATGTGATGAATGATGGAAAATGCAAAAAAACCGCTTACGAGCAGGGCGCTTCGAAAGAGCAGCCCTATCCCCTTAAAATCCTTTAGGGGTACTTTTTAGAAAGGCAACTTCATCCTGGGTTGATTCACGACCTAACACCTTGTTTCGATGCGGATATCGACCAAAGCGCTCTATCACGTTTTGGTGTCGCTTTTCAAAAGTGAAGGCTTGCTCTAGCCCCTCCTGTGAAAATAGTTCAAGGGCTACATCATGAATAGCGAGGGACTCGCTGTGCATAAAGGGCATATACAAAAATGTGCGTTGCTGTGGGGTAAGCACTTTATCGGCCTCAACGCTTACCGCTTCTTGTGCCAATATTAAAGCAATGTTGTCGGCGCTGTAGGCATCGGCATGACCCCGAAATATATTTCGGGAAAATTGATCAAGAAGTAGGATTTCTGCAAGGCGACCAGTGGGGGTTGCACGCCAAGGCCATAGTTCGCCGTTTAAGGCAGCTAAACGCAGTTTAGAAAATCGAGACGTGATGGTTTTATCAACCGCAGCGTCTTCTTTAAACCATTGTTCGGGCGAAAGTTCCCCGAACCAAAAATCTAACACACCGTTAGCTTCTTCCATGACCACTTGTGTTTTATCCATTTCTACTCCAACAACACGTCTAAGCAGCAAAATTAACGTTAATTTCACTTATACCTATTTTTTAGCTAGAAAGTTCCTTCTTCGCTTGAAAAATAAAAAATACCTGCTACTGATTTTAGTAGTATTGCTCAAAAAGCGTACGAATGGAAGTGTCAGCGCTTAGGATCCTCTAATTCATCCATCTGTATATAAATGTCGGTAATGGCATCCACTCGGTTTGCAGCTGCACTACCTAACACTTCGTAAGTTAAGTTACACAACGAAGCTACGAGGCTCATGGGCGCGGCGTAACTGTCAAACGGTGAATCTCCGCCAATATGCGTTATCAGCAAGTGGTCAACATCCTGTCTGTAGCCTTGCCCTGTTGGGTCGGTAATAAGTACCGTCTTGCAATGTTTAATACTATTTAGAACATATTTAAACTGGCGCGTTCTGCGGCGAAACCCAAATAAAACAACAACGTCATTCTCTGTTAAGTCGATAATATCTTCACTCAACGTTTGCCCTGGCTGCGGCAATACGCGAACAGAAGTACGAATCTGTTTAAGCTGTTGCCTGAAATGAAGGGCGATAGGATAGGCGTTTCGAAACCCTATTAATGTGACTTGTTGGGCAGTAGCAAGTATTTCTGCTATCTCGTTTAATGCAGCGGGTGACGTGCCTTCAAACGTGTTCGCCAGATTTTTGCTGTCGCTCTCGTGCTGCAATACACCACTTGAAGGGCTAACTACCGGAACGCCTTGTTCCCTTAGCTGCACCAGTGCATCTTTTGCCTGCTGATGAGAGTCGAAACCTAGCTGTCGAAAAAAGCGACTTACCGTTGCCTTTGATGTACCTGTTTTTTCCGCAATAAGTGATATGGATTGGCTAAGCACCGCAATAGGATTTTGCTGAATATAATGCGCGATCGATTGGCCTGAAGGAGAGAGTGATGCGTAGTGTTTTTCAATCTGTTTTAAAACGTCGCTAGGGCTGCTTTTTGTCATTGGTTTCGCCTTATACATCTTGTGCAATTATTTCACGACTTTTGTGCGTTGTACAAACACTACCTGAGTTTAGAAGTCTAGCTAGCCTCTATTCATAGATTTATATCGTGATTTTTTATTCATCCTTGTCGTTAGTTAACTGCTATTCAAGGCAAAGCTAAAGTAAAAGTTTATGGAAATTAAACGCTTACTTATCAGCTTTGGCATATAGGCTAAAGTTGCAATCAATTAATTCACTGTACCTGCCATTTTGGCACTACAATTTCATATACAGAGAATATTCATAAAACTGTCATCAGTTGGTAATTAATTTGTTGTTTCGCACTTGCCTGTTCAAGACGAACAGGGTGCTTACGGCTAGCGTTTTTAGAAGGGGTGTGTTGTGGCAAAGCTGTGGTCTGAATTGATCTTGCTATTTGTGGCGGTTCCCTTTGCCGTGCTGTATTGGATTAAACATTTTGCAGACTACCTCATGCCAATTTTGGGCATTATGGGGCTTTGTTGTCTGGCTATTTTGTTAGCGGACAAACAATTTAAGCGCATTAAATTATGGCATTGGGACGACTATAAAATTCATTTGAAAAGCACACTACGGCTATTTTTACCGTGGGCGAGCTTGCTTGCGCTAGTGGTTTACTTTTTAAAACCAGAGTTGTTTTTGCATTGGCCTATGAATCAGCCTTGGATGTGGGTAGCCACGCTGCTCATTTACCCGATAGTTTCAGTTATTCCCCAAGAAATCATATTTAGAACGTTTTTCTTTCATCGTTATAAGCGCATTTTGCCGTCTAAATATGCGAGATGGGCGTTAAGTACCTTCCTATTTGGACTCGCTCACTTGGTTTATGGGAACTGGGTTGCGGTGGTGGTGTCTTGGATAGGCGGCGCGATATTCGGCTATCGCTACATGCATACAAACTCAACGCCAGTGGTGGTTATTGAGCATGCTATCTGGGGAAGTTTTCTTTTCACAATAGGACTGGGATCTTATCTCGTTGTAGCGGCGTAATACGTTTTACATACTTTTCTGTAATTGCGCTGAGAATACCTGTTTACACTGCTTTAATAGACGCGACGGGCTATATCCGACTTGGTTTAATTAGAAGCTAGAACAATCCGCAAATGCACACAACATCGTACCAAGGAACTAGGTTATGTTATCAACGATATTATCGATTCAGTGGCTCTCACCTTTCTCTACCTTCATGCAAAGTGCCGAAGGCGGCGGTGTAACAAGTTTATCTAACGCCCAATCTTTACTTACTGAGCTCTGGAATAATTTTGTCTATCGTTTGCCCGGTCTAGCTCTCGGTGTGGTAGTCATGTTGGTGTTTATATTGCTGGCACCCTATGTTGCCAAGGTTCTGGTTAAGCCTCTTACCCGAACAACAACGTCACCACTGCTGCGATCAGTTATTCAGCGAAGCGTAAGCTTAGTGCTCATTTTGCTTGGCATCTATTTGTTTTTGTTTCTGGCAGGGCTTACTGGGTTTGCTATTGCAGTGGTAAGCGGAACAGGCGTTGTTGGCCTTATACTAGGCTTTGCGTTTAGAGATATTGCTGAAAACTTTATTTCTAGTTTGCTGCTTACTATTCAACGCCCTTTTAAAATTGGCGATATTGTTCAGGTTAATGACTTTACGGGCATTATTCAAAAGGTCACCGCCAGGGCTACAACACTAGTAGATTTCGATGGCAATCATATTCAAATTCCTAACGCCACTATTTACAAAGGCGTTATCAAAAATCTTACCGCTAACCCGCTTATGCGGGGGCAATTCGTTGTGGGCGTTGGCTATGATGCAGACATACAACATGCTCAACAAATGGCACGTGAAATCACCATAGGGCAGGAAAACGTACTTCGCGACCCTGAACCACAAATACTTATCGATGAGCTAGGCTCTTCCACTTACAATTTGAAAGTTTACTTTTGGGTGGATGTAGAGAAAACCAGCGTGGTCAAAATGTCATCGGTATTAATGCGGAACATTACGCTAGCCTTTCTTGAAGCCGGTATTAGCATGCCTGACGATGCGCGGGAAATTATATTTCCTCAGGGGTTAACCGTGAAAGGTGCCAATACAGCTAGAATCGAAGATATTACCGATGAAAATGAGCAAACAGAAAAATCATCGTCTCAACTAACATCGCAAAGTGATGCGAATAACCAGCCTAGCAACGAGATTGCAAAACCCAAAAATGATAAGCGCGACGAGAAAAGTGACGACAAGACTAGGGGGGCAATTGCTATGAATGCCGACGCTGATGATGAGAGAAAGGATAAGCAGAACTCAAAAACAAGCGCCGCTAAAAATCTGGTTAAGGCTCAGCAGGGTGAAGATGACGTAACGTCTGACGCGCATGAAATAAGAGAACAGGCACGGAACTCAAGAGATCCCGAGGCAGGGGAGAATATTCTTTAGTTAAACAAGCCGCTTTCACAGCGGCTTTTTATTATTATAGCTGTACTTGTCACTTTACTTGGCGATGCGCTTTTCAGGGCGCGTCTGTGAGCAGCCTTCCACTGTTTTCTTTAATGTATGTTGTGCAACGTAGCGTCGATTTGTATCAGCTAGGGGCAACAGGCGATAAGTTACAGCGGCCTAAAAACTGTTGCCACAGATTAACATGTGCTTGCATTGCCTGGCTGTATTGTTCAAAGCCTTCTTTTGCTTGGGACTCTATGTATTCTTTAAGGTCGTTATGTAACGAAGGGTCGTCAATCCACGCATCCCACAAAGGTATTAGCTTGTAGTGATATTGATTAACCAAGCTGCCTACTGGCTGTATTTGTTCGATAAAAAAGAGATAAAACACATTACGCAGTATTTCAGCTTGGTCGCTGGCTCTGCCGTTAGGGCAGCTTACTGCGGCAAGCTTTGCGGTTAATACAGGGGTAAGTTCAGACAATGCATCAGTTAGCGTTTGCTGCGTTTGCCACAGCGTGGCTGGCAAACGCGCACTGCGTATAATTTGTAATTGCTCTTCCAGTTCAGTGCTATCTATGGGGTTTTCAAAGGTTTCTGCACTGTTTAACGTATTCAGGTAAAAGAGCGCATTTATGCTTGATAACGCGTCTTTGTTGTTTTCGATAGACAGCAAGCGTTCAGGCGTATTTAGGGCCAGGCGCAACTCTTGGCTTCCCTGAATAAGATTTCCCCATGTCTTGCCGTAATCTAACGTTTTTTGTTCGCGCCAAGACGCTATTGTATTGGCGAGTTTACTGGTGGCATTGTTCTGTGTTTCCTTCAATGCTGCTTCACAGTCTCTCAACACAGTAAGCAATTTACTTTCATGAACCAACCGTTGTGAAGGTAGCTGACTTTTACCTAACGATGTATTGCGTTCAGCCACCACCGTTCCTAACTCACAATCTTGCAGCGCATAGAATTCTCGCAGGTTTATACTTATACCTTCAATATTGTGTTTAAGGGTAGCTGAGTCAGTTAATTTAGGTAATGGCTTTACAATACCTTTCTCAAATAGCGCTGGAAGAGGCATGTCGAGTACCCGAGAAACCCGTTCAGCATAGTCCTCTAAGCTGTGTTTTACGGTAGTACTGCCAAAGCAGCCTACCAGTGATAGCGCAGCAATAGTGACCGCACCCCAGCGTACTACCCCGTTACGCGCAGGCTTTTTCATGCCGATGCTCCTGTGTATAGGCTTCGTCCACCATCTACAAAAATAATCTGACCGGTGACATAAGACGCCGATATTAAAAATGAAAGCGTTTTAGCAATATCCTCAGGTTTACCTAGTTCTCCTAAGGGAATACTCGACAATAACTTGTCCTTTTCATCGTCTTCCATTTCTCTCTCTGGCCAGAGTATTGCGCCAGGGCCTATACCATTTACCCGAATATCGGGGGCTAAATCTATGGCTAGTGACTGTGTGAGCGAGGCAAGCCCCGACTTTGCCAGCAAATAAACGCTGTGTTTGGGTAATGGGCGGTCAATGTGCATGTCTACCATATTAACGATGCAGCCTTTCGCTTTTCTAAGCGCAGGGGCTAACGCTTGACATAAGAACAAAGGCCCTTTCACATTACTTCCTACCAAAGACAGCCAGTCTTCCTCTGAAATACTGCCAATTGGAGTAGGGTAAAAACTCGATGCATTGTTAACAAGTACATCCAGTTGCCCCCATACGTTTACTGCATTTTCGCTTAGGGCTTTCACATCTTCGCTATCGCACAAGTTAGCTTGCAAGCAGGTGGCAGACTCCGGGCGGATGTCATTGAGTTTTTGTGCAAGGGTGTGTGCATCGTCTTTTGAGTGACCATAGTGAATAATTACGCGAAAGCCTTCGCTGTGTAAACGCGTTGCCATGGCTGCACCAATACGCTTCGCTGCCCCGGTAATCAGTGCAACAGGGCCTGAGTCTGTCATAATTTAAGTGCTCTCTATTTCAAATTCGCGTTCGGCGGTTCTAGCGTCTTTAAGACCTGTAGATATCGTCTAAAAGCTGTTTTGCTTGTGCTATGTAATGTGCGCCGAATAATAACCCGTGATTTAAAATATGGTAAAGCTGGTAGATTGGTTTTCTTAATTGGTAATTTTTTTCGATAGGTGTGTGTGTATGGTAGCCATCAAAGAAAGGTTGGGGAAAACCTCCGAACAGCTCTGCCATGGCTAAATCGGTTTCGCCATCCCCCACATATACCGCTGGGTCAAACAAGACAGGCCCCTTGTTATTAAAACCAGCATTTCCAGCCCATAAGTCGCCGTGTAGTAGTGAAGGGTGGGGTTGATGTAGGCTAAGGAGGTTCCGTACATGAGTAACAATATCATCGATATTGCCCTCTTTTTTATCCCAAAGCCCAGCTATAGCCAGGCGCTCCAGCATACTGCCAATACGCTTTTCGGCGAAAAAGTCAGCCCAAGACGCCATTCGACCGTTAGTTTGAACGTTAGCACCAATATAGTTATCGTGAGGCCAGCCATAGCTAGTATACGCATTAAGGGCATGCAGCGACGCTAATTGCTGCCCAAGGGTGAAGTAGCTCTCGGTGCTTGGTTCAATAAATCGAATATGAGAAAGGACCAAATACTCCATGTTGGGCGTTTCGTTTTTGGTTATGCCGTGGCAAATAACACGTGGGGTAGCAATAGTTTGTGAGCTTGCTATTGCTTTAAGCCCCTCAGCTTCAAGGAATAGTTGCTGCGTATCGTCGTAGCGTCTTGTTTTAACAAAATAGCGATGCGTACTGTCTTTAATAATAAAACTGTCGTGGGTATCGCCGCCGCTTACCCGTTCGGCTTTCTGGCAGCTAAAAAACTGCTGAGTCTCGTCTGAAATATGCTCGCTAATAAAATGCCACATATAAACGCTCTGTACGCTATGTTTTGAAAAAGTTGAGCTTGCTGCTTAATCCGGTTTCACTATATCCGATTTCACTAACCTTACTTTTATGCGCTGTGACGTCCATCTCACAATAGGTGCGACTGCGAGGCTTGTACAATCGACAACTAAAAAATCATCAAATAAGAGCAGCCTCACGAAGACCTATCGCATTTACGTCAAGTATGGGATAAGAAAACGATAAATGCACAAATCCTAATTCAAAATAATTAATTTAAAGACCGAACACCCATTATTTGGTCAAGAACGGCTTTTGAATATTGAAGTTGAACCTACACTAGTTATAATCCACCCCTTGCTTTTACAAAGAGCAATGTACGGGTGCCATTGCGCACGCTTAAATTTTTCAAAAAGATGCATGTGGCGCAGAGTAGGCGTCACCACTGTAAAGGAATTAAAATGCCTGTAATTACCCTTCCTGATGGAAGCCAACGCGCTTTCGATAACGCTGTTTCTGTACTAGATGTTGCGAACGATATTGGCCCTGGTTTAGCCAAAGCAACCATTGCAGGAAAAGTAAACGGCGAACTAGTCGACGCCGTCGATATGATTGACGCAGACGCGCAGCTTCAAATTATCACTGCAAAAGATGATGAAGGTTTAGAAATTCTTCGTCACAGCTGTGCGCACTTGTTAGGCCACGCTATCAAACAACTTTGGCCTAACACCAAAATGGCTATCGGCCCTGTTATCGACAACGGTTTCTATTACGACGTTGATATGGAAGAAAGCCTGACCCAGGAAGATTTAGCCAAATTAGAAAAGCGTATGCTTGAATTGGCTAAAACCAATTACGACGTGGTTAAAAACAAAGTAAGCTGGCAAGAAGCCCGCGATGCGTTTGAAGCGCGCGGTGAAAGCTACAAAATGGAAATTCTTGATGAAAACATCAGTAAGGACGACCGCCCAGCACTTTATCACCACGAAGAATATACAGATATGTGTCGCGGCCCGCACGTGCCGAACATGAAGTTCTGTCACCACTTCAAACTAATGAAAGTGGCAGGCGCTTACTGGCGTGGCGACAGCGACAATAAAATGCTACAGCGTATCTACGGTACGGCATGGGCTGATAAAAAGCAGCTTAAATCTTACC
This sequence comes from Alteromonas gracilis, assembly GCF_002993325.1. Classification (GTDB taxonomy): domain Bacteria; phylum Pseudomonadota; class Gammaproteobacteria; order Enterobacterales; family Alteromonadaceae; genus Alteromonas; species Alteromonas gracilis. The sequence continues at coordinate 107,047 of NZ_PVNO01000025.1, forward strand.
TGCAGCGCTTAGAAGAAGCGGAAAAGCGCGACCACCGTAAAATTGGTAAAGCACTTAACCTTTTCCATTGGCAAGAAGAAGCCCCTGGCATGGTGTTCTGGCACAACGATGGTTGGTCGATTTACACCGAACTAGAAAGCTATGTGCGTAAGAAGCTACGCGAATACGGCTACGACGAAGTAAAGGGCCCATTAATGATGGACCGTTCGCTTTGGGAAAAATCAGGTCACTGGGACAAGTACGCTGAGAACATGTTCACAACTGAATCTGAAAAGCGGGAATATGCCGTTAAGCCAATGAACTGCCCGGGTCACGTACAAATCTTCAACCAAGGTTTGAAATCGTACCGCGACTTACCGCTTCGTATGGCTGAATTTGGCTGCTGTCACCGAAATGAACCATCGGGTGCGCTTCACGGTCTTATGCGTGTTCGTGGCTTTACCCAAGACGATGCTCATATTTTTTGTACAGAAGAACAGATCCTAGATGAGGTAAGTGGCTGTATTAAAATGGTGTATGAGACATACGCTGCGTTTGGTTTTGAAAATATCAAAGTTAAATTATCAACTCGCCCAGAAAAGCGTGTAGGTGCTGACGAGATATGGGATAAATCAGAAGCTGCGCTAGCGGATGCACTTAAAGCCAACAATATCGAGTTCGACTATCAACCTGGTGAAGGTGCGTTCTACGGCCCTAAAATTGAATTTACACTGCACGATTGCTTAGACCGTGCATGGCAGTGCGGTACGGTACAGCTTGATTTTTCAATGCCGGGTCGCTTAGGCTCTACCTACGTTGCTGAAGATGGCGAGCGCAAAGTGCCGGTAATGATTCACCGTGCTATTTTGGGTTCACTAGAGCGTTTTATCGGTATCTTAACCGAAGAATTCGCAGGCTTCTTCCCACTGTGGTTGGCACCTCAGCAAGTTGTGGTAATGAACATTACCGACAAACAAGCTGAATATGCATCAGATTGTGTAAAAAAACTGCATGATTTAGGGTTTAGAGCAAAGTCTGACTTGCGAAATGAGAAGATCGGCTTTAAAATCCGCGAGCACACATTGAAGCGTATTCCATATATGCTAGTGGTAGGCGATAAAGAAATGGAAGCGGGTGAAGTAGCAGTACGCTCTCGCCGCGGTGACGACCTAGGCAAAATGCGCCTGGAAGACTTTATTGCCATGGCTCAACAAGAAGTTGTAGAAAAGACAATTAAATAGTTGAGCATTTTGTGTATAATGCACAACACGGTGTCTGCTTTTGGTTTTACTTTCCGATTCATAAGAATCACCCAAAAGCAGACAGAAGAATTAAATGTTTGGAGGAATAGCACATTAAAGGCGCTAACAATAAGGCTCAGGGCGACAAAGCCCGCATTAACGATGAGATTAAAGCCAGAGAAGTAAGATTAATTGGCAAAGACGGTGAACAGGTTGGTGTGGTTTCGCTAGCAGATGCTACGCGTGCCGCTGAAGAAGCGAGCCTAGATCTAGTAGAAATCAGTCCGAATGCCGAGCCGCCAGTCTGTAAAGTTATGGACTATGGCAAATTCCTCTTCGAAAAAAGTAAAGCTCAAAAAGAGCAGAAGAAAAAACAGAAGCAAATTCAGGTCAAGGAGATTAAATTTCGCCCTGGCACTGATGAAGGCGATTACCAGGTCAAACTGCGCAACCTGCGTCGCTTTCTTGAAGGTGGTGATAAAGCCAAAGTTACGATCCGTTTCCGCGGACGTGAAATGGCGCACCAAGACATCGGTATCGACTTACTAAACCGCGTTAAAACGGATTTAGAAGAAGTCGCTACATGCGAGTCTTTCCCACGTCGTGTGGAAGGCCGTCAGATGATTATGGTGCTAGCCCCAAATAAGAAGTAGTAACGGTCTAAAGTTTTAAGGAATCTGCACCCTTAAACACCTTGCTGCTAAACATTAACCGGTATGACGTGACTGCAACACAATAAATACCGATATTAACAATGCGGAGTTTTAGCAATGCCTAAAATGAAAACTGTAAGCGGTGCCGCCAAGCGTTTTAAGAAAACGGGTTCTGGCCGCTTTAAAAGCAAACAGTCTCACTTACGTCACATTCTGACTAAGAAGAGCTCTAAGCGTAAACGTCACCTTCGTGGCAAAAAACTGGTTCATGACTCTGATACCAAATTGGTTCAGCGCATGTTGCCTTACGTATAAGACTTAGGAGACTGATTAATGGCTAGAGTTAAACGCGGCACTATCGCACGTGCTCGTCACAAAAAAGTCCTCAAGCAGGCAAAAGGTTATTACGGTGCACGTTCACGTGTATATCGCGTAGCGGTACAAGCTGTAACTAAAGCTGGTCAATATGCTTACCGTGACCGTCGTCAGCGCAAGCGTCAATTCCGTCAACTATGGATTGCACGTATCAATGCTGCTGCTCGTCAAAATGGTATGTCATACAGCCGTTTCATTAACGGTTTGAAGAAAGCGTCTGTTGAAATCGATCGTAAGATCCTTGCCGACATCGCAGTACATGACAAAGCAGCTTTCAGCGCACTAGTCGAAGCGGCTAAAGGCGCATTAGCTTAATTATTAACTAATTAAGTTTAAGTTCTTTCGGAAAAAGGCGAGCAGGATGCTCGCCTTTTTTCGTTTTTGGGGTTTAGACTTCGGTTTTATCACAGTTAGTCTAGCTGTTTCACTAGGTACTTCTAATATCCACTCAGTAAAGCTCTACATTAAAGCGTACCTGCTTTAGCCTTGATTTAAATCGCCAAGACATAGTTTGAAAGTGCAGGAAGGTGCTTCTTCATGTGGGATCTTAAACACAAAAAAGCAGAGCCAGAGCTCTGCTTGTATTCGTAAACTTAGCGCATAGATAATGCGTTTATTTTTTCTCTATACGGCCGTAGCGGTCCGAAAATCTAACGATGTCATCTTCGCCTAAATAAGCGCCTGATTGCACCTCTATAAGCTCTAGAGGGATTTTTCCGGGGTTTTCTAATGCGTGTACAGCACCAATTGGGATGTAAACAGACTCGTTTTCTGTAACTAGCTGAGTATTATCGTTAATAGTAACGTTGGCACTGCCAGATACCACAATCCAGTGTTCGGCACGATGTACTGCATTATCTTATTTACGATTATAAAAAAAGCGGCTTGCAGCCGCTTTTGTAAAACTTTAATGAACGTTATCAATAGGCGTTCTTATTAATAAAGCCATTGAAAACGGTCATAAATACAATTTTGATATCAAACCAAATAGACCAGCGGTGTATGTAATCTAGGTCGTATTCTACGCGCTGTACCATTTTATTAGTCGTCTCAGTTTCACCACGCAGGCCATTTACTTGTGCCCAACCTGTAATTCCTGGCTTAACCTTGTGGCGTAACATGTAGCCAGTAATGATCTTACGGTATTCCTCGTTGTGCGCCACAGCGTGAGGCCGAGGCCCAACAATTGACATGCGGCCTTGCAGAACATTGATAAACTGAGGTAGCTCATCTAACGATGTTCGTCTTAAGAAACCACCAATCTTAGTTAAACGCGCATCGTTTTTCGTGGCTTGCTTCACAACGGCGCCATTATCTTGCGTGGTCATAGACCGGAATTTATAAACCGTAATTTGTTTACCATCTAATCCATAACGCTTTTGTTTGAAAATTACGGGCCCCTTGGACGTAAGCTTAACAGCAGCGGCTATAGCTAACATCGGAACGGATATAAGCATTAAAATGACTATGCTCAAAATAACATCTTCTAAACGCTTAAGTACGTCACTTGCGCCCTGGAATGGTGTATCGTATACACTTAGTGCTTGCACGTTGCCTACCGTTTGCCAGCGAGCATTTAGTAAGTTGTACATGAAGAAGTTTGGAATAACATAAACGTTTGCCGTAGTATCACTACACTGCTCTAAAATCGTGCGGATTCTGTTTTCTGCACTCATTGGTAGCGCAATATAGATATAATCAACTTCGTTACGCTTTGCCATTTCTATCGCCGCTTCAATATTACCTAAAACCGCCCCTTGCATTTCGTGTGGCAGACGCTCTGGCTCACGGTCATCAAATAGACCGTTGAATTTAATACCTAAATGTTCATTTTGCTGTATCTGAAGTGCGACATTCGCACCAAGTTGAGTAGCGCCAATAATAATAGAGCGACGTGAGTTCAAACCACTTTTACGAATGCGAAAAAGAAACTTACGCATCACAAATCGCCACATAATAAGAATAACGAACGAAGACGCAAACCAAAGGAGTATGGCTGGTGGAGGAGTCTGAATTTCTTGAACGAAAAAATAGCCCAGGGTCATTGTGCCTAAAATACTCAGTGCCCACGTTATCGCGGCTGCGCGCAGCATTTCTTGTGTTCCGTGGCCACGCCATGAACGGTAAAGCTCCACACCTTCTGCAGAAATCTGGAAGCATATAACGTTAACAAACAGAAGGATGAGGCTTGTGGTATCAATCTGTGTACCATAATAGGCAGCACATGAATAATAAAGGATAGTGACCAATGAAAGGTCAATTAGCCTATATATGGTTGAGAAACCACTTTGGTTACGTACAACTAACCCGCCATTGGTATTGGGTTCTACCGGATGAGCCTTAAGTACTTTGTTAGATTCTACTCTATTGTCCATTTAGGTAATCTCTAGATGAAAGTGATGTCTGTAGCGAATGCAATTGGCTGTATGAAAAAGCCAAGCCTTATGTGTAGAAAACAGTAAAGACAATTTCTAACTATAATGCGTAAGCAAAATTGGTGCCCAAAAAATTATTTAAAAAGTTATTCCAGATTAGAATTAAAAGTTTTGGTGACTTTTTGACTGTATCTAGATTAATGGTATTTCGCTGCATGATAACAGTATTCTATTCACATTGTAATTTTATTACAAAATCTAATTTATTTCGTACTAATTTGGTGCAAAACGAGTAGAATGTTAATCTAATGCTTTCAATATTGTCTCAAATGCGATTGTACACACCATAGTTTAATTAGTAGACACATTGATGAAACAATACGTCGGTATTATATGGTATTTAAGGCTATCTAACGTGGTGTGTAGGGCTTGTTCTCTAGGAGTTATCAAGATTTACTTTATGTCATTCTACTTATATTAGGCGCACCTTTTAAAAGCGGCATACCTATTGCTGGATAAAAGCAGTTTTTAACAGTTTCGGTAATAATCACCAATTTATTGTAAAAAATGGACACGTTTAAGAAGAATGTGTACACAGCGAGTTATCGCGTTTGAAAGAATATATACAAAATTCATTGCATCATTGTACGAAAGGTCATCGAAGGAAGGGAAAAACATGATTAAAAGGACCAAAAGCATTATAGCGCTGTCGGTAATTTGCGCCACTCCAACCCTATATGCACAGGAGGCCGGTCGGATTCAAGCTGGGCAATTCGATTTAATTCCATCATTTTCATCGTCGATGGCGTATGTCGACAATGTTGCAAATGCCCGAGATAATCAGAGCAAAATCTACAGCTGGCGGACAACACTTTCTCCAGAATTAATTGCTGCCACAGAGGTTGACGGAAACCCAGTTCAAGTAGGTTATAGATTAGAACGAGGCGTTTACTTTTCTAGCAGCAACGACGATTATACTGATCACTTTGTAGAAGCGTCGGGTGACTTTGAGTTAAATAGCCGTCATCGCATCAGCGCACTTGCACAATATGAAGACGGTCACGAAGATCGTGGAACGGGGTTCTCAATTGGTTCAGGCCTCGAGATTACGACACCTGATACCTATAAAAGTAGTAACCTGTCTGCTGAATACAGCTACGGCGCAGCCACTACAGATGGCATGTTAACATTTAAGGCTCGTCGCCAAACTCTAGACTACGATAGAACCGAAGATGCCTACATCATTCGTGACCGCGCGAAAAATATGATTGGCGCTGAATTTGGTTACCAGATTGGTGCTGCAACAAGCATGGTTGTTGATGTAACTAAGACTTTCGTAAAATATGACGAACAACTTGATCTAGTGACTCGAGACAACGATGAAACACGAGTTTTAGTAGGTGTTGTTTGGGAAAGTACTGCAGCAACTACGGGCTTTGCGAAGGTAGGTTATAAAGAAAAAGATTTTGATAATGAAGCTCGTGGTACTTTCTATGGTACAGACTGGGAGGTAGGTATTGACTGGCAACCTGTCAGCTATTCAACTGTAAGAATTTCTACCAGCGCTGATACATTTGAAACTAACGGTGAAGGTGACTTTATTCGCGGTCAAAATTATAGTGTGCGATGGAACCATGACTGGTTAGAAAGGGTCAGCACCTCTTTTAGTGTTACGCAGCAAAATGACGAATATGTATTCAACGAGTTAGATATCGTTAACAGGGACGACGAATTAATGAACTACTCGGCAGCGCTAAATTACCAAGCGCGTAGATGGTTAAAATTCAGCACATTTTATCAGTACACAGACAGAGATAGTAACAGAGATACTATCGGGTACGACAGAAGTGAAGTTGGTCTAACAGTAGAGGTAACGCTGTGAAGCAAAAAGCAGTTAGCTTATTTTCATTAATTTTCTTACTTTTTGGTTCGTTACAAATTATGGCCCAAGAGGGCAATTTAAGTATGAGCCAATATCAACTGGGCTCTGGCGATAGAATTCAAATAAGCGTTTTTGGGCAAGATGACCTGTCAATGGAAGTACGCTTACCTGACGTTGGTACTATTAACTATCCGTTCTTAGGTGAAATCAAACTTGTGGGTATGACTGCTGCAGAAGTTGAGCAGCTCATCTACGATGGGCTACTAGGGGATTACCTTGTAAATCCGTCAGTATCTGTGGCTATTGTAGAATATCGTCCGTTCTTTATAGACGGCGAAGTTAAACGCCCAGGTGGCTATGCCTATCAACCTGGGCTTTCGGTAAACAAAGCCGCTGCCCTAGCTGGCGGTTATACGGAGCGTGCTGCACGGGATAAAATTACCATTATTCGTGAAAAAAACGGTCAAACGAATGAGTTTACTGTGACAGTTAGCGACATGATTCAACCTGGTGACATTATCACCATTAATCAACGTTTCTTCTAAATTACGTAGCGTGCAGGAATAAAAATGGCAGTAAATAGCAGGGAAGAGCTTAATGCAGGTGTGTTTGAAAATGAAACCATCGACATAGCTCACTATTTAGGAATTATTAAGCGTTACGCGTTTCGAATTGTTTCACTCGCACTCGCTTTTACCATATTAGTGGCGTTGCTAGTTATGCGAATGACGCCCATGTTCACCTCAACAACAACAATCTTAGTAGAGGCAGATAAGGCAAATGTTGTTTCAATTGAGGAGGTCTATGGCTTAGATACAAAGCGTAAAGACTATATGCAAACTCAATTTGAGATTTTGCAATCTAGACAAATTGCCGAACGAACTGTTGAGAGTTTGTCACTTTACAACAACGAAGAATTTATGCCGAAAGATGAAGAGCCTTCTTTCGTTGACGACTTAAAAGCAAATCTTATTGAAGCCTTGCCGTTTCTTCCCCAAGAAGAGCCTAAAGAGCTCACGGAAGAACAAATTCTTGCCGCGAAAAAGCGCAAAGCAACTTCTATGTTAATGAGCGCGCTTACAGTTGAGATGGTGGACAATACGCAGTTGATGAGAATTACTGTCACTACCGAATCGCCGACGCTTTCAGCCGAGTTAGCTAACGCGGTAGCCGATGTTTATATTGAAAATTATCTGCAAGCAAAACTGGATATGACGGCAAAAGCCACCTCTTTTCTTACTGAAAGTCTTGAGGGGCTTAAGCAAAAATTAGATGTAGCAGAGCGTAACTTAGCTAAATTCTACGAAGAAAACCAAGTTGTAAACATAGATGGTGTTGTTGGTTTAGCTTCAGAAGAACTTGAGCAATTAAGTAAGCAATTGCTAGACGCACAAACGTCACTCAAGCTAAATGCAGTAATTTACAAACAAACTCGAAACGATGTTTCATTAGATGACATTGCTCGTTTACCCGAAGTGCTTAATCACCCTACGATAAGAGACGTTCGTCGTGACGAAGCTAAAGCTATGACCCGTGTTAGTGAACTAAGTAACGTATACGGCCCGAAACATCCTCGGATGATTGCGGCAAATGCAGAGCTATCTTCTATCAGAGAAACATTAAACGGCCAAATACGAGACTTGATCACAAGTATTACAACTCAATATGAAGTGTCTGAAGACAGAGTAACGCAGCTCGAAAAAGAAGTTTCTCGTGCAAAAGCAGAATTCCGTGGTTTATCAGAACTTGATAATCAGCGTAAAGGCCTTCAGCGTGAAGTGGATATAAACCAACAGCTTTATAATTCATTTTTCACTCGTTTAAAAGAAACTGACGAGTTAGGTGGTTTTGAATCTGCTAATGCACGTGTATTAGATTCTGCCTTGCCAAAATATGTACCTTCGAAACCTAATAAAAAGTTGTTAATTGGAGCTGCATTTGTATTCAGTATTGGTTTTGGCGTGTTTCTCGCGATTGCTATGGAAACACTTAACAGCGGAATTCGCTCAGTTGAAGACGTGGAGCGCAAGCTTGGTCAACGTATGTTGGGTCTTATTCCATGGCTACCACATAAGAAAAAGACCGACTTGCCTGTTCGTTCATTTTTCGACGGTAAAAAGCATCAGTTTGCCGAGTCTGTGCGTACACTACGAACCAGTTTGTCGTTACTTAATTTAGATAAAGAACAACAAGCAATAATGGTAACCTCAAGTGTACCTAAAGAGGGTAAAACAACGGTTTCTATTAACTTGGCGTTTGCGTTAGGCCAGTTGGATAAAACTATCCTTATCGATGCAGACTTACGTCGCCCTAGTGTAGGGAAGCAATTCAACATTCCGAACTATCAGCCGGGCGTTGCCAACCTTATTTTGAAGTCTCATACCTTTGATGAGTGTTTGGTAAGAGATGAAGAATCCAAAATCGATATTCTATCTGCGGGTACTATTCCTTCTAACCCGCAGGAGCTATTGTCTGATAAAGGTTTCAACGAACTTATTGAGCAACTAAAAACGCAATATAAGTATGTAGTGATTGATACCGCACCAACTCAAGCGGTTAGCGATTCTATGGTTATTGCTAACTCTTGCGACTCGGTTATTTACGTTGTGCGAGCTGACAGTACCAGCGAAAAGCTAATCAACAATGGGTTGTCTCGCTTCTTACAAGTAGGTCATCGTCTTGATGGTGTAGTACTAAATCAAGTAGACTTACGCAAATCAGGGGCAGCACAAAGGTACGCTGGGTTTTATGATCAATATGGGTATACCAGTCATAAAAACAGCTAACAGCATTTATTGATAGACTTACATAGCCACATACTGCCTGGCATCGACGATGGTGCCAGGTCTTTAGACATTGCCTTGCAAATGGCTCAGCAAGCTGTAGATGGCGGCGTTCGCCATATGGTTTGTACCCCTCATATCCACAAAGGGTACTTCGACAATACGTTGAATACGATTAGGCACGCTTTTAACGAATTTCAAAAAGCCATTGCTGATGCTTCTATCCCTCTCTCCCTTTCGTACGCAGCAGAAGTGCGCGTTAACGAACTAATTCCTATTTGGTATAAACAACAGGAGTTGCCATTTCTAGGCGAATATAACGGCAAGCGTATTTTGTTACTTGAGATGCCACATAGCCATATACCACAAGGCTTGGAAGTGCTTATAAAATGGCTTTTAAAAAATAACGTTCAGCCACTTATAGCCCACCCAGAGCGCAATCGCGAGCTATTGGCCGAGCAGCACAAATTTAGCTGGCTGCAGCGTCAAGGCTGTATGTTTCAGGTTACTGCAGGGGCGTTAACAGGTCGCTTTGGTGACAAGGTAGAAGATTTCGCATTATCTATGATGCGAAACAAAGCATTTCATGTAGTTGCGTCTGACACTCACGACCTTGTACGCCGGCCTAACGATATGCAGGCTGCCTACGAGGTCGTGTCGACATTTAGTGATGACTTTGCTCAAGAGACTTTTGTAACACGACCTGGTGCGATAGTGTCGGTTGGCCAACAAAACGAAGTGACTAATGACTAGCGGTTTACTCAAGGCCTTCACAAATAACCGCCTGATACTTAAGTGGATAATGGTGCTACTTGCCGGTTTCGGTTTTATATGGAGTATGCAGCTTTTTATAGCGGGTAATGCGTACTACAGCGTGAAAAACGATATAGAGGTATGGCAACTATCACCGAACAAAGCGTCAGTGCAAAAAATAAATAGCGGATTAGCTAAAATTGCGAATGCTATCGATTATTTCCCAAATAACGCCCTGTACTATCAAATACAGGGGCAGTTGTTCGAGTGGAAAGCCGTTGTTGAAAAGAAAAATAAAGAACTAGATAGTGTTGAATTAGACAGGCAGCGCAACAATGCTAACTTAAACAACGCGGCACTAAGCTATGAAAAAAGCTTATTATTGAGGCCTACCTGGAGCGGCAGCTGGATTGGCTTGGCTTCAGTAAAGCTACAGCAGGGTGAATTAGATAGCGAGTTTTACCATTACCTAGAAAATGCGAAGCTAGCAGGCCCACAAGATGCAATAGTGCATAAGTTCATAGTGGAGTTTGGTTTAGAAATGTTTAGCGCAAGGTCTATTCACTACGTGAAAATTAAAGAGCAATTGAAACAGCATTTAAATTTAGGCCTTCAAAACCCGCTAAGCAGAGACTTTGTTTTAAAGGCAATACAAAAGCACAATGCGAGTGAAACGGTTTGCAGATGGTTACGTGACGCCAGTTACCCGGTTAGAAAACGCATTTCTAACTGCATAACTTATGATTAGCTAGCTTTTTCCATTTAGCCAATCCCACAAACCTAACGAAAATCCTTCAAAAAGGTTTATACCCAGCCAGCTTTTTAATATATACAGCAGTACCAAGCCTAATGCTAATGAAACGCACAGGAACAAAGCAACAACCGCCGCCATCACTAACTTACCTATTCGGCTTTCGGTACGTGATAGATCGCGCTTATCTCGACCCGCCAGTAATACAAAGTAATACCTACTTCTTAATAAACCTATAGTGCCTCTTAAATCAATTTTGTGGCTTCCCCAGCGTCGGCCTGCAAGGGCCGTATTTAAATAAAATAGCTGGTCGTCGGTAAAAGAGTCGGCAACATTTTTTGGCATTCGTTCAAGCATGTGCTGCACGTTTGGTTCTTCTTTTATCGGTCGCTTTATCTTAAATACCACACAAGGCCTCTTATATTGTTAAGACTGTACTTGGTTATTTTCCATGTTATGCCTTCCCATAGGGATATCGCGGCTTAACGCACCAAGGGCTAATAGCACTATAAATATAGCGGTATTCGCTGGCGCTTGTAGAGGGAAATCCACTGTACTATGTAAGGCCATGCCGATAACTGCCATAACTGTAGCAAAGGCGACGCCTCGTGGTAACGGATGTCGTCGATGTCGAATAGCGCTCATTGCATTTTTAGCACACATCAATAGAAGTGCAGCCAAGAGTGCAGCGCCGATTACGCCAAATTCAATGGCAAACTGCAAGTATTCGTTATGGGCGTGATCGTAAAAGTGTTGAATAGATTCACTTTGAAACTGAGGATATACCGTATAAAAGGTACCACCACCTGTACCTATAATTCCATATTCAGAAAGAAGGGGCAGGGCATCAGTAATGACTTCATCTCTGCTTTCTTGAGTCAAGTTGGTTTGCTCTATGCGTTGCTGTACCTGCTCAAGCCCGAAAAGGCTGCTCACAATAAGAATATCGATAACCAGCATACTGATAAACAGTACTACATAGCTTTTTTGGCGCGGCTTAAAGTAAATTAATCCTAGTGTGGCGGTAATAGTCATAGCAATGAAAAAGGCGCTGTTACCCATCCTAGAGCGAGACATAACTAACGCGATAACCATGATTATTATACCAATACGAAACAGCACTTTATTACTGAGCCAAAAATGTACAATTCTACGTAATCGCTCACGGTAGCTTGAACTAGCTTGCGCCCGAAGACTAGCAATCATATAGCCTATGGCGGCACTTAAACAAAGTAATAAAAAGTTAGCGTAATGGTTCTTATAAACGTAACTTCCTGTTGCAATATGAGATACAGGCAGCTTAAAGACTAAACTGTATTTTAAGCCAGATAACACTTCTAGCGAACCATAAATAGCTTGGAATATGCCCGCACCACTAATAACGATAAGGGTATACCTTAAACGTTTCGCGGAATTAATAAGCGCTAATGAAATAAAAAATAAGAAACAATAGGCGAGGGATTTAAAAAACATTACGTCACTTTGCCCTGCATCGAAACTTAATGAAAGCCATTGTGACGTTATATTTCGCATTCCCTCTATATTTTCGTTTAACAAAAGTTGCACGCGCTCTGGGCGAATAGCTTCTACTAATGCGAAGGGAAGGGGAACTAAATTAATAAGCTGCCAAGCTAAAAAAGCCAGCCAAAGCACAACTAATGGCTTGTATTTAGAGTAAAGCTTAGCAAGAAGGCCGTCGTGGGTTAATAACAAAACACCGCCAATAAAGAAAAACGACATTTGCATTAATGCCCATGCCCAAGGACGGTTAGCACCTAATGATAAAGGCAACCAAAACAGAGTGAATAAAAGAAAACCGAAAAGAAACTTTTCGGTTTTCTGAGAGTTAAATATAGCCACTTACAACTAACTGATGTAAAGCTTTAACCAATAAGACCGCTTTAGTTCGCTGAAATAGTTGTATCGCCGCCACCTGCACCAGCAGCACCAGTGCCTACACCCAGCGGAGAAAAGGTATTGCCAGCCGCGCCGGCCGCCGTCGCAGTTAACGTGCTAGGGTCTACGCCTGCATTTATTACTGCCAATAAAGCATCTTCTTCACTAATAACCTGCATCTGAAGGGCGATGTTGTAAATTTCGTTAGCATCTTCTGGAAACATTAAGACAGCAATTGTCACTACCTGTGATGGTTGATCAGGTAATTCGCCAAAACCGGCTATCGCTAATTCAAAGCCTGTTGCGTTGTCATTCAAAAGCGCTACTAGAGATCTATAAGCTGCTTGATTTTCACTTAAGTACGATAAACCTGCAGCATCGAAAAACATACTTTCATTCAGCACTGTTTGGCTAACTTCTTCCGCAGCTTGCTCAACCGCCGCGCCTTCTTCAATTTCGGTAACCAAAAGGTTTCTTACTTGCAAACCAGGCACACTGCCGTCTTGTGCAAAAGAAAAGGTTGAGACAGCGATTAATGTGCTCAAAAGAACAGATAAAAAAACGTTGCTACGCATAACTTATCCTTAGATTAAAAACCTCGGGCTAGCTTCTTGCTAACACCATACTCTGATATTGTACAACAAGTGAACGGGCGAGGTCTCGTTTTTGTTGTACTACTTTCCGCTTCCGCCTATTAATACTGCCACAAGGCTGGTTTTGCAAAATAAAAGCCTTGTTGGTATGCAACATCTAACCGACTCAACGCAACTGACTCTGCTTCATTTTCAACAAGTTCGGCAATAACGTTAATATTTAATCCACGAGCGATACTCAATAAACTCGTCACAAAAAGCTGACTGTCTTTGTCTGCGTGAATATCTTTTGTTAGTTTGCCGGAAATTTTTACAAAATGAGGCTGTATAGCCCTCAACCCAGCTAACGATGCAAGATTGTCTCCAAAATGCTCAATCGTTATCTTACAGCCCAAATTTACTAACGATTTGCAAAACGATATTGCATCGTCCTTGTGGTGGATTAACGCAGAGTCTTCTAACTCGAACACCAATTGGGTGCAAAGCGCTGTATTTTGGTTCAACAGAGTTAATAACCATTGTCTAAAAGCAGTATTAGCTAAAGATGCATTCGCAATATTAATCGCCACATTCCGTTTATTTTGTGCCAATTTATTAAGCACCAAGGTTACTACCAGCTTATCCACTTCAGGAATTAAGTTTAAGCGCTCCGAGGCGGGAATAAGCTGCGACATAGGTATGGCATTACCACTGCTTTTTTCTTTAAAGCGCGCAAATGCTTCATAATAACTCGCCGCGTTTTTTTCAATATTCATAACGGGCTGGATAACGATGTCGGCGTATTGTTGCTCTAATATTTGGTTTAAGCGTTCTTTCCAGGCTGTATTACTGTGAATATGAGAAAGTTCCGATGCGAACTGCCAGCCGTTAGCTTGTTTGGTCGCGGCCATAAGTGCGCTGTCAGCGTTTTCCATAATCTCAGAAAAAGACTGCTCGTCATTAAATTGCGCAGCACCTATCCATACCGCTTTACTGCCATCTTTAATCGGGTTGCAATGAGAAAGGCTAGAACTCAGTTCTTGCAAACGCGCCTCGCAATCTTGCTTGGTCATGGCTTCTGTTACCAAAACAAAATCGGCTCCCGACACTCTAAATAAAAACGCCGTTTCTTGAATGCTGGAGGTGAAACTTTTTAGTTCATTGGCTACCGAAATGACATAATTATCGCCTTCTTGGGCGCCTAACGTCATATTAATAGCGTTAAGTTGAGCAAGGCGTATTAATATTACATAGCCCTCATCTGAGGTGGCTGTTTTGCTTAATAGCGCCGTCATATGCCGTGAAAAAGCACTCCTGTTTTGCGTTCCGGTAAGGCTATCTTCATAAGCTTGAATTCTATACTGCTCTGCTTTTTGGGTGAGTTCTTTAAACATGGCCTCAACAGATGAAGAAAGCCGGTTTACCGCCTGGGTTATAAAAGAAAGTTCTTTGGTAAAAGGCTTGTAGTTTATGTGAGAAAACTTTTGGTTTTGGATATCTTCAATTTTGTTTACGACAATACGAAGGGGTTTTGTAATGGCAGTGATAATAAAAAGTAACGCAATATAGGCAAAAACGAAGGCTGCAAAAAACATAAATGCACTTTGCTTAACACTTTCCCATAAAGTTTCATTGGCTAGCCTTGGGTGGCTTTGTACGGCGAGTTCTCCAGCCATTGTCCAACCATCGTTTAATTCGGTTTTTTCAACAGGTGGCGTTATTTCTACAATATCAGTAAACCAAGAAGGTACGTTATCAACGGTAGTTGGGTTGCGCTTTTCAATCAGTAAGTTACCTTCCATATCGGTAATAGTTATGTATTGGTAGAAACCTCTATCGAAAATAGCGTTTACCATGGTCTCGGCTATAGCAATCCCATTGTCTTCACTTAGGTAAGGAGTGATAGATAGCCCCAACGAAGTCGCGGTATCTTGCGCGTGGGTGGCAAGCTGCTCGTTTACGTATTCTCTGGTTAACTTTACATTAATCACGAAGGAACCAGCGAAAACCAATATTAAAAAAACGAGTAAGCTTGTACTTAATTGGGTAGATAGTCTCATTATTCTTCTTTATCTCCGTACATTACGCGGTCTAGCCGCTCTACCATATCGTCCCACATTTTCATTGGGCCGCTGCCTCTTAATTTCCGGCCAGTGCCCATTGCTTTCGCGGCCCACAGTCCGTTACCGTTAAAACTATAAATGGGCGACAAATCTCTTCTTTTGTTAGCAGGCAAAATACGCCTGTTTATATTATCTAAAACAAGCGGAACAGAAGTAGGGGTTTCATAATACGCCAAAACCATGTGGGGTTGACGCAATTCCAATGCAGTAACATACATCAATCGCAATTGATCTTCAGAAATGCCAAGTTCAATTAAAGAGAAGTATTTCGCTATGGTGTAGTCTTCACAATCACCCGCGCCCGTGGAAATGAACTCTATTGGCGTTGCCCAGTAATCTTTTTGCTGCCAGTGAACAAGGTCGTCTACAAAATCAAAACGATTGAAAAAGCGGTTTATTTCGTAAAGTTTTTCGTCTATGTCTTCGCTCTGTAACTCAGTTACTAATTGTCGCCATTTGGCTACGTTCTCACTAGCTTCAGTGCCGTAAATTGAATTGATGCGCGCATAAACTTGTTCAGTAAACACTGTTTTTTGTTGAGCAATGGGCGAGGTAATAGCCAATAAAGTACAGCTCACGACAAGAAGTGCGCGTAAAGTGCTAGATGCACTGCGCATTACTTTAAAGGCTTTTAAAGATGACCATAAACGTTCTTTTTGGTGCAAATTGTTGGTACTTTATGCAAAAGATTAAGGCAAGTGTAAAAAATGTTTCACTACTACGCGGTAGTATCGCTTACCTAATGATGAGTTAATGATGGCAAAATTGATGATAACTTAAAAGGTTTTTAAATTACTGGAAGAATTTTAATCTGAAATTGATCTATTTGGCATAAATCATGTTTAATAAAAGGTTTTGAGCAGATATGCAGGTTGTTCGGGTTATTAAGTTACACGCGATCTGGTATCATCGCTTAGTTATGTAGTAAATTTACAACGAAAAGGAACTTTCATGAAGTACTCAGCGCGTCCAGCGGTGTTTATCATTAATTCACTAGAAGGTGGTGGCGCTGAACGAGTAATGGTTAAGCTATTAACCATAATGCAATCTTATTTCGTTGCGAAAAACATTCCCGTACATCTTATTCTGCTAGATGACTTGCCAGAATCTCAAGTGTGCCCCGACTACGTAAACAAAATAGTGCTTAATTCCCAGGGAAGTTTAGTTTCGGGCTACCAGCAGCTAAAGCCTGTTTTAGCGAAACTAAAACCAGAATATTGCTTTAGTTTCTTAACGCGAAGTAACTTCTTGAACGTTACGTTAGCCAAGCGCTTAAAGTTTAAAGCTATAATTAGCGAGCGAGTTAATACAACAAGCCACCTATCAGGCGGTATGAAAGATGGCGTAAGTCGCTTACTTGTTCGGCTGCTCTACAACAAGGCAGACAGCGTTGTTGCCGTATCAGAAGGAGTTAAGGCCGACCTTATTGAGAACTATGCAGTATCTAGCGATAAAATCTCAGTACTGTATAACCCTTACGATATTGAGCAGCTTCAAGTTCATGCATCAGAGAGTGTTTCAGACTTACCCCCTAAGCCCTATATAATTGGGGTAGGGCGCTTAGTTAAAAATAAAAACTTTTCTTTACTGCTTAAGGCCTATGCCAAAGCTAGCATAGCCGAAAACTTGATAATTCTGGGCGTGGGCGATGAAGAAGCAAACCTTAAAGCGCAAGCCAAAGAACTAGGAATTGAAAGTAAAACGCAGTTTCTTGGCTTTAAAGCAAACCCATACCCTTATTTAAGTAATGCCGAATACTTTGTAAGTACGTCGAATGCTGAAGGGTTCCCTAATGCCATTGTTGAAGCTATGTGTTTAGAAAAAGCGGTAATTGCAACAAACTGTGAGTCGGGCCCTGCGGAAATTATTGCTGAGCAATACCCTTACAGAGTAACTGGCGCTAGCGAGGAAAAAAACGGTATTCTGTGTGAGTTAAATAACGCTGAAGGCGTTGCAAGAGCGTTAAGCTTATTCAGTAATGAAACTGTTAGGGTATCCTACGCCGCAAAAAGCAAAATCTGTGCAAAGCAATTTTCTTACAATGCCTTTCAAGAAAAAGTAATAGCCATTATTGAAAAGGTTTGCAAATAAACATGTTTGAAGGGTTAAAGGTCGTCGTTGGCCTAATAAGCTTCATTATGGTGTATCGCACCATAACGGGGAACTGCAATAAGTACTTAGCGTTTGCGATATGCGCTATATGGCTTCGATTCTTTTTGTCAGCATTTCATACTATTACGTACCCTTCTTTGGTTGCGGGTTTTTCGATAAATGCGCTGTCAAGTATATCGGTTGCAGGGCTTGGGCTTTTCTTTTTGCCGTTTTCTGTTTTTACCTTACGTAAACTAGTCCCGTTCTACTTTCTGTTTCTTGCCATTGCAATAAGTGGCTTTGTTAACATGTTGATTCCAGGCACCATAAATGTCTTAGTTAAATGGTGTTATTTCTTGGTGTTAACTGGGGCGATATTTTTATCTGTAAGGTCGCAGGGTCACAGCATTACTTTTAAAAAATTATTAGTGTGCTTTTTTATGCCGGTAGCAATGCAGGTGCTGTCTATAGTGCTTGGCGAAGTGAAAGCGACAGAGAATGATGGCTCGGCAAGCTATATTGGCGGGTACAACCACGAAGCAGCTTTCTCTATGATAATAGTAAGCTTCATCTTTGTGCTTGGGTTAACAGAAAGACATGCTGTTAGGTTTCGAACTACACTTTTTACAATAGCGGTCTTTCTTCTTATACTCGTTAATTATAGGACTGCTGTTTTAACCATTTTACCCATCGCTGCAATCTTCTACTATTCGTTGGTAGAACAACGTTTGAAGCCTTCCCAAAAAGCCCCTGTTTTGACTGTGGTTTCTATGTTTCTAATTTTTGTCTTCATGGCGCTGTCTTTTACCATGAGAGAAAGATTTGCCGACGTTGGAATGTTAGCGTCGAATTTAGACCTAATATTTAAAGCGCCTGCGTACTTCACTGAAGCTGAAAAAGACATTATGTCTTCAAGAGTATATTTGTGGAGCCAATATATAGATGCGCTAACAAATTCAGACTTGCTTCAACAATTGATTGGTTATGGGCCAGAGGCATGGAACGGTGTTTTCAAGCATTACGCTCATAATACTTATGTTTCTTATTTTTACGAATACGGGTACATCGGGCTGTTCTCGTTTCTTTTTCTCTGCTCGTATTCTTTAATTATTACCGCTGGTGTAACGGACAAACGCTTATCAAAAATACTACCACTATCTTTGATTGGCTTCCTAACAATGAATTTAGCAACAATGCCATTATGGAATATAGAAGGGCTAATATTTTTCGCAATTTTGATAGGCGTTTCTTTAGGTAATACGGCCCCTGCAAAAGCGCGATACAGTTTTAGAAATCAATTAGCACTATTAACTACAACGGATTAGTTTTATGAAGATTTGCGCGATAGGTCTACGCGGTATTCCAGATGTTATGGGAGGGATCGAATCTCACTGTCAGCAGCTTTACCCTAAAATGGTTAAGCAGGGTGCAGAAGTTACGGTTCTAGCGCGCTCGCCTTATGTGAGCCAGAAGCGATATAACTATGAAGGCGTTGAGGTTATTAGCGTTTGGGCGCTAAGACACAAATTGCTTGAAACTTTCTTGCATACCTTCATCGCTATTATTTATGCCAGGCTTTTTGTAAGGCCAGATATTGTGCACTTGCATGCCATAGGACCAGCACTATTTACGCCATTAGCGCGATTACTTGGTATGAAGGTTATGGTTACTCACCATGGGGCTGACTATGACAGGCAAAAATGGAGTCCATTCGCTAAAAACGTACTAAAGTTTGGCGAAAAAATGGGGATTACCTTCGGAAATAGGGTGTTGGTTGTGGGGCGAAGCTTGAGTGAATTGCTTAAACATAATTTTCCCAAACATTCAGATAAAATTAGCTTTGTACCTAATGGTATGCTACCCACACTTACAGGAAAGATATCACCTGACTACCTACCAAAAGATTTAGATTTTGACGCAAATAGTTATATTTTAACTGTTGGTAGGCTAGTTCCTGAAAAGGGCTTTCACGACCTCGTAGAAGCTTATAAGCAATCTAATGTTTCAGCAAAATTAGTAATTGTTGGCGATGCAGATCATGAAGATGACTATTCGAAAAGTTTGAAACGTTCTGCAAGTTCGAACATTATATTTGCCGGCAGGCGCTCAGGAGACGAACTGAAAAGCTTATATCAGCATGCTTCGGTTTTCGTTTTACCATCGTATCACGAAGGTCTTCCAATTGTAGCGCTAGAGGCAATAAGTGCAGGTAGTAAAGTGTTGTTGAGCGATATTTCACCCAATATTGATATAGAGGCACCGAGCGATAGCTATTTCAAAGTGGGCAATGTTCAAGAGCTTTCAGTTAAATTATCTACATTACCAGAACTAAACCTTAATCTTGATAGAGAAGAGTTTTTAAAGAAATATGACTGGGAAAGTATAGCTTCAACAACGTTCGGTCATGCTAAAAATTTGGTATCATAACGTGAGTTAACATTCTTATTCCATGCGGTTAGAAGGGAATCTATTTTGGACATTTCAGTTGTAATAACTACGTGTAATCGACCCGCTTTCTTAAAGGAAGCGTTAGATGGTATATCAACACAAATATTGAAGCCGAAGGAAGTCGTTATAGTCAATGACTGCTCTGATATTTCATACGCACCAGTTTTAGATGCTATCAAAAAAGTAAATGCTAGACATATCCTTTTGAAAGAGAGAAGTGGAGCTAATAGAGCTAGAAACATTGGTATTGAAGAATGTTCTGGTGAAATAATAGCTTTTTTAGATGACGATGACATTTGGCTACCAAAGTATCTTAGTGAAATTTCGGCTCAATACAAAAGCGGAGCCGAAGCGGTGGTTACTGGATTTAAGCAACTTGGAAAAGAAAATGTTGTTGTTATTAACAGTGATGTAGAAGTAACGAAAACATCATTGTTACGTGGAAATACCTACTGTGGAATGTCTGGGTTTAGTTGCCGCAAGGAAGTTTTAGAGCAGCTGAAATTCGATGAAACTCTACCCAACGGCCAAGATTGGGATATGTTTGTGAGGTTATTCACACAAGGAATAGTTTTTAGGAACATTCCAGAGGCGCTGTTTTTATATCGTTTTCAAAATGAAGATGGAATTGGAGCTAAAGTACGTAAACTATCCCCAAAAGATATTTATTCTAGACTAGCTTCTGCATACAAACACAAGGAATTTTTAGGCCATTACTGGTTTAAAAAGCGTGTAAGTGACCAAATTCTATTTTCGTTAAAACACAAAGAAGATAAAAAAGGTTGGATTTGTCTATCAATAAAGCTTGTCGGCTTTAAAGCGACAGTAAACTTTTTCTTTAGGGCTTTGCGCAGAAAAGTATTGAAAAAACCTATGGCGATATAGTGTATTTAGTTGGAATAAAAGCAAAGGAAATAACTAAGTTGGGATTAGCGTAATGAAGCAGGAAAGTATGCAAAAAGCTTTTATGTATCCACCAAGAAGTCAAAATGAGTTTCTAGACTTAAATAAAAAAGCACTTCATAAGTTAGGTTACGATGTTCAGCCTACAGATTTAACTTTTATTAGATATTTATTATCCCACCCTAAGAAAGCTATTGTGATTCTGAACTGGGTTGAAGATAGAGTATATGGCAGGTCATATAAAACTACTGTTCAGTATTTCTTTAAAATGATCTTATTAGTCATATTTTCAAAAATTTGTGCGAAAAAGGTGATTTGGATAAAGCATAACTTTCGACCTCATAATAGCAAAGGAAGTACTAAGCGCTTTGATTTTTTATGTAAGCTATATTCACTGCTAAACATTCCGCCAATATCACTAGAGAGTTATTTTTCAAAACCGTCTCTTATTCATCCATTGTATAAATCAAACAATGAACTTATTGAGGACCTTGGAGCAACAGAGCAAAAAAGCACCATAGAAGTGTTATTTTTTGGTGGTATAAAGCCTTATAAAAATTTAGATAAAGTTCTTCTCGATTGGCCTCCATCACTTTCCCTGAAAATCGCGGGGAAGTGCTCTGATCCTTCTTATACCCGGATGTTAGAAAAGGTAATTAATGAACGAGGCCTCAAGGTTGATTGGGAAAACCGTTTTCTTTCGACTGATGAGTTGAATGAAATGTTGAAAGCATCAAAGTTCGTCCTGTTACCCCATTCAGATAACACCATGATAAGTTCTGGGTCGTTTTATCATGCTATCGGAGAAGGGTGCAACGTTTTGGTGAATGCAAGCCAGTTTGGAAGAGTTAAAAGCGAGCAACATTCATTTGTTCACTTAGTGGATATTGGAAAAATTTCAAAGGAAATGCTGCGAACTAATTTTGTATCCAAAAAAGAAGTTCGAAAAGAAGTGTTAGCTTGTTACGGCGAAAACCGTGTAGTCGAAGCATGGAATACGGTTCTAAATAATGCTTAGAGTATTGGACGAAAATGAAATGAATTCAGATAGTAGAGCTTCCCTAAATACCCCCCAAGTAAGCATTTTAATACCAGTTTATAACGATATTGACAGAGTCGGCCTTTGTATAGAAAAGCTAAGAGCCATGGCTTTTCCTCAAGATAAATATGAAGTCATAATTATCGATAATGGCTCCTCTGACGGTACCTACGAACTTCTACAAAAGTTAGTTTCTGAGTTCGATAATAATGCGTTTCGCCTTATTCAATGCCTCACGCCTGGGTCTTATGCTGCCCGAAACGAAGGTTTAAAGTTAGTACAAGGTGAATTCGTGGCATTTACAGATTCTGATTGTTTAGTGTCTGAGAACTGGCTCCAAAGCCTATTAGACTGTTGGAGAGAGCAAAGTGAAAGCGTGGTTGTTGCTGGTAAGGTATCGTTTTTTTCAGACACCAATAAGAATACCGAACAAAGCGCTTTAGACTTTGAAAATATGTTTTCTATGAAGCAAGATCAGAACGCAAAAAACGGCAAGTGCATAACTGCAAATCTGTTTTGTACAAAGCAATTACTTGAGACACACGGCGGGTTTAATGAAAAGTTAAAATCTGGCGGGGACGTTGAGTTTAGTCAGCGAGTAGTTAGTGCCGGTGGCAAAATCGTATATTCAGAGGATGCCGAAGTTTTTCACCCATCGCGCAATAAAGAAGAGCTGTTGATTAAACGCAAGCGTGTAGTGGGGGGCACTTGGGACGCAGAACTTTCAAAGGCTAGCGTTGGTCGTAAACTGCGGTTTTGTGTTGGCTTAGTAAAAATGTTTTTAGGGCGAACAAAGAAGACTTTTATGAACGCTAGCTTTTCATTTAAACGCAAGGTAAGTCTTACTTGGCTACTTTTTTTAATCTTACTCACCAGTATGACCGAGTTTCTTCAGCTTCAATTAGGAAAAGAAGCAAATAGAACTTAATTGATAGTTTCGTAAATACCACCCAGTTAAATTATTGAGAAATAAATGTCGCTTAAGAAAAAAGCTACAAAAGGTAGCATTTGGACGTCTTTAACAAGAACAGGGATCAACGTCGTTGATTTTCTTGTATATGCCTATTTGGCGCGAGTTCTTACCTTAGAAGAATTCGGTTTGGCTGGTTTCTGTTTTTTGTTTATTGAATTTGCTAACACTCTAGTAAATGCGGGCGTTAATCAGAACTTAGTTCAAAGAGACAAGTGGGAAGACAGGTACGCTGCAAGTACGATGACGTTCGTTGCTGGTATGGGAATGATAGTTGTATTAGGAATTCTGGGTATAGGAGCGCCTATTGCTTATTACTCCTATTCAGAATTAGCTGCTTGGGTTGTTGCCAGCCTTGCCCCAATTACGCTAGTCACAAGTTTACAGGTTGTGGTAAGCGGGAAACTACTCCGCGAATTTAAGAACAAACAAATGGGCGTAGCGAAGTTCTGTGCAACTTTAATTTCTGCTGTGACGATTATAGTATTGGCCGAGAATGGTTATGGGCTTTGGGCGCTAATTATCGGAAAATTAGTCAACGCCATAGTCCAATATTTTCTTTTGCTATACGTGGCTAAATTCAAACCCTACTTTCATTTCGATAAAGACGATAACAAAGAGTTGGTTAGCTTCTGCTTGCCTCTTTTCGGAATGACAATAATGAACTTCCTTCACCGGAAAGCTAGCAATATGTTTACAGGGTTCGTGTTAGGCCCTGCGAGTTTTGCATTACTAGCAGCGGCGCAAAAAGGCTCATTAATAATAAATCAAGTTACTATGAGTTCTATTAATTCTATGGTTGTTCCAAGTTTTTCGAGAGTAAAAGACACAGAAAACCTCGGAGATTTGTATATTAAAATGGTAACAATTACGGCATTGTTAGTGTTGCCAATTTTTATGGGGTTAGCTGCAATAGCAGATCCGTTCGTTACGATAGCTTTCGGAGAAAAGTTTTCCCCCAGTGCTGAATATATGGTGATAACTTCGTTTGCTATGTTTCCAAGTGTAGTGGCTTGGTTTCTGCCTAACCTACTAATAGCCAGGGGAAAAACTAAAGACGCATTCTATCTTACTTTACTAAATTTGTTTGCAAGCATAGTCGTCGCAGGGGCCACGATTTGGTTTGGTATAAAAATTATGCTTATTAGCACAGTAATAGCAGGTTTCGTTTCATTACCTATAAGACTTTTGATAACAAAAAAGCACGTTCCATTAAATCTAAAGCGTTTGTTTATCTCATTAATGCCACCGTGTTTTTCTTCATTAGGAATGTATCTGTGCTTAATACTCTTGAAGCCCCACTTAACCTCATGGATTACAAACGATATCTTGCTACTAATGGCTTTGTTGGTTTTCGGTGTAGTAGTTTATCCATTGATCTATACAATCGTATTCTTTAAGTCGGTGAAAAGAAATTTAGAAGAGTTGAAAATAATGTTTCTTAAATAAACCTCCTAATAAAAGAGGTATCAAAAGTGCTAGAAAATTAGAACCTCCCAAACTTTAAATATGGGATGTCTACTAAACAAAAGCTTTCGTTAAAAGAACTTGGCATAAATTGGCAATGAAGGAGTATGAGGAAATGAAACATAGTCAGCGATTACGATATTTGCTGAAACATCCGCAGCTTGCATGGAGCAGGCCAAGGAGAGTATTCATGCTTAGCCACATGAGAAGCAGATCATCATTACTTTCACACATACTGGGGTCTAATGAGGGCATCAGAGGTTACAGCGAGCTTAGTATTAGATACAAGCGAGCTTTTTCGCTTCTAGATCAAAAAATAGCTTTGCACCAAGATGGGCTTAGATTTGATTCGTCAAAAATTCTTTTTGATAAGATCCTCCATAAAAGTTACGATTTTAAGAACAGCGAAGAACTAGATAATGCTAGTTCCACAGTTATTATAATGACTCGGCAGCCGGTAGCTACTGTCAAAAGTATTGTCACTATGGGAAGAAAGCATGGTAATCAAAAATATAGTGACGTTGATTGGGCGTGTGAATACTACTCTCAACGACTTAGTTCGCTTACAGATTATGCTAAGGAGCTAGATTCATTTTTTTATCTTGATTCAGATGATATCGTTAAGGAGACAGACAAAACGCTAGCTCGGCTATCGAAAGCCCTAAACTTAAAAGTACCTTTATCAAATGAATATTCTTCATTTAATAAAACTGGTAAAGAAAAGTCTGGTGATACTTCCGAAAACATTAAAGCCGGTAAAATTGTTAGAACAAATGAAAATAGCGATGTCGTTGTTCCAAGTACCCTTGAAGCAAAGCTAAACGAGCAATACTCTGATGCCGTAGAGGTAATGAAAGAGCTGGGATCGAGCTAATAATACAATTTCTCGTTTAAAATGTAGATAGAAATAGCATTCGCTGACCTTGTACTACGATAATAGGCGAAGCCCTAAAGTTTTCTTTCTAATTATCTTTGATTTTTCAAGTTAGTATATGTAGATTGTTATGCTAACTTGCTTTTTTGTCCAGTTCAATTTCTTATCACTTTTTACATGGAAACGCGAGCTAACTAAGCCCTAGCTATTTTATTCTTGTTCTTTTTAAATTTATCCCTAATTAAATAGTAAGATTTTGATAAGAATTTCTTGTAAGTAAATTTACTATTGATTTTTTTCAGCTTTGTGGCTACAAATACTAAAGAAAATAATGTTTTCAGACTAGACTCGTTACCTAAATGATTATTGTAGACAGTGTATAGGTGGTTGGACATCGAGGTTTTACAATTGTAAGACAAATTTGAAACGATTGCTTTGCTTGCGACTATACGTTGCTTTTCATTGTTTTTCGATGTAATGCTATTTGGATGAATTCTGTATTTAAACAATACCTCGTTTATAATACTAATTTCTGTGATGTTAACTAACCTGGTCCATAGCTCGAAATCTTCTGCAAGGCAGTAATCTTTATCATATTGAATATCACTCTTTTTTAATTTCGTCATATCAAACATTGCAGTAGGATGGCAAACTGGACAGCCAAAGAGTAACTCTACTGGTTCAAGCTTTCGCGATTTAGTGGAAACTTTTTCCCTAAGTTTCCTTCCATTTTCATCGATATATTCAATACCAGTAAATGTTAATCCTATATTATTATATTTCTGTAAATACTGTACTTGCGTTTCGAGTCTTGTACTCAGGCAAATATCATCTGCATCCATTCTAGCAATATAATTGCCTCGACTAATCTCTATCGCTTCGTTTAGAGTTGCTATCAACCCTCGATTTTCCCTAGATATTAGCAGGATTCTAGTGTCTTTAAATTTCTCTATTATTTCTCTAGTTCTATCAGAAGAGCCGTCGTCGATTATAATTATTTCTAAGTTCAAATAAGTTTGACTACATACACTTTCTAGAGCTTCTTGAATATATAACTCCGCGTTGAAAGCGGGAATGATTACAGAGATAAGTGGTGAAGTAGATTCCATTATTTTCCTTTTAATTTTAAACCTGAATCAAACTTTAAAGTTTTAATTTACCACACAGAAACAATGGTTATGCAATTAATAGCCCATTTTCAGTAATACAGAAAGAAAAGATTTTTTATAGATGTTTAAAAAGTAGCATTAATGCACGAACACGTTTTGTCTAATTCTGGACTGGGAATAATAAATCTAGCGCAAAAAAGTTGCACGTTTATTTACACGGAGGATGCTATTTAAATTTTTACTCTTTACTAGGGCAGAAATGAAAAAGGCTCTTATGCAATAAGAGCCTTTAGGAAAGCTTAAGAAAATATTACTTCGTTTTGCGGAAGCAGAGTAAGACTAGTGAAGTCATTAATATAGCCATGCTACCTGGTGCTGGGACATTTACTAGCGAAGAACCGTTTGCTGAACCGTTAAGCACTAAGTTGTCGAAACCAGCGTTGTTACCGCCGCCATCACCGAATGCAGTAAAACGAAGAACATAATCGCTTCCGCCCGTCAGAGTAACGCCGCTTAAATCAAATCCAATTGCTTTAGTTGGAACAAAGCCAGAGTTGTTATTATCACCTTCAAATACTTCTACAGTGCTTGAAAACAATGAATTAACACCTTCAAAAATATCTAGCGAAAGGCTAAAGTCACGTTGATTTATTTGAAATTGCCCATTATTGCTAAAAACAGAAGCGTCAATGGTTAGAGAGTCCAGGTCAATGCTGCTTACAAGAAAGCTGGCTGTAAGCAAAACATCAACGAACCAAGTGCCTTCATTATGAATGTTATAATCTACAGCAAATAAATTGTCGTAGTTGTCGAATAGCTCCAAAGAAGAAAAGCTAGTTGATTGAGGATCAAGTGTGTTTGTCACTTCAACGCTATTTTCTGTCCAAGAAATGTTAGAAGGGTCACCCGATGTACCTGTAAAATCAGATGCTAAAATTATTTCTGCATTAGCAGATAGAGCAGAAGATAGTGCCGCTACTGCTAAAGTCGCTTGAATTAACTTTTTCAACACGATAACTCCAAAATTATTAGTAAATTTTTATACGTCTACCTTAGTAAAGCAACTGTCGTGCCATACGTGGAAATGTATTTAATAACAATGTCTTGTGAATTATGTAGCACAAATCAAGTGCTCAAGTGTTTAAAAAGTTGACACAATAGTAATCTTGAATATATACCAAAGGTATATTACGTTACAATTACCTGTAACATCACCAACCCCGATTATTTGATAACTAACTTTCTAAATACTGCTTTATCCCTATTGCGCCAGCTTTCAATATCGTCATTATCTAGCACTAATATCAAATAGTTCACTTTACCTTTCACATATCGCCCAATAGGAAAAGTTATAGCGCTAGATTTGGGTGTAAAGGATTCTTCACCTCTAATCCCCCAAGCCTGTTTGCCATAAAATTTAACTACTCTAGAGCTATTTAACTTAGTATCTGTCTCAAAGCCAATACCAATGACCTCTGGATTACCTTCTACTTCAAGCTCCAACTCTAATACAGAGTCTTGGGTTAATGTGTAGCTAATAGGGAACATCTGCCAGTTATTACCAGTTAAGGTAACGGCATTACCGTCGGAAACGGTAGTAGTGCCGTAGCGATACTGTTTAGGGAAGCCGGTGTGCTCAATCTCGCTTGCTTTAAACTCCCACACTGTTGGTGGCTGCTCTACAACGGATTGTAAAGCTACTTCCGAAGAAAAGTTAGGAATTTTAAATTCTTCTGGTACATATAGCGTTGGTTTGGGTGAGGTTTGCAGCGATTCTATGTATGAAAAATTATTGGAGTAGGGGTGTTCAATAACGTTATCTAAATTAAATTCGTATCTTGCGTCACCAGAGTTCTCGTTAAAACAAAGGTCGTTAGTGCTTGTACTGCCTAAATACTTTTCTTTATCAAGAATGCAGTAGCCAACTGAATACCCAGTGTTTTTAGTAAATATAATATTATTTTGTGTGGTAACCCAAAATGTCGTGTCATTATCTACTTTTGATGCAGCAATACCGTTACGCTCTACATCAATAACATTTTCGAAAACAAAGGTTCTGCCTGCTGGTTTAGAAATTAGCCCGCCAGCTTTTATTGCAGTCCATTCTTTACCTGTTTCATCTCCTAAATTGTGTATGTAGTTGTGAAATATATAGCTAGGGCCTAACGTATTCGGCGCTATGCTAATACCAGCATAGCCTTGTTCCATCTCATTGTCATAAACCAACACGTTTTGTTGGCCGCCATCTATTTCTATTAAGTCATCATTTGCATAGGCTAGGTAGTTGCCATAGATAGCTGAGTTCTTAACGAAACCACCACGTCTTTCAAAATTTTTTCTGCCCTCAATAACGTCGTTGAACCTATGGTTCGGTGCTCCATAAAAGCGATTGTTTCTAATAATGAATTCACCTCTGTAGGCATCACTGTCGTGGTATGCCCAAACTTGAAGCGCATTTGCACCTTTAGGGTGACCGACTGCCCAGCTATTCGCACCTAAGTTAGGGCTATGGACCTCACACTCTTCAATTACTGCTATACCACTTCGCTCTAGGTAAATACCTGAATCATAATTGATAGGTGAATTATTAGTTGTACTTGAAAAGGCTACACCGTTTCTAATATCTACGGCTTCTCTTCCATACTCAGATACATTGCATCCCTTAATCCAGATGTGATGTGCCTTTTGGGCAAATATACCGTAACGCTGACCGCCTCTAACGGTAAGGTTTTCTAGCATTATGTAGGAATTGTTACCAATATTAACAGCCGCGAGCGCATCGCTCCCAGCTTCAATAATAGGGCCGTCGCCAATAATCTTCGCGTAGCCGTCTGCGCTACCTTCAATATTTAATGCTTCCAAATCCAATTGGCCGCCAGAGTAAATTTCTGAAAGGTAATAAATTTTATTTGGGTCGATAGGGGGGGCATTAGGCTTTGTAGTTGTTTGAAAGGAATGTTCAACTATATCGCCATAAATATCCGTAATGGTCACTTCTATATGGTACGTAGTGTTTGCTTCTAGGTACACTATGCTTCCAGCAAACGACCCGTAAATGGGCTCCCATGCTAGGTCTAACCCTTCACGCCAATAAGTATCATCTTCAGCTCTAAATTTAACGGCGGCAGTACTTTCTTCATCCTGACCGTAAATAACTAACCCTATTGAGTTGATAAGCGGGGTAGCGGTATCTTCAAAGCCAGAAGCCGAAGCTGCAAAGACTAGTGAAGGGTCTAACCCCGCTGAAATCGCCGACTCATAAATATCGTTTTTGCTTAAACCTGAATATGTTGAAATTATTTTCATCCATTTTGCAGTATCGATAGGATACAGCGCGAATAGAGCTGAGGCTTGATTAGAGTTTATATTGGCAAACCGTGCTTTCTTTTCATCTTCACTAGTTGATGGAGCAGGTGATATTACTTGTTGGTTGTATAGCGTAGCTATCTCTTCTTCATACTTTTCAACAATAGGGGCTAGCCTTTTGGGCCCTTTGTAATCAGCTAGTAATACGCTTACGGTACTACTGTTGTTGGTATTCGCAGTAACGTAGCTATACAATATGTCACCGGGTTGGCCTCCCTTTGTATAGTTTTTATCATTCTTGTTCATGGTGGCACAAGAAAGCATTAAAAATGACAGTAAACCAATAAAGGCTAAGCGAAAAATAGATGATTTTGAGTTAGCAGAATGCATGGTATATCCCTATAGATTGAAAAGCATAAAAAGAAAACTAGGGCTGTATTAAAAGGGTAGTGCTAACGTTGGTACGTAGCAAGGCGGTGGCTGGGATCTTTACAATTTTAGTTTGATTCTGCAGGTAAAACAGCCTGTCTTATTCAGGTTTTTTTGGTTTTAGAAAAAACGGAATCTAAATTGCTTAATCTAAATATTTGAAAATGGACTATTAATGATAGTTTTTTACTAACTTACCTATTTCAAGAATAATCTTTAAAGGCAATTTGGTATACTTAAAAAGGATACCGGAAAAAGCAATTGCTTCTATGCACTAAAATGGAAATTTTATGAAGAAAAAAGTAGCCGTTATTCACCCTGAGGCAGGGTTTTCATCAAGCGGCGGATCTCAACTCAGTGCGTATGAAATGGCGGAACATCTTGCCACATTTTTTGACGTAAAGCTTTTAAGCTCATCTAAATGTAGTGAACACAGTGTAGTTATTCCCTGTATTCCCAGAGGGAAAGTGAAAAAAGCTCAGCGCAATAAAACCATTGATTGGTTGCTAACGCGCTTTGTTTCTAATCCATCTTTGCTTATCGAGTCGTTAACCAGCTTTCTCACTTACACACCGTATTTGATGTTTAAGCGATGTGATGTCATCTACCCCAATAATGATTATGGTGGCTTGGCGGTAGCCGCAGTAATTAGAAAGCTATTTAAAACGCCCATTCTTTATACTGAAAGGGCAGGGATGGTTTCGAACGGTAAAGTATTGCGCCGCAATTTGAAATTTAAGCCCGACTGCTTAGTTGTATTCAACCAAGAAACCAAAGAGTATGTTCATTCCATAGCGCCAGAACAACGGGTGGAGATTATACCTAACGGTGTAAACTTAGCTAAATTTAGCCCGCAGGGCGAAAAATATGACCATGGTTTACAAGGGAAAGTGCTATTAACGGTTGGTGCGTTAAACAGGCAAAATCACAAGCGTATACATTTAGCTATTGAGGCTGTAAGCCAATTAAATGATGTTTCGTTACTTATTTGTGGTGACGGCCCGGATGTACAGTACTTTAAAGATCTTTGTACTCAAAAGTTAGGTGCACAACGCTTTACAATCGTTAAAGTAGACTTTGCTGATATTCCTAATGTTTATCGTTCAGTCGATGCATTTACATTACCATCTGAAGATGAGCCGTTTGGGCGAGTGTACCTAGAGGCAATGGCGAGCGGATTGCCTGTTGTAGCTACCGACGACTCGATGCGCAGAACGCTAATAGGTAAAGCTGGTGTGGTTTGTGATGTTGAAAACATCGAAGAATACGCTGCTGCCATAGCTACTACGCTATCAACCGACTGGGCCAATACGCCGATAGAACAGGCAGCTGATTTTAGTTGGGAGAGCGTGGCCGAGCGCTATGCAGAGGTAATAAACAGCCTATAACGCCTCTGTTCTGATATAAAAAGTGCGCTGTGAATTTTGTTAACAGCGCACACGGTAGTTCAAATTATTCAAGCTACTTGCCGAATTTACGACGAAGCCTATCTTTTCCTAATATAACTTTTGCCGTGGCTACTAAACCAGCTTCTTTTACAGACAAACCAATCCAGCCTAGCTTGTTATTCTTCTTGCCAATTTGACTAAGGATTTGGTTGGCAACACGGTCGTTATAAGCTTCTTTGCCTAATAGTGCCTTGTGTTTTTTAAATGCCTTAAGCCTAGGGAATACTTTTTCTAATGGCATATTGGCCACTTCGGTAGAAATGCTAACGTGACCTCTGCGATAGAAATAAATATCTTTAGGTATGTTTCTGAAAACAGCATCTTCTAGCGTGATACGAACAAAGAAGTCCCAATCTTGACTGTTCTTTAGTTCTTCATCAAACATCAGCTTTTTAGCTAATGAAGCCTTGCACGTAACACCACTCATTCCGCAGAATTTATTACCTTTCTTAATTACATCGGTGGTAATAATTTCAGTCTCGTTGATGTGGATTTTATCTGGTGTTTCAAGGAATCGATATCCGCATGTCACAGCATCTGCATGTTGATGCGCTGCAATATGCTGTTCTAGATAATCATTGTCCCATACGTCATCGTCATCTAAAAACGCAATAATATCTGATGTCGACTTAGATATACCTAAGTTACGCGCCGCGTTAGCACCTGATGCAACTGGAACCTTAACGTAAGTGAATTGATCTCTTGGAAAGAAAGATAATACTTCTTCATAGCTTACTGACGAGCCATCATCAATAACGAACACTTCTTTTGGCATTACAGTTTGTTTTAATACTGCAGCGAGCGACTCCTTTAAATAGTCAGGGCGATTGTGTGTCGTGATTATAACGGAAACTGATGGTAGCACTTGTACTTCCATATTTTTTAATATCCTTTTACCGAACTAAAACTATTTACCGGGAAGCAATATAAATGCCGTTGCCTAACATATCGCGCTGTAGTGTACTATTTTAGCTCCTTTAGAAAAACATTGATGTGGAACTTTAAAGCGTTGAAAACGTGTATGCGCTAATATTGACTTCAGTATAAAGTTAATAGTTAATCTCTGTTCGCTTATTTTTCAAAATTTCCAGTGGTCCTTTATCTGCAATAACTTTTGCTGGTATACCACCAATAGTACAGTCACTGTCAAACGATTTATTAACTACGGCATTAGCACCAATAGCCACATTATCTCCAATTTTTATATCGCCGTATATTTTTGCGCCGGGACCTATATAGCAGTCGTCGCCAATATGAGGAGCTGCCCCTTTCTTAGATAGACTGCCACCAATGTTAACGCATACATGAATTCGACAGTTTGCGCCAACTTTACATTTTCCGTTGACTACAATGGTACCTGCGTGGGCGATCGATAAACCTGGGCCGAAAACATTGGCAGGTATCGAAAATCCGAGCTTGCGACCCATTTTACGTACCTTTAGCTGTAAATACGCAGCATACGCTTTACCAAATAACGTTTTCGCAGTGTTTTTTCTATACTCTAATTTTCTTAAAGTTACTTGAAACCGCCAAATGTCATGGGTTAAGAGATTCTTGAGAGTCGGCGCTACGTTTAACGCCTTCCTATCCTGTTCTAAATAATACGAATAATCTAATTTATTTTTTATCATGTGTGTTGGATGCGACTCTAATAAGAAGTGTGAATTATTATTTTTCAACTTGAGAGCACTAGGCTCATTCAGGTGAAATTATTTCATTAACCAAGCCTGATGCACCGTAAACTGATAAATGGTCATCATCAAAATATACAGCACGGCCGTCTTTGACCGCATAGCAGAGTTCTTTATCACAGAAGTGCTTGTGGGGTTTTACAAATACAACATTATCTGGATATTCGGCATTATCAAAGTGACTAATAATTACCTCATTCCGTTTCAGGAACCAGTTAGTTTCTGTACCTTTTAAATTTTCAAAACTCAAGCTTTGAGTATAGTTTGTATCTATAAGCTTACTTATTTTATCGGGAAGTTCTGGTACAGGGTAGAGCACGATTACATTTTTTTTATGCTTTGCTAGCGCGAGTATTACTCGGTCGATATTTTCTAGTATCTGTTCGCCACGTATTCCGATTTTCGACAATGGAAGTGCTGGATACGAATGATTACTACCTCCAACAATTTGACTTGAGTATCGGTGAAGAAACACGACATTCTCGATAGTTTTATCGGCAATTAAGTAATCCACAACGTCATTGTACCACCGCGCGCAAGGAGAAAAGTCATTATTCATACCGTATGACGGTTTACAGCCTGAAAAGCTAAAATGCTTTACTCCTTCTCCTCGTTTAGAAACATCTTTAGCTAAAGCATATGCGATTTCAACAGAGTGACTATCCGCAAGCGTTGCCCACTTAACATTTTTATTCACAAAGTACTCGCAAGCATCTTTTGGTGGCATGTACTTATTTGTGTGACACTGGGCTCGTAAAGGGCTAGCTTTTATATCGTTTACAGCCGTTTGATATTCCATTGAAGCACGTGAAATAATTCCATTAGTTGAGAAAACAAAAAATGAAAACGCTGCAATAATAAGTGCGCTTTGAAGTGGTATGTTTTTGAAGCAACTTATTAAAGTAGAATTACGATCTATAAGCTTTAATCTCTCGACGTAATTGTAACTAGCGTACCCTAAGATAAGCGTTAAGATTAGACCTGGTGGTATGAATAATGGCCCCAGCTGTGCCGTGTAAATTAGCACTACTAGCGGCCAATGCCAAAGGTAGATTGAGTACGACCAAGCCCCTAATTTTTGAAAGAGCAGTTTGTTAAGAATTGAAGAGTCATTTTGATTTGCAGCTATAATTAGACAAGTGCCCAATACTGGAAGTATTGCAGCATAACCAGGCCAAATAATGTCTTCTGAAAAGACAATGCAAGACAAAACTATAAAGGTAACGCCTAGGTATTCTAAAATTTTCGTTGCTCTCGATTGAGTTTTAAATCCCCAGAAAAATAACAATCCACCTGCGAGCATTTCCCAAGCCCTAGTGGGCAGTGCAAAATAAGATAGCTCTGGATTTTTTGGGCTTAGCCATATGCTAAGAGCCAAGCTACTCACAGTTCCAATTGTAAGTATGAACGGTATTAATTTTCTTGCTAACAGTTTAGATACAACGATCATTGCGATTGGATAAATTAGGTAGAACTGCCACTCCACAGATAATGACCATGTATGCAATAACCAATTTTCTAGAGAATCTTCAGCGAAGTAGCCTGATTCTTTATAGTAAACAAGGTTAGATATAAATAGGGATGAAGCTAACGTCTGTTTGGCTAATTTTCCATATTCAACAGGAGTTAAGAGAAAAAATCCGAGTAAAAGTAATACTAAACATAGCACGAGCAACGATGGAATAATCCTATTTGCTCTGGCTAAGTAAAAATCCCAAATGTTGAAGTTATTGCTAGTGAGCTTTGTGACTATAATAGCCGTCATTAAGTATCCTGATATAACAAAGAATACATCGACACCAACAAAGCCACCTGGTAACCAACTAGGTAGAAAATGAAAAATTACGACAGATAAAACCGCAAGTGCTCTTATGCCATTAATGTCGTGCCGAAAGGTCATGACTACGCCGTTTAACTTAAAAATAAGATATCTTCTCAGTCTACCTCAACATCAAGTGCTTATTCACGAAATATATTCGCTGCTTTAACCGAACTTTTTTAAAGCTTTAATAGTTGCTGTTTATTGCGTTCATGTGATTTCTACCAAAATTTCGCCATTATCAGCTATATAGGGTAGCGGTAATGTCAGTCACTCGTGTAAACTACCGCTTTTATTTCAGGCAAGCCTTAGCGCACAGAAAAATTCTTCCTATGCTTTGGCCATGCAGTCATCATGTAAATTGAGGAAAACATGGAGCTTGACGCTATTATCAATCAGGCACAAAGCCAGATTGACGCTGCACAAGATGCAGCCACATTAGACCAAGTTAGGGTCGAATTCATGGGTAAGAAAGGTAAACTTACCGACTTACTTAAAGGGCTTGGAAAGTTATCTAACGAAGAACGTCCTGCCGCAGGCCAAAAGATTAACCAAGCTAAGCAGGTTATTCAGCAAGCTATTTCTGCAAAAGGTGAGTTTTTACGCACTGAAGAGCTTAACAAAAAGCTAGCCGAAGAAGCCATTGATGTAACTTTGCCTGGTCGCACTGAAAAACCAGGTAACTTGCACCCGGTTAGCCGCACAATTGCGCGTATTGAATCTTTCTTTGGTGAGCTTGGCTTTTCAGTAAAAACTGGTCCTGAAATTGAAGATGGTTTTCACAATTTCGACGCACTGAACATTCCTGCGAATCACCCAGCGCGTGCTGATCACGATACCTTTTATTTTAACCCTGACATGATGCTTCGTACGCAAACCTCTGGTGTTCAAATTCGTACTATGGAAGCGGAAAAGCCGCCATTACGTATTATCTCGCCAGGGCGCGTTTATCGTAACGATTACGATCAAACCCATACGCCAATGTTCCACCAGGTGGAAGGTTTGATGGTTGATAAGAACGTTAGCTTTACCGACCTTAAAGGTATTTTGCACGACTTCTTACATCACTTCTTTGAAGAGTCGCTAGAAATTCGCTTCCGTCCGTCTTACTTCCCGTTTACTGAGCCATCAGCTGAAGTAGACGTAATGGGTAAAAACGGTCAGTGGCTTGAAGTACTAGGCTGCGGCATGGTGCACCCAAATGTACTTAAAGCTGTGGGTATCGACCCTGAAGAGTACACAGGTTTTGCCTTTGGTATGGGCGTAGAGCGCTTAACAATGCTTCGTTACGGTGTTAACGACTTGCGCGCGTTCTTTGAAAACGATCTTCGTTTCCTTAAGCAGTTCAACTAAGGCAGAGAGTACACATGAAATTCAGTGAAAAATGGTTAAGAGAGTGGGTTAACCCGTCGCTGTCGGCACATGAGCTGTCTGAACAGTTGAGCATGGCTGGCCTGGAAGTAGACGGCGTTGAGCCAGTAGCAGGCGATTTTAAAGGCGTGCTAGTAGGTGAAGTGGTTGAGTGCGGTCAGCACCCTAACGCCGACAAACTGCGCGTAACTAAAATAAATGTGGGTGGCGATGAGCTGCTTGATATCGTTTGTGGTGCGCCTAACTGTCGTCAGGGCATTAAAGTAGCGGTAGCGGTTGTTGGCGCTGTATTGCCAGGCGATTTCAAAATTAAGAAAGCGAAGCTTCGCGGCGAGCCATCTTTCGGCATGCTTTGTAGCTTCTCTGAGCTAGGTATAAGCGACGACCACGACGGAATTATCGAGCTTCCAGCCGATGCACCTATTGGCGAAGACATTCGTGATTACCTTGGTCTTGATGACTACGCCATTGAAGTAGACCTTACACCAAACCGTGCAGACTGTTTGGGTATTCGCGGTATTGCCCGTGAAGTAGGCGTGCTTAATAACCTTGACGTGTGCGAGCCTGAAGTAGCTGCGGTAGACGCAACTATTGATGATAAATTATCAATTACGTTAAGCGCTGATGACGCATGCCCACGTTATTTAGGCCGTGTAGTTAAAGGCGTCAACGTAAAAGCGGCATCGCCACTGTGGTTAGTTGAAAAGCTACGTCGTTGCGGTATTCGCAGTATAGACCCCATTGTAGATGTGACTAACTTTGTATTGCTAGAGCTTGGCCAGCCAATGCACGCGTTTAACCTTGCCAGCATTGAAGGCAACATTAACGTGCGTATGGCGAATGAAGGCGAAGCCCTTACGTTACTAGATGAAACTGAAGCTAAGCTGCAAAGCAATACTTTGGTTATTGCTGATGACAACAAAGCGTTAGCGATGGCGGGCATTTTCGGCGGCCTTCACTCTGGTGTAACAGACGAGACTCAAGATATCTTGCTTGAAAGTGCGTTCTTTAGTCGCGATGCGATTATGGGCCGCGCTCGTCAGTATGGTTTGCACACCGATGCGTCGCACCGTTACGAGCGTGGGGTAGACCCACAGCTACAGCGTAAAGCTATGGAGCGCGCTACTGCACTAGTTCTAGAAATTTGTGGTGGTGAAGCTGGCCCTGTTGTTGAAGCGGTGGCAGAAGACAAACTACCTGAGCAAGCAACGGTTACACTTCGTCGCGAACGTTTATCTCGCGTGCTAGGTATTAGCATTGACGATGCGAAAGTAACTGAGATGCTTACTCGCCTTGGTTTAGACGTAACGCAAACCGAAGCAGGTTGGGAAGCGGTTGCGCCAAGCTATCGTTTCGATATTTCAATTGAAGAAGATTTGATTGAAGAAATTGCCCGTGTTTACGGCTACAACAACATTCCAAACGTTGCGCCACAAGCCACCCTGGCCATGTTGCCTTCACAGGAAGCCAAGCTGCCGCTAAACACCATGAAGTCGTTGCTATTAAGCCGTGGCTACAATGAAGCGATTACTTACTCGTTTGTAGACCCGAAAATTCAAAACGCGTTATTCCCAGATGTGAAGGGCATGGTGTTACCACACCCGATATCATCAGATATGTCGATAATGCGCGTTAGTTTATGGCCGGGTTTATTGGGGGCTACTGCGTATAATCAGAAGCGTCAGCAACAGCGCGTTCGCCTGTTCGAAACGGGATTACGCTTTATTCCTCAACAAGATGCGCCAAATGGTGTATTGCAACAACAAGTAATTGGTGGTGTAGTAGCAGGGCGTCGTAATGAAGAACATTGGGACTTGGGTGATAACCCGGTTGATTTCTTTGATGCTAAAGCAGACGTTGAGGCGTTATTGGCGCTAACGGGTAAAACTGGTGAGTTCCAATTCGTAACAGGGCAGCACAGCGCGTTACACCCTGGTATGACTGCAAAAATTTTGCTTAATGATGAAGAAGTTGGCTATATTGGTGCTATACACCCGCAGTTTACTAAATTGCTTGGTGTTAACGGCCGCGTATTTGTGTTCGAACTGGTGGTAGATGCCATTACTGAACGCAATTTACCGTCAGCCGTACCAGTATCGCGCTTCCCATCAAACCGTCGTGATATTGCTATCACGGTTAAAGATGAAGTGCGTGTAGGAAATGTACTTTCTTACATAGAAAAAATTGGCGTAAATCAACTAGTTGCTCTAAACTTGTTCGATGAGTACAAAGGCAAGGGAATTGAGCCAGGCTACAAGAGCCTTGCTTTGTCACTTCATTTACAAGATCCGGATAAAACCTTGGAAGAAGCTGAAATTCAGCAAGCCGTAGATACTGTGGTTAAAGGTCTGGAATCTGAGTTTGGGGCCGCGTTAAGAGAGTAAACTATGGCATTGACCAAAGCCGAGATGGCTGAACACCTATTCGAGAAACTAGGCATTAACAAGCGTGATGCAAAAGATCTGGTAGAGCTTTTTTTCGAAGAGATAAAAGGCGCTCTGGAATCTGGTGAGCAAGTAAAACTGTCAGGTTTTGGCAACTTTGACCTGCGTGATAAAAACGAACGTCCTGGCCGTAATCCTAAAACCGGTGAAGACATTCCTATTAAAGCGCGTCGAGTGGTAACCTTCCGCCCGGGTCAAAAATTAAAAAGCCGAGTTGAAAACTCTGAGCCTGTCGACCAATAATCTTTAGGTCGTTACAATATTGAAAAAAGAGCGAGGTCTCTCGCTCTTTTTTTGTATTGCTTCTTTTTAACAGTGCCCCCGCACTGAAATTCATATGCAATCTGTTCGGAGGAAAGTGTGAAAAAAGCACTTGTTGTTCTTGCTATTGTCATCGCCGCTGTTTTTTCTTGGTTTGCTTATTTGTCGCTAGATGCCGACCAACGTGACCAGAGCGCAGCTGAAGTGCCATTAATTACGGTAATGGAAATTCTTCACGCCAGCGATTTACAAGAAGGTGTTAAGCAGGCGGTGAAAAACGAAAACGCCGAAGGGGTAGACTCTTGGATGGAGCAAGCCCGTGAAGTAGGGCAGGCCGCTAATTTATCTTCAGAAGATATGGACTACCTGCGTTCAGATACCGCGAAAGACTATGTGATTTTCAATGCTAAACGTCAGTTGTATAACGAAGCGTTTGAAGCTCGCTATTACGCATTGGAAGACGTAGAGCCGCTAAAAGCCCAATACCCTGAAGCCAAAGACTTATTCCCTCGCACCGATGCGCTAATTGAAAAGCGCGACGCAATTATTCAGCAAATTGCTGTAGCCATTTCAGGCAGTGAGCAGCCTGATGAAGAGGCGCTCAAAGAAGCACGCAAGCAGTGGCTAGCGCAAGCGAGTAAATAAGCAACTTTTAGGGCTACTCTTCTCTATAGAGTAGTCTATCTCGTCTTTCCACCGCATTCATAACTCTGCGCTTTAATGGCTGCAACTCGCTGTAAGTAGTTAACCTATCAAACTTATATTTTACCTGCATATCACGGCCTGGCTGCTGGCCGTATTAGTATCAAATTTCAACCCATCGAAAACTATACCCTAGACCAACTTCATAGTCTTCTCCACTTTCCATACTATACATTTGTTGAAAATTAATTTGAATGTGTACGCTAATTGTCGTACATTTTTGGGTGTCTTATGGGGTATAGGGAAATAAAGCGGCAGGTCATCGATTGCTTAAATGAGGGACGCATTTCTCATGAGCAGAGAAACGACATCGACGTTAAAAATTTATTGGCGATTGGGCAAGAGTCACTTGAGGAGGTTGCTGCAGTTATAGGTCGAAGTCGAGGGAACGATTATTCTTCCAGCCCTCTTCATTTTGATGCCAGTATTACGGTGCACATAATCAAGACCAATCAAGACCAATCAAGACCAATCAAGCCGGTCAGAGTTGGTACGTCAAATGGTATTTCGTAGAGCCGAATAGCGTTTTTATAAGCGTTCATCATTGAGGAAAAGGTATGAAAATTTTCAAAGTGGGCGAGTCGCAAAAAGCGGCATGTAACCATTGCCAATCATTTGAAAATGCAACATTTCAGTTAAGGGATGTTCCTTTCAGTGATGGGAGAGGGATAGTGAAAAATGTTTTGGTGGGAGTGTGTGACAAGTGTAACAGCGTGACTGTGTTGCCCCATCAATCCACACCTGCAGTTAAACGCCAATATGAAGCTAAGCGCAAACCTGTTGAAGGGCGATTACCTGCCCATTTGATCGACATACTGAATTTGGCGACATTGGAAATTGGTACAACTACAGATTTTGTTCCAAGCATGATGAAATATTACATTCATACACTGTCTGAAGATGAAAAGTCAGCGAAAAAAATAGCGAATTACCTTCAAAGTGATTTGGCAACGGGCAAATCAGAGAAGCGTTTGTCGTTAAAAGGACGCAAAATTTTCGAAGACATTGAGCACCTTAAATCACTAACGCATATAGAAAACACAACTGACTTACTTAAAGGTATTATTCTAAAGATCAACGACGATGTGCTAGTTAAAAAAAGACTAAAACCAATCACGAACCTAAGAAATATAATGGCGGCAGTTGCATAATTAAACGCCTTGAATGTTGGTCTTTGGTTAAGTTGCCAATACACTCAGTGTTGACGTTAGATTAACTCAACTAACCTACCGAGATATCCGCAAACTTAGCACCGGTAAGTACTGCTAAGTCAGTGGGAGAAAGCGCCACTTCTAACCCTCGTTTTCCCGCACTAACGTGAATAGTTGAAAGGCTTTCAGCGCTTTTGTGAATAACGCTGACTAACCGTTTTTTTTGCCCTAATGGGCTTACTCCACCTAACACATAGCCCGTAGCTACCATCACCGCGTTGGCCTGCG
Organism: Alteromonas gracilis; assembly: GCF_002993325.1. Taxonomy (GTDB): domain Bacteria; phylum Pseudomonadota; class Gammaproteobacteria; order Enterobacterales; family Alteromonadaceae; genus Alteromonas; species Alteromonas gracilis. Next base: position 148,241 of record NZ_PVNO01000025.1, read on the forward strand.
CCATTTCTACTTTTTTCACTCCTAGCGCTTTTGCCATTTTCTTTTCACTTAGCTTGGTGTTTACCGGTACAACGGCGACAGCCAGTTTATTAGTGTCTGTGCTAACCACTAAGGTTTTAAATACAGTTTCGGCATCAAGGCTAAGTTTTTCAACGGCTTCTAGCCCGTACGAAGCCGCATTAGCGTCGTGCTCATACTTTAAAACCTTATGGGCAATGCGTTTTTTGTTCAGCAGTGTAATTGCAGGTGTCATTCAGTTTCTTTTCTATAAAAAGTGCGGCGGTGAATAGGTTCGCTGGGTAACAAAGGCGTTGCTGCATGGGTGGCATAGTCGTTAAAACCTGCTGTAAAAAATTTTGACAGCGGGTGGCCAGACTGGCCGCCGGGTAAGGTGAGAATGGCATCGTCTAAATGCCCTGGGCTCACAAAAAACCGTTCAGATGCGCCAAAGCTAGGTGCCTGCACAGCAGGCATATAGGTATCGCCGAAACCTTCTACTTTTTCCATATTTAAAAAATTTCCTACCAAGGGAATTTGTTTGGTAAAAGGATGTTCAACTGAAAGAGCGTTAACCTTGCCCCATGCTAGTGTTTCCATGTCAGCTTCTACAGGCGAGTATTTATCGAGCAGTTTGTGTTTAGCCCGTCTGTAGGCGTCAACAAGTAGTTCGTCGAAGCTTTCAGTGTCGGCAGGCAGCCAAGAGTCGGGTTGGCTATAAATAAGTTGCCATGTTGCGGGTTCGATGCCCCGCAGCAGAGTACGGCTGTTTACACCCTGCTTATCTAGTTTTGAGAGTATGTCGCCGAATAAGGTTTGTATTACCTCTTGCCTGAAATGTTTAACCAACGTGTAGCCTACAGAGTCTTCGCAGGCACATTCTTTCCATGTGTTTAAATAAGCAAGGTCTGGCTTAAACTCCACATCTTTCATGTTGAGCAAACCATATAACAGATGTTGCCATGGAATAAGAAAGCGGGCGTGGTTATCAAGTTGAATAGCGTAGAAGTCGGTTTCACTGAACGTGTCTTTTTCAAACAGTCGGTCTCTTATTTGTTGACCACGCGCACCGAGCGCATAGCCGCCGTCGCCCCATGTTTTAAAATCTTCGCTTGAGATCACTCGTGCGTTTGCTGTCCATATTCGCCCCGCATCAGGGTTGATAACCTGAGGTAAATTCTCTGCTTGTGTGGGGGAGGTGTTTGCTGAGGCCTCGCTTATTGCTGTAAATGAGGCTTGTTCTCTTGCCATAACTGCGCCCCCAGGCTGCCATGAGGCACTGCCATTTTCATCAACAATCACGAGGTTTTGAGTTGGTATGGCTATACGCTTGGCAACTTTCATGGCAGCTTCAACGGTTTTGGCGGTACCGAAGTTCACAATGCTTAAGTTGGCCGCAAACGGGTGATGTGCAACCCAGTTAAGCGCGTAACGTTTTCCGTCTACTTCTTTTACGGGGCCAAAATCACTGATTTGTAGCGTAAATTCATGTTCGCCGTCGGGGAGGGGAATTCGCTCTGTGATGGTTTTCGTTGTGGTGCCTTCGTCTAACTCAATCCAATCCACATTGTCTAAGTTGGCATTGGTAAAGCCCCACGCAATATGACCGTTGGTTCCTACAACAATTCCAGGAAGCCCGGGTAGCGATACGCCGGTAACCTGAACATCGCTCCCTGACTCCTGGTAATTAAGCTGTGCGCGATACCAAATGATGGGTACACGAAGGCCCAAGTGCATATCGTTAGCCATAAGACCGGCGCCAGTTGCGGTATACGCCCCTGTGACTGCCCAGTTGTTGCTGCCGATATCGGGCAGTTCGGTGCCATTGTATTGGGCTCTGGCAATCGCAGTATTTACGGTAGTTGGGCTTTGAGAAATCTCTGGTGTCATCCCTTCTTTTGCTTGGCTTTGTTGGCTAGTGTTGCTGTTGCTACTAGTGCCCATGGTATCAGTGGGAGAGCGAAGAATAGCCGGATAAGTAGGGGCCGCAGCCTCGAGCAGGGGAATTTCACTGGCATCTAACGCGGCTTGGTAATTGCTGGGCTGCGTAATGAAATTATAAACCTCTTCACCAAAGGTATTGAGCAGGGCTTCTCTGGCAAGGTCAAACTCTACCTGGCTACTCTGTAAATCGAGGTACATGCTATAGATAACTAATATACTATCGGTAGGTTGCCACTGCTTAATTTCAACGCCTGCTGCCAAATATTCGAACGGGGGTAAAGTGAACTCCGAAAGCCCTTCGTTTACGCCGTGTGCATAACGAACAAGTAAGTCCTGCTGTCTTGCCGGTAGATTTTCAAATACGACCTTTGCCCGTTGCTCGAACTGATGAAAGCGCGCTTTTTTGTCGATATCTAGGGCTATTTCTCCTACCCATTGAGACAAATTGCCTGATGCAGCGCGACGCTGAAGATCCATCTGGAAGAAACGGTCTTGCGCATGAGCAAAACCAAGAGCGTAGGCGGCATCAAAAATATCGTTAGCGTTTATAACGGCCTGACCCAGGCTATCGCGGCTTAATTCTGTAGGAGCAATCACGTGATAAGTCGCGTTATTGCCATCAAGTGCGGGAAGACTTAAGCGTAGTGAAATATAAACCGCAATAGCGGCCAGAGAAAGTAGGGTAAAAACACCTAAAACCAACCACTTGATCCAATTAATCACGTGTAAAACTCCTAGTTTTTCTCTATCCTAACCACAGAACCCGAAAAATTAAAGTGATGTTTTATGACACATGTAAAGGTGGTGACGTGGGCCCGTTAATGTTGGATTGTCAGGCCGAAGAACTCTTGCCTGAAGAAAAGGAAAAGCTGGCACACCCTGTGGTAGGCGGTGTCATTTTATTTAGCCGCAATTATCATGATAAGCGCCAGTTATCGGCACTTGTTCAAGATATAAGGCGCTATGCAAAAAAACCTGTGTTGATTGCTGTTGACCATGAAGGCGGAAGAGTTCAGCGCTTTCGTGAAGGCTTTACCGCTATTCCGGCCATGGGCGAGATTTTACGCCAGTCTGAGCATCAAGATGAAAGCGCTGCCTATGCAAAAGCTTGCGGACTTGCGTTAGCTTACGAACTTAAAACCCTCGATATTGATTTCAGTTTTGCGCCTGTGCTCGATATTAACGGCGTGTCACAGGTTATCAAGGATAGAGCGTTTGCGGATAACGCAAATGACGTTATTCGTCTTGCTACCCATTTGATTCAAGGTCTTAAAGCGGTAAACATGCCTGCAATTGGTAAGCATTTCCCTGGTCATGGAAGCGTTGCGCCAGATTCCCATATTGCACTGCCGGTGGACGAACGCGATTTTGAAGAGATTCGAACTACCGATATGGTAGTGTTTCAACGCTTAATTGAACGCAAAATGTTGGAAGGCGTGATGCCAGCACACGTGATTTACAATCAGGTGTGCGCCAAGCCAGCTGGTTTTTCGTCAACATGGCTGCAATCTATTCTCAAGGGCGATATTGGCTTTCAGGGCGCTATCTTTTCTGATGATTTATCCATGCATGGTGCCAGTGTTGCGGGTAGTTACCTGGAGCGCGCTGAAGCTGCACTTGAGGCTGGCTGTGACATGGTGCTGGCATGCAACAACCCCAAAGGCGCTGAGAGTATTCTTGATGGTATCGAGTCTCGCTACGCTAGCCTAAGTCGTGATGATGAGTTAAAGCAAGAGCGGGTTATGGCGCTATACGGACGCGTGTTGCCTGTAGGGCTTCAAGATAAATACGAAAGCGCAGTAGATTTGGTCAAGCGCCTGAGCGAGCGTTAAAACAGGTAATAAGAAGGTAGAGAGAAAGCACCGCTATACCGGTGCTTTTACCTTTCATTCTTTAGGTGCCTATATGAAAGCTCGTATAAAAGCGTACATAAAAGCTTGGATACGAATTTTGTGAGAACGAATATCGCGATTTACACCGCTACTTCGTCTACACCGGCTTCAATATTCAAAAAGCGTGCGAAGGTAAACAAAAAGTCGCTCAGGCGGTTTAGGTACGCGTGAACAACTTCAGGCACGTCGTAGTGCTTCGAAAGGCTGATAACTGAGCGTTCAGCACGACGGCAAACTGCTCGGCATACATGAGCTTGTGCCGCTGACTTGCAACCACCTGGTAAAACGAACGATGTATTGGGCGGCATTTGGCCAGTAATATTATCGATAAGCTTTTCAAGGTTTTCGATGTCATCCTGCGCCAAAGTTGAACTTGCTGAAATGGCAAACCCTGCCTGAAAAAGATTGCGCTGAATATCATGTAGCATCGGCTGGTGTTTCTTTACAACGTGCGCTGCTAAAAGGCCAATTTGACTGTTTAACTCGTCCATATCCCCATAGCTTTTCACCACTAAATCGTCTTTATCTACACGAACAGCCTTGTCTGCGTATATTTGCGTACTGCCTTTATCGCCAGTGCGAGTGTAAATTTTCATAAAGCCCTTGAATATATAAACCTGAATTTGAAAAAAGGGGCAGAGCCGCACTCAAACGCTTTGCTCAACCCCATACTTAATCCGTAACCTTAGGTTAGCGGCACGTTCAAAGAATTATTCGTCTGCAGACGGGCGGTTGTAACGTCTTACTTGCACTACAAACCCAAATAAGGGGTGGTCAAAATAATGCAGTTGGGTGCTTATTATCCGCCGTTGTTCAATCAGCGGTACCGACACCAGCTTATATGCTTGGCCTTCAGAATGAGTAGCCGCGCTGTCTTTTTCATTGCTAACGTTATTAGTGCTGGCATCTTCGTTGCCAAATTCGTTGCCAAATTCGTTGCTAAAGTAGTGCAAAGGTACAGGCTGTCGATAATACATCTCGCTGTCCACGTGAAGATAAGGCACCCGATTAATGTATTTAAGAAAAACTTTTATTGTGCCGTCTATTTCCCAGATGGGCGTTCTGAACGCTACATCGCTTACGCCATCCTCGTCTTGCTCTACAATGAGTGGCGTATCTAGTGCTTTGAAATCGTCAAAGGATATAGGAGATGGATTCGCTAGGCGCATTTCAAGATCTGTAAAAATATCTGAAACGGCGAGCAATTCCGAATTGCTTGGCTTCTGCACCTGCGTGTCATCGCTCGCGAAACGTTGAACACTTCTAGTATCAGCGGGTTCTTCTGCGCTGTCTAGAATGAATGCTTCGCTTACGCCGCCGATACTGGTGTCGCTATCAAGAGAGGCTTCCTCATTTGACGCTAACTGCATTGAAGGTTGGTTTGACGCTTCGCGTAATAACGCGCTTTGCATTTGCGCGCGCATTTCGCCATCAAGAGTAAACTGCTGTGCATAGTTTTGACCGCCGTAAACACGTACGTCAAACGCCTTGTTTTTACCAAACATCACAGGCTGTCGCCATGTGGCGTGAAATAAACGTTCTAAATCGCGACTGGAGCGAATTTGGCGAGAAATCGACGACAAAGCTTGCTCGTTACTGGTGAGCAAGTGTGCTTTCGATGCTAGCGGCCAGTCGTGACCTTCTATTATGATAGGTAGGCTAGCGGGGGCAGGCATGCGGTTATCAGGTTTATTTACTTTCCAAACAATAGCGGGTTGCAGCGTGCTGCTGGCAGCAGAAGGTAAAGCGGCATTATCGTTCTTACCCATCTTCGAGGCCGCCGACGCAACGATTGCTGTAGTAATTTCAGCGCTAAGCCAAGGCTTATCTTCCTCGCAGTATTTAAAAGCGGGAACGCTAATTGGCGTTGCACGCTTAACCCCAAAAAACGACGTCCAATAACCCGCTATGGTCTGGGCATCGGGGGCTAGGGTGATATCGTCGATAATGCCGTTTTCCGTCACCTCACTAGTCAATGCATCAGTATCACTGAACCCATCGGTTTCTTTATCTGATGGCACAGAATAAGATTCTTGTTGAGGCGGGTTCTGTTGCCAATCAATCTCTTGTGGCGTAAGTGATTTAGGCAGCGATAAAAAATCTACATCGCTTGATGGAACGGCAAACAAGGTATCATCTGGCCATTTTATGCTGTTGTCAGCATCGCAAACGGATAAGCCTTGTTTTAAATAACTAATATCTGGCGCGATAATCTCGCTGATAAGGTCTGCTTGAGCCCGCGGCGCCGATAAATTATCTGCAAGCGAAAATTGTTCTTCCAGCTCGGTAAGCGCAACATTACGCTTAAATGCAATGACTTCCACATCAAACCACCAATCGTCGTTAGCAAGGGCGGTGATTGACACAGTATTTAAAAAAACGGCGCTTATGGATGCGACTAACGGGCACCAGCGGGATAACTTCATGTTATCGCGACTCCTTTGCAAAATCGGCAATAATATCGCTAACAAACGCGAGGCGCTCTTTAGCTGTTTCGGTCTTCTTCACCAAGCGAAGCTTTTGGCTACCTTCAAACTTGAACGTGTTTGGTTTGGTTTGAACAAGGCTAATGATATAGCCAGGGTTGACCTTAGTGGTTTCTTTAAACTCTATGGTACCGCCTTGTGCCGACAAGTCTACTTTTAGAATGCCAAGTGCCTGTGCTTTTAGTTTAATTTCAGCCACTTCAATTAAGTTTTTAGCCGGTTCTGGCAATAAGCCGAAGCGGTCAATGCACTCTACTTGGAATTCATCAATATCGTCTTGCGTTGTGCAGCTTGCTAGGCGCTTATAAAGCGAAAGGCGCGTATTTACGTCGGCAATATAATCCTCAGGCAGCAATGCCGGAATACGCAGCTCTACCTCGGTATGGTCCGATGTGGCGTCTTCTAGCGATGGCTCTCTACCATCTTTCAGCGCGTTAACGGCTTTGTCTAGCATATCCATATACAGGCTAAATCCAATGCTGGCTATCTGACCGGACTGATCGTCTCCTAATAACTCGCCGGCGCCTCGTATCTCTAAATCATGGGTAGCAAGGGCAAAACCTGCACCTAAGTCTTCTAGCTGTGATATGGCTTCTAAGCGTTTAACGGCATCTTTTGTCATTCGCTTTGGATGTGGCGTTAACAAATAGGCGTAGGCTTGGTGGTGAGAGCGTCCCACACGACCACGCAATTGGTGTAGCTGTGCCAGACCTAAATGGTCGGCTCTATCCATGATAATAGTGTTAGCGCTAGGTACGTCAATACCCGTTTCAATAATGGTTGTACATACCAATACGTTGTAACGCTGATGGTAGAAATCGCTCATCACCGCTTCTAGATCGCGCTCGCGCATTTGACCGTGGCCCATTGCAATACGCGCTTCAGGCACAATATCTGCAATTTCTTCCACAGTTCGTGCAATGCTTTCCACTTCGTTATGAAGGAAGTAAACCTGACCGCCGCGCAGTATTTCACGCATTATTGCCTCGCGGATCACTGCCTTGTTGCGCTGTTGCACAAAGGTTTTAATAGAAAGGCGACGGGCTGGTGCGGTAGCGATAATAGATAAATCGCGCATGCCAGACAGCGCCATGTTCAGCGTGCGTGGAATAGGCGTGGCGGTTAGCGTAAGAATATCTACATCGGCGCGAAGGGACTTAAGTTTCTCTTTTTGACGCACGCCAAAGCGGTGCTCTTCGTCAATAATTACAAGGCCCAAATCCTTGTATTTAATATCGCTAGACAGCAGTTTATGTGTGCCTACAACGATGTCGACTTTACCTTCACCAATGCGCTCTACCACCGACTTCTGCGCTTTACCGCTTACAAAGCGGCTCATTACCTCAATTTCAAAAGGCCATGCGGCGAAGCGATCTTTAAAGTTCTCGTAATGCTGCTGCGCAAGCAAGGTGGTAGGTACTAATATTGCTACCTGTTTACCGGCATTTGCGGCAAGGAAGGCTGCTCGCATAGCAACTTCGGTTTTACCGAAGCCTACATCACCGCACACCAAACGGTCCATCGCCGATGGACTGCCCATGTCGTGCATAACCGCAGCAATCGCTTGTGCTTGGTCGGGCGTTTCTTCAAACGGAAAACTGTCTGAAAAGGCTTGGTAGTCATCCCAGTTTATGTTGTAAGCAAAGCCAGGCTTTGCAGCGCGACGGGCGTACACATCTAGCAGTTCTGCAGCCACGTCTCTAACTTTCTCAGCTGCTTTTTGCTTTGCTTTTGTCCATGCATCGGAACCTAACGAGCTAACAGGCGCGCTATCGGCATCGCCGCCGGTATAGCGAGAGATCAGGTGTAGCGACGCAACGGGGACGTATAATTTTGATTGCTTGGCGTATTCAATGCACAAATACTCGGTGGTGACGCCGCCCGCATCCAAGGTTTGAAGCCCTAAATAGCGCCCAACACCGTGGTCGAGGTGCACCACAGGCTGACCGATAGAAAGCTCGGCTAAGTTGCGGATAATAGCGCTTTCGTCAGTGGCGGAACGCTTATCGCGAAGGCGTCGCTGACTTACTTTCTGCCCGAGTAGTTCGGCTTCGGTGATAAACAGCAGCTCACCTTCAGATGTCTGCCAGCGAAAGCTGTTATCAACCATGCCAACCGTAATACCAACACTGTCGTGGCTTGCAATAAAATCACTGAAGCTATCGACAATCTTCGGTTTTATGCCGGCTTTGGCCAGCACGGTAAGGAGCCCTTCTCGACGACCTTGAGTTTCGGCACAAAACAGTACTTTCGCCCCGTTGTCGGTAGCGTGATTAACGGTTTTAATGAGTTGCTCGGCAGGGACTTTTTTCTGCGAATTGATTGCAATGTCATCGAGTTTTGCGCACTGCAGATTGGTAGAGCCTGATTTTTCTTCAAGCACTTGGCTTGATAGCGAGGCGCGAGGCCATTGCTTGATGGCACCGAATAATTCGTTAATAGGCAGGAACAGCTCATCAGGAGCAAGTAGAGGGCGCGCTAAATTGTAACGGTATTGCTCGTAGCGCTCTTGCACATCGGCCCAGAAAAACTCGCTGGCGTCTTGTACGTCACCGTGGAGTAAAAGCAAACTTTTAGGGTGGAGGTAGTCAAATAATGTTGCCGTTTTTTCGAAGAATAGGGGAAGATAATACTCCACACCACTTGGCATTGTGCCTTTGCTTACCTGCGAAAATACGCTTTCAGAGGCGTTATTCGCATCGAATTTTTTCAGAAACTGCTGACGAAAAAGAGTGATGGCGTCTTTGTCTGTTGGAAATTCGCGCGCGGGTAACAGGCGAATTTCGTTGACCGCTTCGCCAGAACGCTGAGTTTCGGTATCGAAATAACGAATAGAATCAATTTCGTCGTCGAACAAATCGATACGAAACGGCTGGTCACTTCCCATTGGGAATAAGTCGATGATGCTGCCGCGAACCGAGAACTCGCTGTGGCTCATTACTTGGCTTACGTGTAAGTAGCCTGCTTGCTCTAAGTTTCGTCTGAACTGGTCTCTGTCTAGCGTTTGACCTTTATTTAGCATAAGTAAATATTTTGCTAAATAATCAGTGGGCGCAAGGCGCTGCATGAGGGTATTAACGGGAACGATGAAGATACCGTCTACTTGTTGCGTAAAGCGAAACAGAGTTTCAAGACGCTGCGATACAATATCCTGATGAGGAGAAAATGAATCATAAGGCAGCGTTTCCCAGTCAGGGAACAGCGTAATAGGCGTATTTTTTGTATCGTCGCTTAGGAAAAACGCAATTTCTTTTTCAAGCTTCATGGCCGAGGGCGTGTCGGCGGTGATCAGAACTATAGGGCCTTTGTATTGGCTAAGTGCTTGGCTGATACATAGCGCAGCACTGCTGCCTTGAAGTTGGCCCCAGTGTTTGTGATCTTGTGATGAGGCTTCTTTTTTAGGCGCAGGTAATGGTAGCGATAATAAAGTGGCAGTCATGACGTCCTGTTTTTTACATGCAAGTTTGATTTTACGGCTTATATACTGATGCGAAGGCCTTTTAGGATCCCGCTTTTCTTTCTTTCGACCGTTTTCTTAGCTGTTGGGTTTGAATGTGCAAACTTGCTCGAACCAAAAGCTCCTGATCTTGCTCTCGTATCGAATTAAAAATGAAAGCAATATGGTAGCTATCTTCAACCTGCTCGCAAGTAATAACTTCGCCATAACAAAAAATAGCTGCGGCTTCGGCATCAAGGAAAAGCTTAAGTTCAGCTTTAGTACCTACGTCCATTGCCTCTTTGGAGTCGATTATCACACCGCCACCACCTAATTTTACCGTTTTAAAGCGGTGCTCTGGCTCATCTTGCTGGTGCAGGACAAATGACATCATCAGATCTATTTTTCTTGATTGATGATTTAGGTATTCAGCCAAGGTTTCAGCATGATCGCCAAGATTTCGTAGCGGTCGAATTGCTTGGGCTTCCAATGCTGCCATTTCGCTAGCAATACGAAAGGCATAGGGCATTGAGTCTTCCAGTGCATCCTCATCGGGTACGATTTCATCCATACCTAAAGGACGCACGTTTGCATTAATACAATGCGCTATTGAGAAGTATTCATCGAATTGGGCTTGTTTTTGTTCTAGGCTTTGTTCGCTCACATCATTCCTCTGCCACTAATTCTTGTGCAGCCAGTAGCTTACACGTAGTATAGCCACTTTACTATTTTGGGCTTAGCCCGTCATCTCGCCTTTGGGCTACTTATCTGAATTTTTCATTCGTTAAGCATAGCCAAACGTGGGGCAGATTACCGTATTACTGAAAAGCAAGGCGCTATGTTTTATCCTCTTTCTGCATTCATTGCCTATCGTTATGCCAAATCTAGCAAACAAAGCCAAACCAGTTTTGTCTCTTTTATCAATCGATTTTCGGTAGCCGGCATCGCGCTGGGGCTGATGGCCCTTATCATTGTAGTATCGGTAATGAACGGCTTAGAAGGGCAGTTGAAACAACGCATTTTAGGCATAGTGCCCCATATCGAAATTACAAAGACACCCACTTCAAATAACGAACTTAGCAAGACACCCACGCAAAAAAGTTCAGCCGAAAGTAACTCTCTTAAAGTTACAAAGACATCCACTGCAACAGCGAAAACTAACGAGACGAAAACTAACGAGACACCCACGTTTAATACGGGAAGTCGTAGCGAGACACCCAATAAAAACGTGCCACAAAAGCAGTACGTTACTTTAGATGAAATTAGCAAGACACCCATCGTTGGTGTTGTAGCCAGCATGGCTTATCGAGAAGCGGAAGCCGTTGTGCAATCTCGCTCTGAACTGAGAGGTGTGCAAGTACACGGTGTGGAACCTGGGGTGATGCTGGAGCATACCTTGGTTGCAAGCCATATGGAGCAAGGGCGATTTGACGACTTAAAGGAAGGTAGTTTTGCCGCAATAATTGGTCGTGCGCTTGCTATTAAATTGGATGTAAGAGTGGGTGATAGATTACGTGTTATGGTGGCCGGGGCGAGTGTTTATACGCCTTTCGGTCGCATGCCCAGTCAGCGACTTGTTACTTTAGTGGGTGTCTTCGATATGGGGTCGCAAATGGACGATAAGGTGATGTACATGAACCTGACCGACGTTAACCGTTTAATGCGCGATCCTAAAGGAAATGGGCAGTCACTTCGCCTCTTCCTAAATGATGCATTTAATTACCTGTCGGTTGTGAACTATCTCACTGATACGATGGGTGTCTCTGCAAGCAACGTTAAAACCTGGCGTGAACGACAAGGGCCGTTATTTGATGCAGTTAAGATGGAGAAGAACATGATGACACTCATGCTGTTACTCATCATCGCCGTGGCGGCGTTTAATATTGTTTCTGCTTTGGTGATGGTAGTAACCGAAAAGCAGGGAGATATTGCAGTGCTTCAAACGCAGGGGATGCTGCCTAGAACCATTATGTGGATCTTTGTGCTTAACGGGCTGTTTAATGGCGTAAAAGGTGCGGGTATAGGCCTTATTGTTGGCATCGTCGTGACCTTACAGTTGAATAACTTCTTTGATTTGATTGGTTCGCCGCTGGCGTTAGCTGCAGATGGGAGAGGCTTGCCTGTAGAAATGGATGTAGTACAAATTGTAAGTATTACGTTGCTCTCTTTGCTGCTTTGCGTGCTAGCCAGTATATACCCAGCGCGAAAAGCGATGAAAATTGCGCCTTCACAAGCGCTTCAAAACGAATAATTCCTTGAATTAGCCGTGCAAATTAGTGCGAAATTCACTATACTCGCGGTCTTTTAAATTTTGCCCAGTGAGACGTCATGAACAAGAATTTTATCACCTCGCAATCGCTTCTACAGGATTCCTTTCGCTTAGCGGCAAAGGTGTATGAAGACGGCTTCCGCCCTGACTTTATTATTGGTATTTGGCGTGGTGGTGCTCCAATCGGTATCGCGGTTCAAGAGTTCTTTGAGTTTAAGAACACGTCGACCGACCATATTGCTGTGCGTACATCGTCTTACTACGGTATCAACAAGCAATCAAAAGAAATTCGTGTTCACGGTTTGCACTATTTGGTAGAAAATGCGAACGCAGACGACAAACTATTGATTGTTGACGATGTTTTCGATTCAGGCCGAAGCGTTGATGCGCTAATTAAGCAAATTAACAAGCTTATGCGTTTGAACATGCCTAAAGACATTCGTATCGCATGCCCTTGGTACAAGCCTCAAAATAACACCACTGATATCGTACCTGACTACTACGTTAACGAAAGCGACGAGTGGCTTGTGTTTCCACATGAAATTGCGGGGCTAACGGAAGAAGAAATCCGCGAAGGGAAAGGCGAACTTTCTGACGTTATGGACATTTTGTTTGATAAAAAGTCTTAAAGAATTAAGTTTTCTAGCTTGATGTATTAGAGCCGCACGTTTGTGCGGTTTTTTTATATTCATTCACGGCTGGGAAAGAAAGGGTAAAGGTAGTGCCAACGTTCACCTCGCTGTCAACGCTAATGGTTCCTCCCATTGCTTCTACGATAGAAAATGAAATATAAAGCCCTAACCCTGTCCCTTTGCCAATAGGTTTGGTCGTGTAAAAGGGCTCAAACATTTTTTGAAGCGCGTGTTGTTCTATGCCACATCCTGTATCGGCTACGGTAATCACAACGCTTTCACTTTTGGTCTCGTTAAACGACTTGATAGTAAGCGAATCTCCCTCTTCCATCGCCTGCGCAGCATTTACGAAAAGGTTCACGAGTACCTGATTTAACTTGCCAGTTTTTCCTTGGATGGGTAAAACATCCCCCAATTCTTGGTGGATTTTTATCCTATGCTTGAGTTCACTGTTTACCAATCTCAGTGCGTGGTTTACACAATCGTTAACGTCAATAGTTTCGTCATCAGAGATGTCGGCATCATGGGAGAACGAACGTAAACTTGTTATGATGTCTGTTACTCGGTTTAATCCATCTTCAGACTCGTTACAAATATCGTTAATTTCATCTACTAACGACTCTAGTTTATGTTGTGCCTGCCAAGCTATGGCGTCGTTTTTTAGCTGGGCTCGCTCTTCCTCGCTTTCGCTTTTAGCTAGATTTTCTACAATACCTTGCATGTCGAGCAAAGCCGGGATCACATTTTTCAAAAAGTGAATGTTGCTGTTGATAAAGGCTATGGGATTATTGATTTCATGAGCGACGCCCGCAGCTAAAAGGCCTAGTGAGGCCATTTTTTCAGAATCGATTAAGCTTTTTTCAACCTGCGCTTTTTCCTCTTTAAGCCTAACGGTTTCCAGCGCCATCATTTTTGCTTGCATGCCCATGGCAATTTGTTCTGTAAAGGTGCGATAGCGGTTAGCCATCTCTACATATTCTTGCGTGTAATACCCTAATGACTGATGACAAAATACAATAACGGCTTGTTGTTGATGTACTTTAAACGGGCAGTAAAGCACTGAGGTAACGGGTGAGTCGAAAAGGGCGATATGTTCTTGCCACGTAGGCTGGTGCCTAATATTAAATAATGCAACTGGCGTACTTTTAACCGCGCGAGAAAGAGTGTCGTCTATGTTCCAGATGGTGTTTAGCAGCGGGCTGTGAGTGCTGTTAATACATCTCATCCGCTTTGGTCCATCGTTTTCAAGCACAAAGCACACTTCGTAATTATAAAGCCCTTTAAACACCTCAAACATTTTCATGTAAAGGTCTTGTTCATTTTCAGCCGTTAGCAAAGCATGAGTGCCTTCAAGCAAGGCGTCGGTTTCTTTTTTGTGCGCCTCAGCCTGCTGCTTTAGCCGATAAACAAGAGCAAGGTCTTCTAAAACATTTTCGTAATCTCTATTCATTGAGAAAATACTATAGCTGATATCATAAGGTTACCGTGTCTATTCTTGCCATCAAGAAAGCGCCCTTGCTCACCGAAGGTAAAAGGGCCACATATTGGCAGCGAAGCAAACTCTTTTTGTAGTGAGGAAAGCATCTGTTTGATTTCATCTCCCACCATAAGACGGCATCCTGCGCAATAAATCATAAGCACTCCTACGGGCTTTCTGTTTTCGGGCAATAGCATAATGGCATTATTGATAACACGTTGAGCACGAGACGTAAGACTTGCAATACTCCCTTCCATCAACACCAAGCTGTCGTTCTCTTTCACCTCGGAAAATACATTAAGGGCGCCGTTTTCATTTACCGAGTCGGGGTGACACAAAAGATAGTTTATTGCCCCATCTTCTAACTCAACCGGGCGACCTAGCGGAGCTGACGATGTAAGCCCGAGAATCTGGCCTCCATTAAGTTGTTTTTCAATTAGGTTATTGGTTGCGTGGTTATATGCGTAGCTAGCTGGAACACCATCAAGTTCAACGAGTTGCCTTCCGTGAGCTTTCGACACGGAAAATTCTTTATCAGTAGGTTTATAGCCTGAGCTATAGCTAAGACCCAATGGGGTGGAGGGGTACATAGCCACAACGGCAAGGGTTTGTGGGCCTATTGCGTCTGATGTCACGGTATTCCAATTACCTTGTACGGTATTGTCGGCCATGGAACCGCCAAAAATTGGCACATTTTCCCCCACCACGCTGGCAAAACCTTCCACTATTCTCTCTTCTTCGCCAGGAGGAAGCGCACACCAAATTAGAGCGGGGCTTTCATAGGGACGACCGGCGTTTTCAAGTGCATTAATCAGTGCGTTTGCGCCAGCATGAAAGGGGCCATTATCAACTACATTTGCACTGCCTACGCCATAAGCGCCTTCATCATCAAACACGCAGAAAAAAGCAAGATCGCAAGTCGCTTTAACCGTTTGACTGTCGCAGAGAAGGGAACCCAAGCAAGAACTAGATACAAGAAAAGGAAATTGATAAGGAGAGAGCGACGCTTGTATTTCTGCAAAAGGTAGCTGGGAATTTCCGTAGCCAATAACTAATGATGGCGATTTATTTTCAAATACTGCAGAGATGTGGGTACCCAACACTGCCGTATCAGCACATTGAATTTCAACCGTTTCTATCTGCATTCTTACCTACCTTTTTCTTTTAAAGCTAAGAATAGATGAAAATTAGAAAAGCTTTATTAACTATTAGTCGAATTGGTTAGGCGAATTCGCTCTAGTTATCAAGATAGAATTTATCGTGGAAAGTATAAACCCAGGTTGGTTGATAAATAACCAGTATGGTTATCGCCATACCGTTTAGTAATGCTTCTGGAAAAACCAAAAGGGGTACAAGCAAAATATAATTGTCGAAGACAATATCCCAAGAGTAGACGCCCTCAGCGTAATAAAAAGTACCTAGAGCAAGCGTCTTCAATGCTATTGAAAGTGCTGCGGGGAAGAAAGCGCAGACGAATATATAAACAAAGAGCTGTCGCGGTATGCGATGAAAAGACAGCATATAGAATAGGTAGGTGATGCCTATGGGAAGTATTGTACCGAGCAGCGCGTTGACCCCAAAGTTCTCCCACGCGCCGTATCCGATGGTATGCGCACCGAGCAAAGCTATAAAAGAGGCGATAATAGCGTTTCTAAAACCAAGCATTAGGGTAAGTACAGAAAGGCCCAGAAAATGGACATCCAAGCCTTCATAAATACCAGCTTTAAAGAGCCACAGCACGAATAAAGAAGCGGCAGTGCCAAAAATAAGATGTTGCTGGTTTTTATTTTTGGCAAAGTGAGCCAAGTCGATCTGTTTTATGGCGCCTAACAAAAACGCGCCATAAGCTATAAAAGCTAAGACTTGTAGTGTACTCACATTTACTCCTTGGCTGTGGCTTTCACGCGTTTTTTCTGTACCTAACTTTTATAGTCAGCCCAGATAGGAGCGTGATCAGAGGGCTTTTCAATACCTCTTAGTTCATAATCAATCCCAGCGTCACTGAGATTTGCATGTAAGGATTTTGTGGCTAATATAAGGTCGATTCGAAGGCCACGGTTGTCGTCAAACCCTTTTGAACGATAATCAAACCAGGAAAACTTATCATTGGTTTCTGGATTTAGTGAGCGAAAACTATCTTCAAAGCCCCAGCTCATCACGGTGTTCAACCATTCACGCTCTTCTGGTAAGAAACTACATTTACCTGTTCTTAACCATCGTTTGCGATTATCTTCGCCAATACCGATATCTAGGTCGGTATGAGAAATGTTGACGTCACCCATGACGATGATTTTTTCATCAGGCGTGTGGTTATCGTTTAGATAAGTCATTAAGTCTTTATAAAACTTACGTTTTGCAGGGTATTTCGTCTCGTGTTTTTCGTTTTCGCCCTGAGGGAAATAGCCATTTAGTATGGTAACGGGGTCACCCGCATCATCAGTGGTTTTCAAGATGATCATACGACGTTGAGCTTCATCATCGTCAGAAGGAAAACCCATTGAAACCGAAAGTGGCTCTTTTTTTGCCAAAAAAGCGACGCCGTAGTGGCTTTTCTGCCCGTGAAAATATACGTGATAGCCCATAGCTTCAACGGCATCTACGGGAAACTGTTCATTATGAACCTTAATCTCTTGTAGGCCGATTATGTCTGGTTGGTGGGCATCTATTAGTGCCTGTAGCTGATGAAGGCGTGCGCGGATACCATTTATGTTAAAAGAAATTACTTTCATGCTTAGTTAGTCAGTTGTTTCACGTTGGCGCAAGTTTACCAGAAAGCGAAGATGCCCTTAATGCTCAATTTTTTGTATCTTAATGCAATAAGCCGATTTTATAGATTAAGTTTATTTATAGCTTACGCTGGAAATGGGCTGTAAAAAGTGTTGTCGTTGGCCTGAGGTGCTCACTAAAGAGAGTTAACTACCATGTCTTTCGAAGTACTTGTAGCCTGAAATTGTTTACCTAATTTAATTAAGTATTCGAACCATGCGTTAGCATCCCGCACGATATTATCGACAAGGTTTTCATTGTTCAGAGCAAGTTCAGGCAGCAATGCATCGACACATTGTTTGAAAGACACCCACGATTTAGCACATTCAGACATCGCTTGGTAATAATGAGTAGGAATGGTTTGCTCCATAGCATTTAACCGTCTTGAAATGATATTTGCCCCCATTGATGAGCCAAGCCAAACGTAAATGGCGGCTATCGCAGACGTTGTTGGTGAATGAAAAGTAGGTAACAAGTTTGAATGAGCATGGGTGTCTTTAGATGTAAGCTCGCCAAGACCACTTTTTACTGAGTTAGTCTCTTTATCCGTTGCAAAAGTACCGCGAGAACTATCAGGTTTTGTTTGGTGGGTGTCTCTGTAAGAAGGGCCATGTGTTTCATTCAAAATAGTGTTGTTAGCATCTAGTGCATGGATGTCTTTGCTAATCGCTGTTAACACCGCATTGCTGTCAATCAGCGCGGCTATTTGAGTTAGCTTTGCTTCTGTATCTTCCGCTTGCTTTACTGCACCAGCGGTGGATTGATGAAACTCCTTCATAATTGCAAGTACCGCGCAATACGCTGCCTTATCAAACAGGTGTTTCTGATGATAAATCGAAAAAGGAAAAGTATTTTCTAAAGCAGTGTGGTTTGCTTGGGTGTCTTGCTTAAGAGCGTTGAAAAGGTTTCGCATGGCCTACAGTTCTTCTTATTCTTGCATATGCATCATCGATTCTATGTAACGTTTTGCTGAATGTTTTGCTTACATGGTAATCGTGGGTGTCTTTGTACAACAACTTTATCATGGGTGTCTTTGTAAAGGGTAGGGCGTGAGGAAGTTTTTCACGTTTATTGCATTGCACCTAATAATGGGGCGGGTATACTTGCGGCAAATTTAAAGATAGGTAAAACACGTGTTTCCAGAAACTATTGCAGATAAGTTAAGCGATGCTGTCATCGAGCAAGCGATGAAGCTAAGCGCCGAAGAACGACAAGAGCTGGTGGTGAGCTATATCGCTAAAGCGAATGAAATCTGGTTGGTGCAAGGCACCGAAGGGTTTGTGATGTTCGAAGATGGAGAAAACGTGCAATTACCCGTTTTTCCTCATAAAGACTTAGCGCAAAAGTTTGTAAGCATGAACGATATACAGGGGCAGTGTGTGAATATCGCGCTTGACGAATTTACGCAAACTTGGTTACCCGGTTTAGAGAAAAACGGTGTGGAGCTTGTGATGTTTCCAACCACAAGCGATGTCGAAAACTTGGTGATGACTGCCGAAGACTTGGCCGCAGAATTAAACGGTAATTAATTCGTTTTTATGATTTCTGAAGATGCACTGTTACCTCTTGCACAATCGCTCGCAGATGCAAAAGGGTGGGATGATTTTACGCGAACACTGATGTTATCGGGAAAAGCGCTAGCGCCATTGCCGTTAGACGCGCGAACCGAAACAAACGCGGTAGAAGGGTGTGAAAGCCCAGTATGGATTGCTTTCTCGGAGAACGAAACACGTGTTATGGCCTACTCTCCAAGTAAGGTAATCAGGGGGGTACTTGCGGTGTTATTGGAAAAAGCGAACGCTTTGACGCAACAGCAGCGCGAAAACTTTGACTATGAACAATATTTATCGCGCTGCCAACTCGAACGTTATTTAAGCCAGTCTCGCGGAAATGGTATAAAGTCAGTAATAGCTAAACTAAAAGGCCTTTAGTGAGTAAGCTTTTACTGGCTTATTTATTTTTAGCTTCTATCCACTGACTCATATACTTACTGGCGTTTAGTGTCTGATGCCATAGAAGACTTTGCATAAACAACGTTTTTCTGTGTCCGTCAATCTCCTTTTTTAAGCTTATCATTTTATCTGTTAACGAAATGTCGGGCTGTTTAGCACTGAATATGTCGAGTGTGTTCTTCGCCTGAAGGCTAGCAGATTCCCATACGTCTTTGTTGGTATACAGCGACACGGCCTGATTAACGTAATCTTCAATAACCTCTGGTTTTGTGATGTCGGTGCTACACACGGCGCCTGGCCATACATCAGTCTGCGAGCTGCACTCAGTCCTATCATTTTTGCTTGTAGAAATGATTCCTTCTATACCTACCCATGTGGTAATCGATGGCGTAGAGCAGCGCATTGCATCGAGTAGTTTTCCTTTTATCCCTGCGCCAAAGCGCAGGGGGGCAATTAGCACTTTAGCGCTAGCCATTAACGATGTAACGTCTTCCGCCCAACCTTTGACTAAGAAACCTTGTTTGTCATTATGCAGCTGTGTCGCCTTTTTAGGAGGGTAGGCACCGTAAATGTGAAGCTCTGCATGGGGAAGCGCTTTTTTGATAGCGGGCCAGAGCGTTTGCTTAAGGTGCAAAACTGCGTCCCAATTGGGAGCATGACGGAAATTTCCGATATGAATGAAATGTGCACGCTCTTCAAAAGTCGTCGAGTATGAAGGTGTTGGCCCCACAACTAAAGGGTGGTAATAAAGTTGCGCCTTTGGTACCCCATAATGTTCGGTAAGAAGTGCCATCTCCGATTCGGAAATGATGAGTGTGAGGTCGCTCCTTAAAATGGCCGCTATTTCTCTTTGCGCGAGTTCGCTATTTAACTCTGCATATTTAGCATCGCCACATCGCTTAACGGCGTCATGTCTAGCTTGACGAAGGCTATGCATATCTTCTGTATTTAAAATACGTACTGCATCTGGGCAACTCTCTCTCACACGCCATGAAAACTGTTCTTCCGTCATATATCGGTCGAAAATAACCACGTCCGGTTTCAACTTTTCAATTAATGTGTTGAATGAGCTGCAGTTCAGTGCAACTGAATAAGTATCTACACCGAGCGTTGACAAGTCTGCCTTATGCTCACTTTCAGATGCAGCAGTGAGGAATGATACGTTGAAGTTATTGGATACACAGCGGGTGATGATCGATTGCATGTTCTGGCCCGCTGCTGATGAATTTGGCTCAGGCCACACGTAACCAATGATTACAACATTTAACATGATAGTGATTTTTTAACTTTTATTAGAATTGGCGTCGAAGCGACATGATCTTAAACGCATACATGCTAGCACAATTTTCTCTTTTTATAGCATTCAAGACAGCACGCCCAAGAAAATCTAATTCTTTTAGGTAATTACCCTGAGTTTTTCTTTGTTTTACAATAATCGGTATGGATTTTAGAGCGGCGCGTTATAATAACGGCGCGACAGCTACTACAAATAAAAGCAGTAATATCGGTCGATAGCGACACCTAAATAGGCACGGGCTTTTTTCTAAGTTTGAAATTAGGCGCTAACAGGACTCACATTACGAAAAATAAAGCGTTTTAGTAACGTAATGATATCTATGGAAATCATACTTTTTTACTAGAGGGTAGTTGTTGACCAACCCGTTTTTTAAGCCTATACCTAAACAAAGAAGGCGAATGGAGGTGCCTTGAACGCTACATTGGCAAGGGCGGCATTAATGAGAGTGCACGAATGAATTTAGAAGAACTAGTTTCGAAGGCGGAAAATCTCTTCGTTTTACCAGACTCGGTTACCCGGCTTAAAGCTTGTATGGATGACGAAGCTTCAAGTATCGATGACATCGGCGATATTATTGCTTTCGACCCCTCACTAGCGACCCAACTGCTGCGGGTTGCAAACTCTGCGTTATATCGGTTTCCAAACAAAATAGATACGGTGACTCGAGCTATTCAAGTTGTGGGTACGCGTTCCACTTATGATCTGGCGCTCGCCTATGGCGTGAGTCAGGCATTTAGTGATATCGACGGTCAATTAGTTGATTTAGATAAATTCTGGGAACAGAGTGTATCGTGCGGACTCTTGTCCAAGTACTTTGCCGACATGCGCAATATACGCGAGCCGGAACGTCTTTTTGTAGCTGGTTTACTGCATAATATTGGTGAGTTAGTAACGGTTTCGTTACTGCCAGAATCAGCGACACGATGTCAGGCTTTTAACACTCGCGTTAGTCCATCTGAGTTGCAGTTTGGTGTTCTTGGTTTTACCTACACGGAGTTGTCTGCGAAGCTCATCGAAAAGTGGGGCATTCCTAGCTCTATACATACCCCCATTGCTAACATTCATAAGGGAGATGAGAACGCAGAAGGCATTGAAGATAAGATATTACAGCTTTCTTACGTTTTAGCCCTTGATAACGTTAACCCTGAGATATATCCAAGCTATCACAATCTAAAGCCCGAACAGCATGAAGCGCTTTCATTAAACCGAGAGGATTTGGAAGATGCATTAGATATCACTAATCTACAGTGTATCTCAGTTATATCCTTGTTTAATCCTAACGCGTTTATGTTGTATTAACTTGAAGCGCACATTGCGCTTCAAGGGAAAGCGTAGCTGTTAGTCGAATACAGCTACGGTTTGTC
The DNA here is from genome assembly GCF_002993325.1 of Alteromonas gracilis. Taxonomy (GTDB): domain Bacteria; phylum Pseudomonadota; class Gammaproteobacteria; order Enterobacterales; family Alteromonadaceae; genus Alteromonas; species Alteromonas gracilis. The sequence goes on from NZ_PVNO01000025.1 coordinate 169,753, forward strand.
TACTAATTGCAATCACTTCATTGTCCTTGTCCCATATCGTCGCTTCAGTGTGCCCATACCCGTCAGCCGCTTGTCGAGTATGCGCCTTATACCCAAACCAGTCCGTTGGGCTTACGGCTTTATGAGGATGAATAAACTCTAAATTCCAGCTCACCGTGCTCGCTGGAGCAGGTAACTTCATCATTTGAAGTAGCGTTGGCGGCCACGCATCAATCATGGTGATTATGTGAGCGTCAGTAATAGCCTCTGGAGCGTGTTTAAAACGCATAAATCCGTGGTAGTGACTCGTTTTTCTGCGGGTGAAAGGAATACCGCCATCCTCTATGGCTAAATCAAAATAGCGCAAAAACTTAGGCGTAACTTTTGGAATTTGCGGAATGAATTTAGCTTTAGTAGGAAGCGGCATGTCATGTTTCTCAGTATTTTCAACACGAATGCCAGACTGTCTAGCAACACCGAAACACGCTTGAGAAAAAACACAGCTTTTGCCTTCTTGAGTCGCATGAGCGGTGAATTGAGAAACGTTTTTACCCGTTCTGAGTAACGTAACCTCTATGGAAAAGGGCGCTTCAAGTGACAAGGGCCCAACAAAATTAGTGGTGAAAGAGCGCAACACTTGATTATCAGTAACTTGCTGCTTTACCGCTGTGTATAGCATACCTGCAGAAATACCGCCGAATGCAGTGCGGCCTTGCCCCCATGTTTTCGGAATGACGAGTCCATCAACGCGCCATGTATTGTCAGATGTTTGTGATAATTGAGGAATATTGAGCAATTCGTCTACTGTCATGCTTACTTGTCTGGTCTGATGAGTTGTATAAATATAATCGTACCCTAAGCGCTGTCGGACGGAAAGCCTGACTTAGTAATTTTCGTTATGTTTACAAATAAGTAACAATTAGTTGTCTATTTTTTTACCTGATGCGTAGACTGGGGATATCGTCACTTAAAAGGACTGTTATGGCCCATACTCACGTTGAAGGTGTTCCTGCTGCAGAAGCTGGGGTATCTAGAAGTTACCGGAACTACGTTTTATTCATATTGACCTTGGTCTACGCTTTTAATTTTATCGATAGACAGATTATTGGCATCCTATCCCCCTTTATTAAGGCCGACTTAGGCTTAGATGATGCCCAATTAGGGTGGCTAAAGGGGATCTACTTTGCCCTTCTTTATACGGTAATGGGGATCCCCATTGCATGGCTTGCTGACCGCTACAGCCGCGTTAATATTATCGCTATTTCACTCACATTGTGGAGCGGGTTTACCGCTGCATCGGGCTTAGCAGCGAACTACATGCAGCTAGCTATTGCACGAATTGGCGTGGGTATAGGAGAGGCGGGTGGTAGCCCTCCTTCGCACAGCATCATTTCAGACCTGTTTCCCAAAGAAAAGAGGGCGGGCGCACTTGCGATTTATTCGTTAGGTATTCCCTTTGGCGTTATGTTGGCATTTTTCGCCTCTGCCTTCTTTTTGCAAGGAGGCTCGGCTGACTGGCGTACCGTTATGTACAGTGTGGGCATCCCAGGAGTTATCCTTGCTATATTACTCAAGCTTACAGTGAAAGAACCTTCCAGAACGGCATCTGCGCCAAGCGATGACATAGCCAATAAACCAAGTGTAAAGTCGTCGCTAAAAACCTTGCTTAGAATACCTACTTGGTGGGGAATGGCGCTGGGTATTTCATTTGGTTCTTTCGGAAACTACGCAATTTCAACATGGGTCATTGATTATTATGTGCGAGCTTTTGCGGGGTTAGATATAACACAGCTGCTCATCGTGTTCGGTATTATTAACGGTACCGCTTATGCCCTTGGTGTTTGGTTAGGTGGTTATATTGCCGACCGTTGGGGGAAACACAATAAAAAAGCGTACGCGTTACTTCCTGCTATTGCGTTGATCATTGGTGTTCCCGCATTCTACATGTCTCTTCAAGTACAAGATTTATGGATGTCGGTTGCATTAATGGCGCTGCTGCTATTTACCAGTGGCTCTTACTTAGGCCCTAGTTTTGCGATGGCGCAAACCCTTGCGCCGCTGAACGTAAGGGCAATGTCTACAGCGCTCTTTTTCTTTGTTCTCAACATTATTGCGCTGGGTGGTGGACCTACACTTACGGGTATTATCAGTCAGGCTCTGGTTCCTTCTTTGGGTGAAACAGAAGCGCTTAGGCAAGCACTTATTTACCTAGTGATACCCTATGCGATTTCTATTGCTGTATTTTTGTGGACGAGCACTAAAATAGTAAAAGACTGGGAAATGGCAGAAGCAAGGGGCTTGTAGTATTATCATCACTTTCTTCTAAGGGGCTGATTTTAAGCCCCTTATTTGTTTATATTTGAGGGAGTCTTCGGTGTCTTCGACTGATTTAAGTTTCCACTTTGCCCATGCAAATGGATTTCCCGCGGGAAGTTATAATGCGATGTTTTCCGCACTGCCTGATAACTTTAATCGTTTGCACGTTGAGCGTTTTGGCCATGATCCAAAGCTGCCAGTTAACGGTAATTGGCGAAACCAAGTCCAAGAGCTCATTAAGCACATAAAAAAAGAAAACAAAGACCCTCGCGGTGTATTTGGGGTAGGCCACTCATTCGGTGCCGTCATCACTTACATGGCAGCTTGCGAAGCACCAGAGTTGTTTAGGGGGATCATCTTGTTTGATCCGCCTTTGGTGGTAGGCCCGCTTAGTTATTTTTTTAGATTTGCCAAGTATACGCCTCTGATAAATAAGCTTACTCCAGCTAAGCTTGCGCAAACACGAAATACGAGTTGGCCAAAAAGTACCGATATGGTTACGTATTTTCATGGCAAGGCCTTGTTCAGAGATATGGACAAGCGGTGTGTAAGAGACTACGTGAAGTCGGTAACAGCAGAAAAAGGAGACGCTATATCGCTCACCTTCAAAGCTGATGTTGAGGCTGCGCTTTTTCGAAATATACCGCATAATCTTGGCAAGTATAGAGGGAAGTTAAAATGCCCGGCGATTTTAGCAACAGGCAGTACAAGTAAGGTATGTAGACCAGAAATGTATGCTCGATTAATGAAGCACAACAATATTGAGCACGTTGTTTTGGATGGCGGGCATATGTTTCCTCTAGAACACCCAGAAAGGGTTGCCGCTTTTATCAAAGAAACCCTTACACAATGGAATTGTTAGAGAGAACCTTGATTTTGGCGCAAATGCGCCAAAATCAAGGTTATGGCTTTTTAATCAGACTTTTTAGTGGGGCTTAGGCCACCAACGGGTTGTCCAAGCATTTCTCTTGTAACAAGAACCACGCCTTTTTCTGATACGCGGAAACCACGAGCTTTGTCTTGTTCGTGGTCGTATCCAATGGTGGTGCCTTCTGGTATCACGCAACCGCGGTCGATAATTACTTTCTTCAACTTACAGTGACGTTTAATCTCAACATCGGGAAGGATCACAGCGTCCTCAATAAGGCCGTAAGAGTGAACCCTAACGTTAGAAAAGCAAATAGACGAACGCAGTGTGGAACCAGAAATAATACAGCCACCTGAAACCACAGAATTAATTGCTTCGCCCCTTCTGTCATGGTCTTCCCAGACAAACTTCGCAGGTGGCAGCTGTTCCTGATAAGTCCAAATTGGCCATTTTCTATCGTATAAATTAAGTTGCGGAACCGGTGCGACCATTTCCATATTGGCCTCCCAGAAAGAGTCTATTGTACCTACGTCTCGCCAATAAGCGTTGTCGCTACCGCTCTGTTCGAAGGGGAACGCGTATACGGGGTGGTCAGCGATGATAGATGGAATGATATCCTTACCAAAATCCCGTTGAGAACCCATGTTTTCGGAATCTACGCGTAGCTGTTCGAAAAGAAACTCGGTATCAAACACGTAATTACCCATTGAGGCCAAGCATCGAGACGGGTCATTGGGAAGTGGAGTGGGGTTGGCAGGCTTTTCTTCAAATCCGATAATGCGGTAGTTTTCGTCTACTGACATTACGCCAAAAGCGCCCGCTGCTTCTTCAACGGGTACTGACATACAAGAAACGGTCATTTTAGCACCTGATTCCTTGTGTTTAGCCAGCATGTCGCCGTAGTCCATTCGATAGATGTGATCGCCGGATAGTATCATCACATATTTAGGAAGTTCATCTCGAATTATATCGATATTCTGAAAAACAGCGTCGGCAGTACCTTCGTACCAGTTGTCTGAGAAACGCTGAGAGGCGGGTAAAATTTCGACGGATTCACCAAGCTCTTTCTTGAAGTGCCCCCAGCCTCTGACTAAGTGCCGGATGAGAGAGTGAGACTTGTATTGAGTGACAACACCTATTCGCCTAATGCCTGAATTAACACAATTCGAAAGGGGGAAGTCGATTATTCTAAATTTACCACCAAAGTAAAGTGCTGGCTTAGCACGCCAAGTGGTGAGTTCGTGCAACCTAGACCCTTTACCTCCGGCGAGGATAAGCGCATAAGTATCGCGTGTTAAGTTACTGATGTAACGTGAACTCTGATCTGCCATTTCCTATAAACTCCTGTCAAAAAGCGATAGTTGAATATCGATAGAAATATAAAAAGAAAGCGAAGTGTTGCGATTGATAGCGCTATACATTGAACCCCTTGATTGAAGGGCTTTTTAATAACATAACTTCATATTACACAAGATATTTTAGAATGACAGTGTGATTTATAACCTTTGTGATGAAATAGTAAATTTATTTAAATTTTTGTTTTTGGCAGTGAGCCCCTCCGTACAAAGACACCCATCTTAATGTTTGACTGCACTCCATACAAAGACATCCACTTCAATGTTTGACAGTGTCAGTTTTCTCTTTAAGAAATTTAGCCAAAAATGGAAAAATTTAAGCAAGACACCCAACAATGTGCAAGCAAGACATCTAATAGAAGCTTGAATATTTTGAATTGGTACTGACCACTTACAAAATAATATTTACCAAGACACCCAAGATAATAATGCGTAAAAATGCAGCATTCAGTCTTAGCGAGCCGCTCAATCCACTATACCTAGCAGCCTTTGCCAATAAAATAAGGCAATCAACCTCATAAACTAAAGTTAATTGCTCATCAGCTTAGCGAAATGCAATGAAACGATATCGACCGTAGAGTCTCAAAAATATTCTGATTCCTGAAAATCTTTTCTAATCGACAACGTTTAGCGCATCTTTTGGGCAACGAGTCGGTCAGGTGCGCTTACAGCTGAAGTCATTCTTTACTAAATACGGCTAATTTTATTATTGATACCTTTAATGAAGACCTATGGTTGGGTGTCTAGCCAAGAGTATTAGGTCAATGTGTGCGCTAAAGACACTAATCTATAGGTGACAAATGTTAATCAAATGTTATATTTGGGCGGTTGGCTTTGATCGGGATTCTCAGATGAGTGCATTGAAAAAACTTTTAGTGTTAGTAGGCGTGTTAATTACACTGTTTGTAGCCACAAGTTTCTTTATTTCTAAAGATTACAGTGTCGAAAGAACGATTGTTATTAATGCAGAACCATCTGAAATTTATCCGTATGTTGTTGACTTAAAGGAATGGAGCAAGTGGGGAGTATGGTTCAAACGAGATCCAAATATGGAGCTCGAATTTTCTGGACCCGATAGAGCTATAGGTATGCGATCTGAGTGGAAAAGTGAAACTGAGGGAAACGGTGAAATGGAAATTACCCAGTTAGAGCATAACAGACGAGTTCTTTATCGTCTTTACTTTCCAGATTTTGACATGGGCTCTAATGGGGCGGTAGAAATAAAGCCTACCTCTAACGGTTCTATCGTTACTTGGCGTGATGAAGGCACAGTAGATAATAACCCTATTAATCGTTACTTCGCTCTGATGATGGATGGCATGATTGGTCCAGACTTCGAGATGGGGTTAGAGAATCTAAAAATCCTTGCTGAAAAGAGCTGAATAAACGTCTCAATCTGATCTCAAAAGAACGTCACCTAGTATTAGTGACAAAGAGTCAACGCTAACTAACTATGAATCAAAAAAACCGACTCATCTCAGGCTTATCGCTCAACAAATTAGCCGACCTTTTAATTTCCGCCAAAACAACGCTTACAGCACTTCTAGTCAGTGTAGGAGCTCCTGTGTGGATGATTGGCTGGCTTGTTCCAATAAGGGAGTCTGGCGCACTTTTACCTCAAGTACTTATCAGTGTTTATCTTCGAAATCATGCGGAAAGACACAAGGTTTGGCGTCTAGGCATGTTCATCCAAGCATCCTCAGTAATGGGCATTATAGCGTCTGTAACTCTATTTTCTGGATTTACGGCTGGAGCGGGGGTGTTACTGTCTCTTATTATTCTTAGTATTGGTCGTTCAGCGTGTTCTTTAACAGTCAAAGATATTGAGGCGGACGTTGCGAAAAAGGGTAAGCGAGGTAATTTAATTGGCATCGCTTCGACAATTTCAGGGCTGGTAACGCTATGCATTGCTATCCCATTAGTTGTTTTTGAAGGCGCACTTTCTTCAAATATGCTATTAGTAATTTTGTGTGCAAGTTTACTTTCGTTTGCAGCTACTTTGATTTGCGTGTGGCCTATCAGGACACGTGTAGATACCGGTGATAAGTCACGCGACACCTTTAGTGTTGATTTCGATTCTACCGTTTATAAATTTATCTTTGTTAGAGGATTGTTCGTCCATTCCGCGTTGGTCGCCCCTTACTTCATGATTGAACGCGACGGAGATGTGCAGGAATTGTTGCCAATTTATATTGGCGCTGAAGCACTCGCAGCGCTGTTATCATCCATAATCTGGGGTGAAATTGCAGATAAGAGTGCAAAGCTCACACTTCAGCTTTCTGGAGTTCTCGCTTTATTTGCATGTGTAGGGCTTCTCACCCTAGATTCAACGTCTATTTTCATTTCAGCCTTTTTGTTTTTCGTGCTATCAATAGCACATGCGGGAGTGAGAACAGGAAGGAAAACATATAGCTTGGATGTGAAGGAGGGTCACGAAAGAACCGAGCTCGTTGGATTTTCTAACACGGCAATAGGACTCATTCTATTAGGTTTCGGCGCGCTTTACGCAGCTTTGACATCTATTCTATCTTTTACCGTCGTCTACATAATGGCGGTAATGCTTGTGCTAGCGATTTTAGCAACGGTCATACTACCTAATGAAAAGTAGCAGTCTAACCGCCTAAACAAGAGGCTGCTGATTCTAGCTTTGCTATTCTCTTTCTGTTCGTACTTTTCTTGAAGAGCTCCATGGATTCGCGGTCTCCCGCGGCAAAAGAGAACGTGTCTTCAAAGGTCGTGATCATTTGGAGCCACTTACCTTGATTAATACCAAGCTTCGTTAACCTATTATTGAGTTTCATTACCTTGGAATCTGAAGAGTTGTCACTCATCATTTCTATTGAGGAATTTAGAAGCGCACAGTAATCTGTCAAAGAAAAATTAATGGTGCGACTAGGGTTCACGGTGGCGATAGTTTTAAGCGGTATGAGCCCTTTTATACGTTTACTTTTAGCGATGTAGCGCAGCCTCCTGTTTATGCTAGTATGTAACGAATCGTGTAGATTAGTAGCTACTTTTGCTCGTACTGGATTCAAATCGACATAGGCCATGCACGACAATAACGCCTTTTCCGTCAACAGGGCTTGAGAACGAAATCGGCCTTCCCAAAATCGGCCTGTACAGTCATCTTCTGCGTTGGCTTTCCTGGCAATATATTCATTAAGGTTCCTCATGAACCAACTAATATCGTGAAGCCTTCTCCTATAAATTTCAGCAGTGTTTTCTATTGTTTTTAATTCACTCTCGCTTACCGATTCACCTTTTAAATACTTCCTGGTAAGCAGGGTTCCTTTATGCATTTTATGCCATTGCACTAGCACATTGTCTGTAGACCAGGAACAGGCAGCTTTTTTGTCAACGCATAGCACTATATGCACGTGATTACTCATCACGGCATATGCACAAATGTCGATCGCGAATATTGTACTTAGAAACAAAAGTCTTTTTTCCACCCACGACTTTCTATGTTCGTAGCTAACATCGTTTTTTGCGTCATAGCCACAAAGATAGCTTCGACGGACGCACCGTGAGATGCAGTGATAATAAGGGGTGTCTTCAAGACTTATTAGAGATTTTCTACTTTGAGCCATTTTATCTTGTCAAAAAGCTTACGGTCGCACGACCATATCAACATTTAGTGCATCTTGTGAACTGACTGAAAGCACTGTTTACGTGCAGGTGTAAAGAGATAAGCAACAATGAAGACACCCATTGTATTTTTAACTTTTGAGAGGTTCAGTAAGAAGAAGCAAATAGGAATATTTAAGGCGTAGATTGGAGGTAAATTACGAATAAATTACGAAGACATCCAACGCAAGAATAGTTATTCAAAAGATAAGTCACAAAGACACCCAGCGTAATATCGTCTCTTTTCCTTTCAGACAAAAAGGTTGGTGTCTGATACGTAGTTATTCCAAATCTATTTGTAGCAGAGATACATCTAGAAAATTATGGATGGATGTCATGTAAACAAAGTAAATTTGTATTGGGTGTCTTTTTATCCTTCTGCAGAGTTTTTTTGAAGGTCGCGTTTATAAGTTGTTAGTCAAACGAGCTGCGTGTATTTTCATACACGCAGCCTCGAGTAATTATTTCGCAAGAAGGGCATTAGCAGCCTTTGAAATAGGCGCACGTCCCAATATGTCAGAGATATATGAAGAGGCTCTGAGTAAGGCTTTCATATCAACTCCTGTAGAGACACCCATGCCATCAAGCATGTAAAGCACATCTTCAGTAGCCACATTACCGCTTGCTCCTTTAGCGTACGGACAGCCGCCAAGGCCTGCAACAGCGGAGTCAATAGTTGATACGCCATACTCTAAAGCAGTATATAAATTGACGAGTGCCTGTCCGTATGTGTCATGGAAATGTACTGCTAGCTTATCGATGGTGATCTCTTTCAATACACTCTCTAGCAATAGACGTGTTTTTAATGGTGTACCCACACCAATTGTGTCGCCTAAAGACACTTCATAGCATCCCATGTCAATCAGAGATTTGCTTACTTCTGCCACCGCTTCGGGGGAAATTTCACCCTCGTAAGGGCAGCCCATCACACACGAAACATAGCCTCTAACTTTTATGTCGTTTTCTTTAGCCATGCTGAAAACGGCCTCGAAACGCTTCAAACTTTCGCTGATTGAACAGTTGATGTTTTTCTGTGAAAACGACTCAGATGCAGCGCCGAAGACTGCTACTTCCCTAACTCCTGCCTCAATCGCAGTTTCTAGCCCCTTGAGGTTCGGTGTTAGAGCCGAATATTGGACCCCTGCTTGAGCATCCAATGCCTTGAAAACTTCATCGGAGTTGGCCATTTGAGGCACCCATTTAGGTGATACAAAACTTCCGGCTTCTATGCGTTCTAAACCTGTATCTGAGAGCAACTCAATAAGGTTAATCTTTTGAGCGGCAGTTAACGCCAATTTTTCATTTTGTAAGCCATCACGTGGACCAACTTCAACAATGCTTACTTTTTTTGGAAACATGCCGTTAGCCCTCTTCAGCTTCTTTCGAAGAAAAAGCTAATAAGGTCGAACCTCCATCAACTAGTTCCCCTGGCTGAAAGAAGAATTCTTCAACTGAGCCGTCATAGGGGGCGGTAATACTATGCTCCATCTTCATTGCTTCCATTACCAAGATAGGTTGGCCTTTAGCAACAGGCTGATTTTTTTCTACTAAATGAGCAACAATGGTCCCGTTCATTGGAGCGCTAAAGTTCGCATCAGCATCTGAGGAACTGTCGTCGCCCAGCGAAGGAGAGATAACGCTGAACTTGGCATGGGTGTCTTTGTTAAATAGAGTATATTGACCATCATTATCAGAAAATGAATATGTGGTTTTATAGCCATCAATGGTGGCTTGTAGAACGCCACCAGCAATCGAACCCGTTGCATTATAAGTGTTTTCGCCTATGGTTAATCGGAAGCCGCAGGATACTCCATCATTTTGGTGTTGAACTTCAACAAGGATTTCTTGCTGATCGCATAGTAACGTTAAGTATTCACAATGCTGACTATTCGATCTCCAAGCCCCTGCTGCTGACCATACAGGTGGAGTCTTCTCTAAACCCTTGGCATTTTTCTTTCTGTGCAATAATGCTAGTAACGCTATCGCAGGTGTATTTACGTGGGTGTAATTGCTTGCGTCTGAATTGAACAAGGAATCATGATGCTTTTCTACAAATGTGGTTGTTAGTTCAGCTGAAACGAAAGCAGGATGAGCAGCCACTCGCTTTAAAAAGTCGATGTTTGTGCTAACACCATCAATATAGTATTCGCCAAGCGCACTGATTAACCGCTTCAATGCGATTTCTCGATTCTCGCCCCATACAACAAGTTTAGCAATCATGGGGTCGTAGAAAACGCTAACTTCATCGCCTTCAACCACGCCGGTGTCAACTCGGACAACATCGGTTTCTTTTGGCGTACGAAGTAACGCTAGGTTGCCTGTAGAAGGCAAGAATTCGTTACTTGGATCTTCGGCATAAATACGGGCTTCGAATGCGTGTCCCGTTAATGTAAGCTCATTTTGATTTTTAGGTAATGGCTTACCTTCGGCTATGGTTAACTGCCAGTAAACCAAATCTTCGCGAGTAATCATCTCTGTAACAGGGTGCTCAACCTGCAAACGCGTGTTCATTTCCATAAAGTAGAAAGATTCGTCTTCGTCCAATAAGAATTCGACGGTGCCTGCACCCACATAATCGATGGCTTGTGCAGCCAAAATAGCGGCTTCGCCCATTTTTTCTCTAATTGAGGGCGACATATTTGGAGCAGGCGCTTCTTCTATTATTTTCTGATGTCTTCGTTGAACCGAGCAGTCTCGCTCGAAGAGGTAAACGCCGTTACCATGGGTGTCACAGAAAACTTGGATTTCAACGTGGCGAGGTCGAGTGAGGTACTTCTCAACCAGCATATGGTCATCGCCGAAGCTCGCCATGGACTCACGTTTAGCTGCATTTAACGCTTGCGAGAATTCATCTGAATTCCAGACTTGTCGCATTCCCTTACCGCCGCCACCTGCTGCTGCTTTTAGTAATACGGGATAGCCCATGTCATCAGCCGCGTTTTTTAAGACAGCCTCGCTTTGCTCATCTCCATGATAGCCCGGCACTAAAGGAACGCCGGCTTGTTCCATGATGTGTTTCGCAGCAGATTTAGACCCCATTGCATGGATAGCAGAAGCTGGTGGGCCTACGAAAATAATATCGTTTTTTGCACAAAGGTTCGCAAATTCTGCATTTTCAGAGAGGAAGCCATAGCCTGGATGAATAGCATCCACACCGAGTTCCTTCGCTTTTTCAACGATTAATTCGCCACGTAGATAACTTTCTTTCGACGGTGAGGGCCCCAGAAAAACAGCCTCATCGGCCATTTTTACGTGTTGCGCGTTTTTATCAGCTTCGGAATAAACGGCGACCGTTTTTATACCTTGAGCGTTGGCTGTCTTGATAATGCGGCAAGCAATTTCACCGCGATTTGCGATTAATAGTTTATTTATCATTTTTCACCTCTACCCACGAAGCACTGCGTTTCTCTAAAAAGGCTGATAAACCTTCCTGACCTTCCTCAGACGTTCTTACTTCAGCAATAAGTTTGCTAGTTTCTGAAAGAAGCGAGTCGTTAATTTCTTGCGATGACACCCATTGAACTAGACTCTTAGCCTTCGCTACTGCTTGAGGGCCGTTCTTGAGAATGTTTGATAAAAGATTATCAATGGTAATGTCGAGTTCATCTTCGGTCACTGACTCACTAAGTAGACCCAGTCGTCGGGCCCGGCGGGCAGAGAACACTTCTGCTGTCTGGAAATAACGTCGGCTAACGCGCGTTCCCATTGCCTCTACTACATAGGGGCTTATGGTTGCCGGGATAAGGCCAATCTTAACTTCACTTAGACAAAATTTACTGAGTTTGCTTCCAATGGCAATGTCACAACAGGCTATTAAGCCAACAGCACCACCGAAAGCGGCTCCCTGAACTCTGGCAATGGTTGGTTTTGGCATTTCGTAAAGTGTCTGCAGCATTACTGCTAGCGCTAAAGCATCACTTTCGTTTTGCTCTTTGGTAAAACTCGCCATTTTTTTCATCCAGTTCAGGTCTGCACCAGCGCTAAAGCTTTTTCCTTCAGCCCTTAGAATAAGTGCCCTTACTGTCGAATCTTCCGCTGCTTTTTTGAAAACACGAGTAAGCTCGCTGATCATGTCATCGTCAAAAGCATTGTGCTTTTCTGGTCTGTTTAATGTGACCGTGGCTACGTTTCTTTCATCTACGCTATAGATAACTGACTGTTCCATAATCGGTACTCCTACATTCTGAATATGCCAAATTGGGTGTCTTCAATAGGCTTGTTGAGAGACGCTGAAAGCGACAACCCAAGCACTAAACGCGTATCTGCAGGATCGATGACGCCATCGTCCCAAAGCCTTGCAGATGCGTAGTAGGGGTGACCTTGCTTTTCGTAGGTATCGATTACGGGTTGTTTGAATGCCTTTTCTTCTTCGTTGCTCCATGTTTCACCAGCGCGTTCTTTTTGGTCGCGTTTGACTTGAGCTAAAACGCCCGCCGCTTGCTCACCTCCCATAACAGAGATACGAGCATTGGGCCACATGAATAAAAACCTCGGGTCGTAAGCTCTTCCGCACATCCCGTAGTTCCCCGCACCAAAGCTACCGCCGATAAGGACAGTGAGTTTAGGCACGTTCGCGCATGCTACTGCGGTAACCATTTTGGCGCCGTGTTTCGCTATGCCACCGTGCTCATATTGCTTACCAACCATGAAGCCAGTTATGTTTTGCAAAAATACCAAGGGTATTTTGCGCTTAGCGCATAGTTCGACGAAGTGCGCGCCTTTAAGTGCACTCTCACCAAAAAGGATGCCGTTATTAGCCACGATGCCTACAGGAAAACCGAAGATACGTGCAAAGCCACAAACTAGCGTTGTGCCGTATAGAGATTTGAACTCATCAAAATCTGAGTCATCAACGATGCGAGCGATGATCTCACGTACATCATATGTTTGACGACTGTCAGCAGGCACGATGCCATAAATCTCTTTAGTGTCGTAACGAGGGGGCTTAACCTCTGCAACATCGGCGCATTCAGGCTTTTTCCGGTTAAGCCTAGCGACCGCATTTCGGGCCAGTGAAAGGGCATGATGATCATTATTGGCAAGGTGATCCACAACACCAGAAATACGCGTGTGTACATCACCACCACCGAGTTCTTCAGCAGTAACTACTTCGCCGGTGGCTGCTTTCACCAGAGGCGGGCCTCCAAGAAAAATAGTCGCTTGCTCTTTTACAATGATACTCTCATCAGCCATCGCGGGAACATAAGCACCGCCAGCGGTACAAGAGCCCATGACGACCGCGATTTGAGGTATATTCTTCGCTGACATATTAGCTTGATTAAAGAATATTCGGCCAAAATGCTCTCTATCTGGGAAAACCTCATCTTGACGTGGCAGATTGGCGCCCCCCGAGTCTACCAAATAGATGCAAGGTAGATGGTTCTGCTCAGCGATGGTTTGCGCTCTTAGGTGTTTTTTAACCGTAAGAGGGTAGTAGGTTCCGCCTTTCACCGTGGCATCATTGGCAACGATCATACATTCTATACCAGCAACGATACCTATACCTGCAACAACGCCCGCACAGGGTACATAGTCATCATACACTTCCCATGCGGCAAGCTGGCCTATTTCTAAAAAAGGGGTGTCGTCATCTATGAGTGCATTTATTCGGTCACGAGGTAACAACTTTCCTCGAGATACGTGCCGTTCAGCGGCTTTTTCGCCACCACCCTTGCAAATTTGTTCAATTTTTTCGAGGAGATCATTCACCTGTGCCTGCATATGCTCGGCGTTAGCGATAAATGTTTCAGATTTCGTATTTATACTTGAGCGAAGAACGGGCATAACCCCTCCTTGTGTTGGGCATCGGCGACGTTGCCGAGTAAACCATGGTTAGCATGACACCCATGCCAAGAGATGTTGTTGCGATGGGTGTCTTTGTAATTTCGTTTTTTTAATTGAGTAATGCTTTATGTTTGTTAAACGCTTTAAAGCGTGGGTGTCTTGCTAGGTTGCTTTTAACGCATATTAAAAACAACCCAGCTATAAAACATAGGTCGACACCCTGTAATCCGTTTTTATTTAGACTCGTTAAATAGTTCACGGCCTATAAGCATTCGGCGGATTTCCGAAGTACCCGCTCCAATTTCATATAGCTTTGCGTCTCGTAATAAACGCCCTGTGGGATATTCGTTGATGTAGCCGTTACCGCCAAGCAGCTGGATTGCGTCCAGTGCCATCTTGGTAGCAAGTTCTGCTGAATAAAGAATAGCGCCAGCCGCGTCTTTACGCGTTGTTTCACCGCGATCGCAGGACTGAGCAACCGTGTAGACATAGGCACGAGCCGCATTCATTTGCGTGTACATATCAGCGACTTTGCCTTGAACAAGCTGAAATTGGCCTATTGATTGCCCAAATTGCTGGCGGTCATGGATGTAAGGAACAACGATGTCCATGCAAGACTGCATGATACCTAGTGGGCCACCGGATAAAACAAGTCGCTCGTAATCCAATCCACTCATCAATACGCGCACGCCTTCGCCTTCCTTGCCAAGAATATTCTCTGCAGGCACTTCACAATCTTCAAAAACTAACTCGCACGTATTTGAAGAACGCATACCGAGTTTGACTAATTTTTGTGCGCGACTAAAGCCCGGGAAATCTCGCTCTACAAGAAACGCCGTGATGCCTCTTGGGCCAGCATTAGGATCAGTTTTCGCATAAATAACAAAAGTGTGGGCGTCTGGACCATTCGTGATCCACATCTTATTGCCATTTAGAATATATTTGTCACCGCGCTTTTCGGCTTTTAATTTCATGCTGACAACATCTGAGCCTGCATTTGGTTCACTCATTGCTAGTGCACCAATATGCTCACCGCTGACTAATTTAGGCAGATACTTTTCTCTTTGCGCATCGTTCCCGTTCTTGTAAATTTGATTTACGCAAAGGTTAGAGTGAGCACCATAACTAAGGCCAATACCACCAGACGCGCGACTCACTTCTTCCATGGCAATGGTATGTGCAAGGTATCCCATGTCTGAGCCGCCGTATTGCTCTGAGACCGTCACACCTAAAAGACCCATGTCACCAAGCTTTTTCCACAATTGATTTGGAAATTGATTGTCAGCATCAGCTTGTTCAGCAAGAGGGGCTATTTCGTTTTGAGCAAACTGATAGACCTGGTCGCGCAGCATTTCGATGTCTTCGCCAAGTCCAAAATTTAAAGTAGGGTAGGAGGTATTCATGCGATTTTTCCTCGTTTGAGTTCTGCGAGTTCTTCTCGGCAGCGGGCTTCGACGTCATCCAGCTCAGTCATCAACATCTGGATGTCTTCTAATTGTTGCTTTAGCACCGCTCTTTTTTGTTCAGTCATTTCAAGCATTGCTTCTAACTGAACAGCCGAATTTGGATTAGTGTCGTACATGTCGAACAGTGTCTTAACTTCTGCTAACGAAAAGCCTAGACGTTTACCGCGTAGAATAAGTTTTAATCTCACCCTGTCTTTGTTGAGATAAACGCGATTCTGCCCCGTTCTCGAAGGCGACATCAGCCCTTGTTCCTCATAAAACCGGATAGAACGAGGAGTAATATCAAACTCTCGAGCGAGCTCACCTATTGCATACGTTTGTTCTTCGTCGTACTTGTTCATTACACGTACCTTGTCTTTAGCGCTGTTTAACACCCGTTGTTTAACATGGGTGTCATTGTAATTAAGTTCTGTACGTCGAGTGGGTGTCATCGCAATAGCACTATGGTTCTAGCGTATACACTTCGTCATAACGCTATAGTTAAAACGTAGTGTTTGGTTGACACATTCTCAGTACAGGTTTACGTTAACGTTAATTACATTTTACGTTAAGGTAAAGTAACATTTTGCTAACGTCAATTTTTCATGGTGAAGGCAGGGCGTTGCAGCTGATGGTGGTGTTTACTTTTGTATACATCTGAAAGTCTTCCTTCACTTAACATTATGAATATTAATAATTAAGGGGCACGAGCATGAGTAATGAATCAGTAGTGATTGTCGCGGCTAAACGCACACCTATGGGTGGTTTTAATGGTAGTTTGTCTTCGTTGGCTGCGACCAAACTTGGAGAAGTTGCGATTAAAGCCGCATGTGAAGGGATAGATGTCTCTGCAATTGATGAAGTTATTATGGGATGTGTATTACCTGCGGGTCTTGGTCAATCACCAGCTCGTCAAGCATCATTGGGAGCCGGGCTTCCGCTTAGCGCTGGCGTAACAACCATAAATAAAGTGTGTGGTTCAGGTTTGAAAGCAGTAATGATGGCGCATGACCTGATCAAAGCGGGCAGCGCTACAGCGGTCGTAGCCGGTGGTATGGAAAGCATGAGCAATGCACCATACATGTTGCCTAAAGCAAGAACGGGGTATCGAATGGGTCATGGTCAAGTGCTCGATCACATGATGCTTGACGGTCTCGAAAATGCCTACGACGGTAAAGCGATGGGATGTTTTGCACAGGATACCGCAGATGAAGAAAATATCTCTCGTGGGGAGATGGATGAGTTTGCACTAAGCTCACTCTCTAAAGCTAACGAAGCTATAAATAGAGGTACTTTTTCTGACGAAATTGTTCCAGTTACGGTCTCTTCACGCAAAGGTGATAGCGTTATCGATACCGATGAAGGCCCAGGCTCGGCGCGTCCTGAAAAAATTCCTACGCTTAGACCAGCATTTAAAAAAGACGGAACGGTAACGGCTGCAAACTCTAGCTCAATATCTGATGGTGCTGCCGCTCTTGTTGTTATGAGTGAGAGTAAAGCGAAAGAGTTAGGCTTAGCCCCGCTTGCGAGAGTCGTTGCACATGCAACACACAGCATTGAACCTGAAAACTTTACTGTTGCCCCTGTTGGAGCAATGGAAAAGGTACTAGATAAAGCGGGCTGGGAAAAAGAGGACGTTGATCTCTTTGAGATTAATGAAGCGTTTGCCATGGTTACTATGCTGGCGATCAAAAAGCTAGGCCTTGACGAAAGCAAGGTGAATGTAAAAGGCGGGGCATGTGCGTTAGGTCATCCAATTGGTGCATCAGGTGCGCGCATTCTTGTTACGCTTCTTCACGCTTTAAAGCAAAAAAATGCCAAAAAAGGTATCGCATCTCTATGCATTGGCGGAGGCGAGGGTGTTGCCCTTGCTGTTGAAATGCTATAGCTCGAACTTGGCTTACATGAAAAACATTTAATAGTAGAGTGCCGCTGTTTTTGCGGCGCTCTGTGTTTTAATAAGAGAAAAATTATAAATCATGAAGAATTTAGCCAAAACGTCTAAGCATTGCGGGCTTGTTATTGCGCTTTGCCTTTTCCAAAAGTTTGCCACAGCTCTACCGCAGTTATCACAGAATCAAGCCATGTTTACGCAATCTAACGCGAACGTTGTTAATCGCACAAATGCTTCTTCTCTTACCGTTTCACAAACACTATTAGCAATGTCGATTAATAATGACACCCATCGCACGGTTTCAGACCGTTTATTCAGTCATGGCAGAAATGACGAATCCGCGAAGCTTTCTAACGTTGCATATCAACCAAAAACAGACATTGCTCCGCCAACTATTTCTAAAAAAGACACCCACGATAAAACTGGCATTAACGAAGACACCCACGCAAAAAGTCTCAAAGTTGATAGCGACAATAAAGAAGACACCCACACAAAAAGCCTCAATGGTAATAGCGAAGAAAAAGCGGCCGTTCAGAGCGAAAAGCTAACGCAAGTGCCCTATGCTGCGTTGGGTGTCTTGCCAATGCGAGAGCATGATGAGCAGTTTAGCTATGGCGCAGAAGCCTTACAGCGTGTTTATGTTTGGCATGGGCGTAATGGGCTAGATACAAGCTTAAGCGGGAAAGCAATGGTGTTTGTGCATGGAGGCTGTTGGCTTAATGCTTATGGCTACGAACATGCGAAAGGTTTATACAGCGCGTTGGCGAATTTAGGGATGGGTGTCTATGTAATAGAATACCGGCGTGTAGGCGATGAAGGAGGTGGCTGGCCCGGAAGCCTTAATGATGTAGTTAATGCAATAAATATTTCACTTGAGCGTATTACGCTACAAGGTGATTATTCAGAAACGTTCATTGCGGGCCATTCAGCGGGTGGCCATCTTGCCTTGCTCGCGACACAACAAATGCCACAGCAGTTAGCACGCTATGGAGTGAAACAAGTCATTGGCTTGGCGGCAATAACGGATATCCGCTCATATGCCCTTGGCACGAATAGCTGTCAAACTGCAACAGAGTCGTTTATGAAAACTACGCCTGCTGAAAATCCAGACGCGTATAATAACGCCTCGCCGAACGCTACGCTTATTCACACTCCGGTTGTATTGCTACAAGGTGATGCTGATAGCATTGTGCCAGTGCAGCACGCTACAATGGCGGGAGCAGAAAAGCGCATAATAAATAATGGCGGCCATTTTGACTGGCTGCACCCTGAATCCACGTCTTTTGATGCTTTACTTGAGGTTATTGGTGAACATGATTAACAAGGTTTTTTCCGCAGAGCAGCTTGATAATAAAGATCCGCTAGCGCTAAAAGTGGAAGCATTTTCTCTGCCAGATGACACCATCTATCTTGATGGCAATTCGCTTGGTCCATTACCTAAGTCAGCCGAAGCGCGAGCAAGTGAAGTGGTGAAACAGCAGTGGGGGCAGGACCTTATTACAAGTTGGAATAAGCATCAGTGGATTTCTTTGCCGCAGCTTGTCGGTGATAAGATTGGTAATTTGGTTGGTGCAAAGAACGGTCAGGTTATTTGCTGTGACTCAATTTCTATTAATTTATTTAAAGTACTGAGCGCTGCGCTAAAAATGCGCCCTGGGCGAAAGGTCATTGCCACTACGCGGGGTAACTTTCCAACTGATATTTACATGGTTCAAGGGTTACTCGAACTGTTAGGCGATGAATACAGCGTGCGCTATATCGATGAATCAAACATTGGCGCTCAGCTATCTGATGACATTGCAGTACTCATGCTCACCCAGGTAAATTTTAGAACTGGCCTTAAACTAGACATGCAAAGCATCACAGCGTTAGCGCACGATAAGAACATTTTAACGCTATGGGATCTCGCCCATAGTGCTGGTGCGTTTCCAGTTTGTCTCGACGACTGTGACGTTGATTTTGCGGTAGGGTGCACCTACAAGTATCTGAACGGTGGTCCAGGCGCCCCTGCATTTATTTACGTTGCTGAGCGCCACCAAGCACAGTACAAGCAGCCTTTGTCAGGCTGGATGGGACATAGCGCGCCTTTTTCATTTTCTCCAGATTACGCACCAGATAGCACGGTAAAGCAGAATTTGTGTGGAACGCCAGGTGTTATTGGGATGAGTATTTTAGATGCGGCTTTAGATGTGTTTGACGGTGTCTCTCTCAAGGCTATCGATGAAAAATCAAAGAAGCTTCAGGCTTTTTTCATTGCAGAGGCAAAAAGGGCTGGCGTGTTAGACTATTTCAGCCTGGTTAGCCCGCCAATTGATGTAAGAGGGAGTCAACTAGCCCTTGCTCATGACGAGGCATACGCGATTTGCCAAGCGTGGATAGCAGAGGGCGTTATTGCCGATTTTAGAGCGCCTAATATATTACGTATCGGGTTTGCTCCGCTTTACCTTAGCTTCACTAATGTAGAAAAAGCTGTACAAACGCTTAGCGACATCATGGTCGAAAAACGGTACGAAAATGCTACTTTCCAACAAAGACAGAGTGTTACCTGAGCGATTAAACAAGTTCGTCCGCTATTTAATTGCAATTTAAGCGATTACGCTTAATACTTCGCGTTTGTCATTGTTTTTAGTCAATATTTGGGTGTTTGGTTGAAAAAAATAGAAATGCGTTTTTGGGTCTGTATTGTCTTCTTAGGAGCAAGCTTTTTTAGTGAGCTTCTATATGCTGCACCCGAAGATCAAATTTCATCCACGTCTCCCGAAGAAGTTACCTACTGCATCGACCCAAACTGGGCACCTTACGAAGCAATAAGAAACGGAATTCATGTGGGTATTTCGGCACAGTACATGAATTTAATTGCCGATATTACTGGCTTGAAATTCACGCTAGTTAAAACCGACAGTTGGCAGCAAAGCTTGGAGTATGTTCAACGAGGGGAGTGTCAGCTTATTCCTATGCTGAATACTTCTGACTATCGAAAACAGTTCTTAGATTTTAGTATTCCCTATTTTGAAGCACCTAATGTACTCGTGGCAAAGGCCGGAACGCCTATGCTCCAGGGATATTCAGGTGTTGGAAATCGCACTGTTGGTATTGTTCAAGGTTACAGGCAGGTCGAATACATTTCTCGCCATTATCCGGGGCTACGTTTAAAGCTTATTCCGTCGGAAGAGGAAGGCTTAAAGCAGCTCGAAAACGACGAATTTGATGTCATGGTTGGCTCATTAATGAGCGTTAATATGCACATTAATAATTTGAAATTAGAGGACTTAAATATCGTTGGTTATGCAGAGCCATTCGACTCTTTGGCCTTTGGTGTCAATAAGTCCTACGGCCATTTGGTCGAAAAGTTAAACTATGCTATCGAGCGTATTCCTGAGTCGCGGAAAGTAGAAATATATAAACAATGGAACAATGTTCAAATTCGCTACAGCCGCAATTATTCAGTGATGATACTGACTACTGTTATTGTGCTAATAAGCTTGCTTTGGCTGATATCACGAAATCGCCATGTGGGTGGCTACAAACGGATAATAAGTCAGAAAAACGAAGAAATATCGGCACTACAGGCGACCTTACTGGAGAAAAACAGAACGTTGGGCTTTCTCACCGCTCACGACACGATCACCGGGTTGTATAATCGGAACCACATGATTCAACGGGCGGAGGAAGAAATTTCTCGTTTCAATCGTTTCCACACCACTGCTTCACTCATCATTCTAGAGTTAACGCCATTCCAAGATGGTGACCTTCCCCTTGACGCATCGACGCGAGAAGATACGCTGAAAGTAGTCGCTACTCACTGTTTGAATACAGTAAGGGAAGTGGACGTGGTATCTCGTTTTAACGGGGAACAATTTATCATCCTTTGCCCGCAAACCGAGCTAGACGCAGCGAAAATTCTTGCAGATAGGTTGCTTGCATGTCTTATGGGACATTATCTGCTAAGTGAAAACTTTAACGTAGCCATTGGAATGTCGCAGCTTAAAGAGTCTGAGGAATTTCCCGAATGGATGGAACGCACTGTTAAAGCGCTGTACCAATCGAAACGACAGGGTTTTGGAAGCGTAAGTGTAGCGCAATAAAACTATGTGCTCGCTGCATGATTTATCCCAGACATTTAAGGCGAGCTGTTAGCAATACTACGCTCAGTAGTTGTTTAATTGCATCTAACCCCACGCTTTACAGTCAATGATAACCATGGGCTGCCAAGCGTATTAATCGCGTTAGGCAGCACGCCAAGTTAGATAATAGGTTCATAGTGCCATTGGTGAGCGTCGTAGTGGATTTGTGCGCGATCATACTCTCGCTCAGACCGCCAGTTTCTATTGTTTAGCTTAGCTGACACGCCCGGATATAGACGTTTGTTGGCGATAAGCTTTATATCAGACTGATAGGTTTCTTTTGCCGTTTTGACCTCGTTGGCTTTATTCTCTAACCACTCAAGCAATGCACTTTCGTTATTAAACAGCTCGATTGCTTCAGCGGCTTTACGCTGAAGTTCTTTGGGGATTTTTTTACTCTGGATAAGGGTTATTTTTTCTTTATGCTTTAAGTTGTTTTCACGAATCTGACGCAGCAGTTCATCTAACGAGTCTTTTCGTTCTAGTAACTGGTTAAAACCAGGGCTAAAGTCTACTTTTAACGTACTGCCAGACACAGCGCCAAGTGTACCCGCTTCAACCCTGCTTTGGCTTATAATGTCGCAGGCAAAAAGGTTGCCCATAGGTTTGTCGATTTGACCAACAATAACACCACCGCCGCAGCGCAGACGACTGTACGCAAGCTGCCTACCTACTGTTATGTTCCCACTACACTGAACATCAATACCTTGACCGTGCTGTACGTGAATACTGCCGGCTGCAACTAATTTGCATTGATATTCACCCTGGGTATCGTTAACTTTGCCCATGGCGCCTTCGGTAATGATAATGTCGCCCCCAGCTTCAATATGCGCTGACTCAACAAAACCATTTATGGTTACGTCACCTGCCGCTTTAATCTGCATTTTTTCAGTGACATCGCCGTTCACTAATACTGCGCCTTCGTAATTAACGTGGCCAGTACCTACATTCACGCCATTACAAATAAAGGTGTCATCGATGTTCATTATCTGATCGCGATACTTAGGCATACCAGAAATAGATGACATAAGAAGGTTGGCGTCGCTGTCTGAAACTACGGTGCCGCTTCCCATTTTAAAGTCAACCCACTCGCCAGATACGGCGGGAAGCTTATTGCCTCTTACGTCAAAACCTGAGCGACCTTTCGTGGGTTCAGTACGCCTTAAAACAGGCGTATTAACTTTGACACAAATAACTTCACCCAAGTTACGCATATCAACGCGCTCGCCATCATTGGTTTGAGGTTTGAGTACACGCTCTAACGCATTAGGAACCAGTGGAATAAATTTGGAGTTTTTGCCATTCCGCGGGGGAAGGCCCTTCGCTACCGTTTCTTCAAGCACAGTACCAGGCTGAGATTGCTTAGCTGAATTGAGCATAGCGGTTATGGTTTTCGTACTTAAGCCACGAACAACTCTGTTTTTAACGGCTAACGATTTAACTGTGCTTAGTGACGGAAGTTTACCGCCGTAGGGAGTAGTGAGGATCAGGTTAGCCTTCATGCCATCTTCTGGCACTCTGAACTCTATCTCTGCGTTTTTGCGCTCACCAATTCGCTCTTGAACGATAGTGCCATCACCGGTTTTAAAATAGTGATTTGCAGTGTCACAGGCTGTTTTTAACGCTTTTTCTGAAACATAAAGTCGTTTTGTTTCGCCGGTATCTAGCAGCTGTCTTATTTCTCTTATGTCCACTTCTGACGTAAATTCAGAAGGGTTAAGCATCAGGTTAATATAGGTTCTAGATTTATCGAAACTTATTGTTACGCCGTTCATGACATCGTTATTCCCTTGCGCACGTGAATTATTGTTATCGGCAGCATAAACGCATTCCTTGACCTTGTTCGAAGGTTGCCGTTCTTCTCTGAGTTTCTCTAATTTATGATGTTATAAAACCTCCGTCAAAGGTTTTCGGCGTATTGGTAAAGCGCACGCAAAATGGCTTGTTTATCTGGATTGTCGCTGTGCTCCTGAGCGAGAGACTCAAGTTTCATCATGTAAGATTCTAAAGTTATTGAGCCATGAAACGCCGGATCAGTAAGACGTGCTTGACGGTGGTATTGCCATTTTGTCATCTCATCGGCTGTCAAAGTATTAGGGTAGTTTCGCGCTCGATAGCGAAACAACAGCTTCTTCAATCCCTGATGTTGAGTTTTGTCACTGAACGTCGCCAGCTCTTCTGGCTCAGCGTCAATAACGCTCTCACACCAGCGGCGTTCCTCGTCGTTTAAAAAGCCGCCGCTGTATAGCGCATGGTCAATATCTTGTTCGCTCTCGTGTTGCTCGCTTTCGTACAAGGCTACAAGTTTGCTAGCTAATTCTGGTGTAGTGGCTAATTTTTTATAGTTCTCTAGGCAACGCTCTCTGTTCAACTCTAGACGTTCTGCATTGTCTTCTGTCATCGCTTTTGCAGTCGTAATGAAAGGCGAGCGGTTCACGTGAATGAGTTTAATGCCCGGACGCTCTCGCGGGTCGTCAAACGTATCTGAAGGTGCATAAAGCGCTTGTTTAATCTCATCTGGCGAATCGTTGATTAAGCTTTCGATATCATGAGATAAATCAACAACTATAAATGCGTTTGAATTTGTAGGGTGTTTAGCAATGGGCATCACCCAAGTACAACAACCTTGAGAAGCGGGCAGTTTTGAAGAGATGTGCAATAAGACGGAAGGTTTGCTCAAATCAATTTGCTGCATTACCGTATGTTTGTTGCGTAACGACAACGCATAGTCAAATAAGCGTGGCTGCTTTTCTTTTATAAGCTTAGCTAGCGATATTGTGGCATGTACATCGTTTAACGCATCGTGAGCGTTGTCGTGGCCAATATTATTTGCAGCGGTTAGTGCTTCAAGTTTAAAGCTCGGTGCGCCATCTTCTCGCAGTGGCCAGTTTATTCCCTCTGGCCGTAATGCATAACACGCTCTCGCCACGTCAATAATATCCCAGCGGCTATTGCCGTTTCGCCATTCTCGTGAATACGGGTCGTAGAAGTTTCGATAAAACAAATAGCGCGACACTTCATCATCGAAACGAATACTGTTGAAACCGACGCAACAGGTATTGGGTGTAGACATCTCTTGATAAATCTTTGCAGCGAAATCCGCCTCATTTGAGCCGTCTCTTATTGTCTGTTGAGGGGTTATTCCCGTCACTAAACACGCTTCTGGATGAGGCAAGTAATCGTTGGCGATAGCGCTCATAATATTGATAGGCTTGCCTATAACGTTTAGGTCCATATCCGTTCTAACCGCGGCGAATTGGCAAGGGAGATCTTTTTGTGGGCTCGTGCCAAAGGTTTCAAAGTCGTGCCACAAAAATGTAGGTGTATGCATAACCACCAGTGTGTTTTAAGTGAAATATTAAAGGCAGTGTACACTGCGTAAAATACAATACCAAATGCTGACGATTATATAGCCAATTCTTTTGCAGTTTTGGTGTTAAAGAAAAGCAAACACCCTTGTCAAGCACGTTTATCTTCTCGACAGCGCTGTAAAAATTATATACGCACTCATCTTAACCATTATCTTTATCCATGAAGTGGTCTAGCTTGTCTCCTATTATTGTGCCATGTTAATACGTCGCTATTTTCAAAACGTTATTATCATAAACGTAAGATTATCTATGCAGATTGGTATTAAAGGTAATAAATTCAGAAACCTTTTTTAGGAGTACACACGTTGAATAAAACGCATTGTTTCGTGCCAGTTAAAAGACTATGCAAAACCGTTTTGGCAGTAGGCGCAGTAGCCATGACGACGGTTGCGTTGAGTGGCAATGCTTTCGCTGAAAAGGAAGGCCAACGGTCGTCTAAGGTTGCGATTGCCATACACGGTGGTGCCGGCACTATCTTGAAATCGTCGATGACGACAGAAAAAGAGGCAGAGTACAAAAAGGTATTGTCTAAAGCGGTAAAGCATGGGTATACGCTTTTGCAACAGGGTGAAAAAGGTGAGGTTGCCGTGGTGGAAACCATTAAAATACTCGAAAGTTCACCCTTATTCAATGCAGGCATTGGGGCGGTGTATACCTTTGATGGTGAACACGAGCTTGACGCCTCGATCATGCACGGCGGAAGCAAAAATGCAGGTGCAGTGGCGGGTGTTAAAACCATTCGAAGCCCCATTGAAGCTGCGTTACTGGTAATGAACGAGTCACCTCATGTAATGCTATCTGGGAAAGGGGCTGAAGAATACGCAAAAGAAAATGGCCTTGAGCAAGTCGACAATTCTATTTTTGATACAGAATTTCGCAAAGAAGCGCTTGATAGAGTGAAGGCGCGAATGGAGCAAGCCTCTAATGGTTATGGCTCACAACAAGGTAACGAACGCTTTGGAACGGTTGGCGCTGTTGTATTGGACAGTGACGGCAACATTGTCGCTGGAACCTCTACCGGCGGAATGACGGCAAAGCGCTATGGAAGAATAGGGGACTCACCGATAATTGGCGCAGGTACCTATGCTGATAACGAGAGCTGCGCTGTCTCTGCCACTGGGCATGGGGAGTATTTTATTCGTTATCATGTGGCAGCTGATATTTGTGCTCGCATGAAATATCAAGAAGTAACACTAGAGGAGGCGGCCAACGCGGTTGTGCATGATGTGTTAGTTGAAGCAGGTGGTGACGGTGGGGTTATTGCTATTGATGGCAAAGGTAATATTGCTATGCCATTTAACTCAGCAGGTATGTACCGCGCTAGCATAGATACCGAGGGAAACATAACCGTGTCTATCTATAAAGACTAGTTGTTATTTTAATGTTAAATGTGCTGGCTTGTCGCTCAGTAAAGGACTAGTCTTTAAGTGTGGGGGAAATTGCTTTCACGTATACTTAAAAATAACTAAAGTGCCGTATCGCCAATAGTTAGCAGTATCGGTCACAGTAGGCGCCGCGGCTGGAGAATGAAAATGGAATCGTTGCAAGTCAGTGATTATATGAACACTCACCCGGTAAAGCTCAACGTTGATATGCCCGTCGCGCAGGCCGTTGAAGCTTTACTAGCCAGCGGTCAGAGTGGTGGCCCGGTAATTGACAGCAAAGGTAAAGTCGTTGGTTTCTTGTCTGAGCAAGATTGCATTGCTCAAATGATTGCATCGAGTTATTACCGCGAGCAAATCTGTAGGGTGGGGGAAATTATGAAAACTCCCGTGGTTTCGGTAAAGCCCTACATGTCGGTAATTGAACTAGCGCAGCTGTTGTTAAAAGAAAAGCCTCGAGTTTACCCTGTAGTTGATGACGATGGCGTACTTTTAGGCTGTATAAACCGAACGGCGGTGCTGCGGGCTATAGATGTTCAGCTAAACGACGGGTATCGTCGCGCAGGCTGATGAGGGATGTCAAAATGTAGACAAGGAAGAGGGGACTCGTCCTTGTCTACGTTAGTTGCGCGTATTAGTTAATTCAGTTCGTGTGTACTGTTTGCTAAGCGTCTTATTGCTTCTTTTAAAGTCGCCCCAGAGACCAGTTTAAAGTTTTGTGTTTCTGATGGCATAACGTTTCTGCCGTCTTGCACTACCCACAGACCTTCGCTGTAAATACCACCTAAGTTGGCGTTGGTAGCTTCCAGCCCATCGGTTTCGGATACGCCATCAATCCCATTATTTACCTCGGCAGTGATTTGTATAAGCCCTGTATATGTCAGCTGGCCGGTGTTTTCTGTGTTAATAGCGTAGATTGCATAGCTGTTATTCCCTTGGCTTGATGCGATCAGATATTTTTGTTCATCAACGGTAAATAGCGCCAACCCCTCAATATCCGCTTCAACTGGCGGCGTGATTGCTGCAATAAATGTAGGTGTATTATCAGTAGAGCTGATATCTAGCGCCCAAACACCAGCAGCTTCCTCACCAAGGTAAGCGGTATTGGTTTGCGTATCTACCACGCAACCTTCAGGCTGTGATGGAAGAGAAAACGACTGGCTTAACTTTCCTTCCACTACCTTATTTTCTTTGATTAATAATTTGTATCGCTCGAAGCGACCACTGGTGTCGTTCGCAAACACATGAGCTATACCGTCATCAACATAAAGGCACATTCCGTAAATGTCGCTAAGCGTTGTTTTGATCTCGCCTAAATGGGCGAGGTTGCCGTTTTTATCTATATCAAAAACAGACAAACTATTGTGTGAGCGGTTTGAAGCAACAGCAATGTCGGTAAACCTTTTATCGCCACTGCTGTTCATACTGTTTACGGCAACCTTGTATCCAACGTCGACGTTATTGACTCTCCCCACGGCTAGGCTTTGATGCTGCTTACCTAAAAGATCATAGGTATTCAACGCGCCTTTTTTATCAGTGCCCACTATGCGGCTTTGAGAAGGGGTCTGTGCGTTCACCCAAATAGCAGGGTCGTCAGCCGCATCTCCGTAGTTTTGCACCGGCTGCGTTTCAGCAGATGGAAAAACATTAACTGTAGAATGCTTGGAAAAGTCATCATTTTTACTTGTATCTGTTTCGTTTTCGTTAGAAAGACACCCATCGTTAAAATAAGCGTCAGACAACTTACTAGGCAGTTTAGCCATGAAAAAGTTACCGGATGCGTCATCGTCTACGATTAGCGAAATACGTGGCTCTTTCTTATGTATAGATATGGGCAAGTGAATAAATTCAGGCTCAATGCTTTCAGCTATTCCACCTGTGTCTTGCATCAAAGTTATGAACTGAGCATGACATTGATTTTGTAGCCACACGCCGCTTTTATCCGGGCTAACCCAGCCAACAAGGCTACCGTTTAAATGTGAGATGTTGTTCGACACAGTGCTCACACCTTCAACCGGCGTATCTGCGTCATGAAAAATAAGCGTTTTTTCTAGTTCACTTTCAATATGGGCATCAATCCTCCAAACCCCAGCAAACTCATCCGCCAAATAGATGTTTTGCGTATTAAGATCGACACTACAGCTCTTGATTCCTGGGCCTATGGCAAAATCACGAAGCGGTAAAAACTGGTCATTGTGCAGTTCATACTGGTTGAGGGTGCCAGTGGCATCAACATTGACGATATGGGGCGTTCCGCTAGCACTAGTGGCTGCGCATAGTGCTTCTGAGCCTTTAGTCGGTTGGCTAAGTCGTTGTTCCTTATCCAGGGTATCAACAGGCAAGCGATAAACTTCTATATGTTGCGTGTTGTTATTAAACACTACCAAAGACACCCATTGCTTATTTTCTGAGGTAATCACTTCAGCGTGTGCAAGCGCAAAGCTGCCCTCGATAAATTGAGTTTTACCTAGGCGGTTAGTTAGCGAAATGCCTTTATACTCGTTTATTTGAAGGTGAATAGCTTGGGTGTCTTCGTAAGAATGACTTTTTTCTGAGGGCGTTACTTCAAGCGTGTGGTTGGCATGGGTGTCATTGTAAGTTCGTGACTCAGGCTCTGAAGTTTTTGTGCTGTTAGCCTGGATGTCTTTATAAGTATGAACATTGCTTTGGTAATAGAGCGTTTGTTCAAAACCTTTTTTAAGGTGTGTAAGCGTAAGTACAGTACCTGTGGGCGCGACTTCAGTTTTTGAAGCTGTCGTATCTTGCGCTGCACAGCTAAAGAGTGTGGCTAGAGCGCCGGTAAAAACGGCGGTCTTTGCTAATGCGCGGTGTAGCGCTTTTGTTTTTTGATTATCCATTGTCATTATTGATCCTGAGTCGTGGTCGTCGAAGACGCTTTACTGGCTTTATTCATTGTGTGGGTGTAAATCGTCTTCCCATTGTGATCGATGTAATTAAGGAAGATGTTTTTAGCTGTCACGCTCACACTGACAAAGCCGCCCGTCGATTTTGCGAATTGTGTAAAGTCGTAATTACCAACCGGGCGCACTTCTGAGCCGCCACCGGATACAACGTGTACCAGGTCATCCCCGGGTAATTGATTGTGCTGAAGATCGTGCTCGTGCCCAGCAACATAAAGGTTTACCCCATGTTTGTGGAAAATGGGTTCTAACACGTCTTTGATAGCTTCTGTTTTGCCATAGCGTTTACCACTTGAATAAAGTGGATGATGTCCAATGACAACTTTCCAGGTGTATTGCTCTTTAGCCAACATCGCATTTATCCAAGCAAGCTGCTCAGACGTTCCTTGTGAGTAGGCTTCCTGGTATTTAGCTTCGCCTGCATAGTCGGGGTTTAGCGGAGACGTATCGATAAATAACAAGAGTGCTGAGCTTCCATCGTCAAGCTTTAACGTCTTACTGTAATACTGCGCCGGCATTTCCCAACGTCGACTCTTAGTGCTGTAATCTATTTGCGCCTGCCAGTTACCCCGATAGTCATGGTTACCCAGCACAGGGTACCAGTCGATGAATAGGTGAGGTTGATGATAAATGTTTTCGTAAGAAGACAGCCAGTACGGGTCGTCAATTGACCCAACGCCATTATCGTAGAAGTTATCGCCGGTGGTTGCGATAAATTCGGCATCTAATTGGTAGCTTGCAATATCTAGCCATTTAGCAACGTGTTTTTGATAAAAGTGACCGTTGCGGCCCCAGTCACCTAACGTTAAAAAAGAAACTGCGTCATCCGGTACCGATAAACCTTCAATCGTGGTGTGCGCATAGTAACTCTGTGAATACTGCGCGTTGGTAGCCTTCGCATTTTCAATAGCTACGTTAGTTCTTGCCGCGGAATGAGCGGGGCTTGTTTGCTCTGCCTCTACAAACTCTGAAGTAAGGCAGCAGGTGAAACAAAACGCAACCGCAAACAAGGTTGCGAATGTTGGCTTTGTGGTAGGGAGAAATGTGGATAAACCGTGCATGAAAGACTCTCAAAAGCAGATGACGCAAGCCCCACGATAGAAGCTTGCGAACAACTGAACATTAACAACAAATAAAAGTGACTAGTTAAGCTGCCAAGTAAAACCTAGCTCGAAGGTACGGCCATACTCTTCGTACTGCGCGTTTTGACTACGCGTATCAAAGTAGTTATAGAAAGGCTCGTCACCTAGGTTAATGCCGTTGAAATACACCTGCATGCTGTCGTTAATGTAATAACGGGCCATGAAATCAATCTGTACGTGGTCATCTTCAAATCTCAACATATCACCATCAATTTCTTCAAAGTTTTCACTTTTATACGTAGTGGCAAGACGTACGCTGAAATCATTCGCTTCGTAACCAATGGTCAAGTTACCAATGCGATCTGATTGGTTAGGTAACTGTGTTTCGAACGTTTCGCCATCTAAGAACGTGGTGGCCTCAGAGTCGGTGAACGTTGCGTTGGCAGATACAATAAACCCGTTATTGAAGGCTTTGACCCAAGAAAGTTCCAAACCAGTTAAGTCAGCAGAGTTGCCATTAATTGGCTGAATAACTTCTTCAAAGCCTTCCCAGCCGGTGGTACCCGCAACATCTGCATACACAACAAAGTTGTCAATGTTCTTGTAGAACAATCCTGCCGAAATTACGCCAATGTCACCAGGGTAGTATTCAAGTGACAAATCAACGTTTTGTGCTTCATAAGGCTGAAGCTCTGGGTTGCCCACTTCTGCCTCACGTTCCGTAACGAATACGCCATCGTCTTCTTCGGTTTTACTTTCGATAATTTGAAACGCAGCCACATCTTCAAATTTTGGACGTGAAATGGTTTGCGTGTAGGCGGCACGAAGCTGTAGCTTGTCAGAAAACGTATATCTGGCGTTTACACTCGGTAGCCAGTAGTCATAATCGCGTTCAGCTTCCCATGGTGTGTTGACCACTTCTTCTACATCGGTTTGCTCGTTTTCAACTAGCTCTACGCGCATGCCTGACGTTGAAAAGTCGGTACGCTCATAGCGAACACCGGCGACCAAGTGAAGCTTTTCAATATCAACGCTGCCCATTACGTAGGCGGCAAAAATATCTTCTTCATTTACATACGTGGCACCGCGAGATTCAACTTCTGAATTAAGGCTGTCTACTTCAAGGCTTGAGCGGTTATCGTTAAAGTAGCTGCGCATTACGCCGCGGTTCAGCCCAGGGCCGAAGTCACCAAGTGCATACTCAGGGCTAGCAGTACCAAACTGAGAGGCATCTAGCCCGTCAAAGTCACCATCAAAAATCGTGATGCTGCTGTCTCTGTCTTTTTCTCGGCTGCGGTATTTTGAACCGAATTTGAATTCACCAATGTACCCACCCAGGTTAACAGGGCGTGATGCGTCAAATTTAATACTGGTTTCGGTATCTTTGGTGTAGTTATCTTCAAAACTGATTTCATCTACTTCATAGGTAGATAAGTCCATTGCATCAGCGTTTTGCGACACTGTTGGGCGCATGGTGTTTAAATCAGCGCTAATGCTGTCGTTTTCTGTTTTAAAGACATAGTACAAAGCGTCTGGTTCGTCTTCATCAGACTTTGCATAACCAAGTTGCCAGTTTGCTCTCCACGTGTCTAATTGGTGCTCACCACCTAGTGCCACTGTAAAGATGCTTTGACTTTCGTAACGATCTTTACTTTCTCTTTCTATTTCCGAGTCTTCACCGTCAAAAGTGAAAATGTTGCCTTGACGGTATTCGTCATCAGAAAATTCACTATATAGTGTGCGAAGGAAATACTGGTTGTTGAAGTCGGGGCGAAAATCAATGTTTAGTGCACTACCTAAACGTTCGCGAGTGATTGTGTAGTCACGTTGCTCAAGCTCGTCATCACCGTTACTTTCAACGTTATCCGAGCCAAAGTCTCTGTCAAAGTAAGAGATAGCGCCGGCCACACCCCATTCAGATGAAAGTTTTTTAGTAAAAGTACCGGACAACTTTGGACTGGTTTTATCCACTAAATCGTTTTGACTTGCTTGAACGGTGACGCTTGCGGTATCACGGGCTTTATCGAAGGCGCTTACGCTTTTTACCGCCACCGAGCCACCGATGGCGTCGCCGTCCATATCTGGCGTAACAGATTTCGATACTTCTAATGTTTGAATAAGTTCAGAAGGAATAACGTCAAGTGCAACAGAGCGCACGCCAGACTCTGGAGAAGGAATATTCAAACCGTTGATGGTTACGTTATTAAGGTTGGGGTCGATACCGCGAATTCCTACAAAGCGACCTTCGCCTTGGTCACGTTCTATAGAAAGGCCGGGCAGACGTTGTAGGGATTCCGCAGCGTTCTGGTCAGGAAATTGACCAATAGCGTCTGCCGAAACAATAGATGAGATACGGTCAGATACGCGCTGCTGGTTGATGGCGCTTGCCTGTCCGCTTCGTTGACCTCGCACCAGAATCTCATCAATGGTATCGCCGCTACCAAATTCGACGGCAGCGCGGGCAATACCATTGTCTGTCACGTTAATCGTTTGCGTGACGGTATCTTCACCAAGATAAGAGATTTCTAAGGTGTAAGTGCCTTCAGGGATAGAAGGGAAGCGAAACGTGCCGTCTCTGCCTGCTTCAGTGGTAAGGCCTAGCTCGATAAGTTTGATTCGTGCGCCGGCATAGCTTCGAGCCTTGGCGGCATCTTTTACTGAGCCAATAATAACACCATCAGCCGCCATAGCAGGTGAAGCAATGCTTAGGCCTAGTGCCGTAACGCAAGCAAGTGCAAGAGAAGAGTACGCGGTTTTAATTTTCATTTGTTTTCCAATCAATTAAGCAGTCAAAAGGAGTGTTTAGTAAGTGCTAAGTTAACGAGAGAGTACCCTAAGAATCCCGCATGACAGTTATATGACGATTTGATGTTTGTAAAAAGACGTACCGGTTAAAACCCTAGCGACAAGAATTTTTTGAGCTAAATTGACCCTTTCTTATGATTATGATTTTAATGGTTTTTTTGCGAAATAAAGACAGGGGTAGAAATATTTGCCATGAAGATGTCACATTGATGAGCCAAACTGACCCTCGACACTGCGAACTTATTTAGGCAAGACTCCACGCTTCAACCTTGAAAAGTCAACGCTTCGTGGCGGCATTTGATAACGATTTTTCTGTGCTTGACTAACAAGGTCTACGCAACCTAGCGCGCTTATCAACAGTAGAACAGTTTGCAGTGTGCAAAATATTAAGAGATACCAAGAGGCATTATGTTTACCTTTACCAATAATACCCAGTTTGGACATCATAAATTGTGGCTCGCATTTACCATTAGCGTTGTCGCATTTGCTATGTGTTTATCATTTTCTGTCGGTAACGCCAAACAAAGTGCTGACATTTCAGGGTTAGATATCGTAGGGGAGGGAAGTATTGTCTTACTTACGCTTGCTTGGATACTCGCAGCACTTGCCAGCCGACCGCCCGGTAAAGTTACAAGCCTTCTTGTTTTTGGGCTGGGATTCTTCTTGTTCTCGGCTACCTTAGATTTTTTGGATGAGTTTTTACATTACCCTGAAAGTGCACATTGGATAAGCATGATAGAGTCTTACCCTGCAGCCGTTGGAATGGTGGTGATGACAGCTGCCCTTTACCAGTGGCATCTTGAACAGAGAGCGCTCAATTTGCAGCTAAGACGCCGTGAATGGGACTATCGCGATCATGACAAAATTGACCCGATAACCCAGCTTTATCGCGCAGAATACTGGAAAGAACAAATTTACAAGCTCCAGCAAGTTAATAAAACAGCTGTGCTCGCCATCATAGATATCAACAATTTCTCCGTGTTTAACCAGCAATATGGATACGCGGAAGGAGACCGGTATCTCCACGAAATTGCCCAGCTTGTGGTAATGAACTTGCGTCAACATGACCTAGCTTGCCGCTATGCTGGCGATCGCTTTGCTATTCTTTTACCGGATGTGTCGCCGACTCAGGCCGATATCATTATTAATGAGATAAAGGTCAGTATTCAGCACCTCGCTTTCAGACACAATTTAAACGCTAATGCGATTTATACGACGGCCCGAAGTACGCACGTAACGCTGTTGCCCAATCAGAAGCTTTCCGCAGTCTTAAACGCAATGCTTTTTGAACTTGAACGGCCCCAAAAAAGCGCCGCGTAATCGACAATATAATGAATAAAAAAGCGATTTTTAGCGCAGCAAAGGCCAGATGGAATTGAGCATACCAAGTTATCCAGCAGAAGCGACACCGTCATTACTCGATGACGGCAGCGATACGCTTTGTGAAAGCAAGAAGCGTTCGTCTGAGCTAGCTTCAATGGATATTGATGTAAAACGCAATGCTGGTATGGGGGGCTCTGCAAAAGACACAGCAAAAAACACTACAATAGATAATGTCGATGCATTTTGCGTGGATGTCTTTGCTAGTTCTGATGTTGTGCAGTCAATACACGATAAGGTCATTGCGGGTTATTGGTTGGTTAAGGCTGTACTTGACGTTTCAATTACCCGTGGCGCGAACAAAAACAAGTTGTTCAGGGGCACAGGTATTTTTGAAGACACGCTGCAGCCTAATTCGTTGATCAGTATTAAACAATACCAGTCACTACTTGCCAATGTTCAAAGTCAAACAAAAGGCGCAGACGTCAGCTTTCTACTGGGCAATGCGTTAGCCTCGCAGTGGTTGCGCAGCCCTTTACACGTTTTGCAAACCTGCGATACGCTGCAGGGACTGCTGACTCACCTTGTACAGCATCAGGCATTTCGATGGAGCAGTATGCCCTTATGTCAATATCAGCGCTTTGATATTCACGGTAAGATAATTTTGGTCCCTCAATTTACCCCGGCCAATGTGAAAATGGCACAGTTTTTCAGCGAAGTAGGATTTGCCACCTTAATTGCCCTTTTAAAAGGTATCGGTAAACGACGGGTTCCGGCTTCTTTTTCTTTTACCTGCCCACGGCCAAAAAATATCGCTGATTTTGAAACTCATTTAGGACTTAAACTTACCTTTAATTGTCCAGTCAGCAGTATTAGCATTGAAAAAAGCGCGTTACATGAATCACTGTCAGCGTCTATTAATAGTGCATCGGATATAACCAATGAGCCTGCATTAGCAACGCATGCTGGCCTCACACTTCCCCCACTTATTTCACTTTCTGACTATGTAAGAAGTCATGTCTACCAATCGATAAGAGCGGGGCATTCGGGAAGTACTCTGCCCGAGCTTGCCAAAAATTTAACCATTAGCCCAGCTACACTCAAGCGCAAGTTGAAAGAGTTCAATACCAGCTATCGTCAATTATCAGAAGAAGTCTGGCGCAACTACGCGTTAATTTTGCTGTCTGTATATAAAGCCAATAACGAAGAGGCGGCCAGTAAAATGGGTATCAACGATTTACCTAATTTTCGCCGTACAATTAAGCGGCTAACGGGCAAAACCCCGAGTGAGCTAAGACTCTTAAACACGTAACTTGTGTAAACCCGAGTAATTCCCTTTTCAATAGCGCTAAAAACTTTTATCCTCTCCCGCTTATGTTTTTACGTTCTTAAATTATGAAAGACGCAATGTTTATCGCGCTACATTATTAACGTAAAAATTGATGTAATATCTGCTAAAGCTGCAGCAAACCATGCGTGTAAAGGTCTTAAGTGCTTAGATTGTCTGTTTATTTGCGATCCAGAAAGGCCAAATCCAAGACGGCACCGTTGTCGCTAATCACTTGTAGATAAGTATAAAATCAAAAGAGAGTTTTCCTGT
This sequence comes from Alteromonas gracilis, assembly GCF_002993325.1. Lineage (GTDB taxonomy): Bacteria > Pseudomonadota > Gammaproteobacteria > Enterobacterales > Alteromonadaceae > Alteromonas > Alteromonas gracilis. The sequence goes on from NZ_PVNO01000025.1 coordinate 205,626, forward strand.
GCGCGAAAATAACGCTACTGCACCACCTTCTGTATTGCCCAATGCGATGGGTCTAACGCCAATACTGCTTTTTGTGGTTCTTGTCGTCGTTACGGGGATCACTACGAACGACATTACAGCAATGCCAATTTTAGTGGCGTTTTTTATAAGCGCTGGGTATGGCTTGTGTTTAAATCCGAAAGGGAAAAAGATTAGTTTCTCTGAAAAAGTTCAGACTTTTTGTAAAGGGGGCGGTGATAAAAATATTATTCTCTTGGTGCTCATATTCCTATTGGCCGGCGCGTTTTATGCGGTGACCATTGATATTGGTGCACGGGATGCCACGGTGAATATGGCGCTGCAATTTGTGCCCTCGGCACTGATATTGCCAGGCCTGTTTTTGATTTGCTGTTTTATATCATTTTCTATGGGCACGTCGATGGGCACCATTACCGCGTTATCTCCTATAGGTGCAGGCCTTGCCACAAGCTTAGGTCTGCCGGTGGAAATGGCGCTAGGTATTGTCGTAGGTGGCGCTATGTTTGGTGATAACTTGTCGTTCGTGTCAGATACCACCATTGCTGCAACGCGTACCCAAGGAGTGCAGCTTAAAGATAAGTTTAGGGCGAACTTAATGGTTGCCGTGCCAGCCTGCATCGTTACCATGGGGTTACTGCTTATGGTCGATGTAGACACATCAGGTATCGTTGAAGGTGGCAGCTATGATTTCTGGCGCATAGTTCCTTATCTGTGCATTATTGCTTTCGCGCTCACCGGATTTAATGTTATCAGCGTTTTGGCGGTTGGTATTGCTAGTGCCTGTGTTGTTGGATTGGTGCAAGAAAGCTTTACCATGCTCTCGATGATGCAAAGCATTCAAAAGGGGATGGGCTGGATGCAAGACTTGGCGATGATTGCCATTACCATAGGAGGCATTGTAGCGCTTATGCACGCCAATGGCGGCATTGCTTGGTTAATTGAACGTTTAACGCGCAGAGTAACGTCTAAAAAGGGTGCAGAGTTTAGTATTGCTGGTTTAGTCAGCTTTCTGGATATCACCACCGCGAACAACACTATCGCGATTGTTACCGCAGGCCCGATTGCTAAAGATTTGAATAAAAAGTACGGCGTTGACCCTCGTCGTACCGCATCATTGCTGGATATCTTTTCATGCAGTTTTCAAGGTTTAGTGCCCTACGGAGCGCAGCTCTTAAGTGCTGCTGCGGTAGTGGGGATTTCACCTTTAGCCATCACGCCTTACTGCTGGTACCCCATGCTCATATTTGTGTTTGGCGTAGCGGCGATTTGGTTTGGATTCCCCCGTTTTAAAACCCCCCAAAACGATGAACTAACCCAAAGCGCTTAAAATCACGTAACGCTTAACACACTAGCTTTTTAGGGCGGTATCTTCTAGGATCACCGCCCGAATTTTATTGACGTATAGAAAAACTCTGTAGGATGCAACTTTGTCTTCACCACTTGCAATAAAACCTCTCTATAACAAACTTGATGACTGCTTAAGCGCCGATAAATTTCGTCTAAAGCGCCGCATAACGCAACTTATGCAAAAAGCAAATGGCGCGTCTTTGGGTAATAAAGAGCAAGCCAAAAACGGCGGTTCGGTAAATAAAAGCACGCTTAAGCCAGCCAGTGATGAATCACAAAATGAGAGTGTGCTTAACGAAGACAATTTACGGGCACAGTTTGAAAAGCTAAACGCCGATATTGAAGCATCGATAGAAAAGCGCAGTTGGCGGAAGGCAAATTTACCTAAGGTAGAGTACCCACCGCTGCCGGTGAGCGATAAGAAAGAAGATATCAAAGAGGCCATTGCTAATAATCAGGTAGTAATTGTTGCTGGTGAAACCGGTTCAGGTAAAACCACCCAGCTGCCAAAAATCTGCTTGGAATTAGGCCGTGGTGTTAGCGGCATGATTGCCCATACCCAGCCTAGACGATTGGCGGCGCGAAGCGTTGCTACCCGCATCGCCGAAGAGCTAAATACCCCTTTAGGTGAGAAGGTAGGCTTTAAAATTCGCTTTAGCGATCAGGTTAGTGAGCGAAGCTACGTAAAACTGATGACTGACGGTATGCTGCTTGCTGAAATGCAGCAGGATCGTTTTTTAAATCAATACGATACTATCATAATCGATGAAGCCCACGAGCGTAGCCTTAATATCGACTTCTTACTGGGCTATTTGCGTCAGCTTTTAGATAAGCGCCCTGAGTTAAAGCTTATCATCACGTCCGCTACTATCGATCCTGAACGCTTTTCAAAACACTTCAATAATGCGCCAATTATCGAAGTAAGCGGTCGTACTTATCCGGTAGAAATTCGCTATCACGCCCCTGAAGATATTGATGAGGACATGGACCAAAGCGATGCTATCGTCCATGCCGTTGACGAACTTATGCGCGAGGCACCAGGTGATATTTTGGTGTTTTTAAGCGGCGAGCGTGAAATCAGGGACACGCAGGATGCCCTTAGCAAGCAGCATTATCGCAATACTGAAATCGTGCCCCTTTACGCAAGGCTATCGGCTGCAGAGCAAAACCGTATTTTCCAGTCACACAGCGGCAGACGAATCGTGCTTGCGACCAACGTGGCAGAAACCTCGTTAACTGTGCCTGGTATCAAATACGTTATAGACCCAGGCTTTGCGCGTATTTCACGATACAGCGCCAGAAGCAAAGTGCAGCGCCTACCTATTGAGCCAATTTCACAAGCATCAGCAAACCAGCGGGCAGGACGATGCGGCCGTGTTTCAGACGGTATTTGTATTCGTTTATACAGTGAAGACGACTATTTAGGGCGTCCAGAATTTACCGACCCTGAAATTCTGCGTACCAACTTAGCATCGGTTATTTTGCAAATGCTCGCCTTGGGCTTAGGCGATATTGCCGCTTTTCCTTTTGTTCAGCCACCGGACAATCGCAACATTAACGATGGCTTTCGCCTGCTTGAAGAAATTCAGGCAATAACTAAAGGGAAGGGCAAGCAGCAAGGCAAAATGCAGCTTACTTCGTTAGGGCGCCAAGTGGCACGATTGCCTATCGATCCGCGCTATGCACGTATGGTGATTGAAGCCGAACGCACCAACGCGTTAAGTGAAGTGATGGTGATAGCGGCGGGACTTTCTATCCAAGACCCACGGGAGCGCCCGCAGGAAAAACGCCAGCAAGCGGACGAGAAACACAGTGAATACCACGACAAAGACTCTGACTTTATAAGTCTTTACAACTTGTGGGTAGCGTTCAGAGAGCAACAAAATTCGCTTAGTCAAAACCAATTACGTAAATGGTGTAAGCAGAACTTTATTAACTATCTGCGCATGCGTGAATGGCAGGACATTGTGAGCCAGCTTAAAAAATCTATCGCTGAGCTAGGTTTTGGTATTTCGAAGCAAGAAGCAGACTATCAGGCTATTCACCAAGCCATTGCCAGCGGTTTGTTGTCACACATGGGCTTTAAAGACAAAGAGCGCGAGTACATGGGGTCGCGCAATTCTCGTTTCCTCATTTTTCCTGGTTCTGGCTTATCAAAGTCCCAGCCAAAATGGGTGATGGCGGCCGAACTCGTTGAAACGTCTAAGCTCTTTGCCCGAGTAGTGGCGAAAATAGATCCCGCATGGGTTGAGCCCTTAGCGGAACACGTGGTGCAAAGAAGTTATTCTGAACCGCACTGGTCGAAAAAGCGCGGAGCGGTTATCGCGTTTGAAAAAGTTACGCTGTTTGGCCTACCAATCGTGATGAAGCGGGCCAAGGTATACAGTCTCATCGACCCGGCAATCTGTCACGAGTTGTTTATTCGAGAAGCCTTGGTTGAAGGTAATACCAAGCTAAATTATAGCTTTTTGCAAGATAATCAGGCGTTACTTGAACAAGCGGATGAGTTTGAACAAAAGACCCGTAGGCGCGACCTCATTGTTGATGACGAGGAACTAGTTAGCTTTTACGCGAAGCGTATTCCTGTTGAAGCGAACAACGATGCTGCGTTTAAAAAATGGTTTAGACAGCACGGTAGCAATGACGGCTTAACTTTTAAGGAAGAAGACGTTTATCGTCAGCAGCCAGGTCAATCGGTAGCCAATGCTTTTCCGGATGTATGGCGTCAAGGCAACATTACTTTACCGCTGCGTTACAACTTTGAGCCCAACGCTGAAGATGATGGTGTTACCGTAGTTATTCCACTGCCTGTGCTTAATCAGGTAGATAACGTCGGATTCGACTGGTTAGTGCCAGGGTTGAGGCACGATTTAATCGTTGGTTTAATTAAAACCTTGCCGAAACGCCTTCGCCGCAATTTTGTTCCGGCCCCCAACTTTGCAGAGGCGTGCCTTGCTGATATAAGCGAGACAGACAAGAACAACCGCCCCATAGCTATACTTGATGCCGTTACCGATAAACTGCGCAAGATGACAGGGGTTGTTATTGAAAGCGAAGAGTGGAACCTGTCACAGCTTGATAAGCATTTAAAAATGCACTTCGCCGTGGTCAATGACAGCGGTGACGATATTGCCAAAGGTGATGACCTTCATGCACTCAAACAGCAGTGCGCAGGTCAGGTGAAACAAACTTTTGAGAAGGCCGCGACCCCAGAATTAGAGCGTAGCAACATAGAGCAATGGGATTTTGAAAGCTTACCTGAGACGTTCGTCCAAAAAGTCGGTGGGTTTGAAGTGCAAGCTTTCCCTGCACTGGTTCAAAAAGGTGAAAAGGTCGACATTGCTCTAATTGAAGAGGCAGACAAAGCTCAAGTACTGCACAAACAGGGCGTTAATGTGTTGATTAAAAATGCCATGCCATCGCCACTTAACTACCTGCAAAGCAAGCTTCCCAATAAAGCTAAACTCGGCCTGTATTTTAATCCGTTTGGCCAGATAAAAGCGTTAATCGATGACTGCATTTTTGCTGGTATTGATGCCATAGTGACCGAATATAGCAAAGCTAACAATACAGATATCCGCAATAAAGCTGATTTTGAAGCATGTTTAGACATTGCACGTGCGAATATCAACGACAAAGTATTAGAGATAGCACAACAGGTTGAACAAGGGTTAACCCTTGCTCACCAATGTCAAAAGCAAATGAAAGGTAATGTGCCTTTGACCATGATTAATGCGTTAGGTGATTGTAAAGCGCACTTAGCATCGTTAGTTTTCCCTGGTTTTGTTTCAGAGATTGGTGAGCCAAGGCTCGATGACTGGAACCGATATATTAAAGGACTTGCTCGCCGTCTTGAGAAATTACCTATTGATCCGAACAAAGACAGAATGCACCAGGCTACGGTAGAAAAGTCGATTAAAGAGTGGGAAAAGGCGTGTGCGAAATATCCGAAAGGTAAAGTACCTCAAGACCTGCATGATGTGCGCTGGATGATAGAGGAGTTAAGAGTTTCTTTATTCGCCCAGCAGTTGGGCACTGCTTATCCAATATCAGCCAAACGGATCACCTTGTATCTCGCTGACTTTTAGGAGCTATCCCTCTGAATATAGCCAGTTTACCTCATTCGTTTGAATTGAATTCAAAGCAATAGAAATCAAGGGTTTTTAGTTTTGTTGAATAAATATTGAACAGGTAGATTGACAAGTTATGCGCATCCCCCTATAACAACAGATGTAGTCGTAAGCGAAGTGCTAAAAATCAGGAGAAGTAGAGATGTTGGGATACGACGATAAGCGAAATTTTTTCAGGATGATGGTAAATTCGCCGTGTCAGTTGCAAATAACCGACGATGAGTCGAGCCGGACCATGCAGGCATTGTGTAAAGATATCAGTGCTACGGGTATGTCGTTAGAGGTAGATGAACCTTCAATTGAAGTAGGTACACAAGTAAGCGTTGCGATCGAATCTTCGAGCTCGCAAATACCTTCTCTAGCAGCGTTAGCAACCGTAGTACGTTGCGAGCCTGAATCAGAATCGAGCAGTATCATAGGCGTTGAAATTTCGCAGATGAAATAAAAGACCTTCGCATATGTGTTGGCGAGGCTTTCGCTTCGCCTTCGCGATTGCCGCTATGCAGCTTTTGCTTTTATGCAGCTTTTTCGTTGCACTTCTTCGTTTTCGTCTATAGAGAATGGCCAGATTAGGCTGTTCTATTACTACGCTGTTCTGTTACTGCGTTGTCCTATCAAAGTAATCGTTCTTCGCTCTTCAATGAGTATCTACACTCTCATCTACTTTAACGAATAGCACGTTTAATTTTTTCTATTTTCTAACCACCTTCTAATTGATAATAATTCTCAATATTAAGAAAGCATTCTGATTTCAACGTTAAGAGAGTTATCACTATGAAGAAAACTATAACCTTTGCCGTTATGCACTTCACCGTAGCGTTTACCGTCGCCTATTTACTTACTGGCAGCGTTGTAGTCGGTGGAGCCGTTGCGCTTGTTGAGCCAGCAATTAATACGGTTGCATTTTACTTTCACGAAATGGTTTGGAAAAAGTTAGAAGCACGAAAAGAAGGAGCGTCATTAAAGAGCATGTCTGTGGGAATGGCGTCGAGAGCTGAAGACCAAGAAATTACGTTCGCATCCTAATGTAGTGTTGCCCAGCGGCATTCAATGAGAAGATTTTCTTTCAATAACGAGCATAAACGTGCGCCTGTGCATATTCTGTACAGGCGCTTTTGTATCAATCGTCGGTTACTTCACAAACCAGCCCTTTTAGGTAATACCCTTCTGGGTAAGTTCCGATAATAGGGTGGTCTGACGCTTGATTTAAACGTGCGATGATCTTTATGGTACGACCTGCGTCGAGCGCGGCATCGGCGACGACCTTTTGAAATAGATCGGCAGGCATTAGCCCAGAACAGCTAAACGTAAGCAGCAGCCCGCCAGACTTGACTGCGTGGATCCCGTACATGTTGATATCTTTATATCCGCGCGCAGCGCGATTCAACGTTGCTTTACTATCTACAAACTTCGGTGGGTCAAGAATAACCATATCAAACTGTTTACCTTGTTCGTGATACTCGCGAAGCGCTTTAAACACATCTTTATTGATATATTGCGCTTTGTTTTCGTCTAAACCATTTATTGCAATGTGATGCTTAGCTAAATCTAGCGCTGGTTGAGATACGTCAACGTTGGTCACCGAGTTTGCGCCGCCTGATAGGGCGTAGCATGAAAACGTACCTGTATAGCTAAAGCAATTAAGTACGTCTGCGTCTTTTGCGTAATGAGCGGCGGCTGCACGACTGTCTCGTTGGTCTAAATAAAAACCCGTCTTATGGCCGTTTTCGATATCCACTACAATGTTGATACCGTTTTCTAAAACCGTTACCTGCATGGGCGGTTCGCCATGAAGTACGCCTGTCACAGGCTCTAACCCTTCTTTTTTTCGTACATCCACATCGCTTCGCTCATAGATATGAATGTCGGGCATAAGCTTTGTGATTGCCCAGACTATTTTATCTCTGTGTTTCTCACCGCCAGCGCTTAACAATTGAACTACGGCGACATTGTCGTAAAGGTCTATTGTTATCCCGGGAAGGCCATCACTTTCTGAGGCAACCCAACGAAAAGCATTAGTTTTACTCAGGTCAAAAAGGCGTTTACGCAATGTTAAAGCGGCTTCTAGACGGCGCAGAAAGAAACCATTATCAATGCTTTCCTCTTTCTTAAACGTCCACATGCGAACGCGGATTTTTGATTCTGGCGAATATGCGCCTTTGCCTAACCAGTCGCCTTCTGAATCGTATACGTCTACCGTATCGCCAACGCGAGCCCGTCCCTTTAACTCAGCCACGGCGCTTTCGAAAACCCAAGGGTGTTTGCGGCGTAGTGATTTATCTCTAGATGGTTGTAATATAACCTGTGCTGACATATAGGCTCTCGTAATGTGTTATGCGGTACTGCGAATAGCCGCGATTATACGCAATTTCGTGTGCTCTGTGTTGAATAAACTCGAAAGAAACCCAAACTGTTCTCCAAGAAAATACGTACCGAATCTTTTGTTGAAAAGGATAATTTATCACTATGCACTATGTGGATTTCGAAAAAGGATGCAAACCCGAGGCGCTGACCGTAAATGAACGTCAAGGCTACTCCTTGTCAGAGGGTAAAGTAAAAGTAGACGTAAAGGCGTTTGGAGTAAACAGAGCCGATACTCTTCAGCGTCAGGGAAAATACCCGCCACCGCCAGGAGAGAGTGAAATTTTAGGCTTAGAAGTCGCGGGCGTGGTCTCTGAAGTCGCCAGTGATGTGAGTACGTTTAAAGAAGGGGATAAGGTCTTTGGCTTAGTTGCAGGTGGCGGATACGCAACGGAAGTATTGGTAAACCCCGCTCACCTTATGTCTATCCCTGAAGGAATGCCATTTTTCGAAGCTGCCGGTCTTACCGAGGTGTTCCTTACTGCATTTCAATGCTTGCGTACCATAGCGCACATTAAACCTGCTCAGCGTGCTCTCATTCACGGCGGTGCTAGCGGTGTTGGTTTGGCGGCTACGCAATTATGTCGCTATTGGGGTGTACATAGCGCAGTAACGGCATCAAGCAAAGAGAAACTGTCGCTGTGTGAGCAAAATGGTGCGGAACACTTAATAAATTACAAACAACAAGCGTTCGATGACGTGCTTAATAATGAGTGGCCCGAAGGTGTAGATATGGTGCTGGACATGGTGGGAGGGGACTACCTTAATCGCAACCTAAAAGTACTCAAACAAGACGGCAAAGTGGTTAATCTTGCCATGCTGGCAGGACGTTATGCAGATAATCTCGATATGGCGTTGTTGCTTGGAAAGCGTGCCTCAATCATTGGCACTACGCTGCGAAATCGCAGTGATGATTATAAGGCTGAGCTTATTCGAAATTTTGCGGCTGTGTGCCTACCCGCGTTCGAAAGTGGTGAGTTAAAGGTAAATATCGATACACATTATCATATTGATGAGGTCAGTAAGACCCATGCCAGATTAGAAAATAACGATACCCAAGGGAAATTAGTGGTTTCTTGGTAGGGAAAACTATTGGGAAGCCTGCTTGCCAGCGTTAAAAATAGAGAGGGTATTAGGGTATTCAAAGGAGCGTTATCTCGTATGAGATATCGCCCCACTTTATTTCTAAATATAGATTGGATTGGGCAAAACCGTTATCGGGTGAAACGGGCATGAGGTAATTTCAAACCAAGACGTTTTGCCTTTGTGCTCATGCTAAGCCTTTGTGCTAATGCTAGTTACTGACGAAACCCTCATCTACCTTCGTAGGGTTAGCCTCTGCGGCGCCTCTTGCTAAATCATCGCACCGTTCGTTTTCCGGGTGGCCAGAGTGGCCCTTTACCCAGTGCCAATTCACATCGTGCTTTTTAACCGCTTCATCCAAACGCTTCCACAAATCTGCGTTTTTTACTGGTTTTTTATCTGAGGTACGCCAGCCATTCTTACGCCAGTTATGGATCCACTGATTAATGCCGTTTTTTACGTATTGACTGTCGGTAGTAAGCTCTACCTTACATGGTTCAGTAAGACTATTAAGTGCTTCGATAGGCGCGAGAAGCTCCATTCGGTTGTTTGTGGTATGTGCAAAACCGTCGCTCAGCTCTTTTTTATGCTGTTTATAAATGAGTACGGCACCGTAGCCGCCGGGCCCCGGATTACCTAAACACGAACCGTCGGTGTATATATGGATGGTTTTTTGAGCCACAGCGCTTCCTTTAATTTATCTTGTCTTTTCCCTTAGCGGATTGCGAAGGGGTTGATATACTATCAAAAAATGAAAGCGTAATTATAGTAGAGGTTCCATGCGCCAAATTGTACTCGATACTGAAACCACTGGTATTGACCCCAAAGAAGGCCACCGTATTATCGAAATTGGCTGTGTTGAGTTAGTAAACCGCCGATTAACGGGGAATCACTTTCATGTGTATATCAACCCTGGTCGCCATATAGAGCAAGAGGCTATTGAAGTTCACGGTATTACCAACGAATTTCTCGCCGATAAGCCAACATTTTCACAAGTTGCTCAGGAATTTGTTAGTTTCATCAAAGGTGCTCAGCTGGTTATTCACAACGCGCCGTTCGACGTGGGCTTCATGGATCATGAATTCAAAATGCAGGCGTCAACGTCGGGCGTTATTACCAGCAAAATTTGCGATGTTCTGGATACACTTACCCTTGCTCGCCAAATGCATCCTGGGCAGAAAAATAACCTTGATGCACTGTGTAAGCGTTACGGCATAGACAACAGCCACCGTACTCTCCACGGGGCCTTGCTGGATGCTGAGATACTCGCCGATGTTTATCTGTTGATGACCGGTGGCCAAACTAAATTAAAACTCGCATCATCAGGAGGCAGTGAGACTGACTCTACTGCAATTCGCAGAGTCGTTCGCAGTGCAAATAAATTAAAGGTTGTTAAAGCTACCGCCGATGAGTTAACACAGCATGAAGCTCGCTTAGATATTGTTGAAAAGGCGGGGGGGAAATGTCTATGGCGTCCTCAGCAAGAAGAGGGGGGCTAATACTAGTTCGCATAGATAATTACTCAGTCAGCGAGAGTTAAAATGTTCGTAATAGAAGCGGACGGGTATTTGCTAGTTCACATCATATTTAACACACCATTAGAGTGCAGGAGCAGCGTAGCGTGAGAGTGTGGTTTTATTGGGTAATTATTTTAGCATCATTGATTCACTCTATTGCTGCAGCACAGTCTCAAGACGATGAGCGAGACGCTGCGCGCCAGCTTGCTGACAGCGCGCTTCAAACTACTCAAGAAAATAATCAGTCTGTCGACACGTCTGTCCTTACCGAGCTAGGCGACGATTACACTAATTCGATCAAACTCTTACAGAATCGTTTCCGCGTTGACTACAATGTAAAAGAAATCACTATGGTTTTCTTTCGCGAGTATGGCTCGGCCCCTGTCGTTTTAGTTAGACCCGATGGCTCAAAGCTATTTCAAGGCCGTTTCGATGAAGAAAAGGTCCAGTGGTTTGATTCTGATACCTTTGACATGATCACAATTAAAGATCCGGTACCAGGGCCATGGCAGGCAGTCGGCCAAGTGCTACCAGAAAGTCGAGTCATGGTTTTATCGAATATTGAACTTCACGCAGATCCTCTGCCTGAGATACTGTTTGCTGGTGAAATCCTGAAATCAACGGCCTACCTTACCAATAACGGTAAAAAAATTGAGCATAAACAATTCAGAGACGTCGTGGAGCTTGATATTGAGTTTAAAAGTACCAACAACCCTAATTTTGGCAACTTTGGAACTGGAGATCAGACTATCGCCACCTTTCGTGATGATGGGAGGGGAATGGACGAGCGACCTGCCGATGGTATTTTCACTGGGCAATTTAATTTAAAAGTTGCAGCAGGCGAATGGAAACCTGTCTTCAGAGTCAGTACGCCCATGTATACCCGAGAGGAAGAGGGGGCGCCTATCGTGCTTCACGACAACCCTGTGTCAATTAATGTTGAGATGAATGGTGGCGGCGATGGCTATCATAAAATTATTATTGACGTTGATAGGGAACTGGTAGACATCGAATCTTTGTTGGTGGACGGAAAAGTTAAGTTCCCTAATGCAGACATGCAGAACTTCTCTCTTACTGAGGGAGGTAGCGAACCACGAGAGCATCTGATTGTAGCCTACGAAAGAGGCATTTTCCGTGTAAAAGTTACCGCATACGGGGCTACCGTTGATGGAAGAGACTTTATTTTAGATGTGCCTGAATTTAGTTTTGTAGCAGAAGGACCGGTAGAGCCTGAAGTTGAAGACCCGTTAATAAATGGGGAAGACCCGATAGTTGACGGAAGCGCACCTATCATTGCGCCAATGGCCGACAACACAGCGATTGAAGATAATGTAATCGATGAAGATGAAATGGATGAAGGCATCTTAACGCTGTTGTTGGTTGCCGTTAATGGCTCAATTGTTCTTATTGGTGTTATTGCAGCGGTTGTGATTATTGTTGTGCGTAAGAAAAGAAGTACTGCTCAATCAAGTTCAACGACGAAAGCTGCGGTTAAGCAGCCCACACGAACAACTGATGCCGATATTACAATGGAAACACAGCCTAAAGGCTTCAAAAAAATATTGGGCATGTTTAAAAAGAAGAAAAATTCTGACGGCGCTTAGTCAAATCGATTTGTATGAGAGAATGGCCGTCGCTAATTTATCCACATTGAATTTTATTTCGACATAATGCTTATTTAACAGGCAAACAAACCGCAGATGACAATTTTATTAATAAAAAGCGTTGACTCCACATGGGGGAATACGTATTATCTGCGCCGCAGTCAGGGGACAGGGCAACATAAGCCAAGTCAACTTACTGATAACATTGAAGATGTGGAGCGGTAGTTCAGTTGGTTAGAATACCGGCCTGTCACGCCGGGGGTCGCGGGTTCGAGTCCCGTCCGCTCCGCCACTCTTTCAATGGTATAACTAAAAGGTCTTCGGAGCGGTAGTTCAGTTGGTTAGAATACCGGCCTGTCACGCCGGGGGTCGCGGGTTCGAGTCCCGTCCGCTCCGCCATTTAGTTATACAGCGCAATCTCGATTATGTGGAGCGGTAGTTCAGTTGGTTAGAATACCGGCCTGTCACGCCGGGGGTCGCGGGTTCGAGTCCCGTCCGCTCCGCCATTAATCGAAAAAGCGCGCTTCCCATAATGCGGAGCGGTAGTTCAGTTGGTTAGAATACCGGCCTGTCACGCCGGGGGTCGCGGGTTCGAGTCCCGTCCGCTCCGCCATTTTTGGAAGCCTTTAGATATCCTCCTCAGAAATTCCATCGTTATTTTCAAAGCAACAGCCTGTTCCAAAGCAGTAGTCTACGCCCAAAGTTATACTTAATGCTTTGCTCTATACTCCCATTTATTTTTTAATCCAAGCCCTCGTTTATCAAATTCTGCTTTACCGATTTTCTCTCCATTAAAACTGACAAATTAGAAAATAATATGCGCTAAAGTCGTAATGCTTTTTTTCACAGTTGTACTAGAGTTATGCTCTGTATGTTCTAGAAGCAAAGACTTATGACAAAAAGTGAACAAAAACAGTATTTTCTTGCAGATAACTTAAAAGCCATTCTCGTTTCATTAATCAGCGTAGTAGCTGTCACCTTACTGCTTGGCGCTGTTACGTTTCTGTTTGTTCGAGAGCAGGAAGAAAACCGTGCATCAGAGATCCTCAATAATGTGCGCGCTGTTTTTAGAGATGCAGAAATAACATTAGACTACCTCAATGCACTTCCATACGAATCGTGTGGCAAAGACAACCTAGCTGAAATGAGAAAAACGCTGTTTCGCTCTCGCTTTGTAAAAGAAATAGGTTTTTATCAAGACGATTCGCTTGTTTGCAGCACCTATCTGGGCATTTTAGAGGAGCCGCTAGCTACAGATGAGCCTGATTTTTATACCAAACTTGATGATGCGTTTTGGATCAACACGCCGCTGCAGCTTTTTGATAAGCAAGCTACGGGGACTATTGTAAAGCGAGGCCGTTACAATGCTGTGTTAGATATGGATAGTATCCTTGGCTACAGCTACATCCAGGACTGGCAGCTTTTTTACAACGGTGACCAATTTTATCATATGGCTGGAAACCCAGTTTTAGTGGACTCGACACTTAGTCAGCAGGACATGGATGCACGCACTGGATATTTCTCATTACAGTTTATTTTGTGTGATGAACGCTATACCAGTACATGCCTTCAGGTTAAATCTGATCACGGAAGAGTGTTAGATCTTCATCTTGGAAAGCTTGTGCTATTTGTTTTCGTGATGCTAATGACGGCAGCACTCACACATATGATAACGTTTAATTATTTAAGACGAAGACGTTCATTAGAATCAAGAGTGAGTAAAGGGCTGCGAGAACATAAATTTTACTCACTTTATCAACCATTTGTAGACTTACAGTCTGGTAAGGTTATTGGCTGTGAAGTATTAAGCCGTTTTAAAGACGAGTTTGGTCCGATATACCCGGATGAATTTATTCCCCAAATAAAAGAGCAAGACATGACGTGGGAATTTACCGTCGACATGATAACCAAAGCCATGAACGATCTTAACGATAACCCCGATATTCCCGAAGGGTTTAAAGTGTCGTTCAACTTATTTCCGTTCGATTTTACCCGCGACAGTTGCCTTAACTTAGATTTTGTTCTTGATATGAACATTAAAAATTTCAAGTTAGTGTTAGAAATAACCGAAGACGAGCAAATAGCAACGCAAAGCGCAGCAAAACATATTAAGTCACTAAAAAGCAAAGGCTTCCTATTTGCTATTGATGATTTTGGGGTTGGATATTCGAATTTAGGCCAGTTAAAAACATTAAACTGTGATTATCTAAAAATTGATCGAAGTTTTGTCATGGATATGGAAGAAAACAGCATCCGCTCGTCACTTATTCCTCATATTGTCAGTATCGCGGATGGCCTTGATGTAGAGTTGATAGCAGAAGGCGTGGAAAACCTTGAACAGCTTAATGAGCTGAAAGGGTTAAAGATTGGTTTTGGGCAAGGTTGGTTATTCGGTAAGCCACAATCAGTCAATGCACTTGCAAAAACCGTTCAAGAGACCCTCTGACGCGTTTTATGACTGTCATTTTTCGGTTGGTGTTGGTAGTGTTTAGCGCTACCATTAACCGCCTGAAAAACTTAGAAGAACAGTCGCATGCAAGACGTGCTAATTTGCCGCAATATCAATAAAACCTACCAAGACGGTGGCAACGCCACACCCGTTCTACATGATGTCTCTCTCGCGATAAAAGCAGGTGAGCATGTAGCAATATTAGGGAGCTCAGGTTCAGGGAAAAGTACACTTTTGCATATTCTAGGTGGTTTGGATAAACCATCAACCGGTGACGTTGAGTTTAAAGGTAAGGCGCTTAATCAGTTATCAAGTAATGCTTTGGCAAAACTTCGCAACGACGAAATGGGGTTTATTTATCAATTCCATCATTTGCTTGGTGAATTCACAGCTCTGGAAAACGTGGCAATGCCCCTTCGTATCAGAGGTCTTTCATCAAAACATGCTGAAGCTAAAGCGAGAGATATGCTGGAAGAAGTGGGCTTATCACATCGTTTCGACCATTTACCCTCTGCCATGTCTGGCGGTGAGCGCCAACGGGTAGCCATTGCTCGCGCTTTGGTTACAGAGCCTTCTGTTGTTTTAGCTGACGAGCCAACGGGAAACCTTGATGATTCCACTGGGGAGCAAATCTACAAGCTGCTTAAAAACTTGAGTGAAAAAAAAGGTACTGCTTTTGTAGTTGTGACCCATGACATCGCGTTAGCGGGAAAAATGGATAGGGTATTAAAAATAAAAGATGGCCGTCTAGCGAGTGAAGTCATGCCAAAGGAGAGCCATCATGCTCGCCCTTGAACTTGCGCAAAAGTTTAGGAAAACCCGGTCCCAACAGCGCTTTATATCTTTTATCTCGATGTCCTCGACCATTGGCATAGGGCTTGGGTGTTTCGTTTTAATCGTGTTACTTAGCGTGATGAACGGCTTTGAAAAAGAGCTTACCGGCAGAATATTGAGCGTGGTTCCTCACGGTGAAATTTACAGCAAAAGTGAAAGTGGTATCGAAAATCTTGAAGCGCAGTTATATCGCTTTTCTCAGGATAGTCGCTTAGCAAGTGTGACGCCTTATACCGGCCTTACAGGCATGCTTCAGTCGAATGGAGAGCTAAAGGCGATCAGTGTTACCGGTATTCCCGTTGAACAAGTAGCGGATAAATATGCTGAAAGAGTGTCAACGCAAGATTGGCTGAGGTTTAGCCGTCAAAGTAACAGTTTGATTGTTGGAAAAGGAATTTTCTCCTCAATGGGCCTTCAAGTGGGTGATAAAGTGCAGGTTCTCATTCCTCAAACCACGCATGATCTCACATTCAAAGCTCCTCGTTCCATTACGCTTGAAATAGCGGGGGTACTGTCGGTGGGGGGGGAACTCGATAACCAGCTAGGCCTCATGCACCTTGAGACTGCCTCAAATGCCATTGGGATATCATCTAAAGCTCAAGGTCTACAGTTTACGTTGAAGGACCCTTTTTCTGCTTATGACACCATGCGCGATATTGGATACAGCTATCCACAAGCGGTGTATATGTCTGACTGGACACGCACTCAGGGGCATTTATACAGCGATATCCAATTAGTAAGAGCGGTTGTCTATATTGCATTGTCGTTGGTAATAGCCGTTGCATGCTTCAATATCGTCTCGTCTCTGGTCATGGCGGTTAGAGAAAAGCAGGCGTCTATCGCCATTTTAAAAACAATGGGTGCCAGCGACAGCTTAATTCGCAATGCATTTGTACTACAGGGCGTTATAAACGGTTTTATCGGAATAACGGTAGGGGTGACACTTGCGCTTTTAGTCGCGCCTAATCTTTCAGATATTGTACGTGTTATTGAATCAGGGTTGGGCGTGGAAATATTGTCTGGCGACATCTATTTCATCGACTTCTTGCCGTCGAGTCTGCATTGGCAAGATGTTGTTGTGACTATTGTTGTTGCTATGTTCTTGAGCGTAGGGGCTACGCTGTATCCAGCACAGAAGGCTGTAAATATTTCCCCGACTTCTGCGCTTCATTAAAAGTATGAATTGCTTGCACTTTATAGTTTTAGGGGAAAGTTCTTGGCAGCCTCTAGGGACCTAAGGAAGGCTCTCAGGAGAAACGACTTGGCTTCGGTGTTAAGCTATCGATGATTATTTAATTTTAGAAAAGGCCAGCGACGCTGGCCTTATTTAACTAGATTTTCAAACCTCTGCTATTGGTTTTTCTCAAAGTGCTCGAAGTCCACGTCTTCTTGTTTCAATCCCGCTTTCGGATCGTTATAAACACTTTCATCTAGCGCGCCCTCGCTCTTTGCCACTACGCACGACACCATACAATCGCCAGTGATGTTCACCGCGGTGCGGGTCATATCGAGCAGTCTGTCTACACCGATAATAAGGGCAATACCTTCAACGGGCAGGTTTACTTGTTGCAACACCATGGCAAGCATAATAAGCCCCACGCCCGGCACGCCAGCGGTACCAATAGAGGCAAGGGTAGCTGTAAGCACTACCATCATGTAATCGCTCAAACTCAAATCTACAGCATAGACTTGCGCAATGAACACGGTTGCCACACCTTGCATGATGGCAGTGCCATCCATATTAATTGTCGCACCTAGCGGTAGGGTAAACGAAGAGACTGAATTACCTACACCTAGTTTATTCTTTGCAGTTTCCATGGTTACAGGAAGTGTGGCACTGCTACTTGATGTGCTGAAGGCGAAAAGTGCTGCATCTCGCATTTTTCTCATTAATATTAGCGGGTTCAAACCAGCTAGCGCTTTGAGTAATACAGAGTAAGTTACAAGCCCGTGAAGAATAAGCACGCCAAACACCAAGAAGAAATATTTCGCTAAACTCAGTATGGTCTCGCCTCCAATGGTTGAGAAGAGCTTTGCCATTAACACGTATACACCATAAGGCGCCAGGTTCATGATAATAGTAACTAAGCGCATGATAACGGTATTGATGTCTTCAAAAATGGCTGTCAGGCGCTTACCAGCGTCGCCAGTCATTGCCATTGCGATACCAAAGAGTACGGCAAAAACAATAATTTGTAGCATATTGCCTTGCGCCATCGAATTGATCGGGTTGCTTGGGAACATATTAACGATAACGTCAGATAAACTAGGGGCTTCTTTCGCTTCAAACGTTGTTTGTGTTGTTAAATTTAGCCCTTCACCTGGAGACACTACCAAAGCTATACTCATGGCCAGTGTGATAGCGATTGCTGTTGTGACAACATAAAGTCCGACAGACTTTGCACCGAGTCTTCCCAATTTACTTGGGTCAGATAGCGTGCTTGTACCACAGATCAGAGAAACAAAGACAAGCGGAACGACCAACATTTTTAAACTGGCGATAAATATTTGCCCGAGAGTCGAAAATATACCTTCTACAAGAATGTTATACGTTGAGAACTCGAAACCGAATATCGAAAAAGCGAAATCTCCGCTATCATCAAATAACAATTGGAGAAATACACCAGTCAAGATACCGGCAGCCATGCCGATAAAGATACGTGCGGTTAAACTATACTTATGTGCAGTTGAAGACATCAATGTTTCCTGTGCATTTTTATATTTTTAATCTTTCGTAGTGTGCCAGATTCAGTTGATTTTTAAACATAAAAAACGACGCAATTGTCAATAAAAGAGGTTCAGGAACGAATTATGTCGACATTAGCGAGAACGCTAAGCTTAATTAGCGCAATATTTATGCTAACAGCATGTGGTGGAGGCGGTTCGTCAGTCTCTCGGGATGATACGGACAATGGAACCGGAGGCGGCGGTACAACAACCCCAACGTATACGATTTCACTATCCTTAGAGAACGAAAGCGGAACGAGCGATAATAACTTATCAGAAGACAATAGCTTGTTTGCGGTCGCAACGGTGACAGATGAAGACGGTAATCCGTTTGCAGATGCGCTTTTAACGTTCACGCTGAGCAATACTGAACTCGCTGAATTTGGCAACGACACAGGCACAGCCCGCACAAACGCAAATGGTGTAGCAAGGCTTCGCCTTAATGCTAGCACTGCGTCTGGAGATGGTGAGATTACTGCAGCATTGAGTTCAGGGGAAACCGGAAGAACAACATTTTCCGCCACCGCGGTAAATACTGTAGACCCAACATCGATTGCCGTGGCGTTAACATTGCAGAACGCAGCGGGAGAAACCGACAATAGCTTATCAACAAACAATGCATTGGTAGCGGTAGCCACGGTTACTAACTCTCAAGGTGAACCCCAAGCAGATCTTCTCCTTACCTTTTCATTAAGCAACGACGACTTAGCCACTTTCTCTAATGACACGGCAACAGCATTGACTAACGAGGATGGCGTAGCCACTATCGGTATGGCGGTAGGCAGTGCGTCAGGTGACGGTCAAGTAACCGCCACATTACCCACAGGTGAGAGTGATTCTACGACATTCAGCTCGACAGGAAGTACAACAGTTAGCGAAGAGCCTGCCTCCTTGGAACTTTTCGCTGACAGCATTCAACTTGCCTCGAGCGGTAGCGATGAAGTGGAGCTTATTGCGCTGGTCAAAAATGAACAAAGCGTATTAATGGAAGGTGTTGAAGTGAGTTTTTCTGCGGCAACAGGAGACGGTGTTGAGCTTCAATTAATTCAACCTGAAACCGCAGCGGATGGTACTGCGAGGGCTGTACTTACATCGCAAAACGACAAATCAAACCGTACCATCACCATTACAGCAGGTGCTGGGAGTCTTACGCAAACTGTTGATATCACGATTGCCGGTACAGAGGTAACAATCAACGGAGCATCATCAGTAATACTTAATAACAGTGTCGACTACACAATTCGCGTACAGGACTCGGACGGTACTTTGATACTCAATCAAAATGTTGTGCTCAGTGCTGTTAATGGTTCATTGAGCAGTACTACGGTAAATACAGGTGCGAATGGTCAAGCTACCGTTACCTATACGGCTTCGACTTCAGGTCAAGACACGATTACGGCATCAGCACTCAATGCTGAAACAAGCTTTACGGTGCAGGTTCAGCAAGACGAATTTAACTTTGTTGATTTGCCCGAAGAAGAGGTGCCATTGGGACAATCGCAAACCATTACCGTGCAATGGC
Source organism: Alteromonas gracilis (assembly GCF_002993325.1). Classification (GTDB taxonomy): domain Bacteria; phylum Pseudomonadota; class Gammaproteobacteria; order Enterobacterales; family Alteromonadaceae; genus Alteromonas; species Alteromonas gracilis. Next base: position 225,218 of record NZ_PVNO01000025.1, read on the forward strand.
GGCAGAACAATACGCCTGTGGTTGGTCGAGACGTGACATTTAGTGCTTCTCGCGGTCAAATTGCTGGCGATGCTACGGTAACGACCGATGCAAATGGCCAAGCAAGTATTGATATCAGCGCAAATAATGCTGGTATTTCAGCAATCACAGCGTCTGCCAATGACGGAAGCGGCAATGTTTTGGTCTCCGCGCTAACGCAAATTGAGTTTATTGCCACGACACCGCATACACTTATCGCCGATGCATCACCTGATATTCTTGGCCCTGACGGTCAAACCAGCACAATTAGCGCTGTTGTTCGAGATGTAAATGGTAACCTGGTCAAAAATAGTGTGATTAACTTTACTGTCTCTGACGTGTCTACCGGTTTTGTATCACCGTCTCAGGCAACGACAGATAGTAAAGGGATTGCAACAACCGTATTTACATCGGGCTCGGTTTCGACCTTGGAATCTGTCGCTATAACTGCTTTTGTTGCCGATGATCAAGCTATTGCAGACCAAGTAACGTTAACTGTCGGTGCCCGCGCGTTTGATATCTCTCTAGGTACAGGTAATGAGATTGAAGAGCCCACTTCTACATCGTACCTAAAACGTTTTGGTGTTTTTGTGTCCGACTCAGCTGGACAACCAGTCAGTGGTGTGAATCTTACCGCGTCTGTCACTCCGGCGAAATACGTTAATAACGGTGAGTATCGAACAGGGTTTTGGGTCTACAATGACGATGAATCCCAGTGGATTGCGATAGTAAATCAGAACTGTCTTACCGAAGACATAAACGATAACGGCATATTAGATACAACACCAACTGATGAAGATACCAATGGTGACGGGATGCTTACTCCGGGATTAGTGGGAACAATAACCTTTTCCAACGGCAACGCTGTTACAGACGAAAATGGTTATGCCGAATTAGAGTATCGTTACCCAAGCAGCTATGCAGTTTGGTACGATGCCGTAATTTCCGTTTTCGGCCAGTCTACTGGAAGTGAGGCGCAAGCCTCAATGAATTACACCTTAGATATATCAGCCGACGACGTGACTGATGAAGGAGCGGCGCCGCCAGCTAACCCGTTTGGTGTTACTGACCAATGTACATTGGTTAACCCCTAGCAAATAAGCGATAGTCAAAAAAGCCGGCGTTATGCCGGCTTTATATTTTTTGGTGAACCCCCTTATATAGCGTTCACGCTTTAATGAGCGTTCACGACTGAGTCCCGTACTTACCCTTGCTGGAAAGGATAAACCGATCCAATTTTAAGAATCTGAGTCAACTCATCAAGCGCTGTGCGAGATTCAATAAGCAACTGCGGATCACGCAAATCATTTTCGGTAAGTTCGTCACGATAGTGTTTATCTACCCACGCGTTTAAGCGTGCGAACTGCGTATCGTTAAATAACGTATTTTGGTTTACCGCAGCAAGCTCTTGATCGTTCATCGCAACGCGCAAGCGCAAGCAAGCAGGGCCGCCACCGTTACGCATGCTCTGTTTCACATCGAAATAGTTTACAGACTTAATTGGGGTTCCCAATGTAACCAGTTTGTCCAGATAGCGACTAACCGCTTCGTTTTCCTGACACTCCGTTGGCGCGATAATGGTCATATCGCCACTGGGGAGCGTGATGATTTGCGTATTAAACAAGTAGGTTTTAACCGCATCTAATACTGAGACTTCATCCGTTGGCACCTCAATGAAATGCAATGGTTCATCACCAAATTTTGCCTGGAGTTCTTTTAGGCCCGCTTCTTTTTGGAAAAAAGCCTGTTCGTGGAAAAACAAGACATTCTGATTACCCACCGCGATAACATCATTGTGGAATACACCCTGGTCAATAACGTCAGGGTTTTGTTGCATGTAAACTACACCGTCGTCGTCAAGACCGTGTAAGCGTGCAACAGCCTGGCAAGCCTCTAGCGTTTGGCGAGCAGGGTATTTTTTCGGTGCAGGTTTACTGGTATCAAACGCATGACGGCCATAAACAAACAGCTCAACGCCCGCTTGGCCATAGTTGCTGCAAAGACGCGTATGGTTTGCAGCGCCCTCGTCACCAAAATGTTCATTGTCAGGAAGGTGCTGGTGATGGGCAAAGTACTTTTCATTGGCAAAGGTGCCGCGCAGAATGTTTCCCGTAACTTGGGGCTCTAAAGAGCGGTGAAACTTGTTGGTCAAGTTTGCAGGGGTAAAGTGAACACGTCCATCGGCTGTATCGGCGCTAGGAGACACAGTAGCGGCATTTGCAGTCCACATGCTACTAGCAGAGCAGCAGGCAAGAAAAATCTCGCGAGACTGCTTTGCAGCGCTTTCTAGTACTCTTGCATCACTCCCCGTAAAGCCTAAACGACGAAGTGCCGCAATATCTGGTCGCTCTTGTGGCGCTAAGACACCTTGCATCATGCCCATGTCGGCAAGGGCTTTGGCTTTAGCCAAACCTTGCTTTGCAGCTTGTTTTGGGCTGCTTACCGCATTGGCATTATTCAGTGAAGCAACATTGCCGAAGGATAAACCGGCATAGTTGTGGGTAGGGCCTACTAGACCGTCAAAGTTAACTTCAAACTGCTTCATACTTTCCCTCATTCTAGGTGTGTTACCGGTTGACTCATATGCTAACTTTAATACTCGTGCGACCTTGATTTTTTCATCATCGGTCACACTTGAGCTCGCAGTAGAGAGTAAAGCGATACACTTCTTATCACCTGAAAACGTTGTCAGGCTAGGTTGGAATGGCTCGCATTATACGGCTTTTAAAGCCAATGCCAATCGCGGTGGTTATTTAATGTACAGAATCTGCGTGCAATTAGAGCGATGAAAAGAATAAGTATGAAGAAGATCTTGTTTTCCATTCACTTTGTAGATATATGTTAAAAAAGAGCGGGTACCCTATATATAGTGCAAGGTTGCTCCAATTTTCAGAATTTGACGTAAATAGTCATTAAAAATCAATAGGTTTAGTTCAATTATATGGCAAAATCACTGGTCATAGTCGAGTCACCAGCCAAAGCAAAAACGATAAATAAATATCTTGGTAAAGATTTTATCGTAAAAAGTTCGGTTGGCCACGTGCGAGATCTTCCGACGAAGGCGTTAGGCAAAGTAGAGCCTAAAAAACCGGCTAAAGAACTCAAAACTTTAAGCGAAGAAGCGCGTCAAGAATACCTTCGCCGCCACGAATATTTAAAGCTTGTAGACAGGATGGGTGTGGATCCAGAGAAAGACTGGAAGGCCCACTACCAAGTGCTGCAAGGTAAAGAAAAGGTTGTTAACGAGCTTAAAAAGCTTGCTAAAGACGCCGATACTATCTATCTCGCAACCGATTTGGATCGCGAGGGAGAAGCAATTGCATGGCATCTACAAGAGCTGCTTGGCACTAAAGGCAAAACGTATCAGCGAGTGGTGTTTAACGAGATCACTAAAAACGCTATTCAGGATGCATTCTCAGCGCCAGGCGAGTTAAATATTTCTCGTGTAAATGCACAGCAGGCTCGTCGATTCTTAGACCGCGTAGTGGGCTTTATGGTGTCGCCATTACTGTGGAAGAAGATTGCTCGCGGTCTTTCAGCTGGCCGTGTTCAATCGGTCGCCGTGCGATTAGTGGTAGAGCGCGAACGAGAGATCAAAGCTTTCGTCCCTGAAGAGTTCTGGGATGTTCACGCTGATCTAACCAGTCAGGAAAAAGCGGCACTTCGCATGCTCGTTGCCAAATATCAGGGCGACGGCTTCAAACCAAAAAATAAAGCGCAAGCCGACAAGGCATTGGCTGATTTAGAAAATGCAAAATTCACGGTAGAAAGCCGCGAATCTAAGCCAACGCAGAGCCGTCCATCAGCGCCGTTTATTACGTCAACACTGCAGCAGGCAGCAAGTACTCGACTAGGTTTTGGTGTTAAGAAAACCATGATGATGGCGCAGCGTCTTTACGAGGCGGGTTACATCACTTACATGCGTACTGACTCAACTAACCTTAGTAAAGAGGCGGTTGAAAGCGCAAGAGCGTATATTACAGATAAGTTTGGCGATAAATATTTGCCAGATTCACCAATTCGCTACGGCAGCAAAGAAGGCGCACAGGAAGCACACGAAGCTATTCGTCCTTCTAACGTAAATATCAGTGCGGCGAGCCTTGGTGATATGGAGCGCGATGCGCAGCGTTTGTACGAACTTATATGGCGTCAATTTTTGGCTTGCCAAATGACACCTGCAAAATATGACGCCACCACCATTAAAGTTGCGGCAGGCGACTATGAGCTTACTGCGAAAGGCCGTGTGCTTAAATTTGATGGTTGGACTCGTGTGCAGCCACAGCTTCGCAAAAAAGGCGATGAAGAACTAATGTTGCCAGATGTGCAGAAAGGCGATGTGCTTGACTTAAAAGCACTTGATCCTAAGCAGCATTTCACAAAGCCAGTGGCACGATTTAACGAAGCGTCCTTGGTAAAAGAGCTCGAAAAACGAGGCATTGGTCGTCCTTCAACGTATGCAAGTATCATCTCTACCATACAAGACCGTGGTTATGTACGTTTAGAGAATAAACGTTTCTATGCCGAGAAGATGGGGGAGATTGTTAACGATCGTCTGATGGAAAACTTCGATGATTTGATGAGCTATGATTTTACTGCCAACATGGAGCAACATCTCGATGATATTGCTGAAGGCAACAAGGACTGGAAAGACGTACTCAACGAATTCTACAGTGGCTTCTACGGTAAGCTGTTAAACGCTGAGAAAGACCCGGAAGAAGGCGGTATGCGCCTAAATCAGGCGATACCTGCGGGTATAGATTGTGACAAGTGCGGTCGAGAAATGAACGTAAGAACCGCATCGACGGGCGTGTTCCTGGGTTGTTCAGGTTACAACTTGCCGCCTAAAGAGCGCTGCACAAACACCATGAATTTAACGCCTGGCGATGAAGTGGTGAAGGTGGACGACGAGGAAGAGCTTGAAACAGAAGCGCTTCGCTCTAAAAAGCGTTGCCCGAAGTGCGGTACGGCTATGGACAGTTACTTGGTCGATGAAACCCGCAAGCTTCACGTATGCGGTAACACGCCCACGTGTGATGGCACCTTGGTTGAAACCGGCACATTTAAGATAAAAGGCTATGACGGCCCCATTATCGAGTGTGACAAGTGCGGCAGCGATATGGAGCTTAAAAACGGGCGATTCGGTAAGTACTTTGGCTGTACTAACGAAGAGTGTAAAAACACCCGCAAGCTGCTTAGAAACGGCGAAGCTGCGCCTCCAAAAGAAGATCCAGTGGATTTGCCTGAGCTTCCATGTGAAAAGTCAGACGCCCACTTTATGTTACGTGATGGCGCTTCAGGCATTTTCTTGGCGGCCCATAACTTCCCTAAGTCGCGAGAGACTCGCGCGCCGAAAGTGGAAGAACTTGCACGGTTTAGAGACAGAATTTCGCCGAAGTTCTATTATCTTGCTGATGCACCAAAAACAGATCCGGACGGAAACCCTGCAATAGTACGCTACAGCAGAAAGACCAAGCAGCAATACGTAATGTCTGAAAATGACAGCGGTAAGGCAACTGGATGGTCAGCCTGGTACGACAACGGGAAATGGCAAGAACAGGCGGCGAAAGCACCAGCGGCTAAGTCAAAAGCGAAGAAAAAGTAACGCATAGTGAAGGTAAATGCATTGCCTCAAGCGTAAAATATAAGCCCGAATTTTTCGGGCTTATTACGTATTAGCCATTATTTTGATGCGTTTAGACGTGAAATTTAGAATCTATTAATGAGAGTTGATTATGTCCTCTTTACAAGACCAACTTTTAAAAGCCGGTTTGGCGGATAAAAGTTCTGCAAAGCAAGCTCGTGCAGACAAGCGCAAGAAGCAAAAGCAAAAAAATAAACAGAAACAGCCGGTACTTGATGAAGCAACCTTAGCGGCTCAACAGGCTGCCGAAGAGAAAAAAGCGCGATCTCGTGAGTTAAATCAATTGCAGCAGCAAGAGCGTGAGAAGCGCTCAATTGTGGCCCAAGTTAGACAGCTTATCACGGCGAATAAACAACCTAGAGACGGTGACGTTGTTTTGAACTTTACTCACGATAACGTGGTAAAGCGTATGTATGTGAGCGAGTCCATTCACAAGCAAGTGACCAAAGGTCGCTTGGCTATTGTCTTGTTAGACGATGCCTATGAGCTCGTACCCATGCCTGTTGCTGACAAAATTGCTCAGCGTGACGAAGCGTCAGTCATTTATCGTGCTGATTTAGATAAAAGCGGCACTGATGGCAAAGATGAGGCTGAAGATGATTGGTATGCTGACTACGAAATTCCTGACGATTTAACTTGGTAGTCCACTTCTAAATGCGTCGGCGCAGCACTAATCTTATAGAGTTGCGTTGACGTACCTGTGTTGTTCGCAAATAGCGCTCGTCATTTATCCTTCTGATGTTACAATTTTTCAAGTATTTTAAAACGGAACACGCAAGCTGCTTCAACATTCTTGAACTATAGTTATACATCTTCACGTTTGCTGATTCAGGAGTCATACTATGGGCGGCGCAGGTAAATTAGTGTTAGCTATTACTTTTGCTCTATTCTTATCTACTTCTGCAAAAGCAGGTTTATTTAGTATTTCAATCAATAACCTGGGCGGATTAACACCATCACAATCCAGTATTTTTAATGATGCTATAGAATATTGGGAATCATATCTTACAGGGGTTCAAAGCACATTTGATCATAGTATTCTTATTGACGCGAGCGGCGTGTCCATTGATGGGACGGGAGGGATCCTTGGTCAAGCTGGACCTACTGCAATAACGCAATTAGGCGATAGTCCTTTCGTTTATGCAAATAGAGGACGAATGCGGTTTGATACTGCTGATTTGAGGAGCCTCGAAAATCGTGGGCGCCTTTTTGACGTTATCGTTCACGAAATGGCCCATGTGATAGGGTTTGGAACGCTCTGGACGACAGACTTTTTTATCGCGGGTAGTCAGTCGAACTATGTAAATGGGTCTGGGCGCTATACTGGAGAATATGCTTTAAAAATTTATCGCCGTGAGTTTGTTGAAAACGCTGAATTTATCCCTGTCGAACTTGGTGGCGGAGCGGGCACTGCCAACAGTCATTGGGACGAACCTTGGCCTGGTGGTTCATCGGACTTAATGACCGGATATTTGGGGCCGTATCCAATTACCTTAAGTGACACCACAGTAGCGTCGTTTGCTGATATTGGTTATTACACCACAGTAACTCATGCTGTAAGTGAGGCCGCGACGGTTTGGATATTTCTCTTTTCTGTGGGTTTAGTGGCTATGAGAAGTAACTCAGGAAGGCAGCGGCGCTTTTTCAACTACGTTTAATTTGCATTAAGCGCGCCCTATAATTTATTTCAAAGACGAAATTCTTTATAACCCAAGAAAATGGAGATAGGTATGTTATATGGGGTTGTGCTAGCAGGTGGTGCATCTCGACGCATGGGGCAGGACAAAGCGCTGATGCAATTTCAGGGGCGTACTTTAATAACACATGCTTCGCATTTGCTTGAGGCCGCGGGGTGTAAAAGCGTACTAGTAAGTCGTAATGAAGCGGGGCACGTCATTGATAAAATCGAAAACGCCGGGCCGCTTGGAGGTGTTCACGCCGCCGTTTGTGAAATATTAAAAAACGCGCCATGTAAAACCATGAAAAATGGGGAAGAGGAAACGCTCAAGCGTGAACTTTTGGTTTTGCCAGTCGATATGCCTAAAATGACATCACAGTTACTTAATCAATTAGTTTCACTAGGAAGGCAAAATGAACGGGCTTGTTTCGTTGAAAACCGCTTTCTCCCTTTCTATTTACCGATTAGCAGCAACACACAAGAGGTGTTAAATGATTATCTTGTTAACCAAGGTAAAAGGCGGGTTATTGGTTTTCTAGAGCACGTAAATGCGTTAGCGCTTTCTTCATCAAGTGTTGAAAATGAAGCGCAATGGCTTAATGTTAATACACCAAACGATTGGCCTAAAAACAAACCACATCCTTCTTTGTGAGCGAAAAGTGTCAACAAGAAAATCCTCAACAAAAAAACGTTTTAGCTAAACATGTCAGTACATCTGTGGCGGTCAAAAACGAAAATAAGAATGAAAGCAAAGGTGAACGCGCTGACAAAACGCAAGCAGTGATTATTCAATATAGTGCAGATAGCGAAGGGTTTATACTTGCTGAAGAAGTTGCGCTTAGTATTAGCTATAACGGCATAAATTACGCAGTAATGTTAGTGTCTCCTTACGATATCGAGGATTTTATTATTGGCTTTAGCTTGTCCAATGACATTATTGAGCACACCAGGCAGCTTTATAATATCGAAGTCTCTTATCATCAAGAGCATATTAACGCGGAAGTCGAAATAGCAAATAAGTCGTTTTGGAAACTGAAAGAAAAGAAACGTCAGCTAACTGGTGCGTCAGGCTGTGGTTTATGCGGTATTGAAGCGCTCGAAAATGCACTACCGTCACTGGTACCTGTGGACAGTGCAGCATTGCCTTCAGCTAACTGGTTTAAAGGCTTGCGAATTGCTATAGAAAAATCTCAGCGCCTCGCCCAAAAAAGTGGCGCTGTTCATGCGGCTTTATATTTTGATAAAGATCGAAATGTCATAGCATGTAGAGAAGATATAGGGCGGCATAATGCCTTTGACAAGCTTATTGGGGCTATTGCATCGAAGGGTTATTACAATACCGAGAACATTGCGGTTTTAACTAGCCGTTGCAGCCTTGAACTCGTTCAAAAAGCAATTAGAGCAAAGCTTGCGTTATTAGTAACACTGTCTGCACCAACGGCTCTTTCAGTAAAATGGGCGAATCGACATGGTGTAACCCTTATCCATGTACCCAAGCACGATGCTCCCCGAGCATTCGTGCCAGGCGCGTCTTAGTTTACGTTGAAGAGATCGGAATACGCCCATCAGATTCAGATTTAGTCAGTTTGATGGCAATAAACTTTGACGTCGGTGTAAAGGTGCCGTCTCCGTAACTATCAAGGGGTACAAGGGGATTTGTTTCAGGATAATATGCAGCAGCTTGCCCCTCAGGAATATCATAAGCTACCAGCATAAATTGCTTTATTTGACGGGTTCGACCATCGTTCCACAACGACGTAATATCCACTTTCTCCCCGTCTTTAAAGCCAAGCTTTTTTATATCACTTTCATTTACAAACAGCACGTCTCTCGCGCCAAACACATTTCTGTACCTATCGTCCATGCCGTAAATGGTGGTGTTGTATTGGTCGTGGGAGCGTAGCGTTTGCAGTATGAGGTCAGGCTTTTCGCCTCTTGCTATTATTTCGGAGTTCAACAAAGACGCTGGCAATGTATTTGTGGCAAATTCCGCCTTACCCGAAGGTGTTAACCAACGTCTCTCACTTGCTGCATTACCAAGATGAAAGCCACCAGGCTGAGACACTTTTTTATTAAAGTCTTCAAAGCCGTCTATGGTATCAGCAATAAGCTCGCGAATATTGCCGTAGTCGCTAACTAAGACGTCCCAGTCCACGGGGATATTGCCAAGCGTGGCTTTCGCTATACCCGCAATAATGGCTGGCTCTGAACGCAACATTTCTGAACTAGGGGGGAGTTGACCATAAGAGAGATGGACCATTGAAAAGGTGTCCTCTACTGTTACACCTTGCTGTCCATTTGCCTGCATATCAATTTCCGTTCTGCCTAAGCAGGGCAGAATTAGGGCATCCTTTCCCGTTGTGAGGTGAGAGCGATTAAGCTTTGTCGCAATATGTACAGTCAAATTGCACTTCGACAAAGCAGCATGAGTTCGGGGGGTATCTGGTGTAGCTTGGGCAAAATTTCCGCCTAAGCCTATGAATACCTTTGATTCACCACTTTCCATAGCCTGAATGGCTTGAATAGTGTTGTGACCTCTTTCTCTCGGTACCTTAAAGTTAAATCTTTTCTCCAGCGCGTCGAGCAATGCTTCTGGCGGCGCCTCGTTAATACCTACGGTTCTATCGCCCTGTACATTGCTGTGACCGCGAACGGGAGAAAGCCCTGCACCAGGCTTACCTACGTTGCCTCGCAATAACTGCACGTTTACTATTTCCTGTACCGTCGCGACAGAGTGTTTGTGCTGTGTGATCCCCATGGCCCAGCACATGATGACCCGTCTACCGCGCTTGTACATCATAGCAGCATGTTGTATCTCGTCTTTTGAAAGACCTGATTGCGCTTCAATCTGCTCCCAACTGGTAGCCTTAACCGCAGTTAAGTAATCGTCTAGCCCATTTGTGTGAGTTTGAATAAAGTCATGGTCTAATACCAATGGCTTGCCGTTCGCTTTTGCTTCGTCATCCCACGTTATTAGCCACTTGGCGATGCCGCGCATCACTGCCATATCGCCACCAAGTGACGGTCTGAAGTAAGCTGTATTTGTCGGCGTTGAACCATTGGTGAGCATTTCGATAGGATGTTGAGGGTGTTGAAAGCGCTCTAAACCCCTCTCTTTAAGCGGGTTAAAGCAAACAACTTGTGCACCTCGGCGAACAGCGTCACGCAGTGGCTCTAGCATGCGAGGATGGTTAGTTCCTGGGTTTTGACCTATTACGAATATGGTATCGGCCTTTTCAAAATCATTGAAGGTGACCGTGCCTTTACCAACACCTATAGTTGGTTTCATGCCTTGGCCTGATGCTTCATGGCACATATTTGAACAATCGGGAAAATTGTTGGTGCCATATGCGCGTACAAATAGCTGGTACAGGTAGGCAGCTTCGTTACTCGCTCGTCCAGAGGTGTAAAACTCGGCCTGATGAGGGGAGGGTAAATCATTTAGGTGCTTAGCGATGAGCGCAAACGCATCGTCCCATGATACGGGTTCATAATGGTCAGTCTGAGCATTGAAGCGCATAGGGTGGGTGAGTCTGCCTTGTGATTCTAACCAATAGTCAGTGTGCTTTTTGAGCGAACTTACTGAATGGTTTGAGAAAAACGCTGGGTCAACATACCGACCGGTAGACTCCCAATTCACAGCTTTAGCGCCATTTTCGCAAAACTTCACTAATCCGCTTTCTGGCGACTCCCCCCAAGCACAGCCAGGGCAGTCAAACCCTTTGTCTTGGTTGGTTTTGAGCATGGCCCGCAAATTTTTAAGCGGCTTTTCACTTTGTATCCAGCTTTGGGTAACACTTTTCAAAGCGCCCCATCCGCCAGCGGGTTTGTCGTAAGTTTTGATATTCCTTTTGTCGCTCATACTCTTTGTTATGCCTGTGAATGTTCGGATACTCTAGCTTTGATACACCTTAACGACTCAATTGGATGAAATCCAACAGTTAATAAGGTGGAACCGACCAAAAATACAAAACTTCAGATATAGGGAAAAGAAGAAAGAGTGGCAACTGGAAGCTAAGCCAATCTTTGTTGAGGTTATACCAATCCGCATCGAGAGCTTGTTTATTATAATGACGCAAGGCTTGAGTGAAAAACTCGTTGCATAATTTGTGAGAAGAAGCGCCACACGTTACACTTCGAACTTTGAGTAGCGCTCATCGGCATAAGTGTCTATCTCAACATCTAGATGACAACTGCTTGTTAGACGGCTTAAATATCAATCAACGAGGCAACATGGTTTCTTGGCAATCACTCACATTTAATGAACTGACTAATAATCAACTCTTCGACTTGCTTAAGCTGCGTGTGGATGTTTTTGTTGTTGAGCAAAACTGTGCCTACCCTGAGCTTGACGAAAAAGATCGCCATCCGCAAACCCGTCATTTGATGGGGTTTCAAGACAACCGATTAGTAGCGTGTGCACGATTACTTAGCGAAGGCGTAAGTTATCCATCGGTAAGTATTGGCCGTGTTGCTACCAGCGAGGCGTTCAGAGGGAAGGGAGCGGGCAAGGCGCTAATGCGTGAAGCTATTAATCATTGTGAGGCACTATGGCCGGGCTGTGATATTGAAATTGGCGCGCAAGAATATTTAAAACGCTTTTATGAAAGTTTTGGGTTTGAAGCCACCTCGACGATGTATTTGGAAGACGATATTCCTCACATTGATATGAAAAGAGCAGGCATGGCGAGGTCGTAGCTAAGTGCCTATCTCAAAAAATCGATTGGCATAACTTTTAGCTTTGGCTCAGGCGTTTAACCTGAGCATCAAGCGAATCTGCTATCCCGTGCAAACCAATAAACAGTGCTTTAATGTGCACCTACATACCATCAACCCTGACGCTTATTTGGCATCGGGTAATTGAGATACCAGTTCATCTAGCCCGCTTACAACAGTGTCAGGCGCTATTGCTAACGGGTAAAGTACCTTACCGGGACGTGCAATGAACGCCGCTTGCCAGCCCGCTTGTTTCGCACCAGCAATATCCCAGCCGTGGGCCGCTACTAACATAGCGTCTTCTGGTGCTATCCCCATTTTTTCAATAGCCCACTCGTACGTGCGTGTATCGGGCTTGTAGAGATTAATGTCTTCTACACTGAGTCGTTCATCAAAATAAGACAAAAGATCGGCGTTTTTAAACTGGGTATAAACACCCTGATTAGATGAGTTGGTAAGGCTTACCAGTTTATAGCCCTTGTCTTTAAGTGCTTGCAAGCCATCGCGCACGTCAGGGTGGGGCGGAAGGCTTCTAAGCGGCGTGACGATTGCCGTTTTGGCTTGCGCTTTGGTCAACTCGATCCCTTCAATTTCTGCGACCATCAACAGTGAGGCAACGCCAACTTCTCCGAAGGTATGAAAGCGACCGGTGGTTGAATCCACCAGTGAGTGATGCAACATGGTAGAGAACCACAGTGGCAACAAATCATCTCGACCGCCTAAGGCTTCACCTACCGAGCTGCGCATGGCGGTCAGGTCGAGTAAGGTCTCATTGACATCGAAAAAGATAATTTTTGGTGCTTTTAATTTACTTGTCACCTGTGTATTTGGTTCTTGCTGAGAATGTCGACTTTCATGGGTTTGTGCAGACAATTGAGCAGATACCACGCTTAAAACTAGAGAGGTGGCGCATAGAAACGTGGGGATATGTTTAGAAAGAAATCGAGTCATCATTATCCTTAGTAATTAAGATGCTATTTGAACGAGTGTTCAAATTAGTTCTAATCAATAAAGAAAGCAATAGAACCTGTGATGAATTTACTGATTTATGGGGTTGTAATCGTGGTAAGAGGCTGCATGTTTCCAGTGCTGAGAAAGATGCAACCTATTATTTAGTTTCGCGCATTTACTCTTTGGCAGCGTGCTTAATTGTAAGGCGATAGCCATTTCCGCGTAATGTCTCAATTACAATGCTATTGCTTGCCTGAAGTTTTTGTCTTAATCGGCTGATGTATACGTCGACAACATTGGTAAGCGGGTCGGCATGACTTCGCCATACTCGACTTAAAATACGCTCTCGAGACAACACCTTTTCTGCATTTTCGGCAAAATAATAAAGCATATCGTATTCCAGTTTAGTGAGGGATATCTCCACGTCGTTCAAGGTGGCTATCCTCGATTCGTCATCAATAAATAATGGACCAACGGAAAGCCCCTCATTTGCCGCCGGTACATTTGTCACCCTGCGACCAAGGGCTGTTATACGGGCCAGTAACTCATCAAAGTCAAAGGGTTTACACAGATAGTCGTCGGCCCCTTGCTTTAAGCCGTTTACTCGTTCGCGTACTTCATCTACCGCAGTTAAAAGTAACACCATAGGCGCGTTTGGTAATGATTTTATAGCGGGAAGCAATTCAACACTGTCTTCGTCACCGAACATTCTATCGAGCACAATGATAGAGGGGGATTCATGACGAATTCGCGTCACTAAATTATGTAGCGCTGATTCCTCGACACACTCGAAACCTTCGGCGCTCAAACCCCGCGACAGAAAGCGCAATAGCGGGGCTTCATCATCAGCAATAAGAATTTTCATTGTTTTTATAATCCTAAAGGTTCGAAAGTTATTCTAGACGGTTTACGCTGACGGGGTGTTTTGGTCATCCAGTAAAGGTAGCGTAAGCGTAAATTGTGACCCTTTACCCAACGTCGATTGGGCTGAAAGGGTACCATTGTGGGCCTCTGCTATTGCTCTGGCGATAGATAGGCCTAGCCCCATACCATTGCCTTTGCGTTTTAGTCGAACAAAACGCTCGAAGACATGTTGTAAATCGCTTGATGAAATGCCATCACCCGTGTCGATTACGGAGACCATGATAGTAGAGCCAACATTCTCAACCTTAAGTGTTATAGGGGCATCGGCATAAGAATATTTGTGTGCGTTTTCGATAAGGATGGTCAACACCTGCAATATTCGGTCTTTATCGATAAGCACGTTAAGGTTCATGTTGGCAAGCCACTGCAAATCAAAGGTTCTAGGCTTTGTGAGTTTTTGCCATAAGTGCATGTTTTGAGTAAGCAGACCGTGTAAGTCTGATTTCACTAAATCTACGGTGAATTCGTGCATTTCAGCACGTGCCAGTAGCAGAAGATCATCGACAAGCTTACTCAAGTTCACGGCTTGTTCAAGTATGGTCTCTAGGGTTTCTTTGTAAATTTCATTGGTTGCTGCAGCTTGGCGTAACGTTACCTGCGCCTCTCCGCGAATGATAGTAAGCGGCGTGCGTAATTCATGACTAACATCAGCCATGAACTGGCGGCGTTTAGTGTCTAGCTGGGTTAACTTGTCATTGGCCTCTTTGAGCGCTCGCGTTCGACTTTCAACTTCAAACTCTAGATGTTTACGATGAGCATCAGCCTGGTCTTCGTGCTCTTGAAGCCTCACTATCATCGAGTTGAGCGCTTTCACTAGATCGGTGAATTCGCCATCCAAGGTTTCCGGCAGCCGATAATGGTAATTACCCGATGCAATGGCATCGGTGCCTGTGCGTATAACAGTAAGCGGTTGATAAAGTGCGTTAAAAAGCCAATAACAGCCGAGCAAAATGAATGGGCAGGTGATGAGCCCTAAGCTAATCGTAAACCACACAATGCTGGTGTTGAGCGTTTCAATACTTGCATTGATACGTGAAACCACGCCTGTTTGGCGATTTACCGCAGAGTTGATAGCCTCTCGAAACTGATTGTCGATGGTTACCTCAAGCAGGGTTTGTAACCGTTCCTGTTGATTAAGCGGAGTGTTGTCGTTGCTAAGTGCAATTGCCCTGAATTCTTCTACAATGCTTTGAATAAGTGTCTCTAGTTCACCGGTGTCTTCTACACTACCGAGGGTCGCTTCAACACCCAGTGCCTCGCGCTGATCGAGTTCCAGTGATTTAATACGGTTTAGTGAATTTTCAATCTGTTGCTGTTTGTTTCTTACCTTTGCCTGATTAGCATTTTTACCGAAAATGAGTTCGTCGGTAAGTTGCTTAAATAAGCGGTAAGAAATACTGGAGAGCTGTTGATGTTCTGATAATAGCGACTGAGCGAGTTGGGCTTGTGCCAAATTGGTTCGGGTCAAATGAGCAGATACTGCCGCGCTTGCTAATGCGATCAGCAAAATAAACGTTGAAAGCAGGCCGAATAGGTAAAGTTTGCGTTTATACATGATAAGTGCGTTACATATATTTACTTGTATATACGCATAACTGTATGTAACGGAGCAAAATTAGCGCTATTTGAGGTTCAACGTAGGGCGGAAATGCGAGCTGTGTATAAAACGCTAAATGTCTTTACTTAACTTGGCCAATGTAATGTCTGTCTGATGCTGAAGTTCTTGGTCAATCTTCCAATGTTCTGGGCTCCAGCCTGCTAAAAAACGATAAAAATCTGCACAGGCAAAACTATATAGGTCTTTCCATTCTTTGATTACTTGCACTACGTCGTTGTGCGTAAGAGCATCGTTGTTTAAAGAACCATCGCTGTGTGTAAAGTCGCAGTGATGATCATTTTCAGACAAGCGAGCGAGCAACGCTATTTCTAACTCGTTAAAATACGCGTCGAGTAAAGCTTTACGATGTTCCTGTTGCTCTTGCGTGGTTAGCGCGCTTCCCAAAAAATAGGCTACGTCCTTTACTCCAACGCCGTAGCCGACATATTGAAAATCAACAGCCGCACAGGATGAGAAATCTGCGGTAAAACAAAAATTAGCGACTTTAGCATCGCCATGAACGAGTGTTTGATAACGGGCACTGGACAGACGTTTAGAAATAGCTTGGGCATTTTGCTTCAACAAACTTTCAGGCATTGCCTGATACTCATCTTCCCTTGTGGATAAGTGCCAGTAGGTGCCTTCGTGCCAAAGATTGGTATCGGGATTTTTCTCAACGGCCTCTTTAGTTAAAAAGCGGGCGTGAAAATGAGCCAGCCATTTAAGAACTGTTTTTGCATTATCCGGTGAAAGAGACATTGAGGTATGGGTAAAGCCACTGTGTGCTAAATCTTCCATCACAAGTAGCGTTGACGTACCTTTTTGCGCATGGGATACGCAAGTGGCCGTCCTACATCGGTCAGTAGTTAACCACTGCACTTTATCGTAAAAATAGTTTTCAACACGAAAAGAGCGACGCTTGCGTTCGTCACTTCGTTGTCCGTTCCATCCTCTTGGGTGGGCTAAATTAGGTGGCGGCGACGCGCACTTCACAACGACGTGGGTGAAGCGCTTGCTATCAGCGATGGGATAAAACGCGCTGTTTTTAGTATTAGTAGCAACCCCAATACCTATGCTTTCTTGCTCAAGCTTATGTTCTTTTTTATGACCAACAGGCGCAGAGTAATCAAGTTTGGCTCTAAAACACGCGCCATAGCCGCTCCAAAGTGGCTGGATCATTTGTGTATGGACAACACGGGCACAGCATGCTTCGCTAAGCCAAGTTATATAGCCTTTATCGACTGAACTTTCCATTTCTCACCTGCGACTTTTGGGAAGAGGTATGTACCAATTTAACAAACGAAAAAGCCGCTCGAAAGCGGCTTTTTTTAATTTATTAGCAAAATGCTATTCGGCAGCCGTTTCAGGCTCAACAGCAGTTTCGGCTGACTTAGGTAACGTAGTCGGTGCAGAAGCACGAGACGCTACGCGAGCCATCGCTGCTGTTTTTCCTGATACTGTTAGGGCAGGGCGAGCATCATCAGCTTTGGCCGTTAGCGCAACATCAACGAATGTGTCGTTCACTGTTGCAGGTAGGGCCATCGGATGTGATGCGCCACGCTTACCTTTTCCACTAGCCGCAAGGCTAACTTCAGTGGAGGAGGCGACGCTGTCATCAACCTGCTTAGAAACTACAGGTGTTTCAACTGCTGTTTCTGATGTCGCATCTTCTGACACAGGCTCTTCCGTCTTTTCAGAACCTAACGTTTCAGATGTATCAGCTAAGTTAATCTCAACTTGTTCTGGCGACGCCGTTGTTTCTTGAGAAGCAGCAGGAACCTCTGGTTTCTCTTCTTCTTTCGGGGCCAAGCTATCAGCAACAGGAGCGGTGTCTACTACCGGCGCTTTATCTTCTGACGCGCGAGTTTGTTCAGCCACTGGTTCTTTCTCAGTTGAGTCCGCTGTTTCAACGGAGTCATCAGTTTCTTCTAGAGGCTTTTCAACTTCAGCTGACGGCTTTTCACCTTCGGCTGACGGCTCTACCTTCTCAGCTAAAGGCTCTGCGTCAAATTGTAGCTCATCCTGAACCGCCTCCACATCGAGTTTAGCAGCTTGTTGCTTCTCTTGTGTTGATACAGGCTGCTCGTCTGCTGGTTTTAATTGACCAGGCTCTTGAGCTTGAGTTTCCTCAACAACAGGGGCGTCAGATTTAACAGGAGACTCAACCTTTGCCTCTGAATCCTGAGACTCTAGCTCGCCTGGCTGCTTAACCTGTGTTTCTGAATCATCCGCTAACTGTGATTCTTTCTTGCGACGCTGACCGGCTGCACGGACGTGACGAGGAGAACGGCGTGAACGTCCGCGTCCCTCTCGTTTCTGTCCATTTTCGTCAGCGTTAGCATCTGTAGAGTCTAACGTTCCAGCTTGGCCTTCTTCTGGCTTTTCGACGTCAGGTGTCGTTGTTGCCTCTGCTGCAGAATCAGTAGCTTTCTTTGCAGGTTTCTTAGGCTGTGGCTTTTGTTCTTGCTCTACAACACTGTCAGCTTTGTCTTCTACATCGTCAGACTTTGTTGTTTTTTGAGGCTTAGCATCGCTCTTAGATTTACTTTGCGCCTTGCTCTCTTGTTGAGGTGCTTTTACCGCATCATCACCTTTTGGTGCTGACGGCGCTTTTGCATCAATCTGCTCAATAGTATCAGATGCAACTTCATCTTTATTAACGCGAACACTACGACGCTTGTCACGGCGCTTTCTACGTTCAGCTACCTCACGCTTTTTCTGCGCTTGGTTTTCTTGCTGTTCGCCTTCTTGCTTTTCCTGCTTAGGCTTTGGCTGCTCGTCACGAGGCTGCTGTACTTTGCGCGGCTTACGACCCTTGTTGCTGCGTTTTTCCTCTTGCTCTGGACGCTGCTCACTGCGAGGTTTGCGATTGTCTTGCTCCTCGCGATCGCGGTTCTGGTCTTTAGCTTGGTCTCTGTTTTGAGACTGAGTGCCTCGACGGTTGTTCTTGTTCCGTGGCTTACGGCGTCGGTCGTCATTATTACGACTGCGGTTGTTTCGCGGCTTACTATTTTCGTCAGCCTGTTGTTTCTTGTCTTGACTTGCTTCTTGTACACTATCAGAACCAAACAAGTCATTTATCCACTTGCCGATACGAGCAAATAGAGAAGGCACATCATCAGCTTTCTTAACCGGCTCTTCTTTAGGCGCAACTACTGGCGCTGCCGTAGGTGCAACTAAGCCTTTAAGTGCTGGCTCTTCTCGCTTAACTGGGGCCGTGGTTGAAACTTCAGTTTCTGTTTCTACCGCTGGCATCAACTCTACTTCATAGCTAGCATCTGATAGAACATCATCAGGACGGCGGCGTAATACTTGGTAATGCGGCGTATCTAAATTAGCGTTTGGAATAAGCAATAAATCAACACCATGACGCTTTTCTAACAGTTGAATTGACTTACGCTTTTCGTTAAGTAGATAGGTTGCTACTGGAACAGGTAGTTGCGCTTCAATTTGCCCTGTATTTTCTTTGATGCTTTCTTCTTCCAAAATACGAAGAATAGAAAGCGCTAAAGATTCGGTTCCGCGAATAGTGCCATGGCCCGAACAGCGAGGGCACACGTGGTGCGCTGATTCGCCTAGCGACGGACGCAAGCGTTGACGAGACATCTCAAGCAGGCCAAAGCGTGAAATACGCCCTAACTGAACACGTGCTCGGTCGCTTCTCACCGCATCTTTCATGCGGTTTTCTACTTCACGCTGATGGCGCACAGGGGTCATATCGATAAAGTCGATAACCACAAGGCCACCTAAGTCACGCAGACGCAACTGACGAGCAATTTCGTCTGCGGCTTCTAAGTTGGTGTTGAGCGCAGTTTCTTCAATATCTCCGCCCTTCGTTGCGCGAGCAGAGTTAATATCGATTGAAGTTAGCGCCTCTGTTGGGTCAATAACAATTGAGCCACCTGAAGGTAAGCGAACTTCACGTTGGAATGCAGACTCGATTTGGCTTTCAATTTGATAGTGACTAAACAGTGGAACTTCACCGCGGTACAATTTTACGCGGCTAGCAAAGTCTGGTCGTACTAGCTGGATATGCTGTAGCGCCTGCTCATATATGCTGGTTTTATCAATTAGGATTTCACCAATATCGCGACGTAGATAGTCACGGATCGCACGTACAATAACGTTACTCTCTTGGTGGATTAGAAACGGTGCTTCACGCTCTTGAGAAACCTCTGAAATAGCTTCCCAGTGCTTCAGAAGTACTTTTAAATCCCATTCTAATTCTTCGTAAGATTTTCCTACGCCAGCAGTACGAACAATAAGGCCCATGCCGTCTGGAAGTTCTAGCTTGCTAAGCGACTCTTTTAGTTCTGTGCGCTCGTCGCCTTCAATACGGCGAGATATGCCACCAGCACGAGGATTATTTGGCATAAGTACCAAATAGCTACCTGCAAGTGAAAGAAATGTGGTGAGGGCAGCGCCTTTTTGACCGCGTTCTTCTTTATCAATTTGAACAATAACTTCTTGGCCTTCTTTAATCACATCTTTGATGTTTGGGCGGCCTTCGAATTTGTAACCTTTAGGGAAGTAAGTGCGGGCTATTTCTTTGAGGGGGAGAAAACCGTGGCGTTCAGCGCCGTAGTCGACAAAAGCAGCTTCTAAGCTAGGTTCAACGCGGGTTATCTTACCCTTGTAAATATTTGCTTTTTTTTGCTCGTGCCCCGGGCTTTCTATATCTAAATCGTACAACCGTTGCCCATCGACAAGGGCTACGCGCAACTCTTCTTGCTGAGTTGCATTAATTAACATTCTTTTCATTGTATCTAACTCTGGTTTAGTACAGCCGTTAAGACACAAAATTAAAGTGACATGTGCAAACCCTCACCGCGCAACCTCACGGCTGGACGGGGACTTTGTTGTAACGCCGCATTATCCTTGGTGGTTGACCATTTTGACGTCGTTTTTAACGCCTTAGCTTGCTCGATATCATTCTTACTTCGTATTGAAACTACGTTGCAAATGAATCGTTATGGTCACACTGCTTTAAGGATGTCGGGAGCGACTTGCCCTTATTACTGTATTCATTATCGCGAGCAATCTTTTATTGCTCACGTGTCATTTAATTCTGTTTTAACGGCAAACTTATTTTATGTTCGCAAGCAATGGCGGTTGCTTTATTACGGCAGTGTAGTCGTTGCCTCTCTAGCTAGGTTGGTATGAAAAGTACTTTTTCATTGCGGATGCCACCAACACGATCGCCATGCTTTTTCGTATACAAGTTTGAACAGCGCCATTATTTTTCGCTGATTCGGTCTTGTTTGTTGTTTTTATAACGCTGAGTTTCACGATTTTGAGGTAGGGGGGAGAAACCGCCTGCTACCAAAAATTATAGTGTGAATTATTCCGTGCCAAAAACGCCGTTAAGTATCGCACCAAAACCCCGTTTTTAGCAAGGAAAGCAAGTGAATAAATTGTGTATATCTTTTATATCTCTTACTGGTCTGCGCACGAAACTAGTACTTTGCTCAAAATTAAAGCGAAAAGGGTTATTTTCGATATTTTGTGACTTTCAGTTAGCCGAGAGAAATAGCATTGAGGTATACTGAGCGAATGAAAGAAGAATCTCTCCAAAAAGTACGTTTCGTAACCGTTGAGGCCGACTTGGCTGGGCAACGTATCGACAATTTTTTGCGCACGCAGCTGAAAGGTGTGCCAAAAAGCATGATTTATCGCATTCTGCGTAAAGGCGAAGTGCGAGTAAATAAAGGTCGAGTAAAGCCTGAATATAAGCTTCAGGCTGACGACCTAATCAGAATTCCACCGGTTCGCGTGTCGGAAGGCGCGCCTGCACCCTCGCCAAAGCTTGATAAAATCGCATCGTTAGAATCGCACATCTTGTTTGAAGATGATCGTCTCCTTGTTATCAACAAGCCATCAGGAACAGCGGTTCATGGCGGAAGCGGGTTAAGCTTCGGGCTTATTGAGGGGTTGAGAGCGTTGCGTCCGGATGCCAAATTTATGGAGCTGGTCCACCGGTTAGATAGAGATACCTCTGGGTGTATATTAATAGCAAAAAAGCGTTCTGCACTTCGCCATATGCACGAGCAACTGCGCACAGGTAAGATGGACAAGCGCTACAATGCACTAGTGGCAGGAGAGTGGCCAGAAAGCAGATTTAAAGTTAAAGCGCCCCTTCGCAAAAACGTGCTGCAATCTGGTGAGCGCATGGTCAGTGTGAGTGACGATGGTAAGCCGTCTGAAACTCGCTACCGCATATTAGAAAAATATGCGGGTGCCACCCTTGTTGAGGCATCGCCAATTACAGGCAGGACCCATCAGATACGAGTGCATTGCTTGCATGCAGGGCATCCAATTGCGGGTGATCCAAAATACGGTGACGCGGATTTTGATGCAGCCATGCGTCAAAAAGGATTGAACAGACTATTTCTTCACGCTCGCAGTATTTCTCTGTTGCACCCGGCAACGGAAGAACGCGTTACGTTTACTGCACCGTTAGACGATACTCTTGTAAACACACTTAAAGCACTTTAGTCGTTATGGAATCGAAAGCTCACGAAGCCGCTGTGCGGTCCTCTACCTCGTTAAACGAAAAGCAGCCCCGATATAAGTTAGTTATTTTTGATTGGGATGGGACCTTAATGGACTCGGCGGCAAAAATAGTAAGCTGTATGCAAATAGCCGCAACGCAGTGCGGTATGCCAATTCCAACTTATGACGAAGTTGGGCATATTATTGGTATAAGCCTAAAACCGGCTATCAAAAAGCTGTTCAACATTGAAGATGACAAATTAGCGGAGCAGCTAGTTGCTGCTTACAAAGATGCATTTGTGACCCGTGATACCACGCCTTGTCCGTTGTTCGATGGTGTTAATCCACTATTGGCCAGTTTAAAGGAAGCTGGTTGTACGTTGGCAGTTGCTACAGGAAAAGCACGCCGCGGCCTTGACCGAGCTTGGGCGCAAACCAATACAGGCAGCTTCTTTAGTGCATCAAGAACCGCCGACGAGGCCGAGTCAAAGCCTTCGCCTGATATGCTGTTGCAGCTTTTAGATGAGCTTGGATTTGAAATAAGCGATGCAGTTATGATTGGCGATACCACCTACGACATGCAAATGGCCAAAACCATTGGTATGGACAGAATAGGGGTGTCATACGGCGTGCATGCGCAGGTGCACTTAGAAGCGTTGTCACCCGTGGCGCTAGTTCATTCTGTAAGTGAGTTGGAAGCCGCACTTTTTAATTAGCGCTTTTTAACGCGCAGCTACCTCTAGCAAGTCAACGTTGAAGTGTGCGCCGAGTAATTCATTTAACAGCATAATAGGAAGCCCTATTAAACTGTTAGGATCTCGGCTTTCAATTTTCTCAAACAGTAAAATACCTAACCCTTCGCTTTTGAAGCTGCCCGCACAATCTAAAGGTTGTTCTTTTTCTATGTAAGCGCGAATGGCTTTTTCACTGTTGTGTCGGAAAAATACCCGTGTTTCATCCACCTGTGTAATCGTTTTATTCGTTTCGGGCTGATGCAAACAAAGGGCGGTATAAAATGAAACTTGCTTACCTTGGCACGACATTAGCTGCTCCACAGCCTTATCTGAGCTACCTGGTTTCCCTAGCAACTGGGGTCCAATGTCTGTTTGTACGAGCGCGACTTGATCACTACCGATAACGATGACATCGCTATCTAAAGAATTGCATTCAGCCGCTACCTTGCGCGCTTTCGCTTCTGCAAGACGCATACTCAATTCAGTGGGGCTTTCATTACATAAGGGCGTTTCATCAATATCCGGAGCATATGTATCTACCTGAATACCAATATTGGCAAGCAGCATTTTTCGGTATTGAGAAGAGGAAGCTAGAACCAGATGAGCCACAAAAACTCCTTGTACTGAAATCAATATGTTGCAGAACATGTGTTATTCGGTGTTTTTACCGACGCGTTATACTGAGATGGTACATTATCATTGCTCGATATATACAGCCTTTTATTGTAAGTTAAAACGCAATTATGCTTTGACAGGAAGGGGTTGACCCTTTATCATGCGCGCCCTATGCAGAAAGTGAAACTCCCTCATTCGGTTGAACCGACTAAAAGCGCCATGAAACGTTCCGATTATCGGGGCGTGATTGCGTCTAAAGATATGGAACGATTGAGTGAAGCAGTTGTCCGATGCAACGACTATGTGGACGCAGAAGTACAGTTCGAAAAAGACGCGCAGGGTCTTACTGTTTTTCACGGCCGCCTAGCCACGCAGGTAACACTTATCTGTCAAAGGTGTAATGGTGAACTTGATTATCCCGTGGAAGCGGAATTCTGTTTTACTCCAGTGCAGGGAGAAGAGCAGGAAAGCGACGACATCATTCCCGAGGCTTACGAACCGGTAGAGGTCAACGACCACGGAGAAGTTAGTCTGCTTCAAATTTTTGAAGACGAACTACTGTTATCTTTGCCAATTGTACCCCTTCATGCAGAGTCGGAGTGTACGGTAAAGCGAGACGACATGTCGTTTGGAAAGATTGAACCGGAACAAGAGCGACAAAACC
Organism: Alteromonas gracilis; assembly: GCF_002993325.1. Lineage (GTDB taxonomy): Bacteria > Pseudomonadota > Gammaproteobacteria > Enterobacterales > Alteromonadaceae > Alteromonas > Alteromonas gracilis. Next base: position 249,248 of record NZ_PVNO01000025.1, read on the forward strand.
CTTTCGCGGTTTTGAAAGAACTTAAGCGAGACCAGGAGTAAGTTATGGCAGTACAACAAAATCGTAAAACGCGTTCTAAGCGCGGTATGCGTCGCTCACACGATGCATTGACAGGCGCGACTTTGTCTGTCGATTCAACGTCAGGCGAGACTCACCGTCGTCACCACGTGACTGCTGACGGTTATTATAAAGGCAAGAAAGTAATCGGCGCGTAATACGGCGACTACATTTTGTCTACACTAACCATCGCGTTAGATATCATGGGGGGCGATCATGGTCCCCCTGTTATCCTTTCTGCAGCCGTCAAGGCTATCCAACTTCACCCCGATGTGCACTTTACATTGTGCGGTGACGAAGAAATTATTCATTCAGGTCTTCAACCTCTTTCTGATACAGAGCGACGTCGTGTTTCTGTAAAACACTGCTCGCAAGTTGTTGAAATGGGCGAAGCGCCGACATCAGCGCTCAGAAATAAAAAAGACTCCTCTATGCGCCGCGTTATTGAGCTTGTCGAAAGTGGCGAAGCAGATGCGTGCGTAAGTGCAGGCAATACAGGAGCGCTGCTCACTCTATCTTTTTACCTGCTTAAAACACTGTCTGGTATTGATAGACCCGCGCTTATTAACATGATGCCTACCACAGGGCATCACAATGTATTTCTCCTCGATTTAGGCGCCAATGTAAATTGTACGCCTGAAATACTATTTCAATATGGCGTCATGGGGTCAGTACTGGCACAAGAAGTTGCTGGCATTGCGTCCCCCCGCGTTGCTTTGCTCAATGTGGGTGAAGAAGATATTAAAGGTAATGCGCAGGTAAAATCTGCCGACCAGCTTTTCAAAGACGCGCCTGGCATTAACTACATTGGTTATGTTGAGGGCGATGATATTTTCACCGACCATGCGGACGTGGTAGTTACCGATGGCTTCACTGGAAACGTAGCACTAAAATCTAGCGAAGGGTTAGCTAAGTTAGTGATTAACGAGGTGAAACGTCAAACACAAAAGAATTTATATACCCGATTATTAGCCAAAATTGCTTTCCCATTACTGAAATCTATCTATAACAGTGTGAACCCCGACCAGTATAACGGTGCGAGTCTGATAGGATTGCGCGGCATTGTTATCAAGAGTCACGGAAATGCACAAAAAGACGCCTTTTATTACGCCATCGTGCAAGCAATGAAAGAAGCAAAGATGCATTTACCTGAAAAGATAAAGACAAAGATAGAAACGGTATTGTTGGAGCAGCTTTGAGCAAATATTCACGCTTTATAGGAACAGGTAGCTATTATCCCAGCGACGTGCGTACGAACGCTGACCTAGAATTAATGGTAGACACCAGTGATGAATGGATCACTGACCGTACTGGGATTAAAGAGCGACGCATTATTGGAGCAGATGAAACCGCTGCTACCATGGGGGCAGAAGCCAGTAAAAAAGCCATCGAGATGGCGGGTATCGACCCCAAATCTATCGACATGATTGTGTGCGCTACCACAAGTGGTCGCTATGCGCTTCCAAGCACAGCATGCGAAATTCAACGCATTCTTGATTTAGACGGTATTCCCGCATTTGATGTTGCTGCAGCATGCGCAGGGTATTGCTACGCTCTGAGTGTAGCCGATCAGTACATAAAGTCAGGCATGGCAAAACGCATTCTTGTCGTCGGTACTGACTGTTTAAGTCGTTTGATTAACCCCGAAGACAGAACCATGGTTATTCTATTTGGTGATGCCGCAGGGGCAACGATAATAGAAGCAAGCGATGAGCCTGGTATTCTCTCGACCCACATTAACGCATCTGGTTCTCACGGAGATTTGTTGTACGTTGGAAACCCAACCCGTGGGGATGAGCAATCAGTGCACGAAAACTGGGGGGTTATGCGCGGCAACGAGGTCTTCAAAGTTGCGGTAACTAAGCTTTCAGAAGTAGTAGAGCAAACCCTTGCTGCTAACGGTATGGAAAAAACTGATCTTGACTGGTTAGTGCCACACCAAGCAAACTTTAGAATTATAAAAGCCACAGCGAAAAAACTGAATATGTCTCTCGACCAGGTCGTGCTTACATTGGAGCAGTACGGTAATACATCTGCGGCCACAGTGCCAACAGCATTAGATACCGCTATCAGAGACGGGCGTATTCAGCGCGGACAGCATTTATTACTAGAAGCATTTGGAGGCGGATTTGCTTGGGCATCGGCGCTCGTTCGCTATTAAGCTCGGCAATCGCTTCATAAATTTTTGATGTATTCTCGTTTCTAGTAAAACAATAACAAGGAATCGACATGACAAAGACAGCTTGTGTATTTCCGGGGCAAGGCTCTCAAAGCGTAGGCATGCTAAAAGAGCTTGCTGAGACGTCTCCGATTATCGAAGCAACCTTTAAAGAAGCCTCTGACGCACTTGGTTATGACCTGTGGGACCTAGTCCAAAACGATACAGACGGTAAACTTAACGAAACCCACATTACTCAGCCAGCGTTGCTTGCTGCAAGTGTTGCAATTTGGCGTGTAATTCGTGAGCAAGGTTTAGACGTAGACTACCTTGCAGGGCACAGCCTTGGAGAGTATTCAGCGCTAGTGTGCGGTGGCGCGATGGACTTTTCTGACGCCATTAAACTCGTAGAAGCACGCGGTAAGTATATGCAGGAAGCTGTGCCGGCAGGCGCAGGCGCTATGTATGCCATTATCGGTTTGGATGATGCTGAAATTGCAGATATTTGTCAGCAGACAGCCATTGCCACTGGTGACGTTGTTGCACCTGTTAACTTTAATTCACCGGGGCAGGTTGTGATCGCTGGTGAGAAAAACGCGGCAGAACAAGCTGCCAACGCGTGTAAAGAAGCGGGCGCTAAACGCGCACTGCCGCTTGCGGTAAGTGTGCCCTCTCACTGTGAGCTAATGCGACCGGCCGCGGATAAACTCGAAGAAGCGCTTTCTTCTTTAAATGTTCACGAGCCTGCAATCAATATTGTTAATAATGTTGATGTCACCATTGAAACACAGGGTGATGCAATCAAAAACGCGCTGGTGAGACAACTTTACTGCCCAGTACAGTGGACACGTACCGTGGAATACTTAGCTGCAGCAGGTGTAGAGCGCGTTATTGAAGTTGGCCCGGGTAAAGTGCTGACGGGTCTTAATAAACGCATTGATAAGAGCTTAGCGTCTCTTGCAGTAAATACACCTGACGGTGTAGAAGCATTAAAATAATAAGGAATCGCAATGAGTCAATTAGACGGTAAAATTGCGCTGGTAACCGGAGCTAGCCGTGGAATAGGCAAAGCAATTGCCACACAGCTAGCACAACAAGGCGCAACGGTTATTGGCACGGCCACGAGCGAAAATGGCGCACAAGCAATTAGTGACTATCTTTCTGAGTTCGGTGGTCAAGGGTTTGCACTGAATGTTACCGACAAGGAAAGTGTTGATACCACCTTGAAAGCGATTAACGATGCTCACGGTGGGATTGATATTTTGGTCAATAATGCAGGCATTACGCGCGATAATCTTTTAATGCGCATGAAAGATGACGAGTGGCAAGATATTATAGATACTAACCTTACTTCAATATTTACGCTGTCAAAAGCTGTACTTCGCGGTATGATGAAGAAACGCTTTGGGCGCATAGTAAATATTGGTTCTGTAGTGGGTAGCGCAGGTAACGCTGGTCAAGCCAACTATGCTGCTGCGAAGGCCGGCGTCATTGGTTTTTCTAAATCTATGGCAAGAGAAGTGGCTTCTCGTGGTATAACAATCAACGTTGTTGCCCCTGGTTTTATCGATACAGATATGACAAAGGCGCTAAGTGATGACCAAAAAGCCGCCATTTTTAAAGATATTCCGGCTAACCGTTTAGGTGAGCCTGATGAAATTGCAGCCACTGTTGCCTTTTTGGTGAGCGATGGTGCAGCCTATATTACAGGCGAAACCATCCATGTTAATGGTGGTATGTATATGGGGTAAATTCGCAATTTTTGCGAATTTTCCTTAGTTTGGGGTGGTATTTACCCGAACTTGGATGTAAAAATAGTATTTTACGAATTTCGAATGTCGCTGGTTTGACCAGAAAATTTGTTTAAACTGGTGCTTGCAAGGATGCACCTTGCAAAATAAACTAGCGGCACTTTTATTATCTAGTGACGTTTTAAGGGAAACCTAGAATTATGAGTAACATTGAAGAACGCGTTAAGAAAATCATCGTTGAACAACTTGGCGTTAAAGAAGAAGAAGTAAAAGCAGAAGCTTCATTCGTTGACGATTTAGGCGCTGATTCACTTGACACTGTTGAGCTAGTAATGGCTTTGGAAGAAGAATTCGATACTGAAATTCCTGACGAAGAAGCAGAGAAAATTACTACAGTTCAATCAGCAATTGACTACATCAACGCTAACAAAGACGCTTAAGTCTTAAGTAGCGACAAAACGGCTCTTATTAAGAGCCGTTTTTGTATCTCCTACCTTAGTTCCAAAGCGAGGGCTTTTTGTGACAAAACGTCGCGTAGTGGTTACTGGTCTTGGAATGCTTTCACCATTAGGTCTTAATAGCGAAGACACATGGCGCAAATTGCTCGCGGGCGAGAGCGGCATCGGTGAAATCACCCATTTCGATTGTAGTAACTATTCAACCCGTTTCGCAGGTCAAATCAATGATTTTGATCCGCAGCAATACATTGAAAAGAAAGAAACCAAAAAAATGGACCGCTTTATCCAGTTGGGTATTGCAGCTGGCAAGCAAGCGCTGGTCGATTCTGGTTTCAGTGTTTCTAAAGATAATGCTCACCGTGTTGGTGTTGCTATTGGCTCAGGTATCGGTGGTTTAGAACAAATTGAACAAAACCATTTAAAGCTGACAAATAGCGGTCCTAAGCGCGTATCGCCATTTTTTGTACCTTCAACCATTACCAATATGATCTCAGGCTTCTTGTCTATCATGGAAGGGTTGAAAGGACCGAATTTAAACGTTGTGACTGCATGTACTACAGGCGTTCACAACATTGGTATTGCCGCAAGAACTATCGCTTACGGCGATGCAGATGCTATGTTAGCTGGCGGTGCTGAAGCCTCTATCACACCGTTAGGAATGGCAGGCTTTGCAGCAGCGCGCGCGTTGTCTTCTCGCAATGACAATCCTCAGGCTGCAAGTCGTCCATGGGATAAAGACCGCGATGGTTTTGTTATGGGCGAGGGCGCTGGTGTTATCATGCTGGAAGAATACGAGGCAGCGAAAGCCCGTGGCGCGCATATTTATGCTGAGCTTGTTGGTTTCGGTATGAGCGGCGACGCATATCACATGACATCACCACCAGAAGATGGTGAGGGCGCAGCAGCGTCAATGCAAAATGCTATCAATGACGCAAACGTAGATGCGAACCTCATTGGTTACGTGAACGCTCACGGTACATCAACCCCAGCCGGCGATATTGCTGAAGTTGCGGCAGTTAAGCGTGTTTTTAATGAGCATGCTTACAAGCTACTGGTAAGTTCTACCAAATCAATGACAGGCCACCTACTAGGTGCTGCTGGTTCAGTAGAGGCAATTTTTACTATATTAGCATTGCGTGACAAAATGGCGCCGCCAACTATCAATCTAGATGAACCAGGCGAAGGGTGCGACTTAGATTTTGTCGCAAACAAAGCGAAAGCCTTCAATGAAGATTACGCGCTATGTAATTCATTCGGCTTTGGCGGTACCAATGGTTCGTTGGTTTTCAAACGAATCTAGATCTAGCGAAAGCATAGATGTTATTTTCAAAAGGCAGCTAACCGCTGCCTTTTTCTTATATTCTCATTACTTAATTTCGCACATCAATAAACCCCAGCAGCAAAAATTCGCTGTAAGCGAAGTGAAATTATCTATGCGGACTGGTATTAGCGATGGACAATCACAAGGCTTCCTAAACTCTCCTAGTTGTTTGATTATTAATCTAGTTAAATGGGTTAAACGGTTATCAGGTGTTGAAATGCAATGATAAGCCTATGCTGAATAGCGCTATAAGTTGTTTGACCAACGCAACTTGGTATACTCCTCCTAATCAGTAAATCAGCAAGTAAGACCAAGCATTGATAATTATTCCAAATGCTACGCCTATTTCATCCAGTGACCGGGCATTTAATTACGGAGACGGTGTGTTTACCACATTGTTGGTCCATCGCAATAAAGCAGAGCTAAAGCCTTATCATTTATCTAGGTTAAAGCACGACGCCGCAGCAATTAAACTTGATATTGATATCAAAGCCCTGGACGTCGCTATTTCTGAGCATATAGATCATATCGCCACATCGTCATGTAACGATTTGGAATCTAAATACGTCTTAAAAGTGCACATTTCAGGTGGACAGGCGGGCAGAGGGTATGCGCGAAGCGAAGACAGTGTGGTTCAGGTCAGATTTAGTCAGCATCCTTTTCCCGGTCATTATGACGCTATGTTGCGGAAAGGTTTATCTGTTATATGCGCTCAAACTCGGTTGGCCATTCAACCGCTGCTCGCGGGCGTAAAACATATGAATAGATTAGAACAGGTCCTGATTAAACATGAAGTGAATGAGGCAGGCGCAGACGACGCTATCGTGTGTGACACTCAAGACAATGTGATTGAAGCAAGCGCGGGCAATCTGTTTTTTTTCTATAACGATGCCTGGTACACCCCTTCACTGAAAGGGAGTGGAGTAAATGGCGTGGTGAGGCAATACCTTATCGATTCATTGCTAAATGATAATCATGAATTACATGTGGGAGAGTATCAACTTTCTCATTTACAAAGCGCCAGCGCTGTCGTGATGACGAATGCTTTAATGGGTGTAATGCCCGTGAGGGAACTTCGAATGCCCGATTTTTCAATGGTCAGTTTTGACGTGAAGAACAAGGCAATTGAAGTATTACAGCAGCGACTGAATGATGGAAAGCGCTAACCCAAAGCACTCGCGCAGGGTACGCCGACAAACTCCAAATAATGATAAGCATAAAAAGCGAGAGCTTAAAATGGAAATAAAACCTGTGAATTTAGGAGAGCGGCAATAATGAAGCGCTTAGTAATTCTCCTTTTAACCCTTGGCTTACTTGCTGTCATCGGGGCTGCATCGGGCGTTATGTTTGTATCTTCGAAGGTGACTAAGCCCTTAAAACTGCAGAAAGAAACCCTCATAACTATTGAGCGAGGAAGCAATGCTTATCGAACGGTAAAGCTGTTGCGTAATGAAGGTTTGAGTGAGGTATCCCCGTTTGTAGCTAAGGTTTGGCTAAAGCTTTTTGCAGGTAATACGTTGGTTAAATCAGGCTCTTATATGTTGCGTCCCGGTCAATCCCTGGTTGATGCCTTTACCCTTTTTACCGAAGGTGATGAGCATTTGTTTGCAGTAGGTTTAGTCGAGGGCCTAACGCTCACCCAATGGCTTGATACGTTGAGACAAAACAATCAGCTAGAATTTGATATTACTGATGCTACGTTACGCGAGATAACCAATGATAATGACGTAAAGTGGTGTTGTGAAAACGTTGAACAAACTGAAGGCGTTTATTTAGCCGATACCTACTTTTTCACGAAAGGTACCAAGGCTAGCCAAATTTTGAAGCGGGCTCATGGTGCACTGGTCGATTATGTGACTAGCGAATGGGAACAGCGTGCTGTTGATTTGCCTTTGCAAACTCCATATGAAGCGCTCATTTTGGCGAGTATTATTGAAAAAGAGACTGCAGTGCCGTCAGAGCGGGATATGATAGCAGGCGTATTTATTAACAGGCTTAATAGAAATATGCGTCTGCAAACCGATCCCACCGTAATTTACGGTATTGGACCTACGTTCGACGGAAATATTACGCGTAAGCACCTGCGTACCGCTACACCCTATAATACTTATGTCATTAAAGGGTTGCCGCCAACGCCGATTGCCATGGCCGGTAAAGCTGCTATTCATGCTGCGCTGCATCCCTTATCAACCGATGCGCTGTACTTTGTGGCAAAAGGAGATGGAAGTCATCAATTTTCCACAACACTAGAAGAACACAACGCTGCTGTGCGAAAATATCAGCTTAAAAGATAACGCAGTGAAATTTACCAATGCGTTCATTATCTATCGCGAAACACTGAAAAATAAATAGAGTTTAAAACGTCATGCGCGGAAAGTTTATTGTAGTAGAAGGCCTTGAAGGGGCAGGTAAAAGCTCTGTAATCGGGTTGATTGTTGAGGCGTTAAAAAAAGCCGGAAAGCGCGTGGAACAAACTCGAGAGCCTGGCGGTACACCAATGGCCGAAGCCATTCGCGAATGTGTGAAGCATGATTGGCATGAAACGGTAAGTGAAGAGACGGAGCTACTTTTAATGTACGCTGCCCGTGTTCAACTGCTTACGAATAAAATTTTGCCGTCCCTCGATACGGGGGCGTGGGTAGTGGGAGACCGGCACGATTTATCGTCTCAAGCGTATCAAGGCGGTGGTCGTGGGGTTAGTGAAAAAACGATGACGGCGATAAGCGATATCGCGTTAAAAGGTTTCAAGCCAGACCTGACTTTGTACCTAGACGTTGACCCTGCAGTGGGCCTAGAACGTGCTCGTGGGCGTGGCGAGCTAGACCGTATAGAGCAAGCTGGTTTAGCGTTCTTTGAACGTACCCGCGCTAAATATCTCGAATTAGCAGAGCAAGATGAAAGTATAGTAGTAGTGAGTGCTATGCAGTCTATGGACAAGGTTCATCAAGACGTTATTGCAGTTATTCATCACTATATAACTAGCGAATGCAGCGGCGATGTTAGCCAGCGAAATACATCTGTGTTAGGAGACGGTTAATGCAGATGTTGCCTTGGTTCACTGCAACCTATGCCACCTTACTCTCTCGATATCTGGCTAAAAAGCTGCATCATGGATTGCTTTTAACTGGGCCAGAGGGCATCGGTAAGCACCGTCTTGCTATTGGGCTTGCCAACGCACTGCTGTGTAAGCGGCCAGGTGCAGACGGCCCGTGTGAGCAGTGCCAGAGCTGCCAGCTAAGACACGCTGGCAATCATCCTGACTTTCACATCCTTGAAAGTGAGAAACAGCTCGGCGTGGATAAAATTCGCGAAGGAATTGCCAAGCTCTCAGGAACGGCGCAAATGGGGGGAAACAAGGTGTTGCTTATCCCGAGCGCTGGCTCTATGACTGAGGCGGCAGCTAATGCGCTGTTGAAAACCTTGGAAGAGCCCACAAATAATACGTTCTTGCTCTTGATAACTGACAATATCAACAAGCTTATGCCTACAATACTAAGCCGTTGCGAGAGGCAATTATTGCCACTGCCGTCAGTATCAGAGAGTTTGAACTACTTGCAAGCCAAAGGCGTAGAAGATGCAAGCGAAGCATTACTTGCCGCCTATGGCTATGCCCCGTTGCGCGTGGAAGAAGCATTATCAGGCGATAATGATTTTAGCTACCGCAATTTCAGCGATGGTATCCAGGCGCTGCTAGCCGGGGATGCCAACTTGCAAGCACAAACGCTGGCGAGTAAGTGGCAGGATAATGCTCAGCAAGTTGCATTGTGGTGTCAGCAAATGGCTCATGATGACTATATGCAGCGCCAGCAAGTTGTTGACTTTAACCGTTACAAAACCTGTGTTGAAGCCGTCAAAACGCTTCAGCATGCAGGCGTCAACAAGTCCATGGTGCTTTTTGGGTTACTCAAACAATTTCAACGTTAATAACACAATATAAGAAACCATCTTATGTCGTGGGTATTAACTACAAAAATATAGGTGTAGTTTGTTCGTAGATTCTCATTGTCATTTAGACCGATTAAAGCAAAGCCCGCAAGAACTAGCAGAAACGCTTAACTTTGCGAGAGCCCGTGGTGTTGAGCACTTCTTGTGCGTCTGCGTGTCAGTGGGCGATTATGACAGCATGTTGGAAGCGGTAAGTGGTTTTGATGATGTTTCTGTGTCTTGTGGTGTTCACCCATTACACCAAGACGAGGCATGCAGTTATGAAGTGCTTTTGGAAAAAGCAAAACGTGAAGAAGTTGTCGCTATAGGTGAAACCGGGTTGGATTATTTTTACAGCCCAGAAAGCAAAGACGTACAGCTGACATCATTTGTTGATCATATCAAAGTGGCGAATGAAACCAATAAGCCGCTAATTATCCATACCCGAGATGCGCGGGAAGATACCATTAATTTGCTGAAAGAGCATAAGGCGCCACATACGAGAGGCGTACTACATTGCTTTACAGAATCGCTGGAAATGGCACAAGCAGCAATCGACATGGATTTTTATATTTCTATCTCTGGTATTGTGACCTTCAATTCTGCCAATGAATTACGGGACGTAGTAAGCGCGATCCCTCTAGAGCGGCTATTGATTGAAACTGACTCTCCTTGGCTCGCTCCTGTCCCTCATAGAGGTAAGCAAAACCAGCCGGGTTACGTAGTAGAAGTTGCCGAGTTTATTGCAGAACTTAAAGGCGTATCGGTGGAAGAATTAGCAAAGATAACTACGCGTAATTTTTATACTTTGTTTTCTCTTGCCAGCAAACAAAAAGTGGCCTAACGCATACGGTTAACGACAAGCAGTCGGAGGTAATCATGCCCCAGTGGCGACAAGGATTAACGAAAAGTTTGCATCAAACCCGAAGTATGCCCGAAAGTCGATATTTTCAATTGGCTACCGTGGGGGAAAGCGGTGCGCCTTTTTGTCGAACCGTGGTGTTTCGAGGGATAACAAACGATGACCAATTAGTTGTTATTTCAGATACTCGTTCCGAGAAATTTGACCAGCTTTCTCAAAACGCTAAAGCTCAAGTGTGCTGGTATTTTTCGAAGACCAGAGAGCAGTATCGTTTTTCATGTAATGCGACAGTGATGACCGCTGATGATGATTATGATTTGGTAAAACAGCAGTGGGACAAGTTATCTGATGCGGGAAAAAAGCAATTCTTTTGGGGAGAGCCGGGTACGCCTCGAAATGATGGTTCTGCGCTTCACATTGAAGGGGACTTTAAGCAGGTTCCTTCACATTTCTGTACCATATTACTCGCTATACAAAATGTAGATTATTTAAACTTGCGAGGAAACCCACAAAATCGTGAGTGGCATGAAAAAGACGAGAATGGAAATTGGGTTAGCCAATCGCTGATACCATAATGTTTCAATGGGCTGACACACTTAATTATTTGTGATCAAACCTCGTATTAAAACAGATAGAATAAACAAAAACAGCGACCCTCTTATATTTGTCTTTAGATAATACAAGAAGGTCGCTCATCCTAATGCTTAACTAGTTTTAATTTAGTCCTAGCTAAGCGAGTTACTTTCGCTAGCCTAGAAAACCTGAGAAATGGGCGTATCACCTTTAAATAAATAGGTGATGAAGTTATCACTACTTTCCCTTGCAACACTTTCTACAATGGCGGTAGCAACGTCCTCCCTTGGAATAACGGCATCGTCTTTATTATCAGGCATATCGGTGCGAACCAGGTGTGTTCCAGGTTCATTCAATAACGTGCCAGGACGTAAAATAACGTGATGCAAACCGCTATTAATTAAGTGCTCGTCTGCCATGTGTTTAGCGACTAAATAGGGCTTAATTTCCGAAGAAACCGCATCTGGATCACCCGCACCAATTGAACTCACCATTACAAATTTAGGTGTACCTGCATCCTTGGCATAGTTAACTGCATTTCGTGCCGCCCACAGGTCTATCATGATAGTCTTCTCTGCGCCCGTGTTTCCGCCAGACCCAGCGGTAAATACGACAACGTCAGCACCGTCAAAATGCGCTGAAAAATCGTCTTCCAAATTTTGCTCAACAACAGTGAGATTATCATTTTCTATATCTGATAATTTATCAGGGCTTCTTACTGGGGCTAGTACTTTATGCCCCGCATCTAACAATTTTACGGTTGCCTGTTTACCAATTTGTCCTGATGCGCCGATTACTAATACATTAGCCATTATTTGATACTCCTTTCAATTCGATAAGCGAATCGTTATTAAATGTGAATTCACAGATGGATAGTGGTCACATGCGTAAAGCGATCAATAAGAGCGGTTAAATGCATGATGAAGAGATTGACGACATCAGCCTTGCCATAAAAAAGAGGATAGTAGGGCTGTGTTCTGCCCGCGGTAGAGTGTTAGTTGACGTTAGCGCTTATTTGATTACAGCATTTCGTCCAGACTCTTTACCCCGGTACAGTTTTTTATCAACCGCGTAAATACAGGCTTCAATGCTATCGTAGTCGGTAATATCAGCGACGCCGCACGTAATAGACACGCTGATTTCATTACGAGAAATAGCAATGCTTGTCTCGGCTATACATTTACGTAATTTTTCAGCAACCCAGTAGGCTTCCTTTAGGCTTAAAGAGGGAAGTAATATCAGAAATTCTTCACCGCCCCACCTAGAGATTACATCGCTCTCGCGAAGGTTATCTTCGAGAATTCGCGCCACCTTCGTCAGTACGATATCTCCAGCTTGATGACCGTAGTTATCATTGATGCGCTTGAAATGATCGATATCAATAATGAGTAGAGAGAACGTGTGGTTGTGTCGTTTGTATTCATGCCATTGAGCACTTGCGCGCTGTGAAAAGTAACGGCGATTTTTCAGGCCGGTCAGCGTATCCTGAGTAGAGAGTAGGGTAAGCTTTTCAACCGCTTCCTCTAAGTCTTTTGTTTTTTCTTCCACCTTTAGCGCGAGTTCGGCCGAGCGTTTTTTTAATGTCCTAATTCTGAACCAGACGGCAGAGGACAAGAGTAAAATAATGGTGAGCAGGAATACCGTTCGCCATATCGGTTTGTCCCACCACGGCGGTACAACAATAACCTCAATTTGTGCTTCGTTACTGCTCCATTCATTCTCTTTATTAATGGCTTTTACCGTAAATCGGTATCGACCCGGATCTAGGTTTGTATAGGTCGCTACTCGGTTTTTGGCGTCGGTAAAGCGCCAACTGTTTTCAAAGTCGGCAAGTTTGTAAGCATAGCGGAGTTCGTTTGCATTGATGTAATTCAATGCTGCAAATTCAATAGATAGTGCAATGTCATTGTGGTCAAGACTCACAGTACTACCTAAGCTTACTTTTTGCTGAAACGTCTTACCGCTCTCTTGCTCCTTACTTACTACCTCTATTTTTGTAAGATGGATACTTGGATCCCATTTTGTACTGACCACATTTAATGGATTAAAAAGTGTGAGCCCCTCTGCGCCGCCAAAAAGAATGGTGTTATTTTGTGTCAGAGCCACTGAGCCAATGTAATAGCCCGTTGTCAATACGCCATGCTCAGCGCCATAGTAGGAGAGGGAAGAAAGGTTTGGCGCGATATAGGTTATGCCCTCGATCGTTGATATCCATAGTCCATACTCATCGTCTTCTATTATTGCGCCGATCGAAATATTGCTTAACCTGCTCTCTCGCTTCAATTGTGTGACCTTGATGGAGGATAAATCATTGCCGTCTTTGGTGACGAAAAATAAGCCTGCCGCCTGAGTGCCAACCCAGTAGCCACCGCGTTTCGAGCGAGAGATCCAAGTGACAACGGTTTTATCAGTAATTTTGTCAGTATATTGGCTAACGCTGGCTATTTCCCCGGTAAGTTTGTTGGCAAGGTGCAGTCCAGAAACCGTACTGAGCCAAGCGTTTTCTTTATCTTCCATTAAAATTCGGGTGGTTAATGACATAGGCCACTGCTTTATTATTCTTCCTTCGGATGGCCGAAAAACGAATACGCCATCACTATAGCCGCCGAACCAAATATCACCGTCGGCATCTACGTTAACACTGTATCCAGCTTTACCTTGCATAGCCACAATATCTAGCTGGCTGGTCTGCTTATTAAGTCTTGCAAGCCCAGAGCGAGTTGCGACCCAAAGGTTGTCTCTCTTTTCATCATAAACAAGACCCAGAAGCTTATCGCTCGATATATCATCACTTTCTCTAGCATCGCTTGATGTGAAGGGACCTTCATAGCTGTTTTCAACGGTGTCGAAAAGCCACAGCCCCTTTTCATTGGTAACCCAGACTTTATTGTCCTTATAACTTGTCATGGATCCGATGATGCGTCCGTCACCTACTTCTCTTGACTGAAAGTGGCTTAACCCCGGATTACCAATGGCAAAACCATCATCTTTGGTTCCCACGACAACTAGGCCTGTTCGACCTTGAAAAATACTTGAGACTCGCTCATTGCCAGCCTCTTTTTCTGACAGTGGAATTTCCACTACCGTGTAGGAGCCAAAAGAGGTCAATAGATTGAGTCCACTTTCAGTGCCAACCCAAACGTCGCCCTTAGCGCTAAGCATAATGTCTGTCACATAATTGTCAGACAACCCATGCACTTCTGAAGTACATTGAGCTGTAATCTTCTCGCTTTTACGACTTGGGTTATAAAGACAGACGCCACGAGTGGCTGTGCCCAAAAACAGCGTTGAGCGCTCGGCTACGGCCAACCTTGTTATATTGATTTTCTCCGTCGCGGCTGACTCTAATTTCTTCTTAATCGGGTCAAATTTGAAAAGGCCAGCGGTAGATGCTACGTAAAGGGTTTTACCTAAAAGTGCAACATCAGTAAGCGTGCTAGTCGTATCTGCTAGATAGCTTACAAGTTCTACACTGTCCGTTTCTTCATTGTATGTATAAAGGTCACGTTCTGAGATAATCCAGAGTTTTCCATCTTCAGTTCTTTTGATACGGTTAATAACGTGTTTAGTGAGTGAAGACGATGCTGGAAGCTTATAGTGTTCAAACATTTCGGTATCTACATTAAGGCGGCTTAAACCACTAAATGTGCCGATCCACATATATTGGCCATCTTTACTCGCTTCTATCTGTAGTGCTAGGAGAGTCTGTAAACCTGAGGCTTTGTCTTCACCCCACATACCAAAATTAGAAAAAGTATAGCCGTCGAACTTATCAATGCCAGACTGTGATGCGAGCCATAGAAAGCCGTATTTGTCTTCTGCAATGTCAGCAATGGAGACGTGAGCAATCCCACTCTCTTTATTGAAAGATTGAAAGGCGGGCGCATCAATCTGAGCGTGAGCATTAAGTGCAAGGCTAAGAAAAACACTGATAGTAATGAGCAAGTGAGTAAAGACGCCTTTCATACTTAAATAAATTTAACGTTATAGTGGCTTAAACGGTACGCTTTTAACGAAAACTTACAATGGGACAAAAGTTTAATTTGAACAAAAAAGCCTCGAATACTAGAGGCTTTATCACTTACATTGAGCGTTTTACGTTGCTCTCAATAGCAGACAATTTACCAGCCACATTGGCGTGAGGCGTTTTGCTCATCAAGCCATGTCTTTAGTGGTGCAAAATAGTCTGCAATGGTGCTGGCATCCATTTGCGGTGACCCTGTCAATGTCTCTAATGCATTTTGCCAAGGCTGGCTCATACCCATTTCCAACATCTCGTTCAGTGCTTTACCCGCCTCTTTACTACCGTAAATAGAGCAGCGATTTAGCGGGCCTTCGTCACCTGCGATATCACACAACGCCTTATGGAATTGGAATTGAAGGATGTGCGCTAAAAAGTAGCGTGTGTAAGGTACGTTGGCAGGAACGTGATACTTTGCTCCAGGGTCAAACGCATCGGCGCTGCGCTCAGTAGGAGCCATTACGCCTTGGTACTTTTCTCTTAGTTCCCACCATAGCTGATTGTATTGCTCTGGGGTCACCTCACCAGACATGACTTTCCAGCGCCATTGGTCAACCATCAAACCAAAAGGAATAAAGGCTATCTTGTCTAGTGCAACCTGCATTAGCATACCAATATCGTTAGACGCGTCTGGAATCTCGTCAATTAAGTCGATTTGCTTCAGGTATTTAGGCGTAATAGACAGGGCGATAGTGTCACCGATAGCTTCGTGGAAGCCGTCGTTTGCCGAACCGCGATAGAGTAAAGGTTGATCCTTATAAGCACGCTGGTAATAGTTGTGTCCCAGTTCGTGATGAATAACATTGAACTCTTCGCCCGTCTTCTGGATACACATCTTAATACGAAGATCGTCTTTGTCATCTAGGTCCCAAGCTGAAGCATGGCATTGTACGTCACGGCCTTCGGGCTTTTGAAACATAGAACGTTCCCAGAACGTATTTGGCAGTTCTTCAAAACCAAGGGACGAGAAAAACGACTCAGCCTGTTTCACCATAGCAATTTCGTCATAGCCTTGTGCAGCCAATGCACCGGTAACATCTGGCACTTGCATTTCTTGTTGAGGTTTAACGATATCGTAAATATTACCCCAGCTCTGCGCCCACATATTTCCTAATAAATGCGCGGGAATAGGCTTGTCTTGCGGCACAACGTCTTCACCATAATGTTCACCAAGCTTTGCTCGAACATGACAATGAAGTGACTCGTAGAAAGGCTCAACTTGCGTCCATAAACGGTCTAATTCTTTTGGAAATTCATCAGCAGGCATATCGTATTTGCCACGCCACAACGCACTTACGTTTTCAAATCCTAGTTCTGCTGCACCTTCGTTAGCAAGCGATACTTGTTCGGCATAAAGTGGCGCCATTGGTTTTGATACCTCACGCCAGCCCGCCCAATACTCTAATAGTTTATCGGCGTCGCGCAGGGTCGCCATTTCACCGCTCATTTCTACTAAGCTTTTGCAAGAACCGTCATTGCCACAATATTCGCCTGAACCGTACATAGCGCTCAGTTCAGAGCCTATTTTTGCTAAGCGTTCTGCTTTTTTTGTATCGGCTGGCGGCGGCATAGTTAAGCTGTTTTTTAGCAGTTCAAGTTGCCTGCGGGTATCAGCATCAACGTCTACATCATTAAACTTCGCCGCCTCTTTAGCTAACTTAGCGACTTTCGTTGAAAGCACTTCATTAAAGTAGGCGCTAACGGCAGCAGTATCGAAGTTGATGTTGGTGGCATAGCTCCACTCTGCGTGCGCAGCCGGAACCTGCATTTTTGCAACATCGTCTTGTGCTTGTTGCAAGAATTGTTTTGCATCTTGTGCGGTGAGTTCGGGTTTGATTTCTGTCTGTGTAGTACTTTCGCCACATCCTACAAGTGATAGACTGACCACAGCCGCTATCAGAGTGCGTTTATGATTGAGCATACTTTGTCCTTTAGTTGTTTTATTTTTAACGTGAATCAACGTTCACATAGACATGCGAAAGCATTGTGTAACGCTACATGGCTTTTGTAAAACAAATTTGAACTTCGCTATTTGTACGTTTGCTTTTTTTACGACACACGGTATATATAATGGCTAATGGCCAACATAAAGATAGGGCCATAACCTATCGAGTCACACTAACTCAAAAGTAAGGAAAATTATGTCAACGGAAGAACCGCTTTATTGGGGACTTAATGCTCGAAGCTACTGTACACTGATACACGTGTCTCAATTATCCAGCTTTGTTATTCCTGGCTTAGGTATTGTCCTGCCAATTGTGCTTTGGATAGCGCATAAAGATCAAAATGAAGATATTAATCAGCACGGAAGAGTGACAGCGAATTGGTTGCTGAGTTTGCTTGTATACTCGGTGATTTGTTTTATCTTGACGTTTATTTTGATTGGTGCGCTAGGTTTTATTGTACTTGGCTTGATGAATCTTATCTTCGCCATCGTGGCGGCAGTAAAAGCTAATAAAGGTGAATTGTGGGTTTATCCACTAAGCTTCCAATTTATAAAGCGATAGCTTAGTCAGCTCAGCTAAATGTCTAATAGTTGCTAGTTAGCTTTCGAACTGTTGTTGGGCAAAACGCTATGAATTAAGAAAAGGCCGCTTGGCTGCTTTTTACTTTGAGACACTGGAAAAATACTGCGTTTAAGAGCGTTAAGCGCCAATGACTTGTTTAGGCGTTGCTTTTTAACGTTTTGATTAGACGAGATTTCCTGTGCTTGAGTCATCGAAAGGGATGCCTCATTCTCTAGGGCAAAAGAGGGTGATGATGCCATTGAGCTAAGCGCGATTGATAAAAGCATGTATTTACTCAGCGTTTTCATAACACGTTTCTCTTAAAAATCAATTAGCGTGGCTTTCATCTTGTCTAAGACAGGTTCGACGTAAGAGGCGGTTGCACCCACCTCATTCGTCGGCTTTGTTTGTTCGAGATCATTACACCTAAAGTAGAATGAAATCGAAACATTACGTGTTATACCAGGGTATCCATTCTTATACCTTTATATAGCTGAATACGCCTTATATGGATATTAGAGGTACATCACCATGCGGTTACACCACCGTCTACGGCTATTGTTTGCCCGTTCATATAGCTATTGCCTGGTGACAACATGAGCATCATGGTGTTAACGATTTCTTGCGGCTCGCCAAGGCGTTTCATTGGGCTGCCCATGCCAAGCTGTTCCCGTGCCTCAGGGGTGTTATAACCATCCACGTTTAAAATATTAGTTGGGCTATAAAAGGGGCATATGGCGTTAACGCGAACGTTTTTGCGCCCGTATTCTACTGCGGCGGTTCGCGTTATACCCGATACCGCATGTTTAGCGGCTGCGTATGCTCCACCTTTAGGTGCTCCACCTAGCCCTGCTAGTGAACTCACATTTAAAACATGCCCTTGTTTTTGTGCGAGCATTACCGGAATTTGATACTTCATTCCAAACATAACGCCCTTAACATTCACTGCAAACTGGGAGTCCATAATTTCCTCAGTCATTTGGTGAATAGGCGCTGGATTGTGGGCAATACCGGCGTTATTCACTGCGATATCCAGCCTGCCAAAGGTTTTCATGGCTTTATCAACTAAGTCTTTATTAAGTGATTCACTGGCAATATTACCCGCTAGTACCACCACATCAGTGAGGCCTTTTACGTCCTTTTTCGTCTCCTCTAGTGCAGTCTCATTAATATCTGAAAGAACAAGTTTTGCGCCGCGGTTGGCAAGGCCGAGTGATAACAAGCGGCCAAAACCGCTTCCAGCGCCTGTAATTAATACAACTTGCCCTGAAAAATCGAGTAGAGCATCCATGGTTATCTCCTAATGGTTAATGGTTTAGTGTTTGTTGAAAACCTTCTTACTTAAGTTGGGTTTTCTTAATAAACTGAATAAGCAAGTTAGCTAGCAGTTCCCCCTGGTCTTCCTGAATAAAGTGACCACCGTTTTCTACTAACCTATGGGCCATGCCTTTGCAGCCGGGGATAAGTTTTTGAAATAATTTATCGCCGCCTTTCGTTATGGGGTCGCTATCGCCGAAAGCCGTTATAAATGGTTTTTTGAATTGCTTTAATTTATCCCATGCTCGCTTATTAGCCTGTGCTTCTGCACTGTCTGGGCTTGTAGGGACAAGTAGGGGAAACATCCGCGCCCCTGCTTTGTATTGCTCATCAGGGAAGGGAGCGTCGTAAGCAGCAAGTGTCGCTTCATCTAATTCTGTTGTCGTCCCATTTTGAATAATTGTTGAAGTGGGAAATATCGGCACATCTTGTGAAAAGCGGCGCCATTTAATAAACGCCTCGCTTGGCAAATGGTCACCGGTTGGTAATCCGGTATTCGAAACCATAACACCTGAAAAGTAATCTGGCATGTCAGCAACGAGTCGCAGCCCTAACAACCCTCCCCAGTCTTGGCAGAACAAGGTGGTAGGCCCTTTCACAACCTGCGTAAACCAATCCTTTATCCATATCAGATGTCGAGCGTAGGAATAATCTTCTTTTCTAATAGGTTTATCTGAACGCCCAAAACCAATGAGATCCGGTGCTATGACGTTGAATCCCGCTTCGGCCAATACGGGCATCATTTTACGGTATAAATATGCCCACGTAGGTTCACCGTGCATTAAAAGGACTGTGTGTCCATCTTCTGGTCCGCATTGATAATGGGCCATTGTCATTTCACTGCTGACTGTATCTGTTATTTCAGTGAAGCATGGAGAGTAGGGAAAGTCTGTAATCTTGTTGAAGGCGCTTTCCGGTGTTTTAAGCACTTGCATAGCCAATTATCCTTTTGTAAATAAAATGTAATAACAAGTGTTGCTCAGTTAACAAAAACACTGGTTTTATTTTCTGTCAAATAAACCTTAAGCAAGGTAGGACGAGCTCTACATCAAGAAATGAAACAGCAAAGGGGCTGGCGGTGATTATTAAAAATTATGATAAATGTCTATAACACCAATAAACTTGGATGATTAACAACACTGCAATAACATCCAGTTAACGTGATAAACAGGACATGGTTATGACTGAGATGGAAAATAAAGCCGTAGAATATGCAGTACAACATGGTGTTGCTACGCTGACAATGCAGAGCGCGCCGGTGAATGCGCTGTCGCGCGCGCTTAGAGTAGGGTTGATAGGCGGTATAGACGACGCATTACGTGATGATAGTGTAAACACTATTGTCATTACTTCTTCACTACCTATTTTCTCAGGCGGTGCCGATATTAGCGAATTCTCTGGCGGCGATTTATCACCCATACTGCCTGAAGTTTTAGACAAGATAGAAAATGCGTCTAAGCCGGTTCTTGCTGTCCTCCCTGGGCCTGCATTTGGTGGTGGTTTAGAGGTTGCATTAGCCTGTCATCATCGCATCACCTTTGCCGACAATAAAGTCGGTTTACCTGAAGTTAATCTCGGCATTTTGCCTGGCGCAGGCGGTACGCAAAGACTTCCACGCTTAGCTGACGCTCAAACATCCTTAGAAATGATTGTAACAGGCAAACCAACGTCGGTGGTTAAGCTTCCTGGTGTGTTCGATAAGATTTCTGACAAGCCAGAGCATCTGCTTGAAGATACAAAAAATTACCTACAATCGCTAACGCCAGAAAACGCGATAAAGCGTACCAGCGACATTGCGCTAACCATGTCTGACGAAACGCAGGCGGTTTTCGATGCAGTTACTGCACAAACTAAAAAAGCAACGCGAGGATTCTTTGCACCGCTTAAATGTATCGAAGCTGTTCGCGGTGCCTACACACTTTCGTTTGAAGATGGCCTTAAAAACGAAGGCAAACTCTTCATGGAATGCATGAATACGCCACAAGCTCGTGCTCAGCAGCATTTTTTCTTTGCCGAACGCGCGGCGGGTCACGTAAGTGATTTCGATAAAAACACCCCTGAACGCAGTATTGAGAAAGTCGCCATCATTGGCGCAGGTACCATGGGTGGCGGTATTGCCATGAACTTTGCCAATGCTGGCATTCCGGTCACAATGCTTGAACTTAAAGAAGAGGCGCTGGAAAAAGGGTTGGCGCTCATTCGAAAGAATTACGAAAATTCAGCGAAAAAAGGCAAGTTAACCCAAGAGCAAGTGGAAAGCCGTATGGCGCTGCTGTCTGGAACGACTTCCTATGACGATTTGGCTGATGTTGATCTTGTTATTGAAGCCGTGTTCGAGAAGATGGAAGTGAAGAAAACGGTGTTTTCGACGCTTGACAAAGTGTGTAAGCCCGGCGCCATCTTAGCGTCTAATACGTCAACATTAGATATTGACGAAATTGCGACTGCCACATCGCGCCCAGAAGATGTCATTGGTCTTCACTTCTTCTCGCCAGCTAATGTAATGAAGCTGCTTGAAGTCGTAAAAGCAGAGAAGACATCTGCAGAAGTCATTAAGACTTGTATGAAAATGGCTAAACGCATTAAAAAAGTAGCGGTGTTGGTTGGCGTTTGCTTCGGTTTTGTGGGTAACCGCATGATTGAGCCTTACGGTCGTGAAGCCAACAGATTGCTTCTTGAGGGAGCGACGCCTGAACAGGTTGATCGCGTCCTAACCGAGTTTGGCATGCCGATGGGGCCGTTCACCATGGGCGACATGGCAGGCTTAGATATTGGTTACTACGTGCGTCAATCTCGCCAAGAATATATCTCACACGATCCTGCTTATGGCGCAGTAGCAGATCGTTTGGTAGAAAAGGGGCGCAACGGCCTTAAAACCGGACGTGGGACCTACAACTATGAGCCAGGCAGTCGAGTGCCAATCCCCGACCCTGAGGTACTAGAAATTGCAAAACAAGAGGCAGAACGTCTTGGGGTTGAGCAGCGCTCAGACATCAGCGATGAGGAAATTCTCGTTCGCGTGATGTACTCATTAATAAACGAGGGTGCTGCCATCTTAGAAGAGGGCATTGCGGCTAAATCAAGCGATATCGATGTGATTTATGTTTACGGTTATGGTTTCCCAGTGTATCGCGGCGGTCCTATGCAATATGCCGATGAAGTAGGGCTTGGCACTATTTTAGAAAAGCTGACTACTTATCGTGATCAATTGGGTGAGTACGGAAAAATGTGGCTTGAGCCAAGTGATCTGCTAGTGAAATTAGCGCAAGACGGCGGCACGTTTAAAAGCTATCAAGCGAAGTAGTCGTAACTAGATGTAGCAAGAAATTAACGACGAGAGCGGGTAAAAGTTTTCGTCACTAGATATAAAGACTTGGTAAAGCTAGGCAGCGAGTGAAAAGTACACAAGCCTAGCTAAATTCTGGCTGAACTCTCAGCCTAAATGAAAGGAATATAAATATGCGTGATGCAGTTATCGTAAGTACAGCACGAACGCCAATTGGGCGGGCTTATAAAGGTGCCCTAAACAACTTACCCGCACCGTCATTAGGTGGGCACGCTATTCAAAACGCAGTAGCACGTGCGGGCATCGACCCTGCCAGTGTCGATGACGTGGTGATGGGCGCAGCACTGACACAAGGCAGTGGCGGCATGAATATTGGTCGTTTGGCTGGTTTGGCTGGTGGTTTACCGGTGACAGTGGCGGGTATGACGCTTGACCGCCAATGCAGTTCTGGCATGTATGCAATTGCCACCGCAGCAAACTCAATCCGCACTGGCGATACCAATATTATGGTAGCAGGTGGCTTAGATTCGATTTCTTTAGTGCAAAACAAGAATATGAACATGTTTCGTGCGGTAGACCCTGCGCTTGTCGCTAAGCACAAAGATATCTACATGCCAATGCTTCAAACTGCTGAAGTTGTGGGCAAGCGCTACAATATTAGCCGCGACGTTCAAGACGAATACGGTTATCAAAGTCAAATGCGAACCGCAGCGGCGCAGGAAGCGGGTAAGTTTGATGATGAAATTGTGCCAATTACCGCAGTCCAAGCGGTTTTTAACAAAGAAACGGGTGAAACATCAGAGCGTGAAGTTACCTTGTCAAAAGATGAAGGTAATCGTCCAGAGACCACGTTAGAGGGCCTAAAGGCACTTAACCCTGTTATCGAAGGTGGCTGCATTACCGCAGGTAACGCAAGTCAGCTCTCTGACGGCGCTAGCGCGACCGTTATTATGGATGAGCAGTCAGCGGCGAAGGGGAGTGCTCAGCCACTTGGTATCTATCGCGGTATTGCAGTAGCAGGCTGTGAGCCAGATGAAATGGGGATTGGCCCAGTATTCGCCATTCCTAAGCTATTAAAGCAGCATGGATTAACCATGGACGATATTGGTCTATGGGAGCTTAACGAAGCGTTCGCAGTACAGGTTCTGTATTGTCGCGATAAGTTGGGCATTCCAGACGAATTATTAAATGTAAACGGCGGTGCCATTTCTATTGGTCACCCGTACGGCATGAGCGGTGCTCGCATGGTGGGTCACGCACTCATCGAAGGTAAACGACGCGGTGCAAAGTATGTAGTATGTACCATGTGTATCGGTGGCGGCATGGGCGCTGCTGGTTTATTTGAAGTTCTATAGGTATTGGGTATGGAAGGTTATAAAGCTCCACAACGTGACGCCATGTTTGTAACACATGAGCTATTAGATTATCAAAATCACTATCAGAAGTTAGGTTTCGAAGAAGCTTCAGAAGACTTGGTGTCGGCAATTTTCGCTGAAGCCGCAAAGTTCTCTGAAAACACGCTGGCGCCTATCAACGCGTCGGGTGACGAGGAAGGCTGTAAGTGGGTTGATGGTGAAGTAACGACGCCGAAAGGCTTCAAAGAAGCCTACCAAACCTACGTAGAAGGCGGCTGGCCAAGTATGTCTCACCCAGAAGAGTTTGGCGG
Organism: Alteromonas gracilis; assembly: GCF_002993325.1. GTDB lineage: Bacteria > Pseudomonadota > Gammaproteobacteria > Enterobacterales > Alteromonadaceae > Alteromonas > Alteromonas gracilis. The sequence continues at coordinate 273,149 of NZ_PVNO01000025.1, forward strand.
GCAGGCGCTGCCGTACTCACTGTCTTCTATTATTGCTGAGTGGTTCTCAGGTGCGAACCACTCGTGGGCAATGTATCCAGGTCTCAGCCAAGGCTGTATGGAAACGTTAAAAGCTCATGGCACAGAACTACAGCAAAAGATGTTCCTTGAGAAACTCATCAGTGGCGAGTGGACGGGAACAATGTGCCTAACTGAAGCGCACTGCGGTTCAGACCTTGGCATGCTTAAATGCCGTGCGGAACCTCAGGAAGATGGTAGCTACAGCTTAACGGGGACGAAAATCTTTATCTCTGCTGGTGAACACGATATGTCGGAAAATATCGTTCACATTGTGTTGGCTCGTTTACCAGACGCACCAGAAGGCACTAAGGGTATCTCGCTATTTGTTGTGCCTAAATTCAACGTCTCTGAAGACGGGGAAAAGCAAGATAGAAACGCAGTGAGCTGTGGCAGCATTGAACATAAGATGGGTATCAAAGCCAGCGCTACCTGTGTGATTAACTTTGACGGCGCTAAAGGCTTCTTGATTGGCCCTCCAAACCGTGGTCTTAACTGCATGTTCACCTTCATGAATACTGCACGGATAGGTACGGGGCTTGAGGGTTTAGCCGCGTCTGAGGCTGCCTTCCAGGGTGCATTGCGCTACGCAAAAGACCGTATCCAGTTCCGTTCATTGACGGGGCGCAAGAACCCAGATGGCCCGGCTGATCCTATTATCGTGCACCCTGATGTACGCCGTATGTTGTTGACGCAAAAAGCTTTCGCGGAAGGTAATCGCGCGCTTGCTGCCTACTGCATGCAACTAGTAGACGTTACGTTATACGGTGATGACGCTGCAGAAAAACAAGTAGCCGAAGCTAAACTGGCTTTCTTAACACCTATCGTGAAAGCGTTTCTAACTGAAACAGCCCAGGAAGCAACTAGCTACGGCATGCAGGTTTATGGTGGTCATGGCTTCATTAAAGAATGGGGCATGGAACAGCTAGCCCGTGATACACGTATTTGTACCATGTATGAAGGGACTACAGGTATCCAAGCGGTTGATCTATTAGGCCGTAAAGTGATGGGTTCTAATGGTGAGCTGCTTAACGTATTTGTTCAAGAAGTGCGCGACTACTGCAACTCTCTACGTGACAACGCACAGTTCAGTGCTTGGACTAATGCGCTTAGCTCACACCTTGACGAGTGGCAGCAAATTACTATGGATATTGGTAAAGCAGCCGCGTCTAATCCAGATGAAATTGGTGCTGCGTCAGTCGATTACTTAATGTATTCAGGCTATGTATCGGTGGCTTATTTCTGGCTCAAAATGGCAGTAAAAGCGCAAGAGCAGCTTGATGCAGGTAGTACAGAAACCGAGTTCTACAAGAGCAAGATCTTAACGACAGGCTTCTACTTTGACCGTCTGTTAACGCGCACTCGCTCGCTGGTTTCTGCGATGCAATCAGGTGCAGATAACTTGATGTCTATGCCAGAGAGTATGTTTGCTGTCGAGTAATGGCATAGTAGTAAAACGAGCTCTAAAATACGCGCGTAGCTAAAGATGCGCATATAAGGCCGAGCGAATGGGGTAACCAAATTTATAGTTGGATACGCCATTTAGTTCGGTCTTTTTGTTTTTAAAAGTAAAACCAAGTGTGCAACGTGATAGTTGCTACACAATTCTGACATAGACGGCTGACTTACTGTATATCTCCGTGAGAGGACAATAGCAGCCACTTCTCTATTACTTTGCACCGCATTGCCTGACAGAGCTGCTACGATAAAGGGCTTTATAATTAGATAACTTTTACATAGCTATGTGATTGGGCCTGACTCTCCTTCCTGATATCACTAAAACTAGAATTTGTTTAGTCTCCTTGAACACGAAGAAGATCATCAAGTGCATACCCGTTCATCTTTATTCACTCTCTGATTTTAGTGTTATGGGAAAGTAGATTGATGCTTTCGAACTGTGTGGCACTTATTTATGCGAAAAGGTATAACACCACTTAACATATATTTGCGTGAGTTATCGTTACTTAACTTTCAAAAAACAGAGCATGTGAGATGTGCGAAAAAATAGCAGAATATTTTGAGGCTTAGAAAAGGGTGAGGCCCCAAGAAGGGGCCTCTAGTGCGGCGTCCCGCCGCTACCATGTTGAAGCGTTACATCACATGGTGTGACTAAATTTTTATATTAGATTCTGCCGTTAAGTTCAGCTGAAATTGGTGAGCTTTGAAGACCTTGCTCAGCAATCCAAGCTTGCAATGTCTTGCCATCTGACTCAGGCTCAGCCAAGTCTTTGCTAGGCATCTGCTTAACGAGTAGCGTACCCACTTCAACTGCGTTGCTAGTAATAGCCGTTCTAATGAGGCTTTGGCCGTTGCAAGAAATACCTGAGTAGTAGTCGCGAAGTTTTAACTTGTAGTCTGATTGTACGCTACGCATTTTTTTACGAAGTTCACCTTTATCGTCTGCTTGAACGATTGTGCAGATATTTGCTAGTGCTTCGTTGATATCATTCGCCTGTGCTGCGTTAGAAAAAGCTAGAGTAGATGCCGCAATTACTAGAGAAGTTTTAACGATTTTCAACATGGTTAAATTCCTTCGGTTGTTGTTTAGTTAATGTTTGTTCGTTGAGATGTATTAAACCCTAATCTAACTAATTGAAAAACATGCTGTAAAATAACAGGGTATACGAAAGTATACTTTAAGCGGTAGTCAGTCTTAACGTAGGTAGCGCACCAATAAAAAAGGCCCCGTAGCAGTGGGGCCTTCGAGTGCAGCATTCGCTGCAACCATGTTGAATCGATTCACATGGTGATGTGGTATGATACCTAAATTCTGTCGTTAAGCTCAGCTGATATTGGAGAGCTCTGCAGTCCTTTCTCAGCAATCCAAGCTTGTAATGTTTTGCCGTCTGATTCTGGTTCAGCAAGATCTTTACTCGGCATATTCTTAACAAGTAGCGTACCTACTTCAACCGCATTACTGCTAAGCGCGGTGCGGATTAAGCTTTGCCCGCCGCATGAAATACCTGAGTAGTAATCGCGAAGCTTTAATTTAAAGTCTGACTGAACGCTACGCATCTTTTTGCGGAGCTCGCCCTTATCGTCTGCCTGAACGATAGTACAAATGTTTGCAAGTGCTTCGTTTATGTCATTCGCTTGCGCTGTGTTTGAAAAAGCAAGTGTTGATGTAGCGATGATTAGAGAAGTTTTAACGATTTTCAACATGGTTAAATTTCCTTCGTATCTTTAATAATTTAGAGAGATTGTTTGTTCGGCTTTCATTAAAAGACAACCGTGATGATTAAAAAACATTCACTCAAATAACCATGTATGTCACTTGATACCTTATACTAAAGGCGTAGATAGCGTGAGCTTCGTTATAGCCTTTAGTATTAAAGGGTTTGCGAGGTTAACGCATACCAGAACTGGTGGATGGGAAATGATCAAATAAAGTGTAAAAAAACAGCGTTCATGCTGTTTTTTGCGTTTGCTGTTCTCGCTATTCAAGCTAGAACCTGCAAGCTTACCTAACTCATCATAAATAAAATCGACTTTGCAACGAGGCGATACATTATCTTTCAAGATGGAAAGCCATAAAAAATAAACGGCGTATTGTCCGACATGTTTCATCGCGCTGCTCAGCAAAACGAAACAGCCACCTTACGCTTTTTGAAGATAGAAGAAGTGTTTGGCGAGCTTGCTCAAAAAGAAAAATTAGCTGATGCCTATAAGGCATTCCTAGCGCGTATTTATCAAAATGAGCCTGTACTTTCGATAAGCGAAGGACTTTTTGAAGAAAAGCTAGCGGTGGCTAAAGCCGGTTAGTTATTAGTTACTCATAATTAGAAAAAAGGAGAGTTAGCAATAACTCTCCTTTTTTCTTTTAAAGATGAAAAGAAAAAAGCGACCCGAAGGTCGCTTTTTAAAGTGCAGATTTCTCTGCAACCATGTTGAAACGGTTCACATGGTGTGAAAAGGTATTACAGACGGTCGTTGATTACCGCTGCAATCGGGTTATCTTGTAGACCGTTTTCAGCCACCCAAGCTTGAAGCGTTTTCCCGTCAGCTTCTGGTGCTTCCAAATCGCTCTTAGGCATTTTTTTAACAAGCAGCTCGCCAGCTTCAACGGCGTTGCTTAGAAGTGCGGTGCGAATAAGACTGTTACCACCGCAGCTGATACCTGAATAGTAGTCTTTCAATTTCATGCGATAGTCAGATTCCACTGAACGCATTTTTTTTCTAAGTTCGCCTTTATCGTCTGCTTGTACGATAGTGCAAATGTTTGCTAGTGCCTCGCTAACATCGGCATGTGCGATACCCGACATACCAAATGATGCTGCGATAACAAGAGAAGTTTTAACTATTTTCAACATGGTTAATTCCTCAAGTAAATTTAGATTTGTTTGTTCGCTCGAGGTAATTAAAAGATAAATTGAGGAGTATGGAAATGTTATTAACAATACACGGGTATGCAGGGTTATAACTAAGACTTGATACTAAAAAAGCGCTTACGTTAAGCGCTTTTTATTGAGTGTTTTAGTGCGGTTTGAAGTTACTTGCCACTTCCATAATCTGCTCACGCATCCACATGTGAGCATAGTCATGGTCTGCGCTTACATGCCAATATAAGTAGTATTCTACAGGGGGAAGGTCAAACGGCATCTCATATATAGCAAGGTCATAATGTTTTGCTAAATGAAATGGTAAACACGCTATCAAATCAGTTTTCACAATTGTGCTTGGTACAGTAAGAAAGTGTTGACCGCGCATGACTTCTTTTCTTCTTTTCCCCATCTTGTCTAATGCGACATCAATAGGACCTGCCCCTGATTTCCGCTGGGAAACATTGATATGCCCAAGTCGAAGAAAAGTCTCGAGATCCAGTCCATTTTTGAGGGCAGGGTGATTTTTTCGAGCCAATACGACGAATCTGTCCTGCGCTATCTTTTCTTTGCACAAGTGAGGGTCGGTAAAGGTAGATGCATCGGCAAAAAAGTCTAGTGTACCTGCCGCCATTGCCGATACCACTTGGCTTCGCGGTATCTCATAATTAGTTAGACCTATATTTGGTGCCAGGTTTTGAAGTCTTGCAACTAAGCGAGGCATGATACTAGCTTCAAGCAAATCTCGGCTCGCAAAGTTAAACGACTTCTCCGCTGTTAGCGGGTCGAAGGTATGGCTTTCTTGCACACTTTTGCGAAGTAACGCCAAGGCTTGGCGGGCAGGTACAATAATGTTTTGCGCAACGGGTGTTGGTGTCATGCTGTGGCCCGTTCTCACAAAAAGCGGGTCATTTAGCATTTCTCTCAATCTAGCTAATGAATTACTCACAGCAGGTTGTGTGATACACAAAACATCTGCTGCCTTGGTTAAACTTCCGGCGGTATAAATGGCGTCGAATACAGCAAAAAGGTTCAAATCTATTCTATTGAGATTCATAACTAATCCTTTAAGAGCGAATGCCCTGAAAAAAAGCCAATAGATGAAAAAAGCACTGAGTGCGACTCAGCGAAAACAATTGCAACAACTTCTCGTGCCGCTACATAGCATCTACGAATAATTTACGTTAGTGTAACAAGAATATTTATAAATACCTATTATTAAAAGTTAATTGAAACATTCAAGTGAATAATAGTAGTTTTAACAATATTCAACAGGAAAGAGACGCGAACATGAAAACACTTTTGGATTTATCGGTAGGAGATTCACTGGAACAGTCTGAATGGCTGCCAATAACTCAGGACATGATTAATCAGTTTGCAGATGCGACGGGAGATCACCAATGGATACACTTAGATGTAGCGCGTTGCGAGATGGAAAGCCCCTTTAAATCAACCATTGCTCACGGTTTTTTAAGCGCAAGTCTAATGCCAAAGGCTTTCGCGGAAGTCATATCTCCCAGTGATAAAATTGCGTCTATGATAAATTACGGCATAGATAAATTGCGCTTTCTTGAACCGGTTAAAAGTAACGACTCGCTGAAGTATCATTTTACTCTTGTTGAGGTGACTGAAAAGCCACAGGGCAAACTGTTTAAAGTAGAAGCATCATGTTTGCTCAAATCTAGCGGGAATCCAGCGCTTTTCGGTAGCTTCCTCATGCTAGCCGTGTTAAAGCCGTAGGCCTGCGCACGTGCACGTTTAGAATTTTCCCAACGTTTTAGCTTTTCCATATAAAACTCATCACTGAAATACTAGAAATAAAAAAGCCTGAACGATGCTTTCGCTTATCTTCAGGCTTTTTAAATTTCTAAATAACAATGTGCGTTAGAAGCGACCTTGTGAAGGTACTAGTTCGATGCTTCTTCAGCGCCTTCTTCTACCGCTTCGCCTGCACTTTGAATATCTTTGCCTGCGCCTTCAATGGTTGCACAGCCACCGAGGCTACCAATGCTTGCTGCAAGTATAAGGGCCAAAAATGCATGTTTACGTGTATTTGAATTTAACATTTCCATTTGTTTCTCCTTTGGATTTACTCTTCACCAGGTTGATCTGAATCGTTACCTGCTTTTTTATCCGACGTTGTTTGTGTCGAAGTTGAATCTACCTTGCCTGTTTCGCCTTCCTCTTTTTGGTTAATCATTGCATTAAGCTTATCGCCGCCTTTGGCGTTAAAGTCCAATGTCCTGATAGGAAACGGAATAAGAATATCGTTATCCTCTAATACTTTTTTGACCGTATTTATGGCATCGTGGCGCACTACCATAAACCCAGGCTCTCCTGGATATCGAATCCAAAACCATAAAAGAAGGTTAATACTGGAATCGCCGAAAGACTCTGCATAAACGGCGGTTTCGTCTCTCTTAATGACATAGTCTTTATCGTTCATTGCATCTGTGATGACTTTTGCAGCTTGCTCAATATCATCTGCATATGATATGCCTACCGGCACCTCTATTCGTCGATAACCCAACGTTGAATAGTTAGTTAGTATGTTGCGAAATAGTATCTTGTTTGGAATTACCTCTAACTGCCCGTAAAAGGTCTCGACCAGCGTATTTCGAAGGTTGATTTCCTTAACATTCCCAAAAACGCCCTCTGCCTCAATAACATCGCCGATTTCAAAGGGTTTTCTAATACCCATCGCTACACCAGCGATAAAGTTTTCAGTCATGTCTTGGAAGGCAAAGCCTATGGCTAAACCTACAATACCGGCCCCGGCTAATAGAGATGTGACTGTACCCTTGAGCCCGACAAAGTCTAACGCAATGAAGATGCCCGCCACGAGGATAATAGATTTAATAATAGAAGTAAGAAGACTAGCTATTTGACGAGACTCGAAAGTACGTCGCATGAGCTTTCCAACAACGTTGCCGACGACTTTCGCAATAATTCCAAACAAAATAGCGATAAGAAACGCAACAACGATATTGGGGAGAAGGGTGATACCTCCTTCTATCCAACTCTCAAGCTTTTCACTTAAGAGCTTATAGACCTCATCAACTTTTGGAAACTCCATAACCCTCTTTACCTTCACATATTTTATTTAGAGAGTTTCAAGATTCATTCCTAACACATAGATGGGCTATGCTTCTGAAATTTATGCATTTTATAAAAGTGAATAATAGATAACTAAGCGCAAAATAGCAGCTGGTGTGTATGAATTACCGATTGAGTGAAACATATTCTCATGAAGTAAGTTCATGAAATTGTGAGATGAACATTCTAAGTTAGCCTAAAGTCTACCTGGTCAGACCATGTGTAAAATTAATGTAAACATATTATTCACAATAAATTTACAAACATGGGAATCGCGCATAGTATCAAAACGGTAGGTCACAATTTGTGGATGGCCTATCACAATAACAACACAAAATCGAACAGCCTGTTGCTAGCGGAAAGTGTGGGTAGTAGTGCCGGTAGTGATAAGCCCAGATTTGGAATCACACTATGAAATTTAAAACGCGTAAGACAGCGGTTGCCGCCATGGTAGGCACTGCTTTATTTTGTTCTCCTTACCTTGCATCAGCCCAAGAAGCTGAAGTAGAGAATGAGCAAGAAGCTAAAAAAGATGTTGAACTCATTCTTGTAACCGGAAGTTTCGTTCGTCGAAGTGAAAACTTTGAATCTCCTTCACCCCTCGCTGTCGTAGATAGCGTCGCTATCGACGCGATTGGCGCGAAAAACATTGCTGACATTACTCAGACTCTTACTATTAATACCGGTGCCGAAAATAACCCTGATGCGTTTACTCAAAACGCAACAGCAGGTACATCTAACATAAATCTTCGCGGTCTTGGTGTTGCATCAACCCTAGTACTTCTTAATAACAAACGACAGGTTGTCACCGCTCAGCCTACAAACGAAGGCTTGAACTTCGTAGATACAAGTTCATTAGTTCCCATGATTGCCATCGATCGCATGGAAGTAGTAAAGGACGGTGCATCTGCGCTATACGGTTCTGATGCTGTAGCAGGCGTAGTGAACTTTATTACAAAGCGTAATTACGATGGTGCGATGGTGAGTGTCGATTATCAAGACGGTGCACATGGCGATAATAAAGAATATGTCCTTCAGGGCCTATGGGGAGCGACAGGCGATAAAGGTAATGTTATTGCGGCTATTAGTTATACAAATCGTTCTCCGCTTTTTATAAGCGATAGACGCTTGAGTCGTCCGCAAGACGATACCAGTGCCTTAGGGAATCCAGCTAGCTTCTTCATCGCGCCAGGTGTTCCAGTTATCGATCCGTTTGGATGTGAAGAATTTGGCGGTTTTCCACAGATACTAGCACCAGAAGGAACAGTGCCTGGGCTTGATGTTGGCCTTTGTGGTTTCGATTTCGGGCCATTTTATTCTTATGTGCCGGATGAAAGCCGTATAAATGCATATACTCGTGCCGAGTACGAATTTACTGACGATATTACATGGACGACTGAAATTGGCATGGCACGTAACCGAGCCGAGCGTGGTGGTGCGCCAAGCTTTCCTATTTTGACTGCACCAGTGGTTCCAGACTACCACCCACAAAACCCATTTGGGCGTGCGGTGTCGTTTTTTGGCCGTGCTGAAGGCAACGGGCAGCCCGGTGATGCTGCAAATACCGAATCAGATACTTTCCGCTTTAGCACGAATTTACAAGGGGTTACTGATAGTGGTTTCTGGGAAATAAGTTATACAAGAGCAGTGAATGACTTTGTATTTTCAGTACCTGATGTATTGAACACTGAATTTCAACTCGCGCTGTTAGGTTTCGGTGGTTCAAACTGTAACCCAGTCTTGGGAACGCCAGGTGAAGGTAGCTGCGAATTTTTCAATCCATTTGCAACGTCATACACAAGCGCACCTAACTCAGACTATGTACTTAATTCATTTACGGCTAAGCAGGTCATCGACTCGAAATCTGATTTAGAAGTATTCGAAGCGTTTACTTCATTTGATACTTTCGAAATGGGTGGCGGCTATGCTGCGCTTGCACTCGGGGTTCAGTATCGTGAAAACAGCCTGAGACAGGATTACGATGAATTATCTAATCAAGACAGTTTCACCTTCGTTATCGGTAACCCTGACTTAGATGGAAGCCAAGATGTTTGGGCAGCATTTGGGGAGTTAGCGTTACCGGTTAGTGACGAACTCGACGTGCAAATAGCCCTTCGCTATGAAGATTACGGCGGTAGCATTGGTAGCACAGTCGATCCTAAGTTGGCTATATCATGGCGCGCGACAGACGACTTTTCGCTACGAGGCTCGATCTCAACGTCATTTAGAGCACCAACCGTATTCCTAGCGCAAGGGGGAGCCACGTCACTACAACAAGTTGTCGACCCAGTGCAAGGCGCGCAGGCTTTTGTTGCTGTGCGTACATCGGGTAATGAGGATTTAAAACCAGAGGAATCTACAGCGTACAACATAGGTTTTTCTTACGAGCCGTTTAGAGACTTATCAATCGAGTTAGATTATTGGAACTTTGAATTTGAAGATTTGATTATTCAGGAGAATGCGCAAGCGCTATTGAACGCAGACCCTACTGACACGTCGCGGATCGTACGTGCTGGTGACCCTTTAACGGGGCCTGTATTACAGATTAACAATACTTATGTTAACGCAAGTTCGCTTGAAACATCGGGCATAGACTTCGTTTCTAGCTATAAAATGGAGACGGAGCTTGGGAACTTTACACCGACTATTCAAGCAACTTATATTACCAAGTATGACTTGAACGACCCGCAAGCTGGGGATATCGATGGTGCTGGTCGCCGTAACTTCAATAATATAGGTGTGTCATCGCCAGAGTTACGCATGAATATTGGCCTCAACTGGCAACATGATGTACACGCAGCAAACCTGTTCTTGCGATACGTATCATCATATGACGATGATCAAAACTGTGCAGATGGAACAAGTAATACCGGTGGATGTGCAAATGGTTTTTATGAAATCGACAGCATGTTAACGGTTGACGCTCAGTACAACATTGACTTAGGCAGCGTTTTCGACACCGATCAAAGCTATGTATTGACCATAGGTGGAGTCAATTTATTTGACGAAGAACCACCGCAGGTATTCACAAACAGCGGCTTTGATTCAAAAGTGCATGATCCTCGTGGTCGACAAATTTATGCGAGGCTAGCAATAGAGTTTTAAGGTTATTGCTGAAAATTGCAGAAAGATAGAGCCGGCTTCCAAAGCCGGCTTTTTGTAAACTAAAAACTCCACATATTTTTTCAAGTTTTATGCATATCCCTTTTCTAATCTAACTCTCATTATTTAGAGTAAGTAAAAGACTTACAAAAACCTACTGGGAGATAAGAATGCCGACAAAGTTAGCGGACGATACTATTGCCACTAAACTGGCTGCACTTAATGATTTAGTTACAGATGGCACGCATTGGGAGCGAAGCGGTGATTGCATCAAAAAAACATTCACGTTTAAAAGTTTTATCAGAGCATTTGGCTGGATGTCTCAGATTGCTATTTGGGCCGAGAAGTTAAAGCATCATCCAGAATGGTTTAATGTTTATAACAGGGTTGAGGTAACACTTACAACGCACGATGCCGATGGATTGACAGAACTCGACTTTTCTCTTGCTGAAAAAATGGAAAAATTTCAATAGGTCGGCTGGGAAAACCGGGGGCGTAGGGTTGAATACGCGCTTTTTCGTATTAACTTTATACATATTGGTCAATTAAGCTGCGAACAGTCAGAAAAATGAAATATTTCGGTGCTAAGCACTTGTGTTGAGTAAGTCCCTATGTATAATACGCACCACGTTGAAGCGAGGCATTAAACGAAACGCTTTCAACAGATATTTTCTGGCGCGGGATGGAGCAGTCTGGTAGCTCGTCGGGCTCATAACCCGAAGGTCGTAGGTTCAAATCCTGCTCCCGCAACCACAGAAAATAGACCAGAATTTAAAAGCTGTGCATAGCACACTTTACCGTACAATCGCGGGATGGAGCAGTCTGGTAGCTCGTCGGGCTCATAACCCGAAGGTCGTAGGTTCAAATCCTGCTCCCGCAACCACTTTTACATACCAGAAAAGTCTTGCTCAGCAAGCTTTACCGAACAGACGCGGGATGGAGCAGTCTGGTAGCTCGTCGGGCTCATAACCCGAAGGTCGTAGGTTCAAATCCTGCTCCCGCAACCACATAGAAGAACCCAGCATTTGCTGGGTTTTTTTATATCTGCTGTTATCTGACTTTTGTCTACATCACAAACAATAAATTAACGACTACACTACAACTGTGTATGATTGTTACCTCAATACGCCAATAGAATAATTGCATATAAGGTAGTTTGGCCGCCCTATGATTTCCCGCTTTTTTACTTTTGACGAGCACGCTACCTTACTTGAAGGTGCGTATCATTTTCCCTTGGTTGTTTTATCACTCTTAGTTGCCATGTTTGCTTCGTTTATGGCGTTTAACGTTGCTGAACAAGCGGCTGTTACAAAAGACAGTTTACGTCGGAATATTCTTCTAGGGACTGGAAGTGTCGCGCTAGGCGGTGGGATCTGGTCTATGCACTTTTTAGGTATGACAGCCTTTGAATTGTGCACACCTGTAAGCTACAGCGCTACGCTAACGGGGTTATCGGCATTACCGGGCGTAGCCGCCGCGTGGGTAGCGCTTTACCTTTTAACAAAGTCGCGTATTAGCGCAGGTGAGATTTTACTCGGCGGTGTACTGGTTGGTTCAGGTATTGGAACAATGCATTACAGCGGCATGGCAGCAATGGAAATGGCGCCATTGCTGCGATATGACCTTACTATGTTCGCGTTTTCTATTGTGATAGCTGTGCTCCTTGCAATGCTTGCTCTTTGGATAAAATTCGGCATTAAAAAAGCAACTAAGTCTCATAGTTTTCTTGGAAAGTATGTGGTGTTGGCCAGCGTAATTATGGGCGGTGCAATATCAGGTATGCACTATACCGGTATGGCCGCCGCAAGATTTGTTTTACCGCCAGGCATGGAAACGTCTACGCAATCATCAGGTATTGCAGGCTATCTCGCTGTCTCTATCGCCGTTGTTACCCTGATACTGATCACTATGGTTTTAGGTGTAAGCCTTCTGTTCAAATACCGCGATGTGATGGTCAGAGCCATAGAAAGCGAGCGGGTGCAAAGAGCAATCACGGATACGGCGGTCGATGCTATTCTTACTGTCGATGATAAGGGGATCATTAAAACAGCCAACCCTGCGGTTGAAGATATCTACGGCTTCACACCCGACGAGTTGGTTGGACAGCATGCATCCGTAGTTATCCCCCATGAAAAACGCTATCTATATGGTGACGACTTTTTTAGTCAACGAAGTGTGCCTACAGAACAAATTATAGGTACTGGAAGAGAAGTCGAAATTTTAAGGAAAAATGGCGAAAAGATACCCGTCCGCGTTGGTGTGGGCTACACCAAACTAGATGGAAGGCCAACGTTCGTCTCCTTCGCTTCTGATTTGCGTAAAAGAAAAGAGATGGAAAATGCGCTTCGAGAAAGTGAAGCTAAATTTAGAAGTTTAATTTCCAATATTCCCGGTGTGGCTTACCGTTGTCTTGTAAATCCAGATTGGCCGATGGTTTTTATTAGTGATGCGGTCACAGAACTCACAGGCTATCCCCCCGAAGATTTTGTTTTGCCCACTCCTAAGCGTTCGTTTTCAGAGCTTTACCACCCCGATGATGTGGAAATGTTTTCAAATATTGATAGCGACGCTGGCGGTTTTTCATTTGAATACCGCATTATTGCAAAGTCTGGCGACGTGAAATGGGTAACAGAACATGGCGTCCACGTTAAAGACGATGATGGGAACGTACTATATATAGATGGCTTCATCTCGGATATAACGCATAGACGCGTTATGGAAGAAGAGCTTAAAGCTGCAAAAGAAAAAGCAGAGCTAGCCGCAGCAACTCGCACCGCATTTCTTGCAAATATGAGCCATGAGATCCGCACGCCAATGAATGCCATTATTGGCTTTAGTGATCTCATGCTTGGCGAGGAATTATTAGACGAGCAAAAGTCTCACCTTACCACCATAAATCGTTCCGCGCGTTCTCTTCTCCACCTTCTCAACGACATTTTGGACAGCGCTAAGTTAGACAAAGGAAAACTCGAATTGGATTATCGGGATTTTATAATCCGTGAAGAGCTCGACTTAGTTATTTCAACATTCTGGTTAGAGGCCAAACGGAAAAAGGTTGAATTGATACTCCATGTGGATGACCAAGTTGCCACGTCTTATAGAGGTGTGCCAGAGCGTATTCGACAAGTTCTCAATAACTTAATTGGAAATGCGGTGAAATTTACCCATCAAGGCCAGGTGGTCATCAATGTGAAAAGCGACGAAAAGTTCGTTTGTTTTGATGTCTCAGATACCGGTATTGGCATGACGAGTGAGCAACTCGACAGGGTTTTCGACCCATTTTCACAAGCCGACGCGTCGATGAGCAGGAAGTACGGTGGTACAGGATTAGGAACGACAATTTCTAAACAGCTAGTGGAACTAATGGGCGGTACTATCTTCGCGAAAAGCGAAGAGAACAATGGGTCTGTTTTTTCTTTCAGGCTTCCCCTCGAAGTAGCAGAATTTGTTGAAAGTAGTGTTCCTATGATTAATGAACAAACAACGTATCTTGACGCTACCTTGAACGTATTAGTCGTTGACGACGTTTTGCAAAATATAGAGTTGCTCACACTGCTGCTTACACGCTCTGGCCATAATGTAAAAACAGCAACAGATGGCATTGAAGCATTGGAAAAAATGCGCGAGGAAGCATTTGACATTGTTTTGATGGATTTGCAAATGCCGAGAATGGATGGGTTGGAGGCAGCCAAACAACGTCGAATCTTTGAAAGCGAGCAGGGGCTACCGGCAACGCCCATAATTGCTTTGACTGCTAGTGTACTTGTACAGGACAAGCACGCTGCTCAGCAAGCGGGTATGGAGGGCTTTGCCAATAAACCTGTTGATTTTTCTTCATTGATGGACGAGATTGCGCGAGTACTTAATGTCGAAAGCAACAAAGCACCTGTTCACAGTAAACGTCGCGTAAAATCTCAAACTGTGCCTACGCTTTTGGTTGAAAAGCACGTCTTAGATTTAAACAGAGCCATTGAGTTATGGGGCAGTGAAGCGGCGGTTCTTCAAGAGGTAGACAAATTTACTTCTACGTGTCGCGATCAAATAAATGCGTTGATGAACTCAGCCATAAAAGAAGACTTTGCTGCTATAACGAAGCAAGCACATCGACTTAAAGGTACGTCAGGCAACCTGGGGTTAACAACATTCTTCAATATAGCAAGCGATATTGAGTCTCAAGCGCTAAAGTCGACGGTGGATATTGATGACATTAATGCGTTAAGAGAGGCGTTAGATAAAATTGAATTAATGTTAAGTGAGTCTCCGCTTTACGCTGAAGATGCTATAAATGAAAGCATCGATAATGAACTCATACTTGAGCACCTCAAAATATTATTAATTAGTGTTGAGCAAAACATGGTCAATGAAGAGGAGTTGGTCGTTCTGCGTGAAGCAGCGCCAACTCTATACAATGATGAGATTAATCAAATTCTCATCGATATTGATGATTTTGAATTTGAGCTAGCGCAACAGGGTATCAGAGCGCTCATCGAAAAGTTAACGTAGTTAAGAGATACGGCATGTTAGAAACTGAAATTGCTAAACCAACATTACTTATTGTTGACGACGAGCCTGTTAATCTTCGTGTTTTAAAACGGCTTCTTGAGTCTGAGTATCAGCTGGTATTCGCAAAAAATGGTGAAGAGGCGATAAAGCTCGCCGAGACTAGGCTACCTAACTTAATTCTTCTTGACGTGATGATGCCAGGGTTAACGGGTTTTGAAGTATGCCGTCATCTAAAGCGGCAAAGCAATACTAAGCATATTCCTATTATTTTTGTTACTGCATTAAATGATGAGCATGATGAAGCTGAGGGATTTGATGCCGGTGCAGTAGACTACATAACTAAGCCAATATCCCCAGCTATTGTAAGAGTTAGGGTGAAAACTCACCTTAGCCTTGTACAGGCAGACGAGTTGCTTAACAGCCGACTTCAGGTTGTGCAACGATTGGGTAAAGCGGCGGAGTATAAAGACAACGAGACCGGTATGCACGTCATGCGCATGAGTCATTTTGCTAAAGAATTGGCACTCGCTTACGGGTTGACAGCAAAGCAGGCAGAAATATTACTACATGCTGCACCAATGCATGATATAGGAAAAATAGGTATTGCTGACAGTATAATGCTAAAGCCTGGAAAGCTGACTGATGAAGAGTTTTCGACTATGAAAAAGCATCCAGAGATTGGTGCGGAAATCATTGGTGATTGCGGCGATTCTCTGTTGTTGCAGGTGGCGAAATCAGTGTCACTGACACACCATGAGAAGTGGGATGGAACAGGCTATCCTAGAGGGCTAGCTGGTGAGGATATTCCTATTGAGGGGCGTATTTGTGCCATCGCTGATGTATTTGACGCGCTGACCAGTAAACGTCCATACAAAGAAGCGTGGACCATTGATGAAACCGTTGATTTTCTAAAAAGTCAAAAAGGTAAGCATTTTGAACCTAGGTTAGTTGATTTAATGATAGAGATACTGCCCAGAGTCTTGGAAATAAGAGCAGCCTTCAAAGACGAAGAGTAGGTATTGGCTGTTGCTTAATGTGTCACCTATACGTATAATGCATACATCGAGTGATGAGAGCGGGCTCCCTCAAGTTAGGAAAGTAACGCACTTATCCATAGCAAGCTATCACCTAACGGTGGTTTTACCCATAGGTTTGCAACTGCCCTTGCTGGCAGGTATGGGTTCAGAATTTTAATAAAAGCCCCGCTAGTCCGGGGCTTTTTGTTGTATTAAAACCTGGAGTCAGCCTGGCTGAGCCGGGTGATGACAGGTGGGCTTTAGGCCCTTTTTTCGTTTTTGGAGGTTTGCATTGGCAAAACTTGAAGAGAAACTAACCGAAATGTTAGAGCCAGGTGTGGAAGCACTGGGTTTCGAGCTGGTTGGTATCGAGTTTGTACGAGCGGGGAAACATTCGATTCTTCGTGTTTTTATTGATCATGAAAACGGTATTACCGTAGATGATTGTGCAGATGTAAGTCATCAGGTTAGCGCAATTTTGGACGTAGAAGATCCAATTAGTACTGAATACAACTTGGAAGTGTCATCACCAGGTATGGACAGACCGCTTTTCAAAGAAAAGCACTACATTGAGTCTGTGGGTGAAGTAGTTCAAGTTCGTTTGTCTATGCCGATGGGCGACAGACGTAATTTTAAAGGCAAAGTACTTGCTTGCGAAGACGGCATGGTAAGTATTGAAGTGGACGGCCAGCAGTTCCAGTTAGCTGTGGCGAATATCGAAAAAGGTAACGTTGTTCCCACGTTCGATTAACGGAACAGCTCTGCTTTCATCGACGAAAGCGAAAGTGAGGCGAAAATGAATAAAGAAATTTTGTTAGTGGCGGAAGCCGTTTCAAATGAAAAACAAGTGCCTAGAGAGAAAATTTTTGAAGCGCTAGAGTTTGCAATTGCTAGCGCAACAAAAAAGAAAAACGAAGGCGAAATTGAAGTTCGTGTAAGCATCGACAGGTCGTCAGGTGACTTTGATACATTCCGTCGCTGGTTGGTAATTCCTGATGATCAAGAACAGGAAAACCCATTTGCCGAAATTACGATTTCTGCAGCGCAAATTGACGAACCTGAAATACAACTTGGCGATTATGTTGAAGAACAGATTGAATCTATTAAATTCGACCGCATAACTACGCAAACCGCTAAGCAAGTTATCGTGCAAAAAGTGCGCGAAGCTGAGCGTCAGCAGATGATTGCTGAGTACGAAGACAAAGTAGGTGAGCTGGTAACAGGTACGGTTAAGAAAGTTAACCGCGATAACATCATTATCGACCTAGGCAACAATGCTGAAGGTGTTATCTACCGCGACGATATGCTTCCTCGTGAAACCTTCCGTCCGGGCGACCGTGTACGCGGTCTTCTATACGTTATCCGCCCAGAAGCGCGTGGTGCTCAGCTGTTTATCAGTCGTACGCATCCAGACATGCTAGTTGAACTATTCCGTTTAGAAGTGCCAGAAATAGCGGAAGAAACACTAGAGATTAAATCTGCAGCACGGGACCCAGGTTCACGTGCAAAGATTGCTGTTAAAACTAACGACAAACGTTTGGACCCAGTTGGTGCGTGTGTGGGTATGCGTGGATCACGTGTACAAGCTGTGTCGGGTGAACTTGGCGGCGAACGTGTTGATATCGTGCTTTGGGATGAAAATCCAGCGCAATTCGTTATCAATGCAATGGCACCAGCTGAGGTAGCGTCTATTGTTGTCGACGAAGACAGCAACA
This sequence comes from Alteromonas gracilis, assembly GCF_002993325.1. Classification (GTDB taxonomy): domain Bacteria; phylum Pseudomonadota; class Gammaproteobacteria; order Enterobacterales; family Alteromonadaceae; genus Alteromonas; species Alteromonas gracilis. Next base: position 290,957 of record NZ_PVNO01000025.1, read on the forward strand.
CTATGGACGTAGCCGTTGAAGCTGACAACTTAGCGCAAGCAATTGGCCGTAGTGGTCAAAACGTACGCCTAGCTAGCCAACTGACTGGCTGGGAACTTAACGTGATGACGGTTGACGATCTCAACAAGAAACACGAAGAAGAAAACGCGAAGGTACTTAATCTATTTACTGCTGGTTTGGACATCGATGAAGATTTCGCGTCAGTCCTAGTAGATGAAGGCTTTACAACACTAGAAGAAGTGGCATACGTGCCGGCAAGTGAACTTCTAGCGGTTGAAGGGTTAGATGAAGAAATGGTTGAAGAGCTGCGCAATAGAGCGCGTGCTTTCTTAACCACGCGTGCACTTGCGAACGAAGAATCGCTTGAAGGTGCAGAACCTACCGAAGCCTTATTAAATCTTGAAGGTATGAGTAAACACGTGGCTTATGTGTTGGCCAGCCGCGGTGTTACCGACCTAGAAGAATTAGCAGAACAAGGTACCGATGATATCAGTGATATCGATGAACTAGACGAAGAGAAAGCCGGTGCATTAATCATGGCGGCTCGTAATATCGTATGGTTCAGTGAAGAAGAGTAAGGTCAACAGGGGGAAAATTACGTAATGGCAGATGTATCTATTGAAAAGCTCGCCAGCGACATTGGTACGACCGTTGACCGATTGGTTGGCCAGTTTAAAGACGCGGGTATCTCTAAGAGTGCCGGCGATCAGGTAAACGAAGACGAGAAACAAAAACTATTGGATCATTTAAGTAAGCAACACGGCAGCGCAGCTGAACCAACGCGCATGACACTTAAGCGTAAGACAACGAGCACACTAAGTGTTGGTAAGTCTAAAGAAGTGAAAGTAGAAGTACGCAAAAAGCGCACATACGTTAAACGTAGCGACATTGAAGAACAGCAGCGCCAAGCGGAAGAAGAGGCGAAGCGTCTTGAAGAAGAAGCACGTTTGAAGCGCGAAGCGGAAGAGAAAGCTGCGGCGGAAGCGAAAAAAGCTGCAGAAGAAAAAGCACGTAAAGCGCAAGAAGCGAAAAAAGCCGCTGATGAAGAGCGCGCTCGTCGTGCTGAGCAAGCGAAAAAAGAAGCAGAGGCACGTAAGAAAGACGAGCCTGAATTAAGCGAGGCTGAGAAAGCAGAAGCGGAAGCGGCTCGCCAAGAAGAAGAACGTTTACGCAAAGCGCAAGAAGAAGAAGCGCAGAAGAAACTTGAAGAAGACGCTAAGAAAGCGGCGGAAGAAGCGCGTAAATTAGCTGAAGAAAACGAGCGTCGCTGGAAAGAAGAAGAAGAGCGTCGTAAGAAAGCGGAAGCAGAAGAAGTTCACTTGCACTCTAACCGTTATGCGCAAGAAGCAGAAGACGAAGAAGATATGCAGGTTGAGCGTTCATCTCGTCGTCGTCGCAAGTCGAAGAAAAACGCTGGTGAACATCTAAAGCAAGGCTTTAATAAGCCAGCTGCGCCTGTAGAGCGCGTAGTTAAGCTTGGCGCAACCATCACTGTAGGCGAATTGGCAAGTAAACTTGCTATTAAGTCTAACGAAGTTATCAAAACGATGATGAAGATGGGCGAAATGGCAACCATTAACCAAGTACTAGACCAAGATACTGCGGTACTCGTTATTGAAGAAATGGGCCATAAATACGAGCTTGTTAACGACAACGCGCTAGAAGACGAGTTGTTAGCAGAGGGTATGGATGGCATCAAAACCAGCCGTGCACCTGTTGTAACTATCATGGGTCACGTTGACCACGGTAAAACATCATTACTTGACTACATCCGCCGCGCGAAAGTAGCAGATGGTGAAGCTGGTGGTATTACTCAGCACATCGGTGCTTACAAAGTAGAAACGGACAACGGTGAAATCACTTTCCTAGATACACCTGGACACGCTGCATTTACAGCGATGCGTGCCCGTGGTGCTACGGCAACAGATATCGTCATCTTGGTTGTTGCTGCTGATGACGGTGTAATGCCGCAAACGAAAGAAGCAGTACAGCACGCTCGCGCTGCTGGCGTACCTCTTATCGTTGCAGTTAACAAAATGGATAAAGAAACAGCCGATCCAGACCGCGTTAAAACTGAGCTTTCTCAACTAGAAGTTATCTCAGAAGAGTGGGGCGGTGAGCACCAGTTCTGTAACGTATCGGCTAAAACCGGTATGGGCGTTGATGAGCTTCTTGAAGCTATCGTTCTTCAAGCAGAGCTTCTCGACCTACAAGCTGTGGCTGAAGGCCCTGGCCGAGGTATTGTTATTGAGTCTCGCCTTGATAAAGGTCGTGGTCCGGTAGCATCTGTATTAGTACAGGAAGGGCAGTTACGCCCTGGTGACATTTTACTTTGTGGTGAAGAGTACGGACGTGTTCGTGCTATGCGCGATGAAAACGGTCAGGACATGAAAGTTGCAGGCCCTTCTACACCAGTAGAAGTACTTGGCTTGTCAGGTGTTCCTGTTGCAGGTGAGGACGCTGCTGTTGTTAAAGACGAGCGTAAAGCTCGTGAAGTTGCCGCCAAGCGCCATCAGAAGAAGCGTGAACTTAAACTGGCTCGTCAGCAAAAAGCGAAGCTTGAGAACATGTTTGCAAACATGGAATCAGGTGATGTTAGTGAACTTAACATCGTGCTTAAAGCCGACGTACAGGGTTCTGTTGAAGCGATCTCTGAATCACTTGTTAAGCTTTCTACTGCTGAAGTTAAAGTGAATATTGTAGGTAGCGGAGTAGGTGGTATCACTGAAACGGACGCAACGCTTGCAGCTGCATCAGGTGCTATCGTACTTGGCTTTAACGTTCGTGCTGATGCAACAGCGCGTCGCGTATTAGAAGCGGAAGAAATCGATTTACGTTACTACAGCGTTATCTATAACCTAATTGATGAAGTGAAAGCGGCCATGAGCGGTATGCTTGCACCAGAATTCAAGCAGGAAATCATTGGTCTTGCAGAAGTACGTGATGTATTTAAGTCACCTAAACTAGGTGCAATCGCGGGCTGTATGGTTACTGAGGGTAACGTTAAGCGTAGCAATCCAATCCGTGTACTTCGTGACAACGTAGTAATTTACGAAGGTGAGCTTGAATCACTACGTCGCTTTAAAGACGATGTTCAAGACGTTCGTAGCGGTATGGAATGTGGTATTGGCGTTAAGAACTACAACGACGTGAAAGTAGGTGACCAAATTGAGGTCTTCGAAATCGTTGAGGTTAAACGCGAAATTTAATTGCCTTAGTTAATTCGGCATGTGAAAAACGGGGGCCGAGTGCTCCCGTTTTTGTCTGTATTTAAAAAAGCAGGCGCAATTCATGTTTGAAAGTAAATAAGGAAAGGAGAGTACAAATGGCCCGTGAATTTTCACGTACCGACAGAGTCGCTCAGCAAGTTCATAAAGAAGTGGCGAGCATTCTGCAAAATGAATATAAGCATCGTGTTGGGGACATGCCATTAATAACTGTCTCTGATGTTGACGTGTCGCGCGACTTAGCGCACGCAAAAATCTTTGTGACTATTTACAATAGCACTGAAGAAGAAGGCAAAGTGCAAATCAAGCAACTTGCTGAATACAAGAAGTTTATTCGCAGTATCCTAGCAAAACGTCTTCGCATGCGTTCAGTACCTGATCTTCATTTCTTTGAAGACAAGTCGATTATAGAAGGTATGAGAATATCTAATCTTGTGTCGCAGACCATCGCAAAAGATGAGTCAAAGCGTGATAAAGACGATCCACAAGAGCAGGAGTAAATGGCAAGACGTCGTAAAGGCCGTGAGATTAACGGCATAGTATTGCTTGATAAACCGCTTGGTGGGTCATCTAATCAACTGCTTCAAAAAGTGCGCTGGCTGTACAAAGCGGCAAAAGCCGGGCATACAGGCGCACTCGATCCACTTGCCAGTGGCATGTTGCCGTTGTGCTTAGGTGAGGCCACTAAGTTTTCCCAGTTTCTTCTGGATGCTGAGAAAACCTACGAAGTAACGGCTCAACTGGGCGTGCGCACAACTACATCTGATGCAGACGGTGAAGTGGTTGAAGAAAAGCCTGTTGATGTGAGCGAAGAGCAAGTGCGCGATGCGTGCTTGGCATTTCTTGGTAAGAGCAAACAAATCCCGTCCATGTTTTCAGCGCTTAAACATCAAGGTAAGCCGCTCTATCACTATGCCCGTCAAGGTATAGAAATCGAGCGTGAACCCCGGGATATTGAAGTGTACGAATTAGATGTACTGCGCATTGAACTGCCGTTTGTAGAAATGCGCATTAAGTGCAGCAAAGGCACTTATATTCGCTCCATCGTAGATGATTTAGGTCAGAACCTTGGCTGTGGTGCTTACGTGACTCGTTTACACCGCACTGAAGTAGCAGACTATCCTACGGATAATATGGTATCGCTTGATAAGTTGATTGAAATTCAGGAATCACTGGAAGAAGGTGACTTTAAAGCGCTTGATGACCTATTGATTCCCATGGATACCGCTGTAAGTCGTTTGCCATTTGTGACGATTAACGACGCTGAAAGAAACCGTTTTGATAACGGCCAATCTGTAAAAGGCGAGTGCAGCGAAGCACTTTGTGAAGGCACAGCTTATCGTGTTTACTATGGCGACGATACCAGTGGTATTTTCTTAGGCGTAGGAGAAGGAGTTCTTGACCCTAAAGACCAAGGTATCCCTAAACAAGAAGTGTTTGTTAACCCAAAACGTCGAGTTGTTTATTCATAAAAAGCCAATAAAATAAAGACGTTTATGGCTTGCTAACTGAGCAAACGTCATTATAATACAGCGCTCATTCCGCTTTGCTGAATTAGTGATCGGCGAAGCATTAATATTAGGAGAATGATATGTCACTAACTAAAGAAGAAACCGCAAAAATTATTGCTGAGTACGGCGTTAAAGAAGGCGACACTGGTTCACCAGAAGTTCAAGTTGCTTTGCTAACTCACAACATCAACAAGCTTCAAGGTCACTTTGCTGATCACAAGAAAGATCACCACTCTCGTCGTGGTCTTCTACGTATGGTTAGCCAACGTCGTAAGCTTCTAGACTACCTTAAAGGCAAGAACGCTGAGCGTTACCTTGACCTTATCAAGCGTCTAGGTCTACGTCGATAAGACTAGGTTTCAAAGAAAAGCGCCCAATGGGCGCTTTTTTTGTGACTGAAAACTGGTTCGTATCTACTCTGGTAGCTCTTTCGCTACTTTCGAAGAGTCCTTTACCGCATTGTTAAGCGTTTTAAGTTCTCTTTCCGTCAAATTGCGCCATTGACCTGGTCTAAGTGTGCCAAGTTCAAGATGCATGATGCGGGTACGCTTTAGTTTGGTCACTTCATAACCGAGAAATTCACACATCCTGCGTATCTGTCGGTTAAGGCCCTGGGTAAGAATAATCGTAAATTTAGCCTTGCCAGTAGGTTTTACGATACAAGGTTTTGTTACTGTTCCCAGTATAGGCACGCCACGAGACATACGCTTCACAAATCGTTCGCTTATTGGTTGATTAACCGTAACTTCATATTCTTTGTCGTGAGCGTTTTCGGCACGTAAAATCTTATTAACAATATCGCCATCGCTTGTTAGAATTATTAAACCTTCCGATGGCTTATCAAGTCTTCCCACAGGGAATATCCGGTCCTTATGGCTAATAGCGTCAATGATATTTCCTTTAACATGACGTTCGGTTGTACAGGTGATACCAATTGGTTTGTTGTAGACGATGTAAACGCGATCAGATTTGTCTTTTGCAACTTTACCAACCACTTTGCCATCAACTTTCACAATGTCATTGGGGCCTATTTTTGTACCTAGCTCTGGGGGGCGATTGTTTACAATAACGCGGTTTTGCTCAATGAGTTTGTCGGCTTCACGGCGTGAACAAAGGCCCGTGTCGCTGATATATTTATTTAAACGTTTTAGCGCTTGGTCACTCATTGCGCAGTGTTTCCTGTAGATTCTTGAAAGAGGTCGATATTACCACGCCTCAGTCTAATTTTTAAAAAACGAAAGGGGCTAATAGCCCCTTTCATATTCAAATTTACTTTGACTTCGGTTTCATTAACCACAAAGACGTTAAAAGCAGTCGCTCCTGTCGCGGTAGGTACAAAACAAAGTTAGTTGTTTGGTTCTGTTGATGGCGCAGCGCCACCTCCACTTGATGCACCGCTACTAGACACCACCTTTGTTGCGATTTCTCGAATTTCATTTTCAAGGCTAGTGATCCTGCCTGAAAGGGTGGTGTTGCGTTGCTCTAGTACAGAAAGCTTATCACTGAGGTTTCGTACGCTTTGCTGAGCACTTTGCTTATCGCTCGCTGCTTGCTCTAACTGAACATTTACAGACAATAGTTCATCGGCTAGAGAAGCTAATTGGTTTTTAACAGAGTTAATGGCTGCCGACTGAGATTTAACATCGTCAGACACAGCGCTAATGTTTTTATTGACGGCAGTTTGCACGTCACCAACACGGTCGCCTAAATCTGCAATTTCTTTTTGATTACGACGCCATGCTGACGCCCAAAGCTTATCCATTTGCTCCCACAACTCGTTGGTTTTGTTACTGAGTTCAGTTACTTTGACTTGTAGCGCAACGGTAGATTCACCAATTTCCTCACCTGTCGCAGAGAGTTTGTTTTCAAGCTGCATAATGCGCTTTTCAGCTTGGTCAGCGACAGTTTTTTGCTGTTCCAGTAGCGTATAAAGATAATAGCATCCACCACACGCAACTAGCGCAATAACAGCAACCAAAGTGACCCAGATACCATTTCCGCCACCATTATTGGAGGGTGGTTGAGAAGGTGGCGTAGAACGAGGAGTAGACGGTGACGTTGTTGGAATCGCCTGCCTTTTAGTCTGGTAATCTCGACGGTCTTCCTCATCAAGCCTAATGGTAGGAAAATCGTCGTTTTTTGAATTGTTTGCCATAGTCAGTTATTTATCTCTTTATGAAGCACTTTCGAATTAAGTTATGGGAGCTACGTCACTCAACCGGAAAGCCCTTATTGTATTTGCGCACGATTCTATGTTATCGCTAAATCGAAGGAAATTCCACGGCTTATGGGGCGCTTAATTTCCACATAAGCCATGGTGACATACATTATCTTTTGTATGATTAGTGTTGTAGCGTCTATCTTGCTTTCTTAGCTTTTGTCGCCTATCCACTCGACGCGATATAAATCACGTCTTCTATCCAAATAGTTTCGGACAGAACCTTCATTTTGAAGTTTGGTAAGCTTGTCTAAATCTAAGTCAACAATAAGCGTCATTTCTGTATTTGGTGTCGTTTCCGACACAATCGCATCATGAGGGAAAGCGAAATCACTCGGTGAAAATACAGCCGTTTGTCCATATTGAATATCGACGTTATCAACCTTAGGCAGGTTGCCTACGCTGCCCGCAATGGCCACATAACACTCATTTTCAATCGCTCTGGCTTGCGCACAACGACGTACCCGCAAATATCCGTTCTTGGTGTCTGTCCAAAATGGCACGAACAGAATCTGCATTTCCTGCTCTGATAAAATACGCGCAAGCTCTGGAAACTCTACGTCATAACAGATTAACACCCCAATTTTGCCAAAATCCGTGTCAAACGTTTTAAGGCTGTTTCCACCTTTCATAATCCAATCTTTTTTCTCATGAGGCGTGGGGTGCAGCTTGTACTGGCTTTCAATCGTACCATCACGCTTACAGATGTAGCTCACATTAAAGAGCTCTTCATCTTCAACCACGGGCATTGAGCCTGCGATAATTGTGATGTTGTAAGACACGGCTAAATGAGAAACGGCAGTTAAAATTTCGTTCGTGTAAGTAGCTAAGTGCCATATTGCGTCTATCGACGATTCCGACGGGCTAAGGCCCATCAGTGGGGCATTAAAAAACTCTGGGAACAGAGCAACATCGCATGAATAATCCGATAGTGCATCAACAAAATATTCTACTTGCTGCAACAGCTCTTCAACGTTGTTGAAATATCGCATTTGCCACTGAATACAGCCTATACGTGCGTTGGATTTTCTACTTGCAATAAGTGAGGGTGTGCCCGGCTCATAGTAAATATTGTGCCATTGAAGTAACGTTGCGTATCCTTTAGATGCTTCATCTTCAGGTAGGTAAGCCGACATCACTTGCTTTACTTCAAACCCATTCGAAAGCTGGAAGGTGAGTATAGGGTCGTAAATATCTTTGAGTTTAACTTGCTCGATGTACTCATAAGGCGACAGTTCATGTGCGTGATTTTTGTAATTTGGAATACGACCGCCTGCCATTATTGACTTTAAATTCAAGTTTCGACAAAGCTCTTTACGTGCTTCATAAAGGCGTCTACCCAGTCTTAATCCACGGTATTCTGGACAAACAATAACCTCAACACCATAGAGAACGTCGCCGTTAGGATCGTGAGTGGTCAAGTAAGCATCGCCAGTTATTTCATCGTAGCTGTGTTTATCGCCAAACTGGTCGTAGTCCACAATTACTGAAATCGCGAACGCTACCACTTTGCCCTTGTCTTCAATACAAATTTGACCGTCAGGAAAAGTGGTTACTTGGGCTTTATAGTTAGAATAAGGCCATGCGCCTCCAACATTGGCGTACACTTTATCCATCAATGCTTTTACATCGTCGTAATCATCTAGCCTTAAATGTCTTAAATCTAGATGGTGTTCAGTTTCTTCTATTTGTGTTTGGTCTTGACTCATGGGTTACTCATTTTGCTGAAAATTTCTTACGAAACTAAGAGTGTCTACATCACCATGTGATAGTACGCTTAGAAACGCCACTGTTCATCTTAATTTTTCTCATTTAAGTGAACGTGAAATATAGATAACTCAAGTACGGTTAGCGAAGTTAAGCAAGAAGTGTGCGACCTTGAAGTGCAATGTCTTACGATTAATATTTTTTCTATTCTCGATTAAAAAATTGCCGCATTTCAGCGTGATTGATCGTTGCTATATGATGAACCTCAGCGTATAACTTCGCCTCTCTCGTGGCCCTTTGCTACCGCTGCCAAATAAAGTAACCGGGAAGATTATTTAGGTAATGACAATTTGATGAACAGAGAACAACTCGCTTCGCACCAACCCCTTCGCATTTTTGATGAATTAATTTTTGAAAATATCGTTGATGACCTTGTATCAAAAGGTTTTTCTATCCAAGAAAACGGTTTACCTGAGTTTATAACTGATGCGCTCTTAACTCGTCAGCGTTGGATTGCTGATGAGGAATATAAAAAAGCGGGTATAGGTCGTTCGTTTAACTATCAAAAAGCGGAAGAGATAAGGGGCGATGAAATCTGTTGGATAACTGGTTCTACTCCAGAGGGCGCGCTTTGGCTCGATTGGTGCGCAGCAATGCAGAATTATATTAATCGCTCCTTGTTCATGGGCCTGTTTTCCTTTGAAAGTCACTTTGCTTGCTACGAACCCGGTAAATTTTACAAACGTCATGTAGATGCTTTCAAAGGTCAAGGTAATCGCGTTTTATCGCTGGTTGCGTATTTAAATGACGATTGGAAAAGAGAGGATGGGGGAGAGCTGGTGTTGTATGCTGACAGTGAAGACCTTATTGGCACACGCGTGTTACCCAAAATTGGGACGTTTGTTGTTTTTCTAAGCGAAGACTTCCCCCATGAAGTATTACCAGCAGCGCGAACACGTCACTCTGTTGCTGGCTGGTTTAGAGTAAATGGCAGTGTAAATGACAATTTAGATCCACCTCGCTAAAGACTGGTCGACGCCTGTTAAGCGAGCTTAGTATCAAAAGTCATAGACTTATGTATAATAGCTTTTCGCTGTATTACTTAGAAAAAAGCGCATACTACTTATAAAGGCTAATATGGTATAAATCCTATATCTGCATGCTCCATTTCAAGTAAGTGCTACAATAATGAGTTAGAAGATTTAGAACATCTTTTAAGAGTAATATAGTGCAGTTCGCAATAGATCTTCCCAATAATCTATTGTGTCGCTTAGGGAAAAGACGTTAGAAGTGATCGCTTAATGCTGGAAAAAATACCTGCCCCCACGCCACGAGAAGATTTGCATGTACTGGTTATTGATAACCAGGGGCTTGTCCACGATGTTATTGCATCCGCACTGCATGAAATTGGAATTAAAAATGTAAGTAGTGCATTCAACGCGTTTCATGCAAAGCGACTGTGTGAATCACGACAGTATGATTTTGTTTTACTCGCATTTAATGTTAGCCACGATAAAGATGGCTTTCATCTTTTTGAAGAACTCAAGCATTTAAACCATATCAATGACACAACAACGGTGGTGTTCCTCAGTGCCGAAACGTCTCCAGAACTTGTTAATTGCATTGTTGAGCTTCAACCAGATGACTTTTGGGTTAAACCTTTACAGCGAAATAAGATTGAAACACGCTTAGAGTATTTGATTCAGGTTCGTCTCAAACTGCATAAAATGTTGCACTGCATGCAAATGGGCGACTACTCGACAGCCATGTATTACGCTGAGCGACAGTTGAAAGACCCATCGCTTTCAGAATATCACACCCGAATAAAACGCTTAATTGGCGACTGCCTTTTGCAGCTTCGCGATTATGGGACCGCTGAAGACTATTTTAGAGGTTTGTTGCAAAGCATGGATCATGCGTGGGTCCATATAGGTTTGACTCGATCTCTTTTGCGACAAGATGAACTAGAAGAAGCGCAGCTTCTTGTTGATGACTTGCTTTTGCGCCCGGATACGCGATTTTTAACCTTTGATTTGCTAGCGCAGTATTTTATAGAAAAAGAGCAGTTTGACATTGCTTATGAGCAAATGAAGGAAGCGAGTAAGCTTGCCCCTAGGAATATTGAACGCAACAAGCGACTTTGGGACTTAGCTCGACTCAATCACGATAAGGCAGGGCAATTATCGGCCGTACAGAACATGGCTAAATTCGCCAAAAATTCAATCCATGACTCTCCACAACTTACACTAAACGTAATTCGTTCCACTATAGATCTCGCTACCAGCCTTGGAAATATCGAGACGGAAAAGTATCTTCAAAAAGCGGAAGCAGAGCTTGAAGAACTTAAAAATCAAAAAGGTATGCAGAATCAACTAGGTGAGCAAATTGACGTGGTTAAGGCGCGGGTTCTCTGCCTAAGAGATGATAAAAGAAGTGCCGAGAAGATAATGAAAGATCGCTCTGCTTCTACGGAAGGTCTGTCGATGGAAGACAGTCTTGATAAAATGAAAGCGTTTCATGAACTCGGTATGCGTGAACAGTGCGTCAGTATCTTAGACAAGCTTAGAAAGCAGATTGAAGGTGATACTTTTACGTCGCAGGTGGTGAATGAATACTTGAATCAAGAGTCGATTGAAAGAACTGAAATTCAGTTTACGACGAAAGAACTCAAGCAGATGGCAACGGTAAACTATAAAGAAAACCGATTAATACCTGCCTATAACAATTTGCGACAAGCGTTAACGCTATCGCCTAAAGACAAGCAAATCGCGTTAAGCTTGCTTAAAGTGATAGCGCAGATTCATTTAGATGACACCTTAACCGATGAACAAATGAAAACCGCCCAGCGAGCAGCCAAACTATTGCAAGCTAATGGACTATCTGCCACACAAACAGAAAAGCGCGATCAGTATGTCAAGTTGATTGGCATTGAGGTGGATGATACTAAAGCATCCGATTTAGTTGGCATGGTCGTGTCTAAAGCGTAAAACGTCATTCCCTATCTCAAATTCGAAAATCACACGCTATTAAAAAAGCTGCCAATTAAGGCAGCTTTTTAGCAGCATATTCCGCCAAAAATGACTAATAGCGGTGATAGTTAGCGATTATAGCTTCTGCGCTTTAAGGCTACTCTGACGACGGCGAAAGCCTATCATTGCGGCTAGCAATGCAAGGATTCCTCCCATAGCGCCGCCTGAGCTATCATCATTGTCCACTTCTTCCTCAACAACGTCTGCCTGAAGGTCAAAGGTAGCTATAAAAGGGTCGTGATCTGAGCTTCTGAATGGACCTACATCAGTGAACGCGTAACCGTCTTCATCCGCATAATAACGAAGCGCTTGGTCGTACTGTAGTTGATATGCTTCAACAGAGTTGATGTTCCAGTGTGTACCGTCAATTGCATCTGCAAGCATAGCGTCACTTGCTAGTACGTGGTCCAAACTACCTACTTGTTCAGTACCGTAGAACCAATATGAGAAGCCGTCTGCATCAAATTCTTCAGCTAAGTTGTGATAGCCGAAGCCAGACTCAACTTCTACTGATGCGCCTTCATCCATACCTGTATTAACCGCGGTGGTAATGGTATATCCACGAGACTCAGGTGTGTAATCGGTTAGCACTGCAACAGGGTCTTCAGCGCTATACGCGTTTAAGTCACCTAAGATAACCTTGCGCTCTGGCAGGCTCTCATCACTTAATACGTTGCCTAGTGTGATAGCTGCCGATACGCGAAGTGCGTTACAGCTGCCTTGGATCGTAGTTATTTCAGACGGTGCATCTACTGCGTCTTCAGCGCATTGACCACCTTTTGACTTGAAGTGATTAACAGCAACAAGGAATGATTTGCCGCTTTCTGCATGAGTAAAAGATTGAAGAAGGCTTGGGCGCATACGTGCCAGGCTATCTTCATCAACCTGCTGCTCTGGCATAGCTACAACCATCGCGTCACCTTCTGGCGTTACGACAGCAGCTTTGTACAACAAGCCAACGGTTATCGCATCCGTACCAATTTCACTGCCATCACTAGTAGCGATGAATGAGTATTGTTCGGTTTCACCAAGTTCAGCGTTGATGGCATCAACAAGAGATTGAATGGCGCTATCTTCACCGAAGCCATCGTTTTCGATTTCCATTAAGCCGACAACGTCTGCGTTTAGATTTACGATAGCTTCAACAATACGACCTTGCTGCAATGCAAACGCAACTGCATCACTAGCACCACGATTTTGGTCATAATCAAACGTTACATCGCCGTTTTCGTCTACTTCGCCATTAAAGTAGTTAAGTACGTTAAAGGTTGCAATGGAGAGATTACCTTCTGTAACAACAGGGTTAGCTTCACGGGTCGAGGTTACCTCAATAATGTCGCTAGGATTAATTCTGTAAGTGCCAAAGCTATAGTTTAGTGGACCCGCTGCAGAAACCGAATCACCAATACGAATGGCGTTAGCGTAGCTGAACGTAGGGAAGTAATTCAGTGCATCCGGGTACTGCGAGCTACTGTTATCTTCGATGGTAAGAAGACTGGTCTCGCCAGCTTCTTCTACCGCTGTATAAGCGTCTGACAGGGGGGCCGCCACGTCGCTCGGTTGACGTTTAATTGCGTCGCTAACAACAATTTCACCGAAGCGCCAAAGGTTGTTTGTGCTTGTTACTGTTGCATCCGTCACACTAACAACCATACCTTCAACAGTTTCAAGGTCAATCTCGTACGGCATTGAAAGTTCTACCGCCGCGACAGCATCTACTGCGCCACAATCAAGTGCGGCTACATCGCTGTCCATAACAAGTGTTGTCATGCCGTAGTTTTCTTCTACCTCACCGTAAAGGCGAACTAGATTACCGGTTTCAACATCAACCGAACCTTCAATAAATAGGCCTTCAGACGTTGCGTCGTCAGCATCGTAATCTGATGCTTCCTCTTGTACGAAGAAACCGCCAGCGCGCGTGCCTGTGACTATAGCTTCTATAATAACGCTATTGCCAACTTCAGCAGAGCTGCTTTCACTGCCTTGAATACCACTGATAAGTGTAGCGTCTGCACCACAAATACCAAGCTCAATAGCTGGCTCTTCTGGTACTACAACGACGTCACCACCACCTTCAGTGGTAAATGTGCCCGCTGGGAACGGGGTTGCAGCGTCCGTGTTAGTGGTCGAGCCGTCTAGGGCGTCAACACCACTGTAAGTCCAGTTAGCTGCTTCGAAGCTGCCGCCATTTGCGGTTTGACCTGATGTACGATAAGCCCAGCCATCTAGGTATTCCCACGCAGTGCCACTGCCGTCGGTGTTGATATCACCAAACGTGTCAATAACGCTGCCATCTTTGAATAGCTCTACAGCATCATCACCATTTATGGCCATTGATGAGCTGTCATAATCGGGTGCAGAGCCGAAAAAAGCAGTGAATCCCTCTACCTCTGAAGCGATATAGATGTAGCTTCCAGCACTTGCAGATGCGCCGGCTGGAAAAGTGAATTCTTCTCCATCAGTGCCATCACCATTATTGGCTGAGCCGATACCATAAACAGATAGATCGGCGATATCGTTTACAACAAAAAGTTCAACGGCTTTTGGAACGCCGCCACTGAGCGGTCCATCGATAACGCCACTGATAACTAAATCGCTAGCGTTAACCGAGGTGGTAGAAAGTGCAGATAAGATCCCTGCAGATAATAAAGTTAATGATGCTCTCACGGCATTTTCCCTTTGTAGTTTTCGTTATTCTTAAATCGCTTAGCGTTGCTCGTACCGCTTTTGAAGAAGACAAGCGAAACGATTTGCGATGTGCAATTTTATATTGCGGTACTACATTACGGGCATTCCTAATGGGTAGGAATGACTTAACCTTATTCAAGCTGTTTTTAAAAATATCATTATTAATCAGGTGTTTAATGGTTATGGGTAAGTTTACTTGTGGTTATATTTCTTATCAATTTACGACCATAAGCGATAAATAAGCCTACATTTATTTTTAAAAGTGAAAAGCGCCTCAAAAAAGGCGCTAGTTGTTTTTCAACATACTTTCAAATAGCGCATGGTCTTCAACTACCTGTTCTGCATAAAGATTAGCTATTTTTATGAGTAAATCGTTAATCTGTCCAAAGGTATTCGCTGCGTGTGATGCAAAGCGCGTGCTTCGCCTATCGCCACGGCAGTGTGCTAACGCAAGTGTATAGCCGCAAAGGTGGGCAAAATAGGTGAAGCCACCCTCTACCGCTTTCGTTCCCATGACAATATCATGTGGATCTACACCTACTTTGGCGTGATGCCTTGAGCGCGTTAAGTAATGCGCGTCGTTAAACATGACTTCATCTAGTACCAAGTCAGGTTTTCTCTGCATTCTTCTTTGGCAGCGAGCAGTTAGGTGAGCCGCATTGAGACGATTAACAGGGTTTATCGAAGGAAAGTAATGCAAGGGAGCAGCCTCGCGTTGCTGCTTGACTTCTACGATATGGCAATGTGAAAAACTTGTGGGGCTGTGAGGTTTTGAAGGCCCGACTAAAAAGTAATAGCGGCTCATGTTTACAGACCCTGTTCCTGCATTATGTCGTTTCACAATATCGACTACAGCATCATCCATGTAGGGGGCGAAGACGTTAAGAAGTGTTGAATATGTGTGCTCGTTCAACGAAGAAAATTTTTCTTCATCTGTTCTGAATGCCAGACCATCATCGACTAAATGTACGGCTTTGGCTAGCGCACTTTTTGTGAGGAAATCCTCGCCTCCTGCGCTTCGCGCCTTTGCTTTTTTATAAAGTTTCGTCAGTTTACTTGGTACTGCATTAGGGCAATAGTCTACCGCTTCATTCAATACCGCTGCGTTATCAACAACGCGCTTACATGTTTCAACGTAACTGGCGATAAATGCCTGTTGCGCATCACTGACTTGTTTAAAACTAACAACAGGCTTAGTTGGGTTAATATCGTCACTCGAATACCTGCCGTCAACAACACCGTCGCAGTGCACTTTAACAAGGTGCAACGAAGTAAGGAAGCGAAGTACATCCCACTCTGCACGACCCACGCACGCATCATCAAAATCATTGGGTGAGAAAATCACCGTATCACCGTGTGAACCTTCTTCGGTTAAGAATCCAAAATTCGAAGTATGACAATCTCCCATAACACTGGTGAGCGGCACTGCTTCACATTCTTTTGGAATACTGATTATTCCGCCGTTTATATCGGCGTAAAAAAGTTGCGCACTTCCTCGATAAAAAACAAAAGGACTTGTCGCCATTTTTTGATGTTTTGAAAGGCGAGGCGACGGTTTTTGCCCGTCAACCCGCGTAATGGTGTTAATTAAGTGTTGAAGTCTATGGTCAGACATTTATTCCTCGATATATTTTGAACGAGTCTTTAAATTCAGTATTACGCCCATACCTACTGTTGTTAGTGTAATTTGTCAATTTTGAATACGCGGTGAACTTTCGATTCAATAATCTGATTAAGCGATTCATTTTTACCAATTAGTTTTTTTTGACAGAGCGCGCTATTCTTATCACCAGTTTCGAAGGGCGAGATTTTAAGCTTCAGTGATGACTTTCACAAAAGCATAAAACTTTGTTCTTACAATAAACGTAAAATTGTAATCGCATGCACTATGCTTGCGACTAATTTAAACCAAATGGAGAATTAAACATGGCATTGATCAATACTGCTATCAAACCTTTCAAAGCAACTGCATTTAAAGACGGCGAGTTCGTAGACGTAAGCAGTGAAGACATCAAAGGTAAATGGGCAGTTTTCGTATTTTATCCAGCTGACTTCACGTTCGTATGCCCAACAGAGCTAGGTGATATCGCTGACAAGTACGAAGAGCTTCAGTCTCGTGGCGTTGAAGTATTCTCAGTATCAACTGACACTCACTTCACTCACAAAGCGTGGCACGATTCTTCAGACACAATCAACAAGATCAAGTTTGCAATGATTGGCGACCCAACAGGCGAAATCACTCGTAACTTTGATTGTATGCGTGAAACCATGGGTCTTGCTGACCGTGCAACGTTCGTTGTTGACCCAGAAGGTATCATTCAAGCGATGGAAATCACGTCTGAAGGTATCGGTCGTGACGCAGATGACCTAGTGCGTAAAGTTAAAGCGGCACAATATGTAGCAAATAATCCAGGCGAAGTGTGCCCAGCAAAATGGAAAGAAGGTGAAGCAACGCTTGCTCCTTCACTAGACCTAGTAGGCAAAATCTAAGCAACATGCTTAAAGCCTAGTATGTCGGCGCTGTCTGACTATTAAATTGCTAGGCTATCCGTTAGTAGGGAGTGGGCCTCCACTCCCTGATATTAATTTCCAATTTCCGCTTATAAGTTAACCTTCTTAAAGGTTGGCGGGGATCGGCGTGTCGAAAATAAGGCAGATTAACCGTGTTAACTAAAGAAATTTTACAAGCATTGAAATCGTATGCGGAATCAATGCAGAAAAACGTAACCTTTGTCGTGCAGACCGGTGAACATAGCAAGCGTGAAGAACTTGTTAAGTTTCTGTCCGACATTGCTTCTGTAAGCGAGAAACTAAACGTTGAAGAGCGTGACACCAGTGGTGAATTACGCAGTGCTATCAGCTTTCTACTTGAAGCCGATGGTGAAGATACAGGGATACGCTTCTCGGGGATCCCTGGAGGTCATGAGTTTAACTCTCTAGTTCTTGCCATGCTTCATGCAGCAGGGACTGAACTGAAATTAGACGACAGTGTGAAATCAATGGTCAAGGCGGTTAATGAACCTTTGAACTTTGAAGTTTTCATCAGCTTAAGTTGTCACAACTGTCCTGAGGTAGTACAGGCGCTCAACCAATTTGCGTTAGTAAATCCAAATATCAAAACTGAAATGATTGATGGCGGCCTGTACCAAAACGTAATCCAAGAGCGTGATATTCAAGGTGTGCCTAGCGTATATCTTAATGGCGAATTGTTTGCCAACGGCAAGGTAGATGCATCGGTACTTATCAACAAACTGATTGAGCGCGACCCTAGTCTTAAAGAGGCGAACAAGGGTGAAGCATTGCCACTGCAAGACGTGACGGTAATCGGTGGTGGTCCTGCTGGCGTAGCGTCTGCCATATATAGTGCGCGTAAAGGCTTAAAAGTAGCTGTAGTTGCAGAGACATTTGGCGGTCAGGTAAAAGATACTATGGGCATCGAAAACTTAATTTCAGTGCCTAAAACCACAGGCCCAGAGCTTGTTGGTAATTTGATGGAACACGTTCGCGACTATGAAATTACGCTTAAAGAGCACGTACGTGTAGACAACATTGAGCAGGGTAATATTAAGACTATTACACTATCATCTGGAGAGCAGATCCGTACGCGTAGCATTATTGTGGCGACGGGGGCTCGCTGGAGAGAGCTGGGGGTACCTGGCGAAAAAGAGAATATCGGTAATGGTGTAGCTTATTGTCCGCACTGTGATGGTCCGTTCTTCAAAGGTAAGGATGTTGCTGTGATTGGTGGCGGTAACTCGGGTATTGAAGCTGCACTAGATTTAGCGGGTATTGTTAAATCGGTGACGGTGTTTGAATTTATGCCAGAACTTAAAGCTGACCAAGTGCTTATTGACCAAGCTGAAAAACGAGATAATATTACCATTATCAAGAATGCGGCAACGCGACAGATTACTGCCGAAAATGGCAAAGTGAATGCCATTGAGTACCAAGACCGTTCAACCAATGAAGTGCATACACGTGAGCTTTCTGGTGTGTTTGTTCAAATTGGTTTGGTGCCAAACAGTCAGTTTATGAAAGGCACGGTGGATATGACGCAGTATGGCGAAATTATTGTCGATGCTAAGTGCCATACGTCTGAACCCGGCATATTCGCGGCCGGTGACGTTACAACTGTGCCTTATAAGCAAATTGTTATTTCAATGGGTGAGGGTGCTAAAGCTTCGCTTGCAGCCTTTGAGTACCTGTTGAGCCATGAAGTGGTTGAAACCGAAAGTGAAAGTGCTGCAGCATAATGTAAAGCAGTAGCTCATTGCACAAGAACAAGCCGAACTTAATTAGTAAGTTCGGCTTTTTTATTATCTAAATATAAGCAATCAAATATGCAATCAAAAATGTAAATGATATCTGTTCTCATTCGTGTGAAAATTTGTTAACGTAGACGAAAGTATTAAGCACTTGGTTTTAAGAATATTAAAAACAGTGCTCTCTCGCCAAAACTAAAAGACAGAATACGCGCATGAACAAAACATTTTTACTTTTGCCTTTATCTACGCTCTTAATTTCCCCGCTTTTTGCAAAAGAACTTAGCGTTAATAATGATGATCTCGAAGACGACACCACTATCGAAAAAGTTGAAGTTGTCGGCAAGCGAAGCCCGTTTGGCGCAACAAAAACAAACACACCTATCGTTGAACTTGCACGAACAATTTCCATTGAAACCGCGTCAGACTTAAAGCAAAAGGGAGTGTTAAATCTCTCTCAATCAGCGACCTATATGGCAGGGGGAAGTGCTTCCTTTGTTTTAAATAAAGTAAACGCGTCGCTCACCTATTCGTTTTAAGGAATACTCATGCTTTCAATTACAGCAGGTGGCTTATCACTTGTGGCCTTGGTGGCCGTATATAGAAGTTGGCGGGCTCAAGTATCACGTTACCTCTATTTGGGCATAGTTTTCTGGTTGGTTTCCACAGTGTGCTGGTCTTATGCACAAGGGTGGGAGTTTGGTTTGTTGTACGCACTGTGTATTCCAGCGTTGCTAGTGTGGCCATTCATTGCGTTTAACCAAGTGCAACTTCCTCAACCTAAAAACGTACCTCAGCCCAGACGTTTCGATTTTTCCCGTGGTGCGGTTATAGCAAATGTTACCAATTACCTTGTTGTAATGGTTATTTTGCTGGTAATTAGCGTGCTAATTACCCTTGGAGTTTGTGCGTTACTTCCATTTACTATTGCTGGAAAGTTGGCAACTGCAACCATTCTTTTACCTGTCTTGTGGGGGCTTATTGTTTATCACTACCTCGCTTCTAGTCACAAATTCAAAGTAATTGGTACATACGCCGTTTTAGCTGCGCTTTGTCTACCAATACTTGCTTTCTTGCCTATGTAGGTGAATATAGATGAATAAAGTTACAAAACAAAATGCATTAAACGCACACACTTGGGCTGGTGTTTTTTTAAGTGTACTCCTTTTTTTAGTATGTCTTTCAGGCACCATTGCGGTTTTTCACTTAGAGTTCGAGCGTTGGGAGCAACCTCATATTGAAGAGATGGAAAATGTCTCACCAGAGGCGGTTGAAAAAGCTATGGATAGCTTTTTAGCAAAACACACAGAAGAATCTCATCATCTCTTTGTTGTGTTTCCTACATCCGATATACCCCGGTTGGTCGTTGAAAATGATCACGTAGCGTATTTCGCTGATGGCGAAGGTAATTTGCTAGAAGAAGAGAGCGTGTCCTTTACTCAGATGCTGGTTGATCTTCATTTATATCTGAACCTGCCGCATAGCTGGGGAATGATTTTAGTCAGCGCCTTAGGTGCCATAATCTGTACTCTGGTGATCACAGGCATTATTGCACATAAACGAATTGCAAAAGATGCATTCAAATTGCGAAGAGGTGGCAACGGACAGCAGGCGCAAATCGATTTACACAATCGTTTTGGTTTATGGGCCGCGCCGTTTCATTTGATCATCGGCATTAGCGGTACTTACTTTGGTTTGGCCGGTATCATTTTAATGTTAGTTGCTGCGGTAAATTACGGTGGCGACAGAGATGCTGTCGTCGATCAAATTTTTACACCGGATCCGGTGCTTGCGCCCCAAAGCGGTAAGCCAGCTATAGGCAAAGCGTTCGACCAAATGAAAACGTTGGCACCAGAAAAGTCGCCCATTTTTCTAACCGTCCACGAAGTTGGTGAGCCAGAGCAATTTATTGAAATTTACGCGAAAGCGCCGAACAGAATGATTTACGCTGAAGGCTATCGCTTTGACACTGCAGGAAACTTTATCGGTGTAGCAGGGTACGAACACGGGGAATGGGGTAAGCAGTTATTATGGTCAATGTATCGACTCCACTTTGGCGACTTTGCTGGCATGCTTAGTAAGTGGCTTTACTTCATTTTAGGCGTAATGCTGACTGTGCTTTGTGTCTCGGGCATGGAAATTTGGTTATCGAAAAAAGCCCATCCGCCATTAGCGAGTCGTCTGTGGTATAGCATTGTATGGGGGAGCGTTAGCGCGTTGGCGGTAACGGCGGTGGCAGATATGTTATTTGCTGGCTCATTGATTGCCGTATTTTGGGGGGTAATGTTATTGAATATCGTACTCACCGTTGGCATCAAATCACTCACAAAGCCGGTATGGCTATTTGTATCAGGTTTAAGTGTTTTGGCGCTGCTTGTTGTCTACACAGCGGTTCATGGGAACGCAACATTCACGGTTTCTTCGCTGCAGTTAAATCTCCCAATGACAATTTATGTACTGTGGAGTATGTGGCGTGGCCTGACTTTGCTAAAACGAGAGAAAATGAATCATGCAGAAAACAAAAGTGAGGTGAAACCTAACCTTTACGATGCGAGTCACGGCGAAAGCGTAAACCTGTGACAAGGGCTTAAATTGCTAGATCACCACGTGGTGGTTTCAAATGGAAATCTAAAAAGCGTAACTATGATGCAATACGGTCTCTGCGCCTAGTTACGCTTTTTTCGTTTCCATGTCCCACCATAGATATAGCCTGTCAGCATTTTTGCTTTTTCTTGGCATGCTTTACACACTATTTGCCAGCTCTCGCTTTTATTGCTGTTAATTCTGTATTGTACATCAGCCTCAGCCCCGCAGTTGTCGCAGGGTTTCAAAGGCCTTAACCTTTCCTTTTTGCCCAAATGATTTAACCCTGAAACTCAACTTTCGAAAATAGTTCTTAGCCCTTATCACTTCACCCGATCCTAAATCAGTTTTGCCATCGCAACGGCAAGTGATGAGCCTGAACCTACCAACTTCCCCCATAGTGTCATAAGCAACGTGGGCTGTTCAGTCATAAGTGACAGTGCCTCATCTCTGTGATGTCGCTCGTCAATTTGACATTCCTTAAAGCGATTTATAACGTTAGAAGGAGGCTCTGATAACATTATCATACTGCTACATTGTTTCTCATAGTGTTTGTCTACGAATTGCTCCACACAGTAAATAGTGTAAAAAAACCAATTGTGACCCAATAATCGCGGCAATAAACCGGTAACAAACCCAGCGGCTATCCATGCTGGTAACAGAAAGCTACCTCTGAAGAGCGGCATCTCATGCTCGAAAATAGCGAGGTGACTTTTCTCTGTCCTAAGATGCTCATGAATAAACGGCTTTGTTTTGCTCGGTCTATTTCCAATAATAAAAAGACTTAATAAAAACTCCGCGCAGAGTGCGCCGCGATATATCCATACTGCGCCGGTCTCTCCTGCATGGCTTGCACGCAACTCTTTGTCTACGTGCTTTGCGCAGGAGGTTTCCAATACTTTTGAGTAAAATGGCATGGTGTACCTTAACAACGTTTTATTTTAAAACGCACAAAAGCCATTTAAAGATGCCACTTTACGAAATTGTAATGCACAGTTAGGTCATTGCGCTAAACACGAAATTGAACACGTTGATTAATAGTTCACTATTAAAAAACGAAAGCAGTAAGTTGAATGATTGCTTGTTACCTTGGCGCTCATACAGCCTAAACATTCATGAGGTAAAGCAAATGAAAGCAGTGTGGTGTGTCTTTTTACTATGTACTGTTTACCTACTGTTATGGCCTGTGTCCATAGAGCCCGTAGCATGGCAAGCACCAGTCAATAAGGGCTTTGAGGGTAAGTTCGCGCAAAACACACGACTATCTGAGTTAACGCTCGTTGACATGGGAACCGACTATGGACCTGAAGATTTTGCGTTGAATCAGAATGGCACGTTAGCAACATCCAGTCATTCCGGCGCTATTCTTTTGAAGAAGAAAGGCGAGGGCACTTTTTCCCCTTGGGTAAACACGGGCGGTCGTCCCTTAGGCATCGAATACGACAATAAAGGCAATCTTGTTGTCGCTGACGCTCATCTTGGGCTACTCAAGATAAATACGTCGGGTGAAGTCTCTGTGCTGGTTGATGAGGTAAAAAAAACTCCTGTCGTGTATGCAGACGATGTAGATATTGCTCAGAACGGCAATATCTATTTTACCGACGCGACCACTAAATTTCCGGCTATGGATTACGGCGGTACCCTTAGTGCCAGCTTGCTTGAGATATTCGAACATAAAGGTAATGGTAGGTTAATTGAGTACAACCCTGATACCGGCAATAGTGCAATACTCATGGATAAGTTGGTGTTCGCGAACGGTGTGGCAGTCAGTCACGACGAGCAATCGATACTGGTTAACGAAACCGGAAAATATAGGGTGCTGCGTTATTGGCTGGTGGGGCCGAATAAAGGGCAAGTTGACGTACTTATCGATAACTTGCCTGGCTTTCCAGATAATATCAGCCGTGCGGAAAATGGCAGCTACTACATTGGCCTTGCGTCGCCGCGCTCAGCCCCTGTCGATATGCTGTCTGATAAACCATTTATTCGAAAAATAGTACAGCGCCTTCCTAGCTTTATGCGTCCTCAAGGTCAGCCTTATGGTCATCTCGTTAAAATAAGCGAAATCGGTGAGATAGAACAAAGTTGGCAAGACCCGACCGGCACTTTCCCCTTCGTAACAGGTGCGATTAAAACAAAAGAGGGGCTCTATGTTAGCAGTCTTACTGCACAAAAAGTTGGGCTTTTGCGGTAACAACGGCACCGATAATAACCGTATCACGGCAAGTCTAATTTGAAGCTATTTAAAAGGAGCGTTAGTGAAAGCTTGATAAATTGTTATATAGAAAGGTGACTTAGCCAGTGGACCGAAGACCTTGGAAATATTTTTTGCTAACGCTCGTATATTTTACAATTAGAAACATTTTAAACTTTTGTTATGTAGTGAGGTTTATAAGGATATGTCATTATCGGCTGTGCTATTGTTTAAGTATTGAGCGGTAGGCCGTAGTTAGCCATTTACAGTAAGGACATGTTAGAACTATGAAAGCGTGTGTGTATTCTTCAGTTGCATTAGCGGTAACAATTTCTCTATTGGCAGGATGCGGAGGAGGTGGCTCGTCTAACACGCCACCTGTCGTTACTACACCTACTACACCCGTAAAGCCTGACCCAGAATGGGAAAGAGGTGTTTACGAGCCGCAATCACAGTTCATTGCGAAATGCGAAACTCCACGAAGCGGCATCGATCCTTTCACAGGAAGTGCTTACCCAGATACGCAAGGCACCGCCATGGATGAGAAGCTTTGGTTGCGCTCTTGGACTAACGATACCTACCTCTGGTATGACGAAGTAGACGATAACGACCCGGAAAATTTTTCAGTATTGGCGTATTTCGACCAATTAAAAACGAATGAACTGACACCAAGCGGCACGCCAAAAGATAATTTCCATTTTTCACAGGACACCGCAGAATATAATGAGTTATCTCAATCTGGCATATCATCAGGTTTTGGGTTTAGCTGGGAATTCGGTTCTACCACAGTGCCAAGAGAACTAACTGTGCGGTTTACTGAGCCCGGCTCACCTGCGGCATCAGCAAACGTACCTAGAGGCGCCAAGGTTGTAAGTATAAACGGCGTTGATTTTGTTAATGACAACACGCAACAAGGTGTTGACACCATCAACGACGGATTATTCCCTGATGATGCTGGAACAACCACAAGCTTTGAGTTTGAACTGGTTGACGGCACCACGCTAACCGCTGACATTACGTCTGATGATATCAGTGTAACCCCAGTGCAAAACGTTAAAGTGCTAAATACCGATAACGGTAAGGTAGGCTATTTTCAGTTCAATAGCTTTATTGTTACAGCGCAAGAAGGGCTGATTGATGCGTTCGATACCTTTGTAGAGGAGAACGTGACGGAGTTGGTCATGGACTTACGTTATAACGGAGGTGGCCGCTTGGCGTTAGCTTCACAGCTTTCATATATGGTAGCGGGCCCAAATCAAACGAACAATGCTACGTTTGAAACTTTGAGATTTAACGATAAGAATCCAACGACCAACCCAGTAACAGGGCAGTCTATTAGTCCAACGCCGTTCTACAGCACCGTTATCGATTATAACGAAGGTTTACTTACTAATACGCTACTTCCAAGCCTATCACTGACGCGAGTTTACGTTATTTCAACAGACGCCACTTGCTCAGCGAGCGAAGCAGTAATGAATGCCCTTCGCGGTATAGACGTAGAGGTAGTTCAAATTGGTTCTACAACCTGTGGTAAGCCATACGGCTTTTACCCTACAGACAACTGCGGTGAGACCTATTTTACTATTCAGTTCCAAGGGGTAAATAACAAAGGCTTTGGCGACTATGCAGATGGCTTTATGCCAACCGCCACGCCTAATTTTGACTTTGAACTGCCGGGTTGTGAAGTTGAAGATGACTTTACCACAAGCTTAGGTGAGCCAGAGGAAGGTATGTTAGCTGCAACGCTCGAATATGCTGCTACTGGCTCGTGCCCTGTAGTGGTGACCGGTAACGGTATCGCTGATGTAAAAACGCTGCGTAGTGATCAAAGTGCGTTAGTAGGTGAAACACTTATTCCTATCGACACTCCGAATACGCGCAGGGATAACTTCGTTCTACAAAACAAGATCAATCAGCCAATTATTCAGGAACGAAAATAATGGGTTTGAACAGTAAAAGTGCAGGGCAGCCAAATTCGTTTGTTGCTCTGGTTCTGCTATCAGCGTCTGTTTTATCGGTAGCGAGTTGTGCTTCTACCAAGGACATTGCGTTGCAAAAGGCACTTGCTAAATCTATTAGCGATAGCGAAAAGCAAACCATAGAAGATACGATCAGCAATTGGTTTGGCGGTACGCGAATTACTATTGCATCAAATGCATTTAGTGAAACTTCTAGCGTTACGATTGAAAGAAAAGCAAAACTAGATAGCAGGGGGCTACCCATTGAAGGAAGGCACGATAACCCTTTGTATAGCTTTACATTGCTTAGCGATGGAAAGCAGTGTCTGCTGCGAAATGATCAAACTGAAGCGTTAGCGGAGCTTGCAAACGTGAGGTGTCACGTTAATGAAAAGGTGTAGTGCTAAACTTATTGTGTGCACTAACCCGAAGATTTTGAACAACGTTAAGTGCTAAGAAGCCGCTGATAGACTGAAAGAAAAACGCCCGATGTTTAAAAATATCGGGCGTTTTTTAGTTTAACGTTTATGCATGCTCGGCTGCTTTTGGGAGCGGTTGCGGTTGTTACCACTACCGTTATTCGCTTTAGACGTATTGGCCCCGTTTCTATTGCCGGTCTTGCCTCCGCTTTTATTGACGGAATTGCCGTTGGATTGTTCTTGTGGGTTGCCTTGGTACTGCTTATTTGCATCTGAATTGCGGCGACCCTTGTTCGCAGTGTTGCCATCTCGGCCTTTACCTTTACTGTTCTTTCCCTGAAAAGTAGGAGGAAGCCCAGTATGTTTGGTAAGCGCGCGCTCACCACGGCGGCCTTTTTGCGCTTTTTGGCGCTTTTCATCTGCTGTTTCAGGTGGAACAAGGTGTTGAGGACCGCGGCCAATTAAATCTTCGCGCCCCATACGCTTGAGCGCTTCGCGAATTTGCGCAAAGTTCTTCGGGTCATGGTATCGCAACATCGCCTTGTGCAATCGACGGTGAATCTCACCTTTTGCAGAAGGCACCTCTTCACTTTCTTTAGTCACTTTACGAAGTGAATTCACTTCTGTGTGGTACATGGTGGTGGCCGTTGCCATTGGCGACGGATAGAAGTTCTGTACCTGATCGAGCTTAAATTTGTTTTCTTTAAGCCAAATCGCAAGGCTTAGCATATCTTCGTCTGTTGTACCCGGATGCGATGCAATAAAGTAAGGGATGAGATACTGCTTTTTGCCCGCTTCTTGCGAGTATTTATCAAACAATTCTTTAAAGCGGTAGTAGCTGCCCATTCCCGGCTTCATCATCTTTGAAAGCGGGCCGTCTTCAGTGTGCTCTGGTGCTATTTTCAAATAGCCACCTACATGGTGGAGCGCTAATTCTTTCACATACTCTGGGTCTTCTACCGCTAGGTCGTATCGCACGCCAGAGGCAATCAAAATCTTTTTAATTCCAGGTAATTCGCGAGCACGACGGTATAAGTCGATCGTTGGCTTATGATCGGTATCCATATGCGCACAAATACTGGGGTACACGCATGAAGGGCGGCGGCATGTGGCCTCGGCTTTCGGACTCTTACAACGCAGGCGATACATATTTGCGGTTGGTCCGCCCAAGTCTGAAATCACGCCGGTAAAGCCAGGTACGGTGTCGCGAATTTGCTCAATTTCACGAATTATAGAGTCTTCAGAGCGGCTTTGAATAATACGGCCTTCGTGTTCGGTAATTGAGCAGAATGTGCAGCCGCCATAGCACCCGCGCATAATGTTGATACTGAAACGAATCATATCGTATGCAGGGATTTTGGCATCGCCATACACAGGGTGGGGCACGCGCTGATAGGGTAAATCAAACACCGCGTCCATCTCTTCAGTTTCGAGCGGCATGGCAGGTGGATTAATCCAAATGTGTCGGTCACCATGGCGCTGCATGAGCGCGCGAGCACAACCCGGGTTAGTTTCCTGATGCAAAATACGCGACGTATGGGCGTACAACACTTTGTTGTCTTTCACCGTTTCATACGCAGGCAATTTAACGTACACGTTCTCCCAAGGCTTGCGCTTTTCTTTTTCTTTCTGCGCAGGCTGAATCACAATAGGCGCTGCTTCTGGCGCTTCGCTACTTTTGGTGTCTTTCTCTTGCGAGTCGCATTCAGGCTCCATTTGATAGGGGCTTGAAATCGGGTCTATTTTGCCAGGTCTATCAAGCGATGTAGAGTCAACGCCTTGCCACTCAGGTAAGGCCTCTTTCACGATAATCGCAGTTCCGCGAATGTCGCGCAAATCCGCAATATCTTCACCTGCCGCTAAGCGATGGGTGACTTCAACAAGAGGTCGTTCGGCGTTACCAAAAAAGAGCATATCCGCTTTCGAATCGAATAACACAGAGCGGCGTACTTTTTCGCTCCAATAGTCATAGTGCGCAATACGTCGCAAGCTAGCTTCAATACCGCCAACAATAACAGGTACACCTTTAAACGCTTCACGGCAGCGCTGTGAATACACAGTAACCGCGCGGTCAGGACGCTTACCACCCACATTGCCTGGCGTGTAGGCATCGTCGTGGCGAAGTTTTTTGTCTGACGTGTAGCGGTTAATCATGGAATCCATATTTCCGGCTGTTACCCCGAAATATAGGTTAGGCTTGCCCAGCTTCATAAAGTCATCTTTGCTGGTCCAGTCTGGCTGAGAAATAATGCCAACACGAAAACCATGAGCTTCCAGTACACGACCGATAACCGCCATACCGAAACTTGGGTGATCTACATATGCATCGCCCGTTACCAAAATAACGTCACAACTGTCCCAGCCAAGGGCATCCATCTCTTCCTTTGACATCGGGAGAAAAGGTGCAGTACCCAAACAATGTGGCCAATATTTTGGGTAGGAAAACAGACCGCGATCGGCCTTAATGGTGGCTTGCATAGTAATCACATCTAGATAAATCAGGAAGTTGCTGAGCTAAAGGTAGGCAGAAGCTCAGAATTAGTACGCAATTATAGCAGTCTTGGCCGCGCTAAGGTATAGCGCTGTCATTAAATAAAATAGCTTTGTATACTCACTTAAATAAAAAAGCCAAAAGACTATGTGTGAGCACACGTTTTTGCGAGTGTTCCGTAAGAAAAAGCAACCTGAGTGAAGGCTCATCGATAACCGGAGTGCATTCAATAATAGGTGCTTGTATGGCTTGTGTATTTACAACGAAGAGAAATAACAACAACTATGGCGTATTGGCTATTTAAAACAGAACCCGATGCATTTTCTATCGACGACTTAGCAAGTCGACCTGATCAGACGGAACCGTGGGATGGGGTAAGAAATTACCAAGCCCGTAACTTTCTAAGAGACGGTGTAAAACGGGGTGATAAAGTATTCATCTATCATTCCAGTTGTAAAGAGGTAGGTATTGCAGGGGTTGCCGAGGTGGTAAAAGACGGCTATCCAGACACCACACAGTTCAACCCTGAATCAAAATATCACGACCCTAAATCGAGTCAGGAAAACCCTCGTTGGTATCGCGTCGATGTGAAATTTGCAGAGAAGTTTTCCAGCGTACTTCCACTTTCTGTGATCAAAAGTATGGAAGGTATTACAGAGCTACCTTTAGTTAAAAAAGGCGGAAGACTGTCGATCATGCCTGTAGAAGAGGCAGAGTGGCAGCAACTTTATGCTGCCGCCAAAGACTAGATCAATGACAAAATAGCGTGGGCGGCCGTCTTTCTATTAAAAAGCGCCGACATTGAGATCATATCAATAAGTTGAGCTCGCTTGTAAACACCGCGCGGCTCGCCTCGCAAAAAAATTATTATTTGCCAAAAGCAAATTTTGTATCTGCATCGCGCAATAGGAAAAGGGCAAAGCACGCGCCCCACATGGGCCAGGCTGCAAAAAATAGCAAGTGATTAAAGGCGTCTAGATACTGGGGGAATGAAGAAAGGGTTGATCCACCGTGCAGAATAAAAATGAAGGCGTAGGTGTATTTTTTCGCAAGGCCCGCTAGAAAGGACAAAACCAATGCTAGCTGTAAAGCGCCCATGATATAAACAGCGACTTCAGGTACGCCGCCGATACCATAGAATTTTTCGAAAATGGCCATGCCGTGTGCAGGATTAACAAATTTATCAAGGGTCCAAACGAACATAACAATAAAAATAGTTACGCGAAGAGAAAGTAACGACCACTGCAGTCGTTTTTGAATATCGGTGTTGTTTTGCATACATGCTCCAAAAATATAATAGTGCAAGCATACTAGAACGACCGTTCAAAATAAAAATTTCAATTAATTTTCTGTTTTTAAATATTTTTTGAAAATTAATTGTTCTGAAATTTTTTGATACGCGTATCGGTCTTGTCGAATAAGAATTAAAAATACGGAATTGTTAATGAAAAAAGTAATCGGCCTTGCGCTTAGCACACTCGCACTTGCCATCAGTCAATCGCTCTATGCTCAAGGCGTATCAGATATTGAAGTTGTTGAAGTCACCGGCAACCAGCAAAATGTAAACACGCTCAACCCCGGCGACAACACACTGAAAGGCATTTTTGGTAGCGGTTTAAGTGCAGCAGAGACCCCGCGTGCGGTAACTTCACTCTCGGCAGAGGCCATCGAAGCACTCAACATTAATGATTTACACGACATAGTAAAAGCAGCGCCCAACGCGTACGCCTCAAGCGGGTTCGGTACACCAAGCTTACCGAGTATACGGGGCCAACTCGGCGAGCTTTTCCAAGATGGCGTGCGACGTCAAGCTGGCAATAATGGCTTTGGCCTGCCGTTGTCGTTTAATAGCGTTGAGCAAATTGATGTAGTGAAAGGGCCATCGCCAGTGTTATTTGGCAGTACGCAACGAAACGGGGGCTTTGTAAACCTTCAAACTAAGGTTGCGCCTACCACAGAAAGCAATGGTAAAGTTACCCTTCGCGCGGGTCGCTGGGATCAGTATTCAGCGCAAGTCGATTACGGTACGGCAATAGAAGAAGGTAAAAGTGGTGTTCGCTTTAGTGCAGAGTACTTAGATCACGGCAGTTTTTATGACTTTGCCAAGCGGGAAAGCACGAATTTGTTTGTGGCCTATCGCTATACGCCGAGCAATGCACTAACGTGGGATATCAGCGCTGAATATTACGACACAGATTATCCAGATAACGCAGGTATAAACCGCCCAACACAAGACCTTATCGATAACGGCGTTTATATTACCGGTCAAGGCACTCAGCCAAATGGTAGTTCCGTACCTGGTGCTGGTGCTATTATTTCTCCTACCGGTGAAGTGGTTATTCCTCGTAACCGTGTATTTACCAATCCTGATGACATCAACGGTGCTGAAACCACCGTTATTCGAAGTAATGTGGAATACAAAGTCGCCGATAATATCGCGCTTCGCAACATTACCTATTATCAATATCTTGAGCGTGAAGAAATTGCGCAAAACAGTTTCGTAGAAATCATTGATGGCGCTGACACGTTTGAAAACCGTACTGAGCTTGATTATACGTGGAGCGATAGTCAAACCACGACGGTAGGGCTTGCGCTTCGTTACAATGACGTATTGGGCTACAGCCAATTTACAACAGAGGCTGACAATCCAATTGATTTGACCGGACCTATCTCTAATCGCGTTATTCCGCTTACAGACAATCAAAAAGCCCGCTTAGTTGAGCTGCGTCCTGGCGTGTATGTTTCACCGGGTGCGCAATACGATCTAGATGGTGATGGAAGCGGCGACTTTAACTTGTCAGACACCACCGACTCCACCTCATGGCAAACAGGCTTAGCGTTTCAGCAGCGTTCTGCGTGGACTGATAAATTTTCTACCATTGCTGGCGTGCGTGTCGATTACTACGACGTTGACGCTCGTGACCCATTAGCGCCTGTTGGTGTTGAAGCGGCTTCAGATTCGTACAGTGATACATTAACCAGCTATCAGTTAAGTGCAGTCTATAAGCTGACAGGAGATGTGAATATATACGCCGCGTTTTCAGAAAACGACGCGACATCTAACAGTATGGCGGGGGGCACCGTGTTAGGCGGTAACAACGAGATTAACCCGCTTAACTTTGCCACTGAAAATACGTTATACGAAGTGGGCGTAAAATATGCGCCAAACAGCAGCTGGTACGCAGAGGCCGCTGTGTTTGACCAGACCCGAAGCTTACGCAACCGCGATGGCAGTAACAGCGGTGTGAAAACACAAGGTTTCGAACTACAAATGTTCTATCAAGCTGATAACGTTTGGGTAAATGCGGCTTATAGTTATTTAGACGCGCGTTTTGATGATTCAGCTGCGTTCCAAGGTACAGCGCAGGTTATCGATGCCTTCGACAACAGTCGCCCAGACATTATTGAAGGTACGGGAGTAGGGTCGCCATCGTTTGCTGCCTTCCCTGCATCTGACAGTCGTGTTCAGGGAATTCCGCCACAAATCGCTTCAATTAACGCTGGCTGGCAAATTACTGACGACTTCCAAGTTGGCGCAAGCGCGCTTTACACAAAGTCATTCCCGTTGGACTTCTTACAAACGGTGCATATTCGCGACCAATACACGGTTGATGTTAATGCAGACTATCAAGTAACGGATAACCTTCGCCTGCGTTTAGATGTCATCAATGTCACCGATGAAGAAAATTGGCAACCGCTGTTTGAGGGTGGATATTTCGGCGCAACACTGGTGATGCCAAACGTACCTCGTCACGCCCAAGTTACCATGCAGTATGCGTTTTAAGCGCTAAGGATTTTTATGTTTAAAAAAATAGCGCTTTTAGGGGTAATTGTTGCCGCCATATTCAGCTTTTTTTACTTTGATTTAAATAGCTATTTAACCCTTCAAGGCATGAAGGACTCTCTGGATACGTTCCAAACGCAAATAGCACAAAACCCAGTGTTGAGCATTGGTGTGTTCTTTGCCATTTATGTTGCAGTAACCGCACTGTCATTGCCGGGGGCGGCTATTTTAACCTTGGCAGCAGGGGCCTTGTTTGGCCTGGTACAGGGCTTAGTGATTGTATCGTTTGCTTCGAGCATAGGCGCAACGCTGGCGTTTTTAGTATCGCGTTTTATTTTGCGCGACACCGTACGCAACAAGTTTAAAGAAAAGCTTAGAAAGATTGATGAGGGCGTAGAGAAACAAGGTGCGTTTTATTTGTTTACATTGCGCCTAGTGCCAGTATTCCCGTTTTTCCTGATTAACCTGTTAATGGGGCTAACGTCACTTAAAACATGGACATTCTATTGGGTGAGCCAAGTAGGCATGCTCGCCGGTACTGCTGTGTATGTAAACGCAGGTACCCAGCTTGCACAAATAGACAGTTTGTCTGGCATTGTCTCACCAGGGCTTATCTTTTCATTTGTCCTTTTAGGCATATTCCCTTGGATTGCTAAAGCTATCGTGGCGGTAGTTAATCGTCGTCGCGTTTACAAAGGCTACAATAAACCGAAGAAGTTTGATCGCAACCTAGTGGTGATTGGTGCGGGTGCGGGTGGTTTGGTTACCAGCTACATTGCTGCGGCGGTGAAAGCAAAAGTCACGCTGATAGAAGCTGGGGAAATGGGAGGCGACTGCCTCAACTATGGCTGCGTACCCAGTAAAGCCATAATAAAAACGGCTAAAGTGGCCAACCAAATGCGCCATGCTGATAGTTACGGTTTAGAGCCAGTAGCCCCTGCCATGTCGTTTAAAAAAGTGATGGCACGTGTACACGACGTGATCGCGGCAATTGCGCCTAACGACAGCGTGGAGCGCTACACTAACTTGGGTGTAGATGTCGTAAAAGGCTATGCGAAGATCATCGACCCATGGACAGTAGAAATCAAAAAGAACGATGGCGGCACGCAAACGCTAACCACAAAGAATATTGTTGTGGCTACAGGCGCAGCGCCCTTTGTTCCTGACTTACCGGGTATTAAGGAAAGCGGCTATGTCACTTCTGATACCTTATGGACCAATTTTGCTGAGCTTGAAGACGCGCCAAGACGCTTAGTTGTACTAGGCGGAGGGCCTATTGGTTGTGAACTAGCCCAGGCCTTTTCACGCCTTGGCAGCGAAGTGATACAAGTTGAACGGGCTCCGCGCTTAATGGGTCGCGAAGATGCAGACGTGGCGGAATACGCAGAATCTGTACTGCGTGAGAACGGCGTCAACGTATTAACCTCACATGATGCTCTTCGCTTTGAGCAACAAAATGGCGAAAAAGTGCTAGTGGTTGCAAAAGAAGGTGTTGAATCTACCATTGCCTACGACGAAGTCATTGTGGCTGTGGGTCGAAAAGCACGCCTTAATGGGTTTGGTCTTGAAGACCTGGGAATTCAGTTCGATAGAACCATAGAGACCGATGAATACTTGCAAACCCTTATGCCAAATATTTTTGCCGCTGGTGATGTCGTAGGGCCTTATCAATTTACCCACGTTGCCGCACATCAAGCCTGGTATGCGGCGGTTAATGCGCTTTTTGGCACGTTTAAGAAGTTTAAAGTGGATTATCGCGTTATTCCTTGGACGACGTTTATCGACCCGGAAGTGGCGAGAGTAGGCTTAAGTGAGCGAGATGCTGCTGAACAAGAGATTGATGTAGAAGTCACTCGTTACGAATTTGCTGAACTTGACCGCGCGGTTGCTGAAAGTGCACGTAAGGGGTTCATTAAGGTGCTTACGCCGCCAGGTAAAGACAAAATACTGGGCGTGACTGTGGTCTCTGAACATGCAGGTGATTTGATTGCCGAATTTGTTATCGCCATGAAGCATGATCTAGGGCTTAACAAAATTCTTGGCACTATTCACGCCTACCCAACTTGGGCTGAAGGCGCAAAATATGCAGCAGGCAATTGGAAGCGCGCCAATGCGCCTGAAAAACTACTTAGCTATGTAGAGAAATTCCACACGTGGCGAAGAGGGTAGTAGAGGTGACTAAAAGACTAGCGATGACAAACGCACTTGCGGTTTCACAACTAGGGGCTATTAAAAAATTAGGCCGATTAGCCGCAAGCAGCGTTATGCTGCTTGCTGCAAGCGCGAGCTTTTCGGTTACGTCAGGTGAAGCTGTACTTGAAGAAAATAACACTCTACACGAACCGTTTAGTGCGTTATTAAGCGAGCATGTGAAAACCATAGACAGTGGCGCCAGCACACAAGTGGATTACAAGGGGTTTAAACAAAATAGCAACCGTTTAACCGAGTATTTAAATGCCTTGGCTAAGGTAGAAAAAAGTACCTTTGAACGCTGGGACAGGGCCGACCAACTGGCGTTTCTCATTAATGCATACAACGCTTACACCATTGATCTTATTCTCACCGAATACCCAGAGATAGACTCTATTCGCGATTTAGGCGGTTTTTTCTCATCGCCTTGGAAAAAGGAAATTGCGCCGCTATTGGGTAAAACCCTTACGTTAGACGAAATCGAGCACGAACTTATCCGCGGTCAACGTAAAAACACGAAAGGATACAACGAGCCACGCATTCATTTTGCCGTTAACTGCGCCAGCATTGGTTGCCCCGCGCTGCGTGAAGAAGCTTATGTTGGCGAAAAGCTGGACAGTCAACTTGATGCACAAACCAAACGCTTCTTAGCCGATACATCTCGCAACAGAATGGACGGCAATACCTTGAAGCTGTCTAAAATATTCGATTGGTACGGCGAAGATTTTGAAAATAATGCAGGGCGTGAAAGCGAAAGTTGGCAAGGTGCTAATAACGTAAACACAGAAACTTTGAGCCAATTTCTGTTGTTATATAAAGATGCACTTAATCTATCGGAGCCTCAGGTCTCAACCCTTGAGCAGGAAAACGCAGAAATTGAATTCTTAGATTACGACTGGGCGCTCAATGGCACCCAATAGCGCTTTGGTCAACATTAAACGTTTCGGTGAAAAGGGCTTTAGCCTGTATCCATCCCTTTATATTGGGCTGCACTATTCAAGAGAATTAGCGCAACACGGTAAGTTTAGGTTGTATCGGTTTTTCCAGAAGGTTTTTTGTCACTGCGGTCTTAACGCGCTTCCTCACTTTCAAATGCTGCTAAAGGTGTTGTTAATTACCACCATGTCGTTTAGCGCGTTTTCTATTGCTAAGAGCGATGTTGACTATGAATCACCTCAACGTATTGCGGATCAAAACATTGAATTAAATTCATCCTCTAACAAGCCTCAAGTGCGTTTTCATGCATGGGGTGGAAGTGCTCAAGTAAATGGTTATTTGCAGTGGGTTGCCGGGCAAGTTAATCAGCGTTTTAATATTGAAATGCAGCACGTAAAGTTAGCTGATACCAGCGACGCTGTGTCCCGTGTGTTGGCAGAAAAAGCGGCTGGTAATCACGATAACGGCAGTGTGGATTTGATATGGATAAATGGCGAAAACTTTGCCGCAATGAAAAAACACGGCTTGCTTGCCCGAAGTTGGGTGGAAGAATTGGATAATTTTGCGCTAACCACCCCTGAAAAGAACCCCGCTATGGTAACCGATTTTGGTGAAGCCACCCTTGGCATGGAAGCGCCTTGGGGTAAAGCGTCAATGGTGTTTTACTATCGCAGTGCGCACATGAAGGCGTTAAACGTAACGCCTCCGCAAACCATTGGCGAATTACTCCGGTTTGCACAAAAGGCGCCAGGGCGATTCACTTACCCTGTGCCAAACGATTATTTAGGCATTAGCTTTATAAAATATGCAGCCATTGCACTTAACGGCGACAAGCAGTCTCTGTTCTATCAGCCCGTTACTGAACAATCACTGCAGGCTGTATTACCTGCGCTTTGGACTTATTTAGACGAACTACATCCAAGTATGTGGCAACAAGGGGAGTATATGCTTCGTCAAGCCTCGCAGCTGCAGCGTTTGATTGGCACTGGAGAGCTTACCCTAGCGTTTTCATTTACTGCCGCTGAAATTCCATCGGCCGTTAACCGTTTTGATTTGCCTGACGATGTACGCACTTACGCCATGCAAGATGGCAGCCTTGCCAACGTACATTTTGTGGGGTTGACCTATAACTCGAACAACAAATCAGCGGCAAAAACGGTGGTGAATTTTTTGCTTTCGCCAGAGGCACAAGCCGAAAAACAAAAGTTGGCGGTGTGGGGCGACGATACGGTGCTGGATATGACAGCCCTTTCAAAAGCACAAACTATGCTTTTTAAAAGTGATACCGTGCACGCATCTGCCCTCGATAAATCACAGTCAGCGGTGCTGCTAGCAGAACCCCACGCTAGCTGGACCGACGCGCTACGTGAAGCCTGGTTTCAACGCTATGGGGCACGCTACTAATGTTTGCTAACGTTACACTTGTTTCGCGCTGGTGTTTACTGTTAGTACTTTGCGTGCCTGTATTGGCAGGGCTGGTAGGGGTGTTATTTCCTGCGTTGGGTTATTTTCCGGCTATCGGCGCTAATGCTTTCTCCGCCGACGTATTTGCTACGTTATTCGCACTCCCTGATGTTTGGCAAATGATGGCGTTATCGCTTTTTACAGGCTTAGGCTCAACACTCTTAGCCGTGCTAGCCGCGTTCTGCATTCTAGCTGCGTTTTATCAATCTTCTCTGCTTGGAAAAATTCAAGGTGTGCTAAGCCCGTTTCTCGTATTTCCCCATGCAGCCGCCGCCATTGCTTTACTATTTGTTCTCAGTCCATCTGGTATATTTGCGGCACTCGGTACGCGCTTGAGTGGGTATTTAAGCTATGTCTTCACTAGTCTTTTTGTCAACGAGACACCGCTGATTAATGAAACAGCACTGCCTGCGTCTACTGGAGGAGCGTTACTCTATGACGATATTGGGCTCGGTGTGCTTCTCGCACTAAGCTTGAAAGAGCTGCCGTTTATCATGTTGATGACGCTGAGCGTTATGTCGCAGCCGCTTGTGAAAAAGAAACTGACAGGCTATGTAAACGTGGGCACGGCGTTGGGTTACTCGCCTATAGCGAGCTTTTTCAAATTGGTGCTGCCAACGATTTTTTCTCAAATTAAATTGCCTATATTGGCGGTATTAGTCTTCGCTACCTCTAATGTTGAAATTCCGCTCATTTTTGGGCCGAACAGCCCAAGCACCTTGGCTGTTGCTATTATGCATTGGTTCAATCATATTGATTTGTCTATGCGACTGCTGGCAAGTAGTGCTGCGGTAGTGCAAGTGGCGGTATCAGCGGTGGCGGTGCTGTTATTTTTGGGCATTGAGCGCATGGTTAATTACATGGGTAAGCGCAGCCTTTCAAAAGGTAATCGCTATTTTGCCGATAAAGCCTTCCGACCATGTGGCGTTGCCGTCATAGCGCTTTACATTATCTTAATCTGCGCGGTGATTTATACGGTTGTTGCGTACTCCGTGGCAAAGCAGTGGAACTTTCCTTTATTAGTGCCGGGGGGCGCGACATTACTGCATTGGAATACTGCAACAAGCGCACTGGCAACACCGCTTATTAACACCTTGCTTCTTGGTCTGCTGGTTAGCACAACCGCGTTGGTGCTGGTGATATTTACCCTTGAAAGCGAGCAGTTAAAGCCAGCGCATGCTTATGCTTCGAATATATTTTCTCTATCTCTTTTCTTACCCTTATTAGTCCCCGGCGTTGCGTTTTTATATGGCTTGGTGTGGCTCCAGCAGCTTGTTTTTCAAAATGCCGTATGGTTTCACACCTTTATAGCGCACATGGTTTATGTGGTGCCTTACGTGTTTTTATCGATGGCAGTGGCGTATAGGAAGTTCGACAATCGATACGCCATGGTGGCGCAGAGCTTGGGCAAAACGCCGTGGCAGGTTTTTTACCATGTTAAGCTGCCATCACTATTTAACGCTATTTTAGTGGCGTGGGCATTAGGTTTAGCGATTAGTTTTAGCCAGTACTTACCTACTTTACTGGCGTCAGGCGGTACGCTCCCTACCATCACTACAGAAGCGGTGGCCTCGGTAGCGGGTAGCAGCACGCGCCTCACAGCGGTATATGTGATCATTCAAGCAATATTGCCGCTTATTGGCTTTATCATTGCCTGGTACATACCTGTATTTACTATGAGAAAGCGAGGCAGACAATTTCCCATGACAGATAAGCTAACTAGCGTTTCAGCAGATGCATTGCAGAAAAAGCCCAAGGCTAATATAAAGACGAGAACAAAAAGGGTTTAATTTACAGTGCTTAGTTTAGAAAATATTGTTATTTATCGCGATAAAAAGCCGCTGCTTCAGTTAAGCGCTGAAGTCGCAAAAGGCGAGGTGTTAACCGTTATGGGGCCAAGTGGGGCGGGTAAGTCTACCTTACTTCAAGCCATCGCTGGTCAGCTTCAGGCGCCTTTTAGCATTGCGGGACAAATTAAAATAAATGGTGTGGTGATTAATGATATGGATGCGCACCTTCGCAAAGTAGGCATTATGTTTCAAGATGCGCTGCTATTTGAACACATGACGGTGGGCGAAAACATTGCGTTTGCCATGCCTGCTGATAGGCAAAAGAACAAACAAATGAAACGTGACGCAATAAATGAATTGTTAGCGGCGGTCGACCTTGATGGCATAGCTGACCGAGCGGTAAACACGCTCTCTGGCGGGCAACAGGCAAGAGTAAGCTTGATCAGAACACTGGCATCTCAGCCAGAAGTGGTGTTGCTTGATGAGCCTTTTAGTAAATTAGATGTAGCGCTTCGTGGTCAAATTCGCAGCTGGACGTTTTCTCAGTTAAAAGCACGAAAAATTCCAGCTGTATTGGTCACTCACGATAAAGATGATGCGCTAGCCGCAGGCGGCGACATCATAGAACTCCTGTAGCGGTAATATAGAAGAGAGCGAAGCGATATATTATGTTAGATGCCAAAGTTACCCCACTTATAAAGCCTCTTTTAACGCCGTTAATAAAAGCGCTAGACAGTAAAAGCGTTACACCAAATCAGGTTACGCTCGTTGGGTTCGTCGTCGGTATTCTCGCGTTTCCCTTTATTATTCTTAACTGGTGGAATATGGCGCTAGGCTGCATCATATTAAATCGCGTACTCGACGGCATCGACGGGGAGTTGGCGCGGTATCAGCGTAGTAGTAGCAGTGCAGGCGGTTTTTTGGATATTTGCTTAGACTTTTTGTTCTACGCGTCTATTCCGTTAGCCTTTGGAATTGCTGACCCAGCGGAGTGGGGCATACCGGCCATGGTGTTACTAGCTACCTTTATTGGCACTGGCAGTAGTTTCTTGGCATTTGCTATAGCAGCAGAGAAATTTCAAATAGACAGGCCTCAGTTTGCTAATAAAAGCTTCTACTATATGCAGGGATTAACTGAGGGTACGGAGACCATTTTAGTGTTTTTGGCCTTTTGCATTTGGCCGCAGTATTTTGCAACGCTTGCTTATCTGTTCGCTGCTGCCTGTGCCGTGACCGTGGTTACTCGCATAGCGGGGGGCTTTTCTACTCTTGATAAGGTCGAGCGCTTTGATAATAAGGCGCACCGCACAGCGTCTTCCACAGAAAATGAATTGTGATGAAAGCTCGCTTCGCATTTAACTTAATCATTACTTTGAAAATGATAAATGTGACAAAGGTTTGATACGTGATAAAGAGAATTTGCATTGGATAATACCTCGCTCATACGATTAAGCGTGTTTCTCGGCATTTTTGTGTTTATGGCAGTGCTTGAAGCATTTTTGCCAGCGCGTAAAGCCGTGCTTGATAGAAAAACTCGCTGGGTAGGAAACTTGTCTATGGTGGTGATGGGAGCGTTGGTATCGCGAATTTTACTTCCCGCTACTCTTGTTGGCGTGTCTGTTTGGGCAAAGCAGGAAGGCATAGGCGTGTTCAACGTTTTGCTGGATGCCACGCAGACTGATGCTGCAAGCTTCGATCAAAGGCTTAACGGCGAAGCCCTACAGAACGACTCGTTAACCGATAATTGCTCGCAACCTCTAGCGTTTATTTGCGTAGTAGCGTTAAGCGTTTTACTTCTTGATATGCTTGTCTATTGGCAGCATCGACTATTTCATACCGTGCCTATGTTGTGGCGCTTTCACAAAATGCATCATGCCGACAGTCACGTCGACACCACCACTGGCCTTCGTTTTCATCCAGTGGAAATTGGCATAAGCTTGGGTGTCAAAGCCGCCGCGGTAGTGATATTGGGCGTGCCAGCAATTGCCATTGTTATTTTTGAAGTAGCGCTAAATGGCTTTGCCCTTTTCAATCACGCTAATATTAGGCTGCCACAAAAGTGGGACGATAGAGTAGGGCTGGTGTTAATTACCCAACGCTTGCATCGTATTCATCATAGCCAAGCTAAAAGTGAGTCAAATTCTAATTACGGGTTTAGCGTATCGTGGTGGGACAGGTTATTTAATAGTTTCACGCCTAGAGCAGCGTTTAGCGATGAAACTTTACCAATAGGACAAAAAGACGTGCCGGCTGTAAAAGAAAATGCGTCTATAAAAGCGCTGTTGTTACAACCGTTTAAATCTAAATAGTACCGTTTAAATATAAATAGTGATTGGCCACCATTTTCTTAAGGATTTTTGAGTCAATACAGCTTCGTGATGTTTCTTAGGTATCCCACAAGGCCTTACTTTATAGATTTTTCATATTAATATTCGCGTCAATGGCATAGTTTAATTGGCAGCGTCTAGCTACAGCCTAGCTTAAACGCCAAGTTACCTAAGGTGCTTTCAACAAAAGCTTCAGTATCTTCCGGAAGTATCGGCATGATATCTAATCCGGTTCTTGCCTCAACTTCATCAATAGTGACTTGAGTAGTGCAATAGTCATCTTTTCGACTTGCGTTTTGCTGCATAATAAACGCGGATGCTTCAACCAAACCGTTTATTTCTGTAACGATAACTTTGAAATAGCCGCTAGGGATGTTATGAACTTCGTCGGCATCGGGAAGTGCAGCGAAAAACCATTCATACAAAGGACCTGATACCACATAGACATCTTGACCTGTTCTAACGAGACTGCGAACCGCGTTTTCCAGCTTCACCCATGGACCTTGGTTTAAATCAGAGTCTTGAGGCGTAATGTTTGAGAGGTAATTAAGCTCTCGCCAATCTGGTGAGTTACTGAAAGAAGCAAGAGGAACTTGATGCCCTCTATCGGTGCCTATGCCCCGCCACGCGCCCTTATAGTCATTAGGCTCTAGCGTGCTGTCATCATCCAATTCAGGGTCAGCTTTCCAGTTGCGGCTTCTAGTTGGGCCGTCGATAGTCTCTGGGGTGACGTGATACGCCACCCAGTTTGCGAACTTTGTTTGAGGGTTATTATGCAGCGTGTATATAGAGCGGGTAATGGTTTGCCCGTTTAAACCAATGGGGCAGCTGAAAACACAGTTTTCAGCAAAAGTATCAAATGCAGTGAAAACAAAGGATATAGCAAGAGATACAACAACACTTCTCTTCATTTTTTGACTCTGTTCTAGTGGTAGCAATTTCTCGCACGTGAGGCTGTTCACATTTTGAGATGACTAAAATCAACTGGCCCGAAGTACAGTTTTCTAATTCCACGAATAGTACGTAAGACGTATCAAAAAACAAGAGATTGTTTGCTAAGTAGGAATGTACTTTCGCTTGCTTTTGCAGTTTTACATCATAGTCATCGCTTTAAAAACTAAGTAACCAGTACCTAGCTGAAGCGTCATGCCTATCGCAAGAAACACGCCATCTCGATTAGTCATACCTAGGGCTGTTATACAAAGCGCAAAGGCAGGTAGGGCGACGGCGAAGGGAAGCGCTTCTAGCGGGATCATGCAAAGTGCAGCAATGGCGCAATACGCGGCAACAACATTTTTAGCAGGAGTGTCAGATAAAAAAGTTAGGCGAGGTTTAAGTAACTTTTCAGTTTTTCTTACATAGGGTTTAGCTTTATCTATTGCGCTTTCTAACTTATCGGAATCAACTTCTTTTTCCTTTAGAGTGCGAGGGAGCCATGGGCTTTTCTGCCCAATTGCCACTTGTATGCAAATAAAAAACAACGTTATTCCGCATATTGTTGGTACACCAGGGATAGCGCCGGTAGGAAGTAATGCGACTAATGCTGGAACCAGCAGTAATGGGCCAAACCCTCTGTCTTCAAAGCGCTCTATAACTTTTCCTAGAGACGTCTTGTCAGAATTTTCATCATACATCTCATCTAACAATTCAGCGATGGAGTTACTCATAATATGCAGTCAAATCCTTTTTTAAACGGCCACGTCTGTAATGAATACGCCAATTTCTTAAATAAGTTTAATAAAACGCGAGGTGTACTTTTTACTATTGGTCGTGCTTTGCTACAGTTAAAGAATGTTCATGTTTGGGGATGCGCTTGAGTAGTGAAGATATTGTTGCCGTTTTAAAGCAAATGCCATCAAGTATTTTGTTTAAACGTATTAATAGGGAGGAAGTTTATTGCAGCACGGGGTTTGAAAAAACGTTTGGGATTACAAAATTGAACGGTCTCGACGAGAGTTCAATAATGTTTTTTGACAGCCAGTCTAAACAAAAAACTGCCGCAAATACGCTTCCTTTCTATATCGCTGCTACTGAGGGGGCCGTATCCCAACAGTACAGGGTGCAAACTCAATGTCGAGCCATGAATTGCCACGTAGAAGGTGGAGTTATCACTACGTCAGAAGAAAATTGGCTGGTACTTTATGTTAGACCTGACGGAAGTGATTTGGTTGCCAACAATCAACAAGGGTCTGCAGCGGGTAAGCATATTGTTTTTAATCAATTACTCTCAGACTTTTCCTCAAAGCTTATTAATGCAAGTGTTGACGAGTTAGACAATATTATTGACCAGGCTCTTGCTGGATTTGGAGAGTTTAGCAATGTAGATAGGTGCTACCTATTTGAATTCAACGAAGACATGGCGCTTATGTCGAACACCCATGAATGGGTTGCAGCGGGGGTTACACCTTTTATTGATGAGCTGCAAAATATGCCAACTAGCTCGCTCCCCTTTTTCATGAGTCATATTGCAAACGGTTTATTTAAAGTAGACGACGTATCGTCGCTTCCCGAGAGTGCTGCGGCGGAAAAAGCGGTTTTTGAAGAGGAGCGCATCTTTTCTATTTTGTGTGTTCGTATTATGGTGAACGATACCCCATACGGTTTCATTGGCTGTGACATCATAGGTAGTCCTTATTCATGGAATACATTTGATATTCAATATCTGCGGCGAATAGGGGAGATGCTAGGTAACACGTTACAAAGTCTACACAATCGCAAAATTTTACAAAAAATGCAGCTCGAACTTCTTGAGGCTAATAAGCAGCTTGAACAGCTAGCAAACATAGATGGCCTTACCGGTATTGCAAATAGGCGTCTATTCGACACTACATTAAAACGTGATATTCAAAGATGCCAAGAGCAGGGGCTTGCGCTTAGCCTACTTCTTATCGATGTGGATTTCTTTAAGCAGTATAACGATGACTACGGGCACGTTGCCGGCGATAAGGTTCTGATAAAAATTGCAGAGACTTTATCTAACAGTTGTTTAGGCAGTGATGATTTAGTTGCCCGATATGGTGGTGAAGAGTTTGCGATTATTTTACCCGGAACAGACAACATTGCCGCTAAAGCAATTGCTTCTCGCATATTACGCAATGTCACGCTTTTGAATATACCGCACGAGGCTTCCGCGTATGACAAAAAACTTACGGTAAGTGTTGGTTTGATAAGTCAAAGTAATGATGCTCTACGAAGTGTGTATCAGCGGCAAGGAGAGCAGAGCGCCATGTGGCTTTTAAACCATGCCGATGAAGCGCTTTATCGAGCTAAAAACGATGGAAGGAACTGTAGTAGAAGTTAAGAGTTGCTTGTTCTTGCTTCAACCACCTCTCATATCACTCCTTATTCATCGCCCCATCAACATTGATCTATTACTCATTTCAATCACAAAATAGAATGTGATTAAAAATAATCACATTCTATTTTGTGATTGTTTTTTGTTGTGTTGAGTGTAAGGTGTATACTTGCTAGGTCAAAGGCGTCATATCGAAAATGTGATGTAAAGGAAGCGGCGATGTCAAACTCAAAAAAAGCAAGTACTACGCAATCCAATAATGCGGACGGTCTATCCCAAGCGCCTTATAAATATAATATGCTAGGTGTGTTGACTGGCGACATCTCGAATTCTCAAACGTTTTCCAATGACGAACTTAATCACATACTCGATGCGTTAAAAATACAACTTTCAAAATACGCTTCACAATATGGCGGCAACTTCGATATCTATCGAGGCGATGCGTTTCAGCTTGCTGTGACCCAGCCTCAGCACTGCATGCAAATTGCAATTGGTATACGGTTGGCTTTGAAGGCTCTCCCTTTGAGTGCAGATGTGAGGGTAAGCGCTGCAATAGGAGAAGCTCAATTTCGACAGCAAGAGGTAAAAATTGGTACAGGCGAAGCCTTTGTTCTGTCGGGGCGGGGCCTTGATACAATAAAACCCCAATATATTGCGTTTTCTTGTCAGAATGAGCAACTAGAGAATAAAACGAAATTACTCACACGATTTGCCGATGCGCACATATCCGGTCTTACGCAAATACAATCGCAAACTGTGCTTGCTTACTTAGAGGCATCAGATAAAAGTCATGAGAACATTGCGACCATACTTAATAAAAACAGAAGCAATGTGAGTCGTATTCTAAACGCCAGTAATTATAAGTTGGTTGCTGAATATCTCAGCTACATGGAAGAAGAAATTGCATCTTGGCAGCA
Organism: Alteromonas gracilis; assembly: GCF_002993325.1. Taxonomy (GTDB): domain Bacteria; phylum Pseudomonadota; class Gammaproteobacteria; order Enterobacterales; family Alteromonadaceae; genus Alteromonas; species Alteromonas gracilis. The sequence continues at coordinate 335,947 of NZ_PVNO01000025.1, forward strand.
AAGTAGCGACGCGGAAAAATGACAATAGCGATATTACGCAAGAGAGCGACGCAGGTTGAGAAAATCATTCTCAATTTAACATCAAAAATTCACGTTTATAAAGGGAAGTAACATGTTGGCTCAAAACGTAACTATTACGGCTGACTTATCATTGGAACAACCTGAAGTTTTAGTCGGGTTATTGCTGGCGCATATACTTGCAGATTTTTATTTTCAGCCTTATGCATGGCTACAAGAGAGAAATGAACGGCATGCGTTGGCACTACCTCTTTATTTACATACGCTTTTACATGGGATACTAGCAGCAGGGGCAATGCTGTTGCTTACGCAAAACGTAAACGGTTGGACTCTAGGTGTTAGCGCTATAGTTATAGCGGTTTCCCATTTTAAAATTGATGTAATTAAGTCGTATTGTGCACAAAGCACTAAGGCGTTTATTGCTGATCAATTTGCGCACATTCTGATTCTTGTTGCCGTGTTCCTGTATGCAACGAATCAATGGGAAGTTGCCATTCATCTTTTCAAGAAGCTCAGCGTAGAGCACTTAGCAGTCATACTTGCTTATTTAGCAGTGCTAAAACCTAGCTCTATTATTATCAAACAGTTGTTATCGCCTTGGAGCAGCGAAGTACTGGCAACTCGCCCTTCACCTAAACATCCTAACGACCCGCCCACAATCAGTACCGAAGCACAACAAACCTTATCACTGGCGGGGCAGCGTATTGGCTACCTAGAGCGTACACTCATGTTGACTTTCGTGCTGTTAAACCAATTTTCTGCTATTGGTTTTCTTATTGCGGCGAAGTCGATTTTTCGTTTTGGAGATCTAACTAAACATCAAGACAGAAAGCTTACCGAGTATGTGCTTTTGGGAACGTTTACCAGTGTTGCACTTACCATGGCAGTCGGATTGGCATGTGGGGCCGTGTTGGGAAGCATACCTGTAAAATAGATCGGCACGTGTTACTAGAGAAGCCCGCAAAACCCTCGCCTTTAAACAAAGGATTGGGCAGAGCAGCAATTGCCACTCTGCCAATTAATTAAGAAATGAAACTAACCTATGCGTTATTCATTCACATCATAGGGCGAAGAAGCACGAATATAAACAATCGCATCATCATTCGTATCATTTTCAATCACCAATCGAGACTTACCTGGTGAAGTAATGAAGCTGCCAGGTTTCAACGTTGTTGTTTCGTTGTACTCAAGGCTGCCGCTAATAACAACCGCTTTGAATTCATTGGCGTCTGAATCGATTGAACCTTTAAAGCCCTTGGGTATTTTGACCAGAGAGCCGTATACTGCGTTAGTGTCACCCCATAAATAAGTGGCAGATACTCCCGCTGCGTTGATTGTCGCAAGATCTGTTTTATGCAGCCACACCATGTTGTCGGCGTGGATATTAATAGGCCGTTCACCGTTATCGAAATGCTGTTTAGAAGGTTGTACTAAGTATGGACCTTCGTCTATTTCTAGATAAATAAGATTAGTTTTATCATTCGCAGCAGTGGTGTGCTCTTCACCCGCAGGCTGTGTCCAGAACGAACCTGTTGGCATCCACATTTTCGCCGCGTTCGGGTCATCGTTATGCATTTCACCTTCAATCACAATACCGCGATAGGTAATATTGTGGATGTGTGGTGGAGATTCAAAGCCCTTGTTAAAGCGCACAAGCATACCCGACGCTGTATCAATAGTTCTATCACCCCAAAGGTCTGCAGCGCCAGGGCTCTTATCGCCTCTTGCTGGGTTCAAGTAACCCCATTTCACCTCATCAGCAGTGGTGACCTGTGTTTCAGCCAACGCTTGCTGGGCGCTAACACCAGATGTAGTGGCAATAATGAAGACCATTGCCGCTTTTTTTAGTGAAGACTTAAGATGCATATCTAGCTCCTTTGGTTGAGAGAGATTAGACCAATTTGCGAAAATTGTGGTTGGCAAATGAAAGACGTTATGCGCAACTGTTCAATGCCGTGTAGTCTATTCTTTCGATAATGTTGAATAAACGGTCAGAACGCTAAAAGACTTTCCCGAAAATGTGGATAATAGAAGTAATCCTTTTCTTTTCTTCAATTACGGTGGCGATGTGAAAACAGAAGATTTAGACGTATTTATTAAAGTGGCTGAAGTCAGCTCTATCACCGGCGCAGCTAAAAAACTTGATATCAGCTCATCTGCTGCAAGTATGGCGATTAAACGAATTGAAGAGCAGCTCGGGGTGGCTCTGTTTGTACGCAGCACGCGCAAGATACGACTTACCGTTGAAGGTGAGCGCTATTTACCCATGGCAAAACAAGCGTTATCAGCATTACAGCAAGGGCTGTCGCTGGTTACGGAAGAAGCGCAGTGTATAAATGGCGAACTTCGCATGGCAATGTCGTCTGAAATGGGCCGAAACCTGATGCGTGAGCTGCTCAATAATGTAATAAAAGCACATCCCAGTTTATCTGTTCGGCTGCACGTTAGTGATAGTCGCGTAGATTTTTATCGCGACGGTGTTGATGTGGCACTTCGTGCTATGACCAAAGACGCCGTTAAAGAGTCTCAGATGTATGGCTTTAAAGTATGCAACATTCCCCACTTTGTGGTTGCATCTCCAAAATATCTTGAGGAAAAAGGCGAACCCAAAGTATTGAATGAGTTAACTGAGCACAATGCTCTACTGTACAAACTGTACGATCAAACCCACAACACGTGGGAACTGATTAAAGATACTGAAAAACAAAAAGTGAAAGTACACAGCGATAGGGCAGTAAACGACGGTGATATTGTGCGGCGTTGGTGCGTCGATGGGGTAGGCATTGCTAAAAAGTCAGTAATTGATGTGGCAGATGATTTATTAACTAAAAAACTGCAGCGAATTTTGACCGACTACCGTATACCGTTAACAGAAATGTGGCTGATGCTTCCCAGTCGTCATCTTATTACGCCTGCAGTAAGATTAATTAGAGATGAATTGAAATTAGTCATTGAGAATAAGCGTGAGCGTCTGATTGAAGCAAGTATTATAACAGAGCAAGAATGGCCTGCTTCTGACGAGGTTTGAATGTTATTTATAAAACAGAATACATGATTTTATAAACATAAACGGGTTCGGCATGATAAAAAAGGAAGCTTAATAAAACTAAGCTTCCTTTTATCTTCTTTAGTGAATGTAAGATATGCCTTTCATATTAAGGCGCTGAGGTTTCAAAATTCACTCATCTAATTTTTTCTTTGATTTCCTATAACGCATCCACGCTTGGTGTAAATTGTGGCAATGCCTCAAAGCTCTCCTGAGAAAATTCAGGATCTTTAAAAAGATGGAAATAATAGAATTCTCGCAGCGCCTTATGAAAAGCGCGTACGTCATTTTCATAGCCCACCATAGCGCTTACGTCAGTTCCTGCAGCGCTTGATAATAAACGCTGAGTGAGCAAAGACGGGGAGAGCAACGCAACATAGCTTGCAATGGTGTCTTTTTTGAGCGTGGCAGCTTGGTAGCCTTTCGATAATTCGCTAGCTGTTTGGTCGCCTACTTGCTGAAATGCGTAATACCACTTCCAATTAAATGAAGTATCTCTTTTAGGGTCAAACGTTGTGTAGTCTGCCCATTGTGGGTGAGTAGCAATAAATGCTTTCCACGTGTCCTCAACTGGCTTATCCCACGCGCTATTTACCGCTTCACGTTGGGTTAGCACAATGTCGCCGCCTTCGGGAGTTTCTACTACAGCGTTAATCACCGTATGAGCGGTCACGGGCACAATAACAGTGGTAACAAGCCAAACGCCTAGCATAATAGAGGCAAGATGCGTTGCACTGAAACTTGCGAAACGTCTTGCTGCGCCAATCGCAAGCACAATGGCACTCCAAATTGCAATGTTACCTATTACTATTGCGCAAACGGTCAATATTGATGAAATAGAAGCGCCGTTAAATAACCCGAAAACCACAAAGGGAACAAGCGTAACAAGAGCCAAAGGAACCAAGGTAACTATCACTCGCGCTGTCCATATAGCGTGGGCATTGCGCGCTGTTACATTGAGTAAATCAAAACGGCGAGCTTCGCGTTCCTTCGCTTTTAAATCGTAGAGCAGCAGTATGATAAATAACGGCAGCAACACACTGGTTACAAAGGCAAAATCAAAACGTCCTAGAAACGCCAGCTCGGGGTTATCTGTATCGCTTTCGTAAATTTGGCCTTCTAGCGCAAGCATACGTATACGATGCTTCCAAGGGAATACATCGCGTTCACCTACGGCTGCAAAAGCCAGCGGGGAGGGAGGTGCATAAGTAAGATGAAACGTATAATACGCCACCATGCCATAGCTAGACTGGTGCGTGATAACGGCTTCACGCTCTACTTGGTCTTTTTCTAATAAGCGTTCAATCGTGGCTTGTTGTTCTTGCATTTCTGCATATCCTGCCCACAACGACACCACACTTAAAAGAAACACGACTAATAACGTTAGTTTTATTTGGCGATGACCAAATACAAAACCCGCCTCACGTTTAATATCAGTAAAACGCATCATGGGTTTAACCTCCTAACAGCCGCTTTTAAAAGCAAGGCGGTAAAGCAGACCCAAACAAAGAGTTGTAGAAAATAAACAAGCGCATTCGAAATGCGTGTATTTGCTGGTTCGGGCTTGAAATCAAATTCTGATAGCAACGCCCAGTTGTCTGCGCCGACAACAGCTTTATCAGCCGCTTCTTCGCTTGCGTTACGATTCATATCAAGCTGGTAGTCCAGCTTTTCGACATGCACTTTATTCAGCCCTTGAACAAAGTCTAAGCGTAGGGCTTCTGCTTCTCTGAGAAAACGATGGTGGGTTTCGAGGCTGGTGCCAGCTAGTATGGTTGAAATAGAACGAACGGCAACGGTCGGGGATATCCAGCCAAACTGACGAGCAATTTGAGCTTGTTGTAACTCTTCACCCATTCTGTTTTCAGCAAATTCATTGAGCACTTTCGCCTGTCTGCCTTCTGAATACTGAGCCACAACACCTCGGAAGTTAACAGGAAGGTCGTCTACGGAATCGACATTGTATTTCGCTAATAAATCTTCTTTTAACTTTTTAAACGCGGGGTCGTTAACGTCGTGACCATCGCCTAAACTTCGAAGTTTTTCTTCTACTTTGAAGTCTGCCTCGAGCTTGCCCATAGAAGGGGCAGCATTAGTGGCAATACTACTTCCAAGGCGAGGAAGTAACACACATGCGGCCATCCAAATAACAATAAGCATGGTGAAGCTAACACTGCTTTTTTCAAACAGCGCTGAACACGCGGTTACAACGGTAGCCCATAGCATGAAGTAAATGGCGTAACTTAAACAAAATAGCAATACCACAAGCGGACTTTCGCTTGAAAAGGCGACATAAAGACAAGCTAAAAGTAAGGGTAATAAGAAGAGGCTGCTGGCTGTTACTAGCGCTAACAGTTTTCCAAAAATGAGTTGCCAGCGAGTAGTACCTTGCGACAACAACAGCGTGAGCGTTCCCGCTTCGCGCTCTCGCGATACGCTGCCGTAGCCAATCAGAATAATAAACAATGGTGCGAGTACTAACGCAAGAAAGCTCGGAGTTAAGCTGCTAAAACGCGTAAGCCCCGCTGATTGTCGCTGCTGCGCGAACATAGCGCTATTTTGTCGGTGACCCTCTAAGAAAATAGCGTTGCCTGTGTAGGTGTCTACACCAGGCTCAATAACACTTAGCGGAGTAGGGGCACGAAATACGTAGTGTCCATAGTGTACCATTCGATGTGGATGCTTATCAGGCTGTGCTTTAAAGCGCGCTTCCGCTTCCGTTTGAAGGTGCTCTCTGGCGTGCGCGGCCTCTTCAATGTGAAATGCATTTACGACAAGAGCAGCAAGGGTAAGTATTGCCCCTAGTAAAAGTACCGTTGCGGCAACTTTCGTGCGCAGCCAATATCGCCACTGATCTGCACAAATAGTTTTTGCTACCTTTAATATCATACTTTGCGACCTGCAAATGCGGCGTGTACCGCTTCTGTATCAATAGGTGTATCGCCGACACGTTCGAACGAACCAGTTAATTTACCGTTACTCAAAAGCACAATTCTATGTGCCACTTGGCAAGCACCGTAAACGTCATGAGTAACCATAAAAATGGTAGCGCCGTTGGCCGCAAGCTCAGAAAGCAACGCATTAAATTCATCAATGGCAGCTGGGTCTAGCCCCGATGTAGGCTCATCTAAAAACAGCACCGGGGCATTGCGCAACAAAGCAAGCGCAATTGCGGTTTTCTGGCGCATACCTTTCGAATAATTTGATAACGCCTTATTCCATGCATCTTCTTGAAGGGCTACTTTTTGAAGTGCCGCGAATACGTCATTGTCTGACTTATCGACCCCAGCTACTGACAGGAAGTATCGTATATTTTCCAAGCCAGAAAGATGACCATAAAGAGTGACCGATTCTGGCAAGTAAGCGACAGACTTTTGAACATCGTTAGGATGGGTAGTGGCATTATGTCCTAAAACGGTAGCGCTACCGCTGGTTGCTTTCATTAAACCTAAAAAAGTTTTAAGCGTAGTGGATTTACCGGCACCGTTTCCACCCAAAAGCGCAAAAACTTCACCCTTGCCGACTTTAAAATTGAGATTATCTAAAAGTGTGCGATCGTCCACGCGCACAGATAGCGCATCCGCGCATATTACTGAATTTGTTTGCATTGTTTGGAAAAGCTATACTTTGAAGTTGTGGGGTGATGTTATAGTATAACTATTACGGTGGGAATACGTTTTACTCCTATAGTTGAAAAAAAGGCATCAAATTCATTTTTTAAAAGTTTGTTTGCTACAAAGATACATAATTATTTACACTTTTTTCATTATTTACTATATGAAATATGGCTTTAAGTTATTGTTTCATAGCTGTAAAAATGAATAATGTCTCCACCAAAGAAAGGAATCGCCCCTTACCCATGGACTGAGTAAATATGACCAGCGTTGGTAATCCGACAGTTTTACATTTTCACTGGAACGAAAGCGCAGTACTAAGAAAAAAGTGGCGTCGCTTTTCTTTAGGCATCAAAATTTAAATTGCATCAACAAGGACAAAAAATGTTTAAAAAAGCAATATTATCAGCGGCGCTATTATCCGTTTCTCTTTCAGCATCAGCCAACTGGGTATTGGGTGTTGGTTATGGAAATATCTCAGACAGTGACGGTGATATTGATATTAGTCTTGGAGGCGTTATCGCTTCGGCGGGCTATCAATACCAAGTAAATAGTAATTTTAATCTTGTTCCTGAGGTACGTTTAGGGACTGGGATCAGTGACGACGACGTTATGGGAGTTAACGTAGAACTTGACTCGTTTTACGCCATGTCAATTCGCGGCGAATATACGGTAGCAGAAGGAATGTACATATACGTCGTGCCTTCTTATGGCAAACTAGAAGTTACTGCAAGCGCGGGAGGCTTTTCGGAGTCGGCAGAGAGTGATTGGGAGTTTGGACTAGGTGGTGGCGTGGGTTACAAATTCACACAGACAAGTGCAGTTGAACTCTCGTTCGAAACATTTGATGACGTTGACGTGCTAAGCATTGGTGCAAAGTTCGCTTTCTAAAATATACTTAGAATTGAAGGGGATCTTCCCCCTCATTAAATCATTTATCTGTCTAACTTGCCGTGCCTTGAACAGTTCATAAAAAGTCCATCAAAAGTAACAGTACAGTGGGCGTACTATCATTAAGTAAGCCTTAACCGCCCCATAACTCTGTTTCTTTAACTTTCAGATAGCTTATTTTGATAATACGGAAAGTACTCTGGAGGACAGGTACATAGTTTTAGCGTTGAATTTATCGAGTTGGATGTTTCATGCTTTAGGTATAAAAAAAGACGCCATAGGACGTCTTAATTATTTGAATTGGTGGAGCTGGCGGGAAGTGCCACCTAGTTCAGAGGTTAATAATTAACCTAGAACTTACAGTTACTTATAGTTAAGTGCAAATCTTTTTCGATGGGTATCGTGACACTTAATCGTGATACCAGCTTCGGTTCAATCAAAGAGCGAATTGGCAAGTTATGCTTACTTAAATGTATGCTTCCATTGACATAAAGTCTTTTAATAACAACGATTTGAAATATTTCTGGTAAGTGTTAGAGTTTCTCTTTTGAATACAAGAGAGCCTCAATGAATAGCTGCGTGTATTTCCTAATCTTTCAAGATGTGGGGCTTATCAAGGTTGGGTATTCTTCAAGTGTAGTTAGACGATACAGAACATTGATGAGCGCTTACGGTAAAGCTTCTGAACACTCACTCATACTTCGGTGTGAAGAGGAGCTTGCTAAGAAGATTGAGCGAAGTGTTCTCGAGCAATTCGAGTCTGAAAGGGTTTCACCAAGCCGAGTAGAAAAAATGGTTAAGGGTAGCCTTGTAAACAAGGGGGCAACTGAATGCTTCGACTTGAAATTAAGGCGGCAGCTAGAAGATTACGTTTTGCGAGAGCGATTGAGCAACCCGCACAGCGAAATCTCAAACCTTGGAGCTTTATTCGTTGAGGAGGGAAGTGTTGATATTGACACAGTCTTTGAACTCAAAGACTCGATTAAAAATGCACTAAAGCATATTTCAAAGTATCGGAAAGTGTCGACGCACACTAAGCCATACTGGTAACTCACCAGCCGCACTCTAGAACGAAACATTGTGTATTCAGAAGTCGTAGATTAGAGGTCTTCGAATTCAACTTGTAAGTTTTTGATTCCCTCAGATGGGCCGATGAGCGCGATATCTTCGAGTGAGCCAATCGAAAACTTAAGAGGTCCCTCTGGCCTCCCTTTTCCCATAAGAACAATTCTGAATTCATTCTGATGAGCAAAGCTCTGGTCTTTAATGAAAGGCCCCATTTTACCGCTGTAATCTTTGAGATCTATATAGTTGACTTTTCTTGAAAGAAGCTCAAAACCTAGCTCCTCTACAGCTGCTTTCACTTTCTCCATAAAAGTATATGCATCAAGAATTACAACGCTGTAATCTCCAAAACCGCTTACAATACCATCTTCGATTCTTTCCCCTAGCTGCATCCCTTCATGTTCTTCAAATGTAAGGCAGTAAACGCAGTAAATATGTAACCCTGATACTTCGCTATGTCTCTCTATTACTTTGCTATCAGTCTTGTCTAATTTGAAGGTTTCCCCTGTCTCCTTGTTTACGAGAGTGATTTTCCCATTTTTATCGGAGCGCATGCTTACCGAACCTTCGTATTTATCCCCCCTCTCTTTATGTTCGAGACTCCTAAACGTCTCCAAGGTTTGCAGATATAGTTCACCGTCAAAAAATAGAGCCTCCATGTCTGTTTTCCGACCAAATTTACAAAATATGATGTTTGGCATTGCTAACGCTCCTTCGTTTTACTTCTTAAAGAGTGCGAACTGTGGCAATAGTTCTGTGAATAGACCGCCACACTGAAGTTGCAATAGTAGCAGTGTAATTTCCTAAGTTAACAATAAAAGAAGAAAGAAATGCAAAATGTAAATTGTGTCTGTAATGCGGTCCGTAGGTTTATGTCTCATGGAAAGCTAGTTAAAAACTGAGTACATACATAGATGCTTTAGCCTCATTTCTCGCTGGATTAACATTTTTACCTTAATGCCCCTTCACATTCATAAAAGTGAGCGCAGCGATAATAGTCTTTAAGTCGTGAAGAGGTGTTACTATAAAGCACCGAAAATATGCTCGCAGGCTAAAAGTATGAGTAAGGACAACAGTTTGACATCGCACACTCTTCTAGATGGGGCTAGAATGTATGCTGCGTCAGCTGACGCAATAAATGAAAAACTACCAAACTCTTTACATGTAATAAGTCAATGTCTAGGTACAAGTATTGAGTTAGCACTTAAAGCTTTTCTAAGATCGCATGGTTATAGCGAAAAGCAGCTAAGAAAGCTCGGACATGATTTACCCGCGTTGTTAGAACAAGCTTGCGAGCAAGGCTTGTTATATACTGGCAGTAGAAAGTTCGTGCTTACAGTAACGGGGCATAATTACAAGGATAGGCTGTTCTCTTACCCTGAAAACGCAATGATGAATATCATTGAGCCACTTCGATTACGACAACTTGCCGATGAGTTAATCAGAGAAGTCTATGTATATATGTATGGTATCAAAAAATTTGAGCAATCGAAGCAGGAACAAGGTTTGTACATATCGTCTGAATACGTTGAAGAAGCTTGCGCGATTAGCTGGAAATACACTAATAAGTAATGCGGGCAGAAGCATGAACGTGCAACCGGTACAAAGAGCACACTTAAGCCATACGAATTATGAGGGCTCTGTGCCTATTTGATTTATTCTTTTTATCGCGTTGCTAACCGTTTGTGCCGAAAAGCTTTTCCCTTGAGGGGTATACAGGCCATTACTATTTAATCTCTCGGCTATCGAACGGAGGCTCATTCCTGACTCTTTCATTGGCAATATTAATGAGCTTATTCTCATTGCGTTTTCGTTAGCAATTCTTTGTTTTTCCCTATTTCGTCGATTTGTCTTGTCACGCAAGCCGCCAAGAGTAGCTCCCGAAGCTCTTTTCTCAGCCAAAGCTGCTTTGGTTCTCATACTAATAAAGTCTCGCTCTTGCTCTGCCAGTGCGGCATAGATGTGTAGCTGGAATTTATCTGCGTTTGGCATTGAGGCGACCTTAAGCTTTAGAGTTTTGTCTTCCATTAAGGTTGCTACAAATGACACTTTTCTGCTTAATCTATCAAGCTTCGAAACAATCAATGTCGCGTTAAGTTGTTTAGCCCTTGTTATGGCCTCTGTAAGCGCCTGTCGCGATGAATTGCTGCCGCTGACTATATCTGTGTAAGTTTCTAACAAGTCGTCCTCTGAGGCGTAGTTAGAAATGAAAAGGTTGATATCTCTTTTTTGTGCTTCTAAACCTAAACCTGAGCGACCTTGCTCCTTCGTACTTACTCTTAGGTAGGCGATGTATTTTTCGTTCAACTTAGCTCTCCTTTAATGCTGTAAAAAACAACAACGGTGGTTGTGTGTTTTACAGTGTAAGCAAAATCGCTTTAAAAGGCGGGCATTTTGTTTGGTTTTGTTACTTCATTGAATTTTGCCTTTGTGGTAGGTTTCGCTCCGGTAAAAGAAGAGTGAAAGATGAAAAGTATACCGTTTAATAAGTTGGTGGCTCCTGAGCGTGACTACATTGCTTATGAGCTTTCACATTTCAGTTCAAGACTGATAGGCATATATCAGCCGCTCAAGAAGAATTATCGAATTGAGCTGCAATACATGGAAGCATGGGAGAGTAGACAGGGGATATCAGACGAACGAGAATTGATGTCATACCTTGAAGTTCTCAATTCAAAAATAGATGTCGAAGCACTTCAACAGAAGACCGGCGTACTTGATTATGTCGACTCATCGAATAGCAAAAAATGTTCGCTCACCCAAAACGATTTCTTACCTTTAAGTTCCAGCCTCGTAGAAAAAATTGTAGAGGGTAAAGCTAAAGGTTGTCCTGAATGTCTCGAAATTCTACTTGGGTCTAGCCAAGGGGTTAATGTCTTTTTATGTACACATTACGCTTTAGAGCTGAATATAAATGACTTATACGTTTCTCGCGCAGAATATGACGCTGCTTTTGCGTTGCTCGTTAAGCGATACAAGGAATGCGTGAAACCGATATCAAATTCTTACGTTAGATTAAAAAATCGGAAAAAACACAGTTTAGACTTATCGCCTGTGCTGTCTGCTGCTCTCACTTTCACTCTGCGGCATGGTCGTCTGCCAAGAAGAATAAACCGTAACTTAACTGACGAACCGATTTTATGGTCTCTAATGGTCGATGAATTCGGAGCTTTTAAGAAGGGTAACGAAGAGGTGATTGACTTTGATGGGGCTCGCATTCGTTATGATGATGTATGGAGAGTCTATAGACAAACAGAGAGTAAGTATTTAGTGCAAGAGATTTGCAACTATATGAGTTAATTGATTTTGTGGGTTTTGAGATGTTCTGAATAAACTCTACCTTGGTGCCGATGCCTGTTTTAGCCTTTTGTTTCAAAATGATTCATAGAGGAATGAAATGGCTAACAACAATCTTCAACTTCCCCTGTTTCTTACACGAAAACAGGTAATTGCTTTAACGAGCTTAAGTCGGTCGACCTTATACCGTCTGGAAAGAGACTCCTTATTTCCTAAGTCATTTAAGATGAGTAAACGCCGCGTTGGATATATGCGCGACGAAGTGCTGATTTGGCTTACAGAAAGAAGAGGGTAATATGAGATATTTCCCCGATTTTCCCCTGTTTCCCCCCTCAATAGAGCCACTTCCCAACTCTTACGCTTGTGTATTATCAACTATAAGAAGGGGGCGCGTTTAAATGCAAAAAATGTTGTCTTTAAATGTCGAAGAGAATCTCTACAGACTAGAACAGGCTTACGATTCAGTATTGTCTTTGATCAACGGCGCACACCTTACTCGATTATATGGTACTTATTACCACAGTGAGAAACATATTGTGTATTCCAAAGTGGGCTTTGCAGAGTTTAGAGAGTTTGCCTTAAACAGAGCTTTGTTCATAAAAAAGATGAGAGGTGAACCATCGAATCCTAAACGTGGAAACCTGAGTACGTTAAGAACGATTTCATGCGCCAGCTTCAGAGCGACTGAGGTTTTTTATTACAAGCATGACGAAGAATTAACACTTACGTTTGAGGAAATGCATGAATCGGTTGAAGCAGGAAACTCGGCTTTAGTCCACATCGTGATTAACTTTGATGACAAAACCAGCCTGAAAGCTCAACAGAGTGTTAAAAGTTTCAAACAGTTTAAGAGCCAAGTTTCACGATATGCAAGAAACGCTCTGGGTGATCTCACAAGAGGTTTTTTTGTAATAGAAAGGTCAAAGCGGGAAATCGAAAATAAGGGCGTTAAAAAGCCGTACAGAGCGCTTCACGCGCACCTACTGCTCGAATGTAGCTCTATATTAACGAAAAAAGTGATAAAAGACCTCATAAAGGCTCAATTTCGTAGTTCTATACGAGAAATAGACACCGCTGTTAGCGTCTTCTTTGAATATAAAGCAAATAGTGTGAAGGCTACTGGCAAATTCAGTGAGTATAGAAAGATTGACCTAGGGCTCGTTGATTATTTGGCAAAAGGGCTTAACTCACCCATCATGAAAGGATGCGAAAACAAATCAAAGATTGGTCCGAAACTGCTGCATTATAGGGTTAGGCGAGAGTGGAGATATAGGCAGTATAAGGTATTGGAAGCTGAGTTTAAGAAATTAAGCTTTCACATTGTTGACGTTCCGGTTGGGTTCGATTTTGAAGCTCACCTGATTGAGACAATCAATGCGGTAAAGCGCCCCCCAGAGTTAATAAAGCCATCTAGGGAACATCAAGCCAAATTGACCTAAAGGTGCATTCATACTAACTTGGAACATATCCCATATTACGAAAGGACTCTAAATATGTACACGGAAGTCAGATTCTATCTCGCTAACGGCCTTACTCCGGACGTTGTGACAAATGCTAAATATGTCGTCTACGGCCATGAATGTGCAGCAGGGTTATACGTTGGTTATACCGCTGACCCTGCTAGACGGTGGTAGGGGCATGTTAGGAGCGCCTAAAAGAAGATCGATAGGGACTATAACAACAGCTTTAAAAGTGCGATAAGAGGCTTTCCTGAGGGCTTCAAGCATTTCATTCTAGTGGTTGCATCGACTGAAAAAGCAGCTCAGTCCAAAGAAACCGCGTTCATTCAATTCTATAAGCCAAAGCTAAACACCAGAGAACCAAGTGCCTCTAGGGAGTATAGCTACCCGTTCAGTGCATTGAGCAGCTCCATAGTGTCCTCCTGTGTAATGAAACCAAAAACCAAGAAGACAGAGCTAAATGTGAAAAGTGACTCGGATAGGGTGACAGTGGAAGCAATAGTCTTTACAGAAGGTGATAAGAAACGTCTTTAAACATTAAAAGCAGAGCCTTTCGAAAGAGTCATGAACATATCTTGTCACAAAGCGTCTCTTGATGAGTTTCCCAACGGTACGGTTGTTAAGTTGAAAGTTGCCCTTGCCGGTGGGCCAAAACGAGGAGAATATTAAAAAGCTGCTCGCACTGCGTTAATTACTCGGGTAAGGTAAACGAAGTCCTAGGTATAAGCCTGCTCGTTGGTAGCTATGCTTTCATAAAAAAAGCTGCCTTCATAAACAACCCTTATACTTAGGCTTTTGAACATAGGGATAGACAGGTCTCGTATCGAGTTGGATTGTTAAAGCATGGTTTAAGCCGCCACAGACTCTCTGGTCGTGCGTAACAGGGTTAGTTCCGGTTTTGGCTTGTGAAGTTGCAAAAACAGTTTTGGGCGGCTTAAGAACGTCGATTTAGAGTATAGAACTCTCTTTGTGTATCATCTTAATCTAAGATTATTCGTATAGGTCTTTACTCATTCACATTAGGCGGTCTCACCAATGCTAAATGTTATGTTGGAAACTTCACTCGAAATTCAATAATCCTTCGGTAAAACAACGGAATGTAATGTCATATGGCGGTTACTGATACTGAAATAGAGTGGACTGAAGACAATGTAAAAGAACGTCTTGAGGCCTTATATAAAAAAGACACCATATGGCCTGCAGTTTTAGCCGCCCGAGCAGCTTTGCGCGTTTTTCCTTTGGTTGGCGTAGGAAAGCAATTTGCCTTTTGGGTTAAAAATGAACACGTCACAGTTAAACCTCCATTAAAAGGGCTGAAATATGACCCACAACAAAGTGACAGTTCATCGGTAGTATTGGATAACCGCGCATATTATTTAATGGCGAGCTTTTACGCCAGTCGCCTTGTACTCCAACAGGCAAGTATACCGTATGAGCAGCGAGAGCGGTTAAAACTCTCGTCTGCAACCGCTGCAGTCGCTTCTGCTTTTAGCAGTGCATCTGAAGCTGCCTATGCCGCTTCAGGCACTACTCAAAAAGAATACGATGTCGCTGCAGACGTCGTCGATGCTATCACCCAGGCTGCAGCCGCCGCCAGATCAACCGTAACCATACCCTCTAAGTTCGCTGCCAACGACTCTAGCGAGTCCGCCAGAGAGGCTGCCGAACAAATAGCAACCAAAGCCATGTTTGCTGTTCGCTGCGTTAAGGATGTTGTGGTCAATGTTCATGCGCTCTCTGAAAGCGACTTCATATTTTCACATAATCCTAAAAGTGCTGAAAGTGCAGCTTCCGAAGTCACTCTCGCTTTTTTACATGATCTCAAAGTTGCTGAAAGTGCTGGCTCTACTCTTATTGTAATTAATAGTCCCTTGTGGTCAGACACTTGCCCTAGAGAAATAGAGGAAATCAAAACTAAAAGATTTCAGCCCGCCGTTGAAGCCGTTATTAACGAAATTTCAAGTACTAGCCCAGATAGTGTAAAAGCGTTAACACAGATTTTAGACCGCTACGATAGGTATTTGAGTGGCAATACAACCGATGATGAAAACGGAGAATCGAACGAGACCTTGTACGAGGCATTGAGCAAAGTAAGCTCCGAAGACGTTAATGCTGACAGAGATACCTTGAACCGCGGTGCATTGGTCAACGGACTGGCAAGTATTCTGTGTGATGAAGAGCACACACACCCGCTTACTATCGGATTGATGGGGAACTGGGGAAGCGGTAAATCTCAAGTATTGGCATTATTAAAGAAAGAACTTAAGGACCGTGGCTGTACACAGCCATTTCTGTTCGGTGAATTTAATGCTTGGGCCTATGAGCACGCTAAAAGTAGTCAAGCGGCGATGGCTCACGAAGTGATTTCAGCGTTAACCAGCCATGACAAGTTTCAGACTGTTGACATGAAATGCGATCTTGGCACACGCCTTAAACAGTCAGCGTCGAACCTTTTTCGACAGTTCGGTTGGATAGTGAGTGGCCGGTTTCGTATTATTTATGGTTTTGCCGTAACAAAGCACTTAAATAAAGTTTTACTGTCTATTGGTTGGTTATCACTTTTTGCTATAGCCTCGGCATGGTTAGCGAGGCAGGGCCTTAGCCAAAATCATTTACCCGATTTTTCTAAGCCATTAACCAGCGGTGCGTTAATAGCAATAATAGCTAGCTTGTGGCAGCTTCCTAAACAACTGCGGTATATTATCTCTCAGCCGATGACTAAGGAACTCCTGACCTACATTAAGTTACCGAACTATGCTTCACACATTGGTGAAATCGCCGAAATGCAAAAAGATATACGTCTAATTGCAAAAATCCGCTTGGGGTTTGAGGACGAAGCATGTCACGACTATTTAGGCAAATTTTATAAACCTCGTCGTTTACTCTTTGTAGTCGACGACCTAGACCGCTGTAGTCCTCAGGGAATTGTAAAAACCTTCGAAGCAATTCGACTGGTTCTGCATATACCGCATGTGACCGTAGTGGTGGCAGTTGATCAACGTATTGCGTTGGCAGCGTTAGCACTGCATTACAAGGGAATTGAACCATACCATACTCTGCAGGATGCTCGCGCAATCGCCCGCGACTATCTGGCAAAAGTTATTCAATTGCCTATTGTGGTTAGCGACGGCGACAACGAATCACTAACCGAATTTTTAAGTGATATATGGCTAGAAGAAGACGATAGCAAACGGAATTGGTTAGCACATTTGGTTGAAAACGATGAACATCAAACCCAAGCAGGGCACCAGGAGATAAAGGCTCCTTCTTCGAAACCAGATAGACAAGATGTAGATTCTGATACAGAAGACGAAGGGTTGAGCGAATACGAACTTGCTAAATTGATATTAGAGGCTGAGCCAAAATCAGAGCCTCCAGAACCAGAAGTCCTTAAGGGCTTGAGTGACCACCAAAAAGCAGCACTTTATTACTGGGCAACCCATTTTGGTTTGACTAATGCCAGACAACTGAAACGCTTGGACAATAGCTATAATTTGATTCGGCTAGTGACGCAAGAAGAAGATAAGCTCGCATTAACGCAAAAGGTTGACAGTGTTGACGAGCTACATCTGAAATTCAGCTATGGCTATTTGGTCACACTGATGACACTGGAATTTATAAATGGCATTGAAGTAACCGCATTGCGTGAAAATGCTTCGCGGTTTCTTCGTAAAGGCACTGTTTGTCGATTGAATGGCATGGCCAGTCAGCAACACAAAGCAACGCTTATTGCAGCACGTATTATAATTGAACGCGCAGCCAAACAACTCTACCCACAGACGGAAGCCGAGTTTCGCTTTGAAAAATTGTTGCGCTATGTCGAAAACTTCGCGCTTCCAGCCATTGATGGTTTTGATATTGACACTGAAACCGAAACTGTTTCAAGCCTTCAACCTAAACACGATGGGTTAGCTCAATGAGTTTTAAATCGCTAACTCCCAAAGAGTAGCGTGCTGATAACATTCCGTTTTTGTTACTTGTTACGCTTCTTTGAGGAAAGGCTGCGAGTTGTATTTTTGAAATCTTCTAAGTATATCTGCTTATTTAACGGGTATTTGTATGCTTTGCTTTCGTTCAGTTTCTTATTCGGGAACTGAACCGGTGTCCTGGTGACAGGCTTCAAGAGCTTTCATAATATGCGAGAGTTCGCCTTCTGGGATGTCACACTCAAGAACTTGTCCAATGAACTCTATCGCGTCGAAGACTAAACTGCAGACTGAATGTATGAACATATCAAGATCTTCTAGATGAGGTTCATTTTTAAATGCGCTTACGGTTCCGTCTTCGTTCAGCTCGAAGTGTCCATCCTCAAGAGACTTCGAGTCTGAATGAACCGCAGTGCTACCCATTCGATATTGTAAATCATACATATCGAGTCGATTTGCTTTTCTAGCGTATTGCTCGGTTGTTACTGAGAACTTTTTAAGAGCTTCGTTTTCGCGTCTTCCTTCAAATAGTTCCGGGCGGTGCGTCTTTAATCGTTCAATGAGGTTATATTCCTTTGCTTTACAAGACGCTTCGACTCGTTTAATGAGAACCTTATCTTTAGGACTGTTTCGTCTTAAATAAGATACAAAAGCTCGCCCTTGTCTGATATGGTCTTTTTGTTCGGCTAGGTCGTAGTCGACTATAAATTGAGGGTCGTTCTTTAATGCTCCGAGTTTAAAGAAAGTTTCGAGAGCACACCGATGTTGAGTGTCTGCTTGAACTCTCATTCCTTTCGTAGAGAGTATGACGGCGGCCTGAACAAAGTTAAGTGTACGAGCATACAGAATTGCGCACCATGCGCGCCTTATATCGACGGTTGGCTTTGGAACAGTCATTTCGTATTGGAAAGACCAAGCAATCTTATTCAATCGATAAAAGACGTTGAGGAATTCACCATAATTATTGTTTACGTGAGTAAAAACGCCGAGGGAAGAAACCTCGAAGAATCCTTCTCGCTCAAAATCAGTTAAGTCATCCATGCTTTATTCTCTTTTCGAAACACTATTTGGAAGTGTGATCTTTGCTTATTAATTCAACTGGTCTCCGATTGCGCAATCAGGTATCTTGACACTCGGTGTTTATCTAAACAAGGAAATTATATGCCATCAGTTCACGAATCAGCTTTATATAACGTTATAGTTGCCGCTCAGTCGCTAGGATATGACCTCGACCAACTAATGGAAAAGACTAACGTCGGCATAATCGGAAACGAACCGAACTTTGTCGCTGATACAGCAGATAAACGCAAAGTCATCGAAGCAGTGAATACGGCGATAATCGAAGTTAAAAGTAGCTATTAGAACATACATAGGAGGTCTCTCGACAGACCTCCTTCTTTGGCCTGCCATAGCCTAATTTTCTCAGTTGTGGTTCTTCGTCATTTAACGTTAGCTTCCTTCCAGTTCAAGAATTTATCAAAGGACACGTGTACCCATTCAATCCCGAAGTCGATAGCATCAATATAAGCTTTTATAAACGAGCCGCTGTAACTGCCGTGGTTGTACGTTTGGGTCCTCACGCTGTCATCTCTATGGCCTGTAACATAAAAGGCTTCATTTCGTCTTAGAGGCTGTTCCTTGATAGTTGTTTTATCAAGAAACGAAGTGAACGTATGCCTAAATGAGTGAAATGCAAGTTGATGGGGTAAAACGCCCATCAGTCCTAATAAGCGGTTAAAAGGAAGAGCGGCGTTTACGAACAGATGCGACAGGGAAGTCCTTTAACCATATCCTACCTTTTTACACCGACTGTAGAGGCGCTCAGCGCTTTTATCCGGTTAGTTGAGCGATAAAAGGTATATAGCAGTACAACAAGGAAAAAGCCTATCAGAGAGGGCTCTCGGACCTCGACAGGAGCGTCGAAACTATGCTCCGAAATGAGATAAGCATCTCCACTTCCGCTCAAGCTTGCTAGGCTCCTCCCGTCGACACTCATGTTTGCATCAAAATATACAATTTGGTGGTTATCGAAATAACGAGTCTCAGACACGTATGACATGCCGAACGAGAACTGTAGAGGTGTTTGTCTAAAATACTCTAAGAATGAAGCAGGCGAAGCCGTAGACGGCATTTGAGCGTCTATTTGGTGAACGGTTTGACTAGACCTAACTCCTACCCACGAGCTTAATATGAAGCGTGTCTCTGAATAATTCCCGCTTTCGACGCTTCCTTTATACTGAATATCTTGAATAGAGTTATAACTGCGCTGAACGCTCATTAGACTATCGATCATATCAAGACCTCCGGGCGCAACTGTATCAAAAAAGCTTTCCGTTATTGATGCAATTTCTTGGATTTCATCGGCTTCACTTTGAATGCTTAGTATGGAGTCAAGCAATGTACTCTCTGAATTCAAAGATATTTGATTCGAGCCAACGTTCGTTGTTGTGGAGCGATATCTTGAGTTGCTATCCCAATAATCCACTTGAGTTGAAGAGTCTGTATAACGAGCTGTTAGGTCTGTCGTTAGACTAAATAAAAGGTTAAGCGTTGTGTTAGCTTGAATGACATCATCGAAGTAATCACCTTGCTTAGTTATGTTAAGGTCTTGAACAGAGAAATGTTGGGTAATAAAGCTTGCTGACACATTGTTAGTGACAAGCAAAAGAGTAAGAAGTAAGTATACTCGCACGGTGAATTCCTTTTCGTATTGTAAAGCTCTTAACATCCTCGAACTGCGCCTCAATATCATACGATAAATTTTTTTCAATTGAAAAACAAAGATTTTGCACCCTTTGAGCGACCGTAGAGTAGAGAGCTTGAAGCCCCTGTAGAAAGCATGACACACACTAACTCGTTAACTTGCAACGTATTTGCAAACAAGCTCTGTGTAGAGAGGTAATTGTAAAGCCCTAGGCATAAGGTGGGACGCTGGTGGGTATGCTTTCTTAAAGAAAGCGTTCCATGCGTTCAACCCTTATAGTTAGAAGTTAAAGCTTTCACATTCTACCTTTAATCTTTCCAACTCTCGCCTCACTGAAAACCGTAGATAGATTGGGTGGGCCTTCATAAAGAAATAAATCCTTATTCTTTGCTAAGCTATTGTTTTTTATAGGGGTTGATTTTAATTCTTGCCAAAGAAGCCTGCCTTAGTTGTTTGTAGTTAAGGTAGCTCCACTGTTTGACAAAATTTTCTGCGAAATTAGGCTGTTCTCAAAGTTGGTTTGTTTCATGATGATTTTACTCTGTAACAGAGCGAGTCCGTCTATTACTGATTGAACGTTGTTATTTGAAACAACTGCGCCCTCTAGATAGCTTTTGAGAAGGCAGGTTAGTAATTCCATCTCATCCAGCTTTTGAATGAGCTCTAAATCTTCCATATTTATTTCTCCTTGTTTTCTTCATTACGCTATCAGACTTAGAGCTTTTGAATCACTGTCCTTAGGCACTGATTACTAACGTTCGACTTTTCTAGTCTGAAATTTTTCGTAACTCAGTTGGGAAAACTCAAAACCGAAATCAATCGCGTCTATGTAACTTTTGATTAGAGAAGGGCTGTAACTACCGTGGTTGTATGTTTGCGTTCTAACGCTGTCATCTCTATGCCCTGTAACATAAAAGCTCTCATTTCGCCGTAGAGGCTGCCCTTCAAGAGTTGTTTTATCAAGAAGCGAAGTGAACGTGTGCCTGAATGAATGAAATGCAAGCGGGGTGTTTTTATCGTTTCGCTTCGGGATGCCGGCATACTTAACAAAGGCTTCGTTGTACCATTTAGATATTGTGTTACCCAAACCCTTAGTATCGCTCAAATTTAGGTCGTCGAAGAGTAAGCCCGACTTTCTTTTTCCTATAAACTCAAGCAAGCCAGCATTTAATAAGGCATCCGCAACAGGTATGTTACGCAAAGAGTCCTTAGTCTTTTTTGACTTCGAAAATTGGCTTTTTTTCAGTTCATCTGATTTCCATTCATCGTTAACAGAGAACACCAATACACCATCTTCATAACAAACATCTTGAACTTCTAAAGAAGCAATCTCTGAAATTCTCATGCCTGTGTGAAGCGCAATCAATGGTGCCCAGAAATGATATGATTTAGGGGCTTCTCTATTTCTTAACGTGTTCCCGTATATATAGCTAGAAAAGATCTTGGATATATGCGCCGTATCATACATTGCTCTTTTCTCTACAAACTTAGCGCCTTTCGGTTTAGCTATTTCAAGGTGCTTCGAGAAATCGAGAGAGACATAGTGCCGTTCGTGTAACCATTTGATAAACATTCGAATGTCGGAGAAGTGCTTCTCTAGGCCACCCGCTCCTAAAACAGTTTCACTGTGGCTTACAGATAAATCTAACCACCACTTTGTGACCAATTCTGAATTGGTTGTCGTGACCTCTTTCCTTCGTTTACCAGCATTTTTGGGGAGCTTAGTCATGACATTTACATAATGCTGTATCAATTTGCCGTCGATTTGAGCTGAAGGGTATTCAAAATTAATAATCTCGGCAAACCGAACAAGATTAGACAAAGCTTGCGTGGCTGTCCTAGTGCCCCAACTTTTTCGTTTAAAATTAAAGTAATCGTCTACAAGCTCACCAATAGGATGGCTCTCTATGCTTGCAGGTGAGGTTGTCGTTGAGTGACTCGTCAGTGAGGTAACTAATGCTCTTTCTCTTGACTCTGAAATGCTTAGCTTTCGTTTTAACGCCATAAGCTGCGATTCAGTTAAGTCCAGAGATTCAAATGTTGCGTCTAGATAATTATCCAGTTTACGATAACGAACCTGTGACATTAATTTTGAGATAGAAGGGTCTTTTTCTGTCTCTACGATTCGGGCTACTAACTCTCTAATCGTTCGTTTCACTTCAAAAACGTTAGGTGCTTCAGACACGTTCAACCTTAGACTGTCGCTGTAACTACAAAGAACTCTATAAACTTCGGGCATGACCGTGCTGTAATGCTGAAGTGCAATACGTGGTTCTTTGGTTCGCAATGATATCAAAAGTTGGCGATACGTGTTTTTAGGCTTAGATTGAAGTTCAAAGCGTAAACAGTAAACGCCATGCTTGTTTCTATAGAGGTAGCGGGTTTTCATTTCGTGACACCTTATCGTGACACTACGCTAACTCTACACATATAAAAAAGGTGCAAGTTACTGTTTTATAATAACTTGCACCTCTAAATTGGTGGAGCTGGCGGGATTTGAACCCGCGTCCAGAAAATGTCTACCTTTGGTACTACATGCTTAGTTTGTCATTTATTTAACTGCTTGGAACTCCGACAAACAGGATTTCCTTGCAGCTGGCCTGATACTACTTCGCGGTTCACCCTCAGACAAGGTTCCCTCGCTATCCTACTTGGATGACCTTCCGAATCCCCGCTAGCAGGAAAAGACTAGGGTGGAAGGGCCTATGCCGGTTATTAAGCGGCTAGTGCGTATGTTTCGTCGTTTGCGACTATTTAAATGCGGCTTTTTAAGAGGCAAACCGCTCCTCTGCATGCACCTCCGGCTTCCTAGATCCTGTCGAATCCTAATCAGCCCCGAGTGTGATTGTCAATAATAGCACATTTGCTGAGTGGTTAAATACATTCTTTTGAAAAATTGCTATAAATTTTAAGGGTTTGGCCATAAAACAACCAAAAATAACATTTATCTTTTCAAAAGGTTACGCGGCTTTGTTAAAACGAAGACGCTTCACATCAACGCAGTCTATTACTGAACTTTAGAAGAGATGTGGTCTTTTAGTCATTTTTCAAGTGCTGGTAACGAAAACAAGTGGCAAGAGACGTAATAAGACAGTCATTTTGATTCTTATAGGTCTGATTACTTTAGTTTATTTTTAAGGTAAAAATAGACAAGTAAGGATGCAATTAGCATCAAGAACAATTAAAGTACCACAGCATAATGAAAAGGCTTGTAGTGTAAATGTCTTCAGATTCTATATTGTATTCTCCGTATACTTTGCCCTGTGGCGTAACGGTAAGAAACCGACTTGTAAAAGCTGCCATGGAAGAAAACATGTCGAGCAAGGGAAATATTCCCGGCGAGTCAATTTATTCTCTCTATCGTTACTGGGCTCATGGCCACTTAGGCATGGTGATCACTGGAAATGTCATGGTGGATAAAAGTGCGATGACAGGGCCAGGTGGCGTCGCATTAGAAAAAGACACTGAGCTTACTCCGTTTAAAAAGTGGGCAAAAATTATTAAGTCGAACGGGGCACTGGCAGTGATGCAAATTAACCACCCCGGAAGACAAGTCTTCAAGGCTATGCGCGGAAAAGCCATTGCCCCTTCTGCCGTCCCCCTCGATATGGGTAAGCATTCGAAATTGTTTGCCCAGCCTCGTGAGATGACATGCCAAGATATTCACGATGTCTGCAAACGTTTTGTACAAACGGCGAAGCAAGCCGAGAAAGCAGGATTTGATGGTGTAGAGATACACGCCGCTCACGGTTACTTGCTAACGCAATTTTTGTCGCCGCTTACCAATCAGCGTCAGGACGAGTGGGGCGGGTCTATTATCAATCGCGCACGCTTACTGATAAATATAGTGAGTCAGGTGAGAGCGGTGTGCGCGAAAGACTTCATTGTTATGGTAAAGCTTAACTCCGCTGATTTTCAGAAGAACGGATTCTCATTCGATGATGCCTGTGAAGTAGTAAACAGGTTGGAAGCACTGGGCGTGGATGTGGTTGAGCTATCTGGCGGTAGTTATGAAGCACCGGCTATGCAGGGGCAAACTCGCGACGATACTACGCTTGCGAGAGAAGCATATTTTCTAGAATTTGCTAACGCCTTAGAAAGCAAAACTGATATTCCCCTAATGACAACTGGCGGTATAAAACGGGCGGAAGTCGCAGAGAGGGTTGTGCAACAAGGTTGCGCGTTAGTGGGTTTAGCCAGTGCGCTAGCGGTAACGCCAGACCTTTCGAAAAAATGGCAGCAAGAATGGAGCTATTCGGGCATTATTCCGCATTGTACGTGGAAAGATAAATCCCTCGCCAGCCTGGCCAATATGGCGATGGTACGCCGGCAGTTAAGGCGATTAGGAAATAACCTTACTACCCTTAGAAACCCATCACCGCTGTGGAGTCTAATTCTCGACATGCTTCATCGCAAGAAAATGACTAAACGGGACGTGGGATAAGTGTCACTGAGTACAATTTAGTAAATTGTTTATCGTAGATATTCGGTTTAACACTTAGTCACTGGAAAAATAATGAAAATTTTCTAGCGGCAAAATGAAAAACACAGCGCTAAACGCTGTGTTTCATCATTCTTTCTTTTTGGCGCTGCCAATCTTTGTCTTTAATTGTGTCACGTTTATCGTGAGCATGCTTACCTTTTGCCAAGTGAATTTCTAGCTTCACCCAACACTTTTTCCAATACATAGACGTAGCAACGATTGAATAACCTTGGCGGTCTCGTGCACCCATCAAACGGTCTATTTCACGTTTGTTTAGCAGCAACTTACGTGCCCGCTCTGGCGCTGCGATAACGTGTGTAGATGCTTGATTAAGCGGGCTAATTCGGCAACCTACCAAATACGCTTCGGCATTTTGGATAATAATGTACGCATCGGTAATGTTTACTTTACCGGCACGAATACTTTTAATTTCCCACCCTTGAAGCTCAAGTCCTGCTTCGAACTTGTCCTCTAGGAAATAATCGTGACGCGCTTTTTTGTTCTGCGCGATATTTCCTGTGGTATTTTTGTTGGCTTTATTCTTTTTCATGCTGGCTATTATACTGATTGTTCAAAGGAATGTCTTTAGTTGTCATTGTTATCTTATATTGGGGCGTTTGGTTCAAAACCGAATACAAGCGATGCAATTTTTCTGTGATACAATGCCGATAAGAGTTTTAATAATAGTGGAATCAATGCCAAGTATTCATAGAAGCGCGCTAGTAGCACACAGCGCAGAAGCCATGTTTAACTTAGTCAACGATGTAGCTTCCTATCCCGAGTTTTTGCCAGGTTGCGCAGACAGTAAAGTTCTCGACACATCTGCCAAAAATATGAATGCGTCTTTGTTAGTCGCGAAAGCGGGGATTAAGCAGTGGTTTACAACCCATAACGTGTTAGAGCCTGGTAAGAGTATTCAAATGCAGTTGGTCGATGGAC
Organism: Alteromonas gracilis; assembly: GCF_002993325.1. Classification (GTDB taxonomy): domain Bacteria; phylum Pseudomonadota; class Gammaproteobacteria; order Enterobacterales; family Alteromonadaceae; genus Alteromonas; species Alteromonas gracilis. The sequence continues at coordinate 361,390 of NZ_PVNO01000025.1, forward strand.
CATTCCGCTCACTTACGGGAGGGTGGACTTTCTCTGCGCTCTCAGAAGAAGCCTGTAAAATTGAACTTAACTTAGAATTTGAATTCAGTAATAAACTAGCGGAAATGGCGTTTGGCAAGGTGTTCAATAGCTTAGCAAGTAGTATGGTGACAGCGTTTACCGAGCGGGCTAGGAGTGTTTACGCATGAGTAATAAACTCATCAACATTGAAGTAGCATACGCGTTACCAACGAAGCAAACGATAGTTGATGTTGCAATTCACGAAAATGCAACCGTTGAAGAAGCAATTAATGCGTCGAATATTACTGAGCAGTTTCCAGAGATTGATTTAAAAGCAACCAAAGTGGGTATTTGGAGCAGAGTTGTTAAACTGCGAGATACGCTGATAGATGGCGACAGGATTGAAATTTATCGCCCACTCATTGCGGATCCAAAAGAAATCCGAAAACGTCGAGCTGAAAAAGCAAAAGAAGAAGGGCGCGCAGATAAAATTACGGGTGGAAAGGTGAACCCGCTTAAAGCCAAGTCGTGAATCTATTTACGTAATAGCGATCACTTAATCATAAAAATGGCCTACAAAAAGAAGGCCATTTTTAAATAAGAAGCATGCTAGTTTTTTTCCGAGATACTTCCCAACTCCAAGAACGGAGATGCATCGATGTCTTCTGCGTCCATCATACTTGCTATTCGTTGGACGGTCGCCACCATCTGGCTTTGTTCCCACTCTTTTAGCTGCGAGAAACGCTCAACAAAGTGCTCTTGTAGAGGACGAGGGGCGTCAACAACAGCTACTTTACCCCTCTCTGTAAGATAAACGCCAACTTTACGTTTATCTTGTGTACTTCTGATGCGCGTGGCTAAATCTCGTGATTCCAATCTATCTAAGATATTAGTGATGGTTGCGGGGCTTAAATTAATATTTTCCGCTATTTCACGAACCATGATACCAGGACGCTCTTCAATATTTTGCATGACTAGAAGCTGTGGGCCGGTAAGACCCACATGTTTGCTTAGCTGCTTGCTGCGTAGATCTACAGCGCGAATAACGCGCCGTAGTGCTACTAATAGTTCTTCTTCTTTTCGCATTATACTTCCAACGATCAAGCAACCTTATGGTTACTTAAGCAAGTGAATAAAATGTTGGTGCTTGTGATAGTGATCGATCACGTCATTGATGACCGAAATCTTAGACCAGCCCATAATATCATAGTTTTGGCCACCCTCAGACAAATGCACCTCGGCGCGATAGTACGTCGCCTTTTTATTTTCGTCTAGTTCAGATGTTTCACTTGGGCCAAATTCAGGCTGTTCTGTTGGCATCAGATAAACAGCATAAACAAACTCAGGATCGTTCCCCATATCAACCGTTAATATGAGCGCCTCTTCGTTGTCTTCTATGTTTATTTCGAACTGCTGCGTTTTAAACTCGTCGCCTACCTCGGTGAGTGCTGGCTTAACTACTTTATTAACATAACGACGCACCGCACTTTCGTCAGGAAAAGACACTATGTTTTCTAACCTATCTTTCCAGTTTTTATCTGAATCGTTGTGCTGAGGCGTACCTGCCATTACTTGTAAGCTCTCCCGTTTATACGCTTCAATTCTCAAGGCTTTAAGCAAGCCAAATATCGAAATAAGCAAAACAATCGCAAAAGGTAAGGCAGCGGCTATCGTCATTGTTTGCAATGCACCCAGCCCACCGGCGTAAAGCAGCACTGAACTCACTACACCTACTCCTACGGCCCAATAAACTCGCTGCCATAGCGGCGTATTATTCTCACCATGAGAGCAGAGCATATCTACAACCATTGCACCTGAGTCACAAGATGTAACAAAGAATACGATTACCATAAGAACTGCGATAAAGCTAAGCAACGATGAAAACGGGAACTGTTCTAAAAAGACAAAAAGCGCTACAGATGTATCTTCGTTAACCATTTGGGCTAGAACGTCTTTACCCTGAACTAGTACTTGATCGATTGCGGCATTACCGAAAACCGTCATCCAAAAGAGCGTGAATGCCGAGGGTATTAGAAGTACACCCAACACAAACTCTCGAATAGTTCGACCGTAAGAGATTCGCGCGATAAATAGCCCTACAAATGGTGCCCAGGCTAACCACCATCCCCAATAGAATATGGTCCAACCGCCAATCCAATCTGTTTTTTCGTACGCAAACAAATTGAAGGTATTACGAACTATATCAGATAGGTAAGCACCAGTGTTTTGCATAAAGGCTTGAAGTAAAAATACCGTGGGGCCCAATACCAAAACAATCAGGAGCAATATTATCGCCAGTATCATATTGGTTTCTGATAGGCGGCGAATGCCTTTCTCTAAGCCCGTAGTAACTGAAATCACGGCAAGACCAACCACGCCAGCCATGATAGCTATTTGAACGCCAGTGTTCGACGGCAATCCAAATAAATAGTTAAAGCCAGCGTTTACCTGAGATGCACCAAAGCCCAATGAGGTAGATACACCAAATACCGTTGATGTTACCGCAAAGATATCAACAACGTGACCAGGCCAGCCGTAAATCCGGTCGCCAATTAGAGGATAAAGCGCAGATCGCAGAGTTAGTGGTAAGTTTTGGCGATAAGCGAAGTAACCCAAGATTAATGCTACTACGGCATATATTGCCCATGCGTGAACACCCCAGTGGAAAAAGGTCGTTTTCATCGCCTCACGCACCGCGTCAATACTTTCAGCTTGCGCAGTAGGAGGTGCTAAAAAGTGCATTAAGGGTTCTGCGACACCGAAAAACATCAAGCCAATACCCATGCCAGCAGCAAACAGCATGCTAAGCCATGTACCGAAACCGAACTCTGGTGTGGCATGGTCTGGGCCTAACTTAATTTCTCCATAGCGAGACATGCCCAAAAAGACTACGAAAACCACGATGACTGCAACAGTAAACACGTAAAACCAACTCCCGTTGGTCACAATCACACTTTGCAAGTTTTGAAAGAGAGCATCCGCTGTTTCCGGAGTGCCTGCAGCAAAAATAAGTAAACAGAGGATCAATGCTGATGATGATAAAAACACCGGTTTGTTAAGAGGGGATTTCTTTTCGTTTTCGCTCACGCAGTAATTTCCTTTCACCTTTAATATTAATTATCAGTAATACGGTGAAATATACCGCATGGAGCATTTTTTATAAATATCAAATGAAATAATTAGCTTTGTATGTATTTATTTTGAAGAGAGTGTTTACTTCATCCTTGTCGGCCATTAAAAGCTCATAAAAATAAACTTAACGCTAGCCTTTAAAGACTTTGGATTAAAGTCTAACCGTTAGACTAGTAATTATATTTCTATTTTGCATTTTTATATATGTTCGTTTTAATAAGTGTTTTAACTAAACGCTTGCAAAAAATAAAAACTAATGGAGGAAATACACATAGATACGAAGAACTCAGCTTAACTTTGCAATTGTCGCTGCACTGGATACCACTCCTCTGGCCACGCGAGAATCAAAAGCGCGCGCTAACTACTACAAAAAGGGTTTTTAACATATACTTCATACAAAATAAAAGCAGTGCCCTAGTAATGATAAAAACCCCATCACTCAGCATTTTATTATTCTTTACGTTTTTTCTATTTCATATAAACGCCGCATCACAAGATATCCAGCCACTTTGTGAAGAAAGTGCTGACGAGTGTTTAGCGAAGATAAGCGCACAGCAAAGCTATTTAGATGAGAACACACCTCCATGGTGGGCGCTTCAAGTGAGAAGGCTTGATATCTTATTTAACGTTCAACGTTTCGATGAGCTTTATGGTCTTCTAAGGCCTTGGCTTGAAAATACTAACTCTAAAGTGTTACCAGAGTACAAGCCCGTAGTGTCTTTATTTTTTGGTAAGTGGTTAAGAGCCAACGGACGAGAAAACGAGGCAATTGTAGCACTCACTGAGGCTTTAACGGGGCTAAAAGCGCAGTATGAAAAAATGCCGTCTCCTGAAGTGGGTACACGAGTTTTAAATCTTCTTGGTGTGCTTGGTAAAACAAAAGAAGCGCAGGATTTTGCCGTCCGACTTGAAGGTGAAGACTATGATGCGCCCATTTTCTACAAAGAAATTTTTGCTGAACTAGGGCATTTAGCATTAAGAGAAGGCGACAATGCGAAGCATATTGAGTATCGCATTAAATCGTTACATTGGGCTTTGAAGCTACCCAATCTACAGCAGCAAGCTGTCGCCTACAGCAATTACGCTGTGGCGCTTCGCAATAACGAAAATTACGAAGAGGCCGAGAAAGCTTTTCTAAAAGGTTTAGCCTGTGCCAAGCAAGCGAAGGATGTTGCCCAAGTTAACAGTATTAAGTTACGTATAGCGGAAAACGCAACGCTTGATAATGATGCTGAAAAAGCAAGACATTGGCTTAAGCGGGTATCTGTAGAAGGGCTTCCACCCTTACAGCTTGCACGCTACAGAAAGTTGGTCAGAGAAAACGCTCCGAATTAATTTTTGAGTCTTATTCAGTTAAATGCAGGCAATAGAAATATAGTGCAACGCTTTTGTTATTACCTGCATCTAGCTTGCTAATACTTTCTACGCTTAAGACCCGTTTCAGCCAATATCTTTGCCGAAATTTCTTCAATCGAATACTTAGTGCTGTTTAAAAACGGAATTTTTTCCTTTCTGTATAAGTTTTCAACCTCTCGAAGCTCCATTCTACATTGTGGTAACGACGCATATTTACTGTTTGCACGACGCTCTGAACGTATTTGATGAAGTCTATCGGCCGCAATGGTCAATCCAAAAAGTTTATGCTTAAACCGGCGTAACGCAGGGGGAAGTTTCAGCATGTCGCCCATATCTTCTTCGGTAAACGGATAGTTTGCTGCTTTTATTCCGTATTGAAGGGCCAGATAAAGGCTCGTTGGGGTTTTTCCAGAGCGAGAAACGCCAGTAAGTATGATGTCGGCTTCATCGTAATCCTTGAGGTTAGAGCCATCATCATTGGCCAGCGCATAGTTTACCGCCTCTATTCTGATGTCGTAGGTGGTTTCATGAATACTGTGTGTGCGATGCTTTTCAGGTTTAGAAGGTACACCCAACACTTTTTCGAGGGGAGCCACAAATTGGTCTAGGAAATTGTAGTTAATACCCACAGACTTAGAGATAATCTTGCGTACATCTACATTCACAATTGTATAAAAAACGAGCGGCCTCTCTCCGGTGTCTTGAAAACTTTCAGAAATTTGCTGCAAAACTTTATGAGCTTGTTCTTCAGTTTCAACGAAAGGGATGGTGTTGTGATTAAAAGAAACAGGGAAGAGTGAAAGCAGGGCGTGGCCGAAGACCTCTGCTGTAATGGCGGTACCATCTGATATATAAAAAGCTGTGCGCACAACAATTCCTTAACATTGGTGTAATTTAATTACAAAATTAATAAAGGGTTTACATTCCGAATTCCCCCATTCTAAGATGATTTCGTCGAAAAGCTACACGGTTCTTGTGAATGGCGACAAATTACAATCTATTTGCCGTCAAACTGAATGAACATGGGTAACGGTGGGATTCACCACTAATCGACGAGAATTTGATGTGTTTCAGGTAATAAAAAGCACAAACCTGAAACTTACCTCATACCCTACACATAAAAAAGCTGGAGGCTTGGGCTGTGCAAGAATACGTACTTTGGTATCAAGAACTGGGCATGCATGATGTGGGTCGCGTAGGCGGCAAAAATGCATCATTAGGCGAGATGATTTCAAACCTGGCTAACGCCGGAGTGCAGGTGCCGGGTGGCTTTGCAACTACCGCTGAAGCATTCAATGAGTTTCTAGAGCAAAGTGGTCTAGAAGCAAGGATCCATGAAGTACTAGACTCGCTTGATGTCGACGATGTGAACGCACTGTCTGAAGCGGGCAAGAACATTCGTCAATGGATCATCGACACGCCTTTTCAAGGAAAGCTAGAAGAAGAAATCAAAACTGCGTTTGTGACGCTTCAGGGCGATGCGGGCGAAGAAGCGTCATTTGCTGTACGTTCTTCTGCGACTGCTGAAGATATGCCGGATGCGTCGTTCGCTGGTCAACAAGAAACTTTCCTTAACGTTAAAGGTTATGAAGCTGTGCTTGTGGCGATAAAGCACGTGTTCGCATCACTTTTCAATGACCGCGCCATTTCTTACCGCGTACACCAAGGTTACGACCACAAAGGCGTAGCGCTATCTGCAGGTATTCAGCGTATGGTGCGCAGTGATATCGCGTCGTCAGGTGTTATGTTTACTATTGATACAGAGTCTGGTTTTGAAGACGTTGTATTCATTACCAGCTCATTTGGTTTAGGCGAAATGGTAGTGCAGGGTGCGGTTAATCCTGACGAATTTTACGTACACAAGCCAACCTTAGATAAAGGGTTACCGGCAATTGTTCGTCGTAACCTGGGTAGCAAGCTTACCAAAATGGTGTATTCAGACGATGAAGCACACGGTAAGCAAGTGTCTATCGTTGATATTGATGTTGCTGATAGCAAAACGTTCTCATTGACTGACGATGAAGTAATGGAGCTAGCGAAGCAGGCACAAATTATTGAAAACCACTACAAGCGTCCGATGGACATTGAGTGGGCTAAAGATGGCGCAGACGGCAAACTTTACATCGTTCAGGCGCGTCCAGAGACGGTACGCAGCCGTGAAGACTCGCAAAGCATAGAGCGTTTCCAGCTTAAAGGTCAAAGCAACATCGTGTGTGAAGGCCGTGCAATTGGTCACAAGATTGGCGCAGGCGTAGCCAAAGTACTCGATTCAATTGAAGAGATGGACAAAATCCAGGCAGGTGATGTACTGGTAACTGACATGACAGACCCTGATTGGGAACCTATCATGAAAAAAGCGTCTGCCATTGTTACCAACCGAGGTGGCCGTACTTGTCACGCGGCAATCATCGCTCGTGAACTTGGCATACCAGCGGTTGTTGGTTGCGGTAACGCGACTGATAGCATTCAAAACGGCGACAAGATAACTGTGTCTTGTGCTGAAGGTGATACCGGCTTTATCTATGGTGATGAGCTTGAGTTCGATGTTGTGACATCACGCATTGATGCGATGCCAGACCTACCGCTTAAAGTAATGATGAACGTGGGTAACCCAGATCGCGCGTTTGATTTCGCTCGCTTACCCAATGCTGGTGTTGGTCTTGCTCGCCTTGAATTTATTATCAACCGAATGATTGGTGTGCACCCTAAAGCGCTACTTAATTTCGACAGTCAGCCGGAAGAGTTGAAAGAAGAAATTAACGACATGATAGCGGGCTACGAATCGCCTACAGAATACTATATTGAGAAATTGGTAGAAGGTATTTCAACTATTGGTGCGGCATTCTCGCCAGAGAAAGTCATTGTTCGTATGTCAGATTTCAAATCGAACGAATATTTCAACTTGGTTGGTGGTTACCAGTACGAACCCGATGAAGAAAATCCAATGCTGGGCTTTCGTGGTGCAAGCCGTTATATCTCCGAAGACTTCCGCGATTGTTTTGCACTAGAGTGTGAGGCTATCAAGCGCGTTCGTAATAAAATGGGTTTAACTAACGTTGAGATCATGATCCCGTTTGTTCGCACTTTAGAGGAAGGCCGTAAGGTTATCGAGCTACTAGAAGAGCAGGGGCTTAAGAAAGGTGAAGATGGTCTTCGCGTTATTATGATGTGTGAACTACCATCGAACGCGCTACTTGCCGACCAGTTCCTAGACATCTTTGATGGCTTCTCAATTGGCTCTAACGACTTAACACAGCTAACGCTAGGGTTAGACCGAGACAGTGGCTTAATTGCTCACTTGTTTGATGAACGTGATGAGGCAGTAAAAGCATTACTTTCAATGGCAATTCAAGCAGCGAAGAAACGTGGCAAGTACGTAGGTATTTGTGGTCAAGGACCGTCTGATCACGAAGATTTCGCAGCGTGGTTGGTAGATGAAGGTATCGACTCGGTATCACTCAACCCAGACACGGTTGTAGAGACATGGCTATATCTTGCTGAAAAGCACGGTTAATAGCGTAACGTTATGGCTCTTAGCTTAATAAGTGTTTAGTTAGCGATTTTTCTAACATCAGAGCCAGCTATAACGTTTTTTAAAAGAGACCTTTGGGTCTCTTTTTTATTGGTTATTACTGAATATATTGCCGATATAGTATGGTTATATGCCAGTGGTACATTCCTTAAAAAAACAGTGGTTATTTCGCAAAAGTATGTGTTTTTGCCCATTGATTACATGACTTTATGTAATAAAAAATGTAATATTACATAGTGACTTTCACATTGAATCTTAGATTAATAATTAACTTGGTTGAACTCTTATGGCACATAATGACAGCACAGTTTCAGTAAACACCTCTGAAGAGAATGTTATGCAATCACGCTCTGCAGTAGAGCAGCTGGCGGAAGCGCAAAAAGAAATTAACGAACTAAAAATGCAGTTGATGTGGATGGAACGCAACTACGAATAAATACTGAGTTGATGTGCTCGGGCTCAATGAGTCCGAGTTTTATTGTTTATTAGAAACTATAACATGAAAGTTTTCATGTTTACTTTCATATTCTGAAGCTTATCTACAAAGCATTGTGTTTCTTTCGCATTGCCTTTAATGTGCTAATGTAATTACGTAACGTTAGCAGTATTTTAGGCGCAGGAGAGGAAACAAAATGGCTTATCGATTCAAGTTTTTTGCTCAGCCTGTAATCAGTAATGTAAGGACCCTTTGTGAAGCAGCGCTAGTAGAATTCACAATCGGCCTAATATGCGCAGTTTTTGCTTACGCAAGTTATGGTATTTTTATTCATCTTTTCGTTGCGTGCGTCATCATATCCGCCGCATGTTTCTGCCTGAGCATCTACAACCTTTGTTGCCTTTTCTCTCATCCTTAAAAGCCTTCAATTAACCACTGAATCGTTTGATTAAAATTGGGGTTTACTATTACGGTTAAAACAAGGGAATTAACTCAGGCCAAAGTTACACTTGAAGCTGAGGATGTCACATAAGTACATTCATAAAAAAGGGTAAACACATGTTGTGTTTACCCTTTTTTGATGCATTACACGCACCGCTTTGCAGTTAATTTTCAGTGCTGGTAATGACTCGTTTTTTTAGGCCATTAGTACTTTTATCATTAGGCTTTTAGTTGGTTTCCGATAGGTAACTGACGAATACGCTTACCACATGCTGCAAATATAGCGTTACAAAGTGCTGGCGCGTATACCGGTGTTGCCGGTTCGCCTACACCAGCAGGCGGTGCATCGCTTTCAACTATTTCTACTTCAACGTCTAACGGTGAGTCACTCATGCGCGGTACACGATAGTTGTGGAAGTTACTTTGCTGTACGCGGCCTTTATCGAAGGTAATACCGTCACTGATAGCAGTAGTGATACCGTACACCGAACCACCTTGGGTTTGATTTTTGACGGTATCAGTGTTCACCACTGTACCAGCATCGATGGCAACCCAAGACTTAATAACGTTAAGATCGCCAGCCTCAGACACTTCTACTTCGACCACAGTGGCTACATAGGTCAAGAAACTGCGGTGTGCGGCAATACCTAAGCCGCGCCCTTTAGGCATCTCTCGACCCCAGCCAGCCATGTCAGACACTTTTTCGATAACGTTACGCAGGCGGCCTGTGTCTAGTGGATAGACCGACTTATCGCCCCAATAGTTGTTGTACTCGGCTTTTTGTTCAGTAACATCCAAAATTCTGTCAGGGCCGATGACTTCTAACAAGTAGTCTTTCGAATCTTTGCCTGCTTTGTGCGCCGCTTCATTAATAAACGACTGAACCGCAAAGGCATGGAAGATGTTTGATACGGAACGCATCCATCCTATACGCGCTTTAGCGGGGGCTTCACCGCGTTCTAGCTTCATGTTTGGCGTAAGAATAGGGTTGTCTGTAAAGCCCAAATCTAGTTCAAAGCTAAACGGCGCGTTAGCACCCTCTTGAAAGGTAGAGGCAATCGGTGAAAACGCCGTTCTGTGAAGATAAGCGTCAATTTTGCCGTTTTCATCGAGGGCTGCTTCAACATGCTGAGCAGAGACTGCATGATAGAAACCGTGCTGAATATCATCTTCACGGGTCCATTGAACGCGAATTGGTTTACCTGTTTTCATTGAAAGGTATGCTGCTTCAGCAGAGAAATCAGGTTTAGACTTACGCCCGAATGCACCGCCTAACATGGTAACGTGGACGTTGATTTTCTCTTTGTCCATGCCAACCATGGCGCCTACTGTTTCCATGTCAGCCTGTGGGTTTTGCGTTGCGGCCCACACGTCTACGCGGTCTTTGTGGTACATTGCTGTAGCGCACGGTGGCTCCATCGGCGCTTGAGCAAGATGCGGCACATAGTAGTCAGCAACAAGCTTGTCGCTGGCTTTTTCTAAAACACTTAGCGCATCACCTTTTTCTCTTACAAGGGCCTGGGGGGCATTTACCGTGTTAAGCAGCTGCTCTTTAAAGCTTTCTGAATTATAGTCGCCGTTTGCTCCGTCATCCCAGGTTACTTCTAGCGCTTTGCGGCCCTGCCACGCAGCCCATGTATTGTTAGCAATGACGGCTATGCCACCTTTCGGTTGGAACTGAGGCGCACCTTTAGGCGCAGGCATTTCAATAACGTCAACGACACCTTTTACTGCTTTTGCTTTTTCTGCGTTAAAGCTTTTTACCTTACCGCCTACTACAGGTGGGCGCTCAATGATTGCAACAAGCGCTTTAGGTTCACGAACATCAGCTGCAAACGTGGCTTTGCCGGTAACAATATCTTGAAGGTCGATATGCGCCATACCTGTGTTGATATAACGCCACTCTTTTCTGTCTTTAAGCTTCAGCTTATCTGCTTCTGGCGGCGTAATGGTAAGCGCATCGTCGATTAAGTCTTTATAGGCCAGGGTTTTACCTGATGTGTGTGTGACAACATGCTGCGCGGCAACACAGGTATTTGGCTCAACACCCCAGCGTTTTGCTGCAGCGTGTTGCATCATATAGCGTACGCTTGCGCCCATTTCACGTAAACGCTGCATATTAAAGCGAATACTGCGCGAGCCATCCGTGTTTTGGTCACCGTATTTAGGGTCGCCTTTACCTTGTATAATAATTACTTTTTCCCAGGACGCTTCCATTTCGTCTGCGACAATTTGTGCTATTGCTGTGCGGATCTGCTGGCCCATCTCACTGCGGTGACAGGTCACTTCAACCATACCGTCAGGGCGAAGTGCAATAAATAAGTTTGCACGTTTTGCATTTTCAGCTGGTTTCGCTAAAACGCCAGCCATCGCACGTGGCGCGCTGCCTACGAAATAAGTGCCAAGAACCAAAGCGCCTGCCGCTGCTGTGGATTTCAAAAAGCTACGGCGATTCATATCAAAATAAGTATTCTCGCTCATGCTTCTTCTCCCGCTTGGCTTGGGTCAAAGTAGCCTACGCCTGCACTGCCGGTCATTGATTTCGATGCTGATTTGATAGCTTTGTGAATGCGGGGGTAGGTACCGCAACGGCAGATGTTGCCAGACATATTCTGGACAATTTCCTCATCGCTAGGCGTTGGATTGGTAGATAATAGGCTGGCTGCCTGCATAATTTGGCCGCATTGGCAGAATCCACACTGGGGTACTTTATGTTCTACCCATGCCTTTTGAACCGGATGGTCGCCGTTTTCACTGAGCCCTTCGATAGTCGTAATCTCTTTGCCTTGAACTGTAGATACTGGCATTACGCAAGAGCGCTGCGCTACGCCATCGATGTGTACAGTACAAGCCCCGCACTGTGCCATACCACAGCCAAACTTAGGTCCTGTAAGATTTAATTCGTCACGAAGGTACCACAACACTGGTGTTGATGGGTCACCAGAAAATTCGTGTTTGTTACCATTAACGGTAAACGTGATCATGATCTTGTCTCCATAGGTAAGCGAAAGATATGACCTGACCAGATTAACTAAATATGGTCTACCCAAACAGTGCAGCGTCGCTATGCGCTTTACACAGTGTCATATCTATACGGTTACATTGCCTGATGATACGAGCTATCTAAGATGCAGAGCATGCTGAGATATATGCCACTACTATTATTGTTAAAGGCTTCGTAATTAATACTTTAGTTTACGTTAACACGCATTGTATTTTTACGCATTTACATAAGTTTAGTTGCCAACGTGGTGCGACAAAATAGAAAAAAATCTGGGTGATTTTAAACCTTTAGCTTACCCCAGAACGTGATAAGCATGGCGATGAATGGAAAAGCGTGCACGCATTGACAGACGCAAATGTTATCGAAGCTTCCTCATAAGAAGAAAGCGATCTATTTTGCGAGCACTCAATGTCATGGTGCGCTGGCTATACTTAAGCCAACCGCGCGCTCTAGGCCAGTCATAGCTCAATAGAACAAGTCCGGCAATAACGAAGAGAATTGAGCCAGGAAGCAATGTTAAAACAATTCCGCCAGCAAATAGTATTGCGCCAAGAGTAAGTCTTAGTATACGCATGTGTCTAAACTCGTCTTATAAGGCTGATTATTAATGTAGTGTCGCTTAACCTACTTTGTTTTCCAATAATAAAAATGTAAATGTTTGTACTGGATTTGTTTAGAGATAAAAGCACCTCACAGTATGCATAATATTGTCGAATAAATATTATGAGTTCACTAATGAGTTGAGGTCAGAGCCAACATGGAAAGATTGGTAAAACTTTAATAAAAAGCCCGACGAGAGGTTTAGCGAGTCTAAACGAGTATCTAATGTAACTGCGTAACGTCCGGCAGAGGAAAACGCTCAGCTGGACATTTAAGCCTTTGCCGCGGTACTCCTGCGTCCATAAACACTTGCCCGTCGGGAATAAAACCAATAGAACGGTGGTATGAAACGCTTTCTAAGTTGCACACCACTTTAATAATTGGGCAGTTATTCTTTCGAGCCATGTTAATTAACGCTTCAAAAAGTAAGCGGTATATCATAAGTGTTCGATGGCTACGCTTGACGGCTATTCGGCCAAGTTCACCTTTTTTGGTCAGGCGCCCCGTGGCTATGGGAACGTTTTTATCGTCTACTATAAGCACATGGCAAGCAGAGCTGTCGTGCTCGTCAAACTCGCTTGCCTCGGGTACCCGCCACTCTAAAACGAATACATGTTCCCTCAATGCTTTTAGTCGATTTTTATCCTTTTCCCAATCGACGTTTTGAATAGTAAACGCCATACGTAGCTGTTATCCCTCGTACCATTCCCAGTAACCGTTATTGACAAGTGTAGTCAAGGTTTCTAAAAATGTAAAAGAGGGAGCATCTTGACAGCACGTTTCATTTAAAACGCTACCTGATGCCAACACTTCAAACCACTCTTGGTCACTTTTCGCGAACTCGAATTGACTCCCGTTAACGTAGAGTGCTCGGGGAAGTCCGCGTTTGCCGTCACAAATTAGCGCGCGTACGCCTGGTGCGGGCGCAAAGCTAATACCTGAAGCAAATTCATTTGCAACTTGCTCTAGCGATACCTCGTTTTCTAGCGGATATTCGGGTATACCTTGTTCGCTCATAGCTTCTAAAAGCGCCAACGTGAAATCTTCGCCGTTGATTGCTTCTATGAGTTGCTGTTTTAGCGTAGCAACATCTCCTGGATTTACCGTTGCTCGACTTCCTTGAAGTGTGCGTCCCGCATCAGTAAAACGATAATTGTGGGCACCTTTATCTAGCATCATGGCTAGGCTTTCAGCTAACTGTAGATTGTCAGGTGCGCGATAGCCAACTGAGTAAGTTAAGCTATCTTCCACAGTTTCACCTTCGTGAGGCCAGCCCGGTGGGACATAAACCACATCGCCGGGCTCAACCATGACATCAATCACAGGGGCAAACCCTTCGATTTGCCTCAACTTTGGATGGGGAAACACTTCTTTATATTCTGCTGGTTTACCCACACGCCAGCGTCTACTCCCTTTCCCTTGAACGAGAAAGACATCGTACTGGTCAATATGAGCACCGACGCCAGCGCCTTTTGTGGCGAAGCTCACCATCAAATCGTCTAATCGCCAATTGGGAATAAAAGCGAAGGGATCTAATATTGGTGTAACGTCGGGTACATACTTGTCTACTCCCTGAACGAGCAGTGTCCATTTACCCTGACATGCGTTATCAAAATCATTAATGGGGCCTTGCTCAACGTGCCAATTACCTTGCACGTTGCTAATGATACGGGCATCAACTTCAGATTCTTGCGCTAAACCTGCTAAATCGTTTTCATCAATAGGGTCAACGAAGTCTGGGAAAAAATGCTTTATCACTACCGGCTTTTGTTGCCAATAGTCCTTCAAGAAAGTTTCTGCATCAAAGCCTTTACCGGTTTGTGCATCGATAAAGTAGGTGTTGTCGTTAGTACGCATAGCATCTCTTTGTTGTAAGGCCATGTAATGGTATTGACCTGCTGTTTTGGGTTTACGTATGGCATCATAGATATGCATAAAAACGTAAGTATGAAGGTAGTAGGTCGCTAAATTTCAAGTGCTGCATTATCGATGATTGAAAACGCGATTGCTACCTTATCCCAGTCAAATCCCAGTCATTTCGCGTGGGAAGTCAAAAATAAACGTGTACATCCAGGGCATGCGTTAGTGAGGAATACCTATTGGCGTGTGATATTTCGTCCGCCGCTTTTTCTAGATCATTAGCAAATAAACGCAATTGAGAGCGCTGACTTGGTTTGAAGCTGAGTTTTATAAAACATGATATGTTGCCGGTCTTTACTTTGAACGCTCATATACCTTGCCGGTAATTCCTCGTCGCTATTCCCATTGAGATGACTTTGCAACGTTTCGTTAGCGCTATCATCGATTTTCGTAGCTCCTGAATACAAAGCTCGCCTAGCAAATATATTGTAGGTTTTTTTGCATACTGCAATTGTGCTTGGCGCGGTGAACTGCTCGAGCATTGCCGCTTTGTTTACCGTATTACCCCAAATATCGAAGCCCGCGAACGAGCGAGCAGAATCTCTTGCAACCACATCGCCCGTTGCAATACCTACCCGAAGGTGGCAGGACGACGAAACCAGCACTGGGTTGCTATTAACGAGGTTGCGCGCTTTTAACGCAAACTCAATGGTATTGCTTACGCAACGGGAGAGTGAAGTTGTAGAACTGGTATTATCGGCACAAAAGCTCACAGCGATGTATTGGTCGCCATTGGTTTTTAAAGGAGTGAGTTGTAAAGAGGTGGCAATATCGTCAAATTGGCTGAACAAACTCTCCACGATACTAGAACAAGTGATGTCACCATATTGCACTGTGAGTTGTTGAAACTTAGAAAGATCGCAAAAGATAACTACGGCGTTTCTTACAGTGAGCTTGATGCTTACACCTTTGTCCTGCTTTACCAGTGATTTTGTTGGAATTTGTGAGTATGGAGCTGGATTAGGGCGGCGATGCGCATCAATGGCAAGACTATATGATCCCATTGTTTTGTGTAAATCCATTTACATGCTCCAGAACAGTATTAAAAAATTGGCTTATTTAGACGACAATAAAAAAACGCGGTCGTAATGACCGCGTTTTTAATGTAGTACAAAGCAATGAAGCTTATAACTGATCTACCAGCCTGATTGCATCACCGATATACGTTGCCGGCGACAATGCTTTAAGCTCAGCTTTTGCAGCATCAGGCATATCTAAGTTGTCGATAAACTCGGCAATAACCTCTGCGTTTACTTTTTTACCTCGGGTTAGCTCTTTAAGCTTCTCGTATGGCTTTTCAATACCGTAGCGACGCATAACGGTTTGAATTGGCTCTGCAAGCAGTTCCCAATTGTTGTCTAGCTCGTTAAGCAGGCTTTTTTCGTTTACTTCTAATTTGCTAATGCCTTTCAATGTTGCTTGATAAGCAATCACCGCGTAGCCCACGCCTACACCTAGGTTTCGAAGTACCGTAGAGTCAGTGAGATCGCGCTGCCAACGAGAAATAGGAAGTTTTGCAGCCAAATGATCGAAAATAGCGTTAGCCAGACCCAAGTTGCCTTCCGAGTTTTCGAAGTCGATTGGGTTTACTTTATGCGGCATAGTAGATGAACCAATCTCGCCAGCCACTGTTTTTTGCTTAAAGTGACCTAGCGCAATATAACCCCATACATCACGGTCGAAATCGATGAGAATGGTGTTGAAACGCGCAATGGCGTCAAACATTTCAGCAATGTAGTCGTGAGGCTCAATTTGCGTTGTGAACGGATTCCAAGTTAAGCCGAGTGAGGTAACAAACTGTTCTGAAACCTTGTGCCAATCCACGTCTTTGTAGGCAGATAGATGCGCATTGTAGTTACCCACAGCACCGTTTATTTTACCAAGCAGTTCAACGCCGGCAATTTGGCTACGCTGACGCTTTAAGCGTACAGCCACGTTAGCCATTTCTTTACCCATGGTGGTGGGTGATGCAGGCTGACCATGTGTTCTTGCCATCATAGGCACGTTTTGATAACGCTTAGCGAGCTCTATTAGCGCTTCGATTAACTTGTCACAGTAAGGTAGGATAACCGTCTCACGAGCTTCGCGAAGCATTAAGCCATGTGAAAGGTTGTTGATGTCTTCAGACGTACATGCGAAGTGAATGAACTCATTTACAGCTGATAGTTCACTGTTGTCAGATACTTTCTCTTTCAAGAAATATTCAACGGCTTTTACATCGTGGTTAGTCGTGCGCTCAATCTCTTTAATGCGCATAGCGTCTTCAACACTAAACTCTGCTACTATTTTATCAAGCAGTGCATTTGACTTGTCTGTGAAAGCAGGAACTTCTTCAATTTGTGGGTTGGCAGAAAGCATTTGTAACCAACGTACTTCTACTTCTACACGATATTTTAACAAGCCGAACTCACTGAAAATACTGCGTAATTCTACGCTTTTGCCAGCATATCGACCGTCGACAGGGGAAATTGCAGTTAACTGACTCAGTTCCACCTTAAGCTCCTCACTAGTTTATTAATCGTAGTGCCTTCACAGCACTGTTAAGAATATGTTTGCGTTTCAATAATATATTTCTGCGTTTGCCACCCATTTGACGCCACATTACCGCAGCCCTCACGCCCGCGAGTAAAAGGGCACGAACTTTGTGTTGAGTTGCTGGTTGGCTTAAATAATCGGGGTTGCCTGCAACCTGAATACGAGGAGCGAGAGGGCTGATGATATCGCTATATATACTCGCCAATGAGGCTACAATTTGCGGATTTTGAAAATCGACGTGAGCCAGCTGGCGCTGAACATGGGAAATGCGTTCCCCCAATTCTTGCATGGCTTTCGGTTTTTTTGCGAGCTTTCTCTCTAGGCCAAGGATGCTAGCAATGTAACGTGTAAGCTCTGTATCTTTCGTTGCTTGCTTATCTGATAGCTGCGCCGCGAGCGTGGTGTAACCTACCTTTAGGTTGTTCAGTTGCCCAAATACTTGCTGTGGTGTCTCTGGATCGGTAACCAGTATGCTCGATAAGCTGGATTCTATGGCCTCATTGTCTGCCGAGCCCCGTCGAGCAAGCTGCTGAACGAGCGCCGCAGCTTGGCATACCCCTGCAAGGGCGAGATTATTTTCTATGTCGGTATCTAACATTATCGAATATAACTCTCAATAATACCGCCGCCTAGGCATACTTCATCACTGTAAAACACCGCCGATTGTCCTGGTGTTACCGCTTTTTGCGGTTCATCGAATAACACTTCTATAGTGTCATTATCCGTTGGCGTAATGGTACAAGGTATATCAGCCTGACGGTAACGGGTTTTAACTACAGCGCGCACTGGCTCAGTAATTGTTTTTCTATCTACCCAGTGTAGTTGCTTAGCTACCAGGCCTTTTGAGTAAAGGCGAGGGTGATCGGCACCTTGACCCACAATTAACACGTTGCGAGCAACGTCTTTATCTACTACATACCACGGGTCGTCACCGTATTTGGCCAATCCGCCAATATGTAAGCCTTTACGCTGACCTAACGTGTGATACATCAAACCTTCGTGCTGGCCGATTTCTTCGCCCTCTGCAGTTTCTATAACGCCTGGTTGAGCTGGAAGATAACGGGCTAGGAAGTCTTTAAATTTGCGCTCGCCTATAAAACAGATCCCCGTAGAATCTTTTTTATCATGTGTAATTAGACCTTGCTCTTCAGCAATTTTGCGAACCAATGGCTTTTCAATGTCGCCCACAGGAAAGAGCGTTTTGGCAACGTGCTCTTCACCTAGTGTATAAAGGAAGTAGCTTTGGTCTTTATTGTTGTCCAGACCTCGAAGCATCTGCCATTTACCATCCTCTTCACGTCGGCGCACATAGTGCCCGGTAGCGATATAGTCTGCGCCAAGGTCTTCTGCTGCGAACTCGAGAAATGCTTTAAACTTAATTTCTTTGTTGCACATGATATCTGGGTTAGGTGTACGGCCTGCTTTGTATTCCTCTAAGAAATACTCAAACACGTTATCCCAGTATTCAGCAGCAAAGTTGATAGTGTGCAATTCGATGCCAAGTTTGTCAGCAACCGCTTGCGCATCTTTTAAATCTTCTGCTGCGGCACAGTATTCATCATTATCATCTTCTTCCCAGTTTTTCATGAAAAGACCTTCAACCTGATAACCTTGCTGTTGAAGTAGGTAGGCTGAAACAGACGAATCGACACCGCCGGACATACCGACGATTACTTTTTTGCTGGCGTTAGATTCAATATCACTCACTGCAGTTTGCACACTCATTTATTTAATAAAAAAGAAGCCGGTATAGTTGGAAATCCTTTTGGTGTATTGGCATAAATGATACTCACTCATATGGACACATAGCGTGTACCAGATTGAGTAAGTACCTAAGACCAATCACACATGGATTTCGATTTAAGACATTACTTGGTCGGCCCGATTTCGAGGACGCGGATTTTATCAGATTACGATAGCTAATTCACATTTAATCCTTATCTGAATAAGTAATTAAATATGTATAGGTAGATTCCCGTCCTACAGTAGAATTGAAAGTAAGGCTTTGAAAAGGAAATTCAAGTAAGAACCACCGTATTGCGATACCGTTATGCGCAATTTTGTTACCGCTAGGGGCGCTAGTTCTACGCTCCCCTTAGCGTTTTATGGCACTGATTATTGGCTTTATCGTTAAAAGCTTACGTACTTACCATTCTCAATACCATCAATAGTCCAGCTGCCTACGCGGTATCTTATAAGGCGAAGGGTAGGGTAGCCAACGTGCGCCGTCATACGACGTACCTGTCGATTTCTTCCTTCGGTTATGGTTATAGAAACCCAACTCGTAGGGATAGACTGCCTGAAACGTACGGGGGGATTTCGTTCCCAAACATCGGGTTCGTCCATGGGCTTAACTTTGGCTGGTAACGTCATTCCATCTTTCAATTCGACGCCATCGCGCAGCGATTGCATGGCCTTTTCGTCCATAACCCCTTCAACTTGTACCCAGTAGGTTTTGCTTGTTTTAGCTTCAGGATTGGCAAGTTTGTGCTGCAGCTTACCATCGTTGGTTAATACAAGTAGGCCTTCAGAATCTCTGTCTAATCGTCCAGCAGCGTAAACATTGGGAATATCGATATAGTCTTTAAGGGTTTCTCTTCCATCTGCGTCGGTAAACTGTGAAAGTACTTGGAAAGGCTTATTGAAAAGCACGACTGTAGAGTTTGATGACATGAAAAGTCCGCTTGAATGGTTTATAAAATTTTCAGTGTAAGTCTACGATAAACGAAGCGCTTACGCTTAAGAAAATAGTGTTCATTTTGCTATATAGGCCGCCAACTTTGTCGATAAATTCATTGATCTTATGTGCTAAGACAATGGTATGACTTGTAAGTCTAACTTTCGACCCTATACTAATGGTCGCTCCCATTTTTATAAGAGAGCGCATCTGCATAATTATTAGACAGTTTTAGCAGTGATAAGCGGGCTTGCTTATACATTGGACCTCGCCGTAGTGCGCGACTAATCAGTCAAGTTCAGGGCGTTGAGTTCCTTATTGCTAACATAGGGAATTGAATAATATGTGGGGAAGAAAACAGCAAGTGGCCTAGTGCTCTTGAAGAGTATAAGGCGGAAAACATCAAATACGTTTCGCAATGACTGTGGGCGCGACAATTTAATTTGTTGCGGGTCGTTGCGATCTAATGGACTAAAACGGCAGTACCCTGTCGAAAAAATTGAGGTATATAATGACCAAGTCTAAGATCATTTACACGAAGACTGATGAAGCGCCAATGCTGGCGACCTATTCATTGCTTCCAATCATCCAGAAGTTTGCTGCAGCGGCTGATATCGACGTAGAGTTAAGCGATATTTCACTTGCTGCACGTGTTTTGGCAAATTTCCCAGAGTATCTTTCTGAAGAACAAAGAGTGCCAGATGCGCTAGCTGAACTGGGTGAGATGACTCAAGACCCGAACGCTAACATCATTAAGCTTCCAAATATCAGTGCCTCAATTCCACAGCTTCGTGCAACGATCAAAGAATTAAATGCGAAAGGCTTTAACGTTCCAGCGTTCCCTGATTCACCTAAAACAGCTGAAGACGAAGAAATTCGCGAGCGTTACGGAAAAGTTTTAGGTAGTGCAGTAAACCCTGTACTTCGTGAAGGTAACTCAGACCGCCGTGCGCCAACTGCAGTTAAAAATTACGCACGCAAACACCCGCATTCAATGGGTGAGTGGTCTCAAGCATCACGTTCACACGTAGCGCATATGCGCGGCGGCGATTTCTACTCAGGTGAAAAGTCAGTAACGGTAGAAAAAGACGGTTACGTTAGCATTGAATTTACAGGCAAAGATGGCAGCAAGAAAACCCTTAAGCCGCGTGTAGATCTACTTGCTGGCGAAGTTATCGACGGCATGTTCATGAGCAAAAAAGCGCTTTGCGAGTTTTTTGAAGAGCAAATTGAAGATGCGAAAAACACCGGTATTCTTTTCTCACTACACGTAAAAGCGACCATGATGAAGGTGTCTCACCCAATCGTATTCGGTCACTG
Organism: Alteromonas gracilis; assembly: GCF_002993325.1. Classification (GTDB taxonomy): domain Bacteria; phylum Pseudomonadota; class Gammaproteobacteria; order Enterobacterales; family Alteromonadaceae; genus Alteromonas; species Alteromonas gracilis. Next base: position 382,343 of record NZ_PVNO01000025.1, read on the forward strand.
TGTTAAAGTTTTCTACAAGGACCTATTCAACAAATGGGGCGACCTTTTTGAAGAGCTGGGTGTAAATCCAAACAATGGTCTTGGTAGCGTTTACGACAAAATCGCAAGCCTACCTGAAAGCCAGCGTTCTGAAATTCAAAAAGACATCAACGCATGTTATGCCGACCGTCCGCCAATTGCGATGGTTAACTCTGATAAAGGCATCTCTAACCTTCACGTACCAAGTGACGTAATTGTTGATGCCTCAATGCCTGCAATGATCCGTAATTCTGGTCAAATGTGGGGGCCAGATGGAAAGGCACACGATACTAAAGCGGTTATTCCTGAAAGTACTTACGCCACCATTTACCAAGAAGTTATTAACTTCTGTAAAACGCATGGTGCATTCGATCCAACAACTATGGGTACGGTTCCTAATGTTGGTCTAATGGCGCAAAAAGCAGAAGAGTACGGTTCACACGATAAAACGTTTGAGCTAGAAGCAGACGGCACGGTATCAATTGTTGACCAAGACGGTAACGTTCTTATTTCTCACGATGTTGAAGAGGGCGATATCTGGCGCATGTGTCAGGTGAAAGATGCACCTATTCAAGATTGGGTTAAGCTTGCGGTAACGCGTTCACGTCAATCTGGTATGCCTGCGGTATTTTGGCTGGATGACGAACGTGCTCATGATGCGCAACTTATTAAAAAAGTTGAAAAATATCTGCAAGATCACGACACAAATGGTTTAGATATTCAAATCATGTCTCCTGTACGCGCTATCCGTTATAGCATGGAACGTGCAATTCGCGGTCTTGATACTATTTCAGTAACCGGTAACGTTCTTCGTGACTATCTAACTGATTTGTTCCCAATCCTAGAACTTGGTACAAGTGCTAAGATGCTATCAATCGTTCCATTGATGGCTGGCGGCGGTCTTTATGAGACGGGTGCTGGTGGTAGTGCACCTAAACACGTTCAACAGTTTGTTGAAGAAGGTCACTTGCGTTGGGACTCTCTAGGTGAGTTCCTTGCTCTAGCGGTATCGCTAGAAGATGTTGCTATCAAACATAGCAATACCAAGGCAAAAGTCATAGCTACAGCGCTTGATAAGGCAACGGAAAAACTGCTTAACAACGGCAAGTCTCCGCTTCGTAAAGCAGGTCAGCTAGACAACCGTGGTAGCCATGTTTATCTAGGTCTTTATTGGGCTGAAGAAGTAGCAAACCAAACTGAAGATGCAGACCTAGCGGCGCAGTTTAAGCCAGTGTATGAAGAGTTATCTGCGAAAATTGATGACATTCTTGCTGAAATTGATGCAACACAAGGCAGTGCGCAAGACATCGGTGGTTACTACTATCCAGATGAAGACAAGATGTTTGCAACAATGTCTCCAAGTAAGACACTTAAGGCAATTCTAGACGCGTAGTCTTATGAAAAAATGCATTAGTGCCGCGCAACTAATGCGATGCGATGCCATTGGATAATGGGTCGCCAATATTGAAGAGCCCGCTCACCAGTTGAGCGGGCTTTTTTGTAGTTGTTTACCAGTTAGGCCTATTATGTATTTCAAACTTAGGAAAATACTAGGAAGACTTAAACGCTCAGTAATCTTCAACCTGAAAACAACGTGTTTCAATTTTTATTGGAAAGCAAATGAAAGAAGTGAGTTAATGAGCATCAATGCAAGTGCTTCAAACCCAATGGCTTAGAAGTGTTTAAACATAAACTGCTATTAATACGGAATACTGAATTGCTCAGAGGAAAGGGGACGGCTCGAGTCGTTACGAAGATTGTAATACCAAACCTCAAGAATTAGATAAGCGTTCACACTACACATCCGTTTAAATCTTTTTTGCTTAAGAATATTTAAGCAAACGTTTAGTGCTAGCAGAATTTAAGACGCCAAATTCCACACGCAACAGCGTGCTTTTAAAAAGTAAGAATTAATAAAAAGAAAAAGCCTGACGTTTTAAGTCAGGCTCAATGAATTCTTTTATTAACGCTCTGGTTCTTCTTTGAAGCCTATATTTTCAGCGTGAAGCCCTTTGGGGCCTTGCTGTACCTCATAGGTAACTTCCTGACCTGCTTTGAGTGAACGATAGCCTTCCATTTGAATTGTGGAGTAGTGCGCAAAAATATCTTCGCCGCCATCCTCAGGCACAATAAATCCAAAACCCTTTGCGTTGTTAAACCATTTAACTTTGCCAACCGCCATACTTCGACTTCCTCTTAATCCTTGAACTCACGAGTATATGCCCCCATTATAGATCCGGAGACACAGTGAATTAAGTATTGAATACAGTAGTACTGTTCAGTACTTAAATTCACTTTACAAAATGTAGATTTTTTAACCATATTATGTCAAGGGCTAATGTGAATAAATTTATCCAAAAGTTTGTACACACATATGCCAGATAACCACTATTATTAAGTTATGAGTAAAGACAACGCTATTAGTATCGAAAAGGAAAAACAAAAAGACGCGCAGCGACAGAAGCCGCAGCCGCCTCCCATGTATAAAGTGTTGTTGAACAATGACGACTATACACCCATGGATTTTGTCATTGAGGTACTCATGCAGTTTTTCAATATGGACGCTGAGAAAGCCAACCAACTTATGCTGACCGTTCATTATCAGGGAAAAGCCGTGTGTGGCATTTTTACTGCTGAAATAGCAGAGACAAAAGTGATGCAGGTTAATCAGTACGCACGCAAACATCAGCACCCGTTGATGTGCACGATGGAGCAGGCATAAGGTTTTTTTAGAGGGCGAGCAATATGTTAAATAAAGAATTAGAACAAACGTTAAATGACGCGTTTGTATTTGCCAGAGAGCACCGCCATGAATTTATGACGGTAGAGCACTTGCTGTTGGCATTGCTTGATAACTCAGCTGCTCGCGACGCGCTCAAGGCATGTGGTGCCGATATAGAGGCGATTAAGAGCGAATTGCTTTCGTTTGTAAAAGATACCACGCCTCTCATTCTTGACGACCAACTAAACGAACGTGAGACACAGCCTACATTGGGTTTCCAACGTGTGCTGCAGCGAGCGGTTTTCCACGTTCAGTCATCAGGTAAAGATGAGGTGACAGGTGCAAACGTCCTTGTCGCTATCTTCAGTGAACAAGAATCACAGGCAGTGTATATCCTTAAAAAGTCTGATGTAACACGATTAGACGTTGTTAATTTCATCAGCCATGGCGTGAGCAAAGCCGAGGATGACGCTTCTGTTAATCCTGAAGCTTCAGAAGAAGGAGAAGTTGGCGAGGAGAGTGGCTCAGCGTTAAGCAAATACGCCACTGACCTTAATCGCCATGCTAAAGACGGTAAAATTGACCCCCTTATTGGTCGAGACGCTGAAGTTGAGCGCACGATCCAGATTTTGTGCCGTCGTCGCAAGAACAACCCATTACTGGTCGGTGAGGCCGGTGTGGGTAAAACTGCCATCGCCGAAGGCTTAGCGTATCGCATTGTGAATAACGACGTACCTGAAGTTATTGCTGAAAGCACGGTGTATTCTCTGGATTTGGGCGGCCTCTTGGCAGGTACTAAATATCGCGGCGATTTTGAAAAGCGTTTGAAGGCAATACTCAAAGAGCTAGGTAAAGACGAGCACGCGATTTTGTTTATCGATGAGATTCACACCATTATCGGTGCCGGTGCGGCGTCGGGTGGAGTAATGGATGCATCAAACCTTCTCAAGCCTAAGCTATCTAGCGGTGAACTTCGCTGTATTGGCTCTACAACGTACCAGGAATATCAGGGAATATTCGAGAAAGACCGCGCTTTAGCTCGTCGTTTCCAAAAGGTCGACGTCACTGAGCCAAGTGTCAGCGATACAACGAAAATTCTGCTGGGGCTTAAAAGCCGTTACGAAGAGCACCACAACGTGCGCTTTACACAAAAAGCGATTCAAGCAGCCGCAGAGCTATCGGCGAAATATATTAATGAGCGTCACTTGCCTGATAAGGCTATTGACGTGATGGATGAGGCAGGTGCAAGTCAGCGTTTGCTAGCACCTTCGAAACGTAAGAAAACGATTGGCGTGGGTGACATTGAGCAAATCATTGCGAAAATGGCGCGTATCCCAGAGAAGTCTGTATCGGCCTCTGACAAAGAAGTTCTTAAGAACCTTGGGCGAAACCTTAAGATGGTTGTTTTTGGTCAAGATAAGGCCATAGAGACGCTAAACGATGCAATTTTGCTGTCGCGCTCGGGGCTTGGTGCAGAAACTAAGCCAATAGGTAGTTTTTTGTTTGCAGGCCCAACAGGTGTAGGTAAAACCGAAGTTACACAGCAGCTTGCAAAAATAATGGGTGTGGAACTGGTGCGATTCGATATGTCTGAGTACATGGAACGTCATGCCGTAAGCCGACTCATTGGGGCGCCCCCTGGTTACGTTGGCTTTGACCAAGGTGGATTATTAACTGATGCAGTGATTAAAAATCCTTATTCGGTAGTGCTGTTAGATGAAATTGAGAAAGCGCATAGCGATATCTACAATATTCTCCTACAGGTTATGGATCATGGCACCTTGACGGATAACAATGGCAGAAAAGTCGACTTCAGAAATGTTGTGTTGGTGATGACAACAAATGCCGGCGTTCAGGAAACGGTGCGTAAGTCTATCGGCTTTAAGCAACAAGACCATAGTCATGATGCGATGTCTGAGATAAACAAGGTCTTTACACCTGAATTCAGAAACCGGTTAGACGGCATTATTTGGTTCAACCACCTTGACCCAGAAATTATTCTGCAAGTGGTCGACAAATTTATTATTGAGCTGCAGGCTCAGCTAGATGTCAAAGGTGTTTCGCTTGAGGTTACCAGCGACGCGCGCGCTTATATGGCTGAGAAAGGGTACGACAAGGCAATGGGTGCAAGACCAATGTCACGTCTGATCAAAGATGAGCTTAAGAAAGAGTTGGCTAACGAGTTGTTGTTTGGCGAGTTATCTAAAGGCGGAAACGTTAAGGTTGACTGTGTAGATGATAAACTGACTTTCCAATACACAGGGGTTGATGCCACGTCAGCGGAGGCTGAGCCTAGCTAACAGAACTGACACGGTTGCGCCTGAGACAGTAAATTAGTTACTTTGTTAAAGGCGCTTCATTCGCTTTGCTTAGTCAAGGTTATTAAGGCTGCTGCTATTTATGATAGAGACTAAGTCAGCACCTACGGATAAAAACGAAAAAGCCCGATTTTAATCGGGCTTTTTAATGCGTTACCGCTTAGATGGCTCATTATCTTGCGCGATAAATGATACGACCTTTAGTCAAATCATATGGAGTCATCTCAACGGTGACCTTATCGCCAGTAAGAATACGGATATAGTTCTTACGCATTTTACCAGAGATGTGCGCAGTCACTACGTGACCGTTTTCCAGTTCAACGCGGAACATAGTGTTAGGTAGTGTGTCTAACACAGTACCTTCCATTTCAATACAATCTTCTTTTGCCATGTAAAGCAGTTACCTCAGTAATTCAAAATTTTTGCCGCGCAGACCTTACCCAATCTTGGGTTCGCTGTAAAGCAATTAAGTGGGTATTTTACTATTTTTACTAAATATATGCCATTGGTTGTCACTAAATTGCTCGAATGGCAAAAACTTGTGTTTGTACGACATCTTATTACAGCCCTCCACGTAATAGCCTAAGTAGAGGTAACGATAGTCTAACTGCTTCGCCTGCATGATTTGCATTAAGATCATCCAGGTGCCTAATGATGCTGAAGCATAGTCTGGGTCGAAGAACGTATAAAGAGCAGATAGGGAACTCATTGGAACGTTTGCATCTACTATATCAGTCACAGCCACAGCAATTAGCTTATCGCCATCATACGCCTCAAGGTAATGCGTCTTCATCCAGTCAGATTGTACAAAATTGTCGAACTGTGTCCGAGAGGGAGGATACATGCTGCCGTCAGAGTGACGTTCATTAATGTAGCGCTCGTAGAGTGGAAAATAGGTTTCCTTGATGCTATCTGAAAACTGAACCTTGAAACCTTCGTTTGCCTTTAGTATCCGTTTTTGACTCCTAGATGCAATGAACTTGTCTACGGGAATTCGGATAGACTTACACGCATTACAAGCCGGGCAATGCGGACGATAGATTTGTTCGCCGCTACGCCGAAAGCCTGCCTGAATAAGTTGTGAGTAGCGCAGGGTGTGCAATTCACTATCCTCCGCGTAAACAAGAAGTTGTTCTTGTTCGTCGGGTAAATAGCTGCAAGAAAAAGACTGGGTTATACCAAACTTCACGGTGTAATCACTCTTGGTTTCCATCGAACTAGATAGTCTTCTAGAAGACGCCCTTCGTCCGTTAAAGTTTGGTTGTTATTTTCTAATTTTTCAATAAATTCTGGCCTTGAAACAACTTTTGCACCCAGTGAAGCTAAGTGATCAGTAGGTAGCTGGCAATCAATGAATGCCATGTTCTGAGACTTCATGTGTTCAACTAACGCATACATCGCAAGCTTAGACGTATTGCTTTCTAGATGAAACATAGATTCGCCGCAGTATACGTTGCCAATACCGACACCATAAAGCCCACCGACTAATTCATCTTCGTTCCACACTTCTACAGAATGCGCCAACCCGATACCGTTTAACTGTCGATAAGCGGCTATCATGTCGTCAGTTATCCACGTATCGATGGAAACATTGCCTGAAGTTGGATTTTTCCGGGGCGTGCTTGAACATGCCTTTATCACTCGGTCAAACGCATAGTTGAGGGTGACTTTATACTTTTGTTTACGAGCGAGCTTTTTGAGGCTCTTTGAAGCAACAAAATCGTCGAGCTCTATTATTGCTCTTGGATCAGGTGACCACCACAATAGTGGCTCTTCATCGCTAAACCAAGGAAATATGCCCTGAGAGTAGGCAGAATATAAGCGCGCCGGACTGAGGTCACCACCAAAAGCTAGCAGACCATTTGGATCCTCTAGTGCAGTATCTACAGCAGGGAAGGGGGCGCCTTCTTCGATATAATGTAACGCGATCATAAATAAAAAGCCCTACCGAAAAGTAGGGCTGACAGGTCTGTTATCAACCTTGTTCAGGCATAGTACCATCTAGGTACTTTTCAGCGTCTAGGGCCGCCATACAGCCTGTCCCTGCAGAAGTGATTGCCTGACGATAGATGTGATCACTCACATCGCCAGCAGCAAATACGCCTTCAACACTTGTCTGCGTGGCATTGCCGTTCGTGCCGCTATTTACAACGATATATCCATCTTTCATCTCAAGCTGACCGTCGAATATATCCGTATTCGGTTTGTGACCAATGGCGACGAATAGGCCCATTACATCAAGCTCTTCTGTTGCTTCGCTGTTAGTATCCTTGATGCGAATTTTAGTCACACCCATTTCGTCACCAAGCACTTCGTCTAACGTGCGATTAAGGTGTAATACAACGTTACCGTTTTCCGCTTTATCACGAAGGCGCTGCTCAAGGATTTTTTCACTTCTGAAACTGTCTCTTCTGTGAACAACATGCACTTCTGACGCAATATTTGAAAGGTAAAGCGCTTCTTCAACTGCGGTATTACCACCACCGATAACCGCTACTTTCTGGTTGCGATAGAAGAAACCATCACAGGTTGCGCAGGCAGAAACACCTTTGCCCATGAATGCTTGCTCAGATTCAAGGCCCAGATACTTGGCAGATGCACCCGTTGCGATAATCAACGCGTCACACGTGTATGTACCGCTGTCGCCATACAGAGTGAATGGGCGCTTGGTAAGGTCTGTTTTATTGATGTGGTCGAAAATGATTTCAGTATCAAATTTTTCTGCATGCTTTTGCATACGAACCATTAAATCAGGACCAGTGAGGCCTTCAGGATCACCTGGCCAGTTTTCTACTTCTGTTGTGGTAGTAAGCTGTCCGCCTTGTTGAATACCAGTCAGTAATACAGGTTCGAGATTCGCACGTGCAGCATAAACTGCCGCTGAATATCCTGCAGGTCCAGAACCTAAAATAAGTAGACGGACGTGTCTGCTTTCTGCCATTTTCCTCTCCAAATAGTTCACCCGTTTGGGTTACTTATATAATTTCTCTTAGAAGGCTAGGTAGGGGCAAAAATATTTAAATCAAGCACAACACCTAGTTACTTTTATAATGATTATATGCCAGCGACATAGAAATGGTGTCTTCGCCCTAAATCGTTCCTGTAAAACGATGGGCTATCTGGTTCGATATCACTCAGGCTTTAGGCGTATATGATGCCTCCAAGCGAAGAAAATGTCACTTAAAGATGACCATAGCTTACATCATTTACTTCTATGCTTTACCCGCCGATGTATATGTAAACCCTAGCTCTAATCGGATTGAAATAGAAATGCCACGTTAGTTAAATCTATTTTAATTAAGCGGGTAAACCAATTGAACTAGCCCAAACAGTGAAAAGTGGCTTTTGTACAGTGAGTTTGTTAGGTCTGAAAATCTTAAAGTGCATTGAAAGCATAAACACCATGCTACAGTTATTTTTTAGCATTAAACGATTTCAGCTTGTTTTAGTCGAAATGATTATTACAATTTAACTACACGTGACTCATAATATTTGCGTACACTGTGAAAAAAGAGTGAGCGCTGTTGAACGGGCACTCAGCTACACACGTACTAAAAAATATGAGCTGTGCTCCTAAATTTTAAAAGTGAACGGGTTGAAGAGAGGTGGACCATGTCTCAATCAGTAATGACAATGTTGAAAAACGGTCAGCAGTACATGAAGACATGGCCTGTCAGGAAAGAACTCTATGCATTTTTCCCTGAATGCCGCGTTGTTGCCGCCACCAAGTTTGCAATAAAAACTATGCCTCCAGTGGCAATGGTATCTTGCGCACTATTGTTTCAAAATCTAGGTTCAGATTATTTGCCACAAACCATTGCGATAGGTGCATTTTTTCTTAGTTTGCCGATGCAAGGTTTACTGTGGTTGGGGCATCGCTCAGATCAATATCTTCCGCCGCAGCTTAAAAGTTGGTATCAAGAAATTCACACCAAAATGCGCTCACAGGGCGTGAACATTGCGAATGCTAAATCAAAACCCAAATACAAAGAACTAGCACAGCTTCTCAAAACGGCATTTAACGATCTCGATAACGTATTTACTAAGCATTGGTTTAATTAACGACGTTTATTGTTGTTAAATACCTTGAGCTTATGATTTTAGTTTGTAAGTCTTGGTTGTCAGGCCATTTGTAAAAGGGCACTACACTTCTTACACCTGTATTGCGCACCTCTTAAGATGTTATTGTGCCGGCGGATACTTAGTGCATAGGTGTCGCAGTTACAGTGGTATTCAAAGGTGCGGGTAACGCCTTTTATATCAAACTGGTGTGTCGCGTCAGGTTTGCGGCCAAAAACATCAATCATCATAGACTGCCACTCTTTTCCATGGGGCTGCACTCTGCCAAAAAGTGTCCAAACCAAAAGATGGCTAACTTCATGTGGCACCACATCATCTAAAAAGGCGCTTGTATTTTCTCTGTATAAAATAGGATGAAAGTTAAGGCGGTTTTGCTGCAAGAAGGCCGTTCCTGCATTTCTTCCCGAGCGTCGAAACGTAACGGTAGGGTAGGAAAAGGTACGCGAGAAGTAATCTTCTGCTTGCTTAAAGCAATAAAAAACAGCGTCGGTAATGACACGACGCTGTTCTTGGGTTAAATCATGTGCTGCGATGTTACTATCTCTTAGCGTTTATCTAAATCTTTCAATCTGCTATTTAATATCGCAGGGCAAACACAGCACATAGGTGCCCTTGGGGTCATTAAGCTTACTCACTACGCTTATTTCTCTAAGCACACGCTTAAACTCATTAACAAGTGCAGAATCTGCATGAGCGAACTGCCACTTACCAACGACGGTCATTGCTTGGCCAAAAAATTCTTTCCAGAAAATTTCTTGAGCAGTTAACGTGCGTTTGACATAGAAAGTATCGTATTTTTCAAGCTCAGCCATCTCAGCGGCTGCGACAACAGCATCATCAACGGTACCAAGCTGGTCAACCAAACCCAATTCGATAGCATCAGCACCAATCCACACGCGACCCTGTGCAACGCTGTCTACTTCCTCTACCGTCATGCCTCTTGCTTGTGAAACAAGCGACAAGAAGTTGCCGTACGTATTTTCTACGTTGTGCTGAAGAATTTGACCGAACTCGGGGGCTAACGGACGAACTGCAGAAAATCCGGCAAGTTCGGTTGAACCAACGCCATCACTGTGAATGCCCAAATAATCCAGTGAGTTCTCGTAGGTCATAAACATACCGAACACACCAATAGAGCCGGTGATAGTACTTGGGCTTGCAATAATCTTATCCGTACTTGCCGCTATCCAGTAACCGCCTGAAGCTGCATAAGTGCTCATCGATGCGATAACAGGCTTACCTGCTTGCTGAAGCTGCAATACTTCCTGACGGATTACCTCAGACGCAAAAGCACTACCTCCTGGTGAATCTATCTGTAGCACTACGGCTTTCACTTTGTCGTCTAAACGCGCTTTTCTCAAAAGTCGAGCCGTACTGTCACCACCAATGGTTCCCGCTTTTTGATTGCCGTCTAGGATAGTGCCTTTTGCCACGACAATAGCTACTTTATCCATATCAGATTCAATCACAGGCATAGGCGGGTTGATGACCTTCAGGTAGCTGTTAAATGACGTTAAATTAACGCCAAGCTCGTTGTCATCTTCACCCACCAGTTCAACAAGTTCAAGGCGCACTTCTTCACGTGTTTTTAGCGCGTCTACCCAGTTATTCTGAAGGGCATACTGAGCGAAATCACCACCTGCGGCTTCAAACTTAGACAATAAACCTTCTAGTGTTTCATCGAAGTTAGTTTCGTCGATGCCGCGAGCTGCCGCTACATCGGATTTGTACTGTGACCAGTAGCCATCAAGCCATTGCTTCTCGGCTACTTTAGCTTCATCCGACATGTCATTGCGCATTACAGGTTCAACGGCAGACTTGTAGGTTCCTACGCGGAAGATGTGCGTGGTTACTTTTAGCTTCTCGAGCATGTCTTTAAAGTACATGCCATAGCGGCCATAACCTTCAAACATTAAACCGCCCATTGGGTTTAGGTAGATGTTATCGGCGTGAGCAGCTAAATAGTATTGGTCTTGTGAAAAGTAATCACCAATGGCGTATACAGGCTTTTCAGATTCTTTGAATGCATCGATAGCATTAGCCACTGTGCGAAGTTTATCTAAACCTCCACCGGTTAAGCCTTGAAGGTCAAGCACTAACGCCTTTATACGACGGTCTTTCTGGGCATTTTCCAGTACCTTTACCACATCGCGAACGAGCACTTCAGGATTTTCCGGCTCACTGCCCAACGATTCCTGTAAAAACTGCTCAAAGGGGTCGATACTTTCTTTCTCGATAACCAGTTTACCGTTCAGCGTCAGAAATAATGCACTGTCTTTGTTAACGGTGAGCTTTTCGTCGTCTTGCCCGGATATTGCGATAATCAATCCGACAAAAATAACGATGAAAATCAAATTAAAGAAAAGTTTGCGGGTAAAGTTAAGCACCGTCCACAAGCCAATAAACAAGGATTTGGTCCAATTTCCTTTGGCTGCCATGTTGTCACTACCTTTTTTGATTAACTAACTAGAGCAAGACAATTTAGGCTTAGCTTACTCAATGTACTGCGTTCTATTATGTTACCTAAAACGAATAAGATCGCTAACTTAATTGTAATTTTTTGTGAGCGAGACATTAATTTGAATAGACAAATAGCATTTGCCACCCTTTTACAACCTATGAACTCAACTGGGCTCACTATGCGGAGTGGTATTAAACGCTGTTTTCGAGCCATTTAGCAATGAGTTTGGCGATTCGTTTATGGTCATTTTCACTCATACACATTAGCAATGCGCCGTTTCGGTCCTTGTAGCCAGTCTTTTGATGTCCTTTTCTCATAATCCTAGAAAATGGAGACGAGCTACTTCTGTGCGATGAAATTTTTTTCATGAATTCTCGTTCTCTTATAACAATCACGATAACCAGAGAATACCATGTTTCAACTTTATCATCAGAGTGTGGCGCGGCTGTATTTAGTCGACGGTTTACCCTTACTTCTATTACGCTTATATTTAGCACCAGTCATGATTCAAGCCGGATGGAACAAGGCATCGAGTTTTGAAAATATTGTCGATTGGTTTGGCAATGAAGATTATGGTCTGGGTTTACCCGCACCTTTAGTGTTGGCATTTTTAGCCACTGCTGCCGAATTGGTAGGGGGAATATTTCTTCTGTTTGGTGCTCTTACTCGCCTTGTGAGTATACCCTTGCTAATAACCATGATCGTAGCCATGTTTAGTGTGCATGCAAAAAACGGTTGGCTAGCCATTGCTGATGCGTCATCTTGGCTAGCTGATGGCACAATTTTCTATAACCAAAGCGTTATGGAAGCTCCACAAAAGCTAAACGCAGCAAAATCGCTTCTACAAGAGTATGGTCACTACGACTGGCTGACTTCAAGTGGAAACCTTGTCATTTTAAACAATGGAGTGGAGTTTGCCGCGACCTATTTTGTCATGCTGTTGGTATTATTGGTATACGGGGGAGGACGCTTTGTCAGTGTGGACTACCTTATAAGCAAATGGCGCTCTTCTCAAAAGTCGTAGAAATAAGCACATTATTTTTTATGAAAGCATAGCTAAAAGACCGGAAAATTCTGGTCTTTTTTGTTTGCGGACCGTAGGATCTTCAAATTACTCTAAGCAAGTTATTAACGTTAATAATGGGTAGCGGCTACATGATTATTATGTGACGACCGTATTATTCATAAAAGAAGGGACGTAAATGGACGCATTAACACTATTACTGAATCGAAGCTCTCAGCCACGCTTAGAATCTCCGGCGCCAAGCGGTGATGCGCTAGAAAATATTATGCAGGCAGCTTTGCGTGCGCCTGATCATGCGTGTTTAACGCCTTGGCGATTTATTGTTTGTACGGGAAAGGGGCTTGATAAGCTTGGTGCTTTGTACGAGCAATCTGCCATAGAAAACGATAAAACGCAGAAAGAGATTGAAAGGGCTGTTCAGCTTCCTCATCGTGCTCCTATGGTTATCGTTGCCATCGCTAAACATATTGAACATGAAAAGGTTCCGAGGGTTGAACAGATAGCGTCAGCAAGCTGTGGCGTTATGGCAATGCAAATGGCAGCCGTTGCACAAGGGTTTAACGGTATGTGGCGCACGGGCAGTTACGCACAATGCGAAACAGTAAGAAATGGGCTTGGCTTAAGTGAAGAAGACGAATTAGTTGGCTTCTTGTACCTCGGTACGCCTACATTTGAACCTGCTCCGAAGCCGCAGAGAAACTCAAGCGACTACTTCGAGTTTTGGCAGTAACATAAATCATCATAGTACCACCGTCTTGCTGCATGGCCTGCTACTAGATAAAAAGTAGCAGGCCATAAGATATAAGCATTTTAAAATGCTAGCTGAACGTTGTACCCGGCAAATTTTCGAATATTAATAACGCGGTCTTCATCTAACATCCAATATTGCCCTTTCACGCCTTGTAAAACGCCTGAAAACGCAGGTGTCTTATCCAAATTTAGCGATTTAATTTTGACTGGGTAGTCTTCAACAGGGTAGTGAATATCGTGAATAGTGCTGTTCACTTCTGATACCGCTTGAAGCCCTTTTTCCTGTTTCAATGCGTCTAAATCGTTTTCGATTTTTTCCATTAGTTCAGTTTTTACCTTATCTAAGTCAACCTCATCAGGTTTGCCCTTAAGCATGGTACGCCAATTCGTTTTATCAGCGATATGGTCTTTACATAAGGTTTCAACCAATCCACTGGTAAGCCTATCAGGCACACGTAGCATAACAGTGGCTTGGGTTGCGCCTTGATCCATCCAGCGCGTTGAAACACCATCACTAATCTGACGGGTGATGCCCACCTTTACTGTGCCAGTGTTTGCTAAGTAAACGAAGTGCTCACTAAAACAATGTGCTTCTCCCCACTCAGGCTCTCTGCACGTGCCTTCGTGATAATGGCATTTTTCAGGTTTAATAATGCAACTGTCGCATTGGGCAAGTGAAATCAAGCAAGGATAGCAATAACCCTGGTTGAAGCTCTTCTTGGTTTTTCTGTTACAGTGCACACAATTTATGTCGCCGGAATAGGTCACGGTTATCTCTTTGCCGATAAGCGCGTTTATATCTATCAACTCATCGCCAATTGGCAGTGTGTAATGTACGGTATTATTTTCATCGGCAGAGGTGCGCATCTTTTTTAGCGCACCTGAGTATATAGTTGTCACGGTTATAACCTTTTCTCAAATTAACGTTATCAAAATCAAAACGTTGAAGACTTAATTGCGTATTGTGAATAATCGAATGATTAGTCGCTTAATTCACCGCGCAAGTTCTGAGTAAGTAATCGACACACCTCGTCAAAAGCCAGGTCTTTGCTTAGTAAATAATGAAGTTTTGCAAGCGCAGCCTCTGGCGTCATATCACTTCCAGAGAGTACTCCAACTTCTTGGAGGCCATGCCCTGTTGCATAACCACCCATGTTGACCCGACCACGCATACACTGCGTGCAGTTCAATACGGGAATTTCCCTTGATTTAGCATATTTAAGCTGGGCAATAAGTTCAGGGTTTTGTGGTGCGTTACCCACACCGTAACTTAAAAGTATAAGGGCGTTGACCGGTTGTTGAAGCGTATTCTTTATTACCTCAGGCGCTATGCCCGGATAAAGGTTTACCATACCAATGGGCTGGGCTTTAACGTTTGAAACCGTTAGGCCGTTATCTGGTGCGCGTGCCATCGTACCCGCTTTAAGGCGAATGTTAATTCCCGCTTCTAAGAGAGGAGGGAAGTTTGGTGAATCGAAGGCGCTAAACCCGTCAGCGTCGACCTTTCGACTGCGGTTTCCGCGCAGTAGCCTGTTGTTAAAGAAAAGCCCCACTTCAGCAATGGGAAAGTTCGCGGCAACATACAACGAATTAAGTAGATTGACTTGTCCATCAGAACGAAGTTCAGCCAAAGGAATTTGAGACCCTGTCACAATGACTGGCTTTGACAAATCTTCTAGCATAAAACTTAGCGCTGAGGCGGTGTACGCCATGGTATCAGTACCATGTAAAATGATGAAGCCATCATACTTATCGTAGTTGGCGGAGATATCATCTGCAATGCGTTGCCAATCAGAGGGGTCCATATCTGATGAGTCGATAAGGTTATCGTACTCGTGCAATGTGAAAAGAGGCATCTCAGTTCGATGAAACTCCGGCATCTTTTTCAATGTATCTGACAAGAAGCCGGCAGCAGGCACATAGCCTTGTTTAGAAGGCTTCATACCAATTGTTCCACCGGTATAGGCAATATAGATATGTTTGCGCATTACGTGACCTTTAACATCTGTTTGAAAAAACTTTCAAAGGGAGATAGCGAATTTGACGGGCATTCTATCAATACCCACGGCGTTGTCACCCCGTAATAACAGTCCGCATAGATAATTACCCACTTATCTATGCGGATTGGTATAATACTTACTTAAAGCTCATCAAGTAAGTGGAGATATGGTCCACTAACGAGTGATGAGAGCTAGTATTTCGCGCTATCTGAGATGAGCTAGGTACAAAAAAAGCGGTGATGAACACCGCTTTTGAGAGTATCGACAGTCTTTAACGGCCGTGATTTTCATAGATTTTCATAACTATGCGAGTGGCCTAAATACACGCTGTCGTTATTTGACTTCTTTGCCTGCTGCTTGCTGATCGGCATGGTAGCTTGAACGAACCATAGGACCGCATGCTGCATGCTTGAAACCGATTTCTTTTGCATAGTCACCTAGGGCATCAAACTCCTTAGGGTGCACATAGCGTTTTACCGGATAGTGGTGGCGACTAGGTTGCAAATATTGTCCTAGCGTAAGCATATCAACATCGTGAGCGCGAAGATCATCAAGTACACCTTGGATCTCTTCGTTTTCTTCACCCATGCCCATCATAAGACCAGATTTGGTCATTACGTTAGGATGTTGCGCCTTGAACTTTTTAAGTAAGTCTAGTGACCACTGGTAGTTAGCACCCGGACGACATTCACGGTACAAGCGAGGAATGGTTTCCAAGTTGTGGTTAAATACGTCTGGGACTCCATTTTTGAAAATTTCTAACGCTCGGTCCATACGCCCACGGAAGTCAGGAACTAATACTTCGATAGTTGTGGTTGGGCTGTGCTCACGTATTGCATTGATACAGTCTACAAAATGCTGCGCACCACCATCGCGTAAGTCATCACGGTCAACAGACGTGATAACAACATAACGAAGTTTCATTTCAGCAATGGTTTTCGCTAGCTTTTCTGGCTCCTCTGCACTTGGGGGCAGGGGCTTACCGTGCGCTACGTCACAGAACGGACAACGACGAGTACAGATATCACCTAAAATCATAAAGGTGGCAGTACCGTGGTTAAAACACTCAGCAAGATTAGGGCAGCTTGCTTCTTCGCATACCGAGTGAAGGTTATTTTTGCGAAGCGTTTGCTTTATGTGATCAATTTTCTCGGTAGTACGAGGAAGTTTGATTTTTATCCACTCTGGCTTACGCAGCATCTCTTCTTTTTCAGAAGGAATAATAGTGACTGGAATGTGTTTTACTTTTTCGTCATCACGGAGTTTTACCCCCGCTTGAGGTCGTGCGTTACTCATCAAAACCTTCTTTGTATGTTGGTTCCGCAATAGAAAGTGCTTCTAGTAATAAATGCGTTAATTCATTACCCGCGGTTTCAAGCGTAGTTGGACCATTGAGTCGAGCGGTATCTATCATTTCCATACCGGCATAACCACAGGGATTAATACGCTGAAACGGTGATAGGTCCATATTAACATTTAATGCCAAGCCGTGAAACGAGCAGCCATTACGTATTCTTAAACCTAGCGAACAAACTTTTCTTTCGTCAACATAAACACCCGGCGCATCGGGCTTCGGGTATGCCTTTACACCATACTTTTCAAGTAGTCCGACCACAGCTTCCTCCATGGCGGTTACTAAGTGACGCACACCTAGCTTTCTACGTTTTATATTGAGTAAAAGATAGATAACTTGCTGACCTGGCCCGTGGTAGGTAACTTGACCGCCACGGTCGACCTGTACTACCGGGATGTCACCAGGCATGAGTATATGCTCAGCTTTTCCTGCCTGTCCTTGGGTGAAAACGGCGTCGTGTTCTACTAGCCAAATCTCATCTAGCGTGGTCTCTCCACGTTCATCTGTAAAGCGTTTCATTGCCTCAAAGATGGGCTCATACGGCTGACGTCCTAGCTGACGAATAATAACGCCATCGGTGTCAGCTAACGTCGACTGCTCATTCACTTAAAGTACAACCCTAACAAGCTCTAATTTAGCCAGTTCAGTGTAGATGGTTTCCATATGCTCTTTGCTCGTCACTCGCACACTAACTGAAACCGAGTGATAGGTACCTTTACTACTTGGTTTTACATTAGGTGAATAGTCGCCAGGAGCATGTTCCTGAAGACAGCTTACCACCTGTTCAGGTAGTTTCTCATGGGCAACGCCCATCACTTTAAACGTCTGGTGAGTTGGAAAATCTAGTAATTCGTCGAAACGGGTATCCATGCGATATCCTTGGTACTTAAAATATCATATAAAAAAACGGCCAGATTGTAACAAATCTGGCCGCTTCACAACTAGCTTTTTAACGTTTTCAGTACGTGAACTTACTCGTCGTCAAATCCTAGCTGAAGCATAATGTAGTCTTTAGCGCGATTAAAGAAGCTCCCTTCTTTAACTTCTTGAAGGGTTACCAGTGGGTAACTAGCTACATCTTCACCGTCTAGCTGCAGGTAGAGTTTTCCAACAACCTGACCTTTTGCCAGAGGTGCTTCAAGCTTGTTGTCCAGCTCAAAGTTAGCTTCTAAATTAGCCGCTTGTCCACGGGGAATAGTAATGGGGGTAGATTGATTAATTCCAAGGTCTACCGTTTCTCTATCACCCATATAGATACGATGCGCTACAAAGCTATGGCCAGCTTGATAGGGAGTAAGCGTTTCATAAAAACGGAAACCGTATTTAAGCAGCTTTTTGTTTTCCACTTTTCGGGCACGTTCGCTGTCAGTGCCCATTACTACAGAAATAAGACGCATACCGCCTTGCTCTGCTGAGGTGATTAAGCTGTAACCTGCATCTGAAGTATGGCCTGTCTTTATACCGTCTACGTTAAGGCTTTTATCCCACAACAGGCTGTTGCGGTTATACTGCTTGATACCGTTGTACGTAAATTCTTTTTCGCTGTAAATTTTGTACATCTCTGGCGTTTCTGCAATAAGTGCGCGAGACAAAATGGCCATATCACGAGGAGTAGTGTAGTGATCTGGGTCGTGTAACCCGTGTGCATTGACCCAATGTGAACCCGTCATACCAAGAGACGCAGTATGTGCATTCATCATGCTAGCGAAGGCAGACTCTGACCCTGCAACGTGCTCTGCCATGGCTACGCATGCGTCATTGCCTGATTGAACAACGATACCTCGTAATAAATCTCTTACTGAAACTTGTGTACCCACTTCGATAAACATTTTTGAAGAGTCAGGGAATTTTTTCGCCCATGCATTTTCAGAAATGGTAACTTCGTCATCTAAGCTGATATTGCCTGCTTGAAGTTCTTTACCGATAACGTAGATAGTCATAATTTTGGTTAAACTTGCGGGCGCAAGCTGCATGTCCGCATTTTTCGATGCGATGACATTGCCTGTTTCATAGTCGGTAAGTAAAAAACCTTCAGCAGCAACTGTTGGTGCAGGCGGTGTTACTACAGCAGCGTTTGCTGTAATTAGTAAAGAGCCCATTACCAAAAAGGCAAATGAAAGTAATGACGGTTTAGCGCGTTGAATTATTCTGAGCATGGTTCTAATTTCTTTGACCGTTTTATCCGTGTGAGTTAAAGCTTACCCTATTGTTGCGGAGACCGCGAAGCGAATACCGCAAAACATGGCTACCCAAATTTAGCTTTTGTCCAGTTCGTAACCGAATCATTAATGCCAACCCTGATTTATCAAAGGGCTAAGCTAGATCCTAACGAAAGGATGCCTATAAGACTAGGTTGTATCAAAAAAGTTTACGTCTTAGTAGGTGTTAGACGAAGAAACCGTGATATTGCCTGCTGAATGACACAAAGATGCCACAATATAGATGATTTAGTAATCAACCTGCAGTGTCATGGAAAAGGAGAGGTAAAATGGATTACAAGGCGTGGGTTTTTCGTGCTCACGTTTTAATAAAGAGCCTTCATTTTGCTTACAGCATTTGAGTTATAGCGTAGGCGTTCGGGTAGCCATTTTGCTTGAGTTGCTGCAGCACTTCTGCAACGACAGCCTCGTCGTGGATAGGGCCCAGTTGAAGTTTATAAATGTTATCGGCAACAGGGAGGTGGGCCGGAATTTGATATAGCGCCGATAAAACATTAGAAATAGATTTCGCTTTTTCAGCGTTAGATAGTGCTGCGACCTGTATGTAGATACCGTTACCGACTTCACTACTGCTTTTTGTCGCCGTTTCAGGGGAATTTGTATTCACTGCAACTTCAGGTGACGGCACTACATCAATACCAAGATATTCGTCATAAGAGACCGTGGGACCATTACCTACGGTAACATTGTTGTGTTCGTCAAAATGGATAACTTCTAATTTGACCTTGGCCGTGCCTTTGCTGTGATAGCCTAATTTGACTGCTGCTGCATAAGACAGGTCAATAATTCTATTGTCGTGAAACGGGCCGCGGTCGTTAACGCGCACAATTGCCTGCTTGTTATTCTCTAAGTTGGTCACGCGAACATAAGAGGGAAGAGGTAGAGTTTTGTGAGCGGCGCTCATGGCGAACATATTGTAAGTTTCGCCATTTGAGGTTAAATGGCCATGAAATTTTTGACCGTACCAACTCGCGTAGCCTACTTCTTCATAACCTTTACCACTGTTCATTGGCGTATAGTGTTTACCAAGCACTTTGTATGGCCTGCTGTTAAACATGCGATACGCCTCATACTTAGGCACGGCATCCAATGTTTCTGGTGTCTTGGCTACGTGCTTTGGTGCAGAGTCTTTGTGCTGTGTATAGCGACTATTTTGTGTTGGCGTGCTCTGGCACCCGCTTAGCAGTAATCCTACTAGAAGGGCTGCACCATATTTATAGTACTTCCGGTTTGCCAGTTTTTCGATAAGCATTACACGTACTGAAATCAGATGATGCAACATAGGGTTTATCTAGACATTAATCGTTTTTGTGTGGCTATTGCCATTAGAATGCCAAATCCGGCCATCAAAGTCACCATAGATGTACCACCAAAACTCACCAAAGGTAGGGGAACACCTACAACAGGTAGTAACCCCGATACCATGCCCATATTCACAAACACGTATACAAAGAAAGTCAGCGTTATACTGCCACCTAGTAATTTTGCATAGGCGTCTTGTGCTCTGCTTGAAATAATTAGACCGCGCAAAATTATGAAAAGATAAATAGCCATTAAACACATTACGCCTGTCAGGCCGAATTCTTCACTAAATACAGAAAATATAAAGTCGGTGTGTCGCTCGGGCAAAAACTCTAATTGAGATTGAGTGCCCTGTAGCCAACCTTTACCATCAACGCCACCCGAGCCGATGGCAATCTTCGATTGAATAATGTGATAACCAGAACCCAGCGGATCGCTCTCTGGATTTAAAAACGTTAATACGCGCTGTTTTTGATAATCCTTCATTAAAAAGAACCACATGACCGGCGCAAACGCGCCAATAAGGGCACCGACTACAGAAATAAGCCTCCAGCTCATGCCTGCAAGAAAGATAGCGAATACCCCCGAACTTGCTATAAGCAGTGATGTACCTAAGTCTGGTTGTTTAGCAATAAGGATTGTGGGTACGACAACAAGGGCAAACCCCAAAATAATATGGGCGCTGCGAGGCGGTAGGGTAAACTTACTGATATACCACGCTACCATCATGGGAACAGCTAACTTCATTAATTCTGAAGGCTGAAAGCGTATAAAGCCTAAATCTAACCATCGCTGCGCACCTTTACCCATATCGCCAAATAGCAAAACGGCGATAAGCATGAGTAGGCCACCGACATAGGCATAGGTGGAGAAAAAGCGATATACGCCGAGGGGGAATTGAGCTAACACAAACATAACAACAAAGCTAAAGCCAAGGCGAATGAACTGTCGTTCCATTTGCTCCATGTCTTGGCCAGATGCTGAATACAGCGTAAATAGACCCACACCACTTAAAACAAGTAAGCCAACCAGCAGCCATCCATCGATATGAATCCGCTGTAGTAAATTAATTTTGTTGGGGTTTATAGTCGTTCTTTTCACTGCGATGCCCCTAACATTAAATCATTTTGTGCGGTTTCTTCATTTTGAGTGTCGAAGATACGGTCTCGAAAATAAAAGTCCATTATTTGACGGGCTACCGGTGCCGCATTTTTACTTCCGCCACCTACATTTTCCAGTACCACAGTCACAGATATTTCAGGGTCTTCAAACGGCGCGAAACCAACGTACATTGCATTGTCTCTTAGTCGCTCGTCTATTTTAGACGCGTCGTATTTTTCGTTTTGTCCCACAGTAAATAGCTGGGCCGTCCCGGTTTTTCCCGCTGAGTCGTATGGTGTATCGGCAAAGGCATGTCTAGCGCCGCCTTCTTCACCACTTACCACGTCTCGCATTGCGTTTAATACCACATCCAGATTGTCGCGGTTTTTAATCTCGATAGGACGAAGCGATTTGAGGGGAATAAGGTCAACCGACGTATCGGAATTCATATATCCTCTTATTAATTGAGGAATATAACGTTCGCCAGCGTTTATCAATGCGTTGACGGACGTGTTTAGTTGGATCGGGGTGGTAGTCCAGTAGCTTTGTCCTATACCAACAGGAATGGTATCACCGATATACCATGGTTGGTTAAAGCGCGCTCGCTTCCATCCACGGCTGGGCATGTTAGCGTCTGACTCTTCGTACAAGTCAATTCCGGTGAAATCGCCGAAACCAAATTCATACATGGCCTCACTGATTTTATCGATACCAAGTTTGTAGGCCAGTTCGTAGTAATAGGTATCACACGACACTTCTATCGCTTTCGATACGTCAACTTTACCGTGCCCCCATCTGCGCCAGTCACGCCACACGTGTGATACGTTAGGTAGCTTGTAGCGACCTGTGTCAGTGATGGTGTAATCTTTTGTGATCACACCTTCTTCCAAGCCTACAAAGCCGAGATGTGGCTTTATCGTTGATGCTGGAGGGTATTGTCCTTGAGTGGCGCGATTTATAAGGGGGCGGTCGGGGGAATTTAAAAGCGCAGAATAGTTTTTACTGCTGATACCGTGGACGAATAAGTTCGGATCGTAACTGGGGTTCGAATAAAGGGCGAGTACACCGCCGGTTTTGATGTCAGTTACCACGACCGCGCCGCGCATGCCGTCGATAATACGCTGCGCTTCTAACTGAAGTTCTAAATCGAGATTCAGCACGATATCTTTGCCAGGTGTTGGCGGTTCTACACTTAGGACGCGAATAATGCGCCCCTGATTATTCACCTCTACCTGCTGATAACCCACCTCTCCATGCAGTAATTCTTCGTGATACTTTTCTATGCCCAGCTTGCCAATGTCATGCGTAGCCGCGTAGTTATCTTCTTGGCCAGCTTCAACCAATTTTTGTAAGTCTCGCTTGTTAATACGCGCAACGTAACCTAGTGCATGGGTGAGCGTTTCTTTATAAGGGTAGTGACGGGCCAAACGGGCTTCAATTTGTACACCGGGGAATTTGTGTTTGCTCGCCGAAAATAACGCAACTTCTTCTTCCGTAAGCTGTGTACGCAACGCCACAGGTTTGAATCGACGAGTACCTTTCAGCGTTGACTGAAAGCGCTCCAATTCATCGTTTGTTATTCCCATTAGAGCGGTTAAATCGGCAAGTGTTTTGTCGATATCTTCGACGTCTTCAGGGATAACTTCTAAACTAAAAACAGGGCGATTTTCTGCTAGAAGAACACCATTACGGTCGTAAATTAGCCCTCGGTTTGGCGCGATAGGCAGAACTTTTATCCTATTGCCGTTTGAGCGGGTTTGATAATCTTCGAACTGAGTAACTTGCAGGGAATATAAGTTATTTAGCACTATTCCTAACATTGCGACCACGATGATAAATGCTATGGTAGCGCGACGAGCGAATAAGTTTGCTTCAGCAGAGTGGTCGCGTATTGCCTGGCGTTTTCGTTGCATTGACTTCCTTTGCATTAGCGGAACAACACCTTATTCACGGTGATAAGGGTGGTTTTGCGTCACCGACCAAGCACGATATAAGCTCTCTGTTAGGATAATCCTGACAAGAGGGTGTGGAAGGGTTAAAGCCGACAACGACCATTTTTGTTCTGACGCGGAAATACACTCTGGAGCAAGCCCTTCAGGCCCACCGATAAGGAGACTAACGTCCCTCCCGTCCATTTTCCAGTTATCGAGTTGCTTAGCGAGTGTCGGTGTATCCCAAGGTTTACCTGTAACTTCTAACGTTACAATGCGGTTACCTTTTGGAATGGCGGCAAGCATAAGCTCGCCTTCTTTTTCTAAGATGCGTTTAATGTCGGCGTTTTTCCCCCGTTTGCCCGCAGGGATTTCGGTAAAAGAAACCGGCATATCACTAGGAAAACGGCGTATGAATTCATCAACACCCGTATTAACCCAGTTCGGCATCTTTGTTCCAACGGCGACAATCTGTATACGCACTTAACTTTACCTTACCTTACCTTACTTCAGGATTTACTGTTTCACTTACGCAATAAAGGCCATACACAACTAAGTATGGCCTTTACCGACCGTGCTACTGCTTGCGACAAGCGGCAGGTTAAACCGCTATGACCACAGTTTTTCTAACTGATAGAAATCACGAGTTTCGTCTTGCATAACGTGCAAAATAACATCGCCAAAGTCGACAAGTACCCATTCGCCAGTCTCTTTACCTTCCACACTTCCGGGAGCGTGGCCGGCATTTTTTGCTTCTACCATTACATTTTCTGCAATAGAAGAAACATGGCGCTTCGAATTACCAGAACAAATGATCATTGTGTCTGTAATGCTAGATTTGCCGCGAACGTCTAATTCAATAACATCACGGCCTTTCATATCGTCAATTTTGTCTTTAACAAACTGTTTGAGCTGTTGACTCTCCAAGAGTTTTCCTCACTTACTTAACTTTTATATAACTGATGTTCGTTGATGTACTTAAGTACATCCTCTTCTAGCCATCCGTTGATAGAGGAACGATTTAATACATCGGCCTTCGCAGGCTTTGCTATACCAGATAGCACATCTCGAATTTCAGTTGATGAAACACTATAAAGTGGTGTGTCGATTAATAACACGTGACCAGCAGGCTTTTCGTGTATAACACGTTTTTCGCGAGTCACATGACAATCTAACCACGTTTGTACTGCGGGGGGAGGCGAAAATATTTCATCGTCTCTACGCATTACCACTAAGTGACAATAATCGAGCAGGTGTTCCCACTCGTACCATTTATCTAGATTATACAGCGAATCTGCGCCAATGAAAAAACAGATTGTGTCAGCGCTTTTTTCCTTTAAGGCGCGCAGCGTTTTTACCGTGTAAGATGGCGATGGTAAAGACAACTCGATCAATTCTGGAATAAGTCTTTCATTGGTTTGAGCGCACAGTTCAATCATTTTAACCCGGTGAGTCTCTGACACACCAACGGACTTATGGGGCGCAAGCTTGCAGGGCATCAGATGTACATGCGTAATCCCAATTTCATCCGCAGCTTTTAAGGCAGCAAATATATGGCCTTTATGTGGAGGATTAAACGTTCCGCCAAGAATGGCTTTCACAGTGGACGTAACTCGGGGGTGTGTTGTCTCGCGCACTACATATTGCCTTTATGCTTGAAGCAGTGGAATGTTGCGTAAGTCCATCCCCATGAACATCATGCAAAGATGACACATTTCAACGTATGGGCGAGCAACCACATTTTGCTTAAACGCATGGTCTGATTTCGTGAGCGCTTTTTGAATATCTTCTAGCTGAGCAAGGCTAAGCCGATTTAAAGCACTTTGGTAAAAACCCTGTCTGTTACGCCATATACCAAACTTTTGCCATTGAATAGGTGTACCGCTTTGCTGCGCTAGCTTCAACTTCCACAGCTGTTCCCATTCTCTGATGAGCGCCCAGATAATAATGTTGGGCTCTAGACCTTCACTTTCTAACCGATAAAGCATCTTTACACAGCGCGTGCTATCACCGCTTAGCATTACGTCAACCAGCTGAAATACGCTAAAGCGTGACTGGTCTACCATGGCTTTTTCGATCTGCTCTTCAGTGATTGACTGCTGAGGATAGAGCAGGGCAAGTTTGTCAACTTCCTGTTTGGCAGCCAGCATATTTCCTTCGCAGAAATCGGCAATCATTTTAGCGCCAGACGCTGATACTGTGAGGTTGTGCGACTTTAGCTGCTGGTTTAGCCACGCATTAAGCTGATTGCCTTCAAGGGGATAGCATAAGACTGACGCACCCATATCGTCCAAAACTTTGAACCATTTGCCGCGCTGTACGTCTTTGCCAATTTTAGGGCCGTGTACCAGTAACAAGATATCCGGGTTTAGCGACCCAGCAACCTCTTGCAGCATTTTACTGCCCTCAGAGCCTGGCTTACCAGTAGGTAATTCTAATTCAATGAACTGCTGGCTTGAAAAAAGCGACATACTTTGTGTCGCTTCTATAAGTTGGTTCCAGTTAAAGCCGGTTTCTGCGACCAGCACTGTGCGTTCTTCAAAACCATTGGCTTTGGCTTTAGCACGAATTTGCTCAATAACTTCAAATTTTTGCTGGGGTTCATCGCCGAACACTAAATAGGTTGGACGAAGTGTTTTTGCTATATCTTGGCTAAATTGATTTGGATAGATTTGCATGCTTATGGCTGATTCGTTGATAAAGCCGGCGCTGCAGTGGCTTGGCTCGAGAGACGTCTAATCATGATGTCTGCTGCCTCGTCGCGCATTTCACTTAACATCAAATCAAGCTCTCGTGATTTCGCAAGTACTTGGTCAGGATCGTCCTGGTAATCTCTTACCACCTCAAATTGGGCCAAAACGGCTTCTTTTCCGGGAAACTGAACGCGATAGCGAACAACGTAGATAAGCTCGTATTCTGCCACTTGCCCAGAAGGGTAGACAGAAAGAAGTTGCCGTTCTAGCTTTTCAGGAAGGAGGTATATGTTGATATTTTGACTTGATGATGCAGAGTCGCTCACATCGACACGATTTAACCCGTAAACATTTAAACGTTTGTTGAGAGCACGCGCCAACGGCGCGTGTGCTCTAGCACTTTCAATGACAACTGTGTTGACGTCATCTGGCAGGCTAGGGCTACTTCTTAAGTGAAAGCCACAGCCTGTTACCAGTACCATACTCATTACAACTGCTGCGAATTGTAAGTGCTTTTTCATAGTATGCAGACCTAGTTAGCTACAATATTCACAAGCTTGCCAGGAACAACAATTACCTTGCGAATGGTTTTACCTTCGATGAATTGTTGAACGTTTGGCTGCACTTTAGCAGAAGCTTCAATGGTCTCTTTGGTTGCATCAGCGGCTATCGTCATTTTAGCGCGAACCTTGCCATTAACCTGAACAATGATAAGTTTTTCATCTTCAACCAGCGCATCTTTGTCAGCTTTCGGCCATGGAGCTAAATCGATATCTTCGCTATGACCCAATACCTTCCATAGCTCGTGAGCAATGTGTGGCGTAATTGGGTTAAGAAGCAACAAGATTGATTCACAAGCTTCGCGCATAATAGCGATGTCCTGTGCGTTTTCTTGTGGCGCTTTTTGAAGGTGATTTAGCAATTCCATTACGGCTGCAACCGCAGTATTAAAGGTTTGACGACGACCTAAGTCATCAGACACTTTCTCAATGGTCTTGTGCACTTCGCGGCGAAGGGCCTGCTGATCTTTCGACAGTGCCTTAACGTCAATAGCTTCAGGCGTTCCTTTTTCAACGTGTTCGGTTACCAGTTTCCATACACGACGCAAGAAACGATTGGCACCTTCAACTCCAGAGTCTACCCATTCAAGCGTTTGTTCAGGTGGCGCGGCAAACATGGTAAACAAACGCACAGTATCGGCACCATACTGGTCGATAACTTCTTGTGGGTCGATACCGTTGTTCTTCGATTTAGACATTTTAGTCATGCCGCCGTGAATAACTTCTTCACCGTCAGCGGTAAGCCATGCTTTAACAATACGGCCTTTGTCGTCTTTTTCTGTGCTTACTTCGGTAGGCGAGAACCAGGTTTTCTTACCGGACGCGTCTTCACGGTAGTAAGAGTCGGCTAGCACCATGCCTTGACATAATAAGCGCTTGAACGGTTCGTCAGAATTCACGAGACCTTCATCACGAAGAAGCTTGTGGAAGAAGCGAGAGTAAAGCAAATGTAAAATAGCGTGCTCGATACCGCCAATATACTGGTCTACTGGTAGCCAGTAGTTAGCAGAAGTGGGGTCCAGCATAGCGTCATTGCTTGTAGCACTCGAATAGCGTGCGTAATACCACGACGACTCCATAAAGGTATCGAAGGTATCGGTTTCACGCAACGCAGGTTCGCCGTTATAAGTGGTTTTCGCCCACTCAGGATCTGCTTTAATTGGCGACGTCACGCCGTTCATTTCCACATCTTCTGGCAGAACGACAGGCAATTGGTCTTCAGGTACAGGAACTGACTCGCCATTTTCCAAATTGAGCATTGGAATAGGTGCGCCCCAGTAACGTTGACGGCTTACGCCCCAATCTCTAAGACGATAATTTACCTTACGCTTACCACAGCCCTTGCTCTCTAACTCGTCAGCAATGCCGTTAAATGCAGCGTCGAATTCAAGACCGTTGAACCTATCTGAGTTGATCAAACAGCCTTTTTCGGTATAGGCAGACGCCGATAAATCGCACTTATCTTCATCACCTGCATTTGGCGCAATAACTTGTTGAATTGGAAGGCCGTATTTAGTCGCAAATTCCCAATCGCGCTGGTCGTGACCTGGAACTGCCATAACGGCACCAGAACCGTAGTCCATCAATACAAAGTTAGCTACCCAAATTGGAAGCTTCTCGCCCGTTAATGGGTGTACTACTTCAAACCCTGTGGGGAAGCCTTTCTTCTCCATTGTTGCTAATTCAGCTTCAGCAACTTTTGTGTTTTTGCATTCGTCGATGAAGGCCGCTAAATCTGGGTTAGATTTTGCTGCGAACTCGGCAAGTGGATGCTGCGCTGCTACCGCAACGTAGGTCACACCGTAGAAAGTGTCTGGCCGTGTAGTGTATACCGTTAAATCGGCAATATCGTTAACCGCTGACGCTAAATCGAAGGTAATTTCAACACCTTCAGAGCGACCAATCCAGTTAGCTTGCATTGCACGAACTTGGTCTGGCCATTCTTCAAGCTGTTCCAAGTCTTGTAACAGCTCTTCAGCGTAATCAGTAATCTTGATAAACCACTGTGGAATTTCTTTTTGCTCAACAAGCGCACCTGAACGCCATCCGCGGCCATCGATTACCTGCTCATTAGCCAAAACAGTTTGGTCAACAGGGTCCCAGTTCACAGTAGAGTTTTTCTTGTACACAAGACCTTTTTCATAAAGGCGCGTGAAGAACCACTGTTCCCAACGGTAGTAATCTGATTTACATGTCGTTACTTCGCGGTCCCAGTCGTAGCCAAAACCTAACGAGCGAAGCTGGTTTTTCATGTAATCAATATTTGAGTAGGTCCATTTAGCCGGTGCGGTATTGTTATTAATCGCAGCGTTTTCAGCCGGAAGACCGAAAGCGTCCCAACCCATAGGCTGCAATACATTTTTACCCTGCATGCGCTGAAAACGGCTAATTACATCACCGATGGTGTAGTTGCGCACGTGACCCATATGAAGTCGGCCACTTGGATATGGGAACATAGACAAACAGTAGAACTTTTCTTTTTCTACGTCGTCATTTGCTTTAAAAGATTGGTTATCTTCCCAGTATTGCTGAACGCGTTGTTCAATGTCTTTCGGGTTGTACTGATTATCGGCCATGAAACTTAGGCTTCCGCATTAAAAGTTAAAACGTTTATGGGTCGGTGTGAGGCGAACTTGTTGCAAATACTCTGATGGGTAATTTCGCAATATTGCCGGCTAACCGAGCGTGGGATATTCCCACATTACACATATATAGCCCAATAGAATAACCCAGCGCTAAGCTATGCCTCAATAGCTTAACACCGAACTAGGCGAATTTTATTGTCGCTTGCTTGAAAAGTGAGCATTAATTAATAAGTTAGTATGTAACCGGCGAAGTAAACTGCTATTTTTTCACTAATTCGTATCACTAAATGTAGTCAATGCATTAAGTTGCTGCGCCTGCACCTTATCAACTAAATTAACCAAATTAGCTGCATCCTCATTTGACGCCTTTTTTCCGTCAAAATGGATGTTACCCGACGCGTGATAGGTAAGGGTAACTTTTGTTTTGGGCGTGTTTCCCTCTATGGTGCTAAATTCCCACGTCAACGCACCTGTTACCCCCATTTCTTGAAGCGGTCCGAAACCACCGGTCATTATTACTTTTTTTTGAGGCTCAACGTAGCTTATGAGCATATGCACAGCGCTTGCATTATCGTTGGTCTCGCAGAAACAACCGCCAGCTTGCTCATCAATTCTCAGGGAGCCTTTCCACCACGTATGATCTTTAGGCCACCACATATCAACATGTTCAATAAAGTTAGAATAAACCACTTCGATAGGGGCATGGCTTTCACTGACGTTGGTAATTGAAAAACCCGAGTTGTCCGCGTAATTGACGTTTGCGATGCTCTTAGGCGAAAAAGCGGCACCAATGAGCAGTGTTAAAAGAGGAGCAAAGCGAACCTGCGATGTTAAAGTTGTTATTTTTGTCATTCTGAATACTCTGATTATCTGTTGCTTGTTTTCGCTTTTGTGTTGCTACTGCAGCACATTAATATTACCCGATAAGAGTAAAGCGACTCTTAGCAGAGCATGCGTGGTAAGTGGCATACCACCAAAAACAAAATATACCATATCTACATAAAGCTGGTTGTTTGTTGTGCAATTGGCGGTGCAAAGGTGCTTTATTACGGATAAGCGTTTGACACTAATGTTAATTAGGGTTTCACTTAAGTAAAGTAACGAATATAGAACAAGATGTCTGTAGACAGTAAACCATTTGCGTTAGATGTAGACGCGTTATCACCTACCATTAACCGCCGCGCGATTAATAGTGCCCTAAAAGATGAGGAAGCGCTTAATGCCACCTTTATTGGACAAGAGCGTGCCCGTGAAGCGCTAACTTTTGGGTTAGGCATTAATACAAAGGGCTATAACCTTTATGTTATGGGTGAGCCTGCGACCGGGCGTTTTACCCTAGTAAAAGACTACATAGAGCGCCAAGTATCTCAACTTTCTGCACCTGATGACTGGTGCTATATCAATAATTTTGAGGAAGAGCGTGAACCTGTAGCGCTAAAATTTCCTCCTGGTGGCGGCAAAGCGTTTCACAAAGACATGGCTGCACTTATCGATGATGTCTTAGACTCATTGCCCATTGCATTTGACAACCCGGGTTATCAACGTCGTCGCGCGTCGATATCAAGAGAGTTTGAACAAAAATATGATGCTGCGATTGACGCCGTAGAGCGTTACGCACAAGCAAACGACGTTGCGCTTTATGAAGAAGGCGGTTCAATCACCTTTTCACCTATCGTAAACGGTAAGCCTATAAGCGATACCGAGTTTGCCACGTTAACAGATGAGCAAAGAGAAGGCTTTTACACGCTTATCGACGAGCTAGAAAACAGATTAAGTGAAAGCTTATTGAGCTTGCCAACGTGGAAGCGCGAAAACTCGGAGCGTTTGCGTGAGCTCGATAAAAAGACTGCAGAGCAGGGCATTAAGCCGCTACTAAAAGTGCTTGAACATAAATACGCGTCTGAACTCGGGGTGATGAAGTACCTCAAACAGCTCAAAGCGGCCCTGGTCAACGCCGTTTTAGTCATTCACAGTGAAGAGCAGAAGGACGAGAAAAGCGACGATTTTGACAAAAAGATCTTTTTAGAAGAGCAGTTTCTACCCAACGTTTTGGTGTCGAATAAACTTGACGATGCGGCCCCTGTTATTTATGAGCCAAACCCCACGTACCAAAACCTGTTTGGTAAAATCGAGTACACCAATATTCATGGCAGTGTATTTACTAACTATCGAATGATTCAGCCTGGTGCTATGCACCGAGCAAACGGCGGCTATCTATTACTAGATGTAGACCAGCTCATTGAACAGCCTTTCGTATGGGATACTTTGAAGCTCGCCATCAAATCTCAACGTTTACGCATGGATTTACCTCAGCAAGACGTGGGTATGGTGAATAATATTACGCTCAACCCACAGCCCATCGACCTAAATGTGAAAATCGTTTTGTTAGGCTCCCGCGATTTATATTACACGCTGCAAGATTATGATGACGAGTTTGATGAACTGTTCAGAGTGTTGGTAGATTTTGACTTGGAGATTCCGGTCACAAGGCAAGCGCTTTTCGATTTCGTGGGTAAAGTACGTGCCCATCTCATACACCTTGGGCTTAAAGGTATCACAGCTAACGCCATGTGTAGGCTTGTAGAATACTCGCTAAGAATGGCAGAGCACAAAGAAAAGCTTTCAGCCCATTTCGCGGAAGTGATCGAACTGGTTAACGAAGCATACTATTTTTGCCAGAAATCTAATGCGGATACGCTAGAGCTTGATCACCTAAAGACAGCGCTGAGTGCGAAAAAGCGTCGTACTGGCCGCGTAAGTCAAACCCTTCTAAACGATATTAAAGAAGGGCACGTGCTCATTGCCACTGAAGGTAAAGCGGTAGGTAAGGTTAATGGCCTGACGGTGTTAGACATTGGCGATACAGCATTTGGTACACCTGCTCGCATTACGTCTACTGTTTTTGCGGGGGCTAGTGGTGTGGTTGATATTGAGCGGGAAGTAGAGCTTGGACAACCTATACATTCCAAAGGCGTTATGTTGCTCAACGGTTATTTAGGCAACAAGTATGCGCAGCATTTCCCGCTAACGCTCTCAGCGAATATCGCGCTGGAGCAGTCATACGGACACATTGACGGCGACAGCGCATCTCTCGGTGAGCTGGTTGCCCTTATCTCAGCGCTTACCGAAATACCATGCCTACAAACCTTGGCCATTACAGGTTCGATTAACCAATATGGCGAAGTGCAAGCGGTTGGCGGTGTAAACGAAAAAATAGAAGGCTTTTTTGACTTGTGCCAACACCGAGGTTTAACCGGTACTCAGGGCGTAATCATCCCTAAATCAAATGCGATTAATCTGGTGTTAGATGCCACGGTTATCGATGCGGTGAAAAAGGGGCTATTTCATATTTATACAGTTGAAACCGTGGACGATGCGCTTACTATTTTGATGGAGCAGGAAGCGGGTAAAATCAGCAGCAAAGGACGCTACCCGAAAAACTCTATCAACTATCACGCTGTGAACCGTTTATACAATATCGCGCTTATCGTGAACGGTGGTGATGGAGAATAAATGAAATATTAACCTTTCCTTTCAGGTAATCGTGCTACGTTTACAACAACTAGAAGTATAACGGCGACCATAGTTGTCGCCTTGTTCGCGATACTTATTTCGCAAACGTAAAAGATTTTGAGGCGATACTATGCAACCTTCTCATAATGTAGAGGCGAGAAATAATGTCACGATTCATGGTTCTGGCGATAAGGTAATTATGCTGGCTCATGGTTTTGGCTGTGATCAGAAAATGTGGCGTCACCTGCTGCCGTATCTCGATAAGCAATATAAAGTCATTCTATTCGATTATGTGGGGTGCGGTTCTTCTGACTATTCAGCTTATAACAAACAGCGTTATTCAACGCTGAAAGGTTACGCGCAAGACGTGCTAGATATCTGCGAGGAACTTAGCTTAGAAGATGTAATCTTTGTTGGTCACTCTGTAAGCAGCATGATTGGCATGCATGCGGCCATTCAGTCTCCTCATATTTTTTCAAAGCTTGCTATGATATGCCCCTCTCCCTGTTTTCTTAATTTTCCTCCTGAATATGAAGGTGGTTTCGACAAGGAAGATTTAGAAGAATTAATTAATTTAATGGACAAAAACTATGTAGGGTGGGCGAACTACTTGGCACCTCTCGTGATGGGGCAAGACAACGATGCAGCACTAACGCAAGAGCTTGAAACCAGTTTCTGCTCCACTGATCCAAAGTATGCAAAACCCTTTGCTAAAGCTACGTTTTTTGCTGACGACAGGGCTATGCTTTCTAAGCTTTCCCTTCCCACACTCATCGTACAAAGCAAACACGACAATTTAGCTTCCACCGCTGTGGGAGAGTATATGAATCAAATAATTCCAAACTCTCAGCTAAAAATTGTTGATGCACACGGACATTGTTTGCATATGACGAATCCCGCCATTGTATCTTCAATCGTAAGGGAGTTTGTCAGTTGAATGAGTGGGTAGGGGAAGATTTTCCCTGTTTATTAATAAAGTCAGATATTGAAACTACTAATATTATCTGGTTGAACCCATTTGCGTACGATTACCTTGGTTTGAAAAAGCCCGTTGAGGCGAAAATTGCCAATATTGTGTCTAAAGCCAGCTTAATTTTTTATGAAAGCTATATAAAACCCATCATTCTCGCTAACGGAAAGTACTTAGAAGTTCAAATTACATTGATTTCTGAAGGGGGAAGGCGTGTTCCCGCAGTGGCGAATTTAACGTTGTCAGACAACATTGTGTACTGGGCCATTTATGTAGCCAAAGAGCGAGATAAACTATACCAGGAATTACTAGAAGCAAGAGATCTGCTTGAAAAAAAGACGGAAGAACTCACAGCGGTCAGTCGCAAAGACTCGCTTACGCCACTGCTGAATCGACGAGCAGCGAAAGACGACATAAACGTATTAATAACCCAATCATCCCGCGCTTTTTTCCCCTTATCATTTTTGCTCCTAGATATCGATTTTTTTAAAGATATTAATGACACCTTCGGGCACGATGAGGGAGATAAGGTTTTGGTAGCGCTTTCCAACCTGCTCCTTAAACAAGTGCGTGAAACGGATGTGGTCGCTAGATGGGGTGGAGAAGAGTTTTTGATTGTTCTATATAACGCGAATATTGAATCCATCAAGTCTTTCAGCGACAGGCTACACAATGCAATCGAGACCATTGTACTTCCAAATGGTAATCCATTAACTGTAAGCATTGGTGGTGCGGTACTAGAGCAAGATGAACTGAAAGAGTCAGACGTTATTGCCGCGCAACTATTAAAAGCCGATAAAGCACTATATTCAGCAAAAGACAATCAAAGAGCGCACACGCGGATATTTGATAAAGAAAAAGGTTTTATAAGGCTCTAAACGTCTTTTAGCGCGTCGAAAAATGGCACGACCTTAAAACGTCTTTAATTTTTTGTTCTCTTTCTGGCAGTGAAATGAAAAAAGGGAGCAACGCGCTCCCTAATTGATATTGAGCTTACATTTATTTAGGCGGCATACGCAAACCGCCATCCAAGCGGATTGTTTCACCATTTAAATAGCTGTTATTTGCCATATGTATAACCAACTTAGCAAACTCTTCGGGCAGTCCTAATCGCTTAGGGAATTGCACGTTGGCAGATAGCGCATCTTGCACTTTTTCAGGCATGGCAAGCAGCATAGGTGTGCCCATTACGCCGGGCGCTATTGTGTTTACTCTTATACCTAATGGCGCTAAATCTCGGGCCATTGGGAGCGTTAACCCGATAATGCCGCCTTTACTGGCAGCATAAGCCGTTTGACCTATTTGACCTTCGTAGCCAGCAACTGATGCTGTATTTACAATAAGACCGCGTTCACCTTCATCATTAATCGGTGGTTGTTTTGCCATGGTAGCGGCGACCAAGCGCGAAACGTTGAAGCTTCCCACTAAATTGATGTCTATTGTTTTTTGAAAATCACCAAGGGGAGCAGGATTGCCTTCTTTATCAAGTAAACGTTTAGCGGGGGCAATACCAGCGCAATTGACGACGAGCGAGATAGCGCCGAACGTTTCCGTTGTAGCGTCGATAGCTGATTGAACCGATGCTTCATCGCGTACGTCTACTTTGTTGAAAATGGTGTTGTCTTTACCTAATTCTTCAACGCGTTGTGCGCCAACTTCGTCATTAAGATCGAAAAGGCTAACATTCGCACCAGCGTCTCGAAGGGCGATAGCGGTGGCGTGGCCAAGTCCGGAGCAACCGCCGGTAACAATGGCAGTGAGATTATTTAGCGTCATAATTTTCCCTTAATCCGTATTTTCACTATTATTAATGCGATGTTAACGGGAAGTAAGAGAAAAGACTATGGTGCCGATGTGGATCGGCACCTTTAATTCAGCTATTTTGCAGCTACCTTGGCAACTGAATTTTACAGTCTTCACTTTGACGGTAGATAATTAGCGTGTGGCCGATTACTTGAAGCTTAACTGAGTTGGTTTCACGAACAATGGCGTCCATGATAAGCGCTTTTTCTTCGCGGTCATCGGTAGGCACCTTAACTTTAATTAATTCGTGGTGATTAAGGGCGTTGTCAATTTCTGCAACCACCCCTTCGGTAAGGCCGTTTGCGCCTAGCTGCACAACAGGTTTTAGCGGGTGTGCAAGGCCTTTAAGAAATTGTTTCTGTTTGTTTGAAAGTTTCATGTATTAATAATTCTTACAATTAATCTGTTAGTTTATGCTTGAAATAACGTATTCTAACGCCATCTTCTCTACAATCCTAATGACATTGTATTGGAATGACAAAAAAGAAACACTCCGCCAGCAGTAAACGCTGGCTCACAGAACACGTTAACGACCATTATGTGCAAAAAGCGCAGAAGGAAGGTTGGCGATCGCGAGCTATCTACAAATTGGAAGAAATCCATAAAAAAGATAAGCTTATCAAACCAGGAATGACGCTTGTAGATCTCGGCGCAGCCCCAGGTGGCTGGTCGCAGTTGGCAGCTCAGCTTGTTGGCGACAATGGTCAAGTTATCGCATGCGATATTTTGCCCATGGACCCCATCGTTGGCGTCGACTTTTTACAAGGAGATTTCAGAGAGGACGCTGTTCTCGACGCACTATTGAACAGAATCGGTGGGAAGACCGTAGATATAGTGTTGTCTGATATGGCACCGAATCTGGCAGGAAATGCGTCTGTTGATCAATCGCGCTCTATGTACCTTTGCGAACTAGCGCTCGATATGTGTCATCAGGTTTTAAAGCCCGGCGGTTCGTTTGTCATAAAGGTGTTCCAAGGGGAAGGGTTTGTTGAGTTCATGAACGCGCTCAAACAATCTTTCACCACCATTAAGACACGTAAGCCAGACTCGTCCAGATCACGGTCTCGTGAGGTGTATTTGGTGGCTTGTGGGTATAAAGTGTAGTACGCTTTGGGTTAAGCGGTTTTCGTTGCGAGTTGTGTCGTTTATTCAATAAACAACTTGTTGGATATACAAGCAATTCGGGTTTATAGAGGTTATTAGCATTGAGCGATATGGCAAAAAATTTAATCTTATGGTTAGTCATCGCCGTT
The DNA here is from genome assembly GCF_002993325.1 of Alteromonas gracilis. Taxonomy (GTDB): domain Bacteria; phylum Pseudomonadota; class Gammaproteobacteria; order Enterobacterales; family Alteromonadaceae; genus Alteromonas; species Alteromonas gracilis. The sequence continues at coordinate 419,000 of NZ_PVNO01000025.1, forward strand.
GTTTTGATGTCGGTTTTCCAGAGCTTTTCACCGAGTGAATCGTCTCGTTCGCAAACTGACTATACAACGTTTTTGAGAGAAGCAGAGCAGGGAAATATTCGTGAAGTTCGCATTAATAATAGTGGCGAAATTCGCGGTACTAAGCGTTCAGGCGAAACTTTCCAAACTTTCGTACCTTACTTCGATGACAAGTTGGTCTCTGACTTAGTCAAGAATGACGTAAGGGTTTATGGCGAGCCACCAGAAGAGCAGTCTCTTCTTACATCAATTTTTATTTCATGGTTCCCCATGCTTTTGCTTATCGGTGTGTGGATATTCTTCATGCGTCAGATGCAAGGTGGCGGCGGCCGTGGTGCCATGTCTTTTGGGAAAAGCAAAGCCCGCTTACTTGGTGAAGACCAAATTAAGACAACGTTTGCTGACGTAGCTGGCTGTGACGAAGCGAAAGAAGATGTATCTGAACTGGTAGATTTCTTACGTGACCCGTCTAAGTTCCAAAAACTAGGTGGTAAAATTCCGAAGGGCGTATTAATGGTAGGTCCTCCGGGTACGGGTAAAACTTTGCTTGCCAAAGCTATTGCAGGCGAGGCAAAAGTACCGTTCTTTACTATCTCTGGTTCTGATTTCGTCGAAATGTTTGTAGGTGTTGGTGCTTCACGTGTTCGCGACATGTTTGAGCAAGCGAAAAAAGCGGCGCCATGTATCATCTTTATCGATGAAATTGACGCGGTAGGTCGCCAGCGTGGTGCCGGTTTAGGTGGTGGTCACGACGAGCGTGAACAAACGCTTAACCAAATGCTTGTTGAAATGGATGGCTTTGAAGGTCACGAAGGTATCATTGTTATCGCTGCGACAAACCGTCCTGACGTACTAGACCCTGCGCTTCTTCGTCCGGGTCGTTTCGACCGTCAAGTAGTGGTAGGTCTTCCAGATATTCGTGGTCGTGAGCAAATCCTTAAAGTTCACATCCGCAAAGTGCCAGTGGCTGACAACGTAGAACCATCAGTTATTGCTCGTGGTACGCCAGGTTTCTCAGGTGCTGATCTTGCTAACCTAGTAAATGAGGCTGCGCTGTTTGCTGCACGCGGTAACAAGCGCCTTGTTTCAATGGAAGAGTTTGAAAAAGCGAAAGACAAAATCATGATGGGCTCTGAGCGTAAATCGATGGTGATGTCTGAGTCTGAAAAAGAAATGACAGCTTATCATGAAGCAGGTCACGCCATTGTTGGTCGTTTAGTGCCAGAGCATGATCCGGTTTACAAAGTGTCTATCATTCCACGTGGTCGTGCATTAGGTGTGACTATGTACTTGCCTGAACAAGACCGCGTAAGCCACTCTAAACAGCATCTAGAGAGCATGATTTCTAGTCTGTTTGGAGGAAGGATTGCGGAAGCAGTTATTTATGGCGACGACAAGGTTACAACCGGGGCATCTAACGACATCGAGCGCGCTACTGAAATTGCTCGTAAGATGGTAACCCAGTGGGGTCTATCAAGTAAGATGGGTCCAATGCTTTACGCTGAAGATGAAGGTGAAGTATTCTTGGGTAAATCTATGTCGAAGGCAACGAATATGTCTGACGACACGGCGCGTGCTATCGATGCGGAAATTAAGTCATTGATTGACCGCAACTATGAGCGTGCTCAGAAGATCCTTGAAGACAACATCGATATCTTGCATTCAATGAAAGACGCACTAATGAAGTACGAAACCATTGATGCGAAGCAAATTGATGACCTAATGAACCGTACCGACGTTCGTCCTCCAGCAGATTGGGACGACAGCAAGCCATCTGGCGGTGATAAGCCAAGTGGCGGTGCACCGGTACGCGAAGGTGAAATTAAAAACGACGGCGTAGACAAACCGTCAGTGGGCAAGCCGGGCGATATCCCAAGCTAAGTCCTTATTAATATTGAAATAAAAACGCCAGTATATCTGGCGTTTTTTATTGGCGCGGGCCTATCATCGCCTAGATGTTTTATAGTTATAACTTTCACTTGAGTCGTATTAGTAGGCTATAAAGGCATTTATGTCAGTTTGCTCTAATACTTCTGGTAAAGTAAAAAAATAATATCGCAGGTAATCCATGCAGTTTGGAAACAAATTTATCGATCTCTCAAAGCCCCAAGTAATGGGTATTTTAAATGTCACGCCCGATTCATTTTCTGATGGCGGAAAACATGCAGATGTTAATCAGGCCCTGGAATACGCACTTCAAATGGTCGATGAAGGCGCGAGCTTCATTGATATAGGTGGCGAGTCTACGCGGCCCGGTGCGCCAGAGGTATCTTTACAGGAAGAGTTAGATCGCACTATTCCCGTCATTGAAGCGGTAGCGAAAAATGCAAATTGTGTAATTTCTATCGATACGAGTAAGGCCGAGGTGATGCGAGAGGCCGTCAGTGTCGGAGCTGGATTAATTAATGACGTTAGGGCCCTACAAGAGCCAGGTGCATTAGAGGCTGCATCACAAGCTGGCGTACCAGTTTGTCTTATGCATATGCAAGGTCAACCTCGCACCATGCAAAACAACCCTTCATATGATGATGTGGTTGAAGACGTTGCCCAGTTTTTATTAGAACGAGCGAAAGCGTGTAAAGCATCAGGAATCGCGCAAGAAAAAATATTATTCGACCCCGGCTATGGGTTTGGAAAGTCGCTAGAACACAATTATTCGTTGGTGAAGCATTTGCCCAAGTTGATGAACCTTGGTTATCCAGTGCTTGTGGGTATGTCTAGAAAGTCAATGATTGGTAATTTACTCAATAGAAAAGTGGATGAGCGCTTGGCGGGAAGCATAAGCCTCGCTACAATTGTCGCACAAATGGGCGCACAGATTATTCGGGTTCACGACGTTAAAGAAACAGCGGATGCTGTCAATATTGTGAAAATGCTGAATACCATAAAATAAGGAATAATAATGACGCAGCGCAAATATTTTGGAACAGATGGCATTCGCGGAAAGGTTGGCGAGAGCAACATTAATCCTGAATTTGTAATCAAGTTAGGCTGGGCAGCCGGAAAGGTTTTGGCAGGTCGCGGTACAAACAAGGTTCTTATCGGTAAAGATACGCGTATCTCGGGATACATGCTTGAGTCTTCATTAGAAGCTGGCTTGTCAGCAGCGGGTATTGATATCGGTTTGCTCGGGCCCATGCCAACACCAGCTATTGCGTATCTAACCAAAACATTTCGTTCTGAAGCCGGTATTGTGATTAGTGCGTCGCACAATCCATTCTATGATAACGGTATTAAGTTCTTCTCTGCACAGGGCTTCAAACTTGACGATGACATAGAACTGGCTATTGAGCACATGCTTGAGCAACCCATGACCTGTGTTGCGTCAGATAAACTTGGTAAAGCAACAAGAATTAACGACGCCGCGGGTCGTTATATTGAGTTTTGCAAGGGGACATTCCCATCTGAGCTTTCTCTTACTGGTCTAAAAATTGTGGTTGATTGTGCTCATGGCGCTACCTATCACATTGCACCTAATGTGCTACGGGAACTAGGTGCTACGGTTATTGAGCTAGGTACTGCGCCAAATGGTTTGAATATTAATGACGGCGTTGGTGCAACATCAATGAACGCTATCGTTGAAAAGGTTAAAGAAACCGGAGCAGACCTAGGCTTTGCGCTAGACGGTGATGGTGATCGATTAATGATGGTCGACCATTTAGGGAATGTCCTGGATGGCGATCAGATTGTTTATATTATTGCTCGTGACGCGCTTAAAAACGGCAAAATGCAGGGCGGCGTTGTTGGCACGCTAATGAGTAACCTTGGCCTTGAAAACGCGTTGTCTAAGCTAGGTGTTCCTTTCGCGCGAAGTAATGTAGGCGATCGATACGTAATGGAGCTTTTACAGCAAAAAGGCTGGTCTATTGGCGGTGAAAACTCAGGGCACGTATTGAACCTTAATATGAGTTCTACAGGCGATGGTATCGTAGCGGGTTTACAAGTCCTTGCGGCGATGCTTCGTTCTCACATGGACCTGCACGATTTGGCAAGTGGCTTCGACATGTACCCCCAGACTCTCATTAACGTTCGCTATGTTAATCAAGACGTGGATTACCTCGCGCACAATGAAGTACAAAATGCTAAACAAGAAGCTGAATCGGCATTGGGTAAAACGGGCAGGGTACTGTTACGAAAAAGCGGCACTGAGCCTCTTATTCGTGTAATGGTAGAGTCTAACGACGAATCCCAATCACAAAAATGGGCAGAGCATATTGCCGAAACTGTTCGTAAACTCGCCAATTAGTTGGCGTAGCTGGAAATTTTGCTTTTTGTGCTTGTATCTTTTTAATTAAATAGTTAATATCACGCCCGCTTTAAGACAGGGCTAAGGTCTACGTTGTGAGTGATAATGTAAGAAAGCCGTTCGTGGCTGGCAATTGGAAAATGAATGGGAATTTGGCGCTGGTCGCTGAGTTCAATCAGAAATTAGCGGGTTTAAAAGCAAAAGCTGAAGTGGTTGTATGTGCACCTTCACTGCTTTTACATGCGTTTGAGACGGATTCATTTTCAATTGGTACTCAGAATGTTAGTCACCTTGATAATGGTGCTCATACTGGTGAGCTTTCGGTAGACCTTCTCAAGGAAGCTGGCTGTAGTTATGCTATAGTTGGGCACTCAGAAAGGCGCGAAGACCAAGGTGAGTCAAGCGAACTTGTTGCTCTTAAGGCTAAAAAATGTGTCGCTGCTGGTATTGTCCCTATTATTTGTGTGGGCGAGCCTCTTGATGTAAGAGAAGCCGGTGAGGTTGAAGCATTTGTAGGCGAGCAGCTTGACGCTCTGGTAGACAAAATGTCTATAGAGGAGCTAAGCAAAACCGTTATCGCTTATGAGCCAATTTGGGCTATCGGAACGGGTAAAACGGCAAGCCCAGAACAAGCACAAGAAGTACATGAATTTATTCGCACTTACTTCTCGAAAGTAGATGCGACTCTGGCTCAGAGCCTTCGTATTTTATACGGTGGTAGTGTGAAGCCAGATAACGCTGAGACATTATTTGCTCAAAAAGATGTAGATGGTGGCTTAATCGGCGGGGCCAGTTTAAAAGCTGAAGATTTTATTTCAATTTGCCAAGCGGCAAACTGACGAGGTATTTATGATTTACGAAGTGCTTTTAGTAGCATACCTAATTGTTGCTCTTTTATTGATTGGATTCGTTTTAATCCAGCAGGGTAAAGGTGCGGACATGGGCGCTTCATTCGGTTCAGGTGGCTCGAATACAGTATTTGGTTCGTCAGGTTCTGGTAACTTCATGACACGTACTACTGGTATTTTGGCAGGTTTGTTTTTCTTTATCAGCTTAACGCTAGGTGCAATTACTGCAAATCGCGAAAGTGCTGATGATGAGTGGAACAACCTTGAAGTTCCTGCTGCTGTAGAGCAGGAAGTTGAGCGTCCGGCTGACCAAGACGTTCCTGTTATTGAAGACGCGGTGCAAAATGACGTACCTGCTATCGAGACTGACGGAACTGACGTACCAGCGGCTGACGACAGCGAAGGTTCAAACTAAGTAAAGTTTTTGCGGAAGTGGTGGAATTGGTAGACACGCCATCTTGAGGGGGTGGTGAGCATAGCTCGTGCGGGTTCAAGTCCCGCTTTCCGCACCAAATATAAGAAAGCCAGCAGATTGCTGGCTTTTTTTATTTCAAAAATTGACGTTGATTTAAGATTTTGCGAATCTTTTAAAGCGTTCAATAGTGCAATTGTAACAAAGCGTTAAATTCCAAAATATACAGCGTGTTACCCCTGTTACTCGTTCTATTCTTCAGCTATTCTCTTAGCTTATGGTCGCGTTTATTGCCACCTAATTACCGTTGCAACCATGGGGCACTCTAGTGCAAAAAACACTTAGTCAGAGTTTATTTCAAACCTTATTCATAGGAATTGTTATAGCATCGCTTCTGATTGTTGGCGCCGTTTGGCGTTCTGCCAGTACACTTGTTGTGGAAAATATTGACCACGATGTCTCCCTAGCAGAAAAAGTCTTCGACAAGGTTGTTGCAGACAGGCAAGCTGTTATCTTAAGTGTTTCCAAAGTGCTGTCACGCTCATTTGATTTTAGGCGTGCGGTGGGCACCGAAAATATTCCCTCTATCGAGGCCGCGTTTAGAAGTTACGCTGAAAGACTTAATACCGACATTATTGCCCTGGTAAGCTTAGACCATAAGGTTGTGGCTTCACATACCCCTCTCTTTGAGGTCGGTCAAAGTCTTGAGAGCAGTGTAGCTCTTGTGGTAAACCAGAAAGAAAGTGGTTTGTTTGTTGTAAATGACTATTTAGTTCAACTCAGTCTTATACGTGTTGAAATACCTACACTTAGGTACTACATGCTGATAGGCGTTGAATTTGACGATGCGCTTTTACAAGAGCTTAAGCAACTTGTAGATGCCGAAATTATTATTTCAAAAACCGAATCAAACGAAATTCTCACCACTACTTTAAGTACGAGTGAAGCGCAGAGAGTTTTAGCTCAAAAACGCGATCCATCATGGGTAGATGTAACGTTTAATGACGAGCTTACTTATTTTACTCGCCGTGTAAACATTGGTGCTACCGATAGACTTCCTGTTAACATTACTCTTGCGGTTGATACCACCTCAGCATTCAATGCGTTTTCCAGAATTCAGATTACTATTTTAGTGTTTTGCTTGGCAGCAATGGTTATTGCATTGGCGTTTTCTCTCGTACTGGCGAAAAACGTGACCAAGCCAGTGTCTAATCTAGTGAAAGCGGTCAACAGAGTAGCGTCTGGCTCTTATGGCTCGACACTTGATGAGCCATCGAAATTAAGAGAAATCACCGAGCTTGCCAACGCTGTTGATAGCATGCAAGCAAACATAAAAAATCGTGAGTTAGATATCCGTTACCAAGCTGAGCATGATGTGCTCACTGGTCTTTTTAACCGAAATTACGTTGAGAACTACTTCGAGTCTGAAATTAAAGAGAAGCGTGCCTTACAAGTTGTCGCCATTACCGTCATCGGTTTTCGTACTATCAACGATCTGTACGGCTATTCTAACGGCGACAATACATTAAAAGCATTAGCGCAGAGATTACAGCGTTGGCCTGGTATATCAGCCCGCTTAGCGGGCGGAGAAGTGCTATACATCTCGCATGAATCGCTTAATGATGAACAGCTCGAGACACTTAAGCACATTCTAGAGCAACCGGTTGAAAGTAACTTGATAGCGATTCCTTTAAAAGTGGCAATGGCAGTTTTAGAGTGCCCGCAAGACGCATTCACGTCAGAAGAGTTGTTCAGGAAAATGAATATCGTTACGGACGAAGCGATTCATAGCGATAAGTGGTGCGTTCGTTATCGTGCTGAATTAGAGGATAAATATAATCGTAGGTTAGCCATTACCACAGAGCTCAAGCGTGCGCTGGCAAGTCAGCAGAACGAGCTGTCTATGGTATATCAGCCTAAAATTGATTTAGTAACGATGAAAGTGTGCAGCATGGAAGCGCTCATTCGCTGGAATAGCAGTGCGTTGGGCTTCGTTCCTCCGGATGAGTTTATTACTATCGCTGAACAGGCAGGCCTAATCGAGCAAGTTACCTCGTGGGTAATGAAGCAAACTATTTCAGATTTGGCCTATTTTCGGGAAAAAGGGTACGACTTTACTGTGGCAATGAACTTGTCTACCCAAGATATTCAAAATAAGGTGCTGCTAAGCAACTTGGTATCCCTGCTCACTGAAAAAGGCCTTTCACCAGATGCCCTCGAACTTGAAATTACGGAAAGCGATTTGGTGGCAGATGCATCGTTAGCGATAGAGAATTTGAATGAGTTGACGGCGCGAGGGTTTCACTTCGCTATAGATGATTTCGGTACTGGTTATTCTTCACTCGCGTATTTGAAGAACCTGCCTGTAAAGACTATCAAAATAGATAAGAGCTTTATTCTTTCTCTTGCCAGCGACGAAAATGATCAGCAAATTGTTCATACGGTGCTTAGCTTAGCCGCTGTCTTTAATTTGAAAGTCGTTGCAGAAGGCGTGGAAGATCTCGCCTCTCTCACAATTCTTAAGGATTGGGGGTGCGACGTTGCCCAAGGATATTATATAAGTAGACCGCTTAAGCTAGCTGATTTAGAAGAGTGGCTTCAAAATACACCTTTCGGCGAATAGCTATTTTATTAAATAAAATTTATTGTTTTTGTTGAAATTATAAAAGCTATGGCGCTTTCGCATTCGAGATGGCATTGTAAATGCAATGAAACATAGCGAAGCGTGTAAAACCCTCTTTGGGAGCTAATTCCACGGCAAGACGTGAGCTTTTTACCCATTGAGTTGTGAAATTACTTCAATAACAAGGAATTTATTATGGATATCATTCGTATACTACTGTCGATTTTGTTACCACCGCTAGGCGTGTTTTTACAAGTGGGTATTGGCGCACATTTTTGGATAAATATTCTTTTAACGATTTTAGGTTACTTCCCAGGCGTGATCCACGCTGTTTACATCATTGCTAAGAAGTAACTTCAAAGACATCGTTTCGAACGACGAACCTTATCTTTGAAACAAAAAAAGCCAGCTTATATAAGCTGGCTTTTTAATAGAAAACACGTAACTGAAACCGCTTGTTTCCGTTCTCCATTGTGGTTAGACCGTAAGTTTTTCGGCATCCAGCTCTTTATTCATCTCTTCTCTGTATTCTTTTGCCAACTTTGTTTTTTGGCTGTCGTTTAGCACTTTTCCTGCAACTTGGAAAAACTCTTGCTCTTCATCAGCTAAATGATGCTCAACTTTTTCCTGCAAGTTTTTTAAATGGCGTAACCATGCTGGTGAACTCATATCTGTTTCATCAAGTTTCTCTAGAAGCTCATCGATTTCGTGGTGTTCTGCAATACCATGGCGAGTCAAATCAACTGTGGCATCTTTTTCTAGAAGGTGGGTGTAGAAATGACGCTCTTCTGCAATGGCGTGACTTTCCAACTGCGTTTTAAGCTCTAAATAATATTCTCTGCGTGCAGCTGTGTTACCACTTGTTTCTGCAAGAATTTTCAATAATAAACGCTGTTTTTCATGATCTTGACGCAATGCTTCAAAAATTTTCATGGATATATCCCCAAATAGTTAATTACTACTTTCAGTAATGCTATTTCTATTCCATGTGTTCAAGCTTCGTTAGATTATGATTTTTAATAGATTTTTTGTTCGACAGAAACAATGTCACGACGTTTAGCTATTTAGAGCGCAATTTTTACAAAAACTTTTCCGATAAATTCACGTTGTACACGCCCATACATGGCCGCTAAAACTGCGTAATGAGTAGCGTAATTCCAGCGACCTAAGTATTGAGTTAGACGCCTTGCGCGACCATTGCGTCTGCGAGTCGGCGAAAGGCGGCAATATTTGCACCTTTCATGTAGTTAATGAAGTCACCTTCCGTTTTGCCTTCAGAAACACATCGTTCGTGAATGCTAGTCATAATGGAGTAGAGCTGCTCGTCGAGTACGTCAGCCTCACGTTGGTTAAACATGGCATTTTGCCCCATTTCCAAGCCAGACAAGGCAACGCCACCGGCATTAGAGGCTTTACCAGGGACATACGTTATTTTTTCTTCAATAAAAAGGGCCTGAGCTTTATTCGTACACGGCATATTTGCACCCTCTAGCACCATGCTGCAGCCATTGTCTAGCAATGCTCTAGCATCGTCTTCGGTAAGCTCATTTTGCGTAGCGCAGGGTAGGGCAACATCACACGCAATGTGCCATGGTTTTTTATTATCTATCCAATCTCCCATGTCATTTTCAGCCATGTCTTTAAGTATATTATTACGAGATGCGTGGTTCTCAATTGCCCACTTAATGGCTGTATGGTTCAATCCCTTTTCGTTGTGCAATAAACCACGACTATTAGAAAGCGTGACTACTTTTCCGCCTTTCTCCGTGGCTTTTAACGCAGCGTGCAGCGCAACGTTGCCTGCGCCGGAAACAGCAATTGTTTTACCGTCAATGTACGTATCTTGATGTTTGCAAACGGCCTCTAGAAAATAGATAAGACCAAAGCCTGTAGCTTCGGTGCGAACGTAGCTTCCACCAAACTCTAAGCCCTTTCCAGTTAATACGCCTTCAAACCTGTTATTGAGTCTTCGGTACTCGCCATATAAATAACCAATCTCTCGCGCACCTACGTTGATGTCGCCAGCAGGTACGTCAGTGTTAGCACCAATATGCCTTTGTAGCTCACGCATAAAAGATTGACAGAAAAGCATAATGTCTCTGTCCGTCCGCCCTTTAGGGTTAAAGTCAGAACCACCTTTACCTCCACCCATCGGAAGGCCTGTGAGTGCGTTCTTAAAACACTGCTCAAACGCTAAGAATTTTAGTACGGAGAGATTTACGGTTGGGTGGAAACGCAAGCCACCTTTATACGGGCCCATTGCTGAATTGTGCTGCACTCGCCATCCTTGATTAACCTCAATCTCGCCCTTGCTGTTCATCCAAGAAACCGTGAAATAAATAACGCGCTCGGGTAAGCATATTCGCCTAACGATATCGAATGCTTTGTAGTCATCATGAGCATTTGAAATAGGAACTATGTCTTCAAGTACTTCATGTACCGCTTGAAGATATTCACTTTCACCCTCGAATTTTTCTTTAAGAAATGAATATATTTCGTCGAAGTTGCTTTGATGTGCCATTAACTATTTAATCCTTTTGTTCACGGTTTACTAATACAGTAAGGCTATGAGGGAGTGTTTTTATGACGAGAGATTGGTCTTCATAAATTTCACCATCTACTGCGTAAGCGGTGGGTTTATCGAACGTCAATGTGAGACTGGACGCTTGTTTGTGACGTATAGAGTCTGACTGTTTTTTTGATTCTACCGGGCTAAAAACCAATTCCGCTAACGATTGAAATTGTTTGTCAGAAGAGGTTTGTGGCAACAGCCAAGTTATATCTAATTTACCGTCCGTTATATCGGGTTGTTCTGCACCTTGGGCTAACGCTGTTGTCATTGGGGCTGCATTGGCGATAACGAAACTTGGAGTTTGAAAGCGCTCAGCCTCGTCGTCTTCAAATGCCACGTCAAACGTCATGCTTTCATTATTTGAAATCGCATTCCATAGCCCTTTTAAATAAGCAAACTGTCCGCCCACATTCTTTTCTTCTCTATCTGCTGCGGAAATCATCTTCTCTTCAAATCCCACAGCCGCGACTAAGAGCATGACTTTGTCGTTACACGTGGCGGTGTCTATTTTTAACGTAGCCCCATCAATAATGATATCGCAGGCTGTACTGATGGGCATGACTTTGCTGATATAACCATGAAGAACTTGGCTCAGCGCATTTGCTGTTCCAAAAGGGATTATTCCCATGGTCACGTTAGTATTGATTAAGGCTGAAGCCACCTCTGTAAGAGTACCGTCTCCGCCGCAAGCAACAATGATGTCTGTGCCTTCATCTCTCGCTTCTTTAGCCAGCATTTTTCCGTCAACTTCGGGCGTTGTTTCTTTAACAGTTACTTTAAACTTTTCATTCAGACGAGATAGCACGTCTTCTTTATATTGCGACCACTTTCCGCCACCTGCGACAGGATTAACAATCAGCGTTAGCGTTTTTTCTAAAGAGAGTAAACCACCATCTCTTACTTGCTGAAGTGAGGCGAGTTGGCGCTTATTAAGGCGTGCGGTTTGGCGTATTTTGTTTATTTGTTTAAGCGCATCATCAACACTAAGATTAGGATCTTTCGCTAACAAATAGGCTGCAACAACCAATACTGAACGACCTCGACCAAGAGCACAGTGAACCACCACGTTTTTATCTTCAGAAATTTGTTGGTTGAGCCAATTAATGGCAAGCACCAATTGTTCTGAGGTTGGGCTGGTATGGTCGAGTACCGGTATATTCAGATATCGATAATCTTCTTGATACGCGGTCCAATCAAGACCGTCGAATTCAGCCGTAACGTCAAGAATAGCGTCAATTTTATTTTCATTTAGCAGTGCTACATGCTTATTGGACATGCGACACCCTAAAAAGAGGTGTGGCTCAATTTTTTGAAGCGGGGGGACTTTATCGTTTCTGCGTGCATACTCGTTGTAAAGCCATGACCCCAAAAGAAAAGGTACAAAAATCCACCGTATATAAAATGGAATAGAGCCATCTTCACGCTTTCTAAACAGACTTGGATAGTTAAGCAAATAAGCACTGCTCACTGCGATAAGTGAAAATGCAGTCCATCCAAACAATAATTTCAAAAGAACACTGGGAACAAATACCGTTAAAACTAACGATAAAATTGCGCCTAGCACGTAATACTTTACCATTTTCACAATTAACACATCCTTTGTTGTTAAAAAAAGCGAACAGTGTATGCATCTATACTTTCACTCTTATGTTTTCGTTTACTTTTACTGTTGCTAGATGAACTTAGAATTAAATGACTACGTATGCTTTTGTAGTGAATCTATGAGCGTTAGTAATGAAAAATAGTGCAGTATTTAAAGTAATAAACTTTGCGTGGTTTCAGGGAATTTGGTGGCTAGTGATTCTATTTCAGAACCAAGCCGTCATACCCGTGCTTGCTCTAATTGTTTTGTGGTTCTTTCTTTCTCCCAAGCGCTTAGAAGATGCAAAACTTATGGGAGCCATATTCTTGTTGGGCACTTTTGTTGATGCAGCGCTGACGCAGAGCGGGCTGTTTATTTTTGACGAGTCTGAAGCATTGATAGCGTTTTGGCCCATTCCGATTTGGTTAAGTCTGCTCTGGGCGGCTTTTGCAGGGACCATCTATCACAGCATGATGGTTTTTAAGGGGCGATTATTACTGGCATCAATTGGTGGCGCTGTTTTTGCACCACTTAGCTACATAGCTGGCGCAAAGTTTGGAGCGGTAGAGCTTGGCGTTGATCTTCTACTTGCTTACATTTTCATAGCACTAGTATGGAGTGTGGTATTCCCTCTGTGCTTCTATTTATCCAACCGTTTCGAGGCAACCCAAGTCGAAACGTAAATGCAAGGAGTGTATTGGTATGACGAAAAATGTATTGGTAACTGGTGGTAATCGTGGCATCGGTTTTGAAATAGTAAAAGGAATGTTGTCGAAAGGTTACAAAGTGCTAATGGGGTGCCGTGATGAGGAATCAGGGCTTGAAGCGAAGAAGCAACTTGTGGGTGGAGATTTGCACGTTATCGAAATGCCGCTAGATAATGAAACAGCCATCGTCGATGCTTTTGTGCGCGCCGAGGCAGTGTTTGGACCAATAGATATTCTAATAAATAATGCAGGCGTATTAGATGATACTCCATGGCAAGAGGTAACCGCAGAGTCGCTAGCAAAATCAATGCAAGTCAATGTTTATGCTCCGCTAACGCTCATTCAACAAACCCTACCTCAAATGATTGAACGCGGTTTCGGACGGATCATTAACGTAAGCTCTAGCTATGGAAGCTTTGCAGAGGAACTAAAAGGGCCTTTTAGCTATGCCATTTCGAAAGCAGCCGTTAACGCACTAACGGTAAAGATGGCAGCGGCGGTTGACGAGGCAGCAAACGGCGAGCCTTTAGACGTCACCGTAAACAGTATGACGCCAGGCTGGGTCCACACCAGAATGGGAGGGAGTGATGCGCCTAAAACACCTGAAGAGGGGGCTGACACGGCAATTTGGTTAGCTACAATGGAAAAGGGTGGCCCTCACGGTCAGTTCTTAAAAGACAGAAAACCCATAGATTGGTAAAACGTTTATTTACGTGAATGCGGTATAACTAACCATTAAGGCTACGTAACGTAGCCTTTGCTAATGAGGTGCTAGAGAGTGCTGTGCTAGAGCGAAAAACGCTCTCGAAGGAAACGAGCAATTCCATCTTCATCGTGATGACCGATAACAGACGTTGCAGCTTCTTTAATATAAGGTTTCGCATTAGCGGGCGCGTAAGCCTCGTCAGCCAATTCAAACATGCTTAAATCATTGTCACTATCGCCGAAACAAATCACATTACTTGCACCCAACTGCTTTCGCAAAAGTTCGACTGCACTTCCTTTGCTTGCCAACTTATGATGAACGTCCATCCAGCGGTATTCGTCGCCTTCGATGGCAGGTCCGGAGTATGCAATTAGCTCATCGTGATTATTTAACTGCTGATAAATATCGTAAACGAGTGTCGCATCGCCAATCATACTGATATTTGTGATGTGCGCCGCTGGGGGGAGCTCTTCGATAGGCGCCAGTCTGGCTTTCGTTCTGGAGAAGTACTTGTCTATCAAGTTTCGCTCAATCAGATGTTTTGGCGTTGAATAATAAATAATATGTTCGTGCTCAGGGCTTTCCAAATTTACCGTATTGATAAACGGTGTGATGTTGTTTTTAACCGCATATTCGACGATAAGGTTTACTTCGCTTGGCGCAAGAAGGTTCTCTAAAGTTAACGCGTTACCGGTTGGATCCCAAATTGCGACCCCGTTATTGTAAATATGAGGTAGTACGAACGACTGGCCTTCCAGTACAAATTGCGCTGAATGCATAGTACGTCCAGTAGCGACGGTAAACGCAATGTCCTTTTCGCTAAGTAAACCCAGCGTTTCTCTGGTAAATGTCGAGATTTGGGAAGACTTATTTAAAAGAGTCCCGTCCAAGTCAAAAAAAATTAAGTCCATACAATCAGTACTCGGTGTCTTTAAACGATAAGGAATACAAAATGCGAAAGGGCAATACACTTGTCACTATGTGCATTGCCTCTCAGAATTGTTTGCTGAACACGTTCGCTTTTGCGTTGTGTACACTATCATACTCTAACTATCTGCCCCTGCTTATTACAGGTATTTTAACTTTTTATCGAATAGACTCGACGACTTTGTCTGAATGTTGACGAAGCAACGAAGACAATTTAGAAGCAGACTGAGATTTCTTTAAGTTGATAACAAGTGCTACTTTACCATATCGCACAGCATGCCTAACGGTTTGAATTACCTCGTTTCTATCTGGTCTTAGACCCATTAGTCCTGCGATAAATAAGCCGATGAATAAGCCTGGGCTAATTAACGCAATATAGGTAAATAAAGGATTTTGCTTCGTGAGAGCAGGGCCGAATTGCGTGAGTAGAAACGCAGCAATTAGGCCCACCGCTAGCCCAACAAAACCCAGCAGTAAGTGTGACGACCACATTCTTTTCCCAATTGATTCACTGTTGCGTTCCAGTTTTTCGCTCATGCGCGGATCTTTTGCCTCAACAATTTCTATCTGAGCGCTTTCTATTGATGTTTGACCTTTAACCACATCAATCGCTTCCCTCGCTTTTTCTTTTGAAGGAAAAATAGCGGCAACCTGAAGCTCTTTATCAGAGACGATCTTGGCCCTTAAATTTTCGGTTCCGTTATCGTCATTCTTCTTTATATTCGTGTTCTTTGAGTTTTCGATAGTCATCTTAATTCCTCTCAGTCAGTTTTAGAGCTCACCAAACTTAAGTTAGTGACGCTCAACATCTTAACTTCTACATTCAATTTTGTGCCCGGTAATCCATTCAAGCACATGAATTCATACGATTATTGAGGATAAGTATTCAAGTAGTATTCCGGGTGGTGTTTAAATATGCTTTCCATCAAGGTTAAAACCTAGAATGCTGAAGCTATCACTATGAATTAACGAAGGTTTTCATGAATATTACAAGGTTGTTAGACAAGCTTGAGGCATATCTTTTTAGTACATATTTCAATTTAGACTATTGTCATCAAGGGGGCGCGCACTATAAATATTGCGGTAGTGTGACAATCTTACACGGCGCTGAAAAAGGTTACACAGCCAAGAATCTTTGGATAACGGTGAAGTAACCTGACAACGCTAGGTGATCATTTCTTTCTTTTTAACTGTAATTTTATTCAGTCAGAAAAATAACACGCATGTTTGAAGGGTGTTGTAAATCTCAACAAAGAATATGGAGAATGCTTTGACAGCACGGACGAAGGGCTACTGCAATGTTTATTCGGATGATTGCCACTTATCCATCAAGCGAATTGCCTGTGGGAATAAACGTTTCTACTACCGTTACGCGAGTGGACGAAAAGTGTCGAGCGAACGGGTAATAAAGAGAATTAAAAAGCTCGTAATTCCACCTAACTGGCGAGATACCTTTATTAGTCGCGACAGTAAAGCCAGCGTGCAGGCGACAGGCTATGACGAGAAAGGACGAAAGCAATACATCTACCATGAGAAATGGCACGAGCAACAACAGGTAGAGAAATTTAAAAGGTTAGTTGCTTTTGGGAATGCTCTACCTAAGTTTCGCAAATATTGCCAAACTTTGGTTGAAAAACCCTCATGGACGCTAGAGAGAGCATGTGCACTAGTGTGTTTGCTACTTGACTATACAGGAGCGAGAGTGGGAAATGCTCAGTACAGCAAAGAGAACAACACATACGGTTTAACCACACTGAGGCGAAAACACATTCAGGCCCAATGCGATGACAGTGTAGAGTTGGCTTATGTAGGGAAACATGGCAAACCGCGTACGTTAAAAGTGAACGATCCAGAACTGGCTTCACTTATTTGTGATTGCGCTCAACAGCAGGGTTACTGTTTGTTCCGCTACCAGGGGCCAAATAATCAATGGAGCGATGTATCCAGCGAAGATGTAAATGCTTTTATTCATCGTGAATTGGGTGAGCAATTTAGTTGTAAAGACTTCAGAACCTGGGCATCCAGTCGCTTTGCGCTTACAGTTATGCCTGACGTTCACGAGCAGGTGGCAAATTCTCGAACTAAAAAATGGGAAAGTACTTTAAGTAAAACCGTTTCTGCAGAGCTTGGAAATACCCCCGCTGTTTGCAGAAAATATTATATTCATCCGAAGCTATTTAGTGTGTATTCCGCCCCAGAATCCTTCAACAAACTTATCGAAAAGCTAAATGCGCTTAACAATGAAGATTGTGTGCAGCTTGATCACTTACTGCCTGTAGAAAAGCTTCTTTTGCATGTTATTTCTACTGATAACGTTCAGTAATGGGTTTTAAGTGAAAATGTTTCAGTAAGAAGTAAAGTGGGCCAAATTAGGTCATATCGCTGCAAAGTTATATTGTTTCATGATTGATTTGGATTTTGTATATATCTGAAAAATAGGGAATATATAAATAAATTGAATGCGGTTTTATTGTGAAACATTATTTGCCTCCTAAACGAGCTAAGAGCGTGTTAAATCTATTTGTTTAAAAATCAAACTTGAAATTTTTTTTCAAATCCTTATATTATTAGAACTCTAATGATTATTGTTCGATTTAATTTTGCTTCTAAATTGCAGAGGCTAGTTAATCTTTAAGGGCGAGCAGCATTGTGCAAGTCTCGCCTTTTGTATTTATGAGGCTGCGAGAGAGTGCTGACGAATAAGCACCTCTTTATTGCTTTAGCAGCAGGACAAAAAATCATTCTAGAATTTTTGATAGTAATAGAGGAAACATTAGACGTTATGCCAATGGAAAGTTACCTATCGCTGGCTGTGTATTTTTTAGCGATGTTGGGAATAGGATTGTTTGCCTATCGCCAGTCAACCAGTGATATTTCTGGCTATATTCTAGGAGGCCGGCAAGTAAGCCCTCAAGTAACTGCACTTTCAGCTGGTGCGTCTGACATGTCGGGTTGGATGTTAATGGGTTTGCCAGGGGCAATGTACCTAACAGGGTTCGACGCTGTTTATATAGCGATTGGGCTAGTTGCAGGTGCTTTGGCAAATTATTTATTAGTCGCGCCAAAGCTTCGCGTATATACAGAAGTGGCAGACGATTCGTTGACTGTCCCCGAGTTTTTCGCAAAGCGATTTAATACGCCTAATTCAAGCTTGCGTATTGTATCTGCAGTCATCATTGTTTTGTTTTTCACGCTGTACACATCAGCCGGGTTGGTCGCAGGGGGCAAGCTTTTTGAAAGCGCGTTTTCTGTAGATTATCAGTTAGGCTTATTTATAACACTGGGTGTAGTGGTTTCTTACACCTTATTGGGCGGCTTTTTAGCAGTAAGTCTGACTGACTTTGTTCAAGGCTGCATTATGTTTGTCGCATTGGTGCTAGTACCTATTGTGGCGTTTAGCGAATTCGATAGCGTTTCGCAGATGACAGGCGCGGCTTATCAATCTGTACCTAATTTTTCCGAGTCATTGGAAACGCTGACCTTTGTGGGTTTATTGTCGAGCTTAGGCTGGGGGTTGGGCTACTTTGGTCAGCCACATATTATCGTACGTTTTATGGCTATTCGCTCGGTAAACGCGATCAGCACGGCGAGAAACATCGGTATGTCATGGATGACGGTGACGATTATTGGTGCGTTAGCGACAGGATTCGTGGGCATTGCTTACGCGAATCAATTTGGGTTAGCGGTTGATGATCCAGAAACCATATTTATTATTTTTTCACAGTTACTGTTTCACCCACTCATTAGCGGTTTTTTAATGGCAGCTATTTTAGCAGCGATTATGAGTACGATTTCTTCGCAGCTTCTAGTAAGTGCGAGTTCGTTAACGGAAGACATTTACCGCGTGATGATGAGTAAGAAATCGTCGCAGCAAGCGCTAAGTGAGAAGCAAACGGTAACAATAGGGCGTTATGGTGTAGCAGGCGTTGCAGTTGCAGCATTGCTATTGGCTATGGACGCATCGAATACAATTTTATCTTTGGTAAGTAACGCTTGGGCAGGTTTTGGTGCCGCGTTTGGTCCGTTAGTGCTGTTTTGTCTGTATAAAAAGGACCTAACAGCAAGAGCGGCGATGGCAGGCATGATCAGTGGCGCAGTCACTGTACTGTTTTGGATTTATGCCCCGGTTCTGGCTGACGGTAAAACGTTAAGCAGCGTTATTTATGAAATTATTCCAGGGTTTGCGGTAAGTACGTTAACGCTTTATTTGGTAAGTCGCTTCGGTGAAAACCCATCTAAAAACGTACAGGCAACGTTTGCGCAAGCCGGTGAAGAATTAGCAAATCAACAATCTTAAGGTTAAAAAGTTCATTATGAGTCATCCTAATTGGAAACGCGTAGTCATCAAAGTAGGTAGTGCACTAATATCGCCCAACCAGCAAGGTTGTAGCAGTCACTATTTACTGAGCATTGCACAGTTTATTGTGCGATGCCGAGCTAACGGTACACAAGTTGTTCTTGTGTCTTCTGGTTCGGTTGCAGCGGGAGCGCACCTGTTTCCAGAACAAGAGAAAACCAACATTGCAGTTAAAAAGGCGATGGCGGCAGCAGGGCAAACAGAAATGATTGCCACATGGGATAGGTTGTTTGACTTTCCTTCTGCCCAAATGCTTTTAACGCACGCTGACTTACGTGATAGAGAGCGTTACGTCAGTATTCGTGAAACGATTTTTAGTTTGTTAGATAACAACATTCTGCCAATCGTGAACGAGAACGATACTGTTACCACCGACAAGCTAAAAGTGGGTGATAATGACAATTTATCGGCAATGGTGGCGTCTGCTGCTGAAGCAGATGCATTAATAATCTGTTCGGACATCGACGGGTTATATGATAAAAATCCACATGAATTTGACGATGCTAAAATGCTTAAGTCTGTGGAAACTATCGATCAAAGTATTTATGACATGGCCGGTGGCGCTGTTAAAGGCGGGGTAGGAACTGGCGGCATGCGCACTAAAATTGAAGCAGCCGAAAAAGCGGTTTCGCATGGTATAGATACATATATTATTAATGGCTTTACTGAGTTGTCGTTTAATATGCTTCTTGCAGGTGAAAACCCTGGCACGCATTTCAAACCACACGCTAAACCAATGCAAGAAAACGTGCATTGGATGCGCCATACGTCAAATGCGCAAGGTGAAGTGATTGTGGAAGGGGATTTCGATGCCTCTTTAGCTGGCGACGCCGAACAACTTACGAGTAGTGAAATCATCGACGTTAAAGGTGAGTTTTCGGTAGGCGACACAATTTTAGTGCGTAAAGAAGACGGCACTAAATTGGTAAAAGCAAAATCGAATTACAGTAGTTGTTTATTGAATTTTATTGCTAATCAGGAAAATGATGACTTCGCCCACGAGTTCGAAGAAAAAACAGGGCCAATCATTTCTGATCAGCACATAGCAAATTTGGAGAAAGAATGAGTATTATTACAGAGTTAGCACAACAAGCAAAAAAAGCTGCACGTACACTGGCAATTTTAAGTGAGAGCCAGAAAAACGCGGTACTCACCGACATGGCAGCGGCAATTCGTGCAAACAAAAGTAAGATTATTGAAGTAAATGAAAAAGAAGTAGCTCGAGCAAAAGAAAATAATTTAGATGCAGCAATGATCGACCGCTTAATCCTGAATGATGAGCGTATCGAAGGCATGGCTGAAGGCATTGAAGTTATCGTAGAACTTGATGATCCTGTAGGTAAAGAGCGTGTTATCGGTACCCGTCCAAATGGTATCGAAATTAAGAAAATGCGCATTCCTTTAGGTGTTGTGTGCATGATATATGAAGCACGACCTAATGTTACTGCCGATGCTGGCGCGCTGTGCTTTAAATCGGGCAATGCAGTAATATTACGTGGTGGTAAAGAAGCACTTGATACGAGTTTGGCGATTGCACAATTAATGCAGGATGTGCTTGAAAAGCACAATCTACCGAAGGCCCTTGTTACTGTTGTGCCGAACCCAGACCGCGCACTTATGCAAGAGTTAATGGAACAGCGTGATTACATCGACGTGATAATTCCGCGTGGTGGTGAAGGCCTTATTAATTACGTGACGGACAACGCTAAAGTGCCGGTTATTCAGCACTTTAAAGGTGTGTGTCACCTATATGTCGATAAAGACGCGGATTTAGACAAAGCATTAGCGATACTGCTAAACGGTAAGACGCAGCGCACAGGTGTATGTAATGCATTAGAAGGCTTAGTTGTGCACCAAGCAGTGGCGGGTGACTTTTTACCGAAAGTGGCAGATGCCTTTAAAGAAAAAGGCGTAATGGTTCACGTAAATGAAAAAGGCAGTCAGTACTTTGAAGGTGCCGATGTTATCGCTGAGGATGCCTACGGCGAAGAGTACCTTGGTTTAGAGATCGCAATTCGTGTGGTTGATGATTTCGACGCAGCGGTTGAGCATATTGCGCAATTCGGCAGTAACCACACCGAAGTCATCATTACTGAAGACGCCGAGAAAGGTAAGCTTTTCCAGCGTGCAGTAGATGCAAGTGTTGTGATGGTTAACGCTTCATCACGCTTCTCTGATGGCAGTCAGTTGGGCTTAGGTGCAGAAATTGGCATTGCAACGACTAAGCTTCACGCTTATGGTCCAATGGGCTTAGAGTCGCTAACTTCAGAGAAGTACTTAGTAAATGGTGAAGGCCAAATTCGTGAATAATAAAGTTAAGCGATAACTGGTCGGCATTGTGCCGTGAGTTTACATGCTTCATAATGATAAGCGCTGACATTCGTCGGCGCTTTTTTTCGCCTATTCAAAGATTTACCCCAAGCACAAACGGAGCTTACATGGAGATAGTGATAGACCCCGCGCAGTTATGGCAACAGCTTATCGTTTTTGCGAGCGAGTACAAGCTGCTGACGTCGTTAGTGCTTTTGATCGTACTGCATTTCACTAAAAAAGGGGTATTGCTACTTATAAGGCGCATTAGTTCGCAACGCGGAGAAGACCGTCGAAATCAAATAAACATATTAGAGCAGTTGGGTAATGCTTTCATTATCATAGTGTTAATGATGGTGTGGAGCTCTGAAATACAAACACTGGCTATTTCCATTGCGGCATTTATGGTTGCCATAGTGCTTGCTACCCGCGAATTTATTCAATGTTTTATGGGGTTCATTTACTACCTGGGCGCAAGGCCCTTTAGGGTAGGAGACTGGATCCAAATGAATAATATTATTGGTGAAGTGGTAGAAATGGATTGGGCAAAAACCGCGTTACTTGAAGTAGACCCAGAAAGCTTTAACTACACGGGTAAGCACGTGTATGTGCCAAACAGCCAACTTGTTACCCAAACCGTTCGCAACCTAAACTTTATGCGCCGTTACCGCTTACACTCCTTTGAAATTGTTAATGAGCCGACGGTAAATGCTTACAGCTTACTGCCTGCTTTTCATGCTAGAGCACA
Organism: Alteromonas gracilis; assembly: GCF_002993325.1. Lineage (GTDB taxonomy): Bacteria > Pseudomonadota > Gammaproteobacteria > Enterobacterales > Alteromonadaceae > Alteromonas > Alteromonas gracilis. The sequence continues at coordinate 441,056 of NZ_PVNO01000025.1, forward strand.
GGCCCACTGCGAATATTTTCGCGACGTAGCAGAGCGTTATAAAGGCTTAATTGAGCGACATCTCGACCAAGAGTTTATTCGCATTGACCCAGAGGTTGAGATTAAAACCAATGAACTCGCCAAAGTGGTAGTGAAGGTGAGCTTGTTTTGCCCGACAGCCGAAGCGCATGAACTAGAGCATAAAATGTGTTCAGATTGGTTGAGTTTGTGGTTTAGAGCACAAAAAGAAGAGCAAGCATCGCTTATGCAACAGCAAAGCGATTTAAATGCGAACAATATGCAACAAGCAGCGACCACAGAGCAACAAACGACTACAAGTACTGGACTATAGTAGAACATAGCGCTGGCGCAGTACGCACACTGTATGAATAAGATGTGTTTACTGCGCTAGTCTTGACACGTCCAGTTCCGTTTATGAGAAAAATGCCCTTCTAAAAAAGCCATCTGATCGGCCAATATCCGTCTGTTCATCAAATAAAAACGTTCGTAAACATTTGGCCTAAAGGGCACAGCCAGAAGAGGCATATTGGCTTCTTCTGGCGTTTTATCAGCTTTGGCGTGATTGCATCGCTGACACGCAGAGGCGACATTTGTCCAAGTGTCTTTTCCGCCGCGAGAGCGGGGGATAATGTGGTCTCGGGTAAGCTGCTTTGGCGTAAATTTATTGCCGCAATAAAGACATAAATAACTATCGCGCCTGAACAAATAGCGATTAGTTAGGGCAACTTTACCTGACAAATCGGTTACCTTTCCATCACATGCGATAATACTAGACAGCGTTAGCTGGCTTTGCAGCCCTTCATGATTCCAGCCTCCTCTGAGCGTGATAGCGTCGCTACCTAGCTCAAATAGCACCTTGTCCTGACTGTAAAGCTTGGCGGCTTGTTCAACATCTATCCACTCTTGTGGCATGCCTGCTTTGTTAAGTCGAAGTACCAACATGGTTATCTCCTTTAGCACACTAATATTAGACGTTCTTGTTGTGGTTAATCTTGTCTGATTGTATGTAGCTCTGTAGGTGTTTTTATATTTCTGTTTTGTTTGCTTTTTGTTCTAGCATACGCCGTTTTGTGTCAATATGATGAAAATATAGCCAAATATTGAAATTTCACAGATATTTCATATAGTCATGTTGCAATGAACGTGGATAAATACATAACGAATAACGCAACAAATTCTTCGCAGCGCTAAATTTGGGAATGGTATTAATGCCACTTCAAAGCTATACTATGCGCCGCGTTTAAAAGCGATAAATAAAGATTGAAATTAAAGGACAAATAGTGACTCCTATTACTAAATCATTTCAGTATGGACAGCATACTGTAACTCTAGAGACGGGTGTAATTGCTCGTCAGGCAACAGCTGCGGTTCTTGCGAGCATGGACGATACGTCTGTACTGGTAACAGTAGTTGGTAAAAAAGAAGCCAAGCCAGATCAAGACTTCTTCCCTCTAACAGTTAACTACCAAGAAAAAGCATACGCTGCGGGTAAAATCCCAGGTGGTTTCTTCAAGCGTGAAGGCCGTCCATCTGAAGGCGAAACATTGACTGCGCGTCTTATCGACCGTCCAATTCGCCCATTATTCCCAGAAGGTTTCAAAAACGAAGTACAGGTTGTTGTTACTGTAATGTCTGCTAACCCAGATATCCCTACAGACATCATCTCTATGATTGGTACTTCAGCAGCTCTTGCTATCTCTGGTATTCCTTTCAACGGCCCAATTGGTGCGGCTCGTGTAGGTTATACCAACGGTGAATACATTCTAAATACACGCGCAGAAGAGCAAGCTGAAAGCCAGCTTGACCTTGTTGTTGCGGGTACTGAAGGTGCAGTACTTATGGTTGAATCAGAAGCTGACGTGCTTTCTGAAGATACTATGCTTGGTGCGGTAATGTTCGGTCACGAGCAACTTCAAACGGTTGTTAAAGCAGTGAACGAGTTTGCTGCTGAAGTTGGCACTGAGAAGTGGGACTGGGCACCAGAAGCAGAAAACACTGCGCTTAAAGACAAAGTTAAAGCACTAGCTGAAGCTGAAATGACAGCGGCTTACCAGATTTCTGACAAGCTAGAGCGTAAAGACGCGGTAACTGCAGCCACTGAAAAAGCATTAGAAGCTATCCTTGCTGAAGACGAAGAACAAGACAAAAAAGAAGTACTAGATCTTCTTCACGAACTTGAGTCTGACGTTGTACGTTCACGCATCCTTTCTGGCGCGCCACGTATCGACGGTCGTGAGCCTGCAATGATTCGTGCACTAGACGTAGCAACTGGCATTCTTCCTCGTACTCACGGTTCTGCACTATTTACCCGTGGTGAAACACAGGCAATTGTTGCTGCTACTTTAGGTACAGAGCGTGACGCACAGATGATTGACGAGCTTCAAGGTAAGCGCGACAGCCGTTTCATGCTTCACTACAACTTCCCTCCATACTGTGTTGGTGAAACCGGTATGATTGGTTCGCCTAAGCGTCGTGAAATTGGTCACGGTCGTCTAGCGAAGCGTGGTATTCAAGCAGTAATGCCAAGTGAAGAAGAATTCCCGTACGTAGTACGTGTGGTTTCTGAAATCACAGAATCAAACGGTTCATCTTCAATGGCGTCGGTATGTGGTACATCACTAGCGCTTATGGATGCGGGTGTTCCAATTAAAGCGTCTGTTGCGGGTATCGCAATGGGCCTAGTTAAGAGTGACGACAACTTTGTTGTACTTTCAGACATCCTTGGTGACGAAGATCACCTTGGCGACATGGACTTTAAAGTAGCGGGTACTACCGACGGTATTACTGCACTTCAAATGGACATTAAGATTGAAGGTATTACTAAAGAAATCATGCAAATTGCGCTTAAACAAGCAAAAGAAGCACGTTTGCACATTCTTAAAGTAATGGACGAAGCGATTGGCGGTCACCGTGAAGAGCTAAGTGAATTTGCTCCACGCATTTACACAATGAAGATTGATCAAGACAAGATTCGTGACGTTATCGGTAAAGGCGGCGCAATGATCCGTCAAATTACTGAAGAGTCTGACACTAACATCGAGATTGAAGACGACGGTACTATCAAAATCTTCGCGACAGAGCGTGCGAAAGCAGACATCGCTATTAGCAAGATTGAGCAAGTAACGGCTGAAATTGAAGTTGGTAAGACTTACAACGGTAAGATTACACGTATTGTAGACTTCGGTGCGTTTGTAGAAGTTCTTCCAGGTAAAGAAGGTCTTGTTCACATTTCACAAATCGCTCACGAGCGTGTGAATAAGGTAACTGACTACCTTAAAGAAGGTGAAATGGTTGACGTTAAGGTTATGGAAATCGACCGCCAGAACCGTGTACGTTTAAGCATTAAAGAGCTTCTAGAAAAGCCTGCGCCTAAGTCTGACGACGCAGAGTAATAGCAATTAGGTTTTAAACCTAGTTAGTTATGTTTAAGTAAAAAGGGAGCTTGGCTCCCTTTTTTCGTTATAGGTTTTAAAAGAGATAACGGGTTGGGTTTTTACTTGTTAATCCACACATTTAAACCATAACGAAAAGCGCTATTTTAGAGGTATTAAACTATGGATAAGCAAACGCAAACCGAAGTAGAAGCAGCGGTATTCCGCCGCCTAGTAGAACACCTAGACGCAAATAAAGACGTTCAGAACATCGACCTGATGATTTTGGCGGATTTCTGCCGTAACTGCTTGGCGAAATGGTATTCAGCTGCTGCAAGCGAGCAGGGCGCTGATATCGACTATGAAGCCGCACGCGAAGTGGTATACAAAATGCCGTATTCAGAGTGGAAAGAGAAGCACCAGCTTCCTGCTACTGATGAGCAGCTTGAAAGGCTAGCTGCTAGGCAGAAGAAGTAACAATTGATATGTATTTAAGAAGCCAGCGAAAGCTGGCTTTTTTGTGCTTGGCAGCGTGAAAAACACCAAAATCACCTGCACGCTGATGTGTTATATTTAAAATATTAGCAACAAATGATTTTACGATCTTTTCTTTATTTTACTGGTGGTTATGGTTTAAAGTAGTGAGCAATAAAATGAACAAATACCCGAAAGTGGTGTGGATTAGCATGACGGTTTGGGGACGAGTAAGCTGTTATACGCAAATGGAATTAATATGCATATCAATAAAGTAATAAGTTACAACTCTGCTTGGCAGATTCTTAAGGAAAAGGATGATGCATACAATGAAATATTTGAAGCAGTAAGCAGGATTAATAAAGAATTATTACAAAATCCCAACTACTCTAGACCACCTTACAGAACAGATAATGAGAATGTAGTTGAAATAACACCTTTTTCATTTCATCGGTGCTGGGAAACACTCATGGAAGAGCTAGGCTGGGGTAGCTATCGTATGATATCGGATACTCCTGGCGGTATAAATATTTATGTTAGAAACCTCAAGCACCGTGTGGCGACAAAAATGATGGCATCTGACCGCATGATGATGTTTCCTAATTGGTTGTTAGTCGAAACACCTAAAGTTGTAAACACGGAATATTGCGATCTTTATATTCTTATTGTCCCAATGGATTCTGAAAAAGATATCTATGAAGATCCTAGAAGAATGAGGCCTCACTTTTACTTTGAAAAATGCCTTGCTCAATTAACAGATTTACTACCCTTAAACCAGAGTGAACCTTTTCTTGTGCTAGGTATATCTAGCCAAGCAACTCCTTTAGATATTATAGAGTTTGAACCAAATGATTCCCCTAATGTAATCGAGCGTGTTTTAGAATTTCCAAAAGAACACTACCAAGCTGGTATTGGAATACTTTCATATTTCGGTGAAATAATTAAACAGAAATATCCGGATATAGATGTAAAGGTCCGTATTGAACAAGATGGTAGCATTGTTAGGTTAATAATCGATACACCTGATGGAGCAAGAGATATAATAGAGAAAACATTAGAAGACTATGCATTAGTTGTTACGAATCAATCTCCACCTGAAACTCTATTAGAAGACAAACTACAAATTCATGCATTGTCGAACAAGTTATCGCTAGCGGAGCTTGAGGTAAGGCAAACTAGAGATCTTATGCAAATATCTGAAAGCCACTATCATAGTAGAATACATACGCTTGAGGACGAAGTAAGATTTCTCAAAGAGCAAGTTGGTCGACAAATGCATCATATGAATAGATCACAAGACCTATTGTTTCGCCAAACAGAAAAAGAAGAAAAAGTCATGCTAGCTCAAATAGAAAGTTCTAGTAGAACTGTTGAAGAACTAATTCAAGACGCGTGGAATAGTGCAGAATTGAGGAATGCTTTAACTCAAATAAACCGGGTCCTTACAGACGGCGCGACAGACAATGATGAACCTGCCACAAAAGAAGCGCTCATTACTGTTAGAGATGTATCTTCGGATGTTTTTGAAGATTTGTCAGAAGCGCTTAAGAATACAATGTATGGTGTCAGTGGAAATATTGTTTTTCAATGGCTTCAGCAAATTGCAAACTTAATCGCTTAATCGTATAACAAATTCGTCAATTAGGACGCTCGCAGGCTCGCGCCTATTACGAAAACGTTATGAATCAAGGACGAAATTATGTACATCTTTGAAATAATAAAACCCGGTACATGGTTAGACTATGAAGATCGTGATTGGTTGTGGGAAATCGAAGGTATTTTACGTAGTTTGGAAAGTCAGTTTTATGAGGCTAACCTTGCGCTAAACATGTTTCTTCACTCCATACAGAGAGATCGTAATTCTCATTCACAAGAAAAGTGGGAAGCGGAATCCAACCGCCGCTCTGAGATTCGACGTGAAGTTGAGGCGAAGTATGACAATCCTCACAATCACGAGGACTAAAAGAGACAGGCATGTTTCTGTAAAAGCCTAATTAAGACAGGCATGTTTCAGTTATGAGTTTGTTCGGGAGAAAGTTATTTTTGACCAGTATTACTTCATTAATAGTGTAAACAGGCGTGTTAATTATCAGGGCTTGATTAAGAGTATCTATTAAATACACTAACAAGGCGCTGCTACGGAAAATTTACTCGCTGTCGCTCCCAAATTTTCGCAAAGCGCGGCGTTAGTTTTCTTGGAGGACCTATGGATTACTATGATTTATTCATTCAAGAATTAGTCAAATATTCACCGAAATTCATAGGTTCAGCCTTATTGCTAGGACTTGGATGGGTAATAGGTAAAAGAATCACTCATTACTGGAATTACCGAAAATCCAAACAAGAGCTAGATTTAGAGGCATCTAAGAACTTCCAGTCACTTTATGGCGAGTTTTTTGAAATTTGGAAACTATGGAATTATTACAGTCGTGATGTTGGTAAGGAAAATACTAAATAAGACAGGCATCTTTCTTTTCTAGAAAAACAAGACAGGCTCATTTGTGCACTTCTCTAGGCACATTAAGTCGCCATGCCCACCTGTCTGAGTCTTTTATAGAAATAGACTAATAAGACAATCATCCTTTTTAGTATGTTTCCGAACCTAAGCAGGACATTATGTTCCTGCCCTCGGCTAAACAAGACAGGCATCTTTGTGTAGCGTTAAATACACCGGACTAAACAAGACAGGCATGGTTCTGCATTGGACTAAACAAGACAGTCATCTTTTTACAACGGCATACATGTGAGACTAAAAGAGACAGGCATGTTTCTGTATAAAGTTATTAATTTTTTGCTTCTTATGCGTTGGAGAACTTATAAATAAAATGACAAATGGTTTTCAGGTAGTTGTGATTGACCGAGTATAGCTACGACCAAAATAAAGCCGTCTTCTATTGTAAAGTAAGCCGTGTGTTTGCCTACAGGAAAGTAAAACCCGTTTGGGTAAATTTCATCACAACTTCGACCTACGGCAGGGTTATCCGCAAGCATCTGAAATCCACTTAGTAATGTATCTTTGTTGTTGCGCCACTGCACTTCAGAGAAATTGCTAACGGAATAGCTTTTGATTTTTCGCAAATGAGCCTGAGCTAGTTTACTTATTTTGTATTTATTCTTCTGCATAACTGTTTATAAGGCGTTCAGAAAATCTTCGCCATCAACGGCATTACCTTGTGCTAGGCCTTGTTTGGCTGCTTCGAAGCAATGTTTGAGGTAGTCAGCTTTCATTGCTTCTAGCTCTTCATAATCTCTAATAGACATTACAACTACGGCATCTTTGTTGTTTTTGCTAATCTTGACTGGCTCGCGCTGGGCACTAAGAAGTAACTCACCAAAATTACGTTTGGCGTCATTTGCCGTTAATGTGTGCATGATTAATCTCCAAATCCGAAGTAAGACTGAGATTATAGTTAATCGTACGAAATGGTCAATTTAATCAAATCGTGCGATTTGTGCGAAAGGTAAACTTACTGATAAAAAAGACAGGCATCTTTCTGTATGTAAGTTTCGCTCGCTATTTAACTGCAAAGCTAACCAAGTAATCGCATCGCACTTTGTCGGCCTTGAACCCGTTGCTGATGTTGATTCTGCGCGTATTGCTCTAAATGAGTCACCTTGCCAGCGGCGTGCTTAAAGCAGGTTTCAAACTGCGTCGTTAAAGTTATCCAATGTTCGTGTTCAATATTGAGACGGTCTAAAATAGGGGCTAGGTTATGCTGAACCTTGCCGCGTTTATTTGGATGAAAATATCGGCTGGTTATATCTACAAGCTGTAAGTAGTCTGGAAGAGAAAAAGGTAAACCGTGCGGCATCTCTTGCCTTGGATTGCCTGCAAAAGGCATAAGTCTTTTCGGTGTTTTGCCTACCTTGGCTGCGTTAATTCGGTATTTAATACTGGTATGGTCCGATGTTTCAGGATTTTTGGCCATCTTTGCTCGTACTGGGTTTAAATCAACATAAGCCATACAGGCGGCAAGGGCCGACTCATCCAATAGCGCTTGTGATTTAAACCGTCCTTCCCAAAAATGCCCTGTGCAGTTGTCTTCTTTATTCGCGGCCCTGGCAATGTATTCATTCAGTGCACGCATAAGCCAGCTGATATCAAATAGCCTTTTACGCCATACTTCAGCCGTCAACTCCACTGTTTTAATTTGGGTTTCACGTAATTCTTTACGTGAATCTGCTGACATGTAGCGCTGCGAGAGTAATGTGCCTTTGTACAGTCTGTGCCAACGTTGAATCACGTCCTCTGTACTTAGTGCGTCTGCTTTCTCTTTGTTTACGTGTAATACTAGGTGCGTATGATTACTCATTACCGCATAAGCACATACATCAATGGCGAACACTTCACTTAGAACATGAATACGGTCTTCTACCCATTGGCGACGATGTTCAAAGCTTCTACCGTTTTCCTCACCACATAAATAGGCACGACGAACACAGCGGGAAATACAGTGATAATAGGGCGTGTCCGATAAACTAATTTGTGACTTTCGGGCTTTAGGCATTGCATCTGTCTTACTCTGATTAACTTGTTCAGCAGTTTGAATAGGGATTTAGATTAAGGAAAGTGTACGAGGGGACAGTTTGACTGTTTTCAAATTATGCCTGTCTTGATTAACTAACTGTTGAAAAATCGTTAGAGACACCATGTTACAAATTGGTTAAAGCTCTAAGCTTAGAATTTGATTAAACTAGATTTAACATGACAGGCATATTTGTGTCTTTCCTTTTATTGATATTTTAACAAGATGCGCTTTAAGGCCTGGGTTAAATGACGAAGAACCGAAGAACAACAATCATCAGGCTTTTTCTGCTAGTCAGTACTATTATTTCTCTGTTTTTCGTTCCTTGGATATTGGTTAAAGCTTGGATTTTACCTTTACCTCAAACGGTGCAAGAGCAAGTCGATGAAGCTATTAGTCATGGCTTCGACGGTATGATTGTTTATGTGGACCAGGCGGGAAAACCCCCAGCTTTTTACACTGCAGGCTGGAAAAACAGAGATAGCAAAATACCAGCTGAACCCGACTCCTTATTTAAAATTGCCAGTATAAGTAAGTTGTATACTGCTGTGGCTATCACCAAAATGGCGAAAGAACAGCTTCTATCTCTAGACGATTCGCTCATCCGTTATTTACCCGAGCTTGAGGGCAGAATTGAGAACTCAGAAAACATAACGCTAAAAATGATGGTGCAACATAAGTCAGGAATTCCTAACTTTACTGATAATGCTGCCTACTGGGAAAACGAACCGGAAAACGGCAAACGAGCACTCGACTTTGCGCTAGACCTTCCCGCCAGTTTTGAGCCGGGTGAGGGTTATGAGTATTCCAATACCAACTACCTGTTACTTCGCACTATCATGAATAAGGTGTTGGGGTACAGTCACCATGAGTATATTAAGCAAAATATTTTGCTCCCGCTTCAATTGAATAATACCTATTTTTCATTGAGCGAGGTCAATATGGACGACGTGATGAGCGGCTATTACGTTGGTTTCGAGGAAGATGTTAAGGCGCGAGACTACGGTATGCTAGCAACGGCAGAGGATGTAGGAAAGTTCTTACGAGCGCTAAATAATGGCTCTATTTTCAATGCAGGCGAAGCGAAAATTTACCCTTATGTTTTCGAGCATGGAGGATTAGTTATTGGCTATCAGAGCCTTGCAGAATATGACAGAGATCTCGATGCCGTAGTCGTTCAATTTATCAATACTACTGACTTTAACGGTTATGAATGGAACTTGTCTGAAATCACAATAAACCGAATTTTCAAAATACTTCGAAAAGCAGAAAATAAATAGAAGGTGAGCTTGATAAGGTGTCGCTATAATTTGGGGGCGTTTCAGGCTAGATTGCAGATTAAACAAGACAGTCTTTTTTGTTTATCGAGATATACATTTTGTGCGTGTCCAATTTCTATGTTCTTGAGGTTTTAAAAAAGTGAATAATCCAGACGAAGTTTTTCATCATCTCAAAGATATACTGACTCCATATTCCAATGGCATGGTCGTGGTCACTGATAATCCTGATGATTTTTATTTGAACACGCATCACGTTATGAAAAACAAGACGCCAATGTATTTTGGCTCAGTCAAAATCAATAAGAATTATGTCAGCTTTCATCTGATGCCCGTTTATGTATTTCCAGAATTATTAGAAAGTATATCGCCAGAGCTTCAAAAACGAATGCAAGGCAAATCGTGCTTTAATTTCAAAGCAACAGATGCCAAACTCTTTGAAGAGCTCAAGGAATTGACTCGGGCAGGGTATGGAAAGTACCAAAAAGCAGGTTACTTGTAGTATCGGCCGGCGCTTAACGCGTGAGCCACTAAATGCCGCAACATCACTGCCATTCAGCTTAGCGTTTGGCATTTAAAAAGGAGAGTTTAAATGAAAGCTATTTATCGAATTCTTATTGCGTTAGTTCTTCTAGCAGCAGCTATTGCATCATACAGCAAAGGAATTCAGTCAGGTGTGTTTTTATTCATTATATTGGGCCTTGTTCTTGAGGGCGCCTTTTGGTTTGGCTTGTTTCCAATCAAAAGGCGAAAAGAGACTTAACCTATTGGCGCTCAATATTGGCAAGGTTTAGTTTCTGTAGTAACCCAAGTTTGTATGTTGTTTTTTTCGCCACATAACATGTGATTTCAGCAGGGCGGAAACAGTTGTTCCTTCGCGTTATAGCCGCGCACGTGTACCTCAAAACGTGCGTTATGGAGCAAGAATGCGTAATTTTTTGAAGCGCCATAATAAGAAAATAAATATGGGCACATAGCAGCTAGGTATGTATCACTTTATTTCGCATTCGGGTCAGTCATTACTTAGTCTGTTTTTTAGTTGTTATACGTTAGGAGTTTAAATGGAACTTAATCAGGTAACATTGCCAGTAAAAGATATGGATATTGCCGCTAACTTTTATCTAAAGCTCGGCTTTACTCAAATTGTCGATACTCCTCATTACGCAAGGTTTTCTTGCCCAGACGGGAACTCTACTTTCTCCTTATCACTCGAATCTGGTGAGTTTGAAAATAATTCTGTGATTTACTTCGAGCATGAAAAGCTTGATGAACTGTGTGCTGAGTTAACGAAGAAAGGTGTTCAGTTCGAACAGCAACCGACAGAGCAACGTTACTTATGGAAAGAAGCAATACTAAAAGATCCATCCGGTAACAAAATCAAACTTTACTGGGCGGGTGAGAACCGCTTAAATCCTCCTTGGAAAGTAGAAAAGCGTATATAGCATACTGCTGTATTGGCATGCGTTTTCGCAAAGGACATACACGTGAACCTAACGGATAAGTCCTCCGTGTTACTGCGCTTTTAACGAGAAGAAAAATTCAGGATGAATATGCAAATTTCATTGGAAGAAATAAACAAGAATAATTATGAGGCTGTCTGCGATTTAGAGGTGACTGAAGCCCAGGAAGATTTCGTGGCGTGCAACATGTGGTCTTTAGTTGAGTCGTTTTATAACGAAGATCACACTTGTCGGGCTATATATCTCGGTGATGAGCCCGTTGGCTTTCTTATGTGGGTTAGAGAATCGGTTTCAAAAGTCTCTATTTGGCGTTTTATGGTCGATAAAAAGTATCAGAACCAAGGAATAGGTAGGTCAGCTTTAACGCTGGCAATAAGGTCAATAAAACAAACTCCTGGCGTTAAAGAAATCGAAATCTGCTACAACCCTAAAAATCCTGTCGCCAAGAATTTTTATTCAAGTTTCGGTTTTAATGAAGTCGGCTTAGACGAAGATGGTGAAGATATGCTTTCGCTTATTAGGCTATAGTGTTTACCAGTCTAGAAATGTTCATCTAGGCCTCTCTGATACTGAGACATATACACACCGTTACGTCGTTGCCGAGTGTAGCTCGTGTATCACTGAGACTTTGCGGCATTGCGCTCCCTTGTGTTAAAAAATAAAGAATAAGGCAGTATGAAATTTTCACTATTTGATGAATCAAAATCTCTAGAGGTTATCGAACTTTTCAGGAAAGTATTCTCTGAATCTGAGGGGCAAGCAGAAGGTCAAGTTATTGCAGATTTTGTCACCAACCTTATTGCTACTACTGCACCAGAAGATTTAAAAGGGTGCACTGCAGAAATAAACCAGACTGTTGTCGGATGTATATTTTTCAGTCGTCTAACGGTGCCAAGCGGGCAGATCGCTTTCATTTTGTCGCCGGTCGCCATCTCATCAGATATGCAAAGGACTGGTATAGGCCAGAAGCTAATCACTTATGGCCTAGATCATTTAAGGTCCTTAAACGTAAATTTGGCTTTTACCTATGGCGACCCAAGTTATTATTCTAAAACTGGTTTCGAGCAAATTAGTGAACATATTGTGAAAGCGCCTTGCCCATTGAGTCAGCCTATTGGTTGGCTTGCCCAATCGCTAGATGGGCAGGTAATTGAGCCTATGGCCGGCCCTACTAAATGTGTCGAAGCATTAAATGACCCCGCTCTTTGGTAACATTAAATATGAAAAGCAAACTCTCACTTGCGCAATATGTAAAGAAACGAAATGGCGTACCATTGGGCGCGAGTGATTCCATGAAAAACATGCTTTCACGCTCTTTTGGAGCCTCTTCTTTTCCGGTTTTTTGGCACTATTGGAATCCTATCTGGGGTTACTATTTATCACGCAATGTTATGCGCCCAGTTGCGAATTTCTTACCCATTTCTTTAGCTACTTTTATTACATTTCTAGTTAGCGGCGCTCTTCACGATATCGCCGTATCAATCATTAAGTGGAAAACCATTTTTTTCTTTACGCCATGGTTTGGGTTAATGGGTTTGATGGTTATCGGTTCAAAAGGGGCAGGGATATCATACGGTCACGTTAGTTGGCCTGTTCGCGCACTAATCAATGCATCGTTTATTTTTATTTCGCTAGGTATAACGTACTTTTTGGAAACCTTGTATGCTTGATAACATATGACTAATCAGACATGGAAAGTGATATGTGGTTTAAAGACGTAGAATTAGAATCTGAAAATATAACGCTTACTCCCTTAACCATGGAACATGCAGACGCTTTAGTGAACGCAGCGACGGACGGCGAATTATGGAAGTTATGGTTCACATCAGTACCAAACGCTGAAACTATCAGTGACTATATTGCGACAGCACTAGAGCAGAAAGGCAAAGGGATATCTTTACCCTTTGTAGTGACAGACAAAGCGAGTGGGCAAGTTATCGGCTCAACGCGCTTTTGCAATGCTGACCCTGTAAATCAGAGGGTGGAAATTGGCTACACGTGGTACAGCAAGACATATCAAAAGACGTCATGTAACACGGAATGTAAGTTACTTTTGCTCACTCACGCCTTTGAAACGCTCGAAGCAATTGCTGTAGAATTTAGAACAAACTGGCACAACCAAGCTTCACGTACCGCTATTGCTCGATTAGGAGCAAAGCAAGACGGTGTGCTTAGGAACCATCAGAAAATGGCTAATGGCGGCTATAGGGATACGGTTGTGTTTTCCATTATTAATACAGAATGGCTCGCTGTTAAAGAGAACTTAACTTTTAAACTCTCAATAAATAGCTAATAAGCACGTTATTTTTAATAGATGACAAGCGTAGCGTGGAAGATATAAAAAGGAACTTACATGCCAATCAAAAAATGGATTTTTCAATACAGCATTGCTCTGCCCGTGTTATTTGCCTTGTTTTCTAGCGTTCAATATATTAAAGGTCAAACCGTTTCTTACTCTGTAACATTTGGACTAACTTGGGCCTTTATTTCCATAGCCATATTTGCCACTCGTCGTGCATACAATTTTAAAAAGAACATCGACTGCCAGTTGTGTAAAGACTTAGACCAAAGAGACGCGCAGCAAAAATAGGGCTTTTTGTTGCGAAACGGGGAGCCACGGGTTAAGCATTAAAAAAGTGTATGCTTCCCGTCGAATTTTTGCTCTGCAAGTTTAAAAGGATTTAGGTTTACGTATGAACAGAAGAATCGCTTTGTTAGCGTTTAATACTCTAGGTGGTGCCATACTTTCATTAACTGCTTTCGTAGCTGGGAGCGGGTCCACGTCATCTCTTAATTTATTATATTGGGGCATACTGCCCGGTTTGCCATTTATAGTACTTGCTGTTTTAGGGGCCTTTAACAAAAAGCTGAGTCAGCGAAGCCTTCTCCTTATGACTTTAGCTGCATTGCTAGTGACATCTGCTAGTTATGGGCAGGTTTTTATGTCTGCTGGTGGTAGCACGAATATTGGTGGCGGTCTTATGATATTGTACAGCCCAATCGCTTATATAACTGCTATGTTAATTGGATGGGCAATCGGCGAACTTTTCAGTTTTAATCATGGAAAATAGTGAACCGCTCGTTCATTTGGAATTAATGTGGTAAGTACCTTTTAAGGAAAAGCAATGGAGCCCATCAACAAGTTCTGCCCTAGATCTGGCAAACCAGTAAAACCAGATTCGCTGACCGAATATCGTGGCTATACGGTAGGCTTTTGTAATCCTGGATGTAGCAGCGATTTTGCTAAAAACAGCCAAGCAAGCCCGAATGATACTCAGTACTTTGATGTGCTAATAAAAGAAAACTTTGGGAAGTGAAATGTCAGGATTTTTTTAACGCGTACTACCAGACGTGAATGTAAATGATAACTCCTAAACCAGCGTAGATTAGAGTATCTAGAGTAAGCAAACGCATCATTTGAAAAGCTCATCAATGCGAGATTAGCTCAAAAAAGGAAGTCGTAAGATTTCCAATTAATAAGGAAATAAGTGAGTAAAAAATGAAAATATTCATATTAGCCTTTGTGTGTTTTTTTATAAGCAGTGCGTTTGCTCAAAGTATTTTAAATGAAAGTGCATTTACTCAAAGGTATGCGAACGCAGCTATCACCAAAACTGAGGTTGTAAGCGCCGATATAAAAGGTCGTCTAGAGATTGAGATGACTTATAGTGATGGAGGAACGTCAACCGCTTATCTCGATAACGCTTACATGAATTATCTTTCAGAGCCAGCAGAGCTCGACGTAATTATTGAGTTGTATATTAGTGCGTTAACGAAGAACAGTAGCGACGCTAAGGCCAACATGGAGAAAGCTCATATCGTCCCCGTTATTAAAGATACAGGTTATATTAACCATATAACGGAATTAATGAGCAAAAATAATGAGGGTGAATTTCCTTTCTTTTATGAAAAGTTAAATGACGTTCTTTATATTCTTTACGCCATTGATACGCCTTCTTCTATTAAGTTCATGCCAAAAGAAGACATTACTAAGTTAGGAGTAGAACAAAAAGAACTCAGAGACCTTTCAATGTCTAATTTGATGAATGCTATTGAGTCACTACAAATTAAAGGTGACCCTTCGACCATCTCGATGGTTGTGGCCGATGGCACTTACGAAGCGTCTTTTTTAATTTATGACGCGCTATGGTCAAAAGAAAACTTTCCTGTAAAAGGCGATATAGTAGTTTATGTGCCCTCAAGAGACGTTGTAATTGTAACGGGCTCAGAGGATGCGGAAAGTTTAGAGACGGTGAGAGAGATCGTGCATAACCCAGAAAATCATTGGCCTCATCCCGTGTCTAATATTGGGTTTATTCGCAAAGAAGATAAATGGGTTAAGTTTTACGAGTAGCAGGCTATACGCGCAAGAATAATCAGCGTTTCTTGACGCCTTTTGCTGACGAATTAAGGAAAACACCGTGGCTAAAATTTTAATATTTGGTAATTCCGGTTCTGGAAAATCTACGTTGGCGAAGCGATTGTGTGATACACACGGTTTAGCGCATTTAGATCTCGATACGCTTGCGTGGCTGCCTACCAGCCCGCCTAGAAGAAAGCCGATTAAAGAGTCGGAACAAGAGATACAGGCGTTTATCGGTTCTAATAAAACTTGGGTTATTGAAGGCTGCTACACAGACTTACTGCAACTTGTAGAAGCGCAGTCTACTGAGATTATATTTATGAATTTACCCGTAGAGTTGTGTATAGCTAACGCGAAATCAAGACCTTGGGAACCCCACAAGTACAAGACCAAACAAGCCCAAGATGATAATTTACCTATGTTGATAGATTGGATAGGGCAATATACGGAAAGAGACGATACGTTTTCTTATACTGCACACCAGCAGTTTTATGAAAACTATAGCGGTGGTAAAAAAATGATAACGCAAAATATCCCTCACCAATTCAATTAAAACTTATCGGGCTTAGAAATAGGGCTTCGCTTAATTATTGTGGGCACCATACAATCAAGGAGGACATCAGTTTGGATAGCTTTATATCTTTTACAGGGATAGCAGCGTCAATTTGGATAGTTTTAGGCATTTACATTGCCTCTCGGTTTTATCCGAATTATAGCCATACAAAGCAATTTTGTAGTGAACTTGGTGCGTTTGGTAGCCCGACAAAGAAGCTCTCGCCCGCAATAAATAATTATCCGTTGGGCTTATTGTTTGCTCTGTTTGGGTATTACCTTATCAACTCATATTCAGGTCATTTGCCAACTATGGTTATCGGTGCAATGGTAGTAATACATGGCATCTGTACTTGGGTATGTGGCTACTTTCCAATGGATGCGGACCCATACACAACAACGCCTTCGAAAAGTTGCAAAATCCATACTTGGTCAGGGCTAATAATGTTAGTTTCGTTTATCGTAGCGCCGCTGATTGTTACCTTCTCTAGTTACTATTCTTGGCCTCTGAGGCTTCTGTCTGTATTGAGCGTTGTAGGCTGTGTTTATTTTTCTTATAAACTAGCCAAATCCCTTGAACAAAAAACTGTACCAGGGCTTTATCAACGTCTAAGTTACGGATGCCAAATTCTTTGGTTGCTTATCTTTTCTGTTTTCATCGTTATAAAGTGAAAGCACAGTGAGCATACGTTTTAAAAGCTTCACTCCCTATTCCAGCACACAATGCGATAGCTATTTCATACACTACAACAAGTAAGGGCATTCATCCGCAAACCAAAGAGCTAGTTGAACTCCATTATCAAACACTAGAAGTGTTAGAAATTGAAGACGGTAAGGTAGCGGTAATTAGAAAATATGAGGAGTAGTGGTAAGACGTTAAGCTTAATGTTACTTTTTTATTTCAACGAGATTTTGGCTTAATAATCATTCAATAAGAGGCTCCGCTTCGCGCGAATCTATCGATGTTTAGGCCATCCAACATAGTGCTTTACATGGAAAATTATGTTTAAAAAAATATTAAAGGGATTTGGAATTGCAGTACTCACCCTTGTTCTTCTATTTGTTCTAGTTGCTGTGTGGTCAGGCTATAAATCCTCTCAGTATGAAGAAACTGCTATTCCCTATATGGACACTGCGATAGCAGATATTTCTATGTGGGAACTAGAGACGTTTAAAAAATACCTTACTGCGTCTGAACTTGAAAATATCAATGAGAGTGATTTAGAAAAACTCATAAGGGCTTTGTCAAAAATGGGTAAGTTAGTTGAAATTGGTGAGTATCAATTTAACACGGTGACATCTCGAGCACTCGCAGGAGGAGGCTCTGGTACTTTTGTGACTTATACAGTCCCTGCAACTTACGAAAATGGAAACGCCACCCTAATTATTACGCTAAAGGAAGAAGCTGATAGCTTTTCTGTTTATCATTTTAAATTAAATTCGTTAGCTCTGTTTGATTGACCACACCCTTGAAAGGATATCTATGAAAAGTTGGACTTCTCTTCTCTTAATTTGCTTTCTAGTTGCTGGTTGTGCTTCTACAAGTAAGAAATCAGCGGGTCTTGGTAAAGGCTTATTAATTATGTCTACAGATACCAGCTATATCGTTGCTGGTACACAGATTGATAAAGATAACGGCGAGGCGTTTATGTCGGCCCTTGATAATACCGGGCATAAAAAGCTAATAGTAATTGAAAAAGATATAGAGCATCTTTTAACGCTGCGAGAACAGTTCAAAACAAAGGGGTATTCACTTTTCTACATAGACAGCGAACGCCGAGTTAAAGCCGTTTCTTTATAGGCTAAATTTATAATACGGATATCACGTAGCAGTTATGAGCACACTTCTCACCCCCGTTTTCCTTCATATCGTTTGGTGTGCCTTGCTTTATGCTTTGTTAACCGTAGCTCGCGCACCCGTTGTATGGGGAGTAGGTCGAAGCAAAAACGGCTCAAACCCTTTTCACTCTATTCAGCCTAAAATCAGCGCAAACTTAAGCAACCAATTTGAATGGCCAATGTTCTTTCATATCGCTTGCGTATTGCTAATCGCAATGGATGAGCCAATAGCCGGTGTGCAAATCTATCTGGCTTGGACATTTGTGATTGGCAGAGTGCTGCACAGCATTGTTCAGATATTTACAGACAATATCAGATTGCGCGGTGTGGTATTTACTATCAATTTTATTGCGGTTTTGGCAATGTGGACTTTGATTTTTATTCGTAATTTTAGCTGGTAGTTCAAGGTCAAAGGAACCTGATTATCGAGCAAAGGACGTTATCAGCGCCATAGTTAAAAGGCGACCGCTAATAAAAAATAATAGTAAAAGGTATTAAAGTTATGGAAGACGTATTGGAGCCGCTGGGCCGTTTTATACTTCGAATAATAAAGTGGATACTAGTAGAATTTATCGTCGAGTTGGTTTTAAAAGGTATAGGCCATGTGGTGCTTAAACTCCTAACCTTCGGCAAATATCCAAGAGCGGGAAAAGATGAAGGAAATACTTTCGCGGTTGGTTTTATTACCGTAGTCGCTGTCTTCGTCGGTATAGTAATGATTGCTTGATTTTTAAAAAGGATATCTTAATGAACATGGATAAGTGGGTAAAAATACGAGAGAAAGGCAAACAGCGCTTCGTTATAGTTAACGGTGTTTTAGGGTGGGGCGTCACAACGGCTATCCTCTGGTCCGTGTTAATGGAGCTTATCGAGCCATCAGAGAATATTTGGGTACGGCCAATCATTGCATTAATCATCTTTCCCATTGCAGGCGTCGTTTTTGGCCACTTAATGTGGGACAAGTCTGAAAAAGCATACGAGAAAGAGACTGGAAAAGCCCTGTAACTTTTCTTGGCTGGCTTTTTTGACATAACCGCGTAAAGTAAAAGTTCTAAGTATTACGAGCTATTTCAGGGAAGTACATGGAAGTATCGAAAGCAAGTATTCAAAAAGCTGTGGCCAACAACATTATCTCTGAACAGCAGGGCGTAGACCTTTATAATTTTTTTCAGGCAGAAAGCCAGCATACTCCTGCATTCACCTTAACCCATATTCTTTATTATTTAGGTGGTCTAATCGCGATAGGCGCTATGACCTTATTTATGAATTTGGGGTGGGAGCAGTTTGGCGGCTTAGGAATCCTCTTTATATCGCTGCTTTATGCCGGTGTAGGCCTCAAGCTTGCGAATTCTTTGGCACATAAGAATCTAACCATTCCTGCAGGTATTTGCGCTACCTTTGTGGTGTGTTTAACGCCGCTTGCTATATACGGCTTCCAGCAGTGGCTTGGCCTCTGGCCCGATAACGATACGGTCTACCGTCAGTTCCATACGCGTATTAAATGGCTGTGGTTGTACATGGAACTAGGTACATTGGTAACTGGCTTAATCATAGCATGGCGTTATAAGTTCCCGTTTTTAATCATGCCAATTGCTGTAACGCTTTGGTACATCAGCATGGATGTCGTGATGCTTATCATTGACCAAGACGATATATGGAATTCTCATACGTGGGAATTTCGCGCAAAAGTATCTATGTACTTCGGCATACTCATGACCCTATTGGCTTTTTGGGTCGATATACGTTCAAGGCACACTGCTGATTACGCATTTTGGTTGTATTTATTTGGCGTTATTGCGTTTTGGGGCGGGCTTTCAAGCCAGAACTCAGACAGTGAACTTTCTAAGTTTTTTTATTTTTGTATAAACCTCGCCATGGTGGGGCTAGGTGCATTGCTGGTTCGAAAAGTCTTTGTAATATTCGGTGCGTTAGGATCTTGCTTTTATCTTGGGCACTTAGCATCCAACGTGTTTAAGGACAGTTGGCTTTTTCCCATTGCGTTAACGGCAATTGGTTTGGGTGTAGTGTATGCAGGCATATTGTGGCAAAAGAATGAAGTTAAAATTACGCGCAAAGCACGTCATGTTTTACCAAAGCCGCTTCAGGAACTGCTAGATAAAAAACTTGGGTAACGAAGGACGCTCAGTAAATGCGCGAAAAGACAATCGGTAAAATACATTTTTATAACAGCCATTAAAGTGGCGAAAACTGAAGGTAGTAAATAGATATGTCAGAGAAACAAGTAGCGTTTAAAGACCCTAGTCGCCTTATTGTGTGGATTAAATACTTACTTGTTTTGCAAGTTGTTCTGGCATTCGTCGCTATCGGCTCAAATCTAATGGAATATCAGCTTCTAACCGACTTTCAAAATGGTGTCTACTTTAGCCAAGAAATGGCGGTAGCCGATGCGGAAGCCAATGACAAAAGACAGCAGGCCATTGCATTTCTGTATCTTGGAGTGTTTATCGTATCCGGTGCTTTAATTCTCAAGTGGATTTATCAATCAAATCAAAATGCGCGTCATTTTGGTGCGAAAGATATGTCGTTTTCGCCAGGCTGGTCGATAGGTTTTTATTTCATTCCAATAGTATCGCTATGGAAACCCTATCAAGCGATGAAAGAAATCTGGCAGGCTAGTCAAAACCCAGCTGATTGGTCGGTTGTAAAAGTGAGTTCAATTCTAGGTATTTGGTGGTTTTTCTGGATTGCGAATAGCATGGTGGGGCAGGCGGTGTTTCGAATGTCCAGAAGAGCAGAAGAAATCCCAGAAATTATGAATGTAAATTTGGTCTCACAGGCTTCAGAAATCATTTCTATTCCTCTAGCGCTAATTACATGGTTACTGATTAAAAACGTTTCTAGAGCCCAGCTCGCGTTGCACAGGAATGGTGATAGTCGGTCAGAAGCTGATGAGATATCAGAGCTAGAGCCAGCAAATTGAAGTTAGTTAGCTTATCACTTAGTTAGTCTTATAAAGAACGTAATACCCGCTAGAAACGAGTATTGATTAAAAGTGCTTTAAAATACTCTTTATTGATTAAAATAAAACGTTCTGGCTTACTAACGCATTATTTTTCCGATGAGTTTTCAACTATGCGATTTAAAAACAGAACACTAGCCTTCGTCGCTATTTCTCTCTGCTGCGCGTTTAGCCTAAATGTTAGCGCAAATGAGCCCTTTGAATTGATGGGTGTGACTACGCAAACCGGAGAGAAAGCATCTTATCTTGCGAAAGAAAGAAGTATAACCTTGCCGGTAACGGTGATTAACGGAAAAAATGACGGCCCTGTCTTACTGCTTACCGCCGGGATCCATGGCGATGAGTTTCCATCTATGTATGCGCTACAACAACTCCAGCAAAGCATCGATCCAAAGGAAATGAGTGGTGTGCTGGTTGTGTTGCATTTGGCAAACTTAGACGGGTTTCATGGAAATAGAATTGCGTTAAATCCTAAAGATGAAAAAAACCTGAATAGAGAATTCCCAGGCAGTGCACAAGGCACACCGACAGAGCAAATAGCTGAATTGTTGACTAGGGAATTTATCAGCAAAACCGACTTTTTAGTTGATATGCATTCAGGGAGCGCAAATCAAACATTGCTTAATCACGTTTATTCCCCTTTTGTGGGCGATGAAGAACTCGATGCGTTAACTTTTGAATTTGCAAAAGCAACGGGTATGCAGCATATCGTTATGTATGGCGACAGACCTAGAGATCCAAACAACTCGATTTCTTATCCAAATACGGCGATGACCAGAGGTAAGCCAGGCCTTACAACGGAGATAGGTCATTTGGCGCAGTCAGATGAGGCGTCTATTGCTGAAGCACTGAAAGTTGCTACAAATACAATGTACTTCTTGAACATGTTGCCAGGTAAGCCCGTTGAACACCCTGAGCCTGTTATTTACGAAACAATTAAATATCCATCAAGCACAACCACTGGCTTTTTCAGACCGTCCAAGGCAACAGGAGACAAGGTTAAGAAAGGGCAAGAGGTGGGAAAGGTAGTCGATTACTTTGGTAATCACGTCGAAACTATTCAAGCACCTGTTGATGGTACCGTGATGATGGTCAATCAAATGCCTGCAATTAAGAACGGGCAATCCGTAATGGCTATAGGTGTTGAGCAGTCTGAATAACCGAGTTGATGATTAAAACAGGCGTTATGATCTATTTCGCCCACTTAAACCAATAAATGTTAAAGTTATTTCACAAAATTGTGATTAAGGAATGATATGGACTTTCTTTTTAACGTATTAATTTGGGTAGGCGTGGTTATTTTCGCCATTTTTTTTATTGGTTTTATGGCAGCAGCTAAATTAAATAAACGCCAAGACGCTAATAGTGCACGAACCTCTAGTGAAGATGTACGTGAAGGCGAAAGGCCCAGCGAATAAAATAAATAAGGGTTTTTGCTTTATCTACGCTTAACGTAAATAAAAAATAATTATTTTCACCCCTTTCTTTGAGTTCCCCCGTTTAGTGAAAAAAGGGGGAACATTATGCAAACTACCATACTACCAAGCGCTAATTCACAGCACCTATCACAACATGGTGTTCTACCGTTTGAGAAAGCGCCTCTACTGAAACGCACTGTTAGTACCGCTGTAATCGCAGTTGCGGGTGGAACCGTCACCGCAGGGCTTTTTGTCTTGATGGCAGAACTTATTAAGCAAGATGAGGTAAACACAAGCGAAGCGCCACCTGTGCTTTTTGAACCCATCATTTTCCAGCCTGAAGATGAGCGCACTATTACTAAAAAGCCCATTGCGCCCATTGAGCAAGTAATTAAAACGCCACCACAAAAAGTTGTCGAACTCGATCCTGAGCCCAACGATGGCCCTGGCAATTTTGATATAAAATCACACATTCCTAATACAGAATTAGACCTATCGATAAATTTGAATAGTGCTCAAGGTGATATGCAGGCTACACCTCAATTTAGAGTAGATCCTACTTATCCACCAGAAGCTAGTCGTGATGGTGTTGAGGGCTGGGTCAAGCTTGGGTTTACGGTGACTGCTAGTGGCGCTGTATCTGATATTGAGGTACTAGATTCACAGCCCAAGCGGGTGTTTGATAGAGCCGCACGCAGAGCCCTTAAAAAATGGAAGTACAAGCCCAAGCTGAATGGCGGTAAGCCTGTTAGTCAGCCAGGTATGGTTGTAGTATTAGATTTCAAACTAGAACAATAAGGATTGCCTATGAGTATAGGCGCAAGCTTACAAAACCTGTTTCAAGGTAAGCGCGAAAAAGCGTTGGGTGTGAGTGAAAGGCTGATGCTGCAGTACAGCGCAAAGGGTGATGAAGCATCCTTAGCCGCACTTTTTGATTTACACAACAACAAGCTATTCTATTTTCTAAAGGTGTTGAGCGATAGCACAGTAGCTGAAGATATTTGTCAGCGCACTTGGATAAAAGTTATCGAAAATAGTCATTTGTTTAAGAGCGGCGACAACTTTCAAGCATGGCTTTTCACCATTGGTAGGCGAACGCTTATAGATGAGTTAAGAAAAAGCGCCAAGCTTGAATATAACAACGACGCGGTTGAATTGTTCTCGTCAGGTGAATTGACAAAGCATGCCCAGTCTACGATAGAAGAAGATGTGGCAAAAGGGTTAGAAAAAGACGTGTTCAAGGCTTGTATTCAGCAATTGCCTTACAAGCAAAAAGAAGCGCTTTCGCTACAGCTTGAAGGGTTTGGACTTAGGGAAATAGCCGCCATTTGTAGCGCTGAAAAAGAAACGGTCAAAACACGAATACGATATGCAAAAGACAGTCTTAAAACTATGCTGGAGAAATTGTAATCATGTCTATTTCAGATAAAGAGCTACAAGATGCATTTAGACGCAGCCAGCAAATACAGAAGCAAAATGGTACATCATCCGACAAGGTAAACGCCCGTATACGCGCCAATGTGCTTGCACATAACAAGGCTAAAGGACGTGAAAATGAAAAAGAACGTATGTTTGAGCTCGTGGGCTCGCATGTTCGCGCCTATTTTGCTTCTTCAACCCTGCGATTTACCGCGGTGGCATTTGCTATTGTAGCTATGCTAGGAGTATATAATGTTGGAACATTCCAAAGCCGTTTTTTGCCAAGTAGGCAAACCGCTGCACATACTGTAGACATTGTTCACTACCACGGTTTTGAAGGTGAAGATAAATTACTCGCTAATAAAACGAGTAACGACTATCAAGCGCGTTTCAACGCCTACACGCGCCAATATGTTGAAAGTAACTTAGTCGCTAAAGCGGTAACTCTGCAGCCAGCTACTTTGCAGTCGCAAGATGGGGACTGGCTTCTAGTGAATTGTAATAAACAGCAGGTTGTGGTTTCTGAAAACCTAATTACATCGTTGAATATAAACGGTCGCATACAGGGAGATATTAGTGTTGGTGCTAACGTGGCGCTGGCCCTAGATGCACAGGGAAGAATACTTTCGATTAAGCAATCAAATAAGCCGCTGATATGCTGATAAGAATAGAGCAGGGTATATAAATTCGTAAACGAGGCAAGGGCAGTAATGTTTCGCTCAAGCCTCGCCTACGAACAGTGTTTCGCAGTAAGCTTATTTGTCTAGATCGTGTGCCCGGAAAGCGTTGGGAAGTAATTCACCAATAGTGGTTTCAAATGTTTCTCCACTTTGACTTACCATGGTAACGGGGGTTTCATCAGGCGCGAACTCAGCAATTTTCTGCCTACATCCGCCGCAGGGGAAACAGAATTCGTCGTTGGGGCTGGCAATAACAATATGTGAGATGCGCTTTTGGCCTTGTGTCACCATATTGCCGATGGCGGTTGCTTCTGCACATTGTCCTAACGGGAATGCAGCACTTTCTACATTACAACCAGAGAAAGTGTCGCCTGTCGGAGTGAGCACTGCAGCACCAACTTTGAAATTGGAATAAGGTGAATGAGAGTTTTTCTGTGCGTCAAAAGCAAGTTGTGATAGTTCTTCTAAATTATTTTTCTTCATAGCTACCTGTGTTAACCACCCAATACGCTTTACTTTTATCATCAAATGCGAGAAGGTTGGCGGCATTAACGCCGCGACAAGCGTATACTAAATACTCAGGCGGTTTTTTCTTTTTTTATAGAATGCTTTTTTACCATGCGCAGAAACGTTAGTCTCATCTTTTTTTCTATATTCGCTGCTATTTTAACCGGTTGTGCACAAACACCACCTGTTTCAGAAAGGCCTCAAATGGGAAACTTGCTTTTAGCCGAGCCTGCGCCCGTTAATCCGCGTTCCGAAATGGCAATTGCCCGTTACAATCAAGTTTTAAGTAGTCCGGCGCTTTCCGATGAAGACAAAGCCGAGCTACATTTTCAACGTGGAATGCTCTATGACAGCGTTGGCTTAGGTGGCCTTGCTCAATTTGATTACTCTCAGGCGATAAACTTAAAGCCTGACCTCGCTGAGGCCCATAATTCGATGGGCATTCATTACATTCAGCAAAACGATTTTCTTCAAGCCTATGACGCATTCGACTCTACTTTAGAAATTAACCCGGATTATGATTTTGCATTTTTAAACCGGGGCATTGCGTTGTATTACGGCGGAAGAGCAGAGCTTGCAATTACTGATTTAAACCGCTTCTTTGAAAAAGATGACACTGACCCGTTCCGTGCTCTATGGGCGTATTTTGCTCATCATGACGTGTCTGAGCTTGATGGACAAACCTACTTAGCGTCTATTCGACCTACGCTAAACAATGACCATTGGGCAACAACGCTGGTGGATTTGTTTCTAGGTACCGTTAATGAAAATGACGTGCTTAATTCGTTGCTTGACGGAGTGAAAAGCCAAAAAGAGCTGACAGACAGATTATGCGAAGCGTATTTCTACTTGGGCAAATTCCACAGTCACCGCGGAAACAGTGGCGTAGCGTCTAACTACTTTAAGCTAGCGCTTAGCACTAACGTTTTCGATTATGTTGAACACAGATACGCAAGAATGGAGCTTAATCGTTTGCGTGAGAACGCAGTAAGCACACCAGAAAACGAAGAGTAATAGACCTATAATATGCGAGGCCTATTTCTAGCCGTGTTCGCGCTGCTTATTGTTGCTGGCGACAGTGGGCGATATGCACCTCAACTTATCGCCAATGCATTAAGCGTGCTCCAACTGCCACGAATTAACGACGATTTAGTTGGAGTTGCAAAAACGCCAAATGATCAAACGTCATCTTTGTCACACTCTTCTGCCAGTCAAACTACAGAAGCGCTCGCGTTACTCTGGTTGGCATCTAAGCAGGGCAGTGAGGTGGCGCAATCTGCGTTATTAATGCAATTTGAAAAGGCGCACGAAGAACAATTTGCCCCCCAAAACGGTATAGAAGAATCAACCGCTACTTATTATCTCGAAAAACTCGTCAATCTTGAAAACGCAGATGCGGCATGGCTGCTTTATCAGATTCTAGGAGAGGAAGGCGCGTCTCAGCGCTTTATGCGCTTAGCGGCATTGGGTGATGTCGCTGAAGCTCAGCTTGCATTTGCAATGTCGACAGAATCACCAGAAAAGCGTGAAAAGTGGTTGATCCGGGCAGCTTCGCAAGATTACTTGCCTGCTCAAGCAGCATTGGCTGATTGGTATCTTTTGCATGGACAACAAGCCCTTGCAAAGCCTCTTTTAGCGGCAACAGCGACACTAGATATGCAAAGTGCTTTTAAGTATGCCCGATTACTGTGGGATGAGGGCGAATACTCAAAAGCCAAAGAACACTTCCAATTCGCTGCTGAAAAGGGTCACCTACAAGCAAAGAAAGCCTTAGAAGCGACTGGCCTCTACACGCCATTCTCTGAAAGCCAAGCGATAAAACTTGCAGATTCATTTAGTTGGGAAAGCAAAGCAGATTGCCTGCAGCGGATACAGCCATTTGCAACAAGCTTGGCCACGATTATGCGCGCGCACAGTCTTTATCAATCGTTTGAAAATGATGAGCGTTTAAAAGGGCTCTCTATCTGTCTTGCTCCACCAATTTGGCTTAAAGCCGACGTACTGCGCTGCAATCCAGACTTCAACAACACGGGCGTTTTAGGTTGTAATATCACGCCTTTAGCAAGTATTGCCAAAAAGCGTAAGTTTAGTCATGCCGTTGTTGTGGCAGAGCAAGGAAAAGCGAATGTTCAAAATGGGGTAATGTATTTAGATATCAGCGACGCATACTCGGTTTTCGTTCATGAACTGGCCCATTTCGCTGGCTTTGCTGATGAGTATCCTATTGGCAAAGGAATGGCGAAGAGACTGTGTGATGAAAACGATATCAGTGACTTTTCGCCCCCTAATCTCATTGTCGACTCGGAGTTCTGGTATGCGCCTTACGCCACGGTTAACAACTGGCTGGATATAGACCCTGCTACAATAATCGCGCGCGCTAAAACCTGTACAGTATTAGGGAAAAACAGCTATAAGCCAAGCCGACGGATCACTTTTATGGAGCATCACGACAGCGGTGTGATCCCTCCTTTATATCTTGTGCTTTGGCAACAGCAGCTCGAAAGACAAAATGTACAGCGACCTATATCGATGAATTTTTTTCAAGCCTTCCACAACAGTGGAAATCAAAAAGAAGCGGCACACTGGTTAGCAGAATATGAAGCTTTTACGGGTTCTAAAGGGTAGCTAACCTGTTTTTCAATAGCAGCAAATGCGCCTCATATTCACTTAAATAAGTAAATAAATATAGGCGCAATATTTTCTAGCTTTCTAATTGAATGTGTTCGTAACCATTTTTGATACGAGACGTGTGGTCTTAGTCGTGAAGGGTATGCTTAAGTTCGCGAACCCACATAGACGTAGCGCCGCAAATTGCCACTGGCATTACAATAAAGTTAACCACAGGTATAAGAGAAAAAACATTAACCATCATTCCGAAGGTCATCGCTTTGCCTTTGTGTTCGCCTAAGTGCAAACGCATACGAGTAAAATCTACCTTGTGATTATCGTAAGGATAATCGCAGTATTGAATAGCCATCATCCATGCGTTAAATAAAAACCACAGTATTTGACCGATGACGGGGAGAAAGAAAAATAATAGTAAAAAGCCAATGGCGCGAGGCACGTACCAGATGAATTTTGTGAATTCTCGGCCTACGGTGCGAGGAATATCTTTAACCAAAGACATTACGCCTTCATCG
Source organism: Alteromonas gracilis (assembly GCF_002993325.1). Taxonomy (GTDB): domain Bacteria; phylum Pseudomonadota; class Gammaproteobacteria; order Enterobacterales; family Alteromonadaceae; genus Alteromonas; species Alteromonas gracilis. The sequence continues at coordinate 469,062 of NZ_PVNO01000025.1, forward strand.
CCTAGGTCTTGACCAGTTAAATGTCGCTCTACTTTTTCTGATAGCACCCCATTGAAAGGTGCGGCTATCCAATTAGCGAGGGTGCCAAAAATAAGCGCGAAAATTAAGAGTACGCTGATTACCGCTAAGGGCCACAAGAAAAAGCTGATTGCTGTTTTTATCCAACCCAACCATTCTGGGACAAGGTCTATAACATAGGCAATGCCCATTTCTATCTGGCCAAATAAGAAATAAAAGGCCACGGAAAACAGCACTAAGTTGATGGTAAGAGGCACAAAAACAAAACGCTTAAGCCCTTTGGTTTTAATAAGCGAGAAGCCTTCAAAAAAATAATGTACACCACCTGAACTCATTCCTACTCCTTTTGCGTGAAAACGCCACGTTTTATGACTATCTGCTTTATCATACGCGCAAGGCGCAAACTCTGCCTCACTCACTTAAATGGTAATTGTTACAAGCTGTTAGATTTGGTAGAGTCGAAACATAATAACAAAAGAATCTTACGTGTGATTGCATCATTCCAAATTCGTCAGCTTTTTCGTTCGTACTTCTTGCTCTTTCGGCCGCTGACTCTGTTTTACAGAGGAATGATGTATGCGACTTAAAAAGATAAAGCTCGCGGGTTTTAAATCCTTCGTCGAGCCCACTACCATTCCTTTCCCCGGTGAAATGACGGCTATTGTTGGCCCTAATGGATGCGGGAAATCAAACGTTATCGACGCCGTTCGCTGGGTTTTAGGAGAGAGTTCCGCAAAAAACTTGCGTGGTGACGCTATGACCGACGTGATTTTTAACGGCTCATCTTCCCGTAAGCCGGTCGGGCAATGCAGTGTCGAACTCGTTTTCGATAATAGCGCGGGGCGTATAGCCGGTGAATTTGCCAATTATAATGAGTTGTCTGTTAAACGTTTAGTTACACGCGATGCTACTTCTACCTATTTTCTTAACGGCACCAAATGCCGCAGACGGGACGTAACGGATCTGTTTTTGGGAACAGGGTTAGGACCACGTTCTTATGCCATTATTGAACAAGGCATGATTTCACGGCTAATTGAGTCTAAACCACAGGATCTCCGCGTTTTCATTGAAGAAGCCGCAGGCGTTTCAAAGTATAAAGAACGTCGCAGAGAAACTGAAAATCGCATAAGGCACACACAAGATAATCTTGAACGATTGAATGATGTTCGTGATGAACTTGGCAAACAGCTTGAGAAACTACAGCGGCAAGCTGCCGCTGCTACCCGTTATAAAACACTACGAGCACAAGCCAGAGAACTCAAAGGTCAGCTAGCGGCTATCCGCTTTCTAAAAAATAGTGAACACATAGAAGCGTTACAAAAGCAGCAGCAAGCCCTCCAGCTTGAAGTTGATGACTTAGTTGCAAGGTTACAAGGTGACGAGGCAGGGCTTGAGTCATACAAAGTTAAGCAGGTAGAAACCAAACAGATTATTGATGATCTGCAGCAACAGCTTTTTACAACTAGCAATGCGATAACCCGTCTTGAGCAAAATGCGCTTCATGCTAAACAGCGTAAAGTGCAGGTAGAGCAAGAGTTAGCACGAATTAGCGAGCAGCATGAAGTGCTCAACCAATCCATTGAGGAAGCGCAAGAGGCACTTGCAGTATCAAGCGAGGCGCTAGAAAGTATTGAACCCGAAATTGCGTTGAAAGAAGCTGAATTAGAAAGCGCGAAAGAGCGGTTCGAAGATGCTGAGCAAGCGCTGAGAGAATTTAACGCAAAAGCCCGAGAGCAAGAGCAAACTTACAATCAACTGCGACAAAATGTGCAGCAGTGTCACAGCCAAATTCAGTCGACAATGAGCATGCAGCTGCGAACATCGCAGCGAATCAGTGAAATAAACGATGAATTAACACAGATAAATAACGAAGATTATACGAATCAAATTGCGTTGTTGACCGGTCAATGTGAAGAAATTGAACTTGAGATAGAAGAGATTCAAGCCTCGCTCGGTGCTGTAGACGAGATGTCCTCAAATCAAAAAGCTCAGGTTAAGGAATTGGAATTGACGCTTCGCGAGGCGCAGGGAAAGCTGCAAACAGCACGCTCGACTATGGCTGCACTCGAAGCGCTTCAACAAGATGCGACTCATAATGACGATACTCGTCTTGAGGGTATCGAAAAGCTGTGGCAACAATTTCAGCCTAAAGAGAGCTTAGCACCTTGTGTCGAAGCCATACTACAACATGTAAAAGACCCAGTTGTTGCAACGAGCCACAGTATTGAGGCGCTTCTTAGTCAACAAGAAAGCTTGCCCAGCGGAATAAAAGTTTTTTCGAATTCGGCGTTTGTTACCAACGCAAAATCAGGTTCACTGGCGAGCGCGTTAGTTAATGAAGTTAGTGAGCAAGGTGGAAGCCCTCAAAACAACGTGTTGTCGCGCAATCGCGTGCCGGCATTTTTTAATGATATTTATCTTTGCGAAAATGATGAGGAACTTACCTCTCTAATTAATAGCGTTACTGATGATGGTAAAAAGCTGCATTCCTATTTTTCAAAGGGGTTTACTAGCTTCATTTCTCCATCAGGACTATGGGCAAGTGAGCAATGGGTTGTGAAGCCTGGTGAGGTGAATGACGGTGCATTGCAAAGGGCAAATAAAATTCAGGCACTTGGTTCTACTGTTGAGGCTACCGAGCATCTAATCGCGGAAGTTGAAGTGTCACTGAATAACGCGCAGGATTCACTTGCAGAAACTGAGGCACAAGCCCTATCACTCAAACGCAATATAAGTGAAAAAGAAAATCAGCTTACCCAGTTAAAGAACAAGCTATCACTGCTTGAAATGCAGCAAGAACAGCAGTCTTCACGTACTACAAAGCTTAATGAGGAACGTGAGAAGCAAGAAATTATGCTAGCTAAAGAAGAGGAGCAACTTGCGCAACTTTCGGAAAAGCTAGAGCTTCAAGAAGCACAAATTCTTGAACATGAAGTGCACATTGATGAAGTGAACACCAAGCGTGAAGCTAATGAGCGAAACACCACAGAACTGCGCGCTTTGGTAGACTCACTTACCTCGCAAAATCATGAGCTTGCGCTTAAAAAACAGCAGCTAGAAAATCATCAAAATCTATACAGTCAACAGGTTACACGTAACCTTCAGCAGCGCGAAGAATACATCACAAATAAAGATAGGTTAATGCAGGAGCTCACTCAGCTTACTTCGCCACAGGAAGTGCAAGCGGCCGAGCTTCAATCGTTGCTTGATAGTAAAGCGGAACTTGAAGAAATGCGGCGCACAAAGCAAGCGGCGCTAGACGATATAGAACAGTGGCTACGTGAGGCTGAAAAAGGCCACCAATTGCTTGGAAAAGATATCCAGGCGCGCCAAACCAACATCGATAAACTTAATATAGATATTGAAGGGTATCGAGTTCGCGCGAACACTATTTTGGAGCAGCTTAATGAAACTCAGCAATCACTAAAAAGTATCCTTGAAACGCTACCAGATGATGCGGAGGAAACGCGGTGGCAGGACGACCTTGAAAGAACCCAAGCAAATCTACAGCGTTTAGGCGCAGTCAATCTAGCCGCGGTGGAAGAATATGAAACCCAGTTTGAGCGAAAATCTCATCTAGATACTCAGCATAACGATTTAACCGAAGCGCTTGAAACCTTGCAGTCAGCTATTCGTAAAATCGATAAAGAGACGCGCACTCGCTTCTCTGCAACATTTGAGCAAGTAAACGAAGATTTGAAATCACTCTTTCCAAAAGTGTTTGGTGGGGGCTCTGCTTATCTTGCGTTAACCGATGACGATTTACTTGAAACGGGTGTGACTATAATGGCTCGCCCTCCCGGTAAGAAAAATAGTACGATTCACCTTTTAAGCGGTGGAGAAAAAGCGTTAACCGCTTTATCATTGGTGTTTGCTATTTTTAGATTAAATCCAGCACCATTTTGTTTGTTGGATGAAGTAGATGCACCATTGGATGATGCAAATGTAGGGCGCTTTTGTAACCTAGTGTCAGAGATGTCACAAACAGTGCAGTTTATTTATATCACCCATAATAAAATAGCGATGGAAATGGCAAGTCACCTTACCGGTGTAACCATGGCGGAACCTGGTGTTTCTCGCATGGTAGCGGTAGATGTTGACGAAGCTGTCGCCTTCGCAGAAGCATAACAAAGGGCGAAAGAAATTAAATGGAAGATCAATTACGTCTATTTTTACTCCTAGGGGGCACGGTATTCATTATTGCAGTGCTAGCCCACGGTATTTGGAAAATTCGTAAAAACAGTAAGCCAGCTGCAAAAGAGCGGTTAGAGCCAAGACAATGGCAGGATGCTGATGATAACGATGTCGATTCAGAATCGCAGGAGGGCTTTGACGAGCTAGGAATTGGTGCAGTAAGAGTTGTTGGACAACCAGAAGATGCGAAAAGCGCGTCGTCAAATGCTTATAACGACGATGAACGTTTAGTTGAGCATGACGTGGTTGATGCAGACCTTCATACAAAAGCGCCGCAATCTGAATCATCTAGCGCTTATAAAGAGACGATTACCGGCGAAAGCCGAGAAGACGCTGTAGGCGATGGGGACAAAAACAAGCCCTCTAATCAACCTCACAAAGCGCCGCAACCTGATGAGCCAAAACTTTATGGGTCTGTGGTCACCAATCCAAAGCCTCACATGAAGGGGGTGTCCCGTTCTGCAGATACCTTATCGAGTGACGGTAGTGGAACTGCATTTCCAGAACCTCCAGGTTTTCTACTTCGGGAAGGTGCGGATGAAGAGGTTTCAACACCGACTCAAGGTGTAACATCAGCTGAACAAAGTAACTGTAACGCAGAATCAGACAATGTACCTGGTACTTCAGACAGCGAATTCCATCATTTACAAGGCAATACTGCTTCGACAGGCGAATACGCTGATACTCAAAGTGAAAAGCCCCGTGAAGAGCAACGCAGAGCGGCGCAAAAGTTTTACATTGATCCTACGGTTGAAGAAGAATTGGTAGACACTGCTCCACCTGCAAGAAATGAGAGGGAAGTGGCTGACTTCAGTTTAGATGCGCCTGAAGAGCCTCATAAACCAAGTGATGCGCAACAAGAAAATGAACAGCCAAGGCGTTTTGCGCGTAGCAAGCGCAGTAAATCGCCAATTAGAAGACGGGAAGAGCCAAACTTTGGCGACGATCAGATGCGCATAGACTTCGACACCAGCGAAGAAAATATCTCTGACTATGAACGAGGTAGCTTCAATGCAAATGGCACTGAAAACACAGAGAATGGAAGTTCAGCGTCTAAGGGCAAGTCGTCTAGTATTGACCCTGAAGTTTTGGTATTAAACGTTAGAACCCCAGAAGGTGAACCAATTTCTGGCGCTGCATTGTTACCCATGTTACTTACGCTTGGATTCAAATTTGGCGACCAAGATATATTCCATCGTCACGTTAACTCTAACGGTAAGGGGCCTGTATTATTTAGCTTAGCCAATATGTTTAAACCTGGGGTATTTGATATCGATAACCTTGAAACGTTTGAAACCCAAGGTGTTTCCTTATTCATGATTCTACCTATCGAAGGCGATCCGCATCAGGTGTTTAATATGATGCATAATGCGGCACGTAAACTAGCCGATGAATTTGGCGCTCAGGTTTTAGATGGAAGACGTAGCGTTTTAACTAAACAGGGTTTGCAGCAATATGTTGAGAAAATTCGTGAGTTTGAACGCAAACGAATGATCTCCCGTAATTAGCTTACCTAAACGCTATTTTTTGCGCTTTCACTACGCTCAAGGACTTGGCTTATACCCAAGTCCTTTTCAATTAGATTGAGCGAAAGAGTGGCTGATTCATTCTCACTTTTAGTGGAATGACGCTAGCGCGTTGTTATTGGTGCCTGAAAAAAATAAATCGTTGTCTCAAGTTATTTCAAAAGACAACACCCTGTAAAACTCTCAATTATTAATACGTGACAACAATTTCCATGTCTGACACTTTAGAACAAGCACAACAAAAAGTTGCCGAGCTTCGCAACACCCTAAATGAATACAACTATCAGTATTATGTACTTGATGAACCGTCTGTTCCTGATGCGGTCTACGATCGAGACATGCAGGCGCTAATTGCGCTAGAAAAGCAATACCCAACGCTCCTAAGTCCAAATTCACCGAGTCAAAAGGTGGGGGGAGCGGCTCTCTCATCATTTGAACAGGTTACGCACGATATGCCAATGTTATCGCTAGACAATGCCTTTGATGAAGAATCATTGCTTGCTTTTGAAAAGCGATTGAAAGATCGATTGAAAGACTCAGCAACTATGGACTTCAGCTGTGAGCCTAAGTTAGACGGTCTCGCAGTGAGCATCTTGTATGAAAATGGCGAGTTGGTTCGCGCAGCAACGCGTGGTGATGGTCAGGTAGGGGAAAACATCACCGCAAATGTTCGCACTATTTCTAATGTGCCTTTAACGCTTCGCGGCGATCATTATCCCGCTCGTGTTGAAGTGCGCGGTGAAGTATTTATGCCAAGAGAAGGTTTTGCAAAACTAAATGAGCAACAAAAAGAAACCGGAGGAAAGGTTTTTGCTAACCCTCGTAACGCAGCAGCAGGAAGCCTGCGCCAGCTAGATTCAAAAATAACGGCTAAACGCCCGCTGATGTTCTACGCCTATTCATTAGGTGTAGTACAGCCTGAGAGTTTCACTTTACCCTCTACACACAGTGCGCGATTAGCGCAACTTGGCCAATGGGGTTTGCCTCTTTGCCCTGATATTGATACTGCAGAAGGCGGTAGGGGTTGCCTCGACTACTACAACCGTATTCTAGAAAAGCGTGATAACCTGCCGTACGATATAGATGGCGTGGTTTTTAAGGTTGACCGCATCGAACTTCAAGCTGCGCTTGGATTTGTGGCTAGGGCACCACGCTGGGCGATAGCACAAAAATTCCCGGCGCAGGAAGAAGTGACTACTTTACTTGATGTTGAATTCCAAGTTGGACGTACGGGTGCTATAACTCCAGTTGCGCGACTAGAGCCGGTATTTGTTGGTGGCGTAACGGTATCGAATGCAACACTTCACAATCAAGATGAAATTACGCGCTTGGGCGTGAAGATTGGTGATACGGTTGTTATTCGTCGCGCCGGTGACGTTATTCCTCAAGTGGTATCAGTTGTAGAGGCTAACCGTACAGGTGATGAAACCGACATCACTTTTCCAAGCCAGTGCCCAGTGTGTGACTCTCAGGTTGAAAAGCTTGAAGACGAGGCCGTTGCACGCTGCACAGGTGGTTTGATATGTGCAGCGCAGCGTAAACAAGCACTTAAGCACTTCGCCTCGCGTAAAGCATTTGATATCGACGGTCTGGGAGACAAATTAGTTGACCAGCTTGTAGATGCTGACCTGGTTCATAGCCCCGCAGACTTTTTTACGCTTTCATTGGGTGACGTAGTTGGCCTTGAAAGAATGGCGGAAAAGTCAGCGAGCAAGTTGTTATCTTCGTTGGAAGCATCGAAGAAGACTACCCTTGCGAAGTTTCTTTATGCATTAGGTATACGGGAAGTTGGGGAAGCGACCGCTGCTAATCTAGCCGCGCACTTCGAGACCCTTGAAGCTATTCGAGACGCATCGCTTGAAGCACTAGTTGAAGTGCAAGATGTAGGTGGTGTGGTAGCTACGCATATTTTCAATTTCTTTAATGAGTCTCATAACACAGATGTAATTGATGCACTTTTAAAAGAAGGCGTGCATTGGCCAGCCATCGAAAAACCTGATTCTGAAAACCTGCCTTTGGAAGGTAAAACTTGCGTTATTACCGGTACACTTAGCGAAATGGGACGCTCAGATGCAAAAGCACGGTTACAGTTATTAGGAGCTAAAGTTGCCGGCTCGGTAAGTAAAAACACTGACTTTTTGGTTGCTGGAGAAAAAGCGGGCTCAAAACTTACAAAAGCGCAGGAACTTGATGTCGAGGTATGGGACGAAGCTGCCCTGATAGCGTTTTTGTCTGAGCACGAATAATCTGACGTGCCCTTTATGAGTTTTTTGTAAAGGGCATAGAGAGTAATCCGAAGATATCAATTTCGAAAGTGCCCATATCGAAAGGGCTTATCAGTGAATCTGATTTCATCATAAAAAACGCCACTTCAATGAAGTGGCGTTTTTATTTATCCGGTGATGAAATACACCTTAAACCTTAAGGTCTAACAATATTTTAGTAAGGTAATGGTTTAACTTGCTTGCTGACTACGCAATTGACGACGTCTTTCCCATGCCTTTTTAACTTGAAAGCGCCAAACCCAATTTAACGAAAAATATCCCGCCAAGCCAAACACCACCGAGCAAATACCACAGCCCACTAAAAATGCCGGCCCTATAGTATTAATACTTTCCACTACCCAATGCCAGCTGAACTGGAATTCAAAGTGTTCAGGTTTGGTCCCAAGTACAGTAGTTCCAACTTTGTATGCGCCGTAAAATATAGGAGGAATAGTGAAGGGATTAGTTATCCATACGGTTGCCACGGAAAGCGGTAAATTCACTCGAAAAGGAATGGCTAAACCAGCAGAAAGCCACATCTGAAAAGGCACTGGCCAGAACGCGAAGAATAGACCGATTCCAAAAGCGCCAGCCGCTGAACGCCGATTTAGGTGCCATAAATTAGGCTCGTGTAGGACGCTTCCGAATATTTTTAAAGCTTTGTTTTGCTTGATGCTTTGATGGCTTGGCAAAAAACGTCGAATAAATTTCTTAGGCATAAATATCAATGCATCTCGAAAAAAAATCAAAAAAGACAGAACATGGACCAATACTGCGTGTTTTTACTTAAACCATATCCGATAACTAGAAGTTCCTACGTAAAAACATGGTCAATAGTATCACAATTTGGCTAAGCTGTTTTTGCGCTGGCGCAATAAGTGCAGTTTTCTGGCGAGAACTTCCCTCTACACAAAGCATGGCGGTAATGCTTGCCTCACTTGTAGTAACCAGCTCGATTATACTGTTCTATCAAAACCACGGTAGCATTGCTGGGCAAGCAGTGATGGAAGTCCTGCTGTGCTTGGCGATTAATGGTTTGTTTGTAGGTGTTCTATGGGTGGCGAGTTTAGGGCATTTTTACTATGCTTGGCAACTGCCTCAGCACAAAATTCAACAAGATGTCACAATAGTAGGGCGCGTTATCTCTGGCGGATGTGTATCAGATGATTTGCTTAACGGGCAAGATTACCATCAATATACTGTAGCTATTCAGTCTGTAGACGGACAAAGTACACGGGAATTTTTAAATCCTCCATTCTTTAAAGCATTGTTGTTTGCCGGCCTTAAATTTAAGGTTAGGCTCAGCCATTCCCACTATCGCGCTGAAAATCATGGCGTTACTAGCCATTCATTTACTTTTAGGCGTAGCGACGATGAATCTCTACCCAAAAAAGCAAAGGCATCCTGCTTGCACGATGGAGACGTTTTTACTGCGGTAGCTAAACTAAAGCCCGCTTATGGCGTTGCGAACCCCGTTGGTTTTAGTCGACAGCAATATTTAGTGAGTCAGTTTATCTATGCAACTGGTTACATTAAGGCATTACATATAGAAAGGACTTTCCACAAGCACAGCCATCGTAACGAGCTAGCCGATTGGTTGTCGTTTTTGAGTCTTACACATCACTCATGGTGGAGTGCATTGTTACTTGGTAATAAAACGCACTTTACTCAAAACGACTGGATCCTATTGCAGCGCACAGGAACGGGGCATTTGTTCAGTATTTCGGGTATGCATCTATCGATAGTAGCTGGAGTGTGCTTGCTTGTATTCGTTCCATTCATTTTTATCCTAGTGCAAATATTTGAGTTATTACGCACGCTAAGACGCTTTGCTTCGTTGCAGGTAGTGGGGTTTTACGCATACAAAACACAGCATAAAGGTTGCTTGTTTGGTTTAAAAAATACTGGCCTTAGAGTATGGGTTTTAGTTTGTGTAATTGCCGTATGTTACTTATATGCGCTATTAAGTGGTATGGCACTGCCAGTAGTACGCGCTTTACTTCTACTTACACTTGGTTGCCTACTCACGATATTCAAAGTGGCGTGGAGGTCAGTTAATATTGGCTTGGCCATGCTAGCACTATGCTTACTGCTATTTCCTTTTTCTGTACTAAACGCGAGCTTTTACTTGAGTATTGGTGCAGTTATTTGCATCTGGTTTTTTATAAACACGCTTAGCATACAGCGAGAACCCTGGTATTTCGCAATAATAAAACTTCAATTAGCGTTGACGGTTATCATGATGCCGCTGACGACTATTTGGTTTGGCAATGTGAGCGTTGTATCGCTTGTCGCTAATCTATTAGCGCTGCCCGTTATAACGCTTTTGTTACCGATTTGCCTTATTTCGCTACTCATTAGCTATTATTTTAGTACATTTTTTGTTGGTAATTTTGCTGTAGAAGTACTGAAATGGAGTGACTACCTATTCGGCTATTTGCTTTCACTCTTGGCTTTTTTGAGTGATCTAGATTTGAGTGCCTTTACGCTATTTATAGACACATCAAGTGCACTTTGTTTTTTAGGCGCTATCATTCTTTTCTGTTTACCCTACTGGCGATTTAAGCGCCTTTGCATAGTGTTACTCTCGCTACCGTTGGGTACCTCCTTAATCCAATGGTTACCGCCTAATGATGAGATTTGGGCGCTGCATGTGCTTGATGCAGGGCAGGCCAGTGCCATCACTGTTACCAAAGGTGATAGAGCCATCATCATCGACTCTGGCGCGCAGTTTCGTGGTATTGCTATGACAGCCACGCAACATCTGTTTCCACTGCTTGAAAATCTTAAAGTGAAGCACGTGGACCATGTTATTCATACCCATAGTGATAATGATCATGCCGGCGGTCTAAGTACAGTGATGGCACACCCCATTGCAGGTAATGCCACGTTTTACTCTCCAACCTTTGGCTGCGAAAGAGATACAATGTTTGATTGGCAGGGGTTAACCATCAGTTTTTTGTGGCCACTAAAAGGCAATGATCAAGATAATAACGCGATGTCGTGTGTTGTCAGAATTGCAGCTCAATCTGGTAGTGTGCTTATTCCAGGTGATATCGAAAAAGAAAGTGAGTATGCTTTAATTACCAAGGAGTTAGCGGGAGGAACGTCAGCGCTTAATGCGGATATATTGATTGCGCCACACCACGGAAGTAAGACCTCCTCAACGGATATTTTCATTAAGCATGTGGCACCGAAAGCGGTAATTTATACCCAAGGGTACGAAAATCGATGGAAGTTCCCAGCGTTAAATGTTGTAGAGCGCTATAAGCAGCACAACGTACAGCAATACCTTACTAGCTCAGAAGGCTATACCCTTGTAACCTTTAGGAAAGGGAGTTTTGAAGTGAATACGCTACGTGGTGATTTGAAAAAACGATGGTATTTAAAGGGCAAGCCACCGCGACACCTTTAAGCTGGTTTCTACGGAATCCACTGACTGCTGAGCGTAGTTTTGGCAAAACCTTTAAATGAGCTGCAACTGACCACACATTACTCAAGTCGTCGACAGACTAATCAATTTTATCGCTATATTAGTGAATTAAAGCGAGAACGAGTACAATAGAAAAAACGCGTTTTTGCCAACGTTTTAGACAGGTTAAAATAACTACATGCAGAAAGCCGACAACTCGGATTATCAAATTAAACGTTTTTTACAGTATTTAAAGGCGTACAAAGTTCCATTCGTATTTGCCATTATCGGTATGATTGGCTATTCCGCGGTAGATACGTTTGTATTCTCTCAGCTTCAGCCGATGATTGACGAATCTCTTGGGAAAAACGATCACGACTATCTTCGTTTAGCAGCCTTTGCAATTGTACCGCTATTTTTGCTGCGTGGTGTGTTCAATTTTCTAGGCAGTTATACGCTGAGCTGGATTGGTGCACAAGTTGTGATGCGCATGCGCCAACAGTTGTTTGAAAAATATATTCATTTACCGGTGTCTTTTCACGATCATCACGCGGTGGGTGGCTTAATAAGTAAGGTTACGTACGATACCGAGCAAGTGGCTAACGCTTCTGGTAAAGCGCTGCTTACTTTAGTGAGAGAGGGGGCGTTAGTAATAGGTCTTCTTTGCGTCATGTTTTATTACTCGTGGCAACTATCGCTAATTTTTCTTCTCATTGGCCCGGTGGTTGCGATTATCGTGTCTATTGTTAGTAAACGGTTCCGCGTTGTTAGCAAAAATATCCAGCAATCTATGGGAAACCTTACCTCTTCGGTAGAGCAGGCGGTAAAAGGTCATAAAGTTGTGATCATGTTTGGCGGTCAGGACATAGAGCAAGAGCGCTTTAAACAGAAAAACAACCATAATCGCCAGCAGTCAATGAAGCTGAACGTCACGTCTATTTTAAGTGTGTCATCTATCCAAGTTATTGCATCCATAGCACTTGCCGTAGTTTTATTCATTGCCAGTACACCAGGCATGTTAGAAAAGCTTACCGCTGGTGTTTTTATTAATGTCGTGTTCTGTATGGTTATGCTGCTTAAGCCTCTTAAACAATTGACCACTATTAATAATCAATTTCAAAAGGGAATGGCTGCGTGCGCCAGTATTTTCGAAATCCTCGATGAAGCGGATGAAGAAGACCAAGGTGAAACCAAAATCAAGCGAGCTACGGGCAAAATAGAGTTTGATGACGTTACCTTTTACTACCCAGGAAAGCAGACGCCAGCATTAACCAATGTAAGCTTCACCGCCAACCCCGGGCAGTCCATTGCACTAGTAGGGCGTTCAGGAAGCGGGAAATCTACTATATCTTCTTTGCTTACTCGTTTTTATGTTCCGCAAAAAGGGCAAATTCGGCTAGATGATGTTGGGCTTAACGACATCGATTTGAAAGACCTGCGCGCTCAGTTTGCAGTGGTATCTCAAAACGTCACTCTGTTTAATGACTCTATCGCTAACAATATAGCTTATGGCGCTCGGCAGAATGTTTCGCGCAAAGAGATAGAAAATGCAGCTAAAATTGCGCATGTTGAGGAATTCCTCGCAAACCTTCCTGATGGTTTAGATACTGTTATCGGGGAGAATGGCCTTATGCTCTCTGGTGGTCAACGTCAGCGCATAGCGATTGCTCGCGCCATACTTGCAGACGCACCTATACTTATCTTAGATGAAGCTACATCAGCCCTTGATACAGAGTCGGAACGTTTAATCCAAGACGCATTAGAAACATTGCAAAAACGATGCACCAGTATCGTGGTAGCACACCGTTTGTCTACAATTGAAAATGCAGATTGCATTATGGTGGTAGAACAAGGTGAGATTATTGAAAAGGGTAAACATGACGCGTTGCTTGAAAAAGGCGGCCATTACGCACAACTTCATGCACTGCAGTTTGGTGAGACAAAGTGAGCCAAAGGCAAAACGCTACCCTTCACGATAAGTGGTATTTTGGTCACGGGTTTGTTTGGGTTTTTGCGCCGCTCGCTTTGCTTTTTTACTTCGTATCCGCTATTCGACGACTATTATTTAAAATAGGGATTAAAAAAGCATTTAAAGCTAAGGTCCCCGTCATCGTAGTGGGCAATATATCTGTTGGCGGCAATGGCAAAACCCCCGTGGTTTTAGCTTTGGCGACTTACTATCAAGCGAGAGGCCTAAAGGTAGGTATTTTAAGTCGCGGCTACGGCGCTAATTCCCCCGTATACCCAAGATTAGTGAAAGGTGATGACGACGCTTCTGAAGTAGGCGATGAACCCAGATTACTGGCAATCCGCAGTCAGTGTGATGTAGTGATTGATCCCATACGGGCGAGGGGAGCTGCCTACTTAACGAGTGAATTAGATTGTGAACTGATAATTTGCGATGATGGATTGCAGCATTATGCGCTTCATCGAGATGTTGAAATTGTAGTCATGGATGATAGAAAGGTAGGTAGCGGATATTTGCTTCCAATGGGACCGCTTCGAGAAGGCCAATGGAGACTGGGTACCGTAGATGCTCTTGTTCATAACAGCCGTTCTATGCCAACATTTGATAGTGCAGTATCTCCACAATTTCTTATGACGTTAGTTCCTGGAGACTTCACATCAGTTTCTAATAGGATGAAAACCACAACGGTAGAAGAAATTAGAAAGCTTCCCTGTAGTGCAATCGCAGGTATCGGTTCTCCTCAGCGCTTTTTCAGTCAGCTTAGGGAAATGGGAATTGACTTAACGGTAACCCATCCTTTAGCCGATCATCACGCTATCTCGTCGTCTGACATTCCAGATGGAAGGGTGCTAATGACAGAAAAGGATGCAGTAAAAGCCGCACCATTTGCACATAATGAATGTTGGTTTTTGCCTGTTAGTGCGCATTTAGCCCCAGATTTTTTTAACTTAATAAACGTGAAACTTGCAAACGCAGGTTTAAATATTCACCAGAACGGACAGGAATAACAACAATGGCGTTCGATAAAAAACTTTTAGAAGTTTTAGCTTGCCCAGTATGTAAGGGAAAACTCGTACTAAACGAAGATAGCACCCAGTTAGTGTGTCGGTTTGATAGGTTAGCCTATGAAATTAAAGACGGTATTCCAGTGTTAATAGAAAGCAAGGCAATATCACTGTCGCTAGACGAAGTAGACGCGACTCGCTGATAACCCGTTTAACTAGTAGACAGTAAGGGCGAAAGAAATATATGTCATTTACAGTTGTGATCCCCGCTCGATACGGTTCAAGTCGTTTTCCTGGCAAGCCATTAGCACTTATCGACGGAAAACCCATGATACAACATGTGGTTGAACGTGCCACAGAAGCGGGTGCTGATAACATCATTGTAGCTACGGATGATGAACGGATTAAAAATGTAGTTCTTGGCTTTGCTCACGTATGCATGACTTCAGTAAACCATCAGTCAGGGACTGAGCGTATCGCAGAGGTCGTAGAAAAAGAGAGAATTTCTCCCGACACAATAGTGGTGAACGTTCAGGGAGATGAACCCTTTATTCCTGCCCAAAATATTAATCAGGTTGCTACTAACTTAGCGAATGCGCCGCAATGCCACATGGCTACATTGTCGACGCCTATCGCGAGTGTTGAAGATGTATTCAATCCCAACATTGTAAAGGTAGTGGTTAATCAAAAAGGAGAGTCGATTTATTTTTCACGCTCGCCAATACCGTTTGAGCGGGATTATATGATGGCTAACCCTACGTCTGCTAATACCGCACTTTATAATCGTCATATCGGTATTTACGCCTATCGTGCCAATTACATTAAACAGTACGTTTCATATGTGCCAAGCGCTCTTGAACAAATTGAGTCACTAGAGCAGCTTCGCGCAATATGGTACGGCGATAAAATCCACTGTGAAGTAGCGTCGGCGCCACCGCCTGTTGGAATTGATACGCCGGAAGATCTAGAACGTCTTTTAAAGACTATAAAATAGCGAAGTAAACGTGATGATTCGTTTTATCTGGTCTTCGCCAATTGGGTGTAATTGGCTTACTCACACGTTTATTTTTAAAATTATAAGACTGATTGAAGCACATAAAAAATAACAAGGGATTCGTTATGAATGTAGTTATTACAGGTGGTAACCGAGGCATTGGCCTTGCGCTTACCAAGCAATATAAAGCAAGAGGCGCGAAAGTTTATGCGACGTGCCGTAATAGTTGCGACGAGTTAAACAGTGCCGGCGTTAACATTGTCAGTGGTGTCGATGTAGCACGGCCGGAGACGTTGGCTGAAAAACTGGCGCCCTTGATGGACGTAAAAATTGATTTGCTTATCAATAATGCAGGAGTGCTTGGCCGAGAGAGTATTGATGACTGGGATCCCAACACGATTGATTATCAGTTTCGCGTTAACGCGATGGGACCGTTATTAGTATCTCAAACGCTATTACCAGCACTAGCAGAGGATGCAAAAATAGCGTTGATAACAAGTCGAATGGGCTCCATGTCTGATAACGGCTCGGGTGGGTATTATGGCTATCGCATGTCAAAGGCCGCGTTAAATGCTGCAGGTGTATCGATGGCAAATGATCTTAGGGCGAAGGGAATTGCAGTTGGCATTTTCCACCCAGGATTTGTGCAAACCGAAATGGTTAACGGAGCGGGCGACATCGACGCTGATACGTGCGCAGAGCGTTTGGCTAGTCGTATTGATGAGCTTACTGTAGAAAACTCTGGCCGCTTTATTCACTCAAACGGTGAAGAATTACCTTGGTAGCGTGGCTCAAAATCACCGTTAACTAAAGGTTTACTAAGCCTTAAATGCGAAAAACCCTATCGAAAAAAAGTAATCGATAGGGTTTTTTTATTGCCAGGTATAACAGCAAGAGTTCTGGTAGCGCATTGATGTAATGTGTGTAACTCTGGATTGATTATTTATTCTGCGGTATCGCCGTCTTCGTCTTGGTCTTCAGAAAGTACGGCCCACACATCGTGTTCGTTAGCGTGGATGACTTCAGCCCACACTCGATCGCCAGGTTTAACATCGTAAACGCCGTTTAGATGAACTAAACCATCCACTTCAGGTGCATCAGCGTAGGTGCGACCAACGGCGCCTTCCGCATCAACGCTGTCGATGACGACTTGATACTCATTTCCAATTCTCGCTTGTAACCTAGCAGCGCTTATTTCGCCTTGTACTTCCATAAAGCGAGCAAGACGAGCTTGTTTCACCTCTTCTGGTACAGGATCAGGTAAATCATTTGCGCGAGCGCCTTCCACAGGTGAGTAAGCAAAAGCGCCAACGCGATCAAGTTGTGCTTCACGTAAGAAGTCTAGCAACTCTTCAAATTCTTCCTCAGTTTCCCCTGGAAAACCTACTATAAAGGTTGAACGAATTACTAGAGAAGGGCACTGTTCACGCCACTTCTTAACACGCTCAAGCACGCGTTCAGCACTACCAGGGCGTTTCATCAGTTTCAGGATGCGCTTGTTTGCGTGCTGGAATGGAATATCTAAATAAGGAAGGATTTTACCTTCATTCATCAGTGGGATCAGGTCGTCGACATGAGGGTAAGGGTAAACGTAGTGAAGACGAACCCAAATCCCCATTTCACCTAACTTTTCGCATAGCTGCTGCATATGAGTTTTAACAGGCATGCCATTCCAAAAACCTGTTCTGTGTTTTACATCCACGCCATACGCACTGGTGTCTTGAGATATAACCAGAAGCTCTTTAACTCCAGCATCTTTTAAGCGCTTCGCTTCATCGAGCACGTTGCCGACAGGGCGGCTAACAAGGTCGCCTCGCATTGAAGGAATAATGCAGAACGTACAGCGGTGATTACAGCCCTCTGATATTTTCAAATAAGCGTAATGACGAGGGGTTAATTTTACCCCGTGGTCGGGGATGAGGTCTGCGAAAGGATCATGTTGGGGCTTTGGCAAGTGTTCATGCACTTGCTCTACAACAGTTTCATAAGCATGAGGGCCAGTAATGGCCAGCACGTTTGGATGAAGCTCTCGGATTTCATCCTCTTTCACACCAAGACAGCCGGTTACAATAACTTTGCCATTTTCTTTTAGCGCTTCTCCGATGGTGTCTAACGACTCTTCAACTGCTGCATCTATAAATCCGCAAGTGTTAACGATAACTAGATCGGCGTCGTTATAGGTAGGAACAACATCATACCCTTCGGTTCGAAGTTGAGTAAGAATACGCTCAGAATCAACCAAGTTCTTAGGGCAACCTAAGCTAACAAAACCAATTCTGCTGCCAATGCGTTGGTCTGAAGGCTTGTTTTCACTAAGCACTTTCACGGGCGTCTCAAGCGTTGTGGTTTTGTTTACTACTTTGTTTGGATCAAACGTTTCTACTGTCATCTAAAATATCACCTGGCAAATGACTGTCTCTAAAATGGCCGCGGATTATACAGTAACTCGCATTAATACGCAGTAGTTTTAAGCGATAAATCGTTGCTAGTTTAATGTAGATGATAAAGCATCAAAACACGAATAGCAGGTTACAAGCGTTGTAGAGTGTTGTGACACGGTACGAACTTTGAGCAGTACGAACTCTAATAAAAAAGGCGAGATAGAGACAAGCTTTTAGGTTAGACAGCGTATTTGAAAATTAATGTGTTTAAAAAAATGAAGTCACCCCCACCTTGAACTTTCCTGAAGAAAAAATTCCCATTAGTTAGAACGCTTACGTTCTATGATGAATAGTAGAGATGACAAAAGTGAACGCATGCTAAAACTTCCACTCTCATGTTACGACGAGTCAGGGCGAATACTGCCTCCTCGATGGTTATACGCTGTGTTTATTTTGTTATGCATCGATTGGCTAGCGTTTATTTTTTCACTGGCGTCTCGAACCCAAACCAGTGAGCTACTCGCTTTTTTCTATCCGCAAAAAGAAAGTTTAGGTATTGGATTAGTCGCGAGCTTACCGGTTCTTTTAGCCCTTGTGTTGGTTAGCCAAAGAGATAGGCTGTGGAAAAAAGGGTATACAAGATGGCGCCGCCTAGTCATCCCACTTGCACAGTTTGGCGTACTGCTTCTACTTAACACACAACTTTATTATGCAATGCACCATCACTGGGGTTTTGAAGCCATTACTGGCGTAAAAATTGTTTTTTATGGCGTTGCGCTTTACGCTATTTCGAAAAGTCGCCATTTAAGATGGATGATAGAAGATTGGGAAGCGCCTAACCCATGAAGGCGCTGTTTTGGTGTAAGATTTTAGCCACTAGTGAGTGAATTTGTGATTGGCCAATGCCTTTTCGTAGTAAGCGAAAACGCTTACCTGGCTGTCGTTAACCAAACGTTCATAGCAAATTCCCGCAAATGCATAGGTATTATCACCGACTTTTAAAAATACGGTTGGCGCTTGAGGATTTGACTGGTCATATATCCATTCGCCGTCTAATTGCGCTTTTAGGATTTCACCAATATACGCACCAAAGATATTACAGATAGTAAATACTGCCTCATCTTCCAACGCTAAATCGTGATATTTATCTACA
This sequence comes from Alteromonas gracilis, assembly GCF_002993325.1. GTDB lineage: Bacteria > Pseudomonadota > Gammaproteobacteria > Enterobacterales > Alteromonadaceae > Alteromonas > Alteromonas gracilis. The sequence continues at coordinate 487,977 of NZ_PVNO01000025.1, forward strand.
AAGCTAAGTAAAACGTCGTCAACTAGCGCAATACTCTCGGGAGTCTTATCCAGTACAATATTGAACTCATCGGATGCGGTTACTATCGCGTCTTTTGCGCAATCTGACATTAGTTTATTGAGTTCATCAGGTGACATATTATTCTCCTTCTCACCGAGAATGGCATTGGCATACATGCCAATATTCTAGTTTTTTTAAAACCCGTGACGGTAGCTTTGTTAAAGCGTTTTCTGCCAGATTGTTTAACTTAGCGCTAAGTTAAAACTTAGTTTCTGGGTCTAACGAATAAAACACGTTAATTAAAATTATCTGCCGTCAGCACGTTACTGTTATTTTGCTATTGTGCGTAACTTATCGGCTAAAGTCTATTTTTGTCCAGTTAATCTATTGATTACGCTAGCAGCAGCGAACATACCGAAGGTGGCTGTTACTGTGACTACCGCACCAAATCCACCCGCACAGTCAAGACGCGTGCCGCCTTCCATCGCTGATTTATTGTAGCAAACAGAGCCATCTGGCTGTGGATAGCGCAGCTGTTCTGTTGAATAGATACATTCAACGCCGAAACGGCGCTTGGGGTTTTTACTGAAATTATAGTTTCGACGCAGTTCACTGCGTAGCTTTGCTGCGAGAGGATCTTGCGTTGTTTTAGCTAAATCGCCTTTAGTAACTTGTGTTGGGTCTATCTGCCCCCCAGCGCCGCCTACTGTAACAATAGGAATTTTATTGCGCTTGCAGTGCGCTATCATCGCGGCTTTAGCACGTATGCTGTCAGTAGCATCAACAACAGCATGCATTTCTTTGGTTAAGAGCGAGGCGGTATTTTCAGGAGTGACAAAATCTTCAACGCAGTTTACTTTGCAATTAGGATTTATTAGCGCGATACGGGACGCAATGGCCTCGACCTTTGGTTCACCTATCGTATCTGAAAGTGCGTGAATCTGACGATTTGTGTTCGTTACGCAGACATCATCGAGGTCAATAAGCGTAATGGTACTGACACCCGAACGGGCCAATGCTTCGGCAGTCCAACTTCCTACACCGCCTATGCCGACAACGGCCACATGACTATTGGCTAAATTGTTAGTTTGTTGTGCACCGTACAAACGTACAATGCCGCCTAAACGAGGATCATCAGACATGCTTCAATTCACTAAATAAAAAAATAACAAGGGTATGGATATGCGCTAATGATCGTAGTCACTGCTGCAGGGCGCGCATCATCTCAAAAGTGATGACCAAAAATCAACACACTCCAGTTTTTTCGAATAATAAATCCGATTTAACGCAACATACGTTCTACACAATACATGGTTTAATAACCAAATAGTTTAATAAACGTTAAAAGGATAGGGAATATGGGCTTACTCGTTGATGGGCAATGGCAAGACAAATGGTACGACACGAGCAAAAGCGGCGGTAAGTTTGAGCGACAAGCGTCTAAATTTCGCGACAAAATCAGCGATAGTGAGGAGGCGTCGTTCCCTGTTGAATCAGGTCGTTACCATCTTTACGTATCGTTAGCTTGTCCATGGGCACACAGAGCGCTCATATTTAGAAAACTTAAGGGCTTAGAGAAGCATATTGATGTTTCCGTAGTTCATCCTGAAATGCTCGACAACGGATGGGAGTTTAAAGACTACCCAGGCTCAACGGGCGATAAGCTTTACGGATTTGATTACGCACATCAAATCTATACTAAAGCGGAAGCTGAGATAACAACGCGTGTTACCGTGCCCATCCTTTGGGATAAAAAAACTGAAACTATCGTTAATAATGAGTCAGCAGAGATCATACGTATTTTTAATAGTGGATTTAATTCTCTTACCAACAATGAAGATGATTATTATCCCGAGGCTCTTCGCGAAGAAATAGATACCATTAATAACATGGTGTATCACGATATTAATAATGGCGTGTACAAGGCCGGGTTTGCAACTACGCAAGAAGCGTACGAAGAAGCTGTTAATGCAGTGTTTAACGCGTTGGATTTAGTAGAAGAAAGACTAAGTAAACAGCGTTACTTAGTGGGTAGCGAAATAACAGAAGCTGACTGGCGCTTATTTACTACCTTGATTCGTTTTGATGCGGTGTATCACGGACACTTTAAGTGCAACAAAAAGCAAATTGCAGACTACCCCAGTATTTACGGCTATATGAAAGAGCTTTATCAAGTGCCGAGTATCGCTGAAACGGTGAATTTTGAGCATATTAAAAGGCATTATTACTATAGTCACACAATGATAAACCCGACACAGGTCATTCCCGTGGGGCCAGAGCAAGATCTTATGTCATCCCACGGCCGTGAAAAAATAGGAAGCTAGAGCGTCAATGTAGACAAATGCCAATATTAAAAGTTAAACAAAAAATGCTGTTTGTTATAGCGAATTGTAGGTGAGTACAAGATATGTCAGTTGAATTAAATGGACCAAAAACGATAGAAAAGGTCGTTTCGGGTATGGCTACCAGTGACGGTGCGGGCGTGTCACTAACGCGTATTATCGGTCAGCCTGACCTTCCTCGTTTAGATCCGTTTCTTATGTTAGATTTTTTTGGCTCAGATAATCCTGGTGAGTACATTGCCGGCTTTCCACCTCATCCTCACCGCGGTTTTCAGACTGTTACTTATATGTTGGCAGGTAAAATGCGCCATAGGGATTCTGTAGGTAACGAGGGAGTGATTGATGCGGGCGGCATTCAATGGATGAACGCTGGGCGAGGTATTATTCACGAAGAAATGCCAGAGCAGGAAGAAGGGCTATTACAGGGCTTTCAGTTGTGGGTAAACCTTCCTGCAGTAGAGAAAATGTCAGCGCCAAACTATCAAGACATACAGCCCGATAGCGTGCCTACAGTACGCAGTCAAGATGCTGTCATCAAAGTGTTAGCAGGTGAAATTGATGGTGTTGAAGGGCCAGTTAAGACAACGGCGGTTTCTCCCACCTTTTTAGACATTATGCTAAGAAGTGGAAGTTCTGAAATTGACATAAATTCAAATGAAGCAACGTTTATCTATGTTTATGAAGGCAGTTTAACTGTTAATAAAGATAACGCGAGTAAAGAATCTGTACTGCGTGATGGAGAGCTTGGCGTGCTGTCGAAAACGGGCACGACGCTTTCTGTTTATACCAATACAGAGTCCAAGTTCATTATGGTGTCAGGCAAACCAATCAATGAGCCTGTAGTGCAATATGGACCTTTTGTGATGAACACTCAGCAGGAAATTGTTCAGGCATTTAACGATTACCAAAGTGGCTCTTTAGCGAAGTAGCGAAGTAGCGGCAAGGATTGTCTGTCTTGATTAGACTCTGGGTAATTTAACTGGGCTTTTGAACGTTACCTTTTTATTGGGTTCAGCAAGGAGCAACCAACGCAATGCATTTTGAAAACGTCGCCGAAAGTATCAACATCAAGGCGTTTTCCATAACAGTACCTACTTCGAACTCGCACTTTAAATTCGTGAATTTAAAGTGCGACCGCAAAACGTTGCGTTATTCAAATTGAATTAGTAATTCACTTCCTCTAATGATTTAATATCGATATGTCTATTCTCTTTTACGACAATAACAAAAGGGCGGTATGCGCTTGTTAGTCGTAAAAGGCGATAATGTAATCATAAATAGTTAAAACACAGGGAATTTCGATTTAAATGGCAACCCCAATTACCTGCTTTAAAGCGTACGATATTCGTGGCGAACTAAACGCTCAACTAACCGAAGAAGTAGCCTATCGAATTGGCTATGCTTTTGCGCAAGAATTAAATGCAAAGACTGTTGTTGTTGGTAGTGACGTGCGTCTTACATCAACACCATTAAAATTAGCCTTGAGCGCAGGTCTTATTGACGCTGGTGCAACGGTGACTGATATTGGTATGGCAGGAACCGAAGAAATCTATTTTGCTACAAAGCATCTTGGTGTTGATGGTGGTATTGAAGTTACCGCTAGCCACAATCCTATTAACTACAACGGCATGAAATTGGTAAAAGCGGGTTCTGTGCCCATCAGCGGTGATACAGGCCTGAACGCTATTAAAGAAAAAGCAGAAGCTTTAGAAGATAGCTATGTGTCAGAAAGGCTAGCGCATTATACAAACGGTGCGGCCATAGATGCGGACGCATTCTTTAACGGTACTGCGCATGTGGTAGAAGAGATGCTTTCTCAGACTGACAAATATGCTGTTAAGTCGTGTATGTCTGACTATGTTTCTCACATGCTTTCTTATGTGAATTTAAGCAATTTTACGCCGCTGAAAGTAGTAGTGAATGCAGGAAATGGTGCGGCGGGACCAGCGCTAGACGCTATCGAAAAAGAAATGGAAGCGCAGGGTGTGCCAATTGAATTTATAAAAGTACACCACAATGCAGATGGCACATTTCCAAACGGTATACCTAACCCGTTATTACCTGAGAATCGCGCTGACACGGCTGATGCGGTTAAAGCGTCAGGTGCTGATTTCGGTATCGCTTGGGACGGCGACTTCGATCGCTGCTTCTTGTTCGACGCAGACGGTGAATTTATTGAAGGATATTACATCGTAGGCTTGCTTGCTGAAGCATTCATCGAGAAAAACACAGACAGCAAAATTATTTACGATCCACGGGTGTACTGGAATACAGAGGACATTGTAGCCAATGCAGGCGGCACACCCATTAAGTCGAAAACAGGCCATGCTTTTATTAAAGAGCGTATGCGCAAAGAAGATGCTGTCTACGGCGGTGAAATGAGTGCTCATCACTATTTCAGAGATTTCGCATATTGTGACTCGGGTATGATCCCTTGGTTGCTGATTGCTGAATTGGTGTGTGTGAAAAAGCAAACCCTGGCTAGCATGGTTAAAGCGCGTATCGAAGCATTCCCATCTTCTGGAGAAATTAATAGCAAGCTAAAAGATGCTGATGCAGCACTTGAACGAGTTACAAACAAGTATAAGCCACTAGCTAGCGTAGTCGATACTACCGATGGCTTAGGTCTCGAGTTTGGCACATGGCGCTTTAATTTACGTAAATCGAATACAGAACCAGTAATTCGATTAAACGTTGAGAGTAAGGGCGACATTGCGCTAATGGAAGAGAAAACAGAAGAGTTACTATCGATTATTCGCGATGAATAAACGCTGCATTATATAATTTAAATAGCAAAGCGTTAGATAAAAAGCCAAGGCGATAGTATTAAAATATTATCGCCTTTTTTGTTATGTCATTTCATAAAAATATATTATTCAATAGTTTAAAATGGTTATGCGTAACTATTTGTTGGCTGTTTTTTAGCGTCATCCCATGTTAAGGGAATGTATTGAAGTTATTTTTCATCACTACCACACATGACTTCAACACTGTGCTACTAGTTTGAAATAAACCAGGACCACAAACATTTTTCCGTCCTATACAAGCAAATAAATCATCCATGCGTGGCAGATAACGACTACGCTCGTTAATCCCATTCTCAAACTAATATAACTAACGACCTCTTCTTTAGGCAGGCTAAGAGTGAACTTGTCATAGATTAATACCGCGACGTAGCTAAATGACAATACGCCAAAAACTTTCACATCATGTGAGAACACCAAACACAGCCAACCAATAATAGTCGGTAACATAGCGATCAACATTTGTTTATCGTAACGTTGGTTGCTTATTGCGTCCCACCAGTGGATGCCGCCAAAAAATGAAAGCAGCACAGCAGAATATTGCACAAAGTAAACCGCACTTTGGGTTATCGATAACAGGTTAAGTTGATATGCCAGAGGCATCGCTACAAAAGGAATAAGGCCTGCAATACCTAGAAAAACTGCAGAGTAGGGCATTGATGTTCCTTGTAAATAAAAGGGTTAAAACAAAAATAGCGCCATGAAGGCGCTATTTCTACTATTACATGTAGCTCTTAGTTCAGTATTTTCTGACTAATTACTTAATTGGCGTGTATTTACGCTGGTTGTGACCAGTATAAAGCTGACGAGGACGACCAATTTTCTGTTTAGGGTCGCTCATCATTTCGTGCCAGTGTGAAATCCAGCCTACTGTGCGAGACAGGGCGAAGATACACGTGAACATATTGGTAGGAATACCAATCGCTTTAAGTACGATACCTGAATAGAAGTCAACGTTCGGGAACAGTTTCTTCTCTGCAAAGTATGGGTCGCTAAGGGCAATCTTTTCAAGCTCCATCGCTACTTCAAGCAGTGGATCTTTCACGTTAAGTTCGCTCAATACTTCATGACAGCTTTCACGCATTACTGTAGCGCGAGGGTCATGGTTCTTATAAACACGGTGACCGAAGCCCATTAGACGGAACGGGTCGTTCTTGTCTTTAGCGCGCGCGATGAACTCTGGGATACGATCAACAGTGCCAATCTCTTCAAGCATGTTTAGGCATGCTTCGTTCGCACCACCGTGAGCAGGGCCCCACAGTGACGCCACACCTGCAGCAATACACGCGTAAGGGTTAGCGCCTGATGAACCCGCAAGACGTACAGTTGACGTAGAAGCGTTCTGTTCGTGGTCAGCATGAAGCGTAAAAATACGGTCCATCGCACGTTCAACAGCAGGGCTGATCTGAAATTCTTCTGCCGGAACAGAAAACATCATATTTAGGAAGTTTGCAGCATAGCTTAAGTCGTTGCGCGGATACACGAATGGCTGACCTACGTTGTACTTATAGCACATTGCAACCAAAGTTGGCATCTTAGCGATTAAACGATGAGCACTGCGAACACGCTGCTCTTCATTTGATACGTCCAAGTCGCTGTGATAGAAAGAAGACATTGCACCAACTGTACCGCATAGCATAGCCATAGGGTGTGCGTCGTTACGGAAACCGTGGAAGAACATGTTTATTTGTTCGTGAACCATGGTGTGACGTGTGATTGTCTCTTTGAACTCTTCGTACTGTTCTTTAGTCGGTGCGTCACCGTGAAGTAGCATGTGACAAACTTCTAGGTAGTCTGCGTCACGCGCTAGTTCTTCGATTGGAAAACCGCGGTGTAATAACACACCTTGAGCGCCGTCAATATACGTAATTGAAGACTCGCAAGATCCTGTCGCCATAAAACCAGGGTCGTACGTGAAATAACCGTGTTGGCCTAACGTACGGACATCGATTACATCTTGTCCTTCGGTGCCAGACAAGATAGGAAGTTCGATTTCCTTACCGCCGGCTTTAAGAATGGCTTTCTGATCTGCCATAAAATGCTCTCCTCAGAATGGTTCTGTTTGCAGCGAAAACGGACGAAAATATCCGCTTCGTTGGGAAAAGTGGGCGTATTTGTACTTTATTATGTACCAACAAGTCAATTTAATTGCATATTTGCACAATAAATATTCCGAATTGCTTAAAAGAATACTAGCAATCAGATAACGATTAATTAACTTTATGGATTGTCACTTTGCCCGATACGTCGCAATTATCAATGGCTTTTCACAAAAGGTAAACCACCGATCGATAATTATATTAACAGCTTAGAGTAAAAAGTAACCTCTCAACGTTTAATAAATACGCATTCAGATTAAAAGTGCTTAATTTGCCATTGATATACATAGTTATTCCGAAAGGCTACTGATAAACTTACAACACTGTAATTGCGCTCGTTTAAACGTGTTGCATCCAATTTTGATCTCTTTTAATACTATATAATTATCAAAATTATGTGGATAGCGACTAAAGTCTTACTACGGCACAAAAAATTGTAATTATATACTACGCTGGATATACTCAGCGGTGCTTGAACGTCAGAATATTTATTCTGTTACAAGCATTAAAGAATAATTCACAAATTGTTAACAACTCAGTGGATGAGGCAATTAACAGGTTAAAAATCGAATTTACTTACTCAGGACATAAAAAAGGTAAGAAATTCATTATCCCCTACGGATTAAACAGGCATACATTGTGAAAAAGCAAAGACCAGTAAATTTAGAACTCAATACTATTAAATTTCCGCCCTCTGCTATTTCGTCAATTCTCCATCGCGTTACCGGTGTTGCAATGTTTTTCGCGCTACTATTTGTCATTTGGGCATGGGCAGTTTCTGTTCATTCGTCTGAAGGTTTTGCGAACGTACAAGCAATCATGGACGGTTTCCTTGGAAAATTTGTCGCAATTGGCACAGCCTCAGCGCTGACGTATCACATTCTAGGCGGCCTAAGACACGTTGTTATGGATTTAGGTCACTGGGAAGAATTAGAGTCGGGCAACACAAGTGCGAAAGCAGTAATCGCGCTTTGGGTTGTACTGACCGTAGTATTGGGAGTTGCATTATGGTAACCAACCAAGCAAGCATTAAGCGTGACGGCGTACAAGACTACGTCTCTCTTCGCGCAACAGCAGCAATAATTTTCGCGTACTCGGTTTTCATGGCGTGGTTTTTTATCACCACAGACAATTTAACGTTTGTTGAATGGCGAGGGTTATTCTCTGGCCTAGCTATGAAAGTTTTCACATTGGCAGCACTAGTAGCAGTGATGATCCACGTGCGCATCGGCCTATGGCAGGTGCTTACAGACTATGTTAAATCAGCAGGTCTGCGCGCTGGACTACAATATATATTAAATATCATCGCATTCGGCTATGTAGCTGTTGGCCTATTCGTACTGTGGGGAGTGTAAAATGAGTTTACCCGTTCACGAGTTTGATGCAGTAGTAATTGGTGCTGGCGGAGCAGGTATGCGCGCGGCACTGCAGATTTCACAATCTGGTAAATCATGCGCACTGTTATCTAAAGTATTTCCAACCCGTTCTCACACTGTGTCAGCACAGGGTGGTATTACCGTAGCACTTGGTAATTCACACGAGGATAACTGGGAATGGCACATGTATGACACCGTCAAAGGTTCTGATTATATCGGCGACCAAGACGCGATTGAATATATGTGTAAGACTGGTCCAGAAGCTATTATCGAAATGGAGAACATGGGTCTACCATTCTCTCGTTTTGAAAATGGCAAAATTTACCAACGTCCTTTTGGCGGCCAGTCAAAGAACTTTGGTGGTGAGCAGGGCGCTCGTACAGCAGCTGCGGCTGACCGTACTGGCCACGCGCTTCTACACCTTCTTTACCAGCAAAACGTAAAGAACAAGACAAAAGTATTCTCAGAGTGGTATGCACTTGACCTAGTAAAAAACCAAGACGGTGACGTGGTTGGTTGTACCGCAATTGATATCGAGTCTGGTGAAGTTGTTTACTTCAAGTCTCGCGCAGTTGTTCTTGCTACAGGCGGTGCGGGTCGTATCTACGCCTCAACGACAAATGCACACATTAATACCGGTGACGGTGTTGGTATGGCACTTCGTGCTGGTGTTGCGGTTCAGGATATGGAAATGTGGCAGTTCCACCCAACGGGTATAGCTGGCGCGGGTACATTGGTTACTGAAGGCTGTCGTGGTGAAGGTGGTTACCTTCTTAACAAAGACGGCGAACGCTTCATGGAACGTTATGCACCTAACGCAAAAGACCTTGCTGGTCGTGACGTTGTTGCTCGCTCAATGATGACTGAAATCCGTGAAGGTCGTGGTTGTGAAGGCCCATGGGGTACTCACATTAAACTTAAGCTCGACCACCTAGGTAAAGACGTTCTTGAATCTCGACTACCTGGTATCCTTGAGCTGTCACGTACGTTCGCGCACGTTGACCCAGTGAAAGAGCCTATTCCTGTAATTCCAACCTGTCACTACATGATGGGTGGTATTCCTACAAATGTTGATGGCCAATGTCTAACAGTTGACGAAAACGGTAACGATAAAGTCGTTAACGGTTTGTTTGCTTGTGGTGAAATCGCTTGTGTATCTGTACACGGTGCTAACCGTCTTGGCGGTAATTCACTACTTGACCTTGTTGTATTCGGTCGTGCGACTGGTTTACACCTTGGCAAGACACTATCTGAAATGGCACCAACACGTGACGCATCTGAGTCTGATCTTGAAGCCTCGATGACGCGTTTCAATCGTTGGGAAAATTCAGAGAAAGGTAAGGGCGAAGACCCAGTACAAATTAAGAAAGACTTGCAGAAATGCATGCAGCTTAACTTCTCAGTATTCCGTGAAGGTGAAGCAATGGCAGAAGGGCTTAAAGAGCTTAGCGAAATTCGCGAGCGTCTTAAGCATGCACGCCTTGACGACAAGAGCGCAGACTTCAATACACAGCGTATTGAATGTTTAGAGCTTGATAACCTAATGGAAACCGCGTACAGCACAGCAGTAGCAGCGAACTTCAGAACGGAGAGCCGTGGTGCGCACAGCCGCTTCGACTTCCCGGACCGTGACGATGACAACTGGTTATGCCACAGCATCTACGATCCGAACACTGATAAAATGCTTAAACGTGAAGTGAATATGGCGCCTAAGCTTAGGGAAGCATTCCCGCCTAAAGTGCGTTCATATTAAGAGAGGCAACGATCATGCAATTAACTTTTTCGATTTATCGTTACAACCCAGAAGTAGATGCGAAGCCTCGCATGCAAGACTACACTCTAGAAGTAGAGGAAGGTCAAGACATGATGGTGCTAGACGCGCTACTTGCACTTAAAGAGCAAGATCCGACGCTTTCTTTCCGTCGCTCGTGCCGTGAAGGTGTATGTGGTTCAGACGGTGTGAACATGAACGGCAAAAACGGCCTAGCATGTATCACTCCGCTTTCTGCACTAGGCAAAGGCAAAATAGTAGTTCGTCCACTTCCAGGTCTGCCAGTAGTGCGCGACCTTGTTGTTGATATGACGCAGTTCTATACACAGTACGAAAAAATCAAGCCGTTCTTGATTAACGACAGCAAGCAGCCGCCGGCGCGTGAGCATTTGCAGTCGCCAGAAGAGCGTGCAAAGCTTGATGGTCTTTACGAGTGTATCTTATGTGCCTGTTGTTCAACGTCATGCCCATCATTCTGGTGGAACCCTGACAAGTTCATCGGTCCAGCCGGATTACTACATGCTTACCGTTTCCTTATCGATAGCCGTGACACTGCAACTGAAGAGCGTCTTAACGACCTTGATGATGCATTCAGCGTATTCCGCTGCCACGGTATCATGAACTGTGTAAGTGTATGTCCTAAGGGCTTGAACCCGACGAAAGCGATAGGCCAAATTAAGTCTATGCTTTTACAACGGGCTGTTTAGTACTATAGTCTGATAACTTTTTAAGTTATAGATGCGATAAGCTAAATAGCCATCCACTTAGGATGGCTATTTTTTTATATATTCTCCGTTATAACACTTGGTTATGCTGAGAATAACCTTATAATACATCTTGATTGTTAACTAGATTTTATAAAACGTAGCAAGGCAAATTAAATGCAAGAAAGCGTGATGAAAGCGTGGTGGGATTCCTCGCACATGGCAGGTGCCAACGCTGCCTATGTTGAAGAGTTGTATGAAACCTATTTAGAAGACCCGCAAAGTGTCTCTGAAAATTGGCGACAAATCTTCGATAACCTCCCCAAAGTCGATGGCGTAGAGTTAGAAACTAATCATACAACTATTAAGAATCAATTTAGGCAACTTGCTGCGTTAGGGCCAACAGCCCGTATGTCTAGTCCTTCAGTGCCTTCCGCGAATGTGTCAGACGACAGGCAAGTTAAAGTTCTCCAGTTAATCAACGCATTTCGCTTCCGCGGTCATCAACACGCAAACTTAGATCCACTTGGTCTTTGGAAACAAGAGCGTGTTCGCGATTTAGAACTTTCTCATCACAGTCTTTCTGAAAACGATTTTGATACCGTTTTCAACGTAGGTTCATATGCTATTGGCAAGGAATCTATGCCGTTGGGTGAATTGTTCAAATCACTTAACCGCACATATTGTGGTTCTATCGGTGCTGAATATATGCACATCACCGACACAGAACAAAAACGCTGGCTACAGCAAAAGATTGAGTCTGTTCAGGCAAAACCCGAAATTTCTCGCGATGAAAAATTAGCGATTCTTAAAGGGTTGACTGCTGCTGACGGCATGGAAAAATATTTGGGTTCTAAATTCCCAGGTGCTAAGCGTTTCTCGTTAGAAGGTGGCGATGCACTAATTCCAATGCTTAAAGGGCTTATCACCAAAGCGGGCACAGCGGGTACCAAAGAAGTAGTTATCGGTATGGCTCACCGTGGCCGTCTGAATGTGCTAGTAAACGTATTGGGTAAAAACCCATCAGTGCTGTTTGACGAGTTCTCTGGTAAACACGACGACTCGCTAGGCGCAGGTGACGTAAAATACCACGCAGGTTTCTCTTCAGATTTTGCTACGCCAGGCGGCAATGTTCACCTAGCACTAGCGTTTAACCCGTCTCACCTTGAAATTGTTAATCCCGTAGTTATGGGCTCTGTGCGTGCACGATTGGCTCGTCGCAACAACGACACTAACACCGTACTGCCTATTACAATACACGGTGACTCTGCTATCGCGGGTCAGGGCGTGGTTCAAGAAACCTTTAACATGTCACAGACTCGCGGTTTTGCTGTGGGTGGTACAGTTCGTATCGTGGTAAACAACCAAGTTGGCTTCACTACGTCGAAAACAGAAGATACCCGTTCGACCCAGTACTGTACTGACATTGCAAAGATGGTTCAGGCGCCTATTTTCCATGTGAATTCAGACGACCCAGAAGCCGTTGCGTTTGTTACACAGCTAGCCCTTGAATACCGTAATAAGTTTAAGAAAGACGTCGTAATTGACCTAGTTTGTTACCGTCGTCATGGTCACAACGAAGCGGATGAGCCAAATGCTACACAGCCGTTGATGTACCAAAAAATTAAAAAGCACCCTGTGCCACGTGCAATTTATGCCGACCAGCTAATAGCTGAAGGCGTAATTGAGCAACGTGACGCGGACCGCTTTCTTGAAGAATACCGTGAAGCACTAGACCATGGCGCATGCGTGGTAGAAGAGTGGCGCCCAATGACTGAGCACAGCGTAGACTGGTCTCCTTATCTTGGTCATGACTGGGACACGCCATATGACGGTGCGCTTTCAGTTGAAAAGCTTAAAGAGTTAGGTGAATCAATCACCACTATTCCGGAAGAGCACAAACTACAGTCACGTGTTAATAAGCTCTATCAAGACCGTAAAGCTATGGTTGCCGGCGAGAAGAAACTTGATTGGGGTATGGCGGAAAACTTAGCCTATGCAACAATCGTTGATGCAGGTGAAGATATTCGTATTACAGGTCAGGATTCTGGCCGTGGCACGTTCTTCCATCGTCACGCTGTACTGCACAACCAAAAAGATGCTTCTACTTATATGCCTTTACAGCATATTCGCGAGGGGCAGGGTGAAATTGAAATCTACGACTCTGTACTTTCAGAAGAAGCCGTAATGGCCTTCGAATATGGTTACGCAACGGCTGAACCTACGTGTTTGACTATTTGGGAGGCGCAGTTCGGTGACTTCGCTAACGGTGCGCAGGTCGTATTCGACCAATTCCTAAGTTCAGGTGAAGCGAAATGGGGTCGTCTGTGCGGTCTAACAGTATTGCTTCCTCATGGCTACGAAGGTCAAGGCCCAGAACATAGCTCTGCACGTCTTGAACGTTTCCTTCAAATGTGTGCTGACCACAACTGGCAAGTGTGTGTGCCTTCTACACCTGCACAGGTTTACAACATGCTTCGTCGCCAAGTGGTGCGCCCTATGCGTAAGCCACTTATCGTAATGTCGCCTAAGTCACTATTGCGTCATCCTCTTGCGGTATCTTCACTTGAAGAGCTAGCAGAAGGTAAATTCCACAACGTAATTGGTGAAATTGATGATATCGATCCGAAAGGCGTTAAGCGCGTTGTAATGTGTTCGGGCAAGGTTTATTACGATTTGCTAGACCAGCGCCGTAAAAATGAGCAAACAGACGTCGCAATCGTCCGTTTGGAGCAACTTTACCCATTCCCACAAGAAGAATGCGCTAAAGTTGTGGCACAATACAGCCACGTAAAAGATTGGGTTTGGTGTCAAGAAGAGCCTCAAAACCAAGGCGCTTGGTACTGTAGCCAACACCACTTCTGGCAAGCAATTCCAGATGGTGCGAAATTAACATATGCAGGCCGTGATGCATCCTCGTCACCTGCAGTAGGTTATGTATCCGTTCACAACCAGCAACAAAAAGCCCTGGTTGAAAACGCACTCACAATTAAATAAGGAACAGTAATGACAATTGAGATAAAAGTTCCGGTTCTACCTGAGTCAGTTGCCGATGCCACCATTGCAACCTGGCACGTAAAGGCCGGTGACGCAGTTAAACGAGACCAGAACCTGGTTGATATTGAAACTGATAAAGTAGTTTTAGAAGTTGTGGCGCCAGCGGACGGTACAATTGGTGAGATCCTAAACGAAGAGGGTGCAACTGTTTTAGGTGAGCAAGTTATTGCTAAACTAGAAAAGGGTGGTGCGGCTGCATCGTCTGAAGCGAAAACAGAAAGCAAAAAAGAAGAAGATTCTAAATCAGATGCAGCGCCTGCGGCTTCTGGCAAAACCTCTGACGTAAAAGTTCCAGTACTTCCAGAATCAGTGGCTGACGCGACAATTGCAACGTGGCATGTAGCGGTAGGTGAAGCCGTTTCTCGCGACCAAAACTTGGTTGATATTGAAACTGACAAAGTAGTACTTGAAGTTGTTGCTCCAGCTGACGGTTCACTAAGCGAAATCATTGCCGAAGAAGGTGCAACGGTAACTGCTGAAGAAGTGATTGCTAAATTTGTAGAAGGTGCTGCGAGCGGCGCGTCTACTCCAGCGGCTTCAGAAGAGAGCGATGACAGTGACGACAGCAGCGATGCGCTTAGCCCATCTGTACGTCGTCTACTAGCTGAGAAAGGCGTAGATGCGTCTAAAGTTAAGGGTACGGGCAAAAACGGTCGTATTACTAAAGAAGACGTTGAAAAGTATCTTAAAGGTGGTGATAGTTCAGCGAAGGCTGCGCCTGCGGCTTCTGAATCTGTACCAGCAGAGTTGCCAACCGGCAACCGCACAGAGAAGCGCGTTCCTATGACGCGTCTTCGCAAGACGATTGCTAATCGTCTTCTTGAAGCTAAAAACTCTACAGCAATGCTTACTACGTTTAACGAAGTGAACATGAAACCAATCATGGACCTTCGTAAGCAGTATCAAGACAGCTTCGAGAAGCGTCACGGTATTCGCCTTGGTTTCATGTCTTTCTACGTGAAAGCGGTAACTGAAGCGCTTAAGCGTTTCCCTGAAGTTAATGCGTCTATCGACGGTGATGACATCGTTTATCACAACTACTTTGACGTATCGATTGCTGTTTCTACACCACGCGGTCTAGTGACTCCAGTACTTAAAGATACTGATACACTGGGTATGGCGGGTGTTGAAAAAGGAATCAAAGAACTAGCACTAAAAGGTCGTGACGGTAAGTTGTCACTGGCTGAACTACAAGGTGGTAACTTCACTATCACCAACGGTGGTGTGTTTGGTTCACTAATGTCTACACCAATCATTAACCCGCCACAGAGCGCAATTCTTGGTATGCACAAGATCCAAGATCGTCCAATGGCGGTTAATGGTAAAGTAGAAATTCTACCAATGATGTACCTAGCACTTTCTTATGACCACCGTATTATCGATGGTAAAGAATCAGTAGGGTTCTTGGTAACCGTTAAAGAGATGCTTGAAGATCCAACACGTCTACTTCTAGACGTGTAAGACTTTCGTCTCACGGAATTGTGGTTAGGTGCTTAGCTTGTGTATGCTAGCTTGGCGCCTAACGCAACGCTGATATTTTCCCTATAATATCAGTCAAACTAATCAAGTCGCATTTGCGGCTTTTGTCTTACTAAAAATCGGATAGAAACACCATGAATTTGCATGAATACCAAGGTAAGCAGCTATTCAAAGAATACGGCTTGCCTGTTTCTGAAGGATACGCAGCAGACACTGCTCAAGGTGCTGTAGAAGCGGCTGATCGCATCGGCGGTGAAGAGTGGGTAGTTAAGTGTCAGGTACACGCGGGCGGTCGCGGTAAAGCTGGCGGTGTAAAGCTAGTTAAAAACAAAGACGACATTCGCGCTTTCGCTGAAAACTGGCTAGGCAAAAATTTGGTGACTTTCCAGACTGACGAAAACGGTCAGCCTGTGAGCAAAATCCTAGTTGAATCTTGCACAGATATCGCAAACGAGCTTTACCTTGGTGCAGTAGTTGACCGTACAACCCGTCGCGTTGTATTTATGGCTTCTACTGAAGGTGGCGTTGAGATTGAAACTGTTGCAGAAGAAACACCAGAGAAAATCCTTAAAGCTGAAATCGACCCAATCGTAGGCCCTCAGCCTTATCAAGCACGCGAAATGGCGTTTGCTCTAGGTCTTTCTGGCGTTCAAATTAAGCAATTCACTCAAATCTTCCTTGGCCTAGCTAAGATGTTTGAAGAGCTTGACGTTGCGCTTATCGAAATTAACCCGCTAGTTATCAAAACTGACGGTAACCTACACTGCTTAGATGCAAAAGTAGGCATCGATGGTAACGCACTATATCGTCAGCCTAAGCTGAAAGATATGCAGGATCCTTCTCAAGAAGATGCGCGTGAAGCTCACGCAGCTCAGTGGGAACTAAACTACGTAGCGCTAGACGGTAACGTAGGTTGTATGGTTAACGGTGCAGGCCTAGCAATGGGTACCATGGACATCGTAAACCTACACGGCGGTAAGCCAGCTAACTTCCTTGATGTTGGTGGCGGCGCGACTAAAGAGCGTGTAGCTGAAGCATTCAAAATCATTCTTTCTGATGACAATGTTAAAGCGGTATTGGTTAACATTTTCGGTGGTATCGTACGCTGTGACATGATTGCAGAAGGTATTATCGGTGCGGTTAAAGAAGTTGGCGTAGAAGTACCTGTTGTTGTACGTCTTGAAGGTACCAATGCAGAGCTTGGCCGTGAAGTTCTAGCGAACTCAGGTCTAGATATCATTGCTGCTGAATCGCTAACTGATGCAGCGCAGAAAGTTGTTGCTGCAGCGGAGGGCAAATAATGTCTGTATTAATTAATAAAGATACTAAAGTAATTTGTCAGGGTTTCACTGGCGGTCAGGGTACATTCCACTCTGAGCAAGCGATTGCTTACGGTACGCAAATGGTTGGTGGTGTAACACCAGGTAAAGGCGGTACTGAGCACCTAGGTCTTCCAGTATTCAATACTGTACGTGAAGCGGTAGAAGCAACTGGCGCAACTGCGACAGTTATCTACGTACCAGCACCATTCTGTAAAGATTCAATTGTTGAAGCTGCAGACGCGGGTATCGAGCTAATCGTATGTATCACTGAAGGTATCCCAACGCTAGATATGCTTTACGTTAAAGAATACGTAAACGCAAAAGGCGTTCGCATGATTGGTCCAAACTGCCCAGGAGTTATCACTCCTGGAGAGTGTAAAATTGGTATCATGCCTGGCCACATCCACAAACCTGGTAAAGTAGGTATTGTTTCTCGCTCTGGTACACTTACGTACGAAGCGGTTAAGCAAACCACTGACGAAGGTTTCGGCCAGTCTACCTGTGTTGGTATCGGTGGCGACCCAATTCCTGGTTCAAACTTCATCGACATCCTTCAGATGTTCCAAGATGACCCACAAACTGAAGCTATCGTGATGATCGGTGAGATCGGCGGTACTGCAGAAGAAGAAGCTGCTGCGTTCATCAAAGAGAACGTAACTAAGCCAGTTGTTTCTTACATCGCTGGTGTTACAGCTCCTCCGGGCAAGCGTATGGGTCACGCTGGTGCAATCATCGCAGGCGGTAAAGGTACTGCTGACGAGAAATTCAAAGCACTAGAAGACGCAGGCGTTAAGACTGTACGTTCACTTGCTGAAATCGGCAAGGCGCTTCGCGAAACTACAGGTTGGTAAGCTAACGCATATTAATTCGTTTAAAAGCCCGCTTTAAGCGGGCTTTTTTATGCCTGTATTAAAACGTGGGCTGCTTTAAATTGCTTGCAAACGTATTCACCTTGTTAAGGTTGCGTTTATACGTACTCTTATTTTATTAACCAAATAACATGAAGATGTTTCTAATGAAAAAAACTGCGTTAGCTTGTTTCGCTTCTTTGTTGTCATGCTCAACGATGGCTGATGAATACCTAACTTTTTTTATGGCTGGGCAATCTAATATGGATGGCTATGGGTACGTTTCTGAACTTCCAAGCGACTTAGTAAAAGAACAAGACGTGATGATTTTTCATGGAAATGGGGTTTTCGACAATCAAGATAACGGCGGTGTAGGGAAGTGGGGCAAACTTAAACCTGGCCACGGTACAGGCTTTAAATCGGATGGCAAAAGCAATACGCTTTCAAAGAGATTTGGAGCAGAGTTAACCTTCGCCAACGCAATACAGCAGCAATATCCCAATAAAAAAATTGCCATTATAAAGTATGCAGTTGGTGGAACCGGCCTTGCGCTTAACACAGGTTACAGTAACTGGTACCCTAATTTTACTGAAGGTAGCGGCCTCAATCAGTACGATTTTGCACTAGAGACTATTAAAAACGCCTACGCGGTTAGTGATATCAATGGCGATGGCAAGTCAGACACGTTAAAACCTATGGGTATTATTTGGATGCAAGGTGAAGCCGATGCACACGCAAGTGAAGCGTCAGCCAATGCATACCTTACTAATTTAACAACTATGATGAACTTGTTCCGTGCTGCACTTAGGGAAGATGATTTGCCTGTGGTTATCGGTAAAATCACCGATTCCGAAATGGGCGAAGAAGATATTATGCCTTACATCCATCGGGTGCACTTAGCACAGCAACTTTTTGTTGAATCAGATAACTGCGCTACTTATATGTCTAATTCTGATACCTATACCTACGGTGATGATCCTTGGCACTATACGAGTAAGAGTTTTATACAAATGGGGAAGGACTTTGCTTTATCGTATAAACAGATTGCACAGACCTGCAGGACTTTTAAACGTTAGTAATTATTCGACATCCAAATTTCGCTAATAATATGGGGCTTTGTACTTCACGACGTTTAGTTTTTCGAAAATCTATTCCTCTTATAAATATTTCCCCTATAGTTTATTGTCTTTCATTAGCTATCTGGAAATAGCCCCTAACTCTGTCACCACAATTTCTTTATTTTGCCCCTCAACGTAATGATTTCGTATTCGCGCAAGCGTCACATTGCTGTCAATTACAAACGAACGTTATTTTGAAAAAAAACGTCTCAGTCAACGCGTAACATGAAAATATATTTCATAAATATTTTACAAGTTCACGGTTTTATTGGCTTTATGTTGTAAAATTACGTAAGTTTTCACCCTGCACTTGTTAATACTGTGTTGCATAAATTTTATTGAATACGTATGCAGGCAATTGTGCAAGACGTGTGTCCTCTATAGGATTAGCCCACATGATGTATTGTCATTTTTTTGTCATAAGAATAACAAAAAGACAACAACTATAACCGTATGGGACACCCGTTTTATGAAACAATTTAAACCCAACCTAATTAAAGCTGCACTTATTTCTGGCGGAATGGCGTTTAGTAGTGCGCCGGCACTTGCGCAAGAAGCAAACACCGATGCTGTTGATGAAGCTGAACTTGAAGTTATTCAAGTAAGCGGTATTCGCGGCAGTCTGCAGCGTGCACAAGCAATCAAAATGGATAACACGTCAATTGTAGAAGCGTTATCTGCTGAAGACATTGGTAAGCTTCCAGACACAAGTATTGCTGAGTCAATCGCTCGTCTTCCAGGTTTAGCTGGTGAACGACGTAACGGTCGTACTAGCGGTATTTCTGTTCGTGGTTTCAACGAAAACTATGTGGGTACTACGCTAAACGGTCGCGAGCTATTAGGTATGGGCGATAACCGTGGTGTCGAGTTTGACCTTTACCCTACGGAAATTGTTTCAAATATCTTAGTTTATAAAACACCTGAAGCTGGCCTAATGACCCAGGGTATCGGTGGTACTGTTGATATTCAAACCGTTAGCCCACTTAGTGCGCAAAAAACGGTAACAATCAACGGCACGTATGAGGCAAACCAAGAAGAGGCAGGTAACCCTGATTTTGATAATGAAGGTCATCGCCTGTCTTTTAACTACGTAGATCAGTTCGCAGACGATAAGCTTGGTGTGGCGTTAGTTATCGCAGATATGGAATCACCACGTCAAGAACAGTATTTCCGTGGGTGGGGATATGCAAATGCTAACCCAGCCAACGCTGCCGAAGGTGTTGAAGTACCTGAAGGAACAGTGATTCTTGGTGGTCATGATTCATTTACGCGTTCAGCAATGCTAGAGCGCACATCAGTTGCCGGTGTAATTGAATACGCACCTACTGATAATTTGAAAGTTCAGTTTGATGCGCTCTACATCGATTACGAAGAAAATGATGCCCGTCGTGGTGTTGAAGAAGGTGGTGCAGAGTGGGGAACCGGTGCGTACACTATCACTGGTGTTGAAGACGGTCTTGTAACGTCTGGCTACTATGATGGTTTCTTATCTGTAATTCGTAACGATTCTCGTCAACAAAAAGCTGAACTGACTACTTTCGGCCTTAATGTTGAATATACTATCAACGATAATTGGACAGCAACGTTAGACGTATCAACAGGTGAAGTGGATAAAACTATCACTGACATCGAGAGTTACTCAGGTGTGGGCCGAGCCGGTATCGACGGTCGTCCACTTACGCCACGTGCATGGACTATGACATCTACAGGTGCGGTTTACAGCGATCATCCTACTCTTGATAGTGTTGATCTGGCAGACCCGAATGCTATCTTCCTTGCCGGTCCGCAGGCGTGGGGGGGCTCGCTAGGCCCTGTAGAACGCTTCCAAGGCGTAGAAGGCTTTGGACCAAATACAGCGCAGGACGGTTTCGTCAACGAGCCGATTTTTGAAGAGACACTTGATGCTGTTCGCCTTGACCTAGAAGGTTTTGTTGAGTGGGGCGTCTTCACTAAGTTGACTGCGGGTGTTAACTACCAAGAACGTGAAAAAACTAAAGATAACAATGGTGCTTATCTAACGTCGCCAGCATGGCCAAGTCAAGAACTGGTTCCAAACCCAATCGGTACAGCAGACCTAAGCCACATCGGAATTGACGGTGTCGTAGCTTACGATGGCCTTGGTTTGTACAGAAGCGGCTACTACATCGAGACAGAAGCGGAACTATTTGAAAATGGTCGCTTGGGTGACTCATACACTATCTCAGAAGATATCCTAACCGCATATGCGAAGTTAGACATTGAAACAGAAATTGGCGACGTACTGGTATTCGGTAATCTTGGACTACAAGTTGTTAACGTTGACCAATCAGGTTCGGGCTTTAACACCACTACCGGTCCTACTGGGTTTACAGCAGTAACTCCACTGTCGGATGGCGATTCCTACACAGATGTGTTACCGACTTTGAACTTGAGCTTCGAAATCGCTGAGAACCAGTTTATTCGTACCGCTTTAGGAAAAGTGATTAGCCGTCCTCGTATGGATGACATGCGCCCGAATAACACAGTAAGCTTTACTTTTAACGACCAGCAAATCATATCGACCAATGTTGCTAATGGTCCATGGTCTGCAAGCGCAGGTAATGCGCGCCTAAGACCGCTTGAAGCGAATCAGTTTGATATAGCTTACGAAAATTACTTCGCAGACTCAGGTTACTTTGCCGCTAGTTTCTTCTATAAAGACCTGACTAACTGGCACGTAGCTGGACAAACTGTTGGCGATTTTAGTGAGTCTTACATTGAAGGTTTCCACGAAACGTCTGGTGAAACTGACATCAATAACGATGGTGTACTAGATGAAAACGATATCGTACCACCAGGTACATTTAACGGAATTGTGAGCTTCCGCGAAGATGGACTTGAAGGGTTTGTACGTGGCTGGGAGCTTCAAGGTAGTCTACCGTTTGACATGATCCACGATTCACTAGAAGGGTTTGGCGTGTTTGCGAGTGCAACCTTCCTTGATGGTGAGTTAGAAAATGGTGAAGCGGTACCAGGTTTATCTGAAGAGACTTACTCACTAACCGCTTTCTATGAAAGCAATGGTTTTGAAATTCGTGTGTCTGGAACTAAACGTGATGCGTTTGCTACAGAAACTCGTGCTATCAGCCTTTCTCTAGCACCTATTGAAGATAACGGTGTTAAACAGATAGATGCGCAGATTGGCTATGATTTCAGTGAGTCTGGAATTGAGTATCTTGAAGGGCTTCGTGTTACGCTTCAAGGTCAAAACCTGACTGACGAGCCTACTGTTCGTGTCAACCCAGGTGACAGTCGTCAAATTACTGAGTACCAAAGCTACGGACGTAACTTCCTACTTGGTTTCAACTACACGTTCTAAATAGCTATCTGCCGCTTGTTGTAAACAAGCGGCGGATAAAGAATGTTGTAAATGAGACGCTAGTCAATATTATGAAATTTCAAAGCCCCAAAACTGTAATATGTGTTGGGGCTTTTTGTTGTATAGCAAAACGGGTCGTGTTATCAAAGTGTGGTAGGTCAGCGGTGTAGAGTGATGGCAGAAAATATGTACGATAAAGCTGTAAAAAAGGTAGTAGTGGTTGGCGGTGGAACTGCAGGATGGATCTCTGCAGCAGTGATTAAGCGTTTAATTGGTACTGACTTAACGGTTACTTTGGTTGAATCTGAAGACATTGGAACAGTTGGCGTAGGCGAGGCGACAATACCTCCTATTATTACGCTGAATAATGTTCTCGGGATAGATGAAAAAGAATTCTTACGAGAAACCAATGCCACAATGAAACTTGCCATCAAGTTTGAAAATTGGCGGGTTAAAGGCGAGGACTATTTTCATACCTTCGGCGCACCTGGAAAAAGTTACGCTTTCTGTCATTTTCATCACTATTTTAAACGTGCACAAAAACTAGGGCTTACCGACTCAATCTGGGAATACGATTTAAACTACCTTGCCTGTAAAGCGGGTAAATTTGCTCATATAAAATCTCCAGATCCAATTATAGAAATGCCTTATGCTTACCATTTCGATGCGTCGCTTTATGCGCGCTTTTTACGCAAAAAGTGTGAAGCAATGGGAGTAACTCGTAAAGAGGGCATTATTCATGATGTCACGCAAGATAGTGAGAGCGGCTTCATCACAGGGGTAACGTTGAAAGACGGTGAACATATTGAAGGCGATTTATTTATAGACTGTTCAGGCTTTAAAGGCCTTCTTACCCAGCAAACGTTGAACACAGGCTATGAGGATTGGTCTCACTGGCTACCTTGCGATCGCGCTGTTGCTATTCCTTCAGAGCGACTAGAAAAAACCTTACCTTACACTCGCTCCATAGCACATTCTGCCGGCTGGCAATGGCGTATTCCACTTCAACATCGTAACGGTAATGGCCTTGTGTATAGCAGTAACTATTATACTGACGAACAAGCACTGGATATATTGTCGAGTAACCTAGACACCAAGCCACTCGCCGATCCTAATTTTATTCGTTTTAAGACTGGAAGAAGACGCAAGCAGTGGAATAAGAACGTGATCGCCGTTGGGCTTTCAAGCGGTTTTCTTGAACCCCTTGAGTCAACGAGTATTCACCTTATTCAATCTGCCGTGGTTAGGCTTATCCATTTGTTCCCACACGAAGGGTTCAAGCAACGTCAAATTGACGAGTATAATAAGCAATCAAAGACCGAGTACGAACAAATACGAGACTTCATTATTCTGCATTATCACGTGAACGAAAGAACTGACTCGCACTTCTGGAAAGACTTACGAGAAATGGATGTACCTGATAGCTTAACGCATAAAATCGAGCTATTCAGAGAGTCTGGTAATTTATTCAGAGAACAAAATGACTTGTTCCTTGAAAGTTCTTGGCTACAAGTACTGATGGGGCAAGGTATAGTACAAGGTGATTACCATCCTCTGGCTAACGCATTGTCTGAGCAAAAACTGCAAGAGTTGATGCAAAATATCAAACGTATTAAGAATGAACCCATCGGAAAAATTGCTACTCATGACGACTTCTTGAAGCAGTTTTGTGGTTAGCCGTTTGATATGAATAGACCAATGAACATTGTTATTGCCGGGGGCGGAACTGCCGGCTGGATGGCGGCTAACTATTTTGCACATAAATGGCCCTCGGACAAGGTTAAAGTAACTCTTGTTGAGTCTCCCGATATAGGCATTATTGGTGTAGGCGAGGGTTCTACACCGACATTAAAACGCTTCTTTGAAGAGCTAAAAATTAAAGAAAGTGATTGGATGCCTAAGTGTAATGCAACCTACAAAGTAAGCATTCAGTTTAATGGCTGGAGCCCTAGTTCCGGTGTTAAACATTATCGCCATCCCTTTATCTCTCAAACAGATACGTTTACTCAGCGTGCTTTTGAAGTGAACTGCCGTACCCGAAGGTTGGGGCTAGATACTCACGTTACACCTGAAGACTTTTTATTAAATGGCGTGTTGGCTAAGCAAAACAAGGCGCCGATAACTCCTGATAATTTTCCATTCAGAATGGAATACGGTTACCATTTTGATAGCGCATTGCTAGGCAACTATCTGCGTGATGTTGCGGTTGAAAAAGGCGTTACTCATATTAGTGCGGTAATCAGTGAC
Source organism: Alteromonas gracilis (assembly GCF_002993325.1). Taxonomy (GTDB): domain Bacteria; phylum Pseudomonadota; class Gammaproteobacteria; order Enterobacterales; family Alteromonadaceae; genus Alteromonas; species Alteromonas gracilis. The sequence continues at coordinate 512,481 of NZ_PVNO01000025.1, forward strand.
GTAGTACTTCATCTTAGCGGAGACATAAGTCACCTTGTAACAGAAAAGGGTAACATTGAGGGAGATTTCTTCGTCGATTGCACCGGATTTTCTTCCCATCTATTGCAACAAACCCTAGGCGTTAAGTTCAATTCTTACTCCGATAACTTGTTTAATGACTCTGCGGTAGTATTACCTACACACGCTTACGAAACCATTCCGGTAGAGACGCAATCCACAGCACTCTCCAATGGTTGGTGTTGGTCAATACCACTACAAAACCGCACGGGAAATGGTTATGTCTATAGCGCTTCACATTTAACGAAAGACAAGGCAGAAGAGGAGTTGCGGCGGCATCTTGGACTTGAAAACAGCGATGTGGAAGCTAGACATCTTAAAATGAAAGTCGGGCAAGTAGCGCAGCATTGGCAGAAAAACTGTTTAGCATTAGGCCTATCCCAAGGGTTTATAGAACCGCTTGAGGCAACCGCACTTCATTTGGTACAGATTTGTATTGAGTATTTCTCCGATACACTTGAAAAGAGCGGCTTTTCTAGTAAAGAGAGCGCAGCTTACAATGCCTTTGCCAAAGAGCGTTTTGATCGAGTACGAGACTACATCGTCGCGCATTATAAGCTTAATACTCGTGATGACAGTGAGTATTGGCGAGCGAACAGAAATAACATGGTGTTGTCGGATTCACTCAAGTCTTTAATCTCTACATGGTTTCAACGTGAAGATCTCACCAGTGAGATAAATCGTCAGAATATTGGAATGCACTGGGACTCTGTATCATGGCATTGTTTATTTGCTGGATATGGCGCGTTTCCGCCTTTAGAGCAAAATCAACCAGGCCGTGGCGATTTGTACAGTGAGCAAAAAATTGAACGTTTTATTCAAGGCTGCGCGTTAAATTTTAAACATCATAATAATGTGCTTCAGACACAACAAAGCTAATAATGACAATCTTGAAAGCCAAGGACGGTTAGTAAGATTGTTATATTTATCCATAAGTAACTGCGCTGGCCTGCTTAGCCCCTGCATATAAATATTATAAAAAACAATAAATTCCGCACAATGTTTCATTTATGTTTAACAATTGTAAATGAATACGTATGCATAGCATTGCTCCCTTTTTATACAAACCAGTAGTATTTGGTGTTGAAGTATAAGAGGCATTTTTGGGTGTGGTAGTCCTAAAAATGTCGATAATAAACAAGGATGGGACACCAATGAAAACATTTAAACCCAGCACCATTATGGCGGCGCTTATAAGCAGTGGAGTTGCCTTTAGCGCTTTTCCTCTTTATGCACAAGAGTCACCTGACACACCTTTAGATGAAGTTGAACGACCACAGGAAGATACCTTAGAGCGTATCGAAGTGCGTGGTTTCAGCACTAGCTTGATTCAATCACTTAATCAAAAACGATTCTCGGACACAGTCTCTGAACAGATTTCTGCGGACGACCTTGGCGGGCTTCCTGACGTTTCTATGGCAGATGCACTGACACGTCTACCGGGTATCTCTGCTGTAAGAACCGGAGGACAAGCTGCCCAGATTAACATTCGTGGTCTATCAGGTGACTTCGTGTTTTCTACGCTAAACGGTAGAGAGCAGGTATCCACCAGCGGAAGTCGCGCCATTGAGTTTGACCAATATCCGTCCGAACTAATTAGTGAGGCAGCGGTTTATAAATCACCCAAGGCGTCGCTTATTGAAGGCGGTATTGCGGGTACAGTAGAACTGAAAACAGCATCACCACTGGCTATTGAAGAGCAGCATAAGTTCAGCGCCAACATGCGCGGTATGTACAACGATAGAGCATCAGAAATAAGCGATGCTACTGAATATGGTCACAGACTGAGCTTTTCCTATCAAGGTAAGTTTTTAGACGATACGTTAGGTGTGTCTTTGGGGTATGCCCGTCTATTCCAACCCAGCGTTTCAACGCAATTTATTGGTTTGGCATATAACGGTCAGGTAGATGTTGATGGTCTAGAAGGGGATACAGATGGGCCAGCAGATTGCCCAAATTGTGAACTTATCTCAGAAGGCTTTGAAATGCAGCACAAGGGCGGGGAAGAAACCCGCGACGGTTACGTGGCTGCGTTCGAGTGGGCGCCCATCGATACCTTTACATTAAAAGCTGATGCCTTTATCTCTAAATTTGATTCTGAAGCATTTGCCCGCGGTTTTCGCGTAAAGCTAGGCGGAATTAATGCTGGTATCACGAATCCCGTAGTGGTGAATAATAATGTCATCGGCGGTACTTTTTCACGCACAGACAATAGCTTCACCCGTGTTGAACTGGTTAACGACGACAATCAAGATTTCGACAGTGTAACCAACTTAGGTATTAATGCCAGCTGGGAAATATCACCCGATTTAGCGGTTCAGTTTGATGTATCCCGTTCAAGCGCTGAGAGCGACTTCAGGAATGGTTTACTGTGGTCGCTGGTTGGTGAAGACGCGACAGCAACCAACCCAGTTTTTGATGAAAACGTTCAAATATCTTATTTGCTGAATGGTTTGAATCTCCCTGATATCGGCTTCAATCAAACAGATGCCTTTACTGACTTAGACCGCGTTATGGTAAGTAAGTACGGTATTTATCCGTTTGAAAATAAAGATGAGCTAGATGCTTATCGTGTCGATTTTCAATATTATGTGGACGTGCCTATTATTTCTGGCTTTGAATTCGGCTATCGTTATTCAGACCGGGAGTACAACAACGATCGCTCGGTCTTTGAATACGGAAACGACAGTGCATTTTCAGTGAGCGAGCCGCCGCTTCGGCTGACGTCTGACATGGTCGAGCAAGTTGACTGGAGTGGTGACTTTGGCTACTTCCCAAGTTATCTTTCTGTTGATCTAGACAGTGCACTTAATGCATGGTTTCCAAGCGGTAGGCCTCAGCCTGTTCAAACATGGGGTCCGGGCGCAGCTGGTGTTATTAACGGGCCTGGCACAGGGCCCGCTACAGCATGGACACTGCAAGAAAGCGGAGATGTATTTGAAACGGTAAACTCGGCCTACTTAATGGCTAAGATAAATACCGAAATAGGCAGTATTCCTGTTACGGGAAATGTGGGTGTTCGCTACGTTAAAAGTAAACAGAGCTCAACAACGCTGCAGCGTGCTACCCAGCTAATTCAAGACTTAGAAACAGGCACGTCAGTTGAAGTTAGCGACCCTATCGCAGGTGCGCAAAATATTACAGACGATGTTGGGCTTATCAACAATTTCTATCGACCAGCCTTGATAAGTCATGAGTATTCAGACGTACTGCCCTCTATCAATCTAAATTTTAAGCTGACTGATGACACACAGCTTCGCGTGGCAGCAGCAAAAGTAATGGGTAGAGCGCCAATTAACCGTTTTGCGGCAAATGCATCTACTACCATTGAAACGGTTACTGCTTTCCAAGACAGAGATTCGGGTGAAATTACTTTATCGAACCCTACCGCAAGAGTTAGTGGTAATGCCCGTAATAGCCCCTACTTAGAACCGTTTTACGCCACGCAATACGACGTGTCTTGGGAGTATTACTTTTCAGATACAGAAGGTGCTTTGGTTATCGCTGGTTTCTACAAGGACATTGAGTCGTTTGTGGAAGACATTGAAATAGAGCCTTATGATTTTGAGGCAAACGGCATTGTTATTCCTGACAACGTTAGCGTTCCGGTTTACCTAACCCCAGAGTTTAACGGCCAAGAGGCTGAGCTTGCTCGCGATGAGAACGGCGATCCTATCTTCGTAACCGTTCCTACGGAAAATGGTAGCTACAGTACGGCAGTTAACAACGCTGAGGGCGGTTACATCAGAGGCCTTGAAGTCGCTTATACCCAAATATACAGCATGCTGCCTGGTTTGTGGTCAGGGTTAGGGGTTAGCGCCAGCTACTCTTACACCGAAAGCGAAATTCAGCGAACTCTCGGCGACGGCGTTTACGCTGCAAATTTACCTGGTCTTTCTGAGAACGTAGCGACGCTAACGGTTTTCTGGGAATACGAAGGTTTTGAAACCCGCTTGTCTAGTCGATATCGCGATGCGTTTGTTTCGCAACAGGTAGCGGTAAACGATCAAGTGGTTAACTTCGACGAAGAATTGGTTATTGATTACCAAGCATCGTACGAAATTAACGACAACTGGAGCCTACTATTTCAGGTTAATAACTTAACCGACGAGCCAACTAAGAGCTATTTCGCCTCAGAAGAGCAAACCGGCACTATTCAGTACTTTGGCACCCAATATTACCTAGGGATGACATACCAACTATGAAAAACAACATCCTAGGCAATTTATTTAGCGACTCGAAGGAACATTCGGTTGCCAACAATAGCGAAAATATTCAGGAGAATTTTATGTTTACTAAAAAGAGAGTAGTGCGCGCAGCGTTACTTTTAGTAGGCGCTTATACACTTGCAGGATGCGGAGGTTCGGGCGTAGAGTCTGGAACAAACGATTTACTTACCTGTGATGTGCCAAATGTTCCAAACGCAGCAGGTACGGCGTGTGAGCCGCCACCTCCTATTCAATGTGATGCACCGCTTGTTCCTAACGAAGCAAATGATGCCTGTGAAGCTGGTGCCGACCCAAGTCTCCCTGCTCCTGTATTTACTCCGTCATCTAATCAAGCTGTGCTTTACTATAATCGCGCGTCAGTGGATGCGGATAACTCAAGTAACGACACTGCCTACGAAGGTTGGAGGTTACATACTTGGAACAACGACGAGTGCGACGCTTATGCCGACGCCGATACGGATTGGGCAAACGGTCGTATTCATAGCGGCATCGATCCAAACTATGGTGCGTACTGGATCTTAGACCTTAAAGACGATTACGGAAGCTGTCATAACTTTATCATACACAAAGGCACTGATGATGCTGGAAAAGAGATGGGAGGTGGTGACTTCCAAGCCTCGCTTTTACAGGATGATGAAACCTTTGTGCGTATGAACTTTACGCTTTCTGGTGAACCAACGATCTTTGAATTTCCAATTATGTCCCTTGGTCCACAGCCGGTTGATATAGAAGGCTTTGGCGCTCATTGGTTAGATGCGAATACGATTTTATGGGACGTTCCAGAAACCGTTTCGCAAGTGAAACTTCACTACTCAGCACAGGCTGATTTAGAGAGCACGCTAGAAGAGGGTATTAACGGTACTCAAATAACGTTAATGAGTACAACACTTACCGAAGAGCAATCTGCACGCGCCCCTCACTTGTCTGCCATGCAGGCGTGGCAAGGCGAATGGTCAGTTGAAGACGCGAAAACTGTACTCACAACCCAGGCCGTTGTTGGTGGATATGATGCAGACGGTGAACTTGTAGCAGCAACCGGTATCCAATTAGCAAACGCCATTGACGCGCTGTACACGATGAGTGACGATGATGCTGACGAAGCACAGCTAGGTGGCATTTACACAGACGCAGGTATTACCGCTGCACTCTGGGCGCCTACTGCTTCGAATGTCGACCTCTTGCTTTATAACAACAAAACGTTAAGTCAGCGTATAGATATGCTGCGTGATGACGCGTCAGGTGTATGGCGTTATGAAGGCGATATGTCGCTAGATCGCCAGCTTTATCGCTACGAAGTTACGGTATATCACCCAATCACGGGTAAAGTAGAAACACTGCTTGTGACAGACCCATATTCTGTGTCACTAAGCACGAACGGCCGTTTCTCTCGCTTTGTAAACCTAGCAGATGATGATTTAAAACCAGAAGGTTGGGATACTCACACCATTCCGACGGTAGAAAATTATGAAGATGCGGTTATTTATGAAGGCCACATACGTGACTTTAGTGTGCGCGATATGTCTACGTCTGAACAAAATCGTGGAAAATACCTAGCCTTTACCGAAGAGGGAACGGCACCGGTTGAGCACCTTAAAAAGCTTGTAGAAGCGGGGTTAACCTATTTCCATATCCTTCCGGCGAATGACATCTCAACTATCGATGAAGACCCAACTAACACGGTGGATTTGTACGATACGGTGGGCAAACTTTGTCGCCTAAATAGCAGTGCTGCAGTATGTGAAGAAGAAAACGCGAATACACTATTAATTGACGTTTACAACTCATATGACCCGTTATCGCAAGCGGGTAAAGCCCAGCAGTTGACTAATGACTTACGCAATGTAGATACGTTCAACTGGGGTTACGATCCGCACCACTTCAATGCTCCCGAAGGTAGCTATGCGTCGAGTGCTGAAGGTGTTGAGCGCATCGTAGAGATGCGAGCGATGATCCAGGCACTTCATGAGATGGGGCTTCGTGTTGCACTTGATGTGGTTTACAACCACACCAATGCATCGGGTGTCTTCAGCAAGTCTGTTTTGGACAAAGCAGTTCCGGGTTATTACCACCGTTACGAAGTGGACACTGGCGCGATAGTGCGTGAAACGTGCTGTGATGACACCGAGCCACGCAATGTCATGATGGAAAAATTCATGGAAGATTCACTGCTTATGTGGACTGAGCATTACAAGTATGACTCGTTTCGTTTCGACATTATGAGCCAGGCAACCAAAGATACCATGGTACGTCTTCGTGATGCTGTGCAGGCTATCGATGAAGACAACTACTTTTATGGTGAAGGTTGGACCAAAATAGACCGCGGTTACGAGCAGGCGAGTCAGTTGAATATGGCCGGTACTGAGATTGGAACCTACAACGATCGAATTCGTGAAGCAATTCGCCAAGGCGCTATCTTTAGGCCGGAAGATGAAGGGCTATTAAGCGCGCAAGACCGTGTAAAAATGGGCATGATCGGAACGTTAAGAGACTATGTTTTAGAGACGTCTTCCGGCAGTGCTGGCGCAACCAGTAACTTAGGCGGCTATGCGGAAGACCCTGCTGATATCATTAACTACGTGTCTAAACACGATAATGAAACACTGTGGGACCAATTAAATTATACGCTTCCACAAGATATCACCCTAGAACAGCGGGTTCGCGCACAAAACGTCGCAATGGGTATTAACCTTGTTTCTCAGGGTATTCCATTTCTACAGATGGGCGGCGACATGCTTCGCTCAAAATCAATGGACCGAAACACCTACGACTCGGGTGATTGGTTTAATTATGTGGATTTCACATACGAGACTAATAACTGGAATGTGGGCTTACCGTTAGCACAAGACAATGAAACCCGCTGGGAAGAAATGGGGGAATTCATATATAACCCGAATCGTGCAGCGTCCACGGCAGATATTATGTTTGCCTCTGATGTGTTTGCAGAATTGCTTAACATTCGAATGACGAGCCCACTGTTTAGGTTAACCACTGCAGAGGAGATTATCGACCGTATTGGTTTCCACAACATTGGTGCACGGCAACAACGTGGTCTTATTGCGATGAGTATCGATGACGGCATTTCTGACGATAGCGAAGAGCCGCGTCAAGACCTAGACACGATGAATGATGCGGTAATGGTACTGGTTAACACGGGTTACGAAGAGAAATCGATTACAGTTAACACAGCAACTGGCTTTTCCCTTCACGCTACACAAATGAACTCAGTTGATGCTGCGGTACGCGGTGCAACCTTCGTTGAGGGTGAAGACGGTAACGGTACCTTTACCGTACCTGCGCTTACCATTGCTGTATTTGTGAAACCGCAGTCTGGAGCTCAAGGTTATGGGCTGTCAGCGTATGCCACGTCTGGCGCACCAGATGTAGTACCTTACGGCGATACCCTTGCTTACCTTCGTGGAGACATGAACGGCTGGTCAACGGATGATGTATTTACTTATCAAGGTGACGGTGTATATACGGCTACTGCTGCGCTTGAAGGCGGTGTAACTTATGGGTTCAAGTTCGCGTCTGAAGATTGGAGTACCGTTAACTTTGGTGCGGCAGATGGTGAAGAAGGTGCGGTAATTGCGGGTGAAGAAAAGGTTCTTGCGCGCACTAATACCAATCTTTCATTTACGCCAGCAACGAGCGCAACATATTTGTTCACTGTTGACGCGTCTGACAGTGAAGCGCCGATCTTAATGATTGAGAACGAGGAGCCCTTCGTTGGCACACCTGTGTATCTTCGTGGTGCAATGAACGGTTGGGGGACAGACGAGGAGTTCACTTATCAAGGTGGTCGTATCTATACCTTTGCTCGAGATATTGAGCCTGGCACTTACGAGTTTAAAGTTGCATCTGAAGACTGGAGTACAGTAAATTTTGGTGCTGTATCTGCCGATGATGCCGATCGTAATTTAGCGCCAGGTCAAACTCTTGGATTGGCTGCGACTAACGATAACCTTGTTCTAAATATTGAAACGGCCGACCGCTATGTCTTTGTGTTCAATGTAACTGACACGGATGCACCGACAATAGGTGTGTTCAAAGAAGCGTTTTGGGGTGACACTCAAGTCTATATCCGCGGTGGCATGAACGGATGGGGTGCGGTCGATATGTTTGAATATCAAGAAGAAGGTGTCTACACAGCTAACATTGAGTTGAGCGCAGGTAGCATCGAGTTCAAAGTTGCTTCTGAAGATTGGTCGACGGTAAACCTGGGTAATCCTAATGATGCCGCGAGTAACGTTGTCACGCCTGGCGAGCCAAAAATACTTGGAGGAAGCAATAACAATCTTATGATTGAAATTCCAGAATCAGGCCTTTATGAGTTCATGGTCTCAGGGCCAGATGGCAATGCTCCCACGTTAACGGTTACTAAAAAATAATCGTCTAAAGTAACACAACGTCGGTTTTTACTAACCGATTTAATAAAAACCGCGACCTAGTTCGCGGTTTTTTTACAGCGCCTAATTTTTTGGCATATCTCTTGATTCTTTGAAAGTGTTTGGCGTATAAAGGTGGTCGTACCAGATGGTTGGCGTATTTCGTAAGGAGATGAAAACATGAAAAAGGCATTAGTAGTAGAAGGTGGCGCGATGCGGGGAATTTTTGCTGCTGGGGTGCTCGATAAGTTCATGGAGCATGATTATCACCCTTTCGATTTTACACTCGGGGTCTCAGCAGGAGCGACTAATCTTTCTACCTATGTTTCGAAAATGCATGGGCTAAGCAAGACAATCATCACTCAATACGCAACAAAACGTGAATTCTTTAGTCCGCTTCGTTTCATCAAAGGCGGCCATATGACAGATGTCCATTGGTTGTGGCACCATTCAAAGCAATCAATGAATATTCCCGCTCCCGGTGAAAAGAGCAGTATGCCGCTTTATGTGGGAATAACGAATGCTGAGACAGGCGAGTGCGAATATATTCAAGCTACCAAAGATAACGTAGATGATCTTATGGTGGCCTCTTGTGCACTACCTACCGCATACAGAGACGAAATTTCAATAAATGGCGTTCGCTATTTAGATGGTGGTGTGGCTGATGCGATCCCCGCAATTCAAGCATACAAGATGGGGGCGAGGGATATTACTGTGATCCTTTCTCAGCCTCTAGGCTTCACCAAACCCGAAGTAAAGTCCGTTTGGTTAATGCAGAAAATGTATGGAGACCAGCCTGCCATACTAGACAAGATGCTTCAGCGAGCCGCCATTTATAACGAAACCCTCGATTTTCTGAATAATCCACCTGAAGATTGTACGGTTCGGGTGATTGCACCCGATGAAGCGTTCTGTGTAAAGCGCTTAACAATGGATAAGAAAAAGCTACTAAGAGGTTATGGTCAAGGAAGGCGAATGGCTAGACGCTATCTTAAAGCCGTTAAAAATACAATTGACGCCAACACCCGTAAATTTGCATAACGGTATTTACTAAATGCATATGCGCGTGTGTATGCTTTTCGCAACATCTGCGCCTATATTTAGAAATAAAAGAGACAGTTCTGACTGTGATTTAGAAAATACAGCGATTACAGTAATTTACTGTGTTACAAATAGGCAACACTTTAATTTCTTACGACTCTCCATCTTCCCCTTCGTTTTAAGAATTAATAACTATAAAAAAGTTAATAAACGTTAAGTGTATTGATAATTTTCAATCTATGAGCAGTATCATTCCTATTCTCCGTTCTTAACTCGCTGAAATATCATAACTTTCACTTTTGTCTATGATGCATCTGTAAACTTTGCAGGTAATGTGCAATATTTTCACGGTTATGGTGCGCAAATTGCTACTATTTATTTGTCGATAGTTATAAAACATAATACACAAAAAGCTAAAGCGCATATCAGAAACGGTAAATAAGATTTCACCTATACTAAAAAAGATAAAAGTGAAATCGGCTCTATTTTGCTAAAATTTGCGGCTTTTTGAATGCAAAACAAGATGTTTTGATTGAATAAAAAATAGTCGACAACGAAAAGTCTCACATTGAAATGTATATTAATTAATACTTAAGGCTATTTTTTGCTTTCGCATATAGCAGCTACTTGTCGTTCGTGTCAGTATCCGAAAATAGAAAAAACAAATAAAAATAAAACGTGAATATAGCAAAACAAAAAATTTCAATCGGGCTTGTAAACCCGAAAAATCCGGTAAATGTAGCTTCGATATTGCGCGCGGCGGGGTGCTATGGTGTCGCCAGTGTTTTTTACACTGGTGAGCGTTATCGTTTTGCGAAAGACTTCAATGCGGACACAAAAGCGTTCCATAAGGTTATTCCTACTGTCGGCGTAGATTGCTTGCGTGATGTAGTACCTGAAGGCGCGTCAGTGGTAGCGGTTGAATTAGTCGAAGGCGCAACACCTTTACCTTCGTTCAATCACCCAGAAAATGCATTTTACTTGCTCGGTCCTGAAGACGGAAGTATTGGCGAAGACGTGCTGTCATGGTGTGACCATGTTGTATATGTGCCAACTTATTCCTGTATGAACTTGGCGGCAACAGCCAATGTCTTGCTTTATGACCGATTAGCAAAGTCTGAATATATAAGCGGGGATGCGCTTATCAGACAGAGTAGAGATACTAACAATAAAACCAAAATTAGATAGACGTTAACCAAAGGCTGTCGTTGCGACCAGGAAGTTACCCACAGGCCTAATAATAATATCCAATATCAGGGGAGCTTTGTGTTGAAAACAAGAGCAATGAACACGGTTCGTGCTTTAAATAGCACCGTGTCAGATAAACTGAGACAACTGCCACGGCAGTTTACGAGACTATTAACTCGTCCACTTTCACTTGAAGAAAGCATTTCCAATTTCTTCTTTAGCCGTTATGAACTCGTGATCGCTAACGAAGAGAATGAAAAGCAGGTAAGTTATAAAACCCGTCATAAAGTGTATTGTGAAGAAATGAAGTTTGAGAAACAAAATGCGACGGCGTTAGAAAAAGATAAGTACGATGATCGTGCCATTAATTGTTATATAAAGCACAGGCCTACAGGAGAGTGTGCGGGGACGATTAGATTAGTTTTACCTACAGAGGCTGGGCTTTCACTTCCTCTTGAAGAGAAATGTGCTGAAGCGTTTGAAAACGGAGCGTTGTTACCCTCTAATCTCGACCCTCAGACGGTATGTGAGATATCAAGGCTAGCTATCCCACGAGAGTTCAGAGTGCGTCAAATGCGTACAAAAATTTTGCCTGCTGAAAAGCTAGAAAAGATTAAAAAGAAAAAAAGCACGCCCTTTAACGTAGAGCATTTTCCTTACCTTTCCATCGCACTTTACTTAATGGCAACGAGTGTTTGCCAACACCTTGATGTTAAGCATGCTTACGTGCTTATGGAGCCGAAACTTGCCAGAAGGATGAAAGCGTTCGGGATTAACTTTAATCCAGTAGGGGATGCCGTAGATTTCAAGGGCAAACGTGTTCCATACAGAGTGGCACCTTCTGTCCTGATAACTGAATTAGCTAAACCTCTGCAAGGTTTTTACGAAGCCATACATAAAGGGCTTCATGCTAAGCTCCAAGCTATCAGTGAGGTTTCAACGCCAATTGTTCACTCAGTACAACATACGCAAAAACCTTTGCGTATAGCGCAAGCTGCCTAGTGCGCAGTTGACGTTAGTTCAAACGAGCCGCCCTTACAGGCGGCTTTTTTATGTTTGAATACGTATGCATGTTTTTTAACATACATTTAACGCGTATCCTGTTGGCATTGCTTATTTTTTACAGTGAATACTATGCCAAATACAAAGTTGGGTTTTTGTCTTAAGCCTTTGTCCGTTGCTATGCTTTCATTAGGTTTAGTTGCGTGTTCTGGGCCGTCATCTTCTGTAGGTAGTCAGAAGGTTGAGGGCACACAGAATCAGCCTTCAACATCAAGTCAAAGTCGTGATATGTCACCGGTTACAGATAACATTGACAGGCAAGGTAAGCCCGTTGTTTACCAAGTTTTTACACGATTATTTGGAAATACAAATTCAAATAACGAACCTTGGGGCACGATTGAAAAAAATGGCGTAGGCAAATTTAGTGATTTCACGCCACAAGCACTCAACGCCATAAAGTCCTTGGGCACAAGCCATATTTGGTATACCGGTGTGCCACACCATGCAGTTATTAACGACTACACAAAGTACGGCATATCAAATGATGACCCTGATGTTGTAAAAGGCCGCGCTGGCTCTCCCTATGCAGTTAAAGATTATTACAACGTAAATCCAGATCTTGCCGATAATCCCGAAAAGCGATTAGAAGAGTTTGAAGCGTTAATTGAAAGAACGCACGCTGCGGGAATGAAAGTGATCATAGACATTGTGCCTAACCATGTTGCCCGTGATTACCATTCGCTTTCAGCGCCAGAAGGTGTGAGCGATTTTGGCGCTAACGATGACACTAATGTGGAATATGCCCGAGACAATAACTTCTACTATGTGGTGGGTGAGGCTTTTCAGGTGCCCAAAGCTGAAGGTTACCAACCTTTGGGCGGTGAAGTTCATCCATTATCTGATGGTAAGTTCGATGAGTATCCAGCTAAGTGGACGGGCAATGGCGCTCGTGCGGCCCAGCCAGATATAAATGACTGGTATGAAACAGTAAAGGTAAATTATGGTGTTAAGCCAGACGGAACTTATGATTTCCCGATTTTGCCTGATGAATACAGCGAAAAAACGTACGAAGAGCACGCAGCGTTTTGGGACGGTAAAGATCTCCCAGACTCGTGGTACAAATTCAGAGATATCGCTCATTATTGGATTGATAAAGGGGTTGACGGCTTCCGTTACGATATGGCGGAAATGGTTCCGGTAGAGTTTTGGTCTTTCCTAAATAGCAGCATTAAGCAGAGGGCGCCTGATGCGTTTTTGCTGGCAGAAGTTTACCAGCCAGATAAATATCGCGCTTATATCCAAAAAGGAAAAATGGACTACCTTTACGATAAAGTAGGCTTCTACGATACATTGAAAGCTATCATGCAGGGCAAGGGCGAAGTCAGTGAACTGGTAGCTGTTCATAAGGAAATCAGTGATATTGCGCCACATATGCTGCACTTTTTGGAAAACCACGACGAACAACGTATTGCTAGCCCTGACTTTGCTGGAAGTGCTGAAAAAGGCAAGCCAGCGCTTGCGGTGAGTGCGCTTATTAGTAGTTCACCTACACTTCTTTATTTTGGTCAGGACGTGGGCGAAGACGGTAGCGAAGAAACAGGGTTTGGCGACCCAACACGCACATCAATTTTTGATTACGTGGGTGTTCCTGCCCATCAGCGTTTTATGAACGGTGGCAAATTTGATGGCGGGAAGTCGACCGAAAGTGAAAAAGAATTGCACAACTTCTACAAAGACGTGATGACTATTGCTGCCACTCATCCTGCAATTACAGGTAAATATCAGAGCCTTCATGCGCTGAATTTAGGCGTAAGCAACTCAAAGTATACTGAAAAGCAGTTTGCTTTCGCACGAGTTAAAGATGAGCATGGTTTGCTGGTAATCTCTAATTTCGATGAAAATCCTACCGGTTTAATCAACCTCATCGTTCCCTCAGATTTAGTTGATGGTAGAGATGAAAGTATTGAGGTTAAAGCCTTACTTTCCCATGACGCTATAAACTTAGAAAAAGATGGCGTTAACTATCAAACAACATTGTCACTAGATGGATTAGAAACCAAGGCTTTTGCCTTCTAAATTTTCCTTTATTTACTGACACAGTAATTAACGACTTGCTTAGACTTTGTATACGCGAGGCACCCTATATTTTTCTATGGAGTCTCGTGAATACGTATGCAGACCATTGGTCAGTCAGCGCTAGCAAGGTAGTATCTCGTCATTACTTTATCTTTAACGTATTTTTAACATCGGTGTTAATGTGTTTAAAACTAACCGCGTAAGCAATGCTATCCACCTTAAGCGTAAGAACCCTCTTTTACTGTTTCTAGGCTGTGCTTTGTCACTTCACACAGTCTCTGTTTTTGCATCACAGCAGGAAGATATTAACGTCTATCCGCCTAACTGGTGGGTAGGTATGCAGCGGCCTGAGGTAGAGCTGATGATTGCAGGAGAGGATGTAGCCGACGACAAGGTTTCTGTTGCCAAAGGTAGTGTCAGAATAACAAAGTCAACGGCACTTGATAGCAATAATTACCTGTTCGTTACATTAGATACTTCAGCTGCAAAAGCGCAAGAGCTTGTACTGACGTTAACCGATGATGACGGTAGCAAACGAGATATTCGTTACTCGTTGAAAATGCGTAAAGATGGGTCCGCTGAAAGAAAAGGTTTTGGCCCAGAAGACGCCATTTACTTAATTACGCCAGACCGCTTTGCCAATGGTAACCTAAACAATGACAACGTAGATGGTTATAAAGACAAGGCTGACAGATCGTTCAAAGGAGGCCGTCATGGTGGTGATATTAAAGGCATCGCAGAAAACCTCGACTATATAAAAGAGATGGGTTTTACTCAGATATGGACAATGCCAATGCTTGAAAATGCCATGGAGAAATACAGTTATCATGGTTATTCGACAACAGATTACTATAATATCGACCCACGCTTCGGCTCTAATCAAGAATTTATCGCGTTTAGTCAGAAAGCCGACGAGCATGGGATTGGCGTGATCATGGACATGGTGCTCAATCATATTGGAAGCAATCATGCTTGGATGGAGGATATGCCCTCATCTGATTGGATTAACAACCATGGTAAGTTCGTAGGCACTACACATAAAAGGGAGTCTCTTCACGACCCTCATGCTATAGAAAGCGATGTAAAGGGCTTTAGTGACGGTTGGTTTGTGCCCACCATGCCCGATTTGAACCAGCGCAATCAGCACCTGGCTAACTACCTTATCCAAAATGCCATTTGGTGGGTGGAAACGGCAAATCTTAGCGGTATTCGTGTAGATACTTATTCGTACCCTGATAAGGCATTTTTAAGTCAGTGGACTAATCGAATCATGGACGAGTATCCGAAATTCAATATTGTGGGAGAAGAGTGGTCAGTAAACCCGGCCATTACAGCCTATTGGCAAGCGGGAAGTCAGCGCCACGACAACTATGACAGTGCGCTGCCGTCTGTTATGGATTTTCCTTTACAGGCAGCAGTGGTCGAGGCACTGAATAACGATGAAAGCTGGAATTCTGGTTTTATAAGCGTGTACGAAACGTTAGCGAGCGATTTCTTATACGGCGACCCAAATAATCTTGTTATTTTTCCAGACAACCATGATATGAGCAGGATCTATACTCAGCTTGGGCATGATAAAGAAAAGTGGAATATGGCAATGACGCTCTTACTCACCACCCGCGGTATTCCGCAAGTATTCTATGGAACCGAAATTTTAATGGGTAACGAGGGAAGCGACGATCACGGCATCATTCGTTCTGATTTCCCGGGCGGGTGGCCATCAGACAGTGCAAAGAATGCCTTTACTGGTAAAGGGCTTTCGGATGACGAACGTTGGGCACAAGACCGTATTAAAGCCCTATTAGGACTTCGTCAATCTCATCCTGAATTATTTAAAGGCGAGTTGAAACACTATGCGCCTGTTGACGGTGTTTACACTTATTTTCGCGTAGCGAGTGAATCAACTGATTCTCTAGCCGAATCTCCAGCCGACTCTTCAGCCAAAAAGCTTATGGTTGTACTTAATAAGGAGCCTGTAGATTTAAAACTAACAAAATACGCAAAGATGTTCGGTGCCAATGCTTCATTAAGACGTGTAAGTGACGGTGAAATCTTCAAAGCGTCTGATACCATAAGCCTTCCGGCAATGTCGGCGAATGTTTTCATTGTGCAATAGCCGTATTAACCAAATAAAACTATAAAAAGAGCAACATATGCAAACAACTCAACCACGCCTTTCTTTTTGGCAAATATGGAACGTCAGCTTTGGCTTTCTGGGTGTTCAATTTGGGTTTGCACTGCAAAATGCAAACGTTAGTCGTATCTTGTCCGATTTGGGAGCAGACCTTCATTCTCTCTCTTTATTTTGGCTTGTAGCGCCAATTATGGGGTTGATAGTACAACCTATTGTAGGGTCGGCATCCGATAGAACATGGAATCGCCTCGGTCGACGCCGACCGTTTATCTTAGCCGGCGCTATTGCAGCCGTACTCGGTATGATCTTGCTACCGAACGCCCCCATTTTTGTCGCATTTTTAGCGCCTATGCTGATGGGAGCATTGATGGTTGCACTTATGGATGCATCGTTTAACGTTTGCTTTCAACCGTTTCGTTCGTTGGTATCGGACATGGTTCCGCCTTCACAACGCAACGTTGGGTATTCAATTCAGTCGCTACTTATCAACATTGGTGCGGTGATAGGCTCTATACTGCCTTTTGTGCTAACCAATGTAGTTGGTTTAGAAAATACTGCGCAAATGGGCGAGGTTGCGCCTTCTGTAGTGTGGGCATTTTATATCGGTGCCACTGTGCTGCTTGGTACGGTAATTTGGACGGTAGTTCGAACAAAAGAGTACGCACCAGAGGAATACAATCGTTACAAAGGGCTCACCGATGAGGAGCCAGTGCACAAAAAAATGCCAAAGGCCCCGTTAGGTCAGCGTTTAAGCGAATTTTTCCGCCTGGTGAAGGATATGCCAAAAACCATGAAGCAGCTTGCAGTTGTGCAGTTTTTCTCTTGGTTTGCACTTTTCATTATGTGGGTTTACACCACGCCTGCCATTACACAGCATATTTGGAATGTAGATAAGCAGTGGTTTGATCCAGCTTATATTGCTGCTGCCCCTATGGTTCCTGAAGCCATAATTATGGCCAAAGGTGCTGCTGGCGACTGGGTTGGGATCTTGTTCGCCGCATATTCAGTGTTTGCGGCCATCTTCTCTATATTTCTTGCCAAATTAGCTGATAAGTTCGGTCGCAAAACGGTGTATGCCAGTTCATTAGCCCTAGGCGGCCTTAGCTATGTAAGCTTCTTACTATTCCAAGACCTGACAATGGTGAACGTAAACTTATTAATCACTGAAGTTACAGTGCCTTTAGGCGCGGTAAAATTACTTATTCCTATGATAGGTGTGGGTATTGCGTGGGCAGCGATCCTCGCTATGCCTTACGCCATGTTAGCGGGTGCATTGCCTGCTAATAAAACCGGTGTGTATATGGGAATTTTTAATTTTACCGTTGCTGCGCCACAAATTGTGTCGGGTTTGACAGCGGGCTGGATTCTAAGCAGCGTATTTGATAACGATGCTAAATACATCATCGTTGTTGCGGGCGTTTCCATGTTGATTGGCGCTGCGTCAGTATTCTTTGTAAAGGAAGCTGACAAACAAGAACTCGAAGCAGCACAAGGAGCTTAATTATGACCCTTAATCGCACTGCAGTTGCCTTAGCTATTGCCGGAATATTTTGTACGGCATGCACTAGCACATCGGCCCCCAAAATTGGCAGTACTGAAAATGCCGACAATTTCGACGTTGTGGGTACGAGTAACCCGTTCGCGAGTGAAGCGGTTTATTTTGTAGTTACCGATAGATTTGTTGACGGTGACCCTAACAATAACCATGAAAGTCAGGGGGGGGAACACCCTACGTGGCAATTGCCGCTTGAGGGCCCTGATGGCAAAAAAGCCTATGTTGGCTATATGGGCGGAGATTTACAGGGTATTTTGAATAACGCCGACTATATAAAAGACATGGGATTCACCGCAGTATGGATGACGCCAGTACACGATAATCCAGACTATGCGTTTAACGGCGATGAGCCGATTACTTACGGTGGTGCATTTAAAGACGGCGGTAAAACCGGATATCACGGCTACTGGGCAACAAACTTTTATAAAGCTGACGAGCACTTAGTTAGCGACAATTTAAGTGTAAGTGACTATACCGCGAAAATGCGTGAGCATGGTCTTAAGTCGGTATTTGATATTATAGCGAACCACGGCACGCCAAGCTTCACCATGGAAAAAGACTTACCGGGCTATGGTGAAATTTATGATAAGGATGGAAACTTAGTTGCTGACCATCAAAATCTTGCACCTGAAGATTTAGACCCTAAAAACAATCCGCTACATAGCTTTTTTCATAACTATCCAGATTTAGTAAAACTTTCTAATTTAGATGATGAGAACCCGGCGGTACGCGACTATCTCATAAACAGTTATCTGTATTGGATTTCTCAAGGTGCAGATGCGTTTAGAATAGACACTATCAGGCATGTTCCTCATACGTTTTGGCGAGAGGCATCTGACCGTATTCGTGAGCAGTACCCTAATTTCTTTATGTTTGGGGAGGCATTCGATTACGAAGCCAATAATATTGCGCAGCATACCTTACCCAAAAATGGCGGTGTCAGCGTTCTCGACTTTCCGATGCAAAAAGCCATGGTACGTGTTTTTGAAAAGCCACTAGAGAGTAATTTTGCTGACCTAGAGAAGGTACTTCACCTTACTCACGGCCCTTATCACAATGTTTATGAACTCACCACCTTCTATGATAACCACGATATGGCGCGAATGAATGCTACTGATGAAGGCTTTATCAATGCCCATAATTGGTTGTTTACGGTTCGCGGTATTCCGGTGGTTTATATGGGGTCTGAAATAGGCTTTATGCGCGGAACCGCTGAACATGCAGGCAATCGCAACTATGTGGGTCAAGAGCGCCTCGACCAAGCGAAAGATAATACTATCCAACAGGCGCTAACAAAAATTGCTAATGTTCGCAAAAAGACAGTTTCGCTGCAGCGCGGTGTTCAAGTAAATATCGAACTTAACGGCCATCGAGCGGCATTTTATCGTGTAATAGATAACGAAGATGCTCAAGAGACAGCACTAGTATTACTGAATAAAGGTAATTCACTGGAATCCTTCGATATTAGTGAATTCATGCAGTCTGGAAAATGGGTAGAACAACTAACTGGACAGACACTGACCGTGGCAAGCAGCGCTTCGTTAAAGACTACTGTTAAGCCTAACGGTGTACAGGTATGGGTGCGTCAAGGGGAAGTGGACAACCCTGATTTACTTGAACAAATTAAGTATCAGTTGGCTCGTCAATAGACATATACTTAATACAGCAAGACGGAAATTGGTTAAATATTGGACGTTGACACAAGTGTGCTTTGAACACTGAGTATAAGTGATACTTTCAAGCCAACTAAGAAATGTAATAGCTACGCGCACTTAAGTTGAAATCTGAACCTCAAAAAAAGCCCCGAATATTAGTGTTCGGGGCTTTTTCGTTGAAATGAAATTTGCTGCTTATAAAGCTTTTACTCGCTACCACAAGATTGGCGAATAATGAAATTTGCTGCTTATAAAGCTTTTACTCGCTACCACAAGATTGGCGAATAATGACATCCGCGGGCATCAAATAATCCTGAACATCTTCATTGTTGATTGCTTTTAACAGGGTATTCACCAGTAACTCGCCAGCCAGTTTAGTATTTTGCTGAACGGTAGTAAGCGATGGAGTGGTGTAGGCAGACACAGCAATATTGTCGTAGCCAACTACTGCAACGTCATCAGGAACATTCACGTTGGCTTGTCTTAGCGCTCTTAATACGCCCATGGCGATAAGATCCGATGCGCAAACAAATGCATTGGGTAACTCACCGCTTTCAAGTAATGACTTTACGGCTTGAGAGCCTGCATCCTCAGTGGATATAGCGTCTCTTTGCACGCTTGTGCTACTCAGTCCGTGCTTTTTGAGGGCGTCAAAATAGCCGTTAAATCGCGCTTTAAATTCAGGCGCGTGCTCACCATTATCGCCGATAAAAGCAAATGAACGTTTACCTAACTTTATAAGGTGTTCAGTTATGCTTTGCCCGCCTTGGTAATTATCGCAACCAATACTAATCCCTGGGTGTGCTTCATCGGGCGCTCCCCAACGGACAAAGTGAGTGCCTTGTGATTCTAATTGAGCAACTTTGTTTTGATAATCAGTGTAGTCGC
The DNA here is from genome assembly GCF_002993325.1 of Alteromonas gracilis. Taxonomy (GTDB): domain Bacteria; phylum Pseudomonadota; class Gammaproteobacteria; order Enterobacterales; family Alteromonadaceae; genus Alteromonas; species Alteromonas gracilis. Next base: position 532,691 of record NZ_PVNO01000025.1, read on the forward strand.
CATATCCCAGCAAAATAATGCCATCCGCCTTATTCGAATCCTCATATTCGGCGTGCCAATCGTCATCTAAGTTTTGGAACGAGACAAGTAAATCGTAATTGGCATGCGCGCAGGCCCGTGTGATGCTGCCTAGCATCGCTAAAAAAAACGGATTGATCATCGAATCATCGGACGTGGGATCTTCAAATAAGAGTAGGGCAATCGTGCTGCTCTTTTGTTTTCTCAAATTACTCGCGTTCTTGTCCACTTTGTAATTGAGTTCCCGGGCAATGCGCTGAACGCGATCGCGAGTTTCTTGGTTTACCAGCGGGCTATTATTTAATGCTCGCGATACGGTTGACTGCGAAACCCCTGCCAAATGGGCAATATCAAAAGAGGTTGCTTTTTCTTTCATAAACACCATTTTTTGCTGCTACGACAATGTTGTCGCAGATTTAGGTTACCACATTTTTCGAATAAGGCGTGTTTTTTGCGTCACAGACGCACAATTGCAACGCAAAGTTAATAAACCCTGAGTCTTTATCTATATCTTTGTTTATTTGGTTTAAAGATAAAACCAGTGGTTGACAGTTGGATCGTTCTTAATTCAACCACTTGTCAGGCTTCTTTAAAGAAAACATGGTTGAAGTAATTGTGAGAGTGTTATACTCGCAAAGATTTTGAAATATTACGTGCATAAGGGGAACAAGCGAATGGCCGAGACTGAAAACCGTCCGACCAATTTTATCCGTCAGATCATAGATAAAGACCTGGCTAGTGGCTTACACAATGCTATAAAAACTCGGTTTCCGCCCGAGCCAAATGGCTTTCTTCATATAGGCCATGCTAAGTCGATTTGCTTGAATTTTGGTATTGCACAAGACTATACAGGCACGTGCAACCTGCGCTTTGACGACACTAACCCTGCAAAAGAAGACATCACATTCGTCAATTCCATAAAAGAAGACGTTCAGTGGCTTGGCTTTACCTGGGATGGCGAAGCGCGCTATTCATCAAATTATTTTGACCAGCTGCACGCATATGCCGTTGAGCTTATAGAAAAAGGTTTGGCTTACGTAGATTTTTCAGCGCAAGACGTGATGCGCGAAATGCGCGGTACGCTTAAAGAGCCTGGTCAGAACAGCCCTTATCGCGATACAGACGTTGAAACGAACCTTCGTGAGTTTGCTAAAATGACGGCAGGGGAATATAAAGAAGGTGAGTGCAGTCTGCGTGCAAAGATAGACATGTCATCGCCGTTTATGTGCATGCGTGACCCGGTTATTTATCGCGTTAAACACGCTCACCATCACCAAACTGGTGATAAATGGTGCGTGTACCCGATGTATGACTTTACCCACTGTATTTCAGATGCCATTGAAGGCATTACGCATTCGTTGTGTACGCTAGAGTTCCAAGATAACCGCCGTCTCTATGACTGGGTTATTGAGAATATTAGTATTGACTGCACGCCGCGTCAGTATGAGTTTTCACGACTAAACCTTGAGTATACGGTTTTAAGTAAACGCCGCTTAATTCAGTTAGTAGAAGAGAATCATGTGAACGGTTGGGATGACCCGCGTATGCCAACCATTGCAGGTTTGCGCCGCCGTGGCTATACACCTGGCTCTATCGTTGAGTTTTGTAAGCGGATTGGTGTAACTAAAATGGATAACATGGTTGAAATGTCCATGTTAGAAGCCTGTATTCGCGACGACTTAAACACTAATGCTCCTCGTGCCATGGCCGTTCTAGACCCCATCAAGTTGGTTATCGAAAACTATGAGGAAGGCAAGACGGAAACACTGGTTGCGCCTAATCATCCAAATGATGAGAGTATGGGTACGCGTAACATTGGATTTAGCCGCGAAGTATACATCGAAGCGGAAGATTTTCGCGAGTCAGCGAATAAGAAATTCAAACGCTTAGTGCTGGACAAAGAAGTACGCCTTCGTAACGCATATGTAGTCAAAGCTAATCGAGTTGAAAAGGATGAAGCGGGTAACGTAACAACCGTTTACTGCACATACGACCCTGAGACGTTAGGTAAGGACCCAGCTGACGGACGCAAAGTGAAAGGCGTTATTCACTGGGTGGATGCGGCAACCGCGCAGGCGGCTGAGTTTAGGCTTTATGACCGCTTGTTTAACGTACCTAACCCTGCTGCGGAAGAAAACTTTACTGACGCGATTAACCCAGAATCCCTTGAACTTAAACAAGGTTGGGTTGAAGCTGGCTTAGCGAATAATGTTCCAGAAGTAGGTGCGTGGCAATTTGAGCGCACAGGTTATTTCTGCGTTGACAACGACAGTACTGAGGATAAACCTGTTTTTAACCGTACTGTTGGCCTTAGAGACACTTGGGCAAAAATAGGCGAGTAGAGCCGGCGAGTAGGTCAGGCGTGTAAGATTACGCATACGTTAAAAAAACCGCTTAAGTGCAAGCTTAAGCGGTTTTTTATTTGGCGAAAAACTAATTTCTGTTTTGGTTAAGTGAACAGTGTTTACTCAATCGCTTACCATCATATCTAGATAGAAAAGCCAACAGCCTTCTCACAGTTCAACGTATTTCGTGCTGCTAAACTACCTTGAAGATAATCCATTTCGCTGTTTACTTTGGCTGGCAATCAAGGGACTGACCGTTTACCTTTTTGCTTTCATCACCCATTAGGTATAAGTACATAGGCATGATATCCGCTGGCGTTTTGAGTGTTTCAGGGTTTTCTGCTGGAAAAGCCTGCGCGCGCATATGAGTACGAGTACCACCTGGGTTAATACAATTAAAGCGCAGCGATTTGTTTTGATATTCATCTGCTAGGGTTTGCATGACGCCTTCTGTTGCAAATTTTGATACGGCGTAGGTGCCCCAAAACGCGCGGCCTTTTCTGCCTACGCTGGATGTTGTGAAAATCACTGAAGCATTATCGGCTTTCTCTAACGCAGGTATAAGCGCCTGTGTCATATATACCATACCATTAAGGTTTATCTGCATGACGTCTTGCCATTCCTGTGCATCAATGTCTTTAAACGCACTTAAATGACCTAAAATCCCAGCATTGTGAAGTACACCGTCTAGTCGGCCAAACTGGTCAATGATAGTTTGTGTCATTTGCTGGTAATGCGAGGGTGTTGCACCTTTTATATCAAGTGGAACAATGGCAGGCTCTTGTCCGCCTGCAGCGACAATTTCATCGTACACAGCTTCAAGCTTAGACACGGTGCGGCCCAATAATATACAAATTGCGCCGTGAGCAGCATAAGTTTTAGCTGCTTGTGCGCCTATTCCATCGCCAGCGCCTGTAATTAGAATAACTTTGTCCCGTAATAAATCAGCCGGTGCGTTATAGTCGTTCATTGTAATCCTTGAAAAGGTTAATTTTATCGCGGTGATAAGGGTGGATGTACCCATCTCAAAAATAGGAGAGAGATCATACCCAGCCTGACTCACAAGTAAATCAATGAATGAAAATTTCTTCAAACGTAAAAAAAGTTAACAAAAGTAGTTAACAAAACTTTGCAAAGTTGCAACAAAGTCAATAAGATTGAGGTAGATACAACTGGTCTAACATGTTTAAAACCATTAATTACACCTGTAAAGAAAACGCACAGCAGGCTACTTTTAAAAGAATTAGGTTTTAAACACAGAATAACAACAATGCTTGTAGGGAGTAGAGATGAGAAAACTCGTATTAAGTTCCAGTGTGGCCCTTGCGCTGGGTCTAGCAGGCTGTGGTGGCTCCGATGAAACCCTTTCCGACATTCAGGCCGAAACAGAAGTTCAAACCCCATTTTCACGAATTGTTTTTGACCCAGCAGCAGGGAACCTAAATATTCCTAACGACCTGCTTATGCTTCCGGGCGATGACGGTTTCTTCGATTACACACTAAACATTCCGGTGGCTGACCCTACCGATTTTGCAGACCCGCAAAACGCACTTAACGTTTTAGACGGTTGGTCTACGCAACATCCATTCGTTATTAACGTGGAAACACCGCCTGGTACCTCGCTTGATGAAAGTACACTAGCAGCTGGCGTATTGTTGTTTGAAGCTACTCTTGGTCTTGACCAAAGCGATCCAGACTGTGCTCAGGTTACTACGCCATCAGCGGGTTGTAAGCTTGGTGACCAGCTTACCTTTGGTGTTGATTATGTGCTTAGTCTAGCGGACAGCAACACTATTACATTTGTTCCATTAAAGCCGCTCAAATCTGCACAAGGGTACATGCTTGTCATGACCACTGATTTGAAAGATTCCTCTGGCAAGTCTGTGCAAGGTTCAACAACCTGGGACTCTGTTAGACAAGACATTAACTCCAACCCTTTATCAAGCGATGCACAGCTTCAATTGCAGGGCCTAGTAAATTCATTAGTTAATCCGGTACTTGGCGCAGGTTATGACCGTGAAGACATTACTTACGTATCTGCCTTCACAACGCAGTCAATAGCTAACTCACTTGATACGATTAAAAAGGTGATGATTAGTCGATTTGCACAACTTGCTGCCGGTGGTGACCCATCTGCACCAACAGCACTACCAGCGATTACGGTTAGCGACGCTTCTGCAGCGCCAAATGCGATGGAAGCTCTCGGATTGGTTAACGAGACGGTTGTTGCAGGCGCGGTTGAATTGGGCAAGCAAGGCTTACCTGATAATATTCAAGCTGCTATTGACGCTACTGACTTTAGCCTGTTAGAGACATGTGCAGGTCTTGCCGGCACGGCTTCTGGTCAACTTGCGTCACAGTGGGGTGCACTAAATGAATTTGCAGTTGGCGTATCTACAGGTATTTTAGCGCAAGCGGGCCCTTTTTGTGCTGCGCAGCGTTATGAAGGTAACATCGCACTGCCTTATTTCTTAGGTGTACCAAGTGCTGAAAACCCATTAGCACCGGTAAATGAATTTTGGAAAGCAGCGTGCGATAGCGGCATAGTACTAGCTGGCGCACCGCAGGAACTTCTTGCAAATGCTGAGCCTGGCCCAAATGCAGCTATGTGTTCTTCGCTAGGACTTGCTGACGTTCGAATTAATGGCGAAATGCTTGATAACGCAAGAAACATTACTAAATTTAATCCGTATCCACAGCCGACCGGTGGAAACATGGGTACAGAAACGCTAGACGTTCAGGTAACGATCCCTGATCCGGCAATTGCAGGTGCATTAGGCTTCCCGATTAGTATGCCTGAAGCAGGTTGGCCTGTGGTTATTTTAGCTCACGGCATTACTAGTCAGAAAGAAGACATGCTTGCGATTACGGGCACACTGTCTTTGGCCGGTATAGCGTCTGTGGCAATCGACCAGCCATTACACGGTAGTCGTGGTTTTGATCTTGATGGCGACGGTAATGACGACCTAAATGCAACCACGGTAAGTGCTACTCACTATATGAACCTAGCGAGTCTGCCTACTGCACGCGATAACTTACGTCAAAGCGTGTCGGATTTACTTGGACTGCGCTTAGGTCTAAACGCCGTTGTAGATACCACTGCTGCACAGAACGTAAAGTTTGATATGTCTCGTGTTTCTATTATGGGTGTATCACTTGGTGCGATTACCGGCGGCAACTTCGCGGCAGTTGCTAACACGTCGATGGGTGGTGACTTAGCGGCACTTGACGGTATGTTTGCTGTGAGACAAGCTTCTCTTGAATCTCCGGGAGGCGGCGTGGCGCAATTCTTACTTGAATCTGCTGCTTTTGGCCCACTAATTAAAGGCTTATTGTTGTCCCAGGCATCTGAGGACTTTGTAGCACTGCTTAATCAGCTGTATGAAACAACTGACGTAAGTGAAGAGCAGCTTCGCGCAGCTGTTGCAATATTCGAAGATAACTTGACGCCAGAACAAGCGGCGGCTGTAAATGCGGTGTTTGCCGAGTTTGCTTTTGCTGCACAAACAGTTATGGATGCAGGTGACCCAACAAACTATGCACAGACGTTGGGTAGCACTACGCCAGTTCACATGATGACGGTAGTGGGTGACGGTAGCGCAGAGAACTTACCTGACCAGGTGATCCCAGTTTCAACCGCACTCCCGCTTTCGGGTCAACTTCCACTTGCTTCTACCATTGGTTTAGAACAAGTGACAACCACTCAAGGTCCGGGTACAGACCCAATCAGCGGTTTGGTACTGTTCAACAGCGGCGCACATGCATCTAGCTTAAGCCCAACAGCAAGCGCGGCAGTTACCACCGAGATGCAAAAAGAAGTGGCAGGCTATATTGCTTCTGATGCATTAGCGCTTCCAATTTCGGATGAGAGCGTTATAGCAAACTAAGAAGGTATTAGTTCTGTAAAATACAATGTAACAATTGCTTACATTTAATGTTGAAAAAGCCGGCTTTTGAAGCCGGCTTTTTTTTATAAAAATTATAATGTTGTTTGAATGTTTCATGTTGTTAATGTAGTGTGAAATTCAGGTCAGATCAGTATGATTCTTGATACTCGCTTCTCAGCATAGAAAGGTTATATATGCTCAAGAGAGAAAGGCCTTTTCATTTATTACAGGGATTCAATGCGATGATAAAAAAAAATACGTTAGCTACTAAACGAACGCTTATTGCGCTTTCTTTAGCGACGCTATTGGCGGCGTGTGGAGACAACGACAACGATTTCTCAAACGTAGAGCAACCAGCACCAACTCCGCCAACTACTCCAGACCCTACACCAGCACCAATACCAGCATTTTCGCCTGACGGTTCACTCTCAGCCGATATTACATGGACAACTTACGGAGTACCGCATGTTAGAGCGGATAATTTAGAGAGTATGGCGTACGGCGTTGGTTATGCTTTTGCTCGAGATAATCTTTGTGTATTGGCAGATCAAATACTGAAATACAACTCAGAACGGGCTAAGTATTATGGACCGGATCTAAACCCCGGTAGCGGTGACTCCGAGCACCTTATTAATGACTTCGGTTTTTTGACACTGGGCATACGAGAGCTGGCCGAAGAGAATTTGCCGAGACTTTCAGCGAACTCACGCGCTATGTTTCAGGGGTATACCGCGGGCTATAACCGTTATTTAAACGAAACACCAATTGAAGACCAAGACCAAAGTTGTGCCGGGCAGCCATGGGTAACTGAAATAGATAGTGTTGATCTTTTAACCTATTCATTGGGTGTGGCGCTTCTTCCAGGGGCGGCTAATTTCCTTGGGCCAATGTTTATTGCTGCACCTGAGGGGGAAAGTTACTTGCCTACACCTGCAGCATCAACAAGCGAGATCGCTGCTTCTGTTAATATTGCGCCAACGGTCGCTTTACCTGAAAGAAATCCCCAGGAAATGGGGTCAAATGGATGGGGGCTAGGCAGTGACAAGACAACCAACGGAAAAGGTATGGTTCTTGGAAACCCACATTTTCCCCATACCGGTAACCTTCGTTTCTGGAATTTTCATGCTCAAGTACCGGGTCATTTAAATGTTACAGGTGGCTCGTTAATGGGATTGCCAGGTGCAGTTAATATTGGGTTTAATGAGAACGTTGCATGGACACATACATTCTCTACAGCCGAGCATTTTGTGGTTTATCAACTCACTCTCGATGAAAACGATGAATCTGGTCTTACCCATGTTGTTGACGGTAATAGACGAACTATTTACGAAAAACCACTGCAAATAGATGTTGCTGTAGGTGGTGGGCAGACAATTAAGCTTAATAAAACGGCTTACTACACCAACTACGGTCCTATGATAGAGGTGCCGGGTAATTTTGATTGGACAGGGAACAACGCGTTTGCAATAAAAGATGCCAACTTACCTAATTTCGATATCGTTGATCATTGGCTTGCCATGAACATGGCAACATCAATGGATGAATTTAAGCAAGCGTTTAAAGATTATGATGGCGTTATTTTTAATAACACTATGGCGGCTTCTGCTGACGGTCAGGTTTTTTATATTGATGACTCAACCGTTCCAAATTTAACTGAAACAGCGATAGAGCAGCTCACAACAAATCCGTTGCTTATTCAAACTAAAGCGGCTGCAGGCTTCACGGTTTTACCTGGAAATATTTCTCAGTTTGATTTCGAAGGGCCCGTGCCTTATGAAGAAGCGCCAAAATACGAAGGTACTGACTCGGTACAAAACTCTAATGATAGCTATTGGCTAACTAATCTCGATTCGCCTATTGTAGTCAGTAACCCGCTTTTCGGTAACGTGAACAACCAACAATCACTGCGTTCGCGCATGGGTCAACAGTTTATTGAAAATGAAGCTGGCAGTGACGGTACTTTCACGCCGGAGGAAGTAGAAGGTTTGCTGCTTAATAACAGAAGCTATTTAGCAGAAAATATTTTGCCTTCGTTACTGTCGATATGTGCAGAACAAGGTGATACACCAGTCGATGTAGACGGTACCAGTGTGGATGTGTCACAAGCTTGCGCTGCACTTGAAGACTGGGATGGCACAATGAACCTGGCAAGCACAGGGGCACATGTATTCAGAGAGTTTGCTTTTCAATTTAATCAAGCGCCACAGTGGGAAACACCTTTCTCCCTCGATGCGCCTGTCAGCACGCCATCTGGCTTGGTTAAAAACGAAGTTACTCTTCAACATTTAGCAAGAGCAACTCAGGTTATCGAGCAAGCAGGTGTTGCTTTTGATGCTCCTTTAGGCGAGGTACAGTTTGTTGAACGCAGCCTACCAAACGGTGCACCATCAGGTATTAAGTTGCCATGGGCGGGCGCGCACAACATTGAGGGCGGCTTTAATGTGTTTGACGTCATTCGAAATAGAAACGGAACACTCCTTCCACGCCATACTTATGACCCGGTTAATAGCACTACCATCATGAGTGCTGAAGCAGAGGGTTACCACATAAATTATGGCACGAGTTGGGCTATGGTTATTAACTTTACGGACAATGGACCAAAAGGGCGCGGTATATTGACCTACTCACAATCACGTAAGTATGGCAGCGAGCATTTCTTGGACCAAACCGAGCTTTATTCTGAGCAGCCAACACTGAGAGACATCTTTTTCACGGAAGAAGAAATTGAAGCCAATAAGATTGAGCAGCTTACCCTATCGTCAGACTAGCGTGAGACTGGTATTATAGCGTAATGAAAACAGCGACTTTGCCGTTAATCGGTGAAGTCGCTATTTACGTAAATGTTGTGACGTAATGTTACCCGCTTATCTTACTAGGAGTAGAGTTTGGAGTTTTTGTACGAGTACGGTTTGTTTGTTGCCAAAGCAGCGACACTGGTCATTGCTTTTGTTGTAGTGGTATCAACCATTGTTGGCGTTGCAAGTAAGCAAAAACAAGGAAAAGGGCAGCTTGAAATCGTGTCTATTTCAGAGCAATTAAAAGACATCACTAACTACGCAAAGCAGGTGTTGTTAGATAAAAATGCACTGAAAAAGTTGGCGAAAGAACAGAAAAAAGAAGCTAAAGCAAAAAGTAAAGAAAAGGGCGACGATACCCCAAAGTCTCGACTATATGTGATTGACTTTAAAGGCTCTATGGATGCAAACGAGGTTGAACACTTACGGGAAGAAATTACGGCTATTTTATGCGTAGCTAATAAAGACGATGAAGTACTGGTTCGTCTAGAGAGCGGTGGTGGTGTTGTGCACGGATACGGCCTAGCGGCGTCACAACTCCAAAGAATTAAAGAAAAAGGGATAAAGCTGACAATAGCTGTAGATAAAGTGGCCGCTAGTGGTGGTTATATGATGGCGTGCGTAGCTGACAACCTTCTTGCCTCTCAATTTGCGTATATCGGAAGTATTGGCGTATTGGCTCAACTTCCAAATTTTAATAAGTTATTAAAGAAAAACGATATCGAGTTTGAACAGCACACTGCGGGCGAATTTAAGCGCACGCTAACGGTTTTTGGCGAAAACAACGATGAAGGCCGCGCAAAGTTCAAAGAGGAAATTGAAGAAATCCATGTGCTCTTCAAAGATTTTGTGCAAAGCCAGCGCCCAGATATGAACATCGACAAGGTGGCAACCGGTGAATACTGGCCAGGTATCAAGGCTAAAGCGCTTGGCTTAGTTGACGACATTACTACATCCGATGATTACATCCTTTCTCACTATCCTGCGCGAGAAATCTTTAGCGTTAAATATTCAGTGAAAAAGAACGTTGCAGAAAAACTTGGTATGTCGGCAGCAAATGTTGTTGAGCGTGTTTTTATGAAATCTATGAATAAAGCCCGTCACTGGTTTTAATGTTAAGCACACGTCTGCGACTGAAAAAACGGAATCTCGCCTTTTTTAGTCAGGCAGGCGTGGGTTAAGTTTTTCAACTTACAAAAAAGATAATAAGAAGAATATGGCACGGCATACGAAAACCGATATATTGGATGCGGCTGAATATTTGTTTTCTCAAAGCGGGTTTACACAAACCTCGATGCGAGAAATTACCGCCAGAGCTGAAGTGAACCTTGCATCCGTCAATTACCACTTTGGCAGCAAGAAAAACCTTATTCAAGCGGTTTTTAAGCGCTATTTCGACCAGCTTATGCCGGAAGTGAAATCCTGTTTAGCGTCGCTACCGCACATAGAGGGCGTGAAAGGCGTGGAGCAGCTACTTTATTCACTTATCCCACCGATGATAAACCTTAATACGCTATCTACTCAGGGCACAGCCACCTTTGTTAAGTTATTAGGGCGAGGGTATAACGAAACTCAGGGCCACTTGCGAAAGTTTTTAATGAATGATTATGGTGATTGTATTCGTGCGCTCGTTGACGCTATAAGGCGTTGCCTTCCGGAATTACCGGAGGAGGAGCTATTCTGGCGATTACATTTTGCAATGGGAAGTTTTGTGTTTTCTATGGCGTCGAGCCAAGCTTTAACAGAGATTGCAGAATCAGATTTTCATAAGCACGTTGATATTGAAGAAGTGATTCAGCACCTTGTTCCATTTGTGGCACAAGGGCTAGCTGGCAAGTAATACCACTCCGCTTAGACAATCAAACACTTGGGTATCAGCTGCTACTATTGTTTTACGGGTGGTTACCGATTAGGTGTTTTACGTAATGAGAAGCTGGCCATGCAACTACGCATTACGTAAATCCCTTTTGTTTGGAATTGCTTTTTATTTGTTAACCTAGCGAGGAAGGGTGGCGCCAGGTGCTTCTGCATTAAGTTTTTCTGCCCAAAAGTCTTTCACAGAAAATCCTGATTTCGTGGGGCTTGTGGCTTTTTTCTTCGCTGTGGTAGTCGCGGTAGTTGTATTTTTCTTCTTTGAAGTTTTCTCAGCAGAATTCCCGTGCTGTGATTCCAATGACGCTATCATCTCTTGAAGTTGTGCGAGTCGTACGTTCTTACCACCGTCTACGCTGTACCATCCACTTTTACTTTCGATATTAGGGCTTTTACCGTTAGCCTTCTTATAAGCGTCAGTGAAAGCTGCTAACACTGCATCTTTGTGTAAGTTTGTCATGCTTTTTTGCTCTTTAATTTGTTAACATAGTGAACGATTCAAAACCTATAAAAGCGCTGTCTTAAACTAGTATTGATGTAACGCTTCACGACAAATTACCCAAGCCGACAAGGTGAACATCTGCAAATTTATAAACTACTTGTGTTTGCCCATAAGCAGTAATTTTGAATACGTTCGCGTCTTTTTATAGCGCTTTTTGGCTATTTTGTCTAATTTTCAACCGGAGGACTTGTGTCTATTACCAATCTTGAACTACAGAATTACCTTGATGGCATGCTTAGGGTCAAAGAAATAAGTGATTATTGCCCTAACGGCTTACAGGTAGAAGGCGCACGCAATATAGAAACCATCATAACGGGCGTGACAGCATCGCAAGCGTTAGTTGATGCTGCTGTAGAAAAGAATGCGGACGCTATCATTGTCCACCATGGCTATTTTTGGAAAGGTGAATCTCAAGTTATTACTGGCATGAAAAAACGACGTCTCTCAGCGCTGCTTGCTAACGATATTAATCTATATGCCTATCACCTTCCATTAGACGTACACCCAGAATTCGGCAATAACCGTCAACTTGCAGCGCTTCTAGGAATTGAAAATGTGAGCGCGGTAAGTAGCGTTAAGCCGTTGGGCGTTGTTATGCAGGGAGACCTAGTAGAGTCGGTTGACGGTCACACCCTGCAATCGAAGTTAAAAAAGCTTCTAGGTCGAGAGATTTTAATTGAGGGCCCTGTCACTAAACCCATTTCAACTATTGCTTGGTGTACGGGAGGCGGACAAGGGTTTATCGAACAAGCCGTGGACCTTGGTGTAGACGCTTTTATTTCCGGCGAGGTATCCGAGCAGACGGTACATACTGCACGAGAAATGGGGATCACCTTTTTTGCCGCTGGCCACCATGCTACGGAACGCTATGGGGTGAAATCTTTAGGTGAGCATATAGCAGAACAATTTGACGTGACTGTTCAGTTCATTGATATCGATAATCCTGCGTGATGTAGAGTAAGGTATATGAACAACGATCGTATCTTTGATGGAATCGCTGAAAAATTTTCAAATAATATTTACGGTACAACAAAAGGAAAGCTAAGGCACACCTTACTCTGTGATGTGCTTTCGCCCTATGTTGCAAAACCGCTGCGCGTCATTGAGATAGGCGGCGGAACAGGGGTTATGTCTGCCCATTTAGCGTCAATGGGGCACACTGTTACGCTAACCGACGCATCTAAAGATGTGCTTGAACAAGCTGCTACTGTTCTTAGTGCATGTGACGGCATAACGATAAGACAGCAGTACCTGCAGGCTATAGAAGACTTTGCTGACTATGACTTGGTTGTGTGTCATGCAGTGCTTGAATGGCTTGACGCGCCTTTCGATGCAATAGACTATATTTTTAACAATATGAAGAGTGGGGCGTCTCTTAGTCTGAGCTTTTTCAACCAGGATGCAAACTTATTTGCGAATGCCATTTACGGTAACTTTGACTATATCGCCAAAGGCATGAAAGTGAAAAAGCAGGTTAGGCTTAATCCTAAAAAGCCATTAAGTGCTATGCGGGTAGTGGAGCACTGTGAGGCGCTTGGTTTTCAGGTGATAGAAAAAGCTGGAATTCGATGTTTTCATGACTATATGCGCGATATAAGCCATCAGAGCAGTAAGTTCGACGAATTACTGGCGCTAGAACGTCAATATCATAAAAAAGCACCTTATATGTGGCTTGGCAAATATTTCCAATTAATACTTAAAAAACCGTAATAATATGCCTTTTTCTTTTCTCAACCGCTTACTGTGTCAAGCAGCTTAGATTGGAAAAAGGCGCGATAAGTGAGTGTATAAATAAGCCATCAAAAGCGGCTATGGGTCAGAGCCTGTTGCCGCCATACATTATATTATCTAGCGTTATCTCTCCAATTTCATGGAGGGCTTCTTGAGTAAAAAAACCTTGGTGCCCGGTTATTAAAACATTGGGAAAGGTAGTAAGCCGCTGAAAAACATCATCCTGAATAATCTCCTGAGAATGATCGCTAAAGAAGAGTTCAGACTCGCGTTCGTAAACGTCTAAGCCTAGGTAGCCGATTTTCTTCGATTTTAGGCCCTTAATGACCGCTGCATCATCAAGTAACCCCCCTCGCGACGTGTTAATAAGCATGACACCGTCAGGCATCTTGGCAATGCTGTCAGCGTTTATAATGTGCTGGCTATGTTCATTGAGCGGGCAATGCAACGTAACAATCACGCTTTTTGATAGCAGCTCGTCGAGAGAGACATATTGAGCCCCCATGCAGATAACAGAAGAGTCCTGTGTTGGGTCAAAGCATAATACATTGCACCCAAATCCGAGCAATATTCGAATGACCGCTTTGCCTATTTTGCCCGTTCCAATAACGCCAACGTTTTTTTCATGAAGCGTAAAGCCCATTAAACCTTGTAAGTTAAAGTTACCCTCTCTAACCCGGTTATAGGCCTTGTGTGTTTTTCTGTTCAATGTAAGGATAAGCGCAAGCGTATGCTCTGCAACAGTTTCAGGGCTGTAAGCCGGTACACGACTCACACTGATCCCCATTTCAGCTGCCGCGTCCACATCCACATTGTTGTAGCCAGCACAACGAAGCGCTACGTGGCTTACATTATTTTGACTCAACGCTTTAATTGTAGCTTCGCTTACATCGTCATTTACAAATACCACAACGTCAGAGAATCCTTCACAACTTAATGCTGTAGAGGGGTTTAGCGGATGCTCAAAAAATGTTGCCTCTATGGGAGAGGTTAACGTCTCATTGCGTACATTGAGCAGTTCAGTAAAGACCTGCTTTTCATAAGGCCGAGTGCTAAAAAAAGCCACATTTCTGCTAGAGCCGTCGTCTAGCGATAAACCTTTTTGTGCCATATGCCTTAATCCTTAAGCAGGTAAATAAAGTTTTTTGGAGTGATCAGTCAACAGGTAAATGCTTAATAATATCAGCTTCGATTGCCGAAGGTTTGATGGTGGGCGCGTATCGTTTTAATACCTTGCCATCAGGGGTAACAAGAAATTTTGTGAAATTCCATTTTATACGCTTGGTTCCTAATAGGCCTGGCGCTTCTTTTTTCAATGACTCAAAAAGCGGATTTGCCTCAGGACCGTTCACAATAGTTTTTTGAAATAAAGGGAAAGACACACCAAAATTTAAACTACAAAACTCTGCAATATCTTCATCACTCCCTGGCTCTTGATGACCAAATTGATCACATGGAAACCCCAGTATTTCCAGACCTTTGTCTTTATACTTTTTGTAAAGTGCCTCTAACCCTTCATATTGCGGAGTAAACCCACATTTACTGGCGGTATTGACAATGAGCAACACTTTCCCTTTGTATTGTTCAAGGGTGATTTGTTCGCCGGTATTGCGGGTAATGTGATGCGAGTAGAGTTCCAAAGTAAATTCCTATGTTTTTGTTGTTGTTAAGTCTGTTACTCTTAAGTAATCAAAACATTGATGTTTATCTTCTAGAGTATATTTTGTATGAGTAATTTGAAAGTGAGTTTTTTAGGCTTGGGTGTTATGGGTTTTCCAATGGCCGGCCATTTAAGCAAAGCGGGTTACCCTGTGACTGTTTACAACCGAACGGCGCAAAAAGCCAAAGACTGGGTAACGACTTATAATTTAGATGGGGCACAAGTTAAGGCTTGTGAAACGGTTTCTCAGGCCTGCGAAGATGCATCCATTGTTTTTATGTGTGTAGGAAATGACAACGATGTGAAAGACGTTGCCTATCAAGCACTTAAAGTGATGAAACCAGGCAGCGTTCTTGTGGACCACACTACTGCATCGGCGGATGTAGCCAGAGAGCTTTACGCCGCTTGCACAGAAAAAAATATCGGCTTTCTTGATGCACCTGTTTCGGGAGGACAGGCAGGGGCCGAAAACGGTCAACTGACGGTAATGGTTGGTGGCGATCAAGAATTTTATGATAAAGCTGAGCCAGTAATGTCTCATTACGCTCGACATAGTCAGCTATTGGGCAAGAGCGGTAGCGGTCAATTAGCAAAAATGATGAATCAAATATGCATCGCGGGTATCGTTCAAGGGTTATCAGAAGCATTGCATTTTGGCCAAAGGGCCGGATTAGATTGTAATGCTGTAATTGATGTAATCAGTAAAGGCGCTGCGCAATCTTGGCAAATGGAAAACAGAGCCAGCACAATGCTAAGCAATACATTTGATTTTGGATTTGCGGTTGACTGGATGCGAAAGGATTTAGGCATTGCGCTAGATGAAGCGCGTAAAAATGGTTCAACGCTAGCTCTTACTGCACTTGTTGACCAATATTATGCCGATGTTCAAAAGTTAGGCGGTGGACGTTGGGATACCTCTAGCCTGTTAACACGCCTCAAATAATTTTACGCTGGTAGATATTTAAACGTTAACGCTGATCCTGGTTAACAATCAGGGTCGCGTTTTCATTGATAGCTTTAAATCGATTGCTCTTGACTAGAAAGAATAAGCTGTTCAAGACGGGCTTTATTAGTTTCATTTAATTTCATCGTCGATATCTTATCGATAAGCTGTTTTAGGTTAAATTTTCGATACACGCCCGTATCTGCCTCAATCATGCATTGAAGCAGGTTTAACCCAAATGCTGGCGTTTCTTCAGAGAGGTGAAACGCGTCATAGAAGTGCTTCATTGCGCTTGTGAAACTCCCTTCAATGAATAACTGGGTGCCGGTTTGGTTGATAGCAACGGCCTGTTCATGATTTAACCCTAAACGTTCCCCACCTGAAAATATGAGTTCATCATTCATGACTTGTTCAGAGATGACCTGTAACTCAGCGTTTTTTTGCTTAGCCATCAAAAGTAGTTCACCCGCTTTACGCTCGTCGCCTAAACCGTGATGGACTTTAGCTGCAATCACTAAAATCGAAGGCTCTGTTCTCAAATAGTTGTCGATGTGATCGCCTTCAAGCAGGTGCGCCGCTTTTTCTAAATCGTTCTCAATTACTGCGCCGAAGGCAAGGAGATAATCTCGCTTTTGAAGAATTTGTGGATCACCTTGGCTTCGCCCTGCTATACCTACTAGCTTACGGGCCTGAGACAAACTCTCTGTCCGATTTGTCTTTGGGGACTCTTCCGCTAACAAAAGATAAAATTCTGCGAGTTCGAAAGTAAAGTCAACGAACCTGTCTTTAGCGCTTCTATGCATTGCTCTTTTTTTCTGAAGTAAGTCAATGGCTTCTATGACTTTATCCTGCTTCTGAAAAGCCATAGTTTTTAATTTAGCTGCGGGAAGACTGAGCTCGCTAAAGTTGATTTCGTTTAAATATTTTTCTACATCTTCAAACGCACTTTGCTCGAAGGAAATGGATGCTAACCATTCAAAGGCTTTATCGCGAGCAAGACTTGAATTAACTAAATCGCTCAAATGGTTTTTGCAATCTGGCCACTGACCTGAAGCATACTGGCACTTAATTTTACCCCATTGAGCCCAAAGTACCTTTTCCGAACGGGTTAACACATCTTCATAAATGCTTAGTGCACGGCGAATTTCTCCGCACTCGACAAGAAGACGGGCGTAAAGTTTTCTGATGTCTCCAACAAGACGAGGTGGAATGCCTTCTTTTATCTTCGCTCTAATGATATTTACTGCTCGGTCTGGCTGTTTATTATCAAGCGAATGCAACGCGTTCTTTATAAAGTCTCGGTACGTTAAGTAGTGGTTAACTTGCCGGGTCAGGGATGCGATTGTATAGGGTTTTATAAGAAGGACATCAGGTTGCAGGTCCATGATACGACCAATGATTTGAGGGGAGCGATCTGAGGTTAAAAAGATAATGCCCGTGCTTGGACGAATAAACCCCGCCTCGCGAAGATTATGAACCCATTCTACACCGTTTTTGCCTTCACCGAGGTGGTAATCCATAAGCAACAACTCAAAGTTTTGCTTTTTTAGCGCGGCCTTGAGTTCAACACCTGTAGCAAAACTACTCACTTCTAAGTTTGCAATAGACATAAGGTGCCCTCGAAGTGCAGTTCGAGCGGTGGCATTATCCTCTACAATAGCAATTCTAAATTCCACGAGTACTTAGTGTGTGATGACAAAGTAGCTAGGTTATCAGTAGCGGCATAAAAGTGCATTAGCAAATAGACCAAGATTTTATGTCGATGGAGGCGATATCCAGTAGTGACCCTCTTTTCGTCACAAAATATTTACGTCCTTTGCGACAAATTTTAAAAGAATGTTTACCTTTACGTTTACGTAAGGGGTAGCTATTGGTTATTGTTATGGAAAAGCAAATCAATTGAAGGTATGACTCATGAATTTTGATTTAACAGACGACCAATTAGCCTTTGAAGAAACCGCCCGTCAATTCGCACAACAAGAGTTGGCGCCCAATGCAGCGATGTGGGACAGAGAACATTATTTTCCTGTTGAGGCAATTAAGAAATCAGGCGAGTTAGGATTCTGTGGTTTATACGCGCCAGAAAGCGCTGGTGGTCTAGGGCTTTCGCGCCTTGATTCTTCAATTATCTTCGAGCAGCTTGCGATGGGGTGCACGACAACCACCGCTATGCTTACTATTCACAACATGGCGACGTGGATGATTGCAACCTGGGGAACCGAAGAAGTAAAGAGCACATGGTGTGAAAAGCTGGTTTCTGGTGAAAAGCTCGCGTCTTATTGCCTTACAGAGCCTGGCGCTGGGTCTGACGCGGCGTCGCTTAAAACTAAAGCCGTTAAGGAAGGCGGTGAGTACGTTTTAAACGGTTCAAAAGTTTTTATCTCTGGCGCGGGTAGCACAGACGTATTGGTTGTTATGGCTCGTACCGGAGAAGATGGTCCCAAAGGGGTTTCTGCATTTGCTGTTCCTGCTGATGCAGCAGGCATTGAGTATGGCAAAGCAGAAGAGAAAATGGGCTGGAACGCGCAACCAACCCGTATGATAACGTTTGATAATGTGAAGCTTCATCCAAGTTGGCTATTAGGCGAAGAGGGCCAGGGTTTTAAAATGGCAATGCAAGGCTTGGACGGTGGCCGTATTAATATCGCAACTTGCTCAGTTGGGACCGCACAGCAAGCGTTAAATGTAGCGAGAGACTACATGAATGAGCGTGAACAATTTGGAAAGCCTATTGCTGGTTTTCAAGCGTTACAATTCAAGCTGGCTGACATGGCAACAGAACTTGTTGCTGCAAGACAAATGGTTCGGATGGCTGCATGTAAACTGGATAACGATGACGCTGATAAAACAACGTATTGCGCAATGGCGAAGCGCTTTGCAACAGATGTCGGTTTTAACGTATGTAACGACGCATTGCAGCTGCATGGCGGATATGGCTACATAAAAGAATATCCTCTAGAGCGTCATTTCAGAGATGTCCGAGTTCACCAGATATTGGAAGGCACTAACGAAATAATGCGGGTGATCATCGGTAGGCGTTTACTGTCTGACGAACGAAGCGTACTGTAAAACGCGTTTTTATTTATTTTTATAAACGGATTTCCTTATAGGAGTTGCAATGACAGATGCCGAATCAGTTGTGATCGTTGAAGAGATTAGTACGAAAACAGATGGCTTTAAAATAGGCCGGTTGACGTTGAATAAGCCAAAGGCATTAAATGCGTTAGATCTGGAAATGGCAGACCTTATGCTAAAAGCATTACAAAGGTGGCATACGAGAAGCGATATTGTTGCGGTAGTTATCGACTCGGCTGGCGAAAAGGCTTTTTGTGCTGGTGGTGACATCGTTTCCATGTACAAATCAATGGTTGAAGCTCAAGGACAAATTCCGGCATTCCTAGAAACGTTTTTCGAAACTGAATACACGTTAGACTTCACCATTCATCACTATAACAAGCCCATTATTGTATGGGGAAGTGGCATTGTGATGGGCGGCGGTATGGGTCTTCTCTGCGGTGCGAGCCATCGAGTTGTCACCGAAACATCTCGCCTGGCAATGCCTGAAATTACCATCGGACTTTACCCTGACGTTGGAGGAAGTTACTTTCTTCCTCGGCTACCAGGAAAATCAGGATTGTTTTTAGGGTTAACGGGTGGGCAGATGAATGGGACTGACGCTTGCTACGTTGGATTAGCTGATATTATGGTAAGTAGCGCTGAAAAGGATAATTTGTTCGAGCAGCTTGCAAATTATTCTTGGAACGATACTGATTTGGATAATTTAAGCGAGGCGGTGACCCATGTCCTGAGTGACCTTGCAGGGCCAGAAAATATCCCGCAAAGCAATATCGAACCCAATATGGCATTGATTAATGAACTGTGTAAAGGCGACAACGTTACTGAGGTTGTAAATGCGATTTTGTCATGTGACATGCAAGACAACAAGTGGCTATCAAAAGCTCAAGCGACATTAGCGAAAGGTTCTCCCATTACTATGCACCTAGTTTTTGAGCAGTGCGAGAGAGGTGGAGATATGACGCTAGCTGAATGCTTTAGAATGGAAGCTGACATGTCTTGTCGTTGCGGTGAGAGTGGTGAATTTCAAGAAGGTGTTAGGGCGCTCTTGATTGACAAAGACATGGCGCCCAAGTGGAAATATAAGCACGTAGAAGATGTTCCCCCGGGCGAGATTGAGCATCATTTCACTTCGCCTTGGACGAAAGAGAACCATCCGCTGGCGTCACTTTAAGTTTTATAAGTCTTAAAAGGTGCTTTAGCTCTATCGTGCCGACTAGGGCACCTTTTGCAATACAAGGTTCTGACGGAGCAATGGAACACTGTATTGCCGTCAAGGTACTGGATTTGGTATCCTAAGCGGCAAATTTCCTACAAGTAAGATCCTGCCATGTGGCACTGCCCACTTTGTAAATCCCCGATTTCCCTTGGTACTAAACAGATTATCTGCCCCAATCGCCATAGCTTCGATAAAGCAAAGTCTGGTTACGTAAATTTGTTGCCTGTTCAGTTTAAAAAATCAAAAGTACCAGGCGACGATAAGGACATGGTGAGAGCGCGAAGAGAATTTCACCAACTAAATGCTTACCTACCGCTAAAAGAAAGAATAATTTCGTTACTAGCGGATACCCTGGGCAAGGAAGGTACTCATTCTGTATCTATGGATGGTGAACGTAAATCAGGTTTCATTAATATCTACGATGCTGGCTGCGGTGAAGGCAGTTACTTAGATGCTGTTATCGACGGATTACTGGCTAAAGGCTTTTCAGTTAATGGCGCGGGTAGTGATATAGCTAAGATTGCCGTTGAACTTGCTGCCAAAGCATTTAAGCGAACACAATTTGTGGTAGCAAGTAGCTTTGACTTACCGCTTGTTGATGCTAGCCAAGACGTGATCATTCAGGTTTTCGCACCGGGGAGCAACGAGGAGTATCTAAGAGTACTAAGAGCCCAAGGCCTTCTGCTTACGGTGGACCCTGCTCCAAAGCATTTGTTTGAGCTAAAAACAAGGGTTTATGAGGATCCGAAACAACACAAGCTTGAAGAAGCGCCAAGGGAAGGGTTCACGAGATTACACAACGAGATATTCACTTTTTCTATTGAATTTAAAAGCCATGAGCAGGCCCTTGCGTTGATAAAAATGACGCCATTTTATTGGAAATTACCACAAGGAAAAATTAATGAGATTGTGAAAACGCTCACGTCGGTTTCCGCTGATTTTCATATTCAACTTTGGCAAAAACATAACAGCGAAGATGCTAAATGAACAGCCAATACAAGCAACCTGCGCTTTTTCTAGATAGGGACGGAGTGATCAACGTAGACCATGGTTATGTTGGAAAGTATGAGGATTTTGATTTTATAGAGGGAATTTTTGACGCGGTCCTTTTCTTCCAATCTAAAGGGTTTCTTCCTGTTGTCGTAACAAATCAAAGCGGTATTGCTCGTGGATATTATACTGAAACTGACTTTGAGGTACTTATGGAGCGGGTTCAAGACGACTTTTCAACTCATGGTATCCATTCATTACCTGTTTATTTTTGTCCACACCACCTTGATGGAACCATTCCTAAGTACGCAACAAAGTGCGCATGCAGAAAGCCAGCACCGGGAATGCTTTTATCGGCTGCACAAGATTTAGAAATAGACTTAGCTAACAGCGTGTTGGTTGGCGATAGCTGGCGGGATATACAGGCTGCTGATGCGGCAGGGCTCAAGCAAAGCTTTTTCCTAAGCAAAGACAATATTACAGGCGAACAGGAAGCACAGCTTTCGAAAGACCACACGGTGACAAGAATTGAGAGTCTAAAAGAGCTTATTACGTAAATGAGTGGTTATGCGTAACTTACGCTTAAGCTGAAAATTAAGCATTTTCAGTGAGATAGGATGTAAACTGCTGTGAGTAAAAGAATTACTGCACAGCAGCGTTAATCATTAATTTTGCGTTGAAAAGCGCGACAGGTGCTTTATTGCCTGACTCAGTAAGTCGACGTTTAACGGGTCTTTGCTACGTTTGCCCGTTGCCATGTCGCTGATTTCGTAACTTCCATTACTTAATACATCAGTGCGTTTGTTGTCGTGGAATACAACAATTCGTTCACCTGAGGTGCTCACCAACCAAGCCCTATTAGGGGACAATAGATTTTGGCCTGTCGAATAGTAGGTGGTGGGCGCGTTACATCCCAAGGCGCTGAGAATCGTTGGCGCTAAATCTTCGGTACTCGCTAACTTTGCGTCTAACTTAAGGGTGCTGTAAAGCACTCCCTTTCCATCTTCACTTCCAAATCCCGTAGCGACGATAATATCGTGGTTGCGTGCAAGCGTGCTCTTCACATAACTTGCTATATCTGCGCTTTGCATAAAAGCAATGTGAAGCCCTTGGTGATTATTCGTTATCGGCTGCTGGTAGCCTGAAAGTTGCGGTAGTGGCAGCGCATCATCACTATGAATAGAAACTGGCATACCTGATCCCAAGGGAAGTGCTAGCAGAACAGGGCGTTTTTGAGACAACGCGTCCTGATAGATCTCAGGTACCCCAAATAGGGTGGATACCATTAAACCTTCAATAGTGCTTGCTGTTGAGTAGTAGTTGGCCACTTGAAACAGGTTAGCTGAAGCAATTTCGCCAACATTGACGGTTTGCTCGTTGTCCGTCTGCACGACTACTGTTAAGTTTCTATTTGTCTCGATAGAACAATAAACAGGTTCTGCAGGATAAGTAATGTTATGGATATCTGGATTGAACTGTAGCTGCTTTCGTTCTTCATATGCTGCTAAATCTAAAAGACCATATCGCGACATCGTCGTCTTAGCAGTTGCCGGGTAAGATAGCGGAAACATGTTGTCTTGTTTAATAATTGGCTGATAAAGCCTAGCATCCGCCCAAACATGAATGGCGTGGCTAGTAACAAAACAACTGACGAAAAATGTAGTGACGGGTATTCCCACTTTATAGCGAGTAAAGCGCTCAACACGCTTCCAGATTGCGTTAGCTAGAACCAGTTGAAACCCAAGCCATACCACAAACAAAAGAAGTAGGAATGACCACTGCTGCCAGCTCTCGATTGCCATTGTCGATTGTGCTTCACTTCGCAGTAAATCGGCGGCGTGGAAGCTTATATGAAAGCCTGTGCGGTTAAAGAGGAGTGCATCGAATGCCAGAAGCGCAAGGCCTACTGCAGCGATAATTGAAGCACTTAACTTTATCACCCTTTGGTTATTGACTAGATAGCATAGCGGAAGAATAAAAATAACGAAGCCGAAGAAGGTCATAAATCCGATATGACCAAACCAATTGGCAAGAAGATATACTGTGCCGACACCTGTTCCAGGCATAGGAGATGAGAACACGAAAATTGAGGCAATAACAATGGCGATAATAATATTCGCCAAGGCAAACCAGTGCCCCCAATTGACCAGTTTAGTAACGCGCTGGCGACGAGGTGATTCGGCAAGTATCATGCTGTCCCTTAGCTGTTTTTTACGCTTTTCTTAAGAACATCGGCAAACTGCGATGCCATTTTTTCACGATTTTCAGGAGCTACCTGCGTGTTCAAAATATGCGTAATTACATTTCCTAACACCATAAGAGAAAGATCGCGGTTTGCACCAGCTTCCTCAAGCGTTAGAATGACGTTATTCATTAGCGCTTCGAATTCGTCGTTGTTATAGCGGCTTTGTTGGGGCATTGCTACGCCTCTTTTTTAAGATTTCTTTGATAAAAAGAATGGTTTTACACGTAAAATGATTATAATCGTTGTTTGAGTGAGTACAATCATTCATTCTTAAATCCCGCAATTCTTTGAATAATTCTGACACTTTTTAAGCAACAGGACACCTGATACTCTATGAGTGCACTGATTCATCACTTTGTTGTACATCGTTTGATTGTAAACAAAGAAGAGAAAATTGAAGCTATTCCCCGAGACAACTGCCTCGCAGTTACGCCCGAAATTGAGCTTCTTGCCCATCAAATCAATCACAGCTTTAACGCCAAACCAGGAAAAGGGGTGGGCCATTTCGTTAGTGAAGTTACTCGCGAAGCCAAAGTTGAGAACGAAGAGGGGGAAGCCGAGACGCAGAAAAGCACCGAGAATGTCGCTGAGTTTGCGGAAGGTCTAAGAGCGTATATGGATATTCAAAAAGCAGCGGGCGACAATGTAGAGGATGCTTTTCACGCGTTTTCGGTGTCAGCAACAAACCGTTTAGTACGCACGCTAGCTGAAACTGGAACCGTAGAGACGGGTTTTTTAATTTTCTGTCAGTACGAATATTTGGCTACGCAGTACCTCATGATTGCGTTGTTAAATACCCGGTCACATGTTGAAGTGACGAACTCTCTTGATTTATCTGCTCGCGAGCATTTAGATTTGGCGAAAATGCAGCTTGCCGTCCGATTCGATCTAACTCAATGGGATGTACAGCCAGAGCAACAGCGCTACGTTAGTTTTATTAAAGGTAGAATGGGTCGTAAAGTATCAGACTTCTTTATGCAGTTTGTTGGTTGCGAAGAACTGGTAGACGTTAAGCAGCAAAATAAACAACTTATTTCTTCTGTGGATGCATACTTAGCCAGTGAATCGTTAGACCCGCAAGAGCAGCATCAGCATAGAGAAGAAGTGAAATCGTACTTCAAAGAAAAAATTGATGCGGGTGAAAGCCTGTCAGTCGACGAGTTGGCTAACCGACTTCCACAAAACGAAGAAACGAGCAGCAACTTTTCTGCATTTACCCAATCAATGGAAGTTCCGCTTGAAAAAGAAATCCAGCCAGACCCAGCAGCGTTGAAACAGCTTGCTAAGTTTACAGGGCAAGGCGGCGGCATTTCGTTGAGTTTTGAGCGCAAACTTATGGGTGATAGGGTTTTCTATGACCCAGCAACCGATACGCTGACGATACGTGGAATTCCACCAAATTTAAAAGATCAGCTTAATCGCCAATCTTCAATGGACTAGTCGCTGCGAAACCGCGATAAAAAACGTATACTAGCTTTTAGAAAATAAACTCGATTCAAGGGTGTTATGCAATTATTTGTAAATGATTTGACAGTGATGGACTTCTCGTACCTTTGCCCAAAGCGCGGCATGGTTGGCGAAAGCTGGATTGTCGATGTGATTTTGGACGGTGAACTTAACGAAGAGAGCATGGTTCAAGACTTCGGTCATGTTAAAAAGAACTTAAAGCGATTGATTGACGAGTATGTTGATCATAAGTTACTCGTACCTGCAGAGTATGAAGGCTCAGAGGTGATCCATGAGGATGACTCAGAACAGGTTGAAACCCGTTTTACCTGCACAGATGGCCGTAGCATCATGCTTCATTGTCCTGCTGAAGCGTATGCGTTTGTGTATTCTGATGAAATTAATATGGATTCAGTGGGTGTTTATCTAAAAGAGGTTTTGGCTACGCATTTGCCGGAAAATGTTGAAAATATTACGCTTAATCTTCGGGAAGAGGTTATTACCTCACCTTATTATCACTACACCCACGGGCTAAAAAAGCATGACGGTAATTGTCAGCGCATCGCTCATGGCCATCGTTCTCGTATTGATATTATTTTAGACGGTAAAGTGTGCGTCGACAGCCAACAATACTGGGCTGAACGCTGGGAAGATATCTACATAGCAACCCGTGAAGACCAGATTGCCTACAATGACAGAAAATTAAAGGGCAAAGTAGAAAATCAAGAAGATTATCACTGCTTTGCCTATGAGTCTTCGCAGGGCTATTTCGAATTGCTAATTCCTAAATCAGATTGCGAAATTATTGAAACTGACTCTACGGTTGAATGTTTGGCACAGTATTTACTTGAAGAACAAAAGAAACGGACACCGGATGGGGTTTGTCAGGTGATTGCTTATGAAGGCGTAGGTAAGGGTGCTACCGTTAAAGGGTAGGAAGACCCCTTCAATCAGCGGCACGACGAGATAGCGACATAAGTGGGAAGGGAATTGGCTATGGAAATTACACGAACGCGAAACGCGAGTTTTAAATTACTTACTCGTGCTTTACTCTGCTCAATTGCGCTAAGTGTAGCGCCGCAAGTGAGTTTTGCTTCAGCAGGAATTAGCACTAGCGGCACCACTGCTAAACCTTTGCAACAACCAAACATAGATGTCACCCTCAACGGAAAGTTTACACAAGGCGCATTATTGCGCGGGCAAGCGCCAATTGGCGCACGTGTTTTCTTAAACGGGCAGAGCGTGCCCACCAACAAGGATGGCAAGTTTGTTGTTGGGTTTGAAAGAGAAGCCCCGCTAAAACAACGCCTCACTGTAGAATTAACCAGCGGTGAGAAGTGGGAGCGCCACATTACGCTAGAAAAGCGGGAATACAATATTCAGCGCATTGATGGATTAGAGCAAAAAATGGTGTCGCCACCTGCTGAAGTCACAGCACGTATTAAGCAAGATAATATCAATGTGGCGAATGCACGTAGCGGCAATTCTGATCTAGACGCGTTGTTTACAGGCTTTAAGTGGCCAGCAAACGGACGTATATCTGGCGTATATGGTAGTCAGCGCATTTTAAACGGCGTGCCTAAATGGCCTCATTACGGGCTTGATATAGCAAATGAAACAGGTACACCTGTGTATGCCCCTGTGGATGGCGTTGTAACAATGGCTGACGACCTGTACTACTCAGGAAACACGCTGATTATTGACCATGGAATGCGTGTGTTCTCAACCTTTTTACATCTGGATACCATCACGGTAGAAGTGGGAGATACAGTAAAGCAGGGTGAACAAATTGGCACTATTGGAACAACGGGCCGCTCTACCGGTCCCCATCTAGATTGGCGAATTAACCTTGGGAAAATGAGATTAGACCCGCAAACGGTTATATCTGGCTCTCCAGAAAAAGATTAAGCGAGTTCCATTCAGCTAGATACACGTTAAAAAGGCACCTTGTGGTGCCTTTTCTTTTAATTTACCGAGCTAACCATTTGCTGAGTTTCTGCTGATCGGTAATGGTAAAGTACGCCATGTCTGCGCGGGCTTTAACTACATCAAGGGGCAAGGTAAGGAGTCTGCCATCACGGATAAGGGTCATCTCTACCGTTGACGCCTGTGCATTATCTAAAAGACGTTGAAACTTTTGCGCATTCACAACGTGCCCATCAAGTGCAATAATCACATCGTTTAGCAGAATGCCTGCATCCATGGCTGCGAGCCCTTCAAAAACCTGTACTACCGTTAACCCAAAGCTTGCTGGTTTGAGCGTGGCGCCAAGCTGATTAATAACAGCAGGCTGCGACGTTAAACCACCTTTGTCGTCACTCGACACGCGAGGTCGAGTGTGAAAATCAACACCCATCTCGCTAACGAGGGAGGCTAGTGCTACGTCATCTGTTCCATAAACTACTTGGTCTAAATATGCTGACACATCAATATCAAAATGCGTTTTACATAAATCTTGTATAACGTTGTCAGGCGTGCCTTTTTCCTCTATTCCATAGTTTTGCCAGAGCAACTGCATGAGCATATCTAAGCTCACCTTATTGGCAGACTCTCTACGAAGCAATAAATCCAGTCCTAGAGCAATAATACCGCCTTTGGTGTAATAGCTGACGATATTATTCGTAGCGCTAGCATCTTGCTTATAAAACTTTGTCCATGCGTCAAAACTACTCTCTGCAGCGGTTTGTTTTAAACGCCCGGCATTTTGTAAAAGCCGACTTACGTTTTGCGCCACAATATCGAGGTACTTCTGTGGTTCGATAACGCCGGTTCTAGCAAGGGTTACATCGTCGTAAAAACTGGTAAAGCCCTCATATATCCACAGTTGATTGGTATAGGTTTCCTGTGACAAGTCCGGCTTGACCATGACATTGGGTTTAATTCGCTTTACATGCCATGTATGGAAAAACTCATGGCTACAAAGGCTTAAGAATGTAATATAGCTGTCTGTTTTTTTGCCAGTTTCGCCAACCTGTGGCAAGTCAAAACGTGGGTAGAGTAAAGCGGTAGAGTACTTATGTTCAAGACCTCCAAAACCATTGTCGGCAAGCAGCGTCATAAACAGATAATTGTCGATAGCCCGAGGGGCACCAAACAAATCAAGGTGATGTTTGCAAATCGGCGTTAAATCTTTAGCGATACGTTCATAGTCGATGTTGTTATTGCCAGAAAACAGTAAGGTGAATGAAACACCATCCACATTAAAGCAGTGAGTATCGGCAATACCTACATAAATAGGATGGTCAATAAACTCGTCGTAACTTTGTGCGACGAAGTGCCATTCAGAAGAAGATGCACTATCCGCCCGAGTGGGCATAGATGTATAAGCTTTCCAATCAGTGATATCTGGATCATTTTCATTAAGTTGAATATCGAGTTCACAGCGTGCATTTTCAAATTCAGACACGCTAAGAAACGCACTGGTACCATTGATAAACGCATACTGATCGTTCATAAATGCCGATCTGATTGACAAATCATTTGCATAAACAGAATACCTAATGGTGCATGGTTTTCCCTGTGTTTCTACACGCCATGTTTGCTTATCAAGCTTTACAAGCGGGAGCATGCTTAGATGTTCATTTTCACTATTTGCACCTGTGGTAACATTGATATCTATAATGCTCTTGGCAAAATCCCGCACCATGTAGCTGCCTGGGATCCAGCTTGGCAATGAAAGCTCAAGCATATTTTTACTGTGCTCGGGGATATCTAACGTAACGGTAAATTGATGTGCACGCCAATTTGCGATAGTTAACGTGTAATGAAGAACAGAAGGCATAAACGTCCAATAGGGTGAATAATTCGAACTCATTACTATACCAACCTAAGGCGCTTAGCCCAACAGATCTATAACTAACATTCTTTAACGATTATTAAGGCTCTTTCACATCACAGTGTTGATTAGTTTTTGTTTGATGCGTACATTGACCTTATTACTATTAATTCCAGCAATAACAAATACAAATGGCTGAAAAAATACAAAGCAGTGTATTGAGCGAAGAAAACTTAGATTCTTTACGAACGTTAGTGCCCGGCGATACAGTAGATTTACAAATTTCTATGCCGGCTGCGCCAAAGCGCGTAAAAACTGACTATATAGGTATGCTCATTGACGAGTGTTTGCTCTTTCATATTCCCACGTCTGCTAAGTGGATAACGGTAAGAGATGCACTCACTGTTGGCAACGATGTGGTCGTTCGCTCTGTACTTGAAGGCGATACCGGACAGGTTATTGCATTTAAAGTAAAAGTACTAAAGCTACTCTCAAAACCTTCAGGATTACTGGTTACAACCTTTCCAAAACGTATTGAAAGTATTGGACTTAGGTCAGTCAAACGTGCACAGCTTGGTGTGTCAGTTACGCTAGAAGCAGACGTGTATCCAAGCGATGAAAATGTGACAGGGATCATTATCGATTTGAGTGAAAAAGGGTCGAAAGTCGCGTTACAGGTGAAACCGAATTGGCCAATAATGATCGATGAATCTGAAGTTAAAATAAATTATTTGTTAGACGGTAAAGAAGTAGCTCTTACAGCTAAAGTAAAAAACCATAAGATAGAGAACGATGTGGTTTACTACGGGCTCGCCTTTACTTGTGATGAGAAACTGATAAAGACGCTGTTGTCGCGACACACACTTTTAGCTTAATAGTGTTGTAAAACGTGATAACGAGTGCGCTTTTAATAATGGTTATATAAGCAGGCTAGGGGGTTCTACATGAGAAGCATTGAGCGTTTACTAATGCAATACGGTGAAAGCCATCAAAATAAAACGAACGTCATTATTCACGCGATAGCGGTTCCGAGCATTTATTTTGTCTCAATAGGGCTGTTATGGAGCATACCTGTTCCCGACTTTATCGCACAATTTGATGTAACTTGGGCCCATATCATCGCCTTGCCTGTACTTTATTATTACTTCCTTCTTTCCGGGCCCATTGGGGCCGCAATGACCCTACTTACTATTTTATGTTTTGGTGCAATTAACACCCTTGAACATTTCAATATCACTGTGTGGTCGTTTTCACTTGTGTTGTTTGTGGTTATGTGGGCACTTCAATTTATCGGCCATCGTATTGAAGGTAAGAAGCCGTCTTTTTTTGATGATTTACGGTTTCTTCTAGTCGGCCCAGCTTGGTGGTGGGTTCACTGGCTAAAAAGAATGAATATTAGCTACTAAAGCCAACGGTGGTTTAACCTGATAATGCTCCTTATCTCGCTAAAAAATGTCTAATTTCAAGATTTTGCCCTGCGACCAGAAGCATAAGTGGCACGACCAAGCTGCTTGGGTGATAGCAATGCTTGCGTATAATCTTATTATAAGTTTTTAAACTGGTAATAATGTGAGTCGCTTTCAGCGTGTAATAGAAAGTAATGAACGATTATTTTGGACGTTGCACAGCGCGGGCTGGGCAGGGTTTGCGATAATTTATTACATTGGTTCATTTCTCCATGATGTAAGGCCTATATGGGTCTTCATTATTATGCTAAATGCCTATGCAGGGTGGTTGTTAACCATCCCTCTTCGATATATCTACCGTTGGGCAAGAAAGCAGTCGCCCCTCAACATGA
The DNA here is from genome assembly GCF_002993325.1 of Alteromonas gracilis. Taxonomy (GTDB): domain Bacteria; phylum Pseudomonadota; class Gammaproteobacteria; order Enterobacterales; family Alteromonadaceae; genus Alteromonas; species Alteromonas gracilis. Next base: position 562,992 of record NZ_PVNO01000025.1, read on the forward strand.
TCACTATCGTGATCGTTTCTTGCTATTTAATTGCGCTGCTGTGGGCTGTGGTAAAAAACATAAACTACTGGGAAATCTATAAACATGGATATCGCCCTGATGAATGGTATATGTATTTCACCAACACCATTAACTCTTTGATAATGGTAGGCTGTTGGAGTGGCGTGTATTTCGGCATCAAGAACTTTCAGATGCTCCAAAAAGAAAAACAAAATGCGCTTAAAGCAAGCACTATGGCGCACCAAGCGCATATAAAAATGCTACGCTACCAGCTTAATCCGCACTTTTTGTTTAATACGCTCAACGCTATATCAACACTTATACTTCTAAAGGAAAATGATACGGCAGAAGCGATGGTATCGCGCCTTAGCGACTTTTTGCGTTACTCTTTAGATAACGACCCGATAAAGCGAGTTCCATTAGGGCAGGAGATTAAGGCATTGCGCCTTTACTTAGAAATAGAAAAAGTGCGTTTCGACGACCGTTTAGAAGTACTTTGGGATATTGATGAAGGCTGTGAAAGTGCTCTCGTGCCAAGCATGATTTTACAGCCAATTATTGAAAATTCGATAAAACACGCCATATCTAAAATGGAAAACGGCGGTCGTATTTCAATAACTGCACGTACTTTTGGAAATGACCTACTGATGGACGTTGCCGATAATGGGCCTGGGGCGGACATTAAAGACGGCACGCTAAGTCGAGAGAACGGCGTGGGCTTAGCCAATATAAAAGAGCGTTTGCAATCCCTTTATCACCGTAATTTTGCATTCTCTATAGAACACAATCAGCCTTCTGGTGTGCGCGTAAGAATACGCATTCCGTATGAAGTTAAGGACGTATAACATGACAAAGCAAGTGATTAAAACCATTGTAGTGGACGACGAACCTTTAGCTCGAAAAGGGCTTCGTGCTAGGCTAGAGCGCCATGATGATGTCCAGGTGGTTGCCGAATGTCAAAACGGCCTTGAGGCGGTGAGCAGCATTTCTCAACATCGCCCTGATTTGGTGTTTTTAGATATACAAATGCCTGGTTTAAATGGTTTTCAAGTTATTCATAAACTTCGGGAATTAAAACAACCTATTCCTATGATCGTGTTCGTAACCGCCTATGATAGCTATGCTATTAAAGCGTTTGACGTTCATGCGCTTGACTACCTTTTAAAACCCGCAGACGACGAACGTTTAGGCGCTGCATTAGACAAAGTGCGTGAGTATTTTTCTACTCAGCATCAAGATGAGCAGTCGCAAAAGCTTGTAAGTTTGGTTGCTGAATTAACGGGTGATGATTGTGAAGAGATTCTCCGCAAACTTGCTAATGGTGAACCAGTAGAGACCAATCCATATCCTGATGTGCTCGCCATAAAAGATGGCTCGGAAGTAACGCGTGTTAATGTTCAAGACATACAGTGGATTGACGCTGCGGGTGACTATATGTGTGTTCATGCGCTAGACGGCATGCATATTATGCGAAAGACTATGAAAGAGTTGGAACAAGAACTTAACCCTCAGTTTTTCGTTCGCGTTCACCGCTCTGCGATTGCCAACATCCGATTCGTTAAAAAATTAGTCAGTCATATAAGCGGTGAGTATCATTTAATTCTTCAAAATGATACCGAGTTAAAGGTAAGCCGTAGCCATCGCGATAAAGTCAAAGCAGCGATGAAGATGTAAAGCGGCTCTATAACATTTGGTCTCGTTTTAGAAAGCCTTGTTTATAGTTAAACAAGGCTTTTTTATTTCTTTAAGTAATTCTGCTCGATGGGCATAGCATTTGTGTCATAAACCTATTCACTATTCACTGTACCTCTCATTCATTAGCGTACGCATCGCTTCTACACGTGCATCGTTCAAGGGTTTTGATGTTTCCCATGTTCTCGACAAGGGTACGGTAACGGGGTGCTGATTCACTTCACCTACCATGATGTTAGTAGCCTCACTTCCCACCAACTTTATAGCGTGTTCTCCTAGGGTTGTTGCCAGTAAGCGGTCTTGTGCCACCGGTGAGCCTCCGCGTTGAACGTGACCTAATGTGACGGGCCTTACATCGCTTATATCATGCTGCTGTAATGCTTCGGTTAACCCTGCTAAGCCATTGGGCCAGACGTTCTCTGCCACCACAATGATAAAGCTTACGGCACCCTTTAACGCTCGCTGTGCTTTGATCTGCGTTACCATTTTTTGTATCTCTGTCTCGGCAGATTCAAAAAACTCAGGTACAACCACGTAATCAGCGGCAGAGGAAAGGGCGGCGTTTAATGCTAAAAAGCCGGCATTACGACCCATAACTTCTACCAGGAAAATTCGCTCAAAAGCATCTGCGGTGTCCCGGACTTTATCGATTGAACTCATTGCTGTGTCAATAGCGGTAAAATAGCCAATAGTTGCATCTGTACCAGCAATATCATTATCTATCGTGCCGGGTATGCCTATGATTTGACCATCCCAATGTTCGCTTAATTTTGATGCTCCGCGAAACGAGCCATCACCACCAATGACGATAAGTGTGTCAATCTCCGCTTGTTTTAGGTTATCCGCTGCTTTCATCAGCCCCTCGCGGTTTTTAAACTCTTTACAGCGAGCGCTGTGTAAAATAGTACCGCCTTGTTGAATAAGATTGTGGGTCGAACCGAGAGAGAGGGAGACATGTTCCTGTTGCAGTAAGCCATTGTATCCATGTTGGTAACCTAACAACGTATATTCAGCTTTTTGACACGCAATAATGGCTGCCCGTATACACGCATTCATACCTGGCGCATCGCCACCAGACGTTAAAATTGCGACACGTTTTGACACATTAAAATCCTTCTTTTTACACCTAATATGGTTAAGGTAGCGTTAAGGGGTTGGCACGTAAAGTAAACATTTATAACAAGTGCCTAAGAACTTAAAACTCGTTTATATCTTAAGTGTAACGCTGCTAAATGGTTATTACTTTTAAATGTAAAAAACGAATAAGCGAATTTTCGGTAGAGAACGTAGTTAATAAAAAAGGATTGAATTATGCGCTTGCTGCTAGTTTTGTTTTCTGTAATTTTTCTCGCTTCATGTAGTTCCAAATTGGCCTACAACAACCTCGACTGGTGGGTCTATTGGTATTTGGACGACTACATAGAACTTAAGGGGGAGCAGGAAGAAAAATTTGATGATTATTTGCAAAACTGGTTGCGCTGGCACAAAACATCAGAGCTTGAGCGCTACAAAGCGCACCTCAGCGAGATCAAAAGTCAAATCAAAAACGGTAGATTAGATTCTGGCGCTGTGCAGGGGCATCTAGTTCAAGCGAGGGAGCATTGGGAGCGAGTTCGCGACCAAATAAGCCCTGAGTTGGTATCAATTGCAAAAACATTAGATGACGAACAAGTCGTATCTCTTTTTGCAGCACTTGAAAAAGACAACAAAGAGGAAGAAGAAGAGCGTCTTGAAACGCTTGCGAAATCAGAAGAAAAGCGTTTGGAAGAACGCATTGAGCGCATAGAGGAAACTATCGGTGAGCGAATAGGAAAGCTTAGCGACGAGCAAAAGCAAATTGTTGCTACTTACGCTAGCCAGTTTATTCCCACTGGTGAAGAATGGTTAAATTATCGTAGGGACATACAAAATGCTGCTAGAAAGCTGTTTGTAACACGCAAATTCAATAAGGGTTTTGAAACCGAACTTATTGCGTTAATGCAAAACCCAGATACGTATAAGAGCGATATCTATAAGCAAAGTAGTGAACACAATCAAGCCGTTACCGTTACGTTAATTTCTGAAATATTTACAACTCTGAGCGACAAGCAGCGAGATACGCTACTTAAAAATATTGATGAACTTATTGAAACAGTGGAAAACTTCAAAAAATAAGTATGCCTACACAAGCTCGTGCGTAGCTATTTAGTGCTTATTTCCATCAATAATCATTTTATACGCACGGGCACCCGACTGCTTAATCATGTCGTCTATCAACGAGGTTTCAGGCATGTTTTTCCAATATTTTTTGGGCATTTGATTAAGCATCGCATTCGTCTTAATGCGCGCTGGGTTAAATATGTTTGCGTAATAAGTAAGCCAGTATTTTTCGATACGATCATCATCAGGAACTGCACTTGGATCTGGATTATCCTCAAGAAGAAGTGTTTCGGTATCCCAATGAGCGCCACGGTAGGGAGTGAGGATAGACCAGCGCATGTTTTTAAACCGAGTTCGAAAGAAGTCGAGCTTAATCTCCAAACTGTAATGTTCGGGCTCGTACCACGCGACAAAATGTTCTTTACCCTCAATTTCGAGTTCCTTGAACCTAAGAAACGCACTCATTTTATACGCGTCACGTTTGACGGCTTTTACAAGCATATAGAGCTGTATTATATCTTCGTCAGTTTTTAGCTGAATAAGGTTTCTATTTTCATAAATCATCCGCCACAAAACGCGATAACACAAAGCAAAGCGTTTGGTATCACTATGACATAACGCATACTTAAATAGCACTAAAGCAGATTTGGGAATTGTGTGCTTTATTTGATGTTTGTTAGTAGCTCGGGTCTGCTCTTGATGACCAAACAGGTCGTCCTGTACCGACTGAACGTTTTGCCAGATAATATCCTCAGGAGGAATACCGTGTGCTAGACACTCCCTTGATGCTTCGCGCCATTCATCAAACCCAGGTACCGATGTAATTGCAACCGTCTTCATTCTGGCACTACCTTCGAAACTAAATTAGAAGCTGCTAACATAAATTTCATTTACCCACCAAATAACTCAAATTGCTTAGGCTGTTTAAATTGAAGTTCAAAATTATTGCTATCGAGTAAGTGAATGTTCGGTGAGTAGTCACCCACGCTGATGAACGGTTTTAACTTTTTCAAAGGCAGCCGCATTTTAGTAAGGTCTATCCAATTTAATTTGGTATGACGACGAATCGAGAGAATTTTTTGAACTGTACGAGCCCCAAGCCCTGGTACTCGCAACAAAAGCATTTTATCGGCTTTGTTTAAATCGATTGGAAATATATGGCGATTTCGCAATGCCCATGCGAGCTTGGGGTCGTGATCCATATCCAGCATTTCATCATGAACAATTTCATCGAGGGTAAACCCATAAAAACGCAGAAGCCAGTCAGCTTGATAGAGGCGATGTTCACGTATTAAAGGCGCTGGTTTCAAAGGTAAAACTTGTGAGGCGTCAGGTATGGGTGAAAATGCAGAGTAATAAACCCGACGTAGTTTTTGTTCGCTGTAGAGTTTAACGCTGGTTCCCAAAATAATTTTGTCATTCGAATCATCCGCACCAATGATCATTTGGGTCGACTGTCCACCAGGCGCAAAGCGAGGAGGGCGTTTGCCCGAGTGTGTTTTATCGACCTTATGTTCCGTTATTTTGTCTTTAAGCGTATTCATTGCCCCGTGAATCGCGCCAAGGTCTTTCTCTGGAGCATATTTGTTCAATGAAGGTTGGGTTGGCATCTCGACGTTTATACTTAATCTATCTGCATATAAACCGGCCTCAGCCTGTAATTCGGGCGAGGCGTTTGGAATGGTTTTAAGGTGTATGTAGCCCTTGAATCCGTGATCAAGACGTAGGGATTTAGCAATGCGCACCATACTTTCCATTGTTAAATCTGGTGAGCCAACAATACCGGAACTAAGAAATAAGCCTTCGATGTAGTTACGTTTATAAAAATTAAGGGTTAAATCTACCGTTTCCTTCACTGAGAAACGAGCACGTCGTACATTGCTAGATACTCTATTGATGCAATAATGGCAGTCGTAGATACAATAATTCGTCATTAATATTTTCAATAGCGATACACATCGTCCATCTGGGGTGAAACTATGGCATATACCTGAGCCACCAGTTAGCGAGCCTATACCGGTTTTATCCGTTTTACCTGCCTGACGCTTACCTGCTGAGCCGCTTGCACAGGACGCATCGTACTTAGCGGCGTCTGAGAGTATTTCGAGTTTTTGTATCAGTTTGTCATGCATTGCAGATTAAACTTCCTCTTTGCAAAAGCAGATGTAGTGATATTCCATCTAAACATTTTTTTATTTAAGAGATAACAACTCGCGTTATAACATGTATATATATACAGTACAAATGTGTTGTATTTATCTTTCGTTAAAACGATGGAAAAGCAGTAAAACCCGTTTAGCGAATGTTTAGTGATAGAGGTTGATAAGTGGGTTTAAGATTGTCGTAGTGAAATAAAAGGCAAGGGATTGATGAATAAACTAAAAACCGATGTATTGTGAGAGTTCGTCTCGAAGATTGACGTATTTCTCTTTATAGGGTGCTTTGAGCGTCATGTCGTCTATTAACTTAAATAAACGCTTACACTCATTGATCAAGTTTGCATCGGCTTTACCCTCTTTCACCGCTATTTGAAGAAGACATTGAAGTAGGTTGAGTGCAACACCGGTATTAACAGGTGCAAAGCCTTGAGCAAGAGCAAATGATGCCTTAGCTCGCTCATAGTCCTTTTCTTGGTAATGTTGAATACCCTCGCGATTAAACTGTTGATAGCTAGCTAGGCTTTTTTGCGCGTCTTGAGACTGTTTTCTTAGCATACTCGCACTATTTTGGTCGAGCTTATCGTCCCGTGATTCTAATAACGCGGTTAACTGAACTGCGTCATCGAACTCACCCAATTTAAACATTACATTTATACTATCAGGGATATATGCTGTAGGAACGTCAGTGTACTTTTCATCTAGTAAGTTTTGAGACAAGGCTAAATGTCGCTTTGCGTCTATTAACTTTCCATCTATCGCGCTTATTCTGGCGTTAACAATTTTTCCAAAGATACTTATGTCAAAGTCGCGGTCTATTTTTTGAAGATGTTCATCAAATTTTCCCCGCTGCAGTGTGAGAAGGGCTTCTTGTTGATACTTGTTGCGCTGTTTTTTATCTTCTGCAAATTCCGCAATATCTAAATAGCTTCTGATAATGCCGCACCAATGAAGGCTGTTTTTATGTACGGTACGTTTTGATAAATCCCAAATAGCTAAACTAGAGCTTGCCGCGAGTAGCAAATCCTCATTATCTCTGCCAATCTCGCAGGCTTTAAAATGCCTTGGCAGCGAATAGGGAGAGAGTTTAATTGCTTCCTTGATAGCCTCTAATGCTTTTTCACCAGATGTGATAGCTTGATAGGCCTGAGCAAGAATATCGTGTGCATCTGCATTAAATCTGTTGCGCTTGAGGGTTTTCTTAGCCACTGATATTGCTTTTTCGTAATCTTTCAATTGAAGGTAGGTTTTACCAATCGCGACTTGAGCCCAGAGCACAGGCTTTCCATCTATGTAGCTATTTAAGACATCAAGGGCTTTTTGAGGCTGTTCGATTCGCCAATATAACTCCACCAAGAGCTGCTCGCAGTGACCTTTATAGTGAGACGGCGCATCTAGGAGCGCTTCAATATGGTCGATAGCGCTATTGAGTTCTCCTTTATTAATCAGTGTATACGCTTCTTTTAAGAACTCGCGTTTTTGAAAAGCACGTACAATTCTAGATTTTAACTGTACCTGTGAAAAAGGTTTTATAAGAAAGTCATCTGGACGTCGCTCTATTGAGCCTAACACTATCGGTCGAGCGCTGTCGGCGCTAATTAAAATAAATACGGCCGTTGGACTAATGAGATTGCCCGTGCGCAGCTCCTCGATTAATTCATATCCATTTTTGTTGTCTGCGCCTAAATGAAGGTCACTGATGATGATATCGAATTTATGCTTTTTACAAAGTGATACCGCTTGTTCTGCTGACGATTTAGTGACCACGTCAGACACGCCCATAGAGTGCATTAACCCCTTAAGAAGAAGGAGGAAAGGTCGTTGATCTTCAACAATCAATACTTGTTTGTTGCTAAATTGCATTTCGCATCCGTGAATGAGCGCACCTAGGCCTAGTTGAAGTATATCTAATTTTAGAAAATAAGCTTAAGAAAAACATTATCTTGCCGAAAACATAAGTATACAAATTAAGTAATAAAAATGGATGCTACTAGACCCCCCCGCTGCTAACGACAATACGCCTATCGACCCCAGTATTTACTGGGAGCGAAGTGGGGTGCTTGCTCGTGCATCAGCGCAAGGCGCACTTTTTTCTTTATACCTTGCCATGCAGCAACACAGTGTTGCGGAGCCATTTCAAATTGAATCGGCAAGTTCAGGCTTAGAACAACAAAGTAGCGTAGAGGCACAACTTGCCTCATTAAATCATTACAGACGGCCGTCACTCGCTGCGAGCGAAAGTGAATGGAAAGCAATGCACGTTATGCCTTTGCTTGTTGCACAGGACTATGCCACAGCGCGATTGTACATGGCATTAAAACCCGCACCTTTAGCACAAACCAACGATGAAAAGCGTCTTCCCGATGACGTAATACACAACTGCAGCCTCGCTACGCAAAAAAGACTGAAAAAACAATATGCTAATTCAGTTAAAGAAGACAATACATTACTCTATGATATTCTCTCCTCACAACACGGTGAAATTGACTCTGCAAATCCTGAACACCTAAATTCAACGTCCTTTAGAAGTATGGCTTAGCACAACACCGTGAACCATAAATACTCAAAAAGCATTCATTAATACCCGTCCGCACAGATAATTACATCTGTCCTAGTTTTTAACCATTAGTTTTGTTATATTGCGCGCCGCATTTTTGCACTGGTCTTACGCTCCAATCAGCAAAGGTAAAAAAACTATGTCTAAATATATTGTTTGCGCAATGTATAAATTTGTTGCGCTTGAAAACTTCAAAGAAATTCGTCAACCGCTACTTGAAGCCATGGAAGCAAATGGCATCAAAGGCACTCTTCTTCTCGCTCACGAGGGTATAAACGGCACTGTGTCGGGCACCCGTGAAGGTATCGACGCTTTACTCGTTTATTTGAACAGTGATGAACGTATTAACCCAATTTCATTTAAAGAGTCACTTCACGACGAGCAGCCGTTCTACCGGACTAAAGTAAAGCTTAAAAAAGAAATTGTTACGATGGGTGTTGAGGGTATCGACCCGCGCCGAACTGTGGGTACGTATGTAAAACCTAAAGATTGGAACGCGCTAATTAGCGATCCGGACGTTACGGTTATTGACACACGAAACGGTTACGAAATTGAAATTGGTACGTTCAAAAACGCGATTGACCCAAAAACTGAAACTTTTCGCGAGTTTCCAGAATACGTAGCAAAAGAACTAGACCCGTCTAAAAATAAGAAAGTTGCAATGTTTTGCACTGGTGGTATCCGCTGTGAAAAATCTACCGCTTATTTGAAAGAACAGGGTTTTGAAGAGGTCTATCATTTAGAAGGCGGCATTCTACAGTATCTTGAAGATGTACCAAAAGAAGAGTCGCTGTGGGAAGGAGACTGTTTTGTATTTGATAACCGCGTAGCCGTTAATCATGACTTAGAGAAAAGTCATTACGAGCAGTGTTACGCATGTAGACTTCCTATCACGGAAGAAGACAAGCAAAGCGATAAATACGAGCCAGGAGTAAGCTGTCCTCATTGTTTTGGTACACATACTGAAGACCAAATTGCTCGATTTAGAGAGCGTGAAAAACAAGTTCAGTTGGCGAAAGAACGCCAACAGGAACACGTTGGAACTGAAGCGCGTTTAACCATGGAACAAAAACGTAAAGAAAAAGCGGAAGCTCAACGTTTACGCGCACTTAAGGCGAAAGAAAATCAGGCATAGACAGCCATAAAGAAGGGCGTTACACTCGTGTTATTGCAGTTGAAATTAAGGAATGCGAGTGAGCACTCAACTTTCAGAATCTAAAATTGAAGAAATTAGGAAGGACTTTAGCTTTTTCGATCGTGATGGCAATGGCCAAATCGATTTGCCAGAGTTCATCGAGCTTCTAACCGTTATTTCGCCAAAAACTAAAGCGAGCCACGTACAAGAGGGCTTCAAGATTATCGATAGTAATGACGACGGTTACATCGACTTTGAAGAATTTTTGGAGTGGTGGCAAGAAGGGTGGTGGGAGTACTAAGCCAAGGCTTACTGTTGCCATCATTTGCCAGAGGTTTCCTTACGCTCTTTTTAATGCGCAAGTGAAACTTAAAATCGTACACAGAACATAAACAAAAACGAGTGCTTTTTTAAAAGTACTCGTTTTTTTATGTTACCAATCAGCGCTGTATATCTTGTTAGCTTCTGCCGCTTCCACTTCTAATGGCGCTTTATCGTAACCATACTTCGCCATGTCAAAGAAATGTTGGGTAACCACTTTATCTAAGCTCGCTCTTTCAACTTGTAGTACATGCACTAGCTCATGGGCTAATTTTGGCCTGGTCAGTTCGAAGTCTAAACGAGCGTAAATAGAATAACCGAAAACTTGTGCATTGTTTGTGATGACTTCACCAACGAGTCCAACCGCCTCGCCGAATACTTTAAGGGCAAAATTGTCGTAAGGATAGGGGACATCGTCAACATAAACAATTCTAACTTTTTCAGGGTGTTTGATGCCGATTTCTTCCGCTAATGACCGTTCCTCGTTATTTAACGGTGTACCAATTTCAACCCCTTTCTCATCCGTTTCCTGCGCCCAATCTATATATTGGGGTAATAACACGCTCGCGATTATCTTTTCATAAAATAGTGCGGTAATAAGGATAATAGCAACCAACAATAACGACATAAATTTAAGTAGTTTGATGATTTCAAAATCCATTTATATGAGGCATCAATGCCTTAAAAGTCTCTGAGTTGTTTTAGTGGAGTAGTTAACTAAGTTAATTATTTTGAACGCGATGTACAGCATTTACTGGAGACGGATTACAGAAAAAGAGTGTAAAAAAATGTTCTGTAAAACTTGATGATATTCGGGCCATCGCTAAGCATAGAAGAACCATGCTTAGCGGTTACGAGCGTATAAGCCTCTTTTTACATCTCTACTCGTCGTCATCATCCGACTGGTTACTTCTTGGCTTACGTTTAACAGGAACCATGCCAATGTCTTCCCCCGACATGGTATCAACACGCTTTTTAACGCCACTTTTAGCTGGCTTCGCCGTTCGCTTTTTGCCGTTTGAAAGACCTGGTTTTTTCGAGACTTTTTTCTTGGGAGTAAAACCTTTGAAACTTGCTGAAAATTCATCGTGGGCTGAACATTCAAGTGCATATTGAAGATGGGATTTAAGCCCTTCAAAGCTGTTCCAATCTCTAGGACCGATTAACGAAAAGGCTTCACCTTTTTGTCCTGCACGGCCTGTACGCCCAATTCGGTGAATATATTCGTCGGCATTTTTAGGTAGGTCAAAGTTAACAACCAAACCTACTTTCGAAAGGTCTAAACCGCGAGAGGCAAGGTCTGTTGTAACTAGGATGCTATGTTGTCCGCGGGCAAATGCACTCATTACGGCGGCACGCTGGTTTTGCGGCATGTCACCACGAAGGGCAATTGCTTCCAACTTCTGTTCATTTAATAGGTTAGCAATCCTGTCCGTATCTTCGCGAGTTGCGGTAAAAACAATGGCTTGATTGTATGAACGTTTGCTTAATTCAAACTGTAAGATTTGATCTTTATTTTCAACGTTATCGGCAAAGAAACATTGCTGAACAATATCACCATGCTCTGCGGTAGAGTCTCCCACCGCTACCCGTACGGCTCCTTTGGTTAACTGAGTCGTCATGTGCTTGAGTTCGATATTGTCAAGCGTGGCAGAAAACAGCATTGTCTGGCGTTTTCTATGGTCAGCGTAGTCATTAATCATTTTTAACTGCGCTGAAAACCCTAAATCAAGCATTCGGTCTGCTTCGTCAAATATCAGCAATTCTAAACCGTTTAAATACATGCTCTTATCTAAAAGGTGGTCTGCAACACGACCAGCTGTACCGACGATAATATGCGGATTGCGGCGTAAAGCTTTTACCTGGTCGTTATAATTTTCACCGCCCACAATAAGCGAGCAAGTCAAATTTAAACCGGTACACATTGATTTAGCTTCAATGAATACCTGTTTAGCGAGCTCGCGGGTTGGCGCTAAAATTAACGCACGTGGATCTTGCTTACTTAATGCTTTCTGAGACATTAACCTGTTTATCGCAGGTACCAAAAAGGCGAAGGTTTTACCTGACCCGGTTTTAGAGGACGCAATAATATCCTTCCCCTGTATTGCGGGAAGCATGGTGCGCTCTTGAATTTCGGTTAGCGTCGAAATATTTTTTGTTTCGAGCTTTGAAATAATTTTGTGGTTTACAGGTAAATCAGAAACTAGCAAGAAGATACGGCCTTAATTAAATGATGGACCCGCATATTATCCCTTAATGCCCTGGTTAATGAAAGGCTTATTAGGTGGCACAATAGAGGGGAGCAACAGTAATTAGCGATTCTTCATTGAAGGTTCATTTTTGCAATAGCGTTTAAGATTATAATTCTAAAAAAGCTGAAGCCAATTAATTGTAATTTATGAAAATAGATAGAATGGCGGCATAGCCGCCATGTAAGATTAGAAGTCACATCAAGAAAACAGGTGACATGCTGTATACGCTTGTTAGCTATACATTATTGTTATGAAACCTCGTTTGCACCATCTACTAATCAGCCACACCTATTGTGTATTGAGTTGATGCAAGCAAAACCTATAGTGGTCGTTAAAACTTCATTTCAGGCACGTTTTCTGGAACAACAAGCTTTCCACCCGTTTTTTCTTTAATTTCGTCGACACTAACACCCGGTGCGCGCTCTTGAAGAACAAAAGCGCCGTTTTCAACGCTCAGTACTGCTAAGTCTGTAATGATACGCGTAATACAGTTCACACCCGTTAATGGAAGCGTACATTCACTAAGTAATTTGGGGTTACCGTGCTTATCTGTATGGGTCATAGTAACAATTATGTTTTTTGCACCGGCTACTAGGTCCATAGCACCGCCCATACCTTTCACCAATTTACCAGGGATCATCCAAGACGCAATATTTCCCGATACATCGACCTCGAAAGCACCAAGTACGGTGAAATCTACGTGACCACCTCGGATCATGGCAAAGCTTTCAGCACTGCTGAATATAGACGCGCCAGTTATGGCAGTAACTGTCTCTTTACCGGCGTTAATCATGTCAGCGTCTATTTCACTTTCTGTTGGATAGCGGCCCATTCCTAAAAGACCGTTTTCAGACTGAAGCATTACGCTAATATCATCAGGTACGTAGTTAGCAGCCAGGGTAGGGATGCCTATACCCAAATTAACATAATCACCATCTTTAAACTCTTGGGCCACGCGCATTGCTATCTGTTCTCTGCTAAGCATTACACTGTCTCCTTACTAACTACACGACGCTCAATACGCTTTTCGAACGTCCCTTTAATGACGCGATTTACATAAATGCCCGGAGTGTGGATTTCGCTAGGGGATAGTTCGCCAGGCTCTACAATCTCTTCTGCTTCTACTACCGTTATTTTGCCTGCGGTAGCCGCCATAGGGTTAAAATTTTGCGCAGTATGACGATAAACGCAGTTGCCATAAGTATCTGCTTTCCATGCTTTAACAATAGCAAAATCACCGGTAATAGCATGCTCAAGAATATAAGGGCGACCATTAAATTCTTTTACTTCCTTGCCTTCTCCCACAGGGGTGCCATAACCCGTTGCTGTATAAAAAGCTGGGATTCCTGCCCCTCCAGCGCGCATTTTCTCCGCTAGTGTGCCTTGAGGTGTTAGCTCTACTTCTAACTCTCCATTAAGCAACTGTTTTTCAAACAGTGCGTTTTCTCCAACGTAAGATGACACCATTTTAGCAATCTGCTTATCTTCAAGGAGTAGGCCTAGGCCAAAGCCATCTACGCCACAATTGTTCGATACAACCGTTAATCCTGTAGTGCCCATCTTTTTGATTTGACCTATTAGTCCTTCTGGAATTCCACAAAGACCAAAGCCGCCGGCAATGACGGTCATGCCGTTTTCTAAGCCGGACATCGCCTCATCGTAAGACGACACAACTTTGTTAAATCCTGCCATACTTCTTCTCCACTTTTTTTGTTAAAAATAAGTATCAGCATTGTTGCTACATTTGTAAAATCGAATTATTCTTACCATTAATAAATAAATTTTATTAATGGTTGGGTTTATTTTCATTCAATGGACGTGTCTTATCGCCAAATAAAAGCGTTTGTAGAAGTAGCGAAAATGTCTACTTTTGCCGAAGCAGCAGTCAATCTCCACCTTACTCAACCAGCTTTGTCATCCGCTATAAAGAAAATGGAGGAACAGCTTGGTGGGAAACTGTTTCTGCGAAATACTCGTAGTGTAAGCCTCACCCCAGAGGGCGAGGTTCTTTTTCCCAATGCGGTTCGGCTTTTACACGATTGGGACAACACCTTTTCAGATATTCAAAACTTATTTGCTATGGCGAAAGGGCATCTAACAATTTGCGCAATGCCTTCTTTTGCAGAGGCTCATTTACCTGAAATATTGTTTCAATTTCACCAACGAGCCCCCAATGTGAATTTACGAATCGTTGATGTGGTGATGGAACAAGTTATTCATGAGGTAACGACAGGGCGCTCTGAAATTGGGTTCTCGTTTGAGCCAGAGCGGAAGGACGGTTTAATTTTTGAACGTCTTTTTGATGATCAATTTGTTGTGGTGGTCAATGAAATACAGGCGTCTTTGCTCCCCGAGAAAGTCAAGTGGTTAGACTGCCTTAAACTCCCCCTTGTTATGATGAATAGAGGCTCTGCGGTGAGGCATTGGACGCAGACAAAACTAGCGTCCCATGGAGAACTTGACATTGTTGCAGAGACTGGGCAGTTATCAACGCTTGGCAAGCTTATTCAAAATGGACTAGGCATTTCCATCATGCCTTCCATATGTAAAAAGCAAATGGAAGGATTGGGATTAGTAGTCAAAGAGGTATCAGACGAACCACTGATAAAAAATATTGGTCTTATAAGAAATACTAGGAAGAGTCTTTCAACTCCTGCCCAGTCATTGTGGAACCTCGCTATTGCGCATTATGCTTAGATGACCAAACGCGCATAATATCGCCTATTTTTACACCAGCGCGTTACCACTTTTTCTTAGGCGCAAATAATTCGTCCAATTCGTCTCTTTCTTCTTCTTGTTTTCTAACACGGTCTTTTTCGTTGACGCTTTTCAAATTATTCTGAATTTCATTTAGCCATTCATTTAATGTTGCAAGCTTAGAAGTTGAGTAATCATCTTGCGGGTTTTGGTTTTCAAGCGCAGCTTTTGCTTTTTCGAAATATTGCCTCGCCGATCCAAGCATATTGGTTTGAAGTGCTGCGCGACCGCGCTTAATTAAGGTTTCAACATTTACTTTTACTTGCAAACGCTCAAGCTGCTTGTCTTCATCTGAAAACACTTTTGAATCAATTTGCCCTTTACTATGCTCAGAACGAAGCATGATGCGAAGCTTTTTCACCGACTGAATATATTGGATAATCATTTTGTCGTTATCCGGTAAGGTAAACTCATTCAGAGTGCCGCTGTTGTCAGAAAGCGCTGCTGTCATCGCTTGTTCGCTACTTACAATTCGTTGCTTTAAATCTGTGGTACTCGCTAATTCATTCATAGCTTTCAGTGCGTTGAGCATGCGATTATGCAAGATGCCCATTATTCTGGATGACACTGGCATGTTAATACTTGATGTAATAACTTTCTCAGTTTCATCAACAATAACGCGCTGTTTGGCTAATTCTGTTCTGCGTTCAGCTTCCTGTTTTTGACGATGTTGCTGCATTGCATTGATAAAGATCGCCGCGATGAGCAAAACAACAATTGAAATGATTATTATCACGTACATGCGTGTGTTTCCGTCTATGTTTTGTTTTTTTATAACGCCATTTCAATAACATTTATAGGCATTACTTTTTGAATTACATGCGTTTATTGCACAATACTACGGTATTTTTACTTCAAATACACTTCCACCGAGTGAACCGCCGTTAGAAAGTGCAATAGTACCTTCTTTATTATCCTGAGAATGTGCTCGAGCTATCAATTTAGCGAAGAACAAACCTAGCCCCGTACGGCCTTGGCTCAACTCGAAATCAGATAAGTCTTCATGACTTTTATCGAGCATAGATTGAGGGTATCCATGCCCGTCGTCCTCAATCATAATCACCAATTTATCGCTTTTATCTACTTTGGCCGAGATATGTATTTTTGACGTTCCGTATCTCATTGCATTGATAATGACATCATTTAACAATAAGTAAATAAGCTCACCATCTAGATACCAGCTTAGGTCTTCGTCGATAGTTATGGTAATCATTATTTTCTTTTGCTTTACATAAAGCGTATTTGAACCAACGACGTCTTCTACCAAATCTTTGATAAAGCTTTCATCTACTGTAATAGGTAAACTTTCTAATTCTGCTCGATAAAGCGAAAGAATTTGAACAAGGTTGGTATTTAATCTTGAGGCTTCGTAATGAACACGTGAAACTTGTTCCTGTGCTTCCACGTTTTCTGCTGACAGAGTTTCGCTTAACGACTCTATAGACTGTATGAGTAAAAACAGGGAGTTTTTCATATCGTGCACTGCAGCGGCGAGCACAGAGGAAAAGTCTATTGTGGATGGTACTTGCTTACTACTTGTCATAACCCTTGTAATGCCGCACATTGCTTTTTGTCTAACACATAATGTAGAACAATTCCGTTTAGAGCAAAGGAATACTACTTAAAATCGTAATAAAATGAACAAAATGCGACTTTATAATGCGATTTTTGTAATAGCAACTAGTAAAAATGAGTCGTTTTAGTTATAACGGTGAAAGAACAATGTCAGTTTTCTTTATAGAATCGGTGTAAATATGAAGCTTCAACAACTACGGTATATCGTAGAAGTCCTTAATAACAATTTAAATGTATCAGCAACTGCAGAGAGCTTGTATACCTCACAACCCGGTATTAGCAAGCAAGTTCGCATGCTGGAGGACGAGTTAGGCGTACAGATATTTGGCCGTAGCGGAAAGCACCTGACACACGTGACTGATGCCGGAAATGATGTTGTAAATATTGCCAGAGAAATTCTGGCAAAGGTTGAAAGTATAAAAGCTGTTGCAAGAGAGCATACCTTACCCGATCAGGGTAAGTTAAACATTGCAACAACACATACCCAAGCACGTTATGCACTTCCTGACGTTATACAAGGTTTTATGACGAAGTACCCAAAGGTTTCGCTTCATATGCATCAGGGCACTCCGTCTCAAATTAGTGATTTAGCCGCAAAAGGCGAGGCTGACTTTGCCATCGCCACCGAAGCACTTCATTTGTATAACGATTTGGTAATGTTGCCTTGTTACCATTGGAATCGCAGTGTGATTGTTAATAAAGATCATCCACTTTCTCAAAAAGGCACAATAGACATTTCTGATATCGCGAAATACCCGCTGGTTACTTACGTGTTTGGCTTCACAGGTCGCTCTGAATTAGATCAGGCGTTTGAGAGAGCAGGGCTAACGCCTAAGATAGTATTTACTGCGACAGATGCGGACGTTATAAAAACCTACGTACGACTCGGTGTTGGTATTGGCGTTATTGCATCAATGGCGGTGAGCGAAGATTTAGACGACGATTTAGTTAAAATTGACGCCAGTCACTTATTTGATTACAGCACCACAAAAATTGGTTTTAGAAAAGGGTCGTTCTTAAGAAGCTACATGTACGACTTTATTGAGCGCTTTGCTCCTCATCTGACCAAGGATAAAGTTGAAAAAGCGATGATGCTTAAAAACAATGAAGAAGTGGAAAAGATGTTCAAGGGCGTGACGTTACCAGTTAAATAATACCATTCCGCACAGAAAAGTGCCCACTCAGAAGGCGCTGGCAAGTTTCTTAGCGAAGCGTGGTAATGCAAACAAAAATGGGGCGTAGTTAAGCCCCATTTTTACTTTTGAATTTGCTCTAGCATTCAATGATATTGACAGCCAAGCCACCTCTGGCAGTTTCTTTATACTTTGTTTTCATATCGTTTCCTGTATCGCGCATGGTTTTAATTACCTTATCCAGCGATACCTTGTGTTCGCCTGTTCCTCGCAACGCAAGGCGAGACGCATTTATTGCTTTAATGGCGCCCATTGCATTTCTTTCTATACACGGTACCTGAACCAGGCCACCGACGGGGTCACAGGTCAGCCCTAGGTTATGCTCCATACCAATTTCTGCTGCATTTTCGACAGAAGCAGCAGTGCCGCCCATAATTTCAGCAAGCGCTCCCGCCGCCATAGAGCACGCTACACCTACTTCACCCTGACAGCCAACTTCAGCCCCGGATATTGACGCATTTTCTTTGTACAATATGCCAATGGCGCCTGCTGTTAAGAGAAAACGGCTGGCGACTTCTTCATCGACTGGGCGAATAAACTTATCAACATATTGGAGAACCGCTGGAATTATGCCAGCTGCGCCATTTGTAGGTGCAGTGACGACACGACCACCTGCAGCATTTTCTTCGTTAACTGCTAGTGCAAAAAGGTTTACCCAATCCATTGTTTGCATAGGATCGTTTGTGTGCTCAGTTTGGAGTCGGCGGTAAAGGCCCGGAGCGCGACGAACTACTTTTAGGCCGCCAGGAAGAATACCTTCGCTTTCGATTCCACGTTGTATACAGGCTTTCATCACAAGCCAAATATTGTGAAGTTGTTGCTTTACTTCGTGTTTAGGCCTAAAGGTTGATTCATTGCGCAACATAAGTGAGCTTATACTTAACCCGTTTGTTTTACACAAAGAAAGAAGTTCTTCAGCGGTTTTGAAAGGGAACGGAACAGAAGCTTGCAGGCTGGCTGCGTGTGCTTTGGTTGCATCGAAGTCTTCGTCTTTAATGATAAAGCCGCCGCCGATACTGTAATAGGTTTGTTGTTTTACCAGCTCATCTTGTGCGTAAGCGTAAAACGTCAGGGCATTAGCATGCTTAGGAAGCGTCTTTCGACGATGAAAAACTATCGCGTTTTTGCTTGGGAAGCGAACTAACTTTTCGCCGTTTAAGCACAGTTTCTCACTATTTCTTATTTCTTCTAGCTTTGATTCAATGGTATCCACATCGATTTCATCAGGAAGCTCACCAAGCAACCCCAAAATGACCGCTTTTCCCGTACCGTGGCCGATACCCGTCTGACCGAGTGAACCAAATAGTTCAACTTTTACGCTATCGACAGCGTCAAACTTCTCAGTATCTTGAGCGAGTTCAGCGACAAACTCAGCACCTGCTTTCATTGGACCTACCGTGTGTGAGCTTGAAGGGCCAATGCCCACACTGAACATATCAAATACGCTGATCATAAACTTCTAAAATTAAAACAAAGTAATAATGGGATCATGCATCTACGAGGTGAAAACCACAATACAGAAAAGCTAATAGGATGATTAGTTTTGCTAATACACTGTAAAGATAAATTTATAGCAAGGTAACCAAGGTCGTTCGACAAGAGGTAGAGGTGCTCCTAACGAGCATACGGTAGGACGCTTAAGGATGAATATGATGGGACAAATTCCTCAACATCGCTGCTGTCGCTCCCCAAATCATCCTGTTTTTCCATGGGATAAAATAAATAGGAAACGTTTTTTTATCACGGTGTGTGGTGTGAACTAAATGATTCTTTCTATCCAACACGTGTGAGAGAGGAACTTCAAACGCGCTTTCAACCTCGTTTTTATCAATAATTGGGGTGAAATCGGGGTTAACAAATCCGACAACAGGGGCTATTTCATAGCCACTAATGGTACGGTATTTTGGAAGCATGCCAACCACGTCAACGTTATTTGAGGGCAGCCCCACTTCTTCTTGTGCTTCTCGAAGGGCGGCATCAAAAAAAGAATTGTCAGTTTCATCAACGGCCCCGCCAGGGAAACTTACTTGGCCTGGATGGTGTCTTAGGTGGTGCGCTCGCTCGGTAAGTAAAAGTTGAAGAGAATCTCCATAATCAATTAACGGAATTAAGACCGCCGCAGGACGCCCGGTCTTCCTCAAAGGAAAGTCTGGTTCACTGTAGGTTTGTCTTAAATGATGAAATTGCGATAGAAATTCATTTCTCGTCATATATGTTCTTAACTCAATAACTTATCGACTTTAATTAGAACCCTTTTACCGATTTATTGACGCAAGTACGGGCAATATTTTTGATACTTTATCCAAGGTTTCTTGATATTCTTCACTTGGAACCGAATCTAAAACAATACCACCGCCGGCCCAGCAATGTAATTGATTCTTCTCTGCTAACACAGTTCTAATACAGATACTTGAGTCCATATCCTCTCGATATCCCATGTAAAAAATACTTCCACAGTAGATGTTCCGCCGATGAGGCTCTAACTCATCAATGACTTCCATCGCTCGTATCTTTGGAGCGCCAGTAATAGAACCGCCGGGAAACGCTGAAGCAAGAAGTTCAAGAGGGGATGCATTTTCATTGAGTTCACCTGTCACTGTGCTGACTAAATGATGAACGGCCTCGTAACTCTCTAATGCGAAAAGCGCGGGAACTTTCACTGTATTAGCTTTACAATGTTTAGAGATATCGTTTCGAAGAAGATCAACAATCATTAAGTTTTCTGAGCGATCTTTTTCTGCAGACAGAAGGCTTTGTGCACTTGCCTCGTCTTTGACTGCATCCTCAAAGCGCGGACGGGTTCCTTTAATCGGTTTTGTTTCAACAATACCGTCTTTTACTCTAAGAAAACGCTCTGGAGAAATAGACGCGATACAACCTTGTGGTAAGTTGTAAAACGCTGAAAACGGCGCTTGATTATGGTCGCGTAAATGACAGTATGCGTGCCACATGCTCCCCTCATAAGTCGCAGTAAATCTTTGCGCCATATTTACTTGATAACAATCACCCGCTCTCAAATACGCATTAATTTTCTCTAAACATTGCTCGTAATCATCCTTAGATAGATTTGATTCAAACGGAGAGGAAAGTTTGAAACCAAGAGGCTTACTTTTAGCCTTGTTGTTTAAAAACACCTCGGGCAGCGTTAGGTTATCAGCGGTACAGAAATATACATATCCGGTTTGCGTGTCCTCAATTAGCGAAGATGTATAAAGACCTACAGTAAAATCAGGTGTGCTGTAGTCATTCTTGGCAATAGCGGGTAACGTCTCGTAAAAACGGCCTGTATCATAGCCTGCCATCCCGGCGACACCCACGATAAAGGGAAGATGTTCAGTCTCAAAATTCGCATGTACCTCAACTGACTTAACGCGAGCGTGTAGGTGTTGTTCGACCGCTTCAAAAGGGCGTAGAGAAAGGGAAGTACGCTTAGACGATAACGCATCAATCAAACAAACCGTGTCACCTTTAGCTTCGATAATGGCTGAGGGGGCGAAGGCCATGATGTTAAAGCGGCCTTCACTTTTCGATGAGCCAGATGTATCAAATAAAATAGAGTAGGATTGCGTTGCAATGTGCGTAAATAATGCGTTTAGGATGGCTTCGCCTGCATTACTGTCTAACGACATTAAGTCTATTATTTGATGTTTAGTAAAGCGACTTACATTTACGTGGATTGAATCTGCGTGTGACATAAATTACTTAAATACTTCTAACTATAGATGCAGCGCTCGCTGCACAAATCGCTGGTTGAAATCTATTACTGAGTTTAAATCTATTACTGAATTGCCGACCACGCATTCCTGCACTACTAGCTATTTTTGCCTTTAGTTTAAATCTATTAAACTCGTCAACGTAGGCAAGGGTAACGATGCTTTAAACATTGTTTTAAAAAATAACTAGAATTCGCTCCAAGCGCATGGTTTTACATGGTGCGTTGTCTTTAGATGCGCTAGTATACGCTTTTTTAGCTAGCTAAGACCACGAAAGCCAAATAAAAAGAGGATGTCATGACCGTTATCCGTCAACAAGACTTCATTGACAGCATTGAAGATGCCCTTCAGTTCATTTCTTATTACCATCCCCTAGACTATGTAAAAGCAGTCGAAGAGGCCTATAACAAAGAGCAAAGCCAAGCTGCGAAAGATGCTATGGCGCAAATTCTTATCAATTCTCGTATGTCGGCAGAGGGCAAACGTCCGTTGTGCCAAGATACAGGTATTGTAACGTGTTTCGTTAAAGTAGGAATGGGTGTCTCGTGGGATAAAACTGATATGACCGTTCAAGAAATGGTTGATGAAGGTACCCGTCGTGCTTACTTAAATCCAGATAATCCATTACGTGCGTCAATCGTTGCCGACCCAGCTGGAGCTCGCAAAAATACAAAAGACAACACGCCTGCGGTTGTGCACATCGATATGGTAGCCGGTGAGAAAATCGAAGTAATGATTGCGGCAAAAGGCGGCGGTTCAGAAAACAAGTCGAAAATGGTAATGCTTAACCCAAGTGACGATATCGCTGACTGGGTTGTGAAAACTTTGCCATCAATGGGTGCAGGCTGGTGTCCACCTGGTATGTTGGGCATAGGTATTGGCGGCACTGCAGAAAAAGCAGCAGTGCTTGCTAAAGAAAGTCTTATGGACCCTGTAGATATTCAAGAGCTCATTGAACGTGGCCCTGAAACCACAGATGAAAAGCTTCGCTTAGAAATTTTTGAGCGCGTAAACAAATTAGGTATTGGCGCTCAGGGCCTTGGCGGCCTAACGACGGTTGTAGACGTCAAAATCAAATCATTGCCGACACACGCAGCGTCTAAACCAGTTGCGATGATCCCTAACTGTGCAGCTACACGTCACGCTCATTTCTATTTAGATGGTTCAGGCCCAGCAGAGCTAACACCACCTAAGCTAGAAGATTGGCCAGAGGTAACCTGGGAAGTGAGTGAAAACACTCGCCGCGTAAACCTTGATGAAGTCACCAAGGAAGACATCCAAGAGTGGAAAGTAGGCGAGACAGTATTGCTATCTGGTAAGATGCTTACCGGTCGTGATGCAGCGCATAAGCGTATTCAAACGATGATGGAAAATGGTGAAGGCTTGCCAGAAGGGGTAGACCTTACTAATCGTTTCATCTACTACGTAGGACCAGTTGACGCTGTCGGTGACGAAGTAGTAGGCCCAGCCGGACCTACAACGGCTACGCGTATGGATAAGTTTACCGACATGATGCTAGAGAAAACGGGCCTGATCGGGATGATTGGTAAAGCTGAGCGTGGACCAGCGACGGTTGATTCAATTGCAAAGCATAAAGCTGTTTATTTAATGGCGGTGGGCGGTGCAGCATACCTGGTTTCTAAAGCTATTAAGAAGTCACGTGTAGTGGCCTTTGAAGATTTAGGTATGGAAGCTATTTATGAATTTGATGTTGTTGATATGCCAGTAACTGTAGCGGTAGATAGCACAGGTGCCAATGCGCATAAAAATGGTCCTGCCATTTGGAAAGCGAAAATCGAAGAACTGGATGCGTCTCTTTCTAAATAGAAATCTGTGTCAGGAACTTTAGTCTTTCGACTTTGTATTGAAAGAGTCATCACCATCAGTGACTAAAGCTTCTGTTAAAAACTAAAAAACGGGTGCGCGAGCGCCCGTTTTTCGTTCTGGTTGTCATTTTAATCTGCGTTTTAGTCCATACTTTAACGTTTCCATCTCGCACATACTGTATGTGCATTGGTATATTTTCCTGTTTTTGTTTATAGTGCTGTACAAAACAACAGTATGAACGTGCACTATGTTAATCAATCTTATCTCCAACGAACCTATTTCCTTTTTAATCGCTTTTTTCAGTATTTGTGTTTTTGCCCTTTACTCATTTGTTCGCAGTCGCGCTAATTCATCAAAACTTGCTCAGAAAGCGCGAGATTGTGAGCATCTTCAAAATGCACTGAATAATGAGCGGGTTACTAACGCGAAGCTCCAAGCACAAAACGTTGCACATCAAGCAAGAATTCAGGCACTTCATGAGGCACATGAAGACAAATTAGCTGCGATGAACGCTTCTGAGCAGCGTTTGCAAACCCAGTTTGAAAACTTGGCAAACCGAATTTTTGAAGAAAAACAGCAACGATATACGCAACAAACGAAACACAACATAGAGGCTGTGCTGGCGCCGTTCAAAAATGAATTAGATGGGTTTAAACGACAAATCTCAGAACAACATATTCGTGAGGGTCAAGAGAGGGCATCACTTAAAACAGAAATACTAGGTCTTAAGGCCCTCAACCAAAAAATAACCGAAGAAGCGGCAGCGCTTACCAGTGCATTAAAAGGTGATAACAAGAAGCAAGGAAACTGGGGCGAAGTGGTTCTAGAGCGCATTCTTAAGGAATCGGGTTTACGTGAAGGGCACGAGTTTGAAACCCAGGTGTCTGCGACATCAGAGCAAGGCAAACGTTACCAGCCCGATGTAGTAGTGCATTTGCCTAATGATAAGGACGTAATAATTGACTCGAAGGTAAGTCTAGCCGCCTATGAACGCTACTATAACTGTGATGACGAATCTGAAAAGGCGCAATTTTTAAGTCAACATGTTGCTTCCATTAAAGGGCACATAAAAGGTCTTGGAACGAAAGACTATCAAACCTTAAAAGGCTTGAAAACGTTGGATTATGTGCTGCTTTTTATTCCAATAGAGCCTGCATTTCTTATCGCAGTAGAAGAAGAGCCTGAGTTAGTCACCATGGCCCTTAACCACAATATCATGCTAGTAAGCCCCACAAATTTATTGGTTGCACTTCGAACAATTAACAATATTTGGCAGTATGAGTATCAGAATCAAAATGCGCAGCTCATTGCTGAACAAGCGGCTAAACTCTATGACAAATTTGTTGGCTTTGTTTCTGACATGGAAAAAGTTGGGAAATCGATGGATTCAGCGCATGCAAGTTACGAACAAGCAATGAACAAATTAACGAATGGAAGAGGGAATATGGTGAGGCAAATTGAGAAATTTAGAGAGCTTGGCGTTCAGCCGAGTAAGCAAATGTCTCAACATATTAAACAGCTTTCTCAGGACGAATAAAAAAGGCCGCTTTCAAAGCGGCCTTTCAATATCATATAAAACGTTATGAACGTTTCATGCGTCTACGTAGGTAAACTGCAGGTGCTAGTAGCAAAGCAATCCAACCCATAGAACCACCGCTCGAATCGTTTGAAGGAGCAGGAGGAGGAGGCGCAGGCTGTTCGCTTGCTTCATCTGCTAAGTTGTTAATAGATACTGTAACTTCAGTCGCTTCAGAGACGTTACCAGCGGTATCAATCGCTACCACTTCCATCGTTACTGATTCGAAACCAGCATCGAAGTCAAGAAGTGTAGAATCTGCAACCGTGATCACACCCGTGCGTGAAACAGACAAAGCAATAGATGTTGAAGACTGAACGAAAATTTCCGAAACAGGGCTTGTAACACCATCTTCGTCGTTTGCTACGATCGTACCTACAACTGTGCCATTTTCCGCGTTTTCGTCAACGTTGAAGGTCTGGGCTTCCAGCGTTGGAGCGTTATCACCGTCACGCGCGATGCTTGCAACAACCGCACCGCTCTCGCCAAGGAAAGCGAAACCACCGTCACCTACACCGTTAAGGAAACCAACTTCGCCAGGAGCAAGTGATGCTACGGCTTCACCTGCGGCATCAGTTACTGTTGGCGTAGCAAGTAGTGGGAACGAGTAATTCTGAACGACTAAATCTTCATCGTAAGCCACTGATGGGAAGAAATCGAATGGACTGTCTTCCACGCGGAATGCAACAGTAGCATTAGCGGCACCAAGATCCGCGATAGTTAGGCCTAGGCCATCGATACAGCTTACCATCGACAACACATTGCTGCCCGGCTCATGGATTGTTCCAAACAATGAACCAGATAAAGCGCCAAACGGACGGGTAAATGTCACAACATCAGCATTATCACGGCCGAATGCAGAGTCATTTAAAGTTTGTGCAGTGAAATCGAATTGACCATCACCATCAACATCAACGTCCATGAACCATCCTGCCTGATGCAAAGAAGCAACTGGATCTCTCATGGTGATGTTAGTAAGTACAAGTGCCTCAGCTGAGCAGGTAGATGAAGGAACTTGAATGTACTCTAAAGACGTATTTACTATATCAAACTGCTTTTCAGCGTCTACACCACTATCAACCATAATTGGTACCATGGTCGTAGCGAAGTCAGTAACACCTGTATTTGTTACCGTGCGAATTACACCGTCCTCAGTAAGTTCACTACCGATAGTAGCTGAACCGTATGCCTTCGGTAGTACATGGTAAACAAGGTGCATAGACACGTCGTTTTGGTCTGTAAGCATTAATGCGCCGTCAAATTCAACATTTGTCAGCTCAACAGAACCCGCAGGCGTAGCAGCTACATCGCTAGTCAATGTCCATTCAGGTAGTTTAGCAGGGTCAATTGTTGCTGTTACATCAAACGTTACCGTTTGACCTGCCGGAACAGTAACAGAAGCTGGATACTCCATCGTAAGCGCTTCTGTTGCAGCATCGTTTTCGAAACGTGCTTGATCAGACAGCGAATACGTTTTTGGCTCAGAAGAGAAGTTTTTAACCGTTACAGTTTTTGTCACCGACGCTTCTTCGCTTAAACCAAGAAGACCGAAAACAAGCGCTGCTTGCTTGGTTGCACTGTCCCATGCTGCAGTTGTAGATTGAGATGCTTTTTCGACGTCAACAAGACCTGCGCCAATATAGCTTATTGGTGCAAGCTCAGCATCAGGATTTACACTGCGCGGCTCAAGCGTAACATCAAGATTTGCGTTATTCATCAAAGTAGCTTTGAGTTCAAACGCGTTGCGGCGAGGGAATGCTTCAGCAAGAAGAGAAAGCGCCCCTGCAGTAATAGGACTTGAGAAAGACGTACCGCTAATAGGCGACGTACCGTCCCCAGTTCCTACTAATGCTGTATCGATTGCCGTACCAGGTGCCGTAATTTCAGGCTTTAAAAGGCCATCAACTGATGGGCCGCGTGATGTAAATGTTGCAATCGCGCCAGCTTTTACAAATAGTTCTGACGAAAATGCATAAGTCGCAGTGTTCTCAGCAATTGCAGACTTTAAAGTATTGCCATCTTCAAAAGAAATCATAACTGAGTTGATGGTTACTTCCGACTCAGGTGTGCCACCCATCGTAAATGCACCATCACCAGCGACATTGTTAGCTACTACAACAAAATCAGCGCCAGCCGCTTGAGCATTAAGCACTTTAGTAGTGAACGCACAACCGCCACGATCAATCAGTGCAATTGAATCACTAAGATCTGTTGTGTAAGCAACACAACCAGTCGCATTAGTTTCTGCTTCTGCATAAACAATTGGCGTGGTGCTGTCGACTGAGAATTCAGGCTCTGGGTTGAAAGCTGCAGCAATCGCAGTAATTTCCTCATCGCCAAGCGTTGCAGATACTTCTGCTGATTCAACAGTAGGGTGAGTCATTGCACCCACAGACAGCGCATTAGTCGTTGTACTAGGGCCGCCTACGATAAAAGGTGTAGGACCATCGTTACCAGCAGAAATAGCAACAACAACACCTAATTCAACGGCTTTGTCGATAAGCTCGCCAACAGCACCGCCACGGTTTGTACCGAAATCACCACCTAGCGACATATTAATTACGTCTACACGGTCAGAGATATCGCCGTCACCATTGGGGTCCATTGATGCTTCTAGACCTGCTAGCTGAGCTGCACCTGGGCAAGACTGGTCGCACACAGTATATGCATATACTTGAGCGTCAGGCGCAACGCCTAGAACCGAGTGGGCAACATGCGTTCCGTGATTATTGTTATCCATCGGGTCAGGATCGCCGTTGAAGAAGTCGAAACCACCGATAACGTTACCAATTGGCCATGCAGGTGTGTCTGCTAAATCAGCAGTTGCCTCTGCGAAGGCTTCAGCAGTACCTGGACCACCCACTGCAGCGTGAGTATAATCAAGGCCTGAATCAAGAATAGCAACCCGTGTTCCCATCCCGCTTGCAACACCACCAGTTACAAGGCTTGTTGCGTTGATGTACTCTGCACTGTCTTCAATATGTAGTTCGGAATTGAAAACTTGTAAAACGCTATCTACAGTGTTCAGCTTCCTTATTTCTGCAATCGCCTCAGATGAACCATCAATAACCAAGCCTGCTACAAGATTCTTAGTTCGAGAAGTGATCGTAACATCAAGGTTAAGCGCTTCGATTTGGCGTTGTAGAAGATCGAGGCCAACATCTGTGTCAAGAGTAACGTCAGAGTTTAGATTGAAAGATGAAAGACCTTGCTCTTTCATCAAAGCGACTTCCGCGCGCGAGAGCGCGGTATTGCTTTTTGCTTTAACTAACCAAGTTGAGCCAGAAGCTTCAAGTTGTGAACTCTGAACGCTTGCTTCTTTAACTTGTGTTTTTAGAAGCGAACCTAAATCAACTCTGTCTGATGCGGCAGCAGAGGCTGATGCCGAAAGTGCTACAATAATTGCGGCGCTTAGATTTGTTTTTTTCATAATTATTCTCGTGTGAATAGTTCCCTGGAGTCCAGCGACTTATTGGATACGTATTAAAGGTCAATCGCCTATTTATAAACGTCCGTTGCGCTGTGACTATTTATTACTAGCACACTTTTCAACGTTTTGTAATGTATGTTTCTACAATATACAAATTACACATTTTGTTACATTTGTGACACGAGTTGATTATGAAAATTAACTAGACAAATTCATCAAAAACAGGTCGTTTATCAGCTTTAAAAGGTAATAAAATTACGTAATTAAACCAGTGTTCCCTCCGGCTATAACGATAGGATAAAACGGCCGCGCGAAATACTCATCCTAGGCGATTATCATTAAATTTACATAAGGTTTACTTTTTTAGGACGCTTATCCTTCTAAGTTCAATTTATTGAGTATGTCTATTTCACCGCTTTGTAAAAATGCATTTTAATAAGAAAGACGCTCCTGCAAATCTTCAACTAGCATATAGATACGCAAAAAAAGTCGCTATCAACCCTAATCTCTAAGGGGAACAAAACGTGAAAGACAGAAATCATTTGGCCGAAGTAAAAACAACAAACAAGGTCGAAATCATCGCAAAAGGGGTAGTTGATATCCCTATGCTTCAAATTCTCTCTGAAGAAGGCCAACTTCTTGAAAAGGCTGTTGAGCCAGAGCTAAGTAAAGAAGAAGCGTTAAAGATTTTTAACACTATGCATTACATACGAGTGTTGGACGAACGTATGGTGGGTGCGCAGCGTCAGGGACGTATCAGTTTCTATCTTGCCAGTACTGGTGAAGAAGCGGCCTCGGTAGCAAGCGCTGCAGCGCTATCTGACGATGACATGATTATGTCTCAGTATCGGGAGCAAGGTGCGTTGGCATACCGTGGTTACTCGACAGAGCAATTCATGAACCAAATGTTCAGCAATAAGGATGATCCTAATAAAGGACGTCAAATGCCGATTCATTATGGTGATAAACCTCTTAATTTTATGACTATCTCATCCCCCCTTGGTACTCAAATACCGCAGGCTTCTGGTTATGCCTATGGGCAAAAAATGTCAGGGAAAGATGTCGTAACGATTTGTTATTTCGGTGAAGGCGCTGCGTCTGAAGGTGATTTTCATGCAGGTCTAAATATGGCCGCTGTACTACATTGCCCCGTAATCTTTTTCTGCCGAAACAACGGCTACGCTATTTCAACACCTGCAGAGGAGCAATTTGCCGGAGACGGAATTGCATCACGCGGTCTTGGGTATGGCATTAAAACCATTCGCGTAGACGGTAACGACGTGCTTGCTATTTATGCAGCAACGAAAGATGCTCGTCGCATAGCCATAGAAGAAAAATGCCCTGTACTTATTGAAGCGATGACCTATCGTCTTGCTGCACATTCCACGTCAGACGACCCAACCGGATATCGCTCACGAGAAGAAGAAGATAAGTGGCGAGCAAAAGATCCTATCGCTCGAATGGCCCATTGGTTAGATAGCAAAGGTTGGTACGACGAAGATGAAAATCAAAAACGAGTAGACAAGGCAAGACAAGACGTGCTCGCCGCCATGAAAAGTTGTGAGAAAACGGATGTGTGTGCAATAGACGATATTGTGGAAGATGTTTACGACACACCACCGTGGCATTTGAAAGAGCAATTGAACGAACTGAAAGCGCATATCAAGAAATATCCTAAGATGTACCCTAAAACAGCAGGGAGAATAAAGTAATGGCTAAGATGAACCTACTACAAGCAATAAATAATGCGCTCATCACAGCCATGACCGAAGATGAAAAGGTAATGGTGTTTGGAGAAGATGTTGGCCACTTTGGCGGCGTTTTCCGTGCAACCAGTCATCTTCAAGAAAAGTTTGGCAAAGCTCGTTGCTTTAATACACCACTGACTGAGCAAGGAATTATCGGTTTTGCAAATGGCTTGGCCTCACAAGGTTCAGTGCCTGTAGCTGAAATACAATTTGGAGATTACATCTTCCCAGCGTTCGACCAAATCGTGAATGAAACCGCTAAATGGCGCTATCGTTCAGGTGGGCAGTTCGACGTAGGTACGCTGACCATACGTACGCCATATGGCGGCGGTATTGCTGGCGGCCACTATCACAGTCAATCACCTGAAGCATTTTTTGCTCATTGCCCTGGATTAAAGATAGTCATTCCAAGGGATCCATATCAGGCCAAAGGTTTGTTGCTCGCGTCAATACGCGATAAAAACCCAGTGCTATTTATGGAGCCAAAACGTTTATATCGTGCCTCTGTGTCTGAAGTGCCAGAAGAGGACTACGAGCTACCGCTCGGTAAAGCTGACATTGTTCAAGAGGGAAGCGACATTACTTTGCTAGGCTGGGGAGCACAGATAGAGATTCTACAAAAAGCGGCAGAAATGGCGCTAGAAGATGGTGTTTCTTGTGAAATCATTGATTTACGTAGCATTCTACCATGGGACGTAGAGTCGGTAATGCAGTCTGTTATGAAGACGGGTCGCTTACTGATAAACCATGAAGCACCTTTGACCGGCGGTTTCGCCAGTGAGATTGCTGCCACAATTCAGGAGCGTTGCTTTTTGTATCTAGAAGCGCCAATCGCAAGAGTATGTGGCCTAGATACACCCTATCCGTTGGCTCATGAAAAAGAATACATGCCAGATGAAACAAAGACGTATGAAGCCATTAAGCGTACGTTACATTACTAATTCCGGGAGACAATGATATGACGATTGAATTTATCTTACCGGACATCGGTGAAGGTATTGTGGAATGTGAACTGCTGGAATGGTTAGTCTCTGAAGGTGAGCACATTGAAGAAGATCAGCCTGTTGCAGAGGTAATGACGGACAAAGCGACAGTGCAAATACCTGCAATGCACGCAGGCGTAGTTAATAAATTACACTATGCTGTTGGTGATATTGCAAAAGTGCATGCGCCATTATTTTCAATGACGCCAGATGATGCTGATGTAAACGAAGAACCACAGGCAAAAGACCCCGAGAAGCCTACAGAGGCGACTACATCTGAGAAAGTGAAAATTGATGAGCTTCCGGTGGCGGCTGCTAGCGGCAAACACATAGAAGACTTTATTTTACCTGATATTGGTGAAGGTATTGTTGAGTGTGAGATTGTTAAATGGAATGTGGCAGAGGGCGATGTAATTGAAGAAGACCAAGCTGTTGTAGAAGTTATGACTGACAAAGCTGTGGTAGAGATCCCCGCTAAAAACGCAGGAACGGTTCACCGTCTTTATTATGCTCAGGGTGATATTGCCAAAGTACATAGCGCGTTGTTTGCACTTGAAGTCGAGGTCGATAGCAACACTACAGGCGATACTGAAGACAATACAGGTGAGGCGTCGCAATCAACGAGCGCAACAATAATACAAGAGCCGTCAAACGCTTCAAATAAGCAGTCAAATCAACTAACGTCGTCTAAGTTCAGTGACGGTGAGTTCGAACCACCCATTGCTATTGAAGGAAAAGTGCTTGCAAGCCCTGCGGTAAGACGTATTGCCAGAGAGCATAATATCGATCTCTCGGCGGTAAACGGTTCGGGAAAAAAGGGGCGCATCTTGAAAGCCGATGTGTTGGATATTCAGCAATCGGTAAAAACAGAGTCACTTTCTGAAAATTCAAACAAGCCTCTTACGAGCACAAACACAAACGAAAACCCCAGTGCGAGTAAAAAAGGTGAGATCAGAACAGAAAAGGTTCGCGGCATTCAGGCTGCCATGGCCAAGCAAATGTCTGCGTCGGTCTACACCATTCCTCACTTTACCGTAAGTGATGAACTTGTAATGGACAACCTTATGTCGCTTCGGAATTTGCTTAAACCTGAATTTGAAGCAAAAGGTGTCAAGCTAAGTTTCATGCCGTTTTTTGTGAAAGCGATGTCCCTTGCATTAAATGAATTCCCTGTTGTAAACAGTCAATTAAACGACGATGCTAGTGAGCTAAGTTATTATTCTGACCATAACATTGGTTTTGCTGTTGACTCTAAGATTGGATTGCTTGTGCCGAATATAAAACGTGTTCAAGACTTATCACTTTTAGATATTGCGGTTCAAATGCAGGACATTATTGAGCAGGCAAGGGCAGGGCGTGTATCGGGTGAACACTTGAAAGGCGGGACTATTAGCATTTCTAATATCGGCGCCATTGGTGGAATTACCGCCACCCCCGTTATTAACAAACCCGAAGCGGCAATTGTTGCA
The DNA here is from genome assembly GCF_002993325.1 of Alteromonas gracilis. Classification (GTDB taxonomy): domain Bacteria; phylum Pseudomonadota; class Gammaproteobacteria; order Enterobacterales; family Alteromonadaceae; genus Alteromonas; species Alteromonas gracilis. The sequence continues at coordinate 595,515 of NZ_PVNO01000025.1, forward strand.
CTAGGTAAAACGCAGAAATTACCTCGGTTTGATGACAGCGGCAACGTGAGTGCTCAACATATTATGGCGGTTAATTGGTCGGGTGATCATCGAATTATTGATGGCGCAACCATGGTTCGCTTCAATAATTTATGGATGAGTTATTTAATGCAGCCAGAAAAAATGTTGATGCATTTAAAATAGCTGAGTGAAGAATGTTGAATAGTTGGTGAAGATAAACATCTATGTGTTCGTCTTTGCCAACAAAATCGCTGAAGTGAATTTGCTTCGCCAGAGGCGAGGTTGAAACAAAAGGTCGGTACTTTTCAGTGTCGACCTTTTTTGTTTTATGTACCTAATAGCGCGTAGGCGTTATCATACCCGAAGTTAATGTTAAAAAGAATTTCACAGAGGTTTTGTGCTTAGTTATCAACACGCTTTCCACGCGGGCAATCACGCTGACGTTATCAAGCATTTATGCTGGATAGGCGTAATTAATTCATTAAAGAAAAAAGAAAAGCCCTTTACGCTTTTTGACACCCACGCAGGAGCAGGTGTTTACGACTTAACTGATGCAATGTCGGCAAAAAACAAAGAATATGAAACTGGTATTTCGCGCTTAACCAGCGAAGGCTTCAAGGTTCAGAACGCAAAAGCAGCATTACCCGTTCTTTTAGAGGATTACTTAGCGCTATGCGAACCATTCTTGGCAGACAATGCTTACCCTGGTTCTCCAATTATTAGTGTGAAAGCAAAACGTGAATCTGACTTTTTGCATCTCATGGAACTTCACCCTGGCGAGTTCGAAAAACTTGAGCGCAACATTGCGAAAATAGGGGCAAGGAACAATCACGTGCACAAGCGCGATGGTTATGAGGGATTGCGCGCATTAACGCCGCCAAAGCCTAACCGTGGTGCAATTTTAATCGATCCTCCCTATGAACGTGCTAGTGAATACAGTGACGTGATCAAAGGCGTAGAGCAAGTCTTCAAACGTTGGCAGCAGGCACAAATTGTTGTTTGGTACCCATTACTGTCAGAGCGGGCCGGAGCAAAGCACGGCGCAAGCGAAATCATGTGCGAAAAGCTGGCACAACTGGGTAAACCATGTTTCAAAGCGGAAATTTGTGTCGCTGAGAATACATCCGATGCAGGCATGTATGGGTCAGGGGTTTTTGTGCTAAATCCACCTTGGCAACTTGATGCCCAGCTTGAAAAGGCGCTTGACTATGTTGTTTCAAGACTCGGCTCAGTCGACGAGGGTATTAACGCCAGAGCGCGAGTTTCGTGGGTTATTGAAGATAATTAAACAGCTTTCGGAGCTAAAGGTAGCGTTTTGCTTGCTGCCTTCAACAACTAAACCCTATTGATGATTAGAACGAACAGAAAATAATGTCTCAACTCAAAGGTCTTAAGCACTTTTACATACCTGACGAACAGTCAATCTATCTTCTGTCTCACGCGGATGCAAAAAAGCTAAAAGACTGGGTAAACCTCTGTATCTCTCAGCTTGAAAGTTTAGGGTACGATGATATAGAACTTTTGGGGAAAGGCGCATTTGGCTTCGCATTCGCGGGCACTGCGCCCAACGGCGACGCTAGGGTATTTAAATTCTCACGGATAACATTACCTCAACATGTTCAAGACCGGCTTGAGGAGGAAGCATTTATGCTTTCTCACGTTAATCATGAATTCGTGCCGCGATTCATCGAATATCAACAAATTCGAAAACAATCAATTTTAGTTATGGGCCGTGCGCCTGGTGAAGACTTAGAAAAAGTTAGCCTAAAAACTGGTCCATTATCGCCACGGATCATTGTCAAGTTAGCAGTCCAAGTAGGAGAGCTGCTATCAAGCTTTCGTCAATACAGCGAAAATGGTGAAGTTAAACCTATTGTCCATGGAGACATTAAGCCATCTAACTTAGTATGGGACGAATCAACGGAGACTGTAGGTTTAATTGACTGGGGCTCATCGGTCTTCGCGCAGACGGATATAACAGGGCAGTATGTGGGCAACAATGTGATGGATTTGATGTCAGGTGAACTGCATCAAACCAACGCTAGGCTCGGCGATGTTTATTTTATTGGTGAGGAACAGCTCAACGGCGCACTCTCAAGCCCTCGTTTCGATGAACAAGGATTAGCGAGCACACTGTATGCGTTAGCATCTGGACAATCTTGTCGCTATGGAAGCAAAGTAATTACGCCGTCATCGCTAGGGCTTCCAAAAATGTTGGCAAATATATTGGAGTACATGCTCAGTGAAGATCCTGTAAAAAGAAGGCAGGGAGGAGATTACTTGTTTAATCATCTTCACGTATTTAAAAATATGGTATTTACCCATGACACGCCACACCAATACACGCCACTGATCCCAACATGGATAACCCGTAATCATGTCGATATTGAGACGGTTGTATACAGTTCTAGAAAATCTTATTTACGACAACAAGCACGACTTTCCGATTCCATAGATGAAAGAGACGTTGAAGAATTGCGGTATATCGACGACGCCCAATTTGATCGCTATTACAAAAATTACCTTCAAGGTATGGGCGATACGGAAAAGGCGTTTGTATCCGCTATCAGCAGGCTCGGTCGATATCCAGTTGTCGGAGGCATGGCTTTGCGCTGGGAGCCCGAAGGAGTATATGTGGACTCCAGTTTAAACTTATATGATGAATCGTTAAAAATGGCGTTCGAAATGGCCGTGAATAATGTAATCAACCTAGCAAGAGCCATCCACAAACCTGCCGTGTTTAAGTGCTGTATGTTTAATGCCAAGAACACGCTTCATATTGAACGACAGTCGGAATTAGTAGAATTTTTACCAGAACAGGGCATGTTTATACCCTACGAACTATCTAAAGTGTCGGCGCAAAAAGACCAAAGTAGAACGCATTCTTATTTCGAAGATGGTGATGACCCTGACGAGTTACTAAAACTACCGCAAATCATTATTGATACCATAATTGAGCTAAATTCAATTCATCACACGGGATGCATTATCTTTGAAGCATTACCTAAGCACTTAAAAATTCACAATTACTACACTTTACTCGATCACACACAAGAGGAACGCTTTAAAAGTTTGCTGGCCAAGCTAGTGGAGCAGATCCCAAGCATAAAAGGGCTAGGCATTTCCGGCTTTATGAAGTTACCCTATAAAGATACTCGGTTTTTCGAGCACAAAGCCAAGTTGCCTGAAAAGTATTACCCGCGAAACCCAAAAGCAGTTATTGAAGAGAACGCACAACATGTCTGAGATTAAATTATCATCACTTTTTGAATTAGAAACAGTGGAAGCTGGCATCTATCGCGGACAAAGCTGGGATTTAGGCTTCCGAGCTTTATTCGGCGGACAAGTGTTGGGCCAGGCATTGGCCGCTGCCTACGAAACCGTAGCTGATGACAGAGTCGCGCATTCATTTCACACGTATTTTTTATTGCCTGGTGATGCAAAAAAACCTGTCGTTTACGATGTTGAAATTGTGCGGGACGGTCGAAGCTTTTCGGCCCGACGAGTTAAAGCCATTCAAGATGGTAGAAATATTTTCTACATGACGGCTTCTTTTCAGGTTCCTCAGGAAGGGATGGAGCATCAAAACCCAACCATGCCAGAGGTACCACCACCAGAGGAAGTGCAGTCAGACATTGAGTTTTACGAAGCGAATTTCAATAAGATTGCTCGACCTATGCAAGAGGCGTTAAGCTACCATAAACCGGTAGATATTCGAACGTTTGATGCGGCTAATTCTTATCAGTCAACCAAACGTGAGCCTACGCGTTACATTTGGTTAAAAGCAAGAGATGACATGAATGCCCAGCTGTCTGTCCATCAAGCTGCACTTGCCTATGCGTCAGATTATCATTTTCTAAGTACGTCTTTGCAGCCTCATGGCGTGGCGGTAACCGATAAGTCTTTGCGTATCGCAACAATTGACCATGCTATGTGGTTTCATCGCCCAATTAACATGAATGAGTGGTTGTTATATGCAATGGAAAGTCCTTTTAGCGGCGGCTCTAGAGGCTTGGTCCGCGGGCAAATATTCAATCAAACTGGTGAACTCGTTGCATCAACCATGCAAGAAGGATTAATGAGAAAGGTAGACGAATAGGGAGACTTTTATGCGCTATAAATTAGGTTCAGCATCACCACAAGTAGACGATAGCGTTTTTATTGCGCCAGGCGCTCATGTTATCGGAAACACAGAACTCAAAGAAGGCGCCAGCGTGTGGTTTAACGCAGTTATTCGCGGCGACATGGACAAAATAACCATTGGAATGCACACAAACATTCAAGACGGCAGTGTGCTGCATACAGATTCAGGTATCCCACTAACTTTAGGAAATGGAGTAACGGTGGGTCACAAAGTTATGCTGCATGGCTGTGAAATTGGCGATTATTCGCTAGTGGGCATAAATGCCGTAGTACTTAATGGTGCGAAAATAGGTAAATACTGCATCATAGGCGCTAATGCACTCATTACAGAAAATATGGAAATTCCAGATTACAGCCTTGTTGTTGGTGCGCCTGGCAAAGTCATTCGAACAATGGATGAAACTGTGAAACCCAAATTAGAAGCTTCTGCAAAACATTATGTGGAAAACGCTAAAATGTATAAAACGTCCCTTGAGGTGATTGAAGCGTAACTGATGTGCGGTCAATTGCTTTTCGTACCCCATAAAAAATGCCCAGAACAATCGTTCCGGGCCTAGGGGAATGGCTCATTGCTGAGCCGTGCGCTAACTTTTACAGGAAGAGTTTAAGTAAAATCTACTAAACGAACAATGATTATAGGATAACTTTGTTTATTTTATAAACAATTTCATTGTGAATTTTATCTTACAGCGTAAAAAAATCCGCTACTAGTTTAGTATTTACTTTTATTTCAAAAGTTTAGCGCCTGGTCTGATGAGTGATTATTGATAAAGTTGTGGTTTTCAAAACCTATACCATCAATCTTTTCATCGTTACAAAGCGTCCTTTATTTTACAATCTAACTCTGACTAGACTTAGTCATTCACAGCATTTATCTTCACAACAGATGCTTGTCCCATTTTTATAACCTTGTAGTATGTCGATTGCGTCACTTCATAAGACGATAACAAATATTCTAACAAGGCCCTCTCATTTAAATAAGGATGGATTATGCATTCGTTTTCTACTTTTATTCCCCCTGAACGAACCTTGATGGGACCAGGACCATCCGATGTCAATCCCCGCATTCTAAATGCTATGTCTCGACCGACGCTTGGGCATTTAGACCCGCTATTCATAGCGTTAATGGATCAGACTAAGCAGTTACTTCAGTATGCGTTTAAAACTGAAAACGCCTTAACTATGCCAATTTCAGCGCCGGGCTCAGCAGGAATGGAAGCTTGCTTCGTTAATTTAGTGGAGCCGGGCGATAAAGTACTCGTTTGCATAAATGGGGTATTCGGTAATCGCATGGTCGAAAATGTAGAACGTTGCGGGGGTGAGGCCATCACCGTAAACAATACTTGGGGAGAACAAACTGACTTGAACCAAGTCGAGGACGCACTTAAAGCTAATCCTGATATCAAAGTTCTGGCTTTTGTGCATGCAGAGACTTCAACAGGTGTTCGAAACGAAGCAAAAGCGCTCTGTGAATTGGCGCAGAAATACGATTGTTTGAGCATCGTTGATGCAGTTACCTCCCTCGGAGGTATTGAGTTAGACGTAGACGGGTGGGGCATTGACGCTATTTATTCCGGCTCGCAAAAATGCTTGAGCTGTGTACCAGGTATATCACCTGTTTCCTTCAGTGACAAAGCGGTACATGTCATTCAAAATCGGAAAACAAAAGTGCAAAGCTGGTTTTTAGATATGAACTTAATTGTTGGCTATTGGGGGCAGGGCGCGAAACGTGCCTATCATCATACCGCCCCGGTAAACAGCATGTATGCCATGTACGAAGCTCTTCTTATATTAAAGGAAGAAGGTTTAGAAAACGCTTGGAAACGTCACTCTTCAGGTCATGAAAAACTCGCAACGGGTTTGAGTGAACTCGGTTTGGAACTTACTGTTGATAGCGCTTATCGCTTGCCGCAGCTTAATGTGGTGAAGATTCCAGACGGAGTAGATGATGCAGTCATCCGTAAACAACTACTTGAAGATTTCAATTTGGAAATAGGTGCGGGATTAGGTGAGCACGCTGGCAAAGTGTGGCGAATTGGGCTTATGGGTTATGCGTGTAAGCCGCGTAATATCGACCATTGTCTCGCTGCATTACGCACTGTACTTAAGTAAGGCAGGCCTAAATAAAACTTCGAATATAGTTTTAAAGTAACCGAATTGAACGCTCAGTCGTCATCTCGACTGGGCGTTCTAAAAACCACAAACCAAATAAGCTGACGTAGCCTTCTTGCCTCACTTCAGTCTTGCCTTATAAAAACTACATCTCGGCGAAGTTATATCTATTCTCTTTCCGGTTCAATGCTAGTATCTCGGCATTGTATAAATTCATAATCCATTCAGTAATAAACACGTACCCTTTGTGCAACGTACTCAAAAACACTATTAAGAAAGGAAATGCCATGAAAATACTCACGCTTACCAAAAAATTGGTGTTGGCTTCAATAATCGTTGCTCTATCCACCCCTTTACTTGCAACACAAGCAGCTCAGGATGCTGTCATTAATGTTCAAGGCGCAGGTGCAATAGACGTTACACCAAACGCCTATTCGGTAACACTCGTGGTTGAAGAAGAAGGTGATACGGTTGGCAAGCTAAATAGCCAGCTTGATGCAGATTTACGGTCTATTGTTAAGTTCCTGCTCAATCAAGGTATCGAAGAAAAACATATTCAGAGCATGCAAGTTCGTCTGCAACCGCGATATATCAATACACCACAAGGTCGTCAGCAATCGGGATTTACGCTCTCACGTGATATCAACGTGACATCTACTAACCTTGAAACTTACGATAAAATATTAGATGGCGTTCTTAAAAGAGGCGTTGATCGTATCCAACAATTTAATTTTATTGCTATCGGCGAAGCAGATGCGTATCAAAAAGCATTGATAGCTGCGGTCAAAGACGCAAAGCAACGTGCACACTTATTAGCAAAAGAATTAGAGGTTGAAGTTGGCGAAGTTGTTGCAATCTCAGAATCTGGTGGCAATATGCCGATTCCAGTAATGCGCGCTGAAGCGTTTGCCAAAGACATGTCGATGTCTTTGCCGGGGCAAGAACGGGTTGAGGCTCGCATTAATGTTTCATTTAAAATCGTTCAATAGCAGGAAAATCGTTTGAAAGAACAACAGTACAACCAGCTAGTTAGCCAAGCGAAGAGTTTGGTGTCTGGTGAACATGACCTGATTGCCAACATGGCCAATATCAGTGCGCTTCTGTTCAATAATCTTGAAGAAGTTAATTGGGCTGGTTTCTACCTTCATAAAGAAGAACAGTTGGTGTTAGGGCCGTTTCAAGGCCAACCCGCTTGTATCAGAATTCCTTTTGGCAAGGGTGTATGCGGCACGAGCGCCAGCACCAGAACAGTTCAGCGCATTGCTGATGTTCATCAATTTGATGGCCACATTGCGTGTGATGCTGCGTCGAACTCTGAAATTGTTATACCTCTGGTAAAAGACGACACGCTTATTGGTGTACTAGATATCGATAGCCCTGCATTTGATCGTTTCACTGCAGAAGACGAAAAAGGGCTTGTGGAAATTGCTCAAATTCTTATGGATTCGCAGAAATAATTATGAAATCCAGTGTTGATATTCACGTTGTTTTATCTACGTTTGAAGATATGGAAGATTTTCATGATGACCCAGATGAGGCATCTGAACGTTTAAATTTTATCTTACATGCTATTTATGACAACGCTGAAGAAGATATTGAAACACAGCGTTTAGAGCAAATTTTGCACTACGCATGGGAATCTTGGCAACAAGATAAGCATTTATTAGAAATAGATGACGACGAATTGCTTGATTGGGTTGACCACACGCTGGCAACTTGGGATGATGCAAGTAACGATGAAATCTCCTGAATAATTTAGAAAGTTAATGGAATCACCAGAGAAGTTTACCAATAGTAAGGAAGTAATAGCTTTCCTTGCAGAGACCTTTCCGAAATGCTTTAGCATTGAAGGCGAGGCCCGCCCACTTAAGATCGGTATTTTTCAAGATCTTGCCACTCGTTTAGAAGAAGAGGAACGCGTAAGCAAAACACTTCTTCGTTCTACGCTACGTCATTACACCAACAGCTGGCGCTATCTTCATAGCATCAAAGAAGGTGCTAATCGCGTAGATTTAGACGGCGTTGAAGGCGATGCTATTGAAAAAGAACACGCTGACCATGCGCAGCAGCAGTTAGAAGAAAGCAAAGCTAAAGCTGCTGAAAAGCGTAAAGCTAAGCTAGCTCAACAGCCCAAGCGCAAAGATAAACGCCAATTCAATCGTCCTAAGGGTGAAAAATCGGCGAATTCGGACCATGCTGACGCTAAACGCGGAACTAAACCGAAAAATAACAGACCAAACACTACACCACCTGCGAAATTGACGGACAGCGATTTACAGCAAGGTACACAAGTTACTGTTAAGCTAGGCAAAGCACCTATGCCAGCAGTAATAACTGAAGTTGCTAAAGATGGCGTTCACGTTCAATTAGACTCGGGTATGGTGGTTAAAGTAAACGCAGACGCTTTACGTTTGGCACGCTCCAAGAGGTCGTAAAATATGAGAGACATCCTTCGAATTTCCATCGCCAGTGCATTTCTTACCGTTGGGGTAGGTGCAGGCGCCGTTACATCAACGCCTGAGATAGACGAGCTTCCTATATTGCAACAGGAATCTCAGCACAGTGTTGCTGCAAAGCGAGTAAGTGCACTTTTCACAAGGGCGCACTACAAGGAAATATCGTTGGATGATGTACTCTCTGCTAGGGTTTACCAGCGCTTTATCGATTCATTAGATCACAATAAACAAGTACTGTTGTTGTCTGATGTAGTAGGTTTTGAGAAATACCGAACGTTATTCGATGACGCGCTGAGTAAAGGCAACCTTTCTGTAGCTTATGATATGTATAACGTAAGTGCGAAACGTCGTATTGAACGTTACGAGTTTGCACTATCGCTACTAGAAAAGGGCCCATTCGACTTCGAAAAGGAAGGCGATAAATTCTACTACGACAGAGAAGATGCGGAATGGCCTGCTAGCAAAGCTGAGCTTGATGAAATTTGGCGTCAGCGTGTTAAGTACGATGCGTTGAACCTAATTCTTGCCGATAAAACATGGGACGAAGCAAAAGAGCTTCTTACCAAACGTTACACGCGAGCGATTAAACGCACTAAGCAAGCAAAAAGCGAAGATGTTTTTCAAACCGCAATGAATGCGTTTGCGCGAACAATCGAAGCTCATACAAGTTATTTATCCCCCCGTAATGCAGAGCGTTTTCAAATGGACATGAATCTGTCATTTGAAGGTATAGGCGCTGTGCTACAGAGCGAAGACGATTATACCGTCATCAAAAGTGTTGTGCCTGGTGGCCCTGCTGATGAATCAGGAGCTATCAAGCCAGAAGATAAGATTGTGGGCGTTGCCCAAGACGATGAAGAGTTTGTTGACGTAATCGGCTGGCGTCTTGACGAAGTCGTTGAGTTAATAAAAGGTCCAAAGGGTAGTACCGTTCGCCTGCAGGTTGAGAAAGGCGCATCAGAATCCAAATCAACTTCAGTGGTCAGTCTTACACGCGATAAAATCAAGCTCGAGGATCGCGCCGCCAAATCTGAAGTATATGTGCCCGAAACAGGTCCTCATGCCGGAGAGCCTCTTGGCGTAATCACTATTCCAAGCTTTTATAATAATTTAAGCATGGATGTGGCAAAAGAAATCGAAAGCCTAAAAGCACAAAACGTAAAAGGGGTAATCGTGGATTTGCGTGGTAACGGCGGTGGTTCTCTCACAGAAGCTACGCTGCTCACTGGCTTATTCATAGAAAAAGGCCCGGTTGTGCAAATCCGCTACGGTCAAAGTAAAGTGAGCGTAAACCGCGATACTGACGGTGAAGTGGCGTACGATGGACCGCTTACCGTATTGGTTGATAGATATAGCGCGTCTGCCTCGGAAATCTTTGCAGCTGCTATGCAAGACTACAACCGAGCGTTAATTGTAGGTGAACAAACCTTTGGTAAAGGTACAGTTCAGCAGCATCGCGGCTTAGGTAAAATTTACGATCTTTACGATAACCCTTTAGGCAGTGTTCAATTCACTATAGCTAAGTTCTATCGTATTGACGGAGGAAGCACCCAGCATAAAGGGGTAATTCCTGACATTCTTTACCCGTCTGCGGTAGAGCCAGCAGAGTGGGGCGAATCCCAAGCGGAAAATGCGTTACCGTGGGATAGCATCAATCGTGCGAACTACACGACATTCGCAGATGGCACCGCAGCCTTGGACGTGTTAACGGCTAAACACAATAAGCGTATTCTTCAAGATCCAGAATTTTCTTACATTAATGACGATATTGAAGAGTATAAAAAGAACAAAGATAAGAATTTCATTTCTCTTGTGAAATCTGTACGTGAAGCCGAGAAAAAGGAAGCGGAAGAGAAATCCCTTGCTCGTGCTAACGAACGTTTACAGCGTATGGGCATGGAAACTGTGACAACATTGGACGACTTACCTGAAGATATGGAAGAATTGGATCCATTCTTAGATGAAGCGGCGAATATCACATTCGATATGATTGAAACAGGCCGTTACGCTATCACAAGAAATTAAGTGATTAGAAAAAAGGGCTGGTCTAGGGCCAGCCCTTTTTTTGTGTCTATAAATTATTAAAACAATAATAAAGGGAAATAACATGGCTATCAGAGGCGAATTTTCCTCTCGAATAGGGTTCGTGCTAGCAGCGGCAGGCTCAGCAGTTGGGCTAGGCAATATTTGGGGCTTTCCAACAAAGGTAGCAAGCAACGGCGGGGCAGCATTTGTACTTGTTTACTTATTACTTGCTTTTGTTCTTGCCTATCCTGTACTTATGGCAGAGCTTATTATAGGCCGCAGTACACGCTCAAATATGGTCGATGCGCTAGGAAAAATCTCGGGTAATTTCGCCGGCAGGCTTACGGGAATTTGGGGCTGCATCACCGTATCGCTCATCCTCGCGTTCTATGCGATTGTAGGCGGTTGGATGCTTGTTTACTTTGCCGATGCTGCAGTAAGTATGGTGGGATTGACCAGTGTGAGTGACTGGCTGCTTACACCATCAGTTACGCGTAACGTTGTTTTTTGCTTTTTATTCATGGGCTTAACTGCATTTATTGTGGTTGGCGGCGTAAAGTCGGGTATCGAAAAGTGGTCAGTACGTCTCATGCCCACTTTAGTTATCCTTATCCTTGCCTTAATCGTCTATGTCAGTATGCAGCCAGGCGCTGTAGAGGGGTGGTCAGCTTATCTAGTGCCTGATTTTTCCCGTGTATTAGACCCAGACCTTTTGATCAATGCAATGGGTCAAGCATTCTTCTCGATGTCGTTAGGTGTAGGTACTATGCTAGTCTACGGCTCATACTTAAGTAAGAATGAAAACCTACCGAGTATCGGGGCATCTGTAGCGCTAGTCGATATTGGGGTTGCGGTAATCGCTGGTATGCTAATCATTCCGGCGATGTACGTTGCACTAAACAATGGTGTTGAGATTTTTACACCAGAGGGTGCATTAATCCAGGGTGACACGCTTATATTTAAGGTGCTACCGGCGCTATTCGATACCATTGGCACTGTAGGATTATTTGTCGCTTTCACGTTTTTCGCTCTCATGGCAATAGCTGCAGTAACCTCTTCTATATCAATGCTGGAAGTACCTGTCGCTTACATGGTTGAAAGCAAGGGGCTACAACGCAAAAAAGCGGTTGTACTCATGTCTTCAATAATCTTTGCGCTAAGCTGCATTATCATATTGAACTTTGAAACTTTGTTCGGTTTTGTTATCGCTTTAACCACTGAGTATAGCCAGCCGCTTTTAGGTCTTGTGCTTTGTATCTTTGCTGGGTGGGTTTGGCGTAGAGACGCGATACTCGATGAACTAAAAGAAGGTGACGAGTTTGCGGAACACAGCGTTTTCTGGAAAATTTGGCCGTGGTATGTGCGCTTCGTGTGCCCGGTAATCATCGCCTTAATGTTCTATCGCTCAGTATTCTAAAGCGAGCAAAAAATAGCGAACAGCACGCTTTACGCGTAAAACGACAATAATAAGGTTTTTAAAAACGACAATGACGAATAAAGAAATAAAAACGCCGTCACTCCTCGATGCAATACTTCCTATCGTCGCCTTAGTGGTAATGATGGGGAGCGCGGTATATCTGTTTGCGGATAATTCTTCATATGGGCCAAACCAGATTGCGTTACTTCTGGCTATGGGTTTAGCCGCCATTATCGGCATGAAAAACGGCTATAGTTGGAAGACCATCGAAAAAGGGATTGTAGACGGCATCTCTATGTCTTTAGGTGCGTGCCTCATATTATTAGCGGTAGGCTCACTTATTGGTACATGGATGTTAGCTGGAACAGTACCTACTCTAATTTATTTTGGTTTAGAACTCCTCAATCCTTCTTTTTTCTATGCAGCTGCATGTCTTATCTGTGCTGTAGTGGCAATGAGTATTGGTAGTTCATGGACCACGGCAGCGACGGTAGGTGTAGCACTAATGGGCGTTTCTGCAGGCATGGAGATGTCGGCGGCTATTACTGCAGGTGCCGTCGTCTCTGGTGCTTACTTTGGCGATAAAATTTCACCATTATCAGAAACAACTAACTTGGCCCCAGCAGTTGCAGGAACCGATTTATTCGAACATATACGTTACATGCTATGGACCACAATCCCAAGCTTTGTAATTGCACTTATTCTATTCACCGTTCTTGGGTTTAGTGAAGTAGGCGAGGCGAAAGCTGAGCGCATTGAACAGATGCAGCTTTTACTCAACGAGTCTTTTGATTTAGGTTGGCACCTGCTTATCCCTCTTGTTGTATTACTTACTTTAGCAATCAAAAAAATGCCTGCATTCCCCGCGGTTTTCATAGGTGCATTGTTAGGTGGCATCTGGGCTGTGGTGTTTCAGTGGGACGTTGTCACGTCTATGGCAAGTAGCGATGACTCTGCAAGTATCGGTGCCCTTAAAGTCGTGTGGACGGCGCTATTTGACGGCGTAAGTTTCTCTACGCCTGATGAGAATTTGAACAGCTTATTATCCCGCGGCGGCATGTCATCTATGCTCAATACCATTTGGCTTATCATCTGTGCGATGTCTTTCGGTGCGGTACTTGAGCGTGTTGGGCTACTAAAGCGCGCCGTTTCTGCCATATTAATAGGCGCAAAATCAGCAGGTGATATGGTAAGCCGAACCATTCTTACCTGTTTTGGTACGAACTTAGTCACGGCCGATCAGTATATTTCAATTGTAATGCCTGGCCGCATGTACAAAGAGGAATTTAAAAAGCGAGGGTTAGACCAGCTTAACCTTTCTCGTAGTCTTGAAGACGGCGGTACACTTACATCTCCACTTATTCCTTGGAACACCTGTGGTGCCTACATGCACAGTGTTTTATTGGTAAACCCATTTGATTATGTATTCTATGCATTCTTTAACGTAATCAACCCGATCCTTGCTGTTGTGTACGCGTATTTAGGTATTAAGATTCTACGTATTACACCACCACACGTTGAAGTTAACAGTAAAGAAACGGTTTAACCAAACGTTCCAAATAAACCCACGTAGGCTTTCTTTTAGGAGGATCTATGTCAGTTCAAGCTAAACGCCGGGCGGATTATCAGCCGCCCGCTTTTTCGATAGCGACAGTTGACCTACATATTACGCTACATCCAACCCAAACTCAGGTTATCAGTACATTATCTGTCACACGTAATGGCAATCACGATAGCCCTTTAATCCTTGATGGCGATAACTTATCACTTAACACTATTGCCATTAACGGTAATGCTCTATCTGATGACGAGTACACAGTGTCAGATACGTTGTTAAGCATTTCCACTCATCTCGATGAATTTGTCTTAGAAATTACCAACACCATTGCCCCTGAGCAAAATAAAGCCCTTGAAGGCTTGTATTTATCGGGCGGCGCCTATTGCACACAGTGTGAAGCTGAAGGATTCCGTCGAATTACCTATTTTATGGACCGCCCCGATGTTTTATCGGTCTACACAGTGACGGTAGTTGCCGACAAATCAGTGCCGATGCTTTTGGCCAATGGCAACCCCGTGGACAAGGGCGAAGTAGACGAAAACACCCATTTCGTGAAATGGCATGACCCGCATCCAAAACCTTGTTATCTTTTTGCATTGGTTGCCGGTGATTTCGATTTACTTACCGACAGTTACACAACGACAAGCGGTAAAGAGGTTGCGCTAGAGTTGTATGTCGATAAAGGCAAAAAGTCTCAGGGCGTATTCGCGTTAGAATCGCTTAAGAGAGCAATGAAATGGGACGAAGATGTTTTCGGTCTAGAGTACGACTTAGATATTTATATGATAGTCGCTGTCGACTTCTTCAATATGGGAGCGATGGAAAACAAGGGCTTGAATGTCTTTAATAGCAAGTTTGTCCTAGCCGACCAAAAAAGCGCAACTGACGATGACTTTTTTAATGTGGAATCGGTTATCGCCCACGAGTATTTTCATAACTGGACGGGTAACCGAATCACGTGTCGCGATTGGTTCCAGCTAAGCCTTAAAGAAGGGCTGACGGTATTTAGGGACCAGCAGTTTAGCGCAGATATGACTTCGGCGTTAAGCAATCGCATAAAACATGTTCGCGTTATGCGAGAGCACCAGTTTGCTGAAGATGCCAGCGCGATGAGCCACCCAATTCGCCCTGAAGAAGTGATTGAAATGAATAACTTCTACACAGTAACAGTTTATGACAAAGGGGCAGAAGTTATTCGTATGTTCCATACGTTGCTAGGGCCAGAAGGCTTCAGGCGAGGTATGGATGAATATTTTAGACGGCATGACGGTCAGGCAGTCACGTGCGACGATTTTATATCGGCAATGCAATCAGCAACGGACTTGGATTTAACCCAGTTTTCACGCTGGTATAGCCAATCCGGCACGCCGATAATTACCGTTGAGCATTGCACTGAGTCTGCTGAAAACGGCATGTTTAAGCATACTTTCACGCTCTCTCAGCATACGCCAGCAACGTCTGACCAAAGCGAAAAGCAACCGCTGTATATTCCGGTTAACATCGAGATTATAGATAAACAGGGTAATACTTACACCGACAACGAATCGCTCATTCAAAACGGCATGATTGTTTTAAAAGATGCCTCCATGCGTTTTACAGTAAATGCTCAAAGTGCTGACCTGACGCCAGTAGTATTAGGAAACTTTTCAGCGCCAGCGAAAGTAGAGAACCCACTGGGGACAGACGCTCTACTTACCATTTTTAAACATTCAAAAGACCCGTTTAATCGTTGGGACGCAATGCAAACGCTTTACGATCGCTGTATCAAGCAATTAGAAGCGTCACCGGATGCTGAAATCAGCAACGATATCTGGAACGGTATTAAGCAAGCTATTGCCCAAGAACAAGATAATCTTGAACTGCTAGGTGAATGTCTAGTCATTCCTTCATTTGAGACACTGTGCCAGAGCAGAAGCAATATCAATGTGGCTGCACTTTCAAAGGCAAGAAAAGCGTTCTGTGACCAATATGCTCGTTCGTTAGAGCAAGAGTTATTGAACGTGTTCAACAATATCGAACAGAGTGCTTATAGTTACACGCAGGACGCGATAAACAAACGCCGCTGTAAAAATGTAGTGCTTGCACACCTAGCCAGGTTACCTCAACACGAAAGTATGGTAATTGCGCAGTTTGATAGCGCAGATAATATGACCGACACGCTAGGGGCACTAAGAAGCGCGCAGCACTGTAGTTCAGCAACTTTCGATAGCTTGATGGCTCAATTTGAAGAAACTTGGAATCATGATCCGCTTGTATTGGATAAATGGTTCGCGCTCCACGCTACGCAAAACCGTGACGATATATTTGCCACTATTACTATGTTGTGTGAGCACCCGCAGTTTGCAATGAGTAATCCGAATCGCGTTCGCTCCGTTATTGGAAGCTTTGCTTTTTACAATAGTGAAAAGTTTCACTCATTAGATGGCAGCGGATATAAATTTGTGACCGATTACTTGCTCAAACTTGATGCGGTCAACCCTCAAGTTGCAGCTCGCATAGTAACGCCTTTAACTCAATGGCAAGGTTTTGCTATCGAGCATCAACAACAAATGAAACAACAACTCGGTCGTTTATTAAATCATAAAGGGTTGAGCAAAGATGTCTTCGAAAAAGTAAGTAAAAGCCTTGCTTATGACAAGCACTAGCCCGACTGACTCGGTTTTTTATTTTTCTATAAACGCACCTTACAAACAATGTGAGGTGCTTTACATTCCTACTATGCCAGATGTTGTTATGGTAAGTGAATCAGGTCTGAGCGTTCAAGTGCCTACTAATCGTCTCAGACAGTTTGTTACGTCTGATGGCATCAAAGGTCGTTTTAGGATGGTCGTCGACGCTAACAAAAAAATTAAGTCTTTTGAAAGGCTCTCATAGAGCCTTTATATTTGAATAAAATCTATTACCTTAACTCATTACCTCTTAAACATCTTATTACGACGATAGGGGACTTTAGTATGCCCAAAGCCCTTAAAAAATCCGAAAAAACGATTTCCCCAAAAAATTCGTACAATTTTTCTGCAAGTTTATAAATGCCTTTTATACTCACAATAAAGCAATAACTATTTGATACGATTAATGTTGTAAATTTTGTTAACTGGTAGGATTAGTTCTTGCGGTTATGGCAAAATGATGTAATGATTTTGTTAATCGTTATGGTTGGTCATGATGTCACGTATTAAGTCACATCGACTTGGGAGTATAAAAATATGAAAAACGGGCCTAGCGCTTTTAAGATATCACCGGTAGCAGCGGGAGTTCTCTCACTGTTAGGTGCTGCTGCAGTACCAGCTCACGCTGCTAATTGGCAAGTAGGTGATGTAAGTATATCTTTAGATTCAACATTTACGTTAGCTACAAGCATTCGAACAGAGGCAAGAGATTACGACCTTATTGGTAACAGTAACCATCCTCAATTCGACTGGAGCGGTTACCATGCGGCTTTTAATCCTCTATACCCAAGCGGCGATGTCTGGGGATTAGCAGATGGCGCGTATTCAACAAATGGTGACCTTGGCAACCTTGCTCACGATCCAGGAGATGCCTTCGCAACTCAAGTTTCTGGCACGCACGAGTTAGATGTAAACTTCGGTGATTATGGTTTCTTCGCCCGTGGTTTTTGGTTCTATGACTTCGAGCAAATGGATGGCGACCGTCCTTATTCAAACCCAATAACGGGCAACCAATACGACCTATGTCAAGATCCTGAGGCTGAAGACCTTCTTTGTACCGACGTCCGTCTATACGATGCATTTTTCTATGGCGACTGGTGGATTGGCGATAAGCCACTTACACTTCGCGTCGGTCGACAGGTTATCAGTTGGGGTGAAAGTACTTTCATCCAACACGGTATCAACACCACTAATCCAGTTGACGTTACCCGCGCGCGTGCACCAGGTGCTGAATTACGTGAAGTATTTTTACCTGTTGGTATGGTTTACGCGTCTCTCGGTCTTTCTGACACGTTAAGTGTATCTGGTTACTACCAATACGAGTGGCAAGAAAGCTGGTTACCTGTTGCTGGTAGTTACTTTGCAACTAACGACTTCGCAGGCGAAGGCGGACAACGCAACAATATTCAGCTTGGCTTTAGTGGTAATCCAGACATCGACCTTGATCACCTCTTGTCTGCGCTTAATAGCTTCGGCGATGCACTTCGTTCAGGCGCTGATGCTGCAGCGCTTTCACAAGCATATCTAGCTTACCCAACCAAGGTAGCTATACGCGGTTTTAGTGATGAAGTTCGCAATGATGCTGACGACCAAGGGCAATACGGTCTTCGTTTGACGTGGTTCGCTGAAGACTTTAATGAGACTGAATTTAGTTTTTATCACATAAATTATCACAGCCAACGTCCACTTATTTCAGGCGTAACATCTGACTTTACTCAGGCGGGCATAGGTGCCGACTTAGCATTTATTGCGGCAAACGAGGTTACGCGGGATAATATTACCGACTTAAGAGCATTTACTAAGTCAGAGTTTTTCTTTCCTGAAGATATCAAACTATATGGTATGAGCTTTAACACCAACATCGGCACTACTGCTCTTGCTGGTGAGTTCGCTTACCGAGTCGATGAACCACTTCAAATCGATGACGTTGAGTTGCTTTATATGGGTATGCCTGAGCAGCTTGCTAATGCAGGTTTACGCCCAGATTTGGAAGGTATCTCACAGCTAAACAACATTGGTAGAGCAGTTGGCCCAGGCGAGACTGCTGAAGGCTTCCTATTCTCTGACACATGGCAAATGCAGTTTACTGCTTCTCATGTGTTCGGCCCCAAATTTGGTGCGGATAACTTTGTCTTCTTAGGCGAAGTGGGCTACGTAAATATCGTTGATATGCCTGATCCGGACGTAATCCGCTTGAATGCGCCGGGTACCGCACGTACTCCTTCGCTTGAGCCGCTTAATGGTAATTCTCGTGAAGGCTTGTTGAATGCTCTTTCAGACGGTCCTGAAACTAACCCGTTCGCCACTGATGATGCATGGGGTTATCGTTTACTGGCCGTTGCCGATTACAACTCAATCTATGCTGGTATGAACTTACGAGTTCGTGCAACGTTCTCTCACGATGTGGATGGTACAACACCAGATCCACTTTTCCTTTTCACTGAAGATGTTAAGTCTGCTGCTGTATCTTTCACATTTGACTATCTAAGTAAATGGTCTGCAACTGCGTCATACAGCGCCTTCTGGGGTGGTATTGGTACAACCAACGCACTTTCAGACAGGGACTTCGTTTCATTTAACATCAAATATGCAATCTAAGAGTGGTATTTATGATTAGAAAATTAGGAATTGTCGCTGCTGCATTGTCACTTGCATTATCAGGTACAAGTGCATTAGCAAAAGTGTCTGAAGCAGAAGCAAATAAACTGGGTAATGAACTTACACCCCTGGGTGCTGAAAAAGCAGGTAACGCTGATGGCAGCATCCCAGCTTGGACAGGTGGTATAACGTCTGCGCCAGCCGGATACACCGTTGGCGATCATCACCAAGATCCGTATCCAGATGACAAAGTGCTTTTTGAAATAACGGCACAAAATTATAAAGAGTATGCTGAGTACTTGTCTGAGGGTCAGAAGAAGCTATTTGAAACTTACCCAGATACATTCCGTATGCCGGTGTACCAAACTCGACGCTCTGCGTCTAACCCTCAATCCATCTACGATGCAACTAAAGTAAATGCTACCAGAGCTGAGTTGCTTGATGATGGTAATGGTATTAAAGGTGCTGTGCTAGGTATTCCGTTCCCTGTTCCACAGAATGGATTAGAGGCAATCTGGAACCACATTCTTCGTTATCGTGGCGAAGCGGTACAACGTAATGGTGGTCAGGCTGCCGTTACTACCGGCGGTGATTACAATGTCATTGGTTTTGATGAGCAATTGCTAATCAAGTATGCCGAAGAAAGTGCGACGCCTGAGAAGCTAACCGAAGACAACATTTTGTTTATGTTTAAGCAAAAGGTAACTAAGCCTGCGCGTCTTGCTGGTACTGCACTGCTTGTACACGAAACCGTTGACCAAGTTAAAGAGCCGCGTAAAGCATGGACATACAACACGGGTCAACGTCGTGTTCGTTTAGCTCCTAACATTGCATACGATACGCCAGGAACAGCGGCTGACGGTTTAAGAACTACCGATGATTTCGATATGTTCAACGGTTCTCCAAACCGCTATGACTGGAAACTGGTTGGCAAACAAGAAATGTTCGTTGCTTATAACAACTACGCACTTCATTCAGACAATGCCTCTTACGAAAGCATTCTGACGCCTAACCACGTTAATCCAGATCTCACACGCTGGGAGAAGCACCGTGTTTGGGTTGTCGAAGCAACGCTTAAAGAAGGTTTCCGTCATATTTATCAAAAACGTGTTTTCTTCATAGATGAAGACAGCTGGCAAATTCAAGTTGCTGATATGTATGATAATCGTGGCGAACTCTACCGTGTTGGTGTAGCTTATGGTGTGAACTACTACGAAGTTCCAACACAGTGGTCAACGCTTGATGCGTATTACGATTTGAACTCTCGTCGTTACTTGGCAATAGGCCTTGATAACGAAGAGGAAATGTACGACTTTACCGTACGCCCTCTAGACGTAGAATTCACGCCTCAAGCGTTACGACGAGAAGGTATGCGCTAATCGCCTTACACAACAAACGGTTGGCAATTGCCAACCGTTTTTGTATACAGACAATTATAAATAGGGGGAATGGTTAATTATGAAAAAAACCATTGCAGCGTGCATTGCCGCCACATTCGCAGTGAATTACTCAACCACTGCATTCGCCGAAGAAGCATTCATGGCATCATTGGTAGAGCAATCTGTTCTTTTGGACATAGACGCTGATTCATTTGTCGTTATTGTCGGTGAACGCGGTCATATATTAGTGTCAGAAGATGGCAATACGTTTAGTCAGAAAAACGTACCTACACATTCAACGCTAACGGCAACTACCGTTGTGGGAAACCACGTTTGGGCAGTTGGTCACGACGCCGTTATTCTGCACTCTGCAGACAAGGGCGAAACGTGGGAGATTCAAAACTATCAGCCTGAACTACAGCGTCCATTTTTAGATGTTTTGTTTTTTGATGAGCAACATGGCATTGCAACCGGTGCTTATGGCTTGTTCTATCGTACGCAAGATGGCGGAAAGTCTTGGAATGCAGAAAGGCATGCTAGTCTTTTGGATCCTATGGACCAAGAGTATCTAGAAGATATTAGAAAGGAAGACGAGACCTTTTATCAGCAGGAATTAGAGTCAATTCTTCCACATTTAAATCGCGTCACGCTTGATGGAAATACGTTATACATGGCGGGCGAGGCTGGCTTATTAGCAAAAAGCACTAACATGGGAGAGTCATGGGAGCGCTATTATGTTGATTACACGGGGTCATTTTTTGATATCAAACCGTTAGATGAGAATACAGTGTTAGCGGTAGGTTTGCGCGGAAACATTTTCGTTAATCGAAATGCTGGCGAATGGGAATATGTTCAAACATGCTCTAACAGTACGCTCAATTCTATTTTAGTAGGCTCTGGTTCGACAGTATATGCCCTAGGAAATAATGGCATGATGATAACTGCACAGCGCCCGCTACCAACCAGTATGCGTGACCCTTATGCTAACCCTTCCGATTGTGTAGCGGATGAAGGAATTGTTGCTTCTCAAATTAAAGATAAAGCAGCGCTTCTAAACGCAACGCAATTTAACGGCGAAACAATTGCTGTTACCGCGAATGGCATTAAAACGTTGAATTTAAAATAGGGCAGTATAATAACAATGACCCATTTTCTAGAAAAATTAGTTTTTGGTAACCGCAAAATAGTGGTGGTCTTATTTGCCATTGCTACGGTTTTTCTTGGCTACCAAGCTTCTCACATGCGTTTAGACGCAGGATTCGAAAAAAACATCCCGTTAAATCATGAGTACATGAAAACCTATATTGAGCACCGTCAGGACTTTGGTGGTGCAAACAATATTTTAGTTTCTGTCTGTGATAAAAACGATAATATTTACAATCAGAACTTTTTTGATACGCTCAAGAATGTTCACGACCAGCTTTTCTTTATAAATGGTGTAAATCGTTCGCTGGTCATTTCGTTGTTTTCACCCTCTACTCGCTTTACAGAAATCGTTGAGGGCGGATTTGCCGGCGGCCCGGTGATACCGGCTGACTTCAATTCATCAAATCCTGAAGCATTGGAACTAGTTGCTGCCAATGTAGAAAAAGCTAACATTGTTGGTAGACAAGTGGCTAGCGATTACAGCTGTGCAATGGTTACGGCTCAACTATTAGATATTGACCCTCAGACTGGCGAGCCATTAGATACGCTAGCATTAGCGGCTGAGCTCGAAGAGCAGCTTCGTGGCCAATATGAAAATGAAAACACGTCTATCCATATCATCGGCTTCGCGAAGATGATAGGTGACGTGGCAGATGGTGCAAAAGACGTTCTACTGTTCTTCGCCATTGCTATCGCTATTACGGCAGTAATGGTGTATTTCTTCTCGCGCAGCGTTATGCTTACATTGCTTCCTTTAGTATGCTCAATAATCGCAGTTGTCTGGCAGTTAGGCCTTCTAACTTCTATTGGTTTCGGTATGGATCCCATGTCGATTCTTGTGCCATTCCTTGTATTTGCCATTGGTGTGAGCCACGGCGTGCAAATGATCAATGCAGTTGAAAAGCAGGCTGTCACAGGCATCGGCGCTAAGCGCGCATCTATGGCGGCCTTCAGGAATTTGTTAGTACCTGGCGGTATTGCATTACTTTCTGACACGGTAGGCTTCATGACGCTGCTTGTTATCGATATTGGTATCATCCGAGAACTTGCTATTACAGCAAGTATGGGGGTAGCTGTAATAATCCTGACTAACTTGTTACTTCTTCCTGTGCTAATGAGCTTCTTGAAGCTTGACCAAAAGTATGTAGAAAAATTTGTAGGCAAGGAAAATACAAATTCTCGATTTTGGGAAGTTATTGCAGCCTGTTCACGGAAGAAGCCAGCAGCGATTATTCTTGCGGTAACAGCCATTCTATTTGTTTTCGGTCACTTCCAGGCCCAAAATATGAAAATAGGCGATCTTCATGCTGGTGCACCTGCGCTACATGAGACATCTCGCTACAACCAAGACACGTTCCTTATCACAGACAAGTACGAAGTAACGGTTGATTATATTTCCATACTGGTAGAGACCACCCCGGAAGCGTGTACATCGCACAGCGTAATGAAAGCTATGGATGATTTTCAGTGGAAAATGGAGAACGTGCAGGGCGTACAGTCGGCCGTGTCTCTTGCCTCTGTTGCAAAAATTGTCAACGCTGGTTACAACGAAGGGAATGTGAAGTGGCAAGTACTTCCGCGCAACCAACAAACGTTAGTGCAAGCTATTTCTCGCGTACCTACCTCATCGGGTTTGTTGAACGGTGACTGTTCGGTGATGCCCATCATTTTGTTTATGGAAGATCACAAGGCAGAAACCATCTCTCGCGTGGTTGATGCGGTCAAAACATATCGCGACGAGTATCAGACTGATGACATGAAATTTAGTCTGGCGTCTGGTCCAGTAGGCGTGATGGCAGCGACCAATGAAGCAGTAAGCGCAGCTCAAGACCCAATGATGCTTTACGTATTCGGCGCGGTTATCGCACTATGTCTTATCAGCTTCCGCTCTATTCGCGCTACGCTGGTTGTCGTTATTCCACTTTACGTGGTTTCGGTGTTGGCCCAAGCGCTAATGACATACCTGCAAATAGGTCTCACCGTATCTACATTACCGGTAATCGCACTTGGCGTGGGTATTGGCGTTGACTATGGTATTTATATTCTCTCTACCAAGAGCCTAATGCTGAAAAAAGGCGCGACCGTTCAAGAGGCCTATTTTGCAGCTCTGAAAGAGCGTGGCAGCGCAGTGTTATTTACTGGCATAACGCTAGCAATTGGCGTGAGCACGTGGGTGTTCTCTTCCCTGAAGTTCCAAATGGACATGGGTATATTGCTTACATTCATGTTCGTTGTGAACATGCTTGGTGCAATAATTGTACTGCCTGCGCTTGCACGATTCTTGTGGTGGAATAAAAACGACCCTGGTGCATAAAATATTTTTGCATAGCTAAGCATAAAAAAGGGCCTTTTGGCCCTTTTTTTTGTGTGTTTTCTGCATAGTTATCTATGCTGTTAATATAAGGTTAAAAATGGGCTTTCATTAGCGTCATTTATTAGAGAAAATAGTTTGGTACTCGACACTTATACCAAGTTGGATTGGTATTACGACATTCAAAAAAGGTTAACAAATGACAGTCACCTCACAGCGACACTCAGTACTGCTAGACAACGTATTTGCACTTATCGACAAGAAAGTAGATACCAAGCAGAAGTCTCTTGTGCAGCAATTCGGACGTCTGTTGTATAAAAATATTTCTAGCGATGACTTAGAAAACCGAAACGACAGCGACCTTTATGGTGCAACACTCAGCTTATGGAATGGTCTAGCAAAATTTGACAATAATGCGCCCTATATACGCGTTTTCAATCCGGAAATAGCGAAACACGGCTGGCATTCAAGCCACACTATCGTCGAGATTATCGTCTCTGACATGCCGTTTTTGGTTGACTCAGTGCGCATGTTGCTAAACAAATTAAACATTACTGCGCACTTGTTTCTCCACAGCCCTATTGGTATCAAGCGAGACAGCACGAATAAAGTGCAGGCATTTGTTGAGCCTGGAAAATCTATAGAAGGCGCTAAGAAAGAAACGGTTATTTTTATAGAGATTGATACACAGACATCAAAAAAGGATATTGATGCGTTAACCAAAGAGCTTCATTCAGTTGTCGATGAGGTGTCGTTAGCGGTACAAGACTGGCAGGGGATGACCAACACCTTGCAGGATGTTATTAAAAATAACGCTAAATTTAATTGGCCGGTATCAGCAGAAGCGAAAAACCAAACAAAAGCTTATCTTGAGTGGCTGGGCGATCATAACTTCACCATGATGGGTTACCGTTATTATGACGTCAAAGCGATTGAAGGTGACCATAGATGGATACCTCAAAACGACACGAGCCTGGGTTTGTTGAAAAACTCGATTAACGACCGCGAGCGCTTGTTGTCTCGTTTACCTGCTTCTGCAAGAGCCGAAGCATTAAGCAAAAACCCCCTAATATTAACGAAGACTAATTCTCGTGCTCGTGTGCATCGTCCAGCCTATATGGATTATGTGGGCGTGAAGGTATTTAATAAAGACGGGCAAGTTGTAGGTGAACATCGCTTCTTAGGCTTATATTCAGCATCGTTTTACAATAACAGCGTAACTCAACTACCGATTTTACGAGAGAAGATTAAACGTATTTGTGAACTATCGGGTTTTGAGCCCGGCACGCATGCTTACAAAGCGTTCGCAAACATTATTGAAACCTATCCTCGTGACGAGCTGCTTCAGACTCCTGCTGAAGAGCTAGCGCAAATCGTGATGGGTATCTTTCAAATGCAAGAAAGAGGTATCTCTCGCTTGTTCATCCGTAAAGATATCTTTGGGCGCTTTTTCTCATGCATGGTGTTTGTACCAAGAGAGCGCTATAACACCCAGTTAAGAAAAGAGACGCAAGCGCTTTTAAAGGCATCACTGGGTGCGACGGAAGAAGTAGAGTTCACGACATTTTTCTCAGAGTCTGTGTATGCACGCACGCACTACATTGCAAGAGTCAACGATAACAACGCGGAATTCGATGTGAAGGAAATAGAGCAAAATATAATTGAGTTGACCAAAACGTGGAACGACAGACTAGCGTCTTCAATTTCTGCTGCGCACGGAGAGGCATCGGGCAAAGCGCTTGAGCGTAAATACAATAACGCGTTTTCTCGAAGCTATATGGAGCACAACCTCCCGTCGGCAGCGCTTGTCGATATCGGCAAGTTAGAGATGCTTGACGACAATCACACCCTAGACATGCTGTTCTATCGCCCTCAAGAAGAAGACGCTGACAGCCAAGTGGTTAAGCTTAAACTTTTCCATCGCGCTGAACCTATCCATTTGTCTGACGTACTGCCCATGCTAGAGAACTTTGGGTTACGCGTAATCGATGAAAGCCCTTATAAAATAACGTGTTCAGAGGGTGAGCGTAACTGGGTGATGGACTTCACCATGCTTCACAAAAGCGGCCAGCATTTCGACATGGAGAAGGCTCAACTGTTGTTCCAAGACGCCTTCGCTAAAGTGTGGACCAAGACACTAGAGGATGACGCTTTCAACCGCCTAATTCTTGGTGCAAACATGACAGGCCGAAAAGTTACAATATTACGTGCCTATGCAAAATACATGCGTCAGACAGGCAGTTCGTTCAGCCGAGATTATATTGCCAACACGCTATCAAACTACCCAAATATCGCCCGTTTACTGGTTGATTTCTTTGACCTTCGCTTCAACCCTAAGAAAAAGCGTAACGTGAAGAAGGAAGAAGCGCTGCTAGAAGATATCAAGGCGCAGTTGGATAATGTAAGCAATGTGGATGATGACCGTATTATCCGCCGTTATCTTGACATGATGTCAGCGACCTTGCGTACTAACTTCTATCAACCTGATGACGCTGGCAACGAAAAGTCTTATGTTTCGTTTAAAATGCTGCCAGAGCTTATTCCTGAGATGCCGCTTCCGCTGCCGAAGTTCGAAATATTCGTCTATAGCCCACGTGTAGAGGGTGTGCATTTACGAGGCGGTAAAGTTGCGCGTGGTGGTTTGCGTTGGTCAGACCGGCAGGAAGATTTTAGAACGGAAGTACTAGGGCTAGTTAAGGCGCAGCAGGTTAAAAATACGGTTATCGTACCGGTTGGCGCAAAAGGTGGGTTTGTTTGTAAAAACTTACCGGTAGGCGAAGGGCGTGCAGCTATTCAGGCAGAAGGTCAAGCCTGTTACCGCATTTTCATTACTAGTTTACTTGATATTACCGATAACATTGTCAATGGCGAGATAGTACCGCCTAAAGATGTGGTTCGCCTTGATGATGACGACCCGTATTTGGTTGTAGCTGCAGATAAAGGCACTGCAACTTTCTCTGACATTGCCAACGGTATTGCAGAAGAATTTGGTTTTTGGCTAGGTGATGCATTCGCATCTGGCGGAAGTATAGGTTACGACCATAAAAAAATGGGCATAACCGCTCGCGGCGGCTGGGAATCTGTCAAGCGTCACTTCAGAGAAATTGGCATCGACTGTCAATCCACAGATTTTACGTGTGTAGGTGTAGGTGACATGGCTGGTGACGTATTCGGTAACGGTATGTTGCTTTCAGAGCACACGCGATTAATCGCAGCATTTAACCATTTACATATTTTCTTTGACCCTAGCCCTGATGCAGCAGCGAGCTATAAAGAACGTCAGCGCCTGTTTGAAAATCCAAGCCTTAGCTGGGAAGACTACGACAGTAAGCTCATCTCAAAGGGCGGTGGTGTGTTTAGCCGTGCGTCTAAGTCAATTAAGCTTACGCCTGAAATGAAGAAGTGGTTGGGTACCCGTCAGCTAACGATGACACCAAATGAGCTTATTCACAATATATTGAAAATGCCTGTCGACCTTCTTTGGAATGGCGGTATCGGTACGTATATTAAGAGCAAAAAAGAATCTCACTCAGATGTTGGCGATCGTGCCAACGATGACTTACGAGTTAATGGTCGTGACGTTCAAGCCAAAATTGTAGGCGAGGGCGGTAACCTAGGCTTAACGCAACTGGGACGAATTGAGTATGCCTCCAATGGCGGCCGGGTTAACACTGACTTTATCGACAACGTGGGTGGTGTGGACTGTTCTGATAATGAAGTAAATATCAAAATCTTACTTAACAGCCTAGTGAACGACGGTGAGTTGACACTCAAGCAACGTAATAAATTACTTTACGATATGACCGACGATGTAAGTCGCATTGTACTCGAGGACTGCTATCGTCAAACTCAGTCAATCTCTATCACGGAGCTTGCTGGTGTTAAACAACTTAAAGAGCAGCTGCGCTTTATTCACGGTCTTGAGCGAGAAGGGCAACTAAATCGTGAACTGGAATTTATCCCAAGCGATGATGAAATTTCAGATCGCGTGGCTTCAGATCAAGGGTTGACTCGTCCAGAGCTAAGCGTACTCATCGCCTACGGTAAGATGGTGTTGAAAGACGCGCTTAATATTCCTGAAATTACTGATAACCCTTATCATGGAAAGTTACTTGTAGAAGCGTTCCCATCAATCCTTCGCGAAAAATTTGCTACGCACATGCAGCAGCATCCACTTCGAAGCGAGATTATTGCCACTAAGTTAACTAATAACATGGTTAATGATATGGGTCTTAATTTTGTTTTCAGAATGCAGGAAGAGACAGGCGCAAGTGTTAGCGAAATCGCAGATGCCTACGCGATTGTGCATGGTATTTTCAATATGAAAACGCTGTGGGCTCGCATTGAAGAGCTCGATAATATTATCCCTGCGAAGTTGCAGCTTAAGATGCTAGATGAGGCCCGTAGGATCATGCGCCGCGCTGCACGTTGGTATATACGCCACGGTAACAAAGCGCAGAGCATTGAAGAAGCCATCGCTAGCTATCGCGGAACGTTTGACACTCTGTCGAAAAACCTACAACACTACCTTGTTGAAAGTGAATATGTGCAGCTTGAAGCAGCTACTCAAAGATACATAGATAAAGGTGTCCCACAAGACATCGCGTATCAAGTGGCAAGCTTCTCAAACATGTTCTCAAGCTTCGACTTGGCGCAGATTGTAGAAGCGGACAAACACGATACCGATGTTGTTGCTAAGCTTTACTATCAATTAGGTTCTCGTTTAGAGCTGCATTGGTTCCTAGATCAAATTAACAATCAAGCGGTAAGCAACCATTGGCAAGCACTTGCACGTGCATCTTACCGTGAGGAGTTAGATTGGCAGCAGCGTTCAATTGCCGCGAACCTGTTGGCATCACGTGAAGATATCAGTGATGCTGACCAAATTTTAGATGAATGGATTGAAAGTAATCAGGTACTGCTTAAGCGTTGGTATCACATGATGTCAGAGTTTAAGACGAGTACAACTCACGAATTTGCTAAATTTTCTGTTGCTTTACGTGAATTGATGCTTTTAAGCGTGAAGTCTAACCATTAGAATACACGCACCTTAATAATTTAAGCCCTGTTTATCAGGGCTTTTTATTGGCCGAGTGATCGTTGTTGTATAATTTAGTTCCAGTGTTAGGATCAACATTCTTAACGCAAACCTATCAATGTTAGCGATCAACAGACCCTTAATAAGCGAGCGTTAAAATTAGCCATGCAATCTTTAGTGCAAAAATTCTTACTTCAGTGCGAACCTGAAAAAAGTCACGATTTCACCATTAACTGGTTAAACAAGACACAACACACACCGCTGAAATGGATGTACAGCACTCCCACAATCAAAAAACCAGTGACCGTCGCTGGAATGACCTTCGATAATCCAGTGGGACTTGCAGCAGGACTTGATAAAAACGGCGACTGCATCGATGCTTTTGCCAGTATGGGATTTGGTTTTGTTGAAATTGGTACGGTTACGCCGCGCCCTCAACCTGGAAATCCTAAACCTCGCTTGTTTCGAATTCCTGAAAAGCACGCCATTATCAATCGCATGGGCTTTAATAACAAAGGCGTTGATCATCTCGTTGAACAGGTGAAAAAGGCGGAGTTTAAAGGGCCTATTGGCATCAATATTGGTAAAAACAAAGATACTGAAGAAGCTAACGCCCTCGACGACTATCTAATATGCCTCAATAAGGTATACCCTTACGCCAGCTATGTGACTATAAATATTTCTTCGCCAAATACGCCAGGTCTTAGAAACCTTCAATACGGTGAAGCTCTTGATAAATTATTGGTAGGTCTCAAAGCAGCGCAAGAAACGCTGACACAAACTCACGGGAAATACGTACCGCTTTTTATTAAAATCGCGCCTGATTTAAGTGATGTTGAAATCGACAGCATTGCGGCATCTCTTTTAGACAGTAAAATGGACGGCGTAATTGCGACAAACACAACACTTTCCCGAGAAGCCGTTACTGGGCTGAAACATGCGGATGAAATGGGTGGTTTGAGTGGTTCAGTAATGACTGACATGAGCCTTGAAGTTACGCGTAAATTGAACAAAGCGCTTGACCGCGCGATTCCGATAATAGGCGTAGGCGGAATAGATTCACCTACGACGGCCCAAGAAAGGCTCAATGCTGGCGCATCTCTCGTTCAAATCTATTCGGCTTTTATTTATCAAGGTCCGAACCTCGTTAAACGCATCGTAAACGCGTTATAATACATCTGAAAAAATAATCTCTTGTGTGCATGCTCAATTGTAAAAAAGCATGCACACCCAAAACAGGTAATTGAATGAATACTATTCTGGTTACGACCAGTCGCGGTCTTGACGAACTATTAAAGCAAGAAGTGCTGAACCTATGCCCTGATGCACAAATTAAACAAGGGCCTGGCACTATACAGTTTGAAGGGTCAAAAGAAGATGCTTATAAACTTTGCTTGTGGTCGCGACTAGCAAACCGCGTAATCTGGGTGCTTGCGTCTGGTAAAGCAGGGGATGCTGAAGCCCTGTACAACACAGCGATGGGCATCGATTGGCAAATGCAGATGGATTCACGTCATACTTTATCTGTACAGTTTATCGGTACTAATTTTGCGATTAAAAACACACAGTTTGGCGCAGTGCGCGTTAAAGATGCGATTGTTGACTCGTTTGTTGAGCAAGGTTTACCTCGCCCTTCAGTAGAACGCAAAACGCCTGATATTTCTGTTTACGCAAGACTTCATCGCGATAACGTGATCATAGGAATTGACTTGGCTGGTGCCAGTCTCCACCAGCGTGCTTACAGGCAAGAAACCGGTGATGCACCACTAAAAGAACACATCGCAAGTGCAATGCTAATGCGCAGTGGTTGGACAGAAAATACAAGTGCGCCATTGGTTGATTTAATGTGTGGCTCAGGCACCATCGCTATTGAGGCCGCATATATTGCCCGAAATATCGCACCGGGTATTAAGCGCTCTTATTGGGGTTTTACTAAGTGGTTAGGCCATGAAGAAAAACTCTGGGAAGCATTGCTCGAAAACGCAATTACGGTTCAAAAACCAAGCTGTGAAGGTGGCATTTACGCCGGTGACTTTAGCCGTAAGATGGTTGCTATTGCCAAAGCCAATGCAGATTTTGCCGGCGTGTTTAGTGATATATCATTTTCTCAGCAAGATGCAACGAAGTCATCACCACCAGTAGCAACGCCCGGCTACGTAGTATCAAACCCTCCGTATGGCGAACGTCTTGGTGAACTTACCTCGCTTATTCCGCTTTTCAGTGATTGGGGCAAGCGTTTTAAAGAAGCATGGAAGGGATGGCACGTTTCACTGCTAAGCAGTAATCGTGACTTACTTCGCGTATTAAAACTTCGTGCAACTAAAGACTACGCCATGAATAATGGTAAGTTAGAATGTCGTCTTGCTAACTACGTGCTAGATGAAGATAACACGGTGCAGTTCAGCGAAGATGCTGACAATCACGAATTTGCTAATCGCTTGAAGAAAAACCTCAAGCGTATGAAAGGCTGGATAAAAAGCGCAAACACAAACTGTTATCGCATCTACGATGCCGATCTGCCGGATTATAATGTAGCGGTAGATCGATACGATGATTGGCTTGTAGTGCAAGAGTATGCGCCACCAAAAACCGTATCGGAAGACAAAGCCCGAAAACGCCTTCAGGAAGTCCTTCTTCATTTACCCGCGGTGACAGGCGTGTCGCCCAAAAAGATTGCATTAAAAGTCCGTGCCCAACAAAAAGGCACTAAGCAGTACGAAAAAATTAATCAGTCTGGCGACATGATGGAAGTGTATGAAAATGGCGCGCGTTTCTTAGTAAACCTAACAGATTATTTAGATACCGGCCTTTTCCTAGACCATCGCAATACTCGTCAAAAAGTAAAAGCGATGTCAGAGGGTAAGGACGTACTAAACCTTTTTTCTTACACAGGCAGCGTGTCAGTATTTGCAGCAATGGGTGGCGCTAAATCAGTCACTACGGTTGATATGTCAAATACTTACCTAGAGTGGGCAAAGAAAAACGTAGCGCTTAACAAGCTTACCGGTCCACACGCGTTTATCCAGGCAGACTGCACAACGTGGCTCAACAGCCATAAAGGTAAATACGACTTAATTTTTATCGACCCACCATCATTTTCAAATTCAAAGCGCATGCAGAATACGTGGGATGTGCAGCGCGATCACGTAAAAATGCTTAGCGATGCTAAGGCGTGTTTAAAAGCGCAAGGGACGATTATTTTTTCCAATAATAAGCGTGGCTTTAAGTTGGACGAGCCGGCAATAAGCGCACTTGGTCTCTCTGTGAAAAATATCACTAATGAAACTATTCCTGAAGATTTTGCCCGTAAAGGTAAAATTCATCAGTGCTGGATACTAGCATCGTGAAGATTTATTTTTACACCGGTCCTCATTGCAGTTTATGTGATTTAGCCGATGTGGAGATAGCGCGCACGTCTATGTCTTCATCGTTAACGATAGAAAAGATTAATATCCGTCAAAGCACGGAGCTTTACCACCTATATGGCGCTCGTATTCCGGTGCTGAAGCGAGATGACAATAATAAGGAAATCGGTTGGCCTTTCACCACAGCCGATTTAGAGGAGTTTCTTCAGTGAGCATTTTGCAGTTAAAAAACATCACTGTTATTTATGGAAATCCGCCGCTTTTAGACGGCGTCGAACTTGTTGTTCAACCGAAAGAGCGGGTGTGTCTCGTTGGCCGTAACGGCAGTGGAAAGTCTACCTTAATGAAGGTCATCGCTGGCGATATTATTGCTGATGACGGCCAGAGGATAATTGAGAGTAATACGGTTATTGCCCGTTTAGAGCAGGATCCTCCACAGACCACAGATGTTACGCTTTTCGATTACGTTGCAGAAGGTCTATCTGACGTTGGGGAAACGCTGAAAGCCTATTTTCATCAAACCCGTATCGTCGGTGAAGACCCTAGTGAAGCTAACTTAAATAAGCTTCAACGTTTACAAGAACAACTTGAAGCGCGCGATGCATGGCAGTTTGAACAGCAAATAGAACAAACACTAACGATGCTCAAGCTAGATCCAGAGATTTCGCTATCAACGTTATCTGGAGGATGGCGTAGAAAAGCGGCACTAGCGCGAGCTCTTGTTCGTCAACCAGACCTACTGCTTCTAGACGAGCCTACTAACCACCTTGATATTGAAATGATACGATGGCTTGAGTCAAGCTTAAGCAATTATCAAGGTGCCATTGTATTTGTCAGCCATGACCGTGCTTTTATACGCGCAATGGCCACACGAATTATTGACCTCGACCGAGGCTCTGTTACCAGCTATCCCGGAAATTACGAAACTTACCTAGAGAAAAAACAACAAGATTTAGAGGTTGAAGCGTCTCAAAACGCTGAGTTTGATAAAAAGTTAGCGCAAGAAGAAGTTTGGATTCGTCAGGGTATCAAAGCTCGCCGTACACGCAATGAAGGGCGAGTGCGAGCCCTCAAAAAACTGCGTGAGGAGCGTAAAGCAAGACGTGCAGTGCAGGGTAATGCTGTGGTTAACCAACATCAAGGCGCACGTTCAGGCAAGATGGTATTTGAGGTAAAAGACCTCAGCTACAGCATTGAAGGTAAGCCTATTGTCAAAGGCCTAAACCTTAATGTGCTGCGTGGTGATAAGCTTGCACTTATCGGCCCGAACGGTAGCGGTAAAAGTACACTAATCAAGTTACTATTAGGTGAGTTACAGCCCGATGCTGGCAACTGCAAGCAAGGCACGAATTTAGAGGTTGCGTATTTCGACCAGCACCGACATGGCTTGGATTTAGAACAGACCGTGATCGATGCCGTGGGCGATGGGAAAAGAGATTTGATGGTTAACGGCCACCCGCGCCACGTTATCAGCTATCTTCAAGACTATCTTTTTACACCTGAGCGTGTAAATGCGCCGGTAAAATCCCTATCTGGCGGAGAAAAGAACCGTTTGATGTTAGCTAAGCTTATGCTAAAGCCGAGTAATGTTTTGGTACTCGATGAGCCAACTAACGATCTTGATGTTGAAACGCTGGAAATGCTGGAAACCTTGCTCAATGAATATACCGGCACTGTTCTGTTAGTGAGTCACGATAGGGAATTTGTTGATAATGTTGCTAATAGTAGCGTGGTTTTTGAAGGCCATGGCGTGCTTAGAGAGTTCATTGGGGGTTTCACTGACGTAGAAAACTGGTATAAAGACCAACAGGAAAAGCGTCAGCAAATCGAAAAAGAAGAAAAAGCCAAAGTAAAGAATGAAACTAATTCAACTTCGGGGAGTCCTAGTGCTAAGTCTGCCCCCCGTAAGACGAAAAAGCTATCATACAAAGACCAGCGAGAGCTTGAGTCTCTTCCCAAAGAATTAGAAACGTTAGAGGAAGAACTTGAAGCCATGCAGGAAAAGGTTAACGACCCGGATTTCTTCAAACAAGATAGTGACACTACCGCCAAGGCTCTAGCCGAATTAGCGGATAAAGAAGAATTACTTTCCCAGAAATATGCGCGCTGGGATGAACTAGAAAGTATGCTGGAAGATAATCAGCAGTAAATAGGATTTTAAATGAAACGAACTCAGCTTGCCGCCGCCGTTCTGTTGGCAACAGGAAGTGTTTCGGCATTCGCCGCGACCTATTCCGTGACGCCTCTTCCTTTACAGGATACCGCTAGAAATAATTTCGCTCGCTCTATCGATAACTCGGGGAAAATGCTGTCTGTTGTACAGCTTGAGTACAATCCACCTGTCGATGTGGAGCAGCTTGAGAACGACACCACCTTTTTCGACCAGTTTGGTGAAAGTTTAGATAGTGAAGAGGATGCTAGGCAGGGCGTTTTTAGCGATGTTGATTATCAAACAATCGTTAGCTTCCTTTTGCAAAATACGGCCGCAATCCAAGGCCAGAAACTCGCGTCCTTTAGAACCTACGTCACCGACACGCAAGATATTTCGCTCGTACCAGGCTTAGATGAAGTAACGGATAAGTTTGACGACTATACGCAGTCAGTAGAAGTCACTGGCCGAGACAGTTTAAACGGTAACTTCATTGTTGGCGATTCGACTGGCTTAGTTGTTTTAGACTCATATGAGAATGAAGCTGGCGAAACTATTAACTACACGTATTCTGAATCGGCACAACAGGGGTTTGTTCAAGCGTCAGGTGTTACTAAAGTCCTTCCCGCGGTTGACACCACTGCTGGCGGTTTTTCTTCAGCCCGAGCAGTAAACGCAAACCTTCAGGTAGCGGGGTTTAGTACCGTAAGCTTTAGCGACGATGTGGATGGGGCAATTGAAACGTGTGCAGATGACGAACTCCGAGGCGATCAGTCTGAAGGGCGTTGTTTATTTACCGTATACAATGGCGATTTTGCAGTACCAAGAATTTCAAGCTATTTCATAAATACTTCGTCGAATTATTTACCTGGTTTCGTTTTACGTTCTGAAGTGAACGCTACCATTTGGCAAATCGACGTTAATGGTGATGTGATTAGCACAGAAACGTATCCACTGCTTTTTGAGCCAGATGAAAACGACGAGCTTCATTACTTTACTTATGCCTATGATATCAATAGTCAAGGTATAGCTGTGGGTGAGGGACTTACGGGTGACAGAGTAACTATTACTCGCCCAAATCAGTCAGGGTTATCTGAAAGTGAGCGGGTCGCGACAGTCTTTAGAGACGGTGAGACGATTGAGCTTCTTCCAAGAGAAGAAAACCTGCTTAGCCAAGCCATCGCAATAAACGATGAGAATTGGGTGACGGGCGCGGTGCTTCGCTCTCAGAGTGATATCGCACGCTCTCGGTTATTTGTTTACAATCTAGACACGCAAGAGCAGCATTATCCATCAGGTTTTTTCTCAAGTGCCGGCGTGACGGCGAACGCAATTAACAATAACAATATCGTTGTTGGTAAAGCTGATGTTGACGCAACAAGTGATACCCTAAGAGAAACCGCTGCGTTTATGTATAACATTGATACTGAAGAATTCATTGACCTCAATGATCTCGTATCTTGTGACAACAATTATGAACTGCTAGAAGCGGTTGATATAAACGATAACAACGAGATAATTGCGAACGCACGTATAAAGACGACGAGTAAATACGTTACTGGCAACGATATTATTAACACAGACGGTGAAACTACTGAAATTGACTCAATTGTCGCAGTAAAGCTATCGCCTATTGCTAATGGCTCTATCGACGAGTGTGAAGTACCAGAAGACGAGCAACCCTTTGAACGCAGTGGCGCTTCCACGGGCTGGTTTGCATTGTTCGGCTTGCTCACCGCAGCATTTATACGCAGACGTTTTAAAAAATAGAAGAATAACTGTTTAACATTTATTCTGACATTATGAAGCCACAATCTTGTGGCTTTTTTTATACCTAAAAATTGTAACAAGTGACATATTTATGCATAAAAAATGTAACATAAATTTCATCGAAACTTCATTTGTTTAAATAAAGTCAAGCCCTTTAATTTTTTATTTTTCTTGAACCATTTTGATAATTGCACTATCAAAGTAGTGTACGCAAAAACTTTTCCGGCACTATCAACCGAAATGATGTAGAGCGCTCGAGAAAATGATTTGTTGTACATTCAACAAACAAAAGAGGCTAATCAATGAAAAGACAAAAAAGAGATAAACTGACACGCGCACATGCAAAAGGCTATCAAGCTGGTATTAGCGGTCGCTCGAAGGA
Organism: Alteromonas gracilis; assembly: GCF_002993325.1. GTDB lineage: Bacteria > Pseudomonadota > Gammaproteobacteria > Enterobacterales > Alteromonadaceae > Alteromonas > Alteromonas gracilis. Next base: position 632,033 of record NZ_PVNO01000025.1, read on the forward strand.
ATTATGTCCATTTCAGCAAAACGATGCTCGTTCACAATGGTTAGGTGGATGGCGCGAGGCAGTAGAAGATAGACACTTAGGTCTAAGTGTTAAATAACACTTCTCTTTTATGAACTGATTATGCAAAAAGGAAAGCCCCTGAAAAGGGGCTTTTTTTGTTTTTGACGTATCGCCTTCAAAACAATTAGCAGCTTTAAATACTAGAAGTTTGATGTATCTTGGAATAGCCCAACTTTTAAATCCTTTGCCACATAGATTTCTCGGCCATCGACTTCTACCGAACCGTCAGCCATTCCCATGAACAGCTTACGCTTAATAACGCGTTTCATAGTAATCTTGTAGGTTACTTTTTTAGCCGTCGGTAATATCTGACCTGTAAATTTGACTTCACCTACACCCAGTGCGCGCCCCTTACCAGGACCTCCGCTCCAACCTAAGAAAAAACCAACAAGTTGCCACATCGCATCTAAACCAAGGCAGCCTGGCATTACTGGGTCTCCAGGGAAGTGACAGTCAAAAAACCATAGATCAGGAGTTATATCCAATTCAGCGACAATTTCGCCTTTACCGTGTTCGCCACCGTCTTCGGTAATCGACACGACGCGATCCATCATAAGCATATTTGGTGCGGGAAGTTGACTGTTACCAGGACCGAACATTTCCCCACGGCTGCATGCTAGTAAATCTTCTTTATTAAAACTATTTTTGTTCTCTGACATTCCCAACTCGATGTTGTTATTAAAATGATGTTGCTAATCTAGCGAACACTTGTAAGCTAAACAACTCTGAACAGTGATTTTTCTGAAGAAAAACGCGTGTTACTATAGCTTTAGTTATCAGGCTAGAACAAATATCGCACTAATAGCGTGATATTTATACAGCAATTGTCTTTAGATCTACAATAACGTAATTTCGTGTGAAAACTATGACAGAACAAACAACAAAAACGCCCAATAAAAGTAGTTCGACAGATAAGGCAAAAGCAAACGCCGATAAACAGCGTCGTTTTAGAGAAAGACAGAAAGAAGCAGGTAAAAAGCTGGTTAGGGGTTATGTTAGTCCGGAAGCTAAAGCGTGTTACGACGAAATTCGTGATAAAACCGGATGGACAGATAGCGAAGCCATGTCAAATGCTATGCGATTAATGTATGCCGCTTACAAATGCGGTCAAATAAAGTTGCTCAACGAGTGGCTTAGAAAAAATAATCGTTAGGCATTTTTATTCGCCTTGGCTTTCAGCCATGTTCGACTAGGGCTGTTTTGCATTGTATGTCGCTGAACTATACGCCTCGCTTCTTTAAGCACATCATCCCGTTCTCGGTAGTCCCATAAACGCTTTGCCGTGGCTCGATTGTTTTCTGAGATATCAATAATAGGAGCAACGTAATCCTTGCCAAGCTCAAAATCTAGCATGACCGCCTCAAGTGGTGGAAGCAGATAAGGCGCGTGCACAGCATCATCTGGCAGCGCTGAAAGCTCTGGTATCCACTTTTTGATGAACACGCCGTCAGGGTCCAGTTTTTTTGATTGTGTAACAGGATTATATAGCCGAACAGTATGGATGCCGGTCACACTCGCCTGCATCTGAATTTGTGGATAGTGAATACCCGGTTCAAAATCTAAAAACTGAGTCGCCAAGTAGTGAGCAGCCTTTAGCCAGTGTACGTTTAAATGGTGACATAGAAAGCTGGTAACCATAGCGCGCATTCGAAAATTGAGATATCCCGTATGCTTTAACGCGCGCATACACGCATCTACAAGAGGATAACCGGTTTGCCCGATGCTCCAATAATAGAAACGCCGTTCCGCTTCCGGACCGTCGATATAAGGAAAGGTTTCGTATGCGCTATTCATTGGTCGCCATTCAATACTGCATTCACTCTCAAACTTTTGAATGAAGTGGCAATGCCAATGGAGCCTAGAGGTGAGGGCAGAAAGTGCGCGGCTCCATCGCTTTTTTTCTTCTTGGGAAAGGGATTTTTTTAATTGCCTTTGTAACTGTACGCTTTGATAGGCCTGCTTAATTGAAATGTTGCCCCATGCTAAATAAGGGCTCAAGCGTGTACATGCACGTCTTGCATGTTCGGGCTTTGAAATATGCTGATGGTAAAACTGACCCCGATGATTGAAAAAATCTTTCAGCACCTGCCAAGCACGACGTTCTCCGCCTGGCTGCATACCCTCGCTACATATTTGCGTTTCATCTTGCACGACATTGGTTGGTTCGTGCTCGCCTTCATCAAAGTTGCCAACGTGAGAACTATACGATGCCAATAGCGTACCAAGTGTTTGTTCAGCGATGTCTATTCTTTTATTGGCTCGCCAGTCTATCCAATTCACATGATTAATGTCGAAATCAAAGGTTGGCTCAGCAAAATGACGTTCCCAGTTTATCTTCCACTCTGACCGGTGTGGCAATCCGCGTATGACAGCACCATAAGATGACTCAATAAACGGTATTCTTTTTTCATTCAAATACTTAAACACCAGCTTATCGCGGTTATGCGTAACCTTTAGGCCAATTTCTTGGTAACTTCTAACCAAAGAAATAGAGAAAAATTGAGAAATATACTCAAGAGCTTCCACGACTTCTGAATGTAGCGAGAGGACTGTGATATTTTCTGGTAGCTGTCGGTTTATATCGTCAAGACTTTGTTGGACGAAGCGCCAGTGGCGCTCACTCATGTGGGGGTCTCTTAAAAGTGAAGGCTCCCAGCAGTACAACAGCAGTACACGCTCATTGGCCATCGCTGCTCGAAAGAGCGGTTCGTGGTCTCGTAAGCGCAAATCTCTTTTAAGCCATACTACCGTTACCGCTTGTTTACTACTTGATGTCGGCTTAGAAAAAGCAACTACAGCCACTTGTTACGAAAAGTGCCGTCTGGATCGTAAGTGTCAGTTTGCTTCTGCAAGTTAAACTGCCTATGACCACGGGGGTCGCTCCCAACACCCGCAAGATATAGCCAGTTTCCCCAGTTGCTACCTACATCAAAATCGACGAGTTGATGCTCAAACCATGCTGCACCATAGCGCCAATCTTGACGAAGTTCGTGCACAAAGCAGCTCGCAACTAATTGACGTCCTCGATTTGACATGTAGCCGGTCTCAGCAAGCTGACGCATACAGGCGTCTACAATAGGATAACCTGTTTTACCTTCACACCAACGAGTAAAGGTTTCTGGATCGTGTTTGGTTGAAGGCGTTTCACCTTGGATCCCACTGAAGCGAAACCACTTAGGCCCATACTTACACTGCAACCAATGAAAAAATTCACGCCATAAGAGCTCAAAGTAAATCCAGTAGGTGGAGTCATTTTTTTCAATAGTTTGTTCAAATTCTTTAACTTGCCTAACTACTTCGCGAGCAGATAAGGAGCCGTTCGCTAACCACGCAGAGAGTTTAGTGCTATGCTCCCATGTATCCAGCGCATTTCGTGTTTCTTTATAGGTTGCGGCCGCATGCCAATCAAAAAGGTAGCGATTCAAGTGAGAAAGCGCAGCTTTCTCGCCACCAACAAAAGTGTGGCTTGGCGAAGCGGGCAATTCTACGTTTATCTCAAAGCGATATTGCTGCTCAACTTCGGGGGCATAAGGGCTCGGCAACTGTGATATCTTTTTAGCCACTGGTAGCGGTTCACAGTGCTTTTCTACTTTTCTGCGAAATGGACTAAATACATCAGGCATATCTTCAATCGAAAAAGGAAAACTATTAACGTCGAAAAGGCCGTAAGTTGCGGTTTCTATCACCGTTAATCTATCAAAGAAGCGTTTTACGGTATTAAGTTGAGCAGTTTCGTTATAACCGCAATGCTGACTTACACCTAAGTGGGTATAGTCACCGGCTCTAAGAAGGTTAACTAAACAGTCGGCTGTTTTACCTCTCAACACCACTAGTTTATGACCATATTTATTAAGTGATTGCTCTAAATCGCTTAGGGTCTGAAGTAGAAATGTATGCCTGTGTTCACCCATTGGCGAAAAGCCAAATTCGTTGGGAAGAATATGTTGTTCATCCAATATATAGGCAAATGTTATCTCTGATACTTCTTCACAAAGCTTTTGTATCGCCGGTTGGTCGTGAAGTCTTAGGTCGTGTCGAAACCAAAACAAACCTCTGCGAACATCGTTTGTATGTTCACTTTCTCGCTGGTTATTTATCATACTAATTTGTCACGCTTTTTCGTTTTTTGTCGGATCCAGAATCTAAAATCGTACGTACACCTAACACTACGAAAATAATTCAAATTAAGTGCAGTGAAAAAGGAAAAAAAGTGACCGTTCCTACAAGCATCATGTGGTTCCGACAAGACCTTCGCGTAAAAGATAACCCCGCGTTAAATGCAGCCTGTGATATGGGCAAAATCGTTCCTATTTATATCTATGATGATAATGCGCCTGACGGCAGGCTTCCTGGCGGTGCAAGCCAGTGGTGGCTTCATCATTCACTTGAGTCGTTGAACAAGCGACTAAACGGTCACTTACAGATATTCAAAGGCGACCCGCAAACTATTATTCCTAGGTTGATGAAGACGTTCGACGCGACCTCTATTTTTTGGAACCGCTGTTACGAGCCATGGCAGATAAACCGTGATAAAGCACTCAAAAAGCATCTTATCGACGAGGGTTTTGAGGCACATAGCTGCAATGGTAGTTTATTGTGGGAACCTATGAAGGTTCTGAAAAAAGACGGTACGCCGTACCGCGTTTTCACTCCCTATTACAAAAATGGCTGTTTACAAGTTGAAGAACCGCGCTACCCCAAAGCACCTCCAGCACGAATTACCTACGCTGACGTGAAAAGTGAAGGTGACCAATTAGCATCATTGGCATTATTGCCTAGCATCAAGTGGGATGAGACTATCGCCAAAGAATGGTCACCAGGAGAAGATGGCGCCGCTGATAACTTATCTGACTTTATCGAGAACTCTGCTAGAAAATATAAAGATGGTCGCGACATTCCATCTGCACGCGGCACGTCACGCCTATCTCCGCATCTACATTTTGGTGAAGTATCGCCCAATCAAGTTTGGTACGCCATTAAAGATAAGTTTGGTAATAATGAAGATAAAAGTATCGAAACCTATTTAAGCGAATTGGGTTGGCGTGAGTTCAGCTACTATCTACTGTTTCACTTTCCTACGCTTCCAAATAAAAACTTCAACGATAAGTTCGATAAGTTTCCTTGGCGCACTGATGCTAAAGCATTAAAAGCATGGCAAAAAGGAAAGACGGGGATACCCATCGTCGATGCAGGCATGAGAGAATTATGGCAAACGGGCTATATGCATAATCGCATACGCATGGTTGTTGGGTCATTTTTGGTGAAAAACTTATTGCTTGACTGGCACGAAGGTGAGCGCTGGTTTTGGGATACCTTGTTAGATGCTGATTTAGCGAGCAACAGTGCGGGATGGCAATGGGTAGCAGGGTCTGGAGCAGACGCTGCACCTTACTTCAGAGTATTTAACCCTGTGTTACAAGGTGAAAAATTCGATAAAAAGGGCACCTATGTGCGTAAATATTGCCCTGAGCTTAATGGTTTATCAGATAAATATATTCATAAACCTTGGGAAGCACCTTCAGCCATTTTGAAAGACGCGGGAATTGAATTAGGAAAGCATTATCCGAAACCCATTGTCGATTTAAAAGCATCCCGCCAGCGTGCCTTAGATGCGTTTCAGGAAATAAAAGAGTAGGGTATGGCATCACTAATTTTAGTTTTAGGCGACCAGCTTACTGACACCTTGCCCGCCATCGCTAATGCGCGTAAAACGAAAGACACGATTTTAATGGCAGAAGTGCGCGAAGAAGCCACTTACGTTAAGCACCACAAGAAGAAAATTGCTTTTTTATTTAGTGCTATGCGTCACTTTGCGAAGCATTTGCGGGATAGCAACTATAACGTTAACTATGTTTATTATGACGATGAAGAGAACAAGGGCAGTTTACTGGAGCAAGTAAAGCATTCACTTGCATCGCAAAGTTTCACTGACGTTAAAGTTACGTCGCCAGGTGAATACCGGCTACTTAAAAGTATGGAGCAGTGGCAAAGTGTACTTGGCATTCCGGTAACCATTTGTGAAGACAACCGCTTTTTAGCAACGCCTGAAGAATTTAGTTCATGGGCTGAGGGTAAAAAGCAGCTTAGAATGGAGTTCTTTTATCGTGAAATGCGGCGCAAACATAATGTGTTAATGGATGGAAAAAATCCAATAGGCGGAAAATGGAACTATGACGCGCAAAACCGTGAATCTATGCCTGAGACACATCAAGTACCCAAGCACACCGTATTTAAACCAGATGACATTTCCTCCGAAGTCATTGAGCTCGTTAAAAACAATTTCGAAGGGCATTTCGGCGAAATTGAAGATTTTCATTTTGCGGTTACCCGTGAGGATGCGCTAGCCGTACTCAATACTTTCATAGACGAACGCTTACCTAACTTTGGCCAGTACCAAGACGCTATGGTTGAAGGTAAGCCCTGGCTATATCACTCGCACATTGGTTTCTACTTAAACTGTGGTTTGCTAACCCCCAGTGAAGCTATTCAGGCTGCTGAACAAGCGTATCACGCAGGGCAGGTTCCTTTAAATTCGGCCGAAGGCTTTATTCGTCAAATTCTGGGTTGGCGGGAATACGTACGCGGATTCTACTGGCACTTCATGCCGGGCTTAAAAACTGATAACTATTTTAATAACAGCCGGGCTCTTCCTTCGTTTTTCTGGGACGGACAAACCAATATGAACTGTATGCGTCAGTGCATAAAAGAGACCCAGAAAAACGCGTATGCCCATCATATTCAACGACTGATGGTTATAGGGAACTTTAGTCTGCTTACTGAGTTGAGTCCTGAAGAAGTTCAGGCATGGTATTTATTGGTCTACGCCGATGCTTATGAATGGGTTGAACTACCCAATGTAGCGGGCATGATTTTGTATAGCGATGGCGGTAATTTAGCAAGTAAGCCCTATGTGGCTAGCGGTAGCTACATCAATAAAATGAGTAACTACTGCAAAAACTGCGGATATCAAGTTTCGAAAAAAACGGGGCCAAAAGCGTGCCCCTTCAATTATCTATACTGGCACTTTATTGATAAGCAAAAAGAAAAGCTTAGCAATAATCATCGTATGGCCATGATCTATAAAACCTATGGACGGATGAAAGAAGAGAATATAGAAACAATGAAACAGGACGCTGCAATCTTTTTGTCAAAGTTAACCAAAAATGAAGAAGTCTGATCTACCGACGAAAATGTGTCCCGTCTGCCAAAGGCCGTTCACATGGCGAAAAAAATGGGAAAAGAATTGGGAAAATGTGCGTTACTGTTCTAAGCGCTGCGCTGGCAACAAGCGCAGCGCACAATCATCCTAGAAAGCAGAACTAAATCCTTAGGCAATAAAATTAAAACCAGTGAAAACGGTTTAGGTCGCCTATTAACGCAGGTTAATCATTTACCTGCACACATCCGTATAAACATGGATAAAACAAATAACAAGGAGTGTGTTGTGGAAGCACCTATCACCGTTGATCGATTGCGTTTCCTAATATACAGCTTTAAAGAGAAGCTTTGGGTTAAACCACTGGGCTTTTGTATGTTATCGCTAATAGTTGTATTTGTGGCAAAGATTGCCGATGGCACATCACTTGCCGAGCATATACCCGAAATTAAAGCAGAATCTGTCGAAACGTTACTGTCTATAATGGCATCTAGCATGATGGTCATCGCGACCTTTTCCGCAGGAACCATGGTCAATGCTTACGCCTCGGCAAGCCAATCCTCCACACCTCGTTCACTTAGTTTAATTATTTCTGATGACGTGTCGCAAAATGCGCTTTCTGTTTTTATTGGTGCCTTTATTTATAGTGCAGTTGCCCTTACCGCAATAAGTCATACATTTTTTAATGAAGCAGGGCTCTTCATCTTGTTTTGCTTAACGTGCTTGACTTTTGCGATGGTAATTCTAACGTTCATTCGATGGGTTGATAGCGTTGCGCGGCTGGGTCGTGTGGGCTCTACAATATTAAAGGTCGAAAAAGCTACACAAAGGGCAATCGAAAACCGAATTAAATCGCCCTGCCTAGGGGCCGTTCCTTCAGGGGAAGTGTCACAATCAAAAATTAAAGGGCAGGGGACACACCCTGTTTTCAGTCAGCGAGTAGGGTATATTCAACTTATCGATATAGCGCGAATTCAGCAATGGGCCAGTGAAAACGACGCTTTTGTTATTGTAAATATGCTTCCGGGAGAATTCGTTACTCCCGATAAGGTACTTGCCTACGTAAATAGGAAAGATGATGTAGAGAGTATCGAACAGGCATATACAATTTCGGAGGAACGGTCCTTCGAAGCTGATCCTCGATTTGGTTTTGTGGTGCTAGCGGAAATCGCTTCGCGAGCACTTTCACCAGCAATCAATGATCATGGTACAGCCATTAGTATTATTAGCAGTGTTACCAGACTATTACTATTGTGGAAAAACTCTGAAACCACACTACCGGCCGAAGATGAACTTAAGAGAGAGGATTATCAGTACGACCGTGTATCAGTACCAGAATTATCCATTCAAGACTTATTTGACGACGCTTATACCAGCATTAGCCGAGATGGTGCTGCTAATATAGAAGTCGCTATTCACATTCAAAAGTCACTCAATGCTATTAGCAATTGTTTTGATAAAAGTAGTGGTTTTAGCGAATCAGCTACACATTTTGCAACACAAAGCTTTAAAAGAAGTGAGCAGGCTTTAGCTTTCTCAGACGATATTGAGAGACTTAGAAAGTGTATCAATCAAAGTTCAGATTAATGAATCCTTACAATCTCATAGTTGTGCTTTATGTGTGATGCTAATATGTTTACCCGTTAGTAAAACGTAAGGAGATTCATATGTTTAAGCAAATTTTGGCCAGCGTGGGGATTGGCAAGGCTAAAGTCGATACTCTGTTGCTTTCAGACAGTTTACAGGCAGGGAAACCATTTGATATTGAAGTTGTCATCCAAGGCGGAGACGTCGAACAACAGCTTCAGGGATTAGAGTTTGCCGTTATGGCGAGCGCTAAAACTGAAGCTGATTTAGGCGACAATGAAGTCAAATACAATAAGAGTGTCATTCTGCAAAGTTGGAGCCAATCGTTTAATTTAACGATACAACCAGGCGAAACCGTCACTAAACAGCTCACATTAGATTTGCATCCAGAAGTACCCGCAACTTATTTATTTGGTCATCAAATTGGCAAGGTATGGTTGCAAACAGGGTTAGATATTAAGTCTGGTTTAGACGCTAGTGATAAGGATAGCCTGACTATAGTGCCGTCTAAAACTCAATTAGCGGTATTGAAATTCATTTCTGACAGCGGATATCGATTATTCAAATCTGATATAGAATTTGGTCGAGTCCGCGCTCATGATTTCGTTTCACATTTACCTTGTTATCAAGAGTACGAATTCAAACCAGAATCGCGAAGCTTATTCGGTGCTAGAGAGCTAGAGGTTACCTTTGTTGATAATGGCACTGAAACTGGTGTGTTAATTGAAATCGATCGAGCTTTTTTAGGTGATGGCTATAAAAGCATCTCTATACCAAATAACTGCAGTACTTCTGAATCAGTCCGTCATTATATCGAGCCACTTCTAGGCTAAATTCATGACAAAGAGCCGAGTAACTTAATCTTTATTCGGCTTTATATGCTTAGTTATTCAGTATGATTTGTTTATCAGCTTATACGTCACCAACCGAAGAAATCTTCAAATAACGCTTAGACATTTTGCTTCGATACACTAATCATGTTCACTAAAACTTAGAGAAAAACTGACTTTTTTACACATAAATATATCTACAACTTAATACTCTTACGATTTAATTACTGTTATTGGCTAAGTTATATTTAGGATATTCAATATAATTAATTGCAGGCTGATAATTCACATATCAGTAAAGCGTCAAACAAAATCTTCGTGTCTACGTGCTTCCAAATAGTGAAAAGATAATCGTGCGCTACGTGAATGAAATCAAAAAATCAGGGTAATCATACTGCAGATTTCACGTAGCGTACGATTATGTTTATTACGCCTAAATCAAATCATCTGAGCGGTTTTAAATTAAAAACACCGATGTAAGTTAGATGTTCACGCACAAGCCTTAAACCAAACACAGCGCCAACACAGCAGCCACGCATAAAAGTCTGTAAGTAATCACAGCCAACAAACCAACCGAAAAGAGCGACATCATCGCCCTAATCGTCCATATACTTAATTACGCATAATGTATATTATGTTAAATTGACTATGTAATTAAGCAATAGAACTGAGGTGTTATTCGAAACCAGTGGTTAGAGATTGTTTATTGATAAATATAGCGAGTTCATTGGAAAAAAATGTTTAATGCTCTTCTATTTAAATTTAAAGTCTCAAAATAGATAAGCTTCTATTCAATCGTTGTATATATAATTTCAGCACTCTACTTTCTTAAAATTAGTACTCTATGGTGATGTAACTAGTAATTGATAATTTAGCGGTTTGCATTATTTATTTTATCAACTCAATGGACCTTAATATGACGTCGATAAAATACTAAATAGCATTCCTGAAAAACAAAAATCCCTGAAATAATATGTAGCCTCGGTTATTTAAAATACCAGTATTTAGCAGATATCGTATTTATAAAGGTGAAACTTCAAAATCGTGGGTTATTTAAAATAGCTTCTTCATTAGAATTCAGTTTGTTCATGGTCGATGACAAAATTTACTGTTAGCATAATTAAAAACTGTTATATCGAGAGCGGCCTTGGTGTTAACTCCTATGAAAAATTGTTTATGGCATATCGGTCACCTATCCCACATATTCTCCGCTAACGGCTTTACTATTATGATCATGCACGAAGGGCGAATAAGAACATTGCCTATTAACATATAGCAAACACTCGTACAAACGCCTTAGTGTTTTGCCTATTAAGAATAGAGAGTGTTGTTTTAAAAGTGAAAATGAGCGTATATTTTTTAGGCGTCGCTACGTGAAATCTGAACAAACAATAGAGGTATTGCCTTGCACATTTCACGTAGCGCGCGATGTGAAATAGCCAGAAATTGTGAAAATCTAGCTAATGGATGCGTTTATTTATCGGCTATCGACAACGAAAATACCAATACTGTTTAATTATACAGTTGTATGGTAGAGTGCAGGCAATAAACGAAGACAAGTAGCGAAACATCACAAGGAAGGTCAATAGCACTAGGTCGCATCTTAAAGACTTTGCAGTTATTCACGCATGATAATTACAGTTATCATGCGTGAATATCTTTATAAATCAGTGCTATACAATGTTTATTCAAATAATTATTGTAGCTTAATTGTCGTTATCATTACTGTCAGTAAAGGCTTATTAATGTCCTCTAAACAAAATACTTCACGATTTTTACCGCAAAAGTCGACGAGTACGCCCAGTAGTAATGTTTACCCACATGACAAAGATAACACCATTACACAGCACGAAGAAACTTTGGAATTTAGGTATACGGGCAACAACAGTACTCTCAAATTGAATACTAAACTAATCACACCTGGTGACGCGTCTTCAGCGCATAACTTTGAACATTATTACAATGACATTTTTACTAGACTGCCGTATAACACGCAACGAGCTTATATTAGTGATTACAATGAGTTTGCTATTTTTTGCAGACAATCTGGTATGCAAGGTTTTACTAATGACTTCGCCCACAATGAAACATGTATCAAGCAGTACGTAGATGAGTTATGCCGTTCTCCCCTCGCCTACAGAACTATCAAGCGTCGCCTTTCTGCTCTCAGTAAATTTCTTGGGGTTGCAAAACTTCCAAATCCAATTATACGCTCAGCGTATCTGAGAGACTTTATTCGCTTGTCCCTTATAGAGAATCGAAAATATCGTTTGTCTCACAAGCAAGCAGTACCACTTACTATTGAAATGCTAGAACAGATTAATAACGCCATCATTCCTGATTCTCTTTTAGAGTTGAGAGACATCGCCATCATTAATCTAATGTTTGATGCATTGTTACGCGCAGATGAATTAGTTCGGGTTTGTGTGGATCACATATCTGCTCGTAATAATACCTTGCTTGTTATTTCTTCTAAAAGTGATCAATCAGGTCAAGGCCAATACAGGTTCGTTTCTTCAAGTACTATTTCTATGATTCAAGAATATATTAACGAAGCCAATCTTGACCCTAAAACAAAAATGCCTAGGGAGCTAACAGACCTGCGCGGTTTACATAAAGGTATTCTTTTTCGACGCCTTACAAATCACAAAACGGCGCTTTTACCGTTTGATGAGAATATTCCTAGGCACATGGCGAACGTATTAAATTACTCCAGTGTTTATAGAATTTGGCAGCGAATAGCACTTCGTGCAGGAATAACAGACAATATTACGCCTCACAGTGGGCGCGTTGGCGGTGCAGTCTCACTTGCGGAAGATGGTGCATCTCTTCCGGAACTTCAGCTTGCTGGCGGATGGCAATCACCAGAGATGCCGGGGCACTATACCAAACAAGCGAACGTAAAACGCGGAGGTATGGCGAAGCTGTCAGCTAAAAGAAAACGATGATAGCGCATTTATTCAAAGACTTACGCTTCTTTCTTAAAGTTATTGCGTTACGCGTAACCCAACCCTACTCAAACATCTCTGGCTCGCCCCTCTTATTCTTACTCATTATCCTATTATTGAACCCAAATTCGCATAAGTACCGTACCTAAATAATGATATTGATGCGCATCAGCGTGTGGGAGCTTACACGCTAATGTGATGCGTTGATGCTTTTAAATAAAGGAGTTTTACATGAGCAGTGGAATTGATACCAAGCACGGAAAATTACTTGCAGAATTGGTCGTCCCATCTTCTTCTTGGCATATCCAACCGGAAAAACAAGACCCTTTCAAAACGAAAGAGGCTGCGGTGGACTATTTAAATTCACATAACGAACCTCTTTATCTTCATGTTCCACTAGCACAGTCTGAAGATTTCGTTCGAATATGCGTCACTTCTCGTGACGATGATGTGGTGTTCACTATAAAAGACATTAGCAATGGCGGCGAGACCTCACTTCACTATTCTCATATCAAAAATCTAGACAGTACAATTCGTACTTTAGTTGATGAGTGTTGTGATAAAAAGATAAAGGCACTTTAGGTTTACGTTGATGAAGTTTCGTTTAACCATTTACAATAAAATAGTTAGCCAAACAAATGCGGCCAGTAACAGGCTAACCAATACTGCTGCAGAGCCAATGTCCTTTGCTCGGCCTATGAGTAGATGAATATCTGTTGATACATGATCACAGAGCTTTTCAACAGCGGTATTGAGAAGCTCTGTTATTAATACAACGCATAGCGACATTATCATGAGTATACGTTCTACGTTGGTAACATCAGCATAGACTGCGAACGGAACAAGAATTAGCATCGCGAAAATTTCTTGTCTTACTGCTGCTTCACTTGCAAACGCTGCTCTTAAACCTTTTATCGAATAATAAGTAGCGTAAAGAACCCGTGATAGCCCCTTCCGTTTTACAATCATCGTTCAAACTCACAAAAATAGTTAAGCTATCGAACGTTCATTACAACTACATGACGGAAAGCATCTTTTGGGTTCAAACAACCTTCCCTTTCTATTTAGACCTTAACTGCAAGCACATCAGTTTTCACTCCGTGTAATACTGCGTTTGCTGTAGAGCCTAATAACAAGCGAAGTCCACTTTGCCCATGAGTGCCCACAACGATAAGGTCAGCATTTATTTTTTCTGCCATGTGATGTATTTCATCGGCGGGCGAACCGATTTCTACATTTACGTGGCTATACGGAATATCGTGCTTTGACGCAACGTCTTTTAACTGCCTTAATGCTTGTTCCCTTACTTCTTCTGAAAAATCTCGCTCTAAAAACAATCCATAGGGTTCCATATTTGTTTGGGGATAAGCAACATAAAGTAGATGAATTTTATGACTATTACCGGCTACAGCAATAGCCTTTTCAACAACCAACTCGTAGTCAGAGTAAACGTCGATCGGTACAAGAATAGTGTCGTAGCTTTGCATGGAGTTTCTCCTTGGTTTTTATGAGAAAGCACTAAAGTTCAGTTATACCTTCACAATAATTACCCCGATAGTAATCCTATGAATCTAGTTTAATATTGCGCTAGGTCAATATTTGTTCGGTTAGATAGGCCATACTAATTAGTATGGCAATTAAGGCATATTGAAATATTCACACGTTTACCGGAGAAGTTGATGATGAGAATTACAGCATTACTACTAGCTACACTTCTGCTTTTCGCTTGCGAACAAGGAGCAAATTCACCAAGAGGATTTAGCCTTCCCGAAGGTAATATCAAACAAGGCTATCAAGTTTTCAAAAAGTATCAGTGTCAAGATTGCCATCGAATAGCTGGAGAAGAAGAGCCGGAAAACGCTCAGTATCTATTGGCAAAACCAATACCGTTAGGCGGTAGCAGTGGTCGAATTAAGACGTATGGAGAACTTGTAACCAGTATTATTAATCCGTCTCATAAGCTCACACCTCGTCAACCAGCAAGCTTTACGAGCGAAGACGGGGTATCGTTGATGCGAGTAGTGAACGATGAACTCACGGTATCAGAATTAATAGATTTAGTTGCATATTTACAACCTAAATATAAAGTTACGCCCTACAGAACGAGTGATTACCGTCTCTATCAATTACGCATTCCTGACAAGACAGAATAAGTTGCAGTAAAAAGCCCCATCACTTCCGTTGGGGCTTTAGTTCATACGTTTATTATATATCGCTAATACAACTAGGAAACCGCCTTTGTTTCTTCTTCAATCTCGGCCAACAAACTGCAGGGCATGAAACTCTTAGCATTGGCTTCCTGTAGGTGGAGTTTAAATCGGTCAGGCACCTCGTCAGTTAGAAAACTACCCGCTTTAACGAGCGGAAAAATTTCATCGTAGCGCGCTACGTGGCATTGATTTACCCTTCTAAAGATGTGAGTTCGGTTTAACTCAGTCGTGCTCACATGCCCAGTAGAAGAAAGGATATCCATCAACGCAAGCACGGTTTTTTTGTGGAATCGATAAACCCTTTCATATTTATCTTCGACATTTAGCCCCTTGGCGAGCTTGGGATCTTGCGTCGCAACCCCGGTTGGGCACCTGTTTGTATTGCACGACAGTGATTGTACACAGCCTAGTGCCAGCATCATTCCTCTGGCGCTATTGCATATGTCAGCCCCTAGACTAAGATTTTTAGCCAACTGAAAAGCGGTAATAATCTTGCCCGAAGCAATAATTTTTATTTTGCCTCTTAGTCCAAAGCCCGTAAGACAGTCATCAACAAACGCCAGCGCCTCGCGAAGGGGAAATCCGATAGAATTTGAATACTCTAGAGGGGCCGCTCCAGTGCCTCCTTCACCACCATCGACGGTAATGAAATCGGGTGTAACCCCCTTCTCTACCATGGCTTTACACATAGCTATAAATTCACTTTTTCTTCCTAAGGCAAGCTTAATACCGATGGGTTTAAAGTTACTGAGTTCTCTTAACTGCGTGATAAAATCAATCATTTCCAATGGTGTTGAAAAAGCTTTGTGTCTGGGCGGTGAATCAACCTGCGTGCCGGGTTCAACGCCTCTTATCTCAGCAATCTCTGGGGTATTTTTATATGCTGGCAAGATACCACCATGTCCAGGCTTTGCACCTTGACTAAGCTTAATTTCAATCATTTTAACGCTTTCAAGATTGGCTTTTTCTTGAAATAAATCCGCATCAAAGCCGCCATCCTCAGTTCTACAACCGAAATAACCCGTCCCTATTTGCCAGACAATATCGCCGCCATTCTCTAAGTGATAAGGCGTTAAACCTCCCTCGCCCGTATTGTGATAAAACCCACCTTTAGCCGCGCCTTTATTGAGCGCGAGAATGGCGTTTTTTGATAAACTCCCGAAACTCATCGCGCTGATATTTAATACACTTGCTCGATAAGGTTTCTTACAATGCGGGCCCCCTACCGTAATTCGGGGGTCTTCGTCCATATCCTCTACTTCTCGTGCAGACAGCGAATGGCCAATCCATTCGTATCCATCTTTGTAAGTGTCTAACTGTGTACCGAAAGGTACGGTTTCTCTACTATTTTTTGCACGCTGATAAACAATAGAGCGAAACATTCTGGAAATTGGTGCTCCACCGGTATCTGTTTCAATGATGTATTGCTGTATATAAGGCCTAAGGCCTTCGACAGTCCATCGAACGCGGCCGATTAGTGGGAAGTTCTTGAGGATTGCATGCTTATTTTGAAACGCATCATATAGCCCAAATATTAATAAAGTAATGGAGAGCAAAAGGAACCACCAAACTGGTGCCCACAGTACTCCAATAATTACGTTAAAAGCCACAAGTAGTAAGAGTACCGTTAATATAGTAAATCGCATTCAAATTCCTTCTTTAATTCGGCATGCCTCAGCACATATTATGCTCACTGCAGTCATCAATACACTAAAACAAGCGAACCAGTTTTATATTTGCGTTAATTCACTGAAATATAGCGACAATCTATTACCATAGGACGAACTCAACATGGTTACGCGTATCCCTCAATTGTCGCTTTTTCTGTTTTTTTAGCTGCGAAAACAGATTATTACGTGCTAGTCTAAGGTCTGCATTTAAAGAAGAAACCTTAAGCTATTTAGCTGGTTTTACAAAACCTCAAGACATCGTTTGGTGCTAGATATTATAACCTTATCTTAGAATAACGGATTTTACGTTCAACATTTTGAAAGGTAATTCATGGAGTATGCATTTCTTCTCTTCGCATTTGTGTGCGGCTTAACAGTTAAACTCATTGGCATTCCTCCTCTTGTCGGCTATCTCGTTGCCGGTTTTTTACTTAATTTTGCAGGTTATACGTTAACCGAAGATTTAACCCAAATCGCTAATTTAGGCATTACGATTATGCTTTTCACTATTGGGTTAAAACTCAATATCAGGGATTTAAGCCGACGGGAGGTTTGGGCTGGAAGCGTAACCCACACACTTGTTTGGGTGGGCATTATTACGTGTTGTGTTTATCTCTTAGGCGCCGTTGCAGCAAAATTCGTCGATGGACTAAGCTGGAAGAGCGCGGCACTTATTGCCTTTGCGCTGAGTTTTAGTAGTACAGTATGCGTTGTCAAAGTTTTAGAGGAAAGCGGTGAAAGCAAAACTCGCCATGGTCGTTTGGCCATTGGTATTTTAGTAATGCAGGATGTGTTCGCAGTTGTCTTCCTTGTGGTAGCAACTGGCAAACTTCCTTCCATATGGGCGTTAGCCTTGCTAGCTTTGTTTCCAGCGATGCCCCTAATTAAAAAGATGCTAAATAAGTCTGGACACGGAGAGTTACTTCCGCTCACTGGATTTATTTTGGCGCTAGGTGGCTACCACGTATTTGAACTCGTTAATATAAAGGGTGATTTGGGTGCGCTAATTTTTGGCATAATGCTGGCTCAACACGAAAAAGCATCAGAACTTGCAAAGTCGCTGCTAAGCTTTAAAGACCTTTTATTAATTGGTTTTTTCTTAACCATCGGACTCACCGCGCTACCTGATCTCGGCATGATTACCCTTGCGTTTATTTTCTGTTTATTCATTCCTTTGAAAGCAGCGCTCTTTTTTGGCCTATTTACGTCGTTACGATTGCGCGGAAGAACAGCCTATTTAAGCAGTTTAGTACTATCTAACTACAGCGAGTTTGGGCTTATTGTGGGTGCTTTAGCAGTGTCATTAGGGCTAATCGCTAATACATGGTTGGTCGTAATTGCTCTTGCTGTTTCTATCTCGTTCGTTATTACCAGTGTGCTCTATCGAAATTCTCATTCTCAATACCACAGTAACAAACACGTGATAAAACGTTTTGAGAAGGAAGAACGTTTAAAAGAAGATGTTTATCCAACATTAAATAACGCAGAGTTTTTAGTTTTGGGCATGGGGCGAGTTGGGCGAGGAGCGTTTAATGCGTTGTCAAAACTAAGCGACGTTAATGTGTGGGGCATGGATGCTGACAGACAGAAAATAAAAGAAATGTCATCTGAAGGATATAATGTAATTTGTGGTGATGGCGAAGACGTAGACTTATGGGACAACCTAGATTTAAAGTCCGTTCAGTTAGTGCTGCTGGCACTGCCTTCTATACAAGACTCCATCAACATTACTCGTCAGCTCAAAAATGCTGGGTATACCGGAAAAGTAGCGGCCATTGCCCGCTATGAAGATGAAGTGTCACACCTGCTAGAGAACGGCGTTGATAAAGTGTTCAATTTCTTTACCGAAGCAGGGCTTGGTTTTGCTGAAGAGAGTTTAGCTTATGCCCAAACGCAACACTAATGCGGTTCTAAATGCGAACAATGGATGAATTGAGAAACGTTATCGTTTGTAAATATATGTTTTAAAAGGTTTTTTTGACAAAGAGCCAAAATGAGGCTACACTTCACGCAAATAGTTTAAAAGGGTTTTCACAATGCAAGGTGATAAACAAGTCGTTGCAAAATTGAACGAAGTACTAACAAGTGAACTTACTTCGATAAATCAATACTTTCTGCACGCTCGTATGTTCAAAAACTGGGGTTTTTCAGAACTCAACGAAAAGAACTATAAGAAATCCATTAAGGATATGAAGCAAGCCGACGATCTTATCGAACGTATTCTCTTTCTAGAAGGTCTGCCTAACCTACAAGCACTGGGCAAGCTTTATATCGGTGAAGACACCGCTGAAATGCTATCTTGCGACGCACGTTTTCAAAAAGAGCAGCTTCCTCTCCTTCGTGACGCTATCGCGCTGTGCGAGGAAAAACAAGATTATGTGTCTCGAGATCTTCTTGAAGAACTGCTTGAATACGAAGAAGAACATTTAGACTGGATTGAGACGCAAGAATACCAAATTGATGCGATGGGTATTGAAAACTATCTACAAGCGCAAGTAATGGGAGATGACTAATGAAAGGTAACAAAGCAATCATCGATGGCTTAAATGAACTACTCTCTTATGAGTTAGCCGCCATGGATCAGTACTTCATTCACTCTCAGATGTATCTTGATTGGGGCTTAAACAAGCTTTATGAGCGTATCGACCACGAATTTGACGATGAACGTGGGCACGCAACCAAGCTAATTGAGCGTATGCTGTTTTTAGAAGGTACGCCTGACATGACGAAGCGTACTGGCTTCAAAGTGGGCAAAGATGTACCTGAGATGCTTGAAAGCGATTTACGGGTTGAATATGAAGTAGACGCAAAGTTGCGCGAAGTAATTGCGCTTTGCGAAACCGAGAAAGACTATGTAACCCGCGACATGCTTATCGTGCTATTAGACGATACAGAAATGGACCATGCCCATTGGCTAGAGCAGCAATTGGGTCTTATTAAACGCTTAGGCTTACCAAACTACTTGCAATCACAAATGTAGGTAATGCGCTAGCATTAATAAAATATAACGGCTGCCACATCGGTGGCCGTTTTTATTACAATTCTATTCACTCATCATTACTGCGCACTATTGTTATGTTTCGTTAACTGTTGACGCGTTTAATGTGAATCGACTCACACTGTAACTGGTTTGCTAGCCATTTGTTATCTCTGCCAAATTCTTGCTCAATATCGGGTTCTCAAAAATGTGTCTGATAACCGTTAATATTGGGTAACAAAGTATAGGTAGTTTGGGCTTTCCTTATCTTTAATGTTGAGCCGCAGTTGCCATTTCATTACCGGTTCGCTGCACCCTCCCAGCATAAACCAACCAGACCACACGCCATTAGCGTTGTCATCTAGCAATACAGGTATCTTACCCATATACATGTTTACCCCTTCAATCCAGGCACTCTCGATTTCCTGATTTTCAGGAATTAAAATTTTCAACGTTACCGACTCTTCAGGTTCAGGCATGGTTGAGAATGTGGCAATGGCCAACTCGCCATCAATTAAGAATTCGCAAGTTTCGTTGACAAAATTGCAGCTGTTTCCTATTCCATTAATGAGGACGTTTTCGTTCAACGCTGATGATTGAAATTCATGCGCGAGATAAACACACACTGCTACTACGATGATGGCGACCAACGGCAGTTGAGAATGTAAATGTTTTGATCGTTTATTGTTATGATTATTTAGCATTTCTTAAATTTTGTATATTTCTTCATTGACGGAGATCAAGCTTAGGTAGTTTATGGTATCTTTTTGTAATTAAAAACCTTATCATCCGCGTACCAACTGGCTTGGAGACAATAATTATTACTCTTTCCGAGCTCGGTGTGAAGCGTTATTCCTTGCTGATACACGTCTCGACCGCACTATTCCGGCAGTTGGAGACCATAGTTCATTTGAAGTGGAAGATTCATTAAAATGAGTGAAATAAGCCAAGCACAACCTGACTACAATTATAAAGTAGTTAGGCAATTTACCATCATGACCATAGTCTGGGGTATTGTAGGTATGGGCCTAGGGGTATTTATTGCCGCGCAACTATTTGCACCTATGCTTAACTTCGATACACCATGGCTAACATTCTCACGTTTGCGCCCGTTGCACACTAATGCCGTTATATTTGCCTTCGGCGGCTGTGCGCTATTTGCAACGTCGTACTACATCGTTCAGCGTACCTGCCAGGTAAGACTGTTCAGTGACAAGCTTGCCGCGTTTACCTTCTGGGGTTGGCAGGCCGTTATCGTTTTAGCTGTTATTACTCTGCCTATGGGTTTAACTAGCTCAAAAGAATACGCTGAACTAGAATGGCCAATTGATATCCTATTGGCACTGGTTTGGGTCGCTTATATCATCAACTTCTTCGGAACCCTAGTAATCCGTAAAGTGTCGCACATTTATGTAGCGAACTGGTTCTTAGGTGCGTTCATGCTAACTGTTGCAATTCTTCATATTGGTAACAGCATGGCTATTCCGGTGTCTTTCACTAAATCGTATTCACTGTATGCAGGCGCCGTAGATGCGATGATGCAGTGGTGGTACGGCCATAACGCGGTAGGTTTCTTCCTGACTGCGGGCTTCCTTGGTATGATGTATTACTTCGTGCCTAAGCAAGCTGGTCGCCCGGTTTATTCATACAGACTTTCAATTGTTCACTTTTGGGCACTTATTTCTCTGTATATCTGGGCTGGTCCACACCACCTTCACTACACTGCCCTACCAGACTGGACTCAGTCACTAGGTATGGTGATGTCTATTATCTTATTCGTTCCATCTTGGGGTGGTATGATTAACGGTATCATGACGCTATCTGGCGCGTGGCATAAGCTTCGCACTGACCCAGTACTGCGTTTCCTAATTGTTTCATTGTCTTTCTACGGTATGTCTACCTTCGAAGGTCCAATGATGGCAATTAAAACCGTTAACGCTCTATCTCACTACACTGACTGGACAATTGGTCACGTACACTCTGGTGCACTAGGTTGGGTTGCAATGGTTTCAATTGGTTCAATTTACCACTTAATTCCAGTGCTATTCGGTCAGCGTGCAATGTATAGCACCAAGCTAGTTAACGTGCATTTCTGGTTCGCAACTATCGGTGTTGTTCTATACATCGTAGCAATGTGGATGTCTGGTGTACTTCAGGGTCTAATGTGGCGTGCAGTAAACGCTGACGGTACGTTAACCTATAGCTTTGTTGAGTCATTAGAAGCGTCTAAGCCGTTCTATGTGGTTCGTTTCATTGGTGGTTGTTTCGTGGTAGCGGGTATGCTTGTTATGGCATACAACACATGGAAAACCGTTCGTGCACCTAAAGGCAGTATCGCTGCAGATCCAGCGACTCAGCCAGCGTAGTAAAGGAGACGAATAATGAAAAACGCACATGAGTTAATTGAAAAGAATGTCGGTCTGTTAACGGTATTAATTCTTATCGCTATCAGCTTTGGTGCCATGGTGCAAATTACGCCGTTGATGTTTCAACAGCAAACCATGGAACCGGTAACAGGCTTACGTCCATATACCGCGCTTGAGCTTGAAGGCCGTGACATTTACATCCGTGAAGGTTGTGTAGGTTGTCACAGCCAGATGATTCGTCCATTCCGCGCAGAAACCGAACGTTATGGTCACTACAGCGTTGCTGGTGAGTCAGTATGGGAACACCCTTTCCTTTGGGGTTCTAAGCGTACTGGACCTGACTTAGCACGCGTTGGTGGTCGTTACAGCGATGAATGGCACCGAGTTCACCTGCTTAATCCTCGTAACGTAGTACCAGAGTCGAATATGCCAGGGTTTCCTTGGCTTGCGGAAAACACGCTAAATGGCGAGTTAACAGCTGAAAAAATGGAAGTATTCCGTGGCTTTGGCGTTCCGTATACCGACGAAGATATCGCGGGTGCGAAAGCGGCAGTACAGGGTAAAACGGAAATGCAGGCCCTTATTGCTTACCTTCAGTCTCTTGGCACACATTTGAAATAATATGGATCAAGGAATTGTAGGCAGCATTTTTACTGTCATCGTCTTTGTAAGCTTCATCGGTGTTGTGTGGTGGGCGTTTAGCGGCCGCAACAAGAAGAAATTCGATGAAGCTGCAAACTTACCGTTTGCAGACGAAGAAAAAGAAAAATCAAAAGAAGATTAGCAGGAGTCTCGAACTCATGAGTATGTTTTGGACAATTTGGATTTCAGTGATAACCCTAGGGTTGATCATTGGTTGCTACTTCCTTCTGCGCTGGTGCCTGTCTAACAAGACCGGCGTAGCTGAAGGCGAGTCAATGGGGCACGAATTTGATGGTATTGAGGAGTTGAATAATCAACTTCCTCGCTGGTGGACAATTATGTTCTACATGACCATCGTTTGGGGCTTTTTATATCTAGCGCTTTATCCTGGCCTAGGTGCATATGAAGGTATTTTGGGTTGGAAGAGTTCAAACCAGAATATCCAATCGCTAGAAGAGTCTGTTCAAGCGCGTATCGACGCAAAAGAGCAAGGCTACTTGGTTGAGTATGACCGTGAATTGGATTTTGCTGCTGAGAAGTTCGATCCGATCTTTGAAGCGTATGCGAAAGTTCCAGTTGAAGAGCTGGCAAAAGACCCAGAGGCAAATAAAGTAGGTCAGCGTTTATTCCTACAAAATTGCTCTCAGTGTCACGGTTCTGATGCACGTGGTCAAAATGGCGGCTTCCCTAACCTAACCGATAACGATTGGTTATACGGCGGTTCAGGTGCGAAAATCGTTGAAACCCTTACGCTTGGTCGTAAAGCAGCAATGCCAGCATGGCTTGATGCGATGGGTGAAGACGGTATCGAAGAAGTGGTTAACTACGTACTTAGCCTAAGCGGTCGCGATGTGGACCCTCAGCTTGCAGAAGCGGGTAAAGCGCGTTTCGCAGCATGTGCGGCATGTCATGGTATGGATGGTAAAGGTAACCAAATGCTTGGGGCACCAAACCTTACCGATAATATCTGGCTTTACGGCGGCAGCCACAGAGCAGTTACAGAAACGCTTACTTATGGTCGTAACGGTGTAATGCCTTCATTCAAGAAAACCTTGGGTGAAGACAAAATTCACGTTGTTGCAGCGTACGTTTACAGCCTTTCAAATGATTAATGATTTAAATCATTAAATATCTTAGAAAGCCTCGTTACTACGAGGCTTTTTTTATGAGAAAATACAGCGATATACAAAGTGCTGTAGCGAGTGAAATTCAGACACTTTTATCTAATATTACTGACACTCTATTTATGGGTATTGCTAACAGTGAAGCGTTTTAGGCAGTATTTATAAATATGTTGTTAGCGAATTAATCAAGAGTAAAAATTCTAATGAATAGACCCTGGTATAAAGAGTTCTGGCCTTGGTTCTTAATTGCCGTTCCAGTTATTACCCTGATCATGGGCGGTGTGTTGCTCAATCTTGCAATATCTACAGAAGATAGTCTGGTAATCGACGACTATTACAAAGAAGGTAAAGCAATCAACGCCAGCCTAGACAAAGAAGCCGTTGCAAAGCGTTTAAACATAACGACGGACTTGACTATTACAGATGGCAGCATTGCCCTTGAATTTCACTCAGGTATTCCACAAGACGGAAACGCCGTTAAACTCAGTTTTTATCACGTGACGCTTGAAGATCGTGACGTAAGCGTATTGCTAAGTCGTGATGCCAACGGAATTTATCGCGGTTTTGTAGAAGAAAGTTTAGATGGTAAATGGCGTGTATCGCTAACACCAATTGACGAAAGCTGGAAAATTCAAAACACGATCTACCTTCCCCATGAGGGAAAAATAAAATTTAACCCGTAATGGCAGAGCACGATTGTTACCATTGTGGCTTGCCCATAGCAAACCACGACGAGGATAAGTTTAAAACGGTTATTTTAGGTCAGCAGCGCGACATGTGTTGCCCGGGCTGTTTGGCAGTGGCCGAAGCTATCGTATCGAATGGCCTTGAAGACTATTACCAGTTCAGAACTGAACCTGCTCAAAAGTCTGACGACGGCATTTTAGAAACCCTCGATAAACTTAAGGTGTATGACGACCCCTCCCTGCAGGAGGAATTTGTTTTCGATGAAGGTCAAGATAAGCAGATACAGCTGACCCTTGAAGGTATAACTTGTGCGGCCTGTGGTTGGTTAATTGAAAAACAACTTTCTAAAGTAGAAGGCATAAAGCAAGTTGCGGTCAACGTTCAAGAGCGTCGCGCGCTAGTTACTTGGTCGCCACTGCAAATCAAGCTTAGCCAAATTCTTTCTACGCTGAAAAGAATAGGCTATGTAGGCTCGCCGTTTCATCCTGATGAACACGAGGCCAGCTATAAACGTGAGCAAAAAACCTTTCTGAAAAAGCTAGGGCTAGCGGGCATTATGACCATGCAGGTCATGATGTTAATGACAGGTCTCTACTTTGACTGGTTTGGTGCCATTGAGTTAGAAACCAGACAATATTTTTACTGGGTTGCGCTGACGCTAACAACCCCTGTTGTACTGTATTCTGGCAGCACTTTTTATATTGGAGCTGCCAAAGCGTTAAGCGCAAAAACGGTTAATATGGACGTTCCGGTCACGCTCGCCATTTTCGGTACTTACATTGCCGGAATACGCTCTACGGTTCTTGAACAAGGCGAAGTGTATTTTGAGTCTATCTGTATGTTCATTTTCCTGCTGTTACTCAGCCGGTTTTTGGAACATCGTAGTCGGCATCGCGCTGCGCAGATCTCCGCTAATATGATGCAATATGTCCCGGTTTCAGCCACGAAGTTAATGTCAGATGGCAGCGTTACCGAATGCTTAGCAAAACAACTACGAATAAACGACGTAGTACTGGTTAAACCCGGAGAGACAATTCCTATCGATGGCGTAGTAACCGAAGGTCATGCATCGGTTGACGAATCTATGCTTACCGGCGAGTTTAACCCCGTACGCAAAGAGAACAATAGCGTTGTCTACGGCGGTACGGTGTGTCAAGACGGCAGCCTCACCATCATCGTAACCCAAACCCTCAAAAACGCATTGGTAAACCAAATCGTCAGGCTCCAAGCAAGTGCAATGGCTAGCAAGCCAAAAGCTGCGCAAATAGCGGATAATTTTTCTCGATACTTTGTTACGGCCGTGCTGATGATCTCAGCGTTAACCTATGGATTTTGGTCGTACCAAGGTAGCGACGATGCCTTTTGGATAACCATATCAGTGCTCGTTGCAACCTGCCCTTGTGCACTAGGTTTAGCCACACCATCAGCACTCACCTGTGCTATGGCAAAACTTAACAAGCAGGGTATTTTGCTTAAACGCGCCGATGCCTTAGAGCAAATTACGGGCATTGATACCATTGCACTAGATAAAACAGGCACACTTACGCAAGGCAAATTCACCATTTCAAATGCTTGGTATGCTGACGGCGTAGATAGTGACACTGCTCTCTCTATCGCACGCGCCCTCGAGTCGCGCTCTGAGCATCCCATAGCGAAAGCGTTCACAGAGAATAATACTCTTGACGATGATAACGCATCCGATCACACAGTCTATAAAGTAGTCAATTTTACTGTAGCGCCCGGGGGCGGAATAAGTGGTGAAATCAATGACACCTTGTTTTCAATGGGCTCTGCTGCGTTTTGCGTTCACGAGTCACAGCAAGAATTCATTGAAGACTACCCTTCAGCTAACGTCTATCTCACTGTTAAAGGCCGTATTATGGCAGCGTTTGAAGTGCGAGATACGCTTCGTGCAGATACACAAGAAACCCTCGATATATTGGCAAAAAGCCATACGCTTATAGTTTTAAGTGGTGATACACAACAAAATGTGGACTCACTAACTGCGTCATTGCCAATCGAAACAGCCAAAGGTGGGCTTACACCAGAACTTAAATACGAAGCTGTTCAAGCTATGCAGCAAGCGGGGGCAAAAGTAATGATGATGGGGGACGGTATTAACGACGCACCTGTTCTTGCCAGTGCAGACGTGGCAATAGCGGTTGGCAATGCTACCGATGTTGCTAAGACAGCAGCAGATGTTATTTTGCTTGGCGACCAACTTTTATCTGTTCCAACGCTTATAAGCACTTCTCATCAAGTGAAGAAGAAAATAAGACAGAACATAGGCTGGTCTGTAGGATACAACGTTTTGATTCTGCCCTTCGCCGTGTCTGGGCTACTTTCGCCGTGGATGGCTGTTGTAGGTATGTCGTTAAGCAGTATTATTGTCGTTACAAACTCAACGCGACTTTTGAGCAAATAGCATGAGCATTATTTACGTATTAATTCCAATCGCCATCATTATTGTTGCTGTCGCAATTGTAATTTTCTTTTGGGCGGTAAAGACCAATCAGTTTGAGGATTTAGACCGACAAGGCTACAGCATTCTTTTCGATGATGATTTGTCACCTGAAGAAAAAAAATTAGCAGAACAGCGCAAGCAGCTACAAGAGAGCAAGGCAATGAAGAACAAAGAAGATAATGGACGGGATTAACTACTTCTCTGCTTTTCTTATCGGCTTGGCGGGCGGTGTTCATTGTGTGGGAATGTGTGGAGGGATCGTTGCGGCGCTCAGAATGGTCTCGCCAAAAGGCGCATCCGCTGCACCCTATACACTCGCTTACAACATGGGCCGGATTGCCAGCTATACGATTGCCGGTGCAATCACTGGCGCATTAGGAAAAATTGCGTCAGATTTCGTTCCGCTTGCCAGCTATGTCCTATCTCTTTTTAGCGGTGTTATGTTACTTTTACTCGCTTGTTATTTAGGGAAATGGTGGACAGGTCTAACCCTTTTAGAAAGCGCAGGTAAAGGTCTATTTTCCAAACTTCAGCCTCTCTCTAAGCGGTTTTTACCGTTCAAAACCCCATTTAGCGCAATACCTTATGGCTTTATTTGGGGTTGGTTACCCTGCGGGCTTGTGTATTCAACCCTAACCTGGTCATTGGCCGCAGGCAACGCGTTACAAGGCGCGGGTATTATGTTTTTCTTTGGGTTGGGAACCTTACCCACCCTGCTTGCCGCCAGCGCAGGTAGTCAATATCTAGTGAGTACTTTTCAGCAAAGCGGCGTAAGGCAACTTATCGCAAGTATAATGGCTATCTATGCTATTTATCTTATTCAGGGCGCAATCCTATAAAAAAATAGGTATTATTGTCGTGTATAAATTATAAAGAGCAGGTTTTATGAGCAAAGGAAGCCAATTTTCAATTCACTGTCAGAACTGCAGTTTCAGCCATCTCTGTCTACCCGTTGCATTAAACAAGACAGAAATTGAGTCTTTAGACGACATAATTGAGCGTAAAAAACCACTGCATAAAGGCGATACGCTTATTAAGACTGGTGATACATTTCGTTCGCTCTTTGCCGTAAGAACCGGTTCTTTCAAGTCGTTCGTTACCAACTCTGAAGGTGAGGAGCAAATTACAGGTTTTCATTTTCCCGGCGACATTATCGGCTTCGATGCGCTACGCGAAAATAAGCACCAGAGCTACACTTCTGCATTAGAAACAGCGATGGTCTGTGAACTTCCCTATGAAACGTTAGATGAAATGTCGGTTCAGTTTCCGAAACTGCGACATCAGATAATGAGCTTCATGAGTGCAGAGATAAAGCAGGATCACGACATGATCATGCTTCTCAATAAACGAACAGCAGAAGAACGCTTACTCTACTTTATCTCTCACCTATCGCAACGATTTGAGGAGCGAGGCTTTTCTCATCGTGAGTTTCATTTAACGATGACACGAAATGAGATTGGCAATTATCTGGGTTTAACGATAGAAACCATAAGCCGCCTGTTAAGTCGTTTCCAAAAAGAAAGCATTATAAAGGTAGATGGTAAACTCATTACCATTCTAGATTTTGCATTGTTAGAGAATAAGCTGTCTGCCCTTAACGGCCCAAGTGTTGTATGTAGCGGCTAAGTTGTCTCTTCGTTCAAATTGTTTAAGAACGCGCGCTATGCGCGTTTTTTATTACCTTTATTTTTTATTGTCCCAAGCACCCATAAATCGCCACACTAAAAATGGCAGAGCGAGTTGTAAAATTCTTGACCCAAAACAACACGTTTTTTCAAATGTCGTTTATAGTTAGTGAAGGTGAACTAGAAAAATAGCGTTATTTATCGTCACATCAAGCTGTGTGCTTACTGGGGGTGTTATGATTGAATATAAACGAATTCTTGCCGTGGTAGATGCTGAACGGGACAACCAACCTGCTTTAAGTCGTGCTTATGAACTCGCGTCAAAAACAGGTGCGACAGTGACCGCAATGATGGTGGTCTACGATCTATCTTATGATATGACCACCATGCTAAGCCCAGATGAGCGCGAAGCCATGCGCGATGCAGTAACCAAAGAGCAAGGCAAGTGGCTTTGTGAACAACTTAAGAAACAAGGCTTTGCCGATACCGATATTGTAGTTGAGTGGAACAACCGTGCCTTTGAGTCAATTATTTACTACACGCTTAACAACCAAATTGATCTAGTGGTAAAAGCGACAAAGAACCACGATGATTTGGCCTCTGTCATTTTCACACCAACAGACTGGCATTTAATGCGTAAGTGCCCTCGCCCAGTGTTATTTGTTAAAGAGCATGATTGGCCAGAAGGTGGTGAGATCATCGCAGCCGTAAATGTAGGAAGTGAAGACGACGAGCATGCTGCGCTTAATGACAAGCTTACAATTATTGCAAACGATTATGCGGCCTTATTGAAAGGAAATGTGAATTTAGTCAACAGCTATCCTTCTACCCCACTAAACATTGCGATAGAAGTTCCGGAGTTCGACCCCGATACCTATCATGATGCGGTTAAAAATCACCATCAATCCGAAATGCGTCGCCATGCCCAAAAATATGGCATCTCGGAAGAGAGATGCATTGTACAAGAAGGTTTGCCTGAAAAAGTTATTCCCCACGTCGCCAAAACCATCGACGCTGAACTTGTTATCATAGGCACTGTAGGCCGCGTAGGTATTTCAGCCGCGCTTATCGGAAATACAGCAGAGCATGTGATCGACGAACTTAACTGTGACGTTTTGGCTATTAAGCCAGATGGCTTTGTTCCACCGCTAAAGGTACAAAATTAACGACACAACCATGGTTTAAAAAAGGCGCTTTATTGTATAATGCTTGCTTTATCACAAACCAAGCTAGTGAATTATGAGTTTAGGCACAAGCAGCGTTGAGGCATCTGCATTGAACGCTGCACAAAGTAAGCAGAAGTACAACTTCAACAAACTTCAAAAACGTCTTCGTCGCAACGTGGGTAAAGCCATTGCCGACTTTGGCATGATTGAGAATAATGACAAGGTGATGGTGTGTCTATCTGGTGGCAAAGACAGCTACACCATGCTCGATATTTTGATGTTTTTAAAGAAGATTGCGCCTATTCACTTCGATATCGTTGCGGTAAATCTTGACCAAAAACAGCCCGGTTTTCCAGAGCACATTTTGCCGGCTTATCTGGACGAAATTGGTGTTGAGTATAAAATCGTTGAAGAAGACACTTACTCAATTGTAAAAGATAAAATTCCCGAGGGAAAAACAACCTGTTCGCTGTGCTCACGGTTACGTCGGGGCATTTTATATAGAACGGCTAAAGAACTTGGCGCAACTAAAATTGCGCTAGGTCACCACCGTGATGACATGCTAGAAACCTTTTTCCTCAACATGTTTCATGGTGGCAAACTTAAATCTATGCCCCCTAAATTGGTCAGCGATAACGGCGAGCACATCGTTATTCGCCCTTTAGCATACTGCACTGAAAAAGATATTGAAAAATATTCTCAGGCAGCAGCGTTTCCTATTATTCCTTGTAACCTTTGCGGCTCTCAAGAAAACCTGCAGCGTCAAAACATTAAAGCAATGCTTCAAGACTGGAATCGCAGGTTTCCTGGTCGTATCGAATCGATGTTTAGGGCACTTCAAAATGTGGCCCCCTCTCATTTAATAGACAGCAATCTTCACGACTTTAAATCTATTACAACCCAAGACGGACCCGTTGAAGATGGCGACATAGGCTTTGATCAACCTTCTTTTTCCACTGAAAATACATCCTCGTTAAGTGATGATGAGCACACTATTGAAGTGGTAAATATTATGGAACCCAGATAAATGAAAATTGGACTTGCGTTAGGTGCCGGTGCTGCCAGGGGGTGGACGCACATAGGTATTATTCAAGCTTTAGAAAAGTTAGGCGTTAAAATTGACGTGGTAGCAGGATGCTCTATAGGTGCGTATGTTGGCGCCGCCTACGCAAGTGGTAAGCTGGAAGGGCTTAAAGAATGGGCATGCTCTCTTAGCGATTGGCAAGTACTTGCCTTGATGGGTGTTGGCCTAAGACGCGGCGGTATTGCAAGCGGTCAAAAGGTGTTTGATAAGCTAGCAAATGAGTTTTGTGAATCTTCATACGAGGCAATGCAAAAGCCGTTTGCTACAGTCGCTACCGATCTTTATACCGGCCGTGAAGTGATATTTAATTCTGGTCCTATCGGCAATACCATTCAGGCATCTTGTGCAATACCTGCGCTTTTTTCGCCCGTGCCCCACGGCGACCGTTGGTTAGTTGATGGTGCTGTTGTTAACCCGGTACCTGTTAACCTATGTCGACAGTTAGGCGCAGACTTTGTGATTGCTGTTAATCTAAATGCCGATTTTCGCCCTATTCGTCTTGAAAAGTTGAGACAAGATCACGAAGAGAATGAACGTAAAACCGAGGACTTCTTTACAAAGAGTCAAAATGTTTTGCGTCAGTGGTTTTCTCCAGACAACAAAGATGAAAAATCACCTGAAACCAACAATAATAAACTGGATTTAAACGCAACTGATAACGTGGAAAGAGAAGACGGTGTT
The DNA here is from genome assembly GCF_002993325.1 of Alteromonas gracilis. GTDB lineage: Bacteria > Pseudomonadota > Gammaproteobacteria > Enterobacterales > Alteromonadaceae > Alteromonas > Alteromonas gracilis. The sequence goes on from NZ_PVNO01000025.1 coordinate 663,310, forward strand.
GCGTCTGAAGTCATTGAAAAAGTTGAGGAGGAATTCACTGAAGTACCAGCAAAGGTAAATAAACGAAATCCTCCAGGTATTATGAGCGTGATGAGCAGTTCTCTTGAAATACTCCAGGCCCGCGTCACTCGCTCTCGATTGGCAGGCGATCCGCCTGACATCCTCATTGAACCGCAGCTCACTGACGTTGGCATCATGGAATTTCACAGGGCCGAAGAGCTATGCGCGAAAGGCGAAGAGACTATCGCGCGTTTAGCCGAGCAAATTAGGTATCAATTATTGACGTAGATAGAAATCGTCAACACTTAGCTTGATGCCATTGCAGTAATACGAAGTGGCGCATGAGGCAACGTTAAACCTTTTGCGTCATCTATCCAATCTTGCTCAATCTGCAGAACACCATTATTTATTTGCACACCCTGAGGCGTTATAAAGTCTAGATTCTTATCATCAAACTGAATCATAAGGCCTTTGACTGAAGGCATCATAAAAGATAGGAAACTTCCCATTTCATTAAAGAAGGCTTCATACTGCTCATATAAAAAAGTAAGCTCTTCTTTTTTGTAATACTGCTTCAGGTATTCGGGCTTAGTCTCAAGTTGCACCGACATATCGCACACATTTGCTCGCTCGACTAAGTCAATTCTCACTAACGCGTTAGCTAGTTTGAGAGCTCTCTCCGTCGGAACAGTAAAACGTCCTTCGTCGCTGACCTCTAACTCCATGGTTTTTTTGTCCGTGACGATAGATGCCGCATTAACTCCACATAAACGTCCTTCGCCAACTCGGACAAAACCGAAAGCAAACTGGAGTGCTTGCGTGTCTTCATTATCTAATTTTTTTACATGGCTATAGAAACGGCTGTACTCAACGTCAATCGTTTCAGCAACAACCTGTGTACTGCTAAAACCAATGACAAAAGATGATGCTAAAAATAGTGCCGCGCGTATCATTCGGATAAAAACTCCTCGTTAAATCGGATCATAGTTTGAAGCTCTTCAACATAAGCGGCTCCGCGCTCAGAGTAATTCATCAGCCCCTCGGCCAACGCCACTCCCGTGATAGGTATTTGGTTTGCACGCAATCTACTGCGTATTTCTCTTAAATCAGCATAAGCATCGTGACGATTCAGATTGCGCATATAGGTATATGTTGCTCTAGATAAGTTATTGAACTTAGCGACTTCATGAGAAGCGCCGTCATTCCTGCGATTTGGAACAAAACCACACCCTTTTGAAAAGCACCACAAACCAAAGAAGTTATAGCCTTTTCTTGCGAAGCGACTTGTTCCCCATGCCGACTCATTCGCAGCTTGAACTAAAACCAATTCGACGGGTAACACGTCTATTTTTTGCAGCAAGGCGGGTAGTTTTACTTTGAGTGGCTGCGTTGATTTAACGCGATACTCTTCCTCAAGCCACGCCAATCTGTCTAAATCATCTTTTGAAAGTGGCTCGTCTACCAATGCTTTCCTGTAAAGGGTCTGCACATAATGCCTAAGCGTCAGAAGATAAGCATTTTGCTTTTCTACCTCAGGTCTTAGGTAATTGAAGAACGCTTCCTTTTTCTCTTTTACATCCGTATAGGCAGAGAAATCAGGCACTGGTTTGTTGTCTTTTACCGTTTGCGGAACATCAAGAATATCCGGCTCGTCCTTTGTAAAGATGATGGCGTTAATAACAATTACCGCCAAAACCCCTAACGTAATAAGGACAATTTTAAACGTTTCTCGCTTATGCATCAAAGCTTGACTCATTCACATCATTTACAGATGCTTCCGTGCCCACTCCTTGCTCGCCAATCAATTCCTGATAGAGCAATCCCATCATACTAAAATAGAAAGGTAACACCCAAATTAAAGACAGACCAAAGGTGAGCGGCACCGACGCGAACAGTAGAAAGAACACACCGAAGATACTCGCAATTTGCGACCAGTAAGCGTTAAACACGCGGCAAGATAAAATGATGGCGCTTATAGGCGTTAGTTTCCTATCGGCCACTAACATCAGCGAAAACGATGAGGCTAAGTAAAAATACACGCCCGGTAAAATGAGTAGCATCATCCCTAACTGAAAAAGAATGCTATTCACTAACTGCGTTAACGCTAACAACAAAACGAGGGGAAAAAACTGAAATACAGTAAAAACAGATGTTTTGATGCCCCGCGCGACGAACACGCCCATCATATACAAACCGCTTAGCAGCGGAGCAACAATGCAAATCGCCACAATTTCTATAATAGACTGGTGCTCAAAAACGTAAGTTCCATCATCGTTTATAGTGATGTATTGCTGTGCAAATACGCCCAACACAACGAATGTTAAAAACAACACCACGCTACCTTGTAATAGCGAAGAAAAATTTGCTTTTGTTAACCCAGCAGCGCGGCGCAATAAGCCCTTGATATCGAAGTGATACTGTTTCGCTAACGTATTGTTTAATCGGTCAGTGTTTACGTCTTTCACACAACTCTCTTAATTTCTGGAAATCTTCGGGATTATATCAATTCGCGTAAACAAATGCCTGCCTGTATGCTAAACAAGAGTTAACCCAGTACCAGCTTTGCCGCTAAACCGACAAGTAATACGCCCATTGCCCGGTCTAGCCAATACCCTTTTTTACCAATAAGTTCAGCGACTCTACTCGTGCTTAAAAGGTAAGAGAGAAAGCAGAACCAAAGCCCTGTCGCTATAGCCAAATAAATACCATAGCCTAGCTTTACGGCAAAAGGAGTATCGATGCTGATGATTGCTGTAAAAAGAGAAAGAAAGAAGAGTGTTGCCTTTGGGTTGAGCCCATTGGTTAAAAATCCCATCCACACCGCACGTTTAGCTGAAATTTGCGTGCTCTTCTTTTCAAATGAAGGGCTTTCATCCTGCTTCACCGGCCCACTTTTAAGCGCGCCAAAAGCGAGATAAAGCAAATATGCGGCAGCTGCATAGCTAAAGGTGGTAAATAACCAAGGTGTCGTAGCGATAACTACGCTTAGCCCCACAAGGGAATAGGCCACATGCAGCAATATCGCTAAACCGATCCCCACGCTAGTATACAGCGCGATGCGTCTTCCGTACGCTACGCTGTTTCGCACCACTACAGCAAAATCAGGCCCTGGGCTTGCCACTGCTACAAGGTGTACAAGTGCAATGGTAAGGAATTCGTTCATATACTGCATCTTGCGCCTCCTACAGCGCGTATTTTGAAATTAAGTCGTCTACCCATCGGGGAACGATATGTGACGCTGGACCGGTTAACGATTCATCGAATAAGGCATTTGTTGCGCCCGGTGCTAAATTCGCTTCAATGGTGTGAGCACCGCTTTCTTTTGCAATCTGAACAAAACCTGCCGCAGGGTATACATTGCCCGATGTGCCAATAGCAACAAATAAATCTGCGTTGGCTAATGCACTGTATATTTCATCCATATACAGGGGCATTTCACCAAACCACACAATATCCGGCCTTAATGTGACGCGATTACAGCATGGGCATTTCGAGGTATGGTCAAAACTATCGCGCCATTCAAACGTTTCCTGAGAAATAGCGCATCGGGCTGACAGCAGTTCACCGTGCATGTGATAAACATTTTTGTTTCCGCCACGCTCATGAAGATCGTCTACGTTCTGCGTAACCAGCATTACATTATCACCGAATATGGTTTCAAGCTTTGCAAGCGCCATATGAGCGGCATTCGGCTTAACATCGTCTTGCTGGAGCTGAGCGCGCCGAGCATTGTAGAAACGATAAACCAAACCGGGGTTTCGCTCGAACGCTTCAGGCGTGGCAACGTCTTCCACACGGTGGTTCTCCCAAAGGCCGTCATTGTCTCTAAATGTTTTGAGCCCTGACTCAGCGGAAATACCTGCGCCCGTAAGTACAACTATTTTTGGTAGCGTGTTTTTAGTGTTCATAAACGTGATTCAAACGTGAGATATGCGAGCAGATTTGTTTTAACCTTACCCCAAGTTAAAACAAATAACAGCCATCGCACACAGCTTTATTTTGTATGGTCGTTAACAACAGGAAATTGTATATCGGCGCCCCACTCAGACCATGAACCATCGTAAATTGACACTTGAGTAGCTCCACACATCAAGGCAGCTACACCAACAATACACGCGGTAACACCCGAACCACAGGTACAGATAATAGGCTTGTCTAAATTGATATTTGCTTGCTCAAAAACCTTTTTGAGTTCTTCCTTGGCAAGGAAATGGCCGTTTTTTAGAAGTGTATCGAATGGAACATTATATGCGCCGGGCATGTGTCCCGACCTCACGCCTTGACGAGGCTCTGGCACCTCACCTTTGAAACGAAGCGAATTACGAGCATCAACTAACTGCGCGTCGGTATTTAATGCCTGAAGAACAGCGCTGGAATTTGCAAACCAGCCTGGGCGAGGCGTGGCCTGATAGGTTAATTTTCCATATTGCTGCTGTTCAGAAATAGGAAGACCTGCGTTTTCCCAAGCGGGTTGCCCACCATCTAATAAATAAACGTCTTGATGACCAATAGCTTTTAACATCCACCACACGCGTGGCGCGCTGTACATGCCACGTGTATCATAAACTGCTATTGGTGTATCAGCCGTAATACCTTGATTGCCCAAATAAATTGCAAAAGCATCTGCAGATGGCATGCTATGAGGAAATCCTGTGGTGTGATCGCTACCGTCTCCATCTAAATCAATGTCGACAGATGCTGGCAACACCATCGCGTTTCGCGCGTCAGGCGTTTTAGAAACGGGGTCGTCCATCAGTGCCCGCACAAGCGTAACAGGCTTTTGCTGCATAATGTTGGCTAAATCACCCACTGAAATTAACGCCGACGTCATAGCATTCTCCTTAATGACACCCACCGGAGCGGGTGTCTCTTTTTATACCGGCCTTAGTAAGCAATAAACCTAGCGCCAAAAACCGGACTACTATTAGCGATATTGTCTAATATCAAAAAGCACTGACTTAACCATTATCGCTAAGAAACGTTAACCCAATGCAGCAATGGCTGCTTCGTAGTTAGGTTCTTCAGTTGTCTCTGCAACCTGCTCTGTGTAAATCACCTTGCCTTCTGTATCGATAACCACTACTGAGCGAGAAAGAAGGCCTGTTAGAGGCGCAGATTCGAAGGTCACGCCGTAATCGTCGCCAAAGCTTGAACGGAATGTAGAACCGGTAAGTACGTTTTCGATACCTTCTGCACCACAAAAACGGCCAGCGGCAAACGGTAAGTCAGCAGAAACACAAATTACTGTAGTATTGTCTAGCTTCGACGCTTCCTCATTGAATTTACGTACTGACGTTGCACAGGTACCCGTGTCAATCGACGGAAAGATATTTAGAACTACGTTTTTACCTGCTAGTTCAGACAGTGTCACTTCGCCCAAATCTGCTTTGACAAGGGTAAATGCTGGTGCACTTGATCCCACTTCTGGTAGTTGACCCTTAGTTTTAACTTCATTACCTTGAAAAGTAACAGATGCCATTGGCTTTCTCCGTGATTAATTGAATTAAAATAGTGGATGTAAAACAACAGTTTCGCAAATTAAAGTGACGGTTTTTAAACGCTATCTTTAACCTGCGCTTCGGCAAACGCAAGCTTGTGCTGCAAATGAGGCTTACCTTTTAAATATTCCCGTCTAAACACACTAAAATAATGCGCTAATGTTTGTGCTCCTTCCTTTTGATTGGCTAGAGCTAAAACGCTAATGCCAACCTCAGCGGTACAATGTTGAAAATCATGTGTAGATTCTCGCAGCAAATAGTCTGAAGCCGCATCCATGCTTACGCCTAACACAGGAAAATTATGTAAATAAGGGCTCTTGGCAAACATTTTTTTTGCTTCACGCCATGTTCCATCCAAGAAGATAAATAGTAACGTTTTGCCCGTATTCAATGGCGGCGTATCAATACAGCGTTCAATTGCCGCATATTCGTGTGGAAATACCACAATGGGAAAGTATTTTTCGTCACCAAGGATGCGCATCAGCTCGTCATCAGGCTTGGTGCGCTTCCATAAAAATGCGTGGTTATCTCTCACAACATCCGCAATTAAGCGCCCTGTATTGGTGGGCTTGTAGTATTCACCTTTGTACATCAGAAATAAAACTGCCACGTCAGTGCCAGCTTTAGGCTTGTAAGTGCAAATACAATTTTGCGTTGGTAGCAGACACGCATCACAACGAACTACTTTGCTACCACGGGCGTGAAATGGACGTTCAGAACGAGATAGTTCGTCTAAACGAAGTGACATAATGGAATTCAAGTTAATGCGTCTTTGCCAAATTTTTTACGGATTTTATCATAGTAAAATGGATAAAAGAGGTTGATGAGCAAAGTTTAAAGTTGGAAAGACTAAGATAGCAAATGGTGCCCGGGGCCGGACTTGAACCGGCACGCTGTTACCAGCGAGGGATTTTAAATCCCTTGTGTCTACCAATTTCACCACCCGGGCATCGGGTTGCTTTTCAGCAAAGGTGTCAGGCGTAGAACCTGATGCTGCGTTGCAGCTTATGGAGGCGGAACCCGGAGTCGAACCGAGATAGACGGATTTGCAATCCGCTGCATAGCCATTCTGCCATTCCGCCAGATGCGTCTGGCGCGTGATTAAAACATCTCTTTGAGAGATTGGAGCGGGAAACGAGATTCGAACTCGCGACCCCGACCTTGGCAAGGTCGTGCTCTACCAACTGAGCTATTCCCGCATGTCTTAATCGACCATTTCGTTTGGTTGATGTCCTCTCGAAATGTGGGGTGCATTCTACCTACCCATTCAAAACTGTCAACACAAAAAAGTGTTTAAATTGAGATAAATGCGGTTTTTTATGATCGTTTGCTATTTTTTTATTCACTTTGATTAAACCGCGATCAATTTCACTTTATCGCATTACCGCGAAGGTGTGGCCAAGCTGCTTTTGTATAAACAACCATTGACCAAATTGACAACACTGCGGCGAAATATAAAAGAATATAACCCAAAGAAACCCAGTAGATTGGAAAGCCCATGAATGTCTCAAGACCCGATAAAAGCCCTATTAAGGCTAACATTTGCGCAGTGGTTTTTGCTTTGCCTATAAAAGATACTTGAACAGCATCCCTTACACCGTTTGAGCCCATCCATTCTCGCAGTGCTGAAACATAAATTTCACGAACCAGTAGCGCTATCGACGGCAATGTTATCCAGAGGGTTGCATAACTATGTGTGATCATGAGAAGTGCTGCGCCCACAATCAACTTGTCTGCCACTGGATCTAGAAACGCACCAAAAGGCGTGGATTGCTCAAGTTTTCTCGCTAGATAACCATCGAACCAGTCTGTGATGGCAGCTAGCCAAAAAATAAAAGCACCTGCTTCATGCGCCCAACGCCAATCGAGGAAATAAACAGTGACAAAAACAGGAATAAGAATTACTCGAAACAAAGTAATACAGTTTGGAACAGTCCACATAAAAAATACGTCTCAGTGTTATATGCCTCTATGGGCGTTTAGCGCGATCGCCTAGATGCTTGGCACCTTTCATTCTCATTACACATTACCTTAAATTGCAATGCATTGCTTGTTAGTCATTCATTTATTGATGCAGATGGTCATAAATCGTATCAGCCAACTCAGGGCTAATTCCAGGCACGCTCGCAATTTCGTCTTTGCTCGCTTTTTTGAGGCCTTGTAAACCTCCCATGTACTTGAGTAAAGACTGCCTGCGCTTCGCGCCTATACCAGGGATACTTTCCAGACTAGAGGTTGTTTTAACCTTTTGACGTCGATTGCGATGCCCTGTAATGGCAAAGCGGTGAGACTCATCGCGAATGTGCTGGATGAGATGTAACCCAGGAGAATGGCTGTCCATAGGAAGTACTTGGTGACTACCTGCAAGAATCAACGTTTCCAAACCAGGCTTACGTGTTGTGCCTTTAGCTACGCCTAAGAGCATAGGCTTTTTATCATGAGGCCAGTCTTCAAAAAACTGTTCCGCTTGGGCAAGCTGCCCCTTACCACCATCAATCAAAATCAGATCCGGAATTTTTTGCACTTCCTTAACTGACTTGTAGCGGCGTTTCAGCGCCTGTGCCATGGCAGCATAATCGTCACCTGGTGTAATGCCTTCAATGTTGTATCTGCGGTAGTCACTTTTTAGTGGCCCCTCGCGATTAAACACCACACAGGAAGCGACCGTCTGTTGCCCAGAGGTATGTGATATATCAAAACACTCCATACGTTGTAAGGGCGTTTCTACTTCCAAGGACGCTTCTAAATCGAGATAGCGGGCGAAGACTGACTTCTGCTGGCTATATTGTGCCTCAAGGGCTGTTTGCGCGTTTGATTGGGCGAGCTGAAGGTACTTTCGTTTTTCTTCTCTGGCACCTTTGAAGAAGTGTACTTTATGCCCCGCTTCGCTGGCCAATACTTCAGCTATCGCGCTCTCATCGCTTAGGGTATTGCTTAACACAATTTGCTTGGGAATAACTTTATTGCCTGCCAGATAGAACTGTAAAAAGAAGGACTCGAACACTTCTTGCTCATCAGCGATGTTAGGTACTTTCGGAAAATAAGCCTTACTACCCAATAATTGGCCTTCGCGAATGAACATGACTTGAATACAGGCCATATTGCCTTTAAAGGCAAAGCCGAATACGTCCATTTCATCTTGTGTACCGGCCACCCACTGACGTTCTTGAACTTTTCTAAGCGCGTTTATCTGGTCGCGATAACGCGCGGCCGCTTCGAAGTTTAAGGCTTCACTGGCTTTTTCCATCTTATCCACCAGCTCGCCAATCACTTGCTGGTTTTTTCCTTTTAAAAACAAGCGGGCGAAATTTACTTGCTCTTTATATTCCTCATCACTCACATAACCTTCAACACAAGGTGCACTGCACCGCTGCATTTGATATTGGAGGCAAGGTCTGCTTCGCGCGCGATAGTAGCTATCCTCACACTGACGTACAGGAAATATACGCTGCATTGAGCGCAAGCTCTCCCTGACAGACCAAGCACTAGGATAAGGACCAAAATATTCGCCTTTCTTTTTCTGAGGACCGCGATGAAAAGAAAGCCGCGGATGCTCATGATCTGACAAGAAGATAAACGGATAGGATTTATCATCACGCATTACTACGTTGTAACGCGGCTTGTATTTCTTGATGAAGTTGTTTTCGAGTAAGAACGCTTCGGTTTCACTGTTAACAACAGTAACGTCCATGTTCGCAATCTGGCTGACTAACGAACGGGTTTTAGCATTGTCTAAGTTTGTACGAAAATAACTCGACACACGCTTTTTGAGGTTTTTGGCCTTTCCTACGTAAATAACCTCTTCCTGGTTGTTGTACATGCGGTACACACCAGGCTGAGAGGTTAAGTTCTTAAGAAATGCTGCTGAATCGAATGCAGACATAATTACTTTAACATTGCGTGCTTTGCGACGCTTAAAAGGTATTAGGGTTGATAAGCTTGTGACGGTAAGCTAAATGGGTTAACTCTACGTCTGAACTCACACCTAATTTTTGAAACATTCTGTAGCGATATGTATTAACAGTTTTGGAGTTAATACATAGCTCTCGAGCTATATCTGGCACTTTGTGACCTTCGGTTAATCGCATGGCAATAGTAAGTTCTCTACTCGATAACTCATCAAATGGATTATCCGAACTGGGCAGCAGTTTACCTATAGCGATACTATTAGCCACTTCGCTATCAATGTATTTCTGCCCAGCCGCTACTTTTCTTATAGCGAGAATAACTTCATCAGGCTCAGCGTCTTTCGTTAGAAAGCCGAAGGCACCGGCATCCATAACCTGCATAGGTATCGGACTCTCTTTGTGCATAGACACACAAATGACCCGCGTATTTTCAGACATTCGAACAATTCTTTTTGTCGCTTCGAGCCCGCCTATACCAGGCATGTTCACGTCCATGAGTACCACATCCGGCGCATTTTTTCGGCACCACTGTACCGCGTCTTCACCATTTTTCGCTTCCGCGATAATAGTGAAATCATTAACGTCTTCCAGAATTCGGCGTATCCCTGTTCTGACCAAATCGTGGTCGTCTGCTAGGATTATTTTTATCACTCTAGTATCTCACTGACTTCAGTTTTATAGATATCTGGTTTCGAGGCCGTTAAATCAGTCAACTGTCATCGATAACAATTAACATTACGGGCCTCTCACCATAACCAAGTCATCATACCACGAGATATAGATTCGTGAAGTGTAGATACACAATTTGAAACTAAATTATTGATCTGAATTGCTTTTGGGTAATCAAACTGGCAAGTCGAACCAAAGTGCCACTGCATTTTCAATTGCTTCTATTGAAAAAGAATCGTGTTCATATATACCTATTGCGTCTCCAGCTCCTAGATTAATAGACTCAGACTCAACTGTGCTTTGGGATGAAACCCTCATATTGCCAGATATCACATGCAGATAACCTTTACGTGACTTAACTGCACTTCGCCATGTTTCATTTGCATTAAGCGTTAACCGGGATATCTCAGCGTTTTGCTTTATCTTTAACGACCCTTCTCTACCGTCACTGCTCACAAGCAGTTCTAGTGGCCCGTCTTGATTCAAAGCGCCGTGGTTATTTTTACCAAAGGTTTTTTGCGCATAGCTTGGTTTCCCTCCTTTTTCATCTGGCACAATCCATATTTGTAAAAAGTTGACCGCTTCATTGTCTGACGGATTGAACTCTGAATGCATGATTCCGCTTCCTGCACTCATTACCTGCACGTCGCCAGCTGGCACCGTGTACTCATTTCCAGTGCTGTCCTTGTGTTTCAACGCACCACTCACCACATAAGAAATGATTTCCATATCTCTGTGCCCATGTGTCTCAAACCCTCTGCCTGGTTGCACTACATCATCGTTAATAACACGCAGTACCGAAAAGCCCATGTGGTTTGCGTCATAGTAGTGGCCAAATGAGAAGCTGTGTTGACTCTTCAGCCAACCGAAGTCCACCTGCCCTCGTTCATTTGCGCGTCTCAAATAAATCATTACCTTTTCCTCTTGAATCACTAATGGTAAGGCGTACGTTTTCTTTTTTAATACATCGTCCAAAAACTACGCTTACTCTGATATCGATTATTTTAAATTCCAATAACTAGAAATAAAATGTCAGATAATTGAGCTTTTCGTTCTATAAATAAGGATATGAGAGGTGACGTTATATAGATTCAGTAGCAAAGCATAGACGTAGTAATGCTTCTTCTATTAAGGCTGGATGACAAGCTAAATTGAGTCGAATGTGATCTGGCGACCCAAAAGGGGCACCATCATTCCCAATAACGCCTCGGTCAATACATGCCTCAACGGTATTAGCTGGAGAATAATGCCGTTCACGCATACGCTGATGACTTGCATCGGCTTTGCCATAGGAGCTCGATTGATTTGATTCGTGCTTTTGACTTTCACCATCGGTCTCATTAGCAAACAAGGGCGATGATTCAGTACGTGTTGCGCTAAACGTTTTTAGATTTAACCATAGAAAATATCCGGCACGTCCCATCGTAAATTCAACCGAAATCCCATAGTGTTGGAAAAAGCGTTTAACCAACTTTCTATTGAAACTCAGCGCACCTTTTACTTCGTCTAGCCAAGTGCTACCTTCGCCATAGGCAGAAATTAGCGCAACCTTGCCTAGGTTACTTGCATTAAGATGATTATTGTTAATTGCTTCTGCAAAGGTTTCTCTGGTTTTTTTATGCTTTATCACAGCATAAGACGCACCAGGAATGCTGGCTAAATTAAATGCCTTTGAAACGCTGTTTAGATGTATCGCTCTTGGTAGTGTAAAAGGCCCGGCGTTTGACTTCGTATCAATATTGTTTTTGTTAGCGTGTTTTTGAAGTTCAAGACCAAACATCGAGATAATTGATGGCTCATCTACCGAGTTAAAGGCAAATTCACTGTGTACTTCATCGGTTATCAACAAAATATCGTGTTGCGAACAAAACTCAAAAATCGCGTTCTGCTCATCAAGAGTAAATACGGTGCCAGTTGGATTATTCGGGTGGCATATCACAAAGGCTGTCGCCGATTTATCAAGTGAAGATAAATCTACACTTTTTCTCATAGCGAGATCGCTACTGTCTTCATGACCTTGCTGATTATTTGTCTCTGCGTTTATCGAATTTTGATGACTAGGATCCACGTTGAGAGCAGCGCTGGTATCTATGGATGATTCTGTACATCGAATATAAACAGGCTGTAAGCCGTTGCGTTTTATGGACGATGTGAGTGGTTCGTAGGTAGGCGTTAGCACCATGACTTTATCGCCAGCTCGACAAAATGTACGAAGCGCCACATCTACAGCACTAATAACGCTTGCCACATCAACAATGTCTGTGCTTTCAATTTTGTAACGATAGCGAGATGGACTGCTGCGCTCATACCACGCCGCCACCGCCTCACCGATATCACAAGACTGATAACCATAGGTACTGCGCAGATTATTGCTAATCGCACTGATTATGCTATCACAAGGTGGAATGTCCATATCGGCTATCCACATTGGGATAGGACTTACATCAGATGAGGCATCTTCTGCAGGATTATTTAAAGGAATATTAAACCGGTGGAAAATGGCAGAATACTTTAATCGGGTTTTATCTCGCTTCAAATGAGAAGGTGAATGCCATACATCCTTAAAAGGCATAAATTCACTTTGTAGCGACGAAAACAAGGAAAACTGTTTCAACCCATGGTCCACGCTATCACTTCCCTTTCTCACTGCTAGTGTGGATGCGAGTTAGTTAACTGAGCCAAAGCAATTTTCAAGCGAATTGACCCAGAATTTAACGTCGCATCCCGACTAGCGTTTTTGCTTCTCTAATCTAGCTTTTCAAACACATTGAACTCTGAGAGTGTATGTTGATACTTACGCTTAGTTTCTCGTATAACAAAGGGGATCTCGGTTGGCTCTCCCACGCGTTTAAAGCCATCACCCAATGCATCTTCTAGCGCCTGGGTTGAACTTAAGGTCTCGCCGTTTTCATCCTTATAGCCACCTAGCCACTCACTTCGCTCGGTATATTCTTCAAGCCAAGTAAAAGGACTAGCTATAATTAACAAGCCCCCCTTATTTAGTCGCGTAGCCATGTCTTTCAACACCTTCCTTGGGCTGTACACTCTATCAATCAGGTTACCCATGAAAATGAGGTCGTACCCAGTAAATTGAGGCTTCAAGTTGCACGCATCACCTTGTGCAAACGCAACATTTTTTGCACACTCGGCGAGGCCTAATGAAGAAAGCTTACGCGCCTTAAATGACGTCAACTCACCTTCTTCTATTAGGTTATAGCGAATTTCGCCCCGCTCTTGCATATCAAATGCGGTTTTAATAAAGCGCGCCGAGAAATCTATACCGTCAACATGGTTGAAGTGCTTGGCTAATTCAAATGATGAACGACCTACCGCACACCCCAAATCAAGGGCTTTGGCATTTGGTCTTCCTTGCATAGCGTTAATGCAAAACAGTGCACTTGCTTTAGCAAAGTTAGGTACGTTGTAATATTCATCCCCATAATGAAATTCACTGTACTGTGAAACCTGCGTATCGCTTTCATAATCAAAATCGTTCACTGCTATTACTCGCTTCCCTTGAACATATCGAAAACCTGCGTGCTGAAAGAAATGTCGTCTAAATGCATAACGGCTGTCTTTCATCGCCTCGTTACCTGTAGAAATCCAGCTCCCCCCCTTGAAAAGATTGTGCTTATTATCAAAGGTAGGTGTAGTGAAATCATCGTAAAGAGGATGAACTTTGAAACCTTCAAAGGGGTAAATTGGTGTTTCAGTCCACTGCCAAACATTGCCAACTACATCATAAAATTCGCCAGAACGGTTTACCGTAACGGGCTCGCTCGACGCATACTTTTGAAGCGCGATATTAAATCCATCAGCGTACACCGCTTGCGTTACGCCCGCCTGTTGACGAAGCGCTAACCACTCATTTTCAGTAGGCAGACGAATAAGCTCACCGGTCAACTCGCTTTTATAATTGCAAAAGGCTTTCGCCTCGTGATAATTCACGTCGACTGGCCAGTCTAAAGGTAACGGGTGCTCTTCTAACATGCTTCGGTAAGCAAAGCTGTCCCCCTTCTTTATCCAAAACACAGGGTGCTGCGCTTTTGTATATTCACGCCATTTGTTGCCTTCGTCTTCCCAGTATTTGGCGTTGTTATAACCGCCATCTTGCACAAAGGCTAAAAACTCACCATTGCTCACCAAAAACTTAGAGGCACCGAACTCATTCACCGATTCGGCCTGATAACCATATTCGTTATCCCAACCGTAATACTCACTGTCCCACGACTTTTCGTTTACAACATCTTGCGATGGCACAGTAATCAAATCATTAACCTGCAGTTGCTCAATGTCTGTTGTCATATCTCGACACACTGGCCATTCGCTCTTAGGGCGAACAGATTCAATGGGCAGTTGACGTATGAGCACAGATGACGTTTCTAAATGGATGCGCTCGTGTTCAATCCCCATTACCACAGGCCACATAGGGTTATCCCAATCGATGGGCATAGTAAACGACATGGTATCAATTAAATCACAAACTAATGTGCGAACTTGATTCCGGTATTGTCGAACCTCCTCTACGCTGGGCCACTCATAATTAGCGTCGTTAAGATCGTCCCAGCTCATTTCATCCACACCGATGGCAAAAAGAGATTCAAATTTTGGATTGATCCGCTCGTTAATTGCCTTGGACAACACTAATTTATTAATAAAAAAAGTAGCCGTGTGGCCGAAATAGAAAATTAATGGGTGACGAAGCTTTTCGGGTCGTTGAAAGAATACTTCGTCGCTAGTTAGGCAAGAGAAAAGTGATTCATAGGTATCAAAAGAATCGAGAAAATAAGCTTTGATTTCTTTTCTTTTTTGCTCAACCGTTCCTTCCCTAAGGTTGAGTGTGGGCATTGCCTGCATAATGTCCTCTCGTATTATTTTTATGTACTACCAACTGCACAAAAATAGTTTTGCGTGTATAGAAGCAGGAAAGCCTCATGTAAGCAGCGTGAATTCAGTTGATTGCATATCTATTTATTAGTAGCAGCTTTTTATGAATAAAGCGCGACACATCTAGATTTTCTTTGAAATGTTCTGTAATTACCTAATATAGACAAGATGAGATCAGAAAATATTTCATAAAAACGAGTCGTCATATCATGATGAACACAGTCACTTTGGCGCAGATTGGTGTTTTACTGTATTCACTCAAGTAGTAACTACCGGCAGGACTATTGGGCTTATCACTCGTCATATTGAGTATGTAATAAGCAAATGAAAGTGGGCCATGACTTGAAACCATGGTGGTATTTGTACTCATCATTACAAGCCACGTATTAAAAGTTTCTATTTGACCCATAAAAAAACCCGCAACAGTGTGCGGGTTTTCGTAATATGGCGGAGAGTGAGGGATTCGAACCCCCGGTGGGTTTGACCCCACGTCTGATTTCAAGTCAGGTGCATTAAACCGGGCTCTGCCAACTCTCCTGAAGTAATGGGTATATTAATGATTTAAATGTCTCTGTAAAGCACTAATTTCAATTAAATCAATCAACTGGTGAAATATTGGCCTTTCGTTTTTTGGCCATAACTTCAAGAACAACGACATGACCTTTCTGCTTGATTATCATTTAAACAACGTTTTCGCAAAGCGATATGCAACGTATGTTGCGGGCGTTAATTTGCGTACCATTAAGTTTAGCGTACTCGTGCATCCGTAATTTCAAGCATCAATAGTTTTCAATTAGTTGACGAGTGAATTTCAAACATAAAAAAACCCGCAACAGTGTGCGGGTTTTCGTAATATGGCGGAGAGTGAGGGATTCGAACCCCCGGTGGGTTTGACCCCACGTCTGATTTCAAGTCAGGTGCATTAAACCGAGCTCTGCCAACTCTCCTCAAGTGCTGCGTATCTTAATGATTTAACCAAGGGTGTAAAGCACTAATTTGAACTTTCACGTTCAAGCGAACAATTGATGAACGATATGTTTAATAATTGACAAATATAAGCCGGTTCAAGAAAAAAGACGACACATTTACAGGGTATTTTGCCACAGGAACATGCTTGCAGGCTTGGTTAGCAAAGTTAACGATATTGCTTTGTCTGATGCCCTATTGTTTAAACCGTAACACACATGTAAGGGTAACAGGTGCTCTTCCCTAGGATGTGCATATAGGGCGTAAGGCCCTTTAAACCACTCTATCAATTTTCCCTTTCGCTCGCTTTCGCTGTAAGCACTAGAATGCACAGTATCTTGTAACCAAGCGTTAAAATTACGTGCTCTTTTTAGCGCAACGTCGGAGTTATCGAAAAAGCCCTTCATATTGTGAAAAGAAGACCCTGACCCCAACACTAAAATCCGATCTATGGATTGATGAGCTGCCAGTATATCCCTTAACGCTTCACCAAGTGCAACATGCTTTGCAGCGTTTAGGTCTGCTGCAAGCGAAAGCTGAACGACGGGAATATCTGCATCCGGGTACATAATGCTAAGCGGAATAAACATCCCGTGATCAAAGCCACGTGTTCCATTCCCGCTTGCATTAATTCCCTTTTTATTTAGACCGTCTACGATTGATGTAGCTAGGCTAGGCTCCCCTATCGCGTCATATCGAATTGAATATGCCTCTTCAGGGAACCCGTAATAGTCGTAAATTAGCGTTGGATAAGCGTTTGTTGTTACGTTGATTTCACGGCTCTCCCAATGTGCGCTTACCACAACTATTGCATTTGGCTTTGGTATTTCTTCTGAAAGCGCGGTTAGAGCGTCAATCATTTCTCTATGGTAATTAGGACGCGCTGCCGCCTCACTTGATTGCATCTCAAGAAGCGGAAGCGGACCTCCGCCATGAGAAATATACGCCGTTGTAATTTGTGTGGAGCCCATCATCGATATAGTCCTTATAGACGTGAATTTTGGTCAGTTTTAGTAACGCTTATTTTTAACTCTATTCACTTTGTCAATTTATTGCTGATAAGACCATCAACAGAAAACTTGCCACCACCCTGAATAGTCAAAGCAGCTGTAGCAGCTAGTAGTGCAAGCGCAAATTCATAACCGTTATTGCTCATAAATAAGCCATTTGATGCATGAACGCTAAATATCGCTACCACCATTGTAAATGCACTCACTAATGCTGCAGGACGGGTAAGCGCCCCCAAAATAAGTGCTAGCCCACCAAAGAATTCTGCACTCCCCGCAAGTAGTGCCATTAAAAAGCCTGGGGCTAGACCGATACTTTCCATCCATTGGCCTGTGCTCTCAAGACCGTAGCCACCGAACCACGCAAAGAGCTTTTGCGCACCATGGGCGGTTAGAATAATGCCCACAGGTACACGCAGCACTAGGCTAGAAACACTGTTGTTAGACGTGAAAATGTTTGCGATAAATTGATTGTTCATTGTCGTATCCTCAAATATTAAGCATTAGATGTGACCAGCGACCGACTCACTTTTAACCACGCGGCCCGCTAACCCTATACCGTTAGAATAGTTACCAACAACTATTGAATAAAGCGACAAAATATAGAATGATTACCAACATAATATTGTTAATCATCAAGAATTATGGATAAGTTATCTCTGCTGAAAACATTTAGTGTTGTTGCGAATGAAGGAAGCTTTACAAGGGCAGCACAGAAGCTCGATACGTCTAATCAGCTGGTAAGTAAATATATCGCTGAGCTTGAAAAACAACTTGATACCCGACTATTTAATCGCACCACGCGAAAAATACATCTTACAGAAGCGGGCCAGCAGTGCTTGCAACATGCAAATCATATTCTTGAAAGCGTAAATGATATGGAGAGTCAACTCGGACAGTTAAGTTCTGAGGCAAAAGGTTTATTGCACGTGAGTGCACCAGTTTCATTTTCCACGTTACATTTAGCTGGAGCGCTTAGCGCATTTCAGCAGGCACATCCAAACGTTTCTATAAATTTGCAATTAAATGATAGAAAAATTGATGTGATAGATGAGGGGTTCGATGTTGCTTTGCGAGCTGGAAACCTCACTAGCTCATCGCTTATTGCTAAGAAGATCACTTCCATCAAACTCGCGCTGTGTGCCTCTCCTGCTTATCTTCAAAAATATGGCACACCAAGCCACCCAAAAGATCTTAAACCTGAACACTATCTCGAATATTCTTATGTGAACTATGATAACGAAGCGTCAACGCTCATTGCAGCCCTCAAGGCGAACGCGCAAAAAGTAACGCCCAAGCTAACGGCTAATAATGGTGAGGTACTGACAAATGTTGCCAAGCAAGGAGAAGGCTACGTTTTGCAGCCTACATTCATTGCTGGAGAAGCCTTAAGTAAGGGCGAACTCATATCAATACTCGAAGACTATGTCCCTCAGTCTATTTCTTTGTATGCGGTTTACCCACATCGAAAGCTCATATCAAATAAATTAAGGGTTTTCATAGACTTTCTCTGCGAATATTTTAAAGATACGCCCTATTGGGACCAGTAAATATGGTTACGCATAACCTTTTCACCATCTTTATTGCCTAAATGTTTCCATTATTGCTGGCACACCAGGGAACATGCCGATTAATGCCATTACGGTACAAAGCACTAAAAACGTGATGCCGGGGATCAGCCAACGGCCCGCTTTACCAAGTTCACCAGCTCTATCCTTACAACCGACCAGACCTAAATTGTCTAACAGCATAGTGAATGACCAGCCAAACACCGGATTCACCAAAACTGATGAGATAACCACGAGAGCCGCTGACTGGGTCGTCTTGCCTTCACGCGTCATTTGCATACCGGCTTCCATTAGTGGCAAGAACACCCCAACAATAAGTGCTACGCAAAGCACCGGCGGCCAAATTGCTAAATCCATGGGATAACCCCAAAGTGCCGCTATAACGCATAAAAAGCCAGTAACTAACGCTCCACCGGGTATGGGTCTACGCGCGATTGAAGCCGGAATAATGTAGGTCCCCCACGACGATGAGATGTTCCCCCCTCCCAGAAGGCTTCCCACTGCCTGACGACTAGATGCAGCAATCATGGTGTCATCTATATTCATGTGAGCCCGTTCACTTTTTTTCGGGTAGCTAAGCTTTTGGAACACCTGATGACCTAAGAAATCTGGCGACCACATAGACACAGCCAGCACGGCAAAAGGCAGCACAGCAATGAAATGCGACCAGTCTGGCAGGCCGAGTTTCCAACCTGTGTCTTCCCCCCACCAATAAGCAGGGTTCAAATTGGGCATACCCGGCGACGTTGTGAACTCAAATGGCGCACCGAAGGAAAACGCAATGACCGCCGCCATCACCGCACCAAGCGGAATGGCTAGCCAGCGCTTTTGAATATGCTCTAACCACGCGTACATTAAAATAGTAGCAATGATCACCACAAAGGCTAAGTAAGCCATATCAAAGCTTTCTGCCCACGCAAAGAGTTTCTTTACCTGCCCCGTAATGCCGATAAAACCTAAATATAACAGCAGCCCACCGCATACGCCGTTACTGGTCAACTTGGCAAGCACACTGCCGCCTTTTGTTATTCCTAAAACAAAGCCAAATAGACCTATAAGAAGCCCGAGCGCCATGGGGTGACCACCAGATGCCACGATAAGAGGTACCAGTGGCAACAGCGGCCCGTGCGTACCTGCTAAGTTGGCTGACGGATTCAAAAAACCGGAAATCAGAACGACGAACAAAACTGCAGCTATAAGTAACTCAAAACGCACGTTTTCAATAACAAACTCAGGAGATAGCCCTAGCGGTGCTGCGAATGCACCTACTACGGCGGCAACCATAACGATTTTTCCTATGGTCGCCGCCATTCCTGGCACAAAGTCTTCCCACTCAACGCGGTAGTCTTTACCAGGCAGGTTTAACCGCCAACGTTTTGGAGAAAGTATTTGAAGCTCGTGATTGAGATAGTCGTCTCTTGATTGAAAACTACTACTGGGTTTATGAAGATTTTGATAAGAAGAACTTTCTTGTGACACATAACACCTTTAGATTGCGCGAAGAAAAGCGCAAGCCTAAACATGTAAACGGGATGTAACAATGCGACTGTGGTCTTATACTAAAGTTTAGCAAGATGAACAGGCATAAAAAAACCCGCAGCAATGTGCGGGTTTTCATAATATGGCGGAGAGTGAGGGATTCGAACCCCCGGTGGGTTTGACCCCACGTCTGATTTCAAGTCAGGTGCATTAAACCGGGCTCTGCCAACTCTCCTGAAGTGCTGCGTATCTTAATGATATTTTTATGACTGTAAAGCGAAAAATTAAAAAATTTGTCTAAGTGCCGAGAATTCAATCAAATAGACCGTTTAGCACGTGTAAGAGATGCTTTTATATTCACCTGACACCATTTTCATCTGAAACTACTTGAAAATGGGAACTAAAACCCATACAACATACACTAAATAATTGTGTACCATTTTGGTCATATCATAAGTCCTGTTGGAGGAAACAATGGATCAACGTTCGATGTATTCAAGTGCATCTCAACCATCGGTATTGCAGACGAACAAGGTTCTACGCAACACCTATATGCTGCTTGCGATGACACTGGCGTTTAGTGCGGTTTGTGCTGGTATAGCAATGGCAGTAGGCATTTCTCCTATGATGTCTCTTGTTATGACTATCGGCGCTTTTATTACGTTATTTGTAGTTCAGAAAAAAGCTGATTCAGCATCAGGTATTTACTGGGTATTTGCATTCACAGGTTTAATGGGTGCATCTCTAGGTTACACGCTTAATTTCTATTTGGGTGTAGCCGGTCCTGGTCTAATCATGGAAGCATTAGGTGCGACAGCACTTGTCTTCTTCGCGCTTTCTGGCTACGCGCTAACTACTAAGAAAGACTTCTCGTTTATGGGCGGCTTCTTGGTTGTAGGTTTAGTTGTAGTGCTTGTTGCTGCAATTGCGAACATCTTTTTCGCAGTACCTGCGGTAAGCTTAGCAATCAGTGCAGCGATTGTGTTTATTATGTCAGGTTTCATCTTGTTTGATACCAGCCGTATCATCCACGGTGGTGAAACAAACTACATTCGCGCTACAGTTTCGCTATACTTGAACATATACAACTTGTTCACGTCTATCCTTCACCTTCTAGGTGCATTTGGCGGCGACGATTAATTTAGCGTTAAAGGTTGAAAAGATAAACACCCCTTAACCGGGGTGTTTTTATTTGTATGGCAGAATATTCAATACTTATCACATCATCACCTTTTCAAGGCGATACAGCATTACGCGCCCTCGCCTTTGCACAAGGTGTAATCGATAATGGTGATGTAATAAACAACGTTTTCTTTTATAGCGAAGGTGTACACCACACTAATAACTTAATGCTAAAGACGGGCGACGAACTCTTCGCATTTGATGGCTGGAAGGCACTAGCGACTGAGCACAAAGTAAAATTACTCGTGTGCATTACCGCCGCCGTTAAACGAGGCATTGTTAGTGAGTTAGAGGCGAAAGAGAATGGGTTGTCTCAAGCCAACTTAACCGCGCCTTTCGAGCAAGCTGGCTTGGGCGAGTTTTTCACTGCGCTCCACGAGTGTAACAGGCTGGTACAATTCTAATGGCTCAACTACTTATTAGGTTTACGCAAAGCCCCTTTTCTAATGCGAAAAGCCAAGACGGTTTAGATTTCGCCCTCGCTGCAACAAACTACGGGCACGAAGTAAAGGTGATCTTTGAAAACCAAGGCGTGCTTCAGCTTGTTAAATCAGCGTCAATTAAAGGGCTTAAGAATCATACTAAGCGCTTAGCCAGTATGCCCTTTTTCGATATAGAAGAATGCTTTGTATGTAAAACAAGTGCAGACAATTACGATATTGACCATGTTCTTGCAAATACCGATTTGTTTGAGGAACTTGAGTGTGAGTGGATAAATGCAGCTGAAAAACTTGCCCTTATACAAAGCGTTGACCATGTGGTGACCTTCTAATGCTTATTACCATCTCAACCCCAACACTCTCCATTGCAGATAAACAGCTTATAACGACTGCCGTTAAACAATCAGGCGCAGATATAAGTGTTGTGTGTGTAAGCGACGGCGTATATGCCCCTACAATCGAAAGCGCGTTTATTGAAAAATTAACAAATAGCGGCAAAGAAGAATCACCGTTCAGTTTGGCATTTGTCGATAGCGATGCATCTTCACGAGGCGCTAAGCTGCCGGATTACGCTTCACCTATCACTCCTAGAGAATTAGCAGCCTTGTCAGCAAAACACATACACTGGATTACTCTTTCATGACGCAAGAAACTTATAGCTTTAATTATAAGGGCAAAGAAATTCCTACAGACAAAGCCGGGTATTTGCTCGACTATACGCTGTGGGAAGAAGGAATGGTTGAGCCACTGGCGCAAGAAGAGAACATTGAATTAACTGAAGCGCATTGGGAAGTAGTTCGTTTTGTTCGCGCATTTTATGAAGAATATGAAACCAGCCCAGCGATCCGCGCCCTTGTAAAAGCCATGGCCAATAAATTTGGCCCAGAGAAAGGTAATAGCCGCTACCTGCAGCGACTGTTTAAAAAAGGCCCAGCTAAGCAAGCCACCAAACTTGCTGGATTGCCCAAACCTGCGAAGTGTTTATAACGCTTTATTTAAAAAGGTTTTTAACAATGTTTTGGCGTCATAGTTGAAGCGCTAGCAATAACCGCTAGCCTCCCGCTTTAAACGCTTGTTGCTTTATCTCTCTTATCCTTCAAAGCGTAACATCTACTGCTAGTTTTTAAACAAGCGCTCTATTAAGAAAAAACCAAAGTCTAATTAGCGTGGTAACAATAGCCAGCCTTCGTTAGGCCCTTTCAAGCGCGCATTATTGATGTTTTTTTTGGTATTGGTGCTGATATTGCAACAACTCCTTTACATTAGCGTTTTATTTGCTGTTTCAGGCACATTTTTCATACTTGCCTTTGCAAAACACCAGAAACGTGAATGTTTTACATAAATGGACATAGGAGGCTGTATGACAGTTCAAAAACACTACGTAATCGTTGCCAACCACGACAACGCTATTGCTTACACCTATACCAATCATGGAACCGCGCTTGTTGAAGTTAAAAAGTGGCATAACGAGTTTAGTGACGCCAGTGATCAAGATATCTACACCGACAGGCCAGGAAGGCAGTCGGCTCCTGCGTCGCAAGTACTCGGCGTGGACAGTATGAATCGAAAAGACGCAGCTGAACTTGAAGATGAGCGCTTCGCCAGTGATATTGCAGACTGGCTAGATAGCGAGCGTAAAAGAGGTGCGCTAGGTTCAATAGATATTATTAGCGGACCAGGTTTTCTGGGAAAACTCAGGAATGAAATGTCATCCTCGTGTACCGACGTTGTCGATAAAGAAGTAACGAAGAATGTTTTAGGTGCCGATGAGGAAACTCTACTTTCTTATCTTAGATAGCACTCCCCTTAATAAATAGATAAATACAGGCGGCTGTCGCAGACTGAGCCGCCTGCCTTACACATAATGAAAAATTTGTGCCTTGATAGATTCTTGCACTGGGCCACTATTGCGTTAATAAAAAACGCTACCAGGCCTTAAGTAATTGCGTGTCTCCTATTGCCTCTGCACTTTTAAACGTCTTTACAGGGGTAACCTCAAGGTCGGTATAAATACGAGGGTTATTCAAAATATACTCTACCTCATTATTTAATGAGCCTTTTGTGTCAGCGGTTAACCACGCATTAATAACATGGCTATCATGAGGAAGAAAACAGGGAATAGATTTTTCATGGTACTGGCTAAAGCCTTCGATAGGTGGCCGCGTCACAACCGCACAGGAAAACAGCCCATTGCTAAAGCGCCGGTATACTGCGCCAATGAGCAATGCTCCGCTTGTGGGCTTCATTAAATAATGTGCTTTTCCTTTTCCAACTGGGTTCGACTCCCCTACCGCTGTTGCTACAACCACTGCTCGCCGCTCTCGGATGAACTTCCCCCAATAAGGGCTATCTAGATTGCGAGCGTTAAACGTGGTTCTATCGCCAATTTGCAGTGTGTCACCAACGGGCTTGGCGTCAAACCACCATGTTGCATCTATCGTGCTATCACCAGACACGATTAAGTTGGTAATTTGCTTTTCAGGCGCTTTACCAAATGCAGGATAAAAGTTAATAACGTTGCTTGAGGAGTACTCGTCAACAAAAAGCGGAATGGTTTGCGTAAGCCCTACTTCTTCAAGTAGTGCTATAACGTCAGGTGAGTCAGTAATACGTTGTATAAATCCGCAGATTGGACAATATCCTAGCGCTCGAATGGTTAAAAAAATCCGGCATTTCACAATACCGGATTTCAAAATAACTTTTAATAACGCTTCGTGTCAAACAAGGGGATACTAAGCCGTCGCCTTGATAACCTCTTGCCCTGCCATGTAAGGTACTAGCGCTTTTGGAATAGTAACGCTTCCGTCTGCCTGCTGGTTATTCTCTAAGATAGCAACGAGCGTACGCCCTACAGCCAAACCAGAACCATTCAGTGTATGTAGCAATTCAGGTTTATTGGTTTCAGGGTTGCGGAACCGTGCTTGCATACGTCGCGCTTGGAAATCCAGCATGTTTGAACACGAAGAAATTTCACGGTATGTATTTTGCGCAGGTAGCCATACTTCAAGGTCATAGGTTTTACACGCGCCAAAGCCCATATCACCCGTGCATAACAGCATTTTACGATACGGCAACTCTAGCTTTTGCAGAATAACTTCGGCGTGACCTGTAAGTGCTTCAAGTGCGTCAAAGCTATCTTCTGGCTTAACTAGCTGCACAAGTTCTACCTTGTCGAACTGATGCTGACGGATAAGGCCTCGAGTGTCACGTCCGTACGAACCGGCCTCTGAGCGGAAGCAAGGCGTGTGCGCCGTCATTTTCACTGGCAATGTTTTCGCATCTAAAATTTCATCACGAGCGATGTTTGTCAGCGGTACTTCTGCCGTTGGAATAAGGCTTAGCCCCTGCCCCTCTTCTGTTGCTGGTTTTGTGTGGAAAAGATCTTCACCAAATTTAGGCAACTGGCCTGTGCCGTATAAGCTGTCTGCATTAACCAAATAAGGCACATACATTTCTTGGTAGCCATGCTCTTGCGTATGGGTATCTAGCATAAATTGAGCAATAGCACGGTTCAAGCGAGCGATATCACCGCGCATGACAACAAAGCGACTGCCCGTAAGCTTACTGGCGGTTGCGAAATCTAAGCCGTTGTTCAAGCCTTCAGCAACATCTACGTGATCTTTTACTTCAAAATCAAACGTACGCGGCTCGCCCCAACGAGAAATCTCAACGTTGTGGTTTTCGTTTTCACCTTCCGGCACCGACTCATGTGGTAAATTAGGAATGCCTTGCGTAAAGGTATTAATTTCTTCTAACAGTTCGCTAAGCTCTGCTTTAGCGGCATCAAGCTCGTCACCAAGCTTACCCACTTCTGCGAGAAGCGGCGCAATATCTTCACCTTGCGCTTTTGCTTTACCAATGGATTTACTTCGTACGTTTCGCTCGTTTTGCAGATCCTGTGTTCTGGACTGAAGTGTTTTTCTTTTTTCTTCAAGCGAACTGAAAGCTGCTACATCGAGGTTAAAACCACGGGCAGCCAATCGCTTAGCTGTTTGTTCTATATCGCTTCGCAAACACTTTGGATCTAACATGTGTTTCTAATTATCCTTTCATTAATTGAATGGCTAGCCAACCTGCTATAAGGCAAGCGCCAACGTTAAGAAATACATTCGCTGCGGCTTTAAGCCACAACCCGTTTTCTAATAAAGTTAAGGTTTCAACGGAAAATGTTGAGAATGTGGTAAAGGCACCTAATAACCCTACACCGATAAGCGCTCGGTATGGGGATTCGCTTAAATCATGACGTTCGATAAAACCGTACAGCAATGCGAGTGCAAACGACCCGACCACATTCACCGCTAGTGTACCAAACGGCATGTGTTTTCCAAATAAGGAATCAACACTTGTAGTAACAAAATAGCGTAAACAGGCTCCAGTTGCCCCGCCAGCGGCAATAAAACAATACAAAGTTAACCCTTGAGGCACGAAAAACTCCCTAGCGCGTTCTTTTTATAAGCTATTTGATATTACTTGAAATCATTGAGGTGCACGTGTGCAACTTTACCTTTTATTGTTACTTCTCGCATTAAGTGAGTCGAGAAATTCACGCTTCGCTTTTAGGGCTTTTTCTAAACCACGCTCATTGGGGTTGTATAAGCGAGTACCGGTAAGGCTCTCAGGAAAGTAGGACTCACCTGCGGCGAATGCATTTGGCTCGTTGTGCGCATAACGGTAACCATCGCCGTGGCCTAGCTCTTTCATAAGCCCTGTTGGCGCATTTCGCAAATGCATAGGAACCGGCGCATCTGAGGTCTTGCGCGCCAGTGCTTTTGCTTCGTTAAACGCCATATAAACCGCATTACTTTTTGCTGCTAATGCGCAATATACTGCAGCTTGGGCAATAGCGCGTTCACCCTCTGCGGGCCCTACGCGGTGAAACGTATCCCAGGCATTGATACATAGCTGCATCGCCCTTGGGTCGGCGTTACCAATATCTTCCGACGCAATAGCCAGAAGCCGTCTTCCCACATATAACGCGTCACCGCCACCATCGAGAATTCTTGCGTACCAGTAAAGCGCAGCGTCAGGATCTGAGCCTCTCACGGATTTATGAAAGGCTGAAATCAGGTCATAAAAGGTATCGCCCTTGTTGTCGTAGCTCGCCACTTTCTCGCCCACAGCATGTTCAACATCGCTAACGGTAATGTCGTTAGCGCTTGTGAAATCTGCAGCTAGCTCCAAATAAGTAAGAAGACGGCGGGCATCACCACCGCTTAAATCTATAAGGGCGTTTCTGGCTGTTTCATCAATGCCAAGAGCCCTGTCGCCCAGTCCTTTTTCAGTATCGACTAGCGCCCTATCAATTAACTTTGACAGCGCGTGTTGTTCCAGCGTCTTTAACACATACACACGCACCCGAGATAACAAGGCTTTGTTTAGTTCAAATGAAGGGTTTTCTGTTGTTGCGCCTATGAAGGTGACAACACCTGATTCAACAAACGGGAGAAAGGCGTCCTGCTGACTTTTATTAAACCGGTGAACTTCGTCAACAAAAAGCAGCGTTCGCTGATTATAACGGGCATTATCTTCAGCCGTTTCCATAGCCGCTCTAATGTCTTTAACTCCGGAAGTAACCGCCGAAATACGTAATACAGACGCATTAGTGTACTGAGCGATAAGCTCCGCAAGCGTCGTTTTTCCGGTGCCTGGAGGCCCCCATAAAATCATTGAGTGGCAGTGCCCTGCCTCTAACATTTTACGAAGTGGTTTGCCATCTCCCAGCAGATGCTCTTGCCCGCTATATTGCGCAATGGTAACGGGGCGCATGCGCGCCGCCAACGGCGCGAAGTCTTGATTAACGCTGGTCATCAACTATAAAGCTATCTGGGATATCTACTGAAAATGTATCGGCAGGAATAGGAAAACGGGTTTCAATATTATTGAATACTAAGGTGCTTACCTGTTGTTGAGCATCTAGCATATTGAGCGAAGCCAGTTCGTTATCTTGGTTGAAAGACAGCGTGAGAGTAACGATTTGCCCCCCTTCTTCTTTAGGCGTGATTTGATAACTTTGCATCACCGTATCGTTATTGATCTCGCTTGCCGAAGTGTTGGTAGGTACACCATTGTTCATTTGGCTGATAGAAAACTTTGACCACGTCGCTTCATCTGTAGATGTAAGCAAAACGATAGGGTTATCCTTAATCGCATTGTCTTGAGATAGCACCGTCACCTGCTCTACGAAGGTATCCACATTCCAAACTGCATCTCCATCGGCTACCAGCAATGTTTCATCAGGAAATGTCGTTTCCCAGCGAAGCTTATTGGGACGGGTCATGGTAAGCGTGCCTTGGGCCTCATGCACTACGTTTTGCTGTGCATCAACCACCGTCTGAGTAAAATTAGCACGGAACTGTTTCATGTTGCTCAATCGCGACTGCAGCGATGAACTTACTGAGTCATTGATACTTTCTTTTTGCGCTATAGCTGTGGTGTCTACGCTGCTACTAGTAGCTAATTCTGCCGATGCGTTGGCAGCATTTATCGTTAGGCCGCCAGCGGTTAGTGCACTTATAAAATAAACCGAAACTGCTTTATTCATTTATTCAATCCATTCGTTATTCTTTGTGGGGCGGCGGTGCAAGTACCTCACGGTTCCCATTATGCCCCTGTGCACTTACGACACCACTCATTTCCATTTGTTCAACAAGTCGCGCAGCGCGATTGTAACCAATTCTAAATTTACGCTGCACGCTAGAGACACTAGCTCGGCGGGTTTCAGTGACAAAAGCTACAGCTTCGTCATAAAAAGCATCAAACTCCTGATCTTCGCCTTCAGGCTGTTCACCAGGAAGTAAAACTTCTGCCGATGCCTCACCATTTAAGATTTCGTCAATGTATTCGGGTTCACCGCGTTTTTGCCAGTCAGCTACTACAGCATGTACTTCATGGTCGTCCACAAACGCACCGTGCACTCGGGTAGGCACCGGACTTCCCGGCGGCAGATACAGCATATCTCCCATACCTAACAGAGTTTCAGCGCCCTGTTGGTCCAAAATGGTTCGTGAATCAATTTTGCTCGATACCTGAAACGCACAACGGGTTGGAATATTCGCTTTAATCAGACCTGTAATAACATCTACAGACGGACGCTGTGTGGCAAGAATAAGGTGTATGCCCGCAGCACGTGCTTTCTGTGCGATACGTGCAATGAGTTCCTCAACTTTTTTACCCACTATCATCATCATGTCGGCAAATTCATCAACAACGACTACAATAGCGGGAAGCTTACCTAAGTCTGGTGCTTCGGCATCCATGCTTTCTTCATTCTTCCAAAGCGGGTCTTTAATTGGCGTACCGTTGGCAATAGCCTCTTCAACTTTTGCGTTATAGCCTTTAAGGTTACGAACACCAAGGGCGCTCATAAGTCGATAACGGCGTTCCATTTCACCCACACACCAACGAAGTGCATTAGCAGCCTCTTTCATGTCTGTAACCACTTCCGACAATAAATGGGGAATGCCTTCATATACAGACAGTTCAAGCATTTTAGGGTCAATCATGATCATGCGCACGTCTTCTGGCGTGCTCTTATACAACAAGCTCAGTATCATCACGTTTACGCCCACTGATTTACCTGAACCGGTCGTACCTGCCACCAATAGATGAGGCATTTTTGCCAGATCAACGACAACGGGTTGCCCTGAGATATCTGCACCCAGCACCATCGTTAACGGCGATTTGTTTGATTGGAACGTGTCGCAACTAATCACTTCGCTCAAGCGAACCATTTCTCGCTTTTTATTAGGAAGTTCTAGGCCGATAACTGATTTACCCGGAATAACTTCAACAACGCGTACTGAGATTGCTGACATAGCGCGGGCCAGGTCTTTTGAAAGGCCAGTAATTTTGCTCACTTTTACACCAGGGGCCAAATCAAGTTCGAAGCGAGTGATTACTGGGCCGGGATAAACCCCGACGACTGTTGCCTCAATATTAAAATCAGCAAGTTTTTCTTCAACAAGCCGTGAAATCCCTTCAATCTCTTCAGGAGTGAGCGGGTTTTCGTGCTTATCTGCGCGCTCTAGTAAATCAAAAGATGGCATGGGTGGTAGATTCGGATCCACCTCTTCTGCTCTGGGCTTTACTGGTTTTGCTCCTAGCGCAGCGGGAGCGAAATTCTGTGCTTGAGGCTGAAGCGGAGTTGAAATCGATTCTGCTTGCTCTTCTTGCGCTGCATTAGATGTGCTACTAGCAGAGGATGTTGGCTTTGTGCCTGTTTCATAGGGCAAATCCTCATCAAACTCTTCTAACTCGTCAAAATTAATGTGCGGGCTTTGCTGAGTAGCCGTCCCTTGCGAATGTTCAGCAAGTGTACTTTCCGCACTTACTTCATCCTCATGAGATTTGCCAAACCCGACTTTATCTTTAACAGAGTCAGCAACAGCATTTTTAAAACCTGACAATGAGAATGCAGACTTTTTAGTGTCCTGTGTGTTTTCAGCTTGTTCGTCAATATCACGTTTCGTATCGCTAGTTTTGTCGGGAGCTGTATTACTCGCTTCGTTATTTGTGTCGTATGTGTAAAACGGAGGCTCGTCGTCTATGTCGCTACTACCGAAGGTTGGCTCACTGCGCTTTACAGCTGCGGGCTTAGCGTACACTTTCTGTGTGTTAGTGTCTGTTGCTAACGGTTCTGCGCGCATACTTGTAATATCTAACGCTGCGGTTTCGTCACCGTTTTGTTGAGAGGATTTGTTGGAAAGGGCCAAGCGCGGCATTTCCAACGCTAAAAGGCTCTGCGGAGCAGAAAGTGTTTTACGCCCTAACCAAAGCGTGCCCTCGCCCAGCCTGTCGATGATGGTTAACCAACTAATACCTGTTAGTAGCGTAAAACCGGTACAGAAAAAGCACAGTAGTAAAAGAATTGTACCTGCCGTATTAAAATACGGCACAAGCGCTGAACTAATAACGTCGCCGACAAAGCCGCCAGCTGAAAAATTGTAAATATCGTCGAAGTTAATACTAGCAATACCCGTTGCGCCTAGGGCCATCAGCAAACCGCCTATGATGCGCAGCCCGATGGTGAGGTAATCAAACTCGTCCAGCTCTTTGATATGCTGAAACAAAAACCACCCTAAAAAGGCGGCTCCGAAAGGCAAAAGATAAGCTAAAAAACCAAAAGAAAAGAGCAGAAGATCAGCTACCCACGCTCCGGTTGCTCCAACCCAGTTGTGTACGTCTAATTGCAACCCAGCCTGACTCCAACCTGGGTCTCCTGGATGAAAAGATGCTAGTGCCAGCAATAAAAAGAAGGCGAAAACACAGGCGATAATCATGCCTGCTTCCCACACTCGCTGAACCCCTGTTAATCGCGCCATAACCCTAAAAAACCTTCAAATTCCGTCGCATTTACTACAGCTATTATTATCACATGTTTTGTTACACGCTTTTCGCATGAGATATGCGCTAATAGCAGCAAAGAGCTTAGCAAACTCCTTGCAATTCCTAGATAATTTTTATTTTATGCAAGACACTAAAACCGCAAAAACAACTACTTTCCGGTTCCCTGCCCTACCGTTTGTCACTTCTCTCTTTCCTTTGAAAAGTCTTAAACACTGTATTTTTGCACAGCCTACCATAAAATCACTCAATTGAGCCACGCTTTCATTACTTCAAATTAATGCGAAGTGACGATGTACTTTTTACCTCTTCCATCACGACATAGGTACGCGACTCGCTCACTCCTGGTAATCGTAATAGCGTATCGCCTAACAGTTTTCGGTAACTTCCCATATCCGCTACACGCGCCTTTAACAGAAAATCAAAATCTCCCGATACCAAATGACATTCCTGTATATCGTCATGCAGTTTCACCGCAGCAGAAAATTCTGCAAAGATATCGACAGATGTCTTGGTCAAGGTTATCTCTACAAACACCAGCATAGCGGCACCTAGCTTCTCGGGGTCAACAATGGCGTGATAACCTTTGATATAGCCTTGTGACTCCAGCCTTTTTACTCTCTCTAGGCACGGGCTGGGGCTTAAACCTACCTCTTTAGCAAGCTCAACATTCGATATACGCCCGTTTTTCTGGAGTTGTACGAGAATATTCCTGTCTATTCGGTCAAGGTGTTTTGGGGTCTTTACCAACATATAATGTATTTCATAACTGAGGATATACAGAATTATATTCTATAAAAGAATATTCTTCAGCAGATAGTTCGTTTTTTTATGGCGTATACTCGCCGAATATCGTGTTGGGCAATGTCACCCACAGCTATAAATTGAAATTCAACCAGAGCCGCATAGAAGCTCACTTTAAAATTGAGGACGATACATGATAGTTGGTGTACCAAAAGAAATTAAAAACCATGAGTACCGTGTTGGCTTAACACCTGCAGCGGTAAAAGAATTTGTTACCCATGGCCACAGTGTTTTAGTTGAAACTAACGCGGGCGATGCTATTGGTTTCACCGACGATTTGTATATCGAGGCGGGCGCTTCAATTGCAGCTACAGCCGAGCAGGTGTTTGCAGAAGCAGAAATGATTGTAAAAGTAAAAGAGCCACAACCTAACGAGTGTAAAATGCTGCGTAAGGGTCAAACGCTTTATACCTACCTACACCTTGCCCCAGACCCCACACAAACTAAGCTTCTCGTGGAATCAGGTGCAACATGTATTGCATATGAAACCGTAACTGACGAACGTAATGGGCTACCGCTACTTGCACCTATGAGTGAAGTTGCTGGTCGCATGTCTGTTCAAGCCGGTGCACATTATTTAGAAAAAGCGCACGGCGGTAGCGGCACGCTTCTTGGTGGTGTACCAGGCGTAGCGCCGGGTAAAGTATTGGTTATCGGTGGTGGTGTTGTGGGTACTAACGCCGCGAAAATGGCACTGGGTCTCGGCGCTGATGTAACCATCTTAGATCGTTCTCTTCCACGCCTTCGTCAGCTAGACGATATTTTCAACGGTCAGGTAAAAACAGTATACTCAACTGTTGATGCTATTGAGCACTATTCTTCAAAAGCTGATCTTGTTGTTGGCGCAGTACTTATTCCTGGTGCCGCGGCACCGAAGCTGCTTACTCGCGAACAAATTAAGGCAATGAAACCTGGCTCAGTACTTGTTGACGTTGCGATTGACCAAGGTGGCTGTTTTGAAACCTCTAAAGCCACTACTCATCAAGACCCAGTTTACATTGTTGATGATGTGGTACACTACTGTGTTGCGAACATGCCAGGTGGCGTTGCGCGCACCTCGACAATGGCACTTAACAACGCTACATTGCCATTCGGCTTAGCCCTTGCAAACAAAGGCCCAGCGAAAGCCATGCTTGAAGACAAGCACTTGCTTAACGGCCTAAATGTTCACGAGGGTAAAGTAACCTACAAGGCAGTCGTTGATGCACTAGGTGAAGAACTAGGTTTAACGTATACGCCTGCTGAAGTTGCACTTAAAGGCGAATAAGTTAGTTTCAATAGGGTGAGTTGAGGGCAGTACACTTTCCACCCACCCTATCAATAAAAAAGCTCGGCATGTGATTATCACAGCCGAGCTTTTTTTGATTTCGCTAGTTCATTTTGCGCTTTAGCCTTTAGAAAACAATGTTAGCTAGCTGAACTACATAAAGGCATTGTGTTGGTAGTAATATCAACCTTCTAACGAAGCGTTTACCGCTTTTAGCACAGCAATAGGGTCTTCTGCTTTTGTGATAGGTCGCCCCATAACTAAATAGCTCACGCCCGCTT
Organism: Alteromonas gracilis; assembly: GCF_002993325.1. GTDB lineage: Bacteria > Pseudomonadota > Gammaproteobacteria > Enterobacterales > Alteromonadaceae > Alteromonas > Alteromonas gracilis. The sequence goes on from NZ_PVNO01000025.1 coordinate 696,608, forward strand.
TCATTGCATCAGGAGGTGTCATAACCCGCTTTTGATCGCCTGCGTCTGCGCCTACTGGGCGAATACCCGGTGTCACTAGAAGAAAGTCGTCGCTATGTTTCTCACGTAGCGCGCTTGCTTCTTGCGCCGAACAAACAATGCCGTCTAACCCTGCTTTTTCTGTAAGAGCAGCCAGGCGCAAAACTTGTTGCTCTGGTGTTACACCGCTTACCACATCAGCAAGCTGCGCCTCGTCCATGCTGGTAAGTACGGTAACCGCAATAAGCTTAGTTTGAGGGTTAGTGCTTGTTGCAATGGCTTCTTTCGCCGCTTGCATCATTGGCACCCCGCCAGAAGCATGCACGTTTACCATCCATACACCCAGCTCCGCCGCTGCTTTACATGCTTTGGCAACCGTATTGGGGATATCGTGAAATTTCAAATCGAGAAAAACATCATAGCCTTTGGCGATAAGCGCCTTCACAAACTCTGGCCCGAATAAGGTGAACATTTCTTTGCCCACTTTTAGCTTACACAAGCTTGGATCTAGTTTGTCTACAAACGCCAAGGCAGTGTCTTTATTGTCATAATCTAAAGCAACAATAACGCGTGGGTCATGCATGTCTTTTTATTCTCCGTCTAGCCCTTTAATTGGTTTCACTACGCCCCATTTTTTACAGCTCGGGCAAAGCCAGTATAATTTTCGACCTGAAAATCCACAGCTTCCACAGCGGTATTTTGGCCGTTGCAGCATTTGTTTTTCTACTAATTCTTTTAACAGCCGCAGACTATCAGCTGTGGTTTTATCTGTTAGCTGATCAATATAAAGCCCCATTAGGGTTTTGAAACCCCGCATGGTAGGACGCTTTCTAAGTTGTTCTAACAAATACTCGGCGGCTTGAAGCGTTTCGCCACGCTTCATTAAAATATCAACCATAGCCAAGTACGAGGTAGCGCACTCTTGCCAGTGGGCTTCTAAGTTCTTTTGAAAACTGTCCCAGTCATCAGTTTCTTCGGCTATTTTTTCAAGGCTAGGAACCGCCTCGCTAAACCAATTAATGTCACGTTCTGCGACTTGAGTAAAATAGGCGTTAGCGTCTGTATAGCGCTGCTGTTCTAAAGCAATATCGCCTAGCATTAACCACGGCCTTACAGCGTGTTCATCTGCATTTACGGCTTTTTGAAGAAGCGTTAACGCTGCACCTTGGCTATCATTTTTAAGCTCTACAGCTGCCTGCTCACAATAAAAGTGAGCCAGTCGCTCGCACACGTCATCATTATCACCATGGCACTGGACCATCCGCTCAGCTAACTCTATGGCGCGCTCCCATTCTTTCGTAGTCTGGTAGATGCTAAATAGTTGTTGTTGTGCAACAAGATAATGCTTTTCGCTGTTAAGCAACTGAAGGAATGCATTTTCAGCACGTTCTAAAAAACCTGCTTGTGTATAGTCATGACCAAGCTCTCTGAGGGCGTTCTCACGCTGAGCTGGCTGAAGTTCGTCTCTACTTACTAAATTCTGATGCACCTTTATCGCACGGTCGATTTCACCGCGATGGCGGAAAAAGCTACCCATTGCGATGTGGGTTTCCACCGTATCGCTATTCACGTTAATCATTTTAATTAACGTGTCTACGGCCTTATCAGGCTGATCTGAAAGAAGAAAGTTCAGGCCTTTATAATAATGTTTTGATAGGATACTAGACTGCTTTCGTTGGGCTTGGCGGACACTATTTCGTCCCATTATCCAGCCATAACCTGCCGCAACAGGCAAAAGAAGAAACAGCAGTTCGAGCATTAGTGTTCTTGTTCCAAACTCTGTATTTTTGATTGAGCACTCATCAGCTGTACCCTCAATTTAAGCCAGCTTAACAGCATGATAAGAATGCCAACGCCTACGCCGATTGATAAGGTTATTGCAATGAGGGTCGATAGACGTAAATTAGCTTGAGCTATCAAATAATTTACTGTCACTTGTGCTTCATTTTGCGAGCCAATAACAAACGCAATGGAAAGCAGCGCCAGAATGATAAGAAACGTTAGGATCCCTTTCAACACTAAACCCTTTTTATTGATTTATTTACAAGAATAGCAAAATGCGAAAAGAGATTACACAAAAAGCGTAGCAGAATTGCGTTTAAGCAGCCCCTTCTTCCTGCAGTTCTCGTCGTTCTGGTTTAGCGATGAGGTTGTCGATAACTAGATCGTGATGCAACGCCGACATGTTAGTAATGAAAATGCAATGCGTATAGCCCGCTTGCATGGTTTCAAGCTTTCCATACATAGCTTTGTCTATTTTAGACAATTGGGCTAAACGCTTTTTGGTTAATGGAGTAATAGCGCCATGACACCGAATGGCAGTTACATCTGTAGCACTTAACTGTATTTTCCCATCATCAAGCTGTGACTTGATCTGGGTTCGCAACTTAGAAAAAAGGAAATCTCGCTCTTTTATATACACCAGCCTGTTATCACTTTTTCTTACACAATGTACTACAAGTGCCTGGTTGGACGTTTCTTTAAACATACCCTCAAGAATTCGAGACTTTGGCTTTGCTTGGCCTTTGTCAGCAAAGAAACCGTGCAGCGGAATGATATTTTGTGTTCGCGAAAACGGATAAAGATCGTCAGATGAATCACTTTGGTAAACGGTTTTCAACCTGTCCAACGTAAATCGGTTCATTACACAAAGTACCGCTAAGGAAGGCATATGGCGGACGGCAAGTTCCCATATAAAACGGTGCGTTAAACGCTGAATCCGCGCAATATCTCTCATTTTGAAATAGGCCGTGTTTTCTTCAACCATGCTATCAACACTAGACCCAACCTTGGCTTTCCTCGTGTCCTCTACTAGACAAAGTCTAGCGACACCGGTACTTGCTTGATAATGAACAAGCTTATACTTCTCGCCTTTAATTTTTAATTCTGGAACCGATACACGAACTTCTTTTTGTAATTCACTGTTCGGTGCCACAATCAATTTCATGCCGCTGGCGCTTAAATCTGCCACACGAGCATCGAGAGAAGAGAGTAAACCGACTTTAATTGACGCTGGTTTATCGATGACGTAGCGAGTCTCTGAGCGCCTGTCTAAGTCTTCTTCCATCACATAGTCAATCCGCCAGTTATTTCCACTGGCCTTGAGCGATTTAGATAGAGGTTTGAAGTCACATTTAGCGGAAAGTGTTAAATTAGTCAGGTAAGAAGAGACATCTTTGCAATACAACACGTGAGATATCTGAGCCAGTTGTTCGAACTCTTTATTGGCGATATCGTGGATTGCAAAGGCTTTTTGCTTATCTTCTCTGCTTACTGCATCAAGACGACAATGAGTACATATAAAGTCGCCGCTTTTCGCGAGCAAATAAACCAGCGCATTCAGTTGTTTGAGCGCTAGCAACTGGCGATGGGTTGCAGTTATTTGGACGTTTCCACTTTTTGTTTTGATGTTTCCCTGGAAAACATACGCCTCATTGTATTTGCGCAATTCCTCTACTAGCGTTACGAAAATGGGCTTGTCTTGCAGGCTCGCCAATAACTTTTCCGCATTGTTATGCTCTACATTGGCCTTTGTAAAAAGTGCAATGACGGGTTTCAGCGATTTTTTCTCAGGTGCTAAAAAAACAGGTAACCAAGGGCTATTTTCCAATATTCGGTCACGCTCTAGCTCCTGCATTGCGCGTTCTATTTCTAAATCCCGTTGAAGCGGCTGCTTGTAGGCCGTTACCGCGACATAACGTTTTAACAATGCGATAAATTCTTTGTCTACATCATTTTTAAAGGTGAACGAGGTTTCATACTTTCCAAGGTGCTTATTATACTTAACCGTCTCTAACTCTAGCGTTATCTCAGTAGGTTCTTTAGTGAGACCCTTAACCTCAGGAATGGTGAAAGTTAGCACATCACCGGTAGATGCATTAGGGGGCCTTTTTGTCTCAAGGGTTATTTCCCTGTGCGACATCGAACTAATTGAGCAATGCCGCCCTTTTTCAAATTCTGGAGAAGAAATAGTGAAATTAGGTCGAATGGCTATGTCTTCACCAAAATCAATATCCGTAAATGATTGACTCTCGACATTGAAGGCGTCAACAATTTTCTTAAATTGCTCTTTCTTTATCTGATTTTGATAGAAGTCCGAGTTCATTACTGACTCAAACACACCTACCGTATACCTGTCTTGATAAAGCGAGGTTTCATTTTTAAGTATCAGTGCGCCCACTTTATCAAGGCGCATTTGGACCCCGAAATGTTTAAATTTCATCACGGGAAATTGGGCGAACGCTGAGTTATCTGCAGGCGCGTCTGTAAGTGAGGTCAGCCTTACCACTTCCTCTTTTACTACCTTTCGGACACTGCTTGGAAGGCGCTTCGAAAATTTGTTTATCCCTTCTAACAACTTATTTTGCTGTTCGTAAGGAATTAAAGCGCGAATTAGCGGCTGGTATTGTTTTATTATTGCTTGTTCATCGCCGGCTGACATTGCTTCATGAATACCGTTTATTGTTATCAGAACAATATATAACCCTATTCAACTTGGGGTCAATAGGTATTAAAAATTAAACGTAAGTATATAGACCTAATGGTTTGTCAGTGATACAAAACCCTTCACCTCCACCACTTACTCATAAAAAACGAGCAGACACAAAAAAGCCGCTTAACAGCGGCTTTTAAATTGCGTTATGCGATTGAGGCATCTACCCGTTCGCGAAGTTCTTTTCCTGGCTTGAAGTGAGGTACATATTTACCATCAAGTTTCACTGTTTCACCCGTTTTAGGGTTTCTACCCACGCGAGGTGCGCGATAGTGAAGAGAAAAACTACCAAAACCTCTAATTTCAATACGTTCACCCTTTTGGAGGGTTTGCGCCATTTGCTCTAGAAGTTCTTTGATTGCCAGTTCGAGTTCTTTCGCCGGAATATGACGCGCTTGATCCGCGAGCCGTTCAATTAATTCAGACTTGGTCATGCTTAACCTCATTGTCAATATTATTGTTTAAACAGCTATCGCGAATTGGGTGTGCATGTGCACACCCACAAAAGCATTATTCGCCTTTAGCAGCTTTAAATGCTTCTGCCATCGCGTTAGCGAAACCAACATCTTCTTGCTGGTTAACTTTATCGATAGCTTCTTTTTCGTCAGCCTGATCTTTCGCTCTAACAGATAGGTTAACAGTGCGGTTCTTACGGTCAACGCCCATGAACTTCGCTTCGATGCTATCACCAACACTTGCTACTTCTGTTGCGTCTTCAACACGCTCTACAGCAAGATCTGCAACGCGGATGTAGCCGTCAACTTCTTCAGCTAGGTTTACAGTAACGCCTTTCGCATCAACTGCTGTTACTGTACCAGTAACGATAGCACCTTTCTTGTTATCTGTCAGATACTTGTTGAAAGGATCTTCTTCGATTTGCTTAACGCCAAGAGAGATACGCTCACGCTCTGGGTCGACTTGTAGTACAACTGCAGAGATTTCGTCGCCTTTCTTGTAGTCACGAACCGCGTCTTCACCAGACTTGTTCCAGCTAATGTCAGAAAGGTGAACTAGACCGTCGATGCCGCCGTCAAGACCGATGAAGATACCGAAGTCAGTGATTGACTTGATCTTACCAGATACTTTGTCACCTTTTTCGTGTGACTCAGCAAATGTTTCCCAAGGGTTAGCAATACACTGCTTAAGACCTAGAGAAATACGACGACGCTCTTCGTCAATTTCAAGAACCATTACATCTACAGTGTCACCTAGGTTAACAACTTTAGATGGGTGAATGTTCTTGTTAGTCCAATCCATTTCAGAAACGTGTACAAGACCTTCAACGCCGTCTTCGATTTCAACGAAGCAGCCGTAATCAGTAAGGTTAGTAACCTGACCGTTGATCTTAGTACCTTCTGGGTAACGAGACGCAATTTCTTGCCATGGATCGTTGCCCATTTGCTTCATACCAAGAGAAACACGCTGCTTCTCTTTGTCGAACTTAAGTACTTTAACGTTGATTTCGTCGCCAACATTCACGATTTCACTTGGGTGCTTAACGCGCTTCCAAGCCATATCAGTGATGTGTAGAAGACCGTCTACGCCACCAAGGTCAACGAACGCACCGTAGTCGGTAAGGTTCTTAACGATACCCTTGATTTCATGACCTTCTTCAAGGTTAGCAAGTAGTGATTCACGCTCTTGGCTGCTTTCAGCTTCGATAACTGCACGACGAGAAACAACAACGTTGTTGCGCTTAGCATCTAGCTTGATAACTTTAAACTCAAGCTCTTTGCCTTCAAGGTGCGTAGTGTCGCGTACTGGACGTACGTCAACAAGAGAACCAGGAAGGAACGCGCGTACACTGTTAACTTCAACAGTGAAACCGCCTTTAACTTTACCGTTGATAACGCCTTTGATAGTGACTTTATCTTCGTAAGCTTTTTCCAGCTCAACCCACGCTTCGTGACGCTTGGCTTTTTCACGAGAAAGAATAGTTTCACCGAAACCATCTTCTACTGCGTCTAGCGCTACATCTACTTCATCACCAATAGCGATTTCAAGCTCGCCTTCAGCGTTTTTAAATTGGTCAGCTGGGATAGCACTTTCTGATTTCAAGCCTGCGTCAACAAGAACGATATCTTTATCGATAGAAACAACAGTACCTTTTACAATTGAACCAGGACGTGTTTCTAGTTCTTGTAAGCTTTCTTCAAAAAGTTGTGCAAAATTTTCAGTCATAAGTCTCAAATAAACTTTTAAGTTGATATCCACGCTTCTTATCCGGATAACGCGGGGTTATTAAATTTAGTCGCCACTCCCTGTAGCAACACTGCTTTGGATGCGATCAGCTCTCGTCATTAAAGGCGTGAGGAAATAATATCCATCGCTTTTTCAAAGACTTGGTCTATATCCAAGTCTGTTGAATCTATAATTACAGCATCTTGCGCCGGTACCAATGGTGCGACTGCACGTTGTGTATCGCGCTCGTCTCTGGCTTTGATATCGGTCAAAAGGCGCGCAATATTAACATCCATGCCCTTTGCTTTCAACTGGCTATAACGACGCTCAGCACGAGCCTCTGCGCTAGCTGTAAGGAAAATCTTTACAGGCGCATCGGGGAATACTACGGTTCCCATGTCGCGACCATCTGCTACCAAGCCAGGGTCTTGTTGAAAAGCACGTTGTCTGCGAAGCAAAGCTTCACGAACACGAGGCAAAGCGGCGACTTTGGATGCTACCGCTCCGACTTCTTCAGTACGAATGTCATCAGTGACATCTTCGCCTTCTAGGATAATACGGGTAGTATCGCCATTCGTCTCGAAACTCACATCAAGACCGGTTGCTAGAGGAACAACACATTCTTCATCATCACACGGTAGGTCGTGGTGAAGTGCGGCAACTGCTAAAACGCGGTAAATCGCACCGCTATCTAGAAAATGCCACCCTAATTTTTTTGCTAACAAGCTACTTAATGTACCTTTGCCAGCGCCACTTGGACCGTCAACCGTGACTACGGGTGTGGAATGCATACCTGCTCCATCATTTAAATTACTAAAAAATCGCGCGTAATTATACGCTTTAGCACGGGATAAGCAATGCCACCTATACTAGGTGGCATTGAACATTAGGATAAATCTGATACAGATCAACATGAATGCAGTGAATAAAAAACAATCGCTGCACTACTTTAGGGTCGCCTTATGCGTTATAGAGTGTTTTAAAACGCGTAAAGTAATCAGGGAAAGTTTTTCGAGTGCATCCCGGGTCATTAATTGTGACTGGTGTATCGCTAAGCGCTACCAGAGAGAAGCACATGGCGATGCGGTGATCATTATATGTATCTATTTCTGCATGCTTCAGCGAGTCCGTCGGCCATACTTTAATATAGTCGTGGCCTTCTTCTACCTTTGCGCCCAACTTCTGTAGTTCCGTTGCCATAGCAGCAAGTCGATCGGTTTCTTTTACACGCCAATTATAGATATTGGTCATGGTTGTTGGGCCTTCAGCAAATAGTGCTGTGGTCGCAATAGTCATAGCCGCATCAGGAATGTGATTCATATCCATATCGACACCTTTAAGCGGTGCACCGGTTATTTCCACATATTCGTCGTTCCACACAACCTTTGCACCCATTGCCTCAAGCACGTCAGCAAAGCGGATATCGCCTTGAATACTGTTCTGGCCTATTCCGGTTACGCGTACCGTTCCACCTTTAATAGCACCAGCTGCAAGGAAGTAAGATGCAGACGAAGCATCGCCTTCTACCATGAATTTACCCGGCGACACGTACTTTGCACTGCCCGAAACCGTAAACGTTTGATAGTTATCATTCTCAACCGTAACGCCAAACTTCGCCATGGTGTCTAGCGTGATGTCGATATAGGGCTTAGAGACTAACTCACCTTTGATACGAATCGTAACATCGCCAGAAAAAAGCGGAGCCGCCATAAGAAGCGCTGTTAGAAACTGACTGGAAACACTTCCATCTACAGACATCTCACCGCCACTTAATGTTTTACCCTTAATTTGCAGCGGCGGATAACCGTCGTTTTTTAAATAGGTAACGTCGGCGTTGGCTTCGCGCAATGCATCGACTAAGTCTCCAATGGGACGCTCTTCCATACGCGGCTCGCCAGTTAGCACGGTATCAACATTACTCGCAGCGAGCGCGGCACATAAAGGTCGCATTGCCGTACCGGCATTACCTAGAAAAAGTTCTAGCGGTTCAGCCACGTCAAATGCGCCGCCATTGCCTTGCACGACACACTGGGTTTTGTCATCACTGAGGCGGTAGCTAACGCCTAGCTTCGTGAGGGCATTAAGCATGTGTTCAATGTCTTCACTGTCAAGCAGGTTAGTCAGCTCCGTTTCGCCTTCTGCTAACGCCGCAAGTAGCAAAGCGCGATTAGACAGACTCTTTGAACCAGGTACATTGACCTCTCCCGATACTTTTGCAATCGGGTCTAATGTTAACTGTTCCATTTTATCCATTCACTCTTTCAAATTCGCGCATAAACTCAACAAGCGCAACAATACCTTCAACTGGCATTGCGTTATAAATACTGGCACGCATGCCCCCTACCGAACGATGGCCTTTTAATGCAAGCAAACCAGCGTCTTGTGACTGTTGAAGAAATAGTTTATCTAAGTCAGGGTTAGCTAAATGGAACGGTACGTTCATTTTCGAACGGTTGTCGGGGTGTACCTTACTTGAATAAAAGTCAGAACTATCAATCGCAGAATATAGTAACGCTGCTTTTTCGGCGTTGCGTTTTGCCATAGCATCAACGCCGCCCATATCTTTAAGCCATTCAAATACAAGACCCGCCAAATACCAAGAAAAAGTAGGCGGTGTGTTGTACATAGAGTCTGATTTGGCTGCCAGCGCGTAATCAAAGATAGAAGGCGTTTCTTTTCGTGCCTTGCCAACAAGGTCATCACGCACAATAACTACAGATAAGCCGCTAGGACCAATATTTTTCTGTGCGCCGGCATAAATGACACCGTGTTTTGCGACGTCTAATGGTTGCGACAAAATAGTTGACGACATATCCGATACCAGAGGAACATCACCAGACTCTGGTAACCAATCGAAGGCAATACCATCAACCGTTTCGTTTGGGCAGAAGTGATAATATGCAGCAGACTGGTCGATATCGCTTAATTGAGGCTCTGCGATATAATGAAGGCCGTCTTTTTCAGATACCTCACCAACAACAACAGCATTGTTGTATTTGTTGGCTTCATCTACTGCACCTTTTGACCAAGAACCACTTACCAGATGAAGACTGGTATCGTTGGCATTTGACAAGTTTAGCGGTACTGCCGCAAACTGCCCACGACCGCCACCATGTGTGAAAAGTACGTGGTAGTTGTTCGGAATGGATAGCAGGTCGCGCAAGTCTTGCTCTGCCTTAGCTGCTATTTCAATGAAATCTTTACCGCGGTGGCTCACTTCCATAACAGAGCAGCCTAGATCGCGCCAATTCGTAAATTCTGCTTGAGCCTTTAGCATCACTTCTTTAGGAAGCATGGCTGGACCCGCACTAAAGTTAAAAACCTCTTTCATCGCGTTGTTCAACACCTGTAGATAATTACCATTTAACTCACGAGCACCTTTATATTCCGTGAGCCATTAGGCAAACAAGCGGCAAAAGCCGCTTGTTTAAAAGAACACTGATAATGCGCAAGGCACGTTGCTCGCGCATTACCCCTACTCTTCTGTCGTTGAGCCATCACCGTCTTGTGCGGTGTTATCTTGCTCTTGAACAGCAGTTTCTGCTTGTTCTGGCGCGTCATCAAGAATTATTGGGTTACCGTCCTCATCTAATTCTTGTAACTCGGCAACTTCTTCAATTCGCTGCAACCCAACAACGTGCTCGCCTTCAACTGTACGTATTAAGCGAACGCCTTGTGTGTTACGGCCTACTACCGACACTTCACCAACACGGGTTCGTACCAGTGTGCCTTGGTCACTAATAAGCATTATTTCGTTGCTTTCGTCAACCTGTACCGCCCCTACAACTTTCCCGTTGCGCTCAGATACCTTAATCGACACAACACCTTGCGTTGCGCGACTCTTCGCTGGGTAATCTTCTAACGGCGTACGTTTACCGAAACCATTTTCTGTCGCTGTCAGGATGGGTCCGTCGCCCTTAGGTACAATAAGTGAAACCACTTTTTGACCATCTTGTAGACGAATACCGCGAACACCTGTTGCAGTTCGTCCCATAGGACGAAGCGCTAGTAACTCTTCACCTGTTTCTGGATCGCGCTTGACTTCACCGGTTTCGCTATCGCGAAGCTTTTCGTTAAAGCGAACTACTTTACCCGCATCAGAGAACAGCATGATATCGTCATCACCATGAGTGATATCAACACCAATCAACTCGTCGCCGTCATTCAGATTTACTGCAATAATACCGCTTGAGCGAGGGCGAGAATATAAGCTTAGGTCAGTCTTTTTAACTGTACCGTTTGCCGTTGCCATCAATACAAACTTGCCTTCTTCAAATTCTTTAATTGGAAGAATGGCGGTAATTCGCTCGTTATCTTCTAAAGGAAGAATGTTTACAATTGGGCGTCCACGTGCGTTGCGGCTAGCAAACGGCAGTTGATAAACCTTCAGCCAATATAAGCGTCCCCGTGTAGAGAAGCACAAAATGTGATCGTGAGTGTTAGCCACTAACAATTTTTCGATGATGTCTTCATCTTTCATCTTAGTGGCAGACTTACCACGACCGCCTCGACGCTGTGCTTCGTAATCCGATAGCTTTTGATACTTCACATAACCTTCGCGAGAAAGAGTTACAACAACATCTTCCTGCTCAATTAAATCTTCAATATCAATATCGTGGCTTGCAGCGGTAATTTCTGTACGACGCTCGTCGCCAAACTCGTCACGTATTTTTTCAAGCTCTTCTTTAATTACTTCCATCAAACGCTCTGGGCTATTTAAAATGTGAAGTAATTCGGCAATAAGCTCTAGAAGCTGCTTGTATTCTTCTAGGATCTTCTCGTGCTCTAGACCTGTTAGCTTGTGTAGACGCAGGTCAAGGATCGCTTGAGCTTGCTGTTCAGTCAGATAGTATTTGCCATCACGGATACCGAATTCAGGCATTAGCCAATCTGGACGAGCAGCATCATCGCCAGCGCGTTCTAGCATTTGGGCTACGTCACCTAGGTCCCAACCTTGTGCAACAAGCGATTTCTTCGCATCTGCAGGGCTTTGCGACGCTTTGATCAACTCAATAATTGGGTCAATGTTAGCAAGAGCGATAGCTAAACCTTCAAGGATGTGAGCACGGTCACGGGCTTTGCGTAATTCAAAGACAGTACGGCGTGTCACCACTTCACGGCGGTGAAGGATGAAACACTCTAAGGTTTCTTTTAGGTTGAATACCTTAGGCTGACCATTGTCCAGCGCAACCATGTTGATACCAAAGACCGTTTGTAGCTGGGTATTGGCATATAAATGATTGAGCAGCACTTCTGCAGATTCGTTGCGTTTAACTTCAACAACAATACGCATACCGTCTTTATCAGACTCATCGCGCAGTGCTGAAACGCCTTCGATACGTTTTTCCTTTACAAGCTCGGCAATCTTTTCAATAAGACGTGCTTTGTTCACCTGATAAGGTATTTCGTTAACGATGATGGTTTCTTTGCCGTTAGCGTCAGTTTCAATGTCTGCTTTAGCACGAAGATATATTTTGCCACGACCGGTACGGTAGGCATCTTCTATACCCTTGCGACCACTGATCATCGCCGCCGTTGGGAAGTCAGGGCCCGGTATGTAAGTCATTAGGTCATCAATCGTAATTGATGGGTCTTGAATCAATGCAATACAGCCGTTAACAACTTCAGTAAGGTTATGCGGCGGAATATTCGTCGCCATACCTACCGCGATACCCGAAGAGCCGTTTATAAGCAGATTAGGTACTTTTGTAGGCAATACTTCAGGGATAAATTCTGTACCGTCATAGTTAGGTACGAAATCTACGGTTTCTTTATCCAAATCAGCAAGAAGTTCGTGGGCAATTTTTGCCATACGAACCTCGGTATAACGCATTGCAGCGGCTGAGTCGCCGTCAACCGAGCCAAAGTTACCCTGCCCGTCTACCAACATATAACGGAGAGAGAAAGGCTGCGCCATACGAACAATGGTATCGTAAACTGCGGAATCACCATGAGGGTGATATTTACCTATTACGTCACCTACCACACGGGCAGATTTTTTGTATGGCTTGTTAAAGTCATTTTTCAGTTCGTTCATTGCGAACAGCACGCGACGGTGCACTGGCTTCAAGCCATCTCTTACATCAGGCAAGGCTCGCCCGACAATAACGCTCATCGCGTAATCAAGGTATGAGTTCTTTAACTCTTCCTCAATATTAACGGGGAGGATTTCTTTAGCGTTATCAGACATAAACTGCTTAATCCCTTTATTTTGGTTTGTTCTGCGTTATCCAGCGCCTTGCATCACATCATTGTGGAAGCAAGACTGGGCGCGCACTCTTGTTATTATGTGGGTCATAATCGTTGTTTGAGTGTACCACTTGATGACAGATTTATGTAGCGGTTAATTACGCTTATTAAGCAACAAAAAGACAAGCGATTATTTTTCACTCACCCATTGATATAAAAACACTAAATCTATTTAAAAACAGTGAAACACGCGCCTGATTTGCGATATCTTAAAAAGAGATAGTTTAAGGATCGTTTTACTCATGACGAATGTAGATCAACAAGAAATCAATAAATTTTCTGAACTCGCCTCTCGATGGTGGGATCCTGAAGGTGAATTTAAACCTCTCCACTTGATTAACCCCCTGCGCTTAGATTTCATTAATCAGCACAGCGAAGGACTTTTTGACAAAAAAGTTATCGATATTGGCTGTGGAGGCGGTATTTTAGCCGAATCTATGGCGCGTGCTGGCGCAACGGTTACCGGTTTAGATATGGCAGAAGCGTCATTAGAAGTTGCTAAATTACATGGCTTGGAGTCTGGAGTAAAAGTAGACTACGTTTGTTCAACGGCTGAAGACTTTGCTCAAGATAATGCTGGTACGTTCGATGTCGTAACTTGTATGGAAATGCTAGAACACGTGCCTGACCCCGCATCTGTCGTTATGGCCTGCGCGAAGTTAGTCAAACCTGGTGGCCATGTTTTTTTCTCGACGTTAAACAGAAATATAAAATCCTACCTGATGGGTATCGTTGGCGCTGAGTATGTTCTTAAACTCGTTCCAAAAGGTACGCACGATCACAGTAAGTTTATAAAACCTTCAGAGCTCATGGCGATGACCGATCAAGCAGGTTTGCTCCCCCGTGACATGACAGGGCTTCACATGGACCCTATCTCTCAAGGTTTTTATCTTTCGTCTAATAATGTAGACGTAAACTACTTACTATATACAGTGGCGCAAAATTAAATTAACACTATATATTGGGTTGCGGCGATATTTTAAACACCATATATCGTGTTTTTATAAAAATTGAATCTTAAGAATAAATTAATTTTTACGTTAAAGAATCTAATTAAAATGCTTGCAATCCCGATATTTAATGCTTGTAGAACCCTAAAAAGTTAGTTGTTACTAACATAAATTCCATGCCAGTTTGAGTGCTTGAAATACCACCAGATATTGGGTTGCATTACGGTTAAAACCTCACTATCTTGTGTTTGATTCAGCAAGCGATCCCAGCCCATTTTTGGGATCGCCAGATCGCAGCTTTAAATATGCAGGTGAACGAACTCATCTGTCTGTTGCGACAACAAGCTCGCTGGAAAAAAGCAGTAAACGAATTTAACAAGCAGTCTTTACTTCAAACTTTAGAGGTTTTGGTCTAGGCCGCTTTTGTGTGGGCTGTTATTTGGCGTGAGTCAATGTAAATAGCAGTAATTCATACAATAATTAAAATTAAAATGGGCAACACATAGCCCCGCATCAAGCGCTAACAGAAAAACGGCCAGTAACATGAACAACAACTTATTTGTTACCAAACGCAACGGTGAAAAAGAAACCATCGACTTAGAGAAAATTCATAAAGTCGTTACTTGGGCAGCCAAAGGCCTCAATAACGTTTCAGTTTCACAAGTTGAAATAAAAGCACAGATCCAGTTTTACGACGGCATAAACACAAGTGAGATCCACGAAACCTTGATTAAATCAGCGGCGGACTTGATCTCAACTGACGCGCCGGATTATCAATACCTCGCTGCGCGCCTAGCCATTTTTCATCTACGCAAAAAGGCATATGGCCAGTTTGAACCACCTTCGCTGCTTACGCATGTAGGTAAAATGGTAGATATGGGCAAGTACGACAAGCACTTGCTTGAAGACTACACGGCTGAAGAATTTGCGGAAATGGATTCGTACATCGACCATTGGCGCGATATGAACTTTAGTTATGCGGCAGTAAAGCAGCTTGAAGGTAAGTACTTAGTACAAAACCGTGTTACTGGTGAAATTTACGAAAGCGCACAGTTTTTGTATATGTTAGTGGCGGCATGCCTTTTCGCAAATTATGACAAAACCACGCGTATGGATTATATCCGTCGTTTCTATGATGCTGCTTCAACGTTCAAACTGTCGCTACCTACCCCTATCATGGCCGGTGTGCGCACGCCAACTCGTCAGTTTAGTTCATGCGTACTCATCGAGACGGGCGATAGCCTAGACTCAATTAACGCAACGGCAAGCGCTATTGTTAAATACGTAAGTCAGCGTGCTGGTATCGGCGTAAATGCAGGTCGCATTCGTGCACTTGGTAGCCCTATCCGCGGTGGTGAAGCATTCCATACTGGCTGTATCCCGTTTTACAAATACTTCCAGACAGCCGTTAAAAGCTGTTCACAAGGCGGTGTTCGTGGTGGTGCAGCAACACTCTTCTACCCGATTTGGCATATGGAAGTCGAATCTTTATTGGTTCTTAAAAACAACCGTGGTGTAGAAGAAAACCGTGTACGTCACTTAGACTATGGCGTTCAGTTTAATAAACTGATGTACCAACGTATGATGAAAGACGGCTACATTTCATTGTTTAGCCCGTCTGATGTGCCTGGTCTTTATGATGCATTCTTTGCCGACCAAGAGAAGTTCGAAGAGCTTTACGTTAAATATGAAAACGACGACAGCATCCGCAAAAAGCAGATTAAAGCTATGGAACTGTTCAGCCTGTTCATGCAAGAGCGTGCAAGTACAGGTCGTATTTATCTTCAAAACGTTGATCACTGTAATACGCACAGCCCATTCAACCCAGAAGTGGCGCCAGTACGTCAAAGCAACCTTTGTCTTGAAATCGCGCTTCCTACTAAGCCGCTACAGCATGTTAATGACGAAAACGGTGAAATTGCATTGTGTACGCTTTCTGCATTCAATCTGGGCGCAATTAAGTCACTAGATGAGTTTGAAGAACTTGCCGATCTTGCTGTCCGTGCACTTGATAACCTTCTCGACTATCAGGACTACCCTGTCCCGGCGGCATATAGTGCTACTATGGGGCGTCGTACATTAGGCGTTGGTGTTATCAACTTTGCTTACTACCTTGCTAAAAACGGCGTTAAATATTCAGATCACAGTGCGAATGGTCTGGTTCACCGTACATTTGAAGCAATGCAGTACTACTTATTAAAAGCGTCGAACAATCTTGCGAAAGAAAAAGGTGCGTGTCCTAAGTTCAACGAAACCACCTATTCGCAAGGTATTTTGCCAATCGACAGCTACAAGAAAGATCTTGATAGTGTGTGTAATGAACCGCTTCATTACGACTGGGATGCGCTTCGTGAAGAAATTAACACTCACGGCTTGCGTAACTCTACGCTGTCAGCATTGATGCCATCAGAGACATCTTCACAGATTTCTAACGCGACGAACGGTATTGAGCCACCACGTGGATTCATCAGTATCAAGTCGAGTAAAGATGGTGTGCTTAAGCAAGTAGTACCCGAGTACGAAACTTTAAGAGACCAATATGAGCTACTTTGGGATATTCCTTCAAACGATGGTTACCTACAACTTGTTGGTATCATGCAGAAGTTTATCGACCAAACTATCTCAGCGAATACAAACTATGACCCAAGCCGTTATGAAGGTAACAAGGTGCCAATGAAGCTTCTGCTCAAAGACCTTCTTACCACTTACAAGCTTGGTGTTAAGACACTTTATTATCACAATACTCGCGATGGTGCATCAGACACCTCAGCGCTAGACGCAAAAGCAAGCGAGCCTATGCCACGCCAAGAAGAGGTGGTTGTAGAGGAAGATGATGATTGTGCAGGCGGCGCGTGTAAAATTTAATACGCGCTCACCTGTTTAAGTGGCAAGTGTATAAAAAGATATTACCGCACTTGCCCTTAACGTTTCGCAGCAAGAACACAAACAATAATACGCGTTAATCATTAAGTTTTTAGTTAGGCTATCATGAAATACACTACGTTTAATCAGCAAAGTACTAATCCATTGATCGAACCGATGTTTTTCGGCAACCCCGTAAACGTTGCACGTTACGATCAACAAAAACATGCCATTTTCGAAAAGCTTATTGAGAAACAAATTAGCTTTTTTTGGCGTCCTGAAGAAGTTGATGTTTCTCGTGACCGCGTTGATTTTCAGAAGTTAACCGATCCAGAAAAACATATCTTTATATCAAACCTTAAGTATCAGACTCTTCTGGATTCGGTACAAGGCCGCAGTCCAAACATTGCATTTTTGCCCATTATCTCGCTACCTGAGCTAGAAACCTGGGTTGAAACATGGTCTTTCTTTGAAACAATCCACTCTCGTTCATACACGCATATTCTTCGGAACTTGTTTTCAGACCCGAGTGAAATTTTTGAAGATATCGTAGTGAATGACGAGATTAAGCGCCGCGCTGCTGATATCTCTAAGTACTACGACGACCTCATTTTTGCCACTCAGCTATGGCAAACGCAGGGTGAAGGCATTCATACCGTTAACGGTACTGCCTACACGGTTAGCATGTACGAGCTCAAAAAGAAGCTGTTTCTATGCATGAACTCGGTAAACGCACTTGAAGCTATCCGTTTCTATGTGTCTTTTGCTTGTACCTTTGCATTTGCTGAACGTAAGTTGATGGAAGGTAATTCAAAGATCATTCGTTTGATAGCCCGTGATGAAAACCTTCATCTCTCATCAACACAGCATATTCTTAATCTTTGGGCTAAGAGTAAAGACGACCCAGAAATGGCACAAATTGCAGAAGAGTGTAAAGACGAAGCTCGTGCTATTTTCATGAATGCCGTTGAGCAAGAAAAGCAATGGGCAGATTACCTGTTTCAGAACGGTTCAATGATTGGACTTAACAAAGAGATCCTTTGCCAGTATGTTGAATACATTGCTAACCAGCGCATGTCTGCTATAGGCCTAGATGCGCCGTTTGATATCAGCAGTAATCCACTACCTTGGATGAATAACTACCTGAATTCAGACAACGTTCAAGTTGCTCCTCAAGAATCTGAAATTAGCTCTTACCTTGTTGGTCAGATTGACTCAGCGGTAAGCGAAGACGACTTTGCCGATTTTGAGCTGTAAAATTACAGCTTGATGAGTAGTAATGAAAAATCCGTCCGCATCGACGTGGTCGATGTGGGCGCGATTCATGCCCCTTCTGATAAAACCATTCTAAGCGCCCTTGAGGCAGCGGACGTTCATATTCACTACCACTGTCGTGAAGGGTTTTGTGGTGCGTGCCGAAGTAAGCTTATAGAAGGCGAAGTTGAGTATACTACCGACCCCCTTGCTTTCATTGACGACGACGAAATTCTTCCCTGCTGCTGCGTTGCCAAATGCCCTTTAACCATTAAAGTTCCTCTTTAGGTCTCTATTCTATAGGTCTCTAATATCTAGGCCCTAATTTCGTAAACAAAGCGCATCTCGCTTTTTGGCGTTCTCTAAAGCAGCTTTATTTACCGTTATCACATGTAAAGATTTTGGATTAACGATCCCAACTTTAAACGCCTCTTTTTACTGGTCCTCCTCCCTTTTAATTAAGCAGTAGCTCTCTCACTTTCCCGCTATCAATTTCTAATGAAAGTAATCCACTTCAACATCTGTACGTAGGAACTGTCACTAATCAAACGTAAGGAAAATGTTATGAGTGAAGTATCTGGAAAAGTTGTGATTATTACTGGCGCGAGCAGCGGGCTTGGAGAGGCCACTGCGAAAATGCTTGCAGGCAAAGGCGCCAAATTAGTGCTTGGTGCCCGTCGTGAGGAGCGTCTTAGGAAACTCGTTGACGATATTGAGTCATCTGGTGGCGTGGCAACTTACAAGACCGTAGATGTCACGAAAAAGGAAGAGGTACAAGCACTCGCAGATGCAGCAATTGAAGCTTACGGACGAATTGATGTCTTAGTGAATAACGCAGGTCTCATGCCTCTTGCACCACTGGATGAATTGAAAGTTGAAGAATGGGAGCAAATGATAGACGTAAACATCAAAGGCGTCATGTACGGCGTTGCTGCAGTGCTAAAACCAATGCGTGAACAAGAAAGTGGCCACATCATCAACCTATCATCGGTTGCGGGCCATGTGGTATTTCCCGGTGCTACTGTTTATTGCGCAACGAAGTTTGCAGTAAAAGCGATTAGTGAAGGTATTAGAAAAGAATCTAATGGCCAGATTCGCTCTACGAATATCTCGCCAGGTGCCGTCGCGACTGAACTGACTGACCATATCTCTCACAAAGATTCCAAGCAAATGGCGGACGATATGTATGACGATGCCATAGATGCAGATGCTATTGCCCGCGCGGTGACCTTTGCAATCGAACAACCTGGTGATGTTGATATAAACGAAATGATTATCAGGCCTACTAATCAGGAGCTATAGTGCTGCCTTTTGTTGACTAGCACTAGTCAATCATTGAATAGCAAGGTCTGCTCTATGCAGGCTTTGTTCTTCTTTACTACTGTACCTTTTCAATCGCATACAATTCTTCATCAATCATCTGTAGACGAGTAGCTACAACGGCTCTCGCATCAAATACCCCTTTGTTGTAAAACGATGCACCTATTTCTTTACCAATGAAATCAAGAAGAAACTCGCCATCAAACTGACCGAGATCCACCCCCAATTCATTATCAAAATATCGTTGCAACTTGGCGACTAATGCTTCTTTTTCCTCTCGTGTAAACTCAATATCACTCATAATCACTCCTCGACATTATTTCTAAACTTCACCGTCCTTTGCTATTACTCAAAGCTTCGCGTTCGGTAACCGTATGCGACCCAAGCAATGTCAACGTTAACATGACAATCATGATAACTTCAGATCTTTAAGCCAAAAATTTCGTTTTGGTACAGGTTTCGCATTACTTTTTCCACATCAGTATTTTTAATTTCATACATTAATTAAAAATTGTTTTAAATACCGGGCCTAAATGCGCTCGAACTGAAAGCGTCACTGCTCTAGATTCATGAGTAACATGATTGACTACGTTGAAGATGCAGGGCTTTTAAGTAACTTGAGAGGTGAACAATGAAAATTTTACCCATTCTAGGTATTGCAACCGCTATATCGTTAAATAGCTTACCCGCTACCGCCAATCCAACCAACCCGCATGAGGGTAAATCACTACCACCAGGTATAGAAAAAAAATATGAGCGGACAGGAGAACTACCGCCAGGTTGGGAAAAAAAGTTAGCCGTTGGCAAACGTCTAGACCGTGATATTTACGGCCATGCTCGCGTTGTTGTGCCATTAGATAACGACGGCTTAATTACCGTTCGTATTGAAAACAAAGTGGTAAGACTTATTCAAGCCACAAGAGAAATAGTTGAAATCTTAGATTAACATTGATGATTTTTTATCAAGGGCGCCGCATCGTGCGCCCGATAGTTCATTTTTACTTATTATTTACTATCAACATTAGAAAATTGACTTAGCCCTCCTCCCAAGTAGTATCG
Organism: Alteromonas gracilis; assembly: GCF_002993325.1. Lineage (GTDB taxonomy): Bacteria > Pseudomonadota > Gammaproteobacteria > Enterobacterales > Alteromonadaceae > Alteromonas > Alteromonas gracilis. The sequence goes on from NZ_PVNO01000025.1 coordinate 716,993, forward strand.
ACTGCTATCAAAGCTCTTTTTAGTTTCTCGAATTGGCTTTAATACTTTTAGCACAACATGCGATAAAGCAATAAGTCTGCTACAAATAAAACGCTTTCCGCGTCGAATCAATGTTGTCAACGCTAAGACCTAAAAGCCCCTATGGGACTTTATAAAATCTTAAACACGAATTAATAATCAGGAATAGATAATGGCAGCAAACGCTCTGTTTAAACCTTATTCACAAGGTAATCTTTCACTAACTAATCGTATTGTAATGGCGCCGATGACGCGTCAATTTTCTCCCAACGGCATTCCAACGGCTGATGTTGCAGCGTACTACAAACGTCGGGCACAAGGTGGAACAGGCCTTATCATTACTGAAGGAACAACGGTTAACGATAAAGTCGCAACGATGGACAAAAACATCCCTCAATTTCATGGAGAAGAAGCGCTATTAGGTTGGAAACATGTCGTTGATGAAGTGCATAGCGCGGGTGGAAAAATAATGCCTCAATTGTGGCATGTTGGTATGGCTCGTGTTGCAGAAAAAGCGCCCTACCCTGAACTTCCAAGTGCAGGGCCTTCTGGTCTCTTCAAGCCAGGTAAGCAAGGCGCCGAGCCTATGACTGTTGAGCATATTGAATCTGTAATTGCAGCATTCGCTCAGGCTGCTTCTGACGCAAAAGCCATTGGCATGGACGGAATAGAAATACACGGCGCTCATGGTTATCTTGTTGACCAATTTTTCTGGGAAGGCACAAACCAACGTACTGACAGTTGGGGTGGCAGCATGGAAAACCGTGGCCGTTTTGCTGTTGAGATTATCAAAGCTATTCGAAGCGCAACTTCGCCCGACTTCCCAATCGTACTTCGTTATTCACAATGGAAACAACAAGACTACACCGCGCGTTTAGCACAATCACCGCAAGAACTAGAGAAATTTCTGACTCCATTGAATGAGGCTGGCGTCGATATATTCCATTGTTCTCAGCGACGCTATTGGGAAAATGAATTTGAAGGTAGCGAGTTAAATCTTGCGGGTTGGACGAAAAAGCTAACTGGAAAACCTACCATAACCGTTGGTTCGGTGGGACTGAATGATGATTTCTTCGGTGCCTTCAAAGGTCAAGGCTCAGATACTCGTTCCGTTGACGATCTGCTTGAACGTCTAAACGCTGAGGAGTTTGATTTAGTTGCTGTGGGTAGAGCGCTGCTTCAAGACCCTAATTGGGCGAATAAGATAAAAGAAAACCGAACCGAAGCGCTTGAAACATATTCGGGCAAATCGCTTGCAACGCTCTCTTAAACGCTTTGGCAAGTTTATGACTAGCGCAACGGCTGTTGCGCTAGTGTGCTATAAGAAAAGACTCGAAATCAGCCTCGGATAGTGGTCGAGCAATCAGATAACCTTGCGCGTAATCACACCCCATACGCTTTAAGATGTCATACTGCTCCTGCGTTTCCACACCTTCTGCCACCACGCTAATTCCAAGCTTTTTAGCTAGCACGATGATGGCCTCGCACAGTACTTTATCGTTGCTCACGTCCGTCATAGACTTTACAAAGCTTTTGTCTATTTTGATGTAATCGGTAGGGAATTTCTTAAGATAGGAAATAGACGAGAAGCCTGTACCAAAGTCATCAAGTGCGATATCGACACCAGCCTGCCTAAATTCAAACAGCTTTTTGGACACCATATCATTCGCTTCCATTAGCAAGTTTTCCGTAACCTCTAAAAGAATGGAGCGCGCTGATATGCCTCTATCCAACAGCAAATTCAGCCACTCAGTGATATTCGACTCGGCGTTAAAATATTGGCTCGGTGATGTATTAATACTTATTTGTAGTTCGCTACAAAAGCGCGACTTCCAATGCTTGATATTCCTGCACACTTCATCGAAAACCCAATTACTAATTTCAATAATAAGTCCCGACTCTTCGGCAAGTGGAATGAATTCGTCTGGCGGGATCCTACCTTTTTCTGGATGCTGCCATCTTAACAATGCCTCAGCTTTCACAACCTTTTTACTGTCAAAGTTACAGATAGGTTGATACTCAATAAACAACTCCTTGTTCTTTACGGCGTAACGCAGGTCATTGAGTAACGTGATCCTTTTAATGGCCGCCGTCTGCATTTCATGCGTGTAATACTGATAACTATTTTTTCCTTTACCCTTGGCGCCATACATTGCCTGATCAGCATTCTTCAATAGGTTCGTCACATCACGACCATCATCAGGGTAGATAGTAATTCCTAAACTTGCGCTAGAGTGAACTCTTTGAGGGTCTAACATATATGGTTTAGCAATAGCATCAAGTATCTTTTGAACGACAGCTTCGACGGAGCTCAATCCAGAAATACCGTTGAGTATAATAATGAACTCATCGCCACCTAGCCGAGATACAGTATCTTTTGCTCGCAGCGCTTTTTTAATACGTTCTGCGCACTCGACCAGTAATTTATCACCAAGATCGTGGCCAAGTGCGTCATTAATATCTTTAAAGTTGTCCAAATCTAGAAAAATTACTGCGACTTTCTCTCCATCACGGTCAGCCGAAACCATGGCAAGTTGCAGGTGATCTAGCATTAAATTACGATTAGGTAAGCCAGTTAACACATCGAAATTAGCCTGCTTCCAGATAAGCGCTTTAGCCAACTCTCTTTCCACAGCAATACTTGCGATATGTGCAAACTGCCCAATTAAAATGATCTCTTCGGACGACGGAACGGCTTTTTCTTTATGATAGATGGCGAACGTTCCGATAACTTGACCTTTAGAGTCTTGAATGGGTTGTGACCAACATGAGCCTACGCCAGCTTTCACCGCCAGGCCCTTCCATGAAGCCCAAAAGGGATGCGTGCTGATATCTTCTACAATTGTCAGCGTGTTGGTTGCTGCGGCATTTCCACAGGAACCAACTCCAACACCTATCTCAACGCCATTAATAGCTTCGTTATAAAAATCAGGCAGTGACGGCGCAGCCCCTTTTTTAAGCTTGCCATCCTCTAACAATAAAATGCTGCATATCTGTTCTGAAAATTCATTTTCAATGGCATACACAATGTCGTTGAGCACATCTTGCAAAGACACTGCATTAACTACTTTTTCGAGTATGGCACTTCTCACACGCGTTATTTTTTGCGTACGTGCAAGACGACGCTGATACTCTTCCAACTGATTAGACAATTCAGTAACCTGTTGCCGCTGAAGCTCTGATTCGACGAGTTTTCCTAAATTGCCCAATTGCTCAATGCTTGTTTCATCAAACTGTTTTGCTTCAGTATCAAAAACACACAATGCTCCAACGGGTTGGCCTTCTGCCATAAGTTGGACCCCAGCATAAAAACGAATATGTGGGCAGCCAGTTACGTAAGGGTGATTTCTAAAACGTTCGTCATTGCAGGTATCATGAACGACCAGTACTTCTTTTTGTGCGATAGTGTGAGCGCAAAATGAAAGTTCACGGGCGCTTTCACCCAAATCAAGATTAACTGAAGACTTAATCCACTGCCTTTCTGCGTCAATAAAGGTAATTGTCGCGAAGTGACATCCAAAGATACTTGACGCTAAACGGGTTAATCGATCAAAGCGTTCTTCCGGCAAGGTGTCGAGTAACCCCAGTCGTTCTACCGCTTTAACTCTTTCATCATCGTTTAAAATGGGTGGGGGTAATTGCAAAACCTACTCCTTCGCAAAGGGAACGCCCGCCGTCAATGTTTAGCGTTTATACCCATGGGTATTATCCTATGTTCATGTCGGAGAGTATTCTCTATTCAATGCTCTTAAACGCCAGCACAGAAAAGTACTCATATATCAAAAATTTGAACAATTAGATTTTTCACGTTTATTAAGAAAAATCCTATTCACTAGAGTATCACTCAAAAACGCTTCAAGTATTTGCCATTAGTATAATAGCTTTTTAATATACAGCCAGAAAAAGGAAAGTATAAACGCCTAACGATAGCGAGACGTTTTATCACTATTTTCTAATTACGAGAGAAATGCCGCCTAGCGTAATGATAGAAGCGATCACTATTTGCATGGTCAACGCCTCGCCTAAGACTATCCATCCCATAAGTGAAGCGAGTACGGGAACACTCAACTGCACCGTGGCCGCGGTTGTCGATTTAACGAGCGGCAAAGCGCTGTACCAAATTGCATAGCCGCACCCTGATGCAAAAATGCCCGAAGCGAGCGCATAATAAATTCCGGCTTTATCTTGCGTAAACTCACCAGAATTTAGGTACGAAGCAACCAGTATAGGAATACAAAATAAAGCAGCATAAATGAAGTTGCCCGACGTAGACATAAGCGCAGACGCACTTTTTTTACCTAACAGAGAATATACTCCCCACGCAACACCAGCGGTCGTCATTATAACACCTGACATTAATGATGGCGCTGAAGCGCCGGGAAGAAGTAGGATGATCAACCCCGCAAACGCTAACACAAAACCAAGCCATTGCAGTTTCTTAAATCGCTCTCCCTTGAACAGGCCCACTGATATCATTGTAAGTTGAACAGCACCGAACAGTAACAAGGCCCCAGTGCCGGTAGACATAGAAATATATGCGTATGAGAAACATATTGCATAAACAAACAAGGAGACACCACCAAGCACACTGGCATTGTTGTTTAGGTCATGCCAAAATTTTATTGGTGTCTCAACGTTGCTCTTTCGGCTTTGTGATATTAACGAGAGCACGACTAAAGCTATAGCACCGCTCATTAAACGCAATACAGTAAAGCTGGCAGGGTCTATCGACGTATTGGCAAGTGCCATTCGGCACAACAGTGAGTTGGCCGCAAAGGCAATCATAGCCACAGTCACTAACGATAAAGTCTTAAACACAGATTCATTCCTTAATACGCTCTCATTTTTCTTTATCCACAATAGCTTATTCAGATATAGCGATGGAAGCAGGTTGTTTAACGTCACATCCTGTGTGCCTTCAAATTACTAGGGAGATGCTAAATCGTTATGTCCGTGCTCTCTATTATACCACCTCGATATAAACCCACTGTACCTGCTTTAACACGCAGCGATTACGAACATTTTAACTCTCGCTGAGTTCGTAGGGATCTATGCGGACTGGTATAACTTATTCGTAAAACCGGAATAAAAAAGAGGACCTTTTGGTCCTCTTTTTGAAAATTAACTGAAGAAGTTGTTCCAGTTATAGCGATAAGCCTAAACGTTCTGCCACTTCTATATAGGTCTCTACGACAGAGCCTAAGCCTTGTCTGAATCTGTCTTTGTCCATCTTCTTACGGGTTTCTTTATCCCATAGTCGACAGCCATCTGGCGTGAATTCATCACCTAAAACAATATTGCCATCTTTATCAACGCCAAACTCTAGTTTGTAGTCTACAAGTAACATACCCGCTTCATCAAACAGCGCTTTCAGCACGCTGTTCACTTTGAACGTTAATGCTTTCATCTCAGCAATTTGAGACTCTGTGGCCCAGCCAAACGATAAAATATGGTAATCATTAACCATAGGGTCGTGCAGCGCATCGTTTTTAAGGAAAAACTCGAAAATAGGTGGATTCAGTTCTTTACCTTCCTCAACACCTAGTCGGCGAACCAATGAACCCGCAGACAAGTTTCTCACCACACACTCAACGGGGATCATGTCGAGCTTTTTAACTAAAGACTCAGTATCAGACACCAGTGCTTCAACTTGCGTTGCAATACCAGCCTCTTCAAGCTTCGTCATAATAAAGTGATTAAACTTATTATTCACTTCACCCTTGCGATCTAACTGCTCAATTTTTTCACCGTCAAACGCCGAAGTGTCGTTTCTAAAGTGAAGGATCAATTTATCGCTATCATCAGTGTAATAAACAGTTTTTGCTTTACCGCGGTAAAGCTCGTCGCGTTTTTCCATTCTCAGTCTCAGTTATATATCAAGATTATCTTCTGACATGACCTCAGCGAAAGCGCTGTAAAGGTCGGAAACCTGATTTGCTTCAAACGGCACGCTTTCATTATTCATGAAAGTCACTGATGTGCGATCTGCACCCGCTTTTGCAACTTTCAAGCGATAATCGCCCTTCTTAAGGAGTTGATCATCACCTGAGAATAAACCATCCCACCAGCTACCTTGATCTCCATTATAGGTGACAAAGAGCAAGCCGTTAGATTTATCTAAATCTTTTACATCAAAACCAAGTTTACGCAGCACAAGCAACATTCTAGGCCACGCTACGTCATATTGCGCCTCAACAATGTAAGCGGCGTCGCCGTCGTCATTGAAGCCCATCTCAGTTTGAATACCCTGACGTATACGCGCAATGCGTCGAGTTTCAGCCAATTGAATTTGGTACTCGTAATGACCAATCACTTGATTAAGCACCTCGACTTCTTCCCGACGTTCTTCCATAGAGGATACTTCGGCAATCACGTCGCCATTCAAGGTTTGCATGTAATCTTTAAGGTCTACCGTAAGCGCAGCACTTCGTCCGTGTGGTTTTACGTCTAGTTTAAACTCGAAACGCTCACCTATTTCACTTTCTTCATCAGTAAAACTGTACCAGGGACCATCGATTTCTTTTTTAATCACTATCCAGTCAGTAACCAGCACTTTTTCTTCAGGGCTGAATTTATCAACACCAATACCCTGCTCGTCCAAGAAGCTTAATAGTGAATTCCAAATAGCTTGGCTTAACGGCTGACTGTCATCGACTTGGTCAAACCAAATCGTGGCTGAACTTTTACCTTCTTCAACATGTGAGCCAGTCACAAGGGGCAAAACTAAGGCGGGCGAGCGTATCATCAGCGACTTGCCAACAAGATCAGCATCAGCATTCTCGCCTAATGCAGGTACTTCGAATTCCCGTGAGAATGTAGGCTTTTCTAGATCAGAAGGTACTTCTAACGATTTCTCTTCTTTCGTTTTTAAATATTCGTAGCTGCCCGACGCGGTCTTTCTATCTATTTGGCTTGAACAACCTGCAAGTGCAACCATCGCTACTGAACTTGCTATAGCCAGCGTTCTTTTCATCTGTGTTCCTTATTAACCAGAAATCAATGCGTATTTTTTTAGTAGTTCTTCGATACGTTTTTGGCTTGATAGTTCCGGTAAAACCATTGGTAAGCGCATAACAGCACTTTCCATCATGCCCATTTTATATAACGCCCACTTAGGCATTACTGGATTTGGCTCTATAAATAGTTCGCTGTGTAGCAACTTGATTGTTTCATCAATGTCGCGACACTTGTCAAAATCTTTAGCAAGCGCTGCTTCACACATTTGCGCAATGGCTTTAGGTACAATATTCGCCGTCACTGATATAACGCCGTGACCACCTTCACGCATAAATTCGCAGCTGGTGCCGTCGTCGCCGCTTAACAATACAAAATCATCCGGTACAAGAGGCTGCGTTGCTTTAAGACGTTCAATACTGCCAGTTGCGTCTTTCAAACCAACAATATTCGAATGCGCAGATAATGTGGCAACGGTTTCAGGCAACATATCAGCTACTGTGCGGCCGGGTACATTGTACAAAATAACGGGTAAATCACTGGCGTCTGCAATCGCATTGAAGTGAGCAACCATACCGGCTTGCTGAGGCTTGTTGTAATAAGGTACCACGCTTAAAAAGCCGTCAATACCTGTTGAACCTAGCTGTTCCGTGAGGAATATTGCTTCTGCAGTAGAGTTTGCACCGCTACCAGCGATAACAGGTATTGCACCTGACGCCATAGCAACAGTCTCTTTGACTACATTTATATGCTCATCAAAAGGTAACGTTGCCGACTCACCAGTAGTACCAACTGACACTATACCGTGAGTGCCCTGCTCTACATGAAACTTCACAAGTTTCTCTAAAGACTTGTAATCAATATCGCCGTTTTCGAGCATCGGCGTGACGAGTGCTACGTAACTACCAGTAAACATAATCTCTCCGCAAAATGTGAGCGCACATGGTAAATATGTCAGTGCTTAAACACAAGTAATAGCGCATGTAAAATGACAAGAATTTGACAATATCTTATTCAAAGGCAACAAAAATGCACTGACTTCTAAAAAAACTCTGTGCTAACATCCCGTCATTGTTACCATTGAAGTGAAGTAGATGTCGAAACACCAACTTATCGTCACCATTCTAGGTACAGACAATACAGGCATATTAAGTGAAATTGCTACAACAGTATCAGAAGCGCAGTGCAATATTCTTGATAGTCGACAAGCCATCTATGGCAAAGAATTCTCTTTGACCATGATTATTGAAGGGACACAAAGCGCAATTACCAAGGCGGAGTGTTTTCTACCAGCTCTGTTCCAGCGACTTAATTTGCTATCGATGATGAAGCGAACAAGTCACCATGAAAAACAGAACTTAGCCCATCTTTTTAACGTTGAATTTAGTGGTGAAGATGCTGCGGGTCTTATTAAGTCTGTAACAGGCTTTTTTGCAGAACGACACGCCATGATAAGCGCATTTCGGCAGCGCACTTTTAAGGATAAAGTAACCGGTAAGGACAATATGCGATGTAAATTCGTGGTCTCTCTTCCTTCCGATGAAAACGTGGACAGTTTAGAAACTGATCTAATGGCCCTGTTTGCTTCGTTAAACGTGACGGGCAAAGTAGTAGACAAACAGAAAAAGGATCCCAATGAAAACGTTACAAGCTGGTGATAATGCGCCGCAATTCTCATTGCAGAACCAAGATGATCAAACCGTTTCCCTTAGCGATTTCAAGGGCAAAAAAGTATTAGTGTATTTTTACCCTAAAGCCATGACGCCAGGATGCACTGTTCAGGCACAGGGTTTACGAGATGTAAACCAAGAACTCCAAGATAAAAATGTGGTTGTTCTTGGGATTAGTCCTGATGCGGTTAAACGTCTTCCAAAGTTTATCGAGAAAGAAAACCTGAACTTTACGCTGCTTTCTGACGAAGATCACGCCGTTGCAGACGCGTTTGGCGTATGGGGCCCTAAAAAATTCATGGGCAAAGAATATGATGGCATTCACCGTCTAACATTCTTGATTGATGAAAATGGCGTTGTGGAACACGTATTTAATAAATTTAAAACAAAAGACCACCACACCGTGGTTTTAGATTACTTAAATAGCTAAGACCACTTGGCAAGATATTCAAAAAAGCCTCGGGCGTTTAAAACGCCCGAGGCTTTTTTATTTGTCATCACATTGCCATCATCACCACAATCTTCATGGCACTTGAAGCAACTGTGACAACGTTATTCAGCATGTTCGGGTATGACAACTGGATTACTCGACCAAGCCGTTATCACGGCCTTAACCAGCGTGGCCAATGGAATAGCGAAAAACACGCCCCAAAAACCCCACAAACCACCGAACACTAATACCGCAACAATAATATAAAGGGGATGCAAACTTACAGCTTCAGAGAAAAGCAGCGGCACTAATAGGTTGCCGTCTAATGCCTGAATAATGCCGTAGGCTATCATTAAATACCAAAACTCTGGGGATATTCCCCATTGAAACATCGCTACCACCGCCACGGGAATGGTTACCACAGCCGCGCCGATGTAGGGAATAAGTACAGAAAAGCCAACCAACACGCCAAGTAGTATTGCATAGCGCAAATCCATCAACACAAACGTGACGCAACTTACTGCACCGACAATAATGATCTCAATGACTTTACCGCGAATATAGTTAGCAATTTGCGCGTTCATCTCGTGACCAACCTGGGTGATTAGCCGGCGCTCTTTTGGTAGCAAACGAGATATGCTCTCTAAGAAGAAAAGCTTATCTTTCAACATGAAAAATACCATTAAAGGCACGAGTATCATGTATACAAGCAGCGCAGCAAAGTTGGCAATGTTACTAAACGATGCGGAAATAAGGGTTTCGCCCACTTCAACAAGCTTTTCGTTAAGCCCTTCCATCATTTGATGTATTTGATATACCTGCACATAGTCAGGATATTTTTCAGGTAGCGTTAATATCCACTCTTGGGCCTTTTGCCAAATAAGCGGGGTCTCTTGGATAAGATTAACGCTTTGTTTTGATATGATGGGCACTAAACCGATAAGCGTAAAAATAGTGATGGTAATAAAACCTAACATCACGATCCCGCAAGCAACGGTTCTTCCTACGCCAATATTTACCAGTCTGCAAACCGGCCAGTCTAGTAAATAGGCAATCACTGCCGCTACCAGCACCGGCATGATTAATCCACCCCATAACAGCAAGACGGCCGTAGTTAAGAGAATAAGAATTAGCAGCATCGCTGCATCAGGATCGGAAAATTTGCGTCGGTACCAACGACCAAAAACGCTAATCATATAAACGCCCAGAAATTACTAAGAATAGGACACGCATCATAGTTGATAGCACTAGCAGTTAGCAATAAGGAGAACTTAAGAATCTTTGAAAATCAAACTGGTATGATGATTTTATCGTATGTATTGTTGGGTACTCAGCTGTTTTTAAGTAAATATTGTTAAAAGAAACAGAGTTTGCTTTAAATAACATAGTATAAGCGAGTCAACTTCGGCATTATGTCTATCCAAGATGAATGCATGTAAGAAAAAATAAAATTTGAAACTGTTTAGCAACTTAGCGCTCTAAGCGTTATGCAGTATTAAACGTGTACAATGATTGTAGGTTCATGAGAAAAAAGTTTTCAGCATCTTTGTTTGCCCTTTCCTTCATGCTCACTTCGAGCTTAACGGCTGTTGCACAAGATGCCAAATACAGCAATAAAAACGCGCTTCCTGAAATTGGCGTTGTTGCCTCAGATGCCATATCACTCGATAAAGAGATGATTGTGGGCGACGCCGTCATGCGTCAAATGCGCGGACAAAGCCCTGTTATATCAGACCCTGTGTTGGACGAATACCTACAGGATTTAGGAAACCGTTTAGTTGTTCATGCCGACAATGCTAAATTTCCCTTTGAATTTTTTTGGGTGAACAATGATGCGATTAACGCGTTCGCATTTTTTGGCGGACACATTGGCGTTCATACCGGATTGATGCGACGAGCAGAAAATGAAAGCGAATTAGCCTCTGTGCTAGCACACGAAATTTCGCACGTTACTCAAAGACACATAGCCCGGCGTATGCAGGCGCAGCAGCGTTCATCACCGCTGGCGTTGGCGTCACTTATTGGTGGTGTGCTTATTGCCATGGCTAATCCAGAAGCAGGTATTGCAGCAATGCAGGCCGGCTCTGCAGCATCTGCTCAGCTACAAATTGATTATACCCGAACCAATGAGCAAGAAGCCGACCGAATTGGTATTTCCATGTTAGCTAGAGCAGGCTTTGACCCTACTGCTGCCGCTTCATTCTTTTCTACCATGGCCGAAGAGTACCGCATGGTCTCACGACCGCCTGCGCGCCTTCTTACGCACCCATTAACGGAAACACGTATTGCTGATGCAAGAAGTAGAGCTGGAGACTACCCGCGCAGATATCTCCCAATTAATAAGCAATTTGAATTGGCCAAAGCACGTATCAAAGCCCGTTATTCATTCAAAGCCGATTACGCGGTTGAGTATTTTGAAGCCGCAGTGCAACAAAACGTTCAGCGTAGCAAAGAAGCATCGCTTTATGGGCTGGCACTGGCCTACATGCGTGAAGAACAGACCGAGAAAGCTAAAAACATAATGGACGAGCTTATTGCAGGTGATAGCAATAACCTTTTCTATCTTGACGCTTTGACCGACATTTATATTTCACTCGGTGAACCGCTTAAAGCTGTTGAATTACTGAGCCCGCACGTTACGCATAACCCTAGAAATCAAGTGTTGGCACTTAATCAAGCGAATGCATATATCAGTGCGCAAAAATACGACGATGCAATTTCCTTGCTTAAAGACTTTTTACTTGTAAAGAAAGATTATCAAATTGCGCATCAATTAATGAGCGAAGCGTATCAGAAGTCCAAGCGCTTTTCTCAAATGCATCAGAGCAAAGCTGAAGTCTATGCCCTCTACGGCGCCTATAACCGTGCTGTGGATGAGTTACAGTATGCCTATAACTTTGCTGGCGAAGACCATTTAGAAAAGCAACGAATAAGGGCACGAATAAAGCAGTTTAGAGACCAGGAAGAAAGGCTAGAAAGGCTTTAGCGCCTTTCCCTTATTCATTGGCGCCTTTGAGTGTTTCGAGCCGCTGTTTTAAGTGAGCAGCGGTTAACTCTCCCATAATGGTATCAATTACCTTCCCGTCTGGCCCAATGATAAATGTGGCTGGCAAGTAAGGTGGCTTTTTCATCGGCAGTTTCGTGTCCTGTGAACTGACGATAACAGGAATGGTAATATTAAACTCCTTTGTCATTTCAGCCAGTTCGCTTGCAGATTTTGGGTCGTAATTAATCGCAAAAAGTTGCGTTTTTTCTGGCAACGATGAATTGAAAATCGCTAATTCGGGCATTTCACGAAGGCATGGCGCGCACCAGGGGGCGAAATAATTTACGACTATCCACTGCCCCTCTAACCCTTTCCAGCGATATGTTTTTCCATCTAAAGTTTCAAAATCGTGCTGAAGGTATTGATAGGTAAATAAACCGGCGAGAGCTGCACACGCAATTAATAGCGTAAAGAGGAAGAGTCTGGCTTTCGCAACAGTGGATTGGGTGTCTGACGCACTCATATTAGGTTCTTATTCGTTTAATAGCGCTACCTGTAAATATAGTGCCAGATTCCATTTTTTATCTCTATTCTAATTTTAACCAACCAACGTGCGTCGATAACTCACCTTTCCCTATTTCCGTTTGTAGAAATTTGCACGCTCTATGCCACTTAACGGTAAACTGCTTGATATTCTTTGGCAAAAACGCAATAGTTCGCGCCAATTCAAAGGATCACTCAAATAGGAGCATCTATGACGGCCATTACGATTATCCATAACCCGCGCTGCTCAAAGAGCAGACAAACCCTTTCTCTTTTGCAAGAGCAAGGCATCTCGCCCGTTATCGTTGAGTATTTAAAGCACCCTCTCTCAGTGCAAGAACTAAAAGATATATTTAAAAAACTTAACGTTGAATCGGTTAGAGAGATGATGCGTACAAAAGAAAGCGAATATAAAGACGCCAATTTGGGTGACAGCACAGTAAATGACGATGCGTTATTCGAGGCAATGTCATCAACACCAAAGTTGATAGAACGTCCAATCGTTGTTAACGGTGATAGTGCGCGAATTGGCCGTCCACCCGAATCAGTCTTGGAAATACTATAGTGCATCCTATACTCGTTCTTTATTACAGCCGCCATGGCAGCACTAAGCGACTGGCCGATGCCATCGCACAAGGTGTTTCTTCTGAGGATATGCCGGTTATAGTGCGCACAGTGAAGCGTATTCACGACGCACAGGATGAGGAGACCGAGGCGAACGCGTCAGATATGGTTCCAGAAGTCACGCTTCAAGAACTTGAACAGTGTAGCGGCCTGGCGTTAGGTAGTCCTACACGTTTTGGCAATATGGCTGCGCCTGTAAAACACTTTTTAGATTCGACCAGCAGTCAATGGTTAAAAGGTTCGCTTATAAATAAGCCTGCATGTGTATTTACGTCTTCTTCATCTATGCATGGCGGCCAGGAATCTACGCTTCTTTCAATGATGATCCCGCTTATGCATCATGGCATGGTGATTTGCGGTTTGCCTTACAGCGAGCCGGAATTGCACAGCACCACAACGGGCGGTTCGCCCTATGGTGTAACGCATGTGGCACATTCAGGGCAAACAACACCTGAAAGGCTCAGCGCAGATGAAAAAGCATTATGCCTTGCGCAGGGCAAGCGTCTGGCCATGCTGGCGAAAAAGCTTGAGCAAAAAACCTAATAGCGAAATTTTAAAGACAATTTGAAACACAATTTCATCGGAGAATTAACATGGCATCAGATACGCGTTTTTTTCGCTATCTAGCACTCGTCAGTCACACTGGGCTTATTGTTTGGATAACATTATGGCAATTTACGTTTACTAAAATGCATACGTACTCGCCACTATTTATTGCCCTATTTTACATTTTGCCTTTATTGTTACCTTATTGGGGCGTATTAAAGGGTAAGCCATATACACATGCGTGGGCCAACTTTGTCGTACTTTTTTATCTTATTCACGGTTGTACTGTAGCCTATGCTGTTCCCGATGAACGTTGGTATGCTGTGGTAGAAATACTGCTGTGTACGGGTATGTTCGTTGGCTGTGCCGCATTTGCAAGAAAACGTGGCAGAGAGCTTGGCTTAGGTATTAAAAAGCTAAAAGACGAAATGGAAGAAGAAAAAGCGCGCTTTGAGCAGGGCTCGCAGTAATACCCAGAAATAATGCTCAGAAATAGCACTCAGAAATAATGCCCGGTAATGAGTAAGTGCGGGCCTACAGTGTTGAATTTTACGAGGGGTTAAAATGAAGTGCAAAGTGCCAGTGTTAGTGTGGCTTTTAGTACCATTAACGTTTCTTACCGCCTGTGGCGGATCAGGTTCTAACGATAATGCCCCACCTTCAACGCCCACAGCTCCGTTATCGATAAACATTTTAGGCGCTGAGAGTGCGATAGCGGGTGATTCCGTCGATTTTGCTGTATCAGCCCCAGCGGGTGCAGAGATAAGCAGTATAGAATGGCAAGTTGCAGGCCTCTCACAACAACCGCTCAACGCGCATACGCAAGCAATTGGCTTTGACGCCCTTTCTGCCGGTAGCTACGACATAACGGTTAACGCTGAGCTTGTAAATGGTTCTCGGTTGACTGACAGTATCACGCTACAGGTCGCCGAAAATAACGCACCACTAGCCGCCTTACGCCTCGGGCATGAAGCCTCTGAGGGCGGTCGAGTTTCCTTGCGTGTAGATACAGTAAACGCAGGTAACTTAGCGATCACTGCCATTGAATGGCGTCAGAAGTCCGGACCATCAGTGAGTCAATTTACCTATGATGATGGCGATTACTCTCACTCAATTTATTTTCAAGCGCCTAACGTCAATAGCGATAGCGTAATAGAAATAGAAAGTACCGTTATGTTGTCTAATGGCGAGGCGCTTTCGGACACAGCGCAAGTACTTGTAAAAAATATTGATATCAACAACAACGGATTTTTTGTAGACGACGAAACAGGTCTTCCCGAAACCGTTAGCGCCCACATGATGCCCTATCGCACAAACAGCCCCTACGCCGAGGCGCTAAAAGCGTGTGTTTACAATAATCAGGTGGCAAATAGCTGCTCGTTTTCAAGCTTACCACTGATCGGCCAGGTAACTGAAAACCCAACCATAGACGATATTTTAGATAGAACGTATGTGTCTCACCCTTGGATGGGTGATGCTTTCAAAGACTTTTTGGAAACTTCAGCCACCCAAGAGGATATGCTGAAGCTTTTTCGAGCAACAACGGCCGTGGTTATCTCATACGATATTCGCCCCTCGTTTTATTGGGTGGCTACGGGCGCTATTTATCTGGACGGGAATAATTTTTGGCGAACACCCCAAGAACGGGATACGTTGAATACGCGCCCGGATTATAGAAGTGGTTTCGGTAACGAACTCGACTTTACTACAACGTGGCGCTACGTAAAAAATGGTGAATATTATTTTCCAATTATCAGCACATCAAATGTAGCCCAACGGCAGCCTAGAAACGGAGCTGATGTTGAGGCAGCGTTGAGCTACCTGTTGTATCATGAACTCGCGCACGCCAACGACTTTTTTGACTATACCGAGTGGCAACAATTAAGTGATAGCGCAAGCCCGCTTTCGTCTTATGATGACCGCTCTCCAATTTCAACAGGGTTGACGTCTGCCCTGCCTCTTACTTCTTCCCAACTTCACGCACTGGCGGACGTAAGGTTCGGTGGGGCTACAGCATCAAATGCGCAGCGCAATTACACTGCTCAACAAGTTGCCAATTGGTTCGGGGACGATGGTGCGGTAGATTTCTATGCTTACTTCACCGAACGCGAAGACCTTGCTATGCTCTTTGAACGCTTTATGATGCTGTACCGCTTGAGCGCCGAAGCAGACGTTGGCGTATTTACACGGGATACGCTAGACGATGGCACTTTTGTACCGACCTGGGCGCAGCGCAATCGCATAAGTGATGACAATGTCACCATGCGCCTCGACTACGTAGCAAGTAGATTGTTGCCTGATTTGGACGTTCCTACCATTCAGGCTTCATTGCCTGCTCCTTTCATGCTCCCTACTAACATCACTTGGCGTGACTCTGCATCTAGTGTGAACCCAGATGAACAAGCAGCAGGAGTTAGCGTATTGATTAATGCTGCCGAAGCAATAATTGACGTAGACAAAGAGAATACCATGACGGTTAGTGAAGAATTCAAAACTACATCACGACTCAGCGACAGAAATGGGCATCGGTAAGGTATTGTTTATTGAACGAGTTTGTTGCGTTTCAGTTGGTTGATGAAAGTGTCGGTAATATAGCCTTTAAAGGGTCACTGTTCACCGAGATCCAATTCTCGCTTAACCATAGCAACTGAAAGACGCTTTTGTTCTTGCAAAGAACGTGTGTCTAATCGTGCCAGTAACGACATCAAGCTTTTTAAATCTCGTTCACTGTGATGTAAAAGAAACTGTCGCGCTTGTTTAGAAAGTTTCAATCCGCGTTCTTCCGCACGAAGGCGAACCGCCTCTTCTCGCCCAGCATCATCGAGTTGGTTCACATGATATATCACACCCCAAGCAAGGCGGGACCGCAGGTCGGGAAGTATAAACGCAGGGTTAGACGGGCCGAGGTGACTAGTGCATATAACCAATGCGCGCTTGGTTTCGACAACCCTGTTGAGCAAGTCAAATAGTGCTTCTTCCCACACCATATCACCGGAAATTGCGTGAATATTATCGAGCGCGATGAGTGAGAGGTTTTCAAGCCCCTCAAAAATGTCGTGTGACCATGACTGGTAATCATTCAAATTTAGATAGAGGTGACTTACTGCTTTATCGGCCAATTGATGACACGTGGCGAACAGCAAATGACTTTTACCAGTAGCACTGCTTCCTAATAGAGTGAGCAAGGGTAACTGAAGTGACGATAATGGCCCTAACTCGTTAGACTCCCGCCAATCTGGAAGCCCAGCGGCGATCTGCTCAAGTATCGAAACCACTTCTTCATTGCCCGTATTAACGAAACTATCGAAGTTCTCGTCAACGGGTAGCGTTACTGGCAAAGGCAGTTGCATGCTAAATTAGTTACTCCAATAGAAACTGTGCCCTTCAACGGTTTGTCCGTACGTATCAGTAACAGGACGAAGTTTACTCTCAAGTTTTATACTGTTGAGTAAATCGTCATAGGTGCCAATTAGTGTCAATGAATAAGTGGCCACAGTGCCTGATTGCTCAATTAACGACGCGTTTTCGATAACGCTTAAACTGTTGAGATAATCGGTTGCGGAGGCATAGCTGCTTATTGATCCAATGTTAGCGATCGATACATTTACCACTTCACGCTCTGACGCCTCAATGCCAACGATGGCATAAAGAGAAGATAGGTAATTTGAGTAAGCATCAATGAGTTGACTGCCTAATGCTTCGGGAGAATCCCCATAAATACTGCCGTAACTGACCTTGCCACCGCCTATGAACACCCAATCAAGTGCGTATTCACCTTCGCTAGCACGTTTCGCATAATCAGCAAATTCATCCATGGTAAATGGAAGGGTTGTGTTGCTGCTAGAATCAATCAGTGAAGGCGTCACGCTATCCGACGGCTCGCTTGGAGTCTTTTCTTGTAACGTGTTGTACTGAGTGGCCTGCTGATCTTGCATGGGGTTTATTTCGCTACTAAATCCGTCTTGCCCGCCTGCTGAAGGCTTCGAACCACCTGCTGAAGGCTCCGAAGATTTAGCCCCCTGCTCATCGCTTTGTGTTTCATCAAGAAGCACATCATCTAGTGATTCAACAGTTCCCGATGGCACAACATTTTCAGGTAGGTCTGGTATTGCACTGGCGTCATTGCGATATACGCGAGCCCCTATGATGTTATCTACGCTGTAACGAGCGGACGCCTTGCGCAATGGACCGGCGAAACGCCCCCATACGTCAAAAGAAGAAATATTCACACTGTCGGTGAGATCCATAAGCGGCAAACTAAGGGGAACGCCTCGCTCTTTTGCCGTTTGTTTAAGGGCGCGCTGTAGTTCAGTATCTAGTGACTCATCTAAAATGACTCTGGCGTCGTTATCGTCTTCTTTGGCCAGCCACACTATAGTCTCTGGACGCCTGTCACCCCAAAGTGGAAGCATTTCTCTTTGCAGTAATTCGTTAAGCTTTGGTTGGTCAAATTCTGCGACGTAGTAAGTTTTGCCGTTCTCGAAAGAAAAACGGTAAGAGCGAAGCAAAGACTGAGGTGACGTTAGCGCAGCACGAACGCCGGCATTTTCCAATACACGTGTACTTCCAGACATTTTCACGAGTACTTGCTGCAATGCCTTTTTCTGGGCAGCTTGTTGGGTTCGCTGAGATTGGTCTTCTACCTGAATCTGCGCTTCGTTCACCACAACCCGCTGAGCAGCCAGTGCAGAACTTGTATAGCTCAGCAATGCAATCAATGAAAGACTTACAATATATTTAGAACGTGTTCTCTTTATGTTGGTCCCACTGATATTGCGTTTTACTGCCGTTAACATTGACACTCCATACTCTCTCAAATCAAATCCTTACCTAGCTAACCCGCCATTAATCGACTATACCGCTGCGCGATAAAACGATTTAACTGCCGCACTGCATACCTCTGCCTTTGAGGTGAAACATTTTATAAAGCAAGATGTTCACCAAAAGTAGCGTTCTATTGTCTTTTATATTGCATTTAATTTCATCCATAAAATAAAAAAGATCAAAAAGCACATAAAATAGCCGTCACAAATTGGACTTGTGCCGACTTGCTGGTAGAATCCGCGGTTTTCTACCTCTTAGTTTCAGGGCCCAACCGTGAGCGAAAATAAAACCTCTTTAAGTTACAAAGATGCAGGCGTAGATATCGATGCAGGTAATCAACTTGTTGAACGCATTAAATCTGTTACCAAGAAAACCCATAGACCAGAAGTAAAAGGTAATTTGGGCGGCTTTGGTGCTTTATGCGAACTGCCTACTAAATATAAAAAGCCGCTACTTGTTTCGGGTACAGATGGCGTGGGTACAAAACTAAGAGTAGCAATGGATGCAAATCGTCACGATGGCGTTGGTATCGACTTAGTAGCTATGTGTGTAAACGACCTGATTGTACAAGGTGCAGAGCCTCTGTTTTTCCTAGACTACTATGCCACTGGTAAGCTCGATGTGGATGTTGCAGCGTCTGTGGTAACAGGTATTGGCGCAGGCTGTGAGCAAGCAGGTTGCGCGCTAATTGGTGGTGAAACCGCAGAAATGCCGGGCATGTATCACGACGGCGACTATGACATTGCCGGTTTTTGCGTCGGTGTCGTTGAAGCCGACAACGTTATTGACGGAACCAATGTCAAACCTGGTCAAAAACTGATTGCCCTTGGTTCATCGGGTCCGCACTCAAACGGCTATTCATTAGTAAGAAAAATTATTGAAGTAAGCGGCGCAGACGTTAATGCAGATTTAAGTGGCAAGCCAATTATTGATCACTTATTAGCGCCAACACGCATTTATGTTAAGTCAGTATTAGCGCTACTTGAAGAAGTAAAGGTAAGTGCTATTTCACACATTACTGGCGGTGGTTTTTGGGAAAATATCCCTCGCGTGCTGCCTGAAGATGCGAAAGTGGTTATTGATGAAAGCACGTGGACATGGCCTGAAATTTTCTCTTGGTTACAAGAAAACGGAAACGTTACGCGTCATGAAATGTATCGCACCTTTAACTGTGGCGTGGGCCTAGTTATCGTTGTTGACGAGACAGATACAGACCAGGCATTGGATATTCTGAAGCAGCACGGTGAAAATGCGTGGGTTATTGGCGATATCGCAGCTAAAGACGGCGATGAGCAAGTAGAGATCAACGCGTGAGTAATCCTGTAACCAAACTATGTGTGCTTATTTCTGGAAACGGAAGTAATTTACAAGCAATTATTGACGAGATAACGGCTGGGCGTCTCAACGCCCAAATAAGTGGTGTTATCAGCAACAGACCGAATGCTTACGGGTTAGAGCGTGCTAAAGAAGCTGGGATCGAAGCGGTATGCTTAGATCACACTACCTTCGACTCCAGAGAGTCTTACGACGAAGCCCTCAAAGCCCAAATTAATGCTTTTGGTGCCGACTGCGTAGTGCTTGCAGGCTTCATGCGTATATTAACGCCAGAATTTGTAGACAGCTTCACTGGAAAATTAGTGAACATTCACCCATCTTTGTTGCCGAAGTACAAAGGATTGAATACGCATCAGAGAGCTATTGACAATGGCGACGAAGAACACGGTGTAAGCGTGCACTTTGTTACGCCAGAACTTGATGGTGGCCCAGTTATCATTCAAAGTCGCGTACCGGTGTTTGAAGAAGACACCGCCAGCGATTTGGCTGAGCGTGTTCAGGAACAAGAACGCCGCATTTATCCGCTTGTGCTATCTTGGTTTAGTGCCGGTCGACTTTCGATGCGAAACAATAAGGCAGTTTTAGATGAGCAAGAACTTCCAGAATCTGGTTATGCAAACGACTAAACCTCTCGGGCTGAGTTTTCTTTTGGCTATATCGCTGAATGTAGCCGCCGCCCAGACAGACAGTACTGCACAATTACCACTTCAGCCCTATAAAGCGACCTATACCGCTTATAAGTGGGGCGACGATGTCGGTGAAGCAAACATAGAGCTTTCTGAATTAGGCAATCAGCAATATTCGCTTATTTATACGTCTAAAGTGTCTAAATTCTTTTTGTCGGACAAGCGCAGTGAACATTCTATTTTCACTATAGATGATAATACGGTTGTTCCCTCTGAGTACTACTATAATCGCTCAGGCACCGGTCCGGATAAAGAATTGAAAGTAACGTTTAGCCATCATGGCGACGGTAAAATTTCAGTCGAAAACGGCGACACGTTTGAATGGAACGGCGAGTTCGATAACCAAATTTACCGAATCGACCTCGCTAAACGCTTAGCGCAAGGTGAAACATCGCTAGACTATAATTTTGTGAACTATCGTGGCGAGCTAAGGCACTACGGCGTTCAAGTTGTAGACGAAGAAGTGCTGTCTTTACCGTATGGCAAAATAGAAACAGTGAAGGTAAAGCTTATTCGAGAATCGAAAACGAGAGAAACGTTTGCTTGGTTTGCACCATCACTCAACTACACGCTTGTTAGACTGCAACAGTTTAAAGAAGGTGACGAACAAGGCGATATTAAACTCAGATCGTTCGAAATGCAGTAACCTGACTTGATGAGTGGCCTTTGCTGCCCTCGAACCCTCGTTGCCTTTTACATTCAATACAAAAACGCGCCGTTACTTCCCAGTCGGCGCGTTTTTTTTCGCTGAAGCCATGTCACCAAAATGGTAATGTGGCCCTATAACAATAATTCATAAAGTTAAAAGAATTTATAACTATACTTAGTTAAGGTCCTCGGTTAAAGCCTACTATTTATCACGTTGTTAATAGAATATTCATGTAAAAATCTTGATCTTTGCACTGTTAAATAATAGGTTTACAGCATGCTGGTCTGACCTCGATATTTGCTAAGACAAAACGGTGATTGGTAGAGTGATTAAAATGACTAGCGTAACGTTCAACGCCTTTCAGGAGTGAAGTATGGCAGATTTTATATGGTTTTTACTGGTTGTTCTGACACTAGCGGTTGCTAGCTATCAGCGTACCAGTTTGGTAACGGCAGTTGCCATGGGCGCAGGTGTTATGATTTTAGGCACCCTTTTCGGTGACATCGGCCTGCTTGGTTGGGTAGTGTTTCTTGCTTTAACGCTGCCATTCACACTTGCAAATATCAGACAGCAGCACATCTCTAAGAAGCTGCTTGCCTTCTACCGCAAAGTTATGCCAGAAATGTCGAGCACAGAGCAAGAAGCTATCGACGCTGGTACCGTATGGTGGGACGGCGATATCTTCAGCGGTAAACCAGACTGGGACAAATTACATCGTATCCCCAAAGGTCGACTGACTGCCGAAGAACAAGCTTTTCTAGACGGTCCATGTGACGAAGTTTGCTCTATGGTTGACGAGTGGCAAATTAACCATAAAGATCAGGATCTTCCTCCTGAAATTTGGCAGTTCTTGAAAGAACACAAGTTTTTCGCCATGATCATCAAAAAAGAGTACGGCGGTCTTGAGTTTTCAGCGTACGCACAATCACGTGTATTACAAAAACTTGCAGGCGTAAGCGCGGTACTATCTAGCACTGTTGGTGTTCCAAACTCTTTAGGGCCTGGCGAACTTCTTCAGCACTACGGAACAAAAGAACAGCAAGACCATTATCTTCCGCGCCTTGCCGCTGGTGAAGAAATTCCTTGTTTCGCTTTGACTGGGCCTGAAGCAGGCTCGGATGCTGGCGCAATACCTGATGTTGGTGTTGTGTGTAAAGGCGAATGGGAAGGTGAAGAAGTGTTGGGCATGCGCTTAACATTCAGCAAGCGTTACATTACCCTTGCTCCTGTAGCTACGGTCATCGGCCTTGCGTTCAAACTTCAAGACCCTGATGGTCTATTAGGTGACGATAAAGAGCCAGGCATTACCTGCGCACTTATTCCAAGAGACACTAAAGGTCTAGAAATTGGCCGTCGTCACTTCCCTCTTAATACCCCTTTCCAAAATGGTCCGATCAAAGGTGAAGAAATATTCGTACCTATCGACTTCATCATTGGTGGCCCTAAAATGGCAGGCCGCGGTTGGCGCATGCTTATGGAGTGTTTGTCTGTTGGTCGTTGCATTACACTTCCCTCTTCGGCAGCAGGTGGCGCGAAATCAGTATCACTTGCTACCGGTGCCTATGCGCGCATTCGCCGTCAATTCCGTATGCCGGTAGGCCATATGGAAGGTGTTGAAGAAATGCTAGCCCGTATTGGTGGTAATGCTTACCTGATGGACGGTGTAACGCGCTTTTCAACTGTTGGTGTTGATCTTGGCGAGAAACCTTCTGTAATCTCAGCAATCTGTAAGTACCACTTAACCGAGAAAATGCGTCAAGTAATCAACGACTCGATGGATGTTCACGGCGGTAAAGGCGTAATGCTTGGGCCAAATAACTACCTTGGCCGCGGTTATCAGGGTGTCCCCATTTCTATTACGGTTGAGGGTGCAAACATTCTAACCCGTAATATGATGATATTCGGTCAAGGCGCAATGCGCTGCCACCCTTTCGTGCTTAAAGAAATTCAGGCTGCGTCTATTGAAGACAAAAAAGAAGCGCTGCAAGCGTTTGATAAAGCCGTATTTGGCCATATTGGCTTTGCTGTAGCTAACACAGTTCGCAGCATCTGGTTCTCGTTAACTAATGGCGCATTTAGCAGTGCACCTTTTACCGATGAAACGGCTCGTTATTACAAGCTGCTTCAAGGCTACAGCGCTAACTTAGCACTGTTAACTGATGTTTCTATGGGCGTACTTGGGGGCGATTTAAAGCGTCGTGAACGATTGTCAGCACGTTTAGGTGACATCCTAAGTGGTCTTTACATGGGCAGCACAACGCTTAAGCGTTTCGACGAAGATGGTCGTTTGAAAGAAGATTTGCCACTTCTTCATTGGGCAATGCAAACCACATTGCATGACATTGAGACGGCAATTGACGATTTCTTAGCGAACTTCCCTAATCGTGCTATTGCTGCGGCAATGCGTGTGATGGTTATCCCGTTTGGTCGTCGTATTGGCAAGCCTTCTGATAAAACAGAGCACGCCATTGCTCAAATGCTTCAAACACCGTCAACAGCGCGTAGTCGTTTAGGCTATGGTCAGTACCTAAGCCGTGAAGATGGAAGCTTATTCGGCGACCTAGAACAGACGCTTGACGATGTATTGGCGAGTGAACCTATCTTTGAGCGCATCTGCAAGCACAAGAAAGCTAAACTTCCATTCACTCGTTTAGACGTGCTGGCTGACGAAGCACTTGCAGAAGAAGTTATTAACGAAGATGAAGCGGCCCTGCTTCGTAAAACAGAAGCTGGCAGACTTCGCACCATCAACGTTGATGATTTTGACCATGAAGAGTTAGTAGCGAAAATAAACTCTTCAACTGCTACTAAGAAGCGAGGTGGAAAAGCTGCTTAGTTTAACGCTTAAGACCAAAGGCCGCATTAGCGGCCTTTTTTCGTAAAACAAAAAAACCGGGTCAATAACCCGGTTTTTTTAGTACGCAACGTTTGGCTTAGCTTAGCTGAAGTTTGTCCATAAGCAGCACTGCCTGTGTACGCGTGTTAATTTCTAACTTACGTAAAATTGCACTGATGTGCGCTTTTATTGTTGCTTCTGTAACATTCATTTCATGAGCAATTTGCTTATTCATAAGCCCTGCTCGCAAGTAAGAAAGCACCTGAATTTGCTTAGGTGTTAGCTCGCGGAAGCGCTGAAGCAGCAATTTAAGCTCGTCATCGACCTTTTCCAACTGTTCTTCCATGCCTTGTGGAAGCCATTTCTTACCGCCGATCATATCAACGATGGCTTGGGCAATTTCGCGGGTTTCAGACACTTTCGGAATAAAACCTTGAGCACCCAAACTCATTACTTGTGCAACTACCTCAACAGTGTCGCTTCCTGAGATAACCCCAACTGGAATGGACGGATATTGCTCACGGAGCGTAATAAGACCGTTGAAATATTCGCCGCCAGGCATATTTAGGTCGAGAAGCACTAATTCTATGCCATCGAACTCTTTAAGCTTTGACACTGCATCATCTAAGCTTCCGGCTTGAATTATTTGCGCATTCTCAAAGTAAGGCTCCAATGCGCCGCTCAGTGCCTCGCGAAACAATGGATGATCATCTGCTACTAGAATTCTCGTCATTAGCGTTACTACTTCCTTATTCTCATTATGTCCATAGATTAATACTTTAGAATAGTTACGAAAAGCCCTAATCTACAAAAACACGTAATTTATGACTAATTTAGTGTTTTTCATTGGCATTTGCGCGTCAAACGGTAAAATTGCGCCTCAAATTAGGCAAGTGAAGACAATCAGTGAAGAAGCACGACAATATATACGCTAAGGCACTCAGTAAAGTAGACGACTTTAAGTTTGACGAGTCTGTCGTTGATGTTTTTCCCGACATGATTCAACGTTCTGTGCCAGGATATGAAACCATCGTCCATACTATCGGAGAACTGGCTAAAGTCGCGGTAACGCCTAACTCGATGGTTTATGATCTCGGATGTAGCCTTGGTGCTGCAAGCTTATCGGTGTCAAGAGCGGTTAACGCTGCGTCATGCAAAATAATCGGTGTCGATGCGTCAGAAGCGATGGTTGAGCGCTGCAAGCGTGTTGTGCAGACGTTTACACTTCCGAATCCTATACACATCCAACATGATTTTGCACAAAATATTGATATTCAAAACGCCTCATTGGTTATTATGAACTTCACCCTCCAGTTTATTCCACCCGCCGATCGTGAAGCTCTTCTTCAACGCATTTTCGATGGCTTGAACCCTGGTGGTATGCTCGTGTTGTCTGAGAAAATTCGCCACCCTTCCCTCGCCGGTAATGAGTTGCTTGTAGACTTGCACCATCAGTTCAAGCGAGATAATGGATACAGTGAATTAGAGGTAAGCCAAAAGCGAGCGGCACTGGAAAAAGTCATGCTCACTGATACGTTCAATGAACATGAAACGCGCTTGAAAAAGGTCGGCTTTTCCGATGTTGTCATGTGGTACAAGTGCTATAACTTCACATCAATGGTTGCCATAAAAGCTTAAGTGCTGCCAATAGTCCTCAAGCAAAGCTTCAATAAATATATAGAGATAACCATGACTAAACTTGAACAGATTTGGTTTAACGAGTGTTATAAGTCGTTAATAGACAGCCCACTTTCACACTGGCTACAGACGCTACCTTCGTTAATGGATTCATGGCAGCGAACGGCTAAACACGGAGAGTTTGACAAGTGGTGTCGGTTACTAAACAAACTTCCAAAGACATCGCCTAGCCACATTGACCTTACATCGTCCGTTTCCATTGGTAGTCATGGCGATGTTGATGAATACACGAAGAAACAGATAGAAGGTCTTTTGAAGCAATTTATGCCGTGGAGGAAAGGTCCCTTTCACCTCCATGATATACATATCGATACAGAATGGCGTTCTGACTGGAAGTGGGATCGTGTATCACCACACATTGCATCGCTTAAAAACAGAAGTGTATTGGATGTTGGCTGTGGTAGTGGTTATCACATGTGGCGTATGCTCGGTGAAGGCGCAAGCAGAGTTATTGGTGTCGATCCCACACAACTGTTTCTCATTCAATTTCACGCAATAAAACACTTTGTTCGTAACACCGATGCACCTTGTGAAAATATACACTTCCTTCCCATGGGCATTGAGGGCATGCAACCACTTAAAGCCTTCGACACGGTTTTTTCTATGGGCGTGTTATACCATCGAAAAGACCCAATAGCTTTTTTACAACAATTAAAGGACCAATTGCGAAAAGGCGGAGAGCTCGTTCTTGAAACGCTAGTAGTAGACGGTGATGAGAATACGGTGCTGATGGCCGGGGAACGCTACGCTCAAATGAGGAATGTATGGTTCTTGCCAAGTACGGACGCTCTTTCTGTATGGTTAAGCCGGTTGGGATTTGAAAACATCCGTGTCGTAGATGTTAATCACACTACGCTTGACGAACAGCGGTCAACACCTTGGATGGACACCCAATCTTTGAAAGATTTTCTCGATCCGGAAGATATTACTCGCACCATAGAGGGTTACCCTGCACCACAACGAGCCGTTATTGTTGCAAACAAGAAGTAGAAACTAACATCCATATTCAATAACGCTATTGGCACAATTGTTGTTACCTCACTTACTATTGAAAGTGTGAATTCTGCATTGATTGAGGTAACAATATGGATATACATGGCTTTTTAACTACGCATCAATTGCCAAGTAGTTATGCAGAAATTGCACAACAATGGTTCAAACCATTATGCGAACGGCTAATTGAGCACCAAAAAGGGGCAAGCAGCCCCCTTATTGTTGGCATTAATGGTAGCCAAGGTTCTGGGAAATCTACGCTAACCAGTTTTATTGAAGCCTACCTCTCGTCTGTTCATGGAAAACGGGTAGTTTCGCTGTCTATCGACGATTTCTATTTTGACCAAAGCCAACGAAACGCGCTCGCGATAAAAGTCCATCCGCTTCTGAAGACCCGAGGCGTGCCGGGAACACATGACGTTACTTTGGCGCTAAATACATTTCGTAGTTTAGATAAAGGCGCGCGATCGCTGCTTCCTCGTTTTAATAAAGCAACGGATAACCCCTTCCCTCAAGAACAATGGCCTGTCATAGAAGTTAAACCTGACTTCATCATACTTGAGGGCTGGTGCGTGGGTGCCATCCCACAGTCGAATTCCGAAATTAAAAAGCCAATCAACCACTTAGAAGAAGTTGAAGACCCTTTAGCAATCTGGCGTTCCTTTGTAAACACAGAACTTGCTGGTGATTACCAAACGTTATTCGAGAAAATCGACTATCGTATTATGCTAAAAGCACCTAGCTTTGATTGTGTGTATCAATGGAGGCTAGAACAAGAACATAAACTTGCAGCCAAAGCCTTGAAAGAAAGAGACGGGGTAATGTCTGACGAAGAAGTGGCAAACTTTGTGCAACACTACCAGCGCATCACGGAGCACGCGTTGCAGTACTTGCCTGAAAAGTGCGACACGGTGTTCTACCTTGATGAAAAAAGAACAATAACTGAACAGGACGTAAAACAATGACGAAAACGCTTGTTTTCACCGATATGGACGGCACGCTGTTAGACCACCATACCTACTCTTTTGAGGCGGCGAAACCGGCTTTGACGGCATTAGAAGAAAAAGATATCCCCGTTATACCCACTACCAGTAAGACATTTGCAGAGCTACAACCATTGCGGGAGAAGATTGGTCTTGATGGGCCATTCATTATTGAAAATGGCGCCGCTGTTTTTATTCCGCACGGTTTCTTCAAGCAAAAGCCCACTGGCACAATTTGGATTGATGGCTACTGGTGCAAAGCATTTATTTCCAATAAAAACTACTGGATTAAACTGCTGGAAAAAATGGGTAGTGAGTTTGACGGCAAGTACAAACAGTTTTCTAAAATGTCGGTCCAAGAAATCCAAGATTGCACAGGGTTAGACGAACTATCAGCATCGCTCGCTGCAAAGCGTCAGTTTGGCGAACCTGTTTTATGGCTTGGCACGGACGAAGAGAAAGAACGCTTTCTAAAAGTTGTCAAAGACCGAGGCGCATTTCCTCTGGAAGGCGGCCGCTTTATCCATATTTCAGGTAATTGTGATAAAGGCCAAGCACTTAAGTGGCTGGCCAACGAATACCAAAAACAACATATTACGAAAGTTAAAACAATCGCCCTTGGCGACGGTAAAAACGACGTAGCGATGCTTGAAGCAGCGCACGTTCCAATCCGCATTTTATCACCGGTAAATCCTCCACCTGCAGTAAAAAAAGAAGAGGTCTATACCAGCACCCTAACCGGCCCTGAAGGCTGGAACGAAATGCTTACTCAATTATTATCCCTATGATCAGGAGGACACATGGCTGATTTTTATCAAAATGGTGTGGTTACTACGTTACATAACTTGGCTCGTCGTCCCACCGAAGAGCTTGAAGCCGAACTGCTACAGTTTTCTCAAAAGCGCCCAATGGCACTTATTCTTCCTTCACTTTTTTCTGAACTAGAAGGTGACGCACTTCCCCATATTGTCAATGAGTTAACAAACGTTCCCTATTTGTCAGAGATTGTTATTGGCCTTGACCGTGCAAATCAAGATCAGTACAAACACGCACTTAAGTTTTTTGGCAAACTGCCTCAGCACCACAGAATACTTTGGAATGATGGACCGCGACTTAAAGCGCTAGACGAGGAGCTTCAGGCACAGGGCTTAGCGCCAAAAGAGTTAGGTAAAGGCCGTAATGTATGGTACTGCATGGGCTATGTACTCGCGTCAAACCGCGCCGAATCGGTAGCACTGCACGATTGCGATATTGTTACCTACAACAAAGACCTGTTGGCAAAGCTTATCTACCCTGTCGCAAATCCAATGTTTAACTACGAGTTTTGTAAAGGTTATTACGCCCGCGTAGCTAATGGCAAAATTAACGGCCGTGTATCTCGTCTTCTTGTTACGCCACTATTGCGCGCCCTTAAGCGCATCATGGGTGACAATGAATACTTAGAGTTTATGGACAGTTTTCGCTATCCACTGGCCGGTGAGTTCTCGTTTAGACGCGATGTATTAAACGATATTCGCATTCCAAGCGACTGGGGTTTGGAAATTGGTGTACTTTCAGAGATGCACCGCAACTATTCACACAATCGTCTTTGTCAGGCCGATATTTGCGATATCTATGATCACAAGCATCAAGATCTTTCGCTTAATAACGACCAAGGCGGCTTATCTAAAATGTCTATAGACATTACGAAAGCGATATTCCGTAAATTGGCGACCCAAGGCTACACGTTCAGCAATGAAATGTTCCGCTCTATCAAAGCGACCTATTTCCGTATTGCGCTAGACTTTATTGAAACCTATCACAACGATGCAGTTATGAACGGCTTGAACTTAGACATTCACAGTGAAGAAAAAGCGGTCGAGATGTTTGCCAGCAATATTATGAAAGCGGGTCAAAACTTCTTAGAAAATCCTATGGAAACGCCCTTTATTCCAAGTTGGAATCGCGTGACCAGTGCGGTACCCGATATTTTAGAAAGATTGTTAGAAGCGGTTGAAGCTGATACTGCAGAATTTATGGAGTAAGTAATATGGCATGGGAGCACCTCCATGACAAAGTAAAGCACCATTTAGAAAGCATTTATGCCGATGTAGCGCTAGACGTCTCGTATGAGACGCTAGCCACTCAGTTATTAAA
Organism: Alteromonas gracilis; assembly: GCF_002993325.1. GTDB lineage: Bacteria > Pseudomonadota > Gammaproteobacteria > Enterobacterales > Alteromonadaceae > Alteromonas > Alteromonas gracilis. Next base: position 746,904 of record NZ_PVNO01000025.1, read on the forward strand.
TACGATAGGTATTCAACAACAAACCGACATAGCTTCCCCTAAATCGCACCATAACTACTGGGATGAAGACGACATTGTCATGATCACCTATGGTGATAGCATTATTGACGAAAACGAACGCCCTCTTGTTACGCTGAACAAGTTTTTGCATCGTTATTGCAAGAACACCGTAAATAACGTGCATATCCTCCCTTTCTTTCCCTATAGCTCGGACGATGGATTCTCGGTTATCGATTATTCAACAGTAAATGAAGCACTAGGTACTTGGGATGATATTGAAGCCATAGCTAAAGACTATGGCCTCATGACAGACTTAGTGATAAATCACTGTTCAGCACGAAGCGCTTGGTTCGATAATTTTATAAAAGGCCAAGGGCCTGGGTCTGATTTTTTCTTTACAGCGGACCCAGCTGATGACTTGTCTATGGTGACACGTCCACGAGTGTCCCCTCTACTGCGCGAAACAGAGACAGCAGAGGGAACCAAGCATGTTTGGTGTACCTTTAGTCACGATCAGGTAGATTTTGATTTTAGAAATCCAAAGGTACTTTTAGCGTTCATCGACATTATCAAACTTTACATTGATAAGGGCGCCAAAATATTTCGTTTAGATGCGGTGGCATTTTTATGGAAAATTGTCGGCACTAGCTGCATTAACCTGTTTCAAACCCACGAAGTCATCCGTTTGATAAGAACGTTGATAGAGCATGTTGACCCGTCAATCATAATCATTACTGAAACTAATATTCCTAACAGGGAAAACCTCACCTATTTCGGTAATGCAAACGAAGCCCATGCTATCTATAATTTTTCCCTTCCCCCACTGCTGGTTAATACGCTGGTTAGCGGAGACTGCACCTATCTTAAAAACTGGATGATGAGTATGCCACCCGCTCAAAACGGTACCGCATATTTCAACTTTATAGCTTCGCATGATGGGATTGGTCTTCGACCCGCTGAGGGTTTGCTAAGCGATGAGGAAATATCTGATTTAGTTCACGCTATGCAGCATTTTGGTGGAAAGGTATCGTGGCGCGCCTCTGAGCACGGTCAACAGAAACCATACGAAATCAACATCACCTTGTTTGATGCGCTTCAAGGCACGATAAAAGGCCCTGACAAATATCAGGTCGACCGCTTTATTTGCGCTCATGCCATTATGTTGGGCATGGAGGGAATTCCTGGTATCTATATTCATAGCTTATTGGGTACCTCTAATGACTATGAAAAAGTGGCTAATACCGGGCAAAATCGCTCTATCAATAGGAAGCGCTGGCACTTTGATGAACTAGAGGCATTGCTAGATTCTCCGTTCTCTCAGCATCACAAAGTCTTGACCCGTATTTCTCAATTGATCCGCATCCGTAAAGCGCAGCCAGCATTTCACCCCAATGCAACGCAGTTTACGCTACAGTTAGGAAACCAAATCTTCGGCTACTGGCGTCAGAGTTTAGACCGGAAACAAAGCATATTCTGCATTAGCAATATCAGTGATGAAGAGCAAACGATTCTGTTATCCGATATTAACTTAATAGGCACTGATAATTGGATAGATCTCATCACTCGCGATGAAATAGCGCTTTCAAGCGGTTTTTTACAAATGAAACCATACCAAGTTCTTTGGATCAGTAACCAAGATTTTGAATAAATCAACTGACTAACTTTTATACCGCGGTAAGGATACTGCGGTGTTATGATTAACGTCTCATTTCAAAATGCACATTTGCCATGCGCGATATTAATACATTTTTATTTGACCTTGACGGCACATTGGTAGATTCGGCACCGGATTTGGCGACATCGTTAAACCTCACGCTTGCTGAATTAGGCGAAGCTCAATTCTCCTTACCTGAGATTAGAGGCTGGGTGGGCAATGGCGCAAAAATGCTTGTGCATAGAGGGCTATCTGGCAGCCATGAGGTTGATAATTCTATTCCAGAGACTTACCTAAACAACGCGCTTGAGGTCTTCCTTCGTCACTATGAAAAATATGTTTGTGACGCTTCAACCCTCTATCCTAATGTAAGCGATACCTTGCACACGCTAAAACAAAATGGATTTAATCTCGCTCTGGTAACAAACAAGCCGAAAGCATTTGTTCCCGCTATTCTCGAAAGTTTCAGCATTAATCACTTATTCGACCTATGTATTGGTGGCGACTCACTTGAAGAAAAGAAGCCGTCTCCGCTTCCCCTTTTACACGTATGTGAAGTGCTTAACGTGTCACCCTCTCAATGCGTGATGGTAGGAGATTCTAAAAACGATATTCTTGCAGCTAAAGCGGCCAATATGAAAAGTATTGGCCTTACTTATGGCTACAATTATGGGCAAGACATTTCAATTTTCCATCCTGACTGGGTGATTGATGACATCGGCAAAATATTGGACATTTTAAGCCTGAGTCATTAACGCACTGAACGTTTAACAACTTTTCAAAAATTTACCGAGCAAACGTCGCCATTAGCCAGCTGACTATATTTAATTTCACACGTTAACTTTTGGTATAAAGCGTTTTTTTCTGTAATATCCGCCTGTTAAACAATTTCATGGAGTTTTTGGTATGTCATCTAAATGGCTTTCGCTAGAAGAAGCCCTCACAAAAGCGTTGGACGCTGCCAAAGCAATAACCGACGTTGAACAAGTGAGTATTTTTGACGCACATAATCGCATTTTGGCGCAAGATGTTGTTGCAAATGTAGACGTACCACCATGGGATAATTCTGCGATGGACGGTTATGCCGTTAACACTGAAGAACTGGAACAAACGGCTGCATTAAAGCTGGAAGTACAGGGTGTTATTACTGCAGGCATGCGCGCAGATACTCCCCTTCAACCCGGTAAAGCATTCAAAATTATGACGGGAGCGCCCGTTCCTAAAAATGCTAACGCGGTTGTAATGATAGAAAACACCTCTGAATCCGAGGGCGCAGTGGTGATAAACAAACGCCCTATCGCACAAGAAAATATTCGCAAAAAGGCGAATGATATAGCTCGCGGCGACACGCTCGTAAAAAAGGGAACGCGCATACACGCTGAGCACCTAATGTTGCTATCTTCACAGGGTAAAAATACGGTAGACGTTATACGAAAGCTTCGCGTTGGCGTTGTAGCTACAGGGTCGGAATTAGCTGCGCCAGGCTTAGCACGTGCAGATACTCAAATTTATGAATCAAACCGCGTGGGTGTAAGTAGCATCTTACAAGGCGAAAATGTAGAGCTCATTGATTTTGGTATTGTGGAAGACGACGAGCTCTCTTTACGTAAATTATTTACCGATGCAAGCTCACGGGTGGATGTAATGGTAAGTAGCGGAGGCGTATCCGTTGGCGACGCAGACTATGTAAAGGATATTATTGCAGAATTAGGCGCCATAGATTTTTGGAAAATAGCGGTAAAGCCAGGCAAACCTTTCGCTTTAGGCAAAATAAACAACACGTTATTTTGTGGCCTTCCTGGTAATCCTGTGTCGTCATTCGTAACTGCCAAATTGCTTGTGGTGCCAATTATCAAGAAAATGCAGGGACAATTAGACGCCTACACGCCATTTTCTGTGAGCGCTACTATCACAACCACACTTAATCGTCGTGCCGGACGCCGAGATTTTCAGCGCGCAACCATGGTTAAAAATGAGTGCGGCGATTGGGAAGTAACCCCCTTCAAATCCCAAAGTTCGGGTGTGATGACCTCTATTACGTCAGCAAATTGCTTAATGGTTGTGCCCGAGGATGTCAGTGAATTACAGGTAGGCGACAAAGTTGAAGTTATGCCTCTTCACTTTTAGCCTGGGAAAGATTTAACAACATAGAATAACTCACATTTCCTCGCTTTTGGCTGATAGCTAAAAACGTTAATACGCCTTACAGATTACTCCCTGTAGTTTGGCAAATAGTAAAGAGACAGATTGTCGTGATTAAAAAACGCTTTCTACTAGAAGGTCGAGACATTTTAAAACTCGCGTGGCCATTGCTGGTGGCGCAAATAACGCAAATGCTGATGGGTGTTAGCGATACCATTATGGCTGGACGCTACAGCGCAACGGATATGGCAGCCGTAGCGCTCGGTTTTAGCATTACCGTGCCATTGCTATGCTTTATTCAGGGTATCGCTTTAGCCCTACCTCCCATCATATCTCGTCTACAGGGTAATAAAAATTTAAGCGGCATTGCCGATGCCAGTCAACAGGCTGGCTACTTGGTGTTCTTCGTAGGATTAGTGATTGCAGGGTTAATACCATTTACCGAGAGCATTGTTGCACTATTCCCAATGGCGCCAGCGCTATTTAGCATTACCGTAGACTATGTGCTTTATGTACTGTTTGCCATGCCTGGGTTTGCCCTTTATCAATGGCTTAGGAACTATTGCGAGGGATTAGGTAAAACAAAGCCAACCATGATCATTACCGTCATCGGACTTATGGCAAACGTAGTGGGTAATTATCTTTTCATTTATGGCGTAGGACCGATCCCCGCCATGGGGGGAGCAGGTTGCGGCATAGCGACAGCCATTGTTATTTACACTATGCTTATCGCTACCATTATTTATGTACGCTTCGCTCCTGCGCTTGAGAAATACAACTTGTTTGGGCAAATGTATAAACCCAACATGGTGACCATAAGTCGAACATTTAAAATGGGATTGCCTATCGCTATGACCATTTTATTTGAAGTGACGCTATTTTCAGTGGTGGCATTATTACTTGCACCTTTTGGGGCAACAACGGTGGCTGCACACCAAGTTGCGCTGAACTTCTCAGCGCTCATGTTCATGTTTCCTATGAGTATGGGCATGGCCGCGGCTATCCGCATAGGGTATCGAATAGGCCAAAACAATCAACGTCAGGCTCAGATCGCAGCTCGTGCAGCTATTCTCATTGGCTTTTGCACAGCCGCATGTACCGCTAGTTTTACTCTTTTAGCGAAAGGATTCATCATAGGCTTATACACTAGCGATGAAGCAGTTTACACGTTAGCCAATGCACTGCTTATTTATGCAGCCCTATTCCAGTTGTCAGATGCGGTTCAAGTTATTTCGGCTAACGCGCTGCGAGGCTATAAAGATACCACGGCCATGTTTATTATTACGTTTATCTCATACTGGCTGATTGGCTTGCCAACCGGTGTGATTTTGGGAAGAACGAACTGGATAACGGCAGAGCCAATGGCTGCCGCAGGGTTTTGGATTGGTTTTATAGTGGGGCTGAGCGCAGCGGCCGTTATGTTAGGCGCTCGTTTGCTTTATATTCAGCGCCCTAGTAATGCGGCAAGATTAAGGGCACTTTAGCCGATAACTTTCATTAAGCGTTATCGGTTAGTCTTCATGAGTGGCTCGATATCCTGGCATTGCTACATTGACCCAGTCTTGTGGTATATCTATATCAAACTGGGCATTGGGCGTAGGAATCGCAACGACTTTCCCCTTTTTCATGTATTTTCTGATAATGGGTTTAGCGCCTGTGTCTCCCTCAAGCGTAAAAAGCTCGCTGAATAAAACCTTAGGAAATATGGCCGGTACCGTAAGCCGTGCCTCTGAACCATTCAGAGTTTCGTTTCCTCTGTTTTTAGCTGTCCATTCACAGCACACAATTTTATCAGGGTTATTTTGCGACGCTTGGATCAAGTGTGCTAAATCCTGCTCTGTTAAACACGGTAAGTCTGCCAAAGAAATGAGCAAGTGGCTTGGCGAGTAGGTACGGCTCGCGTGTTCTGCACCGTGTAAGCCGCTGTGGTTATCGCCATTTGATTTTGGCGCTATTGTCTCAGAAACCGAACAGGATACAGATAAAATATGCTGCAAACCAAAACGAATACTAGACGCAATCCCCTCTTCCCATTGTGTATTGTGTACAAGGTTAACAGGACAGTGGCTTAGCTGTGTTTCTAAACTTTCATGCCATTTGCCCGCAACTAGGGTAACCTGATTCGTTTTATCGAATAAACCTTTATGACTTACTTTAGAAACCGTGGCTTCGCAATTGATGACTTGCGTATTTGTATGTGCCGTTTTCGCATTTAAAAGCACACGTAGACTGTGCTCAACGAGAGGTAGATTTGATTCAGGGTGCTCAGATAAAAGTTTATTCCCTCCGTAACGCGCACTTCGACCGCCGGCAAGTAATAAAAATGCCAAATGATAGCTTTCAGTATGCAACGTTTACGCACCCTTTAATGTTTAGTTTAACTGCGGTCATAAAGCATGACTGGGAATTACTTATAAAAAGCGCCCTGTGCGGGCGTTTTTTTCAAACGTGGATAGTGCTAGAAAGTAAAAGCCACATGCAAGCTGTTAATACGCTACAGCTTAATTGTGGCAAACTCACGGCGCTTTTTCACACGAGCTCTTATCATAAAAGCACAAATCAACGACTTCGGCTAAGCCCTTTAATAGCCGCCGTTAACCCCTCGAGAGTGAGCCCGTACATTCGGTCTTCCATTATTTCTCGCATTATTTTGACTGACGAATAATAAGGCCAATAGTTTTCAGGCTGAGGGTTGAGCCATACGGCATTATTGAAATGATTCAATATACGCTGCATCCATACACTGCCCGGCTCTTCGTTCCAATGCTCTACACTGCCACCAGGATACGTAATTTCATACGGCCCCATGGTAGCGTCGCCAACAAAGATAACTTTATAGTCTTTACCGTAGCGGTGAATGATATCCCAAATTGGAATGCGCTCTTTGTTGCGACGAAGGTTATCTTTCCACACCTCTTCATACACGCAGTTGTGAAAATAAAAGTACTCTAAGTACTTAAACTCGGTCTGCACTGCTGAAAAAAGTTCTTGGGTGCTCTTAACGTGAGGGTCCATAGAGCCTCCCACATCAAAAAACATCAGTACCTTTACCGCGTTGTGACGCTCAGGGGCCATATGGATATCAAGCAAACCGCCTTTTTTAGCGGTTTCACCGATGGTGGTATGCACGTCAAGCTGTTCACTGGCACCCGTGCGGGCAAACTTACGCAACTTTCTCAAGGCCACTTTAATGTTACGGGTACCCAATTCCACATCTGAACTCAGGTTTTTAAACTCCCGTTTATCCCATACTTTAGCCGCGGAAAACTTCCTATTACCCTTCTGACCAATTCTCACGCCCTCGGGGTTGTCGCCATAGGCCCCAAAAGGAGAGGTTCCGCCGGTACCAACCCACTTGTTGCCACCCTGATGTCGTTTCTCTTGTTCTTCCAAGCGCTTTTTGAGCGTTTCCATCAGTTCGTCTAGACCGCCTGCTTTACGCAGTGCCTCGCGCTCTTCTGGGCTTAAATTTTTTTCTATTTCCTTACGCAGCCATTCCTCAGGAATGTCTTTGCCAAACAAATCGACAGATTCGACACCTTCAAAATACTCCGCAAACGCCCTGTCGAACTTATCGTACTTGGTTTCGTCTTTTACCATTATGGTTCGTGACAAACTATAGAAGGCTTCGATATCGGCATACACCACGTGCTTTTCAAGCGCACTAAGCAAATCCAGCAACTCGCGCAGCGTGGTTTTAACCTGATATTTTCGCAGTGTATAAAAAAACTGAATAAGCATTAGCGACGCGCCATAAAGACCAGTTTTTCAAACAAATGAATGTCTTGCTCATTTTTAAGTAAAGCGCCGTACAGTGGGGGTATTGCTGCTTTACCGTCTTTTGAATGGAGCGCTTCTGATGGAATATCTTCAGCAACAAGCAACTTTAACCAATCGATGAGTTCTGACGTAGAAGGTTTCTTTTTAAGTCCTGGGACATCGCGAATCTCGAAGAAAGCTTTTAACGCTTCATCAAGCAGCTTCTTCTTTAGATCAGGGAAATGCACATTCACAATTTCTTGCATGTCATCTGGATTCGGAAACTGAATATAGTGGAAAAAACAGCGGCGTAAGAATGCGTCTGGCAGTTCTTTTTCATTGTTCGACGTGATGATAACAATAGGACGCTGTTTCGCAACAACACGCTCCTGTGTTTCGTACACAAAGAATTCCATCTTATCGAGTTCTAAAAGCAAGTCGTTAGGAAACTCAATGTCAGCTTTATCAATTTCATCAATCAATAGTACCGGGCGCTTTTCTGCACTAAACGCTTCCCACAACTTACCTTTTACGATGTAGTTGCCGATATCGTGTACGCGGTCATCACCTAATTGAGAGTCGCGAAGGCGAGATACTGCATCATATTCATACAAACCTTGCTGCGCTTTTGTGGTCGACTTGATGTGCCACTGAATTAGCTCGGTTCCCAGGCTCTCGGCCAATTCCTCTGCAAGCATGGTTTTGCCCGTACCGGGTTCGCCCTTGATTAAAAGCGGGCGCTCAAGCGTGATAGCTGCATTTACAGCCAACTGTAAATCTTTGGTTGCGATATAATTAGACGTGCCACTGAAAGCCATTATTGTTGTACTCCGTTTAATTTTTCGTCTTTGCTAGTTTAGCTATGATATCAAGGGCTTCATATGATTTCCCATCGATATAACATATAGCTAAAAAGCACTTTGCATTTTTATAATTGGGACCAATGATATAGGGGTATAACGAATTCCCCTAATTTAGGCTGTGAATTATTAACTATCACAGGCGTTGAATTATTAACTACTAAAAAGGTCGTACAGATCACGACAGAAGGGGTTTCCTTTAAATCAGGAACGAGGTAAAGATTTATAATGAACGTATTTGACGACCACTCCCTATCTATTGGCCGCACGCCGCTAGTAAAATTGAATCGCGTAACATCAGGTAATGTTTACGCAAAAATCGAGTCGCGCAACCCAAGTTTCAGTGTTAAATGCCGCATCGGTGCTAACATGATTTGGGATGCAGAAAAGCGCGGTGTTTTAACCGAAGGCAAAGAAATTGTAGAGCCTACAAGTGGCAATACAGGTATTGCCTTAGCCTTTGTTGCAGCCTCTCGCGGCTACAAGCTTACGCTTACAATGCCTAGCAGCATGAGTTTAGAGCGTCGTAAGCTGTTAAAAGCATTGGGTGCAAACCTAGTTCTTACTGAAGCGCCGAAGGGTATGAAAGGTGCGGTTGCCGCTGCACAAGAAATTGTGGCATCAGACCCAGATAAATACGTATTGCTACAACAATTCGACAACCCGGCTAACCCAGCCATCCATGAAAAAACTACGGGCCCAGAAATCTGGGAAGATACCGATGGTAAAGTTGACGCGTTCGTAGCGGGTGTAGGTACGGGCGGTACTATTACCGGAGTTAGTCGTTATCTTAAAAATACCAAAGGTAAAGCTATTACTTCAGTGGCTGTAGAACCGACAGACTCGCCAGTTATCACGCAGGCCCTTGCTGGTGAGGAGTTAACTCCTGGACCACACAAAATCCAAGGCATTGGCGCTGGTTTCATTCCTGGTAACCTAGATCTAAGTTTAATTGATGAAGTTGAACAGGTTTCAAACGAAGAGTGTATGGAAATGGCGCGCAAACTTATGACCGATGAAGGTATTCTTGCGGGTATTTCGTCAGGTGCAGCAGTTGTTGCAGCAAAACGCTTTGCTGAACGCCCTGAGAACAAAGACAAAATTGTTGTTGTATTGTTAGCAAGCGGAACAGAGCGTTATTTAAGCAGCCCACTGTTTGCTGGTGCCTTCGACGAGCAAGAAGAAGTTCAGTAAACCCAACTGCAGTTGTATTTGATAAGCGAGGCTCAATGCCTCGCTTTTTTATATCTTACGTTTTGTTCTATTCCTCCCTACTCTGCTCTTAATAATTTAGCGCTCGCCCCTTCTTTCAACTTTGCTTTTTAACTGAATGTTGTGAATAATCAACATGAGAGTAATTGAAGTACAAGGTGTGTTGACTTCAATGGGATATAAAACTATCAATAAGAAACGGAACTCTTAAAATTAAGGTAATCCAAATGAAAACGCGTATGTGGTACGCCCTTACAGGGCTTTTTACAGTTTTGATGCTATCTGCCTGCGGTGAAAAAGAAGAGGGAATAGGTAGATACGGAATGCTTGATGAAAGCACACCCGAATATACAACCGTGATGTTCCTTAAAAGCGTTTACGAAGACGATAACCTCGACAGAGCCATTCGCCTTTCAAGTGAAAAAATGTCGCGAATTTTGACCAGATATCATACAAATAACAACGTACAACGACATCTACTTAATTTAAAGTACGACACTGTTACAGTAACCCCACAAAGCGCTGGCCAAGTTGGTCGAAGTGAGTTCTCTGAGAAATCAACGATCACCGTTTTTCTTAGCGGCAACTATAACGGTGACAAAGTAGAAGACTTACGTAGCTTAGACCTGATTAAAGAAGATGGTGAGTGGAAGGTAAATAAAATCCACCCAGACGCCTATCTATAGCTACACGAAGAAACTGTTTATTTATACAGCATACGTACTATTTGGGGCACGCAAAAATAAAAAGGATAGTTTCCGTATTTGACGCCTTAATTATTGTATCTGTTCGTTAAAATATTATTTTAGGGTGATATTTTGGTATCACCCTAAATTGATATACGGATTATTTCCGCCTTGCATAAAGGATTTTTTCCGTATACTAAATTGTTAGGCGTCATTTACTTACAGCATTAAAGTGTAGGTTCAGACGTGACATTCCAGCATCAAGGTTGTTTCGCTAGGCCGTCTTCGCGGCTAGCTTTCTCAGTTGTTTTAACCACTTTAGCAACGCGCTTTTTATCAACACCGAAACGCCAACATTCAACATCACCAGTCTTCTAAACTCGCTCTTTTATCCAGCATTACCCTTAACATCTGGCATTTCGCACAAGGTTGTTTTATCTTAATTTCAATTATTTAAACACGCGGTCTATTTGGCTAGTGGTGGCAGCAAAGCTGCGTACTTTCAACTGTACGCCTAACAAAACGCTGTTGGCACTCCCTTCGGTCGCTGGGACGCTAACACGTGGGCTGGCTCACTTCGTTCGGATTTTAGCCCACGTGCTAGCGCCCCAAAGCTTAGCGTTATGTTTTCCTATGGAATTTTTGAAATCTTTCTTTGATTTGTGGTCAAAATTACTTCGCAAAAGAATTAGACGGCTATACGTAATCGCATCCATATTACTTGTGATGAATGGTACTTATTGTGTAGTTTTGGGACTTTTTGAATACTTCAAATCTGGCGTTGTCACAGAGACGCTTGGTATGGGCTTAGCTTTTTTGTATCAAGCTGCAGCGTTACTGCCTGTCTGGTATATGACAGATCCCAAAAAAGCCAGCTTTATTCATTTTTTAAGTGCTTTTGCTTTTTTGCTCTTGTTTATCTCGGGAATACCAGTTCATATGGTGTTACGGGGACAAACATAACAAACGCATTAACACTCGCTGCGCTCGCTGGGGACAAAAACACGTAGGCTCCCTCGCTTCGCTCGTTATTATAGCCTACGTATTTTTGCCCGTTATGCGGGTGTTAGCTCTCAAAGGATTGTTGAAGTGTTTAAAATTTTTTTACTCGTTTTCGTTCTGGCAGCGATAGCTTATTTCATCTATCCAAAGTCACCCGAGGCTCGTGAATGGCTCATATCAAATAACAACAAGCACGCTCTTGCAGGAAATAGATTTGCTAGTACGCAGGACGCTATTAGTTTTGTCGAAAACCTGTATAGCATTGGAGCAGTTAAAGTGACTATTTCCAAGAGTGCTATCTATGACAGTAACAACCGAATCCAACAAGAAGGTGGACCCTACGCAAACGCTTTAGAAATATCTTTACCTACTACGCAAAGCGAAAGGGAAGCAATATTGAATATTGCGAATCAAGAAGCTACTAACCAAGGCATGGCCTTTAATCCAGAAAGTGATGTTATAAACAATAAGTTGCTACTATGGTGGGATTAATCAGAAAGCGAGCTAACAACAAAATTAAGTCACTCACTGCGTTCGCTGGGACGCATACATGCGGGGCGGCTTCGCCATTATGCCCCACATGCCTGCGCCCCTTATTTAAAAGTTAGGAGACAAGGAAATGTCAGCAGGCGTCACACAAGCAAACAAATTTTACGAAGAAGTCGCAGCGACTCAAATAGTTTGGTTTGGTTGCCTACCAAACGAAATACTCTTAGAGTTTGATGTTGGTGACAACAAAGTATCTTTGCCCCTGTGGTCTTCCAAATCTAGAATCGATAGGCTTAAAAAACTGAATCCTGAACTGCTCGGAGACGTAGAAGCACGAAATGTTAGCTGGGCACAATTTAAGGAGGACTTCTTACCTATCCTACAGGATGATGAGAAAGTAGTGGGAGTAAATCTTTCTGGCAAAAATCTGACCGGCATAGACATTCCAGCATCAATACTAGTTAAGCAAATAGAGGCATTTGGGTAATGTCACCTAACAAAAAAATCAAGCTCGCCCGCTGCGCGGGCTGGGACGCAAACATGTGGGCTGCTCACTTCGTTCGGATTTTAGCCCACATGCCTGCGCCCCTTATTTAAAAGTTAGGTGCTACAGGGATATGAGCTTCGAAAGATTTCATAAACATCGCCACATCGTAGCTGATAATAAGGTTGGCGTATCGTACGATCGCTTCACTACAAAGTTTGAAGTTAAGGTAGGCGATACTGTTGCTTACTCTAAGTACTTTTGGTTCTGGCCTAGACATAATGCCACCGTTCAAATCGGTGATAGCTCTTATGCGCTCAGTGTATACTGGTTTCTCATATGGGGAGCGTCTTTAAAAAAAGATGATTCAGTTATTGTAAAAGAGCTCCTACCTAAACGCCGTAGACGCTCTATTTCAATTCTCGGCTATGGTGTTTTCATTGTTTTTGTTAGGGCTGCATTTGTTGTTTTTGCGCCATAGCACCTAACAAGAGACTATGGCGTCAATAGTTAATTTAAAGCCTTTGGCGCTTCCCACATCACACCATCTCTCAACATTGAATTCAGTACTATTACCATCTTTCTCACACAGGCAATCAAAGCCACCTTTTTAGGCTTTCCTGCGCTTACTAACTTACCGTAATAAGATTTAAATACAGGGTTTGATTGAATCGCCGACATCACAGCCATAAAGAGTACTGTTCTTACTTGGTGACGGCCACCTTGTATTTTCCGATGCCCTTTATACCGCCCACTTTCTTTGCTCATCGGTGCAACACCAACTAAGGCTGCTGCTTGTTTGTTCGTCATATAACCAAGCTCAGGTAGATTACTTATTATTGACGCAGCTGCGACTTTTCCAACACCATTCATGCTTTGAAGCAGTTGATCTTTCGCTTTAAATTCCGGCGTCAACTCAATCATCTTCAGGATTTTTTCTTCGACCTTTTTTATCTGATTACCCAAAGCCGTTAATATCGGTTTTATCGTCATCGCAAGGTCTTTGGGCATGATTTGAATTCTATTTTTTTCCATTGTTTGCATGGAAAGGAGTTGATTACGACGCGTGACTAAATCGCTCATAGCGCGCATGGCTTTTGGCTTCAGCTGAGTTAAGTCAGGTTTTATCACCTCACTAAAGTGCGCTATTAGTTTAGCGTCGAGCTTGTCAGTTTTAGCTCGCCGCCCTATCGCACCAGCAAATCGTTTTATGTGAACTGGATGGGCAATGACAAATGGAAGTTTTGCCTCAGCGCACGCCATTGCAAAAGGCATTTCTAATCTGCCCGTCGCTTCAACAACTATTCTTTCGGGCTGATATTTCTTGAGTTCGACAATCGCTTCTTTTATCCCTCTTTCATTGTTTTCTACACAGAAAAAGATATCCAAAGGCCGTATGTAAATATCAAGCTGTGATTTGCCAGTATCTACCCCAACGTTAATTTTTTGCTTTGTAATAGTGTTCATAATAAGCTGACTCTTGCTTGCATAATGCGGGTTCGAGACCCAGTAGACTATTCGAGTGTGGTGCTTGGAGTCCTATGAGGCGTTCTTTCTTGTTATCGGTCTCTCAATTGAGGAGCCAAAAATTAATCGAACTGCCAAATAGAAAGCTTTAGTTGCTGCTAAAGCCTGGGTCTCACATTACCCGAAATTGATGAAAAAGGATTTAAGTTAGGTGGGTAATTATCCATACAAAAAAATTAAGT
>NZ_PVNO01000026.1 GCF_002993325.1 Alteromonas gracilis
GCTTTACGTCTTGAGTTCAATTGGTGAGTGCAACGCTATCCTTATTAAAGGAGGAATGTTGCCATGAAACAAAGAAAACGTATCTATTACTCACCAGAACAGAAAGCGCTTATTTGGGACAGATATAAGCGAGGTGATTCGCTGCATGATATAGCTAGAATGTTTGATCGCTTTCACTCTTCTATTATGCCAACTATTTATCAAACTGGTGGATTTCGGCCACCAGAACGAAAAAGACATCCACAGTCTCTCTCGCTTGATGAAAGAGAAGAAATATCACGATGCTTAGTCGGTAAACAATCCATTCGAGAAATTGCCAGACGTTTGTCCAGAGCGCCATCTACAATTAGCCGTGAAGTAAAAAGAAATGGTGGGTTGAAGCACTACCGCGCCGTGAAAGCTGAACAACGAGCATGGGATGAAGCATTGAGACCTAAGCCATGTAAGTTAATTGGATCCCCAGAGTTATGTAAACTAATAGCTGTTAAGCTTAAAAGGGCATGGTCGCCACAACAAATTGCGGGTTGGTTAAAGCGACAATACCCCGATAATCAGGAAATGTACGTGTCTCACGAAACCATCTATAAAACACTCTTCATTCAGACGCGAGGCGCTCTAAAGAAAGAGCTACAAAAGTTTTTGCGGTCAAAAAGAGCGGTTCGCAAATCTCGTCAATCTTCACTGAAAAGGTTAGGTCTAGGCAAAATCCCTGATGCTGTTTCTATAAGTGAACGACCTGCATCAGTTGAAGATAGAGCGATCCCTGGTCACTGGGAAGGCGACCTAATATGTGGCTCCAACAACAGTTACATAGCGACACTAGTAGAGAGGCACTCTCGATTCGTAATGCTGGCGAAAGTGGATGATAGTAGAACGTCGACCGTGATTGCTGCACTTATCAAGCACGCTCAAAAGCTACCTAAGGAACTATATAAATCTCTAACTTGGGACAGGGGGAGAGAAATTAAAGACCACAAACAATTCACACTAGCCACGGATATAAAAGTCTATCTTTGCGATCCTTACTCACCGTGGCAACGTGGTACCAATGAAAACACCAATCGATTACTACGACAGTATTTTCCAAAAAGTACCGACTTATCAGTACACAGCCAACAAAAACTTAGCAGTGTAGCGAGACAACTTAACGAAAGACCAAGAAAAACGTTAGACTATGAAACACCAGCACAGAGATTTAACCAATGTGTTGCGCCCATTGATTGAACTCAAGGTACATAGCAGCCGTCTAGCTTAGAATATACTAAGGGTGGTAACTGGCACAAAAAGGATTAGGGGCATGTATCAGTTCACACCCTAGAATCTATTCTTTCCTAACACCCCGAATATTCCCATCCATCACAAGCGTCTTAACCGATCCGCCTTCGCTTTCAGCATCACCCTCAAAACGAACACTACTGCCATTCTTAGCAAAGAATCGACCGTCACCCTCATGAAAATATTCTTCATTTTCAACGTAAGGTAAGGCGTTAAGCACAAAACCACTGGCTGTTTTTTCAAGCACCACATCAACGTTAACAGGGGTAGTTACCACGTAAGTTCCAATGTGTTTACTTAGCTCCTTTTGGTTTATGGGTACTAACTTTTTAATTTCAGCTTTCGAGTAGCCAACGTCCAACGCTTCTTTTAAGCGTATTTCTAGCTCACTAATTAACTGCATACCATTATTACCGTTCGTCATAATAGCGTAGCCGTTGCCGGTATCTAGTTCAATGTATAGCTGCGACATAAACCCAGCATCTGCGCCGCCGTGCCCAAAGCCTAAAATTTCACCGTTATCATCCATATTGATGAAAAAGCCTATTCCTACATTAGGCGGCTCAATACTTGGCGTATTGTTGGTTAACATTTCTTGTGCGGTAGCTTGCGATATCCAGCCTGTTTCTTGCCCTAAATAGGCACTGCGAACGCTGCTTGCCATTTTCAACATGTCTGATGGCGTGCTCCACATGCCTGCCGCTGCTAATGTGGCGTAGGTATGGGCGCCACCTTTAATTGGCGCACCGTCGCCGTCGTACGGCGTAGCCATGTTGTTTGATAGGTTTTTCGATATGGGTTGTTCGAAGCCAGAGCGGGTCATGCCTAAAGACTTAAACAAAAGCCGTTGCGACATAGTTGGCAGGGATTCGTTAGCTACGTCTTGCAAGGTAAGTTGAGCAAGCGTAGTACCGCCACCTGAATAACGCATTTGCGTGCCTGGTTTAATATCAACAACAACAGCGTCGGTATTGGCTGGAAATGCACCTTCTAGCACTTGCTGCAACGTAGGCACAGGTTCGCCCGCTGCGTAACCAGGAAAACCATGTACTGTGGTACCCGCCGTGTGGCTTAACAATCTGCGTAAAGAAACAACGTCTTGCTCTGTCCATTTATGTTCAGGCAACTGCCAGCTGGTGAGTAAGGTATTAACACCTGCATCTAAATCTATCGGGTTATCTTCGCGATATTTCATCAATACTGCCGCAAATGCGGGTTTAGAAATACTGCCTGCTTGGAACACCGTGTTTTCATCAACATCCAATTCGGTCGTTACGTCTTTAACACCGCTTTGCATGGTCCATGCTAGTTGCCCATTTCTCATAAACGCGACAGATACACCAGGTACATCATAATGCGCTTGTCTTTGCTCTAAAGATTGGTAATCAACCTCTTGCCCTTCAATTCGAATGCGTTCAGTAAGCCCAGTTTTTAAAAGGTTGGCTTCTTGAGATTCTTGGGCAGCAGAAGGAGAGGCAGGTAGGGTTTTAGATTCCGTGCAGCCTAAAAGTGAAACAAGGCAAATAGAGATTGTTAAAGTGAGCAGAACCTTAGTTGGTTTCATTAGAAGTATTCCATTACCCAATTTCTTTTCCAAGTTAACTTCAGGCTACGTTGCTATGGCTACGCTGTCAATTAATCTACTGTGAGGTAGAACCTACTAAATAGATCCTGCTTTTATTAGCAAAGACTAGGCTGTTACACATAAACGCCGCAGCGTATAGGCTTCGTAGCACGAACTTTTTCCCCTGTACTTCGTAATCATTTTACAAACAATAAAAAGCAATCAACAAAGGGTTCGCAATGATTAATTACATCACTCTAGGTACGAAGGACATTGAGGCGTCTGCACAGTTTTACGAGAAGTTGTTAGAAGATTTTGGCGCTAAGCGTTTGGTAAACATGGATAGAATAAAGTACATCGGCAAAAATATGAAAGAGCCAATGGTAGCAGTGTGTATTCCATACGATGAGCAAGACCCGCGCCCGGGTAATGGCAATATGTTTGCAATTGCACCTGGCAGCAAAGAAAAAGTTGACGTCATGTACGAAAAAGCAATATCACTAGGCGCTACCTGCGATGGCAAACCAGGGCAGCGCGTACCGAAGTTGTTCTATGGCGCTTATGTGCGCGACTTAGACGGCAACAAAATTTGCTTTAACTTCTTCGGGTAAAACGAGTGAAGCAGTATTCGTTTCTTAGGGCTGGGCCACGGATACTGCTTATTTCTTACTAGGAACGTAAATGTACTAAATTCCAGTAAAGACATTATTCATCAAATAAGCACCTACTGATAAACAAACAAGGCCTAGTGCCACCAAAGGCACCATCATTGTAGCTACCACTTTCGCTGTTTCTTTACTCACGTCTTTTTTGTGTTTGCTCATGTCTGATACCTCGTTAATTTGTCGCTAGATTATACAGCTTGTTAGACAACGGTTTTTAGAGGTATACGGCTGATTTTAAGACAATATTTTTTAATATTTGTTTGTGGTTTGTTAATAAGGGGCGGGGTCGCCTAATCACTCGCCCAGCAATAGCTGTTGAACTGTTTGCTTAATAAAAGCCTGCAAATTTTGCCTGTCCTGCGCAGGTAAATATCGGATATGTGCATCAATAAATTCAGCTTTTAAATAAATGCGTTTTATTGCGGTGTTTATCCGCGCTATATGCTTCGCTCCTTGTGGTGTATCAGGGCAGATAACGTGGCCTGATACATGGCTTGGGTTACCCGCAATGGAATAACTGCGGACTGCAACTGGCATCTGCTCTCCATAGCTTAGGTAAATACTGGCAGGAAAAATTAGCGCAAAATCAGATTTTCCCTTTGCAAACATGTCCATAAACCGAGAGTAGTAAACATCATTTGCGACACGATGTATTTGCTCTCGACTAACTAGCTTTAGATCTTCGTCAATCTTTTCACCGAATGAGAACTCTTCTGGCAGCACAATAAAAGCGTCGGGGTAGGCTTCCATTACCTGAGATACACTCAATAGCTGACCTTCCTTGTTTAACAGGTATTTATCTATCGGTGGCAGTGACGCTAGTTGATAAAAACGTTGTGTTTGAAAAAAGTTGAGTGGTAATGAATATAGGTGATTTTTTTCGCGTTCAGGGGCTTTTATTTTATTGAGTACGCAAATGTTTTCGCCATGTTGCATATAGGCGAAGGAACGGACAAGGGGGACATGAAGAACAGGTTCTTCATACCCTAGCTCATCAACGAGCATTTGTACTGTATCGACCGAGGTTGAAAAAGGCTGGTCGTCCAGATTTACTCGTTCAGTTAGAAACGCATTGTCAGCGTGGAAAGCGAATGCGTTTTTTTGATCACCGATGCCGGTTGCATTTGCACTAGCAAATGTTATTAAAGATATAAATAGTCCAACCCTGACCAACGTCTTAATCCTTGGCAAAACCTTACTGTAACTCACTTGTGGCGAGCAATTCGTATTTTTAAATTATGTGAATGTCGAAGAGATATACACATTTTGGAATGAACCGAACTGAAAATATAGTCTTTTGTTGTATACCTTTTTAAAGGCAGAAAAAAGCCGCATTCAGCAACGTGATGCGGCTTTCCGAGCTGGGCTGAAAGACAGCCTTCTAGAGCAATTACGTTAAAGGGGTTAGCTAGAACGACCCTCACTCATAGCTGCCTGTTCAAATACCTTAACTTTCGACATATGATCACCTCCTTATCTTTGTTGCTAAAACTGAATCGAAAATAACATAGGTGGTGTTGAAGTAAAGCATAGCTTCATTAAAGAAAGTTTAGGGGCGTGCGAATAAATACACGGTGCCAATAACGTAACGAATAACAAATCAAAAGCAACAATATAAACCTGTTTAATTAAATCTACGTAACCAATGCTAACTGAAACTCTTTGCGCCACCCGTTGATGTGTAACAAACGCTTCACCGTGTAACCAGCAGTACGCAAACTCTCGAAAAGGTTAGAACGTCGATGAAAACAACAAATAAGCACAAAGCTAGCATGAACCGAAAGGCCGTACTATTGGTTACGTTATTTACTACCTCATTTTTTACGTCTGCCCAGTCAGACTCATCTGAACAAGTTGAGATGAAAGGCACTGTAGGCACTTCGGTAATGGGGAGTGTGCAGTCGACCTTCGACAATCCATGGGCCATGGCTTTTTTGCCAGATGGGCATAGCTTGGTAACGGAAAAAGCCGGCACATTATGGCTGCTTGATGAAAACCAGCAAAAGCGTTTTGAAGTTAGTAATGTGCCAAACGTTACTGCACGCGGGCAGGGCGGGCTAGGTGATGTCATCATTCACCCTGACTTTGCGTCAAACAACACTATTTATATTTCTTACATTGAGCGAGATGAGAAAGACGATGCCTTCAGCGGCGCGGTAATAGAGCGCGCCACGCTTACTATTTCTGACAGCGGTGCGAAGCTGTCTGATAGAAAGCTAATTTGGCGTCAATCGCCGAAGATGACCGGCAATGGTCATTACTCTCATCGCATGGCATTTTCGCCTGACGGCCATTTGTTTATTACCTCTGGCGAGCGCCAGAAATTCACGCCGGCACAAAACATGGCGATGAACTTAGGTAAGGTACTGCGCTTAAACGACGATGGTAGCGTGCCAAAAGATAACCCGTTTTATGGTCAAGGTAGCGTAACCGAACAGATTTGGACACTTGGTCACCGCAACCCGCTGGGCATAGACTTCGATGAGCAAGGTAATTTATGGGCTCACGAAATGGGGCCTCGCCATGGTGATGAGCTCAACTTAATAGAACGAGGTCGCAATTATGGTTACCCAACGGTGTCGCAGGGTGACCATTACTCGGGCGTAAAAATTCCTAATCACGAAGACATTCCTATTTTTAAATCGCCCGAGTTAGCTTGGGTGCCCGCTATCAGCCCGGCTGGTTTTATCATCTATAAAGGCGATAAGTTTAGTGACTGGAACGGGAATGGTTTTATCGGTGGACTGTCTTCAAAAGCATTAGTTCGCGTTGCTTTTGGCAAAGATGATGAAGGCAAGTGGAAAGTGGAAGAAGCAGAGCGTTACGAATGGGGCAAGCGCGTACGCGAAGTCGAGCAAGACAGCATGGGTAATATCTATGTGCTTGAAGATAAGGAAGGCGCGCGCTTAATTAAGCTTCAGCTGCCTGAATTATGGTGAACGCCATAAAACACGCAGCGTTGAAGGTTGATATTTCCGTTAAACACAGTGTTTTGTGGCGTTTCCACTTTGCAATTTTACAAACATTAAATTCAGCGAGTTCATAGAGAGAGCATTATAAATCTGAATATCAATATGATACGTTGCCATTCTAAGCCAAGAAAGGCTTAGCTAATACAAACCTTAGGAACCCTATGAGTCAATTCCCCCAAAACTTTAACTTTGAACGCTGTGAAGATGAGCCTATACATATCCCCGAAAGTGTCCAAAGTTACGGTTTTCTTATCGCATTCAGCTACAAGGATTTGAAAATTGAAATTGTAAGCGAGAATTGCAATTCGATATTCGCAGACGAGATCATAGGGGAAAACTTTTTAGATATTTTATCCTCCGATTCTGATGAGCGCACGTTCCTTGAAGAGACCTTCGACAGAGTATCGGCAAGTAAGATAAGACTGCCCATTCAACTTCATCTTAAGGGGGCGCTCTTAAAAGCAGGCGAGGAAATAGACTATCTAGCGGTAGTTTACGATTCTGGTGATCACTATGTGGTTGAGCTAGAGCCCGCTACAGAATTTAGAGACGTTTATAGCGCAGAGCAATTTATAAAGCTCTATTCAATGTCTATCGCGCCGCGCTTCAAAGAAATGACGTCGCTAGGCGAGATGGCGCGAGAAATGGTTTCGACCATTAGATATCTCACTAATATGGATAGAGTGGTTCTTTATAAATTTAATGAAGACTATTCAGGCAAGGTCATAGCGGAAGCCAAAGCAGAAGATATGAAGTCTTATCAAGATTTATATTTTCCTGCTTCAGATATTCCTAAGCAAGCTCGAGAGCTTTATAAAACCAATTGGGTAAGGCTCGTCCCTGATACAGAACTGCCCCCTGCCAGATTAGTTCCTTCTGCAGAGGAATCGGGGAGAGAGCGTTTAGACCTCTCGCGTTCACTGTTACGAACGTTTTCGCCCATACACCTTCAATATATCAGGAATCAAGGTTTACGAGCATCGTTCTCCATATCGTTGGTAACGGATGGAGAGCTTTATGGCCTTATATCCTGTCATCATCGCGAGGCTTGTTATATTCCTCAAAACGTAAGGCTGCAATGTGAAAACTTGAGCCAATTGTTTAGCTGGCATTTGTTGGCTAAAGAAGAGGAGATTGCGAAACGCAAAAAGGATGTTACCGACAAAGCCGTTGACGCTATGCTCGACAAAATAGGCCCTGCGAACCCAATTAGTCGCGTGGTTAAGAGCGGCGAAAGGGCGTTTTTAAATGCGCTCAATAGCTCGGGGTTTGTTTATTATTCGCAGTACGAGACCATCACTCTTGGGTCTACCTTACCCATAGAGCTGATTAAAGACATCTTTTCTAAAGCGGTTAGCGAAGGCGGTTTTCCTTACACAAACGATTCGCTCTATGACGATTACCCTGATGCGCGAGAGCACGGCATAGCGGGTATTATGATCATCCCGCTGTTTGAAAAAAAGCAGTATTTTACCGCATGGTTTAGAAAAGAAACCCATAGAGTTCAAAAATGGATAGGTGCTGATGATGAGAAATCTGAAGATGCGCCAAAAGCTGAGCGTCTTAAACCTCGCTCTGCGTTTACTATCCATACCCGCACTATTGAAGGGCGCTCAACCGCTTTTGATAGGACTGATATTGATACCGCTAACCGCCTAAATAGAATGTTTCTTGTGTATGCGCTTGATGTACAAGAACGCATGCACATCAGTATTCAAGAGCTTGAAAAGCAAGACAACTACAGGAATGAATTTCTTGCTACGTTAGCCCATGAACTGCGAAATCCATTAGGACCAATCATGTCTGGGGCAAGCATTTTAGAAACCGTTGATGATGACAAAACGCGTAAAAGAGTGACCGCTATTATTAACCGTCAAGCTGAATATATGTCCAAACTTATCAATGATTTAATGGATGTATCTCGTATTACGCGAGGCAAGGTTAAGCTTGAGTTTGAACGGTTAAGTATTCAAGACGTGCTGTCAGACTCTCTTGAAATTGTTGAACAGCAGGTAAAATCAAAGAATCACGACATAACGGTAAATTGTCTTGAAGAGGATGTAACTGTTTATGGAGATAAAGCGCGATTAAGCCAGATTTTCTCCAACATTATTCACAACGCAGCTAAATACACGAAAGAGTCAGGAAAGATAGCTGTAGATATCAGAAAAGAAGGGGTCACGATTGTCGTTTCTGTTAAAGATAACGGCATGGGCATTCCGGAAGACAGGCTGAAAGATGTGTTCAACATGTTTACTCAAATTGAAGCGCACTCTACGCATACCAAGGGAGGCTTGGGTATAGGGCTAACGCTAGTCAGCAAGCTAGTGGCTTTGCATCATGGAGAGGTGTCTGTGATGAGTGAAGGCATCGATAAAGGAAGTACCTTTGAAGTGAGGTTGCCGATCTCTAAAACTGCCTATGAGCTGTCGGAAAGTACAGAAATAGAGTCTGTTGTGCACAGCAAAAGTAAAGTGATGTTTGTAGATGACAATGCGGACCTGATCGACGCCTATTGTTTGTTGGCTGAATCGATGGGGGTTAGCGCTTTAGGAATTACGTCTCCGAAAGAAGCGATTGATGCATTTAAAGCCTTTAAACCAAACTTTGTATTTCTTGATATAGGCATGCCGGACATAGACGGTTATGAGCTGGTCAAAATGCTGAAAGCGCTACCAGAGGCTGAGAATGTTAAGTTTTATTCTCAAAGCGGGTGGGGGTCTGAAAAATACGTAGAGGATTCTAGATCCGCAGGGTTCGACGAACATTTTGTAAAGCCCTTGTCGAAGGACACTATTAAGTCTGTGCTAAGTTAGCTTTGTTGGTCCCGCCAGTGCGGGAACTAAAGATTGGCGGTGAGTAAAGAAAAATACTCGCAAGTGAATAACAGCCGCGAAACGGGTTATAATAGCAGGCAAACGTAATTAGGAATAAATATGAAAGTCTGTGGTATAGATTTAAAAGGTAATGAAGCAATTATTAGTTTGGCGTCGCTTGCTGATGGTTTGTTTCATTTGCCAGACTGCCGTACGCGCCGTCTAACCCTTGCCGATACTAGCGCCAAGGGCTTAAAAAGCTTTCAAAGCACCTTTGCTAAGCTTGTTGAAGATTACAAAATTGATGCTGTAATAATTCGTCAGCGCCAAACCAAAGGTAAATTCGCGGGAAGCGCTATTGGCTTTAAACTCGAAGCCGCGATTGAATTGATTGACGGGCTAGAGGTAATTGTTTTCAGTCCTACGGATATAAAAGAGGCCCTACGAAAAAATCCATTAGCTGTGCCATTTTCAGAAACGGGATTAAAGCAGTTCCAAGAAACGGCTTTTATCACCGCTTATGCATGGCTGATGAAAAATGAATACGCCTCGCATGACGAAGATGAAAAATAAAGCCTGATATCCTGCGCTTTACAAATAGATAGGCCTGCGCAATCTACGCAGGCTTTCATAAGAAAAAAGCATTGTCCCTTTTATTACCGCTGCAGTATGGTTTTCTAACGGTAACCTTCGTTTCGTAATAACTAGCTTATCACTTCCTCAACTCTTGCATTCATCTCGACCAGGGCCGTAAATAGCGTTTCTAGCTGTTCATCAAATGCCTGGGTTGTTTGGCTTTCGTTTTGATTTATCGTGCGCTCTACAGAGCTTGCTAAGTCCGCTAGAGCGTAAGCACCAATGTACTTGAGGGCGGTAACGTAAATATGTACTACCCTTACAATGGTCATGTAGTCTTTTTCATCTATCGCCCTACGAAGCACATCTAGCTCACCGTTCAAGGCAGCAAAATCTTCTAATAAACTTTGATATAGCGCTTCATCGTTAAGGAGCGTTTGCATTGCTTGATGCTTATCTATGTAATCCAGTGGGGTGGGCTCGGATAAAGTCTCGTCAATAATCTCGGTGGTTGCCGATGTCTGTTGCTTGTTGAGTATTTCGACAAGCACATCAAAGAAGCGATTTGGATCCACGGGTTTATTAATATGGCCGTCCATGCCGGCTTCTAAACTTTTATCGATATCTTGCTGCATGGCGTGGGCCGTCATCGCAATAATAGGTAAGCGAAGTTGCAGTTCCTGTCTAATTCGTTGAGTTGCCGTTAACCCGTCCATTATTGGCATTTGGATATCCATTAATACCACGTCGAACGAACTGTCATTACGAAGCGTATTAAATGCCTCTAAGCCATTATTTACCACCTCAATTGTTGCATGGGTGTCTGCTAATAACCCAAGCGCCACTTTTTGATTGAGCGCGTTGTCTTCAGCAAAAAGTATTTTCGTGCCCCGTAAATTGGGTACAGGCGCTGCATCTGCTGGTAAAGATTTAGTGTTAACATTTAAGCAAAGCTCTTGCAGCTTATCGACAAGTTCACTTGTGCTAAACGGCTTTTTAATGAAGTTGCTAATACCAAGCTGTTTGGCTTGTTGACGCATATTGGGCGACTCAAATGCATAAAGCATGATCACTTTAGGCGGCTTGACCGAAGCTTCTTGATTCATGATGGCGGCCACCTCTAAGCCATCAATATCTGGCATATTCCAATCTAGAATAAGTATATCGTATGGAGCATTTTCGTTGGTGGACGCTCTAATTTTTGCCACCGCTTCTTTTCCGCCAGCAGCAATGTCTGCTTTGATATTGCAAATCGAAAGTGCTTCGGATATTGCATCCCGTGAAGCACTTATGTCGTCAGCAATAAGTACCTTCAACGCGGCAAGCTGATTTGAAGGAGAAACAATTTGATTTGAAGGATCGGCGTTTACAACTACGGTGAAGTGAAAGCTTGCGCCTTTACCAATTTGGCTTTCAACCCAAATTTTACCGCCCATTAACGAGGCCAGTTGTTTACAAATAGCCAACCCTAAGCCAGTGCCGCCGTAGCGTCTGGAAATCGATTCATCACCCTGATTAAATGGCTGGAACAATTGCGCCTTTTGCTTAGTGGTTAGACCGATGCCGGTATCTTTTATTTCAAACTCAAGTTGAATGTGATCACCGTTTTGCGTGGCCCGAATGCTTACTGACACCAGCCCATCTTCAGTAAACTTAATTGCATTGCTAACCAAGTTGCTCAAGATTTGTTGTATGCGAAGCGGATCACCTATCAGGTTTAAAGGTACGTCTCGAGAAATATGCTGAATGAGCTCTATATGCTTTTCTTCCGCGCGAGCTTGATGCAGACGGATAGTTTGGTTAACCAGTGAATCTAAGTTAAACGGCGTAGACTCAATGTCCAATTTGCCTGCTTCTATCTTCGAAAAGTCGAGTATGTCGTTAATAACGCTAAGCAGGGTGTGCGATGCCCCTTCTATTTGAATAAGGTTGGTTTGTTGTTCTTTATCTTCTGCTGCACGTTGAGATAGTTTAGTTAACCCGATGATAGCGTTCAAAGGCGTACGAATTTCATGACTCATGCGCGCCAGAAAATCAGATTTAGCTTGAGTTGCCTTCTGTAAGTCTTGGGTGAGGGAATCTAATTTCTTACGCTGGTGGCGCGTTCTAAGCCAAAGGCCGAGCACTAGAATAAGAGAAAGAATAACTACGCCGATAAAATACAGTTGGTATGTATTTTTCTTTTTTTGGATAAGATTGCGCTGCTCTTTTAGCAGGTTATCTTTTTCTAGCAGCTTTATCGTCTCTTCTTTTTCAGAGATAGCAAGACGAACTCGGTTAAGTGCTAATAACCTTGATTGCTGTTCGTTAAAGCTTTCTTTGTAAGCTTCCTTATATTGCTTTGCATATTGCAACGCTGCTGCTAAATTTCCTTTTTCTTCATGAAGCGTAATTAATTGCTCTAATACATCAAGCAGCAGCACCTTGTCATTTTTAATGATGTCCTTGTTAAGCCCCGCTTCAAGCTCGTTAATAGCAAGGTCTAATTCACCGCGCTGTGTATAAATCATTGCTAAGTGGATAAGGTGTGAACCTTCGCTGTAGCGGAACCCTACTTGCCGGTCTGCCTCTGACGCTTGATTCAGTCTTTTAAGCGCTTCGTTGAGATTGCCTTCTGCTATATGTAGTTCGGACATCGCGCCATAAACAATACCAATAAACGGATAACCGACTTCTTTGAGAAGGCTTTCAGCAAGCAATAAGCTCACTTTAGCATCTTGATATTTGCCCAATGCTCTTTGCGCATAACCTTGGTAAAAGTAGGCGATGCCTTCATCTTGCTTACTATTAAATCGTTGGGCTGACGCGAGGTATTGATGCCCAAACGTTAACATCAATTCATAATTTTTGAGCGACATGTAAACGTTGCCCATTGAGCTATAGACAAGTAAAACACGATCGCTTTCTTCTTTGTTAAAGATATCGAGAGCACGGTGCATAGCTTCTAACGCGTTAGCATGCTCTCCAGACAGATCTAAAATTAAACCCTCTAATCGGTAAGATTCAGCAAGGGCAGAAGCGTTATCGATTGCGTTAGCGCGCTTTCTGGCTAATAAGAGTGCTTCATATGCCAAGACGTAATCTTGTTTCAGAATGAAGTAGTAAGCCTTGATATTTTGAAAGCGCGCTTTGCCTGTTTCATCGGGATTGTCCATGAAAAACTGGTTTAATTGAGAAAACGTTTCTTCAACAGACGGGTCATTTTCTTGTACGCGCGCTTTAAGCCCTTTTAACAGTTCTTGAGAATTTGAAGCACTAGTTAAAGCGTTATCCACGGCATAGCTGGGCCGTACCATTGCCATTGCCATTGCAATCATACATACCAAAACGCTGAACAAGTGCTTCATTGCTAGTGCTTACTGACTAATAATTGATGACGCGGATTGTTTTACTGGTGTCGTCGAATCGCTTAGAGAGTTCATCCCACTTTTTATCTGCAATGATTTGCACTTCATCGTCAGGTAAACCATATTTCTTAGCGGTTGCCACTGGGTCTTTTTTATAGGCTTCCAAAAGCTTACTGTTTGTGTCGAGTTCAACCAAGAAATCTTCAATAGATTTAGCCATTTAATTGTCCTTTTTAATTTATACTTGGGTTTCTATAGTTAATAACTTGTTGTTCTGTTAAACCGAGCTTTGCAAGGCGATCTTGACGATATGCTGGCATGCCAAGGGAGGGAACAACAAGGGTTGAAATAAGTGTGGGTTTCGCGTGTTTAAGTTCGCAAAGCAATACTTTTTGTATTTTCGGTTCACAAATAGGCAGTGTTGCCGCTTCGTAAATAATAAGTTCATGATCGTCAGGATAATGCTCCGACAAAATGTCGGCTAACATAGTGAGCCCTGACTGACTATGGTTGGCATTTAGCACGCTTAATGTGGCCTCGCCAGCCAAGCCTATTTGCCAGATTATCTGTGTCATGTAAGGGTCTATGCGGTAATCGCGAAATAAAAACTGCGAAGCTTCATAAGACTGGCAGCCATATCGCGATGGGTCTATGCCTAAATCTGCTATTAAGCAATCCTCTGCAGATACCCCAGGTAGCATGTGAGCTTCAAGGCCGAGTGCTTTTACCCTTTGGATAGCTTCGTGGGACGGGGTAACAAAAACACCGGGGTGCCCGTAAAAAGCAGCGCAAACATTTTGACCACTTACTACTGCTTCTACGATACGCTCAGTCATTTGAGAGTAGGTGACCGCGCGAGATTTACCTTCTTCATAAAGGTCATCTAAGGAAAAGCTATTCGGATTCAAACTGGATACAACATGCTCGCCAACCTTATTCATGATACCCATAAATACAATGTCAGCATTTTCTATGAAGCTTTTAGCTGCTAGCGTCATTTGACCGGCAACACTGATACCTGTGCCGACAATAACTAGCGAGCCTTGTTTGGAGTTTTCTTTTCCCTGAAGTGGCGCCATCTTTCCTTTACTGTTTGTTCAATCAATATTCTACCTCACTATAAATTAGTTCTTGCCTATTTACTATGCTGTAAAAAGACTATCTACACGGCTAATCATTTCTTAAGTAAATTATTCTTTAAACCTGATGTACTATCGATGAAACTCATAAATCAACGTTAAAGGTGTAGGCTTAAAGTGTTTTCAATTAGTGTGGAAAGAACCATCGATAAACCCATTGAAACCGTGTTTGAAATATTAAGCGACCACGGGAACTATTCACAGTTTAAGGCCATTGATGCGTCGAACGTATTAAGAGAAGGAAACGAGAATAAAAATGGAGTAGGGGCTATTCGTGAGATTATTTCTGGCGACTCAAATCTCCATGAAGAGATAGTCTGTTTTGAACCGCCTTTCAAACTGGGTTACAAGGTTGTGAAATCCAGCCCGCTTCCCTACGAACATGAGTTTGGAGAAATTCTCTTGGAAGACCGAGAGGGTAAAACATACGTAACGTGGCGCTCGAAAGGGCACATTTCTATTTTTATTCTTGGCACCTTATATTTCGACAAACAAATTCAAAAGGTGGGAAGCCGCGCCTTTGGTAGTATCCTAAAACACATTGATAATATGGCCTAAAAGTACGCACGTTTAAAGCAGTGAAAGAGGCAGAGCCGAGAGTGGGATTTAGGATATTCATCGCGCCTACCTTAGCGATAATTGCTTTGCCCTTTTTACTCTATTATAGAAGATACGGCTGCTTTTACATCCGCATAGCGGCAGTTTTCACAACTCCCGAAGCCTTTCACTTGCTTTACTTTAAAGCGCGTAAACAAAGGCATCGTCATGCCAGTAAGAAAACGGCAATAGATGGATTGGCTAATAGGGCCTTCAAACTTTCCTTCTAAATGAGATTGTAGTGCCGAGATAGCTTCAGCCACTTGTGTCATATCTGGCTTGGAAATAGGGGTTGAGTAACTAAGCTTAGCCACCTTACCTTGGCACACACTGCAGTGGCCACATTTTAAAGGCGCTTTGGTATCGTCAAAATACGCCGATAGGCTATAGCTTAAACAGGTGTTGAGTTCGAAGAAGCCTACCAGCGCCGCTATACGCTCTATTTCCTTGTATTCATTTTCAGTAAAATACTGCGCTAACTTATCTGCTAAGTTTTCCGAACATAGTTGTTTGTTGTTAACGCGGTAAACATCGGTAATTAAGCGTGATGCAAGCTCGATGTGATTATGTTCATGCAAATACTCCAATGCCGCAACTACTCTAGAACGCTCTGCACCGTAATGCTGATAAATACTGTCAAAATCTACAACGCCCCATACCTTTTTCATGTTGGAGTGCGTGAATACCGCATCTAAAAAGCGCGAACGTTCTTCTGAAAATAAACCGAGTATGATGGCTTTGTCAGAAATAAACCGGAACTTGTATTCTGCAAAGTAGGCGTACAACGGTCGAATAACATTTGCGAGTTCAAGCTGCACTAAAAGGGTTTTAAGGGGAAGCTGACGAATATTGCTTGTGCTCGATAAGCTGTTAATTTGGGTTTCCCACTGGTAAACATTGTTGTCGCTGTTAGCTGGAGGTTGAACTTCTTGAGCAGTATCTAGGTGAACCGGAGCTTGTGATTTAATGTCGGTAATTACGCGCTCAATTGCGCTTTTATCGGGCGTATCCCCATAAACAAAGTTTTCAATGGTGACTAACCCGTCGAGGTTCGCTAATACTGTGCAGTTTGCTACCTCACCATCTCGCCCGCCTCTGCCAATTTCCTGACTATAGTTTTCTATAGATTTTGGTAGGTCGTAGTGAATAACAAAGCGAATATCCGATTTATCAATACCCATGCCGAAGGCAATAGTCGCCACCACAACTTGAAGTTTGTTGTTCATGAAATCTTGCTGAATGCGTTGCCTGACCTCACTGTCGAGCCCAGCGTGGTAAGCCTTTGCAGTAAACCCTTGCTGCTGCAGAAACTGAGCTACTTCCCCGGCGCTGTTTTGCAGTGTGACGTAGACTATGCCCGCACCTTGCTGTTTCTTAACTTCTTCTAGCAAAGCTTGTTTTTTATTGGGTTCAAGAACAGGGCGAACCTCTAGATTAAGGTTCTGACGATAGAACCCCGTTTGGATAATGCTAGCTGGAGAAATATCAAAACGTGCAGCCATATCCATTTTTACTTTTTTAGTAGCAGTCGCAGTTAGCAGTAAAACCAGAGGAATGTTTAGCTCTTTCTGATAAGCTGGAAGCTTTAGATAATCAGGGCGAAAATTATGACCCCATTCCGAGATGCAGTGGGCCTCATCGATAACCAACATACTCACCCTAACAGACTCAATGAACTGTCTAAAACGTTCGTTCTTAAAACGCTCCACAGACACCATCAAAACTTTGCATTGACCAGAGCGGACATCGTTCATCACCTGCTTGTTTTGCTCAGGTGTTAGCGTGGAGTCGATACTGGCTGCTGCAATGCCTTTGCTATGAAGAAACTCCAGCTGATCTTTCATCAGCGCCAATAATGGCGACACCACCAAGGTTAAATGCGGCAATTGTGTAGCAACGTACTGATAGCAAAGTGATTTACCCGAACCAGTAGGAAATATTGCTAGAGTTGAATGACCACTGAGCAGTAAATCCACCGCTTCCTTCTGGCCCTCGCGAAATGCCGAAAAACCAAACAACTGCTGTAAAATAATGGGGTCAGAGTACATTAAGCTATTTCCGAACGGTGAGTGGTTAACTGTTGACTGGTTTGCGGTGGTCTACCCAACGCTTCGTGCTTTAAACGGTGTCCAGTTAGGCTTTCAATTTGCTGTTTAAATGCATCGCTTCCCAGCACTAGTCCTCTTCTAGTGCCGCTTTGAATTTTATCAATGTCAGTTTGAGGCAGTTCATCATCGAATAATGCGCGATAAGCCGCAAGACGTTGGTTTTCCGAAGTTCCTAAATTTAGGTACACAGGATGAGGGCTTTGCAGTGACGAAGGTATGCCTATCGCATTCATTCTGTAGCTTGACCATTTATATTCAACCGGCTTCTCGACCATGTTTGCTCTTACAGGGTTCAGCTCGATATATCTGTAAACCGTCAGAAGATATTCGTCGTTAGAGACCAGGCTGGAATGAAACCTACCTTCCCACAATGTCCCAGAGCGTTCATATTTGTGGTTAAAGTACCTAACATACATGCGACCAAGCGCTTGCATCATCTTGCTTACGCCAAGGTTATCAAGCTTAGGTGTGCAAAGTAAATGAACATGATTGGTCATCAATACCCAAGCGTGTATGCCTACATCAAATTTTGCAGAGAACTTTTTAAGCCAGCTGACATAAGCGATATAGTCGTTTTCACACTTAAAGCAAATTGAACGGTTATTGCCTCTTTGGATAACATGTTGAGGATAGCCCGCGGGAGCCAAACGAGGTTTCCTTGCCATATTTTTACCAAATCCCTTTCTATATACTCTCTACTAAAATGAGTGAATTGAGTAAAGGCTACAACCCTGTACCTGCCAAAACTGGTCTAACGGGCAAGCTGAAAGGATGAGATAAATGGCTTAGCTGGCTGTCTTAATTTAGAAAATGTACTCTGACCCCATTATTCATATCCCCATGGGGCGCTTGGCGTTGCTATAGGGTTTTCGAGATCAAAATCTACCTGTATTTCACGCGCAGGGCGAACTAAGCGATAGCTAAAGCGACTTGGGTAGATCATCATTTGCCAGACGTTATCCGTTGATGCTGCAATTCCAGATTCTATAAATAACGCTTTTGAGTAAGCATCTGCTGGAAATGACTGTACTTGGGCATATCCTTCATCGACAGTGTGGCCGCCATACATGGTTGAAGAATGAAAGCTGCCATCATCATTTCTATGATCGTGCTTCAGCATAAGACCTGCGCCGGTTTTCGTTAGAATCCAAGTGCGGGATGCATCGTCACCCACGTGAAAAGGAATTTGAATTTCCGAGTCTGTGCACTTTCTTACGTGCATAACAAGCTTCGCATCACCGAACGTATTACCCACATTGTCTTTGCTAACATCGCCCTGAAATGCTTTACCACAATGGGCTTTTATAGCATTAAAAAATGCATCATGAGTAGGAATTGAGACCAAAGGCGCATCTTCACCAAGCGCCATGTTGCTTATTCCAATAAGTCCAAGAAAGAAGTATCCACAAAACTTTTTCATTTAATAATTCGTCACCGCAAGCTGATACAGGCTTAGCAGTGTAACCTATCTAGTTAATGGGGTCAGAGTACTTTATTGATGAACCTCACGTCGCACTGTGCGATGGAAAAGTGGCAGAATTACTTGATGCAGATGATGGGGCGATGCGCGGAGGCTCCAAAAAGAAATGTACTCTGACCCCATTTTTTGAGGGTGTATAAATGGTCGAAACGCTTATGTATTCGAAATATAAATATTACTGATAGTGGGTGCGTGGTAGCTTATTGTTACATTCAGCGTTTAACTTTCAGGGCGAAATAACACTATGGATAAATCAAAACAACTATTTACGCTAATCACCTCAGAAGGTGAGTTACAGGTATCGCTAAAAGAAGTGGATGTTCCAGAACCTAAGTCACACGAAGTAATAGTTCAAATGGAAGCCTCTCCTATAAATCCTTCAGATATGTGGCCCATGTTCGGCCCTGCAAGCCTTGATAAGGCAACCTTTGACGAAGATAAAAAAGCACTAGTAGCACCAGTACACAAGCCGTTGCTAAGTCGCATCAAATCACGTCTGGATCAAACCTTACCTATCGGCAATGAAGGCGCAGGTACGGTTGTTAAGGCGGGTGATAGTCCAGAAGCACAAGCATTAATGGGCAAGACGGTATCTATTCTTACCGGCGCAGCCTATACCGAATTTGCGTGCGTCCCAGTACAGGCTTGCCTGCCACATCTGGATAGTACAACACCGCAGCAAGCTGCATCTTCATTTGTAAATCCGCTTACAGCACTTGGCATGGTTGAAACCATGCGAATGGAAGGCCACAAGGCGCTTGTACATACCGCTGCAGCCTCTAATTTAGGGCAAATGTTGAACAAGATTTGTCTAGAGCAGGGCGTAGAATTAGTAAATATTGTACGTAGCCAAGAGCAGGTTGATATTCTCAAAGGCATAGGCGCAAAAATTGTACTTGATTCAAGTAGCGAGAACTTCAAGGCCGAACTCTATCAAGCCATTGATAGCACAGGCGCAACGCTAGCATTCGACGCCATTGGCGGTGGTGAGCTAGTGAGCGATATTCTTACTATGATGGAAGCATCGGGCAGTAAAGATGCAAAAGGGTTCAACACCTATGGTTCTGACAGCAACAAACAGGTGTATATCTACGGCGGCTTAGATTTCTCGCCAACTATTTTAAACCGCGCTTATGGCATGACGTGGAGTATTGGTGGTTGGTTGCTAATGCGTTTCTTAGGCAAGCTTGATAAGAAGCGTGTAGGCGAGCTTTACCAGAAAGTGGCTACGGAAATTAACACTACGTTTGCGTCGTCTTACAGCAAAGAGTTAAGTCTTGAGGAAGCGCTTCAGCCAGAGAATGTGGCTTTGTATAATGCGAAAAAGACCGGCACAAAATACCTTATTGTGCCGAGCAAGGGCTAATCTGCGGGACGTTTAACTACGGCGATCCTAGCTTAATTGTAATCAATAAAAGGGTCTGTTGATCTTTGATGTACAAACTGCGGTTTAAAGTACATTGAAGGGCGACAGACCCTTTTTGTATTCATTATCATTCAGCTGATATTAAGCTGGAAATACGCTCAAGAAGATGTGAAGTAAACCGTAACCCAGATAAAAGGTAGTTAAGATAGCATGCCTGAAGGTCCAGAGATTCGTCGCGCTGCAGACAAAGTTGAAGCGGTAATAAAAGATACCCCTTTAGAAAAGGTAGAGTTTGGCTTAGCTCAGCTTAAACCCTACGCTAAGCAGTTAGAAGGTGAAAAAGTGTTGGGCATGGAAACCCGTGGCAAGGCGTTAATCACCCATTTCAGTAACGCGCTCTCTATGTATTCACACAACCAGCTTTACGGCGTGTGGCATACCTGTAAACGTAACGAACTGCCCGATACTAAGCGTCAGTTGAGAGTAGGGCTTCATACTAAGACGCACAGCGCTATCTTGTATAGCGCCTCTGATATTAGTATCTGGCCATCGCAAACTATTCACGAACATCCGTTTCTACAGCGGGTAGGGCCTGATGTATTAAACGGTTCGGTGACAAAAGAGCTGGTATTAGAACGACTACGTTCAAAAGCTTTTTATAACCGCGCGCTAAGCGGTTTGTATCTAGACCAGCGCTTTATGGCAGGGCTTGGCAACTATCTCCGTAGCGAAATACTATTTGCAGCCGGCGTTCACCCTTCGCTTAAACCCTCGCAGTTAGATGATGAGCAGCTTCGCAGCTTAGCGCATCACACCTTGGCCATATGCAAACGCAGTTATGAAACCGGTGGCTATACCGTGTACACCGAACTACGCGAAATACTGGAAGCAAAAGGCGTTAACTTTGAAGGCACGAGGT
Source organism: Alteromonas gracilis (assembly GCF_002993325.1). Lineage (GTDB taxonomy): Bacteria > Pseudomonadota > Gammaproteobacteria > Enterobacterales > Alteromonadaceae > Alteromonas > Alteromonas gracilis. The sequence goes on from NZ_PVNO01000026.1 coordinate 20,825, forward strand.
TTATGGTGTTCGATAGAGAAGAACAGCCTTGTAGGGTCTGCGCCACGCCAATAAAGCGACAGTCCTACAATGGGCGACGCCTCTATTGGTGCAGCCAGTGCCAGGCCAAGTGAACTATATCTCCGGTATTTGATGTTCAGTTAATAATCTATTTGACTTGTTTCAAATTTCGATGAATTATATCCGTAACTGGTTACGGAGTTTTTTAAATGAAGTCATTTAACGAATTGGGGCATATTGCGTTAGGTACAGCTTTACGTCAGTTAGCGGCGCAGGTGTCGAAGGACGCGGAAAATACTTATGGGAAGTTCGGGTTTGCAATAGAGCCAAAGTGGTTCCCTGTATTCTATGTACTGGCGTCTAAAGGTGCAGATTCTGTGGTGAATATCGCCAAAGAGATAAATCATTCTCATGTGTCGGTGAGTAAAATCGTAAAAGAAATGAAAGCAAAGGGCTTAATTGAAAGCTACAAATCCAGTGACGATTCACGGGTTACGCTGGTGGCGCTAAACGACACAGCGAAAGCAATGGTGCCCCAAATGGAAAAGCAGTGCGACGCTATAGATGCTGCTATGCGTGAGCTAAAAGAAGAAACGGGTATCGATTTATGGGAAGCGGTCAGCGTAGTTGAAAGGCACCTTCGATATCGGCCTATTAGTGCAAGAGTCGACGGAGACTCTCCTGAAATTAAAGTAGTAGATTATGCGCCAAAGTATCGCGAGGCATTTAAATCGCTCAACGTTGAGTGGATAAGCAAATATTGGGAGTTAGAGGAACCCGACTTTAAAGCGCTCGACGACCCTGAAGGCTACATTTTGAATCAGTCGGGTGTCATATTAATCGCGTTAGAAAAGGGGAAACCTATAGGCTGCTGCGCGCTTATAAAGCAAACCGCCGACACATTTGAGCTTGCCAAAATGGCGGTATCGCCAAGAGCACAAGGGAAAGGAGTAGGATTATTGTTAGGTAAAAGCATTGTAGAAAGGGCGAAAATTATGGGATTAAAGCGGCTTTATTTAGAGAGTAACTCGGTGCTTAAACCCGCATTGAGTTTGTATGAAAAGATAGGGTTTAAGCATATCAAGGGGGCGTCATCGCCTTACGCGAGATGTGATGTGCAGATGGAGCTTCAGTTAAAATAGTGTGGGCGTACAAAAGCACAAAGAACGTACACACACGAAAATGTTTTAACGACGCGCGCGCTTCTTAACAAACATAAACACTAACATCACGTTCAAACCAAATATGGCAATGCATAACGACCCGATAGTGGCATCTCTAAAGCTAAAAAATTGGGCCACGGTACCCGCGCCTATTGTGCCTAGCATCATACCTACGCGGGTGGCGTTTGAATAAAAGGCTGAAGTGAACCCGGTTAAGTCGGGCGCTTGTTGTTGCAGTAACGTCAACCCAATGCCTGCATATAAGCCGTAGAAAAGGGCGTTTAGTATTTGAAGGGTAAGTAACTCCCAACTTGACTGAGAAAAGTACACGCCGATGTAGAAGCAACAGCCGAAAATGAATGCTACGGCCATGATACCTGCGGGTGGAAAGCGTCGAGCCAGCTTGGCCGCCAGTAACATAGTCGGGATTTCAAGTGCGGCCACTACACCCATCATCAGCCCGGGTAAATTTTCTGCCAACCCCAGTTCATTCATGACGTATAAGGGCATCGATGATAAATACATAACATTGCCAGCCATACCAGCAAGTATAGCCAGCCCAACCAGCCAGAAAGGCAGCGATAGCGAGCCTTTTAAAGTCGTATTGAGCGACTGTTGATTAGCTTTTTGAGGCGGTACAACCTTTACCACAAAAAGCGTTGCAACTAACACACATGCGATAGCCACCGAAAAAGATGCTGCAAAGCCAAAATTGGCGACTAAAGTAAACGCTAGCGGTGGGCCAACCACCCAAGCAAGAGAGATGGCAGCGCGAACTTTTGAGTTAAAGGCGGCTAAGTCGATGTCTTGTTTCTTTGCCCATAACCCTGAAACGGTCAACATCTGAGACACTGCCCCGGCACCCACTGACATAAATAAAACGCCAGCAAGAAATACGTGCCAAAACTGGTTACTAAAGATGAAGGCGACCATCGCAATGCCTACACAAAGCATGGTTAGCCCATAAAGACGATTTGCGTTAAAGCCTTTATCAGCCAGGTGCCCCAGGTATTGACTGATCACCAACCCTGATAGCGTAACAGAAACCATGTAAATGCTTATGTATATGGGCTCAACGTTGATCTCGTCAATGAGAAAATAGCTCATAAGAGGCGTAACAAACGAGGAGGTTAAGCCAGTTAAAAGGCTTAGCAACAGAAAAGGAAGTTGTGGAGAGAATGCGTATCGCGATGACATGAGACTATTAGCTCCCGAGGGCTATTAAACGTGGTTGACCCAAACTCGTAAACAAAAGGTCACAGCCCTTAATAACGAGGGCGCATTATAAGTGCTGCGTGTCTCATGTCTATGACGAAGCTTTTATAAGCTATCTTTTAAAATTATGCTGCATTAACACTTTTCTTTAAAAAGTACACAGCCCCAGGGCGCGCTTTAAATCTAGAGAAAGCTCGAAATTTCGCTAAGCGACTTTTTTTGTTGAGCATGTGCTGGAATAGTGGCATTGGGGGCAGGGTAGCCTGCAATAATTAGCATGTAAGCCCGCTCATTATCTGGGCGTTGGCATATTTCGGTTAAAAAGTTCATAGGTTTTGGAGTATGGGTTAAGGTTGCCAGACCAGCGTTGTGTAACGATGTGATAAGCATGCCAACCGCAATACCTACCGACTCATGAACATAATAGTTTTGGCTTTTTTCACCCGCTTTTGTTTCACCAAATTTTTGACTGAATACAGCAATAAGCCAGGGTGCTGTTTCAAGATAAGGTTTACTGGCATCTGTGCCTAAAGGCTTGAGGTCATCGAGCCACTGTTGACCAGCGCGTCCATTGTAGAACCCTTGTTCGTGTGCCTCTGCTTGCTCGCGGATTTGTTGTTTTACGTGGGTAGACTGGATAGCGGTAAAATGCCAGGGTTGATGATTTGCGCCGCTAGGAGCCGTACCGGCAGTGAGTATGCAGTTTTCAATGATGGTTTTATCGACCGGTCTGTCACTGAAGTGTCGAATACTATGGCGACGCTGCATGTTTTTTAAAAAATCTGCACTTCGAGCAAGCATACTGTCTTCTGGGTATTCAATAAAATCAGTAAGAGGAGAGTGGTCGTGAGGTTGCATTGGTTTTCTCTTTTTTGTTGTTTTCCTCACTTTATCTTTTTGGCCATCGTTTTCAAAATAAAACGCTACAAAAAAGCGACTCACTCAGGCAAAAGTAAATCGCTTCGATTAAACGCTTAACTAAAAGTGCAAGCGGGTTAATTACGTTTGAACGGCGGGCGCGTGCCACGTCTTTGCTTGTCGTCTTCCTCTTCTAGCATTTCAAGTTGAGCAACGTCATAAACAGGCATCATGGTAGTTGTCCTGCGATAAGGAGGCTTTCCACGCATAATCACCTCTTTAACCTCAACATACTCGATAGCTTCCTGACCTACTGACTCCAACTGCGCAACGTCGTTAACCGACATAGTCACTACTTTGCGTTTAAACGGTGGTTTACCAGAATAATCTACCACTTGCACTTCTACAGTGTCATCAGATGAAACTGGCATTGCTTGCGCGGTAAATCCAAGCGAAACGGCAGTGATGAGCGTTCCCAAAACATAGCGTAATTTCATATCGTGTCCTCATATTAAACTTACTACTTTTGTATATTGTATGAACGAATTTGGTTCAAACAATACTGATTGGTGATAGTCATAAGCTATCAGTTTTGGTTATTAGTGGCAGGCGCTAAATCAGATGGATCAATATGCTCGCTGAGAAGCACAATATGCACCAATGCATGCCTATGTATGGTGCATAATACCCAGCGCTAGTGCACCAATAAGGTGCTTGAACGTGTGGTCATTTCGAGCAGATCGAAGAAAATCAAATAATTAACATATGGTCTTTATCTTGCTGTTCTCCTACGTCTTCTTTTAAAGCGTGTGGTGTAGATAAAATGAACAGAACGGCAAAAAAAGCAGTGACGTTATCACTCTCAGTGCTGTTGATGGCATATTTAGGTTTTGTCTCGCCAACATTGGCCATAGAGCAAAGTATTCCACTATCGCAAAGTAAAGGCGGAACCTTATATCTGGAAGCTACGCTTGAATCTAATGTGAGAGCATCGTTTTTGCTGGATACGGGATCGAGTTTGTTAACGCTTAATCAAGCCACTTTTAAGGCTCTTACTCAAAATCAACCGCTACTTGCTACCAGAACGTCGGCAGCGAGAATGGCGAACGGAAAAATTCTTAAGGTATCGCAGTACCAAATCAATTCAGTGCGTATTGGCAATACGTGTGAAGTAGGGCCAGTAGAGGTCGCCGTGCTTCCAAAGGGGAATAATATCCTTGGCATAAACACGCTGCTGAGGGTGGCACCATTAACGATTACGGCAAACTCAGTGATACTTGCAGGATGTGAGTAAAGTAGCATTTCGTTTGAAAAGTAAGATACAAAAAAGCGAACCGAAAGGTTCGCTTTAAAAGCTGGAGTAGCGGGCTACGACTTAATCGTCACACTCGCTTACATCTCCGCCCATTTGTTTTTTCATTTTTACGCAGGCTTCATATGCTTTCTTCGCGGCTGCGTCTTTCCATTCACCCGCTTTCTCGACGCTTGCATCGTAAGCGTCAGATGCCATATCTTTGCCATCTTCGTAGGCATCAGAAGCCATTTTTTTACCATCTTCATAGGCGTCTGAAGCCATCTCTTTGCCATCATCTAAGGCGTCTGAGGTCGCATCTTTTGTATCATCCCAAGAATCAGCAGCATCTTCTTTTGCTTCTTCATACGCTTCAGACGTTGTTTCGCCTGCTTTTTCCATCTCTTTTTTTACATCACTTTTCGTTTCTTCGCTAGATTCTGTACAGCCCATTAAAGACAGTAGTAGTGCTAACGCCATTGCTTTAGTTTTCATTGTGAAGCTCCTTTTACCGGGATAGTGGCTGAATTAACAGCCGGTCAACATGGTGTGTTCAATTGTTTAGTGTTTTTGTATGTAGCGCGTGTCTCTATTTTAGAAATTCGACTAGCTAAATATTGAACACCCCCAGTCTAGCCTACTTATCTTTGAATATGTAAGTAGACTTTATGCACAAACGCTTATTCTTCTGGAGAATCTGTAGTAAAAATTAAATGTCGACGCATGCCTTTTAAAACTACACCTTTTTTTAAAAGGGCGGAACTCAAACGACGCTGCCATTTTTTCAACTCTGGTTCTGCCCGCAGCACGGCTTCTTCTGTGTCGAATTGAAAGCGTAATAGAAGGGACCCCGGAAACTGGTGATATTGAACGTCAAACCAGCACTGCAGCATTCCTTCAAGTTCGTTGCGGCCTTGCGCCTCCAACGTGTTAGCAATATCGAGTACCAACGCTTTTTGTTTTAGCTGAACAGCAGATAGCTTTTTCATTACATCTTTTTCTCAATTGCAATTTCAACACTTTCAGTAACTTCCGCGCCTTCAATAGTCAGCCACATTTGTCCATCTTGTATGGTGACCTGAATTTGCATAGAGCGCTGTACAGCATTAGCAAGTGTAGTAGATAACGATTCCGGTAAAGTAAACACTGACAAGTTTTTTCTTGTTTGCAGTTTATTTTGTTCTTTATTCCACCACGCGTCGAAGCTGTTATCGGCGTAAGAATAAATCATCATTTTTTGGCTTTGATTACACCCTTTCTTAATGCGCTGCTCAGATGGTTGGCCCAATTCAATCCACAGCTCTATTTCATCGCTGAAACTCTTCTGCCACAAATCAGGAACGTCGTCGTCAGATAGCCCTTTTGTAAACTGCAGACGCTCATGCGCATTTACGATAAATGCGATGATTCGCAGCATCATGCGCTCGTCGTTTTCTGATGGGTGACGAGCAATAGTAAGGTTGTGGTCGTTGTAGTAATTGCGGTCCATATCGGTTATGGATATGTCAGCTTTAAAAATGGTCGCTTTGAGAGCCATGATGTTCCTGCTTAATTTAAATGAGGTATATTTTTTATCCTCTCGTGCTATGGCAACACTGACATAGCAAAATTTGGCGATATAGTACCAGCAAATAAATAGTTACGCCTTAGTTGAGCGCACTGTCTTGTGCAGTAATGGCTATTTCAACAGTAGCGCTTTTATGTGCTCAACCAATTGCTCCGGTATGATTTGTTCATCGCCTTTGCATTTTTTTACGATGGCGAGCATTTGTCTAAGTAAGGGCTTGTCGTTGGCATTTCGTTGGCAAATGGCACGTATTGTATTAAGTGGCAATGTACTGCCAAAGGCAAGCTGTTCATCATTAGTTAGTTTGCCAAAAATGCGGTTGGCAACATAGCGACGCCACGCCATATGAAAGCTATCAAAGTCACAGGTGAGATCAATAGTTAATGTCACGCGTAGAAGCCAAGATGTTGGACGGTAGCGCAATAGGTGCTCTGTCAGAAGAAATATCTCAAGCGCGTGGGTAATAAACACAGAGGGCTTTGCCGTATCGCTTAAGGTAATCGCGGGAAAAATACCCTCGTCATCGAACATCGACGTTATAAGTTCGTACTTATAGAAGCCGTCGCCATGAATAAATAATAAACACGTTTCAATTTCATTGAGCAGTTTCTCGTCAGGCATGTTACCAACCTGGTCTAATGTTAACGTATCGAGGAATGCTGCGATTTCTGGAAATAATAGAGTTAATTCTGCCCAATCACTTTGCTCTGCATACCTTTTGGCTCTCTGGTTTTCCAGGTGAAATTGATAGTCGGTCAGTTCAGCGTTTGCAAAGGAAGTGTTTTGCGAATAAAACCATGCCGCCCACGCCATCATTGGTGAAAAGTTAAAGTCATGGTTATGCAAGCTTTCTATGTTATGGCCGGGAGACGCTACTATTTCTACTAAACTGTGTGCGGCCATCACATCTTTGCCCATAAAGTCAGGTGTTTCTTGCATAAGATCAAACGAATACGTGCCATCGCGCCAGCCTGCTAAAAAGCAGCCTTCAATACATTTTCCGCACATGGTTGTGCTCCTGTTTTATTTTGTAGAAAGAATGATTTTGAAAGTGTTTTGAAAAGCGAGCATCGTTGGGGGAAAGGTTGATGCTTAATCGAACCATAAAACAAAATATGTATTAAAAAAAGCACTGTTTTGTCCCGCCATAAAAAAGTTATTTTTGCTAACAAAGGGAGGTTTCAAACGCTAAGTGTTATAGTTAAGTTCGCGCTTTATAACGAAGTATTGCCATGCCTATTGAAGATTTACCGCTGCTAGATTTACATCGTCACTTAGATGGGAATGTGCGCCTGCGCACAATTCTGGAACTTGGTCAGCAATTCAACATCGACTTACCTGACTATTCGTTGGAAGGACTGCGCCCACATACACAGGTAATGAGAATTGCACCAGATCTTGTATCGTTTTTAGACAAACTTACATGGGGTGTGAAGGTGTTAGGCGACCTTGAAGCGTGCAAACGTGTAGCGATCGAAAATGTTGAAGACGCGGCTAAGCAAGGGATTGACTATGCAGAACTGCGTTTTAGTCCTTACTTCATGGCTGAAAGTCACGGGCTGCCAACACAAGGTGTGGTGGAAGCCGTTATCGATGGGATAGAAAGCGCAACAAAAAAACACAATATCAAAGTCAATCTGATTGGTATTCTGTCACGTTCTTATGGCGAAAAAGCGTGTCAGCATGAGTTAGATTCAATCTTGGCTTATAAAGAACACATCACTGCAATTGACTTGGCGGGTGATGAAAAGGGCTTCCCTGGAAGCTTGTTCGTTGAACATTTTAAGCAAGTTCAGCGCGAAGGGTTGCATGTCACAGTACATGCTGGCGAGGCCGTCGGCCCAGAAAGTATTTGGCAAGCCATAAAGCACTTGGGGGCTACTCGAATAGGGCACGGCGTTAATGCCATTCACGATGAAAATCTTATGGATTATTTGCGTGACAATCGCATTGGTATTGAAAGTTGTTTAACCAGCAACATATTGACGAATACGGTAGCCACACTTTCAGAACATCCGTTGAAAACCTTTTTGGAGCACGGAATACTCGCCTGTCTAAATACCGATGACCCCGCAGTTCAAGGTGTAGAACTCGATCATGAATTCTCTGTTGCCGCTAAGCAAGCAGGCCTAACCCCTTCGCATATTAAACAAGCGCAAGAAAATGCCTTAGCAATTGCGTTTCTAAGTGAAAGCGAAAAAGCCGCATTAAAAGACCAGCGGCGTCAGCGTAATTAGGTCACCCTAATCTAAGTATTGAAATCCAAAAAGTTAAAGGTGTTACACCAGCTTTGATTACCTTGGTGTGACGAACACGAAAAAAGTGGGGTCAGTGTAACGACTCTGACCCCATAACTGCGGTTTTATGAAGGTTCAAGCTCTACAACTAGCCTTACGTGATTATTTTGGGAGATTGTATGAAATGGATAGCAGGTGACTAAATACAACCTTTTCTGATTGAGCTGAACGTGCAGATCTTGGTCTTGTATGTCGACAATTCGTTTTGCCGAAATTCGATAGGGATGCCAAACCCCATCTAATGTTTGAAGCTGTAGCGCGTCGCCAACATTTACCTTCTCGAGAAAAGCGAAGTGTGTGTCTTTGTGGCCTCCAATAACGCTACTTTCACTGCCTAATTCGCCAGCGTTAGCATGCCTACCCGGGCCGAAGGCAAGTGCATTCCCCTGAGCGCCTTCCAGAATATACAAGTCTGTATTGCTGTTTGGGTGCACCATTCGCCCTACTGGCCACGTGTCTGCCCACTGCCAAGGCCTAACCTGATCCCCCGTTTGCAAGGTCTCGGTCCACGCTCGCTTAATTAGCACCTGTGCTAATTCTGCTTTTACTGACAACCAAGCGGCATTTCCAAACCCAATAGCCGTAATAACAATGAGCAACAAACTTACGAGTAATTTTGGTTTAGCCATTGTGAGTTATGCCTTTGTCTTCTTTAAAAATGCGATATTGCGCGAAGAGATAACGTCGAGCTTCTCCCATATTGAGCAGCATCAATAAAAATAGCGAAAGTGCGCTAATCACTAGGTGCTGGTTAATTCCGGCAGAGGTTTGCGGATAGCTAATGGCGCGCATTTGCATACCTTGCGGCATGAGGTTTTTAACATGCTGTGGGCTAGCATTTGTCGATTCAGGCCTTGATTTCGTTTCTTCAATGGCAACAAAGCTGGTATAAGCCGTAATGAGTTTATGGGGTAACGCTACCTTGAGTATGTCTTTTTCAACGTCTTCTTCATTCCTTCCGAGGGCCTTTTCATCCATTAACGCTGCAACTTTTTTACGAGCCCAGGCGGTAGCGATACCTGTAGTTTGAGTTGAGTGAGCAGGGGGGCTATTCACTGCGTTATCGATTGCGTTATTTGGGGAGGGCGCCGTCAAATATTGCACCTGCACACTGCGCTGCCACTTAAGAATATTACCGTTTGTGTCGGTTAATGTGCCTGCAAGCACCACATTGTTGTCTAGGTTGTTTCCACTCCCTTTAACGTTGTCGATGTGTTTTATGCTATCAAAGTCAGGCACTTTTATATTAATGAGTAAAGGCTCACCAGCATATAAATCAGGTAAACGTTTAGGGAACACCTCAACGCTTTTATTAAGCCGCATATTTTTGGGCAGGATTAGTGAAAGGTTGCTTAAAACTGGGCTTTCAAGCTTAGTGAACAAACGCTGCATTTCTTTTTGTATATTATTTGTATCGTGAATAAAGACATAGCTTCCGCGACCAAATTGCGCAGCGCGGGTCATGAAATAGCTGTTTGGTGCGCTGCCAATCCCCACAGTAAAAAGCCGTGCGCTACCTAGCTCCTGTTTAATCAGCGAGAAAAGTGCCGCTTCATTTCCAACCGCGCCATCGGTAATAAACACCACTTGTTTAATGAAGTTTTCCTGTGGCTCGGCTTTTAATGCCTCATGAAGCGCGCCTGCCATTTCAGTGCCGCCATTTGCGCGTAGCCCAGATATAAAGGATAGGGCCGTGTTTATATTGTGTGGCTGAGTATTTGTGGGCTGGCTGAACAACTTTGTGTAGTTCGAACTAAAGGCCACGATGTTAAATCTGTCTTTAGTGTCTAGTCTTTCGATAGCCAGTTTCAACGCGGCTTTAGCATCTTCAATTGGGCGACCCCCCATAGATCCTGACGTGTCTATAATAAAGGTGACATCTCGTGGAAAGTCTTGCAGATCCTTAGGATTTACTTGTGGTGGTGTTAGCATAACTAACGCATAGTGGTTGTTATCTATATTCTCTGCAAAATAGGCTGCCTGTGGAGTCGCAGTGTTAAGTGGTCTCCAGTGCAACCACAAATCTCTATCCATGGTTATTTGTGTGTCATCAAGTAAAACTCGGTATTGATACTTGGTGTCGTCAATAGAATGCCATTGTACTTGATGGCCTTTGCTACAAATGGAATTTATAGCCATTCCTGCGTTAATTGTTGCCGTTAAGGAAAGCTGGTTGGTAAGGTTGTTTTGAGGCAGCGTATCTATCATAAACGGGGTAATTTTATCAGCGTCACTGACTTCATTTGTGGGTAGAGCCCAGCCCGAAATAAAGGTGTTGTCGGTAGTTATATGCCTACGGCTATGAGAGCCTCGTTCACTTTTATTTTCACTATGTCTATGCTCCTCGTTTGCGTTGTTTGTTTCGCTGCCGCCAGCGTATGCGTGTTCAACTAACACGGTATCGCTCAAATCCTTTGTGGGTATGCCTGGAATGTATCGAGGGGTAAGAGTAGTAGGAAGATGAAAGCTAAACTCTCCATTTTGATATGCTACTTGCTGAATATACTGAAGTGTCACCGTTATATCCTCGCCTGGCGCTATATTCGCAACGTGCTGTGTGAACAAGTTCGGGCGTTGTTGCTCTGTTAAACTGGCTTTCTTTCCTGCTTTTTTAGCTGTTTCAAAAGCTTTTTTAGCTTCTTCTTTTTGCTTGATTTTGCCTCGGATTATTCTCTTGCCGATAAGCATTTCCATGCTGTTAATCGCTGCGTTTTCATTAAGCGGGAAGGTGTAAACGGCATGCGTCCATTTATTGCTGTTATTGGTGAATTTTTGAGAATAGGTAACGTGCGCAATCATGCCATTCACCTTTAAATCTACGTCAGTTGAATGCAAAAGAGCGGGTGAAGGCTCGCCGTCTTCACTTTTCAATATTAATTCGCCAGACTCAGCGCGACTTAGCGGGCTTATCATCAACCCAAGCAAAAAGCACAGAAAAGAGACAAGAATAAGCAGCCTATGTTTGCGCGGTTGGGCCGCACGCTGCCGGTCTCGAAACCACGGTTTATACGTACTCGGAGGGTTGAAGTAGTCGCGCTTAGGTGTTTTAGAAAATAGCATAGGATAAGCTAGTTATAGATGACGATGCTTATTATTAAACGCCCTGAATAGGGCGAATTATGAACAGTGATTATGGCGAACTGGTGAAGAAAGATGGCGAAAGCGCACAGAGACTGTATCTAAGGCTAGCTCTTATTCGCCAGCCATGGCGCGGCCTTTCGTTTTTACACTGGCGATGAGCATATAAATGCTGGTGGCAAGTAGGCAAGAAAACAAATAGCCCATCAGCCCTTGTGGGCCTGCTAAAAAGTTGTCGGCAACGAGGGGGCCGAGTACTGAACCTACGCTGTAGCTAAACAGCATGACCTGTGTTGCGCTTATTATAAAATTGGCGTCTAAATTGTCGCAGGCCAAATTTATCGCCACCGGATAAAGAGCAAATATGGCCATACCCAGCAGGAACAGGCCTGCTCCTAAAGCATAAATGTTGCTGAATGCTGCGGTAAGTGTAATTGCAGCAACACCGAACAGACAAAACAGCGCCATGAGTAATGTACGCCCTAAATACTTTGATAAAAACGGAATTAAAGGTTGGACAGCCATCGCACCCAAAATGATAAGCGCCATTAAACTTCCCAAATCGTCATGAGCGATACCTCGGCTCGACAGCTCAAGGGGCATAAGACCGTAGATTGCACCAAGGGTCAAACCCGACACTATACAGCCTATAATTGCAGCATGATTTAGTTTTGATATTTGTTTAAACGTCAGAGAGGTACTCTGTGTTGTTTCAGGCTGTTCGCTCTTGGCAAACAAAAGTACGCCAATGGCTAAAATCAACATAGTAAAAATGGTTGCAAAGGGTAGCGTGCCGCTTACGCCGATAGCGCCGATACCTAATTGCCCTAGAGAACTTCCGCCGTACAATGCCCCCATATAGAGGCCTAAACGTTTTGCTCTGTCGCCCTCATCTCCATGTAAAAGCCACGACTCGACAATAACAAATACACCTGCTACCGCTATTCCTGCCACTAATCGAGCAACAATCCAAACTGTGGCGTGAGCAAATAAAGGCATTATTGCAACAGTTAGTACCAATACAGCTAAACACAACGCGAATCCGTGTTTGTAACCAATACGGGTAACAAGCGGCTCTATACTTAATGCGCCCACGAGTAAACCTGCATAAAAGCTACTGGCCAGCCAACTTGCAATAGCGGTGTCTAGGCCATAGTGGCTAAGCATGAGGGGGATTAGGCTCATTAAGTAGCCTGACGCAACCGCGTAAAATCCGAGCGCGATAACGGGAACAGAAACGCGCGCTTTGGCCGGCGCAATAAGGTGATTGTCCAAGGTACTGCCTTACATCAAAAGAAAGAGAAGAGAATTTCGCGGCGCGAATATGAGGTAATTTTTGATGCAGGTAAAATGAAAAGAAATGCTCGTAAAGATGCTAAAAATTAATTGTGAAAACGGTGCTGACCCTTGGTGTCAGCACCACAAGACAAATTGCGCAATTACTTTATGTCATTTGGCGTATGATCGGCCACAAAGGCGTTTCTTTCACCCATAGGTTTTTCTTCGCCTTTTGTACTGTCGGCCGTGGTTTGAAGCTCTATGGACGAGTTTACTTCCGCTCCAATAAGAATGATATATGCCGTTAAGTATAGCCACATAAGCAAAATAATAATGCCCCCTACAGAACCGTAGGTTTTATTGTAGTTTCCAAATTCATTGAGATATACCGAAAAACCGTACGACGCTAACACCCACAATATTGTGGCAAATATCGAGCCTGGCGTGACCCAGCGCCATTGGGCTTCTCTTCTATGCGGGGCGTAGCGATAGAGTGCAGACAGCGCAATATTAAATAACGCTAACATTACCGGCCACGTCACCCACATGGCTTGCTCGGTACTTATTGCGTTAGACGTCATCCAGTTTATTGCTTCGGGTAAAATAGTAATGCAGGCAAGGGCTACGATGACGGTCAGGATCATAAATATGGTGCAAGTGATGCGTGCCAAAATACCCTTTAAAAAACTCCTACCTTCCGCTTCGCTATAGGTAATATTGCACGCCTTGATAAGTGCATTCGCACCTTTGCTACTACTCCACAAAGACAGAGAAAGCGTAAACAAGAAACTCCATCCTAATGCCGAATTCGACTTTTCAGTTAAGTTAGTAAGCTGCTCTTCAATGATATATCGGCTTTCGTTAGGTACTACGTTAACAAGAAGTGCCATATGATTTTGCAGTTCAGAAGGAGAAACCATAAGCCCGTATAGTGCGATAATCGAACCTAATAGCGGAAAAATGGCAAGTAAACAGTAAAAAGCTACGCCAGCTGCGATAAGAGGAATATTATCTTTTTGAAGGCTCGTGAAAATACGTTTTAAGATACTCCACCAATGTTTAAGAGAAATCTCAAAAGCTGACTTTGCGTGGTCTAATCGTTCCGTGTTCATATTTCCTCGATTTTTTTTACGCAGCTTACTGCTTGTAAGTAATTATCTATGCGAACTGGTATTAATACACAAAATGTGAGAACTCGGCTTAAAAAGATTATTAAAGCAGCGTTCTTTATGTAGTGCTGTTCCTTAGTACAACGTGTAGCGAAAGCGGCGCTTCTTGGGCGTGTTAATGTCTATTAAATAACAGGCATCTACTCTGTAAATCATTCATAACCCCTGCATTTCTGCGTGATAGTAAGTTATGTTTTCGTTATTTAACTCTGTTGAATGTTCAATTAAAACAGTTGTTTAAGCTTGCTTCTTGTTGGTGGTTTGCTAATTGCACCGGTCAGTAATATGTAGCAAATCGATCCGAACTTTTAATTAGATTTTCATTTAGGGTTTGACGTGTCTGATTTGCCGTTATGAGTTCAGTTTTAAAAAGGAGTAAACCAATGAGCAATACCTATAATCTTAAAGGTAAAAAGGTCGCTATTCTTGCAACTAACGGTTTCGAGCAAAGTGAGTTAATTCAACCTAGAGACATGTTGACTGAGCAAGGCGCTCAGGTCGACATTTTATCCATTGACGACCAGTCTACGATAAAAGCGTGGGACGAAGATAATTGGGGAAAGGACGTCGAGGTTGATGTTCAAGTTACGTCAGCGAACTTGCAAGACTACGATGCTCTTGTGTTACCGGGCGGGCAAATAAACCCAGATGTACTGCGTATGAACAAGGATGCTGTGACATTTATTAAGCAAGCGAATGACGCTTCAAACATCAAGGCGATAGGGGCAATCTGCCACGGTCCATGGATGCTGGTGGAATCTGGCTTAGCGAAAGGCGCTAAGTTAACATCTTTCCCAAGTATTCAAACCGACTTAAAAAACGCTGGTGCCACATGGGTTGATGAGCAAGTGGTTGTTCACGAAAAATTGGTGACTAGCAGAAACCCAAACGACATCCCTGCTTTTGTTAACAAGATTAGCGAAATGCTCATCCAGTAGCGTTTCAAAGGCTACAGTAGTTATTAACTAAGCAAATTAACGATAAAGCGACGTTAGCGAACTGTTTTGAATTAACCCTAAGCGGGAAAAGCAATAAGCGATGGTATTCGTAACGCTGCCATTCAGCGTTCGTCACTGTCGCTTAGTAAGTTAGGAGGATTTATGTCGAACGAAAAAACTAATGACAAAGTTATCGCTATTACCGGAGCATCTAGTGGTATTGGTGAAGAAACCGCGAGGCAACTTGTAGGCAAAGGCTTTAAGGTTGCGCTGTTGGCGCGAAGCGAAGATAAGCTAAAAGCACTCGTAGATGAGCTTGGCGAAGATAACGCATTCGCCGTTAAAGCCGATGTGAGTAATTTTGAAGAAATGGAAAAAGCCTTTAAAGATGTTAACGAACACTTCGACCGCATTGATGGTATTTTCGCAAATGCTGGGCGCGGGGCAAAAGCCGCAGGTATTGAAAAGGGTGATGTAGAAGATTGGGACGGCATGTTAGGCGCTAACGTTAATGGTCTGCTTTATACTGCAAAAGCTGGTCTTCCCTATCTTCGCGACACGAAAGGCCACTTTATCATTACAAGTTCTGTAGCCGGACGTATAGCACTAAAAGGTTCTGTATATGGTGCAAGTAAATGGTTCGCTTATGGCTTTGGGCAGAATTTAGCTGAAGAAATGAGAGAGTGGGGCGGACGATGCACAACAATATGCCCAGGCATGGTCAATACGCCATTTTTCGACGAGCCGAAAGAGGATAAATTGCAGCCAGCAGATATCGCGAAATCAGTATTGTTTGCACTAAGCGCTGAAGACTCGGCATGCGTGCGTGAAGTTTATGTCATGCCTGCCAATTAGTCAGGTTTTTTTACGCAAACGAAAAAATGAAAAAAGAAGAGGGGCTGGTGTAGAAACCGCCCCTTTTTTGTTTTTTCACCAAATATTACAACTGACTTTGTCGTTTTTCCTTTCCGTTCTCTTTCCCGCGCCTTCCCTATTAATTTCATGAAGCTATGTAAATTAGCCAAATAAAGTATTTTTCTCACTGTATTGCTCCTAATCTGATTATGTCTAATAAAGCGTCAAAAAAATCATACAGGCCATAGCCGACAAAGCGGCGTTAAAGTCTCAAAGCCTTGTTATGAATGGTTTCAAGCACTAAGCCTTTTTCGCGCTAAAACAATAACAGGAGAGTAGAATGTCTAACGAGTTTGCGGGTAAAACCGCCATCATTTCAGGTGCCGCAGGTGGAATTGGTTTTGCGCTGGCTGAAGCATTGGCAAAACAGGGCATGAACATCGTCATGGGTGATATTGATAATATGGCGCTAACAGAATCTGGTGGCGCACTGCGAGAGCAAGGTTTTGATGTCCTGACTTGCGCCCTCGATGTTACCGACTATTCCCAATGGGAAGATATTGTTGCTAGTGCAAAAGAGAAGTTTGGCAAAGTGCACATGGTGGTTAATAACGCCGGCGTGGGAGGCTCACCAGGTAAAGTAGAAGATGCTGAGCATGAAACGTGGCGTTGGGTTATGGATGTCAATGTGATGGGCGTACTTTACGGTGCGCAGGCATGTGTACCTGCTATAAAAGAGCACGGTGAAGGAGGCTGGGTGTTAAATGTAGCGTCTATGGCTGGGATGATGGGCATGCCATATGCCGGTGCGTATTGCGCGTCGAAAGCCGCAGTAGTTTCGATGACCGAAAGTTGGATGGCTGAGCTAAAGCCCTTTGGTATTCATACCTCTGTATTGTGCCCTGCATTTGTGAAAACCCGCATTCATGAATCGTACAGAAATAGACAGCAAAAGTATGCTGTGGCGGCTGAAAAGCGCATCGATAAAGAAAAACTTAAAGCTGGAGCACAAGCTGCCACCAAGGCGGTGGAATCGGGTATCCCGGCAACCATGCTTGCTGAACGAGTAGTCGAGGCCCTTCAGTCTGAGCAAACCTATATTTACACTCACCCAAATTATCGTAAGGTCACAAGTGGGCGATTTAAGGCGATTGATAGCGCATTTGAAGATGCAGAACAAAGCGCTGTGGTCGGTCATCTAATCAATGATGAGATTGTCACGTTTTAGCACGTTACAACAACTCAGTTGGATTTGACTGAGATCAGTAAAAATTAAATTTCATAAATTGTCGCCATCTTTTATCGTCGGTGAAAGGTGGTGACTAACGCCTATTACATCTCCTAGTTTTTAACTTTTGTAATGGGCAGTTGGTCGTGTGCTACATTGTAACTTTAAGCATTTATTAGTAATGCTATACAGTGGTAATACTACAAATTCACAACGGGCTTTGCCCGAATAAACACACTGGACAATAATAATGAGAAAGCTTCTAAGAGCGGCAGTTGCTGTATCAGTTGCACTTGCGTGCACTCCCACCTACGCAGATAAAAACGACAAAAATGAAATCTTCAACAGTTCAACGTTTAAAGCTATGGAGCTCAGAAACATTGGGCCTGCTTACATGTCTGGGCGTATCGCTGATATCGCTATTGATCAGAATAACCCCTCTACATGGTACACCGCGGTTGGCTCGGGTGGGGTTTGGAAAACCACCAACGCTGGTACAACGTGGGAGCCTATCTTCGATGACCAACCCGTTTATTCAACGGGCGATGTCACCATAGCACCAAGTAACTCGAATATTATTTGGGTGGGCACCGGTGAAAATAATGGTGGTAGACACATCAGTTTCGGCGACGGTGTTTACAAGT
Source organism: Alteromonas gracilis (assembly GCF_002993325.1). Taxonomy (GTDB): domain Bacteria; phylum Pseudomonadota; class Gammaproteobacteria; order Enterobacterales; family Alteromonadaceae; genus Alteromonas; species Alteromonas gracilis. The sequence continues at coordinate 38,406 of NZ_PVNO01000026.1, forward strand.
CATTAGATGGCGGTCAAACCTGGAAAAATATGGGGCTGTCGAAGTCAGAGCACGTTTCAGACATTATTATCCATCCAACCAACCCCGATATTGTTTGGGTATCTGCGCAAGGTCCGTTGTGGAGCGGTGGCGGCGAACGCGGCTTATATAAAACTACTGATGGTGGTGAAACCTGGAAGCAAGTACTTAAGCCCGCTGATGAGTGGACTGGGGTAACGTCTCTTCTAATTGACCCGCGCAACCCGGATAAACTCTATGCGGCTACTTGGGCTCGCCAACGCTCAATTGGCGCCTATGTCGGCACCAATGAAGGGGCAGGTATTCATACGTCAAACGATGGTGGCGAAACCTGGACAGAGCTTAAAACCGGCTTGCCGGAAGGCAATATGGGTAAAATTGGTATGGCCATATCGCCCATGAACCCAGATGTTATTTATGCCACTATTGAAACGGACAACCGTGGCGGTGGTTTTTATCGTTCGGCAGATCAGGGCGCTAGCTGGACTAAAATGTCTGACGAAGTGGGCGGCGGAACCGGCCCTCATTACTATCAAGAAATTTTTGCAGATCAACATCAGTTTGACAGTGTCTATATCGCCAGTAACTACAGTAAAGTGTCGGACGATGGCGGAAAAACTTGGACGCCCATTAATACTAAACGCAAACACGTAGACGACCACGCCATGGCGTTTCATCCCACTGACCCAGACTTTGTTTTAATGGGGTCTGACGGTGGCATTTATATGTCACACGACAGAATGGCGAACTGGCGCTTTATGGCCAACTTGCCACTTACACAGTTCTACAAAGTGGCGCCTGACGACTCGAAACCTTTTTATAAGATTTACGCGGGTGCACAGGATAACTCTACCCAGGGCGGCCCGTCGCGTACTCGACGAGAAGAGGGTATTAAAAACAAAGATTGGTTTTTAACCCTTGGTGGTGACGGACATGGCCCTGCTACAGAGCCAGGTAACCCAGATATTATGTACTCTCAGTGGCAGCAGGGTAATTTAACCCGTATTGATATGAAAACCCGAGAAGGGGTTTATATTAAACCGCAGCCTCTTCCTGGCGATCCTGCGGAGCGTTACAACTGGGACGCGCCGATTAATGTGTCAGCGCACGACCCGGCACGTATTTACTTTGCTTCACAGCGCGTATGGCGAAGCGACGATCGCGGCGACAGCTGGACCCCCGTATCTGGTGACCTCACAAAAAATGGCAATAGAATGCACTCGCCGCTGATGGGACGTACCTGGTCGGTAGAAGCGGGGTGGGATCTGTATGCCATGACCGAGTTCCACACCATTGCAAACTTCGCTGAAAGCCCAGTGGATGAGAACATTTTATGGGCAGGGACTGACGATGGCATTATTCAGGTCACCACCAACGGCGGTAAGTCTTGGAAGAAGATTGAACTAGGCGACATTAAAGGCATTCCAGCTAACTCATACGTCAATGATATCCGCGCTGACTTGTTCGACCCTAATACCGTCTATGTGGCGCTTGACAACCACAAATATGGCGACTACAAGCCGTATTTAATTAAATCGACAAACTTGGGTAAAAGCTGGACTTCGCTGGCAGAAGATTTACCTGAAAAGCATCTGGTTTGGCGTATTGTGCAAGACCATGTAAACAAAGACTTGCTGTTTATTGGTACTGAATTTGGTGTGTTCTTCTCGGTAGACGGTGGTAAAGATTGGGTAGAATTAGATGGCGGCATGCCAACCATTTCAACCCGTGACGTAAAAATTCAGCGCCGAGAAAACGACTTGGTAGCTGGAACCTTTGGTCGCGGTATTTACATACTTGACGATTATGCTCCACTTCGTTCATTAACTGAAAAATCGATGCAGCAAGACGCCATTTTATTTGGGCCGAGCCGCCCGGTTAAGTGGTTCCAGCTAGATGATAATCACACCGACTCTGATGGCGACGACCGCTTTGTTGCCAAAAATCCCGAGCACGGTGCGACTTTTACCTATTATCTGAAAGACAGCTTGCTCACGGCAAAAGAAAAACGCCAAGAAGCAGAGAAGAAGTTAATAGAAGATAAGAAATACCCTAAATATCCAAGTTGGGAAGCGGTTGAAGCTGAAAACCAAGAAGCTGCGCCCGCTGTCTACGTTGAGGTTCGCGATAGCGAAGGTGACGTAGTTAAACGCGTTGAAGGCAAGACAAAGAAAGGCCTGCATCGTTTAACATGGGACATGAAGTTTTCATCGACTAACCCCCTTACCGACAAAGACAGTAAGGACAGGGGATTAATGGCATTGCCTGGTCAGTACACTGCTACCCTGTTTAAACGGGTAGGTGCGAAGGTGACGCCACTTTCTGAGCCAGTGTCGTTTGAGTTAACGCCTATATATGAGGGAGCGCTTAAAGGTGCAACCGAAAGTGAAATTGAGGCTTATGGTAAAGCGGTAAGCGACGCGCAAAAACGTGCTATTTCTTCAACCACGGTACTTAAAACGCTAACAGATACAATGGCGCTGCTGCGCACGGCCATTGAACGTACGCCTAATGACGTAAGCAATCTTGAGTCTCAGTATGCGGCAATCCAAGACGAGCTAAACGCCTTGAATAAGGTATTTTTCGGTCTTAAGTCTCGCGACAAAATGGGTATCAAGCCGGCAAACGTGATGAGCCGTTTAGGCTATGCACGTTCTGCACTGGGTTCATCATATGGCCCTACAGCACAGCATAAAGACCAGCTTGGTTACGCCAACGATAGCCTGAACGATGCGGTAACACGAATTAGCGCGCTTCAAAGCCGCTCGGTGCCAGCCCTACAGCAAGCTGTTGTCGACGCCGGTGGCCCGTGGACGCCGGGCTTACCCGTTGTAGCTCAATAGCTGATTCGCCGTTAGGGTATAGTTTCTATGCCCTTTAAAGAAGCGCCTTCTCTTTTTTATGCCCATTTATAAAGCTGAAAAGGAAACAAGCGCTTCTCTTTAATTTAAATGACATGCGGTAGTCCTTTGTCTGCCGCATGTTTTTTACTTTTTCTTTTTACTGCTTGAAGAGAGTGCTTTTGTTTTTCTCAACGTTTTCTTCGTTATTCTTTACTGGGCTTACTATCCACGCGTTTAAATTTTCTACATCTTACAGTTCGCCGTTGTCATCTTACTTTTTTCGTTTAGGCTTTATTTTTCTTATCGCCTCACCTTTAGGCTACGCGCAAAGTAATGAACCTCAGACGCTAGAGCGCTATACCGTTACCGCTGTGCGACCGTATTATGACGAAACGCTGTCGAACATTTTTCCGCAGTACGAGTTCGATAAGCGGAGTCTAGTAACACCACTGCATACCAATGACGTGTTATTGCAATCTCCATCCATCTCTTTAAATGGCCAGGGCGGGCAAATACAGAGTATCAGCCTTCGCGGTTATGCTCGCTGGCGTATACAAACTCTGTTAGATGGTGTGCCAATTGTTAGTGACAGACGGGCGGGCTCAAGCATAGGTTTTATTCCTCCAAGTTTTGTCTCTTCTGTTTCTGTGTTACCCGGCGCTGCCTCTACTTATTTTGGCTCGGGTGCATTAGGTGGTGCGGTGAACCTGCATATGGACGCTCCTCAACATTCCTATGTACAAGGTGGTTATAGTAGTAACCAACAAATGAAGACGGTGAGTTATGCAGGTAATGTCGAGAACACCGATTGGAGCATTGCCCACCGCAATGCCAATAATGGCAGTGATGGTAAGGATAATTCATTATTCGATCAGTTCGAGCAAACCGCATTTTATCTACGCCACAGTCCTTCAAGTGGAATAGTCAAAGAAGCGTGGACCCTTTATTCAGATAACAACGATATTGGAAAGTCGAGCAGTGATTATCCAGAAAACAGGATAACAACCTATCCAGATAACCGTCACTGGTTGGGTAAACTTGCATTTGCAACCGGCGATTTTTCAGGCAACGTATGGTGGCATCAGTCACGCCTAGAAACTTCAGTATTGCGCCCCTCAAGCAGAATTAATAACAGCAAAAATAACGCATTCGATTATGGCTTTGATGTAAAAAGTGACATGGCATGGCAGCGCTGGTTGGTAAACTTTCAACTTCAAGTTTCTGGGCGTGAAGGCGTAGTGGCAGACGAAAGGGAATTTAGTCTTACCGCCCTTCCATTAGCGTTCAATGGAGCCCCATCAATAGCCGAGCTAGCCTATGAGGTTCGAACGCTAGATGCCAGCGAGATAAATGTAGCAGCTATTTTCGATGCCTCGCGGCAGTACACAAAGACCTCGGTTGCAGTTGGCTCAAGGGTAGACTGGCAGCGCCAGTCGGATGATGCTGGTGTAATAAGCAGCGTAACTGCAAAAAATATAAGTGCCTATGCGGGCGCTAATTATCGGTTGTCGGCTTACTGGAACGCAAGCTTGTACTTCTCTAGTGCATTTAGAAATCCAACGCTTACGGAGCGTTTTTTCGCAGGGGAAACACCTCGCGGTACTGTACTAGGAAATACGTCGCTGGATACAGAACAAGCGCTTAATACGCAAGCTACGCTGGCATATCGTAGCGAACAACTTCAGGGTTCGGTGGAGCTTTTTTATCAGCAAGTTGATAACTACATTGAACGCCTCACGGTTTCTGAAGATATTCTTCAATACGTGAACCTTGATACTGCTACGATCAAAGGGGCGAGCTATCAGCTTAACTGGCAATCGAAAGATGCTGGGTTTGACGCAAGATTAAGTGGTGCATGGATAGCGGGCGAAGATAACCTAGGGAACACGGTTGCCGATATTCCTCCCCATAATCAGCGAGTCGATATTGGCCTCAATTGGAGCGATATGCGCTTTTTTACAGTGCTAGCGTATCGTGCAAGTAAAACAGATGTAGCAAACGGAGAAAGGGCGCTTGATAGCGTATTTACAGTAGATTTTGGCGCCCATTGGCAAGTGAGTGAGCGCGTACAACTTCAAGCCAGTTGGACCAATCTCACGAACCAGCAATATTTTACTAGTGCAGATGACAGAGCAGCGTTTGCACAAGGCGATAGCCTTCAGCTAGCCATAACCTATTCGCTATAAATTACTGAGCGGTCGTCTGTGTTTCTTTTTGCGGTATTTGCTTTTCAACGTGGTGATTAGCATCACAAGCCCAGTTATCCAAAGTACAAAAAGTAAAATGGCCGCTGGCAAAAAGAGCCAGAGCTTTGCGCCTTCAAAAAACCAACTTCCATCGTGAATAGCTTCAATGGTGTCTGTTCGTCTGTACGCCACTTGAAGCACTGCAGCGGTCTGAGCATCGAGCTGTATTTCCCAATGGTTTTTACCTCGGACCTTTATGATGCCCTTATCGGGACGCACGTCTAGCCGGTCAATGTCTTCCCATGTTTTTAAGTTTGCCTCGGAGACTTGCTGCACCGAGGTTAGTAGGGTTTCAAACGAGATAGTCGGAATGCCACGATCTGCGTGCTGCACTTTTTGCGTAGGTGGCTGGATCCAGTCAAATTCCTTTTTAACCTGAAGTAAAAGGCCACTCGCGATAACAATGATAACGGGGATAAATATAACAAGCGAGAGCCACAAATGAATACTGCGACTGTATTTACGACCGTATTTGCGAAAGGAACCCGACATCAACCAACACTTAAAACAAAGAGTGAAAACACACATAACTATACGGGAAACGGCGCTGTCAGTAAAAACACTCCAGCGCTAGGTTTGCGCATTTAAACGAATGAAAAAGCAGGTTCTGTGCTGCGCTTTAATAATTTTGAGTCGATACGCAGGCTATGCACGTAAACACGTCCAATATCGAACGGACAATAAGGAAATAAATACTTGTGCAGCAGGCAATTCGTAATACAGTAGAGGTTGTGGCTTTTTTGCACAGTTCTTTTCAGTAAATCTTTCCAAATAAAAGGCAAAAACATGACGACAGAAAGTGCAGGTGCTAATCAAAACGATAGAACAGTAAATGAAATTGAAATACCGCAGGAGGCGTTTGATTGGTACGACGAATACGCTCATGGTGATATTGACCGCCGCACTTTTTTAACACGGTTGGCGTCGCTCTCGGTTGCTGGATTAACGGTAAGCGCCATTGGTGGAGCACTTATTCCTGACTATGCAAAGGCAGAACAGGTATCGTTCAACGACCCTGCTATAAAAGCAACCTATGAGGGTTTCGTATCTCCCGACGGGCATGGTGAAGGAAGTGGTTATCTTGTGCAACCCACCACATTACCTGCCTCTGGTATCGCGCCTTGTGTTTTAGTTATACACGAAAATCGCGGGCTAAACCCTTATATCAAAGATGTTGCTAGGCGACTCGCGATGAAGGGCTTTTTAGCCTTTGCGCCAGATGCCTTGTTTCCTCTAGGGGGTTATCCTGGCAATGACGATGACGGCCGCGCCATGCAAAAAAGTTTGGATAAGAACAAAATTGAACAGGATATGACAGCGGCTGCGTTATGGCTTAAAAGCCATGAAAAATCGTCAGGTAAGTTAGGCGTAGTAGGATTTTGCTTTGGTGGTTACATTACTAACTTTTTAGCCGCATCAATACCAGATAAAGTCGATGCCGCCGTGCCTTTTTACGGTACACCAGCAGCCCCAGAGTTAACGAAAAACGTGAAGGGACCACTACTCATTCACTTTGCAGAAAACGATAAGCGGGTTAATGCTACGTGGCCAGAGTATGAAAAAACGCTTAAAGCCAATAGCGCAGATTATCAAGCCTTTGAATATGCGAAGGCGCAGCATGGCTTTCACAATGATTCAACTAGCCGTTATAGCCCGAAGGATGCAGAGTTAGCGTGGCAACGTACGATAGCCTTCTTTAAGCAGCATTTGGCTTAGCTACTGCTCATTCATTCACAAAAAAGCGGCCCGCTAAGGCCGCTTTGATACAACTGCTTTCGGCATTTCTTGCTAAAACGCCTACAAAATTTAAAACGCCATTGGCTATCCGCTTATAATTTTGTCCATGGTAATAGGAAAGTCTCGCACCCTTACTTTTGTTGCATCGAATATTGCATTAGCGATGGCAGCGCCTGCACCGGTTATGCCTAGCTCTCCAATACCTTTTGCCCCTACAGGTGATGCGGCGTAATCCGGCTCCTCAAGAAAATCTAAGCTCATCTCAGCAATGTCTCGATTCACAGCAATATGATACTCACCAAAATCTGGGTTAACGAAGCTAGCACTATCTTCGTGGTGATGAATACCTTCAGTGAGGGCGTAGCCTGCTCCCCACACCATACCGCCTTTAATTTGAGAAGAGGCCGTTTTGATGTTTAAAATCTGCCCTGCGCTAAACATGCCGTATTGACGAAGAAGCCTTACTTCGCCGGTATAGGTGTCTACTTCTACCTCGGCAAAGTGCGCGCCACATGAGTATTGCTCATCGTCGCTAGTATCATCCTCAGACACTTTACCTATCGCCGAGATTGGAAATGTATTCGTAGGAATATAATCTGTGATAAGAAATGGTGTTGCCGAATCTTCTGCGTTGGGCTTTGCTGCCTTAATCTTACCTTCTTCCACATAAAGTTTGGCGTTAGATAACTCGGCCGGGAGTTGGCTTTGTATTGAGTCAATAAGGGCCTCACAGGCTCTTTTAACCGCAGAACCTGTACTTGCTGCACCAAAAGAACCGCCCGAACCGCAAGAGGCCGGATAACGGCTATCGCCAAGTTGCACGGTTACATTATTTACCGATGTCTGTAGTGCATCGGCGGCAATCTGCGCAAGAATGGTATAGGTACCAGTACCTATGTCGGTCATATCGGTGCATACGGTCACCTTGCCTTGTTCATCTATTTCAACTTGCGCTGAACTCTCAACAAATATATTCATTCGCATCGCACTGGCCACACCGTGCCCAATTACCTTGCCATTGCTAGGCTGAGGCTTGTGTTGCCACTTAAATTGTTGCGCGCCCTGACGAAGGCACTCACCCAGATTGTGGCTGGTAAATGGGGTTCCTTTCATCGGATGAACTACCGGTAAATTATTTAAGCGAAAGGTAAGGGGGTCGACACCAGCCTCGTGTGCAAGCTCATCAATAGCCGATTCAAAGGCAAGGGAGCCAATAGCATCACCAGGTGAACGTGTTGAGTCAATAAGCGGTAGATCAACGTCTTTTACTCTATGCGTGCTTTCAATATATTGAGATTGATAAGTGACTCGGGCTCCAGCGCCCGTTGCTTCTGCAAATTCGTAGCCTTTTGCTTTGGGCATTGCGCTTCTGTGCACAATACTTACTAACGCGCCGTCTGAATTCGCGGAAAGGGTCATTTGCTGCGTGCTATGACCTCGATGGGGCGTGTTGTAAAACACTTGGCGTCGACTCAGCACCACTTTAACGGCTCGCTCTACGTACCTTGCGCCTATGCAGGCTAAGGTTGCATCGTAATGTAAACCCAATTTGGACCCGAATCCTCCACCAATAAAAGGGCTTTGAACAACAATATCTTTTGGGTCCATTTCGAGGGTAACAGCAAGCGCCTGAACCGCGGGGGCAATTATTTGCACACTGGTAAACACTTCTAGTTTACCGTTTTTGAACTCTGCCACAGTAGCATGAGGTTCCATCGCCGCAGATATTTGAGACGGTGTAGTGTAGGTACTGTTTACCGAGGTTTTCACGTCATTATTGTCAGGCTTATTCCCGCTGTTGGCATCAGGCTCGAACCCACCGTCTAATGAATCTGGTACTTCGGTTGCACCCTCAAAGTGTGTGAGAAGCTCAGGTGTTTGACCTTCAATGGTATAGTCAACCAAGCTTGCTGCGTAGCGAGCCTGCTCTAGCGTATCAGCAATCACTAGGGCGACTGGTGCTCCAAAATGTCGAATATACGGTTCATTCAATACCGCTCGGCTTTGAGTAAACCGGCCTTCATCTTCAGGATTACTAAAAGGCTTCATTGGCCCCGCATTTTTATAGGTAACAACGGCGTGAACCCCTTCAGACTGTTCAGCAAGACCAGTTTCAAGCGAAATAATTTTACCTACGGCCGTATCGCTAGCAACAATCCAGCCTACCAGTGGTTTATGTTCGCTCATTTGTTCCGCAGCGTATCTTGCCTGTCCGGTGACCTTTTGAACGCCATCAATACGATTGACCGCTGAACCCACTATCTTCGAATTAGGCGTTGTCATGTAATGCTCCTTCTTGGTGTGGGTGGTCCGATTGATGAGTAAATATTTCCATAAGCACTTTTTCTAAAGTGCGGCGCAACAGCAACGGTTTGAAGTCGTTACTACCGAATACTTTGGCGCCAGCAAGCTCAGCGTCTGCTGCTTGCGATATAACCTCGGGTGAAATTTCAGCGCCTTCTAAAACACGAATTGCTTTTTCTGGATGCCAAGGTGTAGTGCCCACGCCACCAAAGGCTAGATCCACATTGTGAGCTCTTCCGTCCTTTATTGTCAGTCCCGCTGCCACAGACACGAGTGCGAATGCATACGATGATCGGTCTCGAACTTTATGATAATACTGCGTTCCTCTTTCTTTCTTCTCAATACTAACGTGCGTAATGAGTTCGCCGTCTTGAAGAACGTTTTCGATATGAGGTGAATCGCCGGGCGCCTGATAGAATTCTCGCAGCGCGATTTTCCGTTCAGTGCCATCTGGTAGCTGTGTGTTCACGACGGCATTTAGCGCTATCATCGCAACAGCCATATCCGAAGGGTGCGTGGCAATGCATTTGTCACTTGTTCCAAATATCGCATGTATCCGGTTCATGCTGTTTAATGCTGTGCAACCTGAACCCGGCTCGCGTTTGTTGCACGCTTTGGTTGTATCGTAAAAATAATAACAGCGCGTGCGCTGAAGCAAATTCCCAGCGGTTGTTGCTCTGTTGCGCAACTGGACTGTGGCGCCACTTAAAAGCGCTTGAGACAATACTGACAACGAAGGCTCTGAGTGGGCAAACTTAGCCAAGTCAGAATTGCTTACCATGGCACCAATATGATAGTGCGCATCATCTTGGGAAATAGCGTTCGCACTTTTCCATTTAGCCAAGCTAATAAGCGTTTTAGGTGTTTCTACCTGCAGCTTCATAAGGTCGATTAAGTTTGTGCCTCCGGCTAAAAAACGTGATGTTTTTGCCGCTGGAAACGTATTTAGTGGAGTGCTGTCGTTAAAATGATGGACATCGAAGGGCTGCATTATTGTCTCTCCAGTGCAATCACGTCTGTAATAGCGTCGACAATATTGGGATAAGCGCCGCATCGGCATAGGTTGCCACTCATACGCTCGCTGATGTCTTCTTTCAATGAAACTTTACTGTTATAAGACACAGCGCTCGGATCGCCATTTCTTAATTCTTGCAACAAAGAGACGCCCGAGCAGATTTGCCCAGACGTACAGTATCCACATTGGAAAGCATCTCTTTCAATAAACGCTTGCTGGAGAGGGTGAAGGTTATCGCTTTGTCCAATACCTTCAATAGTTGTAACTTCACAGTCTTCAAGTTGAAATGCGAAAACTAAGCATGCATTGACGCGCTCTCCATCGACAAGGACAGTGCATGCACCGCACTGGCCATGATCGCACCCTTTTTTTGTACCAAATAGAGAAAGATGTTGATGAAGAAAGTCGAGAAGCGTTGTTCGAGGGTCGTCGGGAAGACTAACATCGTTCCCGTTTAAGTTCAGTGTTGCCATGGACGTGTCCTTTTACCAATGAGCTCAATTCGGTACTCCAGTGAATTAAGCGAGAAGAGATTACCAATCGTTACGCCGCGATCATTAATTTAGTTTTAAGTTCGAACATAATTTAATCTTTGCTTTTACCTTCAAAACAAAGAAAGCGGCGATAGATGCTTCATCCTAAGTGGTGTAAAATGACTACTTGAAGCATCTTGTTCTACGCTTTTTTACTGCCACATCCCTTTTTCACAATTTCACATCAGGCCTATATACATGATCCACAACGATGTTTTACGTCGCCTTCGTTACGCTTTAGCCATAAATGACACTGCCGCTATTAGTATTTTTAAACTGGTTAATTACGACATGGAGATAGGTTATTTGCATGCTGTGATGAAGCGAGAGGGCGAAGAAGGGTACCTTCCTTGTCGCGATAAAATTATCTCGTTATTTCTTGACGGACTAATAATTAAAAATCGCGGTCGACAAGAAGGGCAGGAGCCTCAAGAATTGGGGCCTAAAGAGCGTCTGAGTAATAATGAAGTACTGCGAAAAATTCGCATTGCAATGAGTTATAAAGATGAAGATATGATTGCCGTGCTTAAACTCGCAGACTTTAGGATGAGCAAGGGTGAGCTATCTGCGTTTTTCAGAAAGCCTGACCATCGAAATTTCAAACCTGCCGGCGACCAGGTCGTTCGCAACCTGCTGCAGGGCATGGTGAAAAAATATCGACCTGACTCAACTGGCGCTGGTCGCAGCGCGCAAACAAGCCTTAAAAAGCCAGCCACTAGTACGCCGGGCGCTAATAAGCCTAAAGAGATCAAACCGGCAGAGATTACGCCAAAAAACGGTAAACCAAACGAGAGCAAACCTCATACAAATAAACAAGGCGTTGTGGCATCACCTTCTAAAAAGGTTGAGAGCGCAGCTAGCCGAAGAGTTAACGATAAGTCTCAAAAAGGCAAAAAGCAAACCAATACATCTGTGTGGGGCGAACTACCTGCTAAAAAGCGGTGAATAAAGTTAACCACTAGATGGTCTTCATTTGTTTGCGTTTGAGGCGTTGTTAGGCTAATCGATATCAATCAAAGGTGGAAGGAATCTTTATTTATGCGTTTATCTGTGGTGCTGACAATCTTTTATTTTGGTATAGCAGCAACGCTAACTGGGTGCGATATGACGAATAGCAGCAATAAGGATACTGATACTAACAGGGCCGAAACGACATATCTAAATGCTGACAAAGTTAAACCCCAGTCTATCGTTTACAAAACAGTTAATGGCAAAGGTTTAGCATTGGACCTATACATGCCAGCTTTCTCCGAAACAACTCCTAGACTCGCTTTGTGGGTGCATGGAGGAGCTTGGATGAGAGGGAGTAAAGATGAAACCATGCCCAAAAACGGTAACTTGGTCGCCTCTTTGCTCAATGAAGGTGTGGCCGTTGCGGCAGTAAATTATCGACTTAGCGGTGAGGCCATTTATCCTGCCGCCCCTAATGATATAAACGATGCGATTAATTTTTTAGTTGATAATAAAGATGAGCTTAAGCTGAGTGCTGACCGTGTAATAATGATGGGGCGTTCCGCGGGAGGGCATCTGGCCTCGCTCTTGACCACATCAAACAACGACGACGTGCCATTTCTTAATGCAAAGCCGCGCTACAGTGTTATTGGTATGGTTGACTTTTTTGGGCCCTCTGACCTTGTTGCCTTAAGAGGAAACAGCGGCAAGGTTGACCACGATGCTCCCGACGCTGCCGAGGCCTTATTTTTAGGTGAATCACCACTGGCCAACGAAGCCTTAGCGCGAGAAGCATCGCCAACTACTTATATAGATGATGAAACGCCGCCTTTTATTATTTTCCACGGACTTGATGATGGTGTAGTACCCGCTTCGCAAAGCGAATTATTGAGTCGCCATTTAGACCAATTTGGCGTGCCAAACGCGTTGTTCCTCGTTAAAGGTAAGCGCCACGGTGATCCGGTATTTGATACCGACGAGTTTGTGTCGAAAGTAATTAGCTTTGTAAGAGACGTTAAAAAAGAAAATAACTGATTTCATTTCAATAGGGTAAAAGGAAAAAAATTATGAGCCGACATTTCGATAAGGCCGAAGGCCTGTATGAAGAGAAAGATGCTGCTACCCAAGGCTTTGTGTTCAATCAAACTATGCTGCGCATTGCAGACCCTAAGCGCTCGCTAGACTTTTACACTCGCGTAATGGGGATGACACTCATTAAGCGGTTGGATTTTGAAGAAATGAAGTTTAGCCTTTATTTTTTGGCTGCAGGAGACGATTTCTCGGATATTTCCGACGATGCCGATGAGCGTACCCAGCAAACTTTTGGTCGCCCCGCAATGCTTGAATTAACCCATAACTGGGGTGATACGCCAGAAACGGTTAGCTACCACAACGGCAATACCGAACCTAAGGGATTTGGTCATATTGGTTTTCATGTACCCGATGCTGAATCAGCCTGCGCCAGATTCGAATCCCTAGACGTTCCTTTTCAAAAAGGCCTGAATGATGGCTCTATGAAAGGTATTGCGTTTATTAAAGACCCGGACGGCTACTGGATTGAGATTTTCGACGCATCAAAAGTTGCTGAAACTTGTGCGCCGCATTTGAAAAAGTAGCTTAGAGGTTTCGAAGGTTGTGCATGCTGCTCGCAGAGCTTAGCTAGTCGAGAATTTCAATAAAGCATCACTAGACGAGGGTAGCCCATGGAAGTCGGCTACCCTTTTTGTTTATCAATTCGCCTCAAGGGTTAACTCTACACCGCTAAATTCAGTATGTAAGTCGTGCTGAGTATTTAATAAGAATAAACGGTTCGCTTCAACGTTAGCTTCGTTAGCTAAATAGCGTTTTACCGCTTTGCTCCGCGCATCAGCCAGTTGAATTAATTCACTTTCTGAAATATCGATGCTGTTGCGTAGTCTGTTGTATCGCGCAATGCTTAATGCGCGATTTACACTATCTTCGTTGACAATTTCCTTGATGCCATCAGCACTTTTTGGGCTATCTTCATCACCTAAATTTGCGAGTTCAGGGTAAAGCTGCACCATCATGTTTTCAAATTCTTGGTTAAGGTCAGGTGTAAACACCTCAACATAGTGTGATAAAAGGGCGTCGGCTAATGGGCCTTCCAATGGAATACGGCTGCCGGTTAATGGCTCATCTTGCGAACTTCCACTGTCGCTGAGACTTTCATTTTTTCCGCCAGCAGAAGTATTCGCGGTCGTACTCTCATTGTCTGAAATAGCAGATGGTTCAATAAGTCCGCTTTTCGCTAAAAGCGTGGTGTTTAGCTGACGTTGTGCCAGCGCACTTGCATCTGATACCGCATTAACCGTACCTTCGATGTTTACTCTAAGCCCAGGGCGTTTTTTTAAGGCCTCAGCTAGAGTGTTAAGCTTTTCCTTAGCCTGGGCATCTAGCTTGTGTTCCCCGAACATAAACGTAACACTGTCGAGCTCATCGTCACTGCCAACCAGATTTGCTAGTAGCGAAAACGGTGCGGTTACAGCCTTGGTAATAATATTGCCAATAGCATTGAGGATAATAGAACCAAAGCTAAAATCTGGGCTATCTACGTCTCCAGATACATCTAAACCTAAATCTATAACGCCGTTACTATCTTCGAGAAGCGCGATAGCGAGCCCAAGCGGCAAACTTAGCGCTTGGTCAGAATTAGATTTTTTGCCTAGGGTTAGCTGGTCGATAACTACATGATTCTTACCTTCCAATGCTTTCCCGTTAAGCTTGTATTGCACGGCTAATGACAACAAGCCTTTATCAATGTAATAGCCCATGTAAGTGCCAGAATAGGGGTTAACAGAAGTAAGTTCAGCGCCTTTTACTGAGAAGTTTAAATCTAGGTCTAGGTCACTTTTTAACGGGTGAATGGTACCCGCTAATTTTACTGGTGCGTAGTTATCTATTTTTCCAGTGACATCCACGTTCGCTGGCGTGTCTGAGCGGGAGTCGATGCCCGATACTTTTCCATTTAGGCTTTCTATGGCCGAAGCGAATTTCGGTGTTAATGAGTAATCAGCAAAGTAGGCTTTACCGTTTTCAATTGATATGGCATTCACTACAACAGCAAGCTCTTCAGCGTTTGAAGGCGTCTTTTCACGAGTTTCAGATGTAGCCGAATTTGTTGAGTTCATGCTGCGAGGTTCGTCAGCGATATCACTCTTAGCGGACTGCTCTGCATCGTTGTCTTGTTTTGAAGCAACAACTAGCTTGCTCACATTGGTCTGCTTAGCCTCATCGACAATGAGTCGAGCGAAGGGGGACAGTAACTTAATATTGTCTACGCTTAGCTGGTTTAAAGCGTGATTAAAATTGATATCGTCCACCATTAACGACTGCCATTGCAACAACGGCTCTTTCGCATCATCCAGAATGTTTAAGTCAGTCACCTTCGTACTGGCCTTAACGTTTAATGTATCAGTACCCCCATCACCCATTGCAGCGTCAAATTCAACATCCAGATTAAATAGCCCTTTTTCAAGGGTGACATTGGCGTAGGGGGAAATATATTGCTGAAATTGATTAAGCACTAATTGCTCGACGGCAGCTTTGCCCTTCACCGTTTGCTCTGCAATAACTAGACTTCCGCTACTTGTTATAGTGCCTTTTGACGTATTGCTAAAGGACTGGGTGTCGGCAGAAATTTCCAGGCTTGTGGTATAAGAAATGGGCTTAGAGTAGTCAGTGGTGATTTCACCGCTTTCAATATCGAAGTGACTAACTCTGTAATAGGTGCCATCACTTACACTTCGTTCTAGCATATCAATGGTGCCGTTATTGAACCCAAACTTTTGTAACGCAACCTGCCACCTGGACTCTTTGGTTAACTCTGTAGAGCTATTGAAAGTTTTTGTTTTTTTATGCATTTCCTCGTCTGTTGGTGCAGGCAAGGCGGTCTCTGCATGAATGCTGTTGTTTGCCTCAGGTGATTCACTCACACCTACTTGCTCAGCACTTTCACTCTCTATTTGAGACCCAGAGGGAACATGGGTGTTTGTATTGGTGCTCGTTTGCGATGTAGAGGAAGCGAGGCCTTTAGGTGTAAACAGGCGTTGTAGATCTAGCCCGGTTTCATCAAATAAACCCGACACCCTTATATCGTTCAGCGAAACTTCAGCAATATTTACTTGCTGCTCTGCACCGTTGACGTTTATGTCGTGAATAGCAAATGCGGGAATGGCCAGGATCTCTTTCGAGGTACTAGCGCTATCTGGCGCACTCGATGACGCAGTTGCATGAAACACCAAGTCGTTGACGGCAAATTCCCCCCGCTCTAGTAAAAACTGAAACGCATCTCCCTCTTCAAAAGCTTTTGCCTGAAGGCTTAGACTAACCCTACCGTTTACCAGTGTCGCTTCTATCATATCTTTTGATAGCGACCAAAGCGGTGTAAGCGCCACGTCACTTATTGCAACGTCGGTGGTAACTTTAAACGGAGATAGTTGGAACTCACCTTTGATGGAAACTTTGCCTCTCTCGGCGGTGAGCAAATCAAACTGATATTGATTAAACGCGGCTTGGCTTTCGTAGGGCGAGTTGTTTTTCTCGGTATTTGGGTTTTTACCCGAAGAAGCTGTGCTTACATCCTGCTCGTTGATGTCGATTGATCCGCTATCGTTAATGTTGATCACAGCGTGCGTATCTAGGTCTTGCAGTACCACATTCAATTCTGGGTAATCCAGCAAGGTATCGGTAACTTTGTCTTCTAAAACAATATGTCCGTCGCTTAGTAAAAACTGACCTAGTGTTATTCGAGGGACCAGTCGTTGAGATACGTCTTCCTTTTCATTTTTATCTTGCGTACTGCGCTTTTCAAGGTGAGCAAGGATGTCAGAAAAGTTGAACGTCTGCGTGTCTTTACCGGTACTTAAACGTGCTACTTTTGCATATGGCGCATTGATGCTTAATGACTCAATCGCAGGAGTGAGAGTAAACAGTGTTTTCCAAAAGCCAATATCTAGCGAAATACTATTTACACTAAAAAAGCGATTGTTTACCTCTGTATTATTGGTATCACTTTCATTGCTGTTCTTACTCTTGTTGTCACTAATACTGGTCGCTGATGGCTTAGATTCTGGATAGACGACAAAATCAGTAATGTCTAATTTCAACAGAAAGGGGTTGATAGCAATATCTTCAACAGCAGCACTTCGCCCTGTATTTTCTTTTACTAGATTAGGTAACTTTGCCTCTAACACCGCAGGAATCACTACACCTAAAAAAAGGGCATAGGTAAGGTAGAAAAGGACAAGGTAGCTAGAAAGTCGAAACCACTTTGGTTTCGCTGAAAACCAAGATATTGCGTTTTGCATAGACGATTAGGCTGCGTAATTGAGTATGAAAAGATGAGCAAAGTCGCTATTAGCAAAAGTACAACCTTGCAAAAAATTTAGAGCGTATTGATTTATGCCAGACAGCACATCTCAATACGCTTTCAACAGATTACAGAGCCGTTAGCAAATTATCTAGGCCAGATTTAAAGAGCGCTTGTGTTTCTTCATCGGCATTTACATTTAGGTATGAGCTGATTTGCGTGGCAAAACTGGCAATCATATCCGTTGATAGGCCTAGCGCCTCAAACTGTTGCTTCAAATCATTTACAGATTTAAGTGTCGAGCTATATTCAGATGCCTTATTAAGTAAGCCTGATAATGACGAGCTAGAACTTGCTGCCTTATCGCTGCTAAGTGAAGGTACGTTCTCAAGAAGACCATCAATACCAGGAATACTGTTCGCCAGCTCCGCGTAGTCACCACTAGAAAGGTTTCCTTGAACGTAGTTCATAATAGACGCAATACCGCCTTCTGATTGCGTTTCAGATACATTAAGAGTGTCAGAGACTGTGGCTACTAGGCTGGATAAGTCGATAGCAGACGCAGCACTTGTCGCCATTTCAGTCAGGCTACTAGAAGTAACAGTCGAGTCAGCTTTCTTATCGCCTAAAAGACCTTTGAGCTGGTCGATGTTGGCATTTGCGTTTGGTGTAACCAACGCAAGGGCAAAAATTGCGGGAGCTAGAGCGAAGCGGTTCATAATAGATTTCCTTGTTGTACACCGAGGGAGTAAAAGCCCCTCTTAGCGCAATGTGATGGCCGATAATTAGCTATCGATTATCTAAGCCGTCCATAAATTAGAATTAAGAAGATAAATGAGTATTTGTATTCTACCGTAGTGCAGAGGTATTTTCTTTAGATGAAATGTAAAGGCACTTTACGCTTTCACTAAACCTTGCATGGCCAGAAAGTAGTGATACTAAAATAAGCGTAAATCAGACAGCATTTAAGCTAATTAGACAAAACACTAAAAGGAGCGGTGCGCTCCTTTTAGTATTCTGACAAGTCTCGTGCTTACTTGCTTTGTTTTGGCGGAATAATTATGCGCTCTGCGTCTGGGAGGGCATTCTTCTCAATACTCGCGGTATCAAGGCTGGCGCTAAGTTGGTAGTCTAACTGAACGAGAAGCCCCGTTTGCTTTACTCCTTTTCCGCCCTGAATACGCGGTTTGTATTCCCATTGTTCAAGGGCAACTTTAGCGCTCTTTTCAAATACACCTGCTGGCTTCGATTTGACCACGGTTACGTTATCGGTCGCGCCGGTTTCAGTGATATCGAAAGAAAGCACAACAAAGCCTTCTACATTGTCTTGTGCCGCTTTTTCCGGGTAGGCGGGTGGAACACGTTTTATAGGTGACGCCATGTTAATTTTATCTTCAGCTTTAGCTGACGGTACGGGTGAATTTGCCAATGCCGTATTTATAGTCAGTAGCGCGGCAATGGAAAGCATCCCTGCTGCCAGCACTTTACTGCTCTGAATAGGTTGTTTAATGGCGTTTATTCGTTTGATCATAGTCCTTTTTTCTCCAAAGGTTGGGTATAGCCCTATATTACGATGCAGGGCGTTTGAACAATGCTCAGCACACTGCACAAGTGCTTTTGCATAGGTGAGTTTTTCTTTGTCTGTTTTGTCTTTCAGTACCGCGTTATCGCAAGCCAACTCTTGATTTATTCTGAAGGATTTCAGTGCTAGCCAAACGAGGGGGTTAAACCAAAATAGAATGGCGAGAATAAGCGCTAAGGTATTCCACAGATGATCACAGTGTTTGCGATGTACGTTTTCATGTTCTAACACCAAGGCTTGTTGCTTTACTGAAAACGTGCTTTTAAATGAGAAGGGTATAAGTACTTTGGGTTTAATAAAACCAAACAACATGGGCATGGGCGCTTTGCTAGAATAATACGCATTGGTGTGTAATGCGTGGCGTTTTGAAATAGAAGTCCAGGTTGCGAAATGATGGACCAATACATAGGTAGTGATAATAGTCACACCTATCGCCCAGAGAGTAAGCCAAGTTGCAAAGTGGTCAGTGCCAAGCGTGGGCTTTACACCAACCATATATCGAGTGAAGGTATTCGATGGGATACTCACTAACGACATGGGAAGGTTGTTAACAATCAAGCACGCAGGCACTAACGCCCACAATTTATATGAAAGAGAAACGCCAATCTTATTAGTAAAAAAGTGCTCGCAGATAATCAGTAAGCCAAGCGCTAGTGATAAAACGCCTTGTTGAGCAATGAGCCAATCAATCATTTTTCTGTTCCCATTCTTTTATAAGGGCTTTCAGTTCACTCACATCTTGTTTAGAAAGCGAGTTTTGATTGGCAAAACCGGCGACCATTGGAGCAATTTTGCCCTTAAATAAGCGACTAACGAAGTTTGTCGTTTCTTTCTTTGTATAATCCTCGCGCGCAATGAGCGGGTAGTAGAGGTATTGGCGTTGCTGCTTTTCAAACCCTAACACACCTTTTTTTACCAGGCGCCCAAGCAGCGTCTTTACTGTTTTCTCATGCCAATCTTTTTTATCATTAAGCCGCACTACAACATCATTTGACGTTGCAGGATGGTCGTCCCACAGTACGTCTAACACTTCAAATTCAGCGTTCGAAATTTCAGGTTTTTCCTGCATGTTGCTCATAGTATTAACGTCTTTTATGTTTGATTACATTTGTAGTCGATATATTTAGATTACACTTGTAATTTTAAAGTGCAAGAATTTTTTGCGTGTTTTTAGAGCAGTTTCAAAGAGTGGGTACTTATCGATGCGGATTGGTATAAATAGACTTGAGGCCTTTAAATCACACATGGTGCAAGTGAGAAAGTAGTTGAACAAGATGAAAGAGAGTAACAAGCAAGAGTAGAAAGAAAGGCGAGAAAGCAAACCGAGGCAGAAAAGTCTAAGGTACCTTTAATTTTTCAGTACAGAACGGTAAAGCTAAGTTCATTGGCTTCCAGAAACTCACCCAAAATTCGGGCTTGTTGGTTTCCTCGTGGGACCATGACATAGCAGGGCGGAGCTGGGGTGACCTCCTGTAACTCGTACCACAGGGTATCAAGTACATCTTGACCGTTTTTAAGGAAGGTTTCGCCCCAAGACGTAGAGTAAAGAATAGACACGTCCTCGACTGTTGCCTTTTGTCTAAGCGTAGGAAAGTTAACCACGGCAAAACATGCCGTAATTCTCTCAGGAGCGAGTAGGTCATTTCGAGGTAATGAGGCTACTTTTACAGGCGGGAAGTATTTACACAAATGTTTAAGTAGGTCGTTTAAATCTAGCTCACTGACTTCGCCATAATTGTAGTCGAGCAATACCTTCGTATTTGTGTCGATAATCTTACTTGAAACGCACCACACCATCAGCGCGATAGCACTGGGCGCTTGAGAAATTTTCTGCGACTCGTCGATAATGCCTGATTTGCTAAGAAGGTCTCCTGCATAGGCCGACCATACCTCGTCACCGTTTTTGAGCTGACGCATGGCAATCGTCACGGTATCGCAATACAAGCTTTCGTCAAAAGCTCGCCTTAAAAACTCAATTTTGTCCGGCTTTTTAGCGTAGTACGTGCTCAGCCGCCTACCCAAAACCGTCATGTCTTTTTCGTCCATGACCTGCTGATAGTGGCCTAATTCTTTTGAAATACGGCGATAACACTTCAACAAAAACCGATGAATTCGTCGGCTTAGCTGGACCCGCTCACTGAAATTCCATGTTTGCTGATTATCAAAATGTGCAAGATCCTTGCGACTCCAGCCCCACTGCCTGGCGTAAGACGCCATAATTTTGCGCTTAAAATTAGGTTTTTCGTCTTCAAAAAGCGGCTCGCTGAGTGCACAGCCACACTTTAAGTATAAACACTGCTGTAAAACGGCAACGTCTTCGGCTTGCCCATGAGTTTTGTAATGAGCGATGAGCTCGTCAAACATCAATGAGTAGGGATCAATTTCAGAGACATGCCCTGGTGCTTCACTAGCCCTGTGAACGTGCCTTTTTAGGATGTTGCATAGGGGCTGACCTTCGTCAATATTGGCCAGATAAACCTCAAGCTTCGCCATTTTGAGAACGGATTTAAAAGGCGAGTCCATGGCTTTTCCTAGCTGCCAAATCGCAGCACCGAATAGCTCGCTGGCGTCTAACTTTTCTACGTTACCTAAATCCATAAACCAGTCTAGGTCGGGCGACCCCCCTTTTTCTAAACTGCTATAGATCGCTCTATACTGCTTGTCAGACGTTTTATCAGGGGTTAGCCACCAGAAAGGCGCTCGACCAGCTACCACAATGTTTGTGCTGTAAAACTCAGATTTTAATAATAATGCTTGGGCTGAACCGGCACTTTCACCCTCTGCAATTCCAAAATCATTTTCTTTTACTTTATCAATTTCAGACAAAAAGAAGTGTACTTCGATACCGAAGCGTTCATCTGCCCATTCTTCAACTGCGGTAAGTTTTTGCTGTAGTAACGAGAGTTCCGTTGCCGTGAATTGTTTACCATCAATGCAGACCCAAAAGTCAAAGTCTGAGTCGTCGGTTTGTGCAATGGTTCCCACACTGCCCATCAATACCAGTGCATCGATAGCGCGTTGCCTTGGCCAAATCTGTTTTACTTCGGTAAACAAGTGGCTTTGTGCGGGAAAACAACGCAATAAAGCTTTTTCTATATCATTTCTGAAAGAGTAATTATTTATCCCGAAAGGAACACTCTCACCTGATGGAATCGGCGCTACATAGCCAGGAAGTGCTTCGTGATTAACGTGCACTAGAAAAGGTAAAACGTGAAAAAGTGGCTTGTGCTTTTCAGGCATAAGGGTAAGTGCACGTTCGATACGCGACTTATTATACCTGAGAACTCGCAACAACCTTATTGTAAGGTTTTGCTTAACTGAGAGCGTCTGTGGCGCTGCCATTATGTCAATCTACACTTCATCATGGTGCCAAGCATAACGCTATTTTGTTCCAACTTCCTCAAATTTTCATCGCAAAGTGAGCATCTTTCCCAACAGCGAATGAAAAGGACGATACACGCAAAAACAATCTCTTTTGAAGATGTTCGTGAGACATCACTATAACGTTTAAATAATTTACGTATAACAGTATTTTTAATTTCGAAATAACGTGCTTTATTTTTTCGGCGGATACTGCTCAAGTAATCTAATTACAAGCTCATCCAATTTATTTTGAATGCTTATACTGTCTTTTGATTCAAGTTCTACCACACCCGATGCGCTGTATATGAATTTTCCGTCTTTAACCAAATCAATCTGAAGGCCTTGCTGTAATGTGGTTTGCTCTCCAACGGGAATACTGAAAATACTGCCGAGAGAGATACCACCCGAGCGTCCAAAACTACCGGTTCCCAACCCAAGATTTAACGTGGTGCCATCTTCCTTCGTTGAGTTAGATGGTAAATAGACTACAGCAATATCAGCGTTTTCCTCTGAGGCCGGTGTCAGCCCTTTCGCTATTAAATGCTGTGTAATGGTAGAGGATAGATGACTGGCCAGCGTTGCATTTATTGGTTTAACCGGAGCGGGAATGTGAAAGGTTTTGATATCAGCAAAATTCTGTGTGCCATCGACACTTACCTGAGGCTTATTGCTACTGCAGGCACTTAAAGCAAGCACACATATTGCTACTAATAAAACCGCTTTTATTTTATTCACTGAAAGTGCTGTCTCTTTCATAAAACCTGTTGAGGTGCCGCTAAACATAACTTACTCACTGTAAAATATTGCTTTTTTAAAGACATCTGCTGTAAAGCAAAGTTCGACTATAAATATCTTAAACGTCGCTATCACTTACTTTGGATCGCATAAAACAGACTGTTTTAGCAAGACTTGGCAAAATCGTTGCTGTTTCCAAGGTTTAAGAAAAAGCCGTTCTGTCTTTACTCGCTGTATAATCATACAAGTTTGAGAGCTCGGCATTATCATCAATTTGTCGTTTATTTTGGGCACAAACCACGAGTGATTTTTTCATTTGCTAGCCAGTCAACTTAAGTTAATTGCAGCTGGGTGCTCCACATAGAAGGATGAGCCGTATGAAATGGCTTATAACTCGTTTCAATGAAATCTTTTACGACTGTATTTTCACTCAGACTGAAAGATTGCGGCAATAAATCAAGGGAAAGTGAACATGAAACCAACGTTACTAAAACACGGTGCACTAGCAGCGGTAGTGGCCTCCTTTTTTTCATTCAGCGCAACTGCACACAGTTCAGAAGAGGCCCAAGTTGAGCTGGTTGGTAAAATTAAAGGAACTCAGATAACTGGTGTTACCGTTAGCAATAAGGGGCGAGTATTTGTCAGTGCGCCAAATTGGCGTGATGGCGTGCCTTTTTCGGTTGGGTTAGTTTCCGACAATGGGGATTTCACTGCTTACCCTAATGCAGAGACAAACGCGTGCGTTGCGCAAAGTAAAGTGCGTAAAGATTGTTTTTTAGCCGTGCAGTCAGTAGTTGCACACAACGAGAAACTTTACGTATTGGATACCCGCAACCCAAAGTTTCAGGGTGTGATTGATGCTCCTCGTGTGTTTGTTGTTGATTTAGCAACAAACAAAGTAGAGAGCGCATTAATTCTCAGTGAAGAAGCCTATCACCCTGATTCATATATCAATGACTTGCGCCTAGACGAGAAAATGAATCGTATCTACATGACAGACTCAGCACATGCTGGATTAGTCGTGTATAACCTTGAAGATGATAGCAGCTACCGTGTTTTAGATAATCATGAAACTACAACAGCTGAGGTTGACGCCTTAAGTATTCAGGGTAAACCTTTCAAAATGACGGTTCAGTCAGACGGTTTAGCGCTAGATACGTTAAATGATACTTTATATTTTCATGCGTTATCAGGCTACTCGTTATATGCCATCAATACCGCTGATATCAACAAGGCTTCAAATGATGTGCTGGCTAAAAAAGTGCGAAAAGTCGCAACAACAGGCGCGCCAGATGGCATGATTTATCATCAAGGTAACGTTTATTTAGCTGACTTAGAAAAGCAAGAAGTGCAGTACCTTACGCCAAGTCTTGACCTTCGTACCCTTGTAAAAGGCGAGGTGGTTAACTGGGCCGATACTTTTAGCATTTATAACGGTTCGCTTTACTATACGAACAGCAAAATACAAGATGCGGGCAGTGATGTAAGCAATATGACGTTTGAGGTTTACAAAACAGCGTTACCTGCCCGTTAAAGTACGGGTAATAGGTAAGGAACAGAACATGAGCATGATTAAAAGAACAGGTAAGGCATCACTCGGTTTGGCAGCTTTATTATTTTTCGCAGGGCAGACCTCAGCAAAATCAGATTTTGAATATGGCCCAGTGTTTAGCACTTTTGGGAAGCATGCATCAGTCGAGGGCGTACGCTTTCCTGAAAATCAGACATTCAAGATTGCTTTTGATGTCGCCAAAGCGGCAAACCCCGGTGAGGTTAACCGCAAGTTTGAGTCGCTGGCGCGGTTTATTAATATGCACGTAGCTAACGGCATAAAACAGGAAAACCTCTCGCTCGCGCTTGTGGTGCACGGCTCTGCTACCGAAGAAATGCTTAAGACGGCGAACTTTAAACAGCGCAAAGGCCAGCCTAACGGAAATGAAACACTGCTTACAGCACTTATGGAACAAGGTGTTGAAGTAATAGTATGCGGGCAGTCTGCTGTCGCCCATGGCGTTGAAAAAAGTGCATTGATAGACGGAGTTAAAATGGACTTGTCAGCCATGACAGCTCATGCGCGCTTAGCGCAAGAAGGGTATTCGGTGAATCCTTTTTGAGTGTCTCTTTGTTGTCAAAAATGACAATGCATTAGCTTGAAAAAGAATAAACTTTGGCCATTACTTTCATCTGGTTGAGGCCGCAAGCACTCGTTCGTATGGATCTAAAACAGCTACTACTATTTATTTACATCAACACCCTAAAGCAGGTTTGATCGAACTTCTTCGGTTCAATGTTACTCCACCAATAATGTTAGGTTTAGGGGGCAAACGAAGTTTGCAAGCGCTTCTTTTAAGAACTATATATATAACCAACGGCTAATTTATTAAGTGCAATTAAATTCAAACGCCATGGGCATGAGCAAAAACACAGACACCCATTTTAACGTAGCGCTTACTAAGGGAAGTGAGTTCTCAAAAAGCTTTGAGTTTCCAAAAGATATCGATGATTCAATACTCATCGACTATTTGAAGCTTTCAACAGAGTACTCAGCTGACGAAGTGTTCTGGATGGACACCGATTCCACTGTTATCTACGTAAATCAATCTGCGTGTCTTAAACTTGGCTATGAATGTCATGAGCTCATTGGGATGAAGGTTTGGGAATGGGACCCTCTGTTTCCAAAAGAAGTTTGGCCTGCCTTTTGGGAAGAGCTTAAAAGCTTGCAATCTGTCGATTTTGAGAGCCTGCACAAAAGTAAAGATGGAAACATTTTTCCAGTACGTATCAAAGGTCATTACATCAATATAAATAGCAAAGAGTTGCTGTTTGCTTATGTAACCGATATATCTTTGGCAAAACAATACGAAGAAAAATTAGAAAGCTACAACCAGCGACTAGAAGATGAAGTAAATAGAAAGACACGTCAACTTCAAGCTGAGAAAGAGTTAGTACATAAACATGCTGAAAAGTTAGAGCAACTTGTAAAACAACTCAACGAAACAGTTGATAAGAATAATTATCTACAACAACAGCTATATGATGAAGCTCATACTGATGCACTAACAGGATTGTACAATAGACGTCATTTAGATAAGGCATTTGCGAAAGAGGTCACAAATGCCGATAGGTATAACTCAGACTTAAGCGTCATTATGGTTGATATCGACCACTTCAAACTGATAAACGACACATTAGGGCATCAAGTTGGCGATGAGGTAC
Source organism: Alteromonas gracilis (assembly GCF_002993325.1). Taxonomy (GTDB): domain Bacteria; phylum Pseudomonadota; class Gammaproteobacteria; order Enterobacterales; family Alteromonadaceae; genus Alteromonas; species Alteromonas gracilis. The sequence continues at coordinate 64,278 of NZ_PVNO01000026.1, forward strand.
TGAAACAGCTATCCAAGATTCTGTCTAAGAGAGTGAGAGCATCTGATGTCCTAGGGAGATGGGGAGGAGAAGAATTTGTTATTCTACTTCCAAACACAACCACTCAAGAAAGTGAAACGATAGCTGAAGAGTTGAGAAAACTGGTTGCGTATCATAAGTTTGGTGATGCTGGCGAAGTTAGGGTAAGTCTTGGGGTGGCCAAGCATAATAATGGTGAACCGAGTACTATACTTATTCACAATGTTGACATCGCGCTTTATCAAGCAAAGCGAAAAGGCCGAAATCGTGTTGAGACCTATACTCATGATTTAAATGAATAAAATTAGTCTTATTTTAACAAACACGCCATGTCACAATCTTGTATTTAAGCGCAGTTTGTTTAACGCAGTTACAAACAAACTAAAATGTTTAAATTATTCAAATAATACAATCTCAACCAGAATAATTTCCCGCATTCTTAGTTAGTCGAGGAAACTCGCCCAAGCGCAATAATTCTCTCAAACGGCGTGGTATCCGGCAGTGTACCTAAAGCAAAACCACTTCCATTACCAAGCCTCGATTCACAGAACGTGTGGGCAATGTCGTTAAGGGCGTTGTCGTTATCAATTGACGTAGCAAGAAGAGAGCAAGCCTGAAGCGCTAGCGCCATCTGCTCTGTTAAATAGCGGCTTCGCATTTCCATGTTCTGCGTATTTGATAGCTCGTCAAATAGCTTACTTAAGTGAATATCGTAGTGCTTATTTTTGCCAGTTTGGGTCTTAAGCTCGGAAAACAAGACCTCTTTCACATTGGGCTCTTTGGCAAGTGCGCGCAGTACATCTAAGCATTGCACGTTTCCACTGCCTTCCCAAATAGAGTTAAGCGGGGCCTGACGGTAGTAACGGGGCATGGGGTTTTCTTCAACGTAACCAATGCCGCCTAAACATTCTTGGGCTTCGTTAACAAACATGGGCGTGCGTTTACAAATCCAGTATTTTCCAATTGCCGTGACAAGCCTTGCCAGTGCGGCTTCATGGTTGTTATTCGATGCACTATCAACTGCTTTTGCTACTCGCATAGTCAGTGCGGTGGCGGCTGCGCATTCAATGGTAAGGTCTGCCAGAACGTTTTGCATTAGGGGCTGATTGACTAATGTTTTGCCGAAAGCGTCGCGATGACTCACGTGATGTAATGCGTGAACCAGTGACTGCCGCATAAGAGCGGATGATCCAATCATGCAGTCTAATCGTGTAAGCGAAACCATATCTATGATAACTGGCACGCCGCGGCCTTCTTCGCCAATCAAATATGCGGTGGCTTCCTGGAATTCAACTTCAGATGATGCATTGCTCCAATCGCCTAGCTTGTCTTTCAAACGCTGAATGCGCACGTTATTAAGTTCACCGTTTTCAAGCATTCTTGGTAGTAAAAAACAGCTTAGTCCGCCTTCTGCCTGTGCAAGTATAAGATGAGCGTCGCACATGGGGGCTGAGAAAAAGAATTTATGCCCTACAATATGGTAACTGCCATCAGCCTGTTTCACTGCTGTCGTGGTGTTTCGCCTAACGTCCGACCCGCCTTGTTTCTCGGTCATACCCATGCCTATGGTGAGCCCGTGTTTCTGACTAGCGGGAAGAGAACGAGGGTCGTATACGCCGTTAATGGTTTTATCTAGGTAGTAGGGCGGTAAGTTTGCTCCATAACGCATTGCTGGGATTGCCGCGTGGGTCATGGTTAGTGGGCAAGATGTACCAGACTCAGCTTGATAATGCATATACATCAGCGCTGCGCGAACAGTATGGGCTCCTTCAACTCCCTCGTGCGTCCACGAATAGTTGTGAACATTGTGCTGCATCGCACTTTCCATTAGTGCGTGATAGCTCGGGTGAAATTCTACATTATCTGTGCGGCGGCCATAACGGTCGAATGTATGAAGCGTTGGCTTGTTCTTATTAGCGAGCTCCCCGTGAACCATAAGTGTATCACCCGCAAGTTGGCCATACTGATCTAATAAACCTTCGTCATGCTGGTGTGATGAAGGTAAATGGTGGTTTACCAATAGACGTAACAAGGCATCATTGCGCCACAAATTGTAGGGGGCGGGTATGGTGGGCTGGTTTTCTACAACGTGCGTTACAAATCGATTTGATGAGGTCATGGCATTTCCACTTATAAATAGAAAAGGTACATCTTTTTTGTGCTTTTACTTTAGAGCGCAATCTTAAAACACTTTGTTTAAACATTACATTAATATTTAAGAATTAACAATTAATGTAATGTTTGTGCCTGACGCATGTTTGTATGATGATGAATAAATATGTATTTGGCCTGACGCCACCTGAGATTTTGCGTAAAAACCTTGTCCCTATCTGAGATAAAGAAGTAATAAGAATTTGATAGTAGAAAATGAGAGAAAGCCCGTAGCACGAAAGCTTTTGCTAAAGCTATTGGGATCCCGTGACAATATTCAGATGAATGCCAGTGCAGCGGTTCGCGTGGGGGCGCTGTTTGGGATTTCTGAAAACAACATTCGCGTTACGCTCACGCGTTTACAGTCTGCGCAGCTCATCACCTTGGTTGAGCGAGGCTATTACAGACTGGGCGACAAAGGCATTCGTTTTGCTAAAGAAATACATCAGTGGCGAGAGGATGAGAACGGCCTGGTACCTTGGCAAAACGATTGGGTTGTTGCTCAAACCAGTCCCCTTCCTAAAAGTGATAAAAAGCAGTACAGAAATAACGAACGTGCACTCAAGCTTGTGGGGATGAAAAAGCTGGCAAACGACGTTTACCTTAGGCCTAACAATTTTTCAGGCGGCGTTGGCGAAGTTCGAGAAAGGCTTCACACGCTTGGCTTGTCGGGTAAAGCGCTAGTGTTTAGCGCCAGCGACTTTGACAGTAAGACACAAAGTAAGGCGATGGGACTATGGCGCCATCTAAACCTTGCGTCGCTGTATAAAGACGGATGCCGTGAAATAGAGGAATCTCTTGCTCGATTACCGTCTTTATCCCTTGAAGATGCAACCAAAGAATCCTATGTGATAGGAGATAGAGCGTTATATCACCTGGTGTTTGACCCCTTATTGCCTGCGCCGCTAGTTGATGTGACGATGCGCGAGCATTATCGTAATTTGGTAAAGCATTATGATGATATGGGCGCAGAGATATGGCATCGCTTTTTGAACCTAAATTAGGTTAGTAGCCTTGGAATTAAAACGGAAGTAGCCGAAATGGAAGTAAATATGACCGCATCAAGACCTTTGTTTAAGCATATACGCAATCACACCGCGCTTTTCAGTGAGCTGTCTCAATACCGAAACGCCGCGGTGAGCACTTTAGGTTTCACAGGTTATGAGTTTCACAAAACACCAAAGTTCGTAACCGAAGATGGAAGCAGGCTCACTATAGAGCCAGAGAGGAGTATTGTTCTACCCAGAGTTAATGCGTTATCGGGCTTGAAGAATAAGCTGACACGGGCTATTCCCACGTTACACATGGTTGAGCATAGTGAAATAGGCTATCGCTACCCAACGGCAGCGTTGGCTGGTCTAGACGCGCCATTCATAAAGCGAATGCGTTCTGAGTATTTTCACAAAATAGATGAAGACAGAAGTATTTGCCGCCCTGTGAATTTGTCTTACGGTATCAAAAGTCGTGGTAAAGCCGATAACAGACAAGAATACGAAGTGTGGATGCCTGATGAAGCGCCAGATCAAAATCCCTTACCTCTTCTCATCAATGCCTATGGCGAGGATTTACCTAATGATGTAAGGCACTTTGTTGAACAACCATCTAAAGTTCACGGTTGGATGGGGGTTAAGCGAGCGGCATTTGAAGCCCTTTACACAAACAAACAACATTGTGGTGATTTGATTATTTGCGTTGCTATGAGTGTCGATGCCTACAATATTGGGGCGAAACCCGACTTAGCCTATTCTCCTGAAGCGGAAAGTTCCATTGCTGTTAGCAATGCTGAATTTGAATGGGAGATTGAAGGGTACTATGCGCCTAGAGGGTGGGCGTTTGAGCACGACGAGGTGTGGGCAGCAATAAATCATACGTTAGAAGCTATAAACGAGCCGCTTGATAATTTATACGGCAACGAGATTATTCCTATTGCTGAAAGCAAAACCGAACGAATTCTGTCAACGCTGCAGTCACTGGGCGTTAGGCAAGAAGAAGTAGACGACCTCAATCTTCAGCCATGGGAATTCATGCTTACCGAGAGTGATCATAGGGTTAAAGCGCACGATCCAAGTCGCTCGGTTAACTTGTTGGGTAGGCTAAATCGACTCTTCTACCAGCCAGAACAGCAGTTGCCATCACTTAACTGGATGCATGATCTCATTTTATAGGTCGAGACTGTAAAGGTTACGCTGGAAACGGCTATTACCCCGTTGTGATTTTTTGAACCAAGTGCGCTGAGAGCAATTTCATGCGCGCTTTTTTGTTTCACTGTACCCAGACACCTGTAACTAAAAATACTTATATGTAAAATTCTATGTGAAACATGTTATTTTTTGTAAATAACTTTCAGTTTAGGCGTGATCTGTCTGTTTTATTCTTGTTTTCTGTAATTAAATTACGAAAAATGCTTTATTTTTTGAAAGTGTTGTTCATAATGTACGCATCATCTAGGTGATATCTAATTAAGTTACAAAATAGGAATTTAAAAAATGAAACTGTCTACTTTCGCTATTGCTCTAACACTAACTGTTGCTGCTACACAATCTTTCGCAAAAGATGTGGTACTAAAACCAATTAACGAAAATTTTGAAACACAGGCGTGTTTGACTGCGGCCGAAGAAGGTTTTGCTCCTGCGCTGCGCCTTATTCGCGCAAATGGCTTTAATGCCGAAGAATTTAGCGCATCTGTTCGCTGTAACGGTGAGTCTCTGCGTACTTTCGCTTATATGTACAGAAACAATAAAGCGACTGAAAACGCAAAAACCGTAGCGCTTGTTGCAAAGAATCAAGACGTAGCGTCACAAGCTTGTTTAGAAGCTCTTTCTTTAGGTAAAGAAGCAGCACTGGCGAAGTTTGGTTTGGAAGGTGAAAACATCATTTGTAACCACAAAACAATTTCTGACTTTGTTCGTGAATACAAAGCTGAAAACGTAGTAGTTCGTACTGCAGCTGAATAAGACTTCGTTTTAGGGTAGCAACCTACTGCTAATATTTTGTACAGTTTCATGGCCTTTCACTTGAAAAGGCGAAAGGCCTGACACTTTACGCTTTACCGATTTTATCTCTGCTTAAATTTTTTCACATCGGCTAATATTCCAGCCAACCAGTTCATTTTTAACTCACAAAAAAACTTAAATAGGCGTAACGTTTTGCCAATGATTATTGACTTTCATTAGAGTAAATCAAATGAAATTCAGTCTGTCTGCCATCTAAATACGTTACTTGCTCGCCATCAAAAAACGCATCTTCTTCCAGCATAATTCTTATCTCTTTGTTCCATTCTTCAATAAAGCTTGCTGCATTGAGCTCTATTGAATAGGCCGTTTTTGCAAACATTGGATAGTCACCTTGAACGGGTACTCCTTCCTGCGCATCCCACATTCCTATGGTTGGGCCGGCTGCATGGCCATGAAAACCAAGCGGGTGCGTATAAATAGCGGGCGAGATACCTTGTTCAATAGCTTGCTCACGAGACCTACTTAAAATGGTGTTTCCCGTTCTGCCTACCTTAAAATTATTGGTTAGAATGTCTTGCAACTGATTACCCGCTTTTAGCGCATTGTTAAGTGAAGCTGGTGCGTCTTTCTCACCCGGTTTTAACACATAGGCATGTTGCTGTTGATCGGTATTAAGGCGAAGGTAGGTAATGCCGAAGTCAACATGAATGAGATCACCCGGCCGAATGATATTTTCGCCAGGGCGTTTGCTAAATGCCCTGATTTGATCGAACACTTCATTGTCTTGGCGTTGAATAGAGACGGTGGGGTGAAACCAATTAGTAAGCCCTAGCGCGCGAGTTTGATCTCGAAGCCACCACACAACATCGTCAGTGGTGGTCACGTTTGGTGTAATAACTTCATTTGAAAATGCTGTTGCTATGAGCGAATGACCAATTTGAGCGAGTACTGGATAATACTGCATTTCCAGGTCGCTGCGCGTTTCTAACCACCCAATAGAAAGTCTTTCGCCACTTACAACACGGCTTGCCAGCTTTTCGGGAAGCACAGCCATAAATTTTTGATGTTCAGTAGAAGTCATCCCGTCAGCAAGTGCAAATGCATCAGATGTATTAATAGCAATTTTTGAAGGGTTTCGCGCTTCGATAATGTGCTTCAATGCTCCCCACTGGTCGGGTTGCGCTTCCTTATCCCACGCTTTTTTAAATAGAGTTCCTACCGCATACCTTGCAACAGCCAAACGTTCAAGCGGTTGGCCATTTCCGGGATTGTAAATAACTAACATGGTGTGACGCCTTGCGGAAATCCAAGTAGAGGGCAGCATAGTTTTTAAGACGGGATCTTCGTTGTACTCGCGAGACATTAACACCCACATATCGATGCCCTCGCGTTCCATAATGTGGGGCAGTACATCACTAAAGCGTTGTTCAAGAATCTTATCAATTAAGACACTTCTTTCTTTCATCGACAGCACCGAACTGGCTTGTACACTGAAACCAACAAGGGTGAGTAGAAGAAATAACGTTTTTTTCATATGCATTCCGTTGTTTTAGAAGTTATTTTTTTATTATTGGCTACTCTTTATACCGTTAACATGTAAATTACGGTTTGTACATATATATCAGCTGAATAAATTTATTGCGAAGCGCACTGGCAATGCCGTTTCATTGATCCGCTACTATGCTAACGAAGAGTTAATTCCTTCTGTTCGCACTAGTGGAGGAAATAGAGTATTCCCTCGTTCTGTCATTCGCAGGGTGTCTTTTATTTTAATTGCGCAAAATATGGGTTACTCCCTTGCTCAAATAAAGAACCTGTTGTCTACACTTCCTGACAACAGGACGCCGACCCAATCTGATTGGGCGCAATTAAGCAGGGTGTTTAATCAGCATATTGAGGAAAAAATTACAGCACTGACCAGTCTAAAAACGTCATTAGAAGGGTGTATTGGATGTGGGGGTTTGTCATTAGAACGCTGTAGGCTTTACAATACCGACGATAAAGTGGCAGCCCAAGGTAGTGGCGCCCAGTTGCTCGATGAAAACGTGCAATCTCAGTTTTTAGTTTCTCATAAAAAGTAGCGCTTCATGCACCCAAAAAACCTTCATAAGAACGGCTATCCTATGGATGCGCTGTGCCAGTCATATCCGGCGCTTAAGCCGTTTCTCGTGCGTGCCAAAAGCGGCAATATAAGTATCGATTTTACTAACCCCGAAGCGGTGAAAAAGCTTAATGCTGCCTTGCTTCACCACTATTACAAACTAGAATATTGGGATATCCCTGATGGCTACTTGTGTCCCCCTGTACCTGGCAGAGCAGATTACATTCACGGCATTGCAGGCTTACTAAAAACATCAGGCAGAGACCAACAGCCGGTTCTTGGATTGGATATTGGCGTTGGAGCTAATGCTATCTATCCAATTATTGGTGTCTCATCTTATAATTGGTCGTTCGTAGGAAGTGACGTGGACGATGCCGCAATAAAAAGTGCTAAAGCCATTGCCGGTAAAAATAGTGTGTTAGCCAGTAAATTCAGCGTTCGCCAACAAACTAACAGCGCGCATATTTTTAAGGGGGTGATCGAAGAATCTGATCGCTTTACCTTTACCATGTGTAACCCGCCGTTTCATAAATCCCCGCAAGAGGCGCTGTCTGGCACCCGTCGAAAAACATCTAATTTGAGCCGAAATAAACAAAAGCGAAGCGGAGCCAAGTTTGCTGGTAGTCAGGCGCAAAGTGTTGAGCGTCGCTTGTCATCAGCAGAACTCAAGAATAATGCTGCCAGAGGACAGGCCGTTAACTTAAATTTTGCGGGTCAGGCCAATGAATTGTGGTGCGAAGGTGGAGAGCTTGCCTTCATTCAGCGAATGGTGCAAGAAAGCGTTTCGGTAAAAACTAATGTGCAGTGGTTCACTTGTTTAGTGTCTAAAAGTGCACACGTAAAGCCAATTAGAACGAGTATAAATTACTATGGCGCTACTTCGTGTGAGGTTATAGAAATGGAGCAGGGTAGTAAAATTAGTAGGTTTATAGCCTGGTCGTATTCTAACTAAGGTTATACCAATGTAGGTTTGACAGATAAGTATGAATGGTCAAAACTTTACAAAATTTTAAACACTTATGTACCCGTGTTCATGAACTCTGTTGTGGTCTTCTTAATTCTACACTTCGTTTTATACCTTCAGAATAAAAGGCACTAGGAAATTGTCTCATTCGTTTTATTTTATTCGATACGCTCTTTGCCTCTGTGTTCTTTTTGCATCTACTGTTTCGGGCAGTGAAAGCTACCGGGTGGAGCAATGGTCTGTGTCTGGCGCGCCAACTTATGATATTGGGCAACGTGTTAGCGCCAAAGGTTTGCCGCAGATTTCTGTTAAAGCCATCGTCCGTGATAGCCGGAATTTCATATGGATTGGGACCGAAAATGGTCTGGCGCGTTTTGATGGGCGAAATTTTGAATTTTTTAATACGGTTAACACGCCTGAGCTTGGCTCAAATTGGATAGAGGGTCTTTTCCTTGACGATATAGGTGATGTTTGGATCGCCACCCGCATTGGGCTTGTCCGTTACTCTAACGGCGAATTTTCCGCTATTGCTAGTGATTTGAATGGCGAGCCTGTTCAGCTAATTGTTTCAAGTAAGAAAGACAGAGCGTGGGCGATAACGACATCTTTGTGGAAAATACAAAAAAACACACTTCAGAACACTAAAGCTATTTCAGAGCAAATCTATCATCCTGTTTATCATAATCGACATCTCTGGTTTATTGATGCAGCAAATAATTTATTACAAGCGTCAGTCGGCGCGTCAATAGATATTGATTGCCGATATCAACTTGGGCTGACAACACCCGTTGATGGACTTATCGTAAAACAGAATACTGCATTTATTCTAAGTAAAACGTCGCTACACCGTTATGAAGTTTCATCAGCAAACTGCGCTATCAAAAAACTCGAACGTTTAGATGACTTAGAAATCGTAAGTATTCATAACAGTCACTCGGATGGCATTGTTGCTGTTACCAACAAGGGTGAATTGTTTGACGTAGATACAAGTGGCAGCGGCGTTCGCAAAGCGTTGACGGATTATTTAGATAAGGCAGCGCTGATGGATGACGGCGTACTTTTTGATGATAATGGAACGTGGTTTTTAGGAAGCAAAACAAAAGGTCTTCAACTGTATTGGCCTACCAGTGTAAAGCGGGTGGATCAAAGCCAAGACATATCTCAATCTCGTGTGTGGTCTTTTTTCGCAACTGAAGACAATTTATATGCGGCTACAGATAGTGGCGTTTTCGCCACTAATAACGGAGAACAATGGCGTTTATTGATTCCAGCCGATGAGTTAGAGGGAAACAGTGCATATAGTTTCTTTACTGATAGTAATGATTACTGGGTTGGTACTCGAAATGGCCTTTATATAAGGTCAACGGAGGGGGCCTTTTCTCGCTCAGATGTTCAGCTGGAAGGATTGCAAATTAATACGCTCTTTGCAGATGAAAACGTAGTTTATGTCGCTACAACGAAAGGGCTTTTTTCTTTTGATGGCATGGATGTAAGTTCGATACCAACGTTTGAAAGCCAATCTGTGCGCAGTATTCTTAAAACTAAAAACGAGGTTTTATGGGTAGGCACAGAAGCGGGGTTATTTAAAAAAGAGAATGGCGTTTGGGCTGAAGTTGATGTTCTTAATAGCGGCAATATCTTCGTGTCGTCACTGCTTGAATATGGCGATGGGCAGTTGTTAGTCGCCACCTATGGCAAAGGGTTATTTCTGCTTGATAATAATAGTTGGCAGGCGTTTAACGTGAAAAACGGTCTGCCTTTTCAAGACCTCTTTGCTATACAAATACGCGGTAACAAACTGTGGCTTAGCGGCGCGAGCGGTATTGCTTCTATACCGCTTAGTGAACTTGGCAACAAGCAATTGACCAGCGATGTAATCTTGCGTGATGACGGGACATTTAGCGCCCGTTCTGATCTCAGGTGCTGCAATGGGGCAGGAAACCACAGAGCAATCGTATTTAAAGATAAGTTATATTTACCTACCCTTGAAGGCGTTCTTTCAGTGGGGGATACAATAGCCCCTATGCACAACGGTCAAACGACCATCACTGGTGTTTATGTCGAGGGCGTGAGGCTTAATCAAAAATATGAAAAACTCAATCTAGGAAGAAAGCAAAACGTTGAAGTTGATTTCTCTGTAGCGACCTTTTCAAGCGAGACAACCCCAGAATATCGATACAGATTAGATAGCAGCGATTGGGTTTATGCTGGGCATAGAGAAGAGGCTTTTTTGGCAAAACTACCCGCGGGTGAAACGCGCTTCGAAGTGTCATCAAAAATTAACGGGGCAGGCTGGTCAAAACCAGACAGCGTTATTTTTTACGTAGAGCCTCATTGGTGGGAATCGTCGTTGGCAAAAGCGCTTGGTTTGCTTGCTACTGTTGCAATGTTGTATGCGTTATATCTTCACAGAATAGCCAGATTTAGGCGCCGAAACGAATTGTTGGAAGCTCGGGTGAAAGAGCGAACCCTTGCTTTTGAACGAGTGAATAACGAACTAAAGGTAAAAAATAAAGCGCTTGAGGAAGCAGTGTTAACTGATCCACTCACCGGTTTATACAATCGTAGAGCGGTTAATAGCTTCTTGCCAAACCTTTTAAGCATAGTTAATGAAAGGGCCGAACAGCATGCACACACTAACGAAAATAGTGAAACCTGCGCCATTTTTCTCATCGACCTAGACAATTTTAAACAGCTTAATGATACTTTTGGTCACGATAAAGGAGACGCGGTTCTATACAGCGTGTCTAAAGCATTACAACTGGTGTGCCGAAGCACTGATAAGCTCGTTAGGTGGGGCGGTGAAGAGTTTTTATTGGTAGTCCCATCAATAAATAAAGACGATATAAACAAATTCAATAGGCGCTTGCATGAGTCAATTGAAAACCTTCATATTGCGCTCGAATTACCGACTTCAATTACTATGTCGATAGGGGTAACAACGCTTCCTTGGGATGACAGTGCTGTCGATGCAAGGTTATGGGAACATGCAGTATTAATTGCTGATTGGGCTTTATACCAAGTCAAGAACAACGGTAGAGATGGAACGTCTTTAGTGACTGCATCTCAAGAAATGGTTTTGTGGCCTGACTGGGGTGTGGAGGGGCTTTCCACAGCAAAAGAGAGAGGGCTATTACAGTTGACCTTGTTAGGCGGTAATAGCCCTTTTTAAATGACCTTAGACTGCTTATTTTGTTTAGAAGCTAAACGTTTTGGTTACGCCGAACACAATTCGTTCGTCAGCGGTATCTATATCAAGGTTCGTATTTTCTGCGGCAATTTCGAAATCTAAACCTTTATAGCTTGTTTGGTACGCTAAACGGTAGTGATAAAACGATGTATTGTCATCACGCCACACCCAGGTGTCGCTATCTAGCGAGTTAGACACATCAAAGCTTGCGCGTAAGTTATGGTTTGGCGCAAGTTCGAAGGTATGGGCAACCATTGCAACGGTATGTCTTGAGCCTGTCCCGAAGTAATCCCACGTGTACCAGACATTAAGCTCTGTATTACCGTAGTCGCTTGCATAGCCAAACTTAGTATAAACTTCTGGATAATTACCGTCGCTTGAGTCGTCACCACCGTGGTAAGAATAATAAGCGATACCATAGTCAATGCTGATAGCGTCAGTAAGCATTTGATAGCGCCCTACGTAGGCATCCCACTCAAGGTTGGTATCGCCACCGAAATCTACGTTAGATGCCCATGTGCCAGCATACATGCCGTTTTCAAAAGCTTTATCGATACCACCTTGAAGTGCAGGATCATTTTGAGTTTGGCTTAAGCCATTAAAGGTGTAATCAGAGACAGCAGAAATATTTGCGCTCCAGTCAGCAAGCGACCCTGATGAGTATAGCACTGCAACAATAGCACTAGTAACGATGCGGATGGATGCTTGAAAAGCATTGCGTTTTTTCATTATTAAACACCTGTTTTTTCGTTATTGTGTTATCCACGATCCCTTATTTCAATTGCGCTTATACCCAAGCTATAGGCGCAACTACGCTCGTTTATCTAAAAGGTAAACTACTCAATATAAGATAAGGAACCGTGCTGTTCTTTCGCGTAACTGACCTTTACCGCGTTGCAAAGGTCAGTAGACGCTATTTCACTAATTTAAGTTTTCTATTTTTGTGAAGTCGATTTTGTTTTCTTTTGGCGAGGTTTTGATAGTCGTCACTGATTTAAACTTCTGACTCAATATAAAACCAAAGCAGCTAAAGAAGACGGCGATAACCAGCGCACCTACCCATTGTATTTGTAAGAAGTCTAGCTTAAATAAAAGAGTAAGCAGCGAAAGTGCGACAATATTTAACGCAATATAGTTACCTTTACCTATGCGCTCAACGGTCATATTGAGATTATCAGTGTAGAGCCTTATGAGTGAATCGAGAGAGTTGATCACAAAGACAATACCGACAAATACCATCGCCATGTTCGTTATTCCTTCAGTTGGGATACCTGCACTATGGTAGTGGTAAAGGACGGAGAACCAGGCTGCGATTGGTATAGATGGAATGACCATCATTGCCAACATGACTTGATAGGTTTTGAGACCACCCACAAAGCGCGACGTAAATTGGCCTATCATGATGCTCCAACTAAACCACCAGAATAAGTAAAACTCGTGGTATTCGTTAATAGGTAATACAAAGTTGTCGATGTTGGCAAAATAACCGCCAATCAAACCTAAATTAGCGAAGTACGCCGACATCTCACTTTCACCAAATACAAAGGCCGCCGCCCACATGCCGACAATTAAGGCGATAAATACCCATGTGGTGGTAAGGCTTAAAATACGAACATATTTAATGCTGGTACTTGAATAAACGGCAAAGGCGATAGCTGCAAATACAATCAAATAGAACGCGGGGACTACTGATTCACCGTCTCCCATCGATGGTAAATACCACGGTAAATTTGACAGGAGTAAGAACGCTGTGAACGCACAGGTGCCGATGATCACCACATTGTTGACGAATTTAACTAGCGGTAGCTCAAAAAACTTAACTTTTGGCTCGATTACGCAGAAATAAAAACAAGTAAGAAAGTAAAACCCCCAAATTAAGAAACCCCAAAAACCAAACTCGATAGCCAGTGGATTGGTGAATGCGTATTCAGGACTTGCGCTTATGTCAGCATAACCCGCAAATTCAGTGAGCGGGAACATGATAAGGCCCACGTCTAAACCCGAGGTAAAAAGAATAGCGATAAAGGTAAAGGTTCTGACTGGCGTTACGCCAACCACTTTCATATTGCCCCATTTATATAAAATGTAGGCTACAGAAAGCAGAGTGAAAATAATGCCTGCACTAAGCCATACTGTCATTATCACCCTCCCAGTATTGATAAAAATAAAACATGTTTTTTCCTTTTTTTTCGTTATTAAACTGTCCACCCAATTAAACGTTACAGCCTTAAGACAGTAGCGTAAAAGCACTGTGGAAGGTGCGCGATCAGGCACACTGGTGCAAAATTATTTAAAGACTAGCGTTGCTCGGTTTGCCACTTCGGATGAATATCAACCGCTACATTCTGTGGTGGCAAAGCTGGTTTGCCTAAAATCATATCCGCGGCCTTTTCCGCTACCATGATGGTTGGCGCATTTAGGTTTCCATTAGGAATCGTCGGAAAAATAGATGAATCCACTACGCGCAAACCTTCAATGCCATGCACATTGGTTCTAGAATCTACTACCGCCATGTCATCTTCGCCCATTTTGCATGAACATGATGGATGGTAAGCACTTTCAACGGCTTCACGCACGAAGGCATCTATTTCTTCATCCGTCTGAATGTGCTCGCCAGGCTGAATTTCGCCGTCTCTGAAGTCGTCGAATGCTGACTGTGCGATGATTTCTCTTGTAAGTCTTACGCATGCTCTAAACCCTTCAATATCATCTTGATGCTGCAAGTAGTTAAACAGGATTTTAGGCGGTACCGTCGGGTCGGCCGACTGGATGGTAACGCTACCTCTACTTTTGGGTTTGTTATGACCTACGTGCACTTGAAAGCCATCACCGTCGAATGCTGATTTACCGTCATAACGGATAGCCGCGGGTAAAAAGTGGTACTGGATATCAGGCCATTCTACGTCTGCTTTCGAGCGAATAAACGCACAAGATTCAAAATGATTCGTTGCACCTAAGCCAGAACGGTTTAACAGCCAGCGCGCGCCGATAAGCCCTTTTGAAATTAGGCCCAGCTTGCGATTTAACGTAATGGATTGCTTGCACTTGTACTGGAAATAAAATTCCAAATGATCCTGCAGGTTTTGGCCCACACCCGGCAGGTGATGCTTAACCTCAATGCCTGCTTTTTCAAGAATATCCTTATCGCCGATACCGGAAAGTTGCAGGATGTGCGGCGAACCGATAGAGCCTGCGCTCAAGATCACTTCATTCGAAGTAGCTGCAGTTTCGGTTTTACCATTAACCACATACTCAACACCTTTCGCGACCTTATCTTCTAGCACTACCTTAGTAACTAGCGCGCCGGTAACTATCGTTAAATTCTTGCGCGATTTAACCGGGTCAAGATACTCACGGCTTGCTGAACTGCGCACGCCGTCTTTCACGGTCATATGCATCGGCCCAAAGCCTTCTTGTTGCTTGCCGTTATAATCGCTAGTGATGTCGTATCCGGCCTGTTCGCCAGCTTTAATGAAGGCCGTGTAAAGCGGATTCTTCATTTCGTTGCCGTTGTTAACGCCGAGTTCGCCATTGCCACCACGATAAGCGTCGTTGCCCTTATACCAGGTTTCCGCTTTTTGAAAATAAGGTAGGCAGGCCTGATAATTCCAGCCCTCTGCGCCGTGAGCTTCCCATTCATCGAAGTCTTTAGCGTGGCCGCGAACGTATACCATTCCGTTAATGGATGATGAACCGCCCAGCACTTTTCCACGTGGACAGTGCATTTCACGATTGTTTAGATACGGCTCTTTTTCAGTGTTAAATTGCCACGCGTACTTGTCGGTATTCATAGGAATAGACAGCGCTGTTGGCATCTTAATGAAAATGCTTTTGTCTGAGCCACCGGTTTCAAGCAGCAGCACCTTGTGTTTCGGATTCTCTGACAGGCGGTTAGCCAGCACACAGCCGGCTGAACCTGCACCCACGATAATGTAATCAAATGTCTGCATATGTACTCCTAAAATGGCTTCTTAAAACGGGCTTTCGATTTGGCTCATACCCACGTAAACCGACTTGGTTTGTGTGTAGCTATTAAGCGTTTCGACGCCATTTTCCCGGCCAATACCTGACTGTTTATAACCGCCTACGGGCATTTCAGCAGGAGAGTTGCCATATGCATTAATCCAGCAAATACCAGCTTGTAGCTGATGGATAACGCGGTGCGCGCGCTGAATATCTTTGCTAAACACACCGGCGGCTAAACCTAGCTCGGTGCCGTTGGCGCGTTCTATCACCTCATCTTCATCATCGAAAACCAACACACTCATCACCGGGCCAAAGATCTCTTCTTTAACGATGGTCATATCGTCGGTGCAATCTGTGAAAATGGTGGGCTCTACAAAGAAGCCATTGGGTGCAGATTCAGGAGACGCCGCGTTACCACCGGTTAGTAGTGTTGCACCTTCTTCTTTACCTTTGGCTATATAGCCAAGTACTAACTCTTGATGTTTCTTAGAGATAAGAGCGCCAAGGTTTACATTAGGATCTAATGGATCGCCCATGATGATGTTGTTTTCAGTACGAGTCTTAAGCTCATCAATGAAGGCTTGATACACAGAACGCTGAACAAAAACACGGGTGCAATTTGTACAAATCTCACCCTGTGTATAGAAGTTTCCTAACATAGCTGCACTTACGGCTTGGCTTATATCAGCGTCTTCAAACACTAGCAGCGGCGATTTACCACCAAGCTCCATCGTAACGTCTTTCAAGTTAGATGCGGCTGCGCTTTGCATTACCTTTTTGCCTGTGCCTACTTCGCCGGTGAACGACACTTTTTCAATGTCAGGGCTTGTTGTCAGCCACTGACCGACCTCTGCTGCGCCTTGTACTACATTGAATACGCCAGCAGGTACGCCTGCATCAATAAAGACTTCCGCCAACTTAAGTGCACCCATTGGGGTCTCTTCAGACGGCTTAAAAATAAAGGCATTACCTGCAGCAAGTGCTGGACCTGACTTCCAACAGGCGATTTGAATAGGGTAGTTCCATGCGCCAATGCCAGCGCAAATACCTAGGGCTTCTTTACGAGTATAGAAAAAGTCGCCGCCCACAGGCTGCTGAGTTCCTAACTGAGTAGGGGCAAGTCCTGCATAATACTCAATAACATCAGCGCCAGTTTCAATGTCAACACAGTCCGCTTCTTGAATGGGTTTTCCGGTATCGAGGACTTCAAGTTTAGCTAACTCGTCATTACGCTCACGAAGCAGAGCAACCGCTTTATTTAGAATGCGGGTTCTCTCTATCGGCATCATTGCCGACCACACCGCAAATCCCTCTTTAGCGCTCTTGATTGCTTCTTGTTGAATGAACTCATCAGCCACTTCTACGTGGTAAATTACTTCACCGGTTGCGGGGTTGGTTACTGCAAAGGTTTCTTTGCTTTTGTTTGCCATCGGCTTGCCGTGAATGAAATTCTGATAAGTCGGTAATGACATGCATAAACTCCTACTTTAAAAAAAGGTGCTGAATATACTCACCAATAGATTGCGAGAAAAAACCTGATACACGAACTTCGTTTCAAAACAATGAATAGTGCTGAAACTATTTCTTTATACGAAGGACGCTTAGTTAGTATCAAACGGTTCACGCAATATTAAAATCACCATTACTTTTAACGCCTTTTCGAGCCCTTGAGGGCCGTTTTCGACGTCAAGATCAACACTTGTCGATAGTGACTTTATTTTAATTGGCTGTTCAATAAAAATAAATTGTATAGTGCTCTAACTATTATTTCAACTTGGGTTCAGGTAAATGTCGTGGTTTAGAGCATGTTTGGTAGTGTAGTTTGGTTTATAAGTTGCAGATTTATATGCATAAAATTGCAAACATTAAAAAATGTCGAATATTTTTGGTTGTATGAGGAGTGGTAAGGCAGTGGTCGATACCTTGATAGAAATGTTTAGCTGAAACTAATTAAGGAGAAAGCCAATAGTGACGAAGTAGTATAATGAAATGTGTTAATACAGAAGGTTGTGCTGAGTATATGACGCGAATTGCAACGCAAAAATAAATGAAGACGCGTTTTGCAAAGCGCCTTCATACGTAATAGGCATTGTTTAATACAAGATGGGTTTGATTACTTAAGAAGATTGCAGTGATAGCGTCCAGAGTTTATCGAAAGGATCGCCTCATCACCTTTGTTCCAATAAACAACATTCTTGTTATTTGTGTATTTCGCCCCAGAAGCAGAGCGGGATAACTGAACAATGTGAAGACTATTGTTTAGCGATAGCCCTAACGTATCGGGGCCTAGTGAACTTACTTCAATGGTGGTAGTGTTCGCGCTAGGGGTCTCGCATGTATAGCGTTTCGTATTGTTTGTCTGCTTTGTATCGATAACGTCTTGCTTTTGGCTAACAGGTGCCGTTAGTTTCTTTTCACTATGTGAAGCTCGGGGAGCAGTAGTTGTTGTGCTGTTAGACGTTGAAATTGCTTTGATGGTTTCTGATTTATCGCCATTGAGAATAACTAGCCACGTACCGCTGTCTATGGAATACCACTGTGTTTCGTTAAGTGCTTCAACGAATTTTTGCTCCTGCTTCATAAGGGCTGGTGCACACATCTTTCTGGTCAACGCAATATTGTCGACGGTAAATGCTGAGAGCCCTTCGTTTACTGCATCCAAGGTAACCGCCCCCGTATAACGGTTACAACCCGTGCTTCCGCTTATCTGACCATCGTCAATGCTCATGGTTACATGGCTATAGTCTATTATTCCGCCTTGTTGAATGCTCTCAACCTGCCAATAGCTGTCGTTCATTGTAATAACAGAGACGGCGTGCGAAGGCTTTTCGGAACTTGAAGGAGATACCGAGTCAGAAAAAGAGCTTGAACTACACCCCGCCAGCGATAGTAAGCCTGTGCAAAACAGTGCCCCAAAGTACATCTTATTAGTCATCAAGACTCCATTTAGTTGTTCTACTAGCGCTATGAGTCTCGTTATGCCTCTTAGTTCCTTTAGGACTCGTTTATGTTAGAGGCTAAAGAAGGCCACGAACGTCGGCATTGTTTATTGATTCTGCCAATTGCTTGTGTATGAACTACGCCATCTTGCAGATCCAGAAGGGCAAGGTTTTGATGGTTGGTTTGTCGTCATCACGACAGTTTAGGTAAATATGAACAGAGTAAACTAAGACCTAATAAGAACTATTGGGCGGCAAACAAATGAAAGATTTAGAAGAGCACTTAAGTGAGTACGCGAAGTATCACAGGGACCAAAAAAATATATACACACACTATGTCGGAATACCGCTTATCGTTTTTTCCGTATTTTGCTTGTTAAGTAAGCCCGCATTTTTTATAGAAGCGCCTATCGTCGGAGCCTTGATGATAAGCCCTGCGTTGTTCGTTTGGCTTATCGGTAATGCATTTTATGTCGCTCTAGATGTAAAACTGGGTTTAATGATGACAGTAATCACGGGGGCCATGGTCTACTTTGCGCAACCCATCGCACAGCTTGGGCTTGGCGCATGGCTCGCTGTATCACTCGGAATTTTTGTTGGAGGCTGGGTGCTACAGTTTGTTGGCCATCATTTTGAGGGCAAAAAACCGGCCTTTGTCGACGACATTATGGGGTTAGCGATCGGGCCGTTGTTTGTTCTTGCGGAACTGAGCTTTGAGTTAGGTTTGAGAAAGGCACTCAAAGAAGAAATAGAGCGCCGCTCTGGCCCAGTAAAGTAGTGGTGACTTTCGGATAAAACGCGTTAACCCTATAAACGTTAACGCGTTGCTCCGAACACCCAATCAATAACCCTAGGCTTTCATTCTTTCTATAGTCTCGTTGCGCAGCTGTAGCTTTGACTCAGCGAACGACTGCCTAGGCAACATTTTAAGCTTTTCCGCATAACCCATTGCCGTTGCCAAAACCTGATCTTGTGGTACGGCTGCATCGAGAAATCCTGCTTTAACAGCTTCGGCACCTTGATAAATTCGAGAGAAAAGCAACGCTTCTGTTTGGCTCGTATTCGCCAGCCTTGCTTTTGCCAATTCCATGCCAAACGGCGGAAGTACCATACCAATTGCAGTTTCGTTTAAGCCATATTTAGTATCTGCATCTTTACCGATACGTAAATCGGCCGCCATTAGCATAATTGCACCCATTGCAATGCTATGACCTTCAGCCGCAACGATAACCGGCAGAGGAAAACTGTAGAGTCTGACGATAAGTTCAGCCCCTTTTGAGACTAACTCATGCTGCTTTGCTTTGTCGTCGGCTTTCATAACCGATAAATCGAATCCACCGCAAAATTTACCTTCACCCCCATGAAGCACAACTGCTTTTGCATTCTTCTCGGCTTCATCAAGCGCGTCGTTGAACTGTTGGATGAGTGTAAAGCCCACAGCGTTAACTTTTCCGTCGTCAAAGGTGATCACTGCAATATCATTATTAATAGCTAAATTAAACGCCATGGTATGTCCTGTAACTTTCAAGGTAGGAATAAATGTACGTTACACTTTTTTAAGCGCAACTTTCTAACAGTGATTGTAGGTAATTGATATCTATTATGATAGTGCTTTATGTGTCATCTTCGGGGTAAGAGCCCTGATTATCCGAGATTATTCGGGGAAGTTCTGCAATAAGCTTCTTTTTATATCGGCGCTGCCTGCGTCGTGCCTTTGCATTATTAGCTCGCCAGGAAGCGCGTTTATCTTGCACGACATCCTCTAAGTCTTGCGCATCTTCAATTCTACTTGCATCGAAAAGAGACGTTCTTCTTGGCATATCAAAAATCCAAACGGTATTGCTTTTTTCGCCAGTGTTTAGAGCGTTCGTTTAGCGTGTGAAGTGATACGCTTTCACAAGCTATGCGCTTAGCAAGCTGCGCCGCAGCAATTGCATATTCCTCTGAGAGGTTTTGATAAGCGGGGGAGGGAATAACGTCGTACCACGCGCACCCGCAAACATTATCCAAAATGACCCGCATGAAGCAGTGGTCATTGTGTATTGGCCAGGTATTTTTCTTCATAGCCGCAATTGAAGGCAACACACTTTTTGCGTAATGCAAAAACTGATTGAGGCTTTCCTCATGTTCTCTAGATTCAAAAGGCCTGTGGCTTGTTTTCATAGCGTTTGAAAGTAGGTTCTGTAAAACACCGTTTAATTAAAAAGTGTGTCGCTTGCGGCTCTAGTTAGAAGAGTCGATAAAATATACCGTTAGCTTTATTAAGAGTTTACACGACAACGAAGAATTTCAGCGTTACACTAATTTTAGTTTTTTGGTTTCAGAGCTATTTGCTCTTTTTTACTACATGGTTGTTTAATGCGCCCTCATTTGAAAATACTCGTTATAGAAGATGCTGTTGACCTGCTCGAACAAATTACCTCAAGCATAGGTAATACTATCAACTACTTTGATAGGAGCGATGTTGAAATAAGTTTGTTAGAGGCAAGCTCAGTAGCAAAGGCGCTGCAGCTTGTTCGTGAAGACGGTGATATTCAGGCGGTAGTTTTTAGTTGGGATGTAGTCGCAAGAATCAGTGAACTTTCAGAAACAAGCCTACTCAACTTTCCAACGCAAGGAAATCAGCAATTGGAAGGTAGTAAGGCAAAAGATACGGTTGATAACGAGAAGACCGGTGAAGAGCAGCTTTCAAGCACTGGCGCTACCGTTGAAAATAACGCCAAAGTCATTGATGCTATTAAACGTATTAGACCAGAACTGCCCGTTTATGTGTTGGGTGATGCGGTAAAGGGCTTGGATATCGTAAACCAAGCTAACGGTATTGAGTCGTTCTTCTATCGCAACGATATAATTTCAGATCCGGAATCTATCCTCGGTTACATCATCAACGATTTTGATGATAGGAACGAAACACCATTTTGGACGGAATACAAAGATTACGTTGTAGAAGCGAATGATTCATGGCACACGCCAGGACATAGCGGCGGTGCAAGCTTCAGAAATTCACCTTATATCAGCGACTTTTACCGCTTCTTCGGGCGCAATGTATTCGTAAGCGATTTATCGGTAAGCGTTGATTCTTTGGGGTCGTTATCTGATGGCACTCACGCTATCGGCAAGGCGCAAGCTGCTGTTGCGAATACATTTGAAGTACGACATTCTTATTTCGTAACGAACGGTTCGTCGACATCTAACAAGATTATTCTGCAAACGCTGCTACGGGAGGGCGACAAAGTCATTGCCGATAGAAATTGCCATAAGTCAGTGCACTACGGCATTATTCAGGCCCGCGCCATGCCGGTGTACTTAGATAGTGTGTTCAACCCAGAATATGGGATTTTCTCACCACCTAAAATGTCACAAATTAAGGCGTTAATAGAAGAGAATACCGACGCTAAGCTCATTGTGCTGACCGGTTGTACTTATGACGGCTTGCTAACCGATTTGAAGCAAGTGGTTAAACTTGCCCATGAACACGATATCAAAGTCTTCATTGACGAAGCATGGTTTGCCTACTCGCTATTTCATCCTGCACTACGAAATTACTCTGCAATTGCCGCTGGCGCAGACTATATTACGCACTCCGCTCACAAGGTGGTGTCGGCGTTTTCTCAAGCATCGTTTATCCACGTTAACGATCCTGATTTTGATAAGGACTTCTTTAAAGAAGTGTTTGCCATTCACACCAGTACGTCGCCTAAATATCAGTTAATTGCGTCTCTTGATGTGTGTCGTCAGCAGCTGGAAATGGAAGGCTACAAAATACTCAATGAGTTATTAAGTAATGTAGCCGAGCTTAAATCCCAAATGGCTAAATTCAAGCGCCTGAAAGTATTATCACCGGACGACTTCGCAAAAATGTTTTCTCATTTTGAAAGTGACAACATAGGGCATGACCCGCTTAAAATACTTATCGATGTGTCTGCGCTTGAGTATTCAAACCAAGAAATACATCGATTCCTGATGGATGAGGTCGGGTTAGAAATAGAGAAGTTTACTCATAGCACGATTTTAGTTTTGCTCACGCTTGGCGGAATGCGTTCTAAAATCGTAAGACTATATAACGCGTTAAAGCGTCTGGACGATGGTGCAGTTAATTTAAGTAAGCGCAAAAATAAAAGCCCGCTGCCAGCAGATATTCCACCCATTCAACTAGATGATCTACCATCAAAAGCGTTTTTTAGTAAGCGCGAGGCTATCGCATGGCAGAACAGTATCGGCCGCACGGCAGCTGGCTTAATTACACCTTACCCGCCTGGCATTCCACTAATTGTTCCAGGGCAGAAAGTAGAGCAGGCGCACATTGATTATCTTCAGGCATTGGCAAGTCAGAAGCTTACCGTGCAAGGAATTTATGACGGCGAAATTTATGTTGTTGATGAAGAGTAAACTGCTTAAATGGAATCATTGAATTAATGAAGAATATTAAAAGGAAATAAAAAGAATTATGAAACCTTCTTCACTTTTTTGTTTATTAACAGCGTTATTTATTTCGATATCTGTGGTTGCTAAAGATTATGTAACGAGTGAACAGTTGCCCGAGTGGTTCAGTTTGTCATTAGCTAGAGAATCAAACGAGCTGCCTCAAACTCCGTTGTCTCTTCAATCTTTTCCGATTAACGCTAAGGGTTTAGGTTCGTGGTCTGAACCTCAACAAGTTGAAGATTACTGGTATTTCACAGTCGATATTGGCTCTGAAACCCCAATAGAATGTTGGGCTTTCAAAGATTATGATGGCTTGGCAAACTCGCTTGTTAACATGATGAATTATGCAGTGACCAATGTTTCACAAGAGCAAGGTAAAACGTTGGAAAGTCGTTACAACTTTAGCTTAGATATCTCCACGCTGGAGCGCGTTCCAGTATTTAGTTACGAAATTTTGTACAATTTAGGCGAGTCCAGTGAACGAGCTTCAGGCTTAATGAAGGGCTTGTCCGCAGAGTCACCTAACGGCCTGCAAGTATGCTTGCATAATGAGATTGGTTATCGAAAAACCTTCAAAGATGTTTTTATTTCATTTGTTAACGCCTTAGATAGAGCTGCTGATATCCAACCTTTCTATTTTGCGATTAATGGAATGAAAATGCAGGGCGAATTAGTGGGTATTGTATCTGAAAAATTCTCTAAAGACGCTGACGGTGATATAGAAATCATTGAAACGACATCATTAATTTTGCCTGTAGACGCAAATACGGTCTCGGCTTCAGATTCTCAGGTACGTTCTTGGAGTTACGCTGATGGTACTTTGATCAACACTTATTCATACACTGTCGAAAATGGTGAGCTTAGTTCATCTCTCGGTATTTCGAAACCAGAGGAGAAGTGGGTTATAGAAGGTGAAGTTCAAGGAAAGGCGGTTAATTCTGAGCTTGCTTTCAATGACGCTTTTGTATCTAATTTTGGTGCCTATCTAGAGATGCAGAGGCTAGCCAATTCTGAGAATAATTCCTTAAGTTATAACATGTGGAATGCTGATACAGATCCAACGCAACCAACTCGTACTATATTGCACAAGAGGGGTCAGAAAGACGGTTTGCTAGCTTTATCGGCGGAGATTGAAAATATAGAGGTTGAGTACTCAGTTGATGAAGAATTTGTCTTACAAGAGGCTCAAATAAATATGGGCCCAGTAAAATTTTTCATGACGCCTTTGTATGTATTCGGAAATCCTACCAATTTATAAGATAATCAGATTACTAAAATGAAGCGTGTAGATTTAAAAATGTTTAAAACCCTACTGGTCATCTCAGTAATGTCTTGTTGCTTAGCGTGTGGTCGTTTTTCTTACGCGCAAAGCGCTCCTAACTTTGCCCTTATTCCGTTAAAAGTAGATAAAGAACGTCAACTGCCATTGGATCACAGAGTAGTGATGGATATAAAAGTGTACGATGCCGATACAGCAATTGCCGTTTTAAATAATTGGGATGGCATAGAAACGGTTGATCGAAAAGGCAACTTGTTGTCTTTGTCTATTAGTGTTTCATCAACAGATGTATCGAAGCCAACTCCCGAGGCTCTCACCAAGTTCAAAGCCAACACTTTTGTTATCGACTTTGAAGAAGAGGCAGTACAACGAGTGCTAGCGGATTTTTCAACAGAATATAGTAGTGAGCAAAGCGACGCTAACCAATTGACGACAATTGGAAAAAGTATCGAAAAGTTTGTCGCCGGCTACATTTCAGAACCTACTTATATTCATAGTTTCTCTTTTGCATCCAGAGTAGCTACGTCTAGGAGCGGAGATTGCACAGAATATTCAGTTCTTACTGCTGCGTTAGCTCGCGCACTGAAGATACCTGCAAGGGTAATCATAGGTACGATTATTGTGGAGGGTGAAGACGGTGTAGAAGCCTATGGACATGCATGGAGTGAGCTGTGGCTAGACGGGCAGTGGTCTCGAATTGATGCCGCCATGTACAGTGCAGAAGCACTTAAAAAATTTTATTTACCAGCTCATATTTTAGATAATGAAGGGTTGGGTTATGCCCTTGGTTTATCGAAAGCTATTTTTAATATGCCTGAACAGATCACGATCCGTTCATGATGTGGACACATTTAAAAGAACATCGCTGTACCGCGATTGGTTCATAAAGGTGCTTTCAGATATGGCACTTTGCGTTTTGCGCTGTATACCTTACACTTGCGCCGAAAGTAACTAAAAGGGCAGTGCGAATGAAATTAAGTGACGTGAAGAAGCTTCATCAGAAGAAGTACAGAACTCAATTTGGCTTCTATTTGGTGGAAGGTGAGCACTTAGTTTTGGAGATGCTTAAAGCTGCGAAAAGAAATACTGAAAGTAAATCTTTTGCAAACTCCGGCGAGAATTCCCTTTATATTACGGCTGAGTATGAGCCGTGGGTGAAAGAACACGTACTTCCATCTAATGTTCAGATGAACATTGAAACGATATCGTCGCAACAAATGCAGCAACTAAGCGACACCAAGTCACCACAAGGTATTATTGCTCGTGTTCCGCTTCCCAACGCTACGTTAAGTACAGAGCAGTCAACAACTAGCAATAATGCACACAGTTCCAGCACCGAAAAGTACATCTACCTCTATGAGGTTCAAGACCCGGGCAATTTAGGCACCATACTAAGGACCCTGGCGTGGTTTGGTAATTTCACGTTACTGCTTAGTCCAAACAGCGTAGACCCATACAATTCTAAAGTCGTGCGCTCTAGCATGGGGGCTATTTTCCACGTCAAAATGGAACTAAATGTACCGCTTGAAAGTTTGGCAGAACGGTTTGAACGCTTCGCTTTTTTAGACATGGATGGTAGAAATATCACCTCAGAGACCTTTGGTAGCTATCAGTGTTATTTGTTTGGCAACGAAGCACGTGGAGTGCCGTCGAATGCGCTTTCAGCGCTTAACGCAACGGCATATACCATTGCCGGAAGTGGCAAAATAGACTCATTAAATTTAGCTAGCGCTGTCAATGTCTGCGCATATGAACTAACCCGTTCAGCATAGCGTTTACAACTCGATCACGATAGGAATTAACCATGGCATTACAATGGTTCCCTGGGCACATGCACAAGGCCCTGAAAGAAATTAAAGAGTCGCTTAGTCAAGTAGACATTCTTATTGAAGTACTTGATGCACGCATTCCGTATTCTAGTGAAAACCCAGAAATTGCAAAAATACGCGGTGATAAACCCTGTATTAAAATTCTGAATAAATATGACTTAGCCGACCCTGAGATAACTGCCCGCTGGCAGGAAAGCTTGGAAAAAGAGCGCGGCGTAAAAACAATTACAACATCAAGTGACAACCCTGGTAACAGTAAGCAGATAATGCAGCTTGTTAAGAGTATCTGTGCTTATAAAGAAGGCCAACCCAAAGCGATAAAAGCAATGATTACCGGTATTCCTAATGTGGGTAAGTCAACGCTAATCAATATATTAGCTGAGCGTATTATCGCAAAAACCGGCAATGAGCCTGCTGTCACTAAAAGTCAGCAGCGTATTAATTTGGGCAGTGGCATTATCTTATTTGATACGCCAGGGGTGCTATGGCCGAAATTAGAAAATCCGCATTCTATTTACCGCTTGGCTTCATCGGGAGCCGTAAAAAATACAGCAATGGAATACGATGATGTTGGTTTTTTTGCTGCTGATTATCTCATTAAGGCGTATCCCGACGTTATGAAAGAGCGTTATAAGCTTGAAGAGCTGCCGGATACAGAGATTGAGTTTTTAGAGGCCGCCGCGAGAAACCGCGGAGCAATTCAGGCAGGTGGACGAGTAAACCTACATAAAATTTGTGAAATTCTGCTAAAAGAACTGCAGTCAGGCAAGCTAGGGCGAATTACTTTAGAAACCCCTGAAATGCTAGAAGTTGAGAAAAAAGAAATGGAGCTTGAAGCGATTAAGAAGGCTGAAGCAAAAGCTAATCGTAAAGCAAAATTTAAAACAGGCTCGCTGACACCAGACAAAAAGGATCGAAAAGAGAAGCGAGAAGAAAAGCGCCAAGAACAGAGCCGTAGAATGCGCGCGGGTAACAAAAAATGAAAAATTAAAAACTAATTTTAAAAAAACTGCATCCAAGCATCCGTCTTAGTCGTCTGGTTTACATGTTGTTTACATTTGAGTGTTTCCTGAACAGGGTGCGTTCTAATTAAACGGCATGTGAACTCAACAATAATAGGATGCCACAATGCACAAACGTCCACTGCTAGTACCCACACTTACACTACTTACTCTTAGTATCACTTCTCACTTTGCTCTTGCTGATTGCAACAAAGGTAAAGTGCCAATAGTCACTCCAGAATGCTCAAATATTGCTGTGTGTAAACAGCAGGGTATCTTCACTGACCCATTCGAAGAGCCGCTGGTTACGGGTGAGTTTCCCGATCAAGACAACACCAACATAACTAATCCTCTCAATAATTACCCAGATAACGGAAAGTGCGAAGAGAATGAAGATGGTGTGCTTAAATGCAAACCTGCAGCAGGCAGTTTGGCACTACTGAACGATGGGCGTATTCTTTACTTCAATGCATTGGAGGGTACTGAAAACGTTGAGTACAACGCGTTACTAGAAATAGGCTCTGCTATTATTAACGACCAAACTCGCGTATTGACCATGAAAAATGACAATGCGAGTTGGATTGCGCCTTCTCCCGTAGACGCTGGCGCCAACCCTGATGGAATGATTCTGAAACCCTCATTGGTGACATTACCGGTTTTTTAGGCACGTCTCTGCCAATTGATTTAAACACAGATGACGAGAGAACCAACAACGACGGCGCTCTTTTCTGCGCTGATTTAGTGGGCTTGCCCACCAGGGAACTTATGGCGGTAGGCGGCACTGACTACTATCACGAACCAGGAGTAAGTACGAGCTTACTTGGCGAGCCGATTAATTTTGGACTGTCTGAACTAGAAGGTTTGAAAAACAGTCGTATTTTTAATCCCGAAGATAATAGCTGGCGAAAAACAGGCGATATGAATTTTGGGCGCTGGTATCCAAGCGCGTTATCCTTGGCTAACGGTAACGTCTTAGTGGCTAGCGGCGTCACTAAGCTCGTGAAGCCAGTTTATTTAACCCGACCAGAAACCTCAGGCAGAAATGTCACCGTTACAGAAACATACGATACATCTTGCGGCGAGTGGAAGGACAACGGCCCGTTAGCAGAACGTTCATTACCCTTATATCCAAGATTACACTTGCTACCTAATGGCCACGTCTTCTACAACGGGGGCGGACAGGCGTTTAATCCATTTGGGCAGAGTTACGATCAAGCGCTTTGGAATATAGTAGCGGCTTACGACCCTCAGTCTAAAACGTGGGCTGACCTTGGGTTTGCAGGGCTACCGCTTCACCTAAGTGAAGCGGGTATAGGAGATCTTACAAGTTTTCTTAATATAACCAATACGGAATCGAGCACATCGTTAAATGGGTTGCTTACCGGTCTAACAGAAGAGTTTATTGCTAATCCATTTGACGCGCTAGCCCCCATCATTGACGACCCATACAGGCTTGCTGATGTGCAGGCTCTGTTAGGGGCTGGTTTCAGAGGTTCCACATTCTCTATGATGATGCCACTAACGCCAGACGATAATGGGGTTTACAGTAAAGCAGAGTTTCTCACCGCCGGTGGTGTATTAACAGGAGTTGCTGCAACAAGCCCTGGTTTGTATGTTGGTACAAACTTGGCGCGTATTGATTCGGTGACCATTGACGGGGAAAAAGTGCTTTATGATTCACGTTCAACGGGAAGCCTTCAACAAGGTCGTTGGTACGGTACAGGTGTATTGCTCCCCACCGGAGAAGTCTTAGTCGTATCAGGGGCTGACAGGGATGAGGTGGTGCTACCTGGCGCTGGGAAACCTATTCTGAAAGCCGAAATTTTCGACCCTGAAACAGAAACATTTAGGCAGGTTGCCGAGCAAAATCGACCGCGTACGTATCACAACTCTGCTGCATTGTTGCCAGATGGTAGTGTCTTAATAGGTGGACATGCCCCCATTAATACCGCTTATGCATACAGCGTTACGCTACCGGGCTTTTCACCAAACGATGGCAGAGATCCTTCTTTTGAAATCTATAAACCTGCCTATATGTTTGGCGATAGACCCGCTATAGGAAGACAAAACAAGGCTGTTGGTGTGGGCGAACGTCTTAGAATTGGCTTGAAAAACACAGATGCAGCAACCGCCAAAATGAATGCCAATATCGAGTCAGTGGTGCTGATACGAAGAACAAACATTACCCATCTTATTGATGGTGACCAGCGCAGTGTAGTGCTTCCCATAGTGCGTCACAATACAGATAGGATTGTCGTACAAATGCCATCGCAGCAAGCAGTAGTGCCACCCGGCGATTACATGCTTTTTGTTAACGCTCGTGATGAAAATGGTGAATTAGTTCCATCGGCGTCAAAGACCATCACGGTGACGGGCGAACTTTCTGCAATGTGTAACTAGGTGGAGTAATCATGATTAAGACATTAACTACCGTGTTAGCATTTTTTCTAGCATCTTTTGTTATATCCTCAAACGTTTACGCGCATGGAGCGTCAGCTGTCGCTGGAGAGTGGCTCCCTGTTATTGATGAGCAGGGTAAAAGCGAAGCCGCTATTTTATCCCAAATACAAAGTTCGCCTTTGGGAAACGAAATACTTGTGCAATATGAGGGCGAGGGAAAACTAGAAGTGCTAGGCGATGACAATGAGCCTTTTATTCGCATTACAAAAAGCGGGGTTTATGCCAACTGGGACCACCCTATGTGGTTTAAAGTACAAACCGCAGGGCCTAGACCTTTACCGGAGTGGGTAACAGATCAAAAGCTCGAATCAAAATGGACCCAAGTTAGCGAGCGAAACTACTATGGTTGGTATGACAAACGGTTGGAAAAAACTGATGAACACGCAGAACGCTGGAATATCGCACTAGCGGTAAACGGCCAGCGCCAAGACCTTTCAGGGTATTTCAAATCACTGACGCCACCGAGTAAGCGCACATTAGTTACGGTAGACAATAAAGCGGCGCCTATTGCAGACCTGACAGCGATGGTAATTCCTGGTCCTGAACGAGCGATAAGGGTAAGTTATCAGGGCGACCATCACATGGTAGTACTTGATGAATACGACGAGCCCATGTTGAGATTTAGTCCAAAGGGCGTAGAGGCAAACACCCAAAGTAAAGGCTGGAAACAACTTGGTCGCTCGCCAGTGGATTCTGACGCTAAATGGGTGAAGCTTTCTACACAAGCAGCGTATACATGGCCAGATAGTCGTTTAGATAAAGATGAACAAGAAAAATGGAAAATTCCTGTCTTCTGTCATCAAGATAAAAAAGTGAAGTTTATTCAGGGAGGCTGGGTAGAGATAGCTCGCCTTTAAGCTTGCAACTTTCCTTTTGCAAAAGTAACGTAAGCGATAGCTTTTTGGTGTTTGCGCAATTGTTTTGCGCAAACGCTTTTCGCTTTTTCAAGCAGTCAAAGGGGAAGATGTTGTCAGATACAAACATGAGTAATAAAAATCAGAGCAATGCTCACCATGAAAATGCAACCCGCTTTGATAAAGAACTGTTTGAAAAGCTAAAATTCCAAGCCGAGACTAACGAACGCCGCCGCGCCCACTTTAATGTTCACAAAACATATCAAGATGTCGTCCAGCGTCTTTTTATTGCCATGATGCCTGACTCTTATGTACGTCCTCACCGGCACATACAACCACACAAATGGGAGTTTTTCATGGTGCTTGAAGGTCAGCTGGATATTCTCTTTTTTGATGACGAGAGTGAAGGACAGTTGGTTGAAAGAATTACCTTAAAAGCAGGCGGAGAGACTAGCGGTGTGGAAATACCTCCAAATGTTTGGCATGCAACAGTCTGCCATAGCCCGGTCGTTTTTATGGAGGTAAAACAGGGCCCCTATGAGGTCACAGACGATAAGGGGTTTGCACCCTGGTCGCCCAAGGAAGGAAGTCATTTAGTTCCACAGTTTTTGGATGCGCTAAAGCGTGCCGAGGAAGGGGACCTCGTCGGTGTTCTTTAGATGTTTTTTAAAATTAATATGAAAGGCGTGAACGACGCACACAAATACTTTCCTTTTTGGAAAGTCGTTGCTATTGCTTAACGACATGGTATGGTTAAGGATAAGTCACAAGGGGCGGCTACTGTTTTTGTTAAAAACACCTACGCCTCAGTTTTCGTTTAGTTGCGGCAAAAGGCCGCAGTTATAAGCACATTGTACAAAGAGAATTATTATGCAAAACGTTTCAACTGGTTATTTTTATAATTTTAATTACTGATTGCACCTGACCGTCGGTGTTCAGGGGCAAGTATTGGCTTCTGGGCACTGCAGGTAGAACGTTTTGCAAAAGCCCAGAGGGTATCACCATCTGGGCTTTTTTAATGCCCGTAATTCTCGGTAAAAAACAATGAAAGAAATCACATTAGGTGACATTAGAAAGCAACATAGAGTTAAACAAGAAGTGGTAGCAATGGCGCTATCAGTGACCGCTTCGGGCGTTAGCAAATTAGAGTCGAAGAGAATTCAAGACGTGTCATTGCAGCGGGCTGCGGCTTATTTAGCCGCGGTTGGCGGCACTATGAAGATTGAAGTGACGATGCCAGATGGCGCTACCCTACAAGTAGGGTAGCGGCTGCTTTTTGTGAATAGTGTCTACCGAGTTTTCTTCAATAGCTTAAGTTCCTAGTCTGTTAATTTATACTGCATGAAAGCTTTTAAAAAATAGCGTGTAGCAATGAAAATCAATTTTAATTAAACGAATAGACATGTTTTTATGACCAATCGCTTTAACTAAAATACGCATGGGGTAAAATATAGTTAAACCGATTACAAGGAGTCTTACATGGCCGTTCACGAAATTACTCACCCGCTTATCGCACATAAAATTGGGCTTATGCGATACGCTAAAATAAGCAGCAAAGATTTTCGCGAATTAGCTTCAGAAGTAGGCAACTTGCTGACCTATGAAGCGACACGAACCTTACCTACTGAAAGAGCAACGATAAAGAGTTGGTCCGGTGACGATGTTGAAGTAAGACAGATTAAAGGCAAGAAAATAACGGTTGTGCCAATTCTTCGCGCAGGTCTGGGAATGCTTGAAGGTGTACTCAAGCTTATTCCGAACGCCAAGATTAGTGTAGTAGGGCTTTATCGTGATGAAGAAACGCTGCAACCGGTGGCTTATTTTGACAAGGTAGTAAAAAACATTGATGAGCGTACAGCACTTATTGTGGACCCCATGCTTGCCACCGGCGGAACCCTCATTGCCACTATTGACCTGCTGAAGGAGAAAGGCTGTACCAAAATCATGGGGCTTTTTCTTGTTGCAGCTCCTGAGGGCATTAAGGCTGTTGTTGAAGCACACCCTGACGTTGATATTTTTACCGCGGCTATCGATGAGCGATTAAATGAAAAGGGCTATATATTGCCGGGACTAGGCGACGCGGGTGATAAAATCTTCGGAACTCGATAACATTATTAAGAACTTAACATTAAGTTGTTCAAAAGTTTGTTAGATCAGGTACCTTTTAAACGTTAAAATTATTGAGTTAAACGTTTAAGAAGGTGTTACAATCGAAGGGTAGTCAACGTGCGCGCTGACTGCCCTTCATTGTTTTAGCGTAGGGCACTCAGCTTCGTTAAATGAGTTAAAAATTAATGAACAAAACAAAACTAACCCTTAAAGACGTTGCTGAGCAAATAGGTGTCTCGACAGCGACAATTTCAAATGCTTTCAATCGTCCCGATCAGTTATCTAAGTCAAAGCGCGAAGAAATCCTGGCGCAATGTAAAAAAATTGGATACAGCGGTCCAAACAAAGCCGCCCAAATTCTTAGAAAAGGTACTTCAAATATTGTGGCTTTAGTACTGGCAGACAGCATTTCCTATATGGTTAGTGATCCTGTAGCAAGTACCTTCATAAAGGGCGCCTCCTCTGCGTTACAGGAAAATGGTAAACACTTGCTTCTCTATGCAGGCGACTCGAATAGTATTGCTGACGTTGTAGACTTTGTTGATGGATTTATCTGCTATGGTCAACCTCGTAATGTAAACCTTATTAGAGAACTGGCTGCCTCACCTAAGCCTGTAGTTACGGTCGATTTTGATATTGATAATAAGCCCTCAATCAATATTGATAATGAGGAAGCAGCTTATCAGGTGGCGAGTCATGCTTTAAATAAAGGCGATTCAGTCGCAATTCTAGGATTACGACTTATTGACTCTCCTGCAACGTGCCGTATTTATGATAGCCCTCTTATTGATGTTGAAACCTCTATTGCTCACCGACGTTTAGATGGCTATTTAAGGGCTGCTGAAGATAGAAATGTGGTCGTAACGGACGAAGCCATTTGGCATCTACCAGAAAGTGATAGGCACTTCGCGCGGCAAGCTGCAAAAGAAGTGCTTACTAGCTCACCTAGACCTAACGTTGTCCTTTGCATGAGTGACATCATAGCGTTAGAGCTGTTGCATATGGCACTTGAAATGGGCATCAAGGTTCCACAAGAATTAAAGATTACCGGTTTCGACGGCATTGAAGAAGCCGAGAGGGCGCGTCCAAGCTTAACAACGGTATGTCAATCTAGCTCTCAAAAGGGCGTAGAAGCTGCAAAATCGCTTTTAGACCATGTTAAATCTAAAAATACGCTGCCGTTTGAAGTACGGTTAGGCGAAACGGTCTAGAAAAACGCTTTGCCTGTGAAAAAATGTGCTTTGAAAGGGCATGTATTTTCAAATGTGTTGAGTAAACAAAGGGCTAAACAGCGGTTACAATTTAAATAAGTATTTGTGTTGACTAGGCTCCCTGCCTTTTATCGCTTAAGGTTTTTCTGTTTACAACTATGCAACATTGATACGGGTGAATTTCGTAGTTAAAGCATCTTAATTATTTAAGATGCTTCTTTTGTTGTTCTTGGTTAGAAACATCAAGATATAGAGTTTCAAAAGAAATGTTAACAGTATCGCAAGAAATCTAGTGGTAAGCTGCTATTACCAAAACAGTTTAGATTAAGAGTGAAGAGGCTATTAAATAAGCTAATAGCCGGAACCTGAATTGCAGTGAATTTACTTTAAGAACAAATTAGCCCAAATTAAGCCTGTTCATCCCAAACAAGGGCTTTGAAATGTTTTCGGCACATTGATTCATAACGGTCGTTCCCGCCGATTTGTACCTGGTCTCCATTTTTAACCGCGTTTCCATTTTCATCTAGCCTTACAACGAAGTTAGCTTTTCTGCCGCAGTGGCATACTGTTTTAAGCTCGAAAAGCTTGTCTGCCCATGCGAGCAGATAATGACTGCCTTCAAAGGTTTCTCCCAAAAAGTCCGTTCGTAAACCATAGGCAAGCACCGGGACGTCCAATTCGTCTACCACTTCAACCAGCTGCCGAGCCTGCGTTTTAGTAAGAAATTGGGCTTCGTCGATGAATACACAGTCAGGCTTCCGTTCTTCGCAGTCTTGGCGTATTGATAAGAATAAATCATCTTCTTTGTTGTAGAGCTTAGCGTCTGCTTGCAATCCAATTCTTGAGGTAACTTTACCCACACCATAGCGGTCATCAAGGGCCGCAGTGTAAATAATAGAGTGCATGCCTCGCTCGCGATAATTATAGGCTGATTGAAGAAGAGAGGTTGATTTTCCTGCATTCATCGCAGAATAGTAAAAATAAAGTTGAGCCATGGTGATTAATAATTTTCGTTGTACCAAGAAATAAGGTTATTAGCATCCATAGGTTTCGCATAATAAAAACCTTGCAAGTAGTCTGCACCGAGCGCTGAAACATGTGCTTTTTGTTCTGCAGTTTCAATGCCTTCTGCAATAGTTTTACAGCCAAACTCTTTTGCCATTAATATGGTTGCCCTTATTATGGTATCACTCTCCTCAGTTCTATTCTGTATAAAAGAGCGGTCAATCTTGATAAAGTCGAATGGGATCGACTGGAGTCTGCTTAGTGAGGAGTAGCCGGTTCCGAAGTCATCAATAGATATTTTCACGTTTCTATCAACCAGTTCACTTACTCTTTCGCCTATAAGTTTTTTATCTATCGCAAATACACTTTCAGTAATTTCTAGGTGCAGTTGCGTTGGGGCTATTTGTGTCGATTTAAGCGCACTGTCTAAAATTTTGGAGAAACCGTCGTCTAACATTTGCGCTACTGACACGTTTACTGACATGGATATTTCGTTACCAAACGACCAGTGAGACAGGTCAATTAGGGCTCTGTTTAATACCCATGCTCCGATTTCAGGCATTAAGCCACTTCTTTCTGCAAGTGGAATAAACACGGCGGGGGAAATATAGTCATCCTCACACTTCCACCTTAACAGCGCTTCAACAGTGAACACGGTATTCGTATTAACATCAATAATTGGCTGATAGAAAACGCTCAATTCACCGTTTTCGATGGCTGTGCGAAGCCTTTCACATTGTTTTTGCTCAATCTTTATTTCAGCATGGAGGGCTTCATTGAAGACGCTTACCGACCCACGCTGTTTGCGCTTCTGGTCGTACATGGTTAGATCGGCGTGTTGAATTAGGTCAAGAGCAGCATCACCGTGCGAAGGAAACATTGCAATACCTATGGTGGCATCTAGGGTAATTTGGTTGTCATCCGCAAGGATAGGAATAGTGACCCCACTTCGCATGGCGTGCGCGACGGCTTTGGCCGTATCAATATTCGCGTAGGGGATGACAGCGACGAACTCATCTCCCCCCCAGCGGCCTAAGTGATTATCTTCTGTGTAGTTACGAAGTCTTTTAGCAATTTCGGCCAGTACAATATCGCCAATCTTATGTCCAAGGCTGTCATTCACTTGTTTGAAGCCGTCCAAGTCGATAAACAGAACCGCAAGGGAGTTATCCAGGGCGCGCGTTGTATCTAAAAGATTGTTCAAATGCTTTAAGAAACCATTTCTGTTGGGCAGGTCTGTAAGAGGGTCTCTGTTCGAAAGACGATATAATTCAGCGGTTCTTCGCTCGACCTCTGCTTCCAGATTTAAATTAGAAGCATCTAGCTTTTGGTTTGAAGCGATAAGCAACTGGTTTACTTTCTCTGTCTCATTCCTCTCTATTTTCATTTGCTCCATTAGCTTATTATTTTTAGCCTTGATGTATAAGGTGTTGATAAAAAACTGGTGGTAGCGAAATGCACTAGTAAAAATACCAAACCAAAATACAAGCCCGAGCACACCTAAAACAAAAAACTCGCCATTTTTATCTAAGATAGCGCATAAAGACATAGGAATAAGAAGCGCAGTCGTGTAAAAGCCAACAAGGTATTTGTTGGGTGATAAAACGGTTCCTGCTCCGCCCGACATCGCTGAAAGTACCACCATGGTCGCTGCAAGCTCAACGGTTGCCATGGTTGGATAGAGCAAAATAGAATAGAGCCCCCAAATACTCCCTGTTGTAAACAATCCAATTGAGAACCTAATCAAAACTGGTCTAGGGTTGTAGTTAGTGCCTACAAGTTTAATACGCCAGTAAATGGCATCTAAGAGACGTGCTATCAACACGCCCATCATTACCATCCAAACCTGAAATTTCTGAGCAAATATTGAAGGAGAGTCACTTTCGAAGAAAAACAACAAACCAGAAAAAGCAAACATGGTCATCAGAAAACCAATGAAACTGTTGCCAATGAGCATATCAGTTGTATCTCGCTCTATCTCAATTTGCGATATTGACTCTTGCTCTATATTCAACGAGAAAAACCTTTTAACAATTTGATGCCGTTAAGCGCGTCCGATGAAACCCAAACTAACAAACTATATTGTTTCTTCCTGGGCGTTTTTCGAATTTTTACACTACATTTTAATTTAGCAAAGAACAATAATCATGCTATCGGTTTGGTAGATTTTGAATGAAATCATTAATCAATTTGCTTTTCTTGCTGTTCAAATAGCTTTGCCTTTCTTAATCGATATTTAGTTTTTTACAGTCGTATTTGTTCTTTGTGTTTAACGACAAGGAACCTAAGTATTAACACTTTCGAAAGGTCAGGTAATACTTTCGAAGTAATTTTTTTCACAGGTTGTTTACAATGTTGATTTTTTGTTATACATTCTTAATCGATTAAGTATGTTTGTGTTGCCATCAACCCTAGTAGTTAGGGTAGCGGCTACTTAGGATTTAACAACTCCAACACATTACCGGAGAAAATATGAAAAAACATCACACACTCAACGCACTAACATTAGCCGTTTGTACAGCACTTTCTGGCACGGCTTTCGCTCAAGAATCTGCGACACCAGAGACTGAAGCAAAATCTAAAGAGAAGTTCGAGCAAATCGTTGTAACTGCAGCGCCAGGTGGCGCAACAATGCAGGAAGCGAGTGTTTCAGTTAGCGCTTTTGATGAAGAAGATATTCTTAAGCTAGCGCCTCGCTCAACAGCTGAAGTATTCCGAGCTTTGCCGGGTATTCGTGCTGAATCATCAGGTGGTGGCGGTAACGCAAACATTACAATTCGTGGTATTCCGCTAGCGACAGGCGGCTCTAAGTTTCTTCAGCTTCATGAAGACGGTTTACCAGTACTAGAATATGGTGACATTAACTTTGGTAACGCAGATAACTTCCTACGTTACGACTGGTCAGTGGCGAATGTTGAAGCAGTACGTGGTGGTTCAGCATCAACGTTTGCAAGTAACTCGCCTGGCGGTGTTATCAACATGATCAGCAACACGGGTGAAGTAGGTGGTGGTGCTATCGGTACATCATTCGGTGTTGACTATGAAGAGTTCCGTTTAGATTTCCGCTACGGTGGCGAAATCACTGATGACCTATTTTATCACATTGCAGGTTTCGCTCGTGGCGGTGAAGGTCCTCGTGAAACTGGTTACAATGGAGATCAAGGCGGTCAGGTTAAATTTAACATCACTAAAATGCTAGATAACGGCCACATCCGTTTCCACTACAAAAACTTGGATGACAAGGTATCAACATATCTTCCTTCACCAGTGCTTGTAAAAGGTGATGGTGAGTACGGCCCAGTACCTGGCTATGATGCAAGTTCACAAGCGCTGAATTCTGCGTATAACACAAACATTTCTACTTTTGACAGCTTCGGAAACCCTGAAAACCGCGACGTACGTGACGGTATCGAGTCTAAAGTTAGCTCTTTCGGTGTAGAAGTTGATTTAGAAGTAGCGGAAAACCTGTTTTTACTTAACAAGTTCCGTATCTCAGACATTTCTGGCGGTTTCATCGCACCATTCACGGATGGTTTCCCAGCAGGCCCTGGTGATGTTGCAAACTTTGCTTCAGCACTTTGCTCTGGCGCAACAGACGGTGATGGCAATGCACTAAACTGTGACAGTACAACGGTTACTTTAGCCAATGGTCCAGGTGCTGGTGAAGTTTATACAGGTCAAGCGTTCACTAACTTACAATTTGATACGCGAATCAATGACCTTGGCAACATGATCAACGATTTCAGCTTGCGTAAAGAGTTTGATAACGGTATCGACCTAACAGTAGGTTACTACTACTCAAACCAAGACATCGCAACAAGCTGGTCTAGCTGGCAGACATTTATTCAAACGCTTGATGGCGACAACTCTCAGCTATTAACTATCACAGATGGTGACGGTGTTGAGCTAGTGTCGAATGGCTTGCTTTCTCCAAGCTTCCTTTCATGGGAATGGGATCTTAACTACGTTACTAAAGCGCCATACATGAACATTGGTTTTGAACTGTCTGACAACATTCTTATTGATGCGTCTGTACGTCATGACACTACT
This sequence comes from Alteromonas gracilis, assembly GCF_002993325.1. Lineage (GTDB taxonomy): Bacteria > Pseudomonadota > Gammaproteobacteria > Enterobacterales > Alteromonadaceae > Alteromonas > Alteromonas gracilis. The sequence goes on from NZ_PVNO01000026.1 coordinate 102,784, forward strand.
GAAGCGTCTGGTGAACTAATCAGCTCTTGCTGTGGCGGTAATACTGATTTTGACTTAAACGGTAACGGCGTTATCGAGCAAATCGAAGATGCGTCTGCTACAAACAGTGGTTTCATCAGAGGTGGTGTGATTAATCTAAACCGTGCTGGTGCAGCGTCTCAAATCGTAGATTACAGCGCTAACAACACGTCTTACTCTATCGGTGGTTCATACCTGCTTACTGATAGCCAAACGTTTTTTGCCCGCTACTCAAAAGGTGGCCGTGCAATTGCTGACCGTTTACTTCAGATCGGTGGTACGTTGAATGCTGATGGTAGCTTAACAAGCACTACCTCAGGTTATGACACAACGAAGCAGTTTGAAATCGGTTATAAGTACGGCACAAAAGACCTAATGGTTAATGCAACTTTGTTCGACACCGTCACTGAAGATACACAAGCAGAGGTAACTAGCGGTCTTACGTTTATGCGTGAGTACGAAGCGACAGGTCTTGAACTTGAAGGTCGCTGGAATGCAACGGATAACTTCGTCATGTCTGGTAACTTAACGTGGACAGATGCAGAAATTAGCGATGACGTTAATAACCCTGCATTGGTTGGTAACACGCCGCGCCGTCAAGCGGATTGGATCTGGACTATTACTCCAGAGTACGTTACTGACACATGGTCTGTTGGTGCTTCACTACAAGGCTCTACTGAGTACTTCGTACAAGACAATAATGACCTTAAGCAAGATGGCTACACGCTTGTAAACTTATTTGCTACTTATTGGGTAAACGACCAGTTCTCAGTGTCACTTAACATGAACAATGCGACTGATGAGTTTATCATTACTGAATCAGAAGAAGGTTCTGCTGCAGTAGGTAGCTATGTACGTGCACGTCCTCTGAACGGTCGTACAACAGTACTTTCTCTAAAGTATATGTTTGACTAATAACGAGTGTTTTAACGTGGAAGCACGTTAGAGTATACTCAGTATTGAAACGCCCACTCTTCAAAGTGGGCGTTTTTTTAGTTTTGCTGTTGGTCTAAAAGTGCGAGCTGCTTTGCGATAGCTTCTGATAAATCGCCAACTAAGTGACTATGCTTTTTGTGTATTACATGCACAATCTCATGTTCGACGAGGGGAATAAACTCTATTCCTGATCGTCTGAAAATGTCTTCTTCAGAGTGATCACTTGGCATAATCGCATAATCAAAGCGTCCGCTGAGCAGCAAATCAATAACATGATGAAAGTCGTCAAATTCAAAGATATTGGCTTTTAACGCACGGGATTGCTTACCCATATTAAAGAAAAAGCGTGTAGTAGCTGCTATGGCGTTGTCAGGGTTTTCAATAACATCCTTACTACATTTCGCTCCCCTGATGCACAGCAGAAAAGATGCGCCATGAGAAAGCGCGGGAGGAACAATAACGATATTGTTATCAGGCTGAGCAACAACGTCAAAACGAACGACGTCTGCATCAGTCATACCTTGATTTAAAAGCCGCAGGCCGCGCTCCCCTCCAACCTTTTCGAAGGTCACTTCAATTCCAATACTGCGATATGCGCGCTCAATAAGAGGTTTATAAAAATTGTTTACGCGCGGATGATTTAATTCACCAATTACAAAATGCGAATCATCGTGTTCCGCAACGACTTTAAATGGTGAGAATAGAAGTGTAATAAAAAGAGGAAAGATCTTCTTAGCGCTTGAAGCGAGAAACTTACACTTTCTTTTCACTGCGCGATCCTTTCAGCGATTATCCTAATCCCTTAATGGTAGAGCACAAAATGAACAATGAAAAGAAATGGCAAATAACACAAAAAAGCCCCATCGACTGACAGGGCTTTAATTTGTTAAGCTAAAAAACTCAATATTTATGCGGCGTTTTGACCACCGTCAATCGCTTTTAGCGTTTGTGAAGCTGGTAGCAATTCTAAATCGAATGTGTATTCGTCTACACGTACTGCTAACTTGCGCTTCTCATTGTAATCATGAAGCTTCGCTGCTTCGTCAGCTGTTACTACGCCTTTTTCTTGTAGCTTGTTAAGTGCATGCTCAAAAGAAATAAACGGCACAACAGGCTCCTTGCGCAGTGCTTTTTGCACTTTGCCTAACAGGTGTGCAACAGCGTGCTTAGCTTTAAATGCTTGCTCATTTATATCATTGCCATCACCAGGGATAACACGTACAAGATGGGTAAGCTGCTCTTTAACGCTATTATCCTGCATTGACGCAATTGAAAGCTCGCGTACCAGGTCGTCACTAATACCTGCAACACTGTTTGTGTAGGTGTTGGTAAGTAGGCGCATCAGACCGCGTGTAGCAGTGTTAGGGAAATTGTTAATAAAGTTAACAATTGCCTGGTCAGCTTGTTGTAAAGACCACTGCATTGCGTACTCAAAATACGGTAGAGCTAGTTTTCTGTCTTCAATGCGCTGCTCGTAAAAACGAATTGCTGCCATTGCGCCGTATAGATAGCTCATTACGTCGCCAAGGCGCGCAGAAAGAAGTTCAGCCTTTTTAAGGTCTCCACCCAGAACCGCAAGTGAAAGGTCGGCAAGCGGCGCTAGTTTTGCAGAGATGCTGTTAACACGTTTCTCGTATTTACGTACTTCAGGTAGTGCTGATTCACTTTCACGTAGGAAAGGAAGGTAGCTTTTACCTAAGCTACGGAATGCATTTTTAACGCTGAAGCCCACAGTCTTACGAAGGACTTTGTTGAATTCTGCATCCGCTGAACTTTCGTTGCTGTGAATCAAGTCAACCATATCTTTAAGGTAAGGGTGGCAACGCATTGCACCTTGACCGAAAATCATCAGGTTACGAGTAAGGATGTTTGCACCTTCTACTGTAATTGCAATAGGAAGTGCCGCATAACCACCCGCAAGTGTGTTTTGAGGTCCACGCTGAATTGCTTTACCCGCTTGGATATCCATAGCAGAGTTCATTACATCACGGCCCAGCTCGGTCATGTGATACTTAGCAATCGCTGTTACTACTGATGGCTTAACACCTAAACCTAAACCTTCGGTGGTTAATACGCGCATCGCTTCGAGTAAGAACGTCTTACCAGCGATATCTGCCATTTTCTCTTGAATACCTTCGAAGCGACCAATTGGAAGACCAAACTGCTCACGAACAAATGAATACTCAACCGTACCTTTAAACGCAGACTGTGCTGTCGCAACACCCATAGCTGGAAGCGAGATACCACGTCCCGCACCTAGACAGCTAACAAGCATCTGCCAGCCGCGACCGATGTTCTTTTGGCCACCAATGATGAAGTCCATTGGGATAAACACATCTTGGCCACGGGTAGTACCGTTATAGAAACGCACGCCCATTGGGTCGTGACGATTTCCAAGCTCAACGCCAGGGTGTGACTTAGGTAACAAGGCACAAGTAATACCTAGCTCTAACTTTTCGCCAAGTAGTTGGTCTGGATCGAATACCTTAAATGCAAGACCAAGTACTGTCGCAATTGGTGCAAGTGTAATGTAACGCTTGTCCCAGCTTACGCGTAGACCAAGCACTTCTTCACCGTTGTATTCGCCTTTGGTAACGATCGCTGCGTCAGGGATTGCACCTGCATCTGAACCTGCCTCTGGGCTGGTAAGCGCGAAACAAGGGATATCGCGGCCGTCAGCCAAGCGAGGTAGCCAATAATCTTGTTGCTCGCTAGTACCGTAATGCATAAGCAACTCGCCAGGGCCTAACGAGTTAGGAACCATTACGGTTACAGCAATAGCACCGCTTTTCGCTGCAATTGTCGCCACGATAGTCGAGTTTGCATATGGGCTAAATTCAAGACCACCAAATTTCTTTGGAATGATCATAGAGAAGAAACGGTTTTTACCCAAGAAATCTAACATTTCCTGAGGAATGTGCTTACCGTTGCCTAAGTCGAAGTCGTCAATCATAGCCAATAGCTCTGCTACGGGGCCATCCATAAACGCTTGCTCTTCAGCACTCAGTTTAGCCTGAGGAATGTCGCGCAATGCCTGCATGTCAGGCTTGCCTTGATAAATAGACGATTCAATCCAAACATCACCCGCATCTAGGGCTTCTTGTTCTGTAACTGAAATTGGGGGTAAAACTTTTTTTAAGCTAGTTCTGATACTCATAGTAACTCATCCGCTCATCTGACCAGTTGTATGAGTTAATACTACAACAAATTTACAAAAGATCAAAAAAATTCGCTAAGCTTAATATTAATAACTGTTAATGTTATTAAATATCAAAGTCATAGAGCCCATAAATATGTAGAGATACTTTGAGTATTTATCCTTACATTAGGGGGGAGATGATAAAATTTGTCGGCGAGTTATGTTATTTATTCATTTGAAGGTAGAATTTGTTTATACAAAACAAAGGTTGCAGTGATGAACCCCGAATTTAGCCCCACCTCATTTGCGATAAGATCGCCGTTTATTACGATTGCACTCGTTTTCCTGCTCACCGTGCTCTCCGTATTCGGAGCACAGAATTTATATTTTCGTGGTGACTATAAAGTTTTTTTTGAACCAGATAATCCACAAAGATTAGCGTTTGAAGAAATGCAAAACATTTTTAATAAAAGCGAAAATGTTGCATTTATGGTGGTCCCTGATGATGGACAGATTTTAAAGGCGTCCACGCTCAAACTAGTCGTTGAGCTTACCGAAGAAGCTTGGCAACTTCCCCTATCAACTAGGGTGGAATCTATCTCGAATTATCAAAACACCTATGACGATGGCGGGGATCTTATTGTCGAGGATTTGATTACCGCTAGCACGTTGGACGAAGGCAATATATACAGCGTTAAAGACGTCCTTTCTGACAGTCCAGAGGTTTACGGTCGTTTAGTTTCTCGCGAATGGGACGTTACGATAATCGATACAACTATTCAGCTACCAGATGGAGATCAGACCCAACAAGTTATTGAAATTGCGACCGCAGCAAAAGAGATTAAACGGAAATTTGAAGACCTTTACCCCGGGCACAAAATTTATTTAAACGGCATGGTCGTAATGAATGATGCGTTTGCAGTTGCGGCTCAAGAGGACGCAGAGACACTAGTTCCACTGATGTTCCTACTTATTTTTATTGCAATTAGTATCATTGTGAGATCACTTTGGGCTGCAATTTTCACGCTAGGAATAGTTATCGTTTCTGTTGCAATAACCATTGGACTAACTGGATGGCTGGGCGTTTATTTAAGTACCGCTACAGTGAATGCTCCAACCATGATAACTACCCTTGCTGTTGCTGATTGCATCCATATTATTGTTGGTGTCAAATATTATCTCGGGAAGGGATTAAGCAATAAAGATGCGATACAAAAAAGTATAGAGGTAAATAGAAAACCAATATTCATCACTAGTATTACGACTGCAATAGGTTTCATAATGCTGAATTTTTCAGCCGTTCCCGTGCTTGCTCACTTGGGGAATATGACGGCCTTGGGCGTAATGTTAGCATGTGTTTTCTCTCTTACGATGCTGCCTTCGTTACTCACCATTCGTCCACTTAAATCGACCACTGCTATTAATCACACTATTTTCTTGCGCTGGGCGTCAATGATAAATCGTCATCATCGTTTGCTATTGCCTGTATCTTTTTTGGTTATTATTGCAATTAGTTTATTCGCGACGAATAACCAGTTAAACGATGTTGCTGTTAAGTACTTTGATGAACGAAGCTCATTTAGGCAGGCGGTTGAAGTAAATGAGGACAAACTCGGTGGCATGTCCAATATAGATTTCGTTGTATACACAGATAAATCATACGGAATAACTGACCCCCAGTTCTTAAACCAAATTGAAACTTTTGCTCAATGGTTACGAGACAGAGAAGAAGTCAATCATGTTCTCACTTTCACCGACACGCTCAAGCGCCTTAATAAAAACATGAACAATGATAATGAAGAGTTCTCTGTTATTCCTTCAGATGGAGACCTAGCGTCCCAATACTTACTTCTCTACGAGATGTCACTGCCTTTTGGATTAGACTTAGGTAATCAAATTGATATTGATAAGTCAGCGCTTCGCGTCATTGCCCTCATTGATAATTTGGGAAGTCGCGACATCACTGCGTTAGAGAGAGAAGCAAAAGCATATTTCACTAGTCTTTCAAGCGATTACCGAATTGAAGCGGCAAGTCCTCCATTAATGTTCGCTCATATCGGAGAGCGAAATATGAAGAATATGGTATGGGGAAGCGTTCTCGCATTAATCCTTATATCTATACTCATACTATTCGCCTTAAAGTCGATAAAACTAGGCGGCGTTAGCATGATTACAAACCTATTGCCTGCTGCTATTGGTTTTGGTGTTTGGGGTATGATTTCTGGTGAGATAAATATGGCCCTGTCTGTGGTGATCAGTATGACTATGGGAATAATTGTCGATGATACGGTTCATTTTTTGACGAAGTATCAAGTGGCAAAATCAAAAAAACTCACTGTAAAAGAGAGCGTGGCTTATGCGTTTGAAACCGTGGGCATGGCGCTTACAACTACAACATTTGTGCTTGCTATCGGGTTTGCTGTTCTAGCATCGTCGAGCTTTGTTTTAAATGCTCATATGGGAATGTTGACGATTATTATAATATTAGCTGCATTACTGGTTGATTTTATTTTCTTACCTGCGCTCCTTATTTGGTTAGGGGATGCAAAGACGGTCGAAAAGGAGTCTTGATATGAAGAGTTTTTTGAGTGCTTTTTTCTTAGTAGGAATAGGCTTGGTTTCAAACACTGTTTTGGCAGCAGAAATTAAAGGCGACAAGGAAGCCATTACTATAGCGAAAGAACGTAAGGCTAGAGATGAAGGCTGGGGTACAAATGAAGCTAACGTCCTCATGGTACTGAAAAACTCTCAAGGGAGAGAAGCGACGAGAGAACTTAACGTAAAGTCCCTTGAGGTTGAGAATGATGGAGATAAAGCACTTACCGTATTTGAATCACCTCGTGACGTGAAAGGTACGGCATTTCTAAGTTTTTCTCATGCGCTGGAAGCCGATGAGCAGTGGATATTTCTGCCTGCATTAAAACGAGTTAAAAGGATTTCATCACAAAGCAAAAGCGGCCCTTTTGTTGGAAGTGAATTTGCGTTTGAAGATATGACATCTTACGAAGTGGAGAAATTTTCTTACTCTTTGCTAGGTGAAGACGAAGTGAACGGTGAAAAGTGTTTCGTTTTAAAACAAGTACCAGAATATGACTTCTCAGGTTATTCCTATCAAAAAGTCTGGATTGATAAAGCTCACTATCGCGTGCAGAAAGTGGAGTTTTACGACCGCAAGGAATCGTTGCTGAAAATACTTACGTTATTAGATTATAAGCAATTTAAGGATAAATATTGGCGCCCTATGAAAAGTTTGATGAGAAATATACAGACAAACAAATCAACCTCACTTATTACAGAAGAAATAACATTCGATACCGATTTAAAAGAGAGTGACTTCGACAAAAACAGCTTAAAGAGAGTTAGATGATAAAAAAAGTAGCTTTAAGTTCGCTTTCTCTGGTAATGGTTTCAACGGCGAGTGCTTTTGAAATTACGGGCTCTGCAGGCGCAGAGTTACGCTATTACCTTCAAGATGCTTTATACACGGAGCAAGAGCGTACCTACGGTTCGCTTTTTCTTTCCCCAGAGATTTATAGTGAGTTCAATGAAGGGCAAGATACCCTTATCTTTAAACCTTTTTATCGATTCGATGAGCATGATAAAGAGAGATCTCATGGTGATATTAGAGAATTACAATGGGCGCATTATCAAGACAATTGGGAAACGAAAATTGGTGTAGGAAAGGTCTTCTGGGGTCAAACTGAGTCTATACATCTTGTAGATATAATTAACCAAACTGACTCTGTAGAGTCTGTTGATGGAGAGGCCAAGTTAGGTCAGCCAATGCTTAATTTTTCCTACTTTTCAAATTATGGAAATTTTTCAGCATTTGTTATGCCTTACTTTCGAGAACGAACTTTCCAAAGTGTAGAAGGTAGATTACGTCCTCCTTTAGCTATCTCTGACGCTATATACGAGTCTTCTAGTGAACAGAGTAACCTTGATTATGCATTAAGGTGGCAATCATCAATTGGTGATTGGGAAGTCGGCTTGTCCTATTTTTCAGGAACAACAAGAGAGCCTGAATTAATCACGAGTATTTCACAAGACGGAAACGTGTCGATCAATCCTTACTATGCACAAATAAATCAGCTGGGTATTGACCTACTCAAAGTCAGCGGTGCTTGGCTACTTAAATTAGAAAGTATTTATCGCGAAGGTCAGTCTGAAGATTTTACAGCTTTGGTTACCGGCTTCGAGTACACCCAAGAAGGCATATTGGGCAGCAGATATGGAATAGGGTATTTGCTTGAATATCAATATGATGAAAGAGACAATAACTTCTTTGCGATTGGGCAAAACGACATCATGTTAGGTCTGCGTATTATGGCTAACGATATAGCGGGTACGGAAACGTTGTTTGGCTTTATTCAAGACTTAGATAATGAGTCTACCTATTCAGCGTATATTGAAGCGAGCAGCAGGCTTTCGGCCAATTGGCGCTGGAAACTAGATGGATATTTTTTTTCATCCAACGATGAAGAAGACCCTTTTTTCTTTTTGAGGCGGGATGACCACATTCAATTTTCACTAGAGTATTATTTTTGAGGTTAAGGAATAGATGAAGCAGTTTTTATGGATAGCAGGTGTAATGATATGTGGACTGTCTCAGTCTGTCGCTGCGCCTAAAAGTTATGGACTTGCAACAGTCGGATACAACGACGTTGATTACGCAGAGGCTAGCGACAAAAAAGTCACATACAGTTTAGCGTTTGGTAAGCAAATACATAGACAGTGGTACGCTGAAGTTGGGTACTTAAATCTTTTTGATTACTCAAATAATCAGGTTGACGCTAACGGAGATTCACTTTATTTGGCAATGCTTGGAAAAGCGAGCGGCGGAACAGGTGAGTTATTTTACAAGTTAGGCGTGGCTAGAGTTGATATAGATGTATCAGCGCAATGTGCCACGGAGGGAGTGACTTCAGATTGTGACCAATCAGAATCTCTTGCGGCAGGGCTAGTAGGCCTGGGGTTTGATTACTATGTGGGTTTAAGGTCAATGATTCGTATTGAATACCTTCATATGACAGGAGAAGACAGTTTCTCTACAAATATGGTTAATGTCGGTTTTAGGTATAACTTCAATTGATATTTGGAATCGTGAAATCCAAAAACCGTTAATTCGTGTAAAAACAAGTAAATTCACCATTATGGATTTACAATGAAAAACGAATTAGACAGCAAGTTCTTACTTCAGGTTTTCGACAAGATTCGTCAACACGGCGCTAAAGAAAATGAGCAGTATAAACTCAACGGTATTACTGCTTTTACCGACCACGACGGCTACACGCTTTATATCGAAGACGTGCATGTTAAGTTGCAGTTTGGTTTTCACAACCAGTATCACTTCGACTATGACTCAAAAGACCAATATGAGTCATTTGAGAAAAAGCTGAAGGAAATCGATAAAGAGTATTAAGTGCATACAGCCGATCAGTAAATAAAGGCGATGACCAGTGCATCGCCGTTATATTCGAAGACTGCCCTTTCATATTGTCTCCTTGGCTGTATACCGTTATTAGCCCCAGAAAAAACGTTCTGCTACAATGCCGACCAATTCATTTCAAGGGAAATAAACATTGGCGGCGGCAATCAAAGCACCTAAGTTCAAACTGGCATTTTTAGGTCCAAAGTTCTGGCCTGTGTGGCTAGGCGTATTCATTTTGTATTCGATAACATGGTTACCGCTTCCGGTCATCCGCGTTATTGGCAGTGGTACGGGAAAGCTTATTGCGTTAATCGTGCCTAAACGTGCCAAAGTTGCGAAACGAAATCTTGCCCTTTGGAACCCGTCATTGTCTGAACGTGAAGTTGAAAAGCTATACAGAGAAAATATTCGTCGTACCGGTATGGCTTTATTCGAAACGGCAATGGGATGGTGGTGGCCAAGCTGGCGCGTAAAGCGCGCAATCGAAATAGAAGGTACTGAACACGTAGAAGCGGCCTTTGCTAATGGAAAAGGGGTTTTCGGCATGGCGCTTCACAACATGAACTTGGAGTTTGCTTGTCGGGGCATTGGTTTTTTTCACCCGAGTATCGCGTTTTATCGTAAACACAATAATCCTCTGGTCGATTATCTTCAGTATCATGGGCGGAATCGTTCGAACAAATACATGATTGATAAACGCAATGCGAAAGCACTGCTTGCCGCATTAGACGATAAAGAATTGTGTTTGTACCTGCCGGACCAAGACTATGGCCCAAAACAAAGTATTTTTGTGCCTTTTGGTGGGGTAAAAGACACGGCAACCACCACAGCAACGCTTATGTTTATAAGGCGCAGTCATTCAGAGCCTATGATCATAACGTCTCAATACACCAAGCGCGGCTATAAAATAAAAATTTATCCACCGCTATCTCAGCTTGGTGAGATGAATGATACAGAAGCATTAACCTTGCTTAACCAGCACGTTGACGCCGCAGTAAAAGAGCAGCCAGAGAGTTATCTTTGGATGCATAAGCGTTTTAAAACTAGGCCCGAAAGTAACCCTGAATCTCTGTATAAATCATTGTAGATTGTTTGAAAGCGAACACTGGTGCGCCCAGAGCGGTCAAAGGTTGATAAAAGCTGGTAAAAATAGATAAATAGGATAATGGGATTACTCGTTGTTGGTAGACTAAACTAACAGTACGAAAATAGTGGTTTATGCGCATGTTCAAATGCGACAGAGGACTTTGCGGGAACAGATTGGTACGTTATGGGACAAACAAGTTATTCAAGCTCGTCATTTTGGGCTAAACAAATCGGTATTGCGGTGGTCCTCGTTATTGCTGCAGGTGTTCTTATATATATTTTACAAACGAATGAACAAGCGCCGGCGCCCGCTTCGCAGAAAGAAGAGAAATCAGTGTCAAAAGGGCTGAGCGAGTTCTATCGCGATTTTCGTATGTCTGCCACCGATCCTAAAGAAGAGGAGCAGGGCGATTTTGTTATTGATATCGCCGGTGTGGATGCGAATTTAGATAGCAAGTTAGCCAAAATGTCGAGTCAAACCCGTCCGGTAGAGAAAAACTGGACAGGCGAGTACAAAAATCGTGCGTTTAGAGAAGGCAATACTCTGCGCGAAGCAATTTCCCAGTATGCCCAGGCTGAAGGCATGCAGGTAATTTGGAATTTAGAGCAAGATTTTGTTATCAAATATCAGTTCCAGCTCGATAATACGGTTTCTGGCTCGCTAGCAAAAATCGCTAGTGCTATCGATAGTAGCTTTGAAGGCGAAGTGAAAGCTTACTTATGTGCTGAACAGCGCTCTCTGGTTGTCACTGCAGAGGAAACAGATTTCCTTTCTAAGAATTGTCGACTGCTGAGGGCTTAAGGTCCAAACGACTTAAAGTAAAAAGGTTAATACGACGGATAGTTACTTTAACCTTAACCGCTCTTGATTAAGAACCCGTAGAAGTCTCCAAGTGTGAAACGATTCGGCGTTTATAAGGTAGCTTAATAAACACCGCTCTTAAAATACCGATTAGTCGCAAACCTTTTATCCATTAACTTACTCACTGCATTTGCCGAAAAGGTTGTCCCAATGGCGTGTGACTTCCTCGCGTATTGCGTCTAACTCTTCGCTTTGGTCTGCATATTTTGTATCTGCAAGCGTGAGATGATGGTATTGCTCCCGCAGTTTTAAGTACGCCCGTTGCAGCTTCGTAGCGGTCTCAGCAGAAATAATATTGCTCTGGACAGCGCTATCAAAAATACGCAAATTATCTGGATACGTTGTCATACTTTCTACCGACTGCGCATTGGCAAGTACGAAGTATTGCGCCATAAATTCGATGTCAGTAATCCCACCCACGCACTGTTTTAAATCAACTTTTTCGTTGTTTTTAGCGAGTAGATGTTCACGCATTTTAAGGCGCATCTTACACACATCTGTCGCGAGCGCTTGTTTGTCTCTTTTTTGGGTTAAAATCGTGCTTCTTACGCGATTGAAATCCTCTAACAGTTCAGCGTCACCGCAAACAGCACGAGCGCGAACCAATGCTTGATGCTCCCAAGTCCATGCTTCTTCTGTCTGATATTTTTCGAATCCGTCAATATGACAGCAAAGCAGCCCTGCATTTCCAGATGGTCGCAAGCGTAAATCGGTTTCATAAAGCTGCCCAAATAATGTCTTTGTGTTGAGCAGGTGCATAATGCGTTGAGCTAGCTTTATATAAAACTGCTGAGCTTCCAGTGATTTTTTACCGTCGGTACTGATACCACGAGGTGCGTTATGCAAAAACACCAAGTCTAAATCAGAGCCATAGCCCAATTCATAACCGCCGAGCTTGCCATATCCTATAACAGCAAAGCCTTTTTCGTTACCTTCCAAATGTGAAGGAACGCCATAGCGCTCACGCATCTGCATCCAAGCAGCATTTACGGCGTGCTCAAGGATAACTTCGGCTAAAACGGTAAGCTTATCACTTACATTATTTATAGGGAGCGAGTCGCTAATGTCGCTGGCTGCAATGCGAAGCTGTTGACAGAGTTTAAACTGACGAAGACCGTCCATTAGCATTTCCACATCGTCTTGCTCTATGCGGAGCATGGTCTCCCGAAGCTCAAGCTGATATTCCTTCTTACTGGTATGAATGTCGGTATTCTGTTGCCCTAAATATAACGGGGTAAGTAATTCATCTAGCAGCAGCGGAAAACGTTTAATTTCTTGCGCAATCCAGTCACTGCGCTCACATAGTTTAACCAGTTGTTTTAGCACATCAGGGTTTTCAAGAAGAAGGTCGAGGTAGGTTGTGCGCCCAGTGATAGCTTCAATAACGCCCAGTAACCGGTTGAGAACTTGCGCTGCATGATTCGGGTGTTGATTGATAAGTACGTATAAAATCTCAGGAAGCAATTTGTTTAACGTATCTTCCCCTTTTTGACCTATACGATAGTTTCGCTGCTTATCTTTAAAGGTCTTAAGCGCGATGTAAATACCGCTGCTATCTGCCGCCGATAAATAATCGCTAAACGTCTCTGCAAACTCGTCTTCTTGTAGAGGAAGGCGCCAGGCATCTTGGCAGGCGGTAAATAATTGGTCTTCATCTGAGTGGGTTTCGTGAGATTCTTCCACCAGCTCATTAAAGTGGCCATGGATACGTGCCATAGTAGCGTCGAGCTGCTTAAGAAATTCAGCGTATGTACTATACCCCATTACCTCGGTAAGTGCGCTCTGCTGCCAAGGTGCTTCTGGTAGGGTTTGAGTTTGACGGTCCTGGCTTTGCTGAAGCGTGTGCTCCACTTTTCTCAAAAAAAGATAATCGTGTTTCAACTGTTCGGTAACGTTACTTTCTACAATGCCGAGTTCACTTAAGGCAGTTAAAGTGCGAAGCAGTGATTTACTCTGTAGGGCAGGTTCTCTTCCACCGTGAATAAGCTGAAAGCTTTGCGCAAAAAACTCAACTTCCCTGATACCACCTGCACCTAGCTTAATATTCTTATTTAAACGACGGCGACGAATTTCGGTGGCAATCAACTTCTTCATGTTGCGAAGCGCGTCAAGCGTGGTGAAATCAAGGTAGCGTCTGAAAGTAAATGGGTGAAGAATACTTTGCAGCCAAACTGCGTTTTGTGAATTATCATCGTTAATAATTCGTGCCTTTACCATGGCAAAACGTTCCCAGTGACGGCCTTGATCTTGATAGTAATCTTCAAGTGCAGCAAAGTGCATAACCAGCGGGCCGGAATCACCAAAGGGACGCAGGCGCATGTCTACACGGTATACTTGACCGTCGTTGGTTACCTTATTGAGCGCCTGGATAAGTTTTTGCGCAACCTTGGTAAAAAACTGCTGGTTCTCTAAGCTCTTACGGCCGCCTTGCGTTTCACCTTTTTCAGGGTAAGCAAAAATTAGGTCGATATCGGAAGAAAAGTTCAGCTCTTTCCCGCCTAATTTACCCATGCCCAAGATATACATGTGCATATCTTGGTTACCGCTTTGTGGCTTTCCATAGCGAATGGCTAAATGATGATAAATCCATTGGTATGCTTGGGTGATCAACACATCAGCTAATGCTGAGACTTGTATTAGCGAACTTTCAATAGTCTGTTTATTTAACGTATCGAGAAACGTAATACGCGCCATTTCTTGGTTGCGATACTCTCTAAGCACTTTAAGCAAATCGTCTTCGTTTGAAACATTGGAGAGTTTGCCTTTCAACACCGATTCATATTCAGATGAGATATGTTGTGCATCGCTATCTACATAAGGTTTTGGCAGAGCGTTTTGCGGCACTTCATTAAGGTCAACAGGCAGTGCGTCATCTTGTTCACTTGTATTTTGAGTTTGGTTTTTTTTAGGTGTTTTGGGTTTTAGGGATTGGGCACCAATGACATGTGATAAGAAGCTTGGTTTTTGGATAAGCGTTTCTGCCAAAAATGCAGAGCGAGAAAACGCGAGTTTTAATAATTCACTGTGTTGTACCGCAAGGTTTTTATCATCTGCCGTTAACGATGGTACTGTTAACAATTGCTGCCAGAATTTCTCGGCTTGTTCTACGTTTGTCATGCTATTTTCGTTATCTGTTGGCATAATGCTCGCATCTTTTTGATAATATTCCGGTCTTTAGAAAAAAGCTCGCGTTTTGGTGTTGAAACTCATTCGATAGCGCAAGTATTAAAGGCTTGGGCGTAATTGAAGTTGCTAGCGTCAACACCCGATTCAACCAAGTCCCAATTAAAATAAATCTGAACAAGTTCTTTCCCATCATTGTACAAGTTTGTAATAGATGGAAGCGGTTCATTTAGATGTTATTGTTTTTACAACACTAATTGAATGCATAAATATAGAACTTTCTATGTTCAAGGAGCAAAGATAACGTGGAAGCATTAGTAAAACTAGTACCCCTTACACAAGAGCTACTCATTTATTTGGCCATGGATGTGGCGATAGCGTTGGTACTTCTGATGATCATGAAGTGGTTAACTGGTGCATTTAGAAAATATTCAGTGACAGAAGAGTTAGGAGTTAAAGATAACTTTGCTTTCGGTATCAGTATCGCGGGTGGCATGCTGTCTTTATGCATTGTGTTAAGTTCAGTGGTTGGGCGTCATATTGGTGTGGGATATCAGGAAGCGGCGATAGGTATGGTGACGTTCGGTATAGTGGGGATCGTACTCGTAAAATTCGGGCGCTTTGCTCACGACAAGCTGGTGCTTAATAAGGTAGACACCCATGCAATGATTGCCGAACGAAGTGTAAGTGTAGCACTCGTTGATGCGGCGAGCTTGGTGGCAAGTGCCATTGTGTTGCGCAATATTATGATTTGGGTTGATGGCAGTGACATGAATGCACTAATTGCGATTGTTACTGGTTTTACCGTGGTGCTTACCATGCTGCTGGTGATGACGCGAATTTTAGAATTCAGGTATGCCCGCGATAATCAAAATGACTCGTTTCAAGGCGCGCTTGAAAAAGGGCAGTTAGCACTCGCTATCGAGCATAGCGGCAATCTTCTTGGTACGGCTATGATAGTGTCGGCAGCAAAGAACCTGCTTATTTACAATCCATCGGGTTATGTGAGCAATGTAACAGGCTGGTTGATTGTAAGTGTAGGGCTAGCGATAGCACTTCATTTGCTGGTACTGGCGAGTAAGAAAATAATTCTTTTTGGCATGAATATTCGGCAAGAGGTGGACCATCAGCACAATGTGGGGGTGGCTGCCCTTGGTTTCACGCTAAGTATTGGTAACGCCATGATCATAAACGGTGTTTTAGGCGGGTAGAAAGCTTTTAAGTTCTCATCAACGAGCGTTGTGCCCGTATCGTTTTTAAACAACGCAGAACGTGTAGGGCTCAACTTGACGGCACATTTCAATCTTCGAACTTTGCCTTCACGCACGCTAAATCGTTGAGCTGCCCTTTTTTGATAATGCCGTCTTTTTGTGGGCGGCTCATTTGCTTGACGGCATATTCAAGCTGGGCTGCATGTATTTTATCTGCTACTTCGAATACCGCTTTAAAACTCAGCGGCGACTTACCTTTAAGCGCCTTGGCGCCACCTTTAAGTTCGCCCCTGTGTTGTGCGATGCGTCGCTTGGGGTCGGTTGTGATCCCCGTATAAATTTGCCCAAGCTTGTTCTCTATAAGATAAAGATACCACGGGTTATTTGTACATCCTTGGTGGGTATTGCCGTTCTTGGCTGTTATACTCTGTGCCAATGTTTTTAAAATCTACAAAGTTATTCTCAGCATGATATTACCAGATTTTAGCAAAGCGAAAGTGCTTATTGTCGGCGACCTAATGTTAGACCGTTATTGGAGCGGTGGCACAGGGCGTATATCTCCCGAAGCACCAGTGCCAGTGGTTAACGTTAATAGTTCTGAAGACCGAGCTGGTGGTGCTGCAAACGTTGCAGTAAACGTGGCAACTCTTGGGGCTGAAGTAACTTTGCTGGGCATGTGCGGTAAAGACGAAAATGCGAATATTCTCAGAGAGCGTTTAGCAACTCACAACATTCAGTGTCAGTTTTTTGAGGTAGAGGGTTTTGATACCATCACCAAGCTTCGCGTCATGAGCAGAAATCAACAGCTTCTGCGTTTGGATTTTGAAAAAAGCTTTGAACACGCTGATAAATCAGAATTGGAATTGGCTTTTGATAAAGCGCTAGACGAAGCTGATATCGTCATTTTGAGCGATTATGCTAAAGGGTGTTTGAGCGATCCCGCAAGCCTTATTGAAAAGGCACGCAGCAAAAATAAGCGCGTGGTAGTTGACCCGAAAGGCAGTGACTTCGGTAAGTACGCTGGTGCTACGCTAGTTACCCCAAATATGGACGAGCTTCGCGGCATTGTTGGCGAGATAGGTAGCGAACAGGTGCTAGTGGAAAAAGCACAGTCATTAAAAGAATCGTTGAACTTAAGCGCGCTTCTCGTAACTCGCTCAGAAGATGGTATGACGTTGTTTGACGGCGACAACAGCGAGTTTCATTTACCTGCTAAAGCGAAAGAAGTATACGACGTAACTGGGGCAGGGGATACAGTTGTCTCCACGCTCGCTGTTGCCATGGCCTGTAACTTGCCACTTCAAGCTGCTTGTGTGCTTGCTAACTTAGCCGCAAGTGTCGTAGTTGGAAAGTTAGGTACCTCTACCGTCACTAACACCGAGCTAGCATTAGCGTTAGGCGAACAGTCAGTTCATCTGGACGGCGGTGTGATGACAGAAGACCAGCTGGAGATTGCGCTACAAGCAGCGAAATCACGAGGCGAGAAAGTGGTAATGACAAACGGCTGTTTTGATATCCTGCACTCTGGTCACGTTGCCTATTTAGAAGAGGCTGCGCAGCTCGGCGACCGATTAATTGTAGCGGTAAATACCGATGCATCAGTCACTAAATTAAAAGGACCTGGTCGCCCGGTAAATAACGTAAGCCGACGTATGGCAGTACTTGCAGGCCTAAGCGCTGTCGACTGGGTTGTACCTTTTGAAGAAGATACGCCACAGCGCGTTATCGCCCGATTGTTACCCGATGTGCTCGTTAAAGGCGGTGACTACAAGGTTGAAGACATTGCGGGTGGCAAAGAAGTTGTGGCTAATGGCGGTGAAGTTAAGGTGCTTACCTTTGAAGATGGCGTGTCTACCACAGGTATTATAGAGCGCATCACGCAAAATAAGCTGTGTTAGCATTCAAGGTTTAACAAATAAAAAGATAACACTTCGAGAATGGCGCGTTGTTGGTTACCATATAATCAAAAGTTACGCGTCGAGCACCAACAATATTACGTTTTTTTGAACGCACATTCTTTAATGGAATAACGGTAAATTGCATGTACGAAAGTTACTACGGACTTAACTCGAAACCGTTTCAGTTAACCCCCGACCCTCAATTTTTCTTCGCGAGCAAATGGCACAAGCGTGCTATGTCTTATTTGCAGTATGGCCTGTCTCAAGCTGAAGGGTTTATTGTTATTACCGGTGGAATAGGCACGGGAAAAACGACCGTTGCCAACAGTCTGCTTGAAGAAATTGAAGACGATATAGCCGCGGCCCAAATTGTAACGCCAAAGCTGTCGCCAGATGAGCTGGTAAAGATGGTGGCGTCTAAATTTGATGTTCCTACCGAAGGGCGTTCGAAAGCGGACATTCTTAAGGCCCTCGAAATATTCTTGTATGACCTAAATAGAGCGGGGCGTCGCGCTTTGCTTTTAGTAGATGAAGCACAGAACCTTCCTCTGGAAAGCATAGAAGAGCTAAGAATGCTGAGTAACTTCCAGCTGAACGGCAAGCCGCTTATTCAAAGTTTCTTACTGGGGCAGGAAGAGTTGCAGCCAATTTTGCGTGCGCCGAACATGGAACAGTTTAGGCAGCGTATAGTGGCATCTTGTCATTTGGCACCGCTATCGTTAGAAGAGTGCAAAGAGTACATCGAGTATCGCCTACACCATGCCGGTTGGAACGGTTCTGCGTTATTTAGTGATGAAGCGTTAGAGCGCATTCATATGTTTTCTCGCGGTATTCCCCGTAAAATTAACACCCTTATGGATAGGGTAATGCTCTACGGCTTTCTAGAAGAGCTTGAAAGCTTTGATGCTAATGCGGTAAACGAAGTAATTGAAGAAGTGAAAGCTGAGATGTTCGAGCCTGATAAAACGGGCGCAGAAGTGACCGAACATATGGGCTTTGCCGACCACCCAGAAAGTCAAACTATCATGACCCCAAAGGGGAATGTCATACGCGATACCAAGTACTATTTGGATATGCTGGCAGAGCTAGTAGACGCACTAGATGACGCTATTTCACAGAAAGTGAAAATGACCCAGTACGTAGACAAACTTATGAAGAAAAAGTTTAAGACCTATGTACGGTTAAAGAGTGATGATAAGAAAGAGTGATAAAAGAAAAGCGCCAAAATGGCGCTATTTCTTTATTGATATTTGTAGATAATGGAAAGTGAAATACGTCGGTCTGAGAAGTCATTTCCGAACAATCCCACTCCTGCATTAATCTCACCAGACTGCTCAATATAGCTAAAATCAACAACCGCGGTTAACGATTTTCCAAACTCACGCTGAAGAGCAATATTGCCTCGCCAATTGTCTGATTCGCCATCTAATTCTTGTTGTTCTGATATCTGAGTAATGTTGGCGTAAGTAACCTCTGCATTAAGGTTTGTATAGCTACCAAGCTCATACGCCAGTGAAGTACCAAGTGAGTATGTACGTCTCAATCGTTCTAAATCAAGGTAATCATCTTCTGCATAGCGAGAAGTTAGTGCGATAGTAATTCTAGAAAAGTCATAACCAGCTTGAAAGTTTGTGCTTTTTCTCACTATGATATTGTCATCAAACTCAATTACTTGCGATGTGAGTTGGACTAATTGTTCATTTGCATCAGGTTGATATACAAGAGTGCTTGGCTGAAAGCAATCAGCAATTGAGATGTTGGCAGCAGGACAAACAAATACGCCCAAGTTCTGAGGGTTCGCTAAAAGCCTTGATGTGTTAGTTACGTCTTCACTGTAGTTTAACGATGTTCGAAAATACTTAGAGTTGTAGGTAGCATCGAACGCCACAGCTTCGCCGTAAAAACGTCTCCCATACGACCCTGATAAATTAGTGCGGGAACTCAATGCCCAATTGAAATCGAGACCTACAAAGGTTTCATTATTGTCTTCGTCCAGATCGGAATCACTCTTATTGGCAGTGATTGCGATGTATCTATCTTCGCTCTGACGATACGACAATCCAATACCGTAAGAGTTGAACTCGCGTGTAATACTCGTAGTGTCATCTCGATTAGAAATTTGGTTGGCTTCGTGTCTAGCGTTGAGTCTCACACCTATATCTTTAACGATTGCTACGTCTACAAAAGCGTCACCAACTCGGGTCACAAAGTTACCGTCGTTAGTTTGTGCGCGATCGGTATTGATATATGCGCCGTTCAACTCCCACAAAACTTGTCTACGGTTGTCGCTATTAGACATTCCGCCAAATAGTTCTAGGGTGTTGTTATCCAAAGCCTGCCCATTGTTGAGCGTCGAGCGCTCTGAAGCAACGTCTGAATAAGCAACCCCACCCTGAGCCTTAATCCAACTTAACCGTTCCAAATTAGCAAGCGCTGAAACACGATTTGAGCGAGTTTTTGATAGAGAATCAGAGTTGTTTAAAAAATCAGAAACTAAGTAGTTGTTTGCATTTGCATTTTGATAATTCAATGCACCGGTAGCTTCAATCTGAAAGACGCGTTCAAATGGTTGCCAAATAACGCTATAGTTGTACTCTTCAAAGGTATCTCTGCGGCTATCGCTGACTTTGTCTCGTTCGAGATGCGTTAGCGAACCTGACCAAAAGCCACTAAATGTCCTTGTGTCGATACTGGCATTAATTGACGGTGCAATTTGAAACGTATCTAAAGAGAGCTGCCCAAGATCCTCAGATTTTACATCCTGGAAAATATATTCGGCTTCTGCTGTTCCTGTTACTTTAATTTCAGCGAAAGCGTTAGAGGCGCTTAAGAGTGAGATACTCAAAGATATGCCCCAAACCGTCGTTTGCTGTTGCGTACGTTGTTTAGTTTTCTCGCTCAGCATAATAATATCCATAGTATCCACTTCCATCAGTATCGTGGTGTATTGACTTATTCACAACGAACCCGATGGCCATTTCGGGATTTAATCGCTCTACCGACATCTTTATATCGTTAACTTTGGTCTTTCCCTCTTCGACTACAACAACGGCTTGGCCAGCAAAGTTAGCTAAAATCGCACTCTCATTAATACCAATAAGAGGAGGAGTATCGAAAATGACGATTCGATCTGGATATCTGTTGGCAAACTCATCAACGGTTTCATGCATCTTTTGACTTGCGAGCATTTCAGTTGATAAGTGGTGCGATTTGCCAGCAGGAATAATTTTTAGCTTATCTATGTTTGTGGAATATAGAACTTCAGAAATATCCTCTACGTCTCCTGTCAAATATTCCATTAAGCCTTTTCTACGCTGTAAACCCAATGTATTCAATACATTAGGTTTGAGTACATCAGCGTCAACTAAAAGTACTGTTTTATCTTGTTCTGCTGCAATACTTAAAGCCAAATTAGTCGCTGTAAAGGTTTTTCCTTCTGAGGGGCGGCTGCTAGTAACCATAATTATATTTGGGTTATTCAATGTTTTTGACATCGCACCAAACGCGTTTGCTATAAGCTTACGCTTAATTTCTCTGTACTCTTCATTGATTTGTTTGCGTTCACCCAAAACCGATATGTGGCCTTTATCACTCAACGCTTTCAAGTCAAGGTCGAATTGGGGTAAGTTGAAACTTGAGCTAGCTTTTTCGACCCTCATCGGCTCTTTCGAAAGGCTTTCAGTTACTGCGTTTTCAGCTGATGTTAGTTCTTCATTTTCTTCGCTTTTGAAGCCTGAAGAATTTTCTATTTTATTCTTTATTTGACCTTCTCGTTCAGCTTTTTGACGCTGCAGAGCTTTTTCAATAGTATTTTTCATTTAAAAGAACCTCTCTGCGATATTTATATTCATTACGTCGGCAGCGACAAGTACGCCATAGATCATAACAATTGCGCCTGAGGAGACGAGAAAAACAAGAAGTTTTCGGTTATTCTTTTTGCTTATTCGCTCTAGTTCCAAATGACTCACCGTTCCCCAGATAGGGTAATCAGATAATCGAAGCAGCTGTTTCGGCCTTATAAGTACTGGGTTTAACTGACTAATTAAAAAGGCTAACCCTATACCTGTACCAAATCCTACAAATAAAACTGCGGTGTAAAGTATGATTCGATGAGGGCCTGAAGGCTTACTCGCTACAAGTGGTGGTTCTATAATTCGAAATTGCAGTTCTTCGGACGACACCTCTGCTCTTCTTGAAAGGTCAGCCGCTTCTCTTCTTCCAAGCAATTCTTCGTACTTTTTCTTCAGAATGTCATAGTCGCGATTGAGTGCTGAAGATTCAGCCTCAATTTGAGGGATAAGGTCAACTTTTGATTCTAATTCAGCAATCTTTGTTTTTAAATCAGACTCTTTTACCTTCAAAGAAGCGATTTCACTTTGAAGTCGACTCATTTCAAGTCGAATTTCTTGAGTGAGTTCATTCATTGGGCCTTGAATATCACCCTCGGCAGCAGCTAGAAACGCTTCAACTTCTTTCTTCCTAGATGCTTCTAAACTTTCCAGTAGTTGTTTGGTTTCAATGACATCGGGATGCTTGTCCGTAAATCTTAGTCTCAACCTATCCAGCTCTTCTTCCAAGTTTTTTATACGGTCATCGTAACGAGTTTTTAAAACGCTATCCTCTTGATTCGTCACTCCTAAATTTGAAGTCGAAACTTGGTCTTTTATTTGTGAACTTAAAGAATCTACTTGTTCAATTGTTTGACGAATTGAAAGTTTAGTAACTTCTAACTCTGAATTTAGCGTTTGAAGACGAGAATAGTATGTACCAGAGAGTGGTAGGATGTTGTTGTATTGTCTCTTAAAGTTAGCTAGACGCTGTTCCGATTCCGATAATCGAGATTCATACTCTGCTATTTGCTCTTCGAGGAATCGACCCGCGGTATCAGTATCTCTCCTATTATTTCCAAGAGAGCCCTCTACGAACAAGTCTAGTGTTTCTTGAACAACGCGCTGCGCAGTAACGGCATTGGGATGCTCATAACTTATGTTGTAAATATTGTCTCTTCCGGCAGAACGGAGCTGTATTTGAAATGCCAGTTGCGTAACTAAATCTTCAAACTCCGCCGCAGAGTTAGTCGTTATATCTAAATCGCTTTCCCTCGCGATTATTTCAACGTTAGAACGGCTAAGTAGAGTTTTTGCCATCATTCGCACTTCGGAATCAGGATCAGTTTGTATCGCTAATCCTTTCAGTAATGGCTGTAAGACCGAGCGCGTATCCACATAAACCTGAGCCTTTGACGTGTATTGGTCTGGAAGAGAAGCAACTAGTAAGAAGCCTAATGGGCAAATGAGCCACGACGCAATAATAACATAGCGTTTCTTAACCCAAACTCCTTTAACTAAATCTAAAAATTGGAGTAAGGTTTGTTGTAAATCTTGCATTAAATTGTTCCGTTAACTGCTTAGAACTAAAACCATGCTTCTGGAATGATAACGATATCGCCTGGCAAGATGTCGACGTTCTTTGCAATGTCACCATTGCGAATGAGGTCGTCTATGTCCAAGCTGTATGTTGTTTGCTTACCATCAACTACGCGAACAAGTTTCGCGCCATTACCGTGCGCGAATTCTGTTAAACCACCAACCGCTATCATCAGGTCTAATAAGGTCATGTGTTCAGTGTAATTGACCGCGCTTGGATTAGTTGCCTCTCCGATTACGCGAACTTGCTCACTTAAAGGTCCAGAGAAATTGTTGACACTCACAGTTACACGGGGGCTGTTAATAAATGTAGAAAGCTGCTCTTCAATTTCGCGCGCAAGCATTGAGGGCGTTTTGCCCGCAACATCAATATCTTCAACTAATGAGGTCGTGACCTTTCCATCAGGGCGAACTACAAATTGACCTGATACTTCGGGGTTTCTCCATACGAAAATAGTTAATGTATCACCTGGACCAATCAAATATTGATATTGGTTTACATCAGTGGTGAGAGACGGACGGGTTGTAGCTTGTGGCAATGACGAACTAGTAGAACACCCAACTATCGAGGTTCCCACTATTGCTGTAGCTACATAGCAAAACGACTTAAAGCGATACATAAGAGATCATCCTACACTCATTATGGTTAATTTTTAGCGTACTTTTTTGTTTACCCTACGGGAATTGACACTATAATGCCAACATCAATTCTAGTCTATTAGAATAAATCCCTTTATGATGGGTTTTAAAAAGTAGTTTGAGGGGGCCAGGGTGGCATTAAACAAGCGAAATCAAAATAAACGCTCGAATATATTAGTTATAAGTGAAGCATTACTTATTGCTTACATCGGGTACATCACCCACTTCATACTAACGCAAATTGGGCTATCATCCCAAGTCTCTATCGAAAAACTTGTTATCAATACTGGTCTATTAACTATCTCAATTCTTTTGTGTTCACTCTCGGTGGGTCTCTATGAGGCGAAGCTCCGTGAAACCTTCAGAGGTATTATCCGACGAATCTTTGTAAGTGTTGGATTAAGTTATTTCTTAGTAGAGGTGGTGAGTAGAGCATTATTTGATGGATTACTCATGGGGAGCTATTTCCTCCCTGCTTCAGTGTGCGCAATCATTATAACACTCGTTGTTTTCAGATATTTCACGAATCGTCTAGGTTTGTTAGGTTTGGGAAAGGTGAGGATAGTAGTTTTGGGGGCAGGGGAGCGGGCGTCGATAATTGAAAAAAGAATGCGTCGTGATGTTGACCGTATTGGCTTTGAGTTAGTCGGCTTTGTCCCTATTCCAGGAGATAATCGAGAAGATGGCATACGAAAAGAAAAAATAATTCATGTGAAGGTAGACGAGAATTTTCAGCAATTTATTACAGATAATGAGATTGAAGAAATCGTTATAGCGTGCGATCAACGACGCGGTACTTTGCCAGTTGAAGTACTGTTCGATTGTCGACTACGCGGCATTGAGGTTACCGAGCTACTTGATTTTATGGAACGTGAAACCGGTCAAATAGTCGTGAATCTTATGTACCCTAGTTGGGTTATTTACTCTAACGGGTTTAAGAGCCAAAACTATTTACGTGATGCCTTAGATTATACAGTTAATGCGATGCTAGCCTTCATCATATTCTTTTTTGTGTGGCCTATTATGCTCGCTACCGCGATTATCATTTACCTTGATGATGGGCGGCGAACTGGGGTTTCTGTCCTCTATAAACAAGAACGAGTAGGGCTGAACGGACAACTTTTTAAAATACTTAAATTTCGAAGTATGCGTCCTGACGCCGAGAAAGATGGCGCTAAGTGGGCAAGTAAGAACGACGACCGAGTTACGCGGATAGGGCATTTTATTCGCAAATATCGAATAGACGAACTCCCACAACTGCTTAACGTTTTTAAAGGGGAAATGTCGTTCATCGGGCCACGACCAGAAAGGCCGCAATTCGTGGAGCAATTGGTTAGAGAAGTACCGTATTACAATCAACGACATAACGTGAAGCCTGGTTTGGCAGGATGGGCACAACTAAACTATCCCTATGGAGCAAGTGTCGAAGACTCAATGGAAAAACTTAAATTTGATTTGTATTACGTAAAGCATCAGAGTTTATTGTTAGATATCCTCATACTTATTAGAACAGTGGAAGTTGTATTGTTCGGCAAAGGAAGATAACTGCATTTAACACGAAGTAGAGTAGTAGCAATGGAATTAAGGGTGCACAGTCGTTTTTGGATATTACTAGCGATCACTGTAGTTTGGAGTGTAGTAAACTATCCAATTATGGGGTCTCTATGGACATACAGTTTTGACGATGGCACGTACTCTCATGCGTATCTTGTGCCCTTTATTGTTATTTATCTTTTTCACATTCTAGAACAAGAAAACCGTGTATCATATCGAGATAAGCTCAGTATAACGTGGAGCATGCTAGCAGTTGCGATAGGCTTTGGGCTAGTTCTAGCTACGTGGTCGCAAATTAGTCTGCTTTATTGGGCCGCGTCTTTGCTGGCTCTGTTTGCTTTAGTTTTTTGTATATTTAGATTTAACATATCTACTTTTTTTCCATTCGCGTTTTTAGTTTTCATTTTTCCCTTTTGGGGCGCACTCGCTTCCCCTCTCCAGAGTTTGTCGGTATACGTTGTAAGCGCGCTCATGAGCCTAACAAGTATACCCGTATATGTAGAAAATGAATTTGTTACCATTCCGGCAGGCGTTTTTGAAATCGCCGAAGGTTGCAGTGGTTTGCGTTACGTTATTGTTTCCGCCGCCATAAGTAGTCTTTATGTGTTTTTGTATTTAAAGACAATGCGCTCGGCACTTATATTTACAACAGTTGCGTTAGTTGGGGCATTAGTAACCAACTGGTTGAGGATTGTAGCGCTTATCGTGATTGGTCATGAGACAGAAATGCAAAGTAGTCTTATGACTGATCACAACAATTTCGGTTGGTATATTTATGTTCCTGTCGCTATCTTTCAGTTTTATATTGGAAGGAAACTGGAAGATAGAGAATCTGACATTCTTGAAATAAACGAAAAAGTAATTAAACCACATAGCTCATTACTCCCTTTGAAAAATGTTGTTGCAACTGCCATTATTGGGGTTATCCTTTCTTCGTCTGTCGCAATGTCATCTGCTCAGCATAACAGTCAAGATACTTGCGCAAGCCAGCCGCTCCCTATTTTACCTGAAATACATAATGCTGAACTGGTTTGTACAGATAAATCAAATGACGTTGCTTCTGCAAACTTTTATTTCTATGGCACATCCTTTGACAGTAAAGCCTCTTATTACCTTAATGACCCTTTGCCCACAGGCTTCACTGCGCTTAACGTGACTAAAAATGAAAACTGGAATTTGCTTGAAGCGAAAAATAATAAGGGTGAAAGGTTCCTTATTGCTTATCGTTACGGTACAGATTTCGGACACTACTTATCTCCACTATCTCTAAAAAAAGCGCGTTTGCTCAACGCCTTTAGTGCTAATACGTCGTCGAATATCCAGTGGAAACTTACCCGTTGTAAAAACACATGCAATAAAATGGATGTGGAAAGAGTTTCCCTGTGACAGCGCTTAATCGTATCTTGGTGATAACTGACCTTGACGGACTACATTCTATTCGAGAAAACTGGCTGAAACTTGAAGAGGTAGCCTTATTTAAAAATCTCTTTAACAGCTATGATTGGGTAGATACATGGGCTAGGCATTACGCCCACTATATAGAAAGGTTGTTGATTTTCACGTATTGGCGTGAAGGCGAACTGTGTAGTATTTTGCCTTTATATATAAATACTTCAAACGCTACTACGGCATACTATATTAGTAGCTTTGAGCCATCGCATATTGAGACATGTAGTGAAGCTCAAGATTTCATGTCACTTTCTGTAGACACCTTGCCACCAGTAAGAATGTTCAAGCACCACTTAGTAGAGCAAGGGATCAACAACATCAAAATGAGTAACCTTTCTCCACGCTCACTCTTTCTCAGTTGGGCAAGTGAGTTGCCAGGCTTTCGAGAAGTAACAAAAGAGCGTGTACGATTCTACATCCCCTTGCTCACTGGAATGGAAAAGTTAAACAAAAAAACGCGAAGGTATCGTAAGGCTGCCACTAAAATAGGAATGAACATACGAAAAGTATCTCATATGGAAGAGTTAGAAGTGGTGTTTTCTGCACTAACAAAACTAAATAGCGAGCGTTGGATTGCCAAAGGACAGCCCGCTATTTTCGTTGAAAAGACATTTACCGATTTTCACAAAGATATTGCTAGAAAGTTGCTAATGAGCAACAAGTTATCGCTTTATTATCTCTACAAACAAAATAACATAGTCGCAGTCAATTACAGTATTGTCTCTGGAAATTCACTCATTTTTTATCAAAGTGGAAACAATACGTCTTTCAGACCAAATATCTCGCCTGGAATTATACTTCACTATGCGCAAGCAATCGAAGCTCAGAATCAAGGTAAGGACATGTACGACTTTATGTCTTCAAGCAGTGCAAGTGAGTACAAGTCGAAATTGACCGATACCAAGGAAGATGTTGTGTCATTTGCTTTATATATAAGCCCTTTGAGTTTTTTCAAAAGTAGACTTTTAGAAACTATAAGAACCATAAAAAGGTGGGGAGTAAGTAGTGTCAAACCATCCCACAGCTAAAAGAGCATTTGGTCAGCCTGATACGCACTCTGGTGCTGCGCTAGGGTATTTTCTGCTTTGCGTCTACACCGCGTTGGTATTAATACGTCCACATGAGTGGCCCGTTCTTAATATACAGTTTCCAATTTTGCGCACAGTGTTAATTGCTACGTTTTGTGTATATCTCATATCACTAAGACCTAAAATATGGAACACACAGTGCACTATTTTAGTTCTGATGTTTTTCGCCATGTTAATGTCTGAAGTTAGGGCATTTCGCTATTTTTCAGACTTGTCCTTAGTTATTGATTGGATCAATTCAAATACTATACCTTTCATACTCTATCTGGGGTTTTTGAGCACTATTGCTCGTCAAAAGATAATACTATTAATATCGGTTGCGGCATGCCTAGTAATGACTCAGCATGCTTATATTCAAGTGAATGACCCTTTTGGGCAAGGTTGGGCAGAGTCAGTTATTTATCGAAATGATGGCCCCACAGAGATGATGCAAGCCAGATACATTGGCATATTTAACGACCCAAATGATATGGGAATGTTTCTTGTTATGAATATTCCCATTGCAGTTTTCTTTTTAACCAATGCAAAAAGAAAACTAATAAAGCTACTGTGGTGTGGTGTGCTGGCTGCATTATTTTTAGGGATCTACTGGACTGGTAGCCGAGGCTCTTTAGTGGGTTTAATGGCGGTATTGTTCTCATTTTTCTATTTGCGATTTGGTAAAGTGAAATCGTTAGTACTGGCCGGATTATCAATCCCAGCCTTACTCGTTATTATGGGATCATTTCGTTCTATTAGTAAAGACGATGAAAGCTCAATGCAGCGCCTTACTGCATGGTATGAAGGAATACAAATGCTCGGTCATAGACCATTATTTGGGTTCGGGAAAGGGCGTTTTTTAGAGTACCACCCGAAAGTAGCACACAACTCTTTTGTTACCATAATGGCAGAATTAGGTTCTATTGGATATATCCTTTGGATGACATTCTTATTCTTGTGTTTTTTCATGCTTTTCAAAGTAGTAAAGCTAAAAACTCAAATAGCAAACCCGTGCGATAAACTACAACAAGAGATTTTATTGGCAACTTATTTGGTTATTGCGTTAATAGGTTATTGTGCTACTGCTTTTTTTATTAGCAGAAGTTTTATAATGTTTTTGTATATTTTCGCAGCAATGTCTGCTGCTTGCTTTGTTAGATGTTCAAATCTTGTGAGTAGAGGTACGCTCCAAGTTTCAGGAAACGATATATTTAGATTGATGGCGTTAAGCGCTGTTAGTTTACTCGTACTGTGCCAATTAATAATAATTCTCCTCAAAATTTAATAAAAAGGGTCTGCTAGGTGAGTATAGTTGAAGCAAGTGTCATCGTTGCTGTTTATAACGGCGAGAAAACGCTGTCTAAAACCATAGAGAGTATCCTCAATCAAACTTACACTAATTTTGAACTCATCCTTGTCGACGACGGCTCTTCAGATGGCTCAGCAGCATTAATTGAGCGGTATTTAGGTGATGAGCGAGTCAAGTACTACAAGAAAGAGAATGGTGGCGTAGCGTCGGCCAGAAACTTTGGTATAGAAAAAGCCAATGGAAGGTTTATTGGGTTTTGCGATCAAGATGACCAATGGCTTCCGGAGAAATTAAGCAAACAACTGCCCTTGTTCAATGATAACGACGTTGGGTTGGTTTATAGCTGGGTAAATGTCGATACGCTTGGTGTTTTGACAAAAAGCACGCCAGAATATTCAGGTGACTGTTTCGAGGCTCTTCTCAATCGAAATTTTATCTCGTGCTGTTCCGCTATGGTCCGAAAAAGCTGTATCGAAAAAGTCGGTGGCTTGGAGGAAAGCCGCGCGTTACACGGTGTTGATGACAGGCATTTATGGTTGAAAGTTGCACGAATTGCAAAGCTTGCAGTGGTTAAAGAGCCGCTAGCCGTGTACTTTATTCACGGTGAGAACTACTCGCTAAATGAAGCGAAAATGCTTGAAGCAGACCTTTTGTGTATTGATATGATTGAAAACACCGAAGGGTTAGACAGCCAGCAAAAAAAGTTATGTAAATTGGGGCGGTATAATATTTACAAGCACTATGCACACAACTTCTTTTACCAGAACGACACAACGAACGTTGCTAAGTGTTTGTTTTCTGCATGGCGCATTAAGCCGTGGCATTTAGAGTTATTACTCGCCAGTACGGCGGCATTTCTCACCGTGCCTGTAGTCCTCAAGAAAATAAAACAAATAAGAAAGCGAGCGAAATAAATATGCAAAGTAACGCGTTAGTTGTCATTGGTATGCATAGAAGTGGTACTTCAGCGCTATCTGGTTTGCTCAATGAACTGGGTGTTTTTATGGGAAAGTCGCTTTTCGCTGCGCAAAAAGGGGTAAACGAAAAGGGCTTTTTTGAAAACTCCGAGCTCGTAAAACTCAATGATCTTTTACTCGATGCCCAACTGTCTTCTTGGGATGACCCTTTGATGACGACAGAAACTGCAAGCACCGAAGATCTATTGCGTGACTACGAACAAAGCGCACAAAAGATGTTGACTACAGACTACAGTAGCCAACCACTTTGGGGTATGAAGGATCCTAGAACTACGCTACTGCTGCCATTTTGGCGTCATATCTTTTCAAGCCTGCCGTCTGTAAAGGTTAATTACATACTGATGCTTCGTTCACCCTTCGAAGTCGCTGGCTCACTTAAGAAGAGAGACGACTTTTCATTAGAAAAGTCGCTTATGCTTTGGCTCAATTACACGTTTCTCGGTTATTTTAACTCATTGGATGCTCCAAGGTTGATAGTGTCTTACGACAATCTATTGTCTTCACCTGAAACGATTGCAAAAAGTATTGCTGAACTTGTCGACTTAACCGCCGAGATTGATGAAGAGCAGCTTGGCTTTGTGGACAAGAAACTAAGAAATCAAACGAGCCATGTGGTGCCCGACACCTATTTATCAGAGCTTGCTAACGAATTGTATTGCAACCTGTCAAAAGAACATGTTGATCATCAAGCCATAGTTTCGCTAAGAGAGAAGTACGAAGACTACCAGCAAGGGTTGTCAGCGGTATTAAAAGAGCACTGTGTCAGTATAAAGAAAGAAGAAGTTTTTTATCGCCACCTCTTCTTGGACGCCTATGACTCGTTTTGGTGGAAGTTCAGTTGGCCAATTAAAAAACTAGAACATTTACTGAAAGGAAAGCGGTAATGCAGCATGTAGTAGTAGGTGTAATTACGTGTAGAAGGCCCGCTTGGCTTTCAAGACTTTTGGATAGTTTGATACTTCAAGAAGTCAATAGCAACGTTAACGTAACTATATTTGTTGTTGATAATGCGCTTGATGAAGAAACCAAGTCGGTAGTACTAAACAAGACTATCAAGAACAAACAAATCGCGCTCCATTACGACACTGAGCCTAAAGCGGGTATTGTGTTTGCACGAAATAAGTGCGTAGCGTTGTTTCAAGAAGCGGACGCCGATTTTCTTTTGTTTATTGATGATGACGAGTGGACGAAAGATACTGACTGGATTCAACGCTTATTAGATGCCAAGAGTAAATACGGTGCAGATATAGTCACTAGTCGGGTCATTTCTACTGGGGAAAATGACGTTCCGAGCTGGGCTATCGACCTTATCTA
Organism: Alteromonas gracilis; assembly: GCF_002993325.1. Lineage (GTDB taxonomy): Bacteria > Pseudomonadota > Gammaproteobacteria > Enterobacterales > Alteromonadaceae > Alteromonas > Alteromonas gracilis. The sequence continues at coordinate 134,223 of NZ_PVNO01000026.1, forward strand.
TGGCGATAACCCCTATTCGGAAGGTGACGAAGTTAAAGCGTTTTATACAAACAACTTGTTACTTTCAAAAAATGTCATAGAAAAAACAAGCCCTTGTTTTGATGCTCGGTTTGCCATGACAGGGGCGAGCGACTATCACTTTGCACTACGTTGCAATCATCTTGGATTGTCTTGTGTTTACACGGAAGCGCCAGTAATCGAAGAATTTCCGAAAAGTCGTGCCACCGTTAAGTGGTTTTGCCGCCGAGGCTTTCGTTCGGGGGTCGGTTACACGCGTTCTCATTTATTTGAAGAACAGCTATTCAAAGCCGTCTCTCGCGTTTGTCTTATGTCAGGTGTACGTGTAGCAAGGGGGATTGTAAGTGTTCTTGTGGGCGTATTTACACTTAACAAACGAAAGCTGGTAGACGGGCTTTTTCGCTTTTGCGCTGCAGCAGGGACAATTGCCGGTTTATTTGGTGTGAAACACGAAGAATACAAAGTTATTCACGGAAAATAAGGGTAGGAAAATATGTAGCATAATGCCTAAGTTGGCCTGTGTGTAAAATCTTGAGGCAAGTGAACCATTTCAGGGTTTATATTTTTCAGCAATAAGAATTTTTTGATATAGAGAAGCGCAATGAGAGAAGTTGTACTCAACTCACTCAAGTGGGTGGCTATTGGCAAAGCTATAGGCCAAACCGTAAGGTGGTTGACAACAATATTTACCATACGATTTTTGTTTCCAGAGGATTATGCTGTTATTGCACTGTCTTCTTTTTTTACATCACTACTATGGTCTTTTAGTCGAAGCGGTATTTCTGCAGCGCTGATTAGAGAGAAAGAGTTAGACGAACGAACGCTGAGTGAGTTTTTTACTTTCACAATTATTGCACATCTATCGTTGTTCATTATTTTACAATCAAGCGCGAGCGTCCTCGCTGACTTTTATGGCGATGAAAGACTTGAAGACGTTATACGTTTTTCTTCAATAACTTTTTTGATTGCTTTAATTGGTTTCATTCCAGGCACATTACTCAACCGAAACATGAACTTCAAAAAGCTCTCAATGGTGGACGCGACTGCGGAGTCTATTAGTGCTGTGACTACCGTAACATTAGCGTGGGCAGGTTTTGGGTTTTGGTCAATCATAATAGGAATGTTATTGGCGGAATTGCTTAAACAGTGTGGATATTTGTTTAAAAATACTGTTTGGGTTATGCCGAGATGGTTCACATCCAAGACTAAATCAATCTTTGAATTCTCATGGAAGGCGTCACTTCAATCCACTGTTGGCTACATGATTTTTAATGTCGATGTTGCTATTGCTGGTATGTATTTATCGACTATTGAACTTGGTTATTATCAATTTGCTGTAATGCTCGCGATGATGCCTGCAGCCAAAGTACTTCCTCTCCTTCGTCAAGTGGCGTTCCCCGTGTATTCAAATATTCAAGAGGACTCAAAAGCGATTCAACATTACTTTTTAAAAAGTTTACGATTAAGTGCTTTACTGTTTGTTCCAGTTTTCTTTGGGTTGGCGGCTGTATCTAACACGCTAACCTCGGCATTCTTTGGAGATAAATGGAACGGTGCAACTACTGTCTTGTTCATTTACTGTCTTTCAATGCCTTTGAAAGGCATTGAACAGTTGTTTGGGCCGCTTTTAAAATCTTTGAATAAGATGAATGTGATTATAGGAAATACTGCCATATTCGGTGCTGTGCTCATCCCATCGTTTTTTGTTGGAGCGCAGTTCGGGGGAGAAGGGTTAGCCATTGCTTGGTTAGTCTCATTTAGTGGCTGTTTTTTTATTAGCACCAGTCGTTCCTGTAATGCGTTGAGTATAAAGCACTCAAGTGTCTTATTGCTCCTAGTTAAACCCTATTTAATAGGGACTACAATGTTAGCAGCATGTATCCTTCTGGATACATTGCTGGGCAATTTCATTAATGTTTGGATTGTCCTACTGTCGCAAGTACTTATTGGTACTTTTATGTATGTTGGATTAACGTGGTTATTTTCACGAGATGAGCTGAAAGAGCTTATGAATTTGTTTAAGCGAAAGTAATACGCTTTCAGCTTCCTAAGCGCTTCATTTTTTAAATGTAATGGAAAGGTATGTTGAGACTTATTGTTTAGTTTTTACATATTGAATTGCACTCGAGTATTTTGTAAACCTACCTACATAAGACCATAAATAATAGAGAGTAATTAGCTTACAACTGTAACAAATAGATAGGCATAGTTTTGAAAAATGAAATTCCAAATGTAGTTGTTCCTTTAACAACAAATGCAAGACACTTACAGCAGCTATTTACAGGGCTTGAACTTAATGCCCGTGAAGGGCATATTTCACTGACTTATGATTACTCTGTACCCAGACATCACAAAGCGAGTATCATGATTCATGTAGATAATTTGAAAGTCTACATTGATTGTTCTGATTCACCAGAGATGCATACGTCAGAATATGAGGAATGTGATCTTTATTTTAAAAGGACATTGAGGAGTACAGATGCTTATTCTTGTGGAAAAGTGCGGCCCTTTGGTTTGTATTTTGAGGTTTATCCTTCATTCTATTCGCCCTTTACTCTTAAACGCTTTTTAAGTTTTTCCGGCAAAGGGGTTAAGAATAAATGTAAAAGCGTATTAAAAGCTCTTGACACAGACAACAGGTTAGGTTTTCTTCCTAGAGAAGATTGCTTTAATAAAGTGAATAATGACTGCGAGAAAAACAGTACGTTTAAAGTATTATTCTACGTCAGGCTTTGGAATCCAAATGGAGACAAGGAATTTGTTCTTTCAGAGAGTGAAAAGAGAGACAGAGAAGTTATCAATACCTCTAGACTAGAGATAATTCGACTTCTGAAAGCAAAATTTGGAGAAAACGCTCTAGTTGGTGTTATGAACGATCCATTCGCAAGAAAGGTTGCACCTGAATTAATCGTTGATGAATCATTTACCTCTAAAAAGCAATATCTAAAACAGGTTCAGGAATCGTCTGTTTGCATTGCGACAACGGGGTTACATAGTTCTATTGGCGCGAAGTTTGCTGAATATGTCTCTTTAGGCAAAGCCATTGTATCGGAATCATTTAACTACTGTTTGCCGGGAGAAATAGAGGAATCCACTAACTATTTAGAGTTTAATTCTCCCGAAAAGTGCATAAGGCAAGTCGAGAGGCTTTATGAATCGCCTGACGAATTGTTGAAAATGAAGGAAGCAAATTTAAGGTATGCAAAAGAGTATCTTCAGTGTAATAAAATTGTTTCTAGGTTGATAGGTGAAGTTAACGCTAATTGAGTGCAAACAAATTCCCATAATAGGCTAGCAGTTTCAGGGGGGGCTAGGTGTTAATCTAGCTTCAGTACAAACAAAGTACTCATCACTATAATAGTTTAAACAAGGACTAAGAGTTGTATTATCGAAAAGAAATTGATGGTCTTAGAGCCGTTGCCATTCTTCCCGTTATTTGGATTCATTCGGGACTTCCATATGTAACAGGTGGTTTTCTAGGTGTAGATGTCTTTTTTGTAATTAGTGGGTTTCTAATAACATCTATTCTTTTGAAAGAGTTTGAAGCTAACAGTTTTTCTCTTACCAAGTTTTATGAGCGAAGAGCAAGAAGAATATTACCCGCTTTTTTAGCGGTTATTGCTGTAACATCATTAATTCTACCATTCGTGAGTAGTCACCCTAAATTCATTGGCGATTATGGTACAAGTGTATTAAGTGCTATCCTTTTCTCCTCTAATATCTATTTCTGGCAAACTTCAGGTTATTTTGGAAGTGCATCTGAGCTTTCCCCGATGCTTCATACGTGGAGTTTGGCAGTTGAGGAACAATACTATATCTTTTTCCCTTTATTAATAATGCTTTTATTTTCAAAAGGAAAGAAAGTAATTATTAGCGCTCTCATTTTAATATCGATCACAAGTTTATTAATTTCTGAGTGGGGAGCTTTAAACTCACCAATAGCAAATTTTTACCTACTCCCTTCTAGAGCATGGGAGCTGTTGGCAGGAGCGTTGGCTTCAGTATTTTATTTGAATGGCTATCTAAACAAAATAAAAGCAAAGTCTTCAACCTTCCTTTCGGCACTTGGTATATGCTTAATTTTAATTTCCTATTTTCTATTTTCTATTTACTCCTTCAACTCTTCACCCTACTAAACTAACGATATTTCCCGTATTAGGTACGGTTTTGGTTTTGTTATTTTCAGACCAAAGAAACTTTACAGGCAAGGTTTTGTCGACTGGGTTTTTAACAAAGGTTGGGTTGATTAGCTACAGTTTGTATTTGTGGCATCAACCCATTTTAGCTTTGATGAAAAAAGAATACTCGCTCCATTTAGAGCCTGTCCAGATATTGATAGCAATCACGTTGACCTTTTTGCTTAGCTATTTAACTTGGAAATATATTGAAACCCCTTTTAGAAATAGAAAAAGATTCAACGGTAGAAAAATTTTAAGATATTCGTTTATTTCTGTTTTCATATGCTTTCTGTGTGGATTTCTTTTAAGAGAAAATCTACAGATACAAAAAATAGTTGCCCCTGAACAAATGGCGCGATACGAAATTCTGAAAAACGCAGACAACTCTCATACAAACCAAGTTATGTTTGATAATAAGGACTGTAAGTTTTGGTCGTCCGAGTTCAATAGCAATTTCATAAATAGATTTGAAAAATGTGCAAATAAATACAATGGTGCGGTTTTTATATTGGGCGGTAGCCATGGTATGGACTTGTACAATGCTATTGCGAAAAATGCATTAAACCCTTTTGTTGTCAGTGTTTCTAGAGGTTTTTGCAGAGCACATGAGTTTATAGGGGACCAAAGTAAGTTACCTAAGTGTCAATATGAAGATTTTAAAACCTTCGCTAAGAAATTCTCAAAGAGTATTTCTTATGTTTTATACACCCAAACCCCGGATAGACTGTTTAAAGTTAACACTTTACACAGCGCAACTCATGAGGACCTATCGCTTGAAAGGGTGCGAGAAGTAGTCAACTACCTAGCAGATATTAAAGAAAAACATTCATTAAACGTAATTATGATAGGAATGCTGCCCTCATTAAAAATATCGCCAATTAGTTGGAGGTATGAACAACCATTCGAACAGCAGTTTGATGAAATAATCTCACAAAATTCCATTGAGCTGACTATCGTTGTTGATGAAATATTTTCTACTGAACTTGAAAAATACAAAATACCATACATTTCTAAATTTGAATCTTTTGCATTAACACTTCCTAATGACTTGATTCTCGAAGGAGGCGTTACCTATTCAGACAATCGACATATTAGTCATACAGGGGAGATGATTTTTGGGCAAAGGTTTATTGAAAATATGGTTGATAAAGGTTTTGTTTTATTAAACTCTTCGCAATAATTTAAAGTGTTGTAATGAGAGACGAAATACGCTTTCAAATAGCGGTATCGTAAGCAGCAATAAAATCAGTTGTCTCTAATCTTAATGAAGATGTTTAGCTCAGTGAATGGGCTTCCAGTACACTTAATAGTGTCGTCTTTACTAATTGCTTGTATTGTTACGAGGTAAAGCTAGAGAGTTAATTACGCTCGTGTTCGAAGGAAAGGCGTCAGGATATTGCACATTACGACTGTTTTTCACACGCCATTTTATACATTCCGAAAGGTCAGATAAACAAATGTAGTCTAATTGTGTTAAAGTTAATCTTGAGAAAGTTAAGTCGCATTTTTGATATGTTGAACTCACGTTCGCATGTCTGAGAGTCTATTCGTCGTAATGGTAGAAAGCATAAATTCAAAATATATGGTTTCAGATTTTGTGCTTGTTGAGAGCTACTAAACTTAAATCGTTTGTACTCTCCACGCTCTAGTTAATGCAATTATTGTTTGTGGCCTTCGAGTTGTCATTTACCGTTATATTTCATTTATCTGGGGTACGTATTGAATTTTATGTTTCGATTTCAACATGTTTTGATATTTATTATTTTTTCGCTGTTTTATTCAGAAGTTATTAATGCAAGTACTATAGATAACGTAAAGAATGAATGTTTGGTTAAAGATGTGTCGAGTTACCAATGGGGCGTTCGCCACGTAGCAAATTTACCTGCGGACTTGGAACTTAAACCTGGAGCTATTATTGAGAAATGCTTCACGGTAAAAGGCGTTGGTAAGCACCCTTTAATTCTAAACGCGAAAGGAATAAGTATATCGGTTAATGGTTCGGTACCTGTAAGCGACCAGCCGTTGGAAATTCAAGAAGGAGATACGCTCAGGGTAAGGGTGCAAGTTTATAACAAATACAATTCGACGCTTACTCACCGTTTAACGTTTGAAGAAACAGACAGCCAGCGACGTCGTAAAATCTATCGAATAATCTGGAACTCTCAGACTGTTAATACTCCAAGAAAACCTAAAACTTGGTACTTAGGGCCTTCTCGTCAGCACCGTCAACTAAAAGAAATCCTTCATCAGTTAGTAGCTGGTGATACAGTTTACTTGGATCCTAACGCAGTTTACGAGCCGGTTGAGATCAAGAATATATCTGGGACAAAGGAATTACCTATACGTCTTATCGGTAATACAAAAGACGCTGGTTCTAGGCCGATATTTGCAGGGGGGACCGAGAGATTTAACTGGACTCTAGCACTTCGTAATTCTCATAACTGGCGTATTGATAATATTATTTTGCAAGATGGGGGGCTTTGTTTCCGAAATGAGGCTACTAATACAGAATTAAAAAATGTGGTAGTACGGCGTTGTAGCACTGGGGTACTGTCCACAGACTTAAATTCCGGAAATTTCACCATGTCTAATGTGGAAGTAACGGAAAGTGGTGGCAAGAAAAATGGTCGCCCCTGGGGGCATGCTGTTTATGTGGCTAGCGATCAACATGCTTTCCCCGGTAGTGTTTTTGTTTTAAAAAACAGCTATTTGCATGGTAATCGTGGTAACATTGTTAAGTCTCGTTTTGAAAATTCACTCATTCAAAATAACTGGATTGAGTCAGGAAGTGATCGCCAAGCTAAATATTTATTGGAACTTATCGGTTACGACCAGAAATACGATTTTGCAGGTCAGCAATTTGAAGTAAAAAATAACATTATATTTATGCGGCCTCCTGGCTTGGGTAGCCGTGTGGGCGGTGATGGTAACAGTGGCTCCAGAGGAGACGTGTTGTTTGAAAATAACTTGTTTCTTATTGATAAAGGTTTTGAACGTACTATATTAAGGACTTTTCAAGGAATACGTTCGATAACCCTACGTAATAACTCAGTCGCTTTTGTTGGAAGCTATAGTAAGTTACTATGGTTGACCGACGAAATTTCAGATTCAAACTGGGTAGAAGGGCGTCCGCATATAACATTTGAGAACAATGTAACGACAGAAGACAGCATTTTACTGAAACGTGATGAAGTCACCACTAGTGATGACCGTTCATTCGTAATTGTACATGATAGTTTAGAGCTTGCCCCAATTATCACTAGCATAGAAAATATTCAGAAACTGCGCCCACAAAAAGGAGAGTACATTGAAATAGCATCCTTTTGATCTCGAGCTAATAATCTAAAAGTAACAAACTATTAAGAGTTCAATTCGTTTTTAGAAAAATAAAGAAGTCTTCGGCATTGTTTTTTAATTCAAGCTCTATTCTCCTGACAACTTTAGAATTTTGTTTGATTAATCTATTTTCGATATATTTCTTCAACTTATTGTGAACTCGCCACAGTAAAGGCAGGTTTTCGATGCTTTGAATGAGACGTAGTGTCTTTGAGTTATTAACTTCCTTAGCAAACAATGGACTTCTTGAGCCTGCACCTAAATGAAAAATTATGTCTCCATAAACACCTGCCATTAAGTAATGCAAATCTTGTTTGTTAGTCCGTTTTATTTGGCTCCAACTCAGGTCATGCTCCCACAAAACTCGGCCTAAGCCAACTCCACTGTCAGGTCTTTGTTCTGTTTCATTGATAAACTTATCATCCAGGTCATCTAGGTTATCTGGGTAAAACTCAAACGGGAAATCTTTAATAAACTGTGTTAACAATAAGCATCCACTAGGATGAGGCAAAAATTTATCCCCATTTTCTACTCTATGAACAGCACATACCCCGTCGCTTGAAGATGCTAAAAGATACATGCTATCAAGCCATTTGTCAGAAATTGGAAAACTATCAACATCTAAAGTTACAACTGCGTCAACTTCGTCACTTATAGCATATTGCATGAGCTGTGTTAGCGCCATACTATGTTGTTTACTGGGGTGGTTATTTTCTGCGTGCACCTTGCAAAGTTTCACATCGTCGGATTGTTTAAGTGCGTTGTAAACTTTATCTGAGCCTTTAATGAATGCCGCATAAATAATATAGTTTTGACTGTTCTTTCTTATTTGCTCTAACTGTTTATAAAATACCCATTCCATATCTTCTGGGACATAATAAACACATAGAATTGCGGTTTTTACAATCATTCACTGAAGTCCTGAATATATGAAAGTAACTCAATATTAAAAATTAAATACCACTCTGTTTACTTCAGAGTTAGTAGGAATTATAAATCTACTCACACTAGTATAAACATATATCATTAACTCTCTACAACCATACAGTGAAAACTGTGACTTGATATAAAAGTCTATGTTTATTTACGTTGATATAGGCTGTATTTTTCTAATTGCCAAAAATCATATAAGTAGTGAGATAATATGTTTGGCCGAATTCTGCCAAGTATAGCTAGAGACCGATGCGTGGATCTTTTGTGAATTCCATGGCTTTATCGCTATTTCGCTTATTGCTGCTGCTACTGCATCAGCACTTTGCGCCTTTATTAGTATACCGCCTACTTCTGGTATTAGCACTTCAGCTATACCGCCTACGTCGGTTGCGATAACCGGTGTTCCCGTCGCTAAGGCTTCCATTATGACATTAGGAACCCCTTCTCTATAGCTTGGTAATATGAGAGCGTCTGACTTGTGAAGCTCGCCTACAAGCGATTGGTGAGGTATTGCACCCAGTAATGTGACCGCATGCTCTAACGATTTAGCGTCTATCATTTTTTGCAGAATGCCTCTACTGCCGCCTTCTCCTGCAATACGCAACGTTATCAGAGGGTTATTGGCGATTGCCTGTTCAAAACCGTCAATAAGCTCATATACACCTTTAGTTGGAATGAGGGAGCCCACAAATAAAAGGCTTTGAGTTTGACTAGAAAACGGCACAGTCTCTCTAAGCGTAAATACATCAAAATCGACCCCGTTATAGATGACGTGAGGAGTTACCTCTGGAACGTGCAGTTTTACAGCTTTGGCAAGTGCTTTGCTTTTTGTCGTAACCGCGGTGCTTTTCTTAAACGCCCAGCTCATTTGCTTCTTGTGCATAGGCTTCTGCATCAGCGCATTTACATCGCTACCTAAACATTCAATGATAAGTCTGTACTTGAAAACGGTTTTTCCGAGTGCTGCAACCACAGCTTCGGCATAAGCCCAGCTGGCTATTACATTCTTACTTTTAGCTAACCAAAGTAATGGTTTTACGCAAATTATTAGCGATAGCAATAAGAAGAGAGGATGTAAAGAAGTAAGCACTTTGGGAATATAGAAAAACGGAAATAAGCAAAAGCCCTCAGGACTCCTATGACCTTTGAACACAACTTGTTTAAGGTACGTAAACCAGGGTACCGGCATAAGCACTTTAACGTCAGCATGTACTTTGAGGTGTCTAATTTCCTCAAAGTTGTATGTCGCTCTCGCAGGTTGCCACGGAAGCGGGTGTAGGTTGGTGAAAAATAGAATAGATTTCTTCATTAGCGATACGCTGCTTCATAAATGGCGGATACATCATCAATGGCATAATGCTGTTTGATAAACGCAAAGGCGTGCTGCCCAACTTGCATTAGCTTATCGCGATCATGTATTTGCGAAAGTATTAATTTGTGCCAAGACTCAATATCACCTACGTCATAAATAAACCCGTTTTCGCCATGCTGGATCAATTTGGGAATTTGGCCCACCGACGTTGATATTACCGGAATACCCCGTGCCATCGCTTCTAAAAGAGACATGGGTAAACCTTCAGTTGTCGAGTTTATTAGGAGAATATCCTGATGATCGTAGATAGCATCTTCATTAAGTACTTCACCATGAAGTATCACAGAATCATGCAATTTGTGAACTTCCACTAGCCTTTCTATAACCCCCCTCTCAGGTCCATCACCATACACATTTAACGTTGCGAGGTGACCAAGCTCATATCGAGCAAAGGCTTCTACCAATTGCGTAATGTTTTTAAGTGGTACGAGTCGACATACTGTGCATAAGTTAAGAATCGGCTGTTTTGCGATTTGATGAGGGAGAGTAGGGCAATAAACACCATTATTAATAACGGTTACGTCGTGAGAGTTCCACCCATAACGCTGCCTTATTCCCTTTTTGATACTTTCAGAAACCCCAAATACCTTATTGATATAGCATTGGGCTAACTTGTGCGACCCCTTTATGAATCCGATTGGAGGCTCAACTTCGCCGTGTATGGTGTAGATAACGTTCTTGAAAATAAGAACGGGAAAAATAGGGGCAAAAGCTTTTATCACTGCAGGAGAGTGAATATGGATAGTGGAGAAGCCTTGTAAGTAATGTATTGCCTTCAAAAGCCGCGTAAGAATATTACCTTTCACGTTGATAACATTGACGCCTAGTGATTCTATATCATACTGGAAAGCATCGCTTTTATCGCCAAAAGACAACACTTCAACATCAAAACCTTTTTGTTTTTGAACCTTTATAAGATTTTTTACACACTTTTCTGCACCGCCCACTTTAAGGCTGCTTACGCAATGTACGATACGCATTCTAATACCTCTTAGCGTAGCTAAACATCCGTCTTATATCGGCATTAGTCATGTCAGGAGCGATTGGGAATCGATGTAAATCATACGGGTTAGTACTGGGAGACGTATTGATGCCCGGTTGAAAATTGAAGGCGAGCTTATAGCCGGTATCTTTCAATCCTTCTATTACTCTTTGATCATAAGTAGACTTGCTTCCAACAGGATAAGAAAAAGCAGTGATATCACATCCTAAGCTACTCTCAAGTAAAGATTTTGAGTGACTTAGCTCGTACAACAATTCATTTTCCGAGAGTTTTGTTAATATGTCGTGATTATGAGAATGGGCACCAAGCTCCATTCCTGATTCCAGTAACGTCTTTAAATGATGCCAATCCATGAATTCAGCCGCAGGGTAGCCGTTTTGATGGAGTAGGGCTTGCTCAAGTTGATTTATCTGTTTCTGTGCGGGTAGTTTACAACTTTTTATAGCGTGCAAAACGTTTCTGATAAAACGCTCCTGGCAGTTTTCAAAAATCACATCATCTCGCCATGCAGCAAGGCGAAGGCTTTTAGGCTGATGGTACTTTATGAGATAGGCAACTTTGTCCCACCAAGGCACATGCCCGCTACCCACTAATCCCGTGGCGATAAAAAATGTAGCTGTTACATCATTGGCACGCAACACTGGGAGCGCATTGCTAAAATTGTCTATATAGCCATCATCAAATGTTAGACACATTAGTTTAGACGATGGCTTTGTATTGTCTAATAACATCTCAGACAACGTCTTAAGACTGATAATGTCAAAGTGTGTCTTGAAAAACTTTATGTGTGCGTCAAGCTCTTCGGTAGTGCATGAGTACACGCAAGGATCGAATTCCGTTTCTTTACTGTTACCAATTCGATGAAAGTTCACGCTATACAAACCATTAGGGGCTGAACGCCAGGTCAAACCGTCAAGGCCTAGTAAGCGTCCTACTTTCATTTTTATTCTTGATAACATGTTAAGCTAGCTTTTTAAAAGAAGGTGGTGAAAGTATGTAATCTCTGAAGTTGTTTGGATTGCCTTCTTCCCCAGCCTCAGCCGCCTTTATTATGTTATACATCTCTCTTGCTGAAACGTAATGCAATGCATAGTCTTTACCATCATTATATTGCGTAGTTAAGTGTTTATGCATTTCTTTAATTGGGGCTCCAAGCAGCGTGTCCATGTCACCATCTTGTGCGCCATGAGTGTGTACTTTTATAAATATCCATTCAGGCTTTCCTTCTACATGAATAGCTTGCTCAACCCACAAATCAACACGATTTGGTGTAGGAGGAAATGTTTTCCTTACATCTGAATTTTCTATTTGAGGAAAAATACCCTTCTTTCTTACTTTCCAGTTTAAACCTAAAATACCTTGGATAAGCAGCAAGTCTCCCCAAGCCTTGCCGCCCTTTACAATAGGTCGTCCGGTTTCGTAAGACTTTGGCTTATCTGGGTCGTCTTTCGCATAATATATGGTATTTAACATTGCCGGTTGCGATTCGTCCGGCGACGGGAACGTGAAATCGGCATAACATCCAGTTTCACGAAGTACGATAAGCTCATCGTTGACACCACACCATTTTCCCTCTGGATGGGAGTTGTCCAAAACCCAGTTGCCATGAATAAAAGCGTATACAGGCTCACCTGTTTTAGGATCAACACTTAACGCATTGTGTTCTTCATGCAAGCACTTCGCAAAACCAGAGAGCGTCTTACGCAAGTTATCGCTAGTATCATCTTCATGATGTAAGTGTATTTCGATTTCTCCAAAACCCTTTGCACACAGATCAGAAATTTTATCTAAATGTTCTTTGCGATACTCTTCTTCAGGGAAGAAAAAGCTATGCTTTGGGTGGCATCCATCGGCATCGGTAAATTGCGACGCCATTTTAGGGTAATCTACCATCCATCTGTCTACACGCTGTCTTTCCAGTTCAATGTTATCTTTATTTTTCCACTGTGGTTCATAGTGGTCTACAAAACAGAACATCACATGTTGGGTACCACTTACCGATGGCTTTTGAGCAAATTTGCTCTTGGTATAATTCCAAAGCCAACTTTGCATTTTTTTCTTTTTCACAACGATAGTGAATGCCAACACGAATAATATTAATAGTAGTATGAGCGCGATCATCTAGATGTCCTTTGCCATGTCGCTGATAGGTTCGTAGATAAGAAACGAATGTACCCTCTGAAAAGGGATATGTTCATTGACACAAAAAATGTTACTAAACCAATAACACTGCCAACCACGGGAACGTTTTTAAAAATTTTCAGCTCACCAAGCATCCAAAATGAATAGAATGTAAGTTGGCCAATGAATAGTGCGGGATATAGATAGTTTGTGTGCCACAAGAGTATAGTATTAAGTAGCAGCGTAATTATCATCAGATGCGGTACAAACCAGCGTATCACTTTATGACTTACATAAGAAAACCAACGCCATTTATAACGAGGGTTAAGAAGCCATGTTAACCGGGAAAGTGATTGATAGTTTCCTGCACCTATACGAATGCGTCTGCCTGCTTCTTCTTTCAAGGTTGGGGCAATCTCTTCCGTCGCTAAGGCTTCTTTGTTATACACAATTTGGTAGTGCTGTTTGGCTACATTCATAACAATGCAGAAGTCGTCAATAATTGTATTATCAGGCAACGGTTCGTAAAGCGACGTTCTAATTGCGTAAATTCCACCATTTGCACCAAGCAAGGCGTCGATTTTAGACTCGTGGTACTTGAGGAACTGTTCGTACTTCCAATAAAGGTTATCCTTGTTGTCGCCTGAAAAAGCGTCAATAAGGTTGAGTTCTCCGCACACTGCGCCCACATTTACGTCATTAAAAGGCGAAACGAGTTGTAATACGGCGTCCGTTGCGAACATGGTGTTAGCATCAGAAAAAACCGTTATTTCACTGGAAACTCGATTAAGCAAATCATTGAGTACATTGATTTTGCCTCGATTTTCTTCGAAGCAAAAAACACAAAGGCGTGGATCATTAAAGCTACTGATGATGTTATCGGTATCGTCAGAACTGCCGTCTGAAGCAATGAAAAATTGAATTTTATCATGGGGGTAATCAAGTGATAACAAATTCTCAATACGCTCGGCTATACAGCTTTCTTCATTGTAAGCAGATATTACAACCGACACCGAAGGTAATGCATTACTTTCTGTAATAGGACTTACATCAGATGACTTATTTTTAGAAAATACTCGGCTAAGCGAGTAGAGTATCGCTGGATACAACAGATAGCTGTATAGGATGAGGAAAATGGCTAAGCAAAAAAAGAATTCTATGTACTTCATGAAATTTATCTAGCTTTTGCTGGTATTCCCAACGCTGTAGAGTCTGAAGGTATCTCCTTCACAACCACAGCATTAGCGCCAACTTTCACGTTACTGCCTATGTTAATACCGCCGAATGCTTTGGCGCCAGCTCCAAAAAATATGTTGTCGCTGAGTGTAGGTGACTTACCTTTCTCATCTCCTATCACCACACCGCTTTCCAGCGTTATGTTTTTCCCACCAACAACTTTCGAATTAATAACAACCCCAATAGGGTGCATTATTACAAAACCTTCATCAAACTTCGCGTTTACACCAATTACACAACCATTATAAACCCGATTTATATGGGAGAGTACTAGTGCAAAAGGAGATAAAAACTTGTTCTGCGCGCATCGATATGCCAAACGATAGATTATATTTGCGCTTGTTCCATCTGTAAGAAGAGTGCGAAGCGTTGAAATATCAGCACCATCATCCAAGAATATTTGCTTTTTTCGCGCAATATCTGATTTTATTAATTTAAAGGTTGCAGACATCGCTAACTTTCTTTGTTGTCATCTAATATTTGTTTCACCTTTCTAAACATGTACTTCTGTAGAGGGTTTTTATTTCCCCACGGTCGCCATGTTTTTATTAAGTTATTTCTGTAGGCGTCAAAATGAAGTCCCCTTGGCGCGCAAACCACATCTCCTCGGTTCAGCAACAGCTTCAGCACGTTAGTGCAAAGAACGCCTGCTGCAAGCGAAATGCCCATGCAGGTGGAAGGAACTTTCTTTTTCATAAAATTTACAGATGAATTTTGTACCAAATAATGTCTTTGCTGCACGGAAGGTGACACGCCTATCACAAAACGTACAATGTTGTTTTCGAAATAGAGTGCTCTTTCTTCGTCGCTTGCATTTTCTGGGGCGTCAACCATGGCAAAATATTCATCAAATGACATTTTCCCTGGTTTAAAACAAAGCATTGCTGTGCCCATTCCCATAGGAGCTGCTGTGATCGTTGGAATTCCGAGTTCGTAGCAACGACGGAAAACTTGTCTACGAATTTCTAGTGCGAAGATATCTAAGCTATCGATATAGACGTCTACACCGTCTAAAAATTCGTCTAGATTTTCAAGTGTTATGCCGTGTTTGAAATTAACGATACTCGCCTCAGGGTTAATATCCTTAAGCGTCTCCTCCATCACCACAGACTTTTCTTTACCTATGGTTGATACAAATGCGCCGGCTTGACGGTTGAAGTTTGCATAGTCATAGGCGTCAAGGTCTGAGATATGAAAATTGGAAACTCCCAAGCGGGCACAAACTATAGCATGATCGCCGCCTACGCCACCCAGACCGCCTATTGCAACCTTACTATTTTTAAGCTTAAGCTGTTCTTCTTCTGTAACCCATCCAATATTTCTCGAAAAAGCATCATTGTAATCAAACATAAGTATAAAACCCTGAACTAGTCCTGCAGCTGATGTTGTTTTTTCAATTCATTGAGCTGTAATTCTTGTGCAGCTGTAACAGGAATGATAGTTGACGCAACTTGTTTTGCTTCAGTTTTTCTTCCACCCAAAGCAAGAACGTGAACATATTCAAGCGCTATATTGGCATTCTCATCGCTGAGTAAAAATGCACTTTTTGACTTTTCAATAGCTCTCTCGTGTTGTGATAGCGATGACAAAACGGCGCCGTAGGTTGACAAAATATTAGGGTTGTTAGGGACTAATGTATCCGCTTTTTCAATATAATTTAGTGCTTCAGAAGGAGAGCCTTCTTTAGTGAGAAGCCAAGCCAGATTGTTAAGCACGAGCGGGCTGTCTGTTTTCTCGTTTTGAACAAGGAAAGCATATTGCTCAATAGCGCGTTTAGGCTCTTTTTCTAGCAGGTAGTTTGCAAATAACAAACGCACTTTGGCATCACTGGGTACGTTCGCTAAATGTGCTTCAGTAAAGTTAATAACTCGTTCGTGTTGCTCTAGTTTTACGAGGGACGAAAAAACGAGTAGTGCCAACTCTCTGGAGGGGGCTTTATTATATTGCGGTTCTATTATCTCTAGTGCTGCTTTATAGTTACCTTTTGCAAAGGCGAGGCGACCTTTGATTAATTGACCAGCTAAGGACTGCTTGGCAGTTTCCGGAAGCCTTCCATAAATGACACTTGCTTCTTTGTTCTTGCCTTGCAAAAGTTTCAGACGGCCTGCAAGAAGATCGAAGGTAGTGTTCGTACCTAGTTTTCTTTTAGCTTCAGAAATTAACTGTTCAGCTTGTAAATAATTACCTTCTATTTCTTCTAACTGTATGCTTTGTGTATAGGAAGATACTGCTGGTTCCTGTTTTCTCCATTCTGCGAATGCTTTTCGTGCATCATTGTAATTAGCTTGCTTCAAATATGCATCACCTAGAAGCATCCAATACTTAGGAATTGCTTCAAGCAATTGTTGCTTCTCTTTTAGGTAATCGACGACGCCTTTGTATTGTTCATTTAATAGCAACGCCGCAGCATACAATAAGGCATATCTAGGTTCATCAGACGATGATTGCGCATTCTCTAACTGAGAAATGGCAGGAGCTAAGTCGCCTATACGCTGATGGACTTGAAATGAACGCATTAAAAGGCGGGTGCTTAGCGGGTAGAGTTCTATTGCGCGATTAAGTTGACTCGCAGCATTACTCAAGTTGGCATTTTTAATTGATTGCTCAACAAAAAATAACATAGCGTCGAAGTTATCAGGCTTTATCTCTCTGAGTTTCTCATACGTCTTATTTGCAGCGTTCATATCACCAGATGTTTGCTGCACAAAGCCAGTGGACTTTAAGCGTTGAATCGTATTTTGCTCACCAGTAAACCGCGTATCGATGAGTTCGTATGCTTTATCATATAATTTGTTTTCTACGTAAGCTACGAGGAGTAGATAGAAGCTATCTTCTGTATCCGAAGATGCATCTAAATTCCGCTCTAACTCTGATATACCACTATCGCCCGTAAGTAACTTCAACAATCCAATGTTTTGTAGCATTTTTGCATCAGCAATTTCTTCGGAGTTTATCTTGTTTACTAATTGCTTAGCTTGGCTCAACTCATTTCTTTGGATAAGTAGTCTTGATGTCTCAACGATATACAATAAGTCATCTTGACCTAGGTCTGACATTGAATTGATACTGTTCACGCCATCCTGCGTATAGCCTAATCTAAGCTGAATGGTGGTATACAATCTTTTTGCGTAGTGGTCTTTGGGTAAAGTATTAATAATACTGGAAAGATTTTGGTATGCTTGTTCAAAATTGCCAAGTTGGTAATGAGCAATTGCTGAAAAAAGTCTTGTTACTTGATTAGAGCGTCCGTTTTTAATTGCTTTATCTAAGTGAAGTGTCGCGCCCTCAAAATCTTTCTCAGAAAGTAAAATGGTACCTTTTAGTTGATTAAAATACGCCTGATCGGCACTTAGTTGTAACAGTTGCTCTACAATGGGTTTGGCTTCTTCAAATTTTCCATCGTTTATTAACACTGTCGCCAACTGCGTTTTAATCTTGTAATCTGCAGGTCGTAACGACAATAATTGTTTACTGGTTGCGATAGCATTTGGCCAGTTATTCAGAAAATTTTCCAATGTGAATTTTAACTGCAGCGCAAGTGGCGAACTAGCCAGGTCGTCGATTGTCCCATCCATAGCCTGTAACGCAAGCTGTGGTTCCTCATTTAGAGTATGACTGTAAGCTCTGGCGACCGAAGCAACTGTAAGCGAGGAAGACGATTCAAGTTCGCTCATAAACTTAGCAGCGTTTGCTGGTTGGTCAGAGCGAAACAATGCTATTGCCTGATAAAGTTTCAGTTCGTCTTTATCAGTACCATCAGCTTGTATCTCTAGTTCTTGAACACTATCAAATTCTTCTAGCCACAAATACGTTTCAGCTAATGCAATTTTGCCTTGATCACTTAAGACGTTCTCTGCTCGTTGTAGTTCTTTTTGAGAAGCGAGATAAAGCCCTTGATTAAGGTAAATCATTCCTAACATTTCTCTCGCCTCTAAAAGCGAGGGGTTGTTTTGTATAACGTTTTTTAAAGTAACCGAAGCTTCTTGCAATTGTCCGCTTTCAAGCATTGATTTGGCATCAGCCATCATTTTTTCTGGAGAGTTGTTGCCACATGCAGATAAAAAACAAAACAATGAAACAACAGACAATTTAGAATAGGTTTTCACATTCACTTCCTTATTGCTTAACTTCGCTAAGGTAACTTATTCACGATAATTTACAAGCTATTCAATGGCTTTTTATAGTGAAAACCAGCAAATTTAGACATATTTTTGGCAAAAAAAAAGCTGCCTGATTTAGGCAGCTTTTTTAATACTTTATATGATATATCGTGAATCAGCCGAGCTTTACTTTTTGCTACGACGTGAAAAACCAAACATGCTGATTAGACCAAGGCTTAAAACTGCAACAGTTGATGGCTCAGGTACACGGAATTCAACAGTAACTGCGTGGTTGTCGCTGATAAGTACGGTATTACCGTCTACATCGATTGGGTTAGCAATGCTATTTGCAAGCTCGCCTACTGTAACTGTTTGTGTGGCGTAAATTAAGATATCAGTCAATGTTGCGTCGATATAGTCTTGGAAAGAAACGAAACCAGAATTTCCTTCGAAGTAAAATGTTTCTTGACCGGCAGGCGTTAGGCTAACTTCAGTAATAAGAGATTCGATTACTTGCTCGCCTGGGTCAATAGAACTGGTACTGAATTCGCTGTTTACAAGTAAGTTTTCACTATTTGCAACGACAGTTATGTTGTCATCGTCTCCGAATGGGTAGCTGTACTGGTAAGAATAAATGTCTAGTACACCACCAGTATAAGAAACAGAATCACCATCTGGGTTTAGGAAACCTTCAAGCTCGAAATCGAATGTAAGGGCAGTAACTACAATAGTTGGGAAGCCAGAACCGTCAGAACCTAGGTTGTTTGGCTCAGGGTCATAAGTGAAGGTGTTCTGAAGTCCACCGTCGTCAGAAAGAACTAAGTCTGCAAGGTCTGTAAAACCAGCATTTGAGCCGTTGAATGTGTAACCGATAAGGCCTAAACCACCGCGTGACGTGATTTGACCAGTCAGTGTATTAACTTCTGATACAGAGTCATATTGAAGGCCAAGCGCGTCAATTGAACCGCGAGGGTTAACAGTTGAATCGTCAGTAAGGTCTAGGTAAAAAGGTGTCGCTGCAGCTTGTCCACTAAGCGCTAAACCTGCAGCCATTGTTGTTGTAAGTAGTAACTTTTTCATTTCTGCTCTCCGTTGTGTTTGCAGCGTGTCTTGAAGTCATCACGGTAAAGCAGTTTACGTGCCAAAACTTAAGTCAATGAAAAATAAAGATAAAAAATAAGTCTTTATCTGTTGTGTAAATTTATCTGACAACATTAATAGTGTTAATCTAGGGGCAAGCTGGAAAAGTTTTCCTGTGATTTCAGTGTCTGTCTGATGTTTTCGTACATTATTGAAAAACCTTTTGGCAGATTTCTATGAAGCATTTCAGGCGTGATATGGTATGCAGCGCGTTTACCGTGGTAATCAACTATCGGTCCGATCTGTTCAAATCGTATACCAATGAAGCGCATGGAGCGTGCTAAACGGGGTTCCATCATCACATAATTGTGCTTCACCCCAGAGTTTATAGAAACAGCCGCAGCAGCTAAGTATAAGCCAATTGCAATGAAGGGAAAACAGCGCAGTTCGGTCTCAGAATAGCTATCAGTGTTGATGGCACCAATTGCGGCACCATCGAATTTATCCATTTGTCTTCGACGGAACTCATTGGGCACTGCAAGACGCGATATTTCGCAGATCTCGTGTCGAGGGAAGTTTCTGGGGGCGAGTGCATTGTGTGTTATAGAATTGCTACAGTACTTCTCAATGGGAAGCAATTGATCTTTAGCTTGGGGGCGGACCAATCTTACCGTACCCGCAAACCTTTGATTTTGTATATGCTCGATTAAACAGCACGAAGAGTAAGCATCAAACTCATCAGTTTCGATTTCTAAGTCGTTTGGTGGCTCAAAACCTTCTTCAATACAATAAACTTGGTATCGCATTTTGTAAGATTCATTTTTTAATGCATCGCTGTGCGCAATTTTTGGTGCTAAATATGTGGAGAAATGATGAGATATCTCTTTAACTTCTTGCAGTTTTTGATACCCCTTTAGAGCTTTTGTGACCCGACTATTGGCGCCAAAAATATTTTGTACCTTCTGTACCAACTTTCCTTTTTGCATAACACTTTCTACCCGTCTCAGAGACCACAAGCATTGTTGCTTTATGAGCAATAATGTTTTTATATTTTATTCGGCTTCAATAAGTATAGTTTGTAAAAATACCTTCATGAACGTAATATTTTCCAAACACCAATAACGCATCATTGCTTATTAAATTCCATAGAGAAATATAATTTTTCAACAATATACTTTCATATGCTTATAAAAAATAGCTTTAAAACAATATGTTCCGTGATGATGCTTCTACACTTTTTACTTGGTAATGCACCTGTATTTGCAGAAGAGCTTGTAACCCTTACTAAACGCGCTACAAAGTCTACCGTTGCTATTGCACTTTATAGTCCTCTTAAAAGTAAGGCCCCTTCAATAAAGGGAACGGGATTTGTAATACACGACGGAAGCTATGTAATTACAAACTATCATGTTATAGGTCAAGAGTTGGATCCTACTATAGTTGAATATTACGTGGCGATGATTCCATCTGAGGACGGATTCTCTTTTCAAAAAGTTGAACTTTTAGAAATAGATATTGAGCATGACCTTGCGCTTTTTTCAGTTGAAAGTGCAATGAAACCTCTCATATTAGCGAAAGATGTATTACAACCGGCTGGTACTGATATTGCTGTTTTTGGGTATCCTCTTGGCGCTGCTTTAGGGTTATTTCCCGCTGTGCATAAAGGTATCATTGCTACAATCACCCCTGACTTTATGCCCGTCAGAGATTCAAAGGTTCTGTCAAGCAAACAGCTTAAGCGCTTACAGAGCCCTGATCTTATTTATCAATTAGACATAACGGCATTTCCAGGAAACTCAGGAAGTCCAGTAGTTGATATTAAAACTGGCGAGGTTATTGCTGTAGTAAATAAAGTCTATGTTAGGGACGGTAAAGAAAGCGCACTATCGAATCCATCTGGTATAACTTACGCAATACCTATTAAATATGTTAGCAGCTTACTGGAACGTGCTTTATCGAAAATGGAAAGTAATTAAACAGGAACAATACATGAAAATCTTAGTCACCGGAGCAGCTGGTTTCATTGGTGCAGCTGTATCGCAATACCTTATCAATCGTGGTGACCAAGTTGTCGGGATTGACAACATTAACGATTATTACGATGTGAATTTAAAGCACGCGCGTTTAAATGAGATCAAGTCATCAACTGCTGCTGATTTGTTTTCATTTGTAGAAATGGGCGTTGAAGAGCGCGATAAAATGGCGGCGCTGTTCGAAGAACACAAGTTCGACAGGGTAGTGCATTTGGCCGCTCAAGCGGGTGTGCGCTATTCCCTTGAAAATCCTAACGCTTATGTCGACTCTAACATCGTCGGTTTTGTGAATATCCTGGAAGGATGTCGCCATAATAAAGTCGAGCACTTGGTGTATGCGTCTTCTAGCTCAGTTTACGGCGCGAATGAAACAATGCCGTTTTCAGAGCAGCACAATGTTGATCATCAGGTAAGCTTGTATGCAGCTTCTAAAAAAGCGAACGAGCTAATGGCTCACACTTATAGCCACCTTTATAACTTGCCTACAACAGGGCTGCGCTTTTTCACTGTTTACGGTCCTTGGGGTCGTCCAGATATGGCGCTGTTTAAGTTCACAAAAGCTATTTTGGAAGGTAAAACGATTCAGGTTTACAACTACGGTAACCACCGTCGCGATTTCACCTACATTGATGATATCGTGGAAGGGGTAATCCGTTCGTTAGATAATGTGGCGAAACCTAATGAGAGTTGGGATGGCAGTAACCCAGATCCAAGCACCAGTAAAGCGCCTTATAAGGTATATAACATTGGTGCGCAAACGCCTGTTCATCTTTTGAAGTTTATTGAGACCCTTGAGAGTGCGTTGGGCATTGAGGCGAAAAAAGAGCTTCTTCCTATGCAGCCAGGCGATGTGCCTGACACTTATGCAGACGTATCATCATTGGTCAACGACACGGGTTATCAGCCTTCAACAGACGTAGAAACGGGCGTGAAAGCCTTTGTTGATTGGTATCGAGACTTTTACAAAATTTGATTCTAATGAGCACTTGATGAGGTTACAACACATCAAGTGCACTGCGTTTCATTACACCCGCACACTTTTTGGGCAAAAATTCTTTTGTGGTTGCGTAACCAAGTTCAAAAAGTGTGTTCTTTATCTCAGGCGATAGTGAAAAGTCTACCGCTGAAATCTCACCTGTATTTACCACCACGGTATTATGCCAATACTTTGCATTAACGTATTCCCGAGAAATTGCCGTCATAAACGTTCTAATAAGCATGCTGACATATTGAGGCAGTTGAAGCATATTCTTCTTAATTGCTTTGCGCTTTTGTTCGGTGCTTTGCAGCCGAAAACATACAGAGGGCGTTCCATCACCTCGCCAATCTTCAAAAAGTGCGTCTTCTGATAAAATAGCACCATCCACTAGTAAATGTTCTTTGAACGGCTTAAATGAAAATATAAGTGGGATTGACATGGAGTAACGCACGGCCTCAGACACTTTCATATCAGGCGCAGTCTTTTTGTTGAATAAAACAGGCCCGCCACCGTTCACATCGGTGGCAAGAATGTTCAAATCCATCGGCATATCGCTAAACACTGCCCCTTCGAGTTGCCTATCAATCCATTTTTGAAAGACATCACCAGATGAAAGTCCACCTTCACGAAGCAGTCTTACGAGTGAAAACTCGGTAAATTGCTTGAAGTCAGTGACTAGCGCTAGCTCTCGCATTTGCTCAACGGAGTAACCTTTCGCGTAAAGCGATGCGACAATAGAGCCCCCCGATACACCTACTAGCGTATCGAAACCAATATGCATATCGTTCAAGGCCTTAATAATACCAATGTGTGCACTTAAACGTGTGCCGCCACCTGAAAAGATGGGCACAATTTGTGTGATGCCCGCTCGTAATAGGTCATTCGGAACTGTTGCCGGGGCTATCTGCATGTACATACTCCACAATGATGAGGCTGTTACAACCGCAGTTTTTGCTTTAACTGCTACTGCTTAGCCTCTTATTAAAAGCGTAGTTTACTGAGCTCGTAACGGCAAAATAGAGACGCTATTTAGTTAGGATCTTTAGTCTAGGGTGTTACTTTTTCGCCACAAGATGGGATGAGATGGAGTGTGGGGAGAAGGAACTACCTCGTGTTAATTTCCTGATGTAAAGCAATAAACGAGAAAAGGTAGCCAATAGAGATGAACAAAACAAAAAGCCCACCTTTGCTATAACAACAGGTGGGCTTTCTTTCTCTAGCATTTAATTTTTAATAGCTAAACTTAATTACCAGCTAGTTTCGCCTTCATCTCCCGTCGACGGGCGTGCAACAAAGGCTCGGTGTAGCCGCTAGGTTGCTCTTTACCTTTGAAGATAAGGTCGCTTGCGGCTAAGAAACCGATAGAGTTGTCTAGGTCAGGGCTCATCGGAATATATTCAGGGTCGCCGGCGTTTTGCTCATCCACTAGCACTGCCATGCGAGCCAAAGACTCTTTTACCTGATCAACACTCACAATGCCGTGTTCTAGCCAGTTGGCGATGTGCTGTGATGAAATACGCAAGGTTGCTCGGTCTTCCATAAGCCCTACGTTGTTGATATCCGGCACCTTCGAGCAACCTACACCTTGGTGAACCCAGCGTACAACGTAGCCCAAAATACCCTGAACGTTGTTGTCGATTTCTCGCTTAATACTGTCACGAGTGAGTGTAGAACCATCTTCTAACAAAGGAATGGTGAGAATATCGCTCAACCCATCAAAATCGGCATCAAGAGACTTCTGAACGTCAAACACGTTTACGTCATGATAATGAAGCGCGTGAAGCGTCGCGGCAGTAGGTGAGGGCACCCACGCCGTATTAGCCCCAGCCTTTGGATGGCCAATTTTAGCGGTCATCATATTTTGCATTTCATCAGGTATTGGCCACATGCCTTTACCAATTTGGGCTTTGCCAGAGAGGCCGCAGCGAAGCCCTACAGCAACATTGGCAGTTTCATAAGCCTTAATCCACGCCATCGACTTAAGCGCAGCTTTTTCTGCAAAAGGCCCAGCAAGCATTGAGGTGTGAATTTCGTCACCGGTCCTATCTAAGAAACCTGTGTTAATAAATACAACACGTGAGGTGGCCTCAGCAATACACGCTTGAAGGTTGATGCTCGTGCGGCGCTCTTCATCCATTATGCCCATTTTAAGGGTGTTGGCTGGAACGTCGATAATCGTTTCGATAGCGCCAAACAGTGCGTTAGAGAATGCGACTTCCTCTGGCCCGTGCATTTTAGGTTTAACAATATAAATACTGCCTTCGCGGCTGTTTTTAAATTTGCTGTTACCTAAAAGATCATGCTTTGCGATAAGAGATGTCACTATACCGTCCATGATCCCCTCTGGCACTTCTTTTCCGTCAAAGAGCATGGCATTGTTAGTCATAAGGTGGCCCACGTTTCTAACAAACATAAGGCTTCGACCTGAAAGCACTAGCTCTCCATCCTGTAGCTTGTTTTTCGATACGTGCTTCGACGGTTGATAACGTCTATCGTCGTGCATAGCGCGAACAAGCTGCTTGCCGCCCTTTGACATTTCAATGCTTAGCGTGCCTTTCATAAGGCCTAGCCAGTTGCTATACACCAAGGTTTTGTCTTCAGCATCAACCGCGGCAACGGAATCTTCACAATCCATAATGGTGGTTAGTGCGGCTTCAACCAGAACGTCTTTTACGTTCGCGGCATCGCTTTCGCCAATAGGGTGTGTAGGGTCAATTTGAATTTCAAAGTGCAAGCCGTTGTGAGCGAAAAGCAAGCTTGAGGGGGCGCTAATGTCACCTTGATATCCTTGCCATTGCTCAGTGTTTGCTAACGTAGTTTCATCACCATCGGAAAGGGTGATAGCCAGTTTACCTGTTTCAATTTTGTATTTGGTAACGTCGGCATGACTACCCTTAGCAAGCGGTATCATGTTATCTAAGTAGTCTTTCGCTTTCGCAACGACTTTGGCGCCGCGAACAGGGTTGTAGCTTTGGCCTGCTTCTGCACCGTCTTCATCACTTATAACGTCAGTGCCGTAGAGCGCGTCGTAAAGGCTTCCCCAGCGCGCATTTACCGCATTAAGAGCGTAGCGGGCGTTATTGATTGGTACAACTAGCTGAGGACCAGCCATCGTTGCAATTTCAGCATCAACATTTTGTGTTTGAGCACTTACATTTGAAGGTTGTTCAACGAGGTAGCCAATATTTTTCAGGAAATCAGTATATTGATTCCCACTTACTGGGTTGCCAGCCTTGTGGTAGTCGTCAATTGCACGTTGAAGCTGCTCTCGCTTTTCTAACAGCGCGCGATTTTGAGGAATGAATTTTTCGAAGAGGGCTTCAGCACCTTGCCAGAAAGCATCCTTATCTACGCCTGTACCAGGAAGAGCCTGTTCGTTGATAAAGTTATCGAGTTGTTCGGCAACCTGTAGTCGGCCTCTAGTAATATATCCTTGCATAACTACCTCTATACATTTGTCTGTTAACCCAGTGTAGTGTGTATAGAGATAGTTTTTTAATTTATGGTTTGTATTTTTGCCATATATCTCGTGAATGTTTAGCCGGCGTTCATTTCGCTAGCCACATCGCTGATTAATCGGCGTAGCCAAATGTGGCCTGCATCATGGTGAAGTAGGGCACTCCACGCCATTTTTAACGCAATAGGCGGGATGTCGAAAGGAGGCTCTTTAATCACCACGTCTGGGTCGTGTTTAAATAAACGGGCAGCTTTACTTGGCAAGGTAGCAATAAGCTTCTGCTTTTTCGCAATCTGCAGGGCTGCATGATAATGACGCGTAAACACGCGAATAGCTCGCTGTTTACCAATTTTTGTTAGCTCAGCGTCAACCCATCCCAATTTTTGAACTTCATTTGGGTCAATACCCACGCCCACGCCAAAGCCAGTTTTGCTAACCCAAATATGCTGAGCACTTAAATAGCCTTCAAGGTCACATTTTTCAACTAGCGGGTGGTCGGCACTCATTACACAGCTAAAGGTGTCATACCAGATAACTTTTTGGTGAAAAGACAAAGGCAGTTCGTCGAAGCGATTAATTGCCATATCAACTTTACCTTGCTCTACATCGTGAAACGTCACGTCGCTTGGCGTGATAAGGTCGAGGGTAATATTGGGTGCTAAATCGGCCAGCCTGCCCACTAATTCAAGTAGCAAGGTACTCTCCGCATAGTCACTGGTCATTATGCGGAAGGTTCTGTCGCTGGTTAAGGGGTCGAAATCAGTCTCTGGCTGAATAGAACTTTCTAATCGGCTAAGCACATCGCGAATAATAGGCTGCAGCTCAAGTGCGCGCTTAGTGGGTGTCATCCCGTCACTGGTGCGAACGAGAAGCGGATCTTTAAACAGATCGCGAAGGCGTTTTAAGCCGTTACTCATTGCTGGTTGAGTAATGCTTAGCTGGTTTGCCGCTTTTGTTACACTTCCTTCGCGCAACAGCACATCTAAATAAACCAATAAATTCAGGTCGACCTTCGCTATATTCATTATTCTAATGCTCTTTTTAAACCGAATTAAATGTAACTATTATAAAGCTTTTTTATTGCAATGTCAGATAAGCGTTTAGTCTTAACAGAACAGTTTTCATATCTTTAAGTTATTGGTTTTTATTGAGTATATTGTTTTTTTATGAAATCCAAAAAAAGATAGTTTTCTTTGTCTTTTGTTGAAGGCATAAATAAAATAAATGTGAGGCATAAAAAAGGGCACCCGAAGGTGCCCTGTAGGAAAGGTTGGGATACTTTCCGTTTAACTCTTTACCTGTTCGCGTTATACGTCAAACTGGTTCATGGTGTTGTCTTCACCAGATGCTTTCAGTGCACCTTCACCAGAGAAGTACTCTTTGTGCGTGTCACCTAGGTCAGAACCTGCCATCGCCTGGTGCTTAACGCACGCTAGACCTTGACGAATTTCTTGACGCTGAACACCGCGTACATAAGCAAGCATGCCTTCTTCACCGAAGTAACCTTTTGCAAGGTTGTCAGTAGACAGTGCTGCAGTGTGGTAAGTAGGTAGCGTGATAAGGTGGTGGAAGATACCCGCTTCACGTGCTGCATCAGCTTGGAAGCTCTTAATCTTCTCATCAGCTTCTGCTGCAAGTTCGCTGTCATCGTAGTCAGCAGACATAAGTTTCGCGCGGTCGTAACCAGAAACGTCTTTGCCTGCTTCTGTCCATGCATCAAATACTTGCTGACGGAAGTTAAGCGTCCAGTTGAAAGATGGAGAGTTGTTGTATACCAGCTTAGCGTTTGGTACTTGCTCGCGAATAGCGTTAACCATTTCAGCAATTTGGCCAACGTGAGGCTTTTCAGTCTCAATCCACAGTAGGTCAGCGCCGTGCTTAAGCGACGTTACGCAGTCAAGTACTACACGGTCAAAACCTGTATTGTCTTTAAAGCGGAATAAGCCGTTTGGTAAGCGCTCTGGCTTAACAAGCTTTCCACCTTGCTTAAGCACTAAGTCACCTTCAGTTAGGTCGTCTACACCCGCAACTTCGGTCGTTTTAAGGAATGCGTTATACTGGGCAGCGAGGTCACCTTCAGAGGTAGACACAGGAATTTTCTGAGTAAGACCAGCACCTAATGAGTCAGTACGTGCAACAATTACACCTTCATCAACACCTAGTTCAAGGAATGCATAGCGTACTGCATTGATTTTTGCTAAGAAGTCTTCATGTGGAACCGTTACTTTACCGTCTTGGTGACCACATTGCTTGGCGTCTGATACTTGGTTTTCGATTTGGATACAGCACGCGCCAGCTTCAATCATTTGTTTCGCAAGTAGGTACGTTGCTTCTTCGTTACCGAAACCTGCGTCGATGTCAGCAATAATTGGTACTACGTGAGTTTCGTAGTTGTCGATTTCAGCTTGGATAGCCGCTACATCACCGCCATTTTTCTTTGCGTCGTCTAGTTTGTGGAAAAGGTCGCCCAATTCACGCGCATCTGCTTGGCGAAGGAAAGTATAAAGCTCTTCGATAAGTGCAGATACTGATGTTTTTTCGTGCATTGATTGGTCAGGAAGAGGACCAAATTCAGAGCGAAGTGCTGCTACCATCCAACCTGAGAGGTAAAGGTAGCTTTTGCTTGTAGTGCCTTGATGCTTCTTAACAGAAAGCATTTTTTGTTGGCCTACGAAACCATGCCAGCAGCCAAGTGACTGTGTGTACTGAGACGAATCTGCGTCGTATTCAGCCATGTCTTTGCGCATGATACTTGCTGTGTAACGAGCAATGTCTAAACCTGTTTTGAAACGGTTTTGAACCTTCATGCGTGCAGCGAACTCTGGATTAATGCCTTCCCAAGTTCCGTTTTGTGCTGCCTTTAATGTGGCGAAGTTATCAATGTCTTGTTGATATTGCGACATGAGCGTCTCTCCCGACTATAATTAAAATACTTAACGTTGTTTATGTTTACGCTGTAGGGCGTTCCCGTTGATTCCATTTCATCCTAGTGCCGGAATTGGAATAAGAGAAATATATATTTTGCATTACGGTCATTTATTTTGTGAATATATATGGGGAGTACAGGGGCGTACAATGGCGTACATGTATTAGCAAGTACGATGATATGTACAGTAAGCGGTAGTTGCTGTCGTTTTTTTAATCAGTCTATTAGCTAAAAGGGTAATAGTATTGTGTGAGAAGGCAGGGTAAATTTCCGCGAGTAAATACGGCGGTAACATGCCTGCAATATTTTGGCTAGCTAATTGATATTAATATAAAAAGTGGGTTTTATGAGTAGCAGTGTACTGTCGTCAGTTGATCAAAGAACCAAGCTGGTTGGTGAAAACAGGCTAGAACTTTTGATGTTCCAGCTTGGAACGCGGCACGTTTTTGCAATGAATGTCTTTAAAATTAAAGAAGTCATTAATGTTCCAAAGCTTAACATCATGCCTGGCTCTCATCATAATCTCAAAGGCGTGATGAACTACCGAGGTAGTTCAATTCCTATCATTGATTTGCGACAAGCTATTAAAATGCGCGGTACGTCTACCGAAGAAACGGCGAAGAACGTGATCATTACTGAATATAATAGAAGCATTCAGGGTTTTATCATAGGTAACGTAAAAAACATTGTTAACACCTCCTGGGGCTCTATTCAACCGCCTCCCTCAGCAATAGGAAAGTCAAACTATTTAACCGCCATAACTCAGGTGAATATTGAGGGTAAACAAGAGCTGGTCGAGATAATTGATGTTGAAAAAGTATTAGCTGAAATCATTGATTACGACACATCTATCTCTGAGGAAGTACTGGACAAAGAAATAGTTAATCACTTTGCGGGCAAAAAAGTGCTTATAGTGGACGACTCCAGCACCGCAAGAAAACAAATCAAAGATACCTTGGAACAGCTTGGTGTTACCATTATTGAGCGTAAGAACGGCGCCGAGGCGCTTTCATTGTTGAAGAAATGGGCTGATGAAGGCAAAAATCCTACCGACGAGATATTACTCATGTTTACCGACGCTGAAATGCCAGAGATGGACGGATATAGGCTGACATCGGAGGTGCGCGGCGATCCAAGGATGAGTGATTTGTTTATTGCGCTTAATACGTCCCTAAGCGGCAGCTTTAACGACGCCATGGTAGAAAAAGTGGGATGTAATCGATTTATTTCAAAATTCCAACCAGATATGCTTGTTGACGTTGCTCAGCAGCGCATGCGCGAATATCTTGAGTCTACAAACAATAAGTAGCCCTCTTTTCTCTTTCGCCTTTTGACCTCCTAGCGTTGCCAGATGAACCTTTAGTCATCTGGTGGCGCAGCATTTTTATCCAAAAGCTTTGAGCATCATGCCTGCCTGCATTACACTACTATTTTCTATCGCTTAACAAACCTAAGTGCACATGAGCGAATAGTAGCGATAGCACCGATGTTTTGTATCTGCACCCGACTACAAGGGCTGTTAGATACTTTTAACTTACTCAGGGAAGTTTAAATGATTAAACAATTTGTTCGCACATCCGTTTTAAGCTGTGCGTCAATCGCCGTTCTAGCGGGTTGTGGTATCACTGAATCTGCAAATCAGCCTGCCAGCCCAAACAGTCTTTATACACAATCTGTACCGAAGAATATTATTATGGTTGTTGCAGACGGTATGGGGCCTGCCTACACAACGGCATATCGTAATTTTGTTGACGATCCTTCAACACCTCAGATAGAACCCGTTGTCTTCGACGATATCTTAGTTGGCAATGCATCGACTTATCCTGCTCAGGTTTCCGGCTATGTAACAGATTCAGCCGCAGCGGCTACCGCATTGGCTACTGGCGTGAAGTCATATAATGGTGCCATTGGCGTTGATGTAAATAAGCAGCCTGTAAACTCAGTGATGTATCACGCGAAAAGCAAGGGTATGCGAACTGGTTTAGCGGTGACTTCTCAAATTGTTCATGCGACGCCTGCTTCTTATATCGCTCACAATGAAAGCCGTAAGAACTATAACGAAATTGCTGAAGATTTTTTCGATGTTCGCGCTGATGGAAAGTTCGTTGCTGATGTAATGCTGGGTGGTGGAACCTCATACTTTGAACGTGAAGACAGAGACATCTTGGCCGAGTTTATTGATGCGGGCTACGAATATGCCGATTCATACAACCGCCTAGCATCAGTACCTGCAGGCAGTAACGTATTGGGCTTATTTGCACCTGTAGCGCTGCCTGCAGTGCTTGATGATAAGCGTAAAAATCGCCTTGAGTACCTAACGCAAAATGCCATCAAGCATTTAGAAAACGATAACGGATACTTTCTTTTAGTTGAAGCAAGTCAGGTAGACTGGGCTGGTCATTCAAATGACATCGCTTCTGCTATGGCTGAAATGCACGACTTAGCGCTTACCATGGAATATCTACGGGATTACGTTAAAGCTAATCCAGACACCTTGGTCGTGTTAACTGCTGATCACAGTACCGGCGGTTTAACGATTGGTGCTAATGGCGACTATCGCTGGAGCCCAGAGCATTTGAAGTCAATGTCTGCATCAGTAATGACTATTGCTCTTGAAATGGCTAACGAAGAGAATCCTGGCGAGTTTGTTGCGAAAAAGCTAGGTCTTTCTTTAAGTGAAGAAGAGCTCGCTACCCTTGATAGCGTATCTAATCAGGATGATAAGACACGCTTCATGGCTGTGAAGACCTTTTTAGATACAAAAACTAACACAGGCTGGACCACTGGCGGCCATACTGGGGTAGATGTTGAAGTATTTGCTTTCGGTCGGGGCTATCAATCGTTCATGGGGCAAATTGACAATACGGATATTGCGAAGAAAATCTTCAGCTTTATTGATAAAAAGCAGCCGGTACAGATCGCGTCTCCATCGAAGAAAGTATCTACTAATATAGAGCTTACGTCTGACGAAGACGATGATGGTCAGTGCAATTTTAAAGAGGACTGGCACTGCAACTAGTTAATGCGATTGCTTCTTTGATTTAAGAAGTAGCTTGTCATAAATAAAGCGCCGACGTTATAACAGGCGCTTTATTTTTATCAGCAAAAAATGAGGCTATAACAGAGAATGGAAAACGAAATGCTGTCGTTACTTCAAGATATCTTTGAAGAAGTTGAACCTATGTTGGGAATGGGAAAGGTTGCTGACTACATTCCGGCTTTGGCGACGGTAAACCCACGGCAATTTGGCATATCAATTTGTGACACCCAGGGGAGAATTACGTCAATCGGCGATGCCAGCGTGCCTTTTTCTATTCAAAGTATTTCGAAGGTTTTCAACTTAGTGTTAGCTATTAATCACTATGGAGAAACCATGTGGGAACGCGTGGGATGTGAGCCCTCAGGTCTGCCGTTTAACTCGTTAGTGCAGCTAGAATATGAAAATGGTATTCCACGAAACCCTTTTATCAACGCCGGGGCGCTGGTGGTTAGCGATATGGTGCAGTCTCGTTTTGCTTCCCCCTTCATTGCCATGCGAGACTTTGTGAGACGCTTAAGTTGTAACAGTGAGATTGTTGTTAATAAAGTAGTAGCAGAATCTGAATTTGAGCATCGCTCCCGCAACGCGGCAATGGCTTATTTGATGAAAGCCTACGGTAACTTTGAAAATGAGGTGGAGGATGTGCTTAGAAACTACTTCCACAACTGCGCGCTGGAAATGAGCTGTGAAGATTTAGCGCGCTCTACCAGTTTTCTCGCTAACGCCGGTTTTTCTACCTGCGCCAACGAACAAGTGCTTACGCCTTATCAAACTAAACAGGTGAACGCCCTGTTAGCAACCAGTGGCATGTACGACGAAGCAGGTAGTTTTGCCTTCAAAGTGGGGCTGCCAGGTAAAAGCGGGGTAGGCGGTGGTATCGTTGCCGTTGTACCTGGCCGTTTCTCAATTTGCGTATTTTCACCAGCGCTTAACAGTGTAGGTAACTCCCAGCTAGGCGTTGCCGCGCTAACCTCGCTTAGCCAACGCATAAACTGGTCTATCTATTAATAGCCTGTCAACTCCATAAAGCCGCTCCCTGAGTGGCTTCCCTTTACCTGAACCCGCCCTTCGTAGTAGGGGAAAACGCTGTCATTCCACTGATCTTTCTTAAACGCAGAGATAGTCACATCGATATCCTTTGAAGGAATTTTTATTTGCCAATGAGAGGAAACGATATGGCGGCTATTCTCGCGGTGTATCGTTTCATTTTTTAACGGCGAGATAAGAATGTCATTCTGGCTCAGAGTCTCTTTATTTCCATTCTCAGTGATGTAGCTGGCGGTTATGTAAACTTCGTTTACGTGGTTTTCGCCACGCTTGTCGTTATCCTTACGTACTTTCTCGCTCTGGTTAGCGGCGTGCATGCGAAAAGCCATCAACTTACTGCCATCGTTTAAATGAAGCGAAAACCAATCCCATCCCATGGCTTGATTATTGGCTAGATGGCTTGTCCATTCATGGTCGAACCAACCGTTTCCTTTTACCTTTATCGCTTTACCGTTAACGTTAATAGCGCCTTCTGCCTGAATAAAAGGCTGACTGTAATAGTACGAGCGCAGACGCCCATCCTCGGTCTTTTTGCTGTAGCCTTTTTCACCATGCTTAATAAAAGGGCCTGAAGAGGTGAGGTTCAGCGATACAGCTACTGCATTATCGTTGAGCTTGTGAGCACTGGTTAATGCAGCAGGTGATGATGCCTGTTGGTTTTCTTTTTCAGGTATGTCAGACATTACTTGCTTAGGTAGCCCAAATGCAAAGGACAGTGTGGAGGGAAACATGCTCTCGCGTTCGTTGTTGTCATCTGTATCTCTAGCTGAGCTTTCCCACACCCAATCGTCTATGGCTGCACTGAACGGCTGAGAGCGAACATAAGCGTTGCCTACGCCGCCAGAAGCAAAGCGTTCTTCAAAGTAGTGAGTGTTTGCGGTATGAAGTGATGCATGTCCCATCCACTGCTGCCCGTTTGACCAGCGACTACTTGTGGCATCGTTATGAGCATCGTCACTGGTATTAAAGCGAAAGAGAGTGTATTGAAGGCCGATTTCATCACCAGTTTCGCTTTCCAATACGAAAGTTAAATACCACCACTCAAGCTGAAAATCAGGATGGCTTTTGTGATCAGAAGGTAATTTTAAGGGGTTATCGCGTTCTACAGCGGTAAACCGAGTGCTAGTTTCCATGTCTCCAAAGAAGTGGTTGGGTGTGCTATTCACTTCATTGTTTTTACTGTCCGGTTTCTTTACAGTGTTATCCGCTGTACCGATACTAGCTTCGCTGTGGGAGATAATTTTACCACCGGTTTCATTTTTCATTGTTCCATCGGCTTGCTCGCTGCAAGCTGTTAATAAACAGCACGTAGCGATAATTCCAAGCAGTGCTGAAGATTTTATCTGTTTTTCCTCTTTATCTAACAGGCTTACGAATAACGTTATCAAATGTTTTAGATAGTGGTTTAACAGTTGTAATGACAGCTTTTTAGCATGATTTAGCGTCATAGCTGAACCTCCTGTCTTAAGTCTATTTTAGGCTTTAACTTGCCCAAAGGAAGCAGCAGTACAAGCGATACGATAAGCAGAGACAAGCCCACGCTAGATACAATGACTTGTGCGTTAATGGCGAGCGGATATGTCCAGTTAAAGGCGTATCTGTTTACTAAGTTGATAAATACATACGCCAGATAAATACCAAAAGGTACGGCAAGAAGTGCAGATATAAAGCACAGCAACATGTACTGCATAAAAAGTGCAAATTTCACTTTGATTTGGCTTACTCCAAGGGCTCTAAGTACCGATAGCTGCGCCGCGCTGCCTAGGGTTAGCACCGTCAGTGAAACCGCGAAAGCAATACCCGCAACCAAAAGCGTTGTTATATTTAGGCCATCGGTCAATACAAAAGTCCTATCAAAGGTTTGCATGGAGATATCTAGTAAATTTTGCTTGGCATACAAGGTGTATTTACCTTGCATTTGGGGCTGTGCATCTAGCACCTTTTCTACTTCAGCTTTAAACTCAGCGTCGTTTGAATTAAGAGGCGTCGATGATCCGTCGCTGTTATCACCGCTTCTACCACCGCTAATACCACTGCCCCTCTCTTTATTCTTTTCAGTGGTCTTGGCTTCAGGTTTATCGGTTTTAGCCGTTGGATATATTGCCATTACGCCAGAATACAATGCGTTTTTAACCACATCATCCTGCGTAGCAAAGAAGGGCAGGGGGACTAATACTTGACCGTTCAGATTCCCATAATCTGGGTAGATGCCGAGGACTTTCCACGTAGGCATTGTTGAAAAGACAGTTGAACTTATCTCTGAACCAGCCTTTGCTATTTGAGCATTTAGCGCAGCGTTGTCTGATGTTTCTGACTGACGAAATTTGATACTCGAAATAGCCAACGTATCACCTAGCGCTATATCATAATTGTAGGCAAGCTGCTGATTGATAAAAACACCTTCGCCGTTAATGAATTCTTGCCACACAGAATTAATCGCTTTGTTTCCCTTTAGTTCGTTCTGTGATGATGTGCCTTTTTCTGAATTCGGCGCTAAGCCTGACATTGGGCCTGACACTGAGCCTGACATTGAGCCCGAAACGGTACTTGAAACTGTTTTTAGCACTGAATCTAACACTAGTGCTTTTTTGCCGGTGTCGTGAACAGGGTAGCTACTTATAGATATCTTTGTGGGCGCATCTACCCTTTGTATTGCTCCTCCTTCGTTTCCAGCGACGCCTATGATTTTTCCTTCTACTTTCAAAAGAGGTGTCGTTGTCATTGAGGGTAAAAGTTTTACCCTTGAAAGAGGCTGGTCGGTATATAAATAGAAGGGGGCGTAAAGCCTTTGGGTTAACCACTGCTCGGTAGCGTTCCTGAAGCTATCCGTCATGGTATTCATGCCAATATTGGCAGTAAGGGCGATGAAAAAAGCACATACTGCAAGGCGGGTTTTGCCCGATAATGAATGCATATTGGCAATAACATAATAAAACACCGGCCACCTTTTGGGCGTAATGCTCGTTAGTGCTTTTGCGATAATTGGAATCCATAGAAGTACTAGCACACAGCTAGATAGCAGAAGCAGTGCAACGAAGAAAAGTGCAGATGCGGTTGAGGCGACAACCTGCTCTATAGCGAAGAGCAACAGGAGTGTCAGCAGTGTTGAAGTCAGAACAAATAAGAGAGAAGCGCCTTTTGTTTTCTTTACTCGATTAACGGTCAAAGCCTTTGAAAGCTTTGACACCGGTACGAGTGCAAACAGGGCTAGCGAGAGAAATGTTACGAATAGCGCCAGGCCAAACAGCGAGAGTAAATTAACATCGGGGTTCACAAACACCGCGTTAAACAACGATGTAAAAGTACCGCTGATTACCGGAGAGAGCAAAGTAGCGGCCTGAAAGCCTATAAACATTCCAATAGGTATACTTATCAGACAATATAAAAGGAGTTCTGTGAATAAAGCACTCGTTAATATTGCACTTGAAATACCCAACTGACGAAAACGAATGATGTTAGGTAAGCGTGTACGGTACATTAAATTAAGCGCATTAAGCACGATGAATAGCGCTACTACCCCCATAAGTGCACTCATCGCCCACAGGTTTAAACGAAAGCTGTCGGGTAGAGAGCCTGTTTCATTTGTAGCACCTGAAGTCGTCACCGAGACGGGTGTACCAAGAATTGCCTCTATATCCCTAACGTCTTGTGTTTTAAGCGCAGTTAAAGCAATAAACCCGGCAAGTGGAAATTGCCCATCGTTTAAATTAACACCGGCTTTATAGAAATCGTCAATTGGGATCACCAGCGTATCTTGGGGAACCAGGTTGGTAGTGCTGGCAGCTATAGTCGCAGGCCAGAAAAGTCGTGTTTCTTTACCTTCTGCTGACCTTATTTGCGGCGGCACATGATGGTTATGGCAATCAAGCTTGGCGCTGGTGGCGGAGTGTAGAAGCCCATTTACTGGAAAAGCATTAAACGTATCTGAGACTGAGCGCTGTGAACTCGATGGCTTTAGGCTAAATATCCGTGCGTTATTTTTCGATGAAGCCTGAGCAGTGGACATTGAGTTTTGGAGTAAAGACAGGTCAGGGACCGAAAAGCCTCGCATCCGGCTTCCCAGAAACGGCTGAGAATCTATACCTAACAGCGTAATCGTCGAATGCTTTTTGGTTTCCTGAGTTTCGTTTTTATTGCTGCTACAAGTTAGCGTGATATCTCGTGTAGTAAATGCAATAAGCTGAGTAAAACCACTTCTTCGCAATAACGAATACTGCTCTTTGGTGAAATTTACCGCCTTGTCAGCTGGCGTAACAAGGCTATTGGTTAAAAGGTTTTGCTTATTTTGCAGCAGCTCACCCTGCGTGGCGCCCTCGTTTATCAATAGAACGGTAACCAACCCTGCGTTTGCCAACACTATTGCAAAAATAATAAGCAACGGCTCCCACGGGCGCTTTTTCGCCATAGCAAAGAGAGCTAAGGTAGTGAGCAATAAGGTACGCAACCGTTTCTCCTTTTACTTGCTGTTTTGGTGCTTTATTTTGGTGTTGGATGTCATCGCAATGTCATGGACTACATGGTGGTTGTAACAAGCGTTTCTTCAGACTCAGCGTTTTCTAGTACACCTTTATGCAGTCTCATAACTCGGTCTGCTCGTTTGGCCACATCGCTACTGTGCGTAACTACCACTAACGCGGTATTAGTATTCTTACAGGTTTGATAAAGCAGATCTGCTACGCTTTCGCTGGTGGTTTCATCTAAGTTACCTGTAGGTTCGTCGGCTAGCACAAGGGAAGGGCGATGCACAAGGGCACGGGCAATGGCGCAGCGCTGCTGTTCACCACCAGAAAGCTGGCTTAGGGGCTTTTTGGAAAGCGCAACAATACCCAGCTGCTGCATAAGTGCTTGCTGATAGCCTTTATCGTAATTTCCTTTAAGCCGTGCTGTGAAGGCAATGTTGTCCCATGCGTTAAAGCAATCGAATAAGTTAAAGCTTTGAAAAACAATGCCCAGTTTGTTTTTGCGAAACCCATCAATGTCGTGAGCGTTATTTGTACGTTTCGTAATAGATAAGTTGTCGATGAATATGTCACCGCTATCTGGCCTGTCGAAACCAGCGATCAGCGACAGCAACGTTGATTTGCCGCAGCCAGATGCGCCCTGAATGCTTACTGATTCAGCGCTATTTAATGTAAGTTCAAGATTGTTTAGCAGCGGCTTTTCTGAGGCAGAAAATGATTTTTTCAACTTGTTTATAATCAGCATAGGCAGGTATTTTTATAGTCTATAAGCGCCGACAATACTCAGCAGTAAATTCTATACGCATGGGGGAGGTATTAGGCTTAAAAGGCGTAGCTGTTTGCGAGAAACAAAAAAGGGGCGGTGAGCCCCTTAGTAGTAAACGCGTTACTGATTTATAAAATTGTCGAGTTCTTCGCCAGTAATCTTTTTAATTTGCGCAAACAAATACCAAAGGGCAGCAATAAGCAAAATCATGCTCGGAATGACAATCACTGGATAGCTAAGCGCAGTCATTCGACCTAGTTCTTCGGTATAAGCGGTTGTGCCCGGTTCACTAACCAAAATCATTTTAGCCAGTATGTAGTTAAGCGCCGATGAAAGAAAAAAGGAGCTGGCAACGATATAAGAGCTAACTGCTACTTTCTTTTTAAATTCACTCTGTTTGTTTTTGGCATCTAGTACTTGGTTAAGATGAGGCCAGTTGATAATTTGGTCGTTTAGGATGAGGATTTTAACCAAAGGCTTATTGGTGTATTGAGTAATGAGTACCGCAATGCCGATAAGACCCGGTATAGCCGCTTCTTTAATCGCAATGTATTCAGCAGGAAGTTTAAGTAAACTGAAGCCGCCAGTGAGCAGCACGCTGATAATACCTAGCACAGAAAAGCCGTTGACCTTTCCAGATTCTTTTAAGTCCCATAGCCCATAGCCAATAGGAAAGCTTAATGCAGCAACAATGCTCCACGCCGGGCCTAAATAATCTTCAGAGCTTGCATAGCTCATCAGAACCACGGGAATAACAATGTTAAACGCGAGGTTGCCGAAAAAGCCTTGGTTTTTTTGAGTCGGTTCTTGTACTGCTGACATATCTTTTAACAACGTCTTATCTTGTGGCCAATTATACGTGAACTAATTAGCGTGCCCAGTGCCATGCGGCAAATAAGCCACCAATAAAGCCAAACAAATGATATTCAAAGGAAATAAATTTCGATATGGGAAGTACGCCAACTAGCATTCCGCCGTAAAGCGCAGCAACCACGAGTGAAATAAGTAAATACCGTACTTTATTACTACGAAAGCCAGCCAATACGAGAAAGCCGAAATAGCCATATACCATACCACTTGCGCCGATATGTGTTGCCGTTCTGCCAAATAGCCACACACCCAAGCCACCTATAATAAGTGCGCTGAACGTGGCAATAATAAAGGTGCGCTTTCCCCATTGCATGGTTAGCCACATAAATAATAGCAGGGGGAGCAAGTTTGCCATTAAATGGGTTGGCGTACCGTGAAGAAAAGGGGCTGTAAAAATATAGGGCAGTGTTGATAGCGTGCGCGGTACCACACCAAATTGGTTGAGTGAATTACCGGTAAGCAGGTTGGCAGCTTCTATTACAATTAACAGTGCTCCAAGCGTTAGCAGTACGCGAATTTGAAAAGAAAGCGGCTTCATCAAAAAGGGCCCCTAAAATAGACTACAGAATAATATGAGGAAGGTAGCGAGAAAGATCTTGAGTAATAGCAGACGCATCTTCCCTTACCGAAATACCCGCTGGCATGTCATCTACCAACCAACTCCCTATAAGAGTATGATTACCTTCAAAAACGGGTAAAGGTTCAAATGCTTGAACAATAAAGCCTTCTTCACCATAGGGGCCTTCGCTAAGCTCGTTTTCAATGCCACTCTCAATCATAGAAACATTGGCGCCTTCTCTGGAAAAAAGTGGCTTTTTAATCCATTTTCCAGACAGATTCTTTGCGCTTATTTCATCTGAGAAATAAGAGGGGAGAAGGTTGGGATGGCCCTCAAATTTTTTCCAGAGTTGAGGCAAAAGCGCCTTGTTAGAAATCACTGATTTCCATGGCGGCTCTATCCAATTAACCTGGGCATTTTCCAATACGTCGCCAAATTCTTCGCGCAGCATAAATTCCCAAGGATAAAGCTTAAAGCAATCTGTAATGGGGGCATCCTGGAGGTCAGTAAAAACGCCGGTGTCCGCCAAGCCAATATCTTCAATGAAAGTAAAGTCGGCGCTTAGACCAGCCTCCTTCGCGCAATCTTGAAGGTACTGCACGGTTCCGCGATCTTCTACGGTATCTTTGCAGCATGCCATGTGTATCTGATTGATCTTATAATGAAGGGCTATTTCTCGAAAACGGTGCACCAGTTTCTCTTGCAAGCTGTTAAATTGGTCGGCGTGCAAGGGCAGCTTTCCCCCGTCTACGTTTTGCGATAGCCATAGCCACTGCCAAAAGCCTGACTCATACAAGCTGGTGGGCGTATCTGCGTTGTTCTCTAATAATTTTGCAGGCCCCTTGCCGTTATAAACAAGATCAAGACGTGAATATAAGCTTGGGTCTCGCTCACGCCAGCTATTGCGTACTAAGTCCCAATGTTGTTCTGGGATGCGAAAGCGAGTGAGTAATTCCTCACTATTCATCACATCCTCGGTAACCGCTAAGCACATTTGATGTAGCTCGGCGGTAGGATCTTCAATATCGTTTTCGATTTGCGCTAGCGTGAATTGGTAGTAGGCGCTCTCATCCCAGTAGGGTTCGCCATACATGGTATGAAAATGAAAACCGAACTCGTTGGCCAGTTGCTGCCAGCCTTTGCGAGGCTGGCATGGCATTCTAAACATAGTTATCCGCCCCAGCCGCCTTTACGGCTGCTGCTGCCCCAAGACGATTTAGCACGCACGCTGCTGCCAAACCCCCCTCGTTTCATAGTGCGGTTCACAGTGGGCTTTGGTTTGTAAACGTCCTTATTTACTCGGTAATTTCTTTTTCGTATATCACCGTCGAAGACATAGCCGTCTGCGGTTATCCAGCGTGAACGAAACGGTGAGTTAT
Organism: Alteromonas gracilis; assembly: GCF_002993325.1. Lineage (GTDB taxonomy): Bacteria > Pseudomonadota > Gammaproteobacteria > Enterobacterales > Alteromonadaceae > Alteromonas > Alteromonas gracilis. The sequence continues at coordinate 175,116 of NZ_PVNO01000026.1, forward strand.
ACGAATACGACGTGTATAAAGGTTGAGAGTAATAACGACTTGGTGAAAGCAAAGAGCTCACCATATAGCCCGCCATAAATGGCATGAAGAAACTACCACCACCATTATTCACTTGCTGGCACTGATTAGGACCGAATTCGTGTTCGCAGTCATATTCAGAACTAAAGCGCGGGCTGGTGCGCATGGCCTCGTCTACCGCCGTTTGGTAAGCCGCTTCACAGCGCTCTACAGCGCCAGGGTAGTCTTGTTTACAGTCTTCTAGTGAAGTGTAAATAGTGGCATCTTCTTTTTCCCCACCACAACCGCTTAAAATAACGCTGGCGACACCCAACGCCAAGGGCTTAACACTAAAGCCTTTTCGCATGCGGCTAAGGTCAATGTGTTTGGTACGCTTTAGTGCTCGCTTTTCACCTTGCATACTTTCATGAAGGTTAAGAGGAGTATTTTGTTTATCAGTCATCGCTGCCCCCTTAATAGGTCATGCAAGCGGCATTTAATAAGCCAACGGCAATAGACATGCTGGCAAGCATCACACCTGCCGAAACTTCATTGTTGTTGATGCGCTCTGCGATTTTTGGCATGAAGCTAAAGCGTAAGATGGCGAAGGCGAGAGATTGCGCAACAACAGCGACTAGCGCCCAAATAGCAAAATCGACCACGGCAACGGAGTTTGAAGCTGCACTGCCCAAAGCGATGGCAAAACCAATAATGGCACCGCCGAAACCGATAGCGGCAGCGACATTCTTATCTTCTTTAACCAGCTTCCATTCATCGTGTGGGGTAACTAGCGCATACACGAGTTTAAAGATAAACAGAAAGACAATCGACAAGCCAAAGTAAAGCGCAAAGTTATCTAAGCCTGCCAAAGATTGCATAATTGTATCCATAACTATTCCTTTTTAATTAACCGTTTATCGTGATATCGGCAGGCTCTATATCGAAACCTGTAGAGACCACCAAACATCTGTCTAAATTATTACCCACTTGTTTTTCTTCACCTACAACAAGCAGCGTTTCTACTCTATTATTTTCTATAGGCCGCTCGTAAAGCATCATAAACTGGTCGGTTTTACTTACATCACCATCTTCTTCATAAGTGGTTTCGGTTACCGCTACCGGCGGCGATTCGTCACCTACTGCGCCCCAAACCCGGGTAAATACTTTGCCATCTAGCTCATAGGTAGGCTGGCTAATGACGTTTTTCAAGCAATCGTTCCACTGGGCGTTATTGCCAATGGTTTTCGTTTCGTAAAAGTGCCATAGCTTAACATCAGTAACATGGTTTTCTGATAAGCCGCCATCGGTAACGACCTGTAAGAAGCCGTCGTCATCGGTATAAAATCGAAGTAGGGTACCGCCAGTATCTAGCGGTGCTTCGCCAACTGCTTGAATAAGCTGGGAGCGTGCAGCGCCTTCTATGGTTAATTCTGGCTCTAAAAGGGAGAGCTTTAAATTATCCAATTCAAAGGAACCACCAAGATAAAGCCCCATGATTTCAGGCGCTTTAGGCTTTTTGGGTTCCGCTTTTTTAAATAGCTTACTAAACATATCTACGGCCTCTTAGTCAGCGTCAAGAGACGACCAGTTAATTGCATTAATTCGGCGCTCGGCAATATAAAATAACGTATCGCCCGGATTCAACGTAGCATCTAATGATGGGTTTACGACCATTTCTTTTACCAAACCATTGGGCGCATAGCCGATAAATATGGCGTCGTGCTTACGTTTCAAGTTAACAAACAATTTGGCTACGGAAATCGCTGAACAACTTTGCGGAATTTTGACAGAAAATTGCGCTTGCCCCTCATCAATACTTAATAAGTCGTGATGAAGCATACTTGAGCCTGGATCGAAGGCTGCTTTGACCAGCATTTCAATAGCAACACTGGGGGTACACTCCACTTTTGGGCAGTGGTCTTGCAGAAGGCTGACCAAGCTATCATCATTAAAATAAGCAACTTGATGGGCGTCCGGATTACGTTTGGTGCAGTAAAGCGCGGTGGTCATAGTGACATCATCTTGAGGGTTATCAATAAGAATGGTTCGGGCAGTGCCAACACAGGCGCGGTCCATGTCCTCGTCTTTATTGAATGAGTCGACTTTCACGAACTCAATAACGCCTGGCATTGGGTTAGTAATATCGGCTTTTACACACAACACAATGTCTGGGCGCTCCGCCATGGCGTCACGCTCTTTAAGGATCAAATCGAGAAGCAACATGGTACGCTGCTCATTCCATCCAATTACCAAGATATGGTTATTCAGCATTAAGCTATTCATACCCAACAATCCTTTCTTCCACGTTAATGAAACCCAAGCTGCAATTCGACCAATAACCATGGCGAAGATACTTAAACCAAGCGGTATGACGTAAAGCGCTACAATTAATTTTCCGGCTGGTGTGACAGGAGACAAGTCGCCATAGCCTACCGTTGAGGCGGTTACCGCTAGCCAGTAGACAAAGTCGGTATTGGCAATGAGATCGTTTTCGTTAGCAGCGTACAGCAGCCAGTAACTTGTTACTGCGTAAAAAGCAGTGGCACCAACTATGGTGTACCAACGTGATTCTGCAAAATATTGCAGCATGATTTTTCGCAGTTTTATCCATGGAGACATAAAAGAAACAGCCCTTGTTATGCGTGCCCTTACTCTGCCTTGAAGTGCTTGATTTGTCTAGGTTAGGTTATCACCATAAGGTGAGTTTAACTGTATGATTTTGTAACAAGAATTAAAAATGGGAGCGTTAAAGCTCCCATTTCACATAGTTACTTGCCAAGAATTCGCGCTAGCTCGTCATCAGCTGAGGTTTTACTGCCTTTAATACCCGCTTCGGCTAGGCGCTTTTCAAGATCGCTGCTCGACTCTTCGCTAGCCAGTTCTTCCGCCGCTTGTAGTTCAGCATTGCGCATCTTTTGCTTATCCTGAATGCGAGACAATGACTCTGTTGCCGTCTTCATTTTGCTATTCGCACCCATGTGGCGTGAAGATACAGCAACTTGTGCTTTCTGAACGCTTTCAGTGGCCTTTACCATATCAACCTGTTGTTCAAGTCGACGCAAATTTGCTTTAGCCTGCTGAATATTATGTGCAAGTTGCTTTTCTGACTGCTTAAACTGGTCAAGGTAAGCCTGCTCTTGCTCGCGTTCTTCTTTCAGCTCAGCCACTTTCTGCGCGCAGTCTAGCGCAAGCTGACGGTCGCTATCAATCGCCTTGCGAGCGTGCTCTTCATACTCCGCAATCGACGAATTAAAGCTATCGACTTTCTGTTGAGAAAGCTTACACTTCGCCAAAATTTGCGTACGTGCATGATCTGACTTGCGCAATTCTTCTTTGGCTTCTCTGATTTCTTGCTCCAGAATTCGAATAGCCTGACTATCTGCAACAGACTGAGCAGCTTCGGTAGCACCACCTTTTACTGCAGTAATAAGTTTTTTCCACACTGACATTCGCTTCTCCTTAAGAAGTAAATTTTAGTTAAGGTGTGTTTCGTAAGCATCTAAGAACGATGCAACATTCTGAAACAGGGTTTCAACTTCAATAACAATACTTTCGGCTTTCGACTGGGCACTTAGTGCACCAAAGGCGGTGTAGTATTCTTCGCCACCAATGTTTGAAATGCCTACTGTGGTAAGAGGAAATACCATATGGGTAGACAGAATTTCATGGTCTAACGCAGGTTTATCTTTCACATCAGAAGCAGCAAACAAGAGGCTTTCTACTAAAATCTGCTCTCCGCTGATAGCAAGCCATGCATCAATGCCGTCTTGATTAGCAATAAGCAGGCAGTTCTCCTCACGTGTTACCACGAAGTCATCGTGCTCTTTTAATAAGCTCTCGATGCTCTCCAGTTCCCAGCTCATACCTTTCTCCTTTAATTATTGAAGCGATAATTTTGAAAATGAATGTCGTGTGTGTGGCGCTAACCTGATTGCGCTTCTTTACTTAGTAAATAGACCAATCAAAGGTTGTGACACCCGCTTTACTGTACCGACTATTTTCACTCTCGCCAATATCTTGACTTGCAGTGTAGACGCATTATGCCATAATCGTCAATATTAAATACGTGCTTTAAGTGTAAAAAAGTGTGTTTTTGTAAAATATATATCACAAATGTGTGGTTTTGGAGGCCATCTTGACGACGATAAAAGCTAAAAATGCGTGGAGACAAACGGTGGCTAGAGTAGTGAAGTCTGAAATGTCGGTTCGGGGCGTAAAGTATCAAGCATTAAGCCAAAGGCTTGAGGAAATTGGGGTTGAGCAAAGTGCAGACAATCTTAGAAACAAGGTGAACAAAGGTATAATGGGTGCAGATTTGCTGTTACAAATTTTGTACGTGTTGAAAGCACGTCCATTAGATGCTGCACTTTTAGAAGAAATCTTAACTGACCTTGAGCGCTAAAACGCGTAAAATGCGAGAATATCGTTGGGCCGTAGAGGTTCGATTGGTACAGAGCCTGATTTATAACCAGATTTATAATATGAAAGCGGGGATGAGATATCGGCATTGCAGTGCGGATAAAAAAATACCCAGCAAATGCTGGGTACAAATAATAAGGAATGTTACGGGAGAACATCATCACTATTTTCGTATCTTAATTGTTTAAGGTTTTAGAAGCTATCACTGTATGCCGTATTTGTGTATTTCTTTTTATAAATAGTTATTGAAAGTAATACTAAATAATTTAACTTTCTAAAAAATAATGTTTTTTTTGCGTGCTTTCAGCCCCTTGTTCAGGCGTTGTCGCCATTATATTAGAGAATGGTATAAACTTAACGATACTTAAAATTGCACCTTGGCTTAACATTAACACCTAATATTGTTGTAACTATGAAACTATCAGATTTTAGCTTTGAGCTACCCGAAAAACTTATCGCCAAATATCCCACTCAACAGCGTACAGCTAGTCGCTTATTACACCTAAACGGCAAAAGCGGAAGCGTAGAACACACCATGTTTGCTGACATGCTGAAATTTGTAGAGCCTGGCGATTTGCTAGTTTTTAACAATACACGCGTGATCCCAGCGCGTCTGCTGGGTAAGAAAGAAACAGGTGGCCAAGTAGAGGTGCTCATAGAGCGTATTACGTCTGACCACACTGCGCTTGCCCATGTGCGTGCCAGTAAAGCGCCCAAACCGGGTTCAAAACTTATTTTAGAAGAAAAGGTGAATGTAACGGTCACCGGTAGGGACGATGCATTATTTATTCTGCAATTTGACCACGATGAAACTGTGCTGTCGTTGCTAGAAGCTCATGGCCACATGCCACTCCCACCTTACATCGACCGCCCGGATGAAAACTCAGACAAAGAGCGTTATCAAACGGTTTACAATGAAAAGCCAGGTGCAGTGGCTGCCCCCACGGCCGGGCTGCATTTTGATGAAGCTATTCTAGCTGCGTTAAAAGAGAAAGGTGTGAATTTGGCGTTTGTGACGTTGCATGTTGGTGCAGGGACGTTTCAGCCAGTGCGTGTTGATAACATCCAAGAACATAAAATGCATGCAGAATTCGCGGAAGTACCGCAAGATGTAGTAGATGCTGTGCTTGAAACAAAAGCCAACGGCAAACGAGTCATTGCGGTAGGTACTACATCAGTGCGTTCCTTAGAATCAGCCGCTAAAGCGTGCGTTGATCGCAAACATAAAGACGTTATCGCGCCATTTAACGAAGATACTGAAATTTTTATCTACCCTGGTTTTGAATTTAAGGTGGTGGACGCCATGTTCACTAACTTTCACCTACCAGAATCCACGCTAATGATGCTGATTAGCGCGTTTGCAGGCAAAGACAATGTGATGAATGCCTATCAAGAAGCCATAGAAAAAGAATATCGATTCTTTAGCTATGGTGATTCAATGTTCATTGAGCGCGCCTGAAAAAATAGGCGTTTAATTGCCTCGTACTCGTTTAGTTACAGATAAACATAGATACGGGGCATGATCTCAGCCAAATTACTGGTATAATCGCCGCCAATTTATTTTTATACCCAGCGCAGAAGCGCATCAAAGTGGGAATGCTTTCACATGCAATTTGAGTTGTTAAAAACCGAAGGCCGAGCCAGACGCGGTCGTTTGGTGTTTGAACGCGGTGTTGTTGAAACTCCAGCGTTTATGCCCGTAGGCACTTACGGTACGGTTAAGGGGATGACCCCAGAAGAATTAAAAGACAGCGGTGCACACATCTGTCTTGGAAATACCTTTCACCTAATGCTACGCCCTGGTACTGGCATTATTCGCCAGCACGGCGATCTGCACGATTTTATGAATTGGGACAAGCCGATTCTTACTGATTCAGGCGGCTTCCAGGTATTTAGCTTGGGTGACTTGCGTAAAATTACCGAAGAGGGTGTAACATTTCGCTCACCTATTAATGGCGAAAAGATTCTTCTTACACCTGAAAAATCGATGGAAGTTCAGCGTGATTTAGGCTCTGACATCGTGATGATTTTTGACGAATGCACACCGTATCCTGCTACTGAACAAGAAGCGCGTATCTCGATGGAAATGTCGCTTCGCTGGGCTAAACGTAGTAAGGAAGCCCACGGCGATAACCCAGCGGCACTGTTTGGTATCATTCAGGGCGGTATGTATGAAGGACTGCGCGATGTCTCGCTTGCTGGTCTTGAAGCGATTGGTTTTGACGGTTATGCCATTGGCGGTCTTTCAGTAGGCGAGCCGAAAGAAGATATGATCCGCATTATCGACCACACTGCACCAAAAATTCCTGAAGATAAGCCGCGCTACTTAATGGGCGTAGGTAAACCTGAAGATTTGGTTGAGTCTGTGCGTCGCGGTATCGATATGTTCGACTGCGTAATGCCAACGCGTAACGCCCGTAACGGTCACCTGTTCGTGACGGAAGGCGTAGTGAAGATTCGCAATGCGAAACACAGAAACGATACCTCACCATTAGATGAGAATTGTGATTGCTACACTTGTAAAAACTATTCTCGCTCTTATCTACATCATTTGGACAAGTGTAACGAAATCTTGGGTGCGCGCTTAAACACCATCCATAACCTTCGTTACTATCAGCGTGTAATGCAGGGTCTTCGCGATGCGATTGACGCAGGTACACTTGATGAGTTTGTACAAGAATTTTATGAACAAAAAGGGTTGCCGGTTCCGGCACTATAACAACGATAATATTTGGGGAATTTTATGAGCCTATTTATCTCTAACGCTTACGCACAGTCTGCTGGTGCGCCGCAAGGTGGCGGTATGGAAATGATCATCATGCTAGCTGTATTCGGTTTAATTTTTTACTTCTTGCTTTACCGCCCACAGGCTAAGCGCGTAAAAGAGCATAAAAACCTAGTATCTTCACTTAGCAAAGGCGATGAAGTGCTCACACAAGGTGGTTTGGTAGGAAAAATCACTAAAGTGTCAGAAGAAAAAGACTTCATTGAAGTTGCACTAAATGAATCAAACAACATTGTTGTTCAGAAGTCTTCAGTAACTGCTGTGCTGCCAAAAGGCACAATGAAGTCACTGTAAGTAACAACCGCCGGGGCCGGGACGCTTCCCGGTTTTGGCACGAAAGGATTATCCAGTGCTAAACAAAAACTCCATATGGAAGGTATTGAGTGTACTCATTGTTGTTGCAATGTGCGCACTCTATGCACTTCCTAATATTTATGGCGAAGATCACGCCGTACAAATCTCAGCAGGCCGTGATGCTGTAGTTACAAACGCTACAGTTGAGCAAGTAAAAGCGGCCCTTGCCGAAAAGAATATTTCACCCAAGCGCGTTGAGTTTGAAAACGACCAAATTTTAGTTCGTGTTTCTGACTCAGATACGCAGCTTGTTGCTCGCGAAACCCTTGAAAAAGTACTTGGCGATGACTACTACGTTGCCATGAACCTAGCGCCAGACACACCAGAGTGGCTTGAAGGGCTAGGTGGTTCGCCAATGAAGCTTGGCCTTGACCTTCGCGGTGGCGTTCACTTCCTAATGGAAGTAGATATGTCAGAAGTTATCACTAAGTCGCTTGAAGATGCAGAGAGTGGTTTCCGTACCTCACTGCGTGAAGAAGGTATTCGCTATCGCGGCGTAAAGCAGGTTGATGATCATATCGACATTACTTTTCGTGATGAAGAGACCCTCGATAAGGCTGAATTCTTCCTACGCAATCAAAGCCGTGATCTTACCTTCAATCAAATCGATGACCTAACCCTTCGCGCTGTTTTCGCTGAAAGTAAACTACAGGAAATCCGCGACAACGCGGTTAAGCAAAACATCACCATTATTCGCAATCGTGTGAACCAACTTGGTGTGGCAGAGCCGCTTGTTCAAAAACAAGGTGCAGAGCGCATTGTGGTTCAGCTACCAGGTATTCAAGATACCGCTCGTGCAAAAGAAATTCTAAACGCAACAGCGACGCTAGAATTTCGCATGGTTGACCAGAAAAACGATATTCGCGACGCATTGAATGGTCGTGTACCTCCTGGTTCTCAGGTTATCGAAGACCAACAAGGTATTCCTCAGCTACTTGAAAAGCGTATTATGCTTACTGGTAGCCATATTATAGATGCAAACAGTGGGGTAGATGAGTACGGTCTTCCAAACGTGAATATTTCACTGGACTCCGAAGGCGGTAACAAGATGTCTCGCTCGACCCGAGGCAATATTGGTAAGCCAATGGCGACTGTATTCATTGAATACAAATCCACAGGTGAGAGAAACAAAGACGGCAAGTTAATCTTTGAGAAAGAAGAACAGGTTATCTCTGTTGCAACTATTCGTGCCCAGCTAGGCAGTAAGTTTCAAATTACTGGCCTTGACTCTCCGAAAGAAGCACGGGACCTAGCGTTATTACTTCGCGCAGGTGCATTGATTGCGCCAATTCAAATTGTTGAAGAACGCACTGTAGGGCCAAGCTTAGGTAAGGAAAACATTGAGCTAGGTATGCAGGCCATTGTTTATGGTTTAGCGGCAGTGCTTGTTTTCATGTTGATTTACTACAAAGCATTTGGCGTTGTGGCGAACATCGCTCTTATTACCAATTTGGTAATGATTGTTGGCATTATGTCGATGATTCCAGGCGCAACGCTAACATTACCAGGTATGGCGGGTATTGTTCTAACCGTTGGTATGGCAGTAGATGCGAACGTGCTTATTTATGAACGTATCCGAGAAGAGCTTCGCGACGGGCGTAGTCCACAGCAAGCTATCCATCACGGCTACGACAGTGCATTCTCAACCATCTTGGATGCGAATATAACTACTTTCATTGCTGGTCTTATCCTGTTTGCGGTAGGTACCGGCCCAATTAAAGGCTTCTCTATTACGCTAATGATTGGTATCGCAACTTCAATGTTTACCGCTATTTTGGTTACTCGCGTTGTTGTTAACGCAGTATGGGGCGGCAAACGTGTAGAGAAATTAGCGATTTAAGGAGCGTAAAATGCAGTTATTAAAATTATCCGAAACCGTTAATTTCATGCGCCTTCGCATTCCTGCGATGGTACTATCGACACTTCTCATTATTGGCTCATTTGTTTCTCTTGGAGTGAACAGCCTTAATTGGGGTCTAGATTTTACTGGCGGTACGCTTATTGAAGTGGGCTATGAAGATTCAGCTGATCTAGAGGCGATTCGCCTTCAGCTCAACGAATCTAATTTCGAAGATGCTATAGTGCAGAATTTTGGCAGCAGCCAAGATGTACTAATCCGCATTGCTCCTCGTGATGGCGTTAAAGCCGTTACTATTGGCGAGCAGGTGCTTGCAGCACTACGTGCTGACGGTACTGCGGTTGATATGCGTCGTATCGAATTCGTAGGTCCAAACGTAGGCGAAGAGTTAACAGAGCAGGGCGGTCTTGCAATGCTAGTCGCACTGTTATGTATCCTCGTTTATGTCGCGATGCGTTTTGAATGGCGATTTGCTCTAGGGTCAGTATCGGCGCTAGCGCACGACGTTATACTTACGCTGGGTTTATTTTCAGTACTTCAAATTGAATTTGACCTCACAGTACTGGCGGCGGTGCTTGCGGTGATTGGTTATTCACTTAACGATACCATTGTTGTGTGTGATCGTATTCGTGAGAACTTCCGCAAAATCCGTAAAGGTGAGCCAGTTGAGATTATCAACATCTCACTAACGCAAACCCTTAACCGTACTATCATCACCTCACTAACCACGGTGTTAGTATTGGTTGCCTTGTTCTATAAAGGTGGTGCGCTTATTCATGGTTTCGCCACTGCGTTGTTATTCGGTGTAGTAGTAGGTACTTACTCGTCAGTTTATATTGCGAGTTCAGTAGCACTTGCTTTAGGTATTAGTAAAGAAGACCTAATGCCACCACAAGTGGAAAAAGAAGGCGCAGATTTAGATCCTATGCCTTAAGATTTGAGGTCGATAGCATTTAAATTCAAAAACCGCATCCAGTGATGCGGTTTTTTTGTAGGTATTGGTATATCAGGTTTTCACGGCGGATTCATCGCTCAATTTTATTAGTAGCTAATAAAGGCTATAGGTTACCGCTCAACGCTTACAAAAAAGGCGCTGTATAAAAGCGCCTTTGTTTACTAATCTCATTTTCTTACGTGCTTAAAAGCGAATTACTTAAGGTGTTTAACCAAACCTTGAACTACTTTTGCACTTCCAGCAACAATTTCGCCTTTATGCAGTGGGTCATTGTTACCTTTAAAGTCGGTTACCAAACCGCCCGCTTCACGAACAATCAGTTCACCTGCTGCGATATCCCAAGATTTGATCCCGCGCTCCCAGTAACCGTCGTGACGACCAGCAGCTACATAAGCAAGGTCTAGCGCTGCGCTGCCTGCGCGGCGAATATCGCCCACTTCATGGAAAATTTTGTTAAGGCTAAGTGCGTATTCACCGAATGCAGACTTGTTTTTGAATGGAAGACCAGTAGCAATGATGGTTTCTGAAAGGTCACGAGGCTTAGAAGCGCGAATACGGTAACCATTCAGCTGTGCGCCCTGTCCACGGCTAGCGGTGAACAATTCACTGCGGATAGGGTCGAATACAACGGCTTGATCTAAACGGCCTTTGTGAAGAAGTGCAATTGAAACGGCAAAATGAGGGATGCCTTTCACGAAATTGGTGGTGCCATCTAATGGATCGATAATCCACTGATAATCTGTCTCTTTACCATGAACCTCACCAGACTCTTCACCGAGGAAGCAATGTTCTGGGTATGACTGCTGAATTTTATAGATAATCGCTTGTTCTGCTTCTTTATCAACTTGTGTCACGAAGTCGTTTAAGCCTTTCGACTCTGTTGCTACTTCGTTATGTTTTTCAAAACCGCGAACAATAACTGTTCCAGCCGCACGCGCAGCGCGCACCGCAATATTCAGCATAGGATGCATAGATAAACCACCAATTGTAAAAGACCAATGAAACAATCCAGCTGTATAAAAAATAGCTAGTTGTTTTCGAAAACGGGCGGAGTCTACCAGAATCAGTGAGCGATGCAAATGAAATCCCACAAGAGAGTGTTAATCAAAAAAGTAAGCCTGGATTAGATGACGAATACAGAAAAGCAAGAAGCGGCTGCGTTACAGAACTTTAAAAGGGACTGGCATAGACATCCAATTCGTTAGTCTGGAGACAGCTCTGAATAGCCATCTATACTGCCGCTGTGTTAAACTTGCGTAATTGAAGCTAGTTAGGTGATGCGAAATAGGTAAGTGTCATCTTTTAAAGAAAGTACGTAGGTATTGCAGGCATGCTCGAAAATATTCGCATCATTTTAGTTAACACATCTCACACTGGAAACATTGGCTCGACGGCGCGCGCCATGAAGACCATGGGATTAAGCAGCTTGTATCTGGTAGACCCGGTAAATGAACCCGACGGCCAAGCAAGTGCGTTAGCGGCCGGCGCTGGGGATGTACTAGCAAATGCCAAAATTGTCAGCACATTGGAAGAAGCTGTGAAGGATTGTGGTTTAGTAGTGGGAACATCTGCTCGTTCTCGCACGCATTCATGGCCCATGCTCGGTCCACGGGATTGTGGAGAAAAGCTTGTTCAAGAAGTGGAAAAGTACCCAGTTGCATTGGTGTTTGGTCGCGAAAACAGTGGTTTAACGAACGAAGAATTGCAACAGTGCCATTTCCATATGTGTATTCCGGCTAACCCTGAATATAGCTCTTTAAACTTGGCAGCTGCTGTTCAAACCCTGTGTTACGAAATTCGTATGGCATTTTTGAATCGTGAAACCTATCCAAGTGTTGAAGAAGAGTACCCGCTTAATGAAGATCTGGAGCGTTTCTACGTGCATTTAGAGTCGACGTTAGAAAAGACATCGTTCATTCGCAAAAGCCATCCTGGCATTGTGATGACTAAGCTTCGCCGACTTTTCAACCGCGCTCGCCCTGAGTCACAAGAGCTAAATATCTTGCGCGGTATATTGGCGTCTATCGATAAGTCAGTGAACAATGCTGCCTCAGGTGACTCCCACTCTACTGAAACAAAAGAAGAGAAAGAGTAAACGCGTATGTTTGCCCGTATTAAAGATGACATCAAAGGTGTTTTTCATCGTGACCCCGCGGCAAGAAACACGTTTGAAGTGTTAACTAACTATCCTGGTCTTCACGCAGTCTGGCTGCATCGCGTCAGTCACAAGCTCTGGAAAGCTGAATGGAAATGGTTGGCACGCACCTTATCAACATTTAGCCGCTGGCTGACGGGCATCGAAATTCACCCTGGCGCCACCTTAGGTCGCAGAGTATTCATCGACCATGGTATGGGTGTCGTTATCGGCGAAACCGCCGAGATTGGTGATGACGTAACCCTCTATCACGGCGTCACGCTTGGCGGTACTAGCTGGAAGGCAGGTAAACGTCACCCTACACTCAAAAATGGCTCGGTGGTGGGAGCGGGGGCTAAAGTCCTAGGGCCCATCACCATAGGTGAAAACGCCAAAGTAGGCTCTAACTCTGTTGTGGTAAAAGACATTCCTGATGGCGCAACGGCGGTAGGGATCCCTGGCCGTATTATCATTTCTAAGCAAAAGGAAATCTCTGCGGCTACAAATCCGCAGCGCGACAAAATAGCGCAGAAATATGGTTTTGATGCCTATGCGGTTGCGCCTGATAATCCAGATCCTGTGGCGAATGCCATGGGTATAATGCTAGAACATATGCACCAAATGGACACAAAAGTGGAAGAGATGTGCAAGGTTATTCAGTCGCTCGGTGGTGAAGTGTGTACAGACAATTTACATAATATCAGCGCTGAGGATTTTGCTGAAACGGGTATCGAATTTAACGAGTCAAAACAAAAAGATGGCGAACACGCGTCATTCGACCCGGCGATATAAAATGTGGTAAAGGCCCATCCCACAGAGTAATTGGGATGGGTATCCTTTGCTATTAGTTCTGAAGCTTTTTCAAAACGTTATGGTGGCATTGCTCGAAGCGTTCTGAATGCTTCTCCGTCATGCTCACTAATAAAATGGCGAGTGTACTCGCTAAGAAGCCAGGAATAAGTTCATAAACATCACTAGTGTTAAGTCCAAATCCTAGCGAAACGTTCATATTCGACCACAAGATAGTCGTTAGACCTCCGCATACAATACCTGCAATGGCGCCGTTTTTCGTCATTTTATCCCAATAAAGGCTGATAAGAATCAAAGGTCCAAACGCTGCCCCAAAGCCTGCCCATGCGTTTCCTACTAAAGATAGCACGCTGTTACTTCTATCTTGTGCAAGAAAAAGTGCGACGAAAGCTACACCAACAACCGAAAGTCGTGCAACGATGACTCGTTCTTTTTGACTCGCTTTTTTTCTAATGAAAGCGTAGTAAACGTCTTCTGTTATCGAACTCGATGACACTAATAGCTGAGACGAGATCGTACTCATTATCGCAGAGAGGATAGCCGCTAATAAAAAGCCTGTGACCCAAGGATGAAAAAGCGTGGTAGACATCACGATAAAGATTGTTTCAGAGTCCTCTATGGTAAGCCCATTTGCCGCGGCGAAAGCAGCGCCCGTTAACCCTACACCAATTGTCCCTAGTGTGACGGTCAACATCCAGCTCATGCCTATTCGTCTAGCGGCAACCAGGTCTTTCAATCCACGGATTGCCATAAAGCGCACTATGATATGTGGCTGACCAAAATAGCCAAGTCCCCAAGCCATGGCTGAAACAACAGTAATAAGGGCAGTATCTTGAAAGGAGAGTAGGGAGGGTTGCAAGTTTTGTAACTGGGTTATCGTAGTGTTCACACCTCCTATTTCTAAAACCGCCACCACAGGCACCAAAACTAATGCAACTAACATAATGCAACCTTGCACGAAGTCAGTAACACTAACCGCGGTAAAGCCACCGAATGTGCTATACGAAACCACAACTAACGCTGTGAGGTAGATTCCTGTCTCGTAGCTTAAACCAAATGAAGACTCAAACAGCTTGCCACCTGCAACTAAACCGGATGTGGTGTATATAGCGAAAAATACAATGATGACGGCGGCACACAATACGCGGATTATGCGGCTGTTATCGTTAAATCGACGCTCTAAGTATTCAGGTATTGTCACGGCATCATCAAGTTGTTCTGTATATACGCGTAGCCTAGGGGCGAGTAGCCTGTAATTTAAATAGGCGCCTATGGTCAATCCAATGGCCATCCATATACCATTTATTCCGACTAAAAATATGAGTCCAGGAAGACCCATTAAAATCCACCCGCTCATGTCAGATGCACCAGCAGACAATGCTGTCACCGCTGGGCCAAGTTGACGTCCGCCAAGCATGAAGCCCGATACGTCATTTTTTGTAGAAAAGTATCCGTAAGCACCAATTCCTAATAGCACAATGAAATAAAGTGCCAACGATAGATAAACACTATCTAGCATAGTTTTCTCTTCTTTTTTGTATGATTAAATAGGGGCTCTGGAAACGAGCCCCTATGCTATATAGGTATGATTAGAAGTTTGCCGATAGTCTTAAGTAGTAACTACCACCACCAAGCCCCGCAGGGTGGTTAAGGGGATATATAGCACCTAGGAAGCCGCCATCTCTACCCGTAAAACCTGCTGTTTCCCATTCGTCAGGGAATTCGTCAAACAGGTTTTTGGCACCTATTGCAACAGACATATTCTCACTGATGTCGTAGGCTAATTCAGCATCGACAATAAACATACTGGGTGTGACCACCGGCAGCGTTTCATCATTGAAGAGTGACTCATAAACTTCACCGTAGTAATTAACGCGAATCAGTGCGTTAAATGGTTCGAAGCTATGATCAACAGTAAATGTTGTGCGATAGTCAGGCAAGGCGTCTTCTACTTCACGTGCCCTTGCATCTGATACGGTTTCACCGCGATTAGTTACTTTGGTATCGGTGTAATTCAATGCCAATGTGAATTTTGTAGATGAGTTGTCCCAGTTGATAGGGTAGTTTGCAACCACATCTACACCTGAGGTCTCTGTATCGAAGTCATTAACAAAGAAAGAGATTTGGCTTACAGTAGCCGCCTCAGCTACGCCACCTGCGACTAACTGGTCGCGTTGTTCTGGTGTAAGTTCGCGAGTAACTTGTGCAATTCGATCGTCAATTTTTATATTGAAATAATCAACGGTCAACGATAGGTCACCTAAAGATGTGGTAAAACCTAAACTCACGTTGCGAGCGTCTTCAGGCCCTAACTGACCTCCACCAAATAGCGCCGCAAATGGACTTGTAGTCGAAACGACTAATAGCTCTTCTAACTGTCCATTATTAAAGTTAGTCGCTGCTCTTTGTAAGTTAGACTGTCCAACACTAGGGGCCCTGAATCCGGTGCTTACTGCCCCACGTATTGCGAAGTCATCATTAACCATATAACGAGCGGTTAACTTTCCATTCGTCGTAGTACCAAAATCACTGTAATCTTCGTATCTAATGGCGAGGCCAAGTAACAAGTCATCGGTAACATCCGCTTCAAAATCTACGTATGCACTTGAACTATTTCTAGAAAAATCTCCAGAGATGCTTGGATTGAAGCCTTGGAAGCCGTTAGAGCCTACTGAAAAGCCTTGTGAAACGAATTCACCCGCCGTATAAGAAGCCTCGTCTCCGGGAGTTATTTCAAACGATTCATCATGATACTGAAGACCGAAAGCGACGTTTAAATCTGATGCGAATGCAGCAACTTCAACAACCTTTGAGAAATCTGCGTTGAAAACGGTTTCATTCTCAATTTGCGCGCCTAAGTAGAACTCAGTAGGAGAGGCAGAACCTAATGATGCGTTAACGGTATTGTAAATTTCATAAGACAAATTATTTTCGCCGTTAACAACACTCACGTCGTAGGTTAAACCGTTATCTAATTCGCCCTTAAGCCCTAGCGCAATGCTGTAATCTTCCACATTTCCGCCAAAGCGAGGCGTGAATCCACCCGGGAACCATGAAAAGAATGAAAAGCAGTTATCGCCAGCACCATTTACAAAGTTCTGTGCATCGTCAAAGCTGGTCGTTGGAAGAGGTCCTGTAGGACAGCCTTCACCGGTAGAGTCGGCAAAAAGTGCGTCCGAACCGCTAGCGAAAACGCCTTGTCTGTTGGTCGGATTACGGTAGAAAAAGCTACCATCGACGTCACGAGTCGCGTAGTTTGCGAAGCCATAAGCTTGCACGTATTCATTGATGTCATAGCCGCTATTTACAAAAAATTTGTAATCGTCAGAGACTTCGGGAGCACCCCAGACAACCACCGGGTTTTGAATAGGAAAACCTGCAGCATCTAGCGCAGTTGCGCCGCTATTGGTCCCTTCACCATCCTGAACGCCTCGGCTAGTTGGGCCTGAATCTTTAGCTTGAAATGATGCGACCAAGAAACCATCGTCACCCAAATGGAATCCATAGGCACCTGAAACCTCAAACGTTTCACCATCGTTATAATATGACTTACCATATTGAGCGGTAATCATTCTGGTTTCAGGATCATCTTGAAGTGCATAGTTGATTACGCCTGCGATTGCATCAGAACCATATTGCGCAGCCGCACCATCTCTCAAGATTTCTACGCGTTTTAGTGCCGCACCGAACAATGGCGTTACGTCTACGCCTTGCGCTCCGCGGTTAACACCGGAAACAAATTCGCCTACTACGGCACCGCGATGACGACGCTTACCATTTACTAACACAAGGGTTTGGTCTGCTGCAAGTGAGCGAAGGTTTACTGGGCGCACCATACTTGCTGCGTCAGATATAGGTTCTCTGCTTGCGTTTAAGGAGGGGACAACAGCTGTTAGTGCGTCAATAGCATTAGTGCTGCCCTGACGCATTAATTCTTGAGAATCCACAATGTCGATTGGACTTGGCGTTTCCATCGCCGAGCGTGCTTGCGCTCTCCTTGAACCCAATACGGCTATTTGTTCATAGTCAGCTGCGTCATCTGCTGCCTCTTCGGTTTGCGCGTATGCCTGTGCAGAAAGGTAAGCTGTCGAAGATAACGCTATAGCAATCGACAGCGGTAAGAACTTTCTTTTGTTGAAGTTATAGTTCATTTTATTTCCTCTACTTGTTGTTTGTTATTTTCTTAATTGTTTTAGTTTTAGGTTAGCAGGCAATCGCGAGTAGCGATGCGTTCCCTCCTGCTGCAGTTGTGTTAATACAGACGTGCCGCTCAAAAGTACAGCATTTTTGAACGTCTTCTGGCGAAGTTGTGAGTGATAGTATTGCTCCTTCTCGTAGTGATAATGCTTTTCTTATTTCTCTTAATCGATTTTTTTCACAGTGGATAGCTACCCCGTAGAAGCCACTCAATTTAGTTAAATCGTTTGCTGAAAGGGTGCCATCGATAGCATTGGCACCTTTTGCGCCTTTACAGATAATAAGAGGTATTGCCCCAGCTTGTTTAACCGCTTGAGACTGACGAACCGCTTCATCGAAATGTTCTCCAAGACACAAAATAACGCCCTTACCGAATTCTCTAAGTACATTCAATTCGCCTGTAGGTCCTGGCATAGTGGTTTCATTAAGTATGTGACGATTGTGAATTTGGCCGAGGCTGTTAATCTTGTTTTGGACGACGTCAAAGGCTAGTGTTTCTTTACCAATGTCGTGAGACGCCAAATTCAGCATGGTAGATTCAGACTTAATGAATTTACTTAAGTAATGTGGTCCACCTGCTTTTGGTCCTGTACCGGAGAGGTTCTCTCCGCCGAAAGGTTGTGAGCCAACGATGGCACCAACCTGATCACGGTTCACGTAGATATTGCCAACGTTTAGGCTTGATACGAGTTTTTCTACGCGAGAATCGATTCTGCTGTGAATGCCAAAAGTTAAGCCGTAACCACTCGCGTTTACGCGCTCTACTATTTGACCAATGTGCTTTGCTTTAAACTTTGCAACATGTAAGACAGGGCCAAAAATCTCAGTCTCAAGTGCATCAATTCCCGTTGTTTCTATAACAGTAGGTGGAATAAAGTAACCATCATTTGGCACTTCACCTTCAAATGAAACAACAATATTGTCAGCGTTATCGTTTATATAAGTACTTATGGTGTTTAGCGCTTGTTCGCTAATTACAGGCCCAATATCCGTGTCTAAATGCCACGGGTCAGCGACTTTTAATTCATTAATTGCACCGCTTAGCATTGATAAAAAGCTTGCGTAAATATCTTCCTGAATATAGAGCATGCGTAACGCTGAGCAGCGTTGGCCAGCAGATTGAAACGCAGAGCGCACCACGTCTTTTACTGCTTGCTCTAAAAGCGCGGTAGAGTCTACGATCATGCAATTAAGACCGCCCGTCTCGGCAATTAACGGCGCGTCAGGGGCGCAATGTTCAGCCATGTTGCGGTTGATGCGTTGCGCGGTGAGCGTTGAGCCTGTGAAACATACACCGTCGATTTTCGGAGAAGCTGTTAACGTATTTCCAACCGTAGCTCCTTCTCCTGGAACCAGCTGAAATACTTCACGTGGTACGCCCGCTTGATATAGTAGCTTTGAGGCAAACCAAGCGGAAATCGTTGTTGTTTCCGCGGGTTTTGCTACAACAGCATTTCCACTCGCCAGAGCGGCGGCAACTTGGCCGATAAAGATCGCTAGCGGAAAGTTCCATGGAGAAACACAAGCAAAAATACCACATGGTTTCGATGCTTTTTGACTTATCGCTTCCGCCGCATAGTAGCGTAAGAAGTCTACTGCTTCGCGAATTTCTGCGACCGCATCAAACGCATTTTTTCCCGCCTCGCGGCAGAGTATGGCAAAAATTTCTCCGCTGTTTTGTTCGAGTAGGTCCGCGGCTCGATTAAGAATTACACCTCTGGAACGTACACCGTGTTCCTTCCAAATTCGGGCACTATCGATGGCTCTAAGCACGTCAGACTCATCTGCAAAGACAACTGAACCAATAGCGTCATTGTGGTTAGCAGGGTTTACGACATCAAATGACTGCTTGTGGCCTACGTCATGGTTTACCAGTGGAGTAGCGTGCCATTGCGTATTCGAAAAGTGGTATCGCAATTCATTAAATGCATCTTGGTCTATGGGCTGAAAGAGATCGAATCCTTTAGAGTTTTTGCGATGTTCACCAAAAATGGCCTCAGGCATAGCAATAACCGATGTTTTGGGGACTTGAACTTGCGTAAGCGGATATTGTGTAACCTGTGATACTGGCACCGATTTATCGACAATTTGATTGACGAAAGATGAATTTGCGCCATTTTCCAGTAGTCGACGGACTAGGTATGCAAGCAGATCTCTGTGTTTACCTACTGGTGCATAGATTCGGCATTTTATACGTTCTTTTGATACAAGGTAGCGGTAAAGACTTTCTCCCATACCATGAAGACGTTGAAACTCAAAACCATTGTTATCATCTGTCATTTGTAAAATGGCGGCGACAGTACATGCATTATGTGTTGCAAACTGTGGGTAAATTACATGTCGCATATCTAAAAGTTTTTTAGCACAGTATAAATATGATGTGTCGGTTGCCGCTTTAGATGTGTAAACTGGGAAGTTTTTAACACCATTTACTTGCGCTTTCTTTATCTCCGCATCCCAATAAGCACCCTTGACAAGTCTTACTGTTATTTTGCGAGCCAGTCGCGTTGAAAGTTCAAATAGCCAATCTAAAACGTGTGGAGCTGCTTTATTATAGGCTTGAACCACAACACCGAAGCCGTCCCACCCTTCTAAGCTAACATCACTTAATACGTCTTGAATAACCTCAAGCGACAGATCAAGTCGATCAGATTCTTCAGCGTCTATGTTTAGCCCTAGATTACCAGATTTGGCAAGTTGAGCGAGCTCCAGCACCTTTGGCGTAAGTTCTTCTAATACTCGTTCTTTGTTTATAGATTCATAACGGGGGTGAAGGGCTGAAAGCTTTATTGATATGCCCGCGTTTTGATGTACGTCGCCACTTCTAGACAGCGTGAGTAGGTGTTTAATCGCCTTTTTGTATTCAGCAAAATAGCGCTCAGCGTCGTGTTGCGTCAACGCAGCTTCACCTAACATATCATAAGAATAACCAAAGCCAGCTTTAACATTCGCTTGCCCGCGCTTCACTGCTGATGAAATAGATTCGCCTAGTACAAACTGATGCCCAAGCTCTTTCATTGCCATTTTTACGGCAACACGAATAGTAGGCGCACCAATGCGCTTAACGAGTGGCTTAACTTTTTTAGTAATGCGTTTCTGCTCGTTGTTGCTGAGTACTTTCCCAGTTAGCATTAATCCCCATGTTGCAGCATTAACTAAAGACGAACTAGACTGGCCTAGATGCTTATCCCATTCGGAAGAGGCTATTTTATCTTCGATTAATTCCTCGGCAGTAAAACTATCTGGCACTCGCAGTAATGCCTCAGCCAAACACATCAGAGCGATACCTTCATCCGTTGAAAGACCATACTTTGATAGGAAGGTCTCCATTAAGCTTGGCTTTACATCATTGCGAAGGTGATGAACAAGCTTTTGCGCATACTCTTTTGTCAGCGCTTCATGGGCAATAGGCAGAGATAGCTGATCGAGGAGCTTCTTAATCACAACAGACTCATCTTCTCTAATTGCGTTGTTGATATCGGTTCTCGAATGTAGTTTGCATACGTCAAGCATACAGTTAGGTCTCGTTAAAGTGATTAAAGTCTGAGCATGATTCTACGCTTTGAGGTGTGGTTTTATTTCCTTTAATTAATCGATTAAGTGTGGTTTATTAACTTTTTTATTGCTATTTTTAGTCTTTTTGATTCGTAGAGTGGGGTTTTTTAGTGAATTTGGATGCTTATGATAAAAAGATCATCAAGGAATTATCTTCTGATGGCCGAATGTCCGTAAGTGAATTAGCTGATCGGATAGGGCTTTCAAAAACACCGTGTCAGAATCGACTGAAGCGACTTATAGAAAACGAATACATATTAGGTTTTAAAGCGATTGTTAATCATGCAAAGCTGGATATGGAAATGGTAGCGTTCACAGAAGTCACTATGTCAGATACAAAAGAGTCAGCGCTTGCAGCTTTCAATACTGCAGTCAGCAAAATACCTGAGATAGAGCAGTGTCATTTAATAGCGGGAACATTCGATTACCTCCTTAAAATACGAACTAGGAACATGAATCAATACCGTAAAATATTAGCGGAAACTGTTTCTGTTCTTCCGTTCATAGAGTCAACGTCAACGTATGTTTCTATGCAACCTATCAAGGAGCAAGGGTAAATAAACTTGGTATGGTCCTTAAGAAAGCGTGCAAGCATTGACGGAAGAACAACGGCAACATAGATTAACGTTATATCTTTTTTGATGACCATTAGAGACAAGCATGCAAAATACAGTGCCATTTTTAGATGTATTGATTGTTGGCGCGGGAATTTCCGGAATTGGCTGTGCTTATCACATTCAAAAGAAATGTCCTGACTTGTCCTATTCGATTATTGAGGTACGAGGCGACCTCGGTGGCACTTGGGATTTATTTAAGTACCCGGGAATACGGTCAGATTCCGATTTATTTACCTTTGGTTACGACTTCAAACCGTGGAAAGAGAAAAAAGCCATTGCAGATGGCCGTTCTATAAAAGCCTATATAGAAGAGACGGCAGTAGAAAGCGGAATTAAAGAGCACATACGCTTTTTAACCCGTGTGGTTGATATAAATTGGCAAACTGACAAACAGTATTGGCTGGTAACGCTTGAGTCTGAACAAAGCGGGCAAAGTGAACAAGTAGCTGCAAGATGGATCTTCAATGCGTCGGGCTATTATCGTTATGACAAAGGTTACACGCCAGATTTTTCAGGGCAATCCCGCTTCAAAGGTCAGATTGTTCATCCTCAGCATTGGCCCGAAGATCTGGAGTACGAAAATAAACGAGTAGTCGTAATAGGAAGCGGCGCCACCGCGGTAACACTGGTGCCTGCAATAGCAAAAACAGCCTCACACGTGACGATGCTTCAAAGAACGCCGTCTTACGTATTGCCTGTGCCTGTAGAAGATCCTATCGCAAAGTATTTACGTGCGTTGTTTAACGACGATATCGCATTTAATGCAGCCAGACGGTTTAACATTGCGAAACAGCGCTGGGTATACGCATTTTGCCAGCGCTTCCCGAAACGAGCGCGAAAAATCATTCGTAGCCTAAACATCAAAATGTTGCCTGAGGGTTATCCCGTCGATAAGCACTTCAACCCGCCTTATAATCCTTGGGAGCAGAGACTTTGCGCTGTTCCAGGCGGAGATTTGTTCGAATCCATCTCTGAAGGGAAGGCCTCGGTTGCTACCGATACTATCGATACGTTTACCGAAACGGGTATTCAACTTGTGTCAGGCAAACATTTAGATGCAGATATTATTGTTACTGCCACAGGGTTGAATCTTTTACCGTTAGGGGGGCTTATCCCCAAGATAGATGGTGACCCTGTATCCCTTCCAACATGCGTTACGTACAAAGGCATGTTGCTTAGCGGTGTCCCTAATTTTGCTATTGCGGTGGGGTACACAGCGTCTTCTTGGACATTAAAAATAGGGCTTTTGTGCGAGCATTTTACACGGTTACTGAATCACATGAAGCATCACGGCTTTGTGCAGTGCACGCCTGTGGCAGAACCAGATATGGAGACACAGCCGCTACTAAACTTCGGTGCGGGATATATTCAGCGCTCATTAGATAAGTTACCCCGGCAAGGCATGCATTTTCCCTGGTCGATGTCGTTTAATTATGCAGAAGATGTGAAGATTTTTCGCAAAGGTCGTGTTGATGATCCTGCGCTGAAATTTGAAAAAAGAACAGAGCAAGACTGATAATTTTGTCGAAATTTCAAGAGAGTAAATATGAGCTTAGCGCAGCATAATGAACAGTATATAACGCTTAAATGCGGCGACAAATTTTGCTACGCAGAGCACGGAGCGGGCAATAACGACACCTTAATTTTAATAGCTGGGCTAGGTTTACAGCTAGTATATTGGCCGAAAGCCCTTATTGAGCGGTTAGTTGAAAGTGGTTTACACGTAATTTGCTTTGATAATCGTGATGCAGGTCGCTCTGTTCGCAGCAATACTCCTCACCCAAGTTTATTGCAGCAGTTGCGGGGTAAAGCCCCCAAAGGTGCTTATGGTTTAGATAAAATGGCAGAGGACACCGTGCAGCTCATGTCAGCATTAAATGTTGAAAAAGCGCATATCGTAGGCATGTCGATGGGTGGAATGATAGCCCAAACGCTGGCTAGCGAATATCCTGAAAGCGTTAAGTCTTTAACCTCGATTTTTTCTACAACAGGGAATAGACGGGTAGGGCAGCCCTCTTATTCAACGCTATGGCGAATGGCCAGAGCAAAAGCGCCGATGAATGAAAGCGAGGCGATTAAAAACTACCACGCTATGATGACACATATTGGCGATGGTGTGGCAGAAGATGCTATTAATCAGTGGCATCAATACGCGCGACTAGCATGGCAAAGAAATGGCGCAAAAAGTGATGCAAAAGCCATGTTTAGACAAATTGGGGCTATTATGAAGTCCGGCGACCGCACCACATCGCTTCAGAGGATCACCGCCCCTACGTTAGTGATACATGGTGATGTGGATCGCATGGTTCACCCAAGTGGCGGGGCCGCTACAGCCAAAGCAATATCAGGGGCAAAACATCAGGTTCTGCGCGGGTTACGCCACCAAATTGATACCCTTCAGTCTCATCGGATAGCCGACAGTATTCTCGCCCACATTCATCTAAACACTAAATAAGATGACCGCTTTTAAAGTAGTTCGTTCATATCAAGGAGTCTGAACTACTTTTTCTAATTTATAAATCCGATTGCACGTATCAATAATACTTGACTATTTTACTAGGTTTTATACTTGACCAATTTAGTCGGGTATGTGAAAATTTCCGCCATTATAAAACGGCGGGAGAATCCAATGAAACTCACTTCTAAAGGGCGCTATGCGGTTACCGCGATGCTTGACGTCGCTTTGCATTCAAAGCGCGGTCCAGTGCCTCTTGCCGACATTTCAGAACGACAAGAAATCTCCTTATCCTATTTAGAACAGCTTTTTTCTCGTCTTCGTAAAGAGAAATTAGTTGATAGCGTTCGTGGTCCTGGCGGCGGTTATTTATTAGGCCGTGAAGCCAGCGAGATAGCGATAGGTGAAGTCATTCGCGCAGTGGATGAATCAATCGATGCTACACGCTGTCAAGGCCAAGCTGACTGTCAAGGCGGCGATCGCTGTCTAACCCATAGTTTGTGGCAGGATTTAAGTGATCGCATCGCTACGTTTTTAAATTCAATCACATTAGGTGAGCTGATGGCAAAGCGGGATGTACAGGAGGTGGCTGGTCGACAAGACAGTAACGCATCCCTGCGTCACATAACTAGCGACATTGAAGTAAGTATTCAACTTTAAGTAGGTTTTGACTAACCCATGGCTTTATCAACACCCATTTATTTAGACTACGCGGCAACCACACCGGTGGACCCACTCGTTGCCGAGGCAATGGCAAAGTGCCTGACACTTGACGGAAACTTTGGCAATCCAGCCTCTCGTAGCTATCGATTTGGCTGGATGGCAGAAGAAGCGGTAGATGTCGCAAGAAATCAAATAAGCGACGCCCTCAACTGTGACCCAAGAGAAATTGTATTTACCTCAGGTGCCACCGAGTCTAATAATCTTGCGATAAAAGGCGTAGCCGAGGGATATGCTGAGAAGGGTAAGCATATTATTACCGTGGCCACTGAACATAAGGCAGTCCTAGACACTTGCGAGTACCTGGAAAACCAAGGCTTTGAAGTTACTTATCTTAACGTACAAGAAGACGGGCTGATAAAATTAACAGATCTAGAAAATGCGCTGCGCGAAGACACTATTTTAGTGTCTGTTATGCACGTGAATAATGAGCTAGGTGTAATTCAAGATATTCAAGCTATTGGTGATATTTGCCGCGGGCGTGATGTGCTTTTTCATGTGGATGGAGCGCAAAGCGTGGGTAAAATTGCAATGGATTTGGCGGAGTTACCCATAGATTTGCTGTCGATGTCGGCTCACAAGATGTATGGCCCGAAAGGAATGGGGGCACTTTACGTCCGCCGACGTCCTAAGATTAAGTTAGTTTCACAAATTCATGGTGGCGGACACGAGCGGGGCATGCGCTCGGGTACGCTAGCTACTCATCAAATTGTTGGAATGGGTGAAGCGCTTTCTTTAGCCGTATCGAAGATGGATGATGATAATGCGCGCATACTCGCGCTTAGAAATTCACTTTGGCAAGGCTTGCAGCAGCTTGACGATATTTATCTTAACGGCCATGCGACACAGCGTATAGCAGGCATTCTTAATGTTAGTTTTGCTGGTGTTGATGGTGAAAGCTTAATGATGGGGTTGAACGATATTGCGGTATCGTCTGGCTCGGCATGTACATCGGCTAGCTTAGAGCCTTCATATGTTTTAAAGGCTATCGGCCGAAGCAACGAACTTGCCCATGCGGGCATTCGTTTTAGCGTTGGACGTTTTACGACCCAAGATGACATAGATTACGTAGTAAGGAAGGTTGTTGACGTAACTACCAAATTACGCGCTGCGATTACCGCGTAAATCACCATTCAGAGTGAGTCTTCATGTGAAGACTATGAATTAAAATTAATAGCCATGGGGCGTCGAAAATGCCACAT
This sequence comes from Alteromonas gracilis, assembly GCF_002993325.1. GTDB lineage: Bacteria > Pseudomonadota > Gammaproteobacteria > Enterobacterales > Alteromonadaceae > Alteromonas > Alteromonas gracilis. The sequence continues at coordinate 201,174 of NZ_PVNO01000026.1, forward strand.
GTAGCGTCAAAAGAGTATTTACCGCTGTAAAATAGCGGCTGAATATTTGAGTGAAATAGTCGGGTATTATATACTACGGCACCAAAATTTTAGGCTGTCCTCAATGTAACTGGCAGTTTCGGCCGTTTAGGTAAGCGAATAGATGCTTAATAGATTAAAGGTCGAACAAAAGTGAGTGCTTAAATTACCAAGACCGTGGGGTAATTTAATCGTCAGAAAAGCAAAGTGGCAGCAAATGCAGGCAAACAAGTGAGATCCCAACATGAGTGAACAGATCGAACAGGCGTTAGAAAGAAAGTACGATGCGGGTTTCTATTCAGAAATCGAATCAGAAACGTTTGAAAGCGGCCTGGACGAGTCGGTTATCCGCCGCATATCAGCAATGAAAAACGAGCCAGAATGGATGCTTGAATGGCGCTTAAAGTCTTATCGTGCATGGCTCGAAATGGAAGAGCCAGATTGGGCACACGTTGACTATCCTAAAATCGACTATCAATCAATTTCTTACTACTCGGCACCAAAGAGTATGAAGGATAAGCCGAAGTCGCTAGATGAAGTTGACCCTGAGCTACTGCGTACCTATGAGAAGCTGGGTATACCGCTACACGAACAAGAAATGTTAGCGGGTGTTGCAGTTGACGCTGTATTTGACTCGGTATCTGTTGTGACCACATATCGCGAAAAACTTGAAGAAGCGGGCGTTATCTTCTGTCCGATTTCTGAAGCGGTTCACAAATATCCAGACCTTGTTAAGAAATATATTGGCTCAGTAGTTCCGCGCACGGATAACTACTTCGCTGCGCTAAACAGTGCGGTATTTACAGACGGTTCATTCGTTTATATTCCAAAAGGCACACGCTGCCCAATGGAGCTTTCTACTTATTTCCGTATTAACGAAATGAACACGGGGCAGTTCGAACGTACGTTGATTGTTGCCGACGAAGGCAGCTACGTGAGCTATCTAGAAGGTTGTACTGCACCGCAGCGCGACGAAAACCAGCTGCATGCTGCGGTGGTTGAATTAGTTGCGATGGACGACGCCCAAATCAAATACTCAACGGTACAAAACTGGTACCCGGGTGATGAGAACGGTAAAGGCGGTATCTATAACTTCGTAACGAAACGCGGTATTGCGCATACCAACGCGAAAATATCGTGGACGCAGGTTGAAACGGGCTCAGCGGTAACGTGGAAGTACCCAAGCTGTGTACTTAAAGGCGATAACAGTGTGGGTGAGTTCTACTCAGTAGCGCTAACACGCGGTCGTCAACAGGCCGATACCGGTACGAAGATGATCCACGTGGGTAAAAACACTAGGTCGACCATCATCTCTAAGGGTATCTCAGCGGGTAACAGCAACAATGCTTATCGCGGACTGGTTCAAATGGGCCCGCGCGCAGACGGTGCACGTAACTTCACCGAGTGCGACTCGCTACTTATCGGCGACAAGTGTGGCGCACACACGTTTCCTTATATCGAAAGCCGTAACCCTTCGGCCATTGTTGAGCACGAAGCAACAACATCGAAGGTGAGCGACGAACAATTATTCTTGTGTCAGCAACGCGGTCTAGACACAGAGAAAGCCGTTTCTATGATTGTTAACGGTTTCTGTAAAGAAGTATTCAAAGAGCTGCCAATGGAATTTGCCGTAGAAGCCGGCAAACTGCTCGAAATTAGTCTTGAAGGTTCAGTGGGGTAATCAATGCTTAGTATCAAGAATTTACATGCCAGCGTGGAAGAGAAAAACATCATTAAGGGTCTTAACCTTGAAGTTAAACCTGGTGAAGTACACGCTATCATGGGCCCTAACGGTGCCGGTAAAAGTACACTAGGTTACGTGCTCTCTGGACGTGACGGCTATGAAGTAAGTGAAGGTGAAGCGACCCTTAACGGTAAAGATTTGCTAGAGCTTGATGTTGAAGAGCGTGCACGAGAAGGCCTTTTCCTTGCGTTTCAATACCCAGTAGAGATTCCTGGCGTTAGCAACATGGAATTTATGAAAGAGTCGGTAAACGCTATGCGTGAAGAGCGCGGCGAAGCGCCACTGACTGCTGCTGAGTTCCTTAAAAAGGCGAAAGAGGCCTGTAAGCAAGTTCAGCTTCCACTCGACTTTCTTAAGCGCGGTGTAAACGAAGGTTTCTCAGGTGGTGAGAAAAAGCGCAACGAAATCATGCAGATGATTTTGCTAGAGCCAAAACTTTGTATTCTTGACGAATCAGACTCTGGCCTTGACGTTGACGCCCTGCAGGTTGTTGCCGATGGCGTAAACAGCCAGCGCGACGGTGAGCGCAGCTTCATCGTTGTTACCCACTACCAGCGTCTTCTTGACTATATCAAGCCTGACTTTGTACACATTCTTGCTGATGGCAAAATTGTGAAAAGCGGCGATGCGTCATTAGCGCTAGAAGTAGAGAAGAGCGGATACGCATTCCTAGGGAAGGCGTACGAGGAGGCTGAGGCATGAGTCAATGGCTAGAACAGGTCATTGATACAGCGCAGCGCGACGACTATTTATCGCCCGTGCGTCAACAGGCCTTAGCACAGTTAAAAGCCGATGGTTGGCCAGCTCGAAGAAGCGAAAGCTGGCGCTTTACGCCGCTCACGCCTGTAGAAAAGCGTGAAGCCAGACAAGCTGTACAAGCAGAGATGCTGCCAGTACCGGCTATTGATAACCTCAATGCTATAGACTTGATCTTTGTTGATGGCGTTTTGGTTACACAGGTCAATACGCTAGACGTACCAGCTGGCATGACAATTACGTCACTTAATACCGATGATGCCGCAACACAGCAGGCCATTAGCAGCGTGTATGGCCAAGTTAAACCTGCCCGTCATATGTTTGGTTTGGTGAACGATGCATTATGCCAACACGGTATATTTATAAACGTAGAAGCAAACGCGAAAATTGATACGCCGGTTCGTATCGTTAACATGGCCTCACAAGATGTAGATGCCCATACCCGCGTAGTCGTTAAAGTAGCCGAAGGCGCACGCGCTACCGTTATTGAACAAGGTTTCGGTGATACCGAAAGCTTAACGACCGCGTTTGCTGAGTACGAGTTAGCTGATGATGCGCATTTAGAGCATTATCGCTTTGCCATGTTCACTGGCAAAGCAAAACAGTTAGGTGGTAGCCACTTTAAACTTCACAACCGCACTACGCTCAACAGCACTATGGTGGGGTATGGCAGTGAGCTATCTCGTTTAGACGTTGATATCCATCACGCTGGCGAATTTGCCGATGCGAAAATGAATGCCATTTATCTTCTGGCTGAGGGCGAGTTATTCGATCTTCACTCAACCATTGAGCATGCTATGCCAAACGGTACAACAGAAGAAAACGCGCGCGGCATCGTAGGTGACAAAGCCCGTGCTGTCTTTAATGGTCGTATTCATATTCATCGTGATGCACAGAAAACGTTAGCAGAGCTTAACAACCGTAACTTGTTGCTGTCTCGTCGTGGCGTTATTAATACGAAGCCAGAGCTTGAAATTTACGCTGATGACGTTAAATGTGCCCACGGCGCAACGGTTGCCGAGATTGAAGAAGAAGCGCTGTACTACATGCTAACCCGCGGGATTTCTCGCAGCAAAGCGTTGGTCATGCTTAATTTTGGGTTTATTCAAGAGCTTATTAACGACGTGCCCAATGCGGCGGTACGTGAATGGCTAGCGCCCATCTTGAGTGAGCGTTTTTCCCAAATGGAGGTTAAATGAGCTTAGACGTTGCAGCACTTCGTGCCCAGTTTCCTATTTTATCTAAAACGGTAGACGGCAAGCCGCTTGTCTATCTTGATAATGCAGCGACGACTCAAAAGCCTCAGGCTGTGATTGATGCGCTTGTCGACTTTTATACAGGGACGAATGCGAACGTGCACCGTGGCGCCCATCATCTTTCAGATGAAGCGACCCGCCGCTATGAAAATGCACGTACCAGCGTAGCTAAGTTTATTAACGCGACAGTTCGCGAAGAAGTCATTTGGACGGCCGGCACCACCGAAGCCATTAACATAGTGGCGAATGGAGTAGGGCAGCTTTTGAGCGAAGGCGATGAAGTAATGGTGACTGAGCTTGAGCATCACGCCAACTTGGTTACTTGGCAGCAGGCCTGTCGACGTGCGGGCGCAACGCTTAACATTGTCCCAATCTTCGATAGTGGAGAACTGGATGTTGAAGCATTTGATCGATTGCTGTCTGAAAACACCAAGATGGTGGCCTTTCCGCATGTTTCTAATGCACTAGGCACCGTTAACCCTATCAAATTACTAACCCAAAAAGCCAAAGCTGTTGGCGCATGGGTTTTAGTTGATGGCGCTCAGGGCATAGCTCACGGCGGCGTTGATGTTCAAGATATCGGCTGCGATTTCTACGCTTTTTCTGGTCACAAACTGTTTGGCCCAACGGGCATCGGTTGCCTGTGGGGTAAAAAAGACGTGTTAGAAACCTGGCCGGTATGGCAGGTTGGCGGCGAAATGATCAAAGATGTCACGTACCATGAAGCTACATGGGGAGCCTTACCAAATCGTTTGGAAGCAGGCACGCCTAACATTGCCGGTGCTATCGGCATGGGAGCCGCAGTAGATTGGTTTAGTGGCCTTGATGTAAAAGCCTTGCACGAGCACGAGCAAAAACTGCTTGCTTATGCGACACAGCAGGCTGAAGCACTTGAAGGCATGCGTATCATAGGAACGGCCCCTAATAAGGTGGGCGTCCTAAGCTTCGCACTTGATGGCGCACACCCGGCTGATATTGGGTTTATTTTAGACAGGCAAGGTGTGGCAATTCGTACAGGCGATAACTGTGCACAGCCATTAATGAAGCGTCTTGGTGTTCCCGGAACTGCTCGTGCATCGTTCTCAATTTATAACACGCTTGAAGAAGTAGACAGCCTATTTGCTGCACTTAAAAAAGCAAAAATGATGTTGGCCTAAGGAGGCATTATGAGTGTTGAAACTTTCGTACCTAGTACAAAGCTCATTACGCTAACTGACAGTGCCGTTAAGCATTTCGAAAGTAAGCTTAAAGACAAACCTGGTCAGTTAATTCGTTTATCAACAAAAGTCAGCGGCTGTACGGGTTATGCATACGTGCTTGATTTTGCTGATTGTGCGCAGGCGGGTGATGAGATAGTGGAAATCTCGCCTATTGTGAATGTGGCAGTTGCTGCAGATGCAACAGACCTTTTGCGTAACACCGAAATTGATTACGTGACGGAAGGCGTAAACGGCGTTATTAAATATAACAACCCTAACGTGGTTGATGAGTGCGGGTGTGGTGAGAGCTTTAACGTAGGCTAAGCGCCGCGATGAAGACCATCAACAGTAGAACAAAGAGTACTAAGTAGTTTATGAAGCAAAAAATGGTGACCACCGAGCGCGACTGTAAAGCGCGCTTAGTTCCTGCGGGTAACCCTACCGTGATCCCTGAGGGCGAGTTTGTGAATATCACCCAAGAACTCGGTGGTAACTATACGGTAACGTGGCGCGGTAATATGTACCGTATTGATGGCACAGATGCTGGTGCAATTGGCCGCAAAGCCATGACGCTGAGCTTTGACGCCCCCGAAGATGGAAACATCAGCGAACAGCAGGTGTGGGACGCTTTAGAAACTATTTATGATCCCGAGATTCCGATAAACCTCGTGTCTCTTGGTCTCATTTATAAAGTGGTGATAGACCAGGCATCAGGCGCTGTAAATATCGATATGACGCTTACTGCACCCGGGTGTGGCATGGGACCGGTATTGGTTGGTGACGTTGAGTATCGAGTTGCTATGGTGCCACACGTTAAGAATGTAAACGTGGAACTCGTCTTCGACCCTGCATGGTCACGCGATATGATGAGCGAAGAAGCTCAGCTTGAAGCGGGTTTATTCTTTTAAGCGGTTAAGTTAACTTACCGCCCGACTCATTTTCTTTTTTACAAAATTACGGAAATAGCAATGCAACTACCTAGCAGTGACGAAATTATTGATGATTTAGCGTTCTTCGATGATTGGGAACAGCGTTATCAGTACATCATTGACTTAGGCAAATCTATTCCGGGTTTACCTGAAGATGCAAAAACACCAGAGCGCCTAGTTAAAGGCTGTCAGAGCAGTGTCTGGTTGGTTGAGTCTTATGATGGCAATAAAATCAACTTTGACGTAGACAGCGATGCCGTTATCGTTCAAGGCCTACTTGCGTTAGTACTTGCCGCCTACAACGAAAAAACGCCGAAGGATATTCTAGCGTTTGATATCGACGGCTACTTTGAAGCGTTAGATTTAGAGCGCCATATCACCCCAACAAGGGGTAATGGTTTGCGGGCAATAGTTGGAAAGATTCAAGAGCTAGCAAAAGCGAACGCTTAGTACTTCACAGTTGTTGACGCCTTAGCTACATACGAGTTAATTACTTGAGACACTTAGCCGAATAGGCGTTTTGTTATTCCATCGTGGTTCTTTGTTTAGGGCAGATATTATGGCTATTACATATCTGCCATTGCAAAATAAAGTATACACTGTCATCAAATTGTCATGGGTAATGCGCTAATCTGACGATACATCCTAATAAAAACAACACGTTACGCCTGTTTTAAAAAGGCGCTGGTCAAGCCGTTATTAATTGCCTATAATTCGCGGCCAAAATTTTAAAGATACATACACTAATTGTTTGGAGAGAGAACATGGCTCTTGAGCGTACTTTTTCGATTATCAAGCCTGATGCGGTAGCTAAAAACGTTATCGGTGCAATTTACAACCGTTTCGAATCTGCAGGTCTTCGCATCGTGGCATCTAAGATGATCCACATGAGCAAAGAGCAAGCAGAAGGCTTCTATGCAGAACACAAAGAGCGTCCTTTCTTCGGCGCACTTGTAGACTTCATGACGTCTGGTCCAGTTATGGTTCAAGTACTAGAAGGCGAAAACGCTGTTCTAGCTAACCGTGAAATCATGGGCGCAACGAACCCAGCTGATGCAGCTGCAGGTACACTTCGCTCTGACTACGCTGCGTCAATCGACGAAAACGCAGTTCACGGTTCTGACGCTCCAGAATCAGCAGCGCGTGAAATCGCATACTTCTTCTCTGAAGAAGAAATCTGCCCACGTACTCGCTAAGATTACGTAAGTAGAAAGAAACGAGGCTACAGCGCCTCGTTTTTTTTGCGCTGAAAAAGAGGAAATGTGCGTTTTATGTGCTCTGCATGTTTCTCATGCAGGTAAGCTAAATCGGGCGTTTCAAGTATAGCGAAACTTAACGATACTCTGCGTTAAATCGGCTTTTTCTCAAATCTCATCTGTGGTAAAATCCGCGCAAATTTTAATCAGCAGCCATTCGCCGTTCTAGCGACATTCGTGTTGCCTGATTTTTACACCATTTTTAGCAGTAAGAGGGGTATCCCTCGAAGGTACAAGGGTCATCGTATTCATGGCAAAAACTAACTTATTAAATCTAAATCGCGAAGGCTTGCGCAGTTTCTTTAAAGAAATGGGCGAGAAACCATTTCGTGCCGATCAGGTAATGAAATGGATTTACCAGCACGGAGTAAGCGATTTTGAAGAAATGAGTAACCTCAATAAAAACCTTCGCGCGATGCTCATCGAAAATTGCGAAATTAAAGCCCCAGAAATTGCATACTTTCAAGAAGCTAGCGATGGAACTATTAAATTCGCGCTTACCTTAGAAGGTGGTCAAGAGGTTGAGTCGGTTTGGATCCCAGAGACCGACCGCGCAACCTTGTGCGTTTCTTCACAAGTGGGTTGTGCCCTTGAGTGTACTTTCTGTTCAACGGCCCAGCAGGGATTTAACCGTAACCTCAGTGTAAGCGAAATTATCGGTCAGGTATGGCGCGTTGCGACCTTCCTTGGCCTTTCTAAGGATACAAGCAAGCGTCCAATTACGAATGTTGTGATGATGGGAATGGGCGAGCCGCTGTTAAATCTTAAAAACGTGGTGCCAGCAATGGATATCATGTTAGACGACTTTGGCTTTGGTTTATCAAAACGCCGTGTTACGTTAAGTACCTCTGGTGTTGTACCAGCCCTTGATATGCTTGGCGATCAAATTGACGTTGCGCTTGCTATCTCGCTACATGCGCCAACGGACGAGTTGCGTAACGAAATTGTACCTGTTAATAAAAAGTACAACATTGAGGCATTCTTAGCGGGTGTGAGACGTTACCTTGCCAAGTCTAAAGCGAACCAAGGTCGTGTGACGGTTGAATACGTAATGCTTTCGAACATCAACGATAGCACTGAACAAGCTCATCAGCTGGCAAAGGTATTGAAAGATACACCTAGTAAAATAAACTTAATACCTTTCAATCCATACCCTGGTTCTCCATACACCTGTTCAAGCAATTCTCGCATCGATAGGTTTGCTAAAGTGCTTATGGAATATGGGTTTACCACCGTAGTCCGTAAAACCCGAGGTGATGATATCGACGCTGCATGCGGTCAATTAGTAGGCGATGTAGTGGACAGAACGAAAAGAATGTTAAAAAAACAGATGAAGGGCGAGGCAATTTCAGTAAAAATAGCCCAATAATCATTAAGATATTAGGGTAAGAATATGGTTGCAGGATTGCGCACTTCACTTCGCATTGGTTTATTAAGTGCGGTTTTATTAGCGACAGGCTGTGTAAGTAACAGCCAGTCTGGCTTGTACGGTGGTAATTTCGACCACGAGGAAGCGGCAAGAACACGCACATCTCTGGGCCTCACCTACCTTAAAAATAATAACTATACGCAAGCAAAAAAGAACTTAGACAAGGCGTTAGAGTTCAATCCTCGTTCTGCGGACGTTCAATTTGCTATGGCCTATTATTACCAGCTGGTTGGCGATAACCGCCGTGCCGAAGAGTTCTATCAAACCGCTATCGACATAGCCCCTGATAATGGTGACATTGCCAATAGCTATGGTGCGTTTAAATGCCAAAACGGCGATTATGACGACGCAAAGCGTTATTTCTTTAAAGCCATAAATAACCGCCTTTATGCAAATGCGGCCCAAACCTACGAAAACCTTGCGCTGTGTGCACAAAGCCAAGGCGAATTAGAAGACGCGATTGGTTACCTTCAAGAGGCGCTCAATCATCAGCCGGCGCGGGGCAAATCCCTTTTCTTGTTAAGTGAGTTGTACACTATTACACAGCAGTGGGATCTAGCCGAGTCTTCTTTACGTAAATATGAGCGGGTAGCCAGAGTATCTCCAGACTATTTATGGCTAGCGTATGAAGTTGCGAAAGGTAAGGGCGATTACCAAGCTGCTAATGAATACGGTGATATGATGATTGCCGTCTATCCCGAGAGCGAATTAACCCAGCGCTATCTAGCCGAACGAAAAACGATGCAAAGTAAAGTGGTCAGAACGGTGAAATCTGCCAAAGCTGAACCAAGTGATGGTCAAGGTTCAAGTTTGGTAGAAGGAGATAAAACAGAGGAAAAGCGTCTAGCGCAAACGTTGAAGGCTGAATCGAGTAGCGGTGAAAGTGAACCGAATCAACAGGCTACACTTTACAGTAATGAAGAAACGCCTGAAGTGAACGACGGGTTGGACAATGAAATAAACCAAAACACCGAATTATCTGCCCAAAGTAATAAATTCCATGTAGTAAAAGATGGTGAAAACTTATATCGTATTTCTTTACTGCACAATATCAGAATGGCGACACTGCAGAAGTGGAATAACCTAGAGAATACTGGCGCTATTATTGCTGGTCAGAAGCTTTGGTTAGTACCACCTAATATGCAGGAGGAATAAGGTTTAATGGTGTCAGAAGAAAACGCGAATCAAGAAGTCATTTCGCAACAAGAAGAAAAAACGCCAAGCCCTGGGGCAATGCTAAAAGCACGCCGAGAGAAGTTGGGTTTATCTCAACAGGATATTGCTGATAAGCTTTTCTTAAAATCAAAACAAATCAATGATTTAGAAAACGATGTCATTGACGAAAAGTCATCTGTAACGTTTACGAAGGGATACGTAAGAAACTATGCCAAACAATTAGGCATGAATTCTCACGAAGTCATTGAGGCATTTGAACGGTATCACAATCAAACATCGGTCCCATCTTCAGAAAAACTTCAAAGTTTTTCAAAACGTGTCGCTAAACAGACACACGATGACCGCTGGATGATGGTCACCTATGTTATTTTGCTGCTCATCATTGCTGGTGTAGTTATGTGGTGGTATCAGCAGCCAAATGATGAGGCGGTTTCAGACGTTCCGCTCACTGAAGCAGTTAAACGAGAGGCGGCTAATACACCTATCACATCTGAGGGTGGTGCATCGAATGGAACTCAGCTGGGTGGCAGTGATTTATCAAGTGACCCTGCATCATCCACCTCTATAAATAACGATTTGTTGAATTCAAACGCTTCGTCAATTAATGAGCCAGTTATTGATGAAGAAAGTGATGAATTTGCGCAAGACGGTAGTATAAATGAGGGGGCCATTTCAGCCCCTGATACGGACATCAACGAAAGCAATAACCTAACGGCATTAGTAAGCAGCAATAGCCAATCTGAGCCTAATCTTGACATTGCCGCAGAAAGTAATACAGCGCCCATTTCTATGGTTTTTACTTTCGTTGACGATTGCTGGGTCAATATAAAAGACGCGTCCGGTGAAGCAATTGCCTACGGGGTTAAGCAAAAAGGGCGTGTGATGGAAATTCAGGGGGTTCCTCCTGTTGAAGTTACGCTCGGCGCACCGGATAATGTGCGTGTATCAGTTAACGGCGAGACTGTTGATATTTCTTCATACCAGAACGGTAAAACAGCTCGGTTCGCACTTCCTTTATAGGTAATCAGATGTTTGCAGATAGTCCTATTAAACGCAGAAAGTCTACGCGTATTAATGTAGGTAACGTTCCCATTGGCGATGGTGCTCCCATTGCTGTTCAGTCTATGACAAATACTCGCACCACTGACGTGGCGGCGACTGTTGATCAAATTAATCGCATTGTTGCCGTAGGTGGTGAGATCGTTCGCGTATCTGTTCCCACCATGGAAGCGGCTGAAGCGTTCAAAGAAATTAAAAAGCAGGTAAGTGTGCCACTCGTGGCTGACATTCACTTCGATTATCGTATTGCGCTCAAAGTGGCAGAATACGGTGTGGATTGCTTGCGTATAAACCCTGGTAATATCGGTAACATGGAACGGGTGCGTTCTGTTGTTGATTGTGCGAAAGATAAAAATATTCCTATTCGCATTGGTGTAAACGGCGGTTCTCTAGAGAAAGATTTACAAGAAAAGTATGGCGAACCTACGCCTGAAGCACTTGTTGAATCTGCCATGCGTCACGTTGATATTCTCGACAAGCTTAACTTCGATCAGTTCAAGGTAAGTGTTAAAGCCTCGGATGTGTTTCTTGCTGTAGGAGCATACCGTTTGTTGGCGCAAAAAATTGATCAACCTCTTCATTTAGGCATTACTGAAGCTGGCGGTCAACGGGCGGGCGCAGTCAAAAGTGCGGTAGGGCTAGGCATGCTATTGGCTGAGGGTATAGGCGATACTATTCGCGTGTCTCTTGCAGCTGACCCAGTAGAAGAAATAAAAGTTGGCTTTGATATATTGAAGTCACTGCGCATTCGCTCGCGTGGGATCAATTTCATTGCGTGCCCGAGTTGCTCAAGACAGGAGTTTGACGTAATCGGAACAGTGAATGCCCTTGAACAAAGACTGGAAGACATCCTTACTCCAATGGATGTGTCTATCATAGGTTGTGTGGTTAATGGTCCAGGTGAAGCGGAAGTGTCTGATTTAGGCCTTACCGGTGCGCGCAACATGAGCGGCCTTTACGAAGACGGCAAACGTGTAAAAGAACGCCTTCCTAATGACGATTTGGTCGACAAACTTGAAGCTAAGATACGCGCAAAAGCATCGCGTATAAGTGAGCAAAATAAAATACAGGTCTCGGTAAAAGACTAAGAGATTTTTTGTTCATTGTTGTTTATTCCTAAAGCCCCTATAATGCGGGGCTTTTCACTATATAGCAGTATGAGAATTTCACGTGGCTAAGACTATTCAGGCAATTCGAGGCATGAATGACTGCCTACCGGAGATTTCCGGTACGTGGCAAAAGGTAGAATCTGTACTTCGTCAAGTGGTGGCGAGTTACGGTTACCAAGAAATACGTACTCCCATCGTTGAAAGCACCGACTTATTCAAGCGTTCCATCGGCGAAGTAACCGATATCGTTGAAAAGGAGATGTATACCTTCGAAGATAGAAATGGCGACAGCTTGACGCTTCGTCCAGAAGGTACAGCAAGCTGCGTGCGTGCAGGTAACGAACACGGCTTATTGTATAACCAACAACAGCGTTTGTGGTACATGGGGCCGATGTTCCGCCACGAACGTCCACAAAAAGGTCGCTACCGCCAATTCCACCAGTTTGGTGTGGAAACCTATGGCATGGATGGCCCGGACATCGACCTAGAAGTTATTCTACTTAGCGCACGTTTTTGGAAAGCGTTCGGTATTGAGCAGCATGTAAAACTGCAAATAAATACCCTAGGCTCAAACGAAGCGCGAGCGGCCTATCGCGATACGCTAGTGGAGTTCTTAAAAGAAAGAGCTGATCAACTAGATGAAGACTCATTACGCCGACTAGAAACTAACCCGCTTCGCGTGCTTGATTCTAAGAACCCAGATGTTCAAGCGGCTATTGCCGATGCGCCAGCCCTTATCGATCACCTGGATGAAGAATCTAAAGTTCACTTTGAAACGCTTTGCGCGCGCTTAACGCAAGCGGGCATTGAATTTGAAGTAAACCCTCGTTTAGTACGCGGACTAGATTACTACAACCGTACTGTGTTCGAATGGGTTACCGATAGCTTAGGCGCCCAAGGCACCGTATGTGCAGGTGGTCGCTACGATGGTTTGGTTGAACAGTTAGGCGGTAAGGCAACACCAGCGGTTGGCTTTGCCATGGGTATCGAACGTTTGGTACTGTTGCTGACTACGCTTACAGAAGAAGGCCAAGATTCAAGCTTTGCTGACGTTTACGTTACGGCAATGGGCGATGATGCACAGTCTTATGCCATAGAGGTTGCTGAACACCTTCGCAATCGGCTTCCAAACGTGCGCATTATGATGCACTGTGGCGGCGGCAACTTTAAAAAACAATTAAAGCGTGCAGATAAAACAGGTGCACGTTTGGCGCTGCTTTTAGGTACTGACGAAATGCAGTCTCGCGAAGTAGGGGTGAAACCGCTACGCGACGGTCAAGAACAAGTTACAGTTAGCTTTGATGCCTTATCTGATAAGGTTGCAGAAATGCTGAGCGCACAATAAAAAGAGGACACTATGGAACAGTTCGCAACAGAAGAACAACAAGTAGAAGCGATCAAGCGCTTTTGGAAAGAACACGGTACTGCAATCATTGTTGGTGCTGCACTCGGGTTAGGCGGCCTTTGGGGCTGGCGTTATTACTCAGATGCGCAAATAGAAAGCAAAGAAGCAGCATCTGTTGCATATCAAAATGCCGTTGAGACTTTTGGCACCGAAGGCAGCGATGCAAAAGTTAATGCGTTTATTGAAGAGAATAAAGACAGTGGCTATGCGAGTATTGCGGGCCTACTAGCGGCTAAGCAAGCGGTAGATGCGGGTGATTTAGACGCAGCGGCTTCGCATTTAAACAGCGTTGTTACCTTTGCTGAAAACGATGAATTAAAGGTACTTGCGTCACTTCGTTTAGCTCGCGTGCAAATTGAAATGAACCAGCTGGACGCGGCGTTGTCTACGCTTAGCAATGTAACGAACGACGCATTTTCAGCAGAAGTTTCTGAACTAAAAGGCGACGTGTATCAGAAACAAGGCAAGTTTGACGATGCGCGATTAGCTTATTCAAATGCGTTAGAAAAAAATGCCAACAATCCGCTTTTGCAAATGAAGCTAGATAACCTTTCGGTATCTGCAGCTCAGTAAGCGATAGTCCCATTGGGCTGGTGTAAATAATAAAGAGGTACGCAATTTGTTTCACAACACGTGTGGCCGTAAAGGTCGATTTGCTCGCACGATAGGTATGGCACTCGCGGTGTCTATCACAATGTCAGGCTGTTCAACCATTTCTGATTGGTTTGCAGATGACGAAGAATTAGAGATTCGCCGTTTAAAGCCTATTGAAGCTAAGTTCTCTCCACAGGTAGTCTGGGATCGTGATATTGGAGACGGTGTTGACCATTACTTTTCGCGTCTTCGTCCGGTTTACGCTTATGACAAACTCTACGCGGCAGACCGTCATGGTGTTGTCGTGGCGATGGAACCAGAATCTGGCAAAGTGTTGTGGCAAAAGGACTTCGCTCAATTCCGTTCTGAAGGCATGATGAGCGCGGTAACCAAGCTATGGCGCAGCGGAGAAACTGCGCGTATTGGTGGTATTGCTGTTGCTGACAGACATGTATTCATTGGCACTGAAAATGGTTACGTAGCGGCAATGGACGCAGAAAGCGGTGAGCTTGTTTGGGAAGCCACAGTTCCCGGCGAAATCTTAGCAGCGCCAGCAGCCGATGAAGGCATTTTAGTGGTTAACACTGGTGCAGGCAGCCTTTTCGGTTTTAACACACGCACTGGCGAACAGCTTTGGAGACATGAAGGCGACACTCCTCCGTTGACCCTTCGCGGCATTTCAGGTCCCATCGCATCTAACGGTGGTGCTATTGTAGGAACGCCAACTGGAAAAATTCAGGTAAACCTTATCGAAACAGGTGTGCTTGCATGGGAAACCGTAATAGCGACGCCTTCTGGTGCAACAGAGCTAGAGCGTATCGTCGATATCGATACCACACCAGTATTGTTTGGCGGCACCATTTTTACCGTGTCGTACAACGGTACACTTGCTGCAGTCGAACTTCGTTCAGGTCGCGTTATTTGGAAACGTGAATATGCATCATTTCGCAATCTGACTATCGAGGGGAACAAAATTTTTGTTGTTGATAACAACTCTAACGTTTACGCCCTCGACAGACGCAATGGTGTAGAACTATGGTCTCAAGGATTACTTAAGAAACGTTCGTTAACGGCTGCTACGCCTGTGGGTGACCACATTGTGGTTGGCGATAACTGGGGTTTCCTTCATTGGATTGAGCAAGAAACCGGTGAAGTTGTTGCTCGCTTAGATGTGGGGGGCGATGACGAAGACGACGCTATTTTTGCTGCGCCTCTTAAAGTAGATGACAGTGTAGTTGCGGTAACGCGAAATGGTGTTGTAGTGTCTGTACGCATACCGAATTAGAAAAATTACTGCTTAAAAACCGAGTTAAATAGGGGCGTTTCGGATGATATTCGAAACGCCTTTTCTTATTGTCTACACCAATATATTCACAGCTTTCGATCACCTAATTCATTTTGTTAGGGCAATGTGTCATACCAGTCCGCATAGATAAGTGTCCACTCAGAAGGCGCTGGCAAGTTTCCTAGCGAAGCGTGGGAATGCAGGAATGGCCATTCCCTTTCAAATTCCCAGAATGAAGCTAGGAAGCTTGCCAGACCTTCCCGAAGGGCGAGTTTAAAATGTCCGTACTCTTTGTTGTGTCACCTTGATGTAGGACCACTATACCTGCGGTAACACGCCGCGATTACGAACGTTTTAATTCTCGCTGAGTGGGTAATTATCTATGCGGACTGGTATTAAGTCTCCCAGAACTGCATTGGTATTAGGTTGTGAACAAGGTATAATGCGCCCATTCTCGAAAGCCTCATCTAAAACACCACATGTTGGAGAATCATTCTCTTAAACCTAGTTTGTGATATTTGGTGTGCATGGCTTGTGCTTTTTTTAGCTTTCATGACCCTTAGGATCTGATAAATGTTACCCGTTGTTGCTTTGGTTGGCCGCCCAAATGTAGGCAAGTCAACCTTGTTTAATCGCCTTACAAATACCCGTGATGCACTTGTTGCTGATTACCCGGGCCTTACTCGCGACCGTAAATATGGCCAAGCGAAATTTGAAAAGCGCCAGTTTATCGTAGTGGATACCGGCGGTATTACGGGCGATGAAGAGGGCATTGATGCTGAAATGGCCCAGCAGTCACTTTTAGCCATAGAAGAAGCTGATGTTGTACTTTTTTTAGTGGATGCGCGAGCGGGTTTATTGCCAGCAGACCAAGGCATAGCTGACCACCTTCGACGCATAAATAAAAAGGTATTCGTTGTAGCTAACAAAGTTGACGGCATTGATGGCGATAGTGAGAGTGCTGAGTTTTATTCACTTGGATTAGGTGCCATAAAGCAAATTGCAGCTGCACATGGACGCGGCATAAGCCAACTATTGCAAGATGCGCTGAAACCTTTGGAAGTTGATTTTCCTGACATGGAGATTATCGATGAAGAGCCAGAGGAAGAAGAAGATGCGGAAACCCAGCGTCAGCGCTTGCAAGAACTTCCCATCAAGCTTGCTATAGTAGGCAAGCCAAACGTGGGTAAGTCTACGCTCACAAATCGTATTCTCGGTGAAGAGCGCGTTGTTGTATACGATATGCCAGGTACGACGCGTGACAGCGTTTATATTCCTATGGAGCGCGACGAGAGAGAGTACATTCTCATCGATACCGCTGGGGTGAGAAAACGCAGAAAAATTAGCGAAGCGGTAGAGAAATTTTCAATAGTAAAAACCCTACAGGCCATTGAAGAGGCCAATGTGGTTCTATTAGTCATTGATGCCCGAGAAGGGATTACTGACCAGGACTTAAGCCTACTGGGCTTTGTGCTTAATTCGGGCCGTTCACTGGTGGTAGCCGTGAATAAATGGGATGGATTGAGTACGGATGTAAAAGACGATATCAAACGTGAGATGGATCGTCGTCTAGGCTTTATTGACTTTGCCCGTATTCACTTTATTTCTGCACTGCATGGCTCTGGTGTTGGCAATTTGTTTGAATCAGTTCAAGAGGCTTACTCAAGCGCTACTAAGCGTATCAATACCGCATTACTGACGCAGATTATGGAAATGGCGCAAGATGACCATCAACCTCCTCTTGTGCGCGGTCGTCGAGTGAAAATGAAATACGCCCACGCTGGCGGGTACAACCCTCCTGTGATTGTTATTCATGGCAACCAAGTTGACGACTTACCAAGCTCTTACAAACGCTTTTTGATGAATTACTTTAGAAAAGCACTCGAAATAATGGGCACGCCAATCAAGATAGAATTCAGAGAGGGTGCTAACCCATTTGAAGGTAAAAAAGCCAATTTAACCTTGGCGCAGCAGCGTAAACGCCGACGCATGATGTCTTACTATAAAGATAAAAAATAGAGATGTTTAGTAAAAAGCTGCGCTTCATGGCGTAGCGGCCTCTTAATATTCTTGTCGAAAGGCGTTAGAGACAGATTATCAAATATCAATAATGATATATTTAAAAAGCTCACGATGCTCAACAGTGGGCTTTACATTACGCTTCGAATAATTCGTATCATTCGTTTTTCTTATCACGAACACCAGTTTCGAGCGTTATTTAAATTCAATTGCATCAGACGTGCCAAGTTGTTACCAGTTGGTCATTATTACAAATGAAATGTAATATTTTCCTTTTTAAAGCATTTACTAATTTCTTTCATAAATATTAAATTCTGTTAACCCTTACCGTATGCGGCATTGCGCATAAATTGATCTTTGGTTCCCTTCTTGCAAATGCATTATGCCCAACGTCTGTAGGGAGAATTCTAATTACATGAGCAGGATTAATTTATGAAAAAGCGAATTATTGCCGCTGCCATTGTCGCAGCGACTACAATGCCATTAAAAGCAGCAATTATTACACAAGAAGTGTCGTTCGGTGAGCAAGGAAGTCCTTTCGATGTGGCAGAAGTTTCACCCCTATCGGAAAGTATATTTATCGATTCATTCGATCAAACGCTTGGCACATTAAACGCTGTTAATATTACGGTTTACGGCCAAATAGACAGTGAAGGTAGATCAGTTAACGGAAGTACAGAAGCCGGACGCACCGATGTGAACATCTTTTTAGCATCCAACTGGCAAGTTTCCAGTAGCGTCGCTGACACATTTATATTTGAGAATGCAAATTTCGTTAATCCTCTCGTTTCAGCACAAAGCTCTCCAGAGGGAACTTTTACAATGATTCCAGGCCAAGATTCTGCTGAGTTTGAGTTCGATGTTACTACAGGCGAGCGATCGGGTATGTTAAACAATGTTGACTTGTCAGCGTTTCTGTCTGGAACGCCAATCGAGTTTTTATTCTCAACTGATGCAAGAACGAACCTTTTCAACCAAGTTGATGGGGGGTCGGGTAGTTTTACTAATGAATTCTCAACGGGTTCTTGGGGTAAAGTATTCGTAGAGTTCGACTATGCCCCTTCAGCCACAAATGTTTCAGAGCCCGCAGCATTTAGCCTTTTTGGTGCAGGTCTTTTATTTCTGCTAGCAAATAGAAGAAAAACTGCCAAAAAATGAGTGGGATGGTTTTCGTTCATTGCAAAGTCAAACGTTTTTAGTCCATGTAAAGGAAAAGTTATGGCAGTGGAAAAATTGCACTCAGCGAGCCAGCCGCTTCAAAAAAATCAAGTTTATAATTGGTTTGACAAATATAAGCCAAAGGAGCAGGCGAAAATTCACATCTTAAGTAGTAGTGTGAAACGTAAATCAATTAACCCAGTAAGACGATTTATTGAAAAATAAAAGCAATAACGGTTCGCTCTTATTTCTTGAGCACAGTAAAGCGCATAGGTATAAAGCTCATGTGCTTCGCCTTACTTCATGCTTTCCACAAGCATAGAGCGAACCTTTTTCATCATTACAGACTCTTGAGGTACCTGTATCTTAACAATCAGCTGATTGACGATGTTATCTGAAAAGTCAGGCGGAAAGGTTGTAGATACTTTAACGATTTTATCCTGCTGTCTGAATACATAGGTGGTGGCGTAAATTGTCGGCAAGTTATCTGAGGCGGCGCTTAAGCCTAATTTCCACCCGACCAATTGGCTATTTACCGCATAAGGTGACGCTGGGCTAATTTGAGCTAAGGTTAGCTTTTGTCGCTCTGCGGTTGCGCTGGCTCTCTGTAAGTCGCTTTCTAATTGTTTCGGCAATAACTCATTTTCTGTGATAGATAGCTGACCAATAAAGGGGTACACAGTGACATCAACTAAGGCGTCTTCAAATTCCGGATGGGTGTAGCGAGTGATTGCACCGCTAAAGGGGTCAGGAAAAAGCTGGGTGTCTAGTTTTTTGAATTCGCCAACGGTGTCAGGCACCTGCAGTGCCACATCATAATTACTTGCTTCTAACGCATTAAATAAGTATTTACTGGTAAACAACCCAGTTTTCCTAACGTGTTGAAGCCAGCGAGATATCAGTCGCTTAGTTTCTTTTCCGATATCAGCATTTTCTTTGTAATCACCATCGCGTGTCTCAACGCCAGAATCAAACAGTGAAGAATCTATTTCTATACCTCGCCATTGCAGCGTGAATTCAGCGAATTGCGTTGCATATTGCTGGTGCTCGTGGGGCGCGGCGCCCACATTGGCGATAAGTAACTCATAGTCGCTCCCTTCGCCATAGGGGAGTAGGTTATTAAATTCGCCAGACTCGCTGAGCACATTAATGAAGCTGTCTGGCGAAATAGCATCTTCGAAGCACAGGTTAGTATTGTCTGTATCAATTGGCGGTGAGTGGGTAGGTTTTTGTTGTGAATAACAGGACTGAAGCAAGGCTTCGCTTGGGTAGGTAGAAAAGACCGACACACTTTGGTTGACTGCGTAGGCATGGGCAACACTAGACAGCATCGTAGGGATAAAAAAGCACGAGAAAAACAAAGACGTTGGCGCTGATAATTTAAAAAACTCGCCAAAAAATGCATGAGCCCGCTGGCACAAACTAGAAAATGAAATCGCTGTTACATAAACGGGCATAATACTAAAGGCTACCTAATGGTGCTGAATGTTTGTCACTTTACTGATTATTTCACCGTCCGTCACTCGTGATTTTATCTCATCGCCAATATTCACTTTATCCACACTGTTAATAGCAGTTTTGTTGTTAAGTGTAATGCTATAACCCCTCGCTAGTGTTGAAAGCGGGCTCACCGATTGTAAGAGGCTGACCTTTCCACCGAGTTCATTTTTCTTACCCTTAATAAGTGCGCTCATACTAGAGGTAAGTTTATTACTGGCATACTCAAGTTTGTCTTTGGCTCGAGCTACCTTTGCCGATGGAGATTGCTGGTTTAGCCTGTACTCAAGCGCGTGCAGTTGCTTTTCGGCCTTGGCTAGGTCACTTTGCATTTTATGGGCTAAACGAAGCTGCAGTCTGTCTAAGGTTTGCCACTGAGACTGAATACGGCTTTGCGGGTGCAAAGCATTTAAACGCTGCTTCTTAAGCGTTAGTTGCTGCTTACTTGCCTGCAAATACTGATTAATAGCGCGTGCCAAACGCTGTTTTTGCTGATTTAACGTTTGATAAAGGGCAGTTGAATCCTGGCTTAAGATTTCGGCAGCAGCGGATGGAGTAGGGGCGCGTAAATCAGCCACGAAATCGCTTATGGTGAAATCTACTTCATGACCCACAGCGCTTACTATGGGAAGCTTGCTTGCCGCGACTTCTCGGGCTAAACCTTCATCGTTAAAACACCACAGGTCTTCTAACGAGCCGCCTCCCCGAGTGAGTAGTAGTACGTCTACTTCTGCACGTCTGTTTGCTGTGCGCAATGCATTAATCAATTGAAGCGGTGCAGTTTCTCCTTGCACCATTGACGGATAGACAATGACTTCAGTTTGTGGACTACGGCGCTTTAACACACTCAATACATCGTGAAGTGCTGCACCGCTTGACGAAGTAATTACGCCAATGCGATTGATACGGTCAGGTAAAGAGCGCTTATTTGAAGTATCAAATAAACCTTCGTTGTTAAGTTTGAACTTTAACGCTTCAAACGCTTGCTTGAGTGCACCCTCGCCGTCGCTTTCCATATGCTCAACGACCAGTTGATAGTCGCCGCGCGCTTCGTAAAGCCCCACAGACGCGCGCACGAGTATTTTATCGCCTTCTTTTGGGCGAATGCGCACATTGCGATTGGCCCCTTTAAACATTGCGGCTCGAACTTGAGCTTTATTATCTTTGAGCGTGAAGTACCAGTGCCCTGATGCTGCCGCAACAAAGTTAGAAATTTCGGCCGACAGCCAAATAAGACCAATCTCTCCCTCTAGTACGGTTCTGGCTAAGCGATTTAGCTTGGTAACTGTTAAAATTTGTCGAGATGTAGATGGCGAATTTGTAAACATAAAAAAAATCACAGGGTTTAATACATTTAGAGTTTACCTGAAAAACAAAAAACACTACAATTGCGCCGCAATTAACCCTCAACTGAATAGGTGTTGTTGCATGCTACGTATCATCCAAGAAGCCCTGACGTTTGACGATGTGTTGCTGGTTCCCGGCCACTCGACCGTCCTTCCCCATACTGCAAATTTACAGACCCGTCTAACGCGCGGTGTAACGCTGAATATTCCAATGGTGTCTGCTGCCATGGACACGGTTTCTGAAGCCCGACTCGCTATTGCGCTGGCTCAAGAGGGTGGTATTGGTTTCATTCACAAGAATATGAAACCTGAAGAGCAAGCTAAGCACGTACGTGAAGTTAAAAAATACGAAAGTGGCGTGGTATCTGACCCGGTAACGGTAGAAGAGAACGCTACTATCGGTGAAGTTATCGCGCTATCTAAGCGTCTTGGTTACTCTGGCTTCCCAGTAACAGACAAAGACAATAACCTAATTGGTATTGTGACTGGCCGCGACCTTCGTTTTGAAAAACGTTTAAACCTTCCTATTAGTAACGTAATGACTGGTAAGGATGATCTGGTTACCGTTAAAGAGGGTGCAAGCTCTGACGTTGTGCTAGACCTTATGCACGAGCACCGCATTGAGAAAATACTCGTGGTTGACGACGCGTTTAAGCTAACCGGTTTGATCACAGTTAAAGATTTCCAAAAAGCAGAAAATAAACCGAATGCATGTAAAGACTCGCTTGGCCGTCTTCGCGTAGGTGCAGCAGTAAGCGTTGGCCCAGGTACTGACGAGCGCATTGCACTATTGGTTGAAGCCGGTGCTGATGTATTGCTGATTGACACCTCTCACGGCCACTCACAGGGCGTTATTGACCGCGTTAAGAAAGTACGCGCTGACTATCCTGAAGTTCAAATAATCGCAGGTAACGTTGCAACGGGCGACGGTGCAAAAGCACTGGCCGATGCAGGCGTAGACGCGGTTAAAGTTGGTATTGGCCCAGGGTCAATTTGTACAACCCGTATCGTTACTGGTTGTGGTGTACCTCAAATTACCGCGGTATCTGATGCGGTTGAAGCGCTAAAAGGCACAGACATTCCCGTTATCGCTGATGGCGGTATTCGCTTTTCTGGTGATATTGCCAAAGCACTGGCGGCTGGCGCAAGCTGCGTAATGGTTGGCAGCATGCTGGCAGGTACTGAAGAAGCACCCGGTGAAGTGGAGCTTTTCCAAGGTCGTTACTACAAATCCTATCGCGGAATGGGTTCACTGGGCGCTATGGATCAAAGCCATGGGTCGTCAGATCGTTATTTCCAAGAGTCTGATAACGCGGAAAAATTGGTACCAGAAGGTATTGAAGGCCGCGTTGCGTACAAAGGTCCAATTGCAAACATTATTCACCAGCAAATGGGCGGCTTGCGTTCAGCCATGGGTTTAACCGGTTGTGCTACAATTGAAGAACTCAATACTAAAGCACAGTTTGTGCGTGTGACCTCTGCCGGTATGGGCGAGAGCCACGTTCACGATGTGAGCATCACTAAAGAAGCGCCAAACTACCGCTTAGGTTAAGGCGACCGACGACTGCGAGGCTGGTTTTTACACCAGCCTTTGTTCTTTTATTTAACGGGTAAAAATAAAACATGACCACAAATATCCACGACCAACGCATACTTATTTTGGATTTTGGCTCGCAATACACGCAGTTGATAGCGCGTCGTGTTCGCGAAATCGGTGTTTACTGTGAGCTTTGGGCTTGGGATGTGACCGAAGAACAAATCCGCGAATTCAACCCGCAGGGTATTATTCTGTCAGGCGGCCCTGAGTCGGTAACCGAAGAAGGCTCACCACGCGCGCCTGAATACGTATTTGAAGCCGGCGTACCCGTGCTAGGTGTGTGCTATGGCATGCAAACCATGGCTCAGCAATTAGGTGGTGGTGTACTAGGTTCAGACAAACGTGAGTTTGGTTATGCACAAGTTGAAGTAATAAAGCCAAGCCCGCTGCTAGATAAAATTGAAGATGCTATTGGTGATAATGGCGCAGCACTTTTAGATGTATGGATGAGTCACGGTGATAAGGTAGCGGCGATTCCTGAAGGTTTTGAAACCATCGCGCAAACTGCATCTTGCCCGCATGCAGCTATGTATAACGCTGAAAAACAATTCTACGGGGTACAGTTTCACCCTGAGGTAACGCACACTCGCCAAGGCATGCGACTGCTCACCCAGTTCGTTATGGACATCTGTAAATGCGAGAAGCTTTGGACTGCTGACGCTATCATTGATGACGCCATTGAGCGCATTAAAGAAAAGGTAGGCGATGAGAGAGTTATTTTAGGGCTATCTGGTGGTGTTGATTCATCAGTAACCGCGATGTTGCTTCACCGTGCTATTGGCAAAAACCTAACCTGTGTGTTTGTTGATAATGGGTTGCTTCGTTTAAACGAAGCCGATCAGGTTATGGAAATGTTTGGTGACCACTTTGGGCTAAACATTATCCGCGTCGATGCTGAAGAACGCTTCCTTGATCGCCTTAAAGGTATTGAAGATCCAGAGCTTAAGCGTAAAGCTATCGGTAATGAGTTTGTTCGAGTATTTGATGAAGAAGCGGGCAAGCTTGAGAACGCCAAATGGTTAGCGCAGGGGACTATATATCCAGATGTGATTGAGTCAGCGGGCTCTGCCACAGGTAAAGCTCACGTGATTAAGTCTCACCACAACGTGGGCGGTCTTCCAGAAGATATGGAACTAGGCCTTGTTGAGCCATTGCGTGAACTATTCAAAGACGAAGTTCGCAAAATCGGCCTTGAGCTAGGCTTACCGTACGACATGCTTTACCGTCACCCTTTCCCTGGCCCAGGCTTAGGTGTACGTGTACTTGGTGAAATAAAGAAAGAGTATTGCGACTTACTGCGTCGTGCAGATGCAATCTTTATCGAAGAACTATACGCGGCTGATTTGTATCAAAAAGTTAGCCAAGCGTTTACCGTATTCCTTCCAGTGCGCTCGGTAGGCGTAATGGGTGATGCCCGTAAATACGACTGGGTAGTAAGTTTACGTGCGGTAGAAACCATCGACTTTATGACAGCGCATTGGGCACACCTTCCATATGATTTCTTAGGTAAAGTGTCGAACCGGATTATCAACGAAATCGATGGTATCAGCCGTGTGGTTTACGATATATCAGGTAAGCCACCAGCTACGATTGAGTGGGAATAGGTCGAAGTTTACAGCCTATTTTTAGCTAGCTATTCTCAGCTACTATACTAAAAGAGCCTCCGGGCTCTTTTTTATTGCTCGTAAAATACTACGTAAAATTTAGTATAAAGATAAATATAAAAGTATTCGTTATCATACCTAATGTGTCACTTAAATGTCACAAAAATATCATTTAATGGCGACGTCCCACTTCTAATTCATACTAAAGGTTAAGCCGTGTTCAACTACACAAGTATCAGCCGTTTGGTGATGACGCCCGTCCTCGCCAGCTTTCTCATTCTTGTCCTACTAAACGGCGCGTCCATCTATAAGTCGTTTTCACTGCTTAACTCTTTTGACGAGCTGGAGAACACCCTTGTTCAGTCAGAACGTGACGTAAATACTACGCTTAGTACGTTTAAAACTCAGGTGCAAGAGTGGAAAAACGTATTGCTTCGTGGCTACAAGGAAAGTGATAGAGAAAAGTACTGGGATCGCTTCAAAAAACGGGAAGCTGAGATCACCCGCCAGTTTGACATGATGCTAGCAAACGGTGTCATTAGTGATGCTGTTAAATCTGACATACGGAGGTTTCAGCAAGCTCACTCGGTCATGGCACAAAAATACCGAGAGGGTTATGACGCTTTTGTCAATTCAGGGTTTGACCCAAAAGTGGGAGATAGTTACGTACGGGGAATTGATCGTGAGCCCGCTGAGCTTTTAACCGCCATAGCGTCAGATATTGCAACAGATTCAGCAAATGCCATTGCTGAGCTTAAATCAAATACTCGGGCTATGCTTTGGATGATTTTATTGGCCGCCATAGTACTGTCTGTACTTTCTATGGTGTATGTGATTGCTCGACTGCGCTCTCAAGTTATTAAGCCAACGAAACAAGTCGCTGCGTGCATATCAAACCTTGCCAACAGTCGTTATGATTACAGCTTAACGTATTCAAGCGACCATGAACTCGGGATGCTGGCAGATTCAGCTCGTGCATTACAGTTCAAGCTAAAAGACTCGGTGGCGCAATTGCAGCAAGCTGAGATAGAAATGGAAAAAGCGTTCGGAACTTTAGGTAATGTTAGTCAATCAATCATGGAAGGCGCGAATGGTCAGCGAGATGCATCCCGATCCCTTGATAACAGTACAGATAAGCTTAGAGAAATTGTGCAAAACTTGGTAGCAATTACTGACCAAGTCGCTGTAGCGACGAATAACTCAGAAAAAAATGTGGCAAGCTGTTATGCCACCTTTGAAAGTGCAAACGCGGGCTTTAAACAGCTAGCTAAAACGGTGACAGAATCGAGTAACATCGTATTAGACCTTCAAACGCGCAGCACGAATATTTTGAAAGTAGTAAACGTTATCAACGAGATTGCAGATCAAACGAACCTGCTTGCGCTTAACGCAGCAATTGAAGCTGCTAGGGCAGGGGAGCACGGTCGAGGCTTTGCAGTAGTTGCAGACGAGGTTCGCGCACTAGCGGCTAAAACACAACAGTCGACGAAAGAAATTAACGATATATTGAGCAGCTTTGAGGCTGAGGCAAAGGGTGCAGTGTCAGCCATGTCGTCGGGTAAACAGCTATCCGATACTAATGCTGCTGAAGCGGCAGCCGCACTTGAGACGCTTAACAACGTGGTGAGAGATATAAAGGAAACTGCGAGCGTCGTTGTTGCCCTTAATGATGCTGCTGATGAACAGGAAGCGGTGCTGCATCAGGTTGAGGCAATTATTAGTAATGTGGTTACGTCGTCAGAGAAATATCACCAGTTGGCGCAGCGTGACGATATGTCTCGCTCCATGAAAAGTATGTCAGATAACGTGGAAAAAGTGGTGAATAGTTTGACCCGCTAGTCCCTATTTGTCAGTATGAATCGATAACTTGAAGGAGCGTTTTGCTCCTTTTTTCATAGCGCATTGTTCGCTTTTTTTCGAGAAATTACGCTGATTCTAATGACAACACCACTTGTTTTTCACCCGATTTATAGCCAGCTGGACCTTCCCGACCGCCACCGTTTTCCAATAGAAAAGTATGTGGGTATTCGTGATGCACTCATAAAGCGCGGTGTGAGTGCGGCGCGGTTTATTAAGCCCGAGCCTATCAGCGATGAGACTCTCACTACCTTCTATGATCCTATATATGTTAAAGCGCTCACCGCAGGTTCGTTAGATAAAAACGCCATGCGGCGTATTGGGTTCCCTTGGTCGCAGCAGCTTATCGAACGAACACGCACAGCGGTTGCTGGTACCTGTTTAACTGCGTCATTAGCTCTCGAGAGCGGTAAAGCCCTCAACCTCACAGGGGGGTATCACCATGCCTTCGCAGATTTCGGCTCTGGTTTTTGTTTATTCAATGATTTATACCTTGCCGCTAAAACTATGCAGAAAAACTCATCTATCGATAATGTGCTTATCGTTGATTTAGATGTACATCAAGGCGACGGTACGGCAAAGCTTGCTGAGAATGATTCAGATATTTTTACCTTATCCATTCACGGAGAAAAAAACTTTCCGCATAGGAAGCAGCATTCAGATATTGATATTGGTCTTGCTAAAGGCACCGAAGACGATGAATATTTAACTACGCTTGAACAAGCGCTGACATTAGCTTTACGGCAATTTCAGCCAGACGCCATCATCTATGATGCAGGTGTCGATGTGCACGTAAATGACGACTTAGGGCATCTGCATATTTCTACCCAAGGCGTTTATGAAAGAGATAAGCAGGTATTCGCGTTAGCTGATCGTTTAGGTGTTCCAATAGCAGCAGTCATTGGCGGGGGTTACCAACGAGATATTGCAGCACTGGTAGATGTGCATATTCAGCTTTATCGCGCAGCCGGCGTGATTGATTAACTGCAATGTGTATTAAGCGAAAAATAAAAAGCACGCTCAAACGAAGTGATAAAGAACCGAATCGTTTGTAGCGCGCATTTTTGTTTTAAGCATGCTTAGTCGTTTTACAAGAAGAGCAACTGGAATCCGATACCAATGCGCTCTTGTGAGCGGTTATAGTCAATAAGCGAGTCACCGTACCCGTTAAAATATTGAAGAAGTACTTCGTAGCGGTCTGAAATCGGGTAGGTGAAGTCTAGCTGAATGCTGCCTCGGTTTTCATCAAAGTCCAGGTTGTTTCTCAATAGGGCAAGCACTTTGAAAGCCCCAATTTTTCTACCATAACCAAACTCCATACGTCCGTAATAATCCTCTATATCAGGGTTATCATCGCCCGTAGGATCTAATGGGTCTTCTTTTTCGTCTTCAGGAATGCGATACCAGGTTTTTAGGTAATAAATATCGTCGTTATCACTGAATACAATAGAGGCAAATAAGCGGTTCCAGCTTCTTGATTGTAGGCCGCTTTGACCATTAGACATGTGATTGAAGCCTACTTGGAAGGTATTAAATTTATACCCTAGTACGGAATAATCAGCGGTTTCCTGCCAAAAAATTTCTGGCTCGTAGTTATTTTCTCGAAAAGGCTTTGATGCTTCACTGTTATAAAGCTGCCAAAATGAGGTCAGCGTGAACCCAAAATACACGCCATCGAATCCCGTATCTTCCAAATAAAGAGGCAGTTTAGCACTAACCTGAAACTTTGCTTCTTTGTTGTCTACGTTCTCATCCGTCAAATCTTCATTACCCGTGGTATTCGGATTGGAAACGTAAGTGATGGGAAGAAAGTAGTTTTGGCGGTGTTGCGTAATAGCAAACACATTATCCAGCGCTTCCTTATCACCTTCTAAACGGTCATCTAACGCGCTTTCTGAGGTGGTATCACGCTTTATAATATCAATGACTTCGATACCTTCTTCATCTTGAGAGGGATCGTTGGTTTCTTTTTGATTGCTTATTTGTTGCTCGCTGCTATCGACGATTTGAGGTTGAGTGCTAACAACATCTGAGGATGTTTCTTGTCCACACACACTCGTGCTAGCAGCAAACGCTGCCAAAAATACAAAAGGCTTTAACACAGACACCTTTAATTCTCCGTAACATGGGGTTATTTTTATGCTTAACTGAAGTCCAGTGTGAGGCCTTCGGAAGATGCAAATACGTGTAAAGTAGACTCTGCTACTGTGACATACTCATTACAATGTTTTACAACATCATCTATATCGTCATCGGTGCGTTCTGGATCATGACTGTACAGTGCTAATTTTTTTGCATTGGACGCCATAGCCAGTTTAACCGCCTCCTCAGCCACAGAGTGGCCCCATCCGTTTTTAGCAGGCATATCAGACAGCATATACTGTGCATCGTGGATAAGTAAGTCTGCATTCTCAGCAAATTTAGCAAAATCGATAAAGTCGGTTTCTTTTTTATAAGGAGGGTAAAGCTCATTATCTGTAATGTAAGCAACCTTCACACCGTCAGCGTTTATGCAATAGGCACTGCCGCTTCCCGGATGATTCATTGCAAGTCGCGTGATTTTTGCGCTTCCTATTACAAAGGTGTTGTCCGCTTTCGGTATTTCAATAAGCGCGATGTTTGCTCTGAGCGCACTTCTTGGTACGGGGAATAACGATCCTTCCATTTGTTTTAAAATTTGGTCCGGCTCTTCAAACAGAGTTTGTCCTGGATAGATATTTATTTCGCGTTCGGCTTGATATATGGGAGGAAAGAAGGGGAAACCTTGTATGTGGTCCCAATGATTATGGCTCAGCAAAAGATGGATAGGGGTGTTCTTTTTCGCTAAGTGCTCGCCAAGAAGGCGAATACCAGTACCTGAGTCGAGGACGATATCTGTACCGTCCTCAAGCTCGATATGAACGCATGCTGTGTTACCGCCATAGCGAACGAAAGCTGCTCCCGGTGTGGGTATAGACCCTCTTACGCCATAGAATGTTAACCGCATACGCCCTCTTTTCTTTAACTTTGGGGCAAGTTCAGATGTTAGAGTGCGGCTACAAAGTCTTTTGCTGCGCTGAGGTCTAATAACTGCTTCTCGCCAGTACGTCTATTTTTATACTCAACCTGTTGATTATCGAGGTTTCTTTCGCCGATAACAATACTGTGAGGTATACCAATCAATTCCATGTCATTAAACATAACACCCGGACGCTCCTTCCTGTCGTCAAACAGTACTTCCACACCTAGCGAGACAAGCTCTTCGTAAAGGGCTTCGGCTGCTTCTTTGATGCGATGAGACTTATGCATATTCATTGGTATTAATGCAATTTTAAACGGTGCGATAGGATCTGGCCACTTTATGCCAAATTTATCGTGGTTTTGCTCAATCGCTGCTGCGACTATGCGTGATACACCGATGCCGTAACAGCCCATAGTGAGCGTTTGATGTTTACCTGATTCGCTTAGCACGCCACAATTCATGGCTTCTGAATATTTTTGGCCCAGCTGGAAAATATGGCCTACTTCAATGCCTCGTTTAATATCGAGAGTGCCTTTGCCATCTGGAGACGCATCACCCGCTACCACATTGCGAATATCAACACCGGTTAAATCTTCTGACCAGTTTGCGTTGACGTTCACTTTACCGCCAACGCCAGCTCCTGTAGTGAAATCCGCAAGAGCGGCTGCACTTGCATCAACGTACACTGGAACCGGCAAGTCATTTGCATTAGCAAACAGCGGAGAAACGCCAAGAACATCTTTTGCTTGTTCAAAAGAGGCTTCAACAAGCGGTGTAGCAACGCCGTCTAATTTTTCTGCTTTAACATCATTTAACTCATGGTCAGCACGTAGCACTAATGCTACCCACTTATCAGAATTAATTTCCTCACCTTTATCGTTAAGTTCATTAGCGGCTTTAACCAAGATAACTTTAACGGCTTTTGTTACATCTGCTTCAACGCTTTTTAAAATAGCGTTGAAATCTTTACCCTTGGCATCTTTTGTTTCAAGAGCCGCGCCAGAAGGCGTTGCTTTTTCTGGTGCCACGGCTTGTGCCATTTCAACATTTGCTGCGTAATCGCTATCGCTTGAGAACGCAATATCGTCCTCGCCTGATGCTGCAAGTACGTGGAACTCGTGAGAGTGGTTACCACCAATTGAGCCTGAATCTGCGATCACCGCTCTGAAGTCTAGGCCCATACGCGAGAAAATGGCGCAATAGGCGTCGTACATTTTCTGATAGGTTTCTTCTAAGCAGCTGTCTTCTAAATGGAAGCTGTAGGCATCCTTCATAGTAAATTCACGACCACGCATAATGCCGAAACGGGGGCGCACTTCGTCGCGGAATTTTGTTTGAATTTGGTATAGATTAAGCGGAAGCTGCTTGTAGCTGCTAATTTCGTTACGTACAAGCGCAGTAATCACTTCTTCGTGCGTCGGGCCTAACACGAAGTCACGCTGGTGGCGGTCTTTAATGCGAAGCAGTTCAGGGCCATATTCTTCCCAGCGTCCAGATTCTTCCCACAGGTCGGCAGGCTGTACAACCGGCATAAGCACTTCAATCGCGCCTGCTTTATTCATTTCCTCGCGAACAATGTTAGCGACTTTATTAAGGACACGAAGGCCAGACGGCAACCACGTATATAGACCCGAGGCAAGCTTTCTGATCATGCCAGCTCTTAGCATAAGCTGGTGGCTGATAACCTCTGCATCTGCAGGTGTTTCTTTCTGCGTGGCAAGCAAATATTGACTAGTGCGCATGTAAAGCAGGTATCCTGTTATAAGTGTATTTGTGATCATAAGTGTGAAGGCCTATCAAAAAACCACTCAGGCAGAGACAAGGCGACACACGTTTGGGCGTATTCTAATTAACTGTGAGCCATTTCGCCACAGACGGTTAACACTATTCGTGCATTTATCCTAATGGAGTGAGTTCAGTGACCCACACATTCGCGTCTTTTATCTTAAAACCCACGTCGATATCGTATAGCGTAACGCGGTATGTTTTTTCGTCATTATCATTTTGCTGTTTATAAGCAGGGCGAGGATCTTGTGCAAGTACCGCGGTCACAAGAGAGCAAAAATCGCGATGGCGATTTTCAATTTTGGCAAGGGCTGTCGAGAGATTTGGGGCGAAATACACGTCTCGATGAGGGATGGGGTTAATGTCATCAAGAGTGTCTCTCGCTCCAGAAATACTATCAGCGTAGGAAATATAAGGTTTGATATCAATGAGTGGGGTACCGCTTACTAAGTCTACTCCTGTGACTTTCAGCGTAACCTTGCCTTTTTCTATCGCTATACCTTCGTTTTCAACGACAGACATGCCAATACTATTTGGCCTATGAGTACTTCGGCTTGCAAAAACGCCAATGGTAGCGTTACCCCCTAATCTGGGGGCTTTTACCGCGCTTTTCCAACCACGTTCTATATTTTGATGGAACACGAATAAAAGCCACAAGTGACTATAGCTTTCGATACCCTTTAGCATATTGATGTCATTAAAACCTTCGTTGAAGGTAATGGTGCCTTTTGCTCTGGCTAGATTGGGCTGTCTTGGTACAGCAAACTTTTGCTTAAAAGGCGTTTCAATAGTCGCAATGCTCGACACTTCAAAGGAACTAGTAGTGCTCACGCGGTATCCCTATTGTCATTAAATGTGAGTTGAATTGTCATATATCTCTCATAATTGGCATGTACTCTAACGCTTCAAGTTAACGCTTGGACCAAGCAAAGATGTTTTTGTCGAAAAGACTACGTCTCTCTTTGGTTTCCCTGGAGTAATCCAATTCTTTGGCCTGCCAAAGCTCGTATTTAGTTTACCGTCTGAGAAAGCGCTATATAGCCTTCCACACAGCGTGCTAAATTAACTAACGTGTTTTATGAGGTAGGCTTTTCTTTTTCATCTCTGCTAACACGTTTTCGAAATAAGGGCAGCCAAGTGCCTGAGCCTTTTCGATGTTATGACTAAATATCTTCTCTGCATCCTCTTCTTTTTTCATGTATCGCGTGATGTCAGCTTCGCGAATTAAGTGCAGAAGTGGGTAGGGAGAGCGATTAGTATAGTTTTCAGCATCGTCTTCGTCGCTACCGTCGAACACATAATTTGGATGAAAGCTAGCCAGTTGGTAAGTGCCACTATATCCCCAATCGTGAAGCATACTATCGGCAATGGCTAGTACATCAAGGTATTCGTCAAAATCAGCAATAGTTGAGTGGGTAAGCGCAATTAACGTTGTGGCAGTACTTTCATTCTCTTCTAAATGCCGTAATTCATCAAAAAGGGATTGAATGATATCTCCCGCATCGCCAGCAACGACAACACAACGAATTTGGTTGGGCGTTCTTACATAACGCGCAAAGGGGCAAAAGTTGTGTTTTATTACAATATCATCTACCCACTTAAGCGTAGCGTCGATGACGTGCTTTTCGCACAACGAAGAGGTTGTTTCCGCCATAAAGAAGATATTCAGTTTAGGTCTGTATTTAAAGAGGAGAGAGTATAAAGCAAAAAAGGCAGAAATTTACTTTCTGCCTTAAAAATTAGATGTAGTGTGAGCGCTTTAAGAGTGGTATTTCACGTAGGCTTCAAGTGTATTTTCTATTAGACTCGCCACAGTCATTGGCCCAACACCACCGGGTACGGGAGTAATCCAACCAGCACGTTCTTTTGCTTTTTCGAAATCTACATCGCCCACTAATGAACCGTCGTTTACGCGATTAATGCCCACATCAATCACAATCGCGCCCTCTTTTACCCAGTCGCCTGGTATGAAGTTCGGTTTGCCGACAGCAACCACGAGTAAATCAGCGCGTTGAACGTGGCTTTTTAAATCTTGGGTGAACTTGTGGCAGGTGGTTACCGTACAGCCAGCCAACAATAGCTCCAAGCTCATTGGGCGACCCACAATATTTGATGCACCAACAATAACCGCGTCCAAGCCCTTAACTGGGCGCTTGGTAGACTCGATCATGGTCATAATGCCTTTTGGCGTGCAAGGGCGTAGCGCAGGGATACGCTGTGCTAGGCGACCAATGTTATACGGGTGGAATCCGTCAACGTCTTTATGTGGATGGATGCGCTCTAGCACCTTTTCGGCATTTAAACCTGCAGGAAGTGGTAGTTGCACTAAGATGCCGTCAATCTCTTTATCTTCATTTAGTTGGTCAACTAAGTTAAGCAACGTTTCTTCCGTAGTGTCTGACGGCAAATCGAACGAACGGGAGACAAAACCTACTTCGTCGCATGCTTTTCGCTTGTTTGATACATAAACTTGCGAGGCGGCGTCACTGCCTACTAAAACTACGGCAAGACCGGGCTGTCTTTTACCTGCTTGTGTAAGCGATTCAACATAGGAGGTTACGTGTTGGCGAACTTGTTTGGCAATTAATTTGCCGTCAATAAGATGAGCGGTCATAGTCTTGTACGATTCTTATATGGTTGGGAGGTCAACAAGTGCCCTATATTGTTTCACAAAACGGTGCTAATACTCTAGCAATTATTGGAAACTGCCATTTACTCCGTCTTTTTGTACTTTTCATCAAGCTAATTAAGACTCTATATCTACATTCATGTTGCCTAATTGGCTTACTTTTTCCGTCTCTTAAAACTCGCTACGCTGGGGCACTGGCGTTAAGATAATAAAAGCAAATTGTTTAAAAAAACGCGAGAATGGATGCTTTGTGAGCGGTTAGGTATTTTATTTGAAAAAGTGTTTGACGAGGTGGGGGGATGTCAGTAATATTCGCACCCCGTAACGGCACTGAGGCTAAGGCGTCAAGGTCGAAACGACAGTCGGTGAGTGGCGCAGCTTGGTAGCGCACTTGTTTTGGGTACAAGGGGTCGCAGGTTCAAATCCTGTCTCACCGACCATTTTTGCAGTAAAGATTCGCCAAGCGCCCGTAGCTCAGCTGGATAGAGCAACGGCCTTCTAAGCCGTGGGTCGCAGGTTCGAATCCTGCCGGGCGCGCCATGCGACTCAGGTAGGTCCTGATGGCAAGGCTCAATCTTTATGTTCATATTGCTAGGTTAGAGCATGTGAACAGCAAACACACCCTATGGTGGGCGTAGCTCAGTTGGTAGAGCCCCGGATTGTGATTCCGGTTGTCGTGGGTTCAAGTCCCATCGTCCACCCCACTTTTTGCGGAAGTGGTGGAATTGGTAGACACGCTGGATTTAGGTTCCAGTGCTTCACGGCGTGAGAGTTCAAGTCTCTCCTTCCGCACCATATTTTCAAGCTTTTTTAAAAGCTTAACAAAGCATTTCTGTCGGTGAGTGGCGCAGCTTGGTAGCGCACTTGTTTTGGGTACAAGGGGTCGCAGGTTCAAATCCTGTCTCACCGACCATTTTTGCTTTTTCGATTCAATCAGTGCTGTCTGTCTAAGTAATTGTTCGGACTGCTCATATTCGAATCGACATTAAGAATACTATCGAGCATAATTGTTCAATCCTTACAGCTCGACAGTCGTTTATGTGTTTTCAATTCACACATAAGACGAAAAGGATTACTGTGGTGGGCGTAGCTCAGTTGGTAGAGCCCCGGATTGTGATTCCGGTTGTCGTGGGTTCAAGTCCCATCGTCCACCCCACTTTTTTGCGGAAGTGGTGGAATTGGTAGACACGCTGGATTTAGGTTCCAGTGCTTCACGGCGTGAGAGTTCAAGTCTCTCCTTCCGCACCATATATTAAGCTCATAAAAGCTTGTCTTAAAAAAGATATCTCTGTCGGTGAGTGGCGCAGCTTGGTAGCGCACTTGTTTTGGGTACAAGGGGTCGCAGGTTCAAATCCTGTCTCACCGACCATTATCTTCTTCCAATTTTATCATTATCTCCTTTCGTAATTTTCGCGAATATCTGCTTATTTGTTTCAAAACTGCGCGTAAAGTCTTGCTTTTTGCTCAAAATGCATTCAAAAGCGTGTTACAAACTTGTGTTTGCCTCTCGACTCTTGTGGTATGCGGCTGTATACTACCGCGTCTTTTTTTAACCAGTACGTTTGCTTCAGGTTGGTATTTTGACGCGAATTCGCGACCTAACTTTGAAGTGATTAACGTCGAATAACGACCTCTACCCCGGCGTGATATGCAATTAATGCATGACGGGAGAGGGGATTGGGAACAAAGCGCCTGTAAAGGCGTATAGTTGAGGTAACATAATGCAAGTTTCAGTCGAGACGACCCAGGGTTTAGAACGCCGTCTTACTATCACCGTTCCATCTGATACGGTTGATTCAGCAGTTAAGTCACGCCTACAGCAGTTGGCAAAAACACAACGCATCAACGGCTTCCGCCCAGGCAAAGTTCCTGTAAGCGTAATCAAAAAGCGTTTCGGCCAGGCAGTTCGCCAAGAAGTCGCTGGCGATGTTATGCAGCAAAACTTCTACCAAGCAGTGATTCAAGAAAAAATTCAGCCTGCTGGTATGCCTAAGTTTGAACTGACTAAAGATGAAGACGGTCAGGACCTAGAGTTTGTAGCATCTTTCGAAGTCTACCCAGAAGTAGAAGTGAAAGGTGTAAGTGATATCGAAATCGAGAAGCCAGTAGTAGAAATTACTGACGAAGATTTAGATAACATGATGGAAACCCTTCAGAAGCAGCACGCAACTTGGAAAGAAGTTAAGCGTAAAGCGAAGAAAGACGACAAAGTAATTATCGACTTTGTTGGCTCTATTGATGGTGAAGAGTTCGAAGGCGGTAAAGCTGAAGACTTCGCGTTAGAGCTTGGTAAAGAGCGCATGATCCCTGGTTTCGAAAAGCCACTAGTAGGTGCGAAAGCGGGTGAGGAAGTGACTATTGAAGTAACTTTCCCTGAAGATTACCATGCTGAAAACCTGAAAGGTAAAGACGCTGTATTCAAAACTACCGTCAAGAAAGTTGAAGGTTTAGATCTTCCTAAAGTTGACGAAGAGTTTGCAAAACTATTCGGTGTTGAAGAAGGCGGTGTTGACGCGCTTAAAGCAGAAGTTCGCAAGAACATGCAGCGTGAACTAAACCAAACGCTTAAGGCACAAGTTAAAGAAGATGTTATCGCTAAGCTTGTAGAAGCAAACGAAATTGACATCCCGCAAGCGCTTATCGATCAAGAAGTGAATGCACTTCGCGAACAGGCTAAACAACGCTTTAGCCAGCAAGGCGGTGGTCAGAACCTACCAGACCTTCCTGCTGAATTGTTCACAGACAACGCTAAGCGTCGTGTGTCTATTGGTCTACTTCTTGGCGAAGTGATTAAGCAGAACGAACTTAAAGCAGACGAAGCTAAAGTAAACGAGATGATCGAAACTGCGGCTTCTGCGTATGAAGACCCTCAAGAAGTTATTGATTACTACAACAATAACCAAGAGCTTATGCAGCAAATGCAAAACGTTGCGCTTGAAGAGCAAGCTATCGAGTGGGTTCTTGAGCAAGCAAAAGTTACTGAAGTAACTAAAGCTTTTGACGAGGTTATGAACAAACAGGCGTAATTTTTTACTGTCTGATTGACAATACTTGTCAGCAACTGCTTAAATGCTCGGAGCCTTCCGAGCATTTTTGTTTTTAACGCTAGATAATCAAGGTAGCTATGACTAATACCCCGTTTGACCCAATGAATGCACTTGTTCCTATGGTTGTTGAGCAAACCTCTAAAGGTGAGCGCTCATACGATATTTATTCACGCCTGTTAAAAGAAAACGTTATTTTCTTAGTAGGACAAGTTGAAGATCACATGGCCAACCTCATCGTTGCTCAAATGTTGTTCTTAGAAGCTGAGAACCCTGAAAAAGACATTTTCCTATATATCAACTCGCCGGGCGGTTCTGTAACTGCGGGTATGGCAATCTACGACACCATGCGTTTTATCAAGCCTGACGTGAGCACGGTATGTATGGGGCAAGCTGCAAGTATGGGAGCATTTCTTCTTTCTGCAGGCGCTAAAGGTAAGCGTTATTGTCTACCTAACTCGCGTGTTATGATTCACCAACCGCTAGGTGGTTTCCAAGGTCAGGCATCTGATTTTGAAATACATGCGAAAGAAATTCTGTCTATTAAAGAGAAATTGAACCGCCTAATGGCAGACCATACCGGTCAAGACTATGAGAAAGTCGCGCGCGATACAGATCGCGATAATTTCTTAAGTGCAACTGAGGCGAAAGAATATGGCCTGGTTGACCAAGTTTTAGCAAATCGATCTGACGTAGCCGGAACTAAGTAGTATAGTTATAGTAAACCTGAGTCAGTGCGAAGCACGTATTGGTTTTCGACTCAGGTAAGGCAGAGGCAAAAGTAATGAGTGATAAGCAAAGCGGTGACGGTGATAACAAGCTACTGTACTGTTCGTTTTGTGGCAAAAGCCAACACGAAGTAAGAAAGTTGATAGCAGGCCCGTCGGTATTCATTTGCGACGAGTGTGTTGAGTTATGTAACGATATCATTCGCGAAGAAATTAAGGAAATCGCGCCAAAGCAAAAGCAGGACGCTTTACCTAAACCAAGTGAAATTCATGCTCACCTTGACGACTACGTTATTGGGCAAGAACATGCAAAGAAGGTATTGTCTGTAGCGGTTTACAACCACTACAAGCGTTTGCGTAATGGCGACGTTCATGATGGTGTTGAGCTAGGCAAGAGTAATATTTTGCTTATTGGCCCTACGGGTAGTGGTAAAACACTTCTGGCCGAAACCTTGGCGCGCTTGTTGGATGTTCCTTTTACTATGGCTGACGCAACCACGTTAACCGAGGCTGGTTACGTGGGCGAAGACGTAGAAAACATCATCCAGAAGCTTCTTCAAAAGTGCGATTATGACGTTGAAAAAGCGCAGCGCGGCATTGTGTATATCGATGAGATTGATAAGATTTCACGGAAGTCTGATAATCCGTCTATCACCCGCGATGTATCCGGTGAGGGTGTTCAACAGGCACTTCTGAAGCTGATTGAAGGCACGGTTGCTTCGGTACCACCTCAAGGCGGTCGTAAGCATCCTCAGCAAGAATTTCTACAAGTTGATACTTCTAAGATCCTCTTTATCTGCGGCGGTGCGTTTGCTGGACTTGATAAAGTTATCGAGCAGCGCGCGCAAAAAGATACAGGCATTGGTTTTGGTGCAACTGTTAAGTCGAAAGACAACAGCAAGCAAATCAGCGAGCTGTTTAAACAGGTTGAACCTGAAGACTTGGTTAAGTACGGTCTGATACCAGAGTTTATTGGTCGTCTACCGGTTGTAACCAGCCTTGAAGAATTAAATGAAGAAGCGCTGATTCAAATTCTACGCGAACCTAAGAATGCGATCACCAAGCAATACGGTGCGCTGTTCTCAATGGAGGACGTTGAACTTGAGTTTCGTGACGACGCATTAAATGCAATTGCGAAAAAGGCAATGGTTCGCAAGACGGGCGCTCGCGGCCTCCGCTCAATTGTTGAAGCTGTGCTGCTTGATACCATGTACGATCTCCCTTCAATGGATGATGTAAGCAAAGTCGTCATTGACGAAACGGTTATTCGCGGCGAGTCGAAGCCTATTTTGATTTACGACAGTAATGAGAAAAAAGCGGCGTCTGAGTAATAGTATGCGTTAGTAAACATGTTTAAAAAGGTCCTTCGGGGCCTTTTTTAATTACTGTTGGTTATCTCTTTTGAGCCAAGAAAAAGAATATACCTGTTCGAAATATTGATAACTTGAACGATATTTGAACGGTTGAGCCCATCCAGTCTATCCTTTCTGCTAGATTTTCCAGTTAAGTGTTGCCTTAAACGAAAAAATCGATAATGGTTATAGTATAGGTCAACAGGCCCTAGAGCAGGGAAGGTAAGATAAAGGAATTAACACACTTTAATAAGTTTCGATTGAACTTTGCTCTTGCATCCCCATATAAAAATGACATTTCAAACAAATTGAGAACAAGTATGACAGTTGAGCGTGAAAATCGCATTGAAATTCCTGTGCTTGCCTTGCGGGACGTGGTTGTTTACCCGCATATGGTCATACCCCTATTCGTTGGGCGTGAGAAATCTATCCGATGCCTTGAAGCGGCAATGGAGAATGACAAACAAATCTTCCTAGTAGCACAAAAAGATGCAGGCGTTGATGAGCCTGAATCAGACGACATCTACACCGTAGGTACTATTGCCACTATTCTGCAGCTTTTAAAGCTACCTGACGGTACGGTGAAAGTGCTGGTAGAGGGGAGTGTTCGCGGTGAAATAGAAAGCTACAAGCAATCCGAGCCTTTCTTTGTAGCACATGTGGATAAGCTAGA
The DNA here is from genome assembly GCF_002993325.1 of Alteromonas gracilis. Classification (GTDB taxonomy): domain Bacteria; phylum Pseudomonadota; class Gammaproteobacteria; order Enterobacterales; family Alteromonadaceae; genus Alteromonas; species Alteromonas gracilis. The sequence goes on from NZ_PVNO01000026.1 coordinate 240,679, forward strand.
AGACGAAGGTATTGATGAAAACGAGCAAGAGGTATTAATTCGATCTGCCGTTTCTCAGTTTGAAGGTTACGTTAAGCTTAACAAAAAAATTCCACCAGAAGTGCTTACATCACTTAACGGTATAGAAGATGCAGCGCGTCTAGCCGACACGATGGCCGCGCACATGCCACTGAAACTTACTGAAAAGCAAAAAGTGTTGGAAATGCAGGGCGTGAATGAACGTCTTGAGTATCTCATGGCGCTAATGGAAGGTGAGATTGATTTGCTGCAGGTCGAAAAGAAAATTCGTACCCGTGTTAAAAAGCAAATGGAGAAAAGCCAGCGTGAGTACTATTTGAATGAGCAAATGAAAGCCATTCAAAAAGAATTAGGTGAATTAGACGACGCGCCCGATGAGTTTGAAGCGCTGTCTAAGAAAATTACTGACGCGAAGATGCCAAAGGAAGCTGAAGACAAAGCGAAAGCCGAACTTCAGAAGCTGAAAATGATGTCTCCTATGTCAGCTGAAGCGACCGTTCTACGAAGCTATATTGAATGGCTAACAAATGTGCCTTGGAACAAGCGTTCGCCTGTGAAAAAAGATCTTTCCCGCGCTGAAATTGTGCTTAACGAAGACCACTATGGTCTGGAAAAAGTAAAAGAGCGCATTCTTGAGTACCTCGCGGTTCAACAGCGCGTGAAAAAGCTTAAAGGTCCGATACTGTGCCTTGTAGGGCCTCCTGGCGTAGGTAAAACGTCGTTAGGTCAATCGATTGCAAAAGCGACCGGCCGTAAGTACGTGCGTATGGCGCTAGGCGGCGTGCGCGATGAAGCTGAAATACGAGGCCACCGTCGTACTTACATCGGCTCTCTGCCGGGTAAGTTAGTGCAAAAAATGGCAAAAGTTGGCGTGAAAAACCCACTGTTTTTGCTTGATGAAATAGACAAAATGTCTTCAGATATGCGCGGCGACCCAGCGTCAGCGCTTCTTGAGGTGCTTGATCCTGAGCAAAACAACAGCTTTAGTGATCATTATTTAGAAGTGGATTACGATTTGTCTGACGTGATGTTTGTTGCTACGTCAAACAGCATGAATATTCCAGGTCCACTGCTTGACCGTATGGAAGTGATTCGCTTGTCAGGCTATACCGAAGATGAAAAGCTAAACATAGCTAAAAACCATCTTATTGGTAAGCAAATGGAGCGCAATGGCCTTAAAACCAAAGAGCTTGAAATTACCGACTCTGCCGTTATCGGCATGATTCGCTACTACACCCGTGAAGCAGGTGTACGTAGTCTAGAGCGCGAAGTGTCTAAAGTATGCCGCAAAGCCGTTAAAGATATCTTGCTTAAGAAGAGCAAAGATAAGGTGGTGGTAACCCAGGATAATCTTAAAGATTACCTTGGTGTGCAGCGATTCGATTACGGCAAAGCGGACAAAGACAATCAAATCGGTCAGGTGACCGGTCTTGCATGGACTCAAGTAGGCGGCGATTTACTGACAATCGAAACCACTTCAGTGCCCGGTAAGGGCAAAATGACGTCAACGGGTTCCCTAGGTGACGTTATGCAAGAGTCGATTAAAGCTGCGATGACCGTAGTGAGAAGTCGTGCTGAAAAACTTCGCATCAACGATGATTTTTATGAAAAACGTGATATTCACGTCCATGTACCTGAAGGTGCTACTCCGAAGGATGGCCCAAGTGCCGGTATTGCAATGTGTACTGCACTAGTGTCTTCACTCACAGGTAACCCTGTGAAGTGTGATGTGGCTATGACCGGAGAAATAACTCTGCGCGGTGAAGTGCTCGCAATTGGTGGGCTCAAAGAAAAACTGCTGGCAGCCCACCGTGGTGGCATTAAAACAGTGGTTATTCCGAAAGAAAATGAGCGTGATTTGGAAGAAATTCCAGATAACGTTAAGAAAGATTTGTCGATTCACCCGGTTAAGTGGATTGATGAAGTACTTGATATTGCACTTCAGGAGCCAGTGGAAAGCTTTGAAGTGGTTAAAAAATAACTGACGTCGTGGCTGTAATCCTTTAATTTTAAAGGCGTGCAGCCACATTTTTTATATAAAATTGCAATAATTGTATAAAAAATGGTCGTTGGCGAAAAGAAAAGCCTATTTTTTTAAAAATAGGGCTTTCAAGTCGCAAAAGTTGTGTTACCTTTAAATGGTATTCGCTTGAAGCCTTGCCACAAAAGGGATTGCAGCGATTCATTAATAAAGTTAATTAATTGTGACTGAAGCTTGATGTTAACAAGCAAGCTTGCTATAACGTCCAGGCAAAATCGTTTTGGACAAACAGTATAATAACAATCGAAGGGGATCATAATTGTGAACAAGTCTCAACTTATCGACCAAATCGCTGCTGGTGCAGACATTTCTAAAGCAGCCGCTGGCCGCGCTCTTGACGCATTCACTGACTCAGTAACTGCGGCGCTTAAAGACGGCGACCAAGTAGCACTAGTAGGCTTTGGTACTTTCTCAGTTCGCGAACGTTCAGCTCGCAGTGGCCGCAACCCACAAACTGGTGAGACTATTCAGATTTCAGCAGCGAAAGTTCCATCTTTCAAAGCTGGTAAAGCACTGAAAGACGCTTGTAACTAAGCAAAAAATTATAGAAAAAGGCGATGGCTAGTCCATCGCCTTTTTTATTTCTAAAACAAAGAATCCAGTATTAGTGTCAAAGTCATGACTCTGACCCTAGTATTTTAAGAGTAGAAATAACCCGTTGGGGCTAGCAGAGATTTTTACATGTCTCGGCAATGTCTGAAGTTAGCTAAAGACAGCACAAATAGTGCGTTTTGGCGTTTATATTCGGCGGCATTGGGTTATAATCAGCGCTTATTTTACCTGGCTCTCGCCAACTAATGGTGTGCTGAGGTAATTGTAGTAAGCAACGGAGTTGAAGAACAATCATGCTAGAAAGAATCAGAGAAGGTTCTCAAGGCCCTTGGGCGATGGCAATTATAGCGCTTATCGTCTTAAGTTTCGTATTCGCAGGCGTAGGAAGTTATCTGACGTCATCAGGTACTACTGCAGTAGCTACTGTAAACGGCGAAGAGATTTCGGCACAAGAACTAGAGCGTGCATATCAAAATCAGCGTGCACAAATGGAATCACAATACGGCGAAAGCATTGCTCAGCTTTTCTCTAGTGAGCAGTATCTTGCAGATTTCAGAAGAAATGTTTTAGACAGATTGATTGCTGAGAAGCTTATTCAGCAGCAAGCTAATGACATGGGCTTGCGCGTAAGTGACGAGCAAATTCGCGAAACCATCGTTCAAATGCCTGAATTTCAGTTTGGCGGTGAGTTCGATAACGAGCGATTCCAGGCTATTCTTCGTCAAAATGGTTTTCAAGTAGCCGACTTCCGCGATTATTTACGTGTTCAGATGACGCAGAATCAGCTGGCCGCTGCTTTGACTAACTCTTCTTTTGCCCTAGATGGTGAAGTAGAGCTAGCAAATGCCCTTCAGCGCCAAACTCGAGACGCCAAGTACGTGTTAGTGAGCTCTGACGAATTTGCGAGTTCTGTTGAAGTAAGTGATGCCGATGTTGAAGCTTTCTATAACAACAACATCGCGTCTTTCGACACAGAAGAACAAGTTAAGCTTGCCTACGTAAAACTAAGTGTTGAAGACTTAAAAGGTCGTGTCTCTGTGAATGATGAGGCTGTGCGCACTTATTATGATAATAATATCGCTAGCTACGGCACTGAAGAAGAGCGCCGCGTTTCACACATTCTTATTGAAGCGGGTGACGACGTAGACGCTGCTAGAGAGAAAGCGCAATCTCTTAAGGCAGAGCTTGATGCTGGCGCTGATTTTGCCACTCTTGCCAAAGAAAATTCTGACGATACTTTTTCTGCTGAAAATGGCGGTGATTTAGACTTCATTACACCAGAGATGATGGACCCTGCATTCGATGAAGCGGCGTTTGCATTAGAAAGTGTAGGTGACGTATCTGATGTTGTTGAAACTGACTTTGGTTTTCACATTATCAAGCTCACTGAGCTGAAAGAAGCACAAGTAAAATCGTTTGACGAAGTGGCGAGTGAAATTCGCGACACGCTTCTTTACGATGCAGCAATGGAAAAGTATTTTGAGCTTCAAAATACGCTAGCTGAGATTGCATTCGAAGTACCAGATACGCTTGAAGACGCAGCTAATGCGGTCGATTTACCTGTTCAGGAATCGGTACTGTTCAGCCGAAATACAGCGCCTGCAGATCTAAGTTCTCCGGGGTTACTAGATGTCGCGTTTTCTTCTGAATTGGTAGAAGAAGGGCTTAATAGTGACATTGTTGAGCTAGACGATGAGACCGTTGTTGTTGCTCGTGTGGTTGAGCATCAGCCTCAGCGTACACAGTCGCTTGATGAAGTACGCGAAGGTATTGAAGCATCAGTTAAAGCCGAAAAATCAAGAGAAGCAGCGGAAGCATGGGCATTTGACGTAGCTCAAAAGGTGCGTGCAGGTGAAAGCGTTGAAAGTGAACTTTCCGCAAAATCTGTATCTTGGGAAACGGCAACCAACGTCCAGAGAGCCGGCGGTACGTTATCACGTGCGCTAGTTGATACTTTATTCTCTCTTGCTCTTGAAGGTGATGATAAGGTTGACGTTGCAACGACAGTGAACGGTGATGTGGCTGTAGTCATGCTTGAAGGCGTAAACCCAGCGCCGGCCCTTGAAAACGAGCTAGGAGAAAGCCTCAAGCAGCGCTTAGCGCAGGTTCAGGGACAGCGCGTTTATCAACAGTATATCGAAGCATTACGTGCAAGCGCCGATGTAACTATTTCCGAAGCTCTGTAGAGATTTATTCACTGCCCTCATAATATAACGAAATGGGTGAGGCATAGTGGATACAGTGTTTTAAAGCCAGCATAATTATTATGCTGGCTTTTTTATTGAGTGTACAAAGTAGTTAATGTTAAAAGCGGTGCCCAATTTAAGTGTAGAACGTGGGAAGAGTGCGGGAAGAGCGCGGTAAATCTGAAGGGGAAATATAAGAAAAGGTTGCCTTTAAAAGAGAACTTGAAATAACGAGTTTGTAAAAGAGAGCCTTAAAAGTTTAGCTCAGAAACGCATGCATGTTCTCCTGACAATGCACACCGTCTTTGAAGGTGCTTAACACTCTGGCTTAATGAAGTTGACTAATGTGTCAAAAAAAGCATAAGAGTGTAAAACGCAGCGATTACACCCGAGAGTACAAAGATATATAAGAACCCCTGTTTACCTTGTTCTAACGTGTACTTGTTTGATTGTAAATAGCCAAACCAAAGCAGAGACAGAATGAGTGGTATTAAAACAATAATTTTTAACACTGTAATGCCTTTTTAAAGAAGATGTTCTAGTTATAACAAGCCGCTGCGCGTTAAACAATCTCTAGCGGTATTATTAGCGTCTACTTTAACGTTGACGGGCGTTTATGTTTAACCTATTGAGGCGGCGAGAAAATAAACCCACGTCTGTCACTACATCGTCTCAAAACTGTTATAAACGTGTCACCTTAAGTTCGTGTAATAGACCCAAGTTTCATTATAGGTCTATATGTATGTCTGTTCATTCCCTACCTTCAGTGCTTCCCGCTCGCAGTATTCATTTTGCAGAAGTTTTAATGGCGAGAGAGTCTGTAACCCCAATAGACGCGGGCTGCCAAAGCTACCTGATGTACAAGCTCGAAAAGCTTGGATTTGTTTGCGAAAAACATAAAGTGAACGGCGTAAAAAACCTCATTGCTAAATGGGGGCACGGTCCACTTCATTTTGCTTTTAGCGGACATACAGATGTTGTCCCTCCGGGGCCTTTAGATAAATGGAAGTCTAATCCTTTCTGCCCGGTAATTAGTCAAAATAAGCTCTATGGCCGTGGCGCGGCGGATATGAAAACAGGTATTGCAGCCATGCTAGCCGCAACAGAGCGAACCATTGCGTCAATGGATAAAAACAAAGTTTCCTATTGGTGGTTGATAACTAGCGATGAAGAGGGAGAGGCGGAATGGGGATCAAGATGGATAGCCGAATACCTCTCGTCTCAAAACGTGCATTTGGATATGTGTTTAGTAGGTGAACCTTCAGCGTCTTCGCATACTGGAGACACCATTAAGATTGGGCGCAGAGGTTCACTCTCTGGAACCATCCATGTTACTGGTAAACAAGGTCATGTGGCGTACCCTAAAACTGCCATTAACGCTATTCACAAAGCCACTAAGGTCGTTACGGCACTTACGCAATATCCGTTTGATACAGGAAGCGATGATTTTCCTGGTACCACGCTTCAAATCACACATATGGATACGGGAAGTTTCACGGATAATATTGTACCAAGTGCTGTTCGTATTGAGTTTAACGTACGTTACTCATGGCACTACAATCAAGAAAGCCTATCAACGCTACTTCGCGAGGTGATCAATAGCGTTGATACACAAGCAACGGTCAGTTTTTCACGACCTTGTGAAGCGTATCTGAACAAACCTAACAATAACGCAGAGGTATGCTTAATCACTTGCATAGAAAAAGCGATCAAATCTGCAACAGGGCGTTACCCAGTGGTGAGTACATCAGGAGGGACATCAGACGGACGCTTTTTTGCAAGTGAAAGTACGCAAGTGGTAGAGGTAGGTGTTCCCAACACAACCATCCATCAGGTAAACGAACACATTCACTTATCAGATTTACTTACCCTTGAAGATATCTATGCCGACGTTCTTTTAAATGTGGGTGGCAGGTAAAGACACATTGCCGTTCGTCAAACTTAAGGCTACTAGCGTTAAAAATGTTTTAACAGCAAAGGGTTTAGATAACGTCACTAATGATAGCTAATAAGAACTAGTAGACTAGGTCGCATTTATGCTGCAGCAGAAGAATAACTGAAAAAAGGAGCAATAATGATTGCTCCTTTTTTAATTCTGGTTGGTTACTAAAGAGTGTTAGCTGCTGGCTATTGCTAATTGCTGGCAATCAAGCGTTAGGCAGTCGCTTTCAACTGAATGTCAGTGAGGTAACGCTTACGTTTTTTTTCAGTTAGCGTTTGCATATCGACGACCACGAGGCCATCAATGCAATCGTTGAAGTCAGGATCGACATTAAATCCTAAGAACGCAACGCCTCCATCCTTTGCTACCTCAGAGTATTGTTTATAAAGCGTTGGCACATTCACTCCCATATTGGCAAGTAAATGCTTCAATTGCGTAAATTCCGCTTTATAGTCTTCACCTGTGAACTGATGTAGCGAATCTTGGGTTATTTGATAGGGGCGCTTGCAAGTGGCCTCACCAAATTTCGCAGGGAAATAGGTAGAATAAAATTGTACAAGTAAGTCTTTCGCGGGTTCCGGGTATGCGTTACTTAACGACACTGCACCGAACAGGTATCGATATTTAGGGTAACGACTTAAAAACGCGCCAATGCCAAACCATAGGTAATCTAAGCTTCGCTTTCCCCAGTAACGTGGCTGCACAAAACTTCTACCAAGCTCTAAGCCTTCTTTAAATAGTTTCTCGTTATTCTCGCCGTAATTGAACAAGGTTGCAGAATACAAACCTGTAGGGTGGTCAGGGGCGGTAAGTAGCTCTGCATCGCCAAAACGGTAAGCGCCTACAATTTCCAAATCACTTTCATCCCACAGTACAAGATGGTAGTAGTGTGAGTCGTATTGGTCGATATCTCTGCGCTTGTTAGTGCCTTCTCCAACCGCTCTAAACGCTACCTCTCTTAGTCGACCTATCTCGCGCATAATGGGCGAGCAGCTTTTGTGCTGATAGAGATAAATAGACTTTCCATCGCCCGTTTCGCCCAAGTGCTCGCACTCACGTATGGCTCTGGCAAGCTCTTTTCTATCCTCTGGCATTGCAATAGAAGCTTGAGTGTGGAAAACGCCTTTTTTATTGCTACCAATACGGTACAAATGGCGCTTAAAGAGCTTTACCTGCTCTTTAAGAGGAATAGTTGTTTGCTGATATGACTCAAAAGGAATAAGTTCACCAATTCGCATAGGAAGATGTTTTTTGCGCTGTTTAAACATCTCTTTAACGAGTAACGCTGTCGCAAGAGGTTTATAAACCATAGAGACACCGTAAAAGAGCGGGCTGTTTTTGGCGTCAATATAAACGGGCAAAATAGGCGCTTTCGCTTGCCTTGCAATGCGCAAAAAACCCGAATGCCAGCGAGTATCACGCACACCCTGAGGTCGGAGTCTTGAAACTTCGCCTGCCGGAAAAATGAGGACGGCGCCATCTTTATTCAAATGAGACTGGATGGCTGACAAATGTTGTTTGGGCGTTCCGCCCTGCATGTTGTTCACAGGGAGCAACATATCGTGCAATGGCTCAATCGCCATAAGCATTTCGTTTGCAACCACTTTTAGGTCGTGACGCACTTCGCTAACAAGCTTTATCAATGCAAGAGCGTCTAGTGAACCAATAGGATGGTTTGCAATAATAACAACCCTCCCATCGCTAGGAATACGTTCCTTCTCTACATCTCGAGTAGAGTAGCTGATATTAAAATACTCAAGAACTTGCTCTACAAAATCGATATCTTCATAGTGAGGATATGTCTCGCCAAACTCAGTAATTTCACGCTCGTGAAGCAAATGTTTTAATACGAAAGACAGCGACTTAAAAAGAATTGGGTTATTCGCTACCTGAGGATAATGCTTGTTCAGTACTTCGTTTACGGTAAACATAGAACCTATTTCTCTTCCGGTTTTGGCGAACAATAGCAGGGCAATGTGACGTTTTTCACACACTTTGATGGCAGTTATTTGACAATGTTAATGAAATGTAAGTGCGTGCTCTACCTTCCTTAATGTTGTTGATACATGAGTGGGTTAGGTGCTTCTAGGCGAGGATAAAACGATTAGAGTGTCTCGACTCATAAAACGGTAGAACCCAAATGCTGAATTTACATAGCATCTATAATGGCAATAAAGAATAGGGGCGGAATTGCGCCCCTATGTTGCTAAATGTTTTACGCGGCTTTAGATGGAGAGGATTTCACTGAGATTGACGTAACGCTCGCCGATTCCATGGTATCTAAATAATGAATAAGCGATAGATTACCGTTTTTATCTTCTGCCAACGCACTACAGTTTTCAATCCAGTCGCCGTCATTAATGTAGTGAATACCATTTTCCATACTGCTCTCTGGGTGGTGGATGTGACCGCACACCACACCGTCAAGCCCCATCTCATCAGCGCGCTTACAACATGCTTCTCGATAGCGGGCAATAGCTTCGTTAGCCCCTTTAATGTGCTTTTTAATATAACCGGCTAGTGACCAGTATTCTCGTTTGCGCCAAGCGCGAAAGCGGTTAAATTCACGGTTGAGAAAGAGCAATAGGTCATAACCTTTATCGCCAATCCACGCATGAAACTTGCCCATTGTGACATCGCCATCGAATTGATCGCCATGTAAAACTAAATAGCGTTTGCCCTGTGCCGTGGTGTGAACCAACTCGCGCTCAATCTCTATATCACCGAAAGCCATGCCCGAATATGATTGGATAGGCTCGTCGTGATTTCCGGGTAAATAGACTACCCGTGTGCCTTCTTGGCTCATTTGCATAAACTTATGCATTACCTGATTGTGGGCTTTGGGCCAGCGAAATTGCTTAGTCATTTGCCACATGTCAACAATGTCACCTACTAGATATAAGGTGTCTACAGTGATGCTATTTAGGAAGGAAAGTAAGTATTCTGCCTTACAATCGCGGTTTCCTAAATGGATGTCTGAAAGCCAGAGTGTGCGATAGTGTGTCTTTTTCATAGCGGGTTCCCAAAGCGATGCCTCGGACAGACACTATAGGTTTGCAAATTGACAGTACGGTGACGCTTGCTTGACCATTGTGTTACAGCGGTTTCAAATCCCTAACTTATCCGCCACTGCTACAAGTTTTTCTCGCATCCATACATTCACTAAGTCTTCATCGGCGTGTTTGTGCCAGTACATGTGTACGGGGAGTGGGGGGACATCAAATGGAAGGGGCAGAATTTCGATATCGAATTTATTACTGAATTGTTGGGCGAATCGCGTTGGCATGGTTAGCAAAAGATCGCATTGGCTAACTACGTTAACAGCAGCAAAGTAGTGTTCACACTGCAATGCGATGTTGCGATGTAAATTGTGCTGAGCAAGGGCTAGATCTACCGTATCTAATTTAGAGTCTTTTAAAGATACAAGCGCATGCTGTGCAACTGAGTAGCTCTTGATACTCGGGTTATCTACGTAGCTATTGCTAGGCGCGCATATTACGACAAACGTTTCTTCGCAGATAAACTGTGAACGAATGTCACGGCTGGTGGGAACTAACGCGTCAATTACGATATCAAGCTCTTTAGCGGCTAACGCGGGAGCAAGCTCGGGCCAGGTAACCTGTCTGCTATTCACCGTGATATTGGGAGTATGTTTAACAAGCTCTGGAATAAGCACGGGGAAAAATATAGATTCTAAAACATCTCTCAAGCCAAGGTTCACCTGACGGGGTTTATCACTTATATCAAAGCCCACTTTACCTTGTAACGTGCTTTCAAGGGTTTCTATTGATTTCACAACCGATGCAATAATGCCTTGGCAAAATGGGGTAGGCACGACTTGTCGTCCATGACGAATAAACAGTGGGTCATCAAATTTCTCTCGCAGACGACCTAGCGCGTGACTCACAGCGGGCTGCGTAATATGTAACGCATTAGCTGCTTTTGTGATACTGCCTTGATCATAGACAGCACGTAATACAATGAATAAGTTAAGGTCTAATTTTCCATGCATATTATTTATGGGTTTCCATAATAAGGCATCATTTTTATTTATTATTAAACAGAGTACACTGGCTGAAATGTTAATAAAAGGTTTCTTTAATAGAGGCTTCTTTTGTAAGGGGCGTGTGCATGCAGGCATCTGTACTTACCGAGGTGTTGTTACCTCTAGCGTTGGCATTTGTTATGTTTGGTATGGGCCTAACGCTAACCCTTGCTGATTTTGCCCGATTACTTAAAGCGCCTAAAGCAGTAATAACGGGTTTTATAGGGCAAATTATATTGCTGCCTATGTTGGCGCTAGGACTGTGCTTCGTTTTTGGTCTACCCGAGTATATTGCGGTTGGCGTTATGGTTTTAGCAGCGTGTCCAGGTGGCACAACCAGTAATTTAATCAGTCACATCGCAAAAGCAAATCTGGCCCTTTCAGTGAGCTTAACCGCTATTTCTACCATCGCTTGCGTTTTCTCAACGCCCTTTATCATTCAATTTGCTCTTGACTACTTTGTAAAAGAAAACGCGCCAGACTTTTCTATTATTCAAACAGTGATCGGGCTGGTTGGTATATCAATTGTACCGGTCATTTTAGGCATGACCATTCGCAGCTTTAACAGCAGGTTTGCTACTAAAACTGAAAGCTTCTTTCGGCAGTTCTCTATGTACTTCATGTTGCTCATGATTGTGGGCGTGCTGGTTTCAGAAAGAAACAATTTAGCCGTGTCCTTTGAAAGCGCGTTTTTGGTTTGCTTAACGTTAAATTTATCATCGGTATTGTTAGGACTCGGGCTTGCTAAGCTTTCAAACCTAGCATTTAAAGACTCGCTCACGCTGGCCATTGAAATAGGCGTGCAAAACGCGGCGCTTGCAATGCTCATATGTATTACCTTTTTAGATGCGCCTGATTACGCGATTGCACCTGGTGTATATGGCGTAGCGATGTACATCGGGCCCGCACTATTGGCCCTGTGGGCAAAACGAAAAATGCGTAACGAACAGCCATCAGTGTCACTGCAAAAGACAGAATCAGTTTGATTGGATTGATAAGGCGGTCAATTCGAGCAAATAATGAAGTACTGATTAGCGCCTAACACAATAAAGCGCAACTAAACATAAATGCCGATACAAGAATAATGAAACAAGAACATTTAGGAAACACACAATGCGCATATTAATTACTGGAGGCGCGACCGGCTTGGGTCAAGCCATTGCCCTTAAATGGGCAGATAAATGGGCAAATAAAGAAGGCACTTTTGATATTTGTATTGCTGATATAAACCAAGAAAGAGGGGATGAAACGGTAAATGCACTTATCGCAAAAGGTGCAAATGCATTTTATGTGCATTGTGATATCACCTCGGACAGCGATGTACAAACGCTGGCGCAAACTATCGATTCCCGTTGGGGCGGCGTAGACTATGTTTTTAATAACGCAGGTGTTGCAACCGGCGGTAGCCTCTTAGATGAAAGTATTGAACAATGGCAGTGGGTTTTCGATATCAACGTGCTGGGTATGGTGAGAGTTAGTCGTGCCCTATTGCCGTTAATGCGCAAACAAGGTGGTGGCTACTTTATTAATATTGCATCGCAAGCGGGATTGACGCCAATTCCTTACATGGGTAGCTACAACGCGGTGAAAGCCGCTGTGGTGTCGTTTTCTGAAACCATGAAGTTGGAATTAGCTCCAGACAATATAGATGTAAGTGTGGTATGCCCTAGCTTCTTTAAAACTAACTTAGATGAGTCGATGAGAAGTACTAATCCCGCGTCGCATAAAATGATTAATAAGTTTTTTGCCAAAGCTGACATGACCAAAGAAGATGTCGCCGAGGCTATTTACCAACAGGTTAGTAAAAAGCAGTTTCTTATTCTTACTCACAAATTGGGTAAACGGGCTTTCTTATTAAAGAAGCTGCTGCCAACTCAGCGTTATATCAACAATATGCTAAATCAAACCAAGACGATGAAACGTGTGATGGAAAAGCAAAACTAAGCTAAAAAAAGTCGAACATGTTTCGTGGGTGCTTAACTGCTGCGTGCTAAATAGCTCGCCACAAATACCTAGCGCGCGAGCATACAGCCGTACTTTGAAGTAAGCGCTTTAAAATAGAATTAGAAAGAAGAATAAGTTATGCAACAGCAAGTCGTAGACAAGGCCGATAGCGTGCGCGCAGGCGAAGAACTAGATGTGGATGCAGTACATCATTGGCTTAAAGGTAATCTTAGTTCATCTGCCCCATCACTTTTAGCTGCAGTAAAAAACAACGATAACCTACCTAGAGTTACCCAATACTCGGGTGGTGCCTCTAATTGGACATATTGTCTAGATTACCCCGACACCTCGCTCATTTTACGCAGAGCGCCTGCAGGTACCAAGGCGAAAGGTGCACACGATATGGCGCGGGAGTACCGACTACAACATGCGTTAAAGCCTGTTTATCGCTACGTGCCAGAAATGCTTGGGTTATGTGAAGATGACAACGTGATAGGGACGGACTTTTATGTAATGGAAAAGTTCACCGGTGTTATCCCACGCAAAAATTTACCCCGAGGTTTAGACACCACAGAGCAGCAAACGAAACAGCTTTGTACAAATGTACTTGATAGTTTAATTGAGCTACATAAAGTCGATTACCAAAAAGCAGGGCTTGAGCACCTTGGAAAAGGCGCAGGATATATAGAGCGGCAAATCAGCGGGTGGAGCGAACGCTACAGTAAAGCGAAAACTTGGAACGTTCCTTCGGGCAAAAAGGTTATGCGCTGGCTTGAAAGAAACCTGCCTGATAACGAGCGTATTTGTATAACCCACAATGATTTTCGTTTCGATAATGTGGTGTTAAAGCCAGACAACTACACGCAGATTATCGGTGTGTTAGATTGGGAATTGGCAACGTTAGGCGATCCGCTAATGGATTTGGGCAATACATTAGCGTATTGGGTTCAAGCTGATGATGACTTTTTAGCGCAATCAACCCGCCGCCAGCCCACGCATTTACCGGGAATGTTTACCCGTAAGCAGGTGGTCGCCTACTACTGCAAAGAAATGGAATTAGATGTAGAGGACTTTACTTTTTATGAGGTGTACGGACTTTTTCGGTTAGCAGGTATAGCCCAGCAAATTTACTACCGTTATCACCACAATCAAACAAACAATCCGGCGTTTAAAAACTTCTGGATCTTTATTCATTACTTAATGTGGCGCTGTAATAAGGCCATTAAAGCATCAGGAAAACGATAATGACAACAAGAAACAATATTCTGATCACAGGCGCAAGTTCTGGTTTAGGGAAAGGGATGGCCATAGAGTTTGCTAAACAAGGCTGTAACTTGGCTTTGTGTGCAAGGCGTTTTGAAAACTTAGAAAAGCTGAAAGAAGAGTTGCTTTCAATAAATCCAAAGATTGACGTGTATATTCGGTCGCTGGATGTTAACGATCACGATGCGGTTTTTGAAGTATTCGACGCATTTAAAGCTGACATGGGAACCCTCGATAGGGTGATTGTGAACGCTGGAATGGGAAAAGGGGCGTCCGTTGGGACCGGCTATTTTCATGCAAACAAGCAAACGGCGGTGACTAACTTTGTATCAGCACTCGCTCAGTGTGAAGCGGCAATGGCTATTTTCCGAGCGCAAAATAACGGCCATCTTGTCACAATCTCTTCAATTAGCGCTGTGCGTGGGTTTAGGCGCGCAATGACGGTGTATGCAGCAACGAAAGCGGGCTTAACATCTATGACCGAAGGTATTCGAATGGATGTGATGAACACCCCAATTAAAGTAACCTGTATTCACCCAGGCTTTATTCGCAGCGAGATTAATGAAAAGGTAGAGAAGGTGCCGTTTATCGTTGATACCGATGTGGGCTGTCGAGCTATGGTGAAGGCAATAAACAAAGAAAAGGCGAATGCCTTTGTACCAAGCTGGCCGTGGGCTATCTTACACTGGGTAATGCGTATTGCACCGGCAAGTTCAATAAGGAAAATGAGCTAAGGCGTAAAGCAAAAGGCAGATACAAAAAAAGCGCCGAAAGGCGCTTTTTTAACTACTAATCGTAAAGATTAACCTAGTGCTTTGATTTGCGCAGCTAGACGGCTCTTATGACGAGCAGCTTTGTTTTTGTGAATCAAGCCTTTAGTAGCCATTCTGTCAAGTACTGGAGTAGCAGCAGTAAGTGCAGCCTGAGCCGCTTCTTTGTCACCGCTTGCAATTGCAGCGATTACTTTCTTGATGCTTGTACGTGTCATTGAACGACGGCTAGCGTTGTGCTGGCGACGCTTTTCGGCTTGGATTGCACGCTTCTTAGCAGACTTAATGTTAGCCAAGGTGTAACTCCCAAAATAAATTCATGTCAAAAACGAGGGTGCGGATTGTGCCTACCAAACGCCCAAATGTCAAACGATTTAAAAGTTAAATCGTTTCGCGATAAAACGCGCAAGCTATTGAACACAAAGTATGCTCAACACGTTGCACATTCTTTGCGACATTTTTTGCAGAAAGCCTTTAGCGACTTAAAAAGAGCCTTTAGCGACCAAGTAAGCCTTTAGCGGCTTAAAAGAGCCTTTAGCGACCAAGAGAGCCTCTAGCGACTTAATGAAAAACCGTCAGTAATTCTCAATAATTGAAGAATCCCCAACGACATTTCCCTGCGACATCAGAGCGGAAAGCCAAGCATAAACATAGCATCCCATATCGGGCGCGGATTATAGCAATAAACCGAGCGAAGATGCACAACTTATTTTGAAGAAATCGTTTCGCCTGCCTGAGCCTTTCGTTATTATGGCTCGCTACGAAAAGTAGTACTGGCTGTTTACTGTGTGTATTCCACTGATAAGGGAAGACATTATTCAACGTACACAGCCGCTATTTTACGAATAGGGCTTTTTCGGGAAAGCCGAACTTTTACCTTCTCATCTGGAAATGTGACGTGTCACGGAAGTTAATTAAATCAGGTCTTATAGTTAGTGTAATGACCTTAGTCTCTCGCGTGTTGGGGTTGGTACGAGACGTGGTTGTCGCTCGATTGATGGGCGATGGCGCTGCTGCGGATGTATTCTTCTTTGCCAATAAAATCCCTAATTTTCTTCGGCGTTTGTTTGCTGAGGGGGCGTTCGCTCAGGCTTTTATTCCCGTATTGACGGAAGTTCATGCCAATGACGATAAAAAACAACTCCGTGAATTTGTTGCCAAAATTAGCGGCACATTAGGAGCGATTGTTTTCGTCGTCTCCATCATAGGCGTCATTGCGTCTCCCGTACTCGCGGCGCTTTTTGGCACAGGGTGGTTTATCGCTTGGTTAGAAGGCGATGAAGCAGGTGATAAGTTTGTCCTTGCTTCAACCATGTTAAAAATAACATTCCCATACCTAGCGTTTATTTCACTAACAGGGCTTTCAGGTGCAATTCTTAATACGCTAAATAAATTTGCCGTAGCGGCATTCACGCCAGTATTGCTCAACGTTTGTATTATCGCATGCGCTATTTATCTGTCTCCAATGTTGGCGCAGCCTGCTTATGCCTTGGCATGGGGTGTTTTTATCGGCGGGATAGTTCAGTTTGTATTTCAGCTCCCTTTTTTATTTAGGGCTGGATTATTGGTGAGACCTAAATGGGGATGGCACGATGAAAATGTCGTAAAAGTAAGAACGCTAATGATCCCCGCATTGTTTGGGGTGTCGGTTGGGCAAATTAATCTGTTGTTCGACACTTTTATCGCGAGCTTCCTTGTAACCGGCTCAATCAGCTGGCTGTACTACTCTGACAGATTGTTAGAGTTTCCTTTAGGCCTTTTCGGTATTGCAATTGCTACCGTTATTCTTCCCACACTGTCGCGAAACCACGTAAGTAACAACCCTAAAGCCTTTGCTGCAAATATAGACTGGGCGTTTCGTATGGTGTGCCTATTAGGTATACCAGCAGCAGTCGGCTTAGGTGTCATGGCTCGACCCATTCTAACGGTTATTTTTCAGCGAGGCGCGTTTACGGCTGAAACCGCGATAATGGCGTCGTACTCATTAACCGCATACTCGTTTGGCCTGCTGAGCTTTATGCTCGTGAAAGTTCTAGCCCCAGGTTTCTATTCGCGGCAAGACACCAAAACGCCCGTCAGGTTTGGTATTTGGTGCATGGTAGCGAATATGGTGTTCAACGTTGTTTTGGCTATCCCTTTCGGTTATGTGGGGCTAGCTATCGCCACCAGCATGTCGGCTACACTTAACGCTGCCTTACTCTATATAACGCTACATCGGCAAGGCGTCTTCGCACTAAGCCGGACGTCCGTGTTATTTATTGCTCGTGTTCTCTTGTCTAGTGCTGCCATGGGCGGACTTATTTATTATCGCGATAAAGGGTTAGCCTTCTTTGATTTATCTCTATCCGCCCAAATGTTAGAAGTAGGGATTACGATTGCACTTTCAGTTGTACTTTTCTTGGTCACCATGCTCGTTTTAGGTATGCGTCCTAGACACTTCAGAAGTGGCGGCGGGTGATTTTCGTATACGGTGATTGATGCTGTATTTAATAGCTTTTTTAGTTTTTTTGAATGCGGAGTTGCAGCAAGAGTTCAATCGCGCGGTGAGTAGGGCGGGTGTGCTTGGTATTGTGCTCTGTGTCGGCTATAATCGCGAGCTTTGATTTTCTAGCAGTTAAAAGGTAGTGGCTAACAGTGGAATTTATCCGCGGGCTAAACAATGTAAAACCGCACCATAAAGGGTGTGTGCTCACTATTGGCAAGTTCGACGGCGTACACCGTGGTCATCAAGCTGTGCTAGCCAATGTGCTTGAAAAAGCAAAGTCGCTAGCACTTCCTGCCACCGTCATGGTTTTTGAACCGCAGCCTGAAGAAGTCTTTATGCCAGACAAGGCACCGGCGCGCATCAGTCCTCTTCGTGAAAAATATGAGTTGCTGCGACAGCAAGGCGTGGACAGGTTACTCGCGGTAAGATTTAACGCAGAATTTGCCAAACAAAGTGCTGACACTTTTGTGCATGACTTACTCGTCGATAAGCTAGGTGTAAAGTTTTTAGTTGTGGGAGACGACTTTCGTTTTGGAAATGGTCGTAAGGGCGACTTCCAAATGCTGCAAGCGGCAGGCAGGCAATATGGTTTTGACGTGGTAAGCACTCACAGCTTTACTATGCACGCTCATCGCATAAGCTCTACAGCAGTTCGCGATGCGTTAGCCGATGGTGAATTTGGGCTTGCAACAGAAATGCTGGGGCGTCCCTTTGCTATCCATGGCAGAGTGGTTCATGGTGAGAAAAAAGGCCGTACCATTGGTTTCCCTACAGCGAATGTCATGCTAAAACGCCAAAAAACGCCTATTCATGGTGTGTTTGCGGTTCGTGTTGACGTAGATGGGAAGCACTTTAATGGTGTTGCTAATATTGGCACCCGACCTACTGTGAATGGCGTAAGAAACCAACTGGAAGTTCACATTTTTGATTTGTCATCCGATCTATATGGCAAGCCCATAACGGTGTTTCCGATGGCAAAAATAAGAGATGAAATTAAATTTGATTCTTTCGAAGCGTTGAAAGATCAAATTCAAGCAGATGCAGCACAAGCGCGTCTGTTATTAGCATAGTTAAACGTGATAAAGTCGCGAAAAGCTTGTGCGCGAATTTGTTTCATTGAGTTCCATCTTTAAGCGTGAATTCGTGTTTGTGAAACCCGTAAGCAAGTCACTGTGCTAAAACAAAATACGTCGGCCTCGCAGTAGTGAGAACGACACGCAGTTTTAAGCTGAACTTTTTACATTCAGCATTTAAATTTGAACATCGCATAATGAATATCGCCTTCACAATGTTTTAGTGCATTGGGTGAAAATTAAGGTAACCGGATAATACAATTTTATGAGTGATTACAAAGCCACACTAAACCTTCCAGAAACTGCGTTCCCGATGCGCGGTAACCTTGCTCAGCGCGAGCCGAAAATGCTTAAAGACTGGCAGGAGAAAGGGGTATACAGCAAAATTCGTGAAGCGAAAAAAGGCAAAAAGCCATTCATTCTTCACGATGGCCCTCCTTATGCAAATGGCGATATTCACATTGGTCACGCGGTTAACAAAATTCTTAAAGACATTATTGTAAAGTCTAAAAACCTTTCTGACTTCGATTCTCCGTACGTTCCAGGTTGGGATTGTCACGGTCTTCCCATTGAATTGATGGTAGAAAAGAAAGTTGGCAAGCCGGGCAAGAAAGTCACGGCAGCTGAATTTCGTCAAAAATGTCGCGAATATGCACAAAAGCAAATTGACGGCCAAATGGCAGACTTTAAACGCTTAGGTGTATTTGGTGAGTGGGGTAACCCATATAAAACCATGGACTTCAAATCTGAAGCCGACATCATTCGCGCGTTAAGCAAAATAGTAGATTCAGGCCACTTGGAAAAAGGCTTTAAGCCCGTTCACTGGTGTACAGATTGTGGTTCGGCACTTGCTGAGGCAGAAGTTGAATACAAAGACAAAGTATCTCCAGCTATTGATGTTAAGTTCCCAGTGGCTGATGTGGCTGCCATTGCAAAAGCGTTTGGCGTGTCTGAAGATGACTTGGTCACACACAAAGCAGGTGTTGTCATATGGACCACTACACCTTGGACACTTCCAGCTAACCGCGCTATCAGCTTACATCCAGAGCTTACTTACGCAATAGTGGAGGTTCAGCCTTCAAACGAATGGTTCGTGGTAGCGCAAGATTTGCTAGAAAGCTGCATGACCCGCTATGGTGTTGAAGATTTCCGCGAAGTCGCAACCTGTACCGGTGCAGCACTTGATAAGCTAAGAGTTAATCACCCATTTTTAGATCTAGAAGTACCGCTTATTCTAGGCGACCATGTTACTACTGAATCAGGTACGGGGTGCGTACACACAGCGCCTGCTCACGGTGTAGACGATTTTAACGTGGGTAAGCAGTACGATATCGAAGTGTATAACCCGGTTGGTAACAACGGTGTTTATCTTGAAAATACGCCTCTCTTTGCTGGTCAATTCGTATTTAAAGCTAACGATGAAATTATCGAAACGGTAAAAGAGAAGGGTAACCTTGTCTTGAACGTAAAATACGAGCATAGCTACCCGCATTGCTGGCGCCATAAAACGCCGATCATTTTCCGCGCTACTCCTCAGTGGTTTATTAGCATGGACAAGAAAGGCCTTCGCGCTGAATCTCTTGAGCAAATTAAGCAAACCAAATGGATCCCAGATTGGGGCCAAAACCGCATTGAGAAAATGGTTGAAGGTCGTCCAGACTGGTGTATCTCACGTCAACGTACCTGGGGCGTACCTATTCCTTTATACGTGCATAAACTTACCGGTGAAATTCATCCAGAGTCTTCAGCATTGATGGAAAAAGTAGCGCTAGAAGTTGAAGCTAAGGGGATTCAAGCGTGGTGGGATTTGGATGATGCAGCACTGCTTGGCAGCGAGCTAGAGAACTACGAAAAAGTGACCGATACCTTAGACGTGTGGTTTGATTCAGGCGTCACTCACTACTTTGTTGTTGACCGTCGTGACGACATTCCGGCATCGGCTGATTTATACCTTGAAGGTTCTGACCAGCATCGTGGTTGGTTCATGTCTTCGCTTATGTCATCGACTGCCATGCACGGTCATGCGCCTTACAAAGAAGTGCTAACTCACGGCTTTACGGTAGATGCCCACGGCAGAAAAATGTCGAAGTCGGTAGGCAATGTTGTAGCGCCTCAGGAAGTCACTAACAAGTTAGGCGCAGACATCCTTCGTCTATGGGTGGCGTCTACTGACTATCGCGGAGAAATTGCGGTATCAGATGAAATATTAAAGCGTGCTGCCGATGGCTACCGCCGCGTACGTAACACTGCACGTTTCTTACTTGCGAATCTTAACGGCTTCAAAGTGGAAGATGCGGTTGCAGAAGAGGATATGGTAGCACTTGACCGCTGGATCGTTGCGCGCGCTAAGGCACTTCAAGAAGAGCTAATCGAAGCATATAACAACTATGACTTGCTGGTAGTGTCGCAGAAACTTACCCACTTCTGTTCAATAGAGCTGGGAGCGTTCTACTTAGACGTAATTAAAGATCGTCAGTATACAGCCAAAGCAGATGGTGTGGCTCGTCGTTCATGCCAAACGGCGATGTACCATATCGTTGAAGCTTTAGTTCGCTGGATGGCGCCGATTACCAGCTTTACTGCACAAGAAATCTGGGAAAGTTTACCAGGCGAGCGCAGTGAGTTTGTATTTACCGAAACTTGGTATGAAGGTTTTAATGACTTCACGCAAAGCGACACGTTTAACGATGCCCTGTGGCATCAGGTGCTAAGGGTAAAAGACGCGGCGAACCAAGCGATGGAACAGGCGCGTAAAGATGGCACACTAGGTGGGTCACTTGAAGCGACTATATCGCTCTACGCTACCGAGTCGCTTTACAACGTGCTAGCTAAGCTAGAAGACGAACTGCGTTTTGTGCTTATCACGTCAGGCGTTACCCTTGAAAAAGTAGACAGTGCGCCATCTGATGCAAAAGCTACGGACGTTGAAGGTTTATGGTTGAGCGTTGATAAAGCAAGCGGTGAAAAGTGTGTTCGCTGTTGGCATCACCGTGAAGATGTAGGTTCACACGAAGGTCACGAAGAACTGTGTGGTCGCTGTGTGACAAATATCGACGGTGACGGAGAAGAGCGTCACTATGCTTAAGCTTTTTCGCGAAACTGGCTTGCGTTTCTTATGGATAAGCGCGATTGCGTTTATCCTTGATCAATGGAGTAAGTATACGGTTATTGACAGCATGTCGCTCTATCAGTCGATACAGGTATTGCCGTTTTTTAATTTTACTTACGTGCATAATTATGGCGCCGCATTTAGCTTTTTAGAAAATGCTGGTGGCTGGCAGCGCTGGTTCTTTACTACCATCGCTGTTGTAGTGAGTGCTGTTATTTTATGGTGGCTGAAACAGTCACCTCGTTCGCAAAAGATGCTGCCGGTTGCCTTTGCCTTTATTCTAGGTGGCGCACTGGGTAACGTTTACGACCGTCTAGTTCATGGCTATGTCATCGACTTTTTAGATTTTTACGTAAACAATTACCACTGGCCGGCGTTCAACATTGCCGACAGCGCAATATTTATAGGCGCGGCTTTACTGATCATCGACATGTTTAAAAATAGCGATAAACAGCGTGAAGCAACTGGTGCAGAGGCGCAAACTGACTCTGCTGAAAATAGCGAAACCATTAAGTAGTATTTGGATAGGTTATGACTGACTCATTATTAATTGGCGCTGACAGCGAAGTAATTCTTCACTTTGATCTAAAGCTAGAAGATGGCTCTGCCGCCGACAGCACTCGCGTAAACAATAAACCTGCCAAAATGGTAATGGGCGACGGTAGCCTTACGCCGAACTTTGAGGCCTGTTTACTTGGACTTAAAAAAGGTGATAAAAAAGCATTTACGCTAGCGGCTAACGACGCATTCGGCGAGCCTAATCCGAACAATATCCACTATATGGATAGAAGTCGTTTTAGCGCTGATTTAAAGATAGAAGAAGGCATGATTTTAGCTTTTTCTCAGCCTGATGGTTCAGAAATTCCGGGGATAATCCGAAGCGCTGCTGGCGACTCTGTAACAGTAGACTTCAATCACCCACTAGCAGGGCAAACGGTTATTTTTGATGTTGAAATTATCGATGTAAAACCTGGCGTGTCAGCACAGGGTGGAAACTAGTTATGCAAATACATTTAGCTAATCCTCGTGGCTTTTGCGCAGGTGTCGACAGAGCTATCACCATAGTTGAACGAGCCCTCGAAATGTTTGAACCGCCAATTTATGTGCGCCACGAAGTGGTGCATAACAAATTCGTGGTTGATGGACTGCGTGAGCGCGGCGCGCTATTTGTAGATGAACTTCACGAAGTGCCAGACGACAGCATAGTCATTTTTTCTGCCCATGGCGTATCGCAAGCAGTGAGAAAAGAAGCTGAAAGTCGCGGTCTCAAAGTATTCGACGCTACCTGTCCGTTGGTTACTAAAGTACATATGGAAGTCACCCGCGCCAGTAAAACAGGGACGGAGTGCATTTTAATAGGTCACGCTGGTCACCCAGAAGTTGAAGGAACGATGGGCCAGTACAGCAACGTTGACGGCGGTATTTACTTAGTTGAATCTGAAGCTGATGTGGCGACACTTGAAGTTAAAGATCCGACCAACCTTTATTACTGCAGCCAAACGACGCTATCTGTTGATGATACTGCTGATGTAATTGACGCGCTTCGCGCTAAATTCCCACATATCAATGGACCACGTAAAGACGATATTTGTTATGCCACTCAGAATCGCCAAGACGCGGTGCGAGACCTCGCTCAAGATTGCCAAATCCTCCTTGTTGTTGGTGCGCAGAACAGTTCAAATTCAAATCGGCTTCGCGAGTTAGCGGAAAAAATTGGTGCTAAAGCACATTTAATTGCCGATGCTAACTGTATACAAAAAGAATGGTTAGAGGGTGTAGAACATATAGGCGTAACTGCTGGCGCGTCTGCGCCAGAAGTGTTGGTGCAAGGCGTTGTTAACAGGCTAAAAGAATGGGGGGCTACCTCTGCCTCGGAACGTTCTGGACGAGAAGAAAATGTTGAATTTGCTGTGCCCAAAGAGTTGAGAGTTAAACAGGTCGTTTAGCCTTACGGCGTGGCAAACATCATAAAAAAACACCGCACTTGTTGCGGTGTTTTTTTATGCTTTTGTCTACTGGAAATTCAATAGCTTACGGATACATAATAATACCAGTCCGCATAGATAATTACCCACTCAGCGAGAATTAAAATGTTCGTAATCGCGGCGTGTTACCGCAGGTATAGTGGTTCTACATCAAGGTGACACAACAAAGAGTACGGACATTTTAAACTCGCCCTTCGGGAAGGTCTGGCAAGCTTCCTAGCTTCATTCTGGGAATTTGAAAGGGAATAACCATTCCTGCATTCCCACGCTTCGCTAGGAAACTTGCCAGCGCCTTCTGAGTGGGCACTTATCTATGCGGATTGGTATGATATCCAAGTGATCGTCGCGAGCAAGTTGCAGGTTAGTTATTATTAATTTTCTACATCCTGCCCATGCGTATTAAAAAGTAGACTTCGATTTCTGCATAGCGATATTGCGAGGCACGTTGTACACATCAGAGATGGTACGACTTAAACTGCAGTTTGGTGCCACTGTTTGTCGTCTGTCTGGTCTAATATGAAAGGATTCTTAAAATTATACGTTTTAATAACCAAGGATACCCAGCGTTATACGCTTTTACCTTACTATACTACATTGGTAATAAAGCCATTTGTAATGCAAGGTATATGTCGAAGGTAATGAAAGCTGAAAAGGTGATAGTTGAAAAAGTGAAAGGACGTAGACTCCACCGTCAAAGCGGTGCCGGTCTTATTGAAATCCTTATCACGCTTTTTATCCTTGCGGTGGGATTACTTGGTGTTGCTGCATTACAGTTCACCGGTTCTTTTGCGAACAAAGATGCAATTAGCAGAACCCAAGCAGAAATGGTTGCTGCACAAGTAGCAGAGCGCCTGCGCGCTGCGGCCCGGCCGGCCACTGTAGGCGATGGTATGGTTGCGAATAATGCCTACTTTTCCAGCAATAACTATAATTTTTCGACGCTCAGTTGTGCAGGCTCTTCTAACCCTTACTACGGCTGTTGCTTGACGAGACCGGCTGGTGTGCCGAATTGTGAAGGGCAATCCTGTAACGAAGCGCAAATGGCTGCTTATGACGGGTGGGCGCTTTCTTGTTCAGCTGTACAAACTAATCCTCAAACGAAAGTCTCAGTTTCTTGCGCTGACAACAATACCGCTGATATCTACAGCTGTAGCGCAGGCTCGCGTGTTCAGGTGCTACTTACTTGGCCTGTTTCATCATCGGGTAATCAAACTTATACCCTTAATTCTAGATGCAACCCAACTACCGGCGACAGCAATGCGTGTGTGTTTAAGGATATCACGTTATGAACTCGAATCAGTTGGGGTCTCAGCGGGGTTTTTCACTAGTTGAACTGATGATTACATTAACCTTGGGGTTAGTGATCTCAGGTGCAGTTATTCAGGTGCTAGTTAGTAGCAGTGTTACTAATAAACTCAATCAAGCTGTGTCGCAAGTGCAGGAATCGGGGCGTTTCATAATGGGTAGATTATCTGCTGAATTTTACGAAATTGGCCGCTACGATCAAGTAACCGCGAACATCGACGCTTCAGTCGACGTCGTCGCAGAAGCGGCTTATTTAGAAAATCACCCCATTGCCGTGGTTGGGGACTTCGCAACTAATGCAACCTTAGGCAGCGTCCAGACCGCAAGCGGGGGCAGCGACAAGCTCGTTGTAAGCTTATTGGCCAAGGAAGATTGTACGGGTAATTCACATGGCTATGCCGTGGGTAGTGAATTCCACGTGGTAAATCACTATTTTGTGACAGGAAGTACGCTTAAATGCACTGGCTACGATGGACGAGTGCTCCGTGGCCTAAAAGCACAGACCGTTTCTCCACTTTCCGTGACCTTGCTCGATAATGTAGAGAGCTTTCAAGTGCAATTTGGTGTTTCGGACACAATAACCAATTCACGAGGACAAGCCATTTCATACGTGACCGCCGATGAAGTTGCGGGTTTAAGAGCGTTGAATCAGCAAGTGGTATCGCTGCGGTGGGCAATTATGCTTAAAAGCTATCAAAATGAAGTAAGGCAAACTCAGGCTCAAAAGTACGCGCTGTTGAACGAAGCGTCGAAAACCATGGATACCGCACATTATTATCAGGTGTTCTCAAAGACGCTAGCACTTCGAAATATGAAGAATTTTGTTAGGAGTTCGCAATGAAACAACAAGGCTTAGTGATGGTATTTGCATTGCTAGTATTGCTTTCGATTACTGTTTTAGGTGTAAGCGCGGTTACTAGTAGCTTGTCACAATCTAAGATGGCGGTGTCTATGCAGCAAAGCGGCTTGGCCTTTGATGCGGCTGAGGCAGCTATCGCAGGCGTGTTTTTCGAATCCGAAGATGAGACGTTACTTACAGATCCAGCTAAAACCGATCCATTATCAGAAGCTAGACAGGGTAATGTATTTGACCCCGTCGCTGATACGATGAGCTGCTTTGATGAAGGGCAGTGGACTGACCGTCACATGACAGAAGGCGGGCTCTCTGTGGGTGATAGGCATATTACCGACGGCACTTATCAAAGTGCAGCATCGTCTAAGAGTTGGTCTCGTACTGCATTTATTCGCGAGCAGGCTTGTCGAGGTTCAAGTAATGTAATTGGTGGAAGTAATGTGAACTGCCACGTGTTTATTATAAGAGGCTGCGGCAAAGTTGCAGGTAAATCCTCGGTTGTCGCTAACAGTTTGGCTGCTTCAGTATTTGGCCCGGCTTCACAATAGGTATCAGCATGAAAAAATTGACTACATATCTTGCTTCGATAACGCTTTTTAGCTGTATAGGCTTTTCCGCTTTTGGTGACGACCTTGATATCTATTTGGGTAATTCAAGCAGCGCAGTTACCTACAATCCGAACGTTTTGTTCATCATGGACTCTTCAGGGAGTATGGGGGAGTATGACAATACCAGTCAAACTAGAATGCTTCGGGTCCAAAACGCACTCAAAGAGGCCCTAGGATCTGCCACCAATATTAACGCTGGCCTGATGCGGTTTTCTGACTACGGCGGCCCCATTTTATATCCTATACGCAATATAGATGAATCAGTACGACCTGAAATTATAATTTCCACTAACAACGACAATCACGACGCCCATGAAATCGACGGCAGCGTAACCACAGACAGCAACGACTTAATTTTAAGTAGTGGTACTAAAACCGTGACATCAGGACTGCGTTTTACTGAGTTGAATATTCCCCAAGGTGCAACGATATTAAGCGCCAGTATTCGCTTCACTTCCGAGAAGTTTAACGTTGCGGGTACCTCGTTAGTGTTTTCAGCGGAAGCTTCAGCTGAAAGCACGGCGTTTTCATCGTCAAGCAATAACCTGAGTAGCCGAGTAAAAACCGCTGCACGTGTTGAGTGGCTTACTGACAATAGCTTTCCAACATCGGGTGAAGTAATAACCACCCCCGATATCAGTGCCGTTATTCAAGAGGTAGTAGATCTATCAGCTTGGTGTGGTGGTAAAGACTTAAACATTTTAATTGAAGGCACGAGTTCAGATACAGCAAGCGCGCGAGAAGCCAGAGCAAGTGATGTGGGGCAAAGTGGCGCTCCTCAGCTAGTTGTTTCCTACGACGATTCAACGGCCACAGGCTGTATACAAGGGGAGGCGATTTACCAAGTTGCCAGTTCAAGAGACAATTCAGAAGAAGATGTTAATGGATATCCCAATACTGGAAATGAGCTTACTTTCAATTCTTCATATAACGACTATATAGGTGTTCGTTTTAGGAATGTAAATATTCCCCAAGGTGCTGAAATAACGGAGGCCTACCTAGAATTTACCGCTTACAATACAAGAACAAGTGGAAATCCAAGTATGCGAATTCGTGGCGTTGCCAATAATGATGCCTCGGATTTTCACCCTGAGCGTCGTTACCGGTTACGAGATCTTCCAAAAACGTCAGGCATCACCTGGTCCATGCCTGACTTTTACAGTAATAATGACTATAGAACGCCGGATATCAGCAGCATCGTAAAACAAATTGTAGACCGCTCAGGTTGGCAATCTGGTAATGATATGGCCTTTATACTTGATAACTTTGTTTCATATCGGGGGGCGCACACCTATAACCACTGGCCCTCTCGAGCACCGAAGCTTGTTGTGAAGTTCAATGGCTCCGCCACGCCTGGCTCATCGGCTTCAGTGCGCGAACATCTCATGAGCAAAATAGACGAACTGAGTGCTAACGGTTTTACTCCCATCGTTGATACGCTTTTGGAAGCGACAAATTATTATGGTGGTTTAAACGTCGATTATGGCCGTAAACGTGGCGAAAGTGATGTTAATAATTCAGTTAGACGTAGCACGCGAGTAAGCCATAGAAGCTCATATCTTGGCGCTGATTCAATTCTTCCTTCAGGGTGCTCGGAAGATAATCTATCTGACAGCGATTGCATTAATGAGCAGATACCCACGCCTGCCACCTATATTTCACCGGTATCAGATTTGCAGTGTCAGACCAATAATCACATCGTATTGCTGTCCGATGGTGAGGCGAATAACAACCATAGTGTTTCTAAAATACAAACCTTGTTAGGCAAAAGCTGCACGGGCAGTGGTGGCGAGAAATGTGGTCTGGATTTAGTCAAAAATATAAGCGATACCTCCACGTCCGTGATTGGGCCAAGGGTCATTACGCATACCATAGGTTTTGCCGCGAATAACACAGCAAATAATTTCTTGAATCAACTCGCTTTGCAAAGCGGTGGCGGCTTCTATCAAGCTGATAACAGCACTGATTTACTTGAAGCTTTCAATACGATCCTGCGTTCTGTTAAGGACGTGAATGCCACTTTTGTTTCACCGGGTGTTGCGGTGAATCAGCTCAATCGTCTTACTCATAGAGATGAGCTTTATTTTGCTCTATTTAAGCCTAGTGAAGGTGCTATTTGGCCAGGAAACTTAAAGCGCTATCGTTTGAGTGGCGATAAGATTTTAGACAAAAATAGCCTGAGTGCAGTGGACAGTGTAACGGGCTTTTTTGCAGAAAATGCCCATAGTTACTGGTCTACTCTTGCTGATGGAAGCGAAGTTAGCGAGGGGGGGGCGGCTAGCCGCTTAGGTGCAAATCGCAATATTTATGTCTTCGATGGCGTTGGAACAATTGCAAGCGAAGCCAATCGCCTTCACGAGGATAATTCCAACATCACAAAGGCTGACCTTGCCATTCAAAGCGAAACAGATGCTGATCCATTACGAGATGCAATTTTAAAGTGGGCAAGAGGTCTTGATGTAAAAGACAGTAACGGCGATGGCAGCACCAGCGACTATCGTCCGCAGATGGGCGATCCCATCCATTCTCAACCTATTATCGTTAATTACGGGACTAACGATTCCGCCATTTTCGTCGCGACAAATCAGGGCATGTTGCATTCTTTCGATACAGAAACGGGAGAAGAAAATTTCGCTATCATGCCCAAAGAGCTACTTCAGAACCTACATCACTTTTACAAAGACACACCGTCGCTGAGTCACCAGTATGGACTCGATGGCGATATGATTTTAAGGACCTTCGACAATAAGAAGTATCTTTACGTGGGCATGCGAAGAGGCGGTCGTAATTATTATGTTTTCGATGTTACCCAGAAAGACTCTCCAAAACTTAAATTTAAGCTAGAGGGCGGTCAGGGGGCTTTGGCGAAGTTGGGACAAACATGGTCAAGACCAACAATCACTAAAATTAACATGGGCGGACAAGTAAAAAATGTAATGATTGTTGGTGGTGGTTACGATGACGCTCAGGATGATCGTGCTATAAGAGCTAATGATGTGGTTGGTAATGCGGTATTTATTTTTGATGCCGACACAGGAAGCCTGCTTTGGCATGCAAGTAATGAAAATGCCGACCTTAACCTCTCAAACATGACCTACAGTATACCGGGGCGCATCTCTGTGATTGATAGGGATAACGATGGATTTGCTGATCATATGTATATTGCAGATACAGGTGGTCAACTGTTTAGATTAGATATTTACAACGGCAAATCGGGTGCTGACTTTATAAAAGGTGCGCGTCTTGCTGATTTTGGCGGTGACACAGCCGAAACTAATCGCCGCTTTTACTACGGTCCCGATGTTACGGAAATCGCTTTAGGTAACGAATTGTACTATGGCGTAGCACTGGGAAGTGGGTGGCGAGCATCTCCCCTAGACACTGTGGTGGAAGATAATTTTTATATGCTCAAAGATAGCGGCGTATTTAAACGCGACACGAACGGCAATTACACCTACATGGAAACGGTCTACGAAAGCGATATGTATAACGCCACAAGCCACACACTTAACAGTAGTGATGAAAGCGAGCGTGAGCTTGCTTCGCAAGAGTTTGCAAACAAAGACGGGTGGTATCTAAACCTAAATATCAATGGTGAAAAAGTTTTATCTTCTCCGCTTATCATTGATTACAAGGTGTTCTTTACCACTTACATACCTGCGGTCAGTAGTACGAGTTCATGTGCGCCCCCCACTGGGAACAGCCGTGCTTATCTCGTGAACATGTTTAATGCCAATGCAGTAACGGATGTAAACAATGATGGTGAAGTCAATGAACTAGACCGTGCCGCCGATTTAAAACAAACCGGTATAGCTCCTGAAACGAAAATTCTAATTGAAGATATTGTTAGCCCCGTAGTCTGTTTGGGTACAGAGTGCGTTTCCGCGGTAATAGAAGTGGATGAAGATGGGAATGAGCAGGCCTGTACCAATGCTTTCGAGTGCTTGGCAGAGAATATTTATGGACGTTTCGAACGCGTTCAGCGCGGTAGTTGGCATTCGGAAACAGAAAGAGAGTAGTTATGAGTATGAGAGTATCCCAGCAGGGTTTTTCACTGATTGAGCTAATGATTGTCGTCGCTATTGTCGGCATCATCGCAGCGATTGCCTATCCCTCTTATCAAGGCGTTATTTCAGATGGATACCGCGGCACAGGGCAAGCAGATTTACTAGGGCTGGCTTCTGCTATGGAGCGCCACCATAGTGGCTCTTTTAGCTATGAGGGCGCCGCTAATGGTGGCTCAAATACGGGGGCACCGGCAGTCTTTTCAGCATACTCTCCTTCATCTGAGCCAGCGGCAAATAAGCGCTATACGCTGAGTATCGTTGCTGCATCTGCGACAGCTTTCGAACTTAAAGCAACGCCCGTGACGGGGACAGGGCAGGCTGCTGACGGAGCACTCTATTATTTCAGCGATGGTAGAAAAGGTTGGGATAAGAATAATAATGGCAATCTTGAATCTAGTGAATACTGCTGGTCGTGCTAAGCGGTTGAGGGCATTGCATAGCGGCTTCTTTGCTGCCTTTTGAATGTTTAAATAGACCTCTCTCATGGCCTTATTAACGCTCTTAATTAGGGGGGCGTTGAAAGTAATGACGGCGTACCAAATACAGCGATATCACTCCACTGCTGATCTACGTTATCGTTGATATAATCCGTGCGCCTTAGGTTAATCACCGTTGTTTGATTGATTTGAGTATCAAGAATGGTTTCCCAAAGCACTAGCGCCCCAATTTTGCTGTTTAGCAAGTAAGCGCTTGTGCTTGTAAAAAGCATTAAAGTAATTAGCACTTCTACAAGAATTCCTCCCCCTTCAACTCTTGAATTTATACACCGGTTTTCAAGAAAAGCGCGGGGTAAACGCATACTTTTGAAAATACTTCTAAAATATTCAATCTTAATCGTGATCATAGGATGTCCCTGGTATAGGAATTATTTTGGCAAGCACTGTGTTCTCTTGAAGGGTCTTGAGCAGTGGAGTGGAAAGCGTCGCCGTACCGTTTATTTGCTCGGTTACAGGCGCGTTTGATACATAGGTACCACTGATAGAGGCAGAACTCGCAACACGAAGCGTATAAGAATTGTGTGAAGAGGAAAGCATAACAATCAGACCGTAAAGGTGAGTGTTTGCTTGAAGTGTTAAATCGCCATCGGCAACAATTAGCAATACAGGGTTAGAACTAGAGTTATGTGGTAGATCGCTAGTGTCCAGTACACAATCTCCGGTTATCCAAAACACATTCCCAGATAACATATTATGGCATTGGGTCAGACTCTCACCTTCTGCAAAGAAGTTAGCACTAAGTGCTGATGCATCACGGTTAAATAACCAGTTGGTCAATTGGCTATCCCACGAGAATTGCTGAGCGGAAGTAGGCAGTCTCAAAAGAGAAGGATAGCGAAGAAATTTAGCCGTATATGTCGCGTTTGTACTATCGTGGGATACATTCACTTCAAATTGGGTTAGCAGTTGGCTATCTATTCCCTCTAATTCGCTTACCAAAACAGTTGTAGATAAATGAGCCACATCGGTTGTAGTCAAAGCAGTTAAAACGTTTTGTGAGCGTAGTGCTCTGGCAACGTTTTTTACGTGCAGTTTCAACTCAACTTGGTTGCTTTCGGCGTTGCGTCTCACTTTTTCTAAGGTGTAAAACTGCTGGACGCTTTGGGATGTAATTATCGTCGCAAACGTCACAATGCCAAGAAGAATGGCCACAACGGCAAGCACTACCATCCCTTCTTGGTGTTTTTTATTACCAGTGAAGCTCTGGCAACCACGTCTAGCGTTAAAAAACTGTTTTCTTTTCTCAACTGTCATTAGGCACCTCTACGATAAAGCTTTCATGGCTTTGTACCTCTGTGTCGATAATACTTTGAAGCGATATTTTTATTTCGTATGCTACCCCCCAACTACTCTTATATATGCGATTTGCGCTAAACTGAGTGACGGAGAGTGTTTCTGGATCAGTTAAGTCAAACCATCCACCTTGTTCACATGTATTGCCATTTATTCGGTACTCTATCGCCTTGTTGTTTAATCGGTAGCCAAACAGCTCGCCCTGTGATTGTGAGATCGCGCCGTCTTTATTTTTGTCGTAAGAAAATGTGATACAGCTGTTTAAAGGTTCTGTTGAGCGTTCACCAAGAGCGACATTTGAAGCAGGGGAATGGCCGCTAGACAAAGCTATAAATGGGGAAAGTATATTAGCCTCTTCAATAAATCCCGCTCTTCCCAAATGATGAGAAATTGTGCTTTTCAACGCACGCATATCTTCTTCCAAGCTAGTGGCATGTTGGAGTGAAGAGAGCGCTACATGAGATTGCGCAGCATACGAAGCAACAACAGAAATCAGTAAACCGGACAATGCACATGCCACCAAAAGTTCCGTGATGCTGAAACCCGTTGCTCTATAAGGGAGCTTGTTGTGCACATAGGCAATGTTAAGTCTCAACATGGTGCTATACCTACAAAACTCTGTTCACTGCATAACCTTATTCTCCCTAATGAACTGAAGGTTACCTTTGCATTAAAGTGCTCACTAGAAAGAGTAAAGGTAGTATTGCTGCCAAAGTTAAGCGTGCCGTGCTTATTAAAAGCGACCGTTTTGTCTGTGCTACCCACTGTACTGAGTTTGGTATTCCATGCGGTAGGGAGTTCCCAATAAGAGGCCTCATTTAACGCGCATGTTTGATAAGAAGCACAGCTGCAATCCTGTTCGTTACTTATCAATAAACAATTGTCGGTTTCGATTTTCGCTATTAGGTAAAAGGTTTTTTGCTGGGCGAGGGAGTGTATACGTGTTTGTTTTGCAAGTTCTGTGACCCGCGTAGCGAAATATTTGAACGCATTTTTTTCCTGCCACCTTTGAAAAGACGGGACGGTAAGTAAAGAAAGTATGCTTAAAATCAGCAAAGAGACGAGCAGTTCTAATAATGATAGCCCCGCCACCTTGTCAGGCGGTCCATTTTCATTTTTTTCATTGCGAATTGTCCAAAAAGCCATGCGCAAGTCCAGTTATAGCGACAGAGGTAAATTGATAGGCTCAATGTACTGAATAACTCGCTAACGGGAAGCTGTACCATGGAAGGGAATTGCATTACAAATGATAAAAGGCTAGGGCAAGAAGGGTTTACCTTGATTGAGCTATTAGTTGCTATGGCTATTGTTGGATTGCTCAGTCTTGCTGCAACGTCTGCCATAAATACGACACGACAGATAAGCGAGATAAATAAAGTTAAAGCTCATTTACTATCACTTCAAGCGATGCAGTCGACAATGTGGCTCGAAACGGGGCATTACCTTCCGCCAAATGCGTTACCTAGCGCTAACATTCCAAACGTCAATTTTACGCAATCCAGTAGTCAGGGGGGAGGCTATGAAATTACCGCTACACGTTTATCATTAAGTACGGACGACAGCTGCCGAACAATAAAAATCAGTGAAGTAATGCTTTCACCCAAAGAATGCTGGTAAGAAAAGCGTTATACCAATCCGTATAGATAATTACCTATTGAATGTTAGAGTTTTAAAAAGTGCTCATTAGCTGCACGTTAAATCATTACCAGCAAGGTCTTCTTTTGTTCCATCACCATCGCTATCTACAGCGACAGATATTCTGCCATAAAGCGACAGTAAAAGTGCTGACGCATAGTCAGTATCGTCATCATTGGGGCAAAGGGTAATGGTAGCGGCATTGTCGATACCGCCCTGTTCATTAAATACTAAGCTGCCGCTAATACCGTATACAGTGTTGGCCGCATTGAGAGGATCGCTAGCAACGATCAGCTCTTCGTTATTATCTCGGGTACTGTTGCCATTAACATCGATGAACACCATTTTGGCATCTCGCCAGTTGTTTGTGCAGGCTGTGTAATTAGCAGTGGGGCACAACACCACATTAGTTTGCTCGTCTACAGCAGTAAACCGGGCACGCTGAGCAACAGCGCTCAAATTGTTTAAATCAGCAGTAATTCTATTTTTGATCAGTATATTTTGTATCCCTGGTGCAACCGTCGTTAATATTATGGCGAGGACGGCGACAGCCACCAGCATCTCTAAAAGGGTCAGCCCTGTTTGCTTTGAGATTTCGCGACGATAATTTTTCTGCTTATTTTTAATCATTTTAAAACGTTATCTGCCAATATTCTGTTATTCAACGGTAATGCCTTTTGTTTGCCTTTTTGTGGGTTTAATACTTGATTCATCTTATCTGTCACGGCTTACCGCGTTTTCCACAGAGATAGTTTGAAGGCTTAGCCCAACGTTTCTGGGTGTTTCTATCTTCAATGTAATGAAATCAAAAGGTAATAAGGCGTAAATGACCTATATTTTAGGGTAAACTAAAAATCAACGGCAATGGTATGTTTTACTGTGTTATCGCATCGTTGACCATACGCCTTATGGTTAATGAGGCTTCAAATAACATGCCTAGCCTTCATCATAATATAATAGCGATGATTTGACCTTTTAGCAGTGGGTCGGGTCAATGTCTTTCTAATACGGGTGACGATAACACTAACATCCGAAGTGATATTGTCGTAGAATCAAGTTCCAGGACGCCTTAAAAATACGTGGATATTATAATGCAAAAACAAGCAGTTATTGATGAAATGAAAGTGCTGCCTGAAATTGACGTGGAATACGAAGTCGCACGTCGAGTCTCTTTTATAAAGAAGCAGTTGCTCACATCCGGTTTGAATTCTTTGGTACTTGGTATCAGTGGGGGAATTGATTCGTGCACATTGGGCCGTCTCGCTCAATTAGCCGTGAATGAATTGAACGAAGAGCATCACGAGAGCTATCAATTCATTGCAGTTCGATTGCCTTACGATACGCAAGCGGACGAAGAAGATGCACAAAAATCTATCGACTTTATCCAACCTACGCATTCCGTTGTTGTAAACGTAAAGCCTGGCGCAGATGCCATTCATGCCTCAACGGCTGAGGCGCTATCCAATGCAGACCTTCTTCCTTCTAGCGAAGCAAAGCAAGACTTTGTCAAAGGAAATGTTAAAGCGCGCACTCGCATGGTTATTCAATATGAAATTGCGGGTATGGTTGACGGCTTAGTATTAGGTACCGATCACTCGGCTGAAAATATTACAGGGTTTTATACTAAATACGGAGATGGTGCTTGTGACCTGGCACCACTTTTTGGCTTAAGTAAGCGCCAAGTGCGTGCAGTGGCAGCCCATTTAGGTGCGCCGCACAATGTGATTACCAAAGCTCCCACCGCTGATTTGGAGAGTCTTTCTCCGCAAAAGGCGGATGAACAGGCGCTAGGAATGTCTTACGACCAAATCGATGACTTTTTGGAAGGTAAGCCCGTTTCTGCAGAAGTGGAAGAGAAATTGCTCTATATTTATGAGCGCACACAACATAAACGTGTGCCAATTCCAACAATTTACGATGAGTTGTAGTCATGAAAAAAATTGAAGCTATCATTAAACCGTTCAAAATGGACGATGTTAGGGAAGCGCTAGCTGAAGTCGGTATCGCAGGGATGACCGTGTCTGAAGTTAAAGGTTTTGGCCGCCAGAAAGGTCATACCGAGCTTTATCGCGGTGCAGAATACCAAGTTGACTTCCTACCGAAAATTAAAATTGAGCTAGTGCTAGACGATGACAGGGTTGAGCAAGCCGTGGAAGCGATTCAGTCTTCAGCAAAAACTGGCAAAATTGGCGACGGAAAGATATTTGTTTACAGCGTAGAGCAGGCTGTGCGTATTCGTACTGGTGAACAAAACGAAGACGCGATTTAAAAGTCAGTGCTTACTGTGCATGAAAAAGGGAGCCAATTGGCTCCCTTTTCTTTATGCGGATTGGTATAAAAGCGAATGTTCAAACATTTTAGTGGTCGTGCCCGCAACCGCCTTCACCATGAACATGGCCATGTTCAAGTTCTTCTTGCGTTGCTTCACGAACATCAATAACCGATACATCAAACGTAAGTGGAATACCCGCTAGCGGGTGGTTTCCGTCTACAACGACTTCGTCATCAGTAGTTTCGATAATAATGACCGATTGCTCCCCCTGGGGGGTAGTAGCGCGGAAAGACATACCTACTTCAACATCCATCCCTTCAAACATTGAGCGAGGAACAGTTTGCACTAATTCATCAGCTCGCTCTCCATAGGCTTTCTCGGGCTCTACAGATACATTAAAGCTATCGTCTTTTGCTTTGCCAATAAGTGCATCTTCAAGACCTTCGATCAAAAAGCGGCGACCTAAAAGCACTACCAGTGGTGATTTCCCTTCTGAAGAGTCTAGCGTTGTGCCGTCTTCGGTTGATACGGTGTAGTGTAGCGTTACAACGCTGTCAGAAGTAATTGTCATAACAAATCCTATCTTGGCCTTATTGTTAAACTTGTTTCAGGATATAAGGCAGTAAATAAAAAGCGGCAAAACTGCTGCTTAGCGACGTTTTTTCACAATATTGCTAGCTTGTTGCTCAATACTGTACGGCAAGCTATTAGGGTAACAGGTAATAGCGTTATTATCAGCCAGTCTGTGTAAATCTTTAGAAGTAGTGTCGTTATTAAGTACGGCGATAAACCATATTTCGCTCTCTAATGCCGCCACTTTAATAACTTTACCGGCAACGCGCCAATTATCCCCCAGTTGCTTTTCTAGGCTGTCTCCGGGTTTCACAGAGACATGTCCTTCAAGCTTAAAACTGTACGCGGCTCGCTTGTTTTTGCCTAAAAAGCGGGTTCTAGCAACGACCTCTTGACCCATATAGCAGCCTTTATCAAAGTCGATACCGTTGAGAGCCTGTACGTTGATCATTTGCGGAACATATTCGCCTATTGCTTCACTATCGAGCATGGGATGCACGCTTTCAATTTGAATTGCGTCGAATACAGTGTGCGAAAAACAAGGAAGTGAGTGGGCACTTATGTTTTCTTCAAACCGGTCACTCGCGTCTTTAGTTAGGAGCAGTACAAAGCCCTCGCGGCTTGTATTTGCAGTGAATATCACGCCTTGTTCACTTTCTACTTTTTTGAGTGTACTTGCTTCGTTCTGACTTGAACCAAATAGTTTTTCTAGTTCATCAGTTCCAAAAAGCTCACGAAGCAATGTTTGCGTATTGTTGTTTTTAGCTGCGTCAGACGAAATAAAATAGCCGTTATAGCAAGGCGTGTCGTCTACTATATCTACTTTGGAAAAGACGCCATATTTATTAAGTTGCGCCAGAGATTGGTTACCCGCATCGGCATTGGTAAGTAATAACAGCTTGCTTGCATGTCGAGTCACATAGCCTGTCGCCCACGTTTTACCCTTGTTGTCACAATGGGCAAAATGCCTCGCTGTCACTTTGTCCAGCTTGTTAATATTCACGGTGATTTGACCGTGCAGGTAGCTGTCGGCTTGCTCACCTTCCAGAGAAATAATCATTGAGCCGGAAAGCTCAACTATAAATTCGTTAGGTAGGTCGTTTAACGATGCGATAGAGGTCATAGTCACCACTTATAAAATTTCGAGTATGTTTCCAAAGTATGGCATAACCACCATTATTCAAGGGCAAGGTAACCAATTCAGTATAGATTAAGTTCTATTTAGTTTTCGCATCAGACCAAAAGAGCAGTGATCCCCACACTCGCGCCATGGTATTATTGTCAGTAAATAATAAGTGGTAAGGATGACAAATGTTTGAACCAAAAAGATTAGCGAGATTAAAATGGGCTTGCCGTCGGGGTATGCTGGAATTAGATGTGCTGCTACTACCTTTCGTTGAAGAGGCGTTTGAATCTCTTAGCTACGAAGAGCAAGAAACATTTGAGCGGCTACTTACAAGCGATGACCCAGACCTATTTGCATGGATAATGGGTCATCAAAAGTGTGAAGATCCCGAGTTAGCCGCTATGGTTGCGACCATCGTAAATCGTGTCAAAGTATAGAATAAACATAACCTCTAACAAATATAGACCTTTATTGGGGGAGGCATGTGTAGTGCTTATTTTTCACGCAGCGCTATTCAGTCTCCCTTATAATATTTCAACCTGGGTCAACCTTACTGCTACTTTTGCAGTTACCGCTGTAGCGACGCTTATTTGGTTGTCATGGCGTCTTTGGTATGCGCTTAGTAATAACAATAATCCTGTTCAATACGCTATCTCGCTCACGGACGAAGGCGTTATTCGGGTTATCGATGACGAGAGGACGACATTACCAGGTGCCGCCCACCAAGCCATCGATAATGCGAGGGCTGACGGTATTTCGATGAAAATTCATCATACTTCACAGCTTTTTTCTTGGGGGCTCTGTATTATGGTACTTCGTCGTAAGCGTAAGTGGTTTGAAAAAGACTACAGTCACTTAGGTTGGATATTGAAAGGAGAATGCTGCGAAGCAGATTACAGGCGCTTAGCAAGAGCTATTATTTTTGCTAGAAAAGCAACGAATTCAAGGAATTAATAGATGTTTCGTGAGTATACAAAAGCGTTGTTTAAACGCGTGGATGCACGACAGTTAATGCAATTTAAGCCGCCAACGCTGCCACAGCGTATCTACACCAATACTCTTAAGATAGATAATGCGCATTACTGTGCGTTTTGCCAAGAGGTAGACTGGCCGGCGAGCGAACATCCTCACCCCCTCTACTTGCAGATGTTGTCGCTGCCGTTGCAAATGCAGTGCTTATTAGACAAAAAAAGTCCATTTCCTTTGCTAGGCCTTATTCATGCGGCCAATAAAGTGTCAATTCTCGAGCACGTCGATTTAAGCGAGCCTGTTGAATGTCGCGTACGCTTTCATGATGTAAGGCCGCATAATCGCGGATGGGAAGTCGACGTTATGCTTGAGGCGCTCCAATCTGGGCAACTTGTGTATAGGTCCGTAAGCAGTTATTTAGTCAAAATCAAAGCAGTCCATGTTGCGCCCTTTGTCGCTAGAAAAGAAGTACATGAAGACTGTGACATGCAAGATAGAGAGCTTATCGAAGCGCTTAGTGTAAATGCGAATACAGGCCGTCGGTACGCTAAATTATCAGGTGATTATAATCCCATTCATTTATCCCGTATTTCAGCAAAAGTGTTTGGGTTTAAACAGTCTATAGCACATGGTATGTGGACATTGTCTCGTGCAATATCGTCGTTCGTTAGTCATCAAGAAAACGCAGAATCTCTATACGTGGAAGAGGTGACCTGCCGCTTTAAAAAACCTGTTTTCTTGCCAAACGAAATTCATATTCATCAGCATTGTAAAACCCAAACTCATGCGTTGCTTGATGTTACAGACCGCGATGATAGCAACACACATTTATCGGCAAGTGTAAGTTTCTCTGCCAAGTCTTAGCTGTTCGTCGGGTAAAGTACTTGGTAAAGCGTGTTGAAGACGTGTGCGTCTCGTTCAGAGATACCGACGACCGCCTCTTACCATGAAAATAAACGATAAATGGGTTTATCGGGCGCAAATAAAAAGAGAGCACTATGTTGTGCTCTCTAGGGTCTGAATACACTGGTGTATAGTCTAAGCACCACGTCTTAAACGTGTAGCTACTTTAGTCAGCGTCATTAAAGCTGTCTTGGGTAATTAACGAACCTACATCACTGCCTGAAAGCTGCTTTCTTGGGATCAGAACAGTAGGCTTGGGATTATCCAGTTGTTCAGGATGGTCTAGATTGAAGTGTAGTCCACGACTTTCTTTTCTCTCCATAGCGCATCGCACAATGAGCTCTGCGACAGTAACAAGGTTGCGCAGCTCTAGTAGGTTATTGCTTACTCTAAAGTGAGAGTAGTATTCGGTAATTTCTTGCTCTAACAGTTTAATCCGTCGCATAGCGCGTTCTAGGCGCTTGTCTGTGCGCACAATGCCAACGTAATCCCACATAAATAGCCTTAGTTCGTGCCAATTATGTTGAATAATGACTTCTTCGTCAGAGTTAGATACCTGACTTTCGTCCCAAGGCGCGATAGATTCTTCGCAGTCAGCGCTAGGCAACTTCTTTAAAATGTCTTCAGCAGCAGCGCTTGCAAACACCACGCACTCTAACAGAGAGTTAGATGCCATGCGGTTTGCTCCGTGAAGCCCAGTGTAGGCTACTTCACCAATTGCATAAACATTGTTTAAGTCTGTTTTAGCGTTAAAATCTGTCATAACGCCCCCGCAACTATAGTGTGCTGCTGGAACAACGGGGATGGGTTCGCGGGTAATATCTATGCCAAGTGAACGGCACTTCCGATAGATATTAGGGAAATGTTTAACGATAAAGTCAGCGGGCTTATGACTGATATCTAAATACATGCAGTCAGCGCCCAATCGCTTCATTTCATAATCTATGGCCCGGGCTACTACATCACGAGGGGCAAGGTCGCCGCGCTCATCAAATTTGTGCATAAAGCGCGTGCCATCGGCGTGACAAAGGTTAGCACCTTCGCCCCGTAAGGCCTCTGTAATCAAGAAGTTGCGTGCTTGAGGATGATATAAACATGTAGGATGGAACTGATTGAACTCCATATTAGCAACGCGACAACCCGCGCGCCACGCCATTGCGATGCCATCGCCACTAGAAACATCTGGATTAGACGTATATTGGTAAACCTTACTGCCACCGCCCGTTGCTAAAGCGACAAATGGCGCGCGGATAACCTCTACATGCTCTTGTTGCCTGTTCCAAACATAGGCGCCCACAACACTATTTTTCTCTTCTCTGGAAGGGATGAGGTCAATTGCATTATAGCGTTCGAATACATGAATATTTGGATGCGTGGATACCGCATCATTCAAGGTGATTTGAAGTGCTTCGCCGGTTGCATCTGCGGCGTGAAGAATTCGTCTGTGGCTATGACCTCCTTCACGGGTTAAGTGAAAGCGCTCTTCACCCGACTCGTTTTTCTCTGTGTCAAACGGTACGCCATAACCAATCAGCCATTCAAGAGAAGACTTGGCTCGCTCTGCGGTAAATCGCACTGCCGGCTCCTCGCAAAGGCCTGCACCGGCTGCTAGGGTATCAGTAACATGAGCATCAATGGAATCTTGCTCATCAAATACTGCCGCAATGCCACCTTGGGCATAACGTGTAGAGCCTTCGTTTCTGTCACTCTTACTCAGCACGATAACCTGACAATGGTCAGCAAGCTTGAGTGCAAGGCTTAATCCTGCCGCGCCGCTCCCAATAATCAATACGTCACAACGGTGTTCTATTGCATTTGATGTGGAAGTTAGTGAAGACGATACAGATTTCATGTATTTTTATATCAATCCAAACGAGCAAAGGTTCGGCAAGTCTAAAGGATGAAAAGCAAAACACAATCATTCTTGGCCTCTGTCTTAAGCATTTTTTCAAATATTTAATACTTTTACCGAACTTTTAAGAAAAGAACGCGTCTACACCCATGCTTGTTAGAGCTATGTGTAGTTGAAGTAGGGAGTAATGGCTCGAATGAGCGAGCAGATAACCGACCAGCAACTGGTTGAAAAAGTACAGCGTGGCGATAAAAATGCGTTTAATTTGTTGGTAACTCGTTACCAGCACAAAGTGATGCATCTCGTCTCTCGCTATGTGAAAAATACCGGTGACGTGGCAGATGTAACGCAAGAAGCGTTTATCAAAGCCTATCGTGCCTTACCTAACTTTCGTGGCGACAGTGCATTTTACACTTGGCTCTATCGCATCGCGGTAAATAGCGCCAAGAACTATCTTGTATCTCAAGGTCGTAAGCCACCGGCCAGTGATGTTGATGCTGATGAGGCTGACTTCTATGAAGGCAGTGACGCACTTAAAGAGCAGTCAACACCGGAGAGAAGTTTACTCTCTGAAGAATTAGAGGAAACGCTCTTTAAAGTCGTGGAGAAGCTGCCTGACGATTTACGTATGGCAATTACACTTCGCGAAATTGAAGGGCTGAGTTACGAAGAAATTGCAAATGTAATGTCGTGCCCGGTTGGAACCGTGAGATCGCGTATTTTTAGGGCTCGTGAAGCGATAGATAAAGTTATTCAGCCGTTGTTAGAGAATTAAAGAAAAAGAAAATCAAAAAAAGATGAACTTTCTTTTTTACAAGATGACTAACAGCTGTGTTAGGGTAGTTAATGATCAAATTGATCTGGAAATGAATATATGACGCAACAGCAAGAAAAATTGTCCGCATTCATGGATGGTGAGATAGAAGGCAATGAAATCATCGATGCAATAAAGCATGATGAGGCGCTTCAAGCCAAATGGAAACGTTACCATGTATATCGCGGTGCAATGCGCAAAGAGGCAAGCGTTGCTCCACAACTTGATATTACAGCAAGCGTAGCCGCGGCACTTGAAAATGAGCCAGCTATATTGGCACCAAAACGCTCCCGTTGGGCATCAATACCTTTGATTGGAAATGTTGTTCCATTTGCAAAGCAGTCTGGCCAATTTGCGGTAGCGGCTTCGGTAGCCGTGGCAGTTATCTTTGGTGTTCAATACTCCAATCAGGATGCACCAACAGAGCCGTTCATGACGGCGCCGACAATCGCCCCTCAAGGCGGTTTGGCACCAGTCAGCCTGGAGCAAACTCGTGCATTGCCGCGCAACGACATGAATGAAGTTCTTGAGAAAAAGCGTAAGATAAATGCGCTAATTGCTGACCATGAACAGCAAATAAAACTCAAGCAAGCGCAAGAAGGCGAGAACGAAAGTAACGCAAGCGGCCCACAGCGACCTTAATAAGTTAATTTGGTAAGCTAAATTGGGCATCATGTTTTTGATGCCGTTGCTTCTCGACTAGCGAGTCAGTCAGAGTATTTAGAAAAACGCGCTGTTGCGAGAGCTTGACTGACCGCAATACGGTTTTATATTTTAATCATACCAGCATATACTGCTGGTATGTTTGTTTTAAGGCGGGAAAAAATGCGCTTTAGTTCCATCCTTGCACTTTTTTTCATTTCGGGCGTTGTTATTCAACCAGCATTTGCCCAATCAGTTTCT
This sequence comes from Alteromonas gracilis, assembly GCF_002993325.1. GTDB lineage: Bacteria > Pseudomonadota > Gammaproteobacteria > Enterobacterales > Alteromonadaceae > Alteromonas > Alteromonas gracilis. The sequence goes on from NZ_PVNO01000026.1 coordinate 283,762, forward strand.
TCCACCGAAGAAACTCAGTCATCTGATACAGTTACTCAACCTTCTCCATCGGAAATACTTGGTGAAGAGCCTAATAAGCAAAGCCTTCAAAACAATGAAGCGGATAACGGACGCGAAGAACGCCAAGCTGATGAGCAAAGTGAGGCAGTGAGGCGAACAGACGTGTCACAATCGGCAAGCCAATGGCTCGCTGAGTTGCAGAACATCATCACTAATGCCAATTTTCAGGTGTCGTTTGTTCAAACAGTTGCGGGTAAGGAAACCATTCCTTATCTGTGGCGCCATGGAATTATGGAAGATGGTTCAGAACTAGAACAGTTAAATCTTCAAAATGGTCCGGGTAGAGAGTTAATTCGCGTTAATGACGTGGTAAGCGTGTTTGAACCTGATGTGCAACCATACAGTTTGCGGTCTAAACATATTAACGGTCCCATACCTAGTGCGCTTCTTTATCACCCAGAACAGCTATCAGACGCTTATGAATTTGTGGCGGTGGGAAGAGCAAGGGTCGCAGGTCGTTCGGCTCAGCAAATTCGTATAGTGAGTCGAGACAACACTCGCTTTGGCTATCAACTATGGCTAGACGAATCGTCAGGTATGTTGTTGAAGCTAAATATGCTCGATTTACAGGGTGGGCTTTTGGAGCAAATTCAAGTTACTGCATTTGCTATATCACCGTCGCCCGCAGAGTATTTTTCACGAATTAACTCTGCGTCTTTACCCCCACCGATGGCCCTAAGCAACACGCCCATGCGCCCGCACAGTTGGGATGTGACTTACTTGCCAGCGGGAATGAGAGAGATTAAGCAAGATACAAGACGACTGGCATTAACGGGGCAGGTGGTAGAGTATAAACTTTTCTCAGATGGTCTGGTTGATGTGTCTGTCTATGTTCAACCGGCCGATGACGCATTAGGTGAAACGTTGGCATTACGTAATGAAGTGAGTACGTTTCTAACGCTTACAGATGGCAAGGCGCAAGTGACTGTAGTGGGTGAGATACCACTACAAACAGCTAACGCTATTGCAAATTCTTTAAGACCAGTCACAAATTAGTACCAGTATTAATGATTAAAGAAACAGCTATGGTAATTGCGGTCGATGGAGATAGTGTTACCGTTGAAGCAGCAATAAAATCTACTTGCAACGCTTGCCAAGCGCAAAGTGACTGTGGCACGGGAGTTATCTCTCGCGCCATTGCGCCGAAAACTGAACAGTTGACATTACGAACCCCGATGACGGTACATGTGGGACAAAAAGTTATTGTCGGTATACCTGAAGCCGGTATCTTAAGTGCGTCGGCGTGGTTATATTTATTACCATTGATAACTTTTATGGGCGCATATTCAGCCTTTATGTCGGTGCTTAGCGGTACAGCTATCGCTCATGAATTGTGGGCGACTATTCCTAGTGCCTTCACCACCTTCGTAGTTTATAAGCTTATCGCATACAAGCTAAAACGGGTTGAAAGCACCAAGTATCAACCCGTATTGCTTGGAACATCAGACGTTTAATCGTTTATATGCTTTTTTGTATCAGGGTACATCGGTCTGGAATCTGTGCATTTAGCAAGATGCTTGTTACTAAGAAAATGAGTGTTGTGTAGCGCAGTGTCATGCCTTTTGGGGTAAGTAACGCAGGCAGTTGCTATCTTTGGTGTTTGTTAATTTACGCATTCTTTAACTGTAGCCTACTAATTTTCTACATGGTGATTCGCTTTTCGCTTGAGAAATGGGTAAAATCCGCACGCGCTGCGTATAACCCTTGAAGCAAGGCAAGCAGCATTTTTTGTTTAATGAATTTTTCTGCAGGTAATTTCCAGCATTATGCAACAATCGCACATTCGTAATTTCAGTATTATCGCCCACATTGACCACGGTAAGTCTACGCTGTCAGACCGTTTAATCCAGCACTGTGGAGGGCTAACAGATCGCGAAATGGCTGAGCAGGTCCTCGACTCTATGGACCTGGAAAAAGAGCGCGGTATTACTATCAAAGCGCAAAGCGTGACACTGAACTATGAAGCGCGTGATGGTGAAACTTATCAGCTGAACTTCATCGATACTCCTGGGCATGTCGACTTCACCTATGAAGTTTCTCGTTCACTTGCCGCCTGTGAAGGTGCGCTTTTGGTGGTTGATGCGGGTCAGGGCGTAGAAGCACAAACATTGGCAAACTGCTATACCGCCATCGAGATGGATATGGAAGTAGTGCCGGTGTTAAATAAAATCGACCTGCCACAGGCCGAGCCAGACCGTGTAGCAGAAGAAATTGAAGATATTGTTGGTATCGATGCTCTTGACGCTGTGCGCTGCTCAGCGAAGACAGGTATCGGTATTGAAGATGTACTTGAAGTTATTGTAAATAAGATCCCACCGCCAGAGGGCGACCGCGAAGCGCCGCTTAAAGCACTTATTATCGATTCTTGGTTCGACAACTATCAGGGTGTTGTCTCTTTGGTACGCATTATGGAAGGACAGCTGACCAAAAAAGATAAGATTCAAATCATGTCGAACGGGCAGACACACCAAGTTGATAAAATTGGTGTATTTACGCCTAAGCCTCTGGATACAGGTGTATTGAGAGCAGGTGAAGTAGGCTTCATTATTGCCGGGATTAAAGATATTCAAGGTGCGCCGGTGGGCGACACCATTACATTGGCTCGCGACCCCGCTGATGCCATGTTACCCGGGTTTAAAAAGGTCAAGCCTCAGGTTTACGCTGGTATTTTCCCAATAAGCTCGGATGACTACGAAGACTTTCGTGACGCCCTCGCGAAGCTTAGCCTAAACGATGCATCGCTTTTTTATGAGCCAGAAAGCTCTGCGGCGCTCGGCTTTGGTTTCCGTATTGGATTCCTTGGCATGCTACACATGGAAATTATTCAAGAACGCTTAGAACGTGAGTATGACTTAGGCCTCATCACTACTGCGCCTACGGTAATCTACGAAGTAGAAACGACAAAAGGCGAAATACTTACCGTTGATAGCCCAGCAAAGCTGCCACCGGTTAATGATATCGCTGAAATTCGAGAGCCTATGGTTGAAGCTAATATTCTTGTACCGCAAGAATATTTAGGTAACGTCATTACCCTTTGTATTGAAAAGCGCGGTATGCAAACCAACATGACCTACCACGGTAAACAAGTAGCAGTCACTTACGAACTGCCTATGGCTGAAGTGGTACTCGACTTCTTTGACCGCTTAAAATCGACCAGCCGTGGCTTCGCGTCATTAGATTACAATTTCAAGCGCTTCCAGACATCAGACATGGTGCGTGTAGATATTCTTATCAACGGTGAGCGCGTAGACGCACTCGCAGTGATTACCCATAGAGAAAATTCTCAAGGCCGTGGACGCGAGTTAGTTGAAAAGCTTCGTGAGCTTATTCCACGTCAGATGTTCGATATCGCTATTCAAGCGGCTATTGGTAACCACATTGTTGCAAGAAGTACAGTAAAGCAGTTGCGTAAGAACGTAATCGCGAAGTGTTATGGCGGTGACGTAAGCCGTAAGAAGAAGCTACTTCAAAAGCAGAAAGAAGGTAAAAAGCGAATGAAGCAAGTGGGTAATGTTGAATTGCCACAAGATGCGTTCCTTGCAGTTCTTAAGGTAGGTAAATAATGGCAAATTACTTCTCCTTGATTTTGGTGGCACTCACCTTAATAACAGGATTAATCTGGCTAGTGGATAGCCTGGTGTTTGCGCCAAAGCGAAAAGCACGTTTACAGGCTGCGGCTACCGCAGAAGGAGCGGGCTATGGAGAAGACCCTCAACTGCCGTACTTAGTTGATACCTCACAACAGATTTTCCCTGTTATCGCGTTCGTTTTGGTATTGCGCTCATTTTTGTATGAACCGTTTCAAATCCCTTCAGGCTCAATGATGCCCACGCTATTGGTGGGTGACTTTATTTTGGTTGAAAAGTTTGCCTACGGCGTGAAAGACCCGGTTTTCAGAAGCAAGCTTATTGAAACCGGCGTGCCAGAACGCGGCGATGTAGTGGTTTTTAAATATCCTGAAGACCCGTCAATTGACTACATCAAGCGAGTAATTGGCCTACCCGGTGATACCGTGGTTTACCAAAATAAACAGGTTTATATCAAACCTAAATGCGAGTCTGGTAACAACTGTGCGAAACTTAAGGCAGTACCGCTTACGTTCCAAGAACGAGGTGAGTTTGTACAAGATATGGCGCAGTTAATGCGTTACACCGAAGATTTAGGCACAGTAGAGCACGACATATTACGCCACCCGGTACGCGAGATTTCGCCAGTTAATTTTTATACGCAGCCGGGTACGCGTAGCAACGAGTGGATTGTGCCAGAAGGTCAGTATTTCGTGTTAGGGGATAACCGTGACAACAGCCGCGACAGTCGCTTCTGGGGTTTTGTGCCCGATGCGAACTTGGTTGGAAAAGCGGTAGCGATTTGGATTTCATTTGAATTTGAGCGCAGCCCATCAGATTTCCTACCAACGTGGGTACCAACAGGTATTCGATTCGAGCGAGCAGGTGGCATTCATTAATGCAGGGAATTGATAAATATCGTCGTCTTTACAAGGCGATAGGCTACACATTTACCAATGAAGCTTTATTGGAACAAGCACTTACTCACCGCAGTGCAGCTAAGCAGCACAACGAGCGCTTAGAGTTTTTGGGCGATGCCATCTTGGGTATGATTGTTGGGGAAACCTTGTTCAAGCGTTTTCCAACCGTACCTGAAGGGAAGCTAACCAGAATGCGTTCAACCCTGGTCAAAGGTGAAACGCTAGCGGAGTTAGCTAAAGAGGCGTGCGTGGGTGAATTGCTTAACCTAGGACCTGGTGAGCTAAAAAGTGGTGGGCACAGAAGAAGTTCAATCTTAGCTGATGCCGTTGAAGCTATTTTAGGGGCCATTTATCTCGACTCTGGTATGGATGAGGTTCGCAGCGTTATTGACCGACTGTGGGAAAGCCGCATCAACAAATTAGATCCTAACGCGCACCCTAAAGACAGTAAAACACGCCTTCAAGAATTTTTGCAAGGGCGTAAGCAATCGCTACCAACCTATGAAGTTCTGTCTATTTCGGGTAAAGATCACGCGCAAACATTTGAAGTAAGCTGCAAGGTAGAAAGCCTTTCTGAAGCAGTCGTGGCGTCTGGCAATAGCCGTCGTAAAGCAGAACAAGAAGCTGCTCGTTTAACATTGGAGAAGCTTGATGACAACGCATAATCAATCAGAAATGCCAGATATCCAAACACGCTGTGGTCTAGTGGCTATTGTTGGTCGCCCAAACGTGGGTAAATCAACTTTGCTTAATCGTTTGCTGGGCCAAAAAGTAAGTATTACTTCTCGCAAACCACAAACTACCCGACATCGTATCCTAGGCATTGACACTGACGGAGAGTATCAAGCGATATATGTTGATACGCCAGGGCTCCACCAAGACGAAAAACGTGCAATTAACCGCTATATGAACCGTGCGGCATCCAGCTCTTTGGCTGAGGTTGGCCTCGTGTTATTTGTCGTAGAAGGCGACCGTTTTAATGCTGAAGATGAAATGGTGTTAAACAAGGTTAAGCAAGCGAACCTTCCTTGCTATCTTATCGTAAATAAAATGGATAAGGTGGAAGACAAAGAGAACTTCATGGTTCATCTTCAAAAACTCGGTGAAAAGCACGAGTTTGAGCACATGATCCCTATCAGTGCAAAACAGAATAAAATGGTTGATGAAATAAGAGAGCTTGTTGCCAAATCTCTGCCAAAAAGCGAGTTCTTTTTTCCAGAAGACTATATCACCGACCGTTCTAGTCGCTTTATGGCGGCTGAGATAATTCGTGAAAAACTCATGCGGTTTACCGGCGATGAATTGCCGTACTCAACCACCGTTGAGATAGAACAGTTTAAGATGGCTGAAAATGGCGTGTACCGCATAAGCGGGCTTATTCTGGTTGAGCGTGAAACACAAAAACGCATGATCATCGGAAAAGGCGGTAAGCATTTGAAAACCATTGGTGAGCATGCCCGTAAAGACATGGAAAACTTGTTTGACAACAAAGTGTTCCTAGAGCTCTGGGTTAAGGTTAAGCAAGGCTGGGCAGACGATGAGCGTGCTTTGCGCTCACTGGGTTACGGCGACGACAGCAACTTTTAGTTTAAGATTATACTGACTGTATAACGCTAGTTGATTGTAACTGGCGTTGTATTAGAGCGTATAGTCAGTCAGCATTTTTGTTTAGCTGAATGGCTTTTGGTAACTACCTTAGTAACATGCGCTGATGTGAGTATTTACAGGGTTATCTACTTATCCGGTTTTAAAAGCACTCGCAGGCGTAATAACCTTTTTCAGGAGCGGTATATGGCAATTTCAGATATGCGCAGGCAGTACTCAAAGGGCAGTTTGAGTGAGTCAGATATTACTTCAAATCCGTTTACCTTATTCGATAAATGGCTGAAAGATGCTATTGACGCTGGCATTCCCGATCCGACAGCAATGACGGTTGCTACCGTTGATGCAAGTGGTCAGCCCTCTCAACGTATTGTCCTTTTGAAAGATGTGAGCGAAAAAGGTTTTGTATTTTTCACAAATTTAGGTAGCCGCAAAGCACAAGAGTTATCGGCCAATCCGAAAGTATCATGCCATTTTCCATGGTTTTTTATGGAACGCCAAGTAAGAGTATGCGGAAGTGTCGAGAAGCTTTCTGTATCTGAGAACGCAGCGTACTTTTTCTCTCGGCCTAAAGACAGTCAGCTTGCCGCCTATGCTTCAAAACAAAGTAAGCCTATTGGCAGTAGAGAATTACTGCTTACCCAGTTCAAGCAGCTAAAAGATAAATTTGCCAATAAGGAGCTTCCTGTTCCCGATTTTTGGGGCGGCTTCAGAATTGTGCCTCACCAAATTGAATTCTGGCAGGGTGGGGAAGACAGGCTACACGATCGTTTTGAGTACAATAAAACTCAAGAAGGCACGTGGGCTACACAGCGTTTAATGCCATAAGCGAGAGGTGCGCAAGGCTTAAGCGCTATGAGGCTTACCTTGAAGTATTCATGTTATGATAGATAGTCACTGTCACCTAGATCTACTCGCCTCGCGTAAAAATCTAGAAGTGGTGTTGGATAGCGCTGCATCCAATGGTCTATCGAGGATAATGGCGCCAAGTGTTCATCCTGAATCTTGGCGTGAGCTTCAAAACATAGCAGATCAATATCGAAACATTCTCCCAATCGATAGTGCTCTTGGACTTCATCCTTATTTTCTTGACGCAAACGACGCTCTTCCGTCAGACAAGGTTATATCGCATCAACTATCTCTACTTGAAGAAGCAGCGTTAGCTCGTCATGCATCGGTAAAAGCTATTGGTGAAACAGGGGTTGATGGACACATTGATACACCCGTAAAGCTGCAGCAGCAGGTTTTCAATGCTCATCTGGCTCTTGCCGAGCGAGTGTCCTTACCCGTAATCGTTCATCACAGGAAGAGCCATCACTTACTGCTTGAATGCTTCAAGCAATCTAATTATCAAGGTAGTGGCGTAATTCATGCGTTTTCTGGCAGTGTAGAAGTAGCAAAAGGCTATATCGAGCGCGGTTTTTATTTAGGTATTGGTGGGACTATCACCTATGAGCGGGCGAAGAAAACGCGCGAAACGTTGGGCTATTTGCTGGAGCACCACATTGACAAACTACTTCTTGAGACAGATGCGCCGGATATGCCGATGTGCGGACGTCAGGGAGAGCCCAACGAACCTGGTTATCTCACAGACGTGGTAGACGCGATAAGCGAGCTCTATAGCGTAGAAAAAAGTGAGGTAATAGCAGCTACAACACGTAATTATTTTCGCTTATTTGGATAGCACTTATCTATGCGGATTGGTATTACGCTTATTTCCTGATTTTCATATGCTTCTTCTTAGATTCTATGACTTGGATAAACCAAGGTCTGGACTTGTAAAAAGCCCTTGTAAGATAAACGCCTAATAGCAGCGCGAGAAACACTAAGATACCTGCGATAAGTGCCAGCTGATATCGCAATGTGAGCGGGCTTTCCAATACGGCCTGAGTATCGATATGGATATTTACATAGCCTAGCAAGTTACCTTCTTTATCTGTAATCATACCAACGTAAGTAAGCGGCGTAACATGCTGAGATTGGCTTAATTCAACCACGCTGTTTATTTTAGGTAAGGGGGCAATATAACGTCCGTCCTTATCAAAAACAGCCAAGGCCAATATATGCGGCTCATCAACCAACACTGAGGCAACGGTGTCAATATAGTCTCTTTGGTTTTGAGAAGCACCGGCAAGAGACGCAGAATTAGCTAGATCTTCAGCAATAAATGCCGGCTGTAAAAGTTTTGCATATTGTCTTGCTATACTTTCACCAGAGTAGCGGGTTTGAACGGTCAACCAGTCGCTTTGATATTGCTGAAACAACAGTAGCAACACAACAATTAGCGCAAACACTGTGCTTACTATCAACGTGTGAAAAAGTCTTTTTAGCGCGGTATATAAAGAATGCGCATCATTTTTCTTGTAAGCTGCCGCCTTATTGAGCACGTCGTCCAATTCATCTTTCCATAAAGTCTTTGCGTTTGCCTAACAGTAGGGGAATTCTAAATAATTTAAAAGATGATATTTTATTACTTAGCCTAATTGGGTAGCATTAGGCCACCATTTGCTTACTATTGCAGTTTCTGTTTTCGCTATGAAAAACACGCTTTTCTCGACGCTTAATGACCAAGACCAGCACATCGCCTCTTCACTTTCACAGGTTGTCGGCTCTTCACACAACAGCACGACATTTACCCACACACTAACTGTGATAGGGCAAGCCGTTACGCCTTATTTAATAGAAGGCGTACTTAGCAAACTAAAAGGCGTGTTTACCGCGACAAGTTTAGCTTTTCATCACCTGCATCAGAGTTTGGGTGATGACGTCATCGAAATTCGCGGTACGCTCTTTGGTAGCGAACATGAAAATATCAATATTAAGTCACTTTTAGGTGACGTTTCCTCTTCCTATAACCTAGACATAGGGCTACAAGCATCTCGCCCATCCCTTTCTATACCAGGTTTATTAGTAATGGATATGGACAGCACAGTGATTTCGATTGAGTGTATTGATGAAATAGCGAAACTGGCTGGTGTAGGAGAACAGGTTGCGGAGGTGACCGCAAAAGCCATGCGCGGAGAAATTGCGTTTAATGACAGTTTGACACACCGTGTAGCGTGTTTGGAAGGGGTGGCGGTTTTTCACCTTGATCAAATCCGCGATAGCATTCCAATTATGCCAGGTATCCAAAGCTTGCTGACCGAGCTTAAGAAAAATGATTGGAAACTCGCTATTGCATCAGGAGGATTCACATTTTTCGCAGACCATTTAAAGCAAAGGCTCGGTCTCGACTTTGCAATCTCGAACACGCTTTCTATCGAGAATGAAAAGCTAACGGGTAAAGTAGAAGGTGAAATCGTTAACGCTGACGTAAAAGCCAGGACGGTTAAGACGTTGGCTGAAAAGTGGGGAATTCCAAAGTCTCAAACCGTCGCTATGGGTGATGGGGCTAACGATTTAGTCATGATGGCTGAATCAGCATTAGGTGTGGCTTGCCACGGTAAGCCGCTGGTTAACGAAAAAGCGGATGTGGCCATACGTGTTGGCAGTTTACACAGTCTGCTTTATTTCTTAGATAAATAGGGCGCTGGTGATTTTTCGCTGGTTTTGCGTTTTTGTCCCACAGAGCCAGCTGAAGGACAGTTTAGCAAACTACGGGTTCTTCAGTTGGAGCAGCTAGCGAGCACACTGCAGGTAAATAAAATAGCAAGCGTGCCCTTAGGCATTGCTCAAAATAACCTGCGTAGGAGTTACGCTCTTTAGGGTTTTATTTGCGGTAATGTCTTCTCTTGAGAAGCCATATCTAATTAGCACTTCGTCTGTTACATCGACAAGGTGAGAGCAGGCAGCAAAACTCCATAGCTTTTTCTCTAGTTCACGAGCGCGATGCACGGCATACATGGTGACATAGTTAATTTCAGTTTGAAGCAAACTCATGTCAGGTTTCCCCGTAGTCGTTAGCATCACGTGAATCGCTATGAACTGGCCACGGGTCATAGCATCTCGTATAAATGCACGACGCTGCTCGTTGCTTTCAAACTTATCAGAGTAGCGAGGAATTATTGCCATGCGAGGGTCTTTTTGGGATGCATCGAAGGAAATAAAGAGTTCCTGACGTAGCGGCATATTTTCAAGCTTAACGGCTTTAATCCCACTTTGTACGAAAGGCGAGTCTTGTTTTCTATCTCTGAACAAAAACTCTAAATTAACTTTACCTCGCTCGGCATATTGCGTGGTTAAATTTGTAACCCTCTCATCTTGCTTTCCAATTATGCAAGCCTGAGGCGTATAGCGAACGCCCTCTTTGCTCATCAAAAATGATAGAGAAGTCGCATTTCTGGCGTTGATGCAGCGAAGTGCTTGACCAATACCAGGCACTATTTCTTCGTCACTCTCAACTTTTAAACTGGCTTTGTTCTTTTTAATCAGTTCTTCAAAAAAAGCGCGAGCGGATTTGCCCTCGTCGCCGGGCATGGTTTTTAAATGCAAAATGTTCTTATCTACGTTGTGGTAAATAACTTCATATTGCAGGTGCATTACGTCGAAAGAACTAGCAATCTCTTGGAGGCGAGGGAAGGCCACTTCTACCTTACCTTCTAAGTTTCCTTTATATTCTTTGCTCAGCTCAATTCTTAAACCTAAACCGTGAACTGAAATATCTTCACTGACACCAGTGTGAACCGTATCTTCATCGTTAAAGCGAGCTTCAACTTGGGTTCTTAGTTGATATCGGCTTTCAATACGTTGTTCTTCGTGTTTAAACCGTACTATTTGAATATTTGATGGGGCGCGATTACGTGGATGACCGAAATGACGCAAATGAGTAAGATCGCTACGGTTAAATTTAAACTCATTGTAGGTTTCTTGACCGGTCACCGAAGTCACGTCCGTGATGTGAGCCAAATATCGTAAACTTTTAAGTTTTGACATCAATCTCGCCGAAGGCGGTGAGTTAAGTTTTTTAACTTTACTTCCTACCGAATCCGGAATTGAAAGAGGAATATGAGCCTGTTCGGGATTCATGTCGGTCAGGGTAACTTTGAACACGCGCCAGCTCGCTTTCTTTGAGCCAAACCCCAGAAAAACGCGAAAAAGCATATCTTTTTGCATGAGCTCTTCAAAAGAGGCTGAGTAAAAATAAACTTTCTCGCCATGCAAATGGGTAAAGCTGAAAATAAAAATTTCACGGGCTTCTTCAGACTTGCTGAGAAGTCGAGCAAGGCGCTCCTGCGTTAAAAGAAAATTTAATCTGCAGACGCCTTCTTCATCTTGCCAGTACTGAACGGTTTCTCTGTTCACTTCGTTGGCCATGGCAAAGCGTGGTATAAGCGAATTATTTATTGCATCTATAAATACAGGAAGCGTTGGACTGCGCGGAGAGAAAAATTGTTCACACGTTTTACTGGTGATCGCCTCAACGGTATTGTTCATATTCACTTTATATCGGCGTTTGTTGCCGTGAATAAAGCTTTCTAGAAATTTATCGAAAGCAGGGTTTGGAAGTTCTTTATCTCTTTGTAGCGCCAAATAGTTAATATCGTTTTTGGTTATTATTTTAACGAGTTTATAAGCAATGCCATTTTTTTTATCCATGGCAAACTCGTTTTCCAAACCTCTGAAATAGATAAAAAGCTTTTCGCCTGTTCTGAAAAACGCGTCTTTTGAAAGCTTTACTTGTAGTCCTTCAAGTGAAATATCAACACTCAAGCCTCGCATCGACTGATTTGCACTATTGAAAATTTCAACGGCCACAGCAAAGTTCATTCGCTCCGTGTTGCGCTGACTGTAATCTAGAAGGTTGACGGTGGGGACTTTAAATTGTTCTAACACGGCAGAGCGTTTTTTGGCTGTAGGGTTATCTTTGTCTGCGATTTCTTGTGCTAACTCTTTTTCCCGCAACAATCGAAAGTTGTTTTCAGTATTCTGGACCGCCTCGTAAACGCCATAAGTGTAGCGACCGAACACACGCAGTTGCTCTTCGAACTTATCGACAGCAAGATCATCCATGTAGTGGCTTCGACCTTCATGCACATACTTCCTGCACTTGCCATCTACATGCCCTCTCAAATCAATGGTGCGCATACATGGCTTTGCTAAACGCTTGACTTCCATTTTTATTAAGAAACGTTTTTCCTTGGGCACATCTGCGGCAATTTGAAGCAACACTTGGTTAAACTCAGGCTCGTTAACCATGGGCTTTAACTGTTCAATAATATCAGCGTATTGCTTTAAATCTTGACTCATGAAGGCGCAACTTTACTCTTAGTTTTCATTATTCTAGTTTTTATCGGCCAATCAGAAAAACACATTAACCCATAAAGTTATAATACTTTTGGCTAAAATCATAAGTATAGCTAGGGGTTAGGTTTCTGATTAATTCCCTTTTATAGCATGTTAGAATACTCTTTTTAGTCTTTGGATAATACTGGAATATGGCAAAACGTAAAACTGCTTATGTGTGTTCTGATTGCGGGGCAGAGTTTCCTAGATGGCAGGGACAATGCTCCGAGTGTAAAGCGTGGAACACAATAAGTGAGTTTGTGGTCGCAAGTGCGAAAAGTGTTGCTCGACAAACCACGTCTGGTTATGCGGGTCAAACCGCAGCTAAAATTGAAACCCTCAACGCAATTGACTTAGAGTCACTTCCGCGATTTTCTTCAACGTTTAAAGAACTCGATAGAGTACTCGGTGGCGGTATAGTTCCGGGAGCCGCTATGTTGATAGGTGGTTCGCCAGGTGCAGGTAAGAGCACGCTGCTTCTGCAAGTAATGTGTCAGATGGCCAAAAGCGAAACGGCGCTTTATGTCACAGGGGAAGAATCGCTTCAACAAGTTGCTATGCGGGCAAAGCGTTTAAACCTTCCTGATGACAAGTTGATGATGTTAGCTGAAACAAACGTTGAGACAATATGCGACTTAGCGTTGACGAAAAAACCTAAAATTATGGTTATCGACTCGATTCAGGTTATGCATGTTTCAGATGTCCAGTCTGCTCCGGGAAGCGTTTCGCAGGTAAGAGAAAGTGCTGCGTACTTAACGCGTTTTGCGAAACAAAATCACATTGCTATGTTTATTGTGGGTCATGTTACAAAGGATGGAAACTTAGCGGGTCCAAAGGTCCTTGAACACTGTATTGATAGCTCCATGATGCTTGAAGGAGAAAGCGACGGGCGATATCGCACGTTGCGCAGTCACAAAAACCGTTTCGGAGCAGTCAATGAACTTGGTGTATTTGCCATGACCGAAAGGGGATTAAAGGAAGTCAGTAACCCTTCTGCCATTTTCTTAAGCCGAGGTGATAACGAAACGCCCGGGTCTAGTGTGATGGTAATTTGGGAAGGCACGCGGCCTTTGCTGGTAGAAATACAAGCACTAGTAGATTACTCACAAATGTCTAACCCCAGGCGCATTGCGGTTGGCCTTGATCAGAACCGGCTTTCAATGCTGTTAGCAGTGTTGCATCGTCATGGCAATGTACAAATGAACGATCAAGATGTATTTGTTAACGTGGTTGGAGGCGTGCGTGTTTCGGAAACAAGCGCTGACTTAGCGCTTCTATTAGCTATGATTTCCAGCTTTAGAAACCGTTCGTTACCCAGAGAGTTGATCGTATTTGGAGAAGTGGGGCTGGCGGGTGAAATTCGTCCCGTTCCTAATGGAACAGAGCGCATAGTAGAGGCAGCAAAGCATGGTTTTAAGCGTGCTATTGTGCCAAAAGCAAACGCACCCAAACAGCCTATTAATGGTATGCAGGTGGTGCCGGTGGCACGACTGTCTGAAGCATTAGATGCGTTAGAGTAAAGTTATTTGCATAGGCTGAAACACTTACGTTCTAAAGCATATACGCTATTTTGTTCAGGTAAGGTGAGCTCCATAATATGCATACAAGGCTGAATAATGGTTTATAAGTCGTCTTTCAGTCTTGTTAATTACAGCCACAGAAGCTAATGGGCTTCTTGATAAACCGCATTAACTAGCGCGTTTAAATCTTTTTCCTCAATACTCGCATCTTCGCTGTTTAAAGTAATGAGGCGGCGAAGAGCGCTAATACTCTCTACGTCCATACGCTCAACTTTGCAGCCAAGAGATACACGCTCTTTCCTGCTATCGGCATGGCGGTATAACTGTGAGATATAAAGGGTAATAACAGGGCTATCTTCGTTTGCCTGAAAAGTAGCAACGTAGGGATCATGGCTATCGAAAGGTAAGTTTAACAAGGCTGTTTCAGTCGCCTGAAGCTTGATGCCCTGAAGCGACACATCACTGACTATTACGTCGATACTCGTATCGTTGTGTGTTAGCGTGCCGTTAACATCTAATGATACACGTTGAAATTGGCGCTTATCTGTCATTACTTTCTCACTTGGCTTTTGTTTCCGTTGTCAGTATTGGCTAATTTGCGCGCCTTCGCAACGAATGCCACTAAATAAAAAAGGCCTTAATCACTGATTAAGGCCTTTCATATTATTGGGATTTAGGTGAAACCTATCTCATTTTTCTATGGATTACTTCGCCATGCGCTTATATTTAAGGCGGTGTGGCTCAACAATATCCTGTCCGAATTCTTGCTTCAGCCAGCTTTCATAGTCTGAATAGTTTCCTTCAAAGAAGTTGATATTGCCTTCATCACGATAATCCATAATGTGCGTAGCAACGCGGTCAAGGAACCAACGGTCGTGCGAGATAACCATGGCACAGCCAGGGAATTCCAACAACGCATTTTCTAAGGCGCGAAGTGTTTCAACATCGAGGTCGTTGGTTGGCTCATCCAGTAGCAATACGTTACCGCCCGCTTTAAGCAGTTTCGCAAGGTGAACACGGTTACGCTCACCACCCGACAAGTCCTTGATAAATTTCTGTTGGTCAGTGCCTTTGAAGTTGAATCGGCTGCAGTATGCGCGACTGTTTATTTCAAAGTTACCAATGCGAATGATATCTTGTTCGTCAGAAATTTCTTTCCATACGGTGTTGTTTTCGTTCATGTGGTCACGGAACTGTTCTACCGCAGCAATTTGAACAGTTTCACCTAAATCGATGGTTCCTGAATCTGGTTGCTCAGCACCGGTAAGCATTCTGAACAAGGTTGATTTACCCGCACCGTTAGGACCAACGATACCCACAATGGCACCCTTTGGTACTTTAAATGTCAGGTCGTCGATAAGTACGCGATCACCATAAGACTTTTTAAGGTTACTCACTTCAATAACCTTGTCACCTAAGCGCTCACCTGGCGGGATGAAAAGTTCGTTGGTTTCGTTACGCTTTTGGTAATCGCTGGTGGAGAGCTCTTCAAAACGGGCCATACGGGCTTTGCTTTTAGCATGACGACCTTTTGGATTTGAGCGCACCCACTCAAGCTCCTGCTTCATGCTCTTCATACGGGCAGTTTCAGTACGCTCTTCTTGTTCAAGTCGGTTTTCTTTCTGTTCCAACCATGAAGAGTAGTTACCTTCCCATGGAATACCTTCACCACGGTCAAGTTCTAAAATCCAACCCGCTACGTTATCAAGGAAATATCTATCGTGGGTAATCGCTACCACAGTACCTTCGTAATCGTGAAGGAAGCGTTCTAGCCACGCAACCGATTCTGCATCCAAGTGGTTGGTAGGTTCGTCAAGAAGTAGCATCTCAGGCTTTTCTAAAAGCAGGCGACATAGCGCTACACGACGCCTTTCACCACCAGAGAGCTTACTCACATCAGCATCCCACGGCGGAAGGCGTAGGGCATCTGCTGCTCGCTCTAGTGCATTTTCCAAGTTATGTCCGTCTTTGGCTTGAATGATGGCTTCTAGCTCGCCTTGCTCTTTTGCAAGCGCGTCGAAATCGGCATCCGCTTCTGCATATGCAGCGTACACTTCGTCAAGGCGAGTGAGCGCGTGCTTAACATCAGCAACGGCCTCTTCAATATTGCCGCGAACATCTTTTGTTTCATCAAGCTGCGGTTCTTGAGGAAGGTAGCCTACCTTAAGTCCAGGTTGAGGACGCGCTTCACCTTCAATATCAGTATCGATACCGGCCATTATACGAAGCAAGGTTGACTTACCTGCGCCGTTTAGACCTAGCACACCAATTTTGGCGCCAGGGAAGAAGCTAAGTGAAATGTTTTTAAGAATGTGTCTGTTTGGTGGGACGATTTTGCCCACTCGGTGCATACTGTAAACGTATTGAGCCATGCTTATCCTCGCTGAAAAAGCGGTGAAAAATAAAAATTTCTAAGGCGTGTTGAACTGCAATGCACGAAAGTCGGCAATAAAGTTCAACACGTCCTAACTGGTGGCATATTCTACTCGTAACAGGGTAGTTTGTGCTAGTGACTTACACAAAGGTAGCTCGTGCCTGTGGAAATTTTGAGCGCTTGGGGTAAAAAGGTGAATTTATCCATCGGTCGATGAGACGATTTAATGTAAACTTAGCGTTATAAATCGAGAAGAGTTGATCCGTTGCCAGCGTGATAATCAATCGCAAAACCCTTCAGAATCAACACTCGATACCATCAAACATCCGAACAGGTAATAAAGATGACCGCCATGAATAAACGCACATACAGTTTGGACGAATTAGCTAAACATGTTGGTGGGGAAGTGCAGGGTGATGGAACTATCACGATTTCTGCAGTGGGCACGCTATCTGGTGCGGCTTCGCATCAAATTTCGTTTCTTACAAACCCTAAATATAAGCCGCAGTTAAAAGACACAAAAGCCGGTGCGGTAATTCTGCACGAAAGTTTAAAGGGGGATAGCCCTGTTCCTGCGTTAGTTGTGGGTAATCCACATGCTGCATTTGCACTTATAGCTCAGTTATTTGATACCACGCCATCAGTAGCCACTGGTATTGCAGAGTCAGCGGTAATCGCTCCTTCTGCTCGAATCGGTAGTGACGTATCTCTTGGACACAACGTCATTGTTGAAGAGAATGTGGTCTTAGGTGATCGTGTAACTGTTGGTGCCAATACCGTTATCCGCAGAGGTACGCACATTGGTGAAGACTGTATTATTCATCCTAATGTGACCATCTATCACGATGTGGTTATCGGTAAGCGCGTGACTATCCATAGCCAAACAGTTATTGGCGCGGCAGGCTTTGGCTATGCAAACGATAAAGGGGTATGGATCCCTATTCCACAGACCGGTTCGGTTCGCATTGGCGACGATAGTCAAATTGGGGCGAGTAGCAGCATCGACAGAGGTGCAATGGAAGATACGTTACTTGGCACCAACGTTATCATCGATAATCAGGTTCAAATTGGTCACAATTGTATTATTGGCGATCACTCATGCATTTGTGGCGCTACAGGCATTGCTGGCAGTTGCCATATCGGCAAGCACGTTATTATTGGCGGTGGAGTTGGCATAAATGGACATATCAGTATATGCGACAACGTTCAAGTGACGGGTTACACAATGATAGTTCAAGATATTACCGAACCAGGTGTATATTCGTCGGGGCAGCCAGCACAAACTAACCGAGACTGGCGCAAAAATACGGTTCGCCTTGCTAAAATTGGTAGTTTATTCGACCGTGTTAAAGCCCTCGAAAAACAGGTCTGATCTCGCTTAAGCGCAGGTTTTACGTTAAACCTGCGCCATTTATATTAATTTGGTCATAAAGCGGTATACAAGCAACTCAAAATGACTAGAATATGGCTCGAATTTGAGCAATCAGTGCGTAACGCCGTATAAAAACCGCAGTTAAGGAGCCCCCATGTTTTCTCGCGAAATGAATATAGCTGACTTCGATCCTGAATTAGCCAATGCCATGGCTAAAGAAGTTGAGCGTCAAGAACATCACATCGAACTCATTGCCTCTGAGAACTATTGTAGCCCACGTGTAATGGAAGCTCAGGGTTCTCAGCTTACGAATAAGTATGCTGAAGGCTACCCTGGTAAGCGCTATTACGGTGGTTGTGAGCACGTAGACGTTGTTGAACAACTTGCTATCGACCGTGCAAAGGCACTATTTGGTGCAGACTACGCGAACGTTCAACCGCACGCTGGTTCACAAGCTAATTCTGCCGTTTTCATGGCATTACTTGACGCAGGCGATACGGTTCTTGGTATGAGCCTTTCTGAAGGTGGTCACCTTACTCATGGTTCACACGTAAACTTTTCTGGTAAAACATACAACGCTGTACAGTATGGTCTGAACAAAGAAACCGGCGAAATTGATTACGCACAAGTTGAAGCTCTAGCCAAAGAACACAAACCGAAGATGATTATCGGCGGTTTCTCTGCGTATTCAGGTATTGTTGACTGGGCAAAATTCCGCGAAATCGCTGATAGCGTAGGTGCTTACTTGCTTGTAGATATGGCGCACGTTGCTGGTCTTGTGGCTGCTGGTGTTTACCCAAACCCACTTCCTCACGCACACGTCGTAACGACGACAACTCACAAAACCCTTGCGGGTCCGCGTAGTGGTCTAATCCTATCTTCTTGTGGCGACGAAGCGATTTACAAAAAGCTTAACAGCTCGGTATTCCCGGGTAACCAAGGCGGTCCGCTTTGTCACGTGATTGCAGCTAAAGCAGTAGCTTTCAAAGAAGCATTACAGCCAGAATTTAAAGTGTATCAGCAACAGGTAGTGGCTAACGCGAAAGCGATGGTTGCCGTTATGCAAGAGCGCGGTTACAAAATCGTTTCTGGCGGAACAGACAATCACTTGTTCCTACTAGATCTTATTGACAAAGATATTACTGGTAAAGATGCCGATGCAGCACTAGGTGCAGCGAACATCACGGTAAACAAAAACTCAGTGCCAAACGATCCGCGTTCACCGTTTGTAACCAGTGGTCTTCGTATTGGTAGCCCGGCTATAACGCGTCGTGGTTTCAAAGAAGAGCAAGCTCAGCAAGTTGCAACATGGATTTGTGACATTCTAGATAACATGGGTGACGAATCTGTTATCAAACGTGTTCAAGAAGAAGTGGTTGCACTTTGCGCACAGTTCCCTGTTTATAAATAAATAGGTTTGTGTTTTATTGCGTACTTTGGTACTAATGCTGGACTATCTAGTCTAGATTAAGCTTCACGCGCCTAAGTACGCAATAATTAAGGATTATTCATGTTTTGCCCTTTTTGTTCAGAACAAGAAACAAAAGTTATTGATTCTCGTTTGGTTGCAGAGGGGCAACAAGTGCGAAGACGCCGTGAATGTATGGTGTGTCATGAGCGCTTCACCACCTTTGAAAGTGCAGAGCTTGTGATGCCCCGCGTTATAAAACGCGATGGCTCTCGCGAACCCTTCAACGAAGACAAACTTCGTGCAGGCTTACAACGCGCGTTAGAGAAACGCCCTGTTAGCACAGAAAAAGTTGAACAATGTATTCTTTCACTCAAATCTCAGCTTCGCGCAACCGGCGAGAGGGAGGTGAGCAGTGAATTGCTTGGCAACTTAATTATGAAAGCCCTCAAAGAACTCGACAAAGTTGCCTATGTTCGGTTCGCCTCAGTTTATCGTTCCTTCGAAGACATACGTGAATTTGGAGAAGAGATTGCACGCTTAGGGGATTAGGGTCAGTAAACCTTAAACACTTAGGGCTACAACAGGAATCCAAGTGAACCACGCTACGGTTAAAAATGATTATTTTTGGATGGCAAAAGCCATTCAACTAGCCCAAAAGGGGCGTTTCACCACCTCACCTAATCCTCGTGTTGGCTGTGTGATTGTTGATGAAAACAATCAACTGCTCGGTCAGGGGTATCATGTCCAAGCGGGCACGCCCCATGCCGAAGTCCATGCACTCAGACAAGCTTCAAATGCTCGTAGCAACGGCGCTAAAGGCGCTACAGCATACGTAACCCTGGAGCCTTGCAGCCATTTTGGTCGCACGCCCCCTTGCGCTAACGCGCTCATTGAAGCGCAGGTAGCACGCGTTGTAGTGGCAATGACAGACCCTAATCCAAATGTATGTGGCAATGGCATAAACATGCTGCAAGCCGCAGGTATCGAAGTCGTCAGTGATGTGATGGCCGCCGAAGCCGCTGCGCTTAATCCCGGATTCACCAAACGCATGCTTACGGGTAAACCTTTTGTTAGGGTTAAATTGGGTATAAGCCTAGACGGTAAAATTGCGCTTCAAAATGGGGTGAGCCAATGGATAACAGGGCCTGAAGCAAGACGTGATGTGCAGCGCTATCGCGCGCAAAGCTGCGCAGTGTTAACGGGTTCAGGTACTGTTGCGGCGGATAATCCCAGTCTTTTGGTGAGGGAACAAGAGGCAAAGTTCGAAAATTATCCACTTGAGCATATTCGCCAACCTGCTCGCATCGTTGTGGATAGTCAGAGCAAACTAAACCGCGATTTTAATGTATTTAGTGACGGTCACGTTACCTTTACTGCAACGTTGCAGGCCCACCCTGATACTTCAGTTGGTCACTACATCCAGGTTGATGAAAAAGATGGCAAGGTCGACTTACATGGGTTGATGTCGGCACTAGGTGATAAACAGTATAATGAGGTATGGGTAGAGGCAGGCCCTGGTCTTGCCGGTGCCCTATTGCAAGAAGGCCTTGTGGATGAGCTTATTTGCTATCAAGCACCCAAGCTATTGGGCGATAAAGGCGTGAGTATGGTCAATTTGCCAGCGTTCACCGCTTTAAATCAATCTATTTCACTCTCTCTTATTGAAAACCGTCAGGTGGGTAACGATATTAAGCTTATCTTTCGTCCTGATGTTAGCAACACCTGTCGTTAAAGCGACTAAAGAGGAACTTTATGTTTACTGGAATTATTCAAGCGTTGGGTACAATTAAGAAGCTCGACAATCGAGGCAATGATATTCGTTTAACGGTATCTTCATCTACGCTTGATATGTCTGATGTCGCTTTAGGCGATAGTATTGCGACCAATGGTGTTTGTTTGACAGTGACAGACATGGGGCCAGACTATTATTGCGCCGATGTTTCTGCTGAGACTATTAAGTTAACTGGGTTTGCACACTACAGTGTAGGGTCTACCGTGAATCTTGAAAAAGCGATGCGTCCTAGCGATCGTCTAGGTGGGCACATTGTTTCTGGTCATGTTGATGGTGTGGGCCAAGTAACTCAGATTATTAAACATAAAGACTATGTAGAATTTTGGGTGAAAGCACCTGATACGCTGGCTAAATATATTGCCCACAAGGGAAGTATCACTGTAGATGGCATAAGCTTAACGGTGAACGAAGTGAATGGCGCAGAGTTTATGCTATGGATTATTCCTCACACGCTACAAGAAACAATTATGGGAAGCTATAAAGTAGGCACAGCGGTGAATTTAGAGGTTGATGTTATTGCGCGCTATTTAGAGCGATTGATGCTTGGCGATAAAGCCGCTGAGCCAACAAGCAAGGGCATTGACATGGCATTTCTTGCCGAGAACGGATTTTTAAAAAAATAACCCTACAAGAAGCACACAATATGGCATTTAACACTACACAAGAAATAATTGAAGACATTCGTCAGGGTAAAATGGTTATCCTGATGGATGATGAAGACAGGGAAAACGAAGGCGACCTCATTATGGCGGCAGAGCACGTGACGCCTGAAGCCATAAATTTCATGGTGACCCACGCCCGCGGTTTGGTTTGTTTACCAATGACGCAAGAGCGCTGTCGCAGGCTTAATCTTCCGCTAATGGTGGATAAAAACGAAGCGCAGTTTTCAACTAACTTTACCGTGTCCATTGAAGCGGCAACTGGCGTTACAACAGGTATATCAGCTGCCGATAGAGCAACAACTATAAAAGCTGCTGTTGCAAAAGACGCCAAAGCGACAGACATCGTGCAACCTGGTCATATCTTTCCGCTAATTGCAAAAGATGGTGGTGTTTTAAACCGAGCTGGTCACACTGAAGCAGGTGTAGATTTACCGCGTCTTGCTGGTTTAGAGCCAGCTGGGGTTATTGTTGAGATCCTTAATGAAGATGGCACCATGGCGCGCCGTCCTGAACTAGAGAAGTTTGCTGCCAAGCACAACCTAAAAATAGGCACCATTGCAGATCTTATTGAATACCGTAACCTTAATGAAACGACTATTCAAAAAGTAGCTCAGTGCAATATGCCTACAGAATACGGCGATTTTGAGCTTCATACATTTAAAGATAGCATCGACAATCAACTGCACTTCGCTCTTAAAAAAGGCGATATCAAAGAAAACGAGCCTACGCTTGTCCGTGTACACCTTCACAATACGTTTAGTGATCTTCTCGGCTCTACTCGCGGTATTCATCGCTCGATGACGCTAGCCGATGGTATGCGAAAAATCTCAGAAGAAGGCGGTGTGTTGGTGCTGTTAGGTAAAGAAGAGCATATAGAAAGCCAAGTACGTCGGTTTGCCGCAGAAGACAGAGGTGAGCGTCCAACGGGTGCTGACTGGCAGGGCTCGTCACGCACTATCGGTGTAGGTAGTCAAATTCTTGCATCTATGGGCGTGCACAAAATGCGCTTGCTTAGTAAGCCAATTAAATATCATGCACTTTCAGGTTACGGCCTTGAAGTTGTAGAGTACGTGCACGACTAGCACGTGTAGAGCACAGCGAGAGTGGAGAGGGAATGCTCGTCGCAAACACGCGGTGAATACGTCCCTGTACGCTCTGCCACCGCATCCATGCGGTGGAGGGTTTGCGACCAGCACTCCCTCCCCACATTTGGCTAAGCATAAAGTGGCCGTTTACGAATAGTTGAACTTACAGAAACAATCGATTTAGTTTGGGCGCAGTTGTGGTATACTTCGCGCCGTTTTTTCTCGAGGAATTAAACCATGCAGGTAATTGAAGGTAATATCAGAGCAACCGGTAAAAAGTTTGCTATTGTTGTAGCTCGCTTTAATAGCTTCGTAGTAGAAAGCTTACTGGAAGGTGCTTTAGACACGCTAGAGCGTCACGGTGAAGTAAATGAAGATGACATCACAGTGGTTCGCGTGCCTGGTGCCTACGAGTTACCTGTAGTGGCTAAGAAATTAGCTGAGAAAAAGTCATTTGACGCTATCATTGCGCTAGGTGCAGTTATTCGTGGTGGTACGCCCCACTTTGATTTTGTCGCGGGGGAGAGCAATAAAGGCCTTGCACAAGTATCACTAGAATACGGTATTCCAGTTTCATTTGGCGTAATCACCACAGATTCAATTGAACAAGCTATCGAACGTTCAGGTACTAAAGCGGGTAACAAAGGTGCAGAAGCTGCATTGGGCGCGCTTGAAATGGTTAACGTTATCGATGCTGTTGAAAAGCTTTAAGGTAAAAATTAAGTGAAAGTTTCAGCTCGTCGTAAAGCCCGTGAATTAGCCCTGCAAGGGATATATTCATGGCAAATGAGTCACAACGATATTCAGCAAGTTGAACTGGCGCTAGCTACCAGTAACGACATGCAAAAGGTTGATATGGCGTACTTTCAAGCGTTGTTACGAGGCGTTGCACATAACGCGAGTAAGCTTGATACTACCATTAAACCGTATCTTGGTCGTCTGCCTGAAGAGTTGGACGCAATAGAAAAAGCGATCTTGCGCATTGCGACGCTGGAACTGACTGAGCGCATTGATGTACCTTATCGCGTAATTATTAATGAAGCGATTGAGCTTGCTAAGGCATTTGGTGCTGAAGAAAGCCACAAATTCATTAATGGTGCACTAGATAAAGCAGTGCGCACGTTGCGTAAAGACGAGCGCGACTAACCTTACCGTGGCGGCATGGATTGCCGCTAAAGGGTTTAAAAAATACTGTGAAAGAATTTGATCTTATCGGCCGCTATTTTTCAAACAGTGGCCATCGACGTAAAGATGTTGTTATTGGTATAGGCGATGACTGTGCTGTAACAACGGTTCCTGAAAATCAACAGCTAGCCGTTACCACTGATACTCTTGTTGCAGGTGTGCATTTCCTAGCAGATGCGCCAGCGAAATCTGTGGCATACAAAACAGTGGCCGTTAACTTAAGTGACCTTGCTGCAATGGGCGCTGAGCCTGCGTGGATTAGCCTGTCGCTATCGCTTCCAGAAGTTGACGAGCCGTGGCTTGACGACTTTGTTTCAGGCCTATATGAGCTTACTCAATACTATTCAGTGCAGCTTATTGGCGGAGACACGGTGAAAGGGCCAATGGCCATGACGATTACCGCACAAGGTTTTATACCGCCAGGTTCTGAACTAACCCGAAGTGGGGCGAAACCAGGGGACTGGATATATGTTACCGGTACTTTAGGAGACGCTGGCGCGGGCCTAGATATTCTTCAAAATAAACTTAACGTAAGTGGTGAAGCCAAAGACGTGTTAGTTAACCGTCATTACTTTCCGACACCGCGCGTTGCAGTTGGTACCGCTATTCGCCGTATTGCTACCTCATGTATTGATATATCTGATGGTTTAATTTCAGATTTGAACCACATTCTTAAAGCGTCCAATTGCGGTGCCACTGTGCATGTTGAGCGTTTACCTCTTTCTCGTGCTCTAACAAGCGCTGTGTCGCCAGAGCAGGCAATAGAATACGCATTGTCTGCCGGTGATGACTATGAGCTTATTTTCACCGTGAGTGAAGAGCAGCGAGGTAGCCTTGAAACCTCTT
The DNA here is from genome assembly GCF_002993325.1 of Alteromonas gracilis. Taxonomy (GTDB): domain Bacteria; phylum Pseudomonadota; class Gammaproteobacteria; order Enterobacterales; family Alteromonadaceae; genus Alteromonas; species Alteromonas gracilis. Next base: position 308,379 of record NZ_PVNO01000026.1, read on the forward strand.
TAGCGAGCACTAATGTAAAAGCGACATGCATTGGCCAGTTAACAGGCCACAGCGGTACACTTTCATTGTTGAAAGATAATGAGAAATACACGCCAGTTACGTCTTCTGGTTACGAGCATAGCTTTTAATTGAAAACGTTAACAAAGATATAAGAGAAAGGACGTTACATGCAGGCTGAGTTTCGCGCTAGAGTGAGTATGAAAAACCCGACCCATTTTCTTGCGTTAGGGTTCGGTAGTGGCTTAATTCCATTTATGCCGGGTACATTTGGTTCACTTGCCGCAGTGCCGTTGCTTATAGCGTGTAGCCAAATTTCGCTAGTTTCCTTTATTGCGCTCACTCTGATATTTTCAGTGGTAGGTATTTACCTTTGCGGCAAAACTGCAGATGACATGCAGGTTCACGATCACGGCTCCATTGTATGGGACGAAATAGCAGGTATGTTCGTGACCTTTCTTTTTGTACCCATCAGCGCCTCTTCATTGCTCGTTGGGTTTGTACTATTCAGGCTTTTTGATATTTTAAAGCCCTGGCCAATTGGTGTCATCGATAAGCGTTTGCACGGTGGTACAGGTATTATGCTTGACGATCTACTAGCGGGGGCTATGGCCTGCGGCTGTTTGCATTTGCTTATGGTGTTTTGGCCAGCGGCGCTGGCATTGTTTTAGTACAACGGTTGGCTTACCAACCTAACCTTTTAAATAGAAAAGCCCGCAGTATATGCGGGCTTTTTTATGTTTAAACAACGATGCCTTAGTCACTATGCATTAGTCACACTACAAGCTTATAAGACAAAGTTAGCTGCAACGGATTAAGCGAATGTTTTGAAAACCACTAACGTTTGGTGAGGCTGGTGGCCGCAGCAACAATGCCTTCAGCGTCCAAACCATGCTCTTTATACATCTCTTGCTGGGTGCCTTGCAGAATAAAACTATCAGGTAGACCAAGCATCTTCACGGGTTTTAATACGCCATTTTGCTGCAAGTGCTCAAGAGCTGCGCTGCCAGCACCGCCCATTATACAGCCGTCTTCTAACGTTATAAGTGCGCTGTGTTCACTAGCTGCTTTTAAGACCGCGTCGCCATCCAATGGTTTTATGAAACGCATATCAATGACCGTGGCATCAATGGCTTCTGCAGCTTCAAGAGCGTAGGGCAGTAAGCAGCCAAAGTTAAGTATGGCAATACTTTCCGATTTATTTTTAGACGTTTCACGGCAGGTACGAGACTTGCCAATTTGAAGCTCTGTCATGGCTTGGTCTGGCGTTACGCCCATACCAGCCCCACGAGGGTAGCGAACAGCGGCCGGCTTTTGTAGTTTATGACCAGTGTAAAGCATTTGGCGGCATTCATTTTCATCAGAAGGTGCCATAACTACCATATTTGGAATACAGCGAAGGAAAGCGATATCAAACGCCCCTTGGTGAGTTGGGCCATCTGCACCCACTATGCCAGCTCTGTCTATCGCAAATAACACCGGTAAGTCTTGTATAGCTACATCATGAATGAGCTGGTCATAGGCACGCTGCAAAAATGAAGAATAGATTGCGACAACCGCATTCATGCCGTCTTTTGCGAGCCCTGCGCCGAAGGTTACTGCATGCTGCTCAGCAATGGCTACATCGAAGTACTGCTCAGGGAAGCGCTGAGAAAACTCTACCATCCCTGACCCTTCACGCATGGCAGGGGTGACTGCCATGAGTTTTGGATCTTGTTCTGCCATATCACATAACCACTGACCGAAAATGGCCGAGTAGGTGGGGGCAGAGGGTTTAGATTTAGGTAGTGCATTGTCCGCTGGGTTAAATTTCGGTACTGCGTGAAATTTGATAGGATCTTCTTCAGCTACCGCGTAACCTTTACCTTTTTTGGTCACAACATGTAACAACTGAGGACCCTCAAACTTACGCATGTTGCGAAGGGTATCAACCACTGCATTTACGTCATGGCCATCAATCGGGCCAATATAATTAAATCCAAGCTCTTCAAAGATAGTGCCGGGTACAACCATCCCTTTTAGGTGCTCTTCTGCTCGGCTTGCAAATTCTTTGATAGGAGGAACGTTGCTTAGCAGTTTCTTGCCGCCGTCACGTATAGAGTTAAAGAAATTACCTGTTAGCAAGCGTGCAAGGTGACTGTTAAGGGCGCCAACGTTTTCAGATATCGACATTTCGTTGTCGTTAAGTACAACAACCATGTCTTTTTTGATATCGCCTGCGTGATTAAGTGCTTCAAACGCCATACCAGCAGTCATCGCACCGTCGCCAATAACAGCAACTACCTTGCGATCCTTACCTTCTTTTTCTGCCGCTACAGCCATTCCTAGCGCTGCGCTTATCGACGTCGAAGAATGACCGACAGCAAAAGTATCGTATTCACTTTCAGGTGGCCACGGAAATGGATGGAGGCCATTCTTTTGACGAATGGTGCTCATGCGCTCTGCGCGACCCGTAAGGATTTTGTGAGGATAGGCTTGATGGCCGACATCCCACAACAGTCGGTCGAATGGTGTGTTGTAAACGTAGTGAAGTGCTACCGTAAGCTCTACTGTTCCCAATCCAGAGGCAAAGTGACCGCTGGTTTGACTCACACTGTTGAGTAAGTACTCACGTAACTCATCGGCAAGTTCGCGTAATTTTTCTTGGGGCAGTTGCCTCAACTTGTCAGGTGTTTGCGCGAGCGCAAGCGTTGGGTAATGTTGGAGATCTAAACTCATGTACTTATTATCTTTTTCAACATGGCGCGTGGCTAATGGTCGCGTTTCACCAAAAGCTCGCTAAACGCAATTAAACTGTCAGTATTGTAGGGTAAACGCGCCAATGCTTGAAGTGCATTATCGTGAAGCTTTGCTAATTCTCTCTTGGCACCTTCCATGCCAAGCTTAGCTGGAAAGGTATTTTTCCCAAGTGCTTCGTCAGAACCTGCGGGTTTCCCTAATTTTTCGCTACTGCCCACAACATCTAAAATGTCATCTTGTACTTGAAAGGCTAAGCCAATATCCGCTGCATATGCCATTAAGTCAATTTTAGTCTGAGGTAAAAGACCCTCACTAACGATGGCTACCATTTCTACGCAGGCTTGCAATAGGGCACCTGTTTTCATTTTATGAAGCGATTTTAGCTCGTCTATTGAGATAGTTTTACCCGTGCTCGCTAGGTCGATGGCTTGGCCGCCACACATTCCAACATAGCCCGCACTTTTAGCTAACACAGATAGTAACTGACTTCGTTTCGATTCTGCGAAGGAACTCAAAGGCGCGTCGGCCAATACGGTAAAGGCAAGGGATTGTAGTGCATCACCTGCAAGAATGGCAGTTGCTTCATCAAATGCGATATGGCAGGTTGGCTTGCCGCGGCGCAAGTCATCATCATCCATTGCCGGTAAGTCGTCATGTACCAGCGAATAAGCGTGCACGCACTCAATGGCCATACTAATGGCCATTTGGTCTTTTTTGGGCACGTCTAGCGTATTACCCACTACCTGAACGAGCAATGGACGCATGCGTTTACCGCCTGCAAGTAGCGCGTGACGCATGGCGTCTTTTAGGCGCGGCGCGTAATCCGGTAAATCATCAATTAGTTTAAGAAGAGATGCATCAGTTTGCTGTTTGACTTGCTGATGCAAAGCAGAAAAATTCATAGATTGCCTGTAATGTAAAAATGAACCTCTTAAGGTTGTTCACTTTCAGGTAGAGATTGAAGTGTTTCTTCGCCTTGTTCGTTAAGCAAAATTTTTACTTTTTGCTCAGCGTTTTCAAGGGACTGCTGGCCTTGGCGAGAGAGTGCAATACCGCGTTCAAATTTTTCTAGCGCTTTATTTAATGGTAAATCACCGTTTTCCATTTCGTTAACGATAGCTTCTAATTCCGATAACGTTTCTTCGAAAGACGCTGATGCTTTTTCCGTCGTCATAAAAACACTCAATATAAAGGCTAAAATACGTATACCGCGCACATTAACCGAGGGCTGCACGAGGGTCAAATGGTTTGTCTGTATATCGCTAATAACATCATCGTATCGCTTTTTTTTCATTCAAGTCAAAAAGCAGCATAGTGTTAAATTGTGCTATATTCGATGCTATAGCTTAGTAACCATAACTCCAGCCTCAAAGCTAAGTTATTAAAGCGCGTCGCGCTTTAATTCGAATAAAATGGTTTCCGAGTAAATTAAAAGGCAGGAAAGCGCGATAAAGCGTTATGCTCTTATTATAAAAATTAATAAATGTGATATTTTTCAACAATGTTGTTTTAGTATTTCTGTTAATTGCCGATAGAATGTCTGTAGATTAACAGCACTGACTGCGTTTAAATGGGGAAGAGTGAGTGGATTTAGCAACCGTCATAGGTATGTTGGGCGCCATTGGTTTCATAGTTATGGCTATGATCTTGGGCGGCAGCTTGAGCATGTTCATCGACGTGCAATCAATACTTATCGTATTTGGGGGCACATTATTCGTTATTTTATCGCAATTTACGCTAGGCCAGTTTTTTGGTGCCGGTAAGATTGCTGGTAAGGCATTCATGTTTAAAATTGAATCGCCTGAAGAACTTATTGAGAAGATTGTGGAAATGGCAGATGCTGCGCGTAAAGGCGGGTTCCTGGCTTTAGAAGAAGCAGAGATCTCAAACGAGTTTATGCAAAAAGGCGTTGATATGCTCGTAGACGGTCATGATATTGAGGTAGTCAGAGAAACCCTTTCCAAAGATATTTCCATGACTTCAGAGCGCCACGACTTTGGTGCCTCGTTCTTTAAAGGTATGGGTGACATCGCTCCCGCGATGGGGATGATCGGTACGCTAATCGGTCTGGTAGCCATGCTTTCTAACATGGATGACCCGAAATCCATCGGTCCTGCAATGGCGGTTGCACTACTTACTACTCTCTACGGTGCATTCTTCGCTAACGTTATTTGTCTGCCAATTGCTTTTAAACTATCCGTTCGTGCTGGTGAGGAAAAACTTAATCAAAGCTTGGTGCTAGATGGCATTGTTGGTATTGCCGACGGACAAAACCCCCGTGTAATCGAGGGCGTGTTGAAAAACTATCTTGCAGCGAGTAAACGCGGAAGCGCAGAGGAAGAGTAATGGCTGAAGAATGCCCAAAATGCCCCCCCGAGGGGCTGCCAGCTTGGATGGGGACCTTCGCAGACTTAATGTCGCTGCTGATGTGCTTTTTTGTACTTTTACTTTCGTTTTCTGAAATGGATGTACTTAAGTTCAAACAAATCGCGGGCTCAATGAAGTTCGCTTTTGGTGTTCAAAATAAAATTGAAGTTAAAGATATTCCTAAAGGTACTAGCGTTATCGCAATGGAGTTTCGTCCGGGTAAGCCTGATCCGACTCCTATCGAATCGATTCAGCAGCAGACCAACGAGATGACCCAGCAAATGCTAGAATTTCAGGCTGGTAATGAAGACTCAGCTGGTGGGCGGCAAAAGCAGCGCGGTGAGCAGCGAGGTGGTCAATCACAACAGACCGCAACAGAGTCGTCTTCTTCCGCAGAGCAAAGCACTGACCAGTCACAAATGGCTGAGTTAATGAAGAAAGTGGCGCAGCAGCTTGAAAAGCAAATTTTAGATGGTTCGGTAGAGATGGAGTCGTTAGGGCAACAGCTAACTATTCGTATACGTGAAAACGGCTCGTTTTCAGCAGGGTCTGCTTTCTTACAGCCTCAGTTTCAGCCTGTATTGAGAAAAATAGGTTCACTTTTAGCTGATGTTCCGGGAGAAATTGAAATTTCAGGTCACAGCGATGGTCAGCATATCGCAAACGAACTTTATCGTTCGAACTGGGACTTGTCTTCACAGCGTGCGGTAGCTGTAGCGGAAGCGATGCGTACTGCACCAGGCTTTGATGAAAGTCGCATGTCTGTGGTAGGTAAAGCTGATACGGTTCCTATTGTCGAGAATGCAACGACATCCAGTGATAGGGCGAAGAACCGCCGTGTGGAGATTAATATTAATCAGGGTAAGCCAATGATATCCAAACCTATTTCTGTGGTAGATGATTAACTGACAAGCAAACAAAACGGCGCTATTAGAGCGCCGTTTTTTATTCAACCCATTGCATACCACTTATCGAGTTGCGTTATACTCGCGCGAGCTCTTGTCGATAGTGGGGCTTGGAGATAACTAGCTGTACGGTACTGATGGTTCTTTCTAAAAAGCCACCTTCACAATATTTTAAATAGTAAGTCCACATACGCATGAATCGCTCGTCATATCCGTCGTTTAGCAATTCATCTTTGGCCGACATGAACGCTTCATACCAATGATTAAGTGTCTTTGCGTAATCAACACCAATGTCATGGAGGTCGCGAATCATCATATTAGTATATTTCTTCAGATGAGCATTTAACTGGTGTTGAGAGGGTAAAAAGCCACCTGGGAAAATATACTTCTGAATAAAATCTACACTGTTTGAGTAGCTGTCGTAACGCCTATCGTCGATAGTGATAGACTGAAGCAACATGAGACCATCGTCTTTAAGAAGCGACGAGCACTTTTCAAAAAAGTTACCCAAATATTGTTTACCAACGGCTTCAATCATTTCGATAGATACCAGCTTGTCATATTGACCTTCAAGTAAGCGGTAATCTTTCTTCAGCAAAGTAATCTTGTCTTCAAGTCCTTCTTTTTCTATCCACTCCTTTGCCCAGGCGTGTTGCTCTTCCGAGATAGTCGTCGTTGTTACTCTACATCCGTAATGTTTAGCCGCGTAAACTGCCAGGCCACCCCAACCAGTACCAATTTCAATCAAGTGATCACTTTCTTGCAACTGCAATTTATCGCAAATAGCTTTTAGCTTGTAATTTTGCGCTTCATTAAGCGACGCATTCGGATCTGGGTAGATTGCGGATGAATACATCATAGTGGGATCGAGAAAGCGAGTGTAAAGCTTGTTGCCCAAATCGTAATGCGCTTCGATATTGCGCTTGGCTTGATCTTTTGTGTTTCTGCGAGCGAAATGTTGTATTTTGTTGATGGGCATGGTGACCCACTTAAATTTGTTTTCCCATTCATCAAGAGTGGGTAAGTTTCTTGCAAAAATTCTCACTACTGCCGTAACTTCGTCACTGTCCCACAAATCGTCCATGTAGGCTTCACCCGCACCAACGCTTCCACCAAGTAAAAGGCGACGGTAGGCTTTTACATCTTTAATGTTGACCGTTGCTCGCAACTCATCGTCTTCTTTACCGAAACGGGCGATAACGTCGCCATTTTCTTGAATAGTTAAACTGCCAAATGGCAGCTGTTTTAGGCATTGTAGAAACAACGTTCTACATACTTTATCTACAAAAGAGACCTCTGATGTGGTCAGTAGTACAGATTCACCGAAAGACATTGTTATTGTTCCTGACTTTTTTCTGGGTGTGTATACAGTGGCGTTCTTTTAAGCAATAGTTTAAGCGCGTGCCAATAAATTCCGGCCACAGTTTTTATTGTCATACTGGGTATACGTTTAAGTGCTTGAGTTAGATTCGCATTATCTAAAGTAAATTTTGTAAGATTTATCCCAGCACTGAACTCTTTGTCGCTTCGCACACAGTCCATCGCTAAAGAAAGTCTAGTAGAAGGCTGGGAAATTGACCATTTGTATGTCATGTCCATTGGATTAAAGGGCGATACATGAAACGCTTTTGGGGTATCGTCTTGGGTGTCTAAATTAACGAGATAGTGATGACGTTCGTTCCAAGGTGTGTTACTGACTTCGGCCAACATGTGCGTAAATTTACCGTCTGTATTGCGAAGGTAGTAAAAGTTGACGGGGCTGAAATACCAGCCCCACATTCGTAACTGTCCCAACATAAAAACGTCACCGTAAAGGGGAGTGCCATCATTAAGCTCAATCATTCTATTAAGCACGGCCTGACGAAGTGAGAGCGATGGGTCGCCCAAGTAATCTTCTCGTTTAAAACGGACTCTTGCTTTACCCTCGGCGGAAAAACATTTCAGCTCGTGTGATAAGGTTGTAAGCTCTTCTTCATCAAGCTTCAGCCAAAACAAGTAAATGTCATAATCAAATTTATGCTGGGTAGGCTTAAACCTCTGGTGATAAACCTTACCTTTGTAAATGGCACTCTCTGTCACAGCGTTTCACCAAAGCGAGCGCATACATCCAGTGCGCTTTTCACACCATCTTCATGGAAACCGTTGTACCAATATGCGCCGCAAAAATGCAGGTTGTCTACACCGCAAATCTCTTTTCTTCTCGCTTGAGCATTAACCATTTTCGCACTGTATTGCGGGTGAGCATATTGGTAGGTGCCCAATACGCTAGAAGGCTCAATTTCGGCGGAGTTGTTTAACGTTACGCAGTAAGTGTTTTCGACGTCTAACCGTTGAAGGATATTCATATTGTAGGTCACGGATGCAGGTCGTGACTCTTCACTGACATCTTCTTTGAGACGATAATTCCAACTTGCCCACGCTAACTTTCTTTTGGGGAGTTGGTTTATGTCTTTGTGCATCACTACGTCATTTTCAGCATAAGGAATGTTACCAAGGATGTCCTGATGCAGTGAATTAGGTGCATCCAGCATCCGTAATGCTTGGTCACTATGGCAGGCAAAAACAACGTGGTCATATTGCAGTTTGTCACCGGTCGAATCAGTGACTTCCCAGACATTGTTAACTTTCATAACGGATGTAACAGCGGATGAAAGCTTTATTTTCGATTCAAAGGGAGCAATCAAAGGAGGGATATACTGGCTAGAGCCTCCTTTGATTGTGTACCACTGAGGCCTGTCAGTTATGTTGAGTAGGCCGTGATTATTAAAGAATTGGAGAAAAAAAGTAAGCGGGAACTTTCGCGTTTGCTCCAAGCTGCTTGACCAAATAGCTGCACACATAGGAAGTATGTAATAGCGAGCAAAATCGTCGCTTAGCCCCAGCTCTTTGATAATGTCTTCAAGGGTAAGGGCTGATGTATCCCGTCCTTCCGCGACCATCGCTTTACACGCTTTATTAAACGCAAGGATGTCTCTTACAATACGCCAGAATTTGGGACGCAGGATATTGCGGCGTTGTGCGAATAGACTGTTAAGATTATTGCCGTTGTACTCAAGGTTGGCTTTTTTGCTCATCACAGAAAAACTCATTTCTGTGGGCTGATAATCAACATTAAGCTGCGTCATCAGTTTTATGAAATTGGGGTAGGTCCAGTCGTTAAATACAATAAACCCCGTGTCGATACTGTGCACTGCGCCGTTGTCGGTAATTTGTTTTGTGGCAGTGTGGCCGCCAATATAGTCGTTAGCTTCGTAAACCGTAATGTCGTGCTTTCTATTAAGAAGATGTGCGCAGGTTAGCCCTGATATTCCGGTGCCTATGATGGCAATCTTATTCGTCATTCGTTTGTCTCTTATTGTTTTTTTCGCATCGATAAAGATATGCGCTTCTGTAGCATCGTTGGAAGTATGTGCATAAATCGGAGAATAAAGCCAAAAATTCTTGGGAAGAACACTGTCTGCTTATCATTCTCGATGCCAGCAAGCATAGCTTGTGCTGCTTCTTCTGCGCTGATTTTCATCGGCATTTCAAAGTCGTTTTTATCCGTTAAGGGCGTTTCAACGAAACCAGGCGATACCGCCTGAACTTTTATTCCTTTATGGTGAAGGTCGACTTCAAGTGATTTTGTGAAATAATGAAGGGCGGCTTTACTTGCGCCATAAGCTTGAGACTTGGTAAAAGGTAGCAAGCGTGCCATGCTGTCTACGATAACAAGCTTATCTCCCTGCTGTAGTTTAGGTAAGAGTGCGTCAACACAATTAACCACGCCAAAGAAATTAGGTTCAAATACTCGTCTAAACATATCGGGCTCGAAATTATCGATATCAACATATTCGCAAGTTCCGGCGTTGAGTACTGCAATATCAAATTTTACTGCGGATAATGCACGGCGAGCGTCCTCAAGGTCGGTTACGTCAAATTGACACGCGTCTATATTGCTATTACTACTCAATTCATCTAATGCATCTTTGTTTCTGCCGCACGCTATTACGCGATAACCCTCTTTAGCTGCGTGAATGGCAAGTGCTTTACCAATGCCTGATGTTGCGCCAGTGATTAAAATTGTTTTCACGATGCAAGCTTCCCTTTAATTTTTTTGATAACAAAACCTAAGATGGGTACGTGCTCGTAGACCATTTCGCCCAAGTCATAGTAATCTTTGTGGTAAGCAACTCTGTCATCTACAACGTTAAGCTGAGTAGTGCCGTCTAGCGTGATGTGCTTATTATTTCCTTTTAGCGTCAGGTGCATTGTCCAATTAACTATGTGTGTAACTTGAGTTCTCGCAGTATTGTTACCGTCACAGTGAAAAACGTCTGCAATGTCAAACTTACAGCTTTCGGCCTGTGTAAGCAGGTTTGAAAAGTAATGTTTTACCGCGTCAATACCGCGATGTGTTGTTATGGGGTCGACAAATACAACGTCTTTTGCGTAGATACTTTCCAGATCGTCCGGAGATATTTGACATATATCTATGTAAATATTACAAAACCGCTCAATTACGTCCATCTATGCCCCTTACGTACATTCTGTCAGCGCACTTAGTTTAGGAAGTTGAATAGTTCAAGTAGTCAAATCGTCACTTCCTACACTTTTAACTACAAGTCTCTGATCTTGTTTTTGTTAATAACATTTTACGAAAACTAACTTACAGCAAATGAAGTGACTAAGATCACGTATTTGTACTTACCTGTGAAAAAAATTCCCATTCGATCCTATTTGTTCCCACTTGCGTAAGTATTTTCATGTTTTCGGAAGTGTCAATTATGAGTTTAGAACGATTTCCATTATTTCCCTTATCTGCCCATCTTTTACCAGAGGGTAGAATGGCTTTGAGAATTTTTGAGCCACGATATGTGCGCATGGTCAAACAGGCATGCGCCGAAAACAGTGGCTTTGTGATGTGTATGCTTAATGCAAATGGCGACAAGGAAACAAACAAACACATTCATAAAATTGGTACATACGCGCAGGTTGTAGACTTCGATATGCTCGATGACGGTTTGCTTGGCATAAAGGTTGCTGGTTCTCACTTAGTTGAGGTAAGAAATATTGAAGCCGAAAAAGATGGTCTTCGCACCGGCGATTGCAAAACAATACCGCAGTGGCAGTGTGATTTAGCACCTCAGCAAATAGCGCCTATGGACGAGCGACTTAAAGAAATATTCGGGAGCTATGAAGAATTGGCTGCGCTTTATGAATCACCTAAGTTTGACAACCCTAACTGGGTTTTGAACCGCTGGTTGGAATTACTTCCAGTAGATGGTTCGCAAAAGCAGCATTTTTTAGCTCAGAGAGAATGTACCAGTTTATTAAATTATCTCTCAGGTTTGATTGGATAGCCTTGGCAACTGACAGAGCTACATTACAAAATCGTAACTGAATATTCGCGAATTTCGCATACGCTTTAAGTCACAACGTCGTAGAATGATACAACCAAAACAGAAAAGCGGACGAATCTTATGTTAGTTGGAATTCCACTAGAACAAAGTAACAGCACAATCAAACCAAAAGAGTGTGCTACCGAAATGTCTGATTACTTGGTAGCGGTTGCAGATACTCGATGCAAACGTTCTTTTGCTAGAGTGTTTAATTATTTTGCGCCACGTCTTCGCTCTTATGCGTTGAAACAAATGGGCAACGAAGCTCTAGCGATGGAGCTAGTGCAGGATACAATGTCCAACGTGTGGCAAAAGGCTCATCTTTTTAATTCTGAGAAAGGTTCGCCCTCTACTTGGATTTTTACAATAGCGAGAAATATTCGCTTCGATATGTTACGCAAGCTACAAAACAGAAAAGAAGACGTTTGTTCTGATGATTTGTGGCCAGTATTGTGCGAGCAAACAGCAGATGCGAATGAAACGTCGCTTGACGAGCAGGTTACTTTAGAACAAATTGGTTTTATGTTTGAATCGCTTCCAGCTAAGCAAAAGGCTGTGGTTGAGGCTATTTATATCGACGGTAAGTCACAACAAGAAGTTGCGGATGAACTTTCCATTCCTCTTGGTACGGTAAAATCAAGAACACGTCTTGCGCTTCAACGGTTAAAGGTCATGCTAAACGACAATGATTAAGTTTCATCCTAGTGCCCGTCAGTTGTCTGATTTTGTTGAGGGCACACTTTCACCTGCTATATCGTTGATGGTTTCTGCGCACTGCGATATGTGCGAGAAGTGTCAGCGCCGAGTTGAAATAGAAACCGAAAGTCTTGCGGCTGAAATGGTTTCTTCAGTCAGCGCCAAAATGGATAACACTATCGACACGTCTTTCCAATTTGGCGACATGCTCTCACAGATTACGGCACTACCTTCAGGTAAACAGTCTGACCTTGGCGGCTATTGTGAAGTCGAGTATCAAGAGCCCTTCAAAAAAGATAACAGTCGACGTCTACAAGCGGGTGTGAGCACGATAGAGTTAGACGGTAGAACATTTACATTGCCGAGAACCCTACACCGTTATATTGATAAAACCGGTAACTGGTCAAGCCTTGTAGGGAAACTGTGGCAGGCGCCTGTTGATTTAGGCAACCAAGGGGTTGCGAATTTTATTTTTATGGGGAGCGGTGGCAGTGTTCCTGAACACACTCATCGTGGTACCGAATACACATTAGTTATCGATGGCGAATTTAGTGATGGTTTAGGGCGTTATGATACTGGCGACTTCATTTTTATGGATGGCGAGAAAACGCATACGCCTAGAGCTGAGGGTAACGAAGGGTGTTTAGTATTTAGCATAGTTGATCAGCCGCTACACTTTACTTCTGGTCTAGCGCGTCTTTTAAACCCGTTTAGCCATTTATTTTTTAGGTAGCACCCCAAAGATATTCTTCTAGAGGGTCGAAGCAAAGACTTCTTAAGAGACAAAAACGAAAAAACGCACCTTAGGTGCGTTTTTTCGTTTTTACTGATAATAGCTATTTCGCTTAGCTAATGAATTCACTATCTGGATAGTTTAATTTTAATGTTTTCATCGCGTTGTTACGCAACTCTTCCAAACCAAGTTGTTCATAACTTGAAACCATAATTTCAAGCGCTTGTTGAACCTGTGTTGTGTTTGGGAAATGCTCAATAACATAACGTCCGCGATTAGCAGCTGCAACGTAAGCCTGACGTCTCATGTAGAAACGGGCAATAGCAATTTCATAACGCGCCAAGCGGTCTTTAATATGCACCATACGTTGTTTTGCGTCCGCAGCATATTTACTGTCTGGATACTGCTGAATTAGCCGACGGAAATCTTCAAATGCCGCGCGAGACTTCGATGGGTCCCTGTCTGTACGGTCTATATTCATTAACTCTTGGAATAAATTGCTATCAGATTCCATGTTAGTTAATCCACGCATGTAATAGGCGTAATCAACATCTGAATGGTTTGGGTTTAGACGAATAAACCTGTCGATGGTGGCTAGAGTTTCTTCATTTTTGCCAGATTTATAGTAGCTATAAATTAGGTCAAGTTGAACCTGGTGAGAAAGTGGTCCAAAAGGATATCGGGAGTCTAGCGCACTTAATGTTTGCGCTGCAGCGCTGAAGTTACCTACTTCCATGCTCTGCTTTGCTCTGTCGTACAGTTGCTGTGCACCCATGTTTGCTAAAACAGCTTTCTCTTCATTATCTGAAGAGCTACATCCTGCGACAGACACCATAGCACCAAGTAAAACGGGTGCCAGTAGACGAAATGATTTCATAATAATTCTATTTTCCTGCTAAACAGTTTTAGTACTTCGCTGTCTAAGCCCATGTGTTAAACAACAACACTTTAATTGCATTCTAACGTACTAACGGTGAGAAAAACCATACAAAAACGTAAACAAGGCAGTGTACAGCGTCAAACCTTGTTATAATACCCTTTTTTAGACGTAATCAATGGTGTTATGACAGAGTCGCCCAACACAATACAATTAGAAGCTTCAACGGAAGCTGCCCATTTTGGTTTACGGTTAGATCAGGTTTTGGCTGATTTGTTCCCTGAATATTCCCGTTCTAAGCTAAAAACTTGGATTCAAGACGGTAATGTGGCGGTAAACGGTGAGGTAATCACTATTCCACGCCATAAAATGCAGATGGAAGAGCTTGTTACCGTTCGCGCCGAGATGGATGTTCAAGTTACAAGTGAAGCGCAAGATATTGCCCTGGATATTGTCTATGAAGACGATCATATCTTAGTAATAAACAAACCAGCCGATTTGGTTGTGCACCCTGGTGCAGGTAATCCAAGTGGGACCGTGCTCAATGCGCTTTTAAATCACGTACCCGAAATTGATAAAGTTCCTCGCGCAGGTATTGTTCATCGCCTCGATAAAGATACGACGGGGTTAATGGTGGTAGCAAAAACTATCCCAGCGCAAACTCATCTTGTCGATCAGCTTCAGCGTCGAGAAATGAGTCGAGAGTACGAAGCGATAGCTTTAGGTACAATGGTAGCGGGCGGGATTGTTGATGAACCCATAGGAAGACACGCGACTAAGCGAACTCACATGGCGGTGCGCGAGTCGGGTAAGCCTGCAGTTACGCATTTCCGCGTTATCGAAAAGTTCAGGGCTTACACCCATTTACGTCTTAAACTAGAGACTGGCCGTACTCATCAAATACGTGTGCATATGGCGCATATTAAGCATCCCTTATTGGGTGATCAAGTTTATGGCGGGCGTCCTCGTTTACCAAAAGGTGCCTCTGAGGAGTTTATTGCTGCTCTTCGCGGTTTCAAGCGTCAAGCACTTCATGCGGCTCAGCTTTCTCTATTTCACCCAGATACTGAAGAGTGGATGACGTGGAAAGCGCCTTTGCCTCAAGATATGCAGGACATGTTGAAATCGGTGAAAAAGGACAGCGAAGAAAACCCTCAAGACATGCTCTAATCGGGTGAGAGGCCTATGCAAAATTCACATCAAGACATATCTACGTCAGCGACACTCGACTTGATCACGCCCGAGTGGTCTTGTCCGTCTAACGTTGTGGCTTACACGACGACTCGAGCGGGTGGCGTTAGCACAGGGGATTTTGCAGGCTTGAATGTTGGGGCTCACGTAGGCGACGACTTACTTTTGGTTAACGCCAACAGAAGTCTTCTGCCTAACGGAGACAAAATCACATGGTTGGAGCAGATACACAGCAACCGTGTGGTTTCACTACCCAGCTTAGATACAACGGCAGATGCGGCTTATTCAACGTCAAAATCTCATTTCTGTGCAGTAATGACCGCAGACTGCGTACCTATCTTATTATGCGATGTAAAAGGGCGAGAGGTGGCCGCTGTTCACGCTGGCTGGAAAGGTCTTCACACTAATATTATCAAAAACGCGCTTTTAAATTTCACCTGTCCGAGTAGTGAAATTATGGCGTGGATTGGGCCCGCTATCAGTCAGCCCTGCTACGAGGTAGATGCAGAATTAGCGGGTTTGTTTAGTCACATTCAGGGTGTAGTGATACCCAGTAGCAATCAAGATAGATATTTATTGAACTTACCCAAGATAGCGCAGGCTCAACTCGCGCAGGCGGGTGTAGAGAATGTAACGCAAAGTAACTTATGTACCTATTCTGATGAACATCGCTTTTATTCTCACCGTAGGGCGACGCATCAACAAAAGCGAACCACAGGTAGAATGGTCAGCGTGATTGGTATACGCTAAATTCAGTGATTGCTCACCTCTAGATATGCTGGTAAAAAACTCAGTCAACCAAATCAAAGTTTGCGCTATATCAAATCCTCATTAGTCTTTTTCATCTTTTTGGCTATCTTTTAGCGCTTATACTTGAATCACAATTCCGCTGCCTACATAACTAGACTATAAATAATTGTTCATTTTTTAGGTTGAGATTATGAGACTAGATAGATTTACCAGTAAATTTCAGCTCGCGATTTCCGATGCTCAATCACTCGCATTGGGGCGAGACCATCAATATATTGAACCTGTTCATTTGATGACAGCCATGCTTAATCAGCAAGGTGGTTCAGTTCGTCCACTGCTAGATCAGGCCAATATTAATGTAAATGCGCTGCGCTCAGCATTGAGTCAGGCTATTGAGCGTTTACCCCGCATCGAAGGTATAGGTGGCGATGTTCAGTTAAGCAAAGACAGCGGTATATTGCTTAACCTTTGCGATAAAATCGCACAGCAGCGAAAAGATGAATACATCACATCAGAAATTTTTGTTCTGGCAGCATTACAAGATAAAGGCCGGTTGGGTGAGATTTTTAAAAGCTTAAACATCACCAAAGAAGCCATTGAAACCGCGATAGACGACATGCGTGGTGGTCAGAAGGTGACAGACCCGAACGCGGAAGACGTGCGACAAGCTCTTGAAAAGTACACGACAGACTTAACCGAACGGGCTGAACAAGGCAAGCTCGACCCCGTTATTGGGCGAGATGATGAGATTCGACGTACCGTGCAGGTACTGCAACGTAGAACCAAAAATAACCCTGTGCTTATTGGTGAGCCAGGTGTGGGTAAAACGGCGATTGTTGAAGGTTTAGCTCAGCGTATCATCAATGGTGAGGTGCCAGAGGGACTCAAAAATAAGCGTGTGCTAGCGCTTGATATGGGAGCATTAGTCGCTGGTGCCAAATATCGCGGTGAGTTTGAAGAGCGCTTGAAAGCAGTGCTGAACGAATTGGCGAAAGAAGAAGGGCGCGTTATTTTATTCGTTGACGAGCTACACACTATGGTGGGAGCTGGAAAAGGCGACGGTGCAATGGATGCGGGGAATATGCTTAAACCTGCGCTGGCCCGTGGTGAGCTTCACTGTGTGGGTGCAACTACGTTAGACGAATACCGTCAGTACATTGAAAAAGATGCAGCGCTAGAGCGCCGTTTCCAAAAAGTCTTGGTTGAAGAGCCAAGCGTTGAAGACACCATCGCCATCTTACGAGGGCTTAAAGAGCGCTACGAACTCCATCACTCGGTGGATATCACTGACCCAGCTATTGTAGCAGCCGCCAGTTTGTCCCATCGCTATATAAGCGACCGTCAGCTACCGGATAAGGCCATTGACCTTATCGATGAAGCGGCATCTAGCATCCGTTTGCAAATAGACTCTAAGCCGGAAGAAATGGACCGACTAGAGCGCCGTATTATTCAGCTCAAGTTAGAAGAGCAGGCGCTTGCTAAAGAAACGGACGATGCAAGTCATAAAAGACTTGAAATGATCGAACTAGAGCGTGAGCAAGCGGAAACCAAATATTCAGAGCTCGAAAAAGTATGGCTGGATGAAAAAGACGCCATGCAGGGTACCCAAACTATTAAGGGTGAACTTGAGCAAGCCAAACTAGATTTGGAAATTGCGCGACGGGCTTCTGATTTAAATCGTATGTCGGAACTTCAGTATGGTCGGATTCCTGAACTTGAGGCCAAGCTTGAGCAGGCGGCTGAAAATGAAACCCGAGAAACAACCTTACTCAAAAACAAAGTAACCGATGCTGAAATTGCAGACGTGCTTTCACGGTGGACGGGAATTCCAGTGGCAAGAATGCTGGAAGGAGAGCGCGAAAAATTACTTCGCATGGAAGACGTTCTTCACAAACGCGTAGTGGGTCAAGAAGAGGCCGTTCAGTCCGTATCAAACGCAATACGTCGCTCTAGAGCTGGGCTTGCGGATCCAAATCGTCCAATTGGTTCCTTCCTTTTCTTAGGGCCAACCGGGGTAGGAAAAACTGAGCTCTGCAAAGCGTTAGCTGGTTTCATGTTTGATACTGAAGACGCCATGATACGCATCGATATGTCTGAATTCATGGAGAAACATTCTGTGGCGCGTTTAGTTGGCGCTCCTCCAGGCTACGTTGGCTATGAAGAAGGTGGTTATTTAACTGAAGCAGTGCGCCGTAAGCCTTATTCAGTAATATTGTTGGACGAAGTTGAAAAGGCGCATCCTGATGTATTCAACATTCTGCTTCAGGTGTTAGATGACGGCAGGCTTACTGATGGACAAGGACGCACTGTAGACTTCAAAAATACGGTTGTGATCATGACGTCTAACTTGGGCTCAGACATCATTCAAGATAAGCACAACGAAAGTCAGTATGACGAAATGAAGGGAATGGTAATGAATGTTGTAGGACAGCATTTCAGGCCCGAGTTCATTAACCGAGTGGATGACATTGTAGTATTTCATCCACTTGGGAAAGAGCAAATTAAGTCTATTGCTAAAATTCAGCTTGCCTCTCTTCGCGCAAGGTTGGCAGAAAAAGGGTATAAACTTACGTTGTCTGCGGCTGCCATGGACAAGTTGGCCGATGCAGGCTTCGACCCTGTGTTTGGTGCGCGGCCCCTCAAGCGAGCGATACAAGTGCAGGTGGAAAATCCACTCGCACATCAGTTGTTAGCAGGGGAGTTAATACCCGAATCAACAGTGCGCATAGATGCCGACGACAGCGGGCTATTTATTGTCAGCAACTAAGGCGTATTGAGATTAACTACTTCAAAGGCACTGGAAACAGTGCCTTTTTTATTGCCTTATCACTGCTTTTTCCTTTAGTTTACCTGCTAGAGCAAACTTAGCGCAGGTGTTAGGAGTTATTCATGCAAACAGCCCCAATTATTGACGCATTTAAACGCGTACTCGGGGAAGGTAATCTTGCCGTTGGTAAACGTCAAACCGAACATTACCGAAAAGGGTGGCGCTCGGGCGAGGGCGAGGCATTAGCGGTACTTTTTCCACAAACGCTGATGCAATATTGGGAAGTGCTTAAGGTTTGCGTTGAATATAACTGCATCATCATTATGCAGGCTGCCAAAACCGGGTTAACGGAGGGGTCTACACCAAGCGGAAATGATTACGATAGACCGGTAGTAGTAATTAACACCCTAGCTATGGACGATATCGTTCTAATAAACGACGGTAAACAGGTGTTGAGTTTTCCAGGTGCAACCTTGTTTAAGCTTGAAAAAATGCTGAAGCCCTTGGGGCGTGCTCCGCATTCAGTCATTGGGTCATCTTGTTTGGGAGCATCAATTGTTGGCGGTGTTGCAAACAACTCAGGTGGGGCATTAGTTAAAAGGGGCCCTGCGTATACAGAGTTATCGTTGTTTGCCCAAATAGATAAAAACGGTGAACTAAAGCTTGTTAATCATTTAGGGGTAGAGTTAGGTGACACGCCAGAAGAAATTATAGGAAATCTCGCTTCAGGCAATTTTTCGACATCGCCATCTCCTACAGATAAGAAAGCGTCAGCTAGTGACTATGAGCGTATAGTTCGAGATGTGAGTGCTAGTACCCCCAGCCGCTTCAATGCTGATCCTACAAGGCTTTATGAGGCCAGCGGTTGCGCGGGAAAAGTTGCAGTCTTTGCAGTGCGTTTAGATACATTCGAAGTGCCCAAGAAAGAACAAACGTTTTATATCGGTACGAACGATGCTGCCGTACTTACCCGGATACGCAAAGACATTTTGTCGACTTTTAAACACATTCCCGAAGTAGGCGAATACCTGCATAGAGAAATGTTTGATATTGCGGATGTGTATGGCAAAGATACCATATTAAGTATTGAGCGTTTGGGGACTGATTCACTACCGAAAATGTTTGCACTTAAGGGGCGAGTGGATGCTGTGTTTAACAAGCTGCCTTTTATGCCTCGCTATCTCAGCGATAGAGTTATGCAGTTTGGCAGTAAGCTTTTTTCTGACCAAATTCCTTCGAGCCTAAGGGCCTACCGCGATAAGTATGAGCATCATCTTATCCTTAAAATGAGCGATGGCGGGATTGAAGAGGCGAAGACAGTTTTAGCCAAACTTTTTAAAGAAGAGAAGCTAGATGGTGATTACATTACCTGTAATGAAGAGGAAGCATCCAAAGCGTTTTTATTGCGTTTCGCTGCTGCAGGTGCCGCGGTGCGTTATCAAATGATGCATCACGATCAAGTAGGCGAAATTCTTGCCTTAGATATCGCGTTACGTCGTAATGACGAGTTTTGGGTAGAAGAATTGCCTGAGCATATTGCCAAACATATTGAAAAGCCGCTTTATTACGGGCATTTCTTTTGCCATGTTTTCCATCAAGATTACATACTAAAAAAGGGTAGCAACCCCAAAAAAGTAAAAGCAGATATGTTGGCATTATTAGATAGCCGCGGCGCAAAGTACCCTGCCGAGCATAACGTCGGTCATTTGTATGTAGCTGAGAGTACTCTACAAAAGTTTTACAGAGAACTAGACCCTACCAATACCTTTAACCCAGGCATTGGTAAGATGGAAAAGCACAAACGCAATTGTTCGTGCTGTGTTTAGTTGTGGGTTGTTAGAACGCTATTACAGGCTTTCTAGTAACGCTTTAGCTTGTGGGCGCTTGAAGAAAGGGCGCTCAACACCAACTGCATACTCTAGTTCTTTCCTGGCTTCCTCAATTCTATTGAGTTTTGCAAGCGTGTAGCCAAGGTGGTAGCGAATGTTAGGGTCGTTAGCGTCCCTTGCGAAAGCGTCTCTCAACATTTTAAGACTACCTTCATAATCTCCCTGCAGAGCTTTAATGTGCCCAAATGTGTCTAGTATTTTAGAAGAGTTAGGCTGCAGTTCATAAGCTTGCCGTGCATAGTTTTTCGCGGTAACGAGAGACTTTTCTATATGCATGATGGCTAGGCGGTTAAAAGCTTCAGCTGGGTTGAGAAGATTCGGCTCTTCAACAAGCTCTTTGTATAGTGCTATCGATTCGTCAAACTCTTGAATAAAGAAAAGATACTGTGCCAGTAAGTTTTTCGCCAGCAGGTTGTTTTCATTTTCGTTCACCAATTTGCGGGCAGTATTTAAAAATACATCAACAAACTGTTCGTTTAAGGCGTAGTTGTAGATCGCAACAAAGGCCTGGGCAAAAGAAGCGTCGACTTCTAGCGCTTTTTCAAAAGCGTTAATTGCACTTTCGTTATTGCCTTTATTCGCAGCTAATCTTCCTTTCAGAAAATAGTAAACCGGGTTTTGTTGCTGGTTTGCAGGAATGGTCGCTAACAACGACTGTGCTTTATCGTTTTTCTGCAAATCTAACAATAAGCTTGTATAGCGCAACGTAACAAACGTACTTGTGTTGGCTATTTCGTACGCGCGAGCCATGGCGTCTAACGCGGCCTCGTTATCACCAATGTTTCGGGCTTGGTCTGCATAGGCAATTAATTTACCCGCGTCATCATTGATAAAGTTTCTTACAATACTTAGCGTTTTTTCGGCGTCGGCACGTTGATTACTAGCAAGCTGAAGGGCAGCTTTACGAAGAAGATAGTCAGCATTGTCGAAGTCGTCTTTAATTAGTAGGTCTAAGTGATAAAGTGCATTCTTGGTATCGCCTTGTTGCTGATACAAAGAAGAAACGCGTTCCCTAGCACCGATATTCGACGGCGTAAGTGTTAGTAAATCGAGATAGATTTGCTTTGCTTCATCTACCTTGCCTGCTTTAGTCAAATTAAACGCTTTTAGCATGAGCGTTTCATTATGCTGTGGTGACAAGGTAAGAAGTTCTTCAATCAATTGATTAGAAGTTTCTACGTTGCCCAGGCGGCTTTCTGTCGCCGCTAAATTAAATTTTGCAGGAAAAAGGGTAGGGCTCTGCGCCAGCGCTTTCTCGATATTGGTTTTAGCTTCTTCTAACTGTCCCTGTCTAATCAATATGCCGGCTTTAAGGTTGTATACTTCAGCTTCGTCGGGGTAGAGTTCACTTAGCAGATTTGCACCTCTTAATGCATTATCAAATCTCTGCGCCTGTAAATTCATTAATGAATATGTGAAGAGAAAACCTGCGTTATCTTTATAGTTAGGTAAATTTGTTTCGAGGATCGAAAGGGCTTCGTCCTGTTTCCCCCTCGCTGCCATCAGCTTAATTTTGAAAAGCTGAAGCTTATTTTCATTCGGGTACTTATATTCAAGGTTTTGCAACAGTCGTTCAGCTTTAAACGCTTTGTTTTGGCGAATAAATAAATCACCAAGAAGAAGCGCAGAGTCAGGGTCTTCCATTAACGCATCTTGATGACGCTCAAGCAGCGCAAGCGCTTGCTTATCCTGCTGAGTCGCCATATAAACTTGGCTTAGCATTAATACTGCCTGTAGGTCATCAGGCTCCTGCTGCAAATAGGCATTAAAGTCTTTTGCGGCTGTTTCCATGTTGTTATTAAAGAAATTCGTTAAACCGCTTATATACAGCAACATGGGTTGAGAGGTTATCAGCTCAGGGTCGAGCTGGGCCATGAAATCGTTAAGCTCTTTTAGTTTGGTATTATCAATTGCTTGCTGGTTGTCTCTACTTTGTAGCCAGCTGTTGAGTAATATGGCTAGCGGATCGTTAGGCGTGTCTTCAATAATTTCATCCACAAAAAGCTTAGCCGTGTCATAGTCTTTCGCTTCTAAATACAAATCTACGAGATTACGCAGTGCAATGGGGTCGTCGCGGTTAAACGTTAGTGCTTTTTGTAAATGTGCAGTTGCTGCGTCGGTATCACCCTGTCGATAGGCAAGCTGGCCCTTCAATCGCCATGTGATTGCGTTTACTGGTTCTAACGACATGGCTTTATTGATAAGAGAATTTGCTGTAGATAAATCTTCATTTTGAAGGGCAATAGAGGCCAAGCCGTTTACAGCTGGCACGAAGTCAGGCGTACGTGAAACTATAGTGTTGTAGTCCCGAAGGGCGCATTGCTCGTCTTCCAATCTAATACACGCTGTAGCACGAATTAAAAGCCACTCGCGCTCTGCTTCACCTGACAGCTTGTTCAAATCAGAAAAGTCGACAATATCTTGGTATTTGTTTAGAAATAGCCATGTGTTGCCGAGAGGCTCTGCCAGAAGGTTAATATCGGCACCCATTTCCAGCGCTTCTACAAACTCCATCTCGGCGGCAGTTAAGTAGCCATTAATCAGCAGTATTTCGCCCATAAGAATTTTCGCAGCAAGGTTTTCTGGGTCTTTTTGTAAGCTATTTTTAAGGTGAATATAGGCTTCGTCGTATTCGTTTTGATTAAACGCAGTAAGCGCTTTTTCATAGTCTTCTGACGTAGTAGCAAAACTGTTAAAAGCGATTAATGATGAGGCAACTGCAGAGACGAGTGTGCGTTTCACGATGCCCTTTTTATTATTAAAGAAATCCATATAAACCTTCGATAAATAGCCAAGTTGATGGCTGAAAAATAGCATAAAAAAAGGTGGCCTAAGCCACCTTCTAAAGATACGTGTTTTCTAAGCGTTTTTAAACTATTAAACGCGACGCTTACGTCTGTAAAGAACAAGTCCTAAACCTAAACTCATAAGAGCTAGGGCTCCTGGCTCGCTGACTTCTGTTGACGGAGGCGTAGTAGTTTCAGTTTCGTAACCAATAGTCAATGAAGAAAGTTTAAAGCCTACTGAACTAAGCGAGCTTGCATTATTGTCAAATATTGTATTGTAAGCGCCAACCAACCAATACTTTGCAGTGGCCAATGGAGTAAAAGTCGATTCAATGACGCCATTATCATTTGTAATGTTAAAATGTCCTACCGCATTCGCGATTGTGTTCGCCGCGATATCTGACCATGTGCTATGTCCGTCAAAACCTGCATCACTAGATAAGCCAGCGACTGTGATGTCTTTGTTGCTTCCACCACCGTAAAGTGCACTAAAACTGGCACCCGTAAGCGTCACCGCTTTGTCAAAACTAAGCAGCACCATATCAAAATCTCGCGAACCGTAATCGTTAAAATTATCTATGGAGTGACTATCGCCTTGCAAATGGTAAGTCTTTCCATCATGGGGATTTGTATACCCATTTGGATCAGTAAGTGCGTTACGGTCTCCGTTTTCAATGCCAAAACCGTTACCCCATTTGATGGCCGAGGCGCTTCTTACAGTGTCGTCTTCCCAATTTGAGTCACCATCAAGTGTATTCCAGTAGTAATTGCCATCACTTTGTCTGTAAGCAGCAGACTGTGCACCTGTATCGGACCAAACAGACAGGCCTACTTGGATATCGACACCGTCTATAGTTATAACGCTTTGGCTGCTAGAAGTCGGAATTGCTTGACCATTAGTACCAATAAAATTTCCCGCGCTGTCTTTATTAAAAAAGTTATATGTTGCTTCTTCTAGCATATTATCGCTTGCTGCGACGTTAGCGCTAAAAGACAAGACAAAGAGTGGGGCACAAAAGCGAGTTAATTTCATACTTCAACCGTTAATAATGACAAAAAATCTCAATACTCTTGCTTAAGCATTTATCGTGCCTATTTTTATATTTTTGATTTTATGTGATTTTTTTTGCTTATTGTGGGTTTTTAGTAAAAAAAACTGACAGGTTGTACCACCTGTCAGTGATCTAAAGTCTAATTTCTTCAAATGGTTTTCTTGCGGCGCCACATGACGAACAGCGAACAAGCCATAAGTAGGCCGATGGTACCAGGTTCAGACACTTCTGTTGTATCTGGTGTACCTGTTGTTTCTGTGACAGAGAAACCAATATTGGCAAGTTTAAAGGCGTCGTTACCCACTTTTCCGTCAATTTTACCAAATACAGTGTTGTAAGCACCCACCAACCAATATTGAGCCGACTCAGTGAACGTAAAGTCTGCGCGGTGATCTAAATATTCACAACTTTCGATGTCAAACGATGCTGATGTAAGGGCATCTTCAACTATATCACTCCACGTATTAACGCCAGAGGTTAGTTTCGCCGTATTGCTAAGCGCCGCTACAGAAACTTGGCTATCGTTACTACTGTATAGCCAAGAAAAGCTAGCGCCAGTAAGCGTTACCGCAGAATCAAACGATAGCAACACAAAATCATAATCGCGTTCTACGTTTGTGAATCTATAGTAGTCCGAGTTATCGCTACCGCTAGAAAAGTAATTTAGATTATCAATGGCGTGGTCATAACTACCTTTATAATTTGCTTCATCATTATTGGTAACACCATAAGCCCATTTATCAGATATTTTCTCTAGCTTTGCGGCGACTACAGTTTCCCCAGTAATTCCCTGCGTATCAGAAAAGGCCGACATATTTACATTTAGCCCGTCTATTTGAACAACGGCATTATCTGTTGGAGAATTCTGAGTTACTTTGTTATCTACTAAGTCATAATTGTATTCGCCTAACGGTGAATTACATACTTCGCTCTGCTCTGATGTTTGATTCGACGAGCCGCAGTGAGAATAACTCTGGTTGGTATAATAGTCGGTAGCATATGCCGAACTAACACTCAGCGTGGATAGCAACGTCGTGGAGAGGAGTAGTACAGACTGCAAAGAAACAGTTTTTGAAAGTAATCGCATAATTGCTTTCCTATATAAGAAGTGCTTAGCACTTCTAGTACATACTAAAAAAGCGATGCATCGTTTTGTTGGCGCATGCTCAGTAAGTACCTAATTTCAACATGGACTTGTATGATATATGAACGGTGACCTATTTAAGGTATGTTGCCGTATACCAAGTTATTAGTCTTAATTGATGTGATACGTCAGTCGACAAAGGTTTTTAGGGGTAGCTGCAAGCAATGTCGGCGGAAAATAGTGACGGTTCTTTGTTTTCCATCTTGCTAGATTGAAGCTGCGTAAGAATGTGTGGGAAAAGACACTGGATTCTTACTTTGCTATGCGTTCACGCATATCTATGAAATAATTAACGCAATTGTATATGTAGAAGTACGAGGACATATGTCTGAACAAAAACGTAAAGGGATATACTTACTTCCCAACTTGTTAACAACAGCCGGTTTGTTTTCTGGTTTCTTTGCTGTTGTTTCGTCAATGAACGGCCGGTTCGAAGCCGCAGCAGTGGCTATTTTTGTCGCAATGATTTTTGATGGTTTAGATGGGCGCGTGGCAAGGATGACCAATACTCAAAGCGACTTCGGTGCAGAGTTTGACTCTATGGCCGATATGGTTTCTTTCGGTGTAGCGCCTGCACTTGTTGCTTACAACTGGGGGTTGACCGAGTTGGGCAAACTAGGTTGGTTGGCTGCCTTTATATATGTAGCGGGTGCAGCGCTTCGCTTGGCTCGTTTTAATACGCAGGTGGGTATTGCTGACAAGCGCTTCTTCCAAGGGCTTGCAAGTCCTGCAGCAGCAGCTGTTGTTTCTGGCCTTGTATGGGTTGGTGTAGAATATGACGCCGTGGGTACTGATTACGGTTTTATTGTCGCTGCAGTAACTGGCTTAGCTGGACTATTGATGGTTAGTAACTTTAAGTACAATTCTTTTAAAGAGGTAAACTGGCACGGCAAGGTTCCATTTGTTGGGCTGCTTTTAGTACTACTTATATTTGTTGTTGTGGCAACAGAGCCAGCATTAGTATTGTTCTTAGTGTTTGCTTTGTATGCACTAGCTGGGCCTATTAATACTTTTCGTACCGTTGATAAGGTAACCCTAGATGATGTAGTCGGCGATCACGAAGAAGACGCAGACTTTAATACTGACAAAAAGAAGCAGAGCGAAGGTGAAGACGTTTCTAAACAATAACTGACCAATTGTATGCCTTTAATAAGAGGGTAAATCTTCTCTTATAGTTACAGAGCAAAACATATTTCAGTTATTCTGCGCGCTAAATGAGCTGGTAGTATAAAAAGCGACCGAAAGGTCGCTTTTTTTATATTTATTTCAAAAAACAGTTGACGTGAGCGCTCATTTCCCTAAAATGCGCATCCGCTTCGGGGGAAAAGCAAAACAGCAACCCTCGTGAAGTAAGTCTCTACTACCTTTATAGGCCAGTAAAGACGGGAGTTTAGAAGAAACGCTTCAGAAAATAAATTTTCAAAAAGTGTTGACAACGAAAACTTTCAGCGTATAATGCGCACCTCACTCGAACAGGGTGAGCCACTAAGAAGCAACGGCTTCTAGTGGATAGCAGCGAAGCTGCTACGTTCTTTAACAATTTAGACAAGACAATCTGTGTGGGCACTCGTT
>NZ_PVNO01000027.1 GCF_002993325.1 Alteromonas gracilis
CTGAGGGATCCCCACGAATTTAATTTCATGTGCCTGCGGCCCAGGCCCCGTCGACTATGGAGCTGTACCATGTGAGTGCAGCTTTCCACTGTCGCATAGTGAATCTTATTCGGCAAGCAACAGCTCTCAGGCCGAGATAGTGGAATGACAGCACGCTTCTGGTTTCGGTATTGGCCTGGAAGCGCCGATGTTTATTCGAAGAGACGACCACCATACCCAGTAGTATAGCCACGAGTGACGCTAACGTAGTGAGCAATACCAGGATTGTTAGACGCTGCTTTTTCACGCTTTTATTTTGCTCATAGCCAAGCCCGAACTTGGTACTTTTCATGTCCCTAAAGCCTTCTTCAATCTGCATGCGCTGGCGATAAATAGCCACGACCTGTTTCGATAAGCGTCGATGAGATGCTAGTGATGTCGCCAACAGCCACGGGTCTTTCGCGCCTTGCGCATGGACTTTCGACCGCTTTGAGGCTTTGCGTGTACCGTCTGGATTTGAAGCGTGGCGTCCTTTCGTTTTCTGCTTGAACAGAACTAACGTACAGGCAAAGGGGTTACCTCTAGCTATTTCGCTGTTATCAAAGCGCTTTGGTCGTCCTGTCGCTTGAGCATAAAGGTGACGAATACACTGCCACGAATTTCCTCTATCAAGCGAGTAAAAGTGTGGCTTACGAATACGCCCGACAATATCCCAGCCTAACGCTGATACTTCCCTGAACCAAGGTGATTTATACCCTGCGTCGGTGACGATAATGGGCCGACAGTGTGAAGGTAATATGGCGTGCAAAGTTTTTAAGAATGCCTTGTGCGTAGCTGGTTTCTCTTTGGTCTTGTTGCAGTGAACTTCTTGATAAAGTGTGACGGGTCTACCTTTTAAAGATATTGCCGCGCGTAAAAGAAAATGTGCTTTACGGTCGTCTAAATCTGACCAGTCGATTGAGATAACAGGGCGTGATGTACTGCCACAAAATAGTTGGCATATAGATGCATAGACAAACGGTGTTTCACTTAATAGATGCGGGTTTGAAAGCAAGCGGTCGGCACGTTTAATCCGATGCTTCTCAAAGGCTTTATTGCTAATACCTCGACCTATGCTGGTTACGGTTGCTGCGCTCCCATCAAGAAGGCTTTTCACGCACGCCGTTAGTGCATCCTGACGAGCTTTATGCATTTTATAGCTGACAAGCGATACGACATTGTTCACAATAGATAGGGCATTCATGGCAGTTTGGTCTCGGTGATTTTTGGCGATTGATCTGATCACTAAACACCATGAATGTTCCTATCTTTCTTATCTCACTGATATCGTTATATTATTTGTGGGGATACCTCAGACTCTGACCCTATAATTTTGATTACTGGCGCTTTATTGGTAGTTCAGTCGTGTTCTTAACTTGCTTCAGTGCAAACGTAGAGCTTATATGGTCTACCAAAGGAAGATGTGTCAATTTCGTCTTCAGTAAAAACTCGTATTCTTCAATACTCTCCACGATGACTTTTAATAAGTAATCTTTTTCGCCGCTTGTGGTGTGACACTCCACAATTTCGTCGATGTTCTGCACGGCATTTTCAAAATCGGTTAACGAGTCACCGTCGTGGTTTTTTAGCGTCACATAGATAAAAACCGACACACCCAAGTTAAGCTTTTTACTGTTTAAAAGAGTGACTTTACCAAGAATAATGCCATCAGCTTCCATTCGTTTTACCCGCCTCCAACATGGAGTATGAGACAAGCCTACACGTTGGCTCAAGTCAGCCATTGACACCGTGGCGTCTTGTTGAAGAACGCGTAAAATCTCACGGTCAAATTTATCCAATTTCATTAACACTGTTTCCGTCGTTTTTATGATGTTTATTATATATCAAAAAAAAATCTAGGATAGCCATCCTAGAAAAATTGTATTCAATTCTATTGCGTTTCAGTTTGTAAATTTCATTAACAAACTTTGCAAGGCCTGTCCTCTGAATTATCGGATACACTTTGCAAAATGTTGATGAACCTCGCGTGGCCGGTAAGTGTAACGCAAAATGTCATCACACTCTCATATCAGCCCAATCTGGAAGCGTGTACTTTTCGTGACAGCAGCATATTGGGTAGGTTTCAATTCATCACGGTTTTAATAGGGAATATATGTCAGTTTTTGATCACCCAGAGTTCGATAATCACGAACATGTTGCATTCTATCACGATGAAAAAGCGGGCTTGAGTGCCATTATTGCTGTGCACAACACCAACTTGGGACCAGCACTCGGTGGTTGTCGTATGTGGCCCTACGTAAATAGTAGTGAGGCTTTAACTGATGTGTTGAGATTATCTAAAGGCATGACCTATAAAGCGGCAATGGCTAACCTAGCGCTTGGTGGTGGTAAATCTGTAATTATCGGTGATCCGAGAAAAGCAAAAACGCCTGAAATGATGAAGGCGATGGGTAAGTTTGTAGAGTCTCTTGGGGGCAAATACTTCACCGCGGAAGATTCAGGTATATCGGTGACTGATTTACAAACAATGGCGACTGAATCTGATTATATCGCTGGCGTTAATGCAAAATATCATTACTCAGGCGAAGTGCCTGATGGAAATCCTGCGCCCTCTACTGCTTATGGGGTGTTTGTAGGGTTAAAAGCGACGGTAGAATATGGTTTGAAGCGAAGCTTGGACGGTGTGAGTGTTGCTATTCAAGGTATGGGCCATGTGGGCTATCGTTTGGCGAAACATCTGCACGAGCACGGGGCTAAACTCTACGTTGCTGACATTTACCCTGAAGGTGTGGAAAAAGCAGTTGCTGAGTTTGGTGCGACAGCCGTGGCGCCGGAAGAAATATTGAGCCTAGATGTTGATGTACTCGCACCTTGTGCATTGGGAGCAGCCATTAACGACCAGACATTACCGGCAATAAAGGCAAAAGTCATTGCCGGCGCTGCGAATAACCAACTTGCCCGTGAAGACATGGGAGAGCTACTTCAGCAGCGCGGAATTCTATACGCGCCTGACTATGTAATTAATGCAGGTGGCGTTATTGATATTTTCCATCAGCGAATGGAATCAAGTTCCAATGAAGCGTTGCGCGCACACATAGAGCAAATTGGCGATACGCTGAAAGAAATTTATGAACGTGCAGAGCAGGACGGCGCAGCAACCAACCGCGTTGCAAATGTCATCGCAGAAGAGAGATTTACTATAAAGGGTTGAAAACTCTCGGCCAAGTAGTCATAATGCGCCCCGCACTCAAGCAGGGGCGAATGGCTCTGCACTGAATGCGATTTTCTATGGTGGGCTTTTGGTCCTCCCGCAATGATACTCTGTGAACTCGGTCAGGCCTGGAAGGGAGCAGCCGCAGCAGACGACTCATGTGCCGGGATGTGGCTGGAGGCCCGCCACCCAAATTCCTTTATTCTTCAGTTCTTTTGCTTTTCTTATTCTTCTCTGTTTCATCCAAGTATTTCAGTGCTTTACTAATGGCGTGCTCCACGTTCATTTCCATTTGATTACGCTCGCTTTGCGGCAAATAAAAAGCCATATCTACCTCATATCGAATATAACGAGGTGGGACTTGATTTAACGCCAAACAACACAAGTCGGCTAAGTAGTCAGGGCTTTTGGTTGTGTCCAATCCTAACTTGGTAATTCGTTCTAATACCAGGTGCTCATAATAATTATGAATGTCGTCATCTAGCTTCATGATTCTTCCCCATATAAATCTGACAGCGCTCTAATGTTGTCGTTTTGAATTAAGCTACAGTAATTTTTATCAGATGCAGTATCCATTTTTAGCTATGGACACATTTTTATACGCACACAGTGGTGTAACACAGCATTTGGATGTATGTCCTTATAATGTATAGCTTGTATTCTGTGGATGTCGAGGTGACGATGATAGAATAATAGCAGTCCGCATAGATAATCACCCACTCAGCGAGACTTAAATAAGCGCAAAAAGGCGAGAACGACATGAAAAAGAATATAGAGCCCTGCTACTACGGCGACTACCTCCAGCTAGATAAAATACTGGGGGCGCAAGACCTCCAAAGTGAAAAATACGGAGATGCCGCGCACGAGGAGATGTTGTTCATTATCGTTCATCAAGTTTATGAACTATGGTTCAAACAGGTACTTCACGAGCTCAATGCGGTTATTGATACCTTCAATCAAAAAACGGTGAAAGATCAGCAGTTGACCTTGGTTGTGCATAGACTACATAGAGTCATACAAATTCAAAAACTAATGAACGATCAAATTGCCATCATGGAAACCATGACACCGCAGCAGTTTTTGTCGTTTCGAGATTACCTTGTCCCTGCATCTGGGTTCCAAAGTATCCAGTTTAAACGTTTAGAGATTTCGCTCGGCTTAAAACGAGACTTTAGAATCGACTTCGATAAGCAAAGCTTCTATAACCGCCTTACAGATAAAGACAGGGCATTACTCGAAAACCTTGAAAGTAAACCAAGCTTGTTTGAGCTAGTAGATAAATGGCTGTCGAGAATGCCACTTTTAAAAACCGAGGGGTTCGACTTCTGGCAATATTATAAAAATGCGACAGACGAAATGTTAAATGATGATCATCACACCATTTCAACCAACGACATGTTATCTGAGACAGAGAGACGCCAAGAGTTAAAAGACTTGAAAGCGACTAAAGAGAACTTCGATGCTCTGTTTGACGAAGCTAAATTTGAAAAACTGAGGGGCGAAGATAAATTTCGTTTAAGTCATAAAGCATTGCTTTCGGCGCTATTTATCAAGCAGTACTCAGAAGAACCCATTTTTAATCTTCCTTTTCAGCTCATCACTGCTCTGACTGAAATTGACGAACAACTCACTATCTGGCGCTATCGCCATGCGATGATGGTTCAGCGAATGCTGGGCACTAAAATTGGCACAGGAGGCTCATCTGGGCATCATTATCTCAAGAAAACGACTGAATCGAACCGCATCTATTTAGACTTCTTTAACATGGCGACTTTTTTACTACCTAAAAGTGCGTTGCCAGACTTGCCAGAGACTGTAAGAAAGCAATTGGGCTTTTATCTGCAGTAAATCTATATTCGAAAAAATGCATTTAAATTAAATGTTTATTGAAAATTTGGGCCGGTTCAACCGAACATCGCTCAAAAGAGTTGTTTCGTCGCAAGCCGCGCATAAATGAGTTGATTATTTTGCTCTGGTTAGTCAATTATCCTTTCGGATAATATTTATTATCTTTAATAAATACAAAGGTTTAGGTTGGCTTAATTGATTTTTCATAAAAGCTTAATACTGGACCATGACTAACCAGGGAATACGTACATGTATCAAATCAAGAGAAGTGCAGTTGCATTAGCAGTTGCACTGTCAATTGGTGCAACTGCACCAGCTTTAGCAAATAATACCAATGGCTCAATTCAGGGAACATCTGTTCAAGTAAATGGCAGCAGCCTTGCAAATGTTACTGTTACCATCGAAAACTTAGATACGGGTCTAACACGCTCTGTACAAAGTGATGAGTCAGGAAACTTCCGCTTTCCATTACTTCCTGCTGGTAACTACAAAGTTACCGCAGAAAAGAATGGATTTCGTACTACCATTCAAGAATCTGTAAAAGTAGGGATTAGCGGCAAAACAAACCTAGATATGCGTCTTGCCAGCGATGATGTAGAGCGTATTGAGGTTACTGGCACCACTATTGCCATGGTTGACGTGACGAGTTCAAGTACTGGTATCGTAGTAGATAGCGTAACGTTAGATAGAGTACCGGTTCCACGTAACCTAACTTCTGTTGCGCTATTAGCGCCAGGCACAACGCAAGGTGATTCTGCTTTTGGAGATTTGCCTTCAATTGGTGGTGCATCAGTTGGCGAGAATGGTTATTACGTCAACGGCTTGAATATTACTAATTTCCGTACTGGCGTGGGTTCAAGTGAGCCACCGTTTGATATGTATGAAACGTTTGAAGTCAAAACGGGTGGTTATTCAGCAGAGTTTGGGCGTGTAACAGGCGGTGTTATAAACGCTAAAACCAAAAGTGGTACTAACGAGTTTAAAGCGGGTGCTAACTTCTATTGGGAGCCAGATTCACTTCGTGAACAGCGTGATTCTTCACGCAATAACGTAAATAGCTTGTACCGAATTGACAACACGCAAGATGAAGTCGATGAGTGGGACGTTAACGTATGGGCAAGTGGCGCTTTAATTGAAGATAAGTTGTTCTTCTATGCGTTATTCAACCCTCGTTCAGCAGAAAATAACTACGCTGGTGCGCAAACTAATACTTCTGATGGTGTTCTTCAGAACGGCTATTTCGAAAAAGATGACGATGCATTTTGGGTAGCCAAAGTTGATTGGTATGTTACAGAGAACAATATTCTTGAAATCACAGCCTTTTCTGATGAGCGCTCGACAGAAATCACGACTTATGATTCCGTTGACGCCGGTGATTACACTAATGGACGTGTAGGCTATGAAGACGAAGGCGGCTTAAACTATACCGCTAAGTGGACGAGCATTATTAATGATGACTTCTCAATTTCTGCTCAGTATGGCATTAACAAACAAGACAGAACAGTACGAAGCGAGTTAGACGGCAACCCAGTGGTTTATTACCGCTATGACAGCACCGCATCATTCGTTCCTACAAACACATGGGCTAATTTCACCGCGGAGCAAGGTGATGATGAGCGCGAAGTTATTCGACTGGACGCAGACTGGTATGCGGGCGATCACTCGGTACGATTTGGTGTAGACTACGAAAAACTTACTTCAAACAGCAACACAGTTAACTCGGGTGGCGCTTATTATCTATATTACGTAGATGACAGTGATGCTGCTAACGAAGAAATTTATCAGGTCCGTTATCGCGACTATAACGTTGGAGGCCAATTCGATTCTGAAAACTTCGCTTTTTATGTTCAAGACCAATGGCAAGTTACAGACACCTTAGTCATTAACGCAGGTCTTCGTAACGATACATTCGAAAACTTCAATGCTGATGGCGAATCTTTCGCAAAACTCGATAACCAGTGGGCACTTCGTTTAGGCGCAGTATGGGATGTATTTGGTGATGGTGAGACCAAAGCATGGGCAAGCTACGGTAGATACTACTTACCTATTGCAGCAAACACCAATATCCGTCTAGCAGGCGCGGAAACTTACACACAAGAGTACTACGCGTTTGAAGGTTTCGCTGATGAAGCTTTGGGCATTCCTAATTTGACGGGCGCTAAAACTCAGCCTGATGATGTATTCGCTGACGGTACTGCAAAGTCTCCAGATGAAATTGTGGATCAAAACTTGGATTCAATGTACTCGGATGAATTTATCGCAGGTTATCAATTCCAATTGAATGATGAATGGAGCATGTCAATTCAAGGTACGTATCGTGAGCTTTCAACCACTATTGAAGATATGGCTATTGATGCGGCGGTTATTGAGTGGGCGGCAGCAAATGGTTACGGTGACGTATCTGATATCTGGGATGGGTTCCACCAGTATGTACTAACAAACCCTAATTCTGATATGCGCATTGGCACTACTGAATTGCCGGGTGCAGAGGGTGAGTTAGTGTACATGGACTTGTCTGCTGAAGATCTAGGCTACCCAGATTCAATTCGTAAGTATGCCGCTGTTGATTTTATGTGGCAGAGAGCATGGGACGGTGTGTGGATGCTTAACGCAGCGTATACGTGGTCACATAGCTGGGGTAACAACGAAGGTTATGTTCGCTCTGACAACGGTCAAGATGACGCAGGTCTCACAACGTTGTTCGACCAACCGGGACTGCTTGATAACGCCTATGGTGATTTGCCAAACGACAGACGTCACCAAGTGAAGTTGTACGGTGCTTATGCGGTGACTGAAGATCTAACCCTTGGTGCCAACCTTCAATTCTGGACTGGCCGTCCAATCAATGCCTTTGGCTATCATCCAACAGATATTTTTGCTCAAGCTTATGATTCAGAGTCATTCTTCGCCGGTGGTGAGCCAGCACCTCGTGGGTCTCGTGGCCGCACCAGCAGTTATTATTCTATCGACGTATCTGCTTCCTACAATATAGATATAGGTGACGAGCAGAAGCTGGTTGTTAGAGCGGATATTTTCAACCTTCTTAACAACGACCGCGTTACAGAAGTTAATGAAATATATGATGACGAGGGCTCAGCTGATCCAACAAATCCTGACGTAAACCCGAATTACGGTCTGCCAACTGCGTGGCAAACTCCTAGATACGTTCGTTTCAGCGTGAACTACTCGTTCTAGAGAGCAGACTTAATCAAAATTTAGGGCAGGGCGCGAGTAAATCTTATTTACAGGCTCCGCCCGTTTTGATTAGTGTTTAAAAATCAACCAAGGAGCGTTGTTTTATAGAGGCTTAATGTTAAATGTAAGTTAATATTTACAAATTGCGGTGAAAATACAAAAAAAAATTGAACTTTCTTGGAACACCCGTCTGATCGCTGTTGACCACTCACTAACGATGTGGTTATTATCAAAGTGAGGCTTCGACCTTACTAATAAAAATTCGTTATATAAACGATTTACGACACACACTAATAACGTTAGTGGTCCAGGGAGACAATACATGTTTACAAACTCTAAGCTGGCTAAGTCAGTGAAGTTAGCGTGCGCTTTTGGTGCGGTAGCTGCGACAGGAATCAGCGTACCTGCGTACGCACAAGAAGATGCTCAAGTAGAAGAAGCTGCAGTTGAAAAAGTGCAGGTTGTTGGTTCTCGTATCCGTAAAGTAGACTTCGTCAGCAACGCGCCAGTTGCTACGGTTGGTATAGAACAGTTTGAACTAACTAACTCAGTTAACACTGAAGCGCTTCTAAACACGCTTCCTCAAACAATTCCAGGCCTAGACCGTTCTTCAAATAACCCAGGCGGCGGTATCGCTACTGTTGACCTTCGTGGTCTTGGTACTAACAGAACACTAGTTCTAATTGATGGCGTTCGCGCTGTACCTACAACTTCTGGCGGTACAGTTGACATCAACACAATTCCAGCTGCGCTTATCGAAAACGTAGAGGTACTAACAGGTGGTGCATCTG
Organism: Alteromonas gracilis; assembly: GCF_002993325.1. Classification (GTDB taxonomy): domain Bacteria; phylum Pseudomonadota; class Gammaproteobacteria; order Enterobacterales; family Alteromonadaceae; genus Alteromonas; species Alteromonas gracilis. The sequence goes on from NZ_PVNO01000027.1 coordinate 9,025, forward strand.
CGGTATATGGTTCTGACGCGGTTGCGGGTGTTGTTAACTTCGCACTTAAAAAGAATTTTGAAGGTGTAGATTTCAATACTAGTTTTGAAACTACTGAAGAAGGTGATGCTGAGATTTGGAACGGCTCACTAACGCTAGGTGGCAACTTCGCTGATGACCGCGGTAACGTAGTTGTGAGCATGCAGTATACTGAGCGTTCGGCGCTTTTTGCTGATTCTCGCGATATTTCTAGCATCGCACTAACAGATGCTGTTGGCGATGACGGCCGTCTATTCCTAGAGCCTTTCGGTTCATCAGGTGTACCTGGTACATCTATCTTCACTGCAGGCCTACCAGATTCTTTCAATAGCGGTGCTATATTCAATCAGGACGGTACTATTCGTCCATTCGTTCAAGGCGGTGCTGAGAACGATTTTTATAACTTTGCTCCAGTAAACTATCTACAGTTACCACAGCAACGTCACAACATCACTGCAATCGGTCACTTTGAAATCAATGACACTACTGAAGTTTACATGCGCGGTAGTTTTGCTAACAGTGACGTACCACAGCAGCTAGCTGCGACACCTATTTTCCAGACGTCAACATTTACGCTAGACGGAAACCCGTTCATTGACCCAACAGCACAGCAGATCCTTTCTGACGCAGTTGGCGGTGACGTAGATACCGACGGTGACGGCATTGCCGATACTGGTACAGCATTCTTACGTCGTCGTTTGTTAGAAGTTGGTCCTCGTATCGTTGAAGACGACAACACAATGTTCTCTATGCTTGCTGGCCTACGTGGTTCGTTTGGCGATTCAGCATGGACGTACGACACGTATTTCCAAACTGGCCGTGTAAACCAAAACTCTATCCAGTTAGGTAACGTAAACCGTGCACGTTTTGACCAAGCGCTTATTCTTGCCACAGATGAAGCTGGAAACGTTATTCTTGACGCAAACGGTGATCCAAGCTGTGCGAACACAGCGGCAAATGGCTCACTAGTAAGCTGTTCTCCAATGAATCTGTTTGGTGAAGGTAATATCTCAGCAGAAGCTGCTGACTTCCTTCGTACTCGCGTAAACTCTACCTCTGAGTACGAGCAGAAACTTTTCGGTTTCAACATTTCTGGCGACACCATGGACTTCGTAGAACTTCCTGGTGGTCCAATCGGAATCGCGTTTGGTTTCGAACGTCGTGAAGAAAGCTTCTCGTTCGACCCATCACAAGACCTTGCTGCAGGTACAATCGCTGGATTTAACGGTTCAGGCCCTGTTGCTGGTAGCTTCGATGTAAATGAATACTTTGTAGAAGCATATCTACCTCTTGTTGAAGGTGTAGAGTTCGCTGAACTTATCGACCTTGAGTTAGCATACCGCTATGCAGATTGGTCAACAGTAGGTGGCGTAAATGCGTATAAAGTAGCCGGTTCATGGACTATTAACGATACACTTCGTTTCCGTTCAAGCTTCAACCGTGCGGTACGTGCGCCTAACATTGGTGAGCTTTTCTCTCCACAGAACGAAGGCTTCCCACCAGCGGAAGATCCATGTTCATCTAAAGCATCTAACCAATCAGATGCAGTTCGCGCAATTTGTACAGCGACTGGTGTACCTGCTAACGCGGTATTCACTCCTACGCTAGACGCAGTATCTGGTCAGACTCGTCAGGTAAGCGGTGGTAACCCTAATCTTCAAGAAGAAACTGCTGACACAATGTCTGTCGGTTTTGTTATTACGCCAATGGACGACTTCAGCGTGTCTGTTGACTACTTTGACATTGAAATTGAAGATGCAGTATTTGGTTTTGGTGGCGGTACTAACAACGTACTTTCTACCTGTTACGACCCATCAAATGAGCTAGGCGGTGTTGGTTCTGCATTCTGTGATGTTGTAAACCGTCGCCCTGATGGCTCTATCGATTTCGTTGAAATCCTTAGCCAGAACGTAGGTTCAATCAAGCTTACAGGTGTGGATATCGTTGCTGACTACGCAATGGAAGTTGCGGGTGGCGATATGCGTGTTAACTACCTTGCTACTTACACCACTGAGAGCTCGTTCCAGTCATTCGCTGGCTCAGAGGTTATCGACTGTGCGGGTACATTTGGTAACACTTGTGGCGAGCCTACTCCAGAGTACGTTCACCGTATGACTGTTGCTTGGGGCATGGATGACTTTGACGTTCAGCTTCTATGGCGCTTCATCGGTGCAACGGAAGATGACGACAACGGTACTGTTTTCTTCCAAGAAGATACAGGTTCATTCAGCTACTTCGATCTGTCTGGTACTTACCACATTGGCGAAAACTACCGTCTAAATGCAGGTATTCGTAACATTGCAGACCGCGAAGCACCTCGTTTCGGAGACAACGCTGAGCAGTCAAATACATACCCTGCAACATACGATGTATTTGGTAGAACTTACTTCGTAGGTATCTCAGCTAGCTTCTAATAGCTTATTGCTTTTTAAAAAAGTGGGCATTGCCCACTTTTTTTTTGCTTTTTGTAAGGAGAACCATGGGCACGATAGACGATTGGAATCAGTACTGGAACGAAAATCCTGATAGTAAAGTTTTGTTCACCGGAGACGATGGCAAAAGTATTTTAGATTTTGAGCACTTTTGGTCTAAAAACTTACCAAATGAGACAGCAATGCAGAGCGTAATCGATATAGCATGCGGTGCTGGCGCTCTCTTTCAAATTTTTGGTGATAAACGTTTTCATCGCAAAGTAGGTTTAGATTGTAGTGTAGATGCACTAAATTCCTTGAAAAAAAATGTTCCTGATGCACAGGTTATACTGAATAAGGCGTCCCAACTTCCAAAAGAAAAATTGATTGAGTTCGATTTGATTGTAAGTCAGTTTGGTATTGAGTATTTAGGTGCCGAGGCAATTAAAAATATGCCAACGATGATGAAAGAAGGCTCGAGGTTCATTGCTCTTTGTCACTATAAAAACGGACACATATATTCTCGATATAATCGTGAAAAGGAGGGGATGGAGACGCTGTTTGAAATTCATGCTTTCGAAAATGCATTGCAGATAGCTGATTTGATTGTGACTGACCCAAACGTTTATGAAGATCGCGCTAAGCAATATCTATCTCATCTATCAACATTGGACAACAAGTGGTGTGCGGGTAGTCTTCATTTCGTCAATGGAATTAAACAGTTATTTCTAGCTTACAAACACTATGAACATTCTGATATATTGGCATGGATAAAGGGCTTTGAGCAGCAGTTAGAAACGATCTATCGCCGCGTCTCAGCTATCTGTGACGTAGCATTATCAACATCTGACATAAAAGAGATAACCAATGGTAAATATTCAGATAGCTGGGTTGTTCGCCCGTTTTTACTCAAAAATAAAAACTTACCGGTAGCTTGGGATTTGAGATTTAAAAAAGAGTGAACAATGAAAAACCTTCAAAGCATAATGAGCCTTCATCAGAGGGGCCATTTGGCAGAGGCTGAGGCAGGTTACAAGTTACTGTTTGATAAGAATGCTTCTGATATAAACCTGAATTATCTGTACGGAAAATTGCTTCTTGATACAAACAGGGCCGCAAACGCCTTTCCGCTTTTGGCATATGCATACGAAAAGACGCAATCCAATATTAACGTACTATATGAATATGCCAAATGTCTTCTATCTCTCAACAGATATGAAGACGCCTACCGCTGTCTAACGCCTTTTAATAACAAGTCACTAGAAACAACAAAGCTGTTTCTTCGAGCTGCTAGCGGTGTTTGCAGTGATATTGAACTTGAGAGCTGGTATAAAAAACTAAAAACGTCTCAAAATACTATTGCGTTAACCAATTATGTTGCAGGCCTATTCGATAATAGAGGAGTGCTTACAAAGGCCTCCGAACTTTATAGAACAGTTCTCAAAGCGGATGAGAATAACACTACAGCGCTGCATAATTTAGCGACAGTTTTTAGGCGTTTAGAAAATCCTGAAGAGGCGCTAAACCTTTTAAAGCGGGCTCAACTAAACGGGCTCAATAATTTTCAACTGTATCATAACCTAGGCAATGCGTATTCAGACCTGAATATTCTTGAAAGCGCAATAGAGTCATATGAGAGAGCCATTCAGTTAAATCCCTATTACGTTGACAGCTATAAAAATCTTTCATCTATATACATAGAAGTTGGTCTAATTAATAAATCGTTATCGATTTTTGAGTCTGCCATTCAAAGCGGGATTACAAGCAATGATATGCTTATTGCTTTGGCTGAAAACTATTTGCGGATGGGGAAAGTTGAGTCAGCTGAAACTTTATTGAGTAGCCACCCTAATTTAGATCGTTCGTCAGTAGCATACTTGCAATGCAAGGCACGTCTATATCATGCAGATGAAAATTACCAAGAAGCTTATATGCTGTTAAAGGATAAAACAGACTCAGCTTTGATTCTAGACGCCGCCCAGTATGCACTACAAATAGATGAGCCAGGTTATGTACTTAACACTATGCCATCATTAACAACATCTAGCGATTCATCTGTTATGGCAAAAGCATATTTGGCTGTGGCAGAGAGACTTTCAAAACGCAATCAACATCGAAAAAGTTACTGTCACTATTCAATGTTAGTGAGATCCTACCAGTTACCAAACGTGGTTGGAGGAAAAGCATCTAGTGACTTTATCGCCTTGTTAAAAGAGCATGTATCTCGGTTGCATAGCGCCAAATCGGCACCTCTTCAACAGACGGTCAATGGTGGTACTCAAACCCGTGGGAATATCTTGTCCTCGAGCAATGAGCACCTAACAGAATTACGTCTTTTCTTTGAAAATTCGGTCAGGGAATACATATCAGAAGTCAAAGCAATAGACGATCTGCATGAGTTCGTTGTTTTGCCGAACAACGATTTTAGAATCGTAGGAGCATGGTCCGTTTTTCTATCTGATAAAGGGTACCACACAAATCATGTTCATCCAGAAGGACGCTTAAGTGCTGTTTTTTACATTGAAATACCATCTGAGTTAGCACATGAGAAACATGAGGGATATTTGTCTTTTGGTACTCCAAATTTTAAACTTAAAACTAATCTAACTCATGAATACACTGTTCGGCCTGAAGTTGGCAAGTTGGTTATTTTCCCCTCTTACTTTTGGCACGGCACCATCCCATTTAAATCTGATGAAAAGCGATTAACTATAGCATTTGATATCTCATCTTCTTGAATAATAAAAAGAGACAACAATGACAAATTTTTGGAACAAAGAGTTAAACTTCGATGAACTTAAATCGAGCTTCGCTGAAGACGGCAAAGTGCGTGTTAACAAAGTATTGGACTTCGAGTTTGCTGCACTTTCATTTAAAGCATTAAACGAAAGAGTTGAATTTGATACCGCTATGTATGTGGACGGTAAAAATGCTGTGATGAGTAAAAAAGAATGGAACGGGTTAGAAGACACGCAACGCCAGCAGATATATTTTCATTTAATGGAAAATGCAGCAATGGGTAATGGTTTCTCTTACGGACGCAAGTACATAACAGCCGAAGAAAAAGACTCGTTTCTGCTCAATTTTTATAAAAGCATAAACAGTGAAGAAGTGTTAGACGTCATTCGTAACATAACGGGAAAAAATGATATTAACTACGCTAGTATGCAAGCAACAAAGTACGTCCCAGGCCAGTTTTTAACTCGACATAAAGATGATGTTCAATCTGAAGGCAGAAAATTGGCATATGTTTTTAATTTGTCGCCTGAATGGCACCCTGATTGGGGAGGACTGTTACAGTTTTTCAATAACGATGGTGAGACTTTAGAAAGCTGGACTCCTACATTCAATACATTAAGTTTGTTTGACGTAAAACATATACATAGCGTCACGTATTTAACACCGTTCGCTAAAAAACCGCGATACGCTTTAACCGGATGGTTTGGAACACGCTAGGTTTTTGACCAATTCATGCAGTGTCAAGCTACAACTTAACTTAATTGATTTAGAAAGAGACGCTTAATCATGTGAATATAATTTAAGCGATCAACTTCGAAAGTTGTAGATGTAAAGAGGTCGTTACTTGACTCGTTACACCGTTCCATGTGAGTATACTACGTTCGTAGTACTGAACATTGACGTCAGTGCTACATTCCTGAAACAAAATTGTGAAAGTTTTATACGCCCCTTGCCCGAATATTTTCCTTATCGGCGAGGATTCAAATAAGAAATTTGGTTGGGAACTATGTCCAAAATGAGCAAGAGAACTCTTATTGCTTCTACTGTTATGGGTGCATTCGCACTAACAGGTAGTGCAGTCTCTGCAGATACGCTAGAAGATCTTCATAAAGAAGAAGCGAAAATCCACGCGGCTGCAGCGAAATCTCAAGAAAAAATCAACACGTTGTTTGAACAGTCTCAAGAACTACTCGTTGAGTATCGTCAAACAGTAGATGAGACAGAAAACCTTAAAATCTACAATGATTACATCGCTAGCCTAGTTGCAGACCAGCAGCGCGGTATCGATTCACTTCAGCGTCAAATCGACAGCATCGAACAAACTAAGCAGGGCATCGTTCCTCTTATGTTCCGTATGATTGACAGCCTAGAGCAGTTCATCAAACTAGACCGTCCTATCCGTTTGGAAGAGCGTTTACAGCGCGTTGAACGTCTTCGTGACCTTATGGCTAACTCTAACGTTACTGTTTCTGAACAGTTCCGTCAGGTGCTAGAGGCCTACTTAGTAGAAGTTGAGTACGGTACTAAGATCAACTCTTACCAAGGCACTATTGATGATGCAGGTACGGAAGTTACTGTTGATTTCTTTAACCTAGGTCGTACGGCGTTACTAGCTCTTTCACTTGATCAAACGCACGCGTGGGTTTGGAACAATGAAAGCCGCTCTTGGGAGAAGCTAGGTGATGAGTACCTTTCTTCGACTATTGACGCAGTGAAAATGGCGAACGGAACCATTCCTGCGGCTCTTGTTAAACTACCAATTAGCGCAGCGGAGTAATTGTTAATGAAACCAGTATTCAAATCTCTTTTAGCCGCTGTGACAGTTGCAGTTGCGGCAACCGGAGCGCAGGCTCAGGAAGCAAAGAGCCTGAAAGACCTTCTAGATCAGGTTCAACAGAACCGTGTTTCTGAAGCGAAACTAGACAAGCAACGCGAAGCTGAATTCCAATCAGCTCGTGCTGACAAGCAAGCGCTTCTTCGCAAGGCTCAAGCAAATCTTAAAGCCGAGCAAGATCGTGGTGATCGTCTACAGAAGCAATTCTCAGACAACGAAGTGACACTTAACGAAAAAGCGGCTGAACTAGACCAAGCAACCGGTACGCTTGGTGAAATGTTTGGTGTGGTACGTCAAGCATCATCTGAAGCTTACGGTCGTATTTCTACTTCAATCGTAAGTGCTCAGTTCCCTGGTCGTGGACAGTTCTTAGCAGAAATGTCTGAAGATTCTAAAGGTCTTCCTAACATCAAAGAACTAGAAGACCTATGGTTTGCACTTCAAAAAGAAATGACTGAAGGCGGTGAAGTAGTTAAGTTTACAACTGAAGTTGTAAACCTTGACGGTGGTTCTTCACAACAAGAAGTTCTTCGTGTTGGTACCTTCAACCTTGTTGGTGAGAATGGTTACTTAGCATACGATGCAGAGTCTGAAGTTGTTCAGCCTCTAGGTCGTCAACCAGACGGTCACTTTGTTGCGTCTGCAGAAGAGCTAATTGACGCGACTTCAGGTTTCACGCCTTTCTATGCTGACCCATCTCAAGGCGGTATCCTTGGTCTATTGAAGCAGAAAGCAACAATGTCTGAGCGTTACCACGCTGGTGGCCCAGTAGGTTACACAATCACACTAATGCTTGCTGTTGGTCTACTAATTGGTCTTTACAAAATGATCACGTTGACGATCACTGGTGGAAAAATGCGTTCACAGCTTAAGAACGTAAACAATCCTTCAGAAGGTAATCCACTAGGTCGTATCCTTAAAGTTTATCAAGAGAACAAAACTGCTGACGCAGAAAACCTTGAGCTTAAACTTGATGAAGCGATTCTTCGTGAACTTCCGAAAATTGAAAGCGGTATTAACGTAATCAAGATTTTTGCAGCGATTGCTCCACTACTTGGTCTACTAGGTACGGTACTAGGTATGATCGAGACGTTCCAAACCATCACATTATTCGGTACTGGTGACCCTCGTATGATGGCAGGAAGTATCTCAATGGCTCTTGTAACTACTGCTCAGGGTATTATCGCGGCTCTGCCACTAATCCTTATGCACAGCATCGTAGCTTCTCGTAGCAAGTCAATCATCCACATTCTTGATGAGCAAACTGCTGGTATCATAGCTGCTCACACAGAGTCGGAGAAAGCGTAATATGAATTACCTGATTGGATTATTCGAATCGGTCAGGGACTTTATCGCTACCGGCGGTGACGTACTTTACTTCGTTGCTGCCGCGCTCTTTCTTATGTGGGTTTTAATGATTGAGCGTTACTGGTATTTAACCTCGGTCTTCCCAAAGGTGAAGAAAAACATCATCGCGAATTGGGATGCCCGAGCAGATACCACATCATGGTATGCGCATAGAATCCGTGACGCGTGGATTTCTCAAGCGTCAGACGATCTAAACGCTAGAATGCTGATTATCAGAACCATTATTGCAATGTGTCCACTAATCGGTCTACTTGGAACAGTAACCGGTATGATCAGTGTTTTCGAGACAATGGCAACGCAGGGCACCAGCAACGCACGTCTAATGGCAGCTGGTATCTCTATGGCAACTATCCCGACAATGGCGGGAATGGTAGCCGCGCTATCTGGGCTGTTCATCAGTTCACGTCTTGAAGCGAAAGTGAAGCTGGCAAGAGAAGGGCTAGTTGATAGCCTGCCACATCATTAGAGAGAGAGATTATGGCTCGAAAAGTCAGAACCGAGGAAGAAGATGCACAGATTGACATGACGCCCATGTTGGACATCGTGTTTATCATGCTGATTTTCTTTATCGTTACCACTGTTTTCGTTAAAGAAGCAGGGATCGAAGTCAACAAGCCAGATGCGAGCCAGGCGATTCTTCACAAAAATGCAAACATTTTCATCGCCGTAACTGAAGACGGAAATGTATGGCTAGACAAGCGTGAAGTAGCGCCGGACAGCGTAAGAGCGAATATTGAAAGACTGCTAACCGAGCAGCCAACTGACTACGTAATCATTCAAGCTGATGTTAAAGCGAAGCATGGTTTAGTAGTTGAGATTATGGATCAGGTTAAAGCCGCTGGCGTTAACCGAGTCTCGGTAGCGGCAAGGGGATAAGATGTTACGTATACTTGTATCTATTGTATTAGGTGCTGCGGTTGCATTTGCCCTTTTCGTTCTGATGGCTAAGTTGATTGAAAATTCATCTAGACCAGCAGACGAAGTACCGCCTGCACCGGTTATCGATATTGTTATGCAGGAACCAGACGACCAAACGCAAACGCGTACTCGTGTTCCACCGCCACCGCCGCCTCCACCTCCACAGCCTCCAAAAATGGAGCAAGTAGAGCCGGAAGCAGCAGAACCTGACGCAGATGGTTTTAGTTTAGCTATTCCATCTATTGACACAGGTGGTGTTGGTGTAAATATTGGTGGCGTTGGTGCAATGCAGCGTGACGGTGAAGCAACACCTATCGTTCGTATCGATCCGAAATATCCACCTGATGCTGCCCGCGACGGTCGTGAAGGTTGGGTAAGACTGTCTTTCACTATCAACGAAGTTGGTGGTGTAGATGATATTGAAGTTATTGATGCTGAACCTAAGCGTATTTTCGACCGTGAAGCACGTCGTGCTCTACGTAAGTGGAAATACAAGCCTAAGATTGTTGACGGCAAAGCTGTTAAACAACCTGGCATGTTCGTACAGCTAGACTTTAAACTGGAGCAATGATCATGATGAAACGTACATTCAAAATGTCAGCCGTTGCTTTAGTGTTAGGTGCAAGTGCGGTGCTTTCAGCACCCGCTGCCCTAGCGCAGACATCACCTGTTGTTTGTCCTGGCTATGAGAAAGGAAAAACGACGCTTGTAGGTGAGCGTACCGGTAAGAAAGTTCAAAAAGCCTTCGAATTTTACAATGAAGACTTAGTAGATGAGGCATTAAACGTTCTTTATGAAATCGATCCTTCCGACGATTTTGATAAAGCTTACGTTAATCGTTTCATTGGTAACCTACTTGCAGCGCAGGAAGGTCAAGGTGGAAAGGCTTACAACTACCTTGTTGATTCTGTAAAAAATAAAGTACTTAACGACCTAGAGCACGCTCAAACACTTAAGCTTTTAGGTGATTTGAGTATGCAGGAAGAAAAGTATAACGACGCTGTAAAATGGTATAACAGTTGGATGGACTTCACGTGTAAAGAAGATGCCGACGTTTATACTCGCTTGACTCAGGCTTATTACGAATCTAAGCAATTAGATAAAATGATTGAGCCAGCAGATAGAGCAATAGCTTTATATGAAGAGCCAAACAAGAACCCGTATGTTTTGAAGCTTACCTCTTATTACGAGCGTAAGATGTATGACCAGACGGTGCTTGTTGCGGAAGAACTTGTTCGTAAGTTTCCTGAAGAGCCACGTTGGTGGACTCAGTTAGGTATGTTCTACTTACAAGTTGAGGAGTATAAAAAGGCATTGTCTTCATTTGAACTTGCTGATATGCAAGGTTTCTTGAAGAAAGAAAGTGAAGCTAAAGCGCTGGCCCAGCTTTATCAAAGCAATGGTATGCCATACCGCGGTGCGAAGACGTTGGAAAAGTTCATCAAGGCTGGTGTACTTAAAGAAGACGCTCAATTAACGGCTAGTATAGCGAATGCTTATCACGCCGCAAAAGAGTTCAAAACTGCAGCTAAGTTATATGCGAAAGCCGCTGCAGAGACTTCTGATCCAGAATACTATCGCAAGCAAGGTACCTTGTTGCTTATCGCTGAGGATTACAAAGGTGCGGTTAAAGCTCTTGAAAATGCTCTTGAGCGTGGCATCGAAAATCCTGAAAAAGTTCACTTTACGCTTATGGAAGCGAACTTTTATGCTGGAGATTATCGAGCTGCGTACAAGCATGTTCAAGAAGCCAAAAAAGATCGCTCGCTACGTCGTAACGCGGCAGCGTGGGAACCTTACATAAAAGAGAAAGCGAAAAACCGTGGTATTAATATTTAATAACTGGTTTTAGCTATCAAAGCCTCCCTTGGGAGGCTTTTTTTTGCTTTTAGTTTTAGTGTATTACTTAAGAGTAGAAACTAAATTGTCGTGAAAGTGATTTGTTAGAATGGCGACAGCTTACTTCGGATCTAACGGTACTTCACTTAACAGTACCCAAGAAAGTTATTTGAATGCGGGGCGCAATATAGCCCTAATTGCTGCCGTTAACCCTTTCAACCCATCTACCTTAACACCGTTGTCTTCTAGCACCTCTTTAATAAGCCTCATATTTATATCTGAGACTTCAAATAGTGATACTAGGTAACTATTCGTATTCATTATTTTTATAAGCTTATTGAGTACGTAAAGGTTAGTATTAAGTAATTCAGCGTCATTACTGCGTTTGTTTTCGTGCCTGTCGCTTATCGCTTTAGGGCGGAGCTCTGCCTCGCTCGCTAATTTATTCAATATAGGCCAAATATCATCAAGCGTTCGCGTTCCTTGGGTAAAGTGGTTTAGCTTACTTATATAGATTTCAAGAACAGAAATGGGTAGCTCGTGCAGACTAAGTGCACTAATGAAACTCGCTTTGAGGGCTACGACTTTTTCAACCAGTTCATCGGTATAAACGTTTAAAGGTAGCACAGCCAAAGCGCTGGTTTCACCACTGGCTTTATTAGGCTTTCGGCCATAATCAACGATTTCGAAGCCATTGTTAGACCAAAATCCATCAAGTTTGTTTGTCGTTCCGTAAGACGTTAATATTGCATCAATAGCGCGCTCATGGGCTTTTTTCACTATTTTTTTGATTAGTTGGCTGCCAATACCTTTATCCTGAAGCTTTGGGTGAACAGCAATGCGGTTTATTCGCCAATAGCTCTGTGTTGCAGCATTAAAGTCGGCAGACAGTAATGTTAATCGTTGCGCTCCTAAATGACCTTTTGGGCGTCGCTTACCCTCTGCTATACCAAGAGCAACATCGCTTAGGCAGTCTCCACCCTCTATGTTAATTATTGCTGTAGCAAGTACTAGGTCTTTAATTTTAAAAGTCACGACCAGAACATCTGGACTGTCCATCAGGCGCATAAAATCGTCAGGCGTGGTCTGGTAGTGAGCAAGTGAAAGCAAAGACATGATTTGCTGCAGTATGTTTTCGTCTACATTCTCAAAAGAGCAAATATCAAACTCGCAAGCCGTTATTAGCTCAGAGTTATTGAGCGATGTAAGAAAGGCTATGCTATTTTGTCTGCTACTTTCTGAGTTTACGTTCCAACCAGCATCTTTCACGCAATCATTTTCAAACAGACAGGTGTTATTAAAATAGGCTTCAACAGGATCGTTTTTAAACCAACGTAAAGGTGTTGTCAGCGTTAGATGTAAAGTCTCGTTTGGTAAGTTGGGAATGAGTTTATGAATAAACCCTCTTCCTGAGCCTTCGTAGCCTAAAAGTGTGGTGCTTAACACCCATTGTGGGTTATACGCCATTATTCGATTAATAACGGGAAGTGGCATGGACGCAGCCTCATCTACTATAACGAGGTCATATTTCGTGTTTTCTTTACCAAAAAGCAACTCGCTATCGGGCGGCACCCACTTAACCAAGCCTTTTGGCGTAGTTTGCTGTACCGCTCTTTGTGTTTCTAAACTTGCCACTTGCGACGTATACAATTTTACATTCTGATTGTCTGCTTCTTCAGATTCTGTGAAGCGAGATAAAACGTTTGTTACGTTTTCCCTGCGTTCGCTGGTAAGCAAAATGTGCTTACCTTCTTTGACAAGGCTATCGATAAATAGGCCTAAAAGGGATGATTTACCTCTACCTCTTGGTGCTGTAATAAGCGCATTAAGCTGATTACGCATGTATGCTTGATGCAACTGATGGTAGGCGTGCTCTTGCTCAACAGAGCGAAAACGGGTATTTGTGTGTTCGTTGTGAATTGATTCTTGTTCTACACTGTAGAAAGAAATATCGGGAAGAACAGTCTCCGTTTCAGTATGAAAACCCACGTATGGGTTTTTACGCAAGTTTTCAATGAAGCGAGAAAGATATCGACTGTAGTTGAGCGTAAACCCTTCTGATAAGAAAGGCACCGCTATATTGTCGACCCATGCGTTAAATTCTGGGCAAATAAGTATTAAGCAGCCACTACGCTTAATAACGCCCGACACAGCCATAATATCACCTGGCTTAAAAGAATCGCGGCAATCCAATAAAGCAATGTCACACTCGACGCCAAGCACTTGTTTTCGCATCTTTCCTTTTAATGCGTTGCTAGTGAGGTTCGAAATACTTAATGATGCCAGCTCATCCGTTGAGCTTCGAAGGCTAGATATCGCAGCTTCACAAAAGTCATTACCTCCTGAAATAACCAGCATTCTTCGGTGAAGCAGGGGAGTAGCCTGTGAGCCGTTTTTGAAGCTGTCTTCGCGATAGGGGGCTAGAAGCCATTCGCGTAATTGAATTAGCGCCATGAATTAGTTTTTTCGGTATAATCTGACGCTATAGTAGCGATTTATTATGAGGAATTCGAATGCGCTTTCTTTCTCGGCGTCTAGTAATGCCAAACGATCTCAATTATGCCAATTCTTTGTTCGGTGGGCGCGCGTTAGAATGGATAGACGAAGAAGCTGCCATTTGGGCAATTTGTCAGTTAGAAACCAACTGCTTGGTAACAAAGCATATTGGTGAAATAAGCTTTGAGTCACCCGCTATGCAGGGGGATATCGTAGAATTTGGCCTAGAAACTAAGGCTGTGGGCCGCACGTCTATTACTGTAAGCTGCTTGGTTCGTAACAAAGCCACCAAGAAAACTATTTGTTTTGCAGACGATATCGTCTTTGTAAAAGTTGACCCAGATACGCGTCAACCAACGGCACATGGCAAAACGTTGGAAGGTTTAAAGGCTCAGACTGACGATGAAGTTCGTCGTCTAAATATGAATATCGACGCGGACTAGCTGCACGCTTCTAATGCTTTATATCATATAAAAATTATGACGTTAGCTTAATGTCTTATCTGCTTGACGGCGTGTATCGAACTGGTAGACTCCGTCGCAGATGGTAAAGCCTCCTCACAGAGTGCTTTAACGCAATACCAAGGGGTGTCCGTTTTCGGTCTGAGATCCACATGTGTGGGAACCCTTAAACCTGATCCGGATAATACCGGCGTAGGGATGGTTCACAATATAGCCTTATCACCTGCCGTTAGACCCGGATCTTTTTTCTTGAGTAAGAATAAGAGATCCCATGTATAAAACACTTTTCACGCTTTCATTACTTTCGAGTTCTGTTGCAGCCTATGCGCAAGAAACTAATGTGAGTAACAGTTTAAATAGCACGCCAACCGATATTGAACGCGTCGTTGTAACTGGCGATTTTCGTCAAACCACGCTGGATCAGCTAAGCGCCAGTGCGACTATTTTAGACCAAACGCGTCTTCGCAGTAGGCAGCCTAGCCATATCGACAGTGTGTTAAACAGTATTCCAAACGTTAATTTTGCTGCTGGCGCGTCTCGTGGCCGCTTTGTGCAAATTCGCGGTATTGGAGAGCGTAGCCAATTTGCCGAACCAATCAATCCTTCTGTGAGCTTTATTGTCGATGAATTCGATTTTTCTGGTCTTGCCGCAGCGGGCCTTATTTTTGATACCAAACAGCTAGAAGTCTATCGCGGGCCTCAGGCCACGCTGTATGGTACTGGCGCACTGGCCGGGGCAGTTAAACTTTCCAGTAACAATGTAGGCAGCGATGGGCCAGACTACGTTGAGGCTCGCATTGGTAACAAAGATAGCTACCGTATTGAAGGTGCCACTGGCGACGATATTAATTCTGGTTGGGGATACCGCGTTGCGCTGGTTCATGACCGTAGCGATGGTTTTGTAGAGAACACGTTTTTAGGTAGAAGCGATACAAATAATATCGATGAAACCGCATTGCGCCTCGCTGTAGAAGGCAGCGTCGACGAAAGAACCACACTCGCGCTTACTTATCGCTGGTACGACATTGATAACGGCTACGATGCGTTCTCGCTTGATAACGACAACAAAACACTGTCTGACGAGCCAGGTTTTGACGAACATCAAACTCACGCAGTAAGTGCGCGCTCAACAACGAGTACGGCCGCGGGCGATCTCATTCTTATTGCTACTCATGCTTCTCATAACATTGCTTATGGATATGATGAAGATTGGACATTCACCGGTTTTCATCCGTGGGGTTACACCTCTTTTGATGCATACTATCGCGATGTCGAAACCCAAACAGGTGAGTTGCGTTTTGTCTCGTCTGAGAGTGCCGCGCTTTTCGATGGCATGACCGACTGGACCTTAGGTGTATTCTATAAAAACACAGAAGAAAAGTTGCTGCGTCAGTACACGTATTTAGACAATGACTTTGCTAGTGAATATACACCAACAACCACTGCTATTTATGCACAAACAGAAAGCCGTTTGAATGATAACCTAGTACTTGTAGCGGGTTTGAGAGTAGAAAACTACGATTTTGATTACGCTGATAATAATCAGCTTACACGTGCTTTTGATACCACCATGGTCGGCGGAAAAGTAGCGCTTCAGTATACACAAGGCGAGCACTTCTATTACGGCAGTATCTCGCGTGGCTATAAAGGCGCAGGCTTTAACCCTGACAGTCGCGTGAATGACGACCAGAGATTCTTCGGCGAAGAGTATAATTGGAACTACGAAGTAGGCGTAAAAGGCCCGGTATTAAGGCCTGACCTTGTTGCTCGTGCAGCAATTTTCTACATGGATAGAAAAGATACACAAGTCAGTGATTTTGATGTTATCACTCGTGATGACGGCACGGCAGGTTTTGTAGATATTATCGATAATGCTGATTTAGGCACTAACAAAGGGGCCGAACTTGAGCTTAGCTGGATTGCTAGTAATGCATGGCAGCTAGATGCAAGTGTTGGTTACTTAAGCGCTACCTTTGAAGGATATACGCTTGCAGACGGCACTGAAGTATCTGAGCAACGACAGGCTCAATCACCTAAATGGACGGCAAACCTTTATAGTGAGTACGCACTTACAGATGACGTGCTTTGGCGCGTAGATGTAGACTATAAAAGCGAATACCGTTTTTCTGACGGCCATGATGTAACCGCACCAAGCACAACACTGGTTAACTCTGAAATCGTAGTGTTACACGGTGATTGGCAAACCTCGCTGTGGATCCAAAATGCATTTGACCGCGAGTACTACACTCGAGGTTTCGGTGGTTTTAGTAACGACCCTCGCGATGAATATGCCTTTGAAGAGCCATATTACCAAATAGGTAATGGTCGTCAGTTTGGTATCACTGTTAAGTACGCGTTTTAAAATAAAAGGAAACGAGCATGCAAGTTATGGTTGAACTGTCGTTGTACCCACTGGTAAACGAATATATTCCGCCTATTCAAGATTTCATAGATAGGTTAAATAGCTATAGTGAGATCACGGTTTCAACAAGTTCAACCAGCACGCAGGTTACCGGTGACTATAGTGTGGTAATGAAACTACTTGGTGAAGAAATGCAAAGAACACATGAAGAGGTGGGGCAGGCTATTTTCGTGGCCAAGTTTCTTAACTTCGATGCCATGCAATCTAGAAAATCGTCTTAATGGCTAGCTTCTTTTCTGAGTTTACTTCACAAATTGCCGCTACTTCACTGTTAGAGTGGGTAGCGGTTGTCCTTGCCATTGCATACGTACTGTTAGCTGCAAAACAAAATAGCTGGTGTTGGCTATGTGCCTTTGTCAGTACGGCGATTTACACCTGGCTATTTTGGCAGGTGACTTTGCCATTTCAGTCTGCGCTTAATTTCTTTTACATGATAATGGCGGGATACGGTTATTATCAGTGGTCGAAAGGAGCAGAAAACGGCGATATTAAGCCGGTACGTCACTGGCCGATTTGGGTACATTTTCTCATTGTACCTAGCATGTTACTGCTCGCTTGGGTTCTGTCTGAAGTAGCAGGCTCACAGTTTAATAGTGAGTACCTACTATTAGATGCGAGCATTAATTTACTGAGCGTAATAACCACATTTATGGTGGCGCATAAGATTCTACAAAACTGGGTTTATTGGTTCTTCATCAATTTGGCTTCTGCGTATTTATACCTGCAAGTAGGTTATGCATTGTCAGCTTGCCTATTCTTGGGTTACGTGGGCTTTGCGGTGTTTGGCTATTATCAGTGGTTGGTGCAATATAAGAAACAAGGTGAACAAGTTGGATATCATCGCCACGCTGCAAAAGGCGCTTAACCTTAGCGACAGTGCCAAAATTTCTATACATCCAGCTGGTGCGGTAAATCGTGTTTATCGCGTTCAAGACTCGGTGACTAACCCATTACTTTCAAGGAACGGCAATCATCGAAGTAGTAATAATCTGAAGCTTGAAGATACCCCTGTCGATTTAGCCGTTAAATGGATGGGCGATGATGATTTTAGCGGTGTGGAACGTCAGCATCAGTTTGCTTTGCAGCAACAGCTTTACGGATTGGGTGTAGCGCCGCAGCCCATATGGTTAAGCGATGATGAAACCATCTGGGTTGAAAGGTGGCAAAGTCACAGTGAAAGTGCAACGCTCTCTTCGCATAGACTTCCTTTATATACTTTGGCAAAGACTCTCGCGCGTATTCATTCACTACCTGTAACCGCTAGGCCATTAAATTTAGCCGCAAGATGGCTCCATTACAGTGACGCTGCACAGCTTGATATAAGCAGTGAGCTTTATTTAAAGGCGCAGGCGTTTCGGAAAAAAGCAATAAAGAGCGAAGAAGACGATGATGACTATGTGTTGTGCCATAACGATTTGCTGATTAATCACCTGTTAATAGGTGCAGACAACACTGTAACAATTATTGATTGGGAATATGCTGCAATGGGCAATCGCTACTTCGATTTAGCTAGCTGCTGCCTCATCAATAAACTCGATAATAAAGAAAGTGATGAGTTGATGCAGCATTACGCCGCCATCATGAATATAGATAAACATAAGGCGCTCGAGAAATTTGAACTGCATACCGAGATTGTCGCTATCACGAATGATTTGTGGTTTGCTGCGCTCAATGCAACGAAAGATATATAGGGAAAGCAGGGGAGACTTCTATCTAATAAACCCTAGGTATTGCCTTTTTCAAACTTGGGTAAAGGGCTGAATGAAAAGATGCGCATCACTTAAACTCAGCACTATTCGATTGAAAAAACAGCGCATTGCGTGTTAATTAAGCATGCAGTTGTATGTGATGATAAAAAGGCTTTACCTTTTTAATGTCATCCGTATAATGCACAGCGCGCTAGGGGTGTAGTTCGAATTGGTAGAACAGCGGTCTCCAAAACCGATGGTTGGGGGTTCGAGTCCCTCCACCCCTGCCACTTTCTCTCTTTATGAATGCTCCTGCTTTAATTTCAAAACTTGCCCTTATCTAGTTTCTGTAAATCTCTCTATTTTAGTCTCTGGTGTCTACCGTTTAAATTCGGCACTTTTGTTGTATCTGTTTTACATTTCACAAGCTCATACACCTATCGGATGATTCTGACTTGGTGTATATAGTTTCATGCGCTCTATACTTAAGAGTAAGAGTGGTTTAGGTAGTAAGAGTGGTTTAGGTAAAAGAAGGCGATAGTTATTCAATCACGCCATCAACTTTAGTAAACTGAGCGAAAATGATGGTTAACTCACTTTTAGGTCTTTTACGCAATGTCTCTCACCTCATATCAGCAGGCGGTATTACAAGAAATGGGGATCCCCGTATGGATCACTAAAGACGCCTACTCTGAGCTAAAAGACCAAACAAAGCCAAAAGAAAACGGTACTTCACAAAACGTGCACGGTACGGCGAACAGTTCAGCATCACACGCCACTTTTAACCAAAATGTTCAATCAAATGTGCCGTCTTCAACGCCAATTTCTCAGGAAGAAAAGCAGTCACGTCTTGCTCAGTTGAGAGCAAACGTAGGTGGCAGTTCAAAAGAGAAAGCTAAGCCCAGAGACGTTGTAACAGCAAAACCGCCCACGCATAACGCGCCGTTAGATGAAAGAACTCAAAAATACGGTGCAAATGAAGCGAGTATAGCGCAAAGCAAAATGGCAGCTTCTTCGCCACACGCTACAATGCCACCAAACGGTAACGTGGTGAATTCACAAGAGCCTGTGATAAAAACAAGTGAAGCGAAAAAGCCAGCATCGCCAGACGGTATTCCTTTAAGTGCCGAACAGAAAGCGAAGTCACAGCAATGGTTAAAAGACTTGCAGCTAGCCTGTGTTCAGTTGGGTATTCCGTCACAATGGGCTAACAACATAATGATTGGCCGAACATTATCAGTAACCGAATCGGCCATTGTATTGCCAGCTACACCGCTAAAACTCACCACCACGCAAAAGCGGGAACTGTGGGCTCAGCTCACTGACGTAGGACGCACGTTGAACAAATCAGCGACCGAGCAGTAGTCGTGATGATGAAGTTTACCATCGTACCGCCTCAAGGCTTCGAACAATACATCGAACACGCTCACGTTATTCACCAGCATTCGCAAGTAGCGCCTTGGAAACTTAGCACCTTTGAGGATTGTTTCACCAAACCCTATTACGGGGTGTTAGCCTTTGATAATGAGAAAGTTGTTGGCTATGCCATTATGCTTGAAGTCGTTGATGAAGCTACGCTAATGGATATCGCGGTAGACAGTGGCGCTAGAGGCAAGGGTATAGGTCGCGCTTTAGTTGATTTTGTCATTGAGACATCAGTGAAAAATGCAATGCGTGAAATCTGGCTAGAAGTGCGTGAGAGTAACCACACGGCTATTTCGCTGTACGAAAGTTCAGGTTTTGAACATATCGAAACTCGCAAAAACTATTACACCGTAAGAAGCAATGATGGCGGGAATAACAAGAGTAGTGGAAACAGCGCACAAAAAGAGAATGCGAAAATCATGAAGTGGACAAATCCAGCTCTAGACTAGCTTTTAAGAGAAACTTCTAGCCTCTAATCGAAATGGCAAACTCAAGTGAGTAATTCGCCGTATCGCAAAGTTTCCACAGGTTTTTAAAAAGTTGACCATTTGGTCGATAAAATAACGTCATTACACGGCAGGCTAGGTTTCAATTCACCGCCAATTCACTTATATTTGCGCCCATATTATATCCCGCTCAAATTCAACCCCTGTAGCGGTGATGACTTCTCTTAAATCAGTTCTTGTAATTGGATTTTTAAAAACGCATGTCTTCATTATCGGTGGCGGAAAAAGAGCAATCAAAAGGTATTAAAATGCTTTTGGTTGCAGTGTTGTGTTTAGGGCTTAACTGGCCAGGCATGAAGTTAGGGCTTGAGATTGTAGGGCCTGTATGGATGGTGTGCTTGCGCTTCTTGCTAAGCCTTCCTGTGCTTGCGCTTTTTGTATTGCTCACGAAAAAACGTTTACCAGTATTAAACCGCAAAGATCGTTCGGTGGTTTTTGTGGTAGCGTTTTTCCAGTTTATCTTATCAATGGGGCTTATTACCGTATCCCTGCAGTTTATCCCAGCAGGCACGGCCAGTATTCTTATTTACACCACACCGCTTTGGATGCTGCTAATCGATACATTATGGTATCGACAGCGCCCGCCTTCTAAGCGATTAATTCTTACCGGTATTTCTACTATTGGCTGCGCAATGATTTTATTTGCTTCGGGAGAACCAGGCGCTTGGCTACCGCTCTTTGGTATGTTGCTGGCATCTGCATTGTGGGCGGTCGCTATTCGAAGAGTGTCTTTTCACAAGTGGAAAGGAAGCGTCATTGAAGCGGTCTTCTGGCAGTTTGCCATTGCGGGTTTCGCCATGCTTGCTATTGCTCTCATAGTAGAGCCAAAGCCAAATTTTGGGGCTTACGATATCAGCGATTGGTTGCTGCTGGCGTACATAGGCCCAGTGGCAACAGGTCTCGGCTTTGGCCTTATGGTAGCGGCGGGGCCTAAATTGCCACCTGATAAAATCGTGCTCATTAGTACACTTACGCCAATTGTGGGCTATGTAAGCTCAGTTGTACTCCTTAAAGAAACGCTGTTGCCTATGGTAATGGCCGGCGCAATATTGATGATAGCGGCGCTTATTGTGAATGGCCTTCCACAAAGCACGCTTAAGAAAATACTGGGCAAAGGGCGCGTAAAATAACAGCTGTTTAAAGTGTAAGCCGAGGCTGTATAAAATCTAAAAACGCAGAGATACGAGACGATACGGCGCTATTTTTGTAGTACACCGCTTGCACCGACTCTCTGCGGTTTGGGCTGACGATCTCGTCGCTAAACACATCGACAAGCGTGCCCGCGCTGAGATCTCTGTGCACCATAAAGTTAGACAGTAGGGCTATACCTTGCCCCGCTAGACATAGTTGGCGAATAGTTTCGCCGCTTGACGCACGAAGACTGTACTGCAAGTTGATATCTTGCTTGAGCGGCCATTTATTTAAACTTTGTGCGTCGCTAAAACCAATCAGTTTGTGTTTGTTTAACGCGCTAATTCCATCCTCGTTTTCATATATGGGGTATTTTTCAAGATACGCTGGGCTTGCCACTATGTGCAGCCTACTTTTCCCTAAACGTCTTGCATGTAAATTAGAGTCGCTTAAATCACCAATACGTATTGCAATATCGGTTTTGTGTTCCAACAGGTCGATAATACTGTCGTGACTGGTGATATCGAGCGTAATGTCAGGAAATGCTTCTCGAAATTCACCCACTAACGGCGCAAGCTGGTGGAGCACGAAAGGGCTCGCTGCATCTACCCTAAGTTTTCCTGAAGGCGCGCGCTTTAGTAGTCGCAGTGCTTCTTCGCCTTTTTCCAACACGTTTAGCCCGTCTCTGGCATATTGCAGAAAAAGTTCCCCTTCTTCGGTTAGTTCAAGCCGTCTGGTAGTACGATTTAATAAGGTTACATCTAACGTATCTTCAAGCCGAGTTACTGCTCTACTCACCTTTGCCACCTGCTGATTCAGCAAATTGGCAGCGCTGGAAAAGCTACCTGTATCCACAACGGTTAGGAAGGCTTCTAAATCTTCAGTTTTTGATGAAACTGGCATTACGCACCTTATATTTTCAAAAATCGCAAAAGTATTTTGTCATTAGTGCTGTTTTTTGCAAATGAAAATGTCGTCAAACTGTACGCACTTTATTAATGGCTTTCAAAAAACGGTGTAGTTGTTCGTTCTAGAAGCCAATGGTGGCCTTGTTAATCAAGCCATCTCGTTACTTACTTTTTGAGGATATTGAAATGCCTATTGCATTATTTGCGTTAACGTTAAGTGCGTTTGCTATTGGCACAACAGAGTTCGTGATAGTAGGGCTGGTACCTACTATTGCGACAGATCTTGGCGTTACACTACCAAGTGCAGGCTTACTCGTTAGCTTGTACGCCGTTGGCGTTGCCGTTGGCGCGCCCGTTCTTACTGCTCTTACAGGAAAATGGAATAGAAAACATGTTCTCCTTAGCTTAATGGCGCTATTTGTGGCAGGTAACATTCTTGCCTGGCAAGCGCCTAGCTACGAAAGCTTAATTTTAGCCCGCATACTGACAGGCCTTGCCCACGGTGTGTTCTTTTCCATAGGATCAACTATTGCTACTGGGCTCGTGGCGAAAGAAAAAGAAGCCAGTGCTATTGCCATTATGTTCACGGGCTTAACCGTCGCCTTGGTTACTGGCGTACCTTTAGGCACCTGGATTGGTCAAAATTTCGGTTGGAGAGCGACTTTCCTTGTGGTTTCCGCGCTTGGCACGCTTGCGCTAATTGGCAGTGCGTTGCTGGTACCGAATAATCTTAAACAAAGTAAGCCGGCCACCTTGAGTGAACAAATGAAGGTGTTGGTTCAGCCTCGTCTGGTATTAGTGTATCTAATGACGATATTGGGCTATGGCGGCACGTTTACGGCATTCACCTACCTTGCCCCTATATTGCAGGAGGAGGCGGGTTTTGCGCCCTCAGCCATTAGCTTAATTATGTTGGTTTACGGTGTATCTGTTGCGGTCGGCAATATTTATGGCGGCAAGCTTGCTGACAAAAAAGGCCCAATCCGCGCGCTAACAATCATCTTTTCAGCCCTTGCAGTCATCTTGTTTGCGCTGACATTTACCATGGGCAGTAAAGTTGCCGCAGTGATTACCGTATTGGTATGGGGCGCATTTGCTTTTGGTAACGTGCCAGGGCTTCAGGTTTACGTTGTTCAATTAGCAGAGAAGTTTACCCCTAATGCCGTTGATGTTGCCTCAGGCTTAAACATCGCAGCATTTAATATAGGCATAGCAGTGGGTTCCATCTTAGGTGGCGCAATTGTCGATGGCATGGAGCTATCAGATACCGCATGGATTGGTGCGCTTATTTCTGTCTCAGCTTTGGTTGTTACTCGCTACAGCGGCTATTTAGACAAGCGCGAACTCAATACTACAGATAATGCGACGAGAGTATAAGGGGGTCACAATGACGACAAATACCTTTGATAAGCTTGCCCAGCATACGTTTTCTGTAGGTGTAGAGCTTCCGCTAGATAACGACTGGGCGCATTTCGACGCCACAAAAGGTACGCCGTTCGGCGTACCTGATATGACCGAGCATCACAGCCGTATTCAATTAGCCGACAAACTAGGGTTTAAAGCAGCGTGGGTACGAGATGTACCAGTTTACGACCCTAGCTTTGGTGACGCAGCCCAAGTTTTCGAAACCTTCACTTACTTGGGTTATTTGGCGGGCATCACCGACAATATTTTGTTAGGCACTGCCGCTGTTGTTTTACCTCTTAGGCAGCCATGGCTTGTTAAAAAGGCGGCAGCAACGGTGCAGCAGCTAAGTGAAGATCGTCTTATTCTCGGTGTCGCTAGTGGAGATAGACCTGTTGAGTATCCGTTGTTCGATGTCGAGTTTGACAGTCGCGGCGAGCAATTCAGGCAGTCACTTGAAATTGTAAAGCACGGTGAGAATTCCCTTAAGCCTGGCATGTCGCTGTTACCGCGCTCAACCACGCCGCCTTTGTACGTTGCAGGGCTCGCTCAGCAAAGCCCTCAGTGGGTTGGAGAAAATATGGACGGTTGGTTGGCGTATCCAGGTACACCGAACGACCATGCAAAGCGC
Organism: Alteromonas gracilis; assembly: GCF_002993325.1. GTDB lineage: Bacteria > Pseudomonadota > Gammaproteobacteria > Enterobacterales > Alteromonadaceae > Alteromonas > Alteromonas gracilis. The sequence goes on from NZ_PVNO01000027.1 coordinate 33,224, forward strand.
GTAGAGCTATGGCGAAATGTTGCGGGCAACAAGCCGTACGTTAGCTTTATTCATCTTAATTTGGTTGAAGACGATGAAGCGCCCATAAAACGCCACCGATTCGGGGTTGAAACTGGTGTAAATGGGCTTATCAAAGAACTCAATGCAATGAAAGAAGCGGGGGTTGATCATATTGGCCTGCACTTCAGACGTAATACGCAACCAGTAGAAGACGCGATGCTGCGCATTGCTGACAACGTATTACCTCACTTTCATAAATAACGGAACCAACAAGGAGGCATCATGCCGAATGTAAATCAGTCACAATCTAAAATTCCTTCGCTAGGTGTAGGCACGTTTCGCTTAAAAGACGATGAAGCCTATAACAGCGTGACAATGGCACTTGAAGTGGGTTTCCGTCACATTGATACGGCGCAAATTTACGGCAATGAAGAAGCGGTAGGTCGCGCTATTAAAGACGCTATTGCAAACAATCTTGTTGCACGTGAAGACCTTTACGTCACCACCAAAGTGTGGAACGACAAGCTGAATAAAGCAAGCTTTGTGGATAGTGTAAAAGAGAGTTTGGAAAAGCTTCAACTGTCGTACGTTGACCTGCTACTTATTCATTGGCCGTCACCGGAAAACGGCGAAAGCATGGAAGAGTACCTAGGTGAACTGCTGCGCGTTAAGGAACTGGGACTCACAAAAGAAATTGGTATTTCCAACTTTACCGTGGCACAAATTGAAGAAGCGGTGAGTATCTTGGGCGAGGGCGTTATTGCCACGAATCAGGTAGAGGTACACCCTTATCTTACTAATGAAAAAGTGCGTGCAGCGTGTGAGAAGCATGGCATCACAGTTACAGGGTATATGCCGTTTGCTGTTGGCAAAGTGCTAAAAGACGAGACTATCACTGCGATTGCAGATAAATATGGTGTAAGTACTGCTGAGGTAGTCGTAGCCTGGGAGCTGGCCCATGGTTTAGTCACTATTCCATCGTCGACTAAGCGTAAAAACCTGGAAACCAATTTCAAAGCGCTTGAACTTACCTTAAACGCAGATGATATCGCAAAGATTGACGCGCTAGATTGTGGCGACCGTCAAGCCAACCCAGATTTCTCACCTGCGTGGGACTAATTGGAAAAATCACCGTGTTAAGGAGCTTTTATGCAAGCTAACGTTTGGCAATTTGAACAGGCCGGCGCAGCACTAGTACAAGATGTACGGGAATTTTCTGAGCCAGAAGCAGGGCGTATTGTTGTGCGCAACTATGCTATTGGCATTAACCCCGTAGACTGGAAATTTATCGATGATAACCCGCGCGACTGGGAAAAAGGGCATATTCCTGGTGTAGATGGTGCAGGTGTTGTTGTCGCTGTAGGTGAGGGCGTTGATAACGGTCTATTGGGTAGGCGAGTGGCTTACCATCATAGCCTAGGAGAACACGGAAGCTTTGCCGATCATAGTGAAGTGTACGCAAGCCGCGTGATGATTGTGCCAGAAAGTATTGATTTTGCACTAGCTGCTGCCTTGCCGTGTCCAATGCTTACTGCCTGGCAGGCGTTTAGTAAAGTGCCGGTAAGAAAAGGGGCTGACGTGTTAGTCAGCGGTATGGGCGCCGTTAACAAATTGCTGGCACAAATACTTTCTCAGGCCGGTTTTAATGTACATGTTATCTCAGGGAGCTTTTCGCAAGAGCAAGCCGATGAGATGGGCGTAAAAGCCATCCATCGCGGTAAACCTGAAGGACAAACATTTTACGCGCTTTTCGACGCGAACGGGCCAGACTATGCGGCGTCACTTGTACCGCTTCTTGAAGCTAATGGTCACGTAGTGAGTATACTAGGTCGTATTGAAGTGCCTGTTGATGCGCCTTTCACGCGTACTATTTCTTATCATGAGATAGCACTAGGCGCGCTGCATGATTATGGCGATTTACCACAGTGGCAGCGTTTGGTGAAAGACGGTGAGGCGCTACTTGAACAAGTTGCTGCGCAATCTTTGGTAGTTGAGATCCCCAACCTGTTTGAATTTGATAATTTAAACAAGGCGCTGCAATTTTCAAAAGAAGACAAACGAAAGGCGGTGGTAACCGTGTCATAAAGCCGGAATGATTAGGTTTCTTCCTTTATCTTTGGCAAGGTAGAGGGCTTTATCAGCTCGCCTAAAGGCTTCGACAATATCGTCGGAGCCTTTACATAATGTCCAACCTATACATGCTCCCAGTTTCCTGTCATCTATCGATGCAATGGCTAACTGATTAATGGCACAGTGGACGATTTCCAATTGTTTTGCAAATTCCTCGGCTTCGCTAGACTGGTTACCATTAGGCTGTGTGACGCGCTTTGCAATGGCAAATTCTTCTCCACCATATCGAGCCGCTACTTGATCTTCATTATTTAGCGGCGCGAGAATATTGGCAATTCCTTTGAGCACTTCGTCACCCACATTGTGTCCGAAGGTATCGTTAATACTTTTAAAATGGTCTAAATCTATTAGCGCAATGGCGAGTGCCTCGTGATCGTGTATGGTCTTATCAAACGTATCATCTACAAATAAGTCCAGCGTACGACGATTGGGCAATTCCGTTAAGCTATCTTTAGAAGCTAACACTGCCAATGCACTGTTGGTCTGTTCGAGCGCTAGTGTACGCTCTTTCACCAGCGCTTCTAGTCTAAATGTCTGTTCACTTTTTAATTGTGCTGCTTCTTTCTGTGCGTCTCTTTCTCTTTGCACAACCTTAACCATGTAGTTCGCGGTAAGCGCGACCATAAACAGACAGGTCATCACGAGCCCAGTCATGAAGGTGGCGATAGGCTCTAAATAAACCTCAACCTCAAAAAGTGCAATAACAGTAAGGACTAGGGTACTAAATGTTAATGGAAGCATAGCGGCAGCTAGCCATTTGGCTCTGTCAGAGCCCCGTTTATGCTCTACAAAGATAACGAGAGCTGCAATCAGTATATAAGGGAAAAAGAGAATTACAGGAAGTTTTAGTGCAGAATCAAGCCCTACGCTTTGCCATAATAATATCCCCATAAAAGGCAAAATCGCGCAGAACCGTTTGACGGGCTTCGCTCCGTACACTTCATGGTTGTCTCTGGCTAGTGTCTGAAACAAAACCCAAAAGGCGGTAATCAAAACAGAGTAAATGCTTACAGCATAGCTAATATCGTTCAAACTTGGCGTATTAGGCCAAAGTAATTCAAACGCGTAACCAAAGACGCGAAAAAACCAAAAGGTTATAGTAAAAATGAACGAGGCAAAGCTTAAAAAGACTAAATTGCGGCTAGCAATGAAGCCCAATGTACAAAGTACAGTAAGCAGCCCCATTGCACCGAAAAACGCCATATCCCGCTGCAAGGTTTTCATATAAAGGTTGCTGTAATATTCAGGTGTAGCGACTGAAAAGCTATACCTTAATATTTCGCCTGTCATAGTGCCGCTAAATTCTGTATAGGCTGACGGTGGTAATATGGAAGGAAAGTGGTAGTTCGGCGCATTCACAGGACGAGAGCTAAAAGGCAAACTGTCGCCCGTTACCCATCTTTTAGTGCCGTCAGTCACTGTTAAACGTTTTATTGCTGGAAAGCTAATTGAAAACCAGACAGGAACTTGCGTATCTAATTGGTTGTAAACGCGAACTTTAAAATGTAAATATTGTGAAGGCGACCTTTCTATCACATCAGCGCTATAAAACCACTGTTCATCGCCTGTAAGTTCAGCTGAGTTGCTTACTGCAAAAACGACATCGCTGTCTAAAGACAGCATAGACTGAGGGTCATTGAAATTAGCTGCGTTAGCGGTTTGGCAAAAGCATACTATTACAAGCCATGCGAACAATATTCGCAGCATTGACCGTCCTTGTACTGTTGGTTACTTTTTGTTTAAAAATCAATATAGCACATTGTTTAAAAATGTAAGCGCCCAATAAATAAAAACAAAAATACATAATCGTCAGCTATATCTATAGAGCACTGCTCAGGTCTAGCCTGTTGCAAGTAAGGTCAAGAAAACGTGTGATGCCGTGTAGATTGATGTTGATTCAGTAGGCTATGTACAACAAAAATAGCACACAGGCTCACTGCAATGGCTACCGCAACAGACGAGAACCGATAAAGCGCACTGTATATAATATCTTGTTGGGGGGAAAGTGACTGTCCGTACAAGATGCCAAAGGTGGTAAGTACACCAAAGCCGGTCCCCGCGCCACCACCGTTCAAAACGTGCTGCCGACTTACAAAAAAGACCAATATCCACAGGCTAAAACTAGCGAAAAATAACGTATCGCTGTAATTCAGCAAAACCAGCTGCGCGAGCAGGGCAAGGTTACACCCAATCAAGGTGCCTATTGCTCGCTGCCAACCACTCATGGTGGCCCCTTTCCAGCAAAGAGGGAACAGAATCAGTATGCTCGCTGCTTGCGCCGAAATAGAATCAACTAAATCGAAGGTTTGAAACACAGCAAAAGATAACGTAGCCACTGTCGTGCATAAGATAACTTCGTGTCGGATGCTCGCTTGATCTTTAGAGACCTTAGGCGGTGGTGTTCGCGGTGCTCTATCGGGGAATATTAGGTGCAAGGCAAAAGCGATGCCTAGAGCAAGTAAAATTGCGCCAATATTTGAAATCACCAACGGATAAATGTCTATTCCATCGTTACTGTAACTTGCGAAGTGCAGCTGTAACGACAGCCCAACCAGAGAAAATGCGCCAAACAAAAATAATGTGCCCTTACTCATTTGCCAAAATAAAAAAGCAAAGGTTGCTGCGATTAATGGTGTAATAAGCAGCGGGTGGGTGCCAAACAAACCATACACTACTAGCACAACCATTGCCGGGAACACGGTCGCTGCAAGAAACTGTCTTATTATGTGCCCATTTAAAACGGCTACCAGCCCTAACAACAAGATGGGATAAAGGGTAAAAAATATCGGGTTCGGCCAGTCCATTGCCTTAGATATCGTAAACCCGAGAGTCGCGCCGCTGGCAATTCTGAGCATCTGTTGAACATCATTTTCGCTAAGTTGTGTTTTCATAACCTGTTTTAGTAGATGTAATGCAATAAACTGATAAAGCGAATTTGAACATTCGCGACAAAACTTTCAATGGGGTTATTAGGAACAATTTGAACCGTCGCCCGGGCACCACTGGTCAAACGATTTAATGGCGCTTCACTTTCATCTAAGCTGATATGAACGCGCTGGCGCTGCGCGTCACGCACCCATCGGTTCGATTTTTCAACTGTGGCTAGCGTGCCATTTGCTGACAGTTGGCCATCACTAACGCCAGCCTCGAAATCTTCCACCTGCGCCGCAAACACCTTCCCAGGTATCGCATCAAAAACAACTTTGGCACGCACGCCTTTTTCTACACTGGTTAGCGACTTTTCTCTAAAGTCAGCAACCAAGTCAAGCTTGTTATCTACAACAGATGCAAGGGGAACGCTTTGTTTGGCATAGGTTCCTTTTGTCACCTGCATGTTTGCCATAATGCCTTCGTGCGGAGCCTTTATTCTGGTGTATGCCAGATTTAATTCTGCACGATTTAGCGCGTTGCGAGCTTCCCGATATTTGAGGTTACGTTCTCCTTTTTCTCCCCTAGCTACAATCTGCTGGTTTAACTCAGCTTTAAGTGCGCTTAAATCTGCCTCTGCGCTTTGAAGTTGGGCGTTAGCTTTATCCACGTCTTGTTGAGAAACGACGTTGCTTTCTATTAAGGTGTTTAATCGTTGATATTCACTTTTGCGTTCTACGAGTATGGCAGTCGCGGCTGCTATTCTTGCCTTCATTGCGTCCACCTGGGCGTCAATTTGAGCATTTTCTTGTGCCACATTCGCCAATTCAATCTGCGCTTTTTCAAGCGCAATATTGTAGGGAGTATCGTCAATTTCGAACAATACTTGCCCTTTTTTAACGTGTTGATTGTTGCTTACTAAGACCTTAATGATTGGGCCATTAAGCTGAGGTGATATTTGTGTAACCTGATGGTACACCCTTGCCTGGGGTGTCATTGGCATGCGGATATCAGCAACTACGAAATAGATAAAACAGGCAGCAAAAGCTACTAACGCTAGTTTTACGTATCTTGCAAAAGCTTGGTCGGGTGTTCTTTCACTCACTAATTCGCCTCCAGAAGCCGAACGGCATTTTGCTCAATTTTGTTAATACATAGAGCCATAATATTTAGCTCCTCGTCGGATATACCTGCATAGACCTCATCCCGCAGCGCGGCGAGCGTGCTTTCTATATCGTTCATACGACCTTTTCCCATTGGTGTGAAATAAAGCAAACGGCTTCGCTTATCGTTTTCATCAACAATGCGTTTGATCAACCCCGCGGTTTCTAATTGCTTGATCGTTCTAGTGAGACTCGGCATCTCTATTTCAAGACTTTCCGCTAGCATTTGTTGGGTACATCCTTCGCCAAGCAAAGCCATATGAATCATCACACGCCACCTCGATTCAGTGAGGTCAAGGTGGGCTACAGATTTGGTGACCGTTTTTCTGCATCTCCTTGAAGTTCGTGCAAACAGTGCGATTAAGTGAAGCGGCATCGGTTCTGAAAACATCTTCGTAATACTTATTAATTTATTTAGCATGCTAAGTATTTTATTTGGTTAGCATGCTAAGTAAATGGTTGTGGGACGAATAGGCTAATAAGTTCGTTGAGCGTCTACGTGAAGGTTTTCGTTAAATAGAATGATAAAAATTTGAAGACATCTTTAAAATTAAACCGTCGATTCATTTAACCCTTCATGAGACAGGTGCTACGTAATTTCGCTCTACTGTTACGCCCAGTAAAATGCTAAAATCCGCGCAATTAATTACCAAGCCGTATCAAGCGTTTCACCGCAATATACAATTTGCGCGGACAAGCATTGCTTATCCGATATAAAACGCGCCTGTAAGTTATTGGTTTACAGGGATAATAGATAACGAAGATAAGTATTGATGTCAGATAAGAAACTTCTAGAAGAGATTAAAAAGCGACGTACGTTCGCAATCATATCGCACCCGGATGCGGGTAAAACCACCATTACTGAAAAAGTACTGTTGTTCGGACGTGCGCTTCAGACCGCAGGTACTGTAAAAGGTAAAAAATCAGGTCAGCATGCTAAGTCTGACTGGATGGAGATGGAAAAAGAGCGTGGTATCTCGGTAACTACCTCGGTCATGCAGTTTCCTTACAGCGACCACTTGGTAAACCTGCTGGATACCCCGGGGCACGAAGACTTCTCTGAAGATACGTATCGTACGCTAACTGCCGTTGACTCGTGCCTTATGGTAATCGACGCCGCGAAAGGTGTAGAAGACAGAACTCGTAAGTTAATGGAAGTCACTCGCTTACGCGATACACCTATCATTACTTTCATGAACAAGCTTGACCGTGATATTCGGGATCCCATGGAGCTGCTTGATGAAGTGGAGACCGAGCTTGATATATTGTGTGCGCCAATTACTTGGCCAATTGGCTGTGGTAAGAGTTTTAAGGGTATATATCACCTGCATCGCGATGAGACTATTTTGTATCAAAGCGGCCATGGCCACACTATCCAAGAGGTTCGTATCATTAAGGGGTTAGATAATCCTGAACTCGATACTGCCGTGGGTAGCGATCTTGCTGAAACCTTGCGTGACGAGCTTGAACTTGTGCGCGGTGCATCAAATGAATTTGATCAAGAGCTATTCCGTGAAGGTCAGTTAACGCCCGTATTCTTCGGCACAGCATTGGGTAACTTTGGCGTAGACCACATGCTTGATGGTTTGGTTGAATGGGCGCCAGCGCCACTAGGCCGTGAGACAGAAGAAGGCACTATCGAAAGCACTGACGGAAAGTTCAGCGGATTCGTATTTAAGATTCAGGCCAACATGGACCCGAAACACCGCGACCGTATTGCGTTTTGTCGTATTGTGTCTGGTAAGTACGAGAAAGGCATGAAAATGCGCAACAGCCGGTTAGGCAAAGATGTGCGTATCTCCGATGCATTGACCTTCTTAGCCGGTGATCGTTCACTGCTAGAAGAAGCGTATGCTGGCGACATTATTGGCCTGCACAACCACGGTACTATTCGAATTGGCGACACTTTCACGTCAGGTGATAACTATCGTTTCACCGGTATTCCAAACTTTGCGCCCGAGCTATTTAAACGTATTCGCTTGAAAGATCCGCTTAAGCAAAAGCAACTACTTAAGGGCCTTATTCAGCTTTCAGAAGAAGGGGCGGTTCAAGTATTCAGACCGCTGGCTAACAACGACTTAATTGTTGGCGCGGTAGGTGTTCTGCAGTTCGACGTAGTTGTGGCTCGTTTAAAAGCCGAATACAACGTAGATGCGCTATACGAGCACATTAACGTTTCAACGGCTCGCTGGGTTTACTCAAGTAATGAGAAAAAACTAGATGAATTCCGCCGCAAAGGTGAGCAGAACCTGGCGTTGGATGGAGGCGATAACTTAACGTATATCGCACCGACTATGGTGAATTTGCAGCTAGCACAAGAACGCTACCCAGATATCCAATTTACGAACACGCGCGAAAATTAAAGAAATATACATTATGAATATACATGCACTATTAGTTAATCGTTTCACTGAAGCTCTGCAAGAGATGGGCGTAGAGAATGCGCCAGTACCCGTTTCGCGCAGTGCTCGACCAGAGTTTGGTGAATACCAGTTTAATGGCGCTATGGCACTGGCGAAACAGCTAAAACAAAAGCCACGTGATATCGCAGATAAAATTGTTGAGACAGTGAAGCTTGACGATATTGCCAGCAAATTAGAAGTAGCGGGCCCCGGTTTTATCAACGTTCATCTAAATGACGCATGGCTGTCTAACCAGTGCGAGCTATCGTTGACCGACCCTCGCTTAGGCATTGCAAAGTCGCCGGAGCAAAACATTGTCGTAGATTACTCATCGCCTAACTTAGCGAAAGAAATGCACGTAGGTCACCTGCGTACTACCATCATCGGCGATGCCGTTGTTAAGGTACTTGAGTTTTTAGGTCACAATGTAATTCGCCAAAACCACATGGGCGACTGGGGCACCCAGTTCGGCATGTTGCTGGCGCACCTTTCAGACAAACTTCAAGAAGAAGTGGCAGAAACCGCGCTGTCTGATCTTGAAGACTTTTACCGTGAAGCAAAAGTTCGCTTTGACGAAGAAGAAGGCTTTGCCGACCGCGCCCGTGAATACGTAGTTAAGCTGCAGGGCGGAGATGCGCAGTGCCTCGCACTGTGGGAAAAGTTCATTGACGTGTCTATCGCTCACTCTGAAGAAGTGTACGACAAGCTAAACGTAAGCCTTACCCGCAAAGATATTATGGGGGAGTCGGCTTATAACGACGACTTGGCCAACGTAATCAGCGACCTCAAAGCAAAAGGCATCGCTGTAGAAGATCAGGGAGCGCAGGTTGTGTTTATTCCTGAGCTTGCCGATAAAGAAGGTAACCCTGCCGTTTACATCGTTCAAAAATCCGGTGGTGGATACCTGTACGCAACGACGGACCTTGCGGCAATGCGCTATCGTAGCGGCAAATTAAACGCTGACCGTACGCTTATTCTTACTGACGCTCGTCAGGCCCTGCACTTCAAGCAAACTGAAATTGTAGGCCGTAAAGCAGGCTTCATGAAAGAAGAACAAACTTACGAGCACTGCCCGTTTGGTATGATGCTAGGCAGTGACGGTAAGCCATTTAAAACCCGTACCGGTGGCACGGTTAAATTGGTTGAACTGCTTGATGAAGCGGTTGAGCGAGCAGGCAAACTGATTGCCGAGCGTGACAACGATTTAAGTGAAAGCGAGCTTAAAGAAGTTGCACGAAAGGTAGGTATTGGCGCAGTAAAATACGCTGACCTATCTAAGAACCGCACAACTGATTACATGTTTAACTGGGACTCAATGCTAAGCTTTGAAGGCAATACAGCGCCTTATCTGCAATACGCCTATACCCGTGTGAAAAGCTTGTTCAGAAAAGCGGGCGTTGATATGGCAACAATGCCAGTTGATATTAATATTGTTGAGAAACAAGAGCATGCGCTCGCTGTGCTGCTCATGCAGTTTGAAGAAGTAATTGGCATGGTATCGCGCGAGGCGACCCCTCACGTGTTGTGTACTTATCTCTACGATGTGGCGTCAGCATTCATGACATTCTACGAAGCCTGCCCAATGTTAAAAGAAGGTATTGAGCCAGCGGTACGCGACAGCCGTTTAGCATTGTCAGCGTTGGTTGCCAAAACATTAGAGAAGGGATTAGCTCTACTAGGTATTGAAACACTAGAAAAAATGTAGTGTTCGCGGTACAACATAGATATCGATATTGAAGAGGCTGGCATTGATTGTCAGCCTTTTTTATGCGTAACACAAACGACCAAGACACTTAGCTTGTCGGCTTTAATAAACATTTTTGTATCCCAATTAAAACCGATAGGCCGATATATTCTTATAAAGCAGATGATAAAAAATACAACGCAAAAAAGAGACAGGAAATTCTAATGACAAAGATCCTTGCATTTGCAGGCAGTACCCGTAAAGGTTCATTTAACAAAGCCATTGTGAACGTAGCCGCTGAAGGTGCACGAGAAGCTGGCGCAGAGGTTACCGTAATTGACTTGGCTGATTATCAAATGCCAATATTTAATGAAGACGAAGAAGCTGAGTTTGGTATGCCTGAAAGAGCACAGGCATTTAAAGAGCTACTCATGAGCCATGATGGGTTTCTCATTGCATCACCAGAATATAACTCAAGCTACCCCGCACTGCTAAAAAATGCCATCGACTGGGCATCGCGCATGGGGGAAGGAGAAAAGCCATTGCAAGCCTATCGCGGTAAAGTGGCTGGTATTATGGCGGCATCTGCCGGTGGTTTAGGCGGTATGCGTGTGCTTGTAGTACTGAGAATGCTACTTGAAAATCTAGGCACTATGGTACTGCCAAATCAAAAAGCTATCGCAAAGGTTGATTCGCTTATGGAAGATGGCGCAATTACAGACGAAAAAACGATAAAGCAGCTTAAAAATTTGGGGAAAGAAACCGCCGTGTTGGCTAGTAAGCTTGGCTGAGGCATGAGTTTAGGGTAGCTGGAGTAAGCCGCACGCGCTCTAGCTATCTTCACCGCAGATTTCCTATCCATGCTAAATAAGTGTGCGTTTGCTATTGCCTCGACTAGAGAGTGCGCTACCCAATATGAGAAACAGTTAACACCATCAAGCCCCTTCATTGCCTATTCCAGAAAAATAAATTTCAATTCACAAAACGACGTAAAACCCAACCCATGGACAGTCGTCATTACCGCTTTGATGTCATAGTCTAGCTCTGTGCATTTGCACATCAACTTAATTGAAAAAAAGGAGCTTTATTATGGAAGAACTCAACATTAAAGAAATCGATGCAGTCGCGGGTGCAGGCGTAGTTGGCGATATTATGTATGGTATCGGTTACGGCGCTGGCTATGCAGGTGGCTATTTTTATAGCCATGTAATGACGTCTAACCGTTGGTTAGATGATGTCGCTGAATTCGTACTACCTTAAGGAATTATTTTATGGAAGAGTTAAATCAAGAAGAACTAAATCAATGTAGCGGCGGTTATTTAGGGCATGTGTTGACCTATATGTCTTTGGTTGATTTGGCCTATGATTTCGGTCGAGGATTTGGCAACGGATTCTACGATGGTGCAAACGAGCCAGAAATTCCTTAGTATTGATTGAGCAGGCTTTGGTCTGCTTTTTTAGTTTTATTTAAGCATGGACAAAGGCTAATAATCATGGACAAGAAAAATTACAGCAACATAGCATTTTGGTTTCTTGCGGTGATAAATATTATCTCTCTCTTTGAGAGTATTATTTCAACCGAGGGGTTCTCGCTTTTAAAAGAGCCTGAGTTTCAAAACCTACTTTTACTCGCAATTCTCAAAAAACTTGCGTATCGCTCAAGTGAAAGTGCATTGGAAACAGACAACATTATATAACGTGTTGTTTCTCGAACTCTCTGTATAATTTTGACGCTAGGTGTCGAAGGAAAGCCGCTGAATCGAGTGCGGCTCTCTTACTATGTTTCACACTTTTACATATAAATTAGTGGATGCCGCGCTTTGTTTCCAAGTAGCTAGCAAAGCTGCCAAGCCAGTGGCTTCCCATGTAGTGCATATCACCAAATACAGCATCTAATCCTGCTTTACGGTGGGCTTTTAGTGTTTTTTCCAATACGGGTATGCGCTCATCACCCTCTGGCAAGGCTTCCATTATGCCTTCAATCATCCATGCTCGGCTAATATTCAGCCCGTCTAGGTGAGCGAGTTTGCCATCCGTTTTATCCGTCACCGTGGCGGGAGAGAGCCAATTTGATGTTTTAGATGTGAGGCCAGGAAAGAACGCTGAGAGCCATTGGCTATAGTCTTTTTTAGACATTACTCGGCGCATTAAGTCAGCTTCGGCCAAACAAGGCGACAGGAAATCTTGTCCCGAGGGCTCGTAGGCTAGGGGACACTGCTTGTCAGACTGATAATAATCTTTCACTTTAGACATTAACAGCGCTTCAAATTCCTCATTACTTGACGTTTTTGCCCAATCTAACATGAGGCCGAAAGCAAAGGCGGTTTGGCTGTGTTCACCTGTGCGAATAGGGTAAGCTAATTTGGGTAACCATGTACTTATTCTAACTACAATTTCTTTCTCAAGAGGCAGTAGCGTGTCCAGCCATACTTTTGCCTCTGGAATAGAAGACTGACGCAATTCCGCGGTTAACTGCAGAAACCATGCAAGACCGTAAGGACGCTCAAACGACGCATTATTTTCACGCTTAAGGCTCTTTAACTCACCTTGAATATTTCTGGGAGTAAAGCTGGCGTTTAGTTTTTTAATAATCTCGTCATTGTTCACCGTGTCTTGTGCTGTGTTAAGCATTCTCACTAACAACCAGTGGCCATGAACCGACGAATGCCAGTCTAAACACCCATAAAAAGCAGGGTAAAGTTGACGTGGTGCCTTAACATCGTCGCCATCATTCATCATGTGTTTCACTACATTGGGAAACTCTTGATGAATACAGTGAAGCGCGAGATTTGCAAAAACGCTCTCGTAGTCATTTTCAATAATTTTCGAAGAGCCTGAGTTAATTTCTTTAGCTGCGGCGGGGCTTACGGCATTAGCGTTAGTAGATGCGAAAGCACTGTTGATAGTCAACACTGTAGTAAACGCGAACGCGCTGTAAACGACGGTTTTTATTTTCATAATGATTTGGTTAGCTTGTAAGATTACATTGTAACCAATGTATATTGGTAAACATTACAGATAAAGTGCTGCGCGATATATAGCGCACAGACACTTTAAACTGCGAACGTTATGGTATTAGCACAGTTTCATCGCAGTGGAATATTTCTCAGTTCAACATTATATGGGTCGGGTGAACCTATGGTCTCTTGCACCCATTCTGCGCTGTAGTAAGTATCGGAGTAACGCTCACCGCTATCGCACATGAGGGTAACGATTGACCCAGCTTCGCCGTTTTCGCTCATTTGCTTGGCAATACGTAGCGCCCCCCATAAGTTCGTGCCTGTAGAGGGGCCGGCTTTAATTCCCATGGTATTGTTTAACCAATGCATGGTGGCAACGCTGGCCGCGTCGGGAACCGCAATCATCTCGTCAATCACGTCGTGTTGAAAAGAGGCTTCTACTTTAGGGCGGCCAATTCCTTCTATGCGGCTTCCTTTCGTTGCTGTTAGCGTGTGATCTTTTGTTTTGAAACTTTCAAAAAACACACTGAATTCAGGATCGACGACTACAAGTTTGGAAGCTAGACCTTTGTAGCGTATGTAGCGGCCTATTGTTGCCGACGTGCCGCCTGTGCCTGCACTCATTACTATGGTGTGAGGCACAGGATGAGGTTCAGCTTTCATCTGCTCAAAGATACTTTCAGCAATATTATTACTGCCGCGCCAGTCTGTAGCACGTTCAGCGTAGAGGAACTGATCCATAAAATAGCCGTTAAGTTCTTTCGCTACCTTAGTGGCTTCGCTGTGCATTTGAGTAGGGCAATCTACAAAGTGACACTGCCCTCCGTATCGCTCAATAAGTGCTATTTTACTTTGGGCGGTAGACTTAGGCATAACGGCAACAAAGGGGACACCAATCATTTTGGCGAAGTAAGCTTCAGATACTGCAGTACTGCCCGATGAAGCCTCAACAACCGTTGTTCCCTGCACAATTTTTCCATTGCAAAGGGCGTATAGAAAAAGTGAGCGGGCGAGGCGGTGCTTTAAACTCCCCGTAGGGTGCGTGCTTTCATCTTTTAAATAGATATCGATATTTTTGAACGCTATTGGCGCTAGTTTAATTAGATGCGTATCAGCCGAGCGTTGATAATCAGCGTTAATAGTATTGATGGCTTGTGTAACCCAGCACGTCATGTAGACCTCCTCATTGTTAATGACAAGGGTATCAATGCGATTAGAGAAATAGCGTTTAATTTTTTTGTTTTAATAGTGATTATTTAGAAAAAAATTCTCTATTTTGTTCGTATTGTAAAAAATTAAAAGGTTGGTGTGTCTGCTTGACAGAGAAATTTTGGAAACAAAGAATTTCAGCAACCTAGCTATTCTTGATATCTTTGTACCTTATCCCTTGCCCCTCACTAGGTACCAAGTAACAACATGAAGACTACATTGCTTTTTACAGAAATAGCTTTTCTGTTCACGACGCTATTAGGTGCGCAAATTAGTGCAGAAGAGATTAACACGCTTAAAGTGGCCACATTTAACGTAAGTATGGAGGCCACCAATTATAAAGCCCTGGGCATGGAGCCAAGCGATGAAGTACTTCAACATGTTCTCTCAACGGGCGAGCACAGCCAAGTCAAAAATATTGCCGAAATTATTCAACGCGTAAACCCTGATATCTTGATGCTGAACGAATTTGATTACATTGCTGATAAAAGTAAAGGGGTAGAGGCTTTCGTTAAAAACTACCTGAACGTCTCGCAACGCGGTCTTGAACCGGTTGATTACCCTTATACTTATGTGGCAACAGTTAACACCGGCGAGCCGACAAAGTTTGATTTAGACAACAATGGTAAAGCGGAAGGTTTTGGTGGAGACGCTTACGGGTACGGGCTTTATCCAGGGCAGTATGGAATGGCGCTATTATCAAAGTACCCTATTGATGTAGATAGCATACATACCTTTCAGAAGTTTAAGTGGCACCATATGCCTCACCCGCAGGTGCCCGTAATTCCGGACAAGAACGGTAATACAGGCCAAGACACGCCTTGGTATGATGTAGAAGAGTGGGCCGCGCTGAGATTGAGTTCGAAATCGCACTGGGATGTGCCAGTGAAAGTGGGAGATAAAACCGTACACATACTGGCTATGCATCCAACGCCACCCAACTTTGATGGGAGCGAGGACCGTAACGGTAAGCGCAACTATGATGAAATTAGACTCATGGCAGATTACCTGTCGCCTGATAAAGGAACATACATCTACAACGATAATGGCGAGAAAGTAAGCCTAACAGAGAACGCGCGCTTTGTACTTGTTGGTGATTTCAACGCGGCAGATATTGGGGATAAACATCGCGAAGGCGTAATTGAGCAGTTGACCGAACATCCATTAGTTAATAACGACACTATTCCAACAAGTGCAGGTGGTGCAGCCGTATCAGGAGCCGAGTTTAGTAACCGCTTTACCGCCTATTGGGGAGCCAGAGCTGACTATGTTTTACCATCTCGTTATGGCTTCCATGTGAACGATGCTGGCGTTTTCTGGCCTGCAAAAACAAGTGACCTATATCGATTGGTTAAAGACCGTGAAGCCAGTTCAGATCATAGGCTAGTCTGGGTAAGCTTGTCGCTAGAACAAGATAAATAAAGGACATTAATCGACGGCCCATTATTTACTTATTGTTTCATATCACTAGTAATGGCCGCGGCAAGCGGCCTTATGTAGCCGAATTTAGCCCAATTTGGTCTAGCTGTGCTTTTCGGTTTTGATCTGACACAGAGTTAAATATTGTGAAGTAGGAAACTACCGTTAAATTGGCGATGAACCAAAGGTCTTTAATAACAAACTGCCCTAAGCGGTTAACGATGGTGGCACTGTTAAGGGTATCAGGCACGGTAAACAAAAATGTTTGTGTCATCAGAAAAACCGATAAACATGCCAGTCCGCTCGCAATAATAATAGGCTTGTTTTTAGTATAAATGCCCGCGCCCAAAACAAGCGCAAAGAAAACATCGAACCCACCAATCATATTCGATGCTCCCTGCACACTGAACACATCATATAGCCAAGACATAAACGGCGATGTTTCAACTAGCCCCACAATCGCATTTGCTTCAAACTCGAAAAACTTCATGCCTCCTATCCATAATAAGACCATGGCTACAGGAGCAAAGTTGAGGTATGTCAGTTGCTTGTGCGAAAATTTTTCGCGATAAAACAAGAATAGGAAAAGTGGTAATACTGCGAAGTACTTAATAATGCCTTGACCGCTGCCAATGATCGGGAAGCCGCCTAAATCGGCCATCCATCTCGTTGGTGATAATAACGTCAGCAATGGAATGGCGATTACAAAAGCCGCATATAGTGTTACTGCTTTTGCTGAAACAAGGTAAAAACGTGCTGCAATGGTCATTAACGGTAGCAACAGCAACGCGATACCAGCAAAAGTACCAAGGGCACTCTCGCTCAATACAGTGCCTAACGAGTAAAAACTAAATGTAGCGGTAAGTGCATTGGGGTTTGCACCAAGTAAAAATGTTAGGCCAAGAACTGCGAAGCCAAAAGTGAGCAATGCGCAGACCACGTTTTCGGTTTGGTTTAGTGTCATAAAGCATCCGTAAATACTACTAGTTTTGCTAAGTGTATGTAGAGACCCGTCGAGGTAGCACTAAAATTTCATAGGTTTGATAATTTATAAGGCATAGCGCAATAAGCAAATAAGGATTTATCGGCAAAATAAGAACTTATTTAATAGCGGTTGTCATAGGTAGCAGAGGTCTTAAATAAATTAGGTCTTAAGTAGTGTAGGGCTTAAATGGTTTGGTTTTTAAATAGTAGTGGTTTAAAAAGTAAAATAAATTGAGAGAAAAAATGAAACAAACAAGCAGTAGAGCACATAAGCGTTTTGGAATCTGGTTAGTAGCAGGCGCGTGTGCAGCTTTGTCTGCTTGTGGCGCTCAGACCCCAGAACCTATTGATGAGCCAATCGCGAGTGCTGAAGACGTTGAAAAATTGGAGCAAGTTGTTGATACCTCATTGCCTTTGGTGCAGCAGGCCTATTCCATAGAGTCTGAAAAAGTGTGTGATAAACAGGGGGGGAACTGGAAGAAAGTAGGCCGACAGCAGGCGCATGCTTGTGTGCTACCAGCAAACGATGCTGGTAATGCGTGTAATGACAGCAGCGAGTGCGAAGTGGCTTGTGTTACGGAAAACAATAATATGGAAGCGGGAGAAAAGGCGCGCGGCGTGTGTTTAGAAAGCACGGACTTATTCGGCTGCAGAGCCTATGTGTCTAAGGGGATTGTGGAGCATACCCTATGTGTTGATTAAGAGGCGTTAAAGCCAACGTGCGTTGAATGAAGCACATGCAAACGGCAGTGCGCTTCATCAACCAATAGTCAACTAACGTGCAGAAAAGTCGAGTCTGTCCAGATCGCTCGCCGTTTCATTACACTCACCTAATAGGTGAAGCCTATCCTCGGTTTGATGTGTATCGATTTCTATAAAGCCCGTTTGGCAGTAGCCTGTTTCATCCAGTTTTTCATCAAGAGATACATAGAGTTGTTTTGCCATTCTATCGCTGTTATCTGACGATTGTTCTGCAGCGCCTTCACGATCTTTCTGCCCACTACGACCGCCGCGTCCACCGCCTTCTTGACTACGGCTGCCTCTGCCGCGGCCACCTTTACCGCCATCTGGTTGTTTCATTGAAGGAATGCTAAACGCGAAAAGCTTGGTGCCGTCTTGCTTGATCTTGGTCTCAAAGTATATTTCATCCTTGTCTAAAGGTGGTGGCCTATGGGCGCACGCACTGACAATTAAAGAGGTCGTTATTACTAATACTGTTCTTTTCATCTTATTTTACGCATGTTTAAACCACGTTACTTTGAGGTTCAAAAGCGTCTATGGTTGCAATATGCAGTGTAAGTTTTGAGTAAAGTATTTCCGACTTATTTGGGATGTTCTTTGTTTATTGAATACCAAAGTTCAATGGCTATTTTTAAATAAAAACCTACTTTTATTATAGATGATATAAGAGTTAGCTGATGCCGTTGAATAAATTGAAGGTATTCATAATTTCAATACTTCCGTGTTTCGCACTTCATGTGAGTGAAGCGATTGCTCAAGATTTAACGAAACTAAGCCGCTACGATCAGGTAACGTATAGAGCGATAACCCTTTGGTCGAATAATAACGAACAATTGAATAATGAGTTAAGCGATCAAATTAAGTCGTCAGGTCTCCCCCGGGATGATTCCTCGCTGGGGCTTATCTTTAAACACCTTATCTGGGAAGGTTTTAACGGAGATAAAGCAGTTGAAAACTGGTTTAGCCGTCCAAGCAGGCTAATTGATACGGATGATTGGGATGCCCTTAAAAGCCTAGATGCTGAACTTTATGCTGGAGTTCGCTCATACTTTATTTATTCGAGTTCGGCTAGACACGATGGACACGAACAACAAGTAAGTCCAGCGATAGAAAAACTTAGACGCTTAAAATCTGAAATGCTCGAAGCCTCAAATAGTAAGGCTGTTGCTCTTGTAAGTGCATGGCTAGGCAATGAATTTCAATCAAAATCGCATATTGACGCATTAGTCGAATTTAAATACTCGTTTAATTAT
The DNA here is from genome assembly GCF_002993325.1 of Alteromonas gracilis. GTDB lineage: Bacteria > Pseudomonadota > Gammaproteobacteria > Enterobacterales > Alteromonadaceae > Alteromonas > Alteromonas gracilis. The sequence goes on from NZ_PVNO01000027.1 coordinate 52,037, forward strand.
TTGAACGTTGAGAAAAAAGATTCGTTCAAAGCTATGCTAACTCAAAGAGAAATTGCAGCATATATAGCCAATATACTCATAGAGCTTCAGCTTTACTCTGAGGCCTTGCAGTACGCAGATTATATTCTATCGATAGTGCCTGTAAGTGAGCGATATTCTGTAGACTACATTGCTTCAGTCCAAGCATTGACTCAATTAGGGCGCTTTTCGGAAGCTTTAGCAAAATCAGAATCGGCCGTTGAATTAGCAACAGAGCAGGACGATACAGATAACCTAATCGTCGCGTTAATACTTAATTTATCTGTATATACGCATTATATGACTGAAGCCGAAGTCGATAAAATAAGAGGTTTAGCTGGGCGAATAGCGGCTGTCGTTGAAACAAGTACTAGCAATAGCTCTTCGCCAATGATAGAAGCGTATATTCAGACAGCTCTAACTCTAATTGAAGCATTAGATGGTAATGACCCTGTCAGGTTCTCTGAGGAGGTTGATACTCTTACTGAAAAATATGAGACTTGGGCAGCACTGCATCCCTCACCAACGGATATCAACCTAAGGCTTTATCAAAATCTCCAGAGAATTTATGAGGTAAAGGGAAACTACAAAAAAGCGTATCAATTCGCTACTAAATACCGGTCGCTAAAATTAGATAGAAACCAGCTTATCTCATCTTCAAACGCTAATCTCGGTAATGACTTTCTCTCAAAAGAAATTGAAATCACTGAACTTAAAAATATAAAAATAAATAGAGAAAAAGACCAGTTGACCAACCAAGCTAATTTTCTAAAAAGTATATTGTTTGGCGGTTTGGCTATTATTCTAGGTTTCACCACGCTGTGGTACCGACGTCGACACAATATCTCCAAAGCCTTGGCCGACGTAGACTCTCTGACCGGTGCTTATACTAGAAGAGCTATCAACAGTTGGTTGAACTTTATCTCACCTGAACAGGTTAATTGTGCAGTCCTTTTAGATGTCGATCATTTTAAAAAAATTAACGACAACTATGGACATAACTTGGGAGACGAAGTGCTCAAAACACTGAGTCAAATCATCATAACACGCATACGGAAAATAGATCGCTTATGCCGGTATGGGGGAGAGGAGTTTTTGTTGGTTATACAAGCAACAGATATCTCTGAAGCGAAAGCAATAATTAATGCTATTCGAAAAGAGGTAGAGGGCATTGAGTACTGGGGAGAGCAGGAAGTACCATTCAACGTAAGCTTCTCTGCCGGTATTGTAACATTTAAAAGCACTGATAAGATTGAGTCAGTATTAGAGCGTGCCGATCATCTTTTATATGAAGCTAAAAGAACGGGAAGGGCAAAAACGTTAACAGAATAGCCCTGATAATGGGGCATATGTTTACGGTGCTATGTTTAGTTTAATAACCAATAATAGAGTAACCCCATTAAGGTTACTCTATGCCACCAACAGGGATAAGTTTCATGCTTTCTAATATCATTCGCTTTGCGAAAAACATTGTAGTGTCCTTAATTGCAATCTTTGTATGCTTTGGCGTACTCGATTTTCTTTGGCTTGGCGTTATCGCGGATGGATGGTACCAGAGTGAAATGGCGCCGCTGCTTAGAAACCAATTCATCACTTGGCCTTGGATGGTTTTCTATCTTATGTACGGGGGCGTGGTGTTTGTTCTTGCTGTGGTCGCGAATAGAGACAAGTCGCTGCTATACGCAGGTATAGATGGCGCGCTGTTAGGGTTGGCCAGTTATGGCGCATACAACTTAACGGCATACAGCATTATTGAAGGTTTTACTTTGTTCATCATGCTGATTGATTGGGCGTGGGGGACGTGCCTAACAAGCGCGAGCGCTATGGCCGGCTGGTTAGGGTTTCAACTGGTTAAGGAAAAGAGTAGCGAATAATTCGCTTTAACACACTGGTGTACTGTTTTAAAAAGCCGCCAGTGTTGTAGTGCATGCCGTGTTCTTTGAATACGGCCTCTACTTTGGGGGCCATTTCCCGGTAACGCCTTGCAGGAATATCAGGAAACAAATGGTGTTCTATTTGAAAACTCAAATGCCCAGTGAGAACGTGAAACAAATTTCCGCCCTTGATGTTCGAAGAGCCTAGTGCTTGACGATAGTACCACTGTCCTCGGGTTTCATTCGTACAATCTTCCTCTTTAAACGTTTCTACGTCGCCAGTGAAATGACCGCAAAAGATAATGGTAGAAGTCCATAAATTGCGTAACAAATTGGCAATAAGGTTGCCGGTAAATACCCATAGGAATAACGGCCCAGCTAACAAAGGAAATAGCACGTAATCTTTGACTAACTGACGCGCACCTTTGCTAAAAAAACGTTTCTTAAGTTCGCTATGGGTAACCTGATTTTTGCGATTGTCTTTCTTCTTTCCAAAAAAGACACGCTCCGCAGCCATTTCGTGGTAAGACACGCCCCACTGAAACATTACGCTAAGCACGATATATGTCGCGAACTGCCAAAGGTTTTTTACCCGCCATCTAAAGTCGTTAGATAAGCGAAGCAAGCCATAGCCAAAGTCTCTGTCTTTACCAATAATATTGGTATAGGTGTGATGCTCGTAGTTATGGACTCGATTCCAGCTGGAACCGTCGCAAGCAATATCCCATTCGTAGCGTCTAGAGTTTATATGTTTATCATTCATCCAGTCATATTGACCGTGCATCACGTTGTGGCCTATCTCCATATTATCGAGAATTTTAGCCGTAGCTAAGCTTAATACGCCGGCAACCCAAAGCAGCGGTTGAATGAACCCCAACATGAGTAGTATGCGTCCGTTCCACTCGCAAATGCGCTGAATAAGAATAATGCGTCTAATATACGAGGCATCTTCTGCCCCCACTTTTCGTTTTATGTCGGCCTTAATTTCATCAAACTGAGCAGCGAGTAACTCGTAGTTAGGCTTTTTTCCATTGCTCTTTGGCTGAGCTACTTGAATCTTCTGAGTTTCGTGCACCGGTGACTGTGCTTGCTCAGTGACTTCTTCACGATGCTGTGTGTCTATCGTAACGCTAGTGGTCATAATTGAATCTCCAAATCGGTAACAGCTTGTGACACACATAATTGGATAAGTTGCTCTGCGCTATCTGAAAGTTCGCCAGTGCGGGTATCTCTCACCACGCCGCGTTTTTTAACGCATTGGCACTGGTGACAAATGCCCATGCCACAGCCGTATGTTACGGGTTGTTCTGCTTGTTGAAGTTGTGAAAGTAGGGATTGCTGATTGTCGATAGTTAAAGTTTCGCCGTTGTGTAGCAACGAGAAGGTTTCACTTTGGCCGGGGCTGGAGCTGTTTATAGCTGGAAGCGCAGCAAAGTGCTCACTCGAAAGGGGCGCACTGATTAGCTCTGCACAGTGCCTTGCCTGCTCGTACATAGCATTTGGGCCACATACTAACCAGTGTGCGTCAGCAAAATAAGATAAATGCGCTTCTAAATCACCGTCTTTCTGCTTGGTTAAAATTGAATAAGAGAAGTTTTCGCAGCGCTTTTGGAAAGCTGACAATTCGTCAATCAGAACGTGTTCATTGGGCTTGGCGAAATAAAGTAAATGCACCGGTGTGTTATTGAGTTGTGCTTTTTCTATTGCATCATCGAGCATTGCAATAAATGGGGTTATACCCGAACCGCCGGCTATCATGAGAAGAGGCTTTTCAACTTTCGGCACTATAAATTCTCCCATTGGCGCCGAAATATTTACCCATTGGTTAGGTAGACAAGAATGGAGATGAGGCGTTAGGGCACCTTGGGCTTTCACTTTTGTCACCAGACGTATGCATTTGGTTCGCCGATGAGTATCTGCGCCACTTGCTACAGTAAACACGCGAGTGGTGAGCCTGCCATTAATTTCTATTGTCAATGCTATATGCTGCCCAGCGGTATGCGTAGGCCAGGCCCGTTCAGGCTTAAGCACCACCTCAAGCATATCAGTGCTTAAGTTTTTTACCGCCATAATTCTGGCTCTGAAATAACCGTCGCGCCAAGCAGGTTTAAATTGCTGCATCAGTACTTCCCAGTAGCCCTTCCAAGAGCCATGGTGAAGTATGCGATCAGTAAATTTATTTAGTAATAGTCTCAATGTAGAACTCACACCTATATTCTGTCTGAATATCTTTAATACAAAAGTGATGACAATATTTAAGCGTACAACTGTACTCTCAATCAGCGCACAAGTGTAAGCTTAAATTTTTCTGCGTCAAGAGTAGAAGTGCAAAAATTTGGGGCAACGTCGTCGAAATGAGCTAATATTTCTGAGAAAAAGCTGTAATGTATTTTGTCAAAAGTACGGCGCAGTCCGCGGTGAAACCTTACTTTCAAAATGATGGGAGATATAATCGGTTTTGGTCGCCCGTTTGCGGCAAATCCCGATTTAACCTACAGGTTAGTTAACAATGTACGGTTAAACGAACATAATTCAGACATTTTTTTGGTGATGACGAGACAGGCTTTACGGATTTTTCGTTTGCCAGACAGTCTTAGACTTTTAGCAGAAGTGTTGCGAAGACATTGCGCCAAAAGGGGCTGGGCTCCTTATGGCGCGGTCGTTGTTTATCGATACCATTTGCGATTAAATGCAGATGTTTAAGGCGTATCTAAACTTATTTAGAAATTACGGTTTCGATATAGCCAAGCAGCTATTCCGCTCCCCGCTATCAGCATCGAAGCTATTACCCACAATTTTGAAATTGGCGTTCCATTCGGGCACTGCAGTGCCATGGTCGCGCCAGCTAAATTCTGACAGTCGAACAGTTGGCCTAATGCCAATACCAAAAGGCCAAGTAGCACGCCGATAACAGCATATGAAAAATTATTTAGCGACATACCTTTCCTATTGCGTTTCCATTTGTCGAGTATCACGATTCCAAGGCTGCAATGCACAGTTGTAAAAAGTGATTGCATTAAACCGGTGCAGTAGTCACAAGGTTTGTAAAGCATATAGCGCTTTATAACTTTTATCTTATGGGCATTGGCGGTAAAACCAATACTGGCTGCAAGTTGTTAAACGGCAAAATTGTTCATTTTATCTTTAGTGCTCAAAAAGCGTTCGCTTAACCAAGTGAAATCAGCGTCGCAATATTTACGCCAACCCCTATCAAAATTCCTCTAAATTCGGTACTATCCGCGGTCTTAAATTTTTAACGAAATAAGCGGACTATGTTTGAAATAAACCCCGTTACTAATGCGATAAAAGATATCCGCGAGCGCACCGAAGCGCTTAGGGGGTATCTTTGACTTTGATGCAAAGTCAGAGCGTTTAGAAGAAGTCAGCCGAGAGTTAGAAAGCCCTGACGTTTGGAACGAGCCAGACAGAGCGCAGGCACTTGGCAAAGAAAAAGTGGCCCTAGAGCAAATCGTAGAAACGATCCACAAGCTCGATCAGGGAACTGAAGATGTTGAAGGTCTTGTCGAATTGGCCGTTGAAGCCGAAGATGAAGATACCTTTATTGAGGCAAAAACTGAGCTTGAAGGCTTAATTGAGCAGCTAGAAGTGCTTGAGTTTCGCCGTATGTTCTCCGGTCCTAACGACGAAAACGACTGCTATATTGATATTCAGTCGGGCTCTGGTGGTACAGAAGCACAAGATTGGGCCAATATGCTACTGCGCATGTATTTGCGTTGGGGCGAAGCCCACGGTTTCAAAACGGAACTTATTGAAGTGTCGGAAGGCGAAGTCGCGGGCATTAAAAGTGCAACGCTACGCGTTCAGGGCGAATATGCGTTTGGGTGGCTACGTACAGAAACAGGCGTACATCGCTTGGTTCGTAAGTCACCGTTTGACTCGGGTAACCGCCGTCATACGTCGTTTTCGTCAGCGTTTGTATACCCAGAAATTGATGATGACATCGATATTGAAATTAACCCGTCTGATTTACGTATAGACACATATCGCGCATCCGGCGCGGGTGGCCAGCACGTTAACAGAACGGACTCTGCGGTACGTATTACCCACGAGCCGACGGGTATTGTGGTGCAGTGTCAGAACGACCGCTCGCAGCACAAAAACAAAGATCAGGCGATGAAGCAGTTAAAAGCCAAACTTTATGAGTTTGAACTGCAAAAACAAAACGCCGAAAAACAAGCGATGGAAGATAGCAAGTCTGATATCGGCTGGGGAAGTCAAATACGCTCTTATGTATTAGACGACTCTCGCATTAAAGATTTGCGTACTGGTGTGGAAACACGCAACACTCAAGCCGTGCTAGATGGCGACTTGGACAAATTTATTGAAGCCAGCCTGAAATCTGGGCTGTAAACCGAACAACGAAGTGAAAGGTTATGACTGACCAACAAACAGACGATAACAAATTGATTGCAGAGCGTCGTGCAAAGCTAAGCGCTATTCGCGAGCAGTGCCGTGCAAACGGTTTCCCAAACAGCTTCCGTCGCGAAAACTATGCGGATGAGCTTCAAGCTAAGTTCGGTGAATTCGACAAAGAAACGCTACAAGAGCAGGGTAACAAAGTAAGCATCGCTGGCCGTATCATGGCAAAGCGTGGTCCTTTCATGCTGCTTCAAGATATGACTGGCCGTATTCAGGCATACGCAGATAAAGACACGCAAAAAGCGCTTAAAGCAAAATATGGTGCACTAGATATTGGTGACATTATTGGCGTAGCGGGTGACCTACATAAGTCAGGTAAAGGCGACCTTTACGTGAACATGGAGCAATATGAATTGCTCACCAAAGCACTTCGTCCATTGCCAGAAAAATTCCACGGTTTGAGCGATCAGGAAACGAAGTATCGCCAGCGCTACGTTGACTTGATCACAAGCGAACAAACCCGCAAAACCTTCATGATCCGCAGCAAGATCGTAAACGGTATTCGCAATTATCTTACCGAGCGTGACTACCTTGAAGTAGAAACGCCAATGCTACAGGTTATTCCTGGTGGCGCGACGGCGAAGCCGTTTGTAACTCACCATAATGCGCTAGATATTGATATGTACCTGCGTATTGCGCCAGAGCTTTACCTTAAGCGCCTAGTGGTTGGTGGTTTTGAGCGTGTGTTCGAAATTAACCGTAACTTCCGTAATGAAGGTTTATCAACCCGTCACAACCCAGAGTTTACGATGCTTGAATTCTACCAAGCGTATGCAGACTACAACGACCTGATGAACCTGACAGAAGATATGCTGCGCACGTTAGCAGAAGATATTCTAGGTACAAGCATCATCAAGAACACAACCAAAGATGCTGATGGCAATGTGACGTCAGAAGTTGAATACGACTTTGGTAAGCCGTTTGACCGCTTAAGCATGGGTGAAGCTATTCTTAAGTACTGGCCAGAAGCTAACGAGGAAGCTATCCGCGACCCAGAGGCGAACCTTGACGCCCTTAAAGCGATGGCAAAACAGCTTCACATTAAAGAGCCTGAAGTTGACGGTATTTGGGGTGCGGGTAAGTACCTTTGCGAAATCTTCGAAGCGACAGCGGAAGAGAAACTTATCCAACCTACGTTTATTACGGAATATCCGTGGGAAGTATCGCCGCTTGCACGTCGTAACGACAACAACCCATTCATTACCGACCGCTTCGAGTTCTTCGTAGGTGGCCGTGAACTAGCGAATGGCTTTAGCGAGCTTAACGACCCAGAAGATCAGGCGGAACGTTTTGCAAAGCAGGTAGAAGAGAAAGATGCTGGTGACGATGAAGCCATGCACTTTGACGATGATTACATTCGCGCGCTTGAATATGGGCTACCGCCAACAGCAGGTGAAGGTATCGGAATTGACCGCTTAGCTATGCTATTTACTGATAGCTCAACAATTAAAGATGTTATCTTGTTCCCACACATGAAGCCTCAGGCGCCGAAAGACGCGCAAGAAGCGGGTGAACAAGAATAATCTTAATCCTTAAATAGCGTGATTTAGGTGCTCGGCGCTGTTAAAGCTTCAGCGCCTTAACACGCTCTACTAGAAGGGTATTCTCGGGAACGGGAATACCCTTTTTTGTTGCCATATCTACAATGTAACCGTTGATGGCGTCTATTTCTGTCTGCCTACCGTGGGCAACATCTTGATGCATACTTGAAAAGTTTTCTCCTGTCGCTTTGGCCACCGACAGCACGTTTTCATGAACTGATTTTGCATCAAAATCTAGCCCGTAAGCATTTGCCACTTGAGTAAACTCATCACAGATTGCGTTGCGGCTTTGTTCAAATTGAGCATCAGCAATGTACTTATTTTGAATATTGTGAAGCGCCGTTAATGGGTTAATTACTGCATTAACAGACAGCTTCGTCCACAACGCTTTTAAGATATTACCTTGGTATTGCACAGGAGGGAGTGCGTCATGTAACGCGGCAATCGCGTTGGCAAGCTGGGGCTTCTTTTGTGAGAGGTCTGAAAGCGTGTCAGGTGGTGGACTGTCACATGAAGGCGCGTAAATTTGGGGCGCGCCAATTTGGGTTGCGCCAACCCCAGTATACTGCACATAAACATCACCCGTTGAAGCTTTTACTTTTAACGCGCCGTGACTGGTTGTGGCAAGCAGCAGCGGATAGTCATAGCCTAGTAGCTCTGTTGCGGTCTCAAGCCCGCCCATACCGTTGTGAAGCAGTACAACCGTAGGTTGTTGTGTGAGATAGGGAAGCCACTGCAATAAGGCTGAGTTAAGTTGATACACTTTTAGGGGAAGTATCAGCACGTCGGTTTCTGCCAGCGCGACAGGTGCAAACTTGGCAGGCTTGAGCATGGTGGTTTGACCATCTTGCCATTGTGCCCATGACGGCATGCTTTTTCTATCTCTAGGGTAGCAGTCATACGGCACGCCGTTTTTCTGGGCGCTCGCAGCAATTAGGCTTCCTATGGCACCGCCGCCAACTATATGTAGTTTACCCATTAGCATCTATTAAACATTCAAAGTAGTTTCTATTTTATTATGACTATTGGCACTTATTAGGCATGTAGCGCATTTTCCCTAGCGCACCGGCATAAAGCGTGCGGGCAGAGAAGGCCATGGATAAGTTTCTGGCGCATTAAGCCCGTTGTACCAAGTCTGCACATCGGCTTCGTTGATTACTTCACCTGTATCGAAAGGCGCAGTAACCGCTAATTCACCAGAAGACAAAGGAAGGTGCAAATGCCATGCATGAAGGTACAGCCTGTCTGATGCCTCACCCCCATAAAGTGTATCACCGAGAATTGGCGCGCCGATACTTTTGAGCGCTACGCGAATTTGATGGGTTTTCCCCGAGTGAGGCTTAACAATAAAGCCGCGAGTGCCGGGCTTTGCCGCGTTACTGAAAAACTGAGTGATAGCGGGGCTTTCCTGAGTCTTTAGGAGAATACGTTGCCCACCTCGACGATTTTTCATATCGCCGATTATCATACCTTGTTTCTTTTTAGGTTTTTGGGCACTTAAGGCTAAATAGTATTTGTTTACACGCCTAGATGAGAAGAGCGCGCCGATTTCGGCGGCTGTTTGGCTGTTTTTGGCAAGGCATAAACAGCCTGATGTACCAGTATCTAAGCGATGGCACAGATGCAATTCTGTTAATGTAAGCTGTTTTTTAAGAAGCGAGACTAACCCATCTGTTCTAGAATCTGTCTGTGCAGTTGAACTCAGGTGTTCACAGGGTGTTATCGTTTCATTACCTTCTTTAATTATGCCATTTTCATCAACAGCATCGTGCATGGCAATGCCTACAGGCTTGTTAACAATGAGGACGTTATCGTCCTCAAAAATAATTGGAATAGCTTGCACTAGCTATTTTCTAACTCAGAAATGGCCTCTTCGTAATCAAGCTCATCAACCGCATCAACAATGGCTGCACGCTTTTCTTGAGGCAAAGCAATGGCATCAAGCCAATAATCTAGTTTGTCTTGTGCTATAAACTCACTGGCTTTTAGCGCCGCCAGTAATTGCTTTCTGGCTTGCTCAGCTGCGGCTCCCGTCGCTTGGGTTGACGACGGTGCTTCTGTTTCGGGTTCCTGAATAAGTGCATCTACCGCAGCGATCGTTTCATTGAGCAGACCTAAAAATACGGGATATTCATCAGCTACGCGTTTTTCATTTCTAAAAGCGCTTTCTACTGGCTTGCTGGCATTGTGCAGAGCAAACAGCCCCAGATTACCTGTTACGCCTTTCAGGGTATGAACAAGAGAGTAGGCTTCGTTAAAGTCGCCTTTGGCAATATGGGCTTGCAAACTGGCATCAAGAGTACGGTATTCATCGGTGAATTTGCCTAGCAAGGTAAACAAAAGTTTTTTGTTCCCGCTCAACTGAGACATTCCGAAATCAATATCGAGTACTGTTGTTGACTGATCCATGCGCTTATCCTTATTTAGCCACTTGTTTTTTGTATCAAATGGAGATCATTGGTTATTTCATACATTACGTCTGCCGATTACATTGGCCAAACCGTAGTATATGAAGACTTCATCGCGTCAGTGTATTTCAGAAATACATAAATTAATACAATCATAGCAAAGTCCAAACAGGTAAAGCGCTAAAAAGTCTGGTAATCTTCGGAAATTCGCTACTGCAAAATACGGCTTACCTTATTAGTGCCTTCCCAATTCAATTTTGTAGTGAATAAGCGTTTAGCGAAAAGCGTTGTTATTTTAAAAGGAATCATCATGTCAGGAAAACTGACCCTACGTACTTTAAGTCTTACAATAGGTGTAATGTTTGTTGCGGCATGTCAGCACGTGTCAATAGAACAATCTAAGAACGAAACTACGTCTCAAGAACTTGCAACAACCGCCGTATCCATACCCTATGAAAAGTATAAGCTAGAGAACGGCCTTACCGTTATTCTTCATGAAGACCACTCAGACCCGCTGGTCCATGTAGATGTTACTTATCATGTAGGTTCTGCGAGGGAAGATATAGGGAAATCTGGCTTTGCCCACTTCTTCGAACATATGATGTTTCAAGGCTCAAAGCACGTTGCTGATGAGCAGCATTTTAAAGTTATTACCGAATCTGGCGGTAATCTGAACGGCACCACAAACACCGATCGCACTAACTATTTTGAGACCGTACCGGCTAATCAGTTAGAAAAAGTGTTATGGCTAGAATCAGACCGTATGGGCTACCTGCTAGAAGCCGTAGATCAAACCAAGTTTGAAAACCAAAGAGAGACCGTTAAGAACGAACGAGCACAGCGAGTAGATAACCAACCTTATGGCCTGCGTTTTGAACTCAATGGCGAGGCACTATACCCAGAAGGCCACCCTTACTCCTGGATGACCATTGGTTATGTTGAAGACTTAGACCGAGTTAGTGTTAATGATTTAAAAGCGTTTTTTAAACGCTGGTACGGTCCTAACAATGCCGTTCTCACCATTGGCGGTGATATCGACGTTGCCAAAACCAAGGCGTGGGTGAAGAAGTATTTCGGTGAAATTCCAGCGGGTCCTAAGGTAGAAGAACCTAAGCCTCAGCCCGCTACGCTTAAAGAAACGCGCTATATTACTTTAGAAGATAAAGTGCATCTTCCGCTTCTGCAAATTACTTATCCCACCGTATATGGTCGCCATGAAGATGAAGCGCCGCTTGATGTGCTCGCTGATATTTTGGGCGGCGGAAAAACATCATTGTTCTACAAAAATTTAGTGAAAGAAGGCATTGCAGTACAAGCAGTGGTATCTCATCCTTGCCGTGAACTTGCCTGTGAATTCCAACTTTTAGCGCTAGCAAATCCTGCAAAAATCACTTCTTTGTCAACGCTACAGAATGTGCTAAATGAAACTCTCAAAGAGTTTGAGCAGCGTGGTGTAACGGCAGACGATTTAGCCCGTACAAAAGGGCAAATAGAGGCTCGCACCGTGTTTGGTTTGCAAAGTGTTTCCGGCAAAGTCTCTGCGCTTGCGGCGAATGAAACTTTCTATCAAACACCAGACCTGATTGCTGAAGACATTGAGCGATACAATGCAGTGACAGCTGAAGACGTAATGCGTGTTTATAAAAAGTATATTAAAGACGCAAATAGCGTTGTATTGAGCGTCGTGCCAAAGGGGCAGGTCTCGCTTGCTGCGGCTGAACAAAATTTTGAGCGCCCTATAAGAAACATAGACGTTGAAACTGTAAAGGTCACTGATGAAGAAGTGTTCAGTAGCGCACCATCTAGTTTTGATAGAAGTGTTATGCCTGTAGCTGGTGAAGCGCCAGTCGTTGATGTGCCTGACTACTGGGAGGCTGAACTTGCTAACGGAATTGAAGTACTTGGTGTAACCAGCACAGAAACGCCCACGGTAACGCTAACTATAGGTATGGACGGTGGCATGTTACTAGACCCAGAGGGTAAAGCGGGTACAGCTTACCTAACGGCACTGCTCATGAACGAGACAACAAAAAACTACAGTAACGAAGAACTGGCCAGTGAACTTGCTAAATTAGGCAGTGCTATACGTTTCAGTACCGCAGGAAGGTACTCACAAATTTATGTATCTACACTCACTAAGCATCTAGATGAAACGCTGGCACTGTTAAAAGAAAAGCTGTTCAACCCAGCGTTCAGTGAAGAAGACTTCGCGCGTATGAAAGAGCGGGTGATACAAGGACTGCAGCAACAAGCGAAAACCCCTTCTAGCCTAGCGCGACGAGCAAGAGATCTTATCTTGTTTGGCGATGAAAATCGCGTGAGTCTGCCGGATGAAGGCACACTGGAAACCGTTCAAAACATTACGCTTAATGATGTTAAAAGTTTTTACGCTAACTACTATTCACCTGATAAGGCGAGTATTGTTGCCGTTGGCAACCTGTCTAAACAATCCATGGTCAACACGCTAGATTTTATTGGGCAGTGGCAAGGTAAAACTTATGAGTTTGCTGATTACAGTGAATTTCCAAAGTATGATGAAAACCAAATTTTCCTGATAGATAGTCCTGAAGCCGTACAGTCGGTGGTTTATATTGTTGATAGAAGCTTACCTTTTGACGCAACAGGCGATCACTTCAAATCTCGGCTCATGAACTTCCCATTAGGAGGGGCTTTTAATAGTCGCATTAATTTAAATCTGCGAGAAGATAAAGGTTTTACTTACGGTGCTAATAGCGGTTTTGTCGGTGGTAAAACACTCGGGTGGTTCGAGGTGAGTACTGATCTTACAGCGGTCAACACCGGTGAGGGCATCACAGAAATCTTGAAAGAGATCAATCGCTACCGCACCGAGGGCGTAACAGAAGAAGAAATCGCGTTCATGCGCAATGCATTTACGTTAAGTGATGCACTTGAGTTTGAAACACCAACCAGTAAAGCGCGTTTCTTAAGACAGCTTTTAAGCTATGGTCTAGAAAAAGGTTATCGAGAAGAGCAGCTAGACATAATTAACCACATAGACAAGAAAACGATAGATGCGTTGGCAAAGCAATATTTGAATCTCGACAAGATGCAAATTATTGTAGTGGGCGACAAAGCAAAAATTTTACCCCAGTTAAACGCGCTATCGATGCCGATTATCGAGTTGTCAGTAGAGAGTAACACCCGAGAAACGTTAAACTGATAGATTAATTTTTATTGAATTTATACTATTGTCCCCCATAACTGGGGGCAATATTGACATAACGGACCACCATTTTGACTGTAGACTCATCCCGTTTTGAAGCGCGCATAGCTGCGCTAAAGTCACCCGAATTTCTCGCCGCGCTTAAAGATATTAAGCGCGGTGTTGAGCGCGAAGCCCTGCGTATCAATCCAAATGGTACGCTGGCGCAAACTCCTCACCCCAAACCATTAGGTTCGGCGCTTACCCATGATTCAATAACCACTGATTTTTCTGAATCTCTGCTTGAATTTATTACGCCACCAGAGAACAGCGCAGCTAAAACAATTTCTCAGTTAAAAGATATCCATAGGTTTGTTATTGATAATATTGGTGACGAGCAAATTTGGCCGCTGAGCATGCCTTGCTTTATTGACGAAGAAGCCGATATTCCGATTGCTTATTTCGGTGAATCAAATGTAGGCAAAATGAAGCGAGTGTACCGTATTGGCCTTAAAAACCGCTACGGAAGCATGATGCAAGCCATAGCTGGCGTTCACTTTAACTTTTCACTGCCAGACAGTTTTTGGAAACTGTGGGCAGAGCTTAATGGTGACGCGTATTCACAAGATCAAATTTCTGCGGATTACTTTGGTTTAATTCGCAATTATCGCCGTCTATGTTGGCTAATTCCCTATTTATATGGAGCGTCCCCTGCGCTGTGTGGCTCATTCTTGAAAGGAAAGCAACATGCACTTCCGTTTAAGAAAGTTGGTAAGGGTACTGTATATATGCCTTATGCAACCTGTTTGCGGATGAGCGATTTAGGGTATACAAGCGCAGAGCAGTCTTCACTTAAGATTTGCTACAATCAGCTAGATAATTACGTCAAGCTACTACGTGACGCCATGAACACACCGTCTTCTCGGTTCAGCCAGTTTGCTGCTGGAGAAGAAGGGAATTATCAGCAATTAAGTCGCAACATTATTCAAATTGAAAATGAGTTGTACTCGCCGATACGTCCTAAGCAGCCAACCCAGTCTATGGAGAAACCCACAGACGCACTAGTGCGCCGCGGTATCAGCTATATTGAGGTCCGTGCCTTGGATGTAAATCCATTTTCAGCAATAGGTATCTCCCAGACTCAGTTTGATTTCTTAGATGTGTTTTTAGTGTCGTGCTTGCTTATGCCAAGCCCAGAACTAGACGAAACACAGCTTAAAGAAGCGAAAGAAAACATGAACAAGGTCGTACTTGAAGGACGTAGCCCGGAGCTGCTGCTTCAAAACGGTGGTGAAGACATTTCTCTTCCGAACTGGTGTACTTCATTATTCAATTCATTTGAGCAAGCCGCGGAACTTCTCGATTTAGCTAACGATACATCTCGTTATTCGCAAGCGGTTAAAACTGAATTTGAGAAAGTGCAGAACCCAGAGTTAACACCGTCTGGAAAATTACTTTCCACTTTGATAGAGAACGACAAAGATAATGGCGTGCTAGGCTTAGAGTTAGCCCAGGCCTATCAAGCCGAGATGAAGTCTTTCGAGTATACCGATACAGATGCTGCAGGGTTTGCTGCGCAAGCGGAGACGTCGTTTGCAGCGCAAAAAGAAATAGAAGCTGCTGACACTAAAGACTTCGATACTTTTATTCGTGACTATTTCGCTGAGCCTCCAGCAAAAAAAAATGCCTGACATGAGTCAGGCATCGAAGGGTTCCAGGGAAACACACATTTTACTAGAACATTAATTAAGACAAGCTATGAACCGAAAGTTCAAAAAATTGGTTGTTTTTTTATCAACACTCATCGTTCTTTTTCCTCTGCTTATCGCTGGATGTGCAACTACGCCTCCTAAAGACATCAGCAATTTGTGCGAA
This sequence comes from Alteromonas gracilis, assembly GCF_002993325.1. Lineage (GTDB taxonomy): Bacteria > Pseudomonadota > Gammaproteobacteria > Enterobacterales > Alteromonadaceae > Alteromonas > Alteromonas gracilis. The sequence goes on from NZ_PVNO01000027.1 coordinate 67,356, forward strand.
ATATTCTATGAAAAAGACGATTGGTATGATGCAGCTGCCGATGCAAGAGATAAATGGGGCGTGCCTATCCATGTGCCCATGGCCATGATGTATCAGGAAAGTTCCTTTCGACATGACGCGCTTCCTCCTCGTGATTATGTGTTCTTCGGGCTTATTCCGTGGGGACGGGTGAGTTCAGCTTATGGGTATTCACAAGCGAAAACGCCTACGTGGTCTGACTACATGAGGGAAACCAATAACAGTGGTGCAGATCGTGATGATTTCGAAGACGCTATCGACTTCATGGGCTGGTTTATTTACAAGTCGCAAAAAGTGAACGGCATTTCTAAATGGGACGCTTACGCCCAATACTTAAATTATCACGAGGGCTGGGGCGGATATAAGCGCAGAAGCTATGACCGAAAGCCATGGCTTAAAAAAGTCGCGTCAAAAGTTAAAGCACGTTCATTACGTTATGCTACTCAACTTAAAACCTGCGAGGAAGACTTGCAGAAAGGTTGGTTTATGAAGCTGTTTAGCTAAAACATAGGCCCCAATTAAACTACAAAATCAAAACGCGGCATTTAGTCGCGTTTTTTGTGCCTTGAAATACTTTTCAAAAAGGTAAGAGAACAAGTTTGATTAGAAAAAAATGAGGGATAGACGGGCGTCTATCCCTCAGCGACGCTAAGCCAAGACCGTTTTTTTAACTCACGTCGAACAGGCATTTACAAGATATTGCAAATGAGAATGATTTGCAATACATTTTTGCGAAAAGGCCGTATTCAATGTCAAAGTATTAAGCAAAAAATTATCTGTGTCTTATACTTTTCGAGTGGAGGAAAGTATGGACAGAGAAAAATTTAAGGCGCATGGAGAAGTTCGCGCGCAGTTTCTAGAGGCCAAGGGCATATTATTTATTGACCTTGTAGGCCCGTTCAACCTTGAATTTATGCAAAAATATGAGGGGGTAGTCGGGCTCGAAAGAGAGAGAATTGACCAACCGTGTTGGGGGAGTCTGGTTAACGTACATGGTTTAGCGTTAGCCCCGATGGAAGCGACAATTTCAGGTCAAGCCATTGTGGCGAAGGCAACCTCCACCGGATTAATTGCTACCGCGATTGTGTTACACGAATCTGAAGGGAAGGCGCTACAGAAAATATTTTGGTCGAGAGTTTATGCGTCTTCTCAGCTTCCTTACAAATATTTCGACGCTACTGAAGAGGCGGAAGCATGGCTAAGCGATAAGTTATTTATATCTACGCAGGCCTGCAAAATAGACCAACGCGCCCGCGTTAAAGAGTAATGACTTTACATAAGTTATTTCTGGATTTAATAAAGCCATAAAGTATTGATCTTAGTTAAGGTGGTTGCCTTAACTATTCTATAGGCATAACAGGAGGTAGCCATGGTAGGAAGTCAGCATCAATATCGTTTTTTCAATGTGAATAACGTGCTTTTCGATATACCAAGCAATGTTTATGATGATAGAACGGTTGATGGATGGTTTAAAAATATATCGCGAGCGGGACAAAAGCTCGATGAATGGGTCATTTTTTCTATTCCTGATGAAAGCTTAACTATCACCCATACGGCGGCGTCTCAACTTTGTTCCAGGCTTCCCTTTCTTCGAACTTATGGATGTCGCGGTTTTCTTTTACTTGCCAATCATGTCAACGCGAAAATTTTTCAACATAGCCTGCGAGCAGTTCCTCCCAACTTTGAAATCCAAGTTAGCGAGTCGATGGAGAAACTCTGCCGAAATGCAGAAGCACTGCTTGGTAGAGAGGGAGATCTGAACTTATTCAATCGTTATAACTAAGCGTTTAATCACGCTCATTATGACAAGGCTTTAAATACTTTGAATGGAAAATAGAGACCTAGCATCGACAGCATTTTGACTCAGATCAACAAATTATCGCGCCGTTGAAGTGCTGGAAATAGGGTTTGATCTAGATCACATTATCTAGACCGCGCCTCTTCTATTATTAACGTAGTTGAAGAGGAGACAAATTATGTTGTGGACGATGATGAAAGATCCTGTGGTATGGGGCTCGCTATTAGGTATAGGTATTATTGTAGCGATGATGATGTATTACACCTATCTCTTTATGCACAATAGCGCTGATGAGAATAAATAAGCGTTAACGCTTATTGTTCTGAAGCGGGATATCGACCAGCACTAAAAGCGCTGCTTGCCCGCCATATTCTAGCGGAGCTTGATGAAAAGCACGCACGTGCGGATGCTGAACAAGGTAATGGGGTAGGGCGGCTTTTAGTACGCCCTGACCAAAGCCGTGCATTACGCAAACACAGTCTATTAGTTCTTTTCTTGCCGTATGAATAAGTGCGGCTAGTTCCGCTTTTGCCATTTCACGGGTAAGGCCGTGTAAATCCAACGTCATTTCTGGCGAGTAATCTCCGCGACGCAGCTGCTTTAAAATATGTGTAGATTCGCCCTCTTGGCAAAAACGCATAGGACCTTCTTGAGGCAGCGCCGCCTGATACATATCGGAAAAGTCGAAACTCGCCGCTAATTGCTTACTGTGCTTTAAATGCTTACCTTTTACCTGCTGCGACTTTTTAAACAACTCGACTTGATTATCGGGCTCAATTTTATCTTGTGATAAAGGCGTTACACCCTGCATAGCATCGGTAAATGAGAAGGTTTCTTCTTCCGCATTTATATCGCTAGCTGTTCTTTGCCTCGCCTGATTAGTTTGGCGTTTAGGTTCAGAAAGCTGCTTCTTAAATGCTTTAAGTTCTTTTTTAAAGGTTTTCATCAGCAATAGCTTTGGTCAAGAAACTCGAGTTAAACAATACAAAACGCCTAAATTATAACGAATAGAAAGATTCGGGACGTAGTTAATTATGTGAATCGGTATGAAGTTTGGGTATGATACCAGCTTTGAAATTTTTGATGTACCCAAACGCCATGACCGATAAGTTCTACCTTGAAGAAGCCATTGAAGATCTGCATACCTTGTTAGATATGACACGATGGGCAACCAGCCGTTTTAATGATGCGGCCTTGTACTTTGGGCATGGTACTGACAACGCGTGGGACGAAGCTACTAGCCTTGTAATGCAGGCACTGCATTTACCTCATCCGATTTTAGAGCAGGCGGGTGAGAATGTTTTAAATTCCCGTTTGACGAAAAGCGAGCGCGAGAAAATTGCTGAGCTTGTTTTAAAGCGTGTACAAACGCGCATGCCATTGCCATATATTACTAATGAAGCCTGGTTCTGCGGTATGCCATTCTACGTAGACGAGCGAGTGCTTATTCCTCGTTCGCCGTTCGCTGAACTTATCCAAAATGAATTTGCCCCGTTTGTTGAGACCGCGCCTACTAGTATTCTTGACATGTGCACAGGTGGAGCATGTATTGCTATCGCGCTTGCTCACGCGTATCCAGAAGCGCAGGTGGATGCGGTAGATATCAGCACAGATGCGCTGGAAGTGGCCGATATCAATATTCAGGAGCATGGTCTTAGCCACCGTGTTTATCCCATTCAGTCTGATTTGTTTTCAAGTTTAGAAGGGCAGAAGTACGACCTTATCGTATCGAACCCGCCTTATGTTGATGCAGAAGACATGGCTGACCTGCCAGAAGAGTATCACCACGAACCTGAGCTGGCCCTTGCCGCCGGTGAAGATGGCCTAGAACTAGTTGATATCATGCTCAAAGAAGCACCAACATACCTCAATGATGGCGGCTGGATATTTGTTGAAGTTGGGAACAGCGAAGTGCACATGAGCGAGCGTTTCCCGGGTTTGGAAGTCATTTGGCTAGAGTTTGAAAATGGCGGATCAGGTATTTTCGCGGTACGCAAAGACACATTAGTACAGTATTTTAGTAGTAAGGATTAATAGTTAATTATGTCAGGTAACAGCTTCGGAAAACTTTTCACTGTAACCACGTTTGGTGAAAGCCACGGCATTGCGATAGGCGGTGTAGTAGACGGTTGCCCTCCAGGACTTGAGATTACAGAAGAAGACCTTCAAGTTGATTTGGATAGACGTAAGCCGGGCACTTCACGTTACACCACGGCGCGAAGAGAAGATGACGAAGTACAAATTCTATCTGGCGTATTTGAAGGTAAAACTACAGGTACAAGCATTGGCTTATTGATTAAAAACAAAGATCAGCGAAGCCAAGACTACGGTAATATCAAAGATCGTTTTCGTCCTGGGCATGCCGACTATACCTACGATCAAAAATACGGTAGCCGAGATTATCGCGGGGGCGGTCGTTCGTCAGCCCGCGAGACAGCGATTCGCGTAGCCGCTGGCGGTATTGCTAAGAAGTATTTAAAAGAAGTGCACGGTATAGAGGTGTTGGGCTATCTGTCTCAGCTGGGCCCTGTCACCGTTGATAAGGTTGACCACAGCGTAACCAACACCAATCCGTTTTTTTGCCCAGATGAATCTAAGCTTGAAGCACTTGATGAATACATGCGTGACCTTAAAAAATCTGGTGACAGCATTGGTGCTAAAGTGTCGGTGGTAGCGAAAAACGTACCCGTTGGCCTAGGCGAGCCTGTATTTGACAGGCTAGACGCTGAAATTGCCCACGCCATGATGGGCATTAACGCGGTAAAAGGCGTGGAAATTGGTGACGGCTTTGATGTTATTAACCAAAAAGGTAGCGAGCACCGCGATACGCTTACCCCTGAAGGCTTTACGTCTAATCACGCAGGTGGCGTACTAGGCGGCATCTCTACTGGCCAAGATATTGAAGTGCATATGGCACTCAAGCCTACCTCGAGCATTTCTGTTCCGGGCAAAACCATTAATAAAGACAATGAAGAAATTGATATTGTCACAAAAGGCCGTCACGACCCATGCGTTGGCATTCGCGCAGTGCCAATTGCCGAAGCTATGCTGGCGATAGTATTGATGGATCATTTGCTGCGTCACCGAGCGCAAAATGCAGGCGTGCTCTCGACCACTAAACCCATTGCGGGTCAGGCATAGCGCCTTTTACTATCATCGCAGCAACGCTAATACCGCAACAGTTACACGGATTAAGAACGCGCAGTATTAACCTTGTGTTGCGCTAATTATTTTCACCATTCGCCACTGCCAGTTTTGTGCTAGTGGCGTTTTTGCATATGGAGATGTGAATTGTCACACAACGGCCTAAAGAATACTGAAAGCGCTGGGGCAAACACAGTAAATTGCGCAGCAAGTAGCAAAACGGCACTCTTTATTCTTGCTATCACCTACTGGCTTTATTTCGGGCAGCTTGGTGTACTTGTACCCTATTTAGGAATCTTTCTTGATGGGCGGGGCTTTTCTTCAGCAGAGATTGGGGAGCTTTTTGCCGTCATCACCCTCGCGAGAATACTAGGGCCGGGACTGTGGGCTGGCGTAGCAGATAAAACAGGTAATGCTATTGGTGTTATGCGCTTGGGCTGTTTCCTTACCGCATTGACGTTCAGTTCGGTGCTCTATTTCACCAGCTTCTGGGGACTTACCCTGGCCTTCGGTTTAATGATGATGTTTTGGACGGCAGTGCTGCCGCAACTTGAAGTTATCACTATGAACTCGGTGGCGAACACTAATACCACCTACGGGCAAATAAGGTTGTGGGGAAGCGTTGGTTTTATTTGCTTAACGGTAGGTGTTGGAAAGGCCCTGGATATTTTTTCTACCGACACGCCCGTACATGCCAGTATTTTTGTGCTGGCGCTTTTATTCATCAGTACTTTATTTATACGCGCACCGAAAGAGTCTGCGCCTGAGAGTTCTGCGGTGGGCAGTATTTGGAAATTCGCAAAGCAAAAACCTTTTGCGGTGTTTATCTTTGCTTCTGCATGTTTGCAAATCAGTTTTGGAGCCTATTACGGTTTTTTTGCACTTTATATGCGCGACCTTGAATACAGCGGCCAGGAAACTGGGATCTTTATCGCGCTGGGTGTATTGGCTGAGGTAGGAATATTTCTTATCGCCCGCCGGCTTATCAGTCAGTTTGGCGTATGGAACCTACTATTTTTGAGCATTGCGCTAACAGGGCTACGTTGGTACGTGATGGCGGCGTTTGCTGATTTCTTTATGGTTATCGTGCTGAGCCAACTTATTCATGCCCTAAGCTTTGGGTTAACCCATGCAGTATCGGTACACTTTATCCATCAGTTTTTACCTAAGGCGTATCACAGCCGGGGGCAAGCCGTTTATATCAGTGTAGCCTTTGGCCTTGGTGGCGCCTTTGGCAACTATATGGCAGGTCAGCAATGGCAGCAAGGAACGAATGCCTATGAGACGTTCGTCACTGCTGCGGTATTTGCTGCAATAGGCGCGCTGTCATTGTTAATTTGTTCACGAAAAGAGATGGAAAGTGCAAAGGCGGCTTAAAATCTTGTTTTGAGGGCTGACCGCAGGCTTACGCCTGCGGTGGGCGCTTACACTCTGCTATCACTTCAACGCCGTCATCGCCATTGTCTTGCTCTAAGCGTACGTCGAATTTCCAAAGTCTGTGCAGATGGCGCATGACTTCATCTTTTGAATCCCCTAGGGGAATGCCCCGCTGAGGAATATAGCGAAGGGTGAGCGAGCGATCGCCTCTTACGTCCACATTGTGTACCTGAATATTAGGTTCCAAATTGCTCAAATTGTATTGGGCAGATAGCTTCTCCTTGATAATTTGATAACCCATTTCATCGTGAATAGCACTCACTGCTATAAAAGGCTTTTTGGTGTCGTCTTCGAGAGCGAATAACTTGAAGTCGCGAATGACTTTGGGCGACAAAAACTGACTGATAAAACTTTCGTCTTTAAAGTTTTCCATAGCGAAATGCACGGTTTCCAACCAGTCCTTACCGGCTATGCTTGGCAAATACTTATAATCTTCCTCGGTAGGCGACTGGCAAACCCGCTTAATGTCCATAAACATGGAAAAGCCTAACGCATACGGGTTTATACCGGAGTAATAGGGACTATTGTACTCTGGTTGCATGACTACGCTTGAATGACTGTGCAAAAACTCCATCATAAAGCGGTCGCTTACTAAACCTTCATCATACATCTGATTTAAAATATGATAGTGCCAAAAGCAGGCCCACCCCTCGTTCATTACTTGAGTTTGTTTCTGCGGATAAAAATACTGGGAAACTTTTCGTACAATACGCACAATTTCACGCTGCCAAGGTTCAAGTAGCGGTGCGTTTTTCTCGATAAAATAAAGCAGGTTTTCCTGGGGCTCTTGTGGAAACCGAATTTTTTCTTTGTGTTTGCTGTGCGGACTATCGGGGAGGGTTCGCCATAGTTCATTTACCTGAGACTGAAGGTATGCTTCCCGTTCTTCTTGTCTGTTTTTCTCTTCTTGTAACGAGATTTTCTGTGGACGTTTGTAGCGGTCGACGCCATAGTTCATTAGCGCGTGACAGGAATCAAGTATGTTTTCTACGTCTTCATAGCCGTATTTCTGTTCGCACTTTGCAATATAGTTTTTGGCAAAAACTAAATAATCGATAATCGAGCTGGCGTCAGTCCAGGTTTTAAATAAGTAGTTCCCTTTAAAGAATGAATTGTGGCCATAACAGGCATGTGCCATAACCAGTGCTTGCATCGTAATGGTGTTTTCTTCCATTAGATATGCAATGCAGGGATCAGAATTAATAACGATTTCGTAAGCCAGACCCATTTGTCCACGACGATATTGCTGCTCAGTTTGAATAAATTTTTTGCCAAAACTCCAGTGGGTATAATTAAGTGGCATGCCTATGCTAGCGTACGCATCCATCATTTGCTCTGCGGTTATTACCTCAATTTGGTTAGGGTAAGTGTCGAGTTTAAATTTCTTCGCAATGCGATCGATGTGCTGTTCGTATTTTTCAATAAGCGGAAATGTCCAGTCAGGCCCATCGCTTAATAAATGGCGTTTTGATGATTCAGGCTTGCTGTTTTCTTTTGCCATAGCATCGGTTGTCATATTAGGCTCCTTGCTGCGCATCTTGTGCAGAGCGTTTGAATAACTCTCTGAACACAGGGTAGATGTCGGCCTGGGTTTGTATGTGCTTACATACAAAATTATCGTGAGTGGCGGCAACTTTCTCATATTCACGCCACAAACTTTGGTGTTGTCTTTCTGTTATTTCGATATAAGCGTAATAGCGGGTCGCCGGTAGTAACTTGGCTGTTAGCAGGTCGCGACATTGCGGTGAATCATCAGCCCAGTTGTCGCCATCTGATGCCTGTGCAGCATAGATATTCCAATTTCCATCGCTGTAGCGCTCGCGAACCACTTCGTCCATCAATTTCAAAGCACTCGAAACGATGGTGCCCCCCGTTTCTTGTGAATAGAAGAACTCTTGCTCATCGACTTCTTTGGCTTGAGTATGGTGGCGAATATAGACCACCTCTACATTTTCGTAGGTGCGCGTTAAAAACAGATATAGCAAGATATAAAATCGTTTAGCCATGTCTTTGGTGGCCTGATCCATTGAGCCTGACACATCCATTAGACAGAACATTACGGCTTTACTCGAGGGAAGAGGGCGTCTGTCATAATTTTTAAAACGCAAATCGAAGGTGTCGATAAAAGGCACCCTTGCAATTTTCGCTTTAAGTGTTTCGATTTCTTCTTTTAATGCATTTATTGCAAACGTATTCTCGTGTTTGTCCTCCACAAACAGTGCAAGCTTTTCTTCAAGCTCTCTGAGTTTCTTTCTATCACTGCCGCTAAGGGCAATGCGCCTTGCAACGGAGCCTTTTAGCGAACGAATAATATCTAAATTACTCGGCACGCCGTCGGTTTGATAACCAGCGCGATAAGTTTCAAATTGTGTAACTTTATCAAACTGATTTTTCTTTAAGTTAGGTAACGCTAAATCTTCAAACAGTAAGTCTAAATATTCGTCTTTGGATATTGAAAAAACAAACTCATCCTGACCTTCGCCTTCATTGCTTGCATCGCCTTCACCTGCACCCTGACCACCGCCACCGGGTGGCCGGTCAATTTTGTCACCCGCTAAGAATTGATCATTGCCGGGGTGCACAATGTCTCTACTGCCACCTCGACCTGTATGAAAAATAGGTTCAGAAATATCTCTGGCGGGAATGCTAATTTGTTCGCCAGAATCTAAGTCGGTTACCGAGCGTTTGCCTACCGCATCAGAAACCGCGCGCTTTATCTGCTGTTTATAGCGCTTGATAAAGCGTTGGCGGTTTACCGTGCTCTTACCTTTGCTGTTTAACCTTCGGTCAATAAAATGCGCCATACACACCTGCTTACTTTGTTGTGAACGTCAAATACCCGTTTTAAAGCGTGCCAGTGCACGCTTTAAAACCACGTAGTTCAAGCCCTATGATGCTTTACGTACGCGCAAGTACCATTCACATAGCAGTCGAACTTGTTTCTGCGTATAGCCTTTTTCGGTCATGCGGTTTACAAAGTCGTCGTGCTTTTTCTGCTCGTCTGCAGAGCCTTTGGTGTTGAAAGAGATAACCGGCAGCAAGTCTTCCGTGTTAGAGAACATTTTCTTCTCAATCACGGTGCGCAGTTTTTCATAGCTAGTCCACGCTGGGTTTTTACCGCTGTTATTTGCACGAGCCCTCAAAACAAAGTTAACGATTTCGTTACGGAAGTCTTTCGGGTTACTGATTCCGGCAGGCTTCTCCGTTTTTTCTAACTCTGCATTGAGAGATGCTCTGTCAAACAGCTGCCCGGTTTCTGGGTCGCGATACTCTTGGTCTTGGATCCAGAAGTCAGCATAGGTTACGTAGCGATCGAATAAATTTTGTCCATACTCAGAGTAAGATTCTAAATATGCAGTTTGAATTTCTTTTCCGATGAACTCTACGTAGCGTGGAATTAAGAAACCTTTTAAGAACTCCAGATACTTATCTGCGGTTTCTTGTGGGAATTGCTCACGTTCAATTTGACGCTCCAATACATAGAACAAATGAACCGGGTTTGCCGCCACTTCTTGATGGTCGAAGTTAAAAACACGAGAGAGGATCTTAAATGCAAATCGAGTAGATAACCCTTCCATACCCTCGTCGACACCCGCGTAATCGCGGTATTCCTGATATGACTTAGCTTTCGGGTCAGTGTCTTTTAAGCTTTCACCGTCATAGACTCGCATTTTGGAAAACAAGCTGGAATTTTCAGGCTCTTTTAAACGAGATAACACGGTAAATTGAGCTAAGCATTCTAAAGTGTCTGGGGCACAAGGTGCACCGTTAAGCTCACTACTATCCAACAGCTTCTTGTATATGCGAATCTCTTCACTAACTCGTAAACAATAAGGCACTTTTACAATGTAGACTCGGTCTAGGAAGGCTTCATTGTTTTTATTGTTTCTAAAGGTCTGCCACTCAGATTCATTGGAGTGGGCCAAAATTAGACCGTCGAAAGGAAGGGCAGAGAAGCCCTCTGTCGGGTTATAGTTGCCTTCTTGTGTGGCGGTTAACAGTGGGTGCAGCACCTTAATGGGCGCTTTAAACATTTCCACAAATTCCATTAACCCCTGATTGGCTTTACACAACGAGCCAGAATAACTGTAAGCGTCAGGGTCGTTTTGTGCATATTGCTCTAACCGACGAATGTCTACTTTACCCACTAACGCTGAAATATCCTGGTTGTTCTCATCACCGGGTTCTGTTTTCGCTATACCCACTTGGTCTAGCACCGAAGGGTAAACCCGAACAACTCTGAACTGAGTAATATCGCCGTTAAATTCATGTAGGCGCTTGCGAGCCCATGGCGACATTATGGTTTTTAAATAGCGCTTAGGAATGCCATATTCTTTCTCTAAGATGTCACCGTCTTCTTTAACATCAAATAGACAGAAAGGGTGGTCGTTGACTGGAGACCCTTTAAGCATATAGATAGGTACGTGCTGCATCAGCTCTTTAAGACGCTCTGCTAGCGAGGACTTACCGCCGCCCACAGGGCCAAGTAAATAAAGAATTTGTTTCTTCTCTTCGAGCCCTTGTGCGGCATGCTTAAGATAAGAAACGATTTGCTCTATTGCTTCTTCCATACCGTAGAATTCTGAAAAAGCTGGATATCGAGAAATAACGCGGTTTGAGAATATGCGGCTGAGCGCCGGGTCGTTGGCAGTGTCGATTAGTTCTGGCTCACCAATAGCTTGTAGCAAACGTTCTGCAGCGTTTGCATAAGCGCTTTGATCTTCCTTACAGATTTCAAGGAACTCCCCAATGGTGAACTCTTCCTGTTTTCGCTCTTCATAGCGACTTTGATAGTGTTCAAAAATACCCATGAATACCCCTTAAATACGGAACCCCGTAATTTCAGCTTAGTACGTATTTGGGAAAAGGATAGTAATTATTGTGTATAGTTTTTAATCTATTGGTCTAAAGGAAAATGCAACTTTAATAAGAATTTAGTGTCTCTTAACGAACAATTTCACATAAATAAAAGCCCCGCTCGTGAGCGGGGCTTTTCATTCAAATTTATTAACGCTATGCAGAACTAAATGTGTTCCACATTAAGGCATTTGGCTTACGCGAAGTTTTTGCTTGCGAATTCCCAGTTAACCAGTGCCCAGAAGTTTTCTAGGTACTTAGGACGCGCGTTACGGTAATCGATATAGTAAGCGTGTTCCCAAAGGTCGACTGTTAGTACTGGTGTAAGGTCGTCACCAGAAATTGGCGTTTCTGCATTGCTAGTGTTAACGATATCTAGGCTGCCGTCTGCAGTTTTAACAAGCCATGTCCAGCTTGAGCCGAAGTTGTTCACTGCTTTGTCGTTAAACGCTGCTTGGAAATCTGCAAATGAGCCCCATTTTGCGTTAATCGCATCAGCTAGTGCGCCAGTAGGCTCGCCGCCGCCATTTGGGCTAAGGCAGTGCCAGTAGAACGTGTGGTTCCAAACTTGTGCTGCGTTATTGAAAACACCGCCTTCAGAAGATTTGATGATTTCTTCTAGGCTTTTGTTTTCCATATCAGTACCTTCAACTAGGCCGTTAAGCTTAGTTACATAAGTAGCGTGGTGCTTGCCATAGTGATATTCAAGCGTTTCAGCAGAAATATGCGGTTCTAGTGCATTTTGTTCGTATGGTAATGCTGGTAATTCAAAAGCCATGACGGTCTCCATGTTGGTTTAGTATTTTAGTCTAAAGCACACTTATCTTCGCCTGTTCAATAAGTGCCAATCAACCCTTGGTTGTCTATATCACTTTAGATGATAAAGCATATCCCAAATGTGGGGATAAAGTCCTATAACTCAATGACAAAATTGTGAAATTTTTTAAAAACCAATGTTTATCATCGAAGATAATGATTCGGTGTACTGGTAGATAGCATTACAGGCAGTGAAAAGATCAATATGGTGATGAGTAATTAACGCTAAAAATATGATACCCTCCACCTTGATAAATCATTCATGCATTCCCACTTAACTGGGAATACACTTTTGTGCTCAGAGGAATCAAATGGATAATACTGAAAATCAATCAACGCTGGATAGAATCAAGCAGCAAATCGAAGAAAACCCAATTTTGTTGTACATGAAAGGTTCACCAAAACTGCCTAGCTGTGGCTTTTCTTCACAAGCATCGCAAGCGTTGATGTCATGTGGCGAACCATTTGCGTATGTCGATATTCTACAAAACCCAGATATCCGCGCTGAACTGCCAAAGTATGCGAACTGGCCAACTTTCCCACAGTTGTGGGTAGAGGGTGAGTTAGTGGGTGGTTGCGACATTATTATTGAAATGTTCCAGCAAAACGAACTACAGCCGCTTATCAAAGAAACTGCTGCTAAGTACAAAGAAGCAGAATAATCGTTGTCTTAAATCCCCTATTTTTACAATCATAAAAATAGATTAAAAAGCCGGCTTATAGCTGGCTTTTTTCATTAATATCCGCCAATAACTACGTACTTTTATCCCCACGAAATCTATATAGACAGGCCAGAAAGCCAAATCCTCTACGGTCTAAAAAAATATTTTTATTTCATCGAAAAAGGTTTGTTTTTTAAAATCTTGCGTTCTATAACACAGTCATCTGACCGCTAATGAGTCAGTGTTGAAGGTATAAAACAACAACCACTCTGAACACTTTTTTGATGTGTGCAAAACACACAAAGTGCTTTTGAGAAAATCCGGGAAACCACCATGAATACAACCTTGTCTTTATTGACCAGAAACGTACGGGGCGTTCTAGCTGCATCTGCTGCGTTTTCAGTAATGGCTACTGCACCAGTTTATGCGCAAGAAGCAGAAGAAAGTGCGAAAGCTGAAGATTTCGAGCAAATTGCCGTTGTTGGTTCACGCGCAGCTCCTCGCTCAGTAGCTGACTCCGCCGTTCCAATTGATATTATCTCCGACGAAGAATTCAAGCAGCAGGGTGCCACAGATATGGTATCTATGATGCAAACTGTTGTTCCGTCTTTCAACGTGAACGACCAGCCAATTAACGATGCATCAACGCTTGTTCGTCCAGCTAACCTTCGCGGTATGGCGTCAGACCATACGCTTGTTTTAGTTAACGGTAAGCGTCGTCACCGCTCTGCAGTCATTACCTTCCTTGGCGGCGGTCTTTCTGACGGTGCACAAGGCCCAGATATTTCTGTTATTCCAGCGGCAGCCCTGAAGCAGGTAGAAGTACTTCGTGATGGTGCGGCAGCACAATACGGTTCAGACGCCATTGCAGGTGTAATTAACTTCGTACTTAGCGATGCATCTGAAGGTGGAACGTTTGAAGCCCGTTACGGTTCTTACTATGAAGGCGACGGCGACATGATCCAGTTGTCTGGTAATGTCGGTTTGCCACTTTCAGAAAATGGTTTCCTTAACCTATCAGCTGAATACCGTACAGCTGATGATACCTCTCGCAGCGTTCAGCGTGATGATGCAGCGGCACTTGTTGCAGCAGGTAACACTTTCGTTGCAGATCCTGCACAAATTTGGGGTTCACCTGAAATTAAGCACGACATCAAACTGTTTGCTAACGCTGGTATTGAGTTGTCTGCTACTTCAGAAGCTTATATGTTTGGTAACTTCGCTGAACGTGAAGTTGAAGGCGGTTTCTATTTCCGTAACCCACACAACCGTGGTGGTGTAAACGACGGTGGTACAAATGCTGACGGCGAACAATTGTTGCTTGTAGGTGATTTGACTGGCGACATGTCAGGTAACTGTCCAACTGATATCGTGGTTGGCGACAACGTACTTACTAATCCACGTTACATTAGTGAAGTAGCAAATAATCCAGACTGCTTCGCATTTAACGAGATTCTTCCTGGTGGCTTTACACCTCGCTTTGGCGGCACGGTAACGGACATGTCTCTTGTGTTTGGTACCAAAGGTGAGTTGGATAACGACATTACTTATGACGTGAGTTTGAACCTTGGCCAAAACGAAGTAGATTTTGCTATCAGCAATACAATCAACCCGTCTTTAGGTCCAGATACGCCAACCTCGTTCAGCCCAGGTCGTTATACACAATCTGAACAAACCCTTGATATTGACTTTACTAAACCTTTCGATGTTGGTTTGTACGAACCGCTATTCGTAGCGACAGGTTTCCAATATCGCAATGAGAGTTATGAGAGCGTTGCAGGTGATACAGCCTCTTATGAAATAGGTCCGCTGGCGACACAAGGCTTTGGCATTGGCTCAAATGGTTTCCCTGGCTTGGCGGCCAATAGCCAAGGTCGTGTGTCCCGCAACAACATTGCACTTTACATTGACGCAGAAGCCTATATTACTGAAAGCTTCATGTTAGCCGGTGCGCTTCGTTACGAAGACTTCTCTGACTTCGGCGATACGACAAAAGGTAAAATTGCGTTCCGTTGGCAAGCGCTTGAGAACATCGCGTTCCGTGGTGCATTCTCAACTGGCTTTAAGGCGCCTACGCTTGGTCAAAGTAACGTGCGTAACGTTACAACAGCATTCGGTACAGGTGGTCAGCTAATCGACCGTGCAACGCTACCGCCAACAGACCCAGTATCGCAGCTTAAAGGTGGCGAGCAGTTAACGCCTGAAGAATCAGAAAGTATCACGTTTGGTATAGTAGCCGACTTTGAAAATGGTCTTTTCATTACTGCTGATTACTACAACATTGAACTGACTGACCGTATTAGTACAGCGTCTGGTATTGCGTTAACTGAAGACGATATTGCAGCACTTATTGCGCAAGGCATCAACGATGCATCCAGTTTCCAAGAGATCAGTTTCTTCACCAACGACTTCGATACAACTACCGAAGGTGTAGACGTTGTAGCGAACTACTCGATGGAGATGATGGGCGGCGAGACTAAGTTCTCACTTGCCTACAACTGGACTTCGACAGAGGTTGACCGTGCATCGGACAACATTTCAGCTGAGCGTATTCGCATGTTAGAAGATAACCTTCCAGCAGTGCGTTATAGCGCGACAGCGAACCATACTAACGGTGACTGGCGTTTCCTTGCGCGCTTAAACTATTACGGTAGCATCTTCGAAGATCACTTAGATTCTGCACTTCCCATTGATAAAGTAGGTTCAGAATTTACCGTGGACTTAGAGGTGGCATATAACTTCACTGAAGAGTTTACTGTAACGGTAGGCGCGAAAAACGCCTTTGATGAATACCCAGATGAGAATACACAGTATGCCGGTATTGCAGGTTCGTTGTATCCAACGACTTCACCAATCGGTATTAACGGTGGCTTCTATTATCTAAGAGGTGTTTATTCTTTCTAATCGCTAGCTATAGCGAAAACAACTTTCACAAATGTTTCGAAGTGAAGGGGAGCATTAGCTCCCCTTTTATCTTCTATCATCATTTACGTGAAAATTTACCAAAAAACAGGCATTATTGATGCCCATGTAAGCAAATCGAAACACGCAACATTTATTATTATGACGAGAAAGTCGACAGTAGCTGAAACCTTTTTAAAATACCGCTCTAAGTTAATGCGCGCGGTAGGTTCTATTGTTGGCGCCGACGACATTGAAGATATCGTGCAAGAAGCTTTTATAAAGAGCTACGAAGCAGAATTAAAACAAGAAATACAATACGAGCGTACATACATGCTCAAAACAGCGCGTAACCTAGCGCTAAACCATGTTGCAAGAGCTGAAAATAAAAACAAACAGCAGTTAGACGATATGGATATGTTGCCTTACGAACTTGTTGGGCACAGTTTAGAAAAGAATGTAGAAAGTAAAGAGCGCTTTATTCATTTTTGCCGAGCGACAGACACGCTGTCAGCTGATGTAAAACGCGTATTTTTACTCAAAAAAGTATATG
The DNA here is from genome assembly GCF_002993325.1 of Alteromonas gracilis. Classification (GTDB taxonomy): domain Bacteria; phylum Pseudomonadota; class Gammaproteobacteria; order Enterobacterales; family Alteromonadaceae; genus Alteromonas; species Alteromonas gracilis. The sequence continues at coordinate 83,542 of NZ_PVNO01000027.1, forward strand.
GCATGCGACAAAAAGAGATTGCAGAGCTTGTGGGGCTAAGTGAAAGCACCGTAGAGAAGCATGTCGCCAAAGGTTTAATGATGTGCTCTAGATATTTAGCTGAGCTTTCAAAGGACAGTGGATCCCCCCGTGCCACTGCTACCGCGACTCAGGACATAAGCAGTAGTTAACATGAACAATATTCGCCAGTTTTCAAGCAAAGAAGATATCCAAGAGCAAGCTTGCCTTTGGATAAGCCGTCTCGACCGCGGGTTAAAAAGTGACGAAAAAGAAGTATTAGACGATTGGCTATCTGAAAGTAATGCCCACCGCCAAGCATTATTAGATGCTGCAAGTTTGTGGGACGATATGTCGGTGCTCAATGAACTAAGTGGGCTATTCCCTCAGCCGACAGCCCGCCAACCGTTGAAAAAACACAGCCTTCCGAAAACAGCAGTTTGGGGCATTGCAGCCACGTTCTTAGTCATGGCAATTGCTGTTGGCGTCATTGTTCAGCGCACATGGTTAGACAACGCGCCTGAATTCGCCGCTGTAAGCCAGAAAGTGCAAACAGGGGTGGGGGAGCAGAAGAACGTTACCCTGGCAGACGGTTCACAGCTTCATCTGAATACAAACTCTACAGTAACCATAGACTTCACATCAACGGCGCGCAATATCGTGTTGTTGAAAGGCGAAGCTCACTTTGAAGTCGCTCACGATAAAACGCGCCCCTTCTCGGTTACCGCGGGTAATAATACGGTAACAGCAGTTGGTACGGCTTTTAATATGCAGTACGTCGACGACAATGCATTTGAATTAGTGGTTACTGATGGAAAAGTATTGGTTAAAGACCGGTTTAAGTCATCATCATCAAACGAATCTTTATTTGGAAAACGCCCTGTCTCGGAAGAAGGTCTGCTGATGTTTGCGGGAGAGAAAGCTACTGTGTTAGGTAAAGTAGAAGCCCGCGAAAGTATGTCGCAAGATGATATTGACGATGATTTAGCGTGGCAGCAGGGTATGATAGTGTTTAAAGGCGAGCCATTAGATGCCGTGTTGGCAGAAATTGGACGTTATACACCTGTTCGCTTCCACATTTCTGACGATAGTTTGCGTAAACGCCGTGTAGCTGGATACTTCAAAGTAGGCGATATAGATGGCTTACTTTCTGCGCTAAAGAGCAGTTTCAATATTAATTATCAAAGAGTCACTGAAACAACAATTGAACTGAGCACTGCGAAAAGTTAAATATTTCTGAAAGCTGGGTGCTTTCTATGATTACTCATTGGCATCATTTTATTTAATGTGACAATATAATTAAAATAATAAGCACATCGATTTAATATCTTGCAGTACGGCAATTTTGCAATAAGCAGGCAATCTAAAAATAAAAGAAAAAAGCTGCATGCTTTCGCGTGTTCGGCTTGCTGTCGTTCGCAAAATAAAATGCTCAAACGCTTAATATCTAGCATACTTTTACCTGCGCGTTTAGTCCCAAGTATTTTTATTCTTTTTTGGCCAACGGAAACGGTGTTTGCGCAAAATATTAGCGATTCGCCCACTTCGTCTGAAACCCAGTCTTCCTCTGATGCAATCACATTTTCAATACCTGCCCAAAACGCCAATGAGGCGCTGACTGAGCTTGCTAAACAAGCCAATACAACGTTGTTGTTTCCCTTCGATCTAGCAAGAAAAGTAAAGACGAATGCCTTGGAAGGTACGTTTACATTAGATGAAGCCTTGACCCAACTTCTTGAAGGAACGGCGCTGGCCGTTATCAGTGATGAAAACGGCGTATTGAGTATTCGTTCGCGTTCATCTCTTTTAGCGAAACCAAAACAAAGCGAAGACAACGAAAATGAGGTTGAGGAAAAGAGTAATGGACTTGAAAAAATCGCTGTCGTTGGTACCAGAAACTCGCCTAGAAGTGCTGTGGATTCGCCGGTCCCTCTCGATGTTATTGGCTCCGACGCGCTAAATTCTCAAGGTAATACCGACGTGCTCTCTATGTTGAGCGTGATGGTTCCATCTCTTAATGTAAATGACCAGCCAATAAATGATGCTAGCAGCTTAGTGAGGCCTGCGAACTTAAGAGGTATGTCTTCAGATCATACGCTGTTGCTTCTAAATGGAAAACGACGACATCGCTCCGCGGTTATCACGTTTCTAGGTGGCGGTTTATCTGATGGGGCACAAGGGCCAGATATTTCAGTTATACCCGCTTATGCCCTGAAGCAAGTAGAGGTACTGCGAGATGGGGCATCGGCTCAATATGGCTCAGATGCTATAGCTGGCGTTATTAACTTCGTCTTGAAAGATGCAAGAGAAGGAGGCAGTGTCGCTTTGAAGCTTGGCGGATACAGCGAAGGTGACGGCGAGCTTTTTCAATTTCAGGCGAATAAAGGTTTTGGCATTGGAGAAACAGGCTTTATCAACGCCACAGCGGAGTATAGGCAGCAAAATGGTACATCTCGTTCTGTTCAACGCACTGATGCTCAAAATCTTCAAGAGCAAGGTAATACATTTATTCAAACACCTGCTCAAATTTGGGGGGCGTTAGATGTGAACGAAGATATCAAGCTCGCACTCAATGCTGGTCTTGACCTGTCTTCTTCATCGAAATTGTATAGTTTTGCTACCGCGGCACGCCGTGAGATTAATGGTGGATTCTATTTTCGAAATCCACAAACTCGTGAAGGTGTGTTTAGCCGCACGGACTCTGCTACTGGAGAAAGTCGTCTTATTGTTGCGGATTTAGATGGGCTGGAGAACGGTATTACGTGCCCTTCTATTACCCTTTCAGGTAGTAATGTTTTATCAAATCCCGATTATCAACGAATAGCAGATAACTCAACCGCCCTTGGTGCAAACTGTTTTGCCTTTAACGAGTGGTTTCCCGGTGGGTTTACGCCCCAATTTGGCGGAACGATTACAGATGCCTCTGTTGCTATGGGAATAAGGCACGAACTTCCCGATGGCTGGGCGATGGATGCAAGCGCCACACTTGGATACAGTGATATTGAGTACACTATTTCAAATACGGTTAATCCGTCATTGGGCCCTCAAACACCTACAACTTTCTCACCTGGCGGCGTTTCGCAGGTGGAACGTACGTTTAATCTGGACTTTACCAAGTTAATACAAACCATTTTTGAAGATCCAATCAGCATTGCCCTGGGTGTTGAATGGCGCAAAGAAACCTACTTTCAGAAAGCCGGTGACGAAGCGTCTTATGTTGCAGGTCCCTACGCATTAGAGCCTCCACTGGGCTTGAATCAAGGATTTTCTATAGGGTCAAACGGCTTCCCAGGTTATCAGCCGCAGTCAGCAGGCCATTGGAGTCGCAATAATTGGGCGCTGTATGCAGACGTTGAGTTTTTCGTTACAGAAGAATGGCAGTTTGGTATGGCAACACGCGTTGAACACTTTAGTGATTTTGGTTCAACGTTCGACGGCAAGGTAAGTACTCGATATAAATTAAACGATCTGTTTGCATTACGCGGGTCGGTTAATACCGGGTTTAAAGCACCCACGGTGGGTCAAAGCAATGTAATCAATGTTACCACTGCCTATGGAATAAACGGGTTGGAGGACCAGGCGACGCTACCGCCTACCGACCTAATATCGCTCCAGCTCGGTGCAACGCCACTGACACCCGAAGAGTCGGTTAACTTCAGTTTGGGGGTGGTTATGCAGGCAAGTGAGACCTTTTTTGCCACTTTGGATTATTTTAATATTCGTCTTGCGGATAGAATAAGTACCACATCAGCTATACCGTTGACCGAAGAGGACATTACTGCACTCATCGCTAAGGGGCGCCCTGATGCTGCTAAATATAATGCAGCTAAATATTTTACTAATGATTTTGATACGAAGACACAAGGTGTCGATATCGTTGTAAATTACAGCTTTTCTCATGAGGATTGGTCAAACTCTTTGCTGCTCGCTTATAACTGGACAGACACGCAGGTGGAACGGGTTACTCGCTACCCAGCTCTAGTCAATGGCGAAATACAACTTTTACCAAATCTAACCCAGGCCCGAGTTAAAATGTTAGAAGATAACCTGCCGGGGCACCGAGGCAGTCTCACTCTCGAGCAATCAAAAGGTAATTGGGCTTTTACGTGGCGTTTAAATTATTACGGCAAATTTTATGAGGACCATCTTGATGCCTCAGCGGGTATGGATATCTTTGGCAGTGCGCTAACCACGTTTGATGCTCAGCTCTCTTGGCAAGTACTACCGCACACTGTGCTTACCGTTGGAGCGCAAAACCTCTTCGACACGCTTCCTGAAGAAAACCCATTTCAAGGAGAGGTTGGGGCGCTTTACCCACCTACATCTCCAAGTGGCATTAATGGTGCTTTCTATTACGCAGGGCTTGAATATACTTTCAAGTGATAATCCGACAGTTGTATTTTCAAATCACTGCTTTGGATGGTGTTATAGAAGGGATAATCAAGTGAGGCCTTTCGTGTTCTTCGCGGCATTAATGCTGCGGAAAGTAGGAGGCGTTGTGATAGAGATGAAAGAACAAAGGGGCAGAAGGAATAACGTGAAGTGGGCTTAATAAACGTTCCTAGCCCACGTTTTTAAATAAGGTTTCATCGACAATCGTCTGATCAATAATTTGTTGTGCCATATTAATGCACTTACCGCATTGAGAGCCAAGCTCTAAATGTTGACGTAACTCACGCATATTTCCCACGCCGTTTTCTTCAACCGCCGCGCGAATGCTCTTATCAGTTACCCCATAGCACATACAAACAAACATTAAACGTACTCCAAATGAATCTGTAAATGATAATAATTGCTATTCATGAATTTGGCAAGCAGATATTTAAAATTTAATGCAGTGAAATTGATTGCTGTTTGAACTATGCAAAAAGGTTTTTGCTCTCTGATTGGTATGATCTGTCAGAAAAAGCAGCATCGGGTATTGTTATTCGAATAATAGTACCTACCTTTGCTCTCATAGATAGTTATCTTAAATAATTACGTTAAGTAATTATTTTTATTATTACAATCCACATTTAAATGGAGAGACTTATGAGTGTATTAGTTGGCCGCCCGGCGCCAGATTTTACTGCGGCAGCAGTGCTTGGTAGCGGTGAAATTGTTGATACTTTCACGCTAAGCGAAGCTATAAAAGGTAAAAAAGCAGTCGTCTTTTTCTACCCACTAGATTTCACATTTGTTTGCCCGTCTGAGCTTATTGCGTTTGACAAACGTTTCGACGAATTCAAAAAGCGCGGTGTTGAGGTGATAGGTGTGTCGATCGATTCTCAATTTTCACACAACGCGTGGAGAAACACTCCAGTAAATCAAGGTGGTATCGGCCCTGTTAAGTATACTTTGGTGGCGGATGTCAAACATGATATTTGCCAAGCTTATGATGTAGAGCACCCAGAAGACGGTGTAGCGTTCCGCGGTTCATTTCTTATCGATGAACAAGGTATGGTACGTCACCAAGTAGTAAACGACCTGCCGCTTGGCCGAAACGTAGACGAAATGCTGCGTATGGTTGATGCACTAGCGTTCCATGAGGAGCATGGTGAAGTTTGCCCAGCGGGTTGGACCGAAGGTAAAGCGGGTATGGATGCGTCACCTGAAGGCGTGGCTAAGTATTTATCTGAAGAAGCTGACAAGTTATAAGTTAACCCCGTAAAATCATTGAAAGAACGGCGCCAATTGGCGCCGTTCTTGTTTCATACCATACTTACACATCTGCATTTAAGCAGCATGCTCATCATCGAAAGGTTAGGCCTTGTAGTTTAATCTTCGCTTCCTACAGGCCAGCCACCCAATGCTTTATATCGATTCACCATATAGCAAAATAATTCGGTAGTTTTTTGCGCGTCATACAGTGCACTGTGCGCTTCGTTTTGATCAAATTCAATGCCTGCAGCACGGCAAGCTTTTACCAGAACAGTTTGCCCTAGTGCCAGGCCAGCAAGACTTGTTGTATCAAAGGATACGAAAGGGTGAAATGGCGTTCGTTTAATATTACAGCGTTCTATCGCAGCATTGACAAAGCTCTGATCGAAAGTAGCGTTATGAGCCACAATAACCGACCGCTGACAATCGGCATTTTTTTGCGCTTTGCGAATACCTTTACAGAGATCTTTCATCGCTTCACTTTCTTCGATAGCGCCTCTTAACGCACAATTAGGATCGATGCCGTTAAATTCTAACGCTGCGGGCTCTAAATTCGCACCCTCGAAAGGATCGATATGGTAATGGAAGGTTTGATCCGGGTGCAGAATGCCGTCTTCGTCCATTTTGACGGTTACCGCCGCTAGTTCCAACAGAGCGTCGGTACCTGCATTAAATCCGGCTGTTTCAACGTCGATGACAACGGGAAAATAACCTCTAAAGCGCTGGGAAAGAAGGGGCGGGTTAGCAGACATAAACACTCTTGTAGACTAGATTAGAAAAACAAGTTGATGACTTTAAATATGCACCAACATGAGAACGTACGAGAATAGTGAATTATCGCAAGGATGTTACTGAGTTGCCAGTTTCAATTTGAAGACTATCAAATGAAGATGAGATTAGTAGCTAAAACGAGAAAAGTGAATGGTATTAGGCGCTAAACTTTTCTACACTTTGGACGATAACCACATTATAGGTGGAACTACGCGCTGCCGTATTTGCTATGGCGATAGTTTTTACTAAGGCAAATTGAGCTTGTTTGGGTTTACTTAGCAGCGTGGATAATATGGCTTTCAAAGGTGAGGTAATGAAAAATGCAGCCTGCACCTGGTTTAGTTTGATTTTCGTAATGGTGTCGAAATGGTCTCGAAATTAAAATATATCGCGTTGATTGGGATGGTGAGTTCACTTTCTTCCCAAGCCGCCATGCGGCAGTATTCTGCGACAATAGAGAGCTCTAGCTGGCGTATCGATACCGACACACGCTTACAGTGTACGCTTAATCATGATTTGCCAGGATATGGTGAAGCCATGTTCACAAGCACCGCATCAAAACAGCTCAATATGGAATTTGAGCTGGATATGCATTTGCTGCCCAGTAAATTTGATATGGCTGCTGTTTATTCTGTACCACCAAAGTGGATGCCGGGCGTTGCACCTAAGCCTATTGCGGATATGTCGCTTCGGAAACAATATAATGGTGATCTGCCTAGAGACGCTGCATGGACGATGCTATCTGAACTAGAAAAAGGTTTTTGGCCCACCATCTATTATCAAGATTGGTACAATAAGCACGACCAAGTCAGTGTAGCGCTGAACGCAAGTAATTTTTCCAGCGTATATCGCGAATTCGTTAAGTGTGTATCTAATTTACTGCCATTCAATTTCGACGATATCGCCTATACGGTACTGTCTTATCAAAACAACAGCACTGAGCTTACTAAGTACTCACAAAAGCGCCTTACTATGATAGGTGAGTATTTAAAAGAGGACAGCGAGCTAGAACTGGTGCTTCTTGATGGTTATACCGACAGTTACGGTGGCCGTTGGAACAATGAGCAGCTTTCTATACGCCGTGCTAATGAGGTCAAAAGTTACCTCACAACGCTCGGTGTGCCTGAAGATAGAATTAAGCTTACCGGTCATGGCGAAAAGCGCCACATCGCCCCAAACGATACGAGAGAAAGCCGTGCGCAAAACCGACGCGTGGTAGTGCGTCTGTCTAAATCTTAAGCGCTGGTTGGCTATTACCAACTTACCAAAAGTATAAGAAATGGAGGGGAAAAACTTCGTCCTCTATTTCCTGGTAGATCGCCACGACAAAACAGGGACTAAGTGATCAGTAAATACACCGTCTGCATTTACAACCTTATCAAGCATGTCTAGTACTTGCTCGCTTGTCATGCCGTCAGGCAAAGCGTCTTTTCGATAAGTGTAAGGGTGGATCGTAAGCCCGTTTTTGTGAGCGAACTCAAGCCACTTTGCCGCTTCAACCTTTCCCTGTGCCATTGCTTTGTTATTCAGTAGGTGGCCTAACCATGGCCCTATACCATCAGCATAAGATGCTACTTCGTTCATACCTTCTTCAGAACGAACCCAATCATAGTCGGTGTCACTTTCGCCCCAGCTATTCTCGCCTATAAGCATTACCACTTTTCCTTTATAACCCAATGTTTCGCGAATACGTTTTACTTCTTTAAAATCAAAACATTGAATATAGCTGTTGCTATTTTCCCCACCGAAACCGAACGCATTGAGGGTGTCGATGACAATCTTACTCGCATCAACGCCTTCGTCGCGGTGAAAAGCAGGAGATTTAACTTCAGGATACACGCCAACAGCTGTTTCCAACTGGCGATTAAGCTCGCTGATAAGCTCAAAATGCTCAGTTAATGTAGCAATCTTAAAATTCGCGTATTTACCTTGGTATCTATCCTTAAATACGGGTGTACCGTTGCCACCTGTACGTTCATGTACTCTTAGTGCTCTCAATTCTGCCAGCGTAAAATCCCGTGCATAATACCTTCCGTCAGCACGGTGTCGAGCGGGAAATACGTCTTCAACATCGGTAACCGTTTCTAGATGAATATCATGTAAAACAACCGGTATGTCGTCTTTGGTAATGACTACATCTTGTTCTATAAAGTCGGGCCGCAAAGAGAAAGCGAGCGTAGCAGCTTCAAGTGTATGTTCTGGTAAATACCCTGATGCGCCGCGATGTGCAATAACCGTGAAGGGCTTAGTTGCGTTTGCCTCATCAGTGTTCGCAAGTGGCGCACTTGATGTGAAAATACTTGAACACACTAATAGCAAAGCAGGTAAAAGACTTTTCTGTATAGTCTTACCTTTCACACTATTTGAAAAAACTAACTTTTTATACTGCACAGTAGCACTACTCCATGTGTTCATTGTTATTTGCCTTTTCTCTTCTAAGCCTTTTAAGTTATTGGGCTTCAGTTAAATCATTAATATCAGTGCTCGAGCGAGATAGATTTGTTTTGTATAAGTTCTATCGCATAGCCGTCAGGGTCGCGAACAAAGGCTATCACGGTGGTACCGCCCTTTACGGGGCCGGGCTTTCTGTAAACGTCAGCGCCGTTTGCCGCTAAGTTTTCACAAAAGCTATAGATATCGTCCACCTCAATAGCGATATGGCCATAGGCATCGCCCTTATCATAAGTGTTATCGCCCCAGTTATAGGTCAACTCAAGCACTGTGCTGTCAGATTCATCGCCATAGCCGACAAATGCCAAGGTATATTCGTATTCCTTGTTCTCTGATTGACGAAGAAGGCGCATACCCATTAGCGAGGTATAAAAATGAAGTGATGATTTTAAATTCTCAACTCGAAGCATAGTGTGAAGCATTCGCATAACAGATTCCTATATTGCCGACACCGAAAGTAGTGGCTCGCGGCGCACTGCATGATTGTTGCGTAGTTAATATCTCTCCATTCAAGCGAAAACACCGCATATCAATTAAGGGCTTACAGTGATATTTAGTTTGAGAACAGAGCAAAAAACACAACGCAGTGTGACTTTAATAAATAAATGTTAACCCTTTAAGACAGTTATACAATTTTTGTTGGTGAATTAAAGTCATTTAAAAGCTGCATAGATACATTAATAAAAACACGCGACTAAAAAATAAACGCGAAATGATTGGACATGACGATGTTTTACCTGTACCTTCTGTCTCGCTCTAGATATGTTATATGCTTTACCTAATACTGCGCTGTACCTTTCTTTATTCCTTCAAATTGAAGTTCTATTTAGATATACAACTGCTTTACTAGCTTGGTTATGTCTATTGCTATCGGTGATTTTCACCACAACATCAATTTTTTAAAAAAGGTTATTATTATGTCTAATTCAGTAAACGGCACAGTTAAATGGTTCAACGAAGAAAAAGGTTTCGGTTTCCTAACACCTGAAGCTGGCGGCAAGGACGTATTCGTACACTTCCGTTCAATCACTTCTGACGGTTTCAAAACTCTTGCTGAAGGCCAAGAAGTTAGCTTCGAAGTTGAACAAGGTCAAAAAGGTCCACAGGCTGCTAACGTAGTAGTTCGATAAGACCTTAACGCTTATCTACTAAATATGGGCTCTTTGACTCGCTGAGCGAGGCGCAGAGAGCCTACTTTCCGTTTTAAAATTTCTTAACACAACCTGCGAGGAATTCAAAACAAACTACATTTATAAAGAAGTTCTTAATATGCAAATCCAACATTCTGTATCTACATTTAATAGCGCGACACCTTCAGCGTTAATTTCAAATATCTCTACAAACAAAACCACTGTTGCTTTTAAAGAAGCAAATACCTATCGCCATGTTGTTCTCACTTCACGTGAAGAAGTCAGACGATTTGTTGCTGAATTGATAAAAGCGTCATAACGGCACAGGTTGGGCAAATCTTAGGTCGAATATTAATCACCAATGCGCTTGGTATTAGCTTTACGTCGTTATGAAAAGCTACGTTTATCATTACCGTATTACGCCATTATTGGCCGACAATAATACAAAGCATATATAAAAAAAGCGTTAGATTATGTTAAGGCCAGCATACTTGTTTTGCATGCTGACCTAATTGCATGAAGCATCAGTGAAAAAATAGACGTTTCTTCGAAACTATTTTGCTTTCAAATCTATCTCTGAATCAGCAAGTAAATATATGCTAGCTGCGTATGCTGCGATGTTTTGCGCAAGTTCATCGGGATTGATTTTATCTAAGGTGTCATCCGGTGTGTGGTGAAGATCGAAATAATCCCTTCCGTTCTGATTCAGTCTAATTGTAGGTACGCCTTTCGCTGCAAGTGGAATAATATCCGGACCGCCGCCGGCGATATCAGCGCCGCCTCGAACAATGCCAAGTGGAGAAAGAATCTTTGCGATTTCATCTACTAGCACAGTTGCCTCGGAGTTTACATTAGACACCAGTTGCCAAATAGTTTGCGCCCCAAAGTCAGACTCTGTCGCCAGCACATGATTATTAAGGTTCTTCTCATGCTGTTTTGCGTAAGCAAATGCGCCTAACAGGCCAACTTCTTCAGCACCAAACATAACCACACGAATAGTGCGTTTAGGGCGTTCAGGAAGTGAAGCAATCAACGCGGCAGCTGCCGTTGTGATTGCAATACCAGCACCATCATCGACCGCGCCCGTACCTAAATCCCAACTGTCTAAGTGGCCGCCTATAAGCACAATTTCTTCAGGCTTTTCGCTACCGACTAAATCTAAAATGACGTTGCCGCTGCTTACTTCGCCCTTCCACTTAGATTCCGAATGAAGCGAAAGTGAGAGTGGTTTACCAAGATTGTGTAGACGTCGTAAATGATCAGCATCTGGGTTTGAGATAGCAACGACGGGGATATCTGCCCAGTTTTCGCCATCAGAACTCATCATGCCTGAGTGGGGAAAACGATGAGAATCGGAACCAACTGAACGCACTACAAGTGCCTTAGCGCCACCGCGTTGAGCATGCTGCCACCCTATACGGCGACGTTGGTTCGCTTGACCGTAGCCTGCACCTGTTTGACTTTTCACCATGGCGTCGCCATCGACGAAGGCAATCTTGCCTTCAAGAGCACCGTTTTCAACAGCCGTTAAAGCGTGAATGTCTCGGAAATACACAATGTCTGCATTAATTTCTTTCTCTGAAGGGGCCGCACCACCTAACGCAGTGCCATAAAGCGGTTGTGCATAGGGTGAAGTAAGTGAAATATGTAAATGACCTCTATCCCAAAAAGGCATAGTGAACTCTTCTACACTAACTTTATCGAAGCCCAATCGAGTTCCTACTTCAACGCCCCAATCTCTTGCGCGTTTCTCTGCCTCAGAGCCGCCTAATCGAGGGCCTACTTCTGTAGTAAGTGATTCTACAATGCTATAGCCTAAGTCACTTTTTAGTGCTTTTTGGATAAGTGCTTCAGCATTTTTTTTCTGTTGAGGCGTAATTGGTGAGCTTTCAGCGAAAACGCCAAAACTGCAAGCACTTACCAATGCACCAAGCGCTAAACTTTTAGCGATAGTATTCAATCGAGACATGTGTTCTCCGTGAGTTATTTTTATATTTCTATTTTATTTGCGTTGGCACAAATATGACATATCAATCATAGCGAATTTGATTGGTGCTTTCGAGGCAAACCATAAGCCCTAGTTGTTCGTTAATCGTAAAGTATGTCTATTAGGTTGCAACAAATGATGTTACTTTTTCAAAAGGAAAAGAGGTAACAAGGAAAGTAACTATGAAAGCATCTCTTAATTTTCATTTCGAAAGTAAAAAATCAATTTTCTCAGTATTTGTTAAATATAATATTGGCGTTAGCGTCTTAGCCTGCATCCTTTTACTAGCGGGATGTGGTGGCAGTAGTTCAAGCAGTGATGACACCATTGTACAACCTGACTCAGTAGCTGGCCTTTGGTTTGGACAAGTGACTACGATAGAAGGAGAAAGCGAAAAGGTTTTAATGGCGGTCTCACCCAAAGGGAAAGCAGTAATGTTTTCTGAAGCATCTCACAATGCGTTAATTGCACGAGGTTCATTAAGTGAAAATACCTTTCTGTCTGACGATACGATGTTGTATCCAGGAACAGGCATGACGCGTCATGGAACAATGCAGGCATCAGCTTTACAAAACTCAATTGATGGCTCTGCGACACTATCAGGTACCGTCATAAACTTTTCCGCTGTCAGAGTGAGTTCAACGGAGGACGTTTCACTTACTGACATCGCGGGCAATTACTCGAGTTCTTGGAACGAAGGTCTCTACACTCGGTCATTTGCTATCGATATTGACGGAATTATAAGTGGTTCAGATACTAACGGATGCTTATACTCCGGTGTTGTCGAACCTTTTAATGCGGTTGATGCACTTTTCGATATTACGATTAAAGCAGATGCTTGCTTCGACGATTTCGAATATAAGGGACTTCTCGCTTATGGTGTATTTCCCTTTGAATATCAAAATTCAATTAACCATAGGAAGGGCGTCGTCATAGTATCTGAGGAGTCTTCAGGTGCTTATGCCTTTCGCCAATTTAGCCCTCAAAATTAGCGCTATTTTAATTGTGAAAAGAAGAGCCTATTGGCTCTTTTTTCTCCGTAGCAGTTGCTTGTTCCTGCTTTTTTATTTCCGCTTCTTCAGCATCTGCTTTTGCTTTTTCTCTTGCTCTTTGAGAACTTCGTTAATGAAGCTTTTCCTGCCGAATTCTCGTGTAATAACGCACTTATTTAAGTCAAATCCGCGGGCAGGGCAGTATTCTCTTCCATAAAGAATGATTTGTAGATGCAGGTCGTTCCATCTCTCTCGGGGGAACAGGCGTTTTGCGTCACGCTCGGTTTGCTCTACACTTTTTCCGTTTGAAAGGCCCCAGCGATACATGAGTCGATGGATATGGGTATCTACGGGAAATGCAGGGATGCCAAACCCCTGAGACATGACAACTGCTGCGGTTTTATGTCCTACAGCCGGCATCGCTTCTAATGCCTCAAAGCTTGCTGGAACTTCACCGTTATGTAGCTTGATAATCATGTCGGATAAATGCCAGATCCCTTTAGATTTCATGGGCGATAAACCACAAGGACGGATAATGTCTTGAATTTCTTCAATACTCATCATCACCATGTCATAGGGGTTATCGGCGCGAGCAAATAGCTTCGGAGTAATCTGATTGACCCTTTCGTCAGTGCACTGCGCTGATAGCAGCACAGCAATTAGCAGAGTGTAGGGATCTTTGTGATCTAAGAAAATAGGTACTTCTGGATAAAGTTCATCCAAAATTCGCATGATTTCTTTGACTTTTTCTTGCTTTGAGATGGGCTTAGCAACATCTAACATTAAGACAGACTCTTACTCTTATTTTATGGTCTCGGTAAAGGATGACTAGCTTTCAGCAGTAACACGCACCCGTGCAGCTTTTTCCGTTGTTACGGTTTGCTGTGCAGCAATTTTTGCATCAATAATATTCTTTATAGCGATGAGCAAGCCCATTCCTAAGAACGCACCGGGAGGAAGAACGGCTAGCAGGAAAGGGTTCTCGGTACTAAACAGCACGACTGTCCAGTTTTCAGCAATTGGACCAAATAGCCTATCAGCTCCGGCTAATAATGTTCCTGCGCCCAAAATTTCACGCATACCACCTAAAATGACCAATACGGCAGTAAAACCTAACCCCATCATAAGCCCGTCATAAGCTGAGGCAAGAGGGCCGTTTTTAGAGGCAAATGCTTCAGCGCGACCAATGATTGCGCAGTTGGTGACAATAAGCGGAATAAAAATGCCTAAGGCTAAGTAAAGCTCGTAAGTAAATGCATTCATTATCAGCTGAATAATAGTAACAAAGGCAGCAATAATCATGACGAAAACAGGGATACGGATTTCATTTCTTACCAGGTTTCGTACTAATGAGACGGTTACGTTGCTACCAATCAGAACAAGCATGGTGGCAAGGCCTAAACCTAAGCCATTGATGAAGGTAGCGGTAACCGCTAATAAGGGGCACAGCCCAAGCAGCTGAACTAAAGCTGGATTGTTTTTCCAGAGCCCTTGTAGCGATAGGTCGCGAAAATCGGTCACGTTTAAAGCTCCTCTACTTGTTGAGGGTGTGCCTCATAAATGTCGTTAGGCTCAGCGGTGTTAGCGTTATCATTGCGTTGGCAAGTGTTAGGGGCAGAGAATAACGCCGACTGGTTAGCCTGTGCATACAACAAGGCTTCACGTACAGCACCAACTACTGCTCGTGGCGTGATCGTTGCGCCAGTAAATTGGTCGAACTCGCCGCCATCTTTTTTGACTTGCCATGGTGCTAAATTATCGTTTGAGAAAGATCTGTCGCTAAACGTGGTGATCCAGTTACTAACCGCAAGCTCAATCTTATCGCCTAACCCTGGCGTTTCTTTGTGTTCAATCACTCTAACACCGAGTACCGTCATTTTATTTTCGAAAGGTTTTCTCTCGTCTTGAGTAACTTTATTTACACCCTCATTGTCTTTTGAATCTAAAAACTCAGGTGCGTTCACACTGACGCCCACAACTAAATCAATATCACCGCTATAGCCGTCAGGTGCGGTGGCCTCAAGCACCAATGCACTCGGTTTACCGTTTAATGTGGCTCGGTATACTTTGTGCGCTTTTTTTGCGCCCAATTCGGTTGCCGTCACTTGAGTGCAGTTTGCGTATAGTGGATTATCGTGAAATTCACTGGGCACTACTTCATTTAGCACGCTCAGTAGTTTCTGCTGCTTTTGTTGCTCAATTTTATCTTTAGTGCCATAAAAGGTAAGCGAGATAAGAGCGGTAGTCACGACGGCAAACGCACCTAACATCAACCCGTTTTTAGTTAAGCTGTCTTTCATCATTAATATTTACCTCGCCCTTTATCGGCATTTTTCCCATAAACACGTGGGCGAGTGTAATAATCGATAAGCGGTACAGCCATATTCATAATGATCACTGCAAACGCTACAGCATCTGGATATCCACCAAACGTCCGAATGATAACAATCCAAAAGCCTATGGCCGCCCCAAAAATGATACGCCCTTTAGGTGTGGTCGATGCTGATACAGGATCAGTGGCGATAAAGAATGCGCCAACCATAACTGCGCCATTAAACAAATGGAAAAGCGGTGAGGCATAGTAATCAGCATTGACTAAATGAAGCAGTGAAGCGCAGACAAACACACTAATTAACATGCCGCCTGGAATATGCCAGCTGATTATGCGGGTTTTCCATAAATAAAGTCCACCCAGCAAATAAGCAATACTCACTATTCCCCAGCCTGCGCCAGCGGCTTCAAAAAAACCGCCATCGAAAATTGGCTTAGTGAGTGATTCTGAGTAGGTGACACCTTGAGTTAGACCGGTTTTCAACGTGTCCAATGGTGTCGCCATCGTTACACCATCGGCAATGGTTTTAAGCTGAGTAACGTCATATCCACTTGTGGTAAACCCCGTAAATATCAATGAAAAAGAGTCAAAGAAGCTCGGAGTAATCCCAGCGTGAGTAGTGGGAGGCAACCATAAGCTCATGGCGGCAGGAAACGAAATGAGCAGAACAACATAAGCAATCATTGCAGGGTTAAAAATGTTGAATCCTAAGCCACCATAAACTTGTTTAGCTACTGCAATGGCAAAAAAAACACCGGTTACCGTCATCCACCAGGGGAGGGTGGGCGGAATGCTTATTGCTATTAAAAGCCCTGTTAAAACGGCGCTATAGTCGGTAAGTGTGCGCTCTATAGGGCGATTCCGAAGGTATAGAATAAGGCCTTCAAAAACCAGTGCACTTATTACAGCAATCACTGACTGTATTAACATGCCCCAACCAAAAAATAAGGACTGCGCAATCATTCCTGGGATCATGGCATAGATCACCATGCGCATGACTTGACCCGTATCGCGTTTAACCCGCTGGTGTGGCGAACTCGATAAACTTAATTTCATTGTGATTCTTTCTCTTTGTCTGCAGCGGCTTTTTTCGCCTTAGCTTTAGCGATAGCTGCGGCAATACGTGCTTTCTTTTCATCCTGCCCTGACATCTGAGCGCCGTCTTGCGTGCTCGTTTCTGCATTGTCCTGCGAGGGTGATTCACTCGGTTCGCCCTTCGCCTGGCTCTCTGTCTCATTGATATCGGTAGGCGATGATTCTTCTTGGCTTGCTTGGGCACGCTTTTTCGCTTTAGCTTTGGCTACGGCTGCTGCAATTCGGGCTTTTTTCTCGTCCGCCTCGCTTTTTCCGGAAGAGTCTGCGTTGCTTTCGTGTTGAGTACTGTTGTTTTCTGATAAATGAACGGTCTCTTCGTTTTCTTTTTCATTACCGGCAGAACTAACCGTTTGCGCTACTTCAGCCTCTGCCTTTTTGGCCTTCGCTTTAGCTACTGCTGCGGCAATTCTTGCCCGTTTCTCGTCCTGTTGCTCATTCTTCTGCTCACCTGATTGAGCGATGGTTTGAGAAGAAGGTTGTGCTAGGGATGACGACTCTGACAGCCCATTTTCTGACATACTTTTGGCCGCTTTTTGGGCTTTTGCTTTCGCCACCGCCGCTGCAATTCGCGCTTTTTTCTGCTCTTCTGCTGAAAGTTTTACATTGTTATCAGCGGTAGATTCTTCTACGTTTTTTGCGACGTCTTCGTCTGCATGTTTGTCTGCGTGTTCGTCTGAGTGGTTTCCGGGTGTAGGATCTTCAGAGGGAGCAGCTTGTTCTGCTTTTTTCGCTTTTGCTCTTGCAATAGCTGCAGCAACTTTGGCTTTTTTCTCATCTTCAGCCGATGGCGCAGCAGGTTGTATAGACGATGATTCGTCGACCTTTTCAGTTTGAGCTTGCGCCGCTTTTTTCGCCTTAGCTCTGGCAATAGCGGCCGCCACCTGAGCCTTCTTATCGTCTGTTGCAGTGCTTGGTTCGCCAGTGTTCGACGTTGCACTCTCATTACTTGACTTAGCCTGCAAAGCGGCTTTTTTAGCTTTCGCGCGAGCAAGCGCCGCGGCCACTTTGTCTTTCGCTTCTGTTACGTCAGTATTGCTGGCATTATCGACTGCTTCAGCATTTTTTTCTTTCGCTTTATTAGCAGCTAAACGTGCTTCCTTGGCTTTTCTGTGCTTTTCTTCTCGTTCACGCTTTTCCCGCTCTAAGCGTTCTTTGCGAGCTTCAAAACGTTGCTTTGCTTTTTCTGCTTTATTCTTCTCATCACGCTGTAGACGAATTTCTGCTTTGGCTTGGCGATAATAATGGACTAGCGGTATTTCGCTCGGGCAAACGTACGCGCAAGCACCGCATTCAATGCAGTCGAACAGGTCGTATTCTTCCGCCTTGTCATATTCTTTTGCTTTGGCATGCCAAAACATTTGCTGAGGTAGCAGAGAGGCTGGGCAAGCATCAGCGCACGCGCTGCATCGAATACATGGTCGCTCAGCATTGTCGTCGACAAGCTCTTTTTTTGCAGGAACAAGTAAACAATTGGTGGTTTTAACCACGGGTATGGTTGCATCCGATAAGGTAAATCCCATCATGGGTCCGCCCATTACTACTTTAGGCGCTTTTTGCTTTTTCGGATTGTATTTGGCTTCGCTCAATAAATGAGAAACAGGAGTACCTATCAGTGCTCGGAAGTTGCTGGGTGACTCAACGGCCTCACCGGTCACAGTGACAATTCGTTCAATAAGTGGTTTGCCATGCAAAATGGCATCAGCAATAGCGTAGCAGGTGCCTACGTTAAACATCATTACGCCAATATCCGCTGGAAGACCGTTTCTTGGCACTTCTCGGCCAGTGATGACCTGAATGAGTTGTTTCTCACCCCCAGCAGGGTATTTGGTTTCTACGCTAACTATCCGATAATCTTTCTTATCTTGGCAGGCAATATTTAACGCTTCAAACGCTTCTGGTTTGTTATCCTCTATTGCCACAATAATCGCTTTGGGGCCGATCAAATGTGCAAGAATATCCAGACCCTGGCGTATTTGCCACGCATGCTCGCGCATGAGGCGATCGTCAGAAGTAATATATGGCTCGCACTCAATACCATTTAATATGAGAAATTCAACTGGTTTTGAGGTTGATGTTTTAATGTGAGTAGGGAAGCCTGCACCGCCCATGCCTGAAATACCTGCCTGACAGATTGCATCAATCAGCTGGCTTTTGTCGACATTACTGTAATTCGTAGTAGGAGACAGTTCGCACCATGTATCTTTGCCGTCAGGGCGTATCGAAACACACATTTCTGTTAGGCCGCTTGGGTGCGCCACAACATGCGGCGCGATAGCCACGACTTCACCCGAAGTTGGCGCGTGAACAGGCACTGAAAAAGGCGAAGAGCTTTGCGAGAGAACTTGACCTTTTAATACGGTATCACCAACGTCTACGCAGCATATTCCATCCGAACCAATATGCTGTCGAAGCGGCACCACCAATAATTCGGGCATAGAAGGCTTCTGGATAACAGAAGTGTTAGAAAGAGCCTTTTTATCGTCTGGGTGTACACCACCCGGAAACGAGTATGTTTTTCCCGCATTTAAGGTTTCTATAATTGAATCAAAACTTGGATACATCACAATTACGACACCATTTTTATGGGAATATCACCTTTAGGTGATGATGAAAAATCCCACTTCCACGTAGAAGTAGTTTCAGTGATAGGAACCATATCTATACAGTCAACGGGGCAGGGGTCTACACACAGGTCACACCCTGTGCACTCATCGGTAATGACGGTGTGCATATGCTTAGCCGCGCCCAAAATAGCATCAACAGGACATGCTTGAATGCACTTCGTACAACCAATGCATTCATCCTCACGAATAAAGGCGACTTTTTTGACGTCTTCCTCGCCGTGGGCCGCATCGAGGGGTTTAGGTTCTACCCCCATCAGATCAGCAAGCTTTTTGATGGTAGATTCACCACCGGGAGGACATTTATTAATATCATCGCCCTCGGCTATAGCTTCAGCGTAAGGCTTACATCCTGGATAGCCACATTGGCCACATTGGGTTTGTGGGAGCACGGCATCTATTTGCTCTACGAGCGGGTCACCTTCCACTTTAAAGCGGATGCTGGCGTAGCCTAAAACAAGGCCAAATATTAGGGCTAATACACCGATTGCAGCAACGGCAAAAATTATGGCAGTAGACATCGTCATTATAGCTTCACCAAACCACTAAAGCCCATGAAAGCAAGAGACATAAGACCTGCTGTAATCATGGCTATTGACGCGCCTTTAAATGAAACAGGTACATCCGCTGCTGCGAGTCGCTCGCGCATCGCAGCAAAAAGCACTAGTACCAACGAAAAGCCAACGGCAGCGCCAAAACCATATATGAGGCTTTGCATAAAATTGTGCTGTTCTGTGAGGTTCAAAAGTGCGACGCCTAATACTGCACAATTAGTCGTAATGAGAGGAAGAAAAATACCCAGTAGCCTATATAAGGTAGGACTGGTTTTGTGTACCACCATTTCAGTGAACTGAACCACTACTGCTATAACGAGGATAAAAGCTAGCGTTCTTAAATAACCAATACCCAAAGGAGCGAGTAAATAGGTTTCTACTAGATAGCTTGTTGCAGAGGCGAGAGTGAGTACGAATGTGGTTGCCATAGACATGCCCATGGCGGTCTCTAGTTTTCCAGAAACACCCATGAATGGGCATAACCCGAGAAACTTGACCAACACAAAGTTGTTAACCAGTACTGTACCAATCAATAGCAGTAAAAATTCAGTCATGAAAAACGCAATTCCTTTGAGGAATCTTGACGGACATTGCCCGTGCTTTTAAAAAGAAAGATAGATTGTTTCTATTATCCCTTTTTAGAACGGGTTTAACAACTTGATTGAATTAGGGTTATTTAATGTCTAAACGCGTTGTTTTAGGAATTAAAATAGATGGATGTGGGTAAGACGATTTGAGAGCCAACTAAGTGGCTCCCCCTCCCCGACTCGAACGGGGGACCTGCGGATTAACAGTCCGTCGCTCTAACCAACTGAGCTAAGGGGGAATCGACACCTAAGTTGTTTGCTGAAGTTGGCTCCCCCTCCCCGACTCGAACGGGGGACCTGCGGATTAACAGTCCGTCGCTCTAACCAACTGAGCTAAGGGGGACCTGTGCTTCAACGGAGGCGAATATTAAAGACGTACTTAGGAACTGTCAACAACATAAATGAAATATTTGTTCTGACTGCGCAAAAAATAGCTTTTTGAAGCTTTTGTGCTTATTTTGTCGTCAATCTAGTGAAAACGGTGATTAATAAGTGCACATTATTCAACAATGATGAGCGATGAGCGTTTTTTGGAATTTAAATAATGTGATTTACAATCGTTTTCTAATATCTATTTATATCTTGCTTCTATAACTAAATAGAATAAAAAAAACCTTCCATACTGTTATTATGTACAGCATTTAATAAATCTGTAACCTGTACCCGAGGATTAAAAGGTTAGTCGTCACTTACGTGTTATCGAATTAACCGAGCACAAAATCGCGCCAAATATGGTCTGGCGTTAGTTATCCACTAAATCTGTGGATAACTATGTTGATAGCTTAAATTTTGTGAGTGCCCTTGTTAGATCGGGGAGCATTTGATCTATGGCACTTTTTAAAGTGTGGTGCTAATAATTACTTTTTATCAGAGGGTTATGGCTAATTTTACGATCGTGAATCTTGATCGAACATGATCGATTGAACAAAAAGTAGCTTGTGTGTTAATTCAACGAATGTCTAAATGCTACTCAGTAAAATCCATCTTATTTCTCAATATCTTACATTTCATTAACATGTGAGGTTGTCAATTGTACGCGCTGTATGATCCTTAGAATGTCGTGGTGAGCGTAAATAATAAGTAGTAAAAATGAAACGGAACAGAAATTAAACTGTAATTAAGGTAGCGAGGTGTTTCTAGCTTCATTTTGCCTAAAATCGATTGTTGGGTCTGCATTGTTAGTAAAATTATCAAATTTACGTATTTTGATAAGTAAAAGTGTTATTACAAACAGCGCTCTCATCCTTTGATTTGTTTGTCGAATACACATAGCTATATATATCCTGCTCTTTTACACTAACGCGCAATTGATTACAGGATTTTAGTTTGCTGGAGCTCAAGTGATAAAAAATAACGCTAAACCACGTACTTCTGACCTATTAGAGGAAGATATTGGTGTTACGTTAAAGCGTATGACCATTCCCATGATATTGGGCATGGTAATGATGATGAGTTTTGGGCTTATCGACACTTTCTTTGTGAGTTTATTAGGCACCGATCCACTCGCTGCAATTAGTTTCACTTTTCCCGTCACGTTCACAGTAATAAGCTTAAACATTGGATTAGGCATTGGTACGTCTGCAATTATCGGGAAGCTACAGGGCAGCAAACAAATAACGAAGTCTCAGCACTATGCAACCGGTTCTTTAATGTTGTCTGTGTTGCTCGTCGGGGCGTTAGCGGTGATAGGTCTTTTTACAATAGAACCTGTTTTCGAATTGCTGAATGCCACAGATAACCTTATGCCCTATATCTCCGACTATATGGGGTTATGGTATTTATCAAGCATCTTCTTGGCCATGCCTATGGTGGGGAATAGCGTGTTGCGTGCCTGTGGCGATACGCGAACGCCAAGTATTGTTATGGCAGCTGGTGGTGGGCTTAATGCATTGCTTGACCCTATTTTTATTTTTGGGTTTGGCCCTATTCCAGCAATGGGCATAAAAGGCGCTGCACTTGCTACTTTTATCGCATGGATAGTGGGCGCCCTTTGGATACTCTATATTTTAGCTGTCCGTCGCAAGTTGATGCTGCCCCGATTGCTAACGCTCACTGAGTTGCGTGACAGTAGCCGAGAGATTTTGAAGATAGGATTACCTGCTGCCGGCGCAAACATGCTTACTCCTATAGCCGGTGGAGTCATGACAGCAGTTGTGGCTAGTTATGGCGCTGAAGCCGTAGCAGCGTGGGGTGTAGGCAATCGCATGGAGTCGATTGCCAGCATTGTGGTGCTGGCGTTATCTATGACGTTGCCGCCATTTATTAGTCAAAATGTGGGAGCAGGGCAGATTGAGCGAGTCAAGAGAGCGTATTCGCTAACCTTAAAATTTGTTCTTGTGTGGCAGTTCATTATCTTTTTGGCCATGTGGGGGCTTTCCTGCTGGATAGCTGTCGTATTTGCTAACGAGGTGGAAGTAAGTGTGCTAATACAGCTCTTCCTTATGATTGTGCCATTAGGTTATGGCATGCAGGGGATAATCATACTGACAAATTCCTCGTTGAACGCTATGCATCGGCCAATGACGGCGTTACTTTTGAGTGTCATCCGGTTGTTCGTTTTTTTCGTACCTATCAGCATTGCAGGTAGTTTTCTTTTCGAGCTGAAAGGGTTGTTTGCTGGAACCGTCATCGCGAATATCGCAATGGCATGTGTTTCTTTCATTGTTTTCAAGCGTGCTGTTGCCGATTTTGAAGCAAAAGCACCAAGTTTATCTGAGCGCTCATAATGAGGTGGTTACCGGTTGCATAACCCTTAACTGGGGCAGTAAAACGGTAGAACAGTCAATTCGCAACACGTTTTCGAAAGATGATGTAGTGAGTAGCACGCTGCTTTAACGTATTCAATAAAAGGTTAATTTAATGAGTAGAGGGTTCGAGCTTCATTCGAAATATAAGCCGGCAGGTGATCAGCCAAAGGCGATAGAAGCTTTAGTGGATGGATTAGACAGCGGGTTGGCCGGCCAAACACTTTTGGGCGTAACGGGGTCGGGTAAGACGTTCACCATGGCTAATGTCATCAATAAGGTGCAGCGCCCCACGCTTATTTTGGCGCATAACAAAACCTTAGCGGCTCAGCTTTACGGAGAAATGAAAGAGTTTTTTCCTAATAATGCGGTGGAATATTTCGTTTCTTACTACGATTACTATCAACCTGAAGCCTACGTACCCAGCACTGATACTTTTATCGAAAAAGATGCGTCTATCAACGACCATATCGAACAAATGCGGCTGTCAGCAACCAAAGCGCTGATGGAGCGAAGAGACGTTGTCATAGTAGCCAGTGTATCTGCCATTTATGGCTTGGGCGATCCTGAATCTTACATGAAAATGTTGCTGCATCTACGCCAGGGCGACACCATGGACCAGCGTGATATTTTACGTCGGTTGGCTGAACTGCAGTACAAACGAAATGACCTTGCGTTTGAGCGAGGG
Organism: Alteromonas gracilis; assembly: GCF_002993325.1. GTDB lineage: Bacteria > Pseudomonadota > Gammaproteobacteria > Enterobacterales > Alteromonadaceae > Alteromonas > Alteromonas gracilis. Next base: position 107,131 of record NZ_PVNO01000027.1, read on the forward strand.
ACATTTCGAGTTCGTGGCGATGTTATCGATATTTTTCCAGCAGACTCTGAAAAACAAGCTGTGAGAGTTGAATTATTTGATGACGAAATTGACAAAATAAGCTTATTTGATCCGCTCACGGGGGCTGTAGACAAGTCCGTAATACGCGCAACGGTTTTTCCTAAAACCCATTACGTGACGCCTCGTGAGAAAATTTTAAATGCTATCGAGCATATTAAAGATGAATTGGGTGATAGAAAGAAACAGCTTCAAGAAGCTAACAAATTGATAGAAGAGCAGCGGATCTCGCAGCGTACCCAATTCGATATTGAGATGATGATGGAGCTAGGGTATTGCTCGGGAATAGAAAACTATTCTCGCTACTTGTCAGGACGAGCGCCCGGAGAGCCGCCACCAACGCTATTAGATTATTTTCCCGCTGATGGTCTAATGTTCATCGATGAATCACACGTAACGGTCTCACAAGTGGGCGCTATGTATAAAGGTGATCGCTCCAGAAAAGAAACACTTGTAGAGTTTGGTTTTAGGTTGCCGTCTGCGTTAGACAATCGCCCACTGAAATTTGACGAGTTTGAACAAATTTGCCCCCAAACCATCTATGTTTCGGCCACGCCGGGCGATTATGAATTAAAGAAGACGGATGGCGAAATTGTCGAGCAGGTCGTTCGTCCTACCGGACTATTAGATCCTATTATAGAAGTTCGTCCTGTAGCCACACAGGTGGATGATGTACTTTCTGAGATTAAGAAGCGGGTGGAGGTTGATGAAAGGGTCTTGATAACCACGCTAACGAAGCGCATGGCCGAAGATTTAAGTGAATATTTAAATGAGCACGGCGTAAAGGTTCGCTACCTGCACTCTGATATAGATACTGTGGAGCGTATCGAGATTATACGTGACTTGCGCTTGGGTAAGTTCGATGTACTTGTAGGGATAAACTTACTGCGAGAAGGTTTAGATATGCCTGAAGTTTCTTTGGTGGCTATTCTAGACGCGGATAAAGAGGGTTTTCTACGCGCAGAACGTTCTCTGATACAAACAATAGGTCGAGCGGCGCGACATGTGAATGGTAGGGCGATACTTTATGCCGATAGCATAACTAAATCGATGCGCAAAGCCATGGATGAAACAGACCGCCGTCGGGAAAAACAAATTGCTTATAACAAGGCGAATAACATTACGCCGATGCGATTAAATAAGCCTATTACCGATATCATGGACCTAGGTGAAAGTGCGCATCCTGCTTCTGGCAAGGTTAGGCTGAGAAAAGTTGAAGAGAAGAAGAAACAACAAAAAGCAGCCAGTGCAACTGACCTTATGGATCAAATCACCGAACTTGAGAAGCAAATGTTTGAATATGCCCGCGAACTAGAGTTTGAAAAAGCGGCATCACTTCGAGACGACATTGAATCATTAAGAAAACAAGTAGTTACACTTTCCTAGTTATTTTTTCTACTTAACATAAGGCTGACTGTGGTTTTTTGTATGTACATGAATAACTCTAGCAGCCTTACTTTACTCCCTTGCTCATTTATCTTGCCCATCGTTAATTTGCGAATCGGTTAGGTTCGTTACCACAGAATTAAGGTTTTTTGCTTTAAATGAGATGAAAAGCCGTAAAATATCGTTGTAATAGCACAATTAGTTTCATATAGTTCTACATTGAGTATCGAAAACTATACCTATAAACAGGTGCTAATATGCTTAACCGTCTTCAGGAATCAGATATAAAGTTACTGCGTGTTTTCTACGCTGTAGCAAGCTGCAATGGATTTACTGCGGCAGAACCCGTGTTGCGAATGCAACGTCCAAATATCAGTGCTGCAATTAAGAAACTGGAAGAACGGCTTGATTTAGTACTATGTCATCGCGGTCGCGGTGGTTTCCAAATGACAAAGGAAGGTGAGGTTGTTTTTCAAGAAACCAAACGCATCTTTAATGCCTTTGATAACTTCGTGTTTAATCTGAAGTCGCTTCATGATGACTACTCTGGTCACATCACTCTAGTATTAATGGCTGGTCTGCCGTTATCTATGCATTTAGCCGTCAGTAAGGCGGTAAAAAGCACGATGAAAAAGTTTGACGATATCCACGTTAATATCCAAACTCGTTTATACAACGAAGTGGAACACGTGGCGCTATCGGGTGAGTGTCACTTGGTAGTATCTACCTATGACATGGTTAAGCCGGAATCAGTGACGTTTCACCCTATAGGTATTAACACTGAAGGACGACTTTATTGCTCGCCAACGCATCCCTTGGCGAAATATCGGGATACTGAATTACCCGAAGGCGTTAAAATAAGTGACTATCCCGCAATCGGTATTTCAGGTTTGTCTTCGGCCAACTATATTGAGGATGAAACAAGATTATCGATACAAACTTTCTCTGACTCTTTCGATGCCGCTATGTCTGCCATTATGACCGGTGAATATATTGGATTATTGCCTGATTATATGGCTAAAGAGCAGGGCGCTGCGCTTGGGCTTGTACCTATTGCGAAAGGAAGTCTATTTAATTTTAGCCACGAATTATTCGTAATGAACGGTAAGAATACCCGTCTGAACCCGGTATTGCGCCACTGTATAAAAGAATTAAGCTACTTCATTTCCGAGAGCCAGAAATAGCCGTAAAATTTCAACGGTAACGAACTTTCATAACCGAAGAGCCACAAATATGCTTCTCACTTGACGCTCCTTAGTAAAACACAAGAGCGTCTAAGTGAGAGGTTTTTTATTCAGCACCCTTTATTCATATTCAAGCGGGTCGGTAGCGTTATTTTCTTTAAATGCTTCGAGGCGTTCTTCACAAGCCCCACACTTACCACAGGCTTTTTCTCTGCCGTTATAGCATGTCCACGTTTGTCCGTAATCTAGCCCCATGGAAAGACCATCGGTCAAAATCGCCGTTTTGCTTACGTCAATATAAGGGGTCATGATAGTGACCGGGGTGTAATTAGCGATACCGCAGACGTCATTCATTTTATGAACAAATTCAGGACGACAATCTGGATATATAGCGTGGTCGCCAGAGTGTGCCCCGTAGTAGACTTCATTAGCTTCTAGACTCACTGCATAGCCCACTGCAAGAGAAAGCAGTATCATATTGCGATTTGGCACCACGGTTTGCTTCATGCTCGGCTCTTCATAGTGCCCTTCTGGTACCTCTATATCCGACGTTAACGCTGAGCCACCAATCAGGGTATTGATGGCACTGATATCTACAATCTTATGAGGGACATTGAGTGATTCACATACCCTTGCAGCGTAATCAAGTTCTTTTTTGTGGCGTTGACCATAGTCGAAACTGAGGGCGTGAACTTTTTTGCCCTCTTTCAGTGCTTTATGTAACACTGTGAAGGAGTCCATGCCTCCAGAGTAAATAACAACAACGTTTTCTGACATAGTTTTTGAAGATTTAAGAAATTATCCCCGAATTTTATGTGATCCTTGGTAAAATCCCAACATACAATCGTTAAAGGGTATCAAATTGTCTGTAATGTCCACGCTAAACATCAATGAGATGTTCGAAACTATCCAAGGTGAAGGTGCCCATACTGGTATTCCTTCCATTTTTGTAAGGTTACAAGGTTGCCCTGTCGGTTGCCCGTGGTGTGATACGAAGCATACTTGGGAAATAAAGGCTGATTTGAGCGTTACGCCAGAGGCGGTAATTAATAAAGGTCAAGAGTCGGAAACCTACTTTATTTCTGATGAAGCGGCCTTATTAGCTCAGTTTTCTATAGAAGGTTATGTCGCAAAACACGTGGTTATCACCGGCGGTGAGCCATGTATGTACGATTTGCGACCGCTCACCAAGCTACTTCACGATAATGGGTACTCTACACAAATCGAAACCAGCGGTACGTTCGAAGTGCTTTGTGATCCACGTACTTATGTGACAGTGTCGCCAAAAATAAATATGAAAGGCGGTTATGATGTATTAGTCAGTGCTCTTGAAAGGGCCAATGAGATTAAGCACCCTATTGCCATGCAAAAGCACATTGATGAACTTGATGCGCTGCTTACTAATGTGTCTTCCCTTGAAGGAAAACAGGTGTGTTTACAACCTATTAGCCAGCAAAAGCGAGCGACGGAGCTTGCAGTTAAGACTTGTATTGAGCGCAACTGGCGACTATCGTTACAAACACACAAGTATATTGGTATCGAGTAAATGTCAGTTCAAAAGACCAACTTATGGCGCTGCGAAAATGGTTAATTTAAACCTATTTAAAAGGGTTAACCTTCTGGTTTATGTTCTATGTGGCCTGCTTACCGCGTCTCATGTGCAGGGGGCGCTGTGGACTATCAACTATCCTCGTCCTATTGACGACTCAGATGCACGTGCACAATACCCAATCGCTTTATTAAAACTTGCCCTAGATAAAACCGGCGTAAATTACGAGCTACGTCCGTCAGACAGGATCCTTCTGACAGGAAAAGCAATGCGTCAACTTCGCGAAAATAGAGAAGTTAACGTGGTGTGGAGCATGACTGATAGTCAGCGAGAAAAGGAATTAACGCCTATCCGTATTCCCATTGCAAAAGGACTAATTGGGCTTCGGGTGTTCGTTATAAACAAAAATAAAAGGGCGAAGTTTGACAACGTATTGTCTCTTAATGATATGCGTAAACTGACTCCTATTCAGGGCGAAGAATGGCCAGATACGAAAATTCTTCAAGCGAACGGCTTTAACGTATTCACAGTGCCAGAGTTTCGGGAAGCCTATGACCTGATAGGGCAGGGCAAGGGCGATATTTTTCCTCGTTCAGTGATTGAAGTTAACGCTGAACTTGAGGCTGAAGGCCCGGGTAGTAACCTCTATCTTGAACCATCCATGGCATTGTATTACCCAACGGCAATGTACTATTTTGTGAGTTTAAACAACAAAACGCTAGCAAACTTAATAGAGACGGGTCTACAAAGAGCCATAGACGATGGTTCATTCGATGAGTTATTTAATTCAACCTACGCACCTATTTTAACATCGTTAAATATGGAAGAGAGAACCGTTTTTTCGCTAGAAAACCCTCTACTGCCAGTTGAAACACCGTTGTCGAATCCAGCCCTTTGGTACAAGCAGAACAAAGAAGAATAGCGGTTCCTAAATACCCTTAAAAAATGAAAAAACGCGGCACAGGCCGCGTTTTTCTCTTTTTCTTTAAATGTTCAATAGCCGTTACGATTCACCTGAGTGAACACCTTTCATTGAACGACCTGATGGATCAGCATTGTTTTTAAAGCTTTCATCCCACTCTAGTGCCTCTGCCGTACTACACGCAATTGACTTACCGCCGGGTACGCAGCGCGCTGCACTTTCTTGAGGGAAATAGCTCTCGAAAATTGTGCGGTAGTAGTAGCCTTCTTTAGTATCAGGCGTGTTAACTGGGAAGCGGAACTCAGCGGTAGCAAGCTGTTGATCTGTGACTTCGTTTGCTACGAAGTCGCGAATTGAGTCAATCCACGAATAACCTACACCGTCACCAAACTGTTCTTTTTGACGCCATAATACTTCTGCAGGTAATGTCTCGCCGTTATCAAACGCTTTGCGAAGGATCCACTTCTCCATTTTTCCATCTAGGCACATTTTATCCTGCGGGTTTAAGCGCATAGCTACGTCAATGAAGTTCTTGTCTAAGAATGGCACACGAGCTTCTACACCCCATGCAGAAGTGGCCTTGTTAGCACGCGCACAGTCAAACATGTGAAGACGATCTAGCTTACGTACCGTCTCTTCGTGGAATTCTTTGGCATTTGGCGCCTTGTGGAAATACAGGTAACCACCAAAAATTTCGTCAGAGCCCTCACCTGAAAGCACCATTTTAATGCCCATCGCTTTGATTTTGCGGGTCATAAGGTACATAGGTGTAGCGGCACGAATGGTGGTTGTATCGTAGGTTTCTAGATGGAAGATAACATCACGGATGGCATCTAAACCTTCTTGAATCGTAAAATGAATTTCATGGTGAACCGTACCAATCATGTCCGCCACTTTCTTAGCCGCTTTAAGATCAGGAGCACCTTCAAGACCTACAGCGAAGCTGTGCAGACGGGGCCACCATGCATCGGTTTTGTCTTCGTCTTCAACGCGCTTCGCCACATATTGTGCAGCTACGGCAGACACTAACGACGAGTCTAAACCACCAGATAACAACACCGCGTAAGGTACATCCGACATCATGTGAGACTTTACGGCTTTTTCAAAAGCAACGCGTAGTTCTTCTAAATCGCTCGTGTTGTCTTTTACGTTGTCGTATTCCATCCAGTCGCGTTTGTAATATTTTGTGATTTTACCTTCTTTACTCCAGAGGTAGTGGCCTGGAGGAAATTCACTAATTGTCTTACACACGCCGGCTAGCGCTTTCATTTCAGATGAAACGTAGAAATTACCGTGTTCATCGTAGCCGGTGTAAAGGGGAATGATTCCAATATGGTCTCGGGCAATGAGGTAAGCATCTTGCTCTTCATCATATAGGATAAAAGCAAACATACCTTCTAGGTCATCAATAAAGTCCACGCCTTTTTGTTGGAAAAGGGGAAGAATAACTTCACAGTCAGAGCGTGTTTTAAACGGATATTGCTCATCTAAATCAGCTGCCAACTGTTTATGGTTATAAATTTCGCCATTAACGGCAAGAATTTGCTTATCGTTCTGGCTGATAAGAGGCTGCGCACCCGTGTCTACATCGACAATTGCCAGTCTTTCGTGACAAAGAATGGTATTGTCATTATTCCAGATACCCGACCAGTCAGGGCCACGGTGGCGCAATAGTTTAGATAAATCGAGGGCTTGGGTTCTGAGTTCAGACACATCGGTTTTGATATCAAGGATACCGAAAATACCACACATATAACGGATTCTCTCTGTTCACTTGTTGAAAAAAATAATTTGAAGTTTTTTCTGTCGGTACTCGCGTACGAGTGAGCGAAGGATTGTTTTTATTCTTTTATCGCGTGCCTTGAATGTGCCAGTCTGACAGGAAATTGCAAGTACATTATGATGAGAAAATGGAAATACTTATTCCTTTTATCTCAAAATAGCGTTTTATTAACATTTTTATCCTATTTACGCCGTTAGATGCGACACATTTATATCGTGAAATGAAGAATGCTGGGGTTTTTATAGGCTATTGGAATGATTGATGAGCGAAGTTAATTCGAGGGGATAAACGAAAAGGAGCCTTATGGAAGGCCCCTTTCATCATGCTTTATAAAATGCGTAAAGGGTGCATATAACTAATATTTGCGCTGAAACTCGCTTGCTTCATTCCACTTTGGCCACGCATCAGCATTCGCTACGCCCACACCAACATCAAATAACATTTGAGTATCTTGCACTATGCCGCTTAAATCCCAGTCGTCGCGATATTGGTCGCATACTTGGTGATAGCAACCAGTAACAATAACATTCATACGCTTTCTGTATTTCGCAGTTTCTTCATCTGCCGGTTCATTACCGCCTTCAGCATAAAGTGCCGGAACACCCTGTTTGGCAAAGCTAAAATGATCCGAACGATAGTAGTAGCCCGCTTCAGGACGGTCTTCTTGTGTTAGTGAGCGACCTTGTTTTGCAGCGGCTTTTTCAAGGTAGTCTTCCATTTCTGACTTACCCATACCTACTACAGCGACGTTTTTGGTTTTACCCAAAACGTTCATTGCGTCCATATTAATGTTAGCAACCGTGTTTTCAATCGGGATCACAGGGTTACTCGCATAGAACTTACTACCCAAAAGGCCTTGTTCCTCAGCAGTTACCACCAAAAAAGATACCGAGCGTTTAGGTGCTGGCGTTAAGTTTGAGTAGGCTTTTGCCATGGCTAAGATAGCGGCGGTTCCCGTGGCGTTGTCGTGAGCACCATTGTAAATTTGATCGCCTTCTTTACTTTCGTCTTTACCTAAATGGTCCCAATGTGCGGTATAGATAATATGTTCATTAGGAAACTCAGCGCCAGGAAGAGTGGCAATCACGTTGTTGCTTTCTGATTTTTTAAACGTATTTTTTACCGTTACTGAAGCTTTAATATCCATAGCCTTACTATATGGACCTTTCATGGCATTAGCTTTTTCAGTTTCGAAATCAAGGCCTGCATCAGCAAACACTTTTTTCGCGGCATCAAGCGTAAGCCAACCTTCAACGGCTACACGGCTTGCTCCTTTGTCAGCGCTTACTAGGCCGTACTGCGGGCCACTCCAGCTATTCGCGACAACTGACCAGCCATAAGAGGCTGGGGCTGTTTCGTGAATAATAATAGCGCCAGCTGCGCCCTGACGGCTAGCCTCTTCATATTTGTAGCTCCAGCGACCATAGTAGGTCATCGTGGTGCCTTGGAACTTACCGCTTTCAGGATTTTCGAAACCAGGGTCATTAATAAGCATTACCACTGTCTTGCCTTCAACATCTAGCCCTTCGTAGTCGTTCCAGTCGTACTCAGGTGCGTTAACGCCATAACCAACGAAAACAAGTTCAGAATCTTCAAGTGACACCGAGCTTTGCTCGCGCTTAGATGACGCAACCATTTGCTCTTTATAAACAAAATTATTGTCTCCGATCGTCATGGTCATGTCTGGATCGGCGGTAATTTCCATTAACGCTACTTTTTGTAAAAAGCTATCACCGTTGCCGGGTTTGAGGCCTGCTTTAGTAAACTCACTGACAAGATAGTCGATGGTTTTCTTTTCGCCTTCAGTTGTAGGTAAACGGCCTTCGAATTCGTCTGAAGAAAGTACTTTCAGGGGCTCGCGAATATCGGCATCTGAAATATTGTTGTAAACACTGTCAAAATTCGAGGCCGCAGGCATTTCCTTTTTGGTGGTTTGATTTTGTGGTGTGCTGTCGCTTGATGGTGTACATGCACTTACGCCTAAAAGAGTAGGTACAAGTAATGGCAAAAACATTTTTTTCATTGTTAGTCTCTGTTTGCTCTACAATACGATCTCAGTATAGAGAAAACCCCAGAGCGAACCAATAGTTGATATGCAATCAGACTCAATACCCTTCTGTAAAGACTACCTAATAAGCCACGCAAGCAAACCGGTTACAGCACTTCTAGAAGAAGTTGGTTTATTAGGTAACAATTACTTCCCCACGCCCGAACTATTGAACCAGTTAACAGCTCAACATTATAAGCACTGGCAAGGACCTGCTTTTAAAGGTCAAAGTCAGTTCTCATGTGACGACAAGCGTTACTATGAAACGATCATTAGTGAAGACAAGGTAGTACCAACTCGGGAGGGAAGCTGGCACGATTTATTTAATGCACTTATTTGGTTACAGTTCCCTAAAACCAAGTCTCTGTTAAATGAGCTGCATATTCGCGATATTAACGAACACGGTGTGAGCCCAAGAACGGCTCGCCGCAATCGCATTACTCACTTCGATGAATGTGGTGTAGTGCTTGCGATAGAAGAACCAAAGCAAGCTACACTAAACAATGTTGGTCTTGAAAGGGAGCATGATAGCCGACAACATTATGTTGAATCGTTAGAGGCCTTTTTGCAGAGCCTTTCTGCCCATGAATGGGAACAAAGTTTTTTGACCCATCGAGAGCGATGGCATAGTGAAGTCACGCCATTTATTTTCGGACACGCGAATTTGGAAATGATGCTAAACCCATTTATAGGGCTTACGGGGAAATGGCTAGCGGTTTCGGTTCCTTGCGGTTTTAGCAAACTGGGTAAATGGCAACAGCGCTTGGTATTAGACAATGCATTGATACTGCGTATTGAAGCGCTAAATTATTTTCAATCTGCACCTCTTTTGAAGCCTTTACCTTTGCTTGGCGTACCTTTGTGGCACAGTCAACAAGATAAAATATTTTATCAGAATAAAGACTATTTTAGACCGCTACGTGAGGGAAGTAAGCCGACTATTCAGCTACCCTTGTGGTCTTAAGCGTGTTGCGCACTGACACTTTGGCAATTTTGAATTGCGCGTTTTTTTACACTCGGCTTTTAAGACTTAGTTTTTGAGACTTTGCTTTCGAGAGCTTAGCGCTGCCCGAGTTTTTATCGGAAACAGCGCCAACTAATAGCCAAATGGAAGCGGGCTATAAAGTGTGTTTTCTTAGAATAGCGCTAAAGCAATCAACCAAATGCCGTAAATAACCACATACGGTGCGCTTGCAATTAATGCCGCTTTCTTAACAGAAAAAGACGTCCACTGAGTGATGCCGACAGTCGCTAAATAAATTCCCCAAAAAAGCTCTAGCCTTAGTGCTTGGCCGAAAGCATACCACGGGGAATCCATGGGAATACTCGCTAAAAAGCCAAGAGATGTAGGTGATAATATCGTTGGTGCAACTTGGTGATCGCCAGTGAATAGCAGCAGTGCTACGCCAACCAAGCCAGTGAGTACATAAGGCATAGAAAGCCACCACGCAAAACCGTACCAGTCCGTAAAGCCGAAAACATGGCTATCATCCGAGCGAGTCATCAAATTTACGTAAACCGCGTATACCGCATTTACAATGATTGGAACAAAAAAGGCGCCGATTATCGATGACCAAAGTAAGGCGTCTCTAGTGAAAAAGGCTTTCATTTGCTCTTCTTCTGCAGGGCTCATATCGCCTTGAGCAGCAATATTCATCTGTGCGAACCAATCAATATCTACAAAGTTTACATATAAATATTGAGATACCAGCGTGATAGCGGTGACCAATATAAAAGGCATCCAACTCCAGTTATTGTTTTCACCTATGGCCTTGAACACGCCATTTGGCTTGAAGAATATATCATTACACGCTTGGAAAGGGTTCGATACGTTGTGCATCCCTTGCTCCTTTTTCTTCGTTTTAATTTTTGATTCGGGTGCTGTTTAAAGCAACGGTTAGTTCTGCTTGATTGCTTGTTAACACGCCGCGATTACGAACATTTTAACTCTCGCTGAGTCCTTCATTATCTATGCGGACTGGTATTACAGATTACTAACGGCTAGGTGTGTTGTACAGCACAAGGTTTTGATAAACGGTATTTATTTGTAAGAGAAAATGAATGTAGCTCATTCACCAAAGTGTGAAATTGTGAATTCAACAGATAGCAAAAAGAGAAGCAATGAAGTGACCTACCAATAGTTGGACAATCCAATTACTGGGGGCACTTCACAATGCTTCCCTTTATATTAAATATATTACTTAATGTTATAAATAAGTCGCATTCAAAAGTGTAAGCACAATAGCGCTATACAGAAGTGAAATAGGCAGCCCAATTTTTATAAAGTGTGAAAACTTATAATTCGCGGCATTATAAACAAGCAAGTTGGTTTGATAGCCAAACGGCGAGATGAAACTGGCGCTTGCCGCAAAAGCTACCGCCAGCGCAAATGGCATTAATGGCGCACCGATAATCTGAACTAAACCGTAGGCGAACGGGAACATTAACGCCGCAGCCGCATTGTTAGTAACAAACTCAGTTAAAACCAAGGTAAGTAAATAAATGACTATCAATGCTACGAACCAGTCGGTACCCGACAACACCGGCATTAGTGCTTCCGTGGTCGTGTTGATGACACCTGAATTTTCAAGCGCGCTGGCTAGGCTCAAAGCACCAACAATTACAACGATCAAATTTAAAGGTAAGTTTCGCTTCATTTCACCGTTTGACGTTACTTTTACACCAATCAGCGTAGCTGCTAAAAACAACAGGCCAATAGCCAGCGAAATGATGTCTGCAGCAGCAAGTAAAACTGTGGTCAGGAAGCCGCCAAGGGTAATCCATTCTTGCTTGTTCGTTAATGGGCGGGCAATTTTTTGCTCTGACAAAATAAAAAAGTTTTTATTCAAATTTTGACGAGTGGCAAAGTCTGGGCCCGTAGCTAAAAGTAAGAAGTCACCCGCTTGAAGTTTTATTTCTCCAAGTTTGCCTGAAAGCTGCTCACCATCACGTCGTATGGCTACAACGGCGGCATCAAATAGCGCTCTAAAACCAAGTTTTTTGATCGTTTGACCAATTACCTGAGCGCGATTGGCCACTACTACTTCGGTTAAGCTCTCGCGCAGCACACCATCGGTCTCTGCAAACATGCTCAAACCTTTAATATGGCTAAGGTTTTCAAGCTTTTGAACATTGCCAGAAAAAATCAGCTTGTCGTTTTCAAGAATAACTAAGTCAGGGCCAACCGGAGATATCAGATTGCCATTGCGAACCACTTCTACCAAAAAAAGCTCTGGCAGGTTACGCAAGTGGTTCCGCTCGACGGTTTTGCCAATTAGCTCTGAACCAGGCTCAACTTCGGCTTCAACCATGTACTCGTGATAATTATTACTTTTATTGCCAATATGAGGCAGCAATGGAAGCAACAAAAACATAAGTAGACCACAGCTCAGGCCCGCTACGGTGCCATAAAGTGTAAAGTCAAAAAAGTTAAAGCCCGGATGCCCGTGTTCTTGTAAAAAGCTATCGACGATTAGGTTGGTAGAGGTACCGATTAAAGTAACCGTACCGCCTAAAATAGCCGCATATGATAGCGGTATGAGTAATCGGGAAGCAGGGTGATACTGGTTCTGTTTCACAGGGCCAATAAGGCTAGCCACAATTGCCGTATTATTAAGCAGTGCAGAGGATATAAAGGTTAGTGAAAATAGCCGCCAGTAGGATTGCGTAAAATTAGCACTTACTAGTTTTCTACCAAGGCGTTTTATCAGCGCGGTTTTATCTATGGCGCTACTTACTAAAAGCAACAAAACAAGGGTGATTAGGCCCTTGTTTGTTAAGTTTAGCAAGATGTCATCAAGAGATAACTGCTGGGTAACCAGTAAAGCTAATACTGCACCTGAAAATACAGTAGAAGGGCGCTGACTGGTAAAAATCAGCGCACATATCGTACTGGCAAAAATTGCCAGTACGATGAACTGGGTCACATCCATATTGTTCCAGTCCTGCTTATAGTTTACTGATATCCACAGAGTTCCAATGCGGGAAGTGCTTACGTACTAAGGCATTGAATTCAAGCTCAAACTCAGAGAAGTTAGGCGAGGTATGCTGTGCATCACCGGCTATTTCGTCGATGATCATACCTGCACCCACTGTACCATTGGTCAGACGATCAATAACGATGAATGAGCCGGTAGGGCGGTTGCGCTTATACGGGTCACAAGCTACCGGCTGGGTAAATTTCAAATCCACCACGCCAATCTCATTGAGATTAAGGTGCATAGCATCCGTTTCTTCCAACGTGTTCACATCAATTTGATTATCGATATGAGCTACAACGCCTGGTGTAGATTTGGTCGCAAACTTAAACAAGTATTGCTTGTTTGGCATTAGTGGCTCTTCAGACATCCACACAAGGTGTGATTTAAATTGCGTGTTTAGCAATGGCAAGTTATCTGATTTTACAATCATATCGCCACGAGAGATGTCAATTTCATCTTCTAGCGTTAGCGTAACCGCTTGAGGTACGTAAGCGCGTTCTTGGTCGCCTTCAAAGGTCACAATCTGCTTCACCTTTGATTTCTTGCCAGAAGGTAGTGCCGTCACTTCATCACCGGGTGCAACTTGGCCAGACACAACGGTACCTGCAAAGCCACGGAAGTCTAAGTTAGGGCGGTTAACGTACTGGACAGGGAAGCGGAAATCATCGTGGTTGTCGTCTTCACCAATTTCGATGTTTTCCAACATTTCCATTAATGGGGTGCCGTCAAACCATGGAGTATGTTCGCTTTTACCCACTACGTTGTCGCCTTCAAGGGCAGAAATAGGAACGAACTGAATATCAGGAATATCAAGCTGTTCAGCAAACTTCAGGTAGTCTTCCTGTATTTGTTTGTACACTTCTTCTGAATAGTCCATCAAGTCCATTTTGTTGATAGCAACAATAACGTGTTTGATACCTAGAAGAGAAACCAGGAACGAGTGACGTTTCGTTTGAACCTTAACGCCGCCGCGAGCATCAACAAGAATAATAGCAAGGTCGCACGTTGACGCACCGGTTACCATGTTACGAGTGTACTGCTCGTGCCCCGGAGTATCAGCGATAATAAACTTACGCTTGTCAGTAGAGAAGTAGCGGTATGCTACGTCGATAGTAATCCCTTGCTCACGCTCAGACTGAAGACCGTCTACAAGAAGGGCAAGGTCAACTTTCTCGCCCGTAGTGCCCACTTTTTTGCTGTCTTTAGTGATAGCGGCAAGTTGGTCTTCATAAATCATTTTTGAATCGTGAAGTAAGCGACCGATAAGGGTACTTTTGCCATCGTCTACGCTACCGCAAGTAAGGAAACGTAGCATGTCTTTCTTTTCGTGTTGTTCTAGGTAAGACAGAATATCCTGTCTTAATAATTCGTTTTCATTGTTCATGTTATGCGCTCACAAGGAAAAAGGGGTTTAACACAGACTCTTTTTGGTTGTACGTAAGAGCGTCAGCGTTGTCATCTAATGGATTTTCAGGGTCAAGTACGGTTACGTTTGCACCTGCCGCTAATGCGACGGCGTGCGCTGCACCTGTATCCCATTCAGATGTTGGGCCTAAACGAGGGTAAAGATGTGCTTCGCCCTCAGCCACCAAGCAAAGCTTCAGTGAGCTGCCCATCGCCACAAGCTCGGTTTCACCTTCAAGCTGCGCCAATAAATTCTGAATTTCAGGGCTTTGGTGAGAACGACTACCTACCACTTTCCACACTTCTACACCATCGTGCTTGCGCGCAGAAATAGCCGTAAATTCGCCATTCATTTCGGTCCATGCACCTTCACCAACAATACCTACATAGCTTTTGTTAAGTGCTGGCGCGTAAACCACACCCATAGTCGGTTTACCGTTTTCGATAAGTGCAATATTTACCGTAAACTCACCGTTTTTCTTAATAAACTCTTTAGTGCCGTCTAGCGGGTCTACCAGCCAGTATGACGACCACGATTTACGCTCTTCCCATGAAATATCTGCTGACTCTTCAGAAAGAATCGGTAGGTCAGATTCAGCTTCAAGGGCGTTAACGATTACGTTATGTGCGGCAAGGTCAGCTTCTGTTAGCGGGCTGGTATCCTGCTTTTCATAAATGGCGAAGTCTTTCTCATAAATCGCCATTATCTTATCGCCGGCTTCTTTGGCGATAGCTAGCACTTTTTGTGCAAGACTATTTAAAGGTTGTGTCATTACACCAATCCCTTTTCTTGAAGCAAAGCATACAAACGTTCAGCGGTTTGCTCTGCTGGTTCATCCTGATAGGTTAAGTGTACTTCTGGCGCTTCAGGTGCTTCATAGGCTGAGTCAATACCAGTGAAGTCCTTAATTTCACCGCTACGCGCTTTTTTGTACAGCCCTTTCGGGTCGCGTTTTTCACACACTTCAAGAGGTGTATCGACAAACACTTCTACAAACTCTCCGTCTTCCATTAAGCTGCGGCAGTAATCGCGGTCGGCTTTGAAAGGTGAGATAAAAGCGGTAAGAACAATGGTACCGGCATCAACAAACAGTTTAGCCACTTCGCTAATGCGGCGAATGTTTTCAACGCGATCTTTATCGCTGAAACCTAAATCGCCACACAGACCGTGGCGCACGTTGTCGCCGTCAAGCAGATAAGTGTGTTTGTTTTGCTGGTGAAGCTTCTTCTCAAGCAAGTTTGCTAAAGTCGATTTACCAGAGCCGCTTAAACCCGTTAGCCAAAATACACGAGGTGTTTGACCAAGCTTTTCAGAGCGGGTGGTCTTGTTTACTTCGTGTTTATGCCAAACAACGTTGTCGGTGGCCATTAGAAATACCCTTCCATTTTCTTCTTCTCCATAGAGCCTGCGCTGTCATGGTCGATAACTCGGCCCTGACGTTCAGACGTCTTGGTAAGCAGCATTTCTTGAATAACTTCAGGTAGGGTTGCCGCTTCAGACTCTACCGCACCGGTAAGTGGGTAACAGCCTAGAGTACGGAAACGCACAGAGCGCATCTCTGGTACTTCACCTTCTTCCAGCGGCATACGGTCGTCATCAACCATAATAAGAATGCCGTCGCGCTCAACGACAGGGCGAGGCTTAGAAAGGTAAAGTTGTGGAATATCGATGTTTTCTAGGTAGATGTATTGCCAGATATCTAGCTCAGTCCAGTTAGACATTGGGAATACACGAATGCTTTCGCCTTTGTTCACCTGAGAGTTATAAATATTCCAAAGCTCTGGACGCTGGTTTTTTGGGTCCCAGCGGTGGTTGCTGTCGCGGAATGAGTAAACACGTTCTTTGGCACGTGATTTTTCTTCGTCGCGTCGAGCGCCACCAAATGCAGCATCAAATTTATATTTGTTTAGCGCTTGCTTAAGTGCTTGGGTTTTCATGATGTCAGTGTGTTTTGCTGAACCGTGGCTAAATGGGCCAACGCCAGCTTCAACACCTTCTTCATTGATATGAACAAGCAAATCGAAACCGTGTTTCTTCGCTTGTTCATCACGGAACTTAATCATTTCACCAAACTTCCACGTGGTATCTACGTGCAATAGTGGGAAAGGAATTTTGCCTGGCGCGAACGCCTTGCGTGCAAGGTGAAGCAGTACAGAAGAGTCTTTTCCTACAGAGTAAAGCATAACTGGGTTTTCAAACTCAGCAGCAACCTCACGGAAAATCTGGATACTCTCGGCTTCGAGTTGTTTCAAATGCGTTACAGACGGGATACTAGCAGTCATTTTGAAGTCCGAATTTTATGTTATATACAAAAAAGTTATATATGGGTTATTTTTCTGCATAGAACGATAACATATTTAATTTTAAAAGTAGTATGCGATTTTGCTATTTAAAATAGCTATCTTATTCCATTAAATAAAACTGTCATGCAATTGAAGCATAAGCCACTTTTTTTAAGGGCTTTGAAAGGAAAAAAGCCCTGCTTAGAAAACTAAACAGGGCTTTGTATTCGCGATATTTGCTAAACTATTTTTCGCTAATCTTTCGCTTACTTTTCGTTTAATTTCGTTTGAAACGCATCGAAAGTATCAACTACACCTTCTCGTGGAGTACCTGATTTACTTAAAATCATTATGGTTAAGCTAGATAAAATAAACCCAGGCACAATTTCATATATCCAGTCACCAAGTTTCTGACCACCCACTTCGATAGGAAGATAAATCCACAGTAACACGGTTACCGCCCCAACTATCATGCCGCCTAACGCCGCACGACGGGTCATTTCACGCTTAAACAAGCTAAACAAAACCAGTGGACCAAAGGCAGCGCCAAAACCTGCCCACGCATTACTTACAAGGGTCAAAATAATGCTGTCTCGGTCGTAGGCTAGATAAATAGCAACAAGCGCTACAACGACCACGCTGACGCGGCCTGCGATAACAAGTTCACCATCTGACGCATCACGACGCAGAAATGCCTGATAAAAGTCACTGGTCAATGAACTCGACGTTACTAGTAGCTGTGATGAAATAGTACTCATAATCGCGGCTAGAATAGCAGCAAGCAGAAAGCCACCAATGAGCGGGTGGAACAGAATTTGAGACAGGTAAATAAAAACGGTCTCAGGATCAATTTCATTGCCGTTCCCTGTCACATAAGCCAAACCAAACAGGCCTGTCATTAAGGCGCCGATAATTGAAACTATCATCCAACTCATACCAATATTTCTTGCAGTTGGAATATCTTTGACTGAACGAATAGCCATGAAGCGAACGATGATGTGCGGCTGGCCAAAGTAGCCGAGACCCCATGACATAAGAGAAACAATACCAATGAAGGTTAATGCTTCGTTGGAAGACGCATCCATAAAGGCATCAAATAGTGCCGGGTTAATGGTGTCTAATGCGTCGATTGAAGCACCGACGCCGCCTAGCTCACTGATAACCACAGCGGGGACCATGATTAGCGAGACAAACATGATACAGCCTTGAACGAAGTCAGTCATGCTTACCGCCATAAAACCACCCACTAATGTGTAGGCTACAACAACGCCTGCGGTGACATACAGCCCCGTTTCATAGGTTAATCCGAATGATGTTTCAAACAATTTTCCGCCAGCTACAACACCCGAAGATGTATAAAGGGTGAAAAAAACGACGATGACGACAGAGGCGATAACGCGAAGTAGACGAGAATTGTCTGCAAATCGGTTTTCAAAGTAATCGGGAAGCGTAATAGAATTATTGGCGACCTCTGTGTATACACGGAGGCGTGGCGCCACCAGCATATAATTCGCTAGTGCGCCTAATGTGAGACCAACCGCAATCCAACCGGCGGACAAACCGGATACATACATTGCACCGGGTAAACCCATGAGCATCCATCCGCTCATGTCAGATGCGCCTGCTGAGAGAGCAGTAACAGCGGGGCCTAACTGGCGGCCGCCGAGCATATAGCCTTCTACGTTGGTATCTGTTTGCCGATAGGCGAAAAGGCCTATCCCTAACATTACTACAAAATATAAACCCAACGAGATTATCGTGCCTGTAGCCATATAAATTCCCTATGTTTTTTCTTTCATGCTAACACCTATGACTGAGAGTCTCTACGTCATTCAGCGCCCTTGCATGTTTTCTATACGGCTAAAGGTAAATAAAGTTTGAGAGAATTTTAAAATGATAAAGAGGCTACGCGAGCTCGGCCGCCGCGTTTAGCCTTGTAAAGCAAGTCGTCACAGGCTTTGATAATTCTGTCTAAGTTTGTCTCTCCTTTCACATCTAACAGCCCTGACGAGAAGCTAACACAAAACTTTTCATCAGTGCCGTTCCAATGTTTTTGGCGGGAGAGAGCCACATTTAGTTCATCGAGTATCCGTTTAGCTGACTTTTCATCCGTGTCGGAGAAATAGATTAAAAACTCTTCGCCTCCGTACCGGCAAAGTTTGTCAGATTTGCGAATTCTATTTTTAATAATTTGGGTTA
Source organism: Alteromonas gracilis (assembly GCF_002993325.1). Lineage (GTDB taxonomy): Bacteria > Pseudomonadota > Gammaproteobacteria > Enterobacterales > Alteromonadaceae > Alteromonas > Alteromonas gracilis. The sequence goes on from NZ_PVNO01000027.1 coordinate 125,925, forward strand.
TTGTCGTAAGCACTTCATCACCGACAGCGTGACCGTATCTGTCGTTAATCTTCTTAAAGTTGTCTACGTCCAATAGCGCAATACTTGAGGTCTTGTTACCTTTAAGTGACTTTTTTAAGCTGTTTAACATAGCCCGGCGGGTGAGGGCGCCGGTGAGCGAGTCCCGTTCAGCGAGTAAATCGCTCTGTTTTTTGGCGACCCAGAGCCAAAGGACAAGGATGAGTAATATGGTTAGCAACAACACGAATATGGTTGTTTTCATGGCTTCTTTGTCGGTAGAAAGCCCCTCTTTCTGCTCCCGTAAACTAGCTAGTTCCTTCTGACGATAATGTGCTAATTCGATATCTTCTGCCAAGTTATCTGTGAAGTTAGACGAAGAAAATTTAAATTGCTCCGTATTTTTTGCAACGAGTAATTTATTGTAGGACTGAGAGTGCTCGTACGCTTTTTCGTAATTGCCCGCAGCGTCGTAAAGTCTTGAGAGTTCGAGCTCCATTTTGAGCTTAATCTTCTCTTTAAAACCTGAATCGGAAGTTTTTGCGAGAACGATCTTTTTATATTGCTGAAGTGAATCATTGAATTTTGCTTCATCATTCAGTACCGCCGCGTAAAGTGCATCTGCGTAGACAGAAAGCTCTTGGGTTCTTTCCTTCATTTTTGATGTATCGAGTTGTCTAATTTGCTCCATGACTTTTTGTGCTGAGCTCTCATAGCCTTCACCTTTCTGAAAAACAATAGCACGAAGCTTTTGAACATATATCAAAAGCTTCTCATGGGCTGAATTTACCTTAGATACATAACCTATTGCGTCCTCTACCAAAGCTAAAGCATCGTTAAAACTGTCTTGAACAAGTAATGCGTCTATCGCCGAAAAGAAAGCCCAAGTTGTGACTACTGTGCTTCCAGCCTGTTTTTTACTATCAATAATTTGTTGGGAGTGGTAGAAAGCTCTACTAGGAACGAAGAGCTCGAGATAGGCATCCCTGAGCCAGTCATGAGCGATAGTTTTTGATAACGCATTTTGTAAGTTTTTGTCTGGCGAATAATGAGGAAGGTGCGCCAATGCATATTCAAGTTCATTGATGGCCTCAATAGGATTGGCTAAATTAAGCTCCATAGCCAACCATATACTTGCTATTGCGGTAGCTTTTTTACTACCCGTATCCAGAGCTTCAAGTTTCAAACGTCTCAGTGCGGGCACAGTTTCGTTGATACGCAGAGAAGAACCGTCAAAGTCGTTAACAGCCCTTGCATATATGTAATACGCCTTAGCAGCAGCGAAGAGTTCAGGAGTGAGCGCTTTTAGTTCTTGCCAGTGCTTATCTAATAACGGCTCTTTAACGAAAATCGGAACTCTTGGGGAATCAACATCATTTGCTGTAGAAGTGGCTAATAAATGTCTAAATATCACTCCTTCACTTTGTTTATCATTCTGTAATCCTGATTCCTCAATCATTACAGTGATATCAGTATTGCTCACATTGCTTGGTGTGTTCCAATGGAAGATGGTTGTGGCTGCAATGTGACTATAGCCGTCAAGTTTCTCTAATCTTAAAGCGTTTTTGATATCTGAGTTCTGTGCGCTTAAAGAAAAACAAGTTATCAAAGGCAACAATAGCCAAACCGTTAGCCTTGTAAAGCGATACCAAACGCTCATTATAATTGCTACCTCTATACTGCGGATAAGCGGAATACTGTTGTAATTTAAAACGAGTGTTTTAATAAGGTAGTAATTATAAGTTTTATAAGCGTGAGTTTCATCTTAAATTTGGGCAAAAAAAAATCGGCCACATTAGGCCGAAGAAGGAAAGGAATGAAGAAGAGAAGGAATAAGGAAAACAGTTTTTTAGGAACGCCTTATAAAAGCGTTATGCAGAAAACTGTATCCTTTCCGAAACGGCTTTTTTCATTTCGCTAAGATCTGCATTTTTGTCACCAACAATCATAACGTTTGCGCGCTGCATCTTAATGCTCTCGCCGTGATATTGGCTATCCCCAAACCTACTCGGTACACTGACGTCGCCTCGTTCGGGCACCACAAATATAGACATTTTACCTTGTGGCGTATCAACAATGAGGTGAAGACTTCTAACCGTGCTCAAGTGACAGTAGTTTGCAACTTCTACACCGTCTAACATTTCGCTAAAACTACCACCAAAGCTTGCTAGCTTTGCATTAACCATATTTAAATCAACCGGAAGCAATGAATGAGCATGCTCCATTTCAGCGTACTGCATATGAGCAAGTGCTTGGCCGCCTATACTAAGCGGTTGGTGGTACCACATGGTAAGGGCAATACCCACGGTAAAAGCAACCGACGCAGCCATAGCCAAATACCACCTGCTTCTGCGCTTGTAGCGGTTAAATTCGTCAGTCGATTGTTGCCAAATAAGCTTGCTTGCAAGATCCTCTGGTACGTCGACTTTAAGCGCTTGCTTTAATTGCTTATCTAGCTGCTTCTGTTCATTCCAGAAATTCCGTTTGCTTTCATCTTCCTTTGCCGCCTCTACAACATCACTGTCAGTCGTTTCTGGATCGGCGTAGATTCGACGCCTAAATTCTAATTCATCCATTTACACGACCTCTCTGTTCATTTTGTTTCTCTAATGCCTCTTTCAGCTGATTTCTCGCCCTAAACAAACGGGTCATTACCGTGTTTTTATTAAGTCCTAATTGATTAGCAATCTCTTCACCACTAAACCCAAAGATGAGTTGAAGAATTAAGGGCTCGCGATACTCAATGCTCAATCCACCCATCAGTCGCTGAAGTTCTCTGTCTCTCAAATCGCCGTCTGCGTGCTGCGTGTCATCTTGTATATGGCAGTCATCAATATCCACCGTATCGAATTGCTTTCGCTCAAACCGACGGGCGTTCTCGCGGCGAAGAATGGTAATCAGCCATGACTTCGCCGCCTTTTCATCATTAAGGGCATCTAGTGAGCGCCAAGCACGCAGAAAGGTTTCCTGTACAACATCTTCGGCAATGCTCTGGTCTTTAATAAGCCAGAATGCATAGCGGTATATGTCGGCGTGAAATGCCTTTACCAGTGCTTCATATCTTTGGTGTTTTGCTTTCATACTCGATAAGACCTGACCACTATCGAATTTATTTCGACCAAACATAAAAAAATCCAAAATCTTAAACTTTTTCACTATGGCATAAAAAACGCGCCATTTCGTTAGCCGAAAGACGCGTTTTTATCATAACGTTAGTGAGCAGATCACTCAGTCGTTTTTGCTAGGCACCTTTTTGAGAAGCAATCCAAGCATTTATATTTTCTTCTAAAATAGAAAGCGGTACAGGGCCATATTTTAACACTTCATCATGGAAACCTTTCCAATCAAACTTGTCGCCAAGTTCGTTCTGCGCCATTTCTCGAAGCTCCATGATTTTAAGTTTACCAATCATGTAAGCAGTGGCTTGACCCGGCATGGCGATATAGCGTTCTATAGCTTTTTGCGCGTCATATTCAGGGTTTGGTGTGTTTTCAATAAGATAATCTACCGCTTTTTCACGGGACCACTTTTTCGCATGAATGCCCGTATCTACAACCAAGCGGCAGGCGCGCCAGAGCTCCATGGCTAAACGACCAAAGTCGGAGTAGGGGTCTTGATAAAATCCCATGTCTTTTGCCAACTCTTCAGTATATAAACCCCAACCTTCCGTGTAGGCCGTAAAACTTAAAAACTTCTGAAATTGAGGAACACCGTCTAACTCTTGTGCAATTGCACGCTGCATGTGATGGCCAGGAATACCTTCATGATACGCTAGCGCCTCTAGCTGATATGTTGGCATAGCTTTCATATCATAAAGGTTGGCGTAATAAATACCGGGGCGGCTGCCATCTTGGGCTGGGCTTTGATAAAACGCTTTGCCCGCAGACTGTTCCCGAAAGGCTTCAACGCGTTTAACGATCATTGGCGCTTCTGGAAGAATACCGAAGTACTCAGGAATAGCGTCCCGCATGTCATCTATAGCGGTTTTCGCCATATCAAGGTATTGCTGTCTGCCTTCAGCTGTAGAAGGTAAATAGAATTGATCGTCTTCACGCATGAAAACAAAAAACTCTTGAAGAGTACCTTCAAACTTTACTTGTTTCATGATGTCGCGCATCGCATTGTGTATGCGCTCTACATTATCTAGGCCTATCTGATGTACTTGATCTGCAGTCAGGTCAGTGGTGGTAAACCAGTTGAGGCGGTTCTGATACCATGCATCACCGTTAGGCAAACGCCACACACCATCGCCTTCTGGTGTTACTTCACGCTGATGTACCAGTTCTTCGATAAACTTCTCGTACGACGGCATGACTGATGTTACCAAAGCGGCTTTAGCTTCACCAAGTAAAGTGGTTCTTTCAGCGTCAGTTATATCTAGTTTGCTAACTTTATTTTGAAAGTCCTCCCATAATGTGGAAGGCGTTTCACTAGAATCAAAAGGTGCACCCGTAATTACATTCTTGGACGCATCGATCATTTGGTCGTAGGCCCACGCTGGAGGAAATACGCCAGCTTTTTCGCGTACTTTCATTTGTTCGATAACTTGATCGAAGTACGTGCGGACATTATCCAGACGACCAATATACGCTTGGGCGTCTTCTTTACTCTTTACGCTGTGAATATTGATAAGGAAGCTTGGTACTTGAGTATGTGCAGCGCGGAATTGGTGCACAATATAGCGGTGATGTCTGAATTCGTCGTTAGCTAAATCACGCTCTATACCAAGTTTGTATAGACGCAAGCTCAATTTTTCTTGCTCACTCAATTTGCTTGTATCGAAGCTATTTAGTTTCTCAAGTCGGTTCTTGGCAATAGCAACGCGGGTATCGGCCTCTTCATCGCTGATGTCATCCCATTTGTCGTAGTCCCACTTTTTACCGAGGTAGCTTTGGAATAGGGGGGAGCGTTTTAGGTCTTCTTCAAAGGTGCGCTCAAAGAACGCATTAAGACGCTCTGACTCAGACTGTCCAGCTGGCTTTTCTGTTTTAATTGGCTCTGGTGCGTTATTGGCTGTTTCCGTTGCTGGTGAGCATGCCGCAAGCGTTGTGATAGCCAGCGCTATTGGCGTTAGCTTTAAAAGTGTTTTTTTCATTATTCATTCCCCGTCGCGTTTAATTGATTATTTTTATCGGCTAGGACTTTTACGGTTAATAAACCTTTTTGAGGGCAATAAGGCCCTAGCTGTTTATCGAATACAGACATCGTATCAACAAAACCCTTGCCAGTGCGATATGGCAAAGTGCAAGGGTTTTGATTACGCAAATTCTAATCCATTAGCAAATGAAATGCGTTTTATGAAGCAGGATATAGGTTAGATAGCGTGTGACTGTCACTCGCGTCTTTTCGCTTCCATTCGTTACGAGTGCGCTTAACTTCATTCGAAAGTTCTTCCAAAACCTTCGTTATTTGTGTGGTTTGTACGCTAGCATCAGATTTATTTGCTGAAAAACGCAGTGCGTACAACTCATTAACTATACGATTAATACTTTCAAACTGTGAATGTTTGACATTACCTGCAGTTAACGCATTTATCCAATGCTTAAGGGAGGGGGATAATGAACGTATATCCTTTGCCTTTATCACTGACATAAGATTTTGATATTGAGCTTTTTCATCGAAACTAGTTAAAGCATTCGAGCACGGTACAACATGTTTAACACTGCTGTTTTGCCCAAACGTTCGTGATTGCTTAAGCTTTCTGTAAGTGTATAGCCATCCCGCAAGCGCAATAATAAACAGCGCGATGAATACGCCGGTCACAACCCAATATAAGGGCGCAATCTTATTAGTATTGGCGTCACCTGAAGCATTATTTGATGCGTTAGTCTTATTGTCAGCGTCGGTAAAAGATTGCGCTGCAGTTGAAGGTACATCGTTTGGAACATTCTCTACCGTTGTACTGCTAGATACTGGGGTGTTCGCGTTCGCCGCATTACCCTTATTTACGCCACTTGCTGGCGCTACCGTAATTGAGCGAGCAGGAATGGTGGCATACTCGGTTTGTTGAGTAAGGGTATTGAACCAAGGAACAGTAATTTCGGGTAATACAAAGTTACCCGCTTGTGTAGGGATGATGGCTAACGACGTTTGGCGCTGGGAGATAAGGCTTTGGTCCTTTTCCACTGTCGTCGTATTCGACTGGTCTGGGTATAATTTAAAGTTTGGTGGATAAAACTCAGGAATATCCGGAAGCTGTTCTTCTACCACACCTAGGGCAGTTAGCGTAATGATTCGGGTTACGGGCTCTCCTGCAACAAAAGTATCTCCCTGTGGCCACTCTTCATCCACTCTTACCATTTCAGAGGGCAGCCATGGATAATCAATTCCCTGAGGGATAGGTTTAATGTTCACCGTGATATCAGGCCCAACCCGATTAATTTGTTGCGTTCTGTTAAAAAAGCCAAACCGCTGATTAGTGTTAGCCGCCATCACTTCTCCAGTAAAGACAGGGCCTCTTAGGGTGAATTCACCAGATGCCTGAGGGACGACAGCGAATTGACGTTCAATGATCTGATAACGTCGTCCATTAACAATGTCGGTGTACTGCTTATCGTCACCTAGTTGTTTAATTTCGGCATTTTGCATTTCGGGCGCTTGAAGGCTGCCCCGTTCAATATTACTTGAGAGAAAAAGTTTCACGGTGTAAAGCAACTGTTGATTTAAGTAGGCTTCTTTTATATCGATGTCTGTGGTGACGAAATAATCACGGGCCACATTGCTTTGTTCTTGAACCGGAATAACTTTCACCTGAATGGGCTTAGTAGACTTACCCTCGATGGTAAGTGAAGGAATGGTAAACGTGCCTTCCTTTCGAGGAAAAAGTGTGGTGGTCCAGACGGTGGTGCGTTTGGTGTCAAAATTAACGATAGACGTTTGGCTGCTAACAGACGTTCTGCCAACCACAAAGTCCTTTAACAGAGGAGAGCTATCAAATGCATCTCTGTCTGCACTTCCATCTGCAGTGATAGTTAAGCGTATCGCCTCGTCTATCATGACAGGATTTCTATCAATGGTGGCTTCTACTGCATTCACATCCGCGAATGCGTTAGTACTTAACATTGTGGATAGCATAAAAATAAAACATGTAGATTGTAATAAAGCTTTCATCTACCAATCACTCCGATTTGAGGGCATACGTTGACGCTGACGTTTTTGGGCTTCTAATTGCATTTTTCGTTTAAGCAAAAATGCAGGGTCGTCAGGTACGCGACGCATTAAACTTTCCATTCGCTGTAGTTCTTCTTTTTCAGCATCAGTGAGCTCTTCAGCTTGACCTTGCGCGGCTTGTGCTTCGCGCTCTGACTGTTGCTCGCTCTCTTTCGGTTGCCCACTATTTTGCTGGGCACTTTCATTTTGCTCAGACTGATCCTGCTCTGCATTTTGTTGTTGTGAATCTGATGATTCGGTCTCGTCATTTATCTTCGAATCATCAGGTTGCTGCGAGTCATCACCGCTATTTTGCTGTTCATTGTTATCGCTCTGATCTTGATTTTCATCTGACTGTTGGACCTCTCCAGGGTTTTGCTGACCGCTCTGATCATTTGAACCATCCTGATTGTTTTGGTCACTATTTTGAGAGTCATTTTGCTCGCTATTATCACCTGACTCGTTCTGATCTTGGTTTTGCTGCTGCTCGTTTTGATTCTGCTGTTGCTGCTGTTGCTGCTGTTTCAACAAATCTTCAATAATTTTCTTGTTCGTTCTCGCATCTTCAAAATCCGGAGCTTCGCGCAAAGCTTGGTCATATTTCTTAATAGCCTCTTCTAGCTTACCGAGCTTTGCCAATGCATTACCTTGGTTATAAGCGCTGTTGGGTCCAGGGATGTTTTGGTAGGCATTTAACGCACCTTCATAATCACCAGATTTATAGAGTGATGAGGCCTTCCATGTTTCGTCATTAAATTGGTTAACAGCGTCTTTATACTTACCTCTTTGGTAACTGTTCAATGCTTCCTGATTGTCATTCATAAACGGCTTTTGCCACCATGAAAGCGGATTAGGTCCGCTTGCCGGCGCTGGTGCAGACGGTGTCTGTGCAGCGATGTTTTGTGAGTCTTGAGAACTTTGCAAGGCATGAGCGTTTTGAACGAAAGACGGGCTAAGTACGCCAATCAACACAATGAATACCAAGCCTCGTTTAAATGCAAAGGCTGCGAACGGAAGAAGTAAAAGTAACAGGTAAGGGCCAACCTCTTTCCACTGATCACCTTGTAAGTTACTCTCTTCTTCGCCCTCTTCACTGTCGGTTTTGTCGAGCAGCGATACAGCGGCAAGGGCCTCAATATCCGCGTCGTTTGATGTAAAGGATTCGAAACGTCCGCCGCTTGTTTTTACCACACCTTTCACTGCGCCTTCATTTAGCTTAGGTATAACGATGCTGCCTGTAAAATCCTTCAAAAGCTCGCCACTTTGTTGGCGAATGGGGGCGCCTTCAGACGTGCCAACTGTAAGCGCATTTACAGTGAAAGGAATAGATGCCACATACTCTTGAAGTTCTTGCTGTTGCTCTAACTCTATACCGTCAGTAATCCAATAGATCATGCCTGAGTTATATCCCGCATTGGTTAGAAGCTCGGCTGCACTCTCTATACCTAACAGCGGATCGCTGCCTGGCACTGGCATGATTTCGGGTGAAAGACTGGGAAGTAGCGTTGTGATATTGCCAGCGTCTTCGGTTAATGGGCTTATAACAAATGCATCTCCCGCATAAGCGACGAGACCCATTTCGCCTTCACCAATAGCGTTGACCAAGTCTATCGCCTTGTATTTAGCTCGGGTCAATCGATCAGGCGTCATGTCGGTAGCGCGCATAGATAGCGACATATCAATAACAATGACATGTCCCATTTTTAGCTGATAAACCGGTTGAGGTAAGCGTTCCCACGTTGGTCCAGCTAGCGCAGTTACACTCATGAGCCATACAAAGGCCAGCATCCACATAGGCGGTTTTGCACCTAATTCGTTTTTTCCAATCACCATGTGTTGATACAAGTGAGAGGGGATCACCGATTGCCATCCCGATTGCTTAGCCGTGGTTTTTCTTATTAATATCACCAGCAACATTAGGGGAATCAATGCGATAAACCACTCGGGGCGTAAAAAATGAAATTGATTTAAGAAGTCGAGTTCCATTATTTCGTCTCCTTAGTGGACTCTGGACCATGCGCGGAAAACTGGTTTTGCTTTTGTTTTATCCAGCGATATGACGAAATAGCCAGGGTCAAAAATGCCCATAGTGCAGATAGGAGTAATGCTGCCGCAAGAGGATAGTAAAAAAGTGCGCTTAATGGTCGCATTTTGCGGGTTTCACCTTCAATTGGCTCAAGTGCGTCAAGCTGTTGGTATATGGACTGTAGCTCTTGCGCATTTCTTGCCCTGAAATATTGCCCTCCTGTTGAAGTTGCGATGTCGGTCAACATTCCCTCGTCAAGCTCTTGCGAAGGGTTTATTTGGCGACTGCCGAAGAAACTCTGAATTAGCATTTTGTCGGCGCCTACACCTATGGTGTATACCTTAACCCCTTTGCTAATAGCGAGCTCTTTGGCTTGCTCTGGCGTTATGTTACCTGCTGTATTCTGTCCGTCGGTAAGAAGGATCAGTACGTTGTTTGACTCTTCACGCTCATCAAAACGTTTCACCGCTAAACCTATGGCGTCACCTATTGCGGTTTGCTCTCCAACTAAACCAATAACAGCTTCACTAAGAAGTGTAGATACCGTGTCTCTGTCGTAAGTTAGTGGCGCTTGAACGTATGCGGTATCAGCAAATAAAATAAGACCAAGCCTATCGCCCACGCGACGCTGAATGAAATCGTAAACCACAGATTTTGTCATGGTTAGTCGATTTACTTGCCTGCCTTGAAGCTGCATATCATCAATTTTCATACTGCCTGACAAGTCGACGGCTAGCATCATTTCCCTTCCTTCGTTAGGAATGCTCACGGGCTCGCCCAACCATTGAGGGCGGGCTGCGGCAGTCACAAGCAGTAGCCATATTAAACTACTTACTACAAGCGGTATTTTGGTTTGCCTTAATTGAGTTTGCTCTGACACTTCGCCAGGCCGCAAACTGGGAACCCGCAGCGCAGCCATCGGCATGTCTTGCGCTTTTTTAGAAAGCAGGCGCACAATAATAGGCAAGGGGAGCGCAAAAAATACCCACCACCAAGCAAAATTAAGCATGATGAGGCTCCTTTGCTTGATTGTTGTTTGCTGATGCGCTTTTTAAGGTGGCTTGCGTATTACTGCCTTCGAATTCTTCATTGCCAGGCACGTCAAACGTTAATTTGTTCTTGGGAAAGCGAGCTTTAGACAGCCAGCCTTTTACCGCGTTTTTACATGTATCAAAATCATTGGAATTTGGGTTGGCGTGATAAATATTGCTAACCAATAATGCTAAATCGCTCTCAAGGTTTTTATCACGTTTCTTCAGCGCTGAGGTTAGAAACGCTTGCCACTGTTTACCATATAAACCAGCTACTTGTTGAGTAGGGTAGTAGCTCATCGCTGCGCGCTTCAATATGGAATTAAGCGCTACGGGCCAATTATTCTGTTGTGCTGAAACGGACTCAAGCAGTGCTAAAGCTTGCTTTCGCGGCTTGTTATGGCGCAGGTAAGCTGAAAGCGTTTTGTAAAGGCCGAAAATTGTAATGACAACTAAAACAATAAGTAACCACCACCCCCAATCTAGCGGCCAAGCACTGACGTCGTTAGGAACGTGGATATCTCGAAGCTGAGCGAGTGGGTCCTGCTGCTGCATTTGTAAAGGTTGCTGATTAGGTAACTGCATAGTTTGTGTAACGTTTAACGGAATATTGCTGTTTTGCATCAATTCAGCTCCAATCGTTTTTCTTGTTGCATACTTTGAAGCTGATCATCTAAGGGAAGCCCGGCTGAGACACTGAAACGAGCGATATTATTTTTCCTTAGCATTTCATAAATTGTACGGTTGTGTTCGTCGCGCCATTGTTTGTATTGATCTTGCTCTTTACTGTCGCCTAATACCCAGCGCTGCTGATTTTTCCCGTCTGAAACGCTTACCGTTTGAAGCGACGATGTTTTTGGTAAAGCGTGCTCTATGGGGTCGTTAACCACTATGGCTCTAACTTCACAATGCCTTGTTATATGGCTTAAGTGCTGAATAGCTTGAGTGCCAAGATGCTGAAAGTCAGACACTAAGTAAACTAGGCTTCCTGGTCTGGCTAAGCGTCTAGCGCGAGCGCAAGCATCGGCAAAAGCTTTTTCATCACGAGCTTTATCTGGCATATATTGCGTGCTTTGCTCATGAAGGGACATGAGTTCATGGCATACGTGCAGTACGGCCTTTTTACGCGTGAGAGGTTTGATTTCTTTATGCTGCTGCTGATTAAAAACTAACGCACCAACTTTATCTCCGCGAGCGGCAGCAGACCAACTAATTAAAGAAGACACATGAGCGGCTTGGACTGCTTTCGTTAACAATTGCGTTCCGAAGGCCATTGAGGGTAGGTAATCGCAAAACAAAAACACAGGGCGTTCTCGCTCTTCGCGATACACCTTAGTGTGTGTCTTCCCCGTCCGCGCGGTCACGCGCCAATCAATGGCGCGAATATCATCGCCAGGTTGGTAATGTCGCGCCTCGTCAAATTCCATTCCGCGCCCCTTGTGTTTAGTAAGGTAGCTTCCCGCAAGCTTGGCTTGAGGCATGCGTTTGGGCGCTAAACTAAAGAGTTTAGACAACTGCTGATAGCGAAGAAGCTCTGCTGTTGACAGGGTGACGCCGTTGCTTTGCAGCTTAATTAGCTGCGACTTCACATTTTCCATGACTTATGGAACTGCGACGGTAGCGACAATCTTATCTAGCACATCGTTGATTGTTACACCTTCGGCTTCAGCTTGATAAGACAAAATAATGCGGTGGCGAAGAACATTATGTACAACAGCCTGAATGTCATCTGGCCCAACAAAATCTCTGCCGCTCAGCCATGCGTGAGCGCGCGCGCATCGGTCTAGACTAATGGTGGCGCGGGGGCTTGTTCCCATGGCAATCCACTGGCCTAAATCAGCATCGAAGTTTGCTGGTTGGCGGGTCGCCATAATAAGCTGAACTAAATACTGTTCTAATTCAGGAGCCATATAAAGCGATAAGGCTTCTTTACGGGCCGTAAAAATATCGTCTTGTGTAAGTGTAGGTGGTGTTACCGGTGGCTCTGACAGGGCTTCACCGCGTGTTAAACGCAGAATTTCTATTTCTGTTTCCGCGCCTGGATAATCAATATCAACATGCATTAAAAAACGATCTAATTGGGCCTCTGGCAGAGGATAAGTCCCTTCTTGCTCTAGTGGATTTTGCGTTGCCATAACTAAAAATAGTGGTGGCAAAGGATAGGTTTTGCTCCCTACCGTAATTTGGCGTTCGGCCATGGCCTCTAATAGCGCCGACTGCACTTTTGCTGGGGCACGGTTTATTTCATCGGCCAACACTAAATTGTGAAAGAGCGGGCCTTTCTGGAATACAAATTCACCCGTCTCAGGTCGATAGATGTCCGTACCGGTTAAATCTGCTGGTAGTAGATCAGGGGTGAACTGCACACGGTGAAAATCACCGTCAATACCGTTAGCAAGTGCATTGATTGCGCGAGTTTTCGCAAGTCCTGGAGGTCCCTCAACAAGCAAGTGACCGTCGGCCAAAAGAGCGATAAGAAGGCTTTTTGTTAACGCGTGTTGACCAATGATTTGTTGGTCTAAGTAAGCGTGTAACTGTTGAAATTGCGCTGCTGCCATAATGCAAAAATTTCCGTTTGAGTTCTCGTTATTGGGATGTGTCAATGCGACGGCGACGTAAACAGATGACTTTAAAGTGATCGCTTATGTCATGACTAGATTATTTAAACCTTAGGTTTACGTCACAATGACACAAAACAGACTTTCATTTCCATATAAGGTTCATTGTATCTTTCTTCAAGTCGTTTAACGGTATTAATAACACGATATTTGGTTATGCTTGTAAGCAACGGGCTGTCTTTAACCATGGCATCAGTCGTGGTAATAACTTTGGGGCATTTATTTTGTTCTTCTATCCGCATTATTTGCTATTTTGTTCATAGTTTGTAAAAATCGTAACTATTACAGGTCAGACCACTTGAAAGGCAAAACGCTAATTTTAGAGTAGGTCATCAATTTAGGTGCATTATGGCTACAAAACAATCAGTTACTACCCGAGAGGGTGATCGCATCGCCATTGTCGCGGGGTTGCGTACTCCGTTTGCTAAAATGGCGACATATTTTCACGGCGTGCCGGCTGTAGATTTAGGCAAAATGGTTGTGAACGAACTGCTCGTGCGTCACGGTGTTCAGAAGGAATGGGTTGACCAGGTTGTTTATGGTCAAGTTGTTCAAATGCCTGAAGCCCCAAATATCGCACGTGAAATTGTACTTGGTACCGGTATGAATGTTCACACTGATGCTTACAGCGTATCACGGGCTTGTGCGACCAGTTTCCAATCAACGGTAAATATTGCTGAAAGTATGATGGCTGGCACGGTTCAAGTGGGTATAGCCGGTGGCGCAGACTCAACGTCAGTCTCACCTATAGGTGTATCAAAAAACCTTGCGCGTGCGTTAGTTGACTTACAAAAAACCAAAACTCTTGGTCAAAAGCTGAATATTTTCAAACGTTTGAGCCTGAAAGATTTAGCGCCGGTTCCACCAGCAGTAGCCGAGTACTCTACGGGGTTGTCGATGGGACAAACGGCAGAGCAGATGGCGAAAACGCATCAAATTTCTCGAGAAGAACAAGACAAACTCGCACATCGCTCACACAGTCTTGCAGCTGAAAGTTGGGAAGCAGGTAAACTGTCTAGCGAAGTCATGACTGCTTATGCTGAACCATATAAAGGTGCCCTTGAGCGCGACAACAACGTGCGTTTCGATTCAAAACTTGAAGGTTACGCGAAACTTCGTCCAGTGTTTGATAAAAAGTATGGCTCTGTTACAGCGGCAAACGCCACACCACTTACCGATGGTGCTTCAGCGGTATTGATGATGACAGAGAGCCGCGCAAAAGAACTCGGTTATACGCCGTTGGGCTACATTAAGAGCTACGCGTTTTCAGCAATCGATGTGTGGGAAGACATGCTAATGGGGCCTTCTTATGCTACACCAATCGCTCTAGATCGTGCAGGCATGACCCTAAATGATCTAACGCTTATCGAGATGCACGAGGCATTTGCAGCACAAACGTTAGCGAACGTTAAGATGTTTGCAAGTGACAAGTTCGCCAAAGAGAAACTAGGTCGCGACAAAGCGACTGGCGAAATTGACATGGACAAATTCAACGTAATGGGTAGTTCAATTGCCTACGGTCACCCGTTCGCTGCAACTGGTACACGTATGATCACGCAAATGCTTAACGAGTTAAACCGCCGTGGCGGTGGTACAGGTTTATTAACTGCATGTGCTGCGGGTGGTCTTGGTGCGGCTATGATTGTGGAGACAGAATAAGATGAGTCAGGAACAAGAAATGACAAATGAAGTTCAGCCAACCTCAGGCGCATTTACGCTTACCAAGCAGGATAATGGCGTCGCAATTCTAAGCATGGATGTACCTGGTGAATCCATGAATACGCTTAAAGCAGAGTTTGGCGATGAAATTTCAGCCATGCTTGACGACATTGAGCGAGACAGCAGCATTAAAGGTGTTGTGCTAACGAGCGGTAAGCCAAGTTCATTTGTAGCTGGCGCTGACATTACCATGCTAGCCGCCTGTAAAACCGCTGAAGATGCCACAACTATTGCCTCTGGCGGTCAAGCCATTTTCGATAGAATTGAGAATATGAAGGCGACATTCGTAGCGGCTATTCACGGCCCTGCGTTAGGTGGTGGTTTAGAGCTCGCGCTTGCATGTCACTATCGCGTATGTACCGATTCTCCGAATACTCAGGTAGGTTTACCTGAAGTTCAGCTTGGATTACTACCGGGTAGTGGCGGCACACAGCGCCTTCCTCGCTTAATCGGTATTCAGCAAGCAATGAAAATGATGCTGACAGGCTCTCCGGCGCGAGCGAAGCAAGCAAAAAAATACGGTATTGTTGATGAAGTTGTACCACAGACTGTATTGCTAAAAGTAGCAGAACAGTTTGCGCTTAAACGCAAACCTGAGCGCGACGCGCCTCAAAAGAGCGTAATGGACAAAATGTTGGAAAAAACCGGCGCTGGCCGCAACATGATGTTCAAAAAAGCCCGTGAAGCAACGTTTGCAAAGACCAAGGGCAACTATCCCGCACCAGGCTATATTATCGATGTTATTGAAACAGGCATGAATGAAGGCATGAAAGCGGGGCTTAAAGCGGAAGCTGAAGCCTTTGGAAAGCTTGTCATGACGCCTGAATCGTTCCAGCTTCGTCAAATTTTCTTCGCGACTACTGAAATGAAGAAAGAAAATGGCGTTGAGGGCGTTAAACCTGAAAAAATGAAGAAAGTTGGTGTGCTAGGTGGCGGCTTGATGGGCGGTGGTATCGCCTATGTAACGTCGACGAAAGCTGGTGTTCCCGTGCGTATTAAAGACGTGCGTGCTGAGGGCATCGCTAACGCAATGAAGTACAGCTATGACATCTTGAACAAAAAGGTGAAGAAGCGTTTCATGCGTAATAGCGAAATGCAGAAGCAGTTAGCGCTTCTCACCGGTACGCTTGACTATAGCGGCTATCAAGATACCGACATCGTAGTTGAAGCGGTATTCGAAGATTTAGAGCTCAAGCAAAAGATGGTGGCGGATATTGAAGAGAACTGTAAAGAAAGCACAATCTTTGCGTCGAATACATCGTCTATTCCAATTACACAAATTGCCGCGAAAGCAGCTCGCCCTGAGAACGTGATCGGCCTGCATTACTTCTCGCCAGTAGACAAAATGCCGTTAGCGGAAGTTATTGCTCACGAAAAAACCTCTGATCAAGTTATTTCGTCTACGGTTGAGTTTGCCAAGAAGCAAGGCAAAACGCCGGTGGTTGTTAAAGACGGCGCAGGCTTTTACGTTAACCGCATCTTAGCGCCTTACATGAATGAAGCAGCAAACCTCATTCTTGACGGTGAGCCAATTGAGCATATCGATAAATCTTTGGTCAAGTTTGGCTTCCCAGTAGGTCCGGTGAAGCTTCTTGACGAAGTGGGTATTGATGTTGGTACTAAGATTATCCCATTCCTTGTAGAGGCGTTCGGAGAGCGTTTCACTGCGCCAAGTGCTTTCGATAAAGTACTTGCTGATGGCAGAAAGGGTAAGAAAAACCAGAAAGGGTTTTATTCTTATGAAGGTAAAAAGCCTGGAAAAGAAGTGGATGAATCAATCTACGAACTACTGGGGCTGTCACCCTCTACTAAGTTAAGCGAAAAAGAAGTGGCAGAGCGCTGCGTTTTAATGATGCTTAACGAAGCGGCGCGTTGTTTGGATGAAGGTGTTATCCGCAATGCTCGTGACGGCGACATAGGCGCTATTTTCGGTATTGGCTTCCCTCCATTTCTGGGCGGCCCATTCCGCTATATGGATACCCTTGGTATTAAACATGTGGTTGCTCGTCTTAATCATTACGCTACCGCTGTTGGTGACAAATTCACACCTGCTGATGTGTTAGTGAAAATGGCTGAAAACGATCAGAAGTTTTACGATTAAGTTTATAAAATGTTAAAAAACCGGGCTTTGCCCGGTTTTTTTATATCTAATGCTTATTTCTGCTGGTTTATTGTTCGAAATTGGGTAAACTCTGCCCGTTTAAAAAATGCACGTGTCAATTTCTTGTCGCTATTTATCAGCAGCTTATTGCAAATATTTGACTAATTGAGTCTTTGTCATTGTGTTTTGTCGAATTATGGGGGCGATGTGATTTCACTGGTGGTAGTAAGCGTAATCTTTTCACTATACTTTTACGTCGAGGCATTTAAGTGGGGAATGAACGCGAAAAAATGGGCTATTGCAGGTTTTCTACTAGGCCCTGTGTTGTTGCCTATGTTCTCTATTTCTCGTCATGTACATTGGCGCAACGCGGTTGGGTTTAATAACCTTTATATCGCTGCATAGACCCAGTAGATAATTTCGTTAAAAAAAGCTTTTTATCAAGAAACAGGTATAAAAAAAGAGAGTAAATACTCTCTTTTTTTGAAAATCGTTTTAACTTCAAATTAGAAGCCTACGCCATGGCCGGCACCTGTCTTAGGTCTGATGTACTCTGGCTGAGTAATGGTTTCCTTTTGTGACTCAGGAGCCTGTTTAGCGCCTTCTTGTTTGTCGGCAGCAACTGGGGTGGCGGTAGAAAGTACTAGTGCAACTGCGTACTCTTTTAACATGTTAATTTCCTCTGATTTTTTTGAACGAACAAACAAAGCCGATTGTTTTATATTTTTATCGACATATTAGTATTTGCTAATTGCGTGCCACTTTTTCAATTTGAAAAATAATCCTTATAAATCAGTATTTTATTTTTTTGATTCAATGGGGGTGAGTTGTTAGAGTCGCCAGCGCCATAAATATGGCACTAAAGTCTAATATACGAAGGGTTTAGAGGAGGTTTTTTGCCTCTTGCTGCAAAAAACGTAGTTGAAAAAGGAAATTTGACGCCCCCTTGAACAGAGGGCCTATAAACCAACGGCTGTCGTTAGTACTGGGTATTGTTTAAAAGCGTGTGGAGCTTTTGATTTTCTGTTAGCAGTTTTTCAAAGCGCTCAGCGTTTAGCGGACGGCTATATAAGAAACCTTGCAGCATTTCACAATCATATCGACGCAAAATATCGAGTTGCGCTTCTTCCTCAACACCTTCCGCAACGACTTTTAAGCCTAAATTATGTGCAATATTGATGATGGCAGCGGCCATGTGACGGTCTACATTGCTTTTTGCGATATCATCAATAAATGCTTTATCAATTTTTAAGGTATTGAGCGGGAACCGCTTTAAATACGCTAATGATGAGTAACCGGTACCAAAATCATCAAGCGCTAAATGAATGCCTCTTTCTCGCAGGCGAGTCATCATTTGAAGGCCATTTTCAGGGCTTTCCATCAGCGTGCCTTCGGTAATCTCGCACTCTAGGTGCAGAGGTGATAAGCCCACATCGCTTAAAATTTTGTTTATTCTGTCGTCTAAGTCTGGCAACTCGAACTGTTTAGCCGATATATTGACGGCTACACGGCCACTGAATAAACCCTGATTAACCCAGCGTTTAGTATCGGCGCAGGCTTTACGCAGCACCTGCTCACCAATTTCAATAATCTGACCTGTTTGCTCGGCCAACGGGATAAATTGCCCCGGACTAACAATACCCTTTTGCGGATGTTCAAACCGCACCAACGCTTCCATACTAACTAATTTGCCAGATGCAATATCCACTTTGGGTTGGTAATACACAGTGAACAGGTCGTCTTTAATCCCTTGGCGAATAAGGTTTTCAATTTGCAGTTGCCTAACGGCATTTTGATTCATTTCACCACTGAAAAACTGATAGCTGTTGCCGCCATTATTTTTGGCAAAATACATGGCTGTATCTGCATTTTTAAGCATTTCTTGTGGCGATTCACCGTCATCAGGATAAAAGGCAATACCAATACTCGCGCCTAGTACAAACTCTTGTTTGTTGATTATGAAAGGGCGGGACAAAGTATCAAGCAAGCTTTGCGCAAAGTGAGTAACGGTATGAATATCGGCATTATCTTCCATTAAAATACTGAATTCATCACCACCTAAGCGATAGCAAGTTGCGTTCTTTCCTGTAATTCGTTGCAATCGTTTCGCAATTTGTTTTATTAAAATATCGCCCGTTTGATGGCCAAGGGAATCATTGATCTTTTTAAAATTATCCATGTCTAAACACAGCAAGCTATGTTGAGCGGATTTTCGCACTAGGTTTTGATGGCTCGCCTGGAAGAAAGAGCGGTTAGGCAGCTCTGTAAGCGGGTCGATATTGGCAAGCTTCAATAGCTCTTTTTCAGTATTTTTACGCGATGTGATATCGCTAAATACACCCACAAAATGGCTTATTTTGCCGTCTTCGTCATGAACGGCGTCAATATTAAGCTCCATTTCATAGCGCTCGCCGGTTACCCGAACGCTTTCTACCTCACCTGACCAGTTGCCTTTAGCTTTGAGTGTTTTTTTGATCTCTTCGGTAAACGCATCGGGGTATAAGTGAAAATGCATGTAGCTGGCGAGGGCTTGCTCACGGGTTTCACCCGTATAGCTACAGTAAGCATTATTTACGCTAATAAACTTAAATTGTGTATTGGTAATAAATACACCTTCAGAGATATTTTCAATAGAGCGTTTGAACAAGTTAAGTTGTTCTTCCGCTTCTTTAAGGTGATGGATATTTTTGAGTGTTCCGGTCATCCGCACAGGCTGCTCGTTGTGATCACGCTCTACCACTTTTCCGCGGTCTAATATCCAAATCCATTGATTTTTGAAAGTTTTTGCGCGATATGCGAGTTCATAAAAATCGCTATTGCCTTCAAGATGCGCCCTCAACGCGCTTTTAACCCGGTTAATGTCGTTAGGGTGAATGTTAGCATCATAGGCGCCGGTGGTGCGTATATCATCTTGAGGAAAATCTAAGGTGCCCCATGTATTAGCACGGTATACTTGTCCTCGATATACGTCCCAGTCCCATAGTTCATCGCCTGAGCTCCACAGTGTCAGCTTTAAGCGTTCTTCGGACTCTTTGATGGCAAGTTGATTGGCTTTTCTAATTTGGTATTGACGAATAATAAAAGCAAAAGTAGCGAAGGCTATTAAGCAGTAGAAAACAAGCGCCACCGAGTGAAGCCAAGGGGGGCGCTCAATAGTTATCTGTAAGTCTCTACTTTCAGACCAAGATTTTCCTGGTTCTTTGGCCTGTACTGAGAACGTATAATCGCCGAAGGAAATATTGTTGAACTGAGCGTTCCGCTCTTTGTCTACATAAATCCAATCATTCTCAAAACCAGTCAGCTTGTAGCGATAACTCACTTGGTCCGGATAAACTGGATTAACTAAACCAAACGATATGCTAAAGCGCGATTCATCATGCTTAAGCGCTATCTGTTCTTCGTGAGTGATTTTTTCTTTTAGTGACAGATAACTTGAAATATCTTCGTTTTCAACTTGCTGGTGCCTCGCCTTTGCCAATGAGCCAAACACGCTCACTTGATAGAGTTGCGGAGTGAGCGTTTGCTTAATTTGGTCACTCGCAATCATTGCTTGCTTCGAAATTTTCACAAAGCCTTTATTGCCACCAAAATAAATCGCTTTGTCAGAAGTTGCAATTACGGCGCCTTCGCCAAGAGAATTAAACTCCAACTGTGCGTTGGGAATGCTATCCGCCTCTCTTAGTGTAGGTAAGTGAACCTTGTGAACGCCTTTTGCATCAGAGTACCAAATGCTGTTTCCTACAGCTACCGTTGAAGTTATAAAACCACTTTGATTATCTCTTTTTTGTTTGTTGAGCACGGCAAAGCTTTTTTTATCTAATTGGATAACGCCATCGGAGCGCGTAGTTAACCATAAACCAGATGGAGTTTCGTGTACGCCATAAACCAAAGAGTTTATGCCGTTGGACGAGTCCAGAACTTTGATGACTTTCCCATCTTTAACTGAGTAAATAACCAACTTTTCACCAGCTCTAAACCAAATGTTATTATTATCATCTTGATAAATCGCCAAAACATTTTTGGTTTGTTCAGTAACTAACGTTTCTATTACTTCGTTGTTTTGAATCTGGCCTGAACTAGAATTAGTGTTTACAGAAAAAACATGGCCATCTGGTACCTGCAGCCAGATAGCTGATTCACTTTTGAAGATATAGTCTATGAATGAACCTTTGAAATGCTCATGCATTAGCACTAAGCCTTCTCTATTGTCTTTGAGCACGAGTAAACCGGCAGATGAGGCGATCCAAATATTATCCTGATCATCGATTTCAATGTCCCAGTATTGTACGGCAGGGTCCATTTCTTTAAAAAATTCAAAAAATGTAACGTTGCCCGTTTCCCGAGATATTTTTCCTAGCCCTTTTTGTTGAGAAACTAAGTAAAGAGTCTTGTCGCTGCTCTCTGCAAATCCCCACAGGGTAGAAAAATTATCGTCGCTATGTCGTTCTGAATTATAGACTGGTTGAAAATGGACACTGGCATACTCTGGGTGATACTTGAAAGCGCCGCGATGAAAGGTTGCGGCCCATACCACCCCTGTACGATCTTTAATAACTCTCATTACGATCGCAGAAGGAATGCCCGTTGCGCTGTAAGTATCTGCGTTTAAATGCAGAAAATCGGGGTGGAAATCACTAGATATAGTTCTCTCAGTCGCATCAGACAGTAAAAACAACCCAATATATGTACCCACCCATATATCTTTATCCACTACAGAGATTGAAAGCGCGTTAATTTCTTCTTTAACACCTAAATCATTGCTTTGAATTCGCTTTAAAATGCGACCGTTAGAGGCTAGAACGATAAGGCCTTCATTTGTTGCTAACCAATAATTACCGCTAATAACAGCGATATCGTGAAGCGCGCGTATATCTAAAGAAACCCCCCAGGGGTTAACTTTGCTTGCGCTGTGAACTTCTAGCGTTTCAGTATCTATTAGGGAGGCACCGAATTGGTTTGACCCAACCCAAATACGATTGGCCTCTTCAAAGATCACTTTTATAAAGCTTTCTTCTTTAAAAACTTGAGTGAGAACGCTTATCCGTGAGGTCTGTTTCGAATAGCGATAAAGAAACTTTTTATCTGCAAATAATAAATCGCCATTTTTTGATTCTGAAATGGCAGTGATAAAATCTGTTTTTATAACCGAGTTATCTTTATTAAAGACTTTAAAGTTGTCTGTCTCTGGCTGATAAAGCGCTAAACCTGAGTGAGTTCCAACCCACAATTTGCCCTTTGAATCGACAAATAGCGTTTGAATATAGCCTGAAGGCAGGGAGTTAGGGTCGACATCAGAAGGGTGATACTGCTTTACATCGTAACCTGAATAGCGATTGAGGCCATTTGACGTGGCTAGCCAAATAAAGCCCATATCATCTTCTACAATGTCTAAAACAGCGGTGTCAGACAAGCCATGTTTTTTATTTAATTCTGTAAAATGAAGATCAGAAACTTCTATCGCCTTCGCACAGGGAATGAATATTCCGGGCAAAGCCAACATCAAAAGCACTATTGAATATATTAGGGTTGAGCGCACCTACACACCTTTGGCATACGCCATTTATTATTTATTATTTTTTCCTGGCAGCATCCCTAACAACCAGAATAATAAATATGCCGAATTAACGTGGTCGCTACAAGGACTTTTTGGAAATAACCATGGCGGTGGATTACTTATTGAGCAACTTAAAGAAATGAATCGATTAAGTCTTAATTTCCGTGCAGTTCTCGACAGATAGCTGCAAAAAATTGACTATTCAATAATAAGGGATTTCTTGTTTAAATTGAGAAATACCGTTGATTGTTCGTTTTTCATTTGTAGGTAACGCGTCGAACTTTCCTCGTGAGAATAGTACAAGCTCACCACACCGTTCTCTTTTGGCCAGTTGCTGAGCAAATTCTTGAATTTCTTCAAAACTGAGTGCTTTTACCCGTTCGGCAAGTTTGGTGTTGCGATTGAAGCCTAAGTCCTGCGTTCCTAAACTCACCCACAAACGTTGCGACTTCATTGACAGAGTAAGATCTCGTTCTTCCAATTGTTTAATGAGGTTCTGCTGAATTGTGGGCCAGTAAAAGCGATAGAATTCAATTTCATTTAACTGCTGGAACAGAAAGGTGGTCATAGCCTCTAACAGAACTTTGGGTTCACACTGTGGGCTTTGAATATAAAACGCCATTCCTGGGTGCTGATTATGTGGAACATAACCGGTACCAACGATATACCCTAACTGCTTCTCAGTTCTTAAGGCGTTAAAGAAAGGCGCTGCCAACATCTGCTCTAGCACCATACACAGTGCCGTGTCGGTCAAGCTGGGAGATGGTGCTTGTAAGTAGAGCACTACGGCAGAGTCATCGTGATTACAGACTACCTCATGATAGAGGGCGCCGCCCACCGGCAGTTTAGATACTGCACGGGAGAGTGGAGCACCGCCTCTGTCACTACACTGTTCCTGCAGACTCGAAGAAAAGTGTTTTGCTTCGTCACTAGTCCAGTTCCCGTGCATGAACGCTTCGATAAAATATTGCTTGAAAGCCTGGGCTCGACAACTAAGCATCTGCTCGTATGAAATATCATCAATGACGTCTAATAACTCAACGGGCGCCTGCGTATTTCTCTGAATCAGTACACTTAAGCGAGAAAATAAACGGTTGGTTGGTTTATTGAGCAAAGAATTATGTAAGCTTTGGATTTGCAGAGCTTTATGATGTTCAAACGCTTTTTCATCGGGAATAAAATTCACAACCGCGTCGAGCAGTTGACTTGCCAGCAGCGTTTGTTGATTAGTAAAGCCACGAGTGTGCAGTGTAAAGCCAGCTTGATGCCCATAAATTCGATAGTGTAGCCCTGCAATTTCCGCACGATAGTATTTTGCTTGAAGATGGTCGTTCAAGGCGCCTAGCCAAATGCGTTTTGCCGCCACTGATAGCAACGAATCTGAAAAGTAGCTTGTGTCAAACGAGACATAGATATCGCCTTTAGGACTATGGAATTGCTGGTCTTGCGCAAACCAGAAGCGGAAGTCACCTTCGTCTAATAGTTTATTTGGAATGTTAAAGCCAAACTCGGGTAATATCAGTTTATATTCGCTAGCTAAGTAAGGGTTCGGCGGAGGTAGAGCGAGCGCTGGATTCGGCTTTGGAGAGGCGAGGGAGCGCAGCAAATTCTGGTCAATTTGCTCTATCCCATATTCGGCCTCGTAAAATGCACAGGTTTTGGTAGTTTTGACACCTTTAGCAATTATCTTAAGGCGAATATTGTCGGGCGTAAAATAAGATAACGCGTTTTCTAAAATACCCTCGTCATAGCTTCCAATGGTAGAGCGAAGCAGATTGAGTTCATGCTGGTCAAAAATAAATTGATGCTGAGCATATTCAATAACCAGTCCAAGTGGTTTTACGTTTTCCTCATATTCCAGAGCGAGGGCGTTTAACTGCGATTTCTCATGAAAACGCCACTCTTCCGATGCCGCTTTTTTTATTAACTCTATGTAACTAAACAGTGCTTCTAACACCAATGCCTTGTTTTCAAGGCCTTCTTGGGTGAGTTGAAAGCTAACATTGAAATCTTTGAAGCTATCACCTTCAATCCCAGAGCCAGCGATAAGGTTTAACGCCCAATCTTGCTCTTTTAAATAGGCCAGTAAGCTGCCTTCGCCTTCATCACCAATGAGGTGGCTTATATAATTAAGGGGTTTAGTGACGTAGTCGTTTTGCAGAGCAGGGAGTGCAAACGTAACAATCATCCTTCTGGCTGATTGTAACGGGTTGATGTTTATTTGAATGCCCAATTCGTTTTCTGTGTAAAGTGGTGGCCAGCGATCGTTAGCTAACTCACCTTGGATTAACGAACCAAAGCATTGTGATATGAGTGCTTCAAGCTGAGGAATGGGCATTGGGCTTGCCACACAAAGTCGCATATTTCGAGCGCAGTATAATGTTTGATGAAGCGCTTTTAAGCGTCGTTTTAATTCGGCGCAGTCATGCTTAGAAAACGTATCGCTGTTTCCTACTGAAAACTTAGCAAAAGGGTGTTCAGGGTTGCAGGTTTCTTTATGTATCTGGTAGAGCCGACGTAAATCATCTTTCTTTTTAAACTCAAACTCAGCATGAATATTCTTAATTTCATTGGTAAGCGCGTCTTCTTCAAACAACGGCTGTCTAAGCATGTCTGCAAAGGCGGGCAGTGTTTGCGCTATTGCGTCGCCGCTGCAGCTGTAGTGGTAATTAGCGTATTCCGTGCCTGTCCACGCATTTATTGTCCCTCCGTGTTGCTCAACAAAGCCATTGATGGCGTTTGGCTTGGGTAGGTGACGACTACCCATAAACAGCATATGTTCAAGAAGATGAGCTAAGCCCTGACAGTCGTCGGGGTCGTAAAAATGACCAGCTCTGACAGCCATAGATATAAACGATTCATTCGCTTCTGGCGTATGGCATAACATAACACCCAATCCATTGGGCAAGGTAAAGTGATGTGCGTTCTCTAAGTTTATGATGTTATTCACATTGTCTCGTTATTAGTCAAGAGCACCTCACTGCTGGAGCATCTGTTAAGTAGAACTTTAAAAAACGTTAAATAATGTACGAATATTCTCACTATTCGCCGTTTAGCGCTAGGCGTCCTATCAGGTCTCTGATATCTTACGCATACTTTCATTAATACTATGCGCAATGTTATGTCAGGTCAAAGTAGCAACGACGACATTTATCTTTTCATTATGCGTCACGGTGAAGCGGAAGCACCCAGACTCGATGATAAAAGTAGGCAGCTTACTCCTTTAGGGAGAGAGCAGGCGAAATCAGCAGCTTTATGGCTAAGAGATCAATATTGTGAGAAAGGTGTTGTAGACCTTGCGCTTGTTAGTCCCTATCGCAGGGCTAAACAAACACACGATATGGTATCGCTAGATATCATTGCAGACAAAGTAGAGAGCAATGAGGACATTGTTCCAGACGGTTCTCCTCGACTCGTCAGTGATTATATTGACGCACTTCTGCACGCTGCAGTTAACTCGAAAAAGCCCATTAAAAAGCTGTTGGTGGTAAGTCATATGCCTTTAGTGAGCTATTTAGTTGACGAGCTTTGCGATTCTTACACGACCAGCCTATTCTCAACAGCTTCAATTGCCGTAATAAAATATTCGCTGCGTGAACATAAAGGCACCTTGGTCACCCATTATCAGGGCTTATAATACTTATCTATGCGGATTGGTATAATCTATATTTGCGAGCCTCCATGTTAAATGAGAGGAATTGCTCAAATAATAGTTAAGGTTCTTTTCATCCGGTCGATAGTATCTTTGAGAGTGTCAAAGTTTATTCTATTGAAGGGTTGGGAAATGGACAGCAAATCTATTCCTGAGCTCCTTAAGCGTTCATTGCAGTCGCATATGGCGGAGGCGGATTTACGTGAAGATGAGGAGACGCAGGATATTATTGCCAAATTATCTGTGCTATCAGATAAAGTTGCTGCAGCGAAAGCTAGGGCACTAGCAAATCGAGCGCAGCGCCTAGCTGAGGAAGCAAAAGGGTAGTGACCTTAGTGAAGTGCGCTAGTGGTCATTACCAGATTCTTTAGGCGCAATGTAATATTCAGGCATAACCCTAACCGTTTTTATCATGCTCTCTGATATGTCTACAATTTCCAACGGATAGCCAGCTAATCTTACACTCACCTTGTTTTCAGGAATATCCTCAAGATATTCAAGTAATAGTCCATTCAATGTTTTAGGACCTTCAGTGGGTAAATTCCAGTTCATCTCTCGGTTCAACTCACGAACGTTAGCACTTCCATCTACTAAAACGGAGCCATCTTGCTGCACATGAGCTTCTTTACTGTGGTCGGGAACCATACTCGTTGTAAAGTCACCGATGATTTCTTCTAGAATATCTTCTAACGTAACCAACCCCATAATATCGCCGTACTCATCGACGACAAGAGCGATGCGCTCTTTTTCTGCCTGAAACTTATACATCAACGTGTGAAGCGGCGTTGACTCAGGTGTGAAATAAATTTCACGAACCGCACGAAGCAAACTTGATTTGGTAAACTGATCTTTCGATAGCAGGCGCAGTGCGTCTCGCACATGAACAAAGCCCACCGCATCGTCAACACTATCGCGGTATAACAGAACGCGAGTGTGCTGCGCATGGGTTAACGCTTTTTGGATTTTTTTCCAGTCATCATTAATGTCTATGGCAAAAATTTCTGCTCGCGGCACCATAATGTCTTCAGCGGTAACGCTCTCTAGGTCAAGGATACTAACCAGCATATCTTGGTGCCGCTTGGGTATCATTGCACCCGCTTCGAAAACCACGGTTCTTAATTCTTCTCTGCTAAGCGAGTCATCGCTACCACTTGCAGGGCTAATTCTGAGAAGCGCAAGAATACCGTTGGTAATTCCATTGATTGCGGCGACGAAGGGATATAGCAGTTTCAGCAGAGGGAGCAGGATAATAGAACTAGGGAAGGCGACTTTCTCTGGGTAAAGCGCCGCCAGTGTTTTAGGCGTCACTTCCGCAAAAATGAGCAGAACCAAAGTTAAGCCAAAAGTGGCTGCAAATAAGCCCCAATAATCACCAAATAGTCGGATACATAGGATTGTTGCCAGTGAAGATGCAGCAATGTTAACTAAGTTATTGCCGATAAGGATAAGACCTATTAAGCGGTCTGGTCGGTCGAGAAGCTTCGCAACTCGTATCGCAGAGCGATTACCTTCGCCTTGCAAGTGCTTGAGCCGATAGCGATTTATCGACATCATGCCAGTTTCTGAACTAGAAAAATACGCAGATAATAATATGAGTACGCCGAGCGCGATAAACAGCGTACTCGTTGATATGTCGTCCAATTAATGGGTTCCTGTCTAATCTTAGGGTTCAAATGTATTGATTTGATGCCTTGGTTTCAAGGGGAAATTGTTGATATTTCCTTAAATGTGCAGAAAACAAAAGGCATCGGCGCTAGCAATTTACAAATTTAATTAGTGATGGACTGGTTGAAATGCATATAAAGCGTATGAATTTACAGAAGAAACTCGCGGACCAGTTTACTGCCAAAGTAAGCGAGCGATAAAAGAGAAACCCCAACTACAGTCATAACGATGACCTGGCGTCCACGCCATCCCCGTACTTTTTGACCTATTAAGAGTATAAGAAAAACCACAAGTGCCGCCCCAGATAAAACGGTTTTGTGGGCATAGGTTTTATTAAACATGTCATCTAAAAAAACAAAACCACTAATAAGGGAAACCGTTAAAAGAGATGTGCCCGCTAATAAAAGCTTAAATAGAATGTTTTCAACCAGCATCAATGGAGGAAGCGAAGAGTGAAGCAGCGCGGCGCCTTTTTGTTTTAACCGATAGGTTATGTAGGACATTTGTAGAGCGTATAGAAATGCGATGACCAAGGTGCAATAAGCGAACAGAGATAAGCTGATGTGGATGACCAGACCTGGCTGAAGCTCTATATGCATAATGTAGGATACTGGAATAAACTTTGACGCTAATACAGTAAGGCTCGCAAAACCAAAAACAACGGGAAGTAAAATCAAATTAGGAATAGCACGAGCAAAAACCAGCATAGATACAGTTATGATCCATGAAACCAACGACAGTACATTAGTGACACTCATGTCTTGTCCGGGAGCAACAATGATAACGTTAATCAGAAACGCAATATGTGCGATTGCGCCTACGCTCGCGAGTGACAATCCAAGTCGTTTGTTAGGGCCATCTTGATGGACAAACTTGCCAATAAGCACTGCAGCGGCGAGAGCATAAAGTAGAGCAGCGGATATGGCGAAAAGGGTGTTCATGGTGCTTCCTGTAATGCGTTGGTGACGAGTTCACCGACTGAGTCGGTATTGATACTGCAACTTGCAAGTAAATTCAACCATCTCCTTGATTTTGTTTATTTCACTCCCACTTTGTCCAAGAGTATATAGTCGATACAAATGTTTGAAAATTTAACCGCAATTGTGGGTACGTTCATATTCCCTTTTACGATACAATGTGGGCATTACGTCTGAAATAAAAAGAAGTTTCATACTATGTTTGAGAATTTATCAGAACGCTTAGGCCAGACATTACGAAATGTCAGTGGTAAGGGGCGTCTAACAGAAGACAATATTAAAGAAACGCTGCGTGAAGTGCGTATGGCACTGCTTGAGGCCGACGTCGCGCTCCCCGTGGTGAAAGCGTTTGTTGCTCAAGTAAAAGAGCGTGCTGTTGGTACCGAAGTTACCAAAAGCTTAAAGCCCGGCCAAGTGTTTATCAAGATAGTTCAGTCTGAACTAGAGTCCGTGATGGGGGAGGCTAACGAAAAGCTTAACCTTGCCACGCAACCTCCTGCCGTTGTGCTTATGGCCGGCTTGCAAGGGGCGGGTAAGACTACCTCTGTAGGTAAACTTGCCAAGTATTTGACTGAGCGTGAGAAAAAGAAAGTTATGGTGGTGAGCGCCGATATATATCGTCCGGCCGCTATTAAGCAGTTAGAAACGCTTGCAAGTGAAGTGAACGTAGCTTTTCACCCTTCGACCATTTTGCAAAAGCCCATTGATATTGTTAACGACGCGATAAGCGAAGCAAAGAAGAACTTCTTTGATGTATTGCTTGTAGATACCGCAGGTCGTCTGCATGTTGACAACGATATGATGGACGAGATTAAAGAGCTTCACGCTGCGGTTAAGCCAATTGAAACCTTGTTTGTGGTTGACGCCATGACAGGTCAAGATGCTGCAAATACGGCAAAAGCCTTTAATGATGCACTTCCGCTTACCGGTGTAATCCTTACTAAAGCAGATGGTGACGCACGCGGTGGTGCAGCATTATCAGTTCGTCATATTACGGGTAAACCCATCAAGTTTATCGGTATGGGTGAAAAGGTCGATGCGTTAGAACCGTTCCATCCTGAGCGCATCGCATCTCGTATCTTGGGCATGGGTGATGTACTTAGCCTTATCGAAGAGGTTGAGCGTAAAGTCGATAAGTCTAAAGCCGAAAAGCTGGCCAAGAAGGTACAAAAAGGTAAAGGTTTTGACCTTCAAGACTTTAAAGATCAGCTTGAGCAAATGAAAAACATGGGCGGCATGATGGGGATGCTTGATAAGCTACCCGGCATGGGCGGTATGTCTGACAAGATAAAAGATCAGGCAAATGACAAGCAGTTCAATCAAATGGAAGCCATCATTAATTCAATGACACCTGCTGAGCGAGCACGTCCCGAAATTATCAAAGGTTCTCGTAAGCGTCGTATAGCCGCTGGCTCTGGCACCCAAATTCAAGATGTGAACCGCTTACTTAAGCAGTTTACTCAAATGCAAAAGATGATGAAAAAAATGTCTGGCGGCGGTATGAAGAAAATGATGCGCCAGATGAAAGGCATGATGCCTCCGGGCGGTGGCGGTTTTGGTGGTCCTGGAGGACCTGGTGGATTCGGCGGTGGCGGCTTCGGCGGAGGCGGTGGCTTCCCGCCACGGTAAAGGGCTCCCTCTTCATTTTAAGATGTTTAAAAACCTCAACTGCAGCAATGCATTGAGGTTTTTTTATTTTTTTGCATCCAGTTTCTCTGTTGGCTCGTTTGGCTTACTGAACAGGACGTGAGCACTATCTATTGCACCCGCTGCCGATAAGCAACGTCTCTTCGCTAAACAACAAGTATGGAGATGATGATGGAACTTAATAAAACATCACAACAAAAATTAAAATTATCGCTATTAGCTACCGCTATGGTTTTTGCACTTAGTGCCTGTGATGGTGATGACGGCGCTGACGGTTTAAATGGCGCAGATGGCTCACCCGGTCAAGACGGCGCACCAGGTCAAGATGGCGCTCCGGGTTTCGCAGCTGGCACCTTTTTGGTTGCCAACAATGGCGATGCCAATCGCAACACGGTGACAGTCGTCGATCAAAATGCCAACTCACTTAGTACCGTAACAACAGGTGCAAATGAAGGTATTGTGTTTACTGAAGGCGGCGCGCTGGTTCAAGCTGGTGACAGTGATTTACCTTTATTGAGAACGCTGTGTAATTTTGATACTCAGACGAATTATATGATGAGTACTGGCAAGGAAATAACCGGTACTTCAACAGGCTTAGTTAACCCCAAAGGAATCGCTTTTGCTGAAGATGCTGGCTTAGTGATGGTTGCTGATTTCAATGGCCAAAAGGTCAGTGTTTTCGGTGGTCAGGCAGCGGGAGACGTGGCACCTGTTGCTGAGATAATGGTATCCGCAAAACCATGGGACCTAGCCTATGATGAGCAAAACGACAGATTATTTGTAGCACTGACTGATGGTACATTGGCAGTATATGACAATGTCGCTGGCTCGGGTTTTGCGCCTACGGTAATGCGCTCAGTGGTGCCTTCTGATGCAGACGGCAATCAAATATCCATAAATCTGCACGGTATTGCTTACGAGCCTATGTCTAATCGCATGGTGTTGTCTGATGTAGGTGATGCTGCAGTTGCAGATGATGGTCAAATTTTTGTGTTGGACAATGTTTCTTCTGCAGATGGGACAGTGGTACCAACGAGAGTAATTGGCGGAGCGTCGACTCAGCTTGGTAACCCGGTGGATATTATTCTTACGGGATCTGATCTTCGTGTGGCGGAAAAATCAAATGATGCCATTTTGGTTTTCTCAAATATTTTCAATGGCGAGAGCGGCGACATTGAACCTACGTTATCTACGCCGTCTGTAAAACCAGAATCGATAGCCGAATTCAAAGAACGAGAAACGATGGAAGACGCGTCAGATGATGGCATAACTACCATGCCAATCATGGGACTATCTGTATCTAGCAATCCGTCGAGTGAGAGCGCAACGACAGGACAGGTCGCACAATACAGCGCAGTGCTATCTAGTGAGTTAAGTACCTTTGATGCGGGTATGAGTATTGAAAGTGCTTCCTTTACGGCAAATGGCGATGGTGTTATTACCTTTGATAACGTAGATACATCAACAGGTGGTCTGCTTATAGTTAACCGTCTTAAAACCATGCGAGACGGGATGGAGTATAGCGATAGCTTCGACCATATGATCGCAGGCAGCGAAACCGGTCTGATTGCACCTAAAGGGCTAGATATTGCCTCAGATGCAGGTGTAGTATTTGTCGCTGATGTTAATGAAACCACACCAGCTGTGCGCGTCTTTTCACCGTGTGCTTCTGGCAACGTGGCGCCGCTATTAACCCTTGAAGCCGCTAATGGGGCTCGTCCTTGGGATGTGGATTATGACCCGGCTACTGACAGCGCGTATCTCGCACTAACAAACGGTTCGGTTGCAGTATTTGAAGAAGTTGTTAGAAGAATGGAGAGCGGTGAAACCGTAATAACTGGCGAAGATAGACTCATTGTGCCTGCAAGTGGCGGTGCAGCTTTTGCTGCTCCGACTAACATTCACGGTATTGACTATGATAGTCAAAGCGACAGCCTTGTAATCTCTGATGTGGGTAGTGCTGCCGACGCCACTGATGGTAAGCTTTATGTCATATCTGGCGCAGGTCGTGCGGATGGCTTAACTGACGTATCGGTGAATATAGCCGGTCTGAATTCAATGTTGGGTAATCCAGTGGACTTAATGTTAAGCAACGGTCACGTCTATGTTGCTGAAAAGTCAAACGGTATGATCCTTCGCTTTGATAATATTCTAAATTCAGCATCGGGTGATATTGCACCGACTTTTAGCATGATGTATCCAGCGCCCGAGTCGGTTAGCGTGCTTTCAGTGAAGTAAGATTGCCGGTGAAATAAAAAGTAAATCGTAAAGGAGCTGGTTCAATGGCTCCCTTACATTGGTAAGTTGACCGCAACTTGTCACCTTAATCATGGTGGTACGAACATTTTACTATGGCGTACCGCCATTTTTATTTAGCTATGTAACTACTACATAACTATCATTCTTAGGTTGTATAGTAGCCTTCTTAAAGCCAGTAAAGTCGGTTTTAGATCCCTCTTAGTACAAATCTAAAGCGTACTTTTTCTCATAACAAATCCGCAAACTTTACCCGCTCTTCTTGCTGGCGTAATTTATCTCTTTCCGCAGCAGAGCGGTAAACGTCCCATAAGTTTGAAATGTAACGTTACTAAATTGAGAGCGTCCAAGTATCAACATGAAGAAAGAAGCAAAAACCAACCCGCAATAGCACGCTTTATAACCAACAAATCGTCGGGCGTCTGTGCAAGCTAGCTAATTCATAATACACTGACGGGCTTCATCGTGCGCGCGTGCTTGGATGTGAAGGTAGGCAATTTTCTTAAACCTTTGTTAAGCACAGTTTTATGTTGTGTGAACAGTCACACGGCAGAGTTTTTGATACAGGAACACTATGGCAGGCTTAAAACGTATTATTCTAATCGACACGCATTTACCTGGCGTGGTCGAGCTAAAGCTTGATGGACACACCAATATTTGTGGTACCAATGCGTCAGGTAAAACTACGCTTCAGCGACTTATTCCCGTGTTTTACGGTGAATACCCAAGTCGCGTGGTACCGGCAACGCGAGACAGTTTCGAGCGTTGGTATTTACCTCGTTTATCAAGCTTTATTATCTACGAATACACACGTGCTGAAGGTGACCTGTGCCAAGCAGTGTTAAGCTCAAACGGTACAGGCGTAAACTACCGTTTAATTGGTAAGCCATTTGAAATCAGCGACTATTTGATAGAGCAAAAGAATGGAAAACACGCCAGTGTAAGCAGTGCCGAGCTTGCCCGCGCCATGAAGCGTAACAACATTTTGGTCACCAGTTTGCTGAATACCAAAGACTTCCGCGCAATTATTCAAAACGATCACGGTGTGTTAAACCAAAGCAACAACGCCCGCGAACTACTAGGCTATGCGAAAATTTTTAGTCTGTGCGAACCTTCCAAGCATATGCGCCATATCGAGAAGCTGGCTAAAGCGGTTCACTCGAAAGAAGGCAAGATGGAAACCATCAAAGCCATGATTGCCGCTATCTTAGAAGAGGATGGCGTTACGCCACCTACTTCGGGCCTAAGTCGTCATCGCGTTGATGACTGGATTAAAGAGTGTCACTTAATAAAACAATTCGACAAAATTCGCCCTGAGTTTTCTAAACTCGAGCAAGCTGACATGGCGCTTACGAGCACAGAGCAAGTACTCGCTAACTTAAAACATAGTTTTGAACTTGATAAAACTTACTTGGCTGCACGTGTTGAAACAACAAAGAATGAACTGGATGAGAATAGCTTCCAGCGCAAACAAACGGACAGCGAGTGGGGCGATACTCGCGATCACTTAAACCAGGTTATTTCGTCTGCCCGCGCCGATGTTGAAAAGTTCACGAGTGAATTAGATACAGTAGAGCGTGAATTCGATAAGTGGCAAGACGAAAATATTGAACAGCTCAAAGAAGATGTGGCAAATTTAGCCCAGTGGCAAAATGAAAAGGCCATGGCCGATAGTCGCTATGTTTTGCTTACAGAAAAGCACCAAGATATAGAGTCTGCGTACAACAAGCGCTTAGCTGAGCTAGGTGAAAAGCTGTCAATTACCCTAGAAGAAATGTCAGCCGCACGCCAAGAGGCCGCTGAGAATAAAGCGCAGCAGCAGCAAAACGAGCGTGAAGCGTTGAGCCGTATTCAAGACGATTATAATGGTCAGCTCAGTGCACTACAGAATGATTACCAAACTAGTTTAAATGAGCTGAAAGTCGCAGAAGCTGAGCTTAAGGCTTCACTAAGCAACGCAGGCTACAACGAATTTGAGCAATCCCAGTTAGATATTCTTGATGCGGCCATAAAAGAAGCATCGATTAATGAAGATGCGGCCCGCGGTGAATTGAGACAAGCTCAGCAGGCCCATAGCAAGTCGGTAGAGTTTCGCAAAGAATGTTCAAACGCGTTAGATAAGGCGCGTACTGCCTTTCAGCAAGAAGAAAAAGCGGTTGGTAAAATTAATGCGCTTTTATATCCCGGCGAAGGGTCGCTACTTGAATTCCTGCGCGCTAATGTTGACGACTGGGAATTGTCGCTTGGAAAGATAATTCGACCAGAACTATTAGAACGTACCGATTTGGCGCCTTCTTTGGCGACAGATTCGGTGGGCGTTAGCGACACATTTAATGGCGTTAAATTAGCGCTCACTGAACTTGATACACCTGATTATGCCTTTACCGAGCAA
Organism: Alteromonas gracilis; assembly: GCF_002993325.1. GTDB lineage: Bacteria > Pseudomonadota > Gammaproteobacteria > Enterobacterales > Alteromonadaceae > Alteromonas > Alteromonas gracilis. Next base: position 160,709 of record NZ_PVNO01000027.1, read on the forward strand.
GCGCTTAAGCAGCAGTTACACGAAGCAGAAGTGCGTCAGGCTGCGGCACACGCAGCACAAAACGAATGTGAGCAGCGTCTTGCAAAAGCAAACGAAGACGTGCGCAACGCAGAACTCGTGGTTACGCAAAAAGATAACACAGTAAAAAGCGCAGAAGCGACGCGCAAACGTGCACAGCAAGACCGAGACACAGTACTTAGTGAATATCAGCAGGCCTTATCTGCACGTAAGCAAAAAGCAAAAACTAAGCTTGAAGCCAATCAGCAAGCGCAAAAGCAAGCAAAGGCACAGTTTGAGCTGAGTCGAGATGAGATAAAAGATCAGCAGCGCGAAGCGGAAACCGAGCATAAGTTCCATTGGCAACAGCTTATCGCTGATAGCGAAGCTAGGATTTCTCAAGCCGATAACGATATGCGCAAAGCGAAAGAGAGCGCGGCGCAAGACCGTAAGGATATGCAAGACTGGCTGGAAAGTGAGTTAAGCAATCGCGGTGTAGACGTTGACGAAATAGGTCAGCTTAAAAAGCAAATCAATAAGCTAAAAGAAGATATCACGCGCACTGAAACCCATCGTCATAAAGTGGCCGACTATGAGCGCTGGTATTCCAATGTATTCACTAAACAAAAGGTTGTATGGCAGGAAGGCTTATCTAAAGCGCGCAAGTTACTCGGTGAATCGGAACGAAGCTTGGCGAGTAAGCAGGCAACCTACAAGACGGCAAGAGAACAGCTTCAAGAACAGCATGCGCAACTAGAAGCAACGCTTAAAACCGCCAGCGATCATCTTGAGCAGGTTAAAAGTTTAAGCAAATCCCTAGCTAAACTTACGTTACACGCCGGTGACGAAACCGCAGAGATCAAGCATGATGACGTCAGCATCGGTCAGCGAATATCGGAAGTACAAAGCCAGCTTCAAGAAAGAGAGAACTTGCTCAGCGATATTCGTGCATACGTAGAAAGGTTTGATCAGCTCATTGCCGCGCAAGCCGGTACAGGTTTATCAGACACATGGGAGCGCGCTCGAGAGGAATGCGCCACAATTAACGCCCACGGCGTGAAGAGCTTTGATCACCGTCGTATGGTGTCGCACTTAGCCCAGCTTCTAAATGTTATTGTTCCTCAGAAGCTGCAGGGGTTGCGTGAGCAAGGGCGCATCTTCGGTGCCGATCTTTCGCAATACTACTTTGTACTTGCCGATATCGACAAACGCATTGTGTCGCAAAGCCGTCGTATTACCCAAGAGGTTGACGGCGATCTTTCTCTTGATGGTGTATCAGACTCGGCTGTTAAAATTCGTTCACGTATCAGCGAGCTTGAATTCTGGCCTGAGCTTGAGCAATTCAGAAAGCTCTATGAGCACTGGATGGAAGAGGGGGCTAACGAGTTACCAGAGGAAGAATACGGTCAAAGTATGCGCCGTGTTCTTGATATTCTTGGTCGTGCGGCGCTTACGGGCGGCATTAGCAAGCTACTTGATATTGAGTTACACCTACGTGAAGGTAAAAGTGACCTCGTCATTCGTACCGACCGTCAGCTTAATGAATCATCAAGCCACGGTATGGCATACCTTATCTTGTGTAAGTTTTTACTCGCTTTCACCCGTCTTCTGCGCGGTGATGCCGATGCCACAGTGCACTGGCCTATTGATGAATTAGGTACACTTCACCAAAACAACGTGAAGAAAATCTTTGAAGCATGTCAAAACAACAACATTAGTGTTGTCGGCGCGTTCCCTAACCCAGAATCGGAAGTACTGACGCTGTTTGAAAACCGCTACTTGATAGATAAGGTGACCCGCCAACTGCAGGTGGTTCAGCCAAAAGCAAGCTCTATAGGGGCGCGCATAAAATTAAAAAAAGCAGCAGAAAAGAACGGTGAAGTAGCAGGTGAGGAGACATCAGCATGATGACAGAACAAGGCCGTGTACTAAGCGCACTTTTACAAGGCGCGTTTATTTGTCAGGTGACCGATGAAGAGGCGTGGCGTTTTCTTAAATCAAGAGACAATGCAGCACAGTTAGAACCGCATTTGGCGCTATTAAACCGTACATTATCGACCACCGCCGAAGGTGACGTTTTCTTCGCCAGTTTTCTCACCATTGGAGAGAACGAGCGTAAAGTGCTTACCCAGCAGTTTCAAGATACAGCGTCGAACTTAGTACCTTTGGTGGAATGGTTGCTGTTGGTTCAGCAAGCGAACGAATCTGATATGCCAATTACCATGGGCAGCGCCATTCGCTTAAACGAACTGCAAACGACTATCGAAGATACACCCGCCTACGCTGAACAGCTAGAGAAGATATCGCGTTACCGTATGTTCGGCTCTACCAGTGTGAATTTAGACGGCCAGCTCAAGCAGGTATTTAAGCGCTTAACCGAAATGGGCTATTTGATAAAGCCAAACCCAGATAAACAGATTTATTTAGGCACGGGTAAAATTGAACACTTGTACGAGATGCTTCGCTTTATTGATGAAACGGAAGCATTGAGTTTATCTGAGCAGGCGGAGGCCGCTATTTCGCAAGGTAGCTTGATATGAGCCAGGTGTTAATTCAGGCAGGCACTAAACTATTAAACGCACTGGGTCGTCACAGCGACCTTATTATGCAGGCGTATATTAATGGTTCGGTGAAAGAGCGTGACCACAGCCCTAAGATATTAGAACAGCTAGTTCAGTTAGGTGTGTTATGGCGCCCGGAGGCCCAAAGTGAACTGCGTTTAAAAAGTGCGGTAAGAACCCTTTTAGAAGGCAGTTTGCAAGACGAACGCAACCGTACCATTAATGCCAATATTGGTGCGTCGTTGGCAAGCCTTAAAACCTTAACCGAGCATTACAAAGAGGCACTTCATTACGGTAAATATAACGAAGCCGCCGCCCATATGGGCGATTTGACCGAGCATGTTTATCAGCTTTCAGAATCATTGAGCAATAGTGTGCGTGTCATGTTTGGCCGCATTAACAATGAATTCGGCTATGTGTCTTCGGTTGAGGCAAAAATTCGTGAAAATGAACTGGCACAAGGGCAGGTCACAGACTTATTGGCACAACTTGAGTGTTTTCGTTTCGATGAATTAAGTGAGTTGGCGGGCTCTAATCGAGAGCTTCGTCATCTGTTGGTGGTGTCGCTGCAGCAGCGTTTTGCAAAAGCTGCGCAGGAATTATCGGTAGTACAAGCTCGCTTGCTTGATTTGCTAGGCAGATTTAGAGAGTTCCAAGGCCGTACTCGGTTACTCAAAGGTTTTTTGCTGCACATGGAGCAGCAGCCTGACTTCGCACCGGGCAACTATGCTAATCTGACTAACGTCCCGGTGTTGTTCAATCAGTCAGACTCTATTATTTCAAATGCTGCTCCTGACGTTAACAATGTAGAGCATGAAGCAGACTATCAGCATATAGTCGGTTCGTTGACTCACATTCACAAACGTCAGTCCAAGCACGAAGAAACTAAACCGGTCGATATTGATGTCACGGAACAATCGACATTGTCGTTAGAAAAAGATCCGCTACAACAGGCAGTGGAAGAATATTTCTGTGAGGTCATTGACTCAGGTCAGCCTAAGACAGCGCTACATTACTATAAAGAGCATGCTTTAGACTTCGACCCTGAAGTGTGGATTTATCAGGTAATTGGTGGCTATCAATCGCTAACCAATGAAGACAAGCAATTTTTCGCGTTAGAGCCTCATGGTCAAAATGATGCGGTTTATACGGGAAACTTTTATATCAATGACATCACACTAGGGCTAAGATAGCGCCAGCAAAACGTCAATATAAAAAGCGCCTAGCAATATATTTTAACGTCTGCTGGGCGTCCATTTTTTCAAGCGTTTCTACTATTAACAGGTCCTAGATGGACCTTCACTAATATTTTCAGCCCCAAGTTTCTATATTGCTATTACCGTCAAAAAATTCTTACTTTTTTGCCACGCACGATACTTGGAACCTGTTGAAAAGCACCTATAATACATTTAGCGTTTACACTTATTTAACATGATGAACTAAAAGCTTCATTGCTGCGTAACATTACCGTCAATTCATTGGTCTACGTTATTCATGCAGTGATTCGTTGCCGCGCTGCCCTTGTGCGGAATACAAAATGTCAGTGAAGTAAACGCAAAACTATCGCTACTGCAGGATGCAGTACATGTTGTGGTACTGCCGCGTACAGTACGAAGAGGAAGAGTGTTATGCAATTATCAGAACAACAAAGCTTTAATCAGGCCCTAATCAAATTATCAGTATTACTTTATCAAGTTGACGGTATGGTAACGCTGTCTGAACAGGATTATCTTAGCTCAATGGTAGAATCGCTCGATTGGCAGAGCCCAATTTGCCGCGAAGCTTTCTTGAACGACACTATCTATCAAACGCGAAAGGCGATCGACACCGGCGATGCTGTTACCTTCTTACGTAGTTTAAAGAATGATCTGTCATTTGATGCTGAAAAAACATTAGAAGTTGCGATGGCGATAACCGGTGTAGATGGGGAGCGTAGTGAAGAAGAAACGGAACTGCTCTCGCTTCTTACCCATAAATTATTGGCTAAGGCGCTAGTTTCAGGAAAAGATACCCTACAATAATTCAGCGTATCGAAAATAGACCTATAAATAATGTCAAATCTTGTAGTCAAAGCGGCATTTACATGTGCCGCTTCTCTGCCGCTTTTTATGTCAAGCGGCTGTCATTCGTCACACAGTTCTCAATTTAGTGCCAGCGAAAAACAGTTTCCTGTTGGGATACAGCCTTTTAGCGCATACTTAGAAGAAGTTGAAGCTTACCTTTATCAACATAGAACGTTTATTTCTGATGATAAAGCAAAAGAAGTAACCACGAATATGCCGTTTGAATGCGGCTCCCAGTACACCGAGACAGGGCTTCTACTTGTTCATGGATTGGGTGATTCTCCATTTTTCTTTCGAGATATCGCCAGTGCTTTGTGTCGGGAGGGGGTCCATGTTAGAACTATCTTATTGCCGGGTCATGGCTCTAAACCTGGAGACATGCTAAATGTCAGCTATCAGCAATGGCAAAAGGAAACAAATCATCACATTATGCTGTTTTCTCAAGACGTTGATAATCTTTACCTTGGTGGCTTTTCAACAGGAGCAAACTTAACCACTATTGCTAGTTTTACAATGGCCGACCAACTTGACATAAAAGGGCTCGTCCATTTCTCACCCGCGTACAAATCTCGCTTTTTCGTCTCTCGTCTAGCGCCTTACGTTGACTCACTGTTTCCGTGGCCTAATGTTGAAGAGGAAGACAATCCAAGTCGATATAATTCCACCGCTATGCCGGGCTTTGCAGCCTACCAAGAAAGCGTTAATACGCTTCAAGATTTGTTTTCTGCATCAGAAAGCAAACCAAGTAAATTGAATTTGCCAGTTTTCATGGTAGTTGCAGAAAAAGACAGCGTTGTTGATACGCTAACCATTGCTCAGCAATTTAAGGACAACTTCACCCACCCGAAAAAGTGTTTAGTGTGGCAGGGAGAAAATGAGCCTGACATACCTTCAAATATGCGTATTGTTCAAACTATGACGTTACCAGAGCAGCGCATTAGCGCAGCATCGCACATGAGTACGCTGTTTTCTGCTAACAATTCACTATACGGCACGCAAAGTGATTTCCGAATTTGTGACAACGGTCAGAGCGACGAAAAAGAATCACGCTGTATAGCAGGGGAGGAGGTTTGGTTTGGGCCTTGGGGATATGAACCAACAGAAGAAGAAAAGCCTCACGTTTACGCAAGGCTAACCTATAACCCTTATTTCGAAAAGGTAATAGACCAGGTAATTGCATTTATCGGAAAAGGTGAGGCCACAGCGTTCTGTAAAAGCGAGTGAGCAATTGCTTACATAGCTAACCTAAACTATCACCTGAATGCAAATTGGCGAGCGCGTCTTTTACATACAGGATAATAGTTTAGGTTTTCTCTTTCTAAAACACTCAAACACTCAAACACTCACAGTCTAGGCGCTATGTGTCTGAGCATCTTCCATTTCTTTCTCTAATTTTGCACTTTCATCTGCACGAGGTTTGGTAAAACGAGCTAAGGCTAAGTAAAGTACAGGGGTTAGATACAGGGTAAATACTACGGCGATTCCTAAACCACCGAATACCACCCATCCTATCGCGTTGCGGGCTTCTGCACCTGCACCAGTAGAGAGTATAAGCGGTAGACCACCGAGAATGGTCGACACCAGTGTCATCATAATAGGACGTAAACGCACTTTACCGGCCTCAACAATCGCATCGTAAACATCGTATCCTTTGTCACGAAGCTGGTCGGCAAACTCAATAAGAAGAATTGCGTTTTTGGCTAGCAGACCAATCAGCATCACTAGGCCTATCTGCGAGTATATATTAACGCTTGTGCCCGTTAAAAATAGGGCATACACAGCCGCTGCTATTCCAAAAGGAACGGTAAGCATTACCACAACTGCGCTATTTACGCTCTCAAACTGCGCGGCAAGTACCAACAGAACGATAACAAATGCCAATATGTAGGTAAGCGCGACTTGTTTAGAGGTTTCTTCAAAAGTCTGCGCCTCGCCTAAAAATACTAGTCCTATACCATCTGGAAGAGTATCAAGACCAAGCGCTCGAATTTTTTCAACAACGTCGCTAAGCGCTACATCCTCAGGAAGTTCCATTTCAATTTTTATCGCTCGTCTTTGCGCCTGTCGCTCTAACTCAGCAGCCACACCTTCTTCGCTTATAAATGCAACACTGGAAAGAGGAACCAGGTTACCGTCATTACTTTTTACATACAGACTGGTAAGTTCGGAAGGGTCAAGCGTACTGCGGTTATTGGTTTGCAGCATAATTGGAATGGCTTGATCGCCCACGTTTAAATCAGCAATATCATCGCCATTAACCGCAGCGCGAAGGGTGCTTGCAATATCAGTAAGTGGCACCCCTAGCTCTTCAGCGCGGCGTCTGTCGATATTTACACGCATTTGTGGCTGCGTGGGGTCGTAGCTTATACGAGGCCTGCCAAGCTCAGGTAGCGTTTCTTCAAGCTGGCGGGAAAAGCGTTGTGCAGCACTAAAGATGTTTTCATAGGTATCACCGGTAAGCGCTATTTCAAGCCCGCCGCCTTGTCCACGAAGGTTTAAGCTATTTCCGCCAAAGGCATTGCCTGGTGCTCCCGGGATTTGCTGAAGTTTTGGACGGATTTCGTTCACCACATCCTGAAGGGATTTGTCTCGTTCATCCCAATGCTTAAGTGGCGCAGTGATGAAAACAATGTTTGGATCCCAAGAACCCACAACAGTGTAAATAGAGTCTATCGTGCCGTTTTCCACATAAGGCATGAGTAGCTCTTCCATTTTCTCTGCTTGCCTGTCCATGAAGTTTAGGCCAGCCCCGTCCGGACCTCGGGCAAAGATGCGAATAGTGCCCCTGTCTTCACTAGGCAGAAGCTCATTATCGATATTTTGCGCTAAAATATATGCACCACCGCCTGCTGCTAAGCTCAAAATCCCCACAACCCAGCCATACTTTAGTGCTTTGAGTAGCGAGGCTTGATAAAGACGCAAACAAGCATGCCCAAATTTGCCAAAGGTTTTACTAAACAGACCATCTTTACTGGCTGGTTTTACTTTTAACCGAGCAGTTAATGCGGGGACTAGAGACAGTGCGACAAAAGATGAGATAACTACCGCGCCAGCGAGCACGCCACCGAATTCTCTAAATAATCGCCCTGCGGTAGAGGGTAAAAATGCAATAGGAATAAATACGGAGGCAAGTACTGCTGTTGTGGCGACCACGGCAAAAAACACTTCTCTTGTGCCAACCACGGCAGCAGCACGAGCGCCAAGCCCCATGCTGCGACGTCGCTGAATATTCTCAGAAACCACGATCGCATCATCAACTATCATGCCCGTTGCCAGTACAAGCGCAAGAAGGGTAAGGATATTAATGGAAAAGCCCATACCCCAGATAATAGCAAGGGCTCCTGCCAGCGATACAGGTATAGACAGTGCTGGTACTATGGTTGCGCGCCATGAGCCTATAAACACCAGAAGCGTAACTACCACAAGCGCCACAGTAAGGCTCAGTGATATCACTACCTCTTTAACAGAATCTCGAATAAATTCTGCATCGTCAGCGGTGACTACAATATTCATATCAGTAAAGCGCTTGTCGAGATCTTTTACCATCGCTAGCACTTCGTCCGAAATTTCGATGGTATTTGAGCTGGCTTGACGGATAACGCCTACGCCAATAACAGGTGTACCGTCTAGGCGGACCACGCTGGTGGTGTCAGCAGGGCCGAAAAAGACACTGGCTACGTCGTTAATTCGTATATCACCGGTGACCACAATATTGCCCACGTCTTCAGCTGAGACAGAGGTGGCGTCAGCGCGAACGATTAATGCTTGTTCTGCGGACTGTATGCTTCCTGCGGGCACATCAAAGGGCGCCAGTGACAACGCATCAGCAATGTCACTCATTGATAAACCAAAGCTAGTGAGACGTAGTGGGTCAACTGAAACACGCAGTACGCGCTCTCTATCGCCATTCAAAGTTACGTCGGCAACGCCGGGAATGCTTAAAAATAATGGTGCGACATCGGTATCAACCCGTTCGGTGAGGGTTTCCATATCCAGCGTATCGCTTGATATAGCCAAGCTCACTACCGCTTGTGCGTCGCTGTCTGCGCGAATAATCGCCACTTGTTCAACGTCATCAGGAAGCTGTCTTTGTACACGGCTTACCGATTCACGTACTTCGTTCGCGGCATCTTCCAAATTAACACCAGGACGAAACTCTACGCGAACCCGTGCTGAATTTTCTTCGCTTTGCGCATAAATATCTTTTACGCCACTTACCCGGGCAACCGCACCTTCCAGGCGACCTGTTACTTCGGCATCAACTGTTTCTGGTGACGCGCCAGGAAATTGGGCGGTTACAGTAACCCGGGGCGTGTCCACGTCAGGAAGTTCACGAACTTCAAGGCCACTTAGTGCGGCAAGGCCAGCAATAGCGATAAGTAAGTTCAATACAACAATAAGAACAGGACGTCGTATTGATAAAGAGGGTAAATCGTTAACAGAAGAAGCTAGATTAGGATCACTCACCTTGAGGCCCTCCGGCCAGTTCAGTTGTAATTTCCTGACCAGTACGCAAACGTTGTACACCTTCTGCTATCAGTTTGTCGCCTTCTTTGAGCTCGCCAGATACTAGAATGGTACCTCTAAGTCTTTGATGAACGCTCACATCAACCCGCTTGGCTTTTCCGTCTTCAGCAAGCCATATGTAAGCGCCAGTAGCCCCCCAAAGCAGTGCAGCTTCTGGAATAGCGGCAAAACGGTCGCCTTCAATACTCAAATTAACTCGAAAGCTCATACCTGGACGGAATTGATCTGATGAATTATCAAGCAGTGCTCGTGCTCGAAGGGTACGGTCTGCTTCGTTAATACGCGAATCAACCTGCGCTATTTCAGCTCTTACGAGCGTTTCTTTATCGCTCCATGGCTCTAACGTGACATTAGGAGCATTGAGTAGCACTGACAATGCGGCTTCAGGGGCTTTGAAGTTAATGAAAAGCTTGCTTCGGTTATCTAGCGTAGTGATAACCGTTTGCTCGTTTATTCGATCGCCCACCTCAACATCAGTTATCCCCACAACACCGTCAAATGGGGCAATAATATGCCTGTCGTCCAAATCTGCTTGGGCTTCTTCTAATGCAACTTCGGCAAGGTCCCGCTGTGTGCGAGCTAAGTCTAATTCACTGATAGGTACCGCGCCTTGCTTGTAGCTAGAAGCCAGTCTTTCTACCGTGCGCTGTGCATCTTCTAGATTCAGCCTAGCGCGTTTGAGCGCCGTTTGTTGGCGTCTGTCATCAAGACGAACAAGTACCTTACCTTTCTCAACCGATTGGCCGGGGACAAAATTGATTTCTGTGACTTCGTCAGAAACGGCCGGGTACAGGATGATGGAGCGCACGGCCTCAGCGCTACCAACGGCCTCTACTTTTCGCGTCTCGTTCATAAATTCGATAGGCTTGGTGACGACAAGTTTCGCTTGTCTGTCGCCCATAAATTGAGCGTTAGCAACCGGTATCGCAATAAGAAAAAGAGCACAAAGACCTGTCCATGTCTTTAGTGCACCATATACTGAATTTTTCATTTTAAACCCGTAGCGTTATCGAACTTGCGGTTCTTCGTTATCTTTTTTACTGCAAGTTCTTTGTTGTTGTCTTTCCAAATTGCCTAATTATTAGACTTTTGGTTAACCTCATATTTGTACCGTATAGCACCATAGGCGGTTCAGCTAAGCAATTGCAGTTCAGCGTATTCCCTATACAAGGTATCGCTTTTCATCAATGAAGCATGATCTCCACTTCCCACGACGTTTCCTTTGTCCATCACAATTATGCGGTCTGCATGCTGTACGGTAGCGAGTCTATGTGCAATGACAATGCTAGTTTTGCCTACCATCAACCTGTCTATGGCTTGCTGAACCATACGTTCACTCATTGCGTCAAGCGCACTTGTCGCTTCATCAAGAAGTAAGATAGGTCTGTCTGCTAAAATGGCGCGGGCAATGGCAATGCGTTGTTTTTGTCCGCCAGAAAGTTTTACGCCTCTTTCACCTAACTGAGTCTGATAGCGCGCATCTAAATTATCTATAAACTCGTGGGCGAACGCTTTTTTAGCGGCGTTTATAACCGCTTCATCACTGGCATTGGGGCTGCCGTAACGAATGTTTTCTAAAACGGTGTCAGCGAACACCACAGGTTCTTGTGTGACAACAGCAATGTGCTGTCGTAGAACGTCTACAGGCATTTTGTTGATTGGCGCGCCGTTAAATAAAATTTGCCCTGCGCTTGGGTCGTAAAAACGCATTAGTAATTGAAACAGCGTGGTTTTACCGGCTCCACTTGCTCCCACTAGCGCAAGGCGCTCACCGGCTTTTATGTCAATATTTAAATTATTGAATAAAGGCTTGCTGTTGGGATAAGCAAAGCTGACATTTTCTATTTGTATTTGAGGTGCTGCTTTTGAAATTGGCGTGTTGTAGTTAGTATCTTTTGATTTTGAATTAAAAGGTGAAAATGGCCTAGAACCAAGCTTCGCTCCTGCAAACGCAGATTTTATAGCGGGTTCAGTGTTTAATAACTCGTACAAACGCTCACTCGCGCCTACGCCACGCTGCACTTCACCAATAACTTCGCTAATAGTAGCTACACTGCCGCCGGCCATCACGGCATAAAATAGAAACGCTGACAGTTCGCCAACCGTCATGGTGCCGTCAAGTACTTGTCTAGCACCGACCCAAGCGATGAAGATTATCGCTGTCATACTAATGCACATAATACAGCCAATAAGTAGCGACCTATAATGAATACGCTTTTTGGCTACGTCCATGGCAAGCTCGACTTTTCTTGAAAAGTGCATTCGCTCAGCATTCTCAGCAGTGTAGGCCTGCACTGTCATTATTTCGTGTAGGCTTTCATCTATACGTGCGCCCAAATCTGCCACCCTATCTTGACTTTCTTTCGCATAGCGACGCACTTGCGGCGCTAGCACTTTTATAGGCACTAAAACGGCGGGCACAGCAACGATCACGCAGAAGGTTAATAAAGGGCTTGATAGGGTCATCAACACTAATGCGCCAACAAACGTTACAACGGAACGCAGCGTCATTGACAGACTCATACCCACTACAGTTTGAATAATTGTGGTATCGCTGGTGAATCGAGAAATGACTTCGCCTGTTCTAAGTTCTGCGAAAAACGAAGGGGGGAGAGACAGCAGATGCGCATAAACCTGATTTCTAATGTCTGCACTTACACGCTCCCCAAGCCACGTCATTAAATAAAATCGAGCGTAAGTAGCCAAGCAGGCCAAAAGGGTAATTCCTAATACAAGTACCGTCGCCTTGTTTAAGGTGTCGGCAGCATTTTCAATAAAACCACTGTCGATGGCGTACTTAATGCCCTGACCGAGTAAAAGCCAAGCAATAGCAGCAGTAAAAAGCGCAATGACTGCGCCAATAACTCGCGGTTTGTAATGAAGTAAATGAGAGCCAATCCACTGTAAGACTTGCTTCGTTGATACGGTTGGTAGCGGTGTCGTCAAAATTACCTCTTCAATGCGCATGATTTTCTCTTGGTAAAACACTGCGCTACATACGATTTTATTTATTCTACGAGTATACGGTAAAGCGCTTGTTTTGGACGTAAGATATGCGATTACCCTTGCAGTATTCACGTTGGGTTGATGTTATTACTCTTCTTATAGTTTTTGTCGTTAAACGTTACACACTTTACGTTGTAGAAGCGCGTAGCGTTTTTCTAGTTTGATTTTTGGGTTAACAGCAATCTAAAAGAGCAGCAGTACAGAAAAGACTCCGATCGTAAATCATATTTTGTGGTTGCGGTGATCTGAGCGTAACTATTCCCTATGTCAGAGTTTATTGCTTTCAATCTTAGACTTTTACTTGCAATAAACAGCGATATCCGTATAATTCGGCGGCCTTCTAGCTGGCGTCTATTTTTTAGACGTTGTTCGAAGGCTTAAGTTAACGGTAACGCTACAACGAGTTTGAGGCATTTATGGTTACTATTCGTTTACAGCGTGGTGGCGCGAAAAAGCGTCCATTTTATCAACTAGTGGTGGCTGATAGCCGTCGTGCAAGAAACGGTCGTTTCATTGAAAACATCGGTTTCTTCAACCCAACTGCACAAGGTCAAGCGGAACGTCTTCGCGTAGATCTAGAGCGTGTAGATTACTGGGTTGGCGTAGGCGCGAGCTTATCAGATCGCGTTTCTAGCTTGGTAAAAGAAGCGAAAAAATCTGCAGCGTAAGCTGTTATTAACTGGTGGTATAGATGAGTCTAGCGTCTGACAAAGTGATTGTTGGCAAAATTGGCGCACCGTATGGTGTTAAAGGTTGGGTCAAAATCAACAGCTATACAGAAACGCCAGAAGGTATATTTGAGTACGCGCCATGGTTTCTTGGCGAAGAAAAAGAATACCAAATTGACCAGTGGCGACCGCACGGTAAAAGCCTCGTTGCAAAAATTGTGGGCGTTGATAGTCGAGATGATGCCGAGCGCATCAAAAACTTGGATATCAACATAAATGCTTCACAGCTGCCTGATTTAGGTGACGAAGGGATTTATTGGCGTGAGCTCACCGGCATGAAAGTAGTAACAACGCAAGGTTACGACTTGGGTGTGGTGAAAGAAGTGTTTAATACAGGTGCTAACGACGTGATTCACGTTAAAGCGAATGTAGGCGATGCTTTTGGTCAAAAAGAAAGACTATTGCCTTTTGTGTTCGACGAAGTCGTACAAGAGGTGGATAAGGAAGCGAAGGTCATTAAAGTTGACTGGGACCCGGGGTTTTAAGTGACTCCGGAAAAGTGGTTCGGTGTTGTTAGCCTGTTTCCAGATATGTTCGCCCCATTTACCCAGCAGGGTGTTATAGGTCGAGCAGTTAAATCTGGAACCTTATCGGTTGACACCTTCAACCCCCGTGACTTTACACATGATCGCCATCGCACAGTAGACGATCGCCCCTACGGAGGCGGACCCGGTATGCTGATGATGGTAAAACCGCTAACTGACGCAATACAAGCCGCCAAGAAAGTGGGCGGCAAAAAAAGTAAGGTGATCTACTTATCACCACAAGGGAAACCCCTTGACCAAGCAGGCGTTCAGCGTCTTGCTAACATCGACCGCACAATTTTAATTTGCGGCCGGTATGAAGGCATCGACGAGCGGGTAATCGAAAGCCATGTAGATGAAGAAGTGTCTATAGGTGATTACGTGTTAAGCGGCGGCGAGTTACCAGCAATGGTCCTTATGGACGCGGTTGCACGGTTAGTTCCCGGTGTGTTGGGGCATAAAGCTTCAGCAGTTGAAGATTCTTTCACTGACGGTCTTTTGGATTGTCCGCACTATACGCGGCCCGAAATACTTGATGGTCAAAAGGTTCCTGAGGTGTTGCTAAGTGGGGACCATGAAAAAATTAGGCAGTGGCGATTGATGCAATCATTAGGTAGAACCTGGCATCGTCGCCCTGATTTGTTAAATCACCTAGCTCTGACTGAGGAGCAGCAGCGTTTGCTTGAATTATTCCAAGCGCAACTGCAGCAAGATGACAGTTAACTAGGACGAGAGGATATGATGAGCAAAGTCAGTCAAGATATCATCAAAAAAATCGAAGAAGCACAGCTAAAGACTGATGTTCCTGCGTTTGGTCCAGGTGACACAGTAGTTGTTAAAGTTCGCGTTACCGAAGGTGACAAAGAGCGTCTTCAGGCTTATGAAGGTGTTGTTATCGCTAAACGTAACCGTGGTCTGCACTCGTCTTTTACCGTGCGTAAAATTTCTAGCGGCGAAGGCGTTGAGCGTGTGTTCCAAACACACAGCCCGGCAGTTTCTTCAATTGAAGTTAAACGTCGCGGTGCGGTTCGTCGTGCTAAGCTTTACTATCTACGTGAGCGTTCAGGTAAATCTGCACGTATCAAAGAGAAGCTTAACTAAGATTACTAATCCTTGCGTTATTGTTAACTTCGAAAAAGCCCGCTTCACGCGGGCTTTTTTGTGCCCGCAATTCGATCCTTTTGTCCTCTCATCAATTACAAATATTAATATTTGTTAATAGAGAAAAGGATGAGTTCAGAATATTTTATTGTACTGGGAGTTTTGGGCGTTGCATTTTTTGCGGTTTCGGGTGCGTTACTCGGCCACGACAAAAACATAAACGGTTTTGGCATCGTCGTGGTTGGTGTGATGACTGCGCTAGGCGGCGGTACCCTGCGTGACTTATTGTTGGGCAAACCTATATTCTGGGTAGAAACGTCGGAGTATCTCATAGCTACTTATTCTGCCATCTTCGCAACCGTGCTGTTCGTTCGCTATATGCCATCCCCCTCGAATTTCTACTTTATTCTTATCGATACAATAGGACTCGCTATCTTCAACGTCATAGGTATAGAAAAGGCCTTAATTAGCGGAACGGGAATGATAGTCGCACTGACAATGGGGATGACCACAGGTATTTTCGGCGGCTTGATGAGAGATGTGGTTTGTAGGGAAGTGCCCTATGTGATGCGAGGTGACGTATACGCCAGCGCGTGTTTTGCAGGGGGGCTTTCCTATGCCGCGTTATTCGCGTTAGATATTCCCTATATTTGGTGCATATTAGGTTCTATCTTTGTAACGGTTTTACTAAGAACCGCGTCGTTGCATTGGGGGGTGAAGGTTGACTTATTCAGAAAACGAACACCGCGATCTAAAAAGAAATGTAATGCTGACTTATGATGTGTGATAAACGTTTATTATTTTGAGCAACCAAAGACAGTGAAACCTAGCGCCACCGTTTCACTGTCTATATTGGTTACACCATTAAAGATAGGGCATCGATGAGGGCGGCGTTATCTTTATCGATAGTTTCGATAATATGTTTGTGCAAACGTTTTTTATGTTCACCAAAAATTCCACGCTTTTTATCAAATGATTTTGCGTAGTTAAGTGCGCCTTCCATGAGTGCCTCTTGTGTCTCATAGGCTTTTTCAACAACGTGGTCATTTTCCAGTTCTTTACCAGATACACGTCTACCAGAAAGCTTCATTTCATTGAATCTATGATAAGGCATGGCTTTCTTTACAAACTCAATCATCCCGGGAAGGAATGGAATAGATAAATCTACTTCTGGGAAACAGAAAAAACCTTTGTCTGAACGCATGAACCTAAAGTCACAGGCGCAAGCCAAGATCGCACCGTTACCGAAAGCGTGCCCGTTGATGGCTGCAATCACGGGGAGAGGAAAAAGAAGCAGAGTTTTGAACACCTCATCCATATCGTACATGAACTGCTTAATTTCTTCTGTGCGACCTGCCTTCATCGCAGGCATCAACCAGTCTGTATCTATGCCTAAACTAAAGCATTTATCATCGTTGGACGTGATCACCATCGCTTTGCAACTTTCTTTGCTTTTGATTGTTTCTAATGCAGACAACATTTCCTTGGCAAAAAGGGGATTATGACGGTTTTCACCACTTTGCATGGTAAGAATGGCTACGTCGCCCGTGTAGGTTATAGCTAAATTTTGCATTGTGTTCTCGTTATTATTTATCTACCGCAATAATACAAAACCCGAACAACAAATGAAAAATTTAGCTTATTTATGTTGGTCAATTATCTATGGTGAATAGACATAAAAATATATTACGGTGTTAGGGCGTGATACGAACTATTTTTGCTAGTTCCAAGTGATCGCGGACAAGACTTAACGCTAAACATCTTACCATCGAGGAAAAAAGAGCAAGCCTCACTGCCGGTTAAAAAATGTGCTAATGAAAGCGGAGGTTGGACAATCGGTCATGCTCATACACTTAGAATATACCCTAGATTAAAGTATTATTCGTTAATGCTTGCCTCTTTAGGCTTTAATTGTTAAAAAGTCAATGACGTTAAAGAAATATAGAATAAGCTCGCTGTATAATAAAGTTTACAAGCAGATTGGACACTCTTTTGGCGTTTTATTTTCAATTTTTTATTTGTAGTTAAGAGAGTAAGAGAACTCCCATGATCAAGGACACTGTTAATAATGTTCACGTAAGTACAGAAGATGTGCTTATTACGCCGGATGCGCTTAGCGCAGAGTTGCCTGTTTCAGAAAAGGCGCTTGCTGCAATTTCTGATTCGAGAAAAATTGTTTCAGATATAATTCATCGTCGTGACCACAGATTGCTAGTGGTGTGCGGCCCTTGCTCAATTCATGACATTGAAGCAGCTAAAGAGTACGCACTTAAGCTCAAAGAACTACATGAATCGTGCAAAGACACTCTGTTTATAGTGATGCGTGTTTACTTTGAAAAGCCGCGAACCACAACAGGGTGGAAGGGGCTTATTAACGACCCGCACATTGATGGTACGTTTGATATCGAAACCGGTCTTCGCAAAGCAAGAGAACTGCTAATTTGGTTAGCGGAATTAGAGTTACCTGTTGCCACTGAAGCATTAGATCCAATCAGCCCGCAATATCTAGCAGAGCTATTTAGTTGGGCTGCTATCGGAGCGCGCACTTCTGAATCGCAAACTCACAGAGAGATGGCAAGCGGCCTCTCAATGCCTGTTGGTTTTAAAAATGGTACAGATGGAAGTTTAGATATTGCTATTAATGCACTTAAATCTGCGGCTTCCGGGCATCGTTTTATGGGGATTAATAAGCAGGGCCAAGTAAGTATCATTGGCACCAGTGGAAACCCGGATGGCCACATTATTTTGCGTGGCGGAAAACAGCCTAATTATGATTCCGTGTGCGTATCTGAGTGCGAAATCGAATTACAAGACGCAGGGTTGACTGCAGGTTTAGTTGTTGATTGCAGCCATGCGAACTCATCAAAAGACTACCGTCGCCAACCCTTGGTGGCACAGAATGTCGTGAATCAAATACTTGAAGGTAACCAGTCAATTATTGGTGTTATGCTTGAAAGTCACTTGAAGCCTGGAAATCAGAAAGCCGAAGGTAAAAAACCTGAAGAGCTTGAATACGGCGTTTCTATCACTGATGGATGCATTGATTGGGAAACTACAGAAAACTTAATTGCTCAAGCCAGAGATAAATTAATTACTGTGTTACCCTTACGTCAAAATAAGCGCACGGTGGCATAAGCTAACTCAACCCGTGCCATGTGATTCAAGGATAAGACATAATGGCCGATATTTCGCAGCAGTTAAACAAGCTAGATACGCTGCGTGAAGGTATTGACGAGCTGGATTCCCAGCTCGTCGAATTACTCGCTAAACGCAATAAAATCACTACCCAAGTTGGGCAAATCAAAGCCGAAGCAGGCATGCCCGTTTATGTACCTGAACGAGAAAAAGCGCTAATAGCCTCTCGTCGTGCTCAGGCTGAATCTCTTGGGGTCTCTCCCGACCTAACTGAAGATTTACTACGTCGCGTAATGCGCGAGTCTTACCATACGCAAAATAACAAATACCGCTGTGTGAAACCCGACATCGATAACGTTGTTGTGATTGGTGGAGCAGGGGCGCTTGGCCGCGTGTTTGTAAGCTTGTTTGAAAGAAGTAATTACAAGGTTTCGGTTGTTGAAAAAGATGACTGGGAAAATGGCAGAGCATCATCGCTGTTAAGCCATGCTTCGCTAGTTGTCGTTGCTGTGCCTATTAATTTAACAGAAGACGTGATTAGCAAGCTCACTATGCTGCCCAACGACTGCGTGCTAGCAGATATAACCAGTGTTAAAGCCAAACCTCTAGAGGCAATGCTTGCAGTGCATAGCGGCCCCGTTGTAGGGCTTCACCCTATGTTCGGCCCTGATGCACCTGGCATGATAAAGCAGGTGGTTGTGGTGTGCGATGGTCGTGGCAGTGAAAAATATGATTGGTTGATTGAACAAATGCGAATCTGGGGGGCCACCATTCATGGCTCCAGTGCAGAAGAACACGACCAAGCAATGGCTTATATTCAGGTTATGCGCCACTTTAACACATTCGTTTACGGGCAACACCTCAAGGGCGAAGATCCGAATTTAGAGTCTTTAACCATGTTTAGCTCACCGATTTATCGGTTAGAGCTCGCGATGGTAGGGCGACTGTTTGCACAGTCACCGCAGCTTTATGCCGATATTATTTTCAATAACCCTGACAATTTTGCGCTTCTGCGTCGTTTCTACGAACGATTTGGTCTAGCCTTGTCTCTTTTAGAAAGCGGAGACAAAAAAGGGTTTGTTGAACAGTTTATGAAGGTTGGGGGCTGGTTTGGTGATTATGCTAAAAAATGCTTGGTAGACAGCAAGCAAATGTTACTTAAAGCTGATGATGGCCAACTTTTAAGGGATAAGTAACACGCTTAAATTTTAAAACACTCAAAGGAAAGGCGAGCCCGAGCGCTCGCCTTTCTATTTTAGTTGGCTAGGGCGCTTGCTGCAGCGACTTTTGTTGGGCTTATTTCTTCGCTTGGATAACAGCCAAGTACTTTGATATAGCGCGTAATTCCGCGTAATGCGTCTAGGGCGTTTTGTACTGGGCCATCTTCTACATTGCCTTCTACATCAATGTAAAACATTTCTTCCCACGGGTTCCCTGGGATAGGACGAGATTCAAGCTTTGTCATGTTAATACTATTTTCTCTTAGCACTAACAAGGCCTCAACCAATGCGCCAGGCTTTTGTATTGTGGACATAACGAGAGTCGTTTTTGCTGGTACCTGAAGCGGCACTACAACGGGGTTACGCGCCACAACGATAAAGCGGCTGTGGTTTTCCTTCTGATTAGCAAGGTTACTTTTTATGGCCATCAAGCCATACAAGTTACCACCGGCTTCACTTCCTATTGCAGCCACATCATCCCGTTTAAGCTCGCTTACCGTCAACATGGCAGATGACGTACTGTCCATCGTTTTCACTTCTACATTGCCCAACTCAGCAAGGAAATGGCTGCATTGGGTGAAAACCTGGGGGTGGGCATAAAGCGTTTTTATCTTATCAATGCTGGTATTTGTGCCTACCAGCAGCGTGTGTCGAATGGGGTGTGTAAGTTCGCCAATAATACTTAATTGAGTGTGCTGCAACTGGTCGTATACTTCATTGATACTGCCAGAGGTCGTATTTTCTATAGGGAGTACAGCATAGTCAGCTTCAGTGCTTTCTACTTTATGAATTATTTCTGCAAAACTTTGACAGCCAATTTCTAAAAGCTCGCCTGGTCGACGAGAGAAGTACTTTTGAGTTGCAAGGTACGAATACGAGCCTTTGTCACCTAAAAACGCTACACGGTTAAGCGGGAGAGTGCTGCCGGGGTTGGCACGCTCAGCTAACATAGCTTGTTGATTCAACACTGAGTCTTCAATTATGACGTGAAAGATTTGCGTTACGTAATGAGGGTCTAGACCAATGCCTTGACCCTCTTTTATTAAGCGAACTAAGAGCTGCTCTTCTCGCTTCTGATCTCGCACAGGGATATGGTGTTTTATTTTGGTCTCAGCGACTTCGTTAGTGAGTTTTCTGCGTTCTGCAAGTAAGTTAAGTAGTTCACTGTCTAAAGCGGTAATCCGCTCTCTAACAGTATCTAATGCATTGTCTGACATAGTGTTCCCGTGCGTAACGTGTAATAAAGTGCTGTTAAAAAAAAACCTCCCAGATGGGAGGTTTTATGCATGTAGCCGCGCCTCCCTAATTTAAGGATATAAACGCAAAAAAGAATACTGCTACGTGCTTTATGTTCTGTTTCATACGTTGAATGTATGTTGAACACCTATGTGTGTCAACCCATTTTTACAAAATGTATTACTGTTTTTTAGGTTGTGGGCTTGAAAAAGCAAAGAAAATGAGTTTGCTGCATTTATTTGCTGCGCACAAACTCTAGCACTCTCGCTTATACATGCTTTACCCCAACAACTTAATTTCCTAACAGTGCAGAAAGCATTTGACGTACTTCATTTGGCTCAAAGGGTTTGTCGCATAATGCGTTAACGCCTGTTTGCTGAATGTTAGCCATATGCGCGCTGTCTGCTGATTCAGAAGTCACCATGATAATAGGTATATGTGTGGTCTCTGGGTTGAAGCGGATAAATTCAGAAAGCTCACGCCCATCCATCTCCGGCATATTATAGTCAGTCACAACTAAGTCGAAGGCCTGATCTTTGATTAGCGTCAATGCCGTCGCGCCATTTTCTGCTTCTTGAATTCGCTGAAGACCCATTCCTTCCAGTACACGTCTGATATGATTTCTTGCCAATTTACTATCATCTACAAGCAATACACGCACATCGTGAACATCGAATAGCTCAAGTTCTAGCTCATCGTGATTAATCAAATCTAAACTTGCGTTCAGCGCGCGGGATAAATGAAGCGGCTCAAACGGTTTGGGTAAGATTGCGGCTACGCCTGCCTGCTTAAACTCTTCAAGTTTGCTTAATCGGTTTTCACTCGATACAAGCATGAAAGGAATACTCTTAAAATCATCATTCTCTTTGATAAACTTTAACAGTTCTAGCGCGGTCCCGTCTTCGTAATACATAGCACTCACGATAAGGTCAGCGCCATGGGCTTTCACTGCAGAACGCGCCTCCGAAAGGGTACTGACAGGGTCAATTTCCTTAACGTTTTCTTTCAACAGCAGCGTAGTAATGATTTTCCGCTGAGTATCAGAGGGCTCAACAAGAATTATATGTAAATCAGAAATTGACAGCTTTTCCATTTCAGACTCTTTTTGTTATATGTTTATGAAAAAGGGAACATTCACTATTGGTTGTTGCCAACTAGCCACCAGCAAGTTTAACGTTATAACCCTTATCTGTTAGAAGTGAGCGCAGCTTTTCTCTGTCATCGGTTTGAACTTCAATTACACCGTCTTTCACTGCACCGCCACAACCACATTTCTTTTTAAGTTCTGAGCCAAGTTTTTTTAGCTCGTCAGTGGGAAGGTCTAAGCCTTTGATTAAAGATACGCCTTTTCCCTTGCGCCCTTTAGTTTCTCGATGAATACGAACGATACCGTCCGAAGAAACCGAGCGCTGCTCTGTTTTCTGCTCAGGCTTTATTTTGCCGCTTTCAGTACTGTAAACTAAAAGTGCGTCTTGCCAGTCTTGCATAAATACCTCAATAAAATTCGTCTTTCCATCTTAATTACATCGAAAACAACACAATTATACAAAAGTTGTAGACAGCAACGATGGCTATGTAGAAAACTTCAACTAAGATAAGGATAGCAAAGATAAAAGCATCAGATGAAGCATTTATGATCACATTTAAGGAACGGGTATGGAAATAACGTCAAGTTTTGAAAACCAAGGAAAAACATTAGTGATTGATGTCGGCGCCAAGTTCGACTTCAGTAAGGTTGAGGCCTTCAGAAACGCCTATTCCGATCTCGATAGCAATGTTTCACACATCAGTGTTGATCTATCACGCACCGAATACATGGATAGTTCCGCATTAGGCATGCTGCTGAACATGCAAAAATCACTAGCAGGCAGAGAACTGAGTTACAGCATCGAGAATGCGCGTCCGCAGGTTGCTAAAATCCTACAAATATCTCGCTTCGACAAGAAATTTGACATCAAATAATCATTAAGAGATCCACACCCCGTGAAAATTCTTATTGTCGATGACGAGAGTATAAATCGTACACTGTTGGCCAACATGCTCTATAACGCGGGTTATAAAGATTGTGTTGAAGCAGCAAATGGCGTAGACGCTATCGAGCTGTTTGTAGAAGAAAAGCCTGACTTAGTGTTACTCGATGTAGTAATGCCAGGGTTGTCTGGTTTTGACGTTGCGCCAAAAATTCGAAATCTTGCCGATGATACTTACCTACCCATTCTTTTTATTACGGCACTTGAAGACAAAGAAAGCTTAGTGCGCTGTCTTGAAGTTGGCGGAAACGATTTTGCTACAAAGCCCTTCGACCGTCATATTCTCATTGCAAAAATAAGAGCGCATCTGCAGATACGGGCGTTGAGTGATCGCATTGAGCAACAAAACAAAACACTTCGTTTGTTTAATCAGCGGGTTGAGCGAGAGCACGCCATCGTTGAGCATATATTTAGCCATGCTATCGTTAATCGCCCTGAAGTTTTGTCACACTTTGATTGTCTATTAAAACCAGCTGAGACGTTCAATGGTGACCTGTTCCTGTGCGAGGCAAGTCCAAGTGGAGGAATTTACTTCGTGGTAGGGGACTTTACTGGGCATGGATTAGCGTCAGCAATTGGCGCACTGCCAGTAACCCGAGCATTTCGGGAATTGACCCAGCAAGGTGTTTCCATCGCTGAGATCACCTCTGAACTAAATCGGATCCTTTTAACTTTTCTTCCAAGCGACATGTTTATGGCTGCCGTCATAGGAGAAATTAATGTGGCGGGTAATCGCGTAAATCTATGGCAGGGGGGAATGCCAGAAGTGGTCGTTCCAGCGAAGACTGATATTGCATTTCGCACGATACCCTCTCGGCATATGGCCCTGGGAATACTAGATGAAAGTGAGCTCAATACAGACTACGATACAATTAATTTAGGGCATAACGAGCAGCTCGTTATTTACAGTGATGGTCTGATTGAAATAGCAGATGCAAACGGAGAAATGCTTCAGGAAGAAGGGTTAGCTAACATCATAAAAGCGCAAATGCAGGAACAAGGAAAAGTAGATGCCCAGTCGCTCTTTCGTCAAGCCAAAGCGCACTGTTCTTCATCCACATTAAGTGACGATGTTACTCTAGTGGTTTTCAATGCTAAGCCTTTAAATATATCCACTTTTCGTAATGCGGGCGAGGGCTTGCCCTCCGTCCATGAAATTGCCCTTAATGCCTCTCACTTAAAGCAGCCTGATATTCTTCAGCGAATATTGCAACTGGCTGGGCAGTGCGAAGGCATACAAAACATACGTTCCGTTTTATACACTGTTCTTACGGAGCTTTTCAACAATGCGCTAGACCACGGCATTTTAAAGCTTGAATCTAAAGTTAAAACTGACAGCGAAGGTTTTCATCAGTACTACGCAGAGCGAGACGCTTCTCTAAAGACGCTAAGCCATGGCCGAATTAATATTCGTATCGAATCTTTACCGTCAGAGGGTAAAGTACTGTTACAAGTACAAGACAGTGGCGAAGGGTTTAGTTGGGATAGAGGTCGAACCTTATCAGTTCAAAATAATGGGCAAGAATTAAGTCATGGCCGTGGTTTACCCCTAATTCATGCACTTTGCGAAAAGGTTTGGTTTGAGGATGGAGGCAAAAAAGTCCTTTGCCTGCTTGATACCGAGTATTGAGCCTCTTCTATTCAGTAATTTTCTCAATTAGCCACTATTCACTCGATAATCTAGATAATCGGTCTATTAATCGAATTTTCCTTTCCTCAAGTAGAAATTAAAGAAATTATCGTGCCACTAGCAAGGTTGCACAATGTATTACTGAGGATTTATGCTGAAATCATTTTTAAAATTATTTGAAGATTCACACAAAGACAGGGACCCTGCTTATACGGTCGAATTGGCAACCGCGGCGTTACTGAGTGAGATAGTTAATGCAGATAACGAAGTTACTGACGTTGAAAGAGAAGAATATGAAAAGCAACTTAGGAAGCATGTGAATGTGGACGAAGATGCAATGGCGCTTCTTCTTAAAAGAGGACAAGAGACTTCAGAAGAAGCGGTAGACCTTGTGCATTTTACTCAAGTGTTGAATAAACATTGTAGTGCGGATGAAAAAGTTAGCGTTGTAAAAAGCCTTTGGATAATCGCCTATGCCGATTCGTCTCTCGCGCCGCTTGAAGAGAGCACGATCAGGCAAATTGCAGATCTGTTATATGTACCACACAGCGAGTTTATAAAAACAAAGCTTTCTGTCGTTGAGAACACGCCTGCTAATTAAAACCGTAAAGAGAGTAATTAGGGCTTTCTTAAATTTCCGTTTTACTTTCTTTGCGCCTGCCTTACTATTGTGAACAAAAAAGTAGGCGACCATACACGGTAGATAGAACTATTTATTGTTACGTGTATAGTTCGCGAGAGAAACGTTAAGTAGTAAGTGAAGGACACATGTGTGTTTAAAACCCTGAAGATTTCTATTGGTCTTGTGATCGTAGCGACTATGTCGATATTGGCTGTGTCCATTGTTGTAGTAAACAAAGTAGATCGCAATAAGTCAGTGATTGATGTTGTAAGGGATAACACTGCTGCGTTGAGTAATTCTGTGGCCCTGCAGCTCGCGGTTTTGATGGAAAGGAACCCTGGAAATAACGCGCTGCTATCCTCCGTATTCCAGCCAATTAAAGCCCATGAATATTTGTTATCAGCTACGCTTTACGATAACGATTATAATGTTATATCAACGATAAATGGCGAACGCGTTACTGAAATCGAGGACCAACGTGTTCCCCAGTTGCCAGAAGATGCTCCTTTTGGCATTACACAATACGACGATGTGCTTGTGGCGCATCAGATTGTAGGAAGTAGCCTTTATCCAATGGGACATATGGTCCTTTATATTGATGTTGAGCGCGCAAAAACGAAAGATACCGCTCGCGAAATTCTTAGACAATTGCCAGTCATACTCGTCATTTGGCTGTTGTGCATGAGCATCTGCATATTCATTTTATACCGATTAGTGTCGCCTCTTACCTCCCTCTGTCGATTCACTCAAGAAGTGTTTGAGTCAAAAGATTATGCCTTGAGAAACTCTTTAAACGCTTCAAATGAAATTGGTCAACTAGCTCGCAATATCAATAACTTGCTAGATGCAATTGAAGTTGAATTACTGGTGAATTTTGAGCAAAAACAAACGCTAGTTGACCAACAAGAAACCATGTCACGACTTGCTAATTTTGACAGCTTAACAGGGTTACCCAATAGGCAGTTCGTTCTCGACAATCTAAGGTTAGAATTGGCGAGAGCCAAAAGAAATGAAGAAGACTTGCTTCTGTTGTTCTTTGACTTGGATGGGTTTAAAGGGATCAACGATTCTTTGGGGCATGAAACAGGCGATCTTATCCTTATCGAAGTGGCCGACAGAGTGCAATGTTTACTGCGCGATGGTGACTTGTTTGCCCGTTTAGGTGGTGACGAATTTTTGGTCCTTCCTGATAGAGACGCCTCTACAAAACACGCACAGAGTCTAGCCAATCGATTAATCACAGCTTTTGACGAACCCTTTGAGCTTCGCGGCCTGTCTTTAACGGTAGGGCTTAGCGTCGGGATAGCTAAAGCATCAGATGCATCGTATGATCTTAGTGAACTTATGAGCAACGCTGACTTGGCTATGTATCGGTCTAAAGCTCGTGGTAGAGGAAGCTACACGCTATTCACGCCCGATATGGTCGAATCCCATAAGCGAAAACTGCTTTTGGCAAACGGCATCGAAAAGGGCCTTACCAATGACGAGTTCGTGCTTTACTATCAAGTGAAAGTGAATAATGACGGCAGAGTCATTGGCGTAGAGGCATTGATTCGTTGGCAGCATCCTGAATTTGGATTGGTTATGCCCAACGAGTTTATTCCCATTGCAGAGCAGGGGGGCAAAATAACTGCCATAACCCGCTGGGTAATAAAGCGTGTCTGCATTGATATGCCTACCCTCAAGCAATGGGCTTCGTCCCCATTTAGAGCGTCTATTAACTTATCGGGGCATGATTTACGAAGTACGCAACTGTTCGATTATATTTATAGTACTTTTACTGCGCACAACGTTAATCCTGAAAATTTCGAGTTTGAAGTAACGGAAAGTGCCTATCTCGAAAATTTCGCACTTTCTAATAAATTTTTTAGACGTATTGGAAACATGGGATGTGCAATAGCACTTGATGATTTTGGTACGGGCTACTCGTCGTTGAGTTACCTTACTCAAATAACCATAGATACGCTGAAAGTCGACAGACAATTTGTAATGGAACTTCAAACGTCAGAGCGAAGTCGCCTAGTAACCGGGGCCATAATCGACCTCGCAAAACGCCTATCTCTATCAGTGTGTGCCGAGGGCATAGAGAATCTTGATCAGTGGGACTATTTGAAACAGCATGGTTGCGACAACGTTCAAGGTTTCTTATTCAGCAAGCCCATTCCTCTTGCATCGTTGATAGATTCCCCTTGCCACTTTAATAGCGAAGAGTTTGCCTGATCCCACGGGAATGCAGACTCACGTTCTCTGACATTCTTTCATATGTGTGTTTCTTAATTGCAACACACTGTATGTTCTTATATGAGTTGGTGTGAGAAAATATTACTTATTAAACTGATTTGTAAGTGTTTTATCCTCTTGGTCTAAAAATCGCATAATATAAATCGCATAGTAAAAATGTGGTCAATTATGATAGTGGTTGATTGAAGACTAGTGATACTATTTATACGCTTTTCCTATTTTTAACGTTACAAATTCGAAGTTAGAAAAAGCGTTCAGAGAAGGATTTTATAAGCATTTTGCGGAGGATTCATGATGAAACGTCTCGAAAAAGTTTTCTTAGCACTTTGTGCTGTAGCTGCAGTACAAGCCATATCGGTAGCAGATGCGCATGCCAACCCAGCACGCTCACTCTTGCAACAATTAGACACAAATAAAGATGGGCTCATTTCACTTAAAGAAGCGGTTCGTCATACTGGACTACTTCGAAATTTTGGGTTGATTGACGACAACGAAGACGGAAAGCTTTCAGAATCTGAATTAGCGAAAAGTAAGTTAACGCCTGGAAACGAAAAACTCACGGCAAGTGAATAACGCAAACAAATAAGCATAAGAGGGTAAGGTTCTGATAAACAAGGTTTCGTTTGGCAAGCGAATAGTCCAGCTAGGTTCGCTCAGGCAGTTGACGTTAGTTAGCTTTTTACTGGCCCTTATTCCTCTTATTGCTCTGCTTTGGCAGAGTCAGAGCGACTTAGCCAAAGTTGGGCAAATGACAACGCTTGAAACACGTTTTGTGGTAGATGTTGTAGGCGATATGCAGCGCTTAGATAACGCTGTTGTGGATGTTGAGAGAAGTATTCGTCAGTTCGCGGTGCTGAGAAGCGATCAGGTTGCCTCACTATCGGATAATGCTATCGAGCAGTTCACACTTGCTGCCGATAACTTATGTCAGGCATTGTCGGTTCCCACTACGTGTTCCCACTTATCTGGCCAACTAAACCAGCTAGCAGACTACCGTACTATTGAAGATCAACTGCTGCTTAATGCTTATTTGGCCTCGATAGGCGATAGCGTGGAACAACTTCGTGACGACGTTGAAGCGGTAATTAATGAGCGAGTCCAAGTTCAACAGGACGATCTCAATGCCATGCAAGCTAAACAGGCTTGGTCTACAGCAATGTTAGTGAGTGTCTCGCTTCTACTTATATTGCTGGGCAGTCAGCTAATTGTTAACCCCGTAAACAACCTCAAAAAAATTATTAGGATCATGGCGCACAGTGACGGTGAATTACCGCCACTTTCAACCCAAGCGCCAAGAGAGCTTATCGACGTTGAAAAAGATTTACACTGGCTTTATGACCGCTTACAGCAGCTGGAGCACATCAGAACTGCATTGCTGCGACATGCCGCTCATGAGTTAAAAACCCCACTCGCTAGCATTAAAGAAGGCTGTAGTTTGCTTTCCGAAAACGTAGTGGGAGACTTAAATGAAAGTCAAAGAGAAATTCTGTCATTACTTACATCAAGTACACATCGCTTAAATACGCTGGTGGAGAAGTTACTCGATTACAATCTGCTCTTACAGCAAGCTCAGCCGAAGGTCGTGAAAAGCGATGCGAAAAAGTTGGTCTCTGCGTGTTTAGAAGATTATGCCTTAGCTATTCAAGATAGAGAAGTAGACGTAAATATCGTCTCAACTGATGTAAACGTTGATGAAGAATTATTCAGGCGAATACTTGATAACCTAGTCTCTAACGCTGTAGCCCATGGCGCAGTGGGTAGACCAATCAATATTCATCTTTACATCGAAAATGGAAAACTAGTGCTGGATGTGGCTAACCGCGGTAAACGCATAGCGCCAGAATCAGTACCTACATTGTTTGAACCCTTTATTCGTGGTCCAGAGCCGAGAAATGACAATGTCATTGGAACTGGTCTTGGGTTATCTATTGTTGCCGATTGTGCTCGACTAATGCATGGTGATGTACGCGTGGTAGATGTAGACTATGCCGATGTTTGCTTTAGAGTGACCATTCCGCAGCAGGAAAAGTAAAATGAGAATAAGTGGTTTAATTGTCGCCTTACTGGTTCTGACAGGATGTCAGAGTTTAACCAGAAACAATGACAGTGCAGGTGAGCCTGAGAAGGTAACGCCTGTAGTGAAAGTAGAGCGCGGTTTTTGTTTGTTTGATGAGCCGCCACAGAATTTTGAAAATAATTGCGATGCAACCTTTTGGTTAAATGCGTGGATTGATGCTGCCAATCAACCTTGGCTAGCGAGAAAGCAAACGTTGAGTGCTTTGAGCAAGTCGACCTTCGATACGTTACACGCATACATTTTAACGCTGCCCAATGATACGCCTTATCAAGATCGATTAAGAGCGCAATTAGCACTTGATGCAATTGCAAATGAACTTACCCCAGCAGCGCAAGAGTTAATAAGGGTTGTCGCCGGTGCACAAAACAATCAGGTTATGCAGCTAGAGTCAGCGATGGTTGTGTTAGAGCAAGAGAATACGTCTCGGGGTGAGAAGTTAAAAATGCTCGAAAAAGAAGTAGATAACCTGCGCAAAAAATTAGAAGAATTGTTGCAAATAGAAGCGACATTGATGGATAAAAACAGGAGTACACAACAGTGAGCGAAAAGGCGAGTAGTAACCCTAACTTATTGTTGGTTGATGATGATAAAAGCTTATTGCGCCTACTAACCATTCGTTTAGAAGGTGAAGGTTATGAGGTAACCGCGGTTGAAGACGGGCAATCGGCACTGCGAAAACTTCAAAATGAAAGTTTTGATGTTGTGTTAAGTGACCTACGGATGCCAGGCTTAGATGGCTTAAGTCTGTTTGAAGAAATCATGGGAATTAGAAAGGATATTCCTGTGATCCTTATGACAGCTCATGGCACGATTGCCGATGCGGTTGCAGCAACACAGCGTGGTGTGTTTGGTTTCTTGCCAAAGCCCGTGGATCATGACGAATTACGGGCCTTGCTGCAAAAAGCGCTTAGTCAGTCTCAGGCGGCACAGCCAGGGGACTGGGCAAAAGATATCATCACCCGTTCTCCAGAGATGCTAAACGTGTTAGACCAAGCGTTTCGAATTGCCAAGCGAGAAGTGTCTGTCCTTATCAGTGGAGCGAGTGGAACGGGTAAAGAATTACTTGCTAATGCTATTCATAAAGCGAGTAACCGCAGTGATAAACCATTTGTAGCGATTAACTGCGGTGCATTGCCAGAAAACTTGCTTGAATCAGAACTTTTCGGCCATGCTAAAGGGGCATTTACTGGCGCGGTTGCTGCGCATCCCGGTTTATTTAGAGAAGCGGACGGCGGTACGCTTTTTCTTGACGAAATTGGTGATATGCCAATGACCCTCCAAGTTAAATTATTGCGCGCGCTGCAGGAGCGTCAGATTCGTCCAGTGGGTAGCAGCAAGCATGTAGATATCGATGTGCGTATCATTTCAGCAACGCATAAAGACTTGCACAAAGAAATGGAAGAAGGCACCTTCCGTGAAGATTTATACTATCGCTTAAACGTAGTGAATTTAAAGCTTCCATCACTTAAATCGAGAAGTGAAGATATTCCTCTTCTTGCGCGTTCTCTGTTGCAACAGAGTGCACAGCGACACGGTGTTAACGCAAGTCAGTTCTCTGATGATGCGATGCAGCAGCTCGTAACGTCATCATGGCCTGGCAATGTGCGTCAATTGGTCAATGTGGTAGAGCAATGCGTAGCGTTAACACAAACCCCAGTGATACCGCTTCATTTGGTAGAGCAGGCGCTATCAGCAACTAAGCAAAGCTGGCCTACGCTCACAGAAGCCCGGGATGCCTTCGAGCAGCAATATCTGCACAAGCTTCTTAAAATGACCGATGGAAATGTGACGCGTGCGGCAGAGTTAGCCGGCAGAAACCGCACTGATATGCACAAGCTAATGAAAAAGCACGAGCTGGATGCAGCTGACTTTAGGTAAGTCAAATAACATCTAAAACCAAAAAAACGCATCGTTTAATTTATTTATCGATGCGTTTTTTTTGGTTTTAACAAAGGTGGGAGGTGTTATACCCATTAATTCTCAGATTCTTAGGGTTTTGTAAAAATGATGGTTTCAACAAGTCGAGCGTAATGCTTTAGCTTATTGATTTCGTCTTCAGTAAACTCACGCGCTTTATCATAAAGCAAACAAAGCGTGCCTAGTTCATAGCCATCCTGGTTGCGTAAAATAACGCCCGCATAAGCGCGAATGAACGGGCTACCCGTTACCAATGGGTTGTTAGCAAAAAGTTTATCTGCTGTAGCATCCGGAACGATAAGATATTCTTCCTCCGCAATAGCATACGTACAAAATGAAATGTTGCGCGGGGTTTCGGCTACGTCCATACATTGTCTAGACTTAAACCATTGACGGTCTTCTGCCACTAAGCTTACTAGACAAGTTTTACAATCGAATTCAGCTTGTACTTCTTTAGTAAGCGCATCTAGTCGCTCATCGGGCGATGTGTCTAAAATGTTCAATGAATGCAGCGCATCTAGACGTTCTTTTTCATACTGAATATCCATACTCTTCCCTAATTTAAATCAAGCCGAAAGAAAAAGCGCCCTAGCTAGCGCTCTGAAGGTTTAGATTAGAAAATATTAATAAATCAAAACAGCGCATTTTGCGCGGGTTGATACCTTAAAGCAAGATTATTCAGCTTATAGTGTGATGAATAATCGTTATAAATATCAATAAGCTGTTGAGCAAGCCAGGGGGCGTCTTTGTTGTCGGGGCGGTGACAGAAGAAATACACGTCTTTTCCTTCTTCTTGCCACTGACACACTTTCTTCACCCAAGGTAATAAACAACGTCTATTATCTTCATCCACATCGTTCCCTACAAAGCGCACAATCGGAGTATTACCTGTAGCTATTACGTTTACGGGAACTCGGGGCTTTTTCTGCCTGACTTCTTCAAACATCGCACGTCGAACTGTTCCCCCTGCATCTAAAGACCCAGTAAATAGCGCTCGGGTGTCCATAATAATTCTATTTGCACCGTGTCGAATTAAAAGTTGGTTAAGTGCTTTTTCTTCATCACCTTTAGCGAAAAACGCCAAGTGTCGCACTTCAACCGCCACGTTTATTTCTTGCGGCAGTGCGGCTAAAAATGTATCCAGAACGGAAAGTTTTTCTGGGCCGAAAGAAGCGGGGAGTTGCAACATCATTACCCCGAGCTTTTCTTTTAGCGGCCTTAGCAAAGTAAGCTGTTGGGCAACTTCTTCATCACAATACTGCAATTGATTTAGATGAGTAATGTTCTGGTGAAACTTAAAAGTAAATCGAAAACCCTCGGGCACCGACTCGCACCATCTCGCTACAGCATCTTCGTTGGGAAGTGAGTAAAACGTGGTATTCCCTTCAACCGTATTACATTCCTTTGCGTATAGCGACAACCCATTATCAGACTTGGGGTAATTAGCAAACCATGAGCTTGGCCAATGGCTGTGTTGCCACATCGGTAACCCAATGTAGAGATTTCCTCGGGATATAGCGGAATTGTGCATATTTGTCATTGGGCTTTATGAAGCATTTGTTTATACTATGCGACCTTTAAATCATTACATTATGCATGTAGTGGGCGGGCCAGCTAATTGGCCAGCAAGTTTACGCGATTTTTGGCAAAGTCTTAAGCCCAAAAGTAAGCGGTTTTGAACGCCAATTCACTGCATGCGAAGCAAGAAAAAACATCAGGGGTCAAGGACCATGCGCACAGATTACTGTGGGAATATCGATTCATCATACATTGGACAAGAAGTTACCCTTTGCGGGTGGGTTAACAAGCGTCGCGATTTAGGCGGTGTCATTTTCATCGACTTACGCGACCGCGAAGGTATCGTACAAGTGGTGTTCGACCCAGATTTGCCCGACGTGCTATCGGTAGCTAACACGTTACGTGGTGAATTCTGCGTAAAGCTAACGGGTAAAGTACGCGCGCGCCCTGAAGGTCAAGTTAACAAAGACATGCGCACAGGTGAAGTTGAGATCTTAGGCACTGGCCTTGAAGTCATCAATAAATCTGACGTGCTTCCACTAGACTGGAACCAAGAAAACTCAGAAGAACAGCGCCTTCGTTACCGTTACCTAGACCTTCGCCGCCCGGTAATGAGCCAACGCTTACAATTCCGTGCAAAAGTAACGGGTGCTGTACGTCGCTTTTTAGAAGAAGAAGGTTTCCTTGATATTGAAACACCTATTCTTACTAAGGCAACGCCAGAAGGTGCACGTGACTACCTAGTGCCAAGCCGCACGCACAAAGGTGAGTTCTTTGCACTTCCGCAATCGCCACAGCTTTTCAAACAGCTTCTGATGATGTCGGGTATGGACCGTTACTATCAAATCGTTAAGTGCTTCCGCGACGAAGACTTACGTGCCGACCGTCAGCCAGAATTTACCCAAATCGATATTGAGACCACGTTCTTAGACGCTGATGGAGTAATGTCAATTACTGAGCGCATGATCCGCGACTTGTTCAACAAAATGCTAAACGTTGACCTTGGCGACTTCCCGCGCATGACTTATAAAGAAGCCATGACGCGCTTTGGTAGCGACAAGCCAGACCTACGTAACCCACTAGAATTAACCGACGTAGCAGACTTGCTTGCAGACGTTGACTTTAAAGTATTCAGCGGCCCGGCAAACGACCCTAAAGGTCGCGTAGCGGCTATTCGCGTACCAGGTGGTGCATCGCTCTCGCGCAAGCAAATTGACGAATACACTAAATTTGTCGGTATTTACGGCGCGAAAGGTCTGGCGTGGATTAAAGTTAATGATGCGGGTGCAGGACTTGAAGGCTTGCAGTCGCCAATTCTTAAATTCCTTACGGAAGACATCACTAACGCCATGTTAGAACGCACTGGCGCGCAAAGTGGCGATATTCTATTGTTCGGTGCAGACAGCTACACTGTGGTTACCGAAGCTATGGGCGCTCTTCGTCTCAAGCTTGGTGAAGACTTTGAGCTTCTTGAAGGCGATTGGAAACCTCTTTGGGTTGTTGACTTCCCGATGTTTGAAGAGTTCGATGGTCAGCTTCACGCTATCCACCATCCGTTCACAGCACCACGTGGACTAACGCCAGATGAACTTAAAGCTAACCCAGCTGAAGCCTTATCTGACGCTTACGATATGGTATTAAACGGTGTTGAATTAGGCGGTGGTTCTGTACGTATTCACAATGAAGATATGCAATCTACGGTATTCAGCATTCTTGGCATAGACGATGAAGAAGCGAAGAACAAGTTTGGTTTCTTGCTTGATGCACTGCGTTTTGGTGCGCCGCCGCATGCAGGTCTTGCGTTTGGTCTCGACCGCTTGGTAATGCTTATGACTGGTGCAACCTCTATTCGCGATGTTATGGCATTCCCGAAAACGACTACAGCGGCATGTCCGTTAACATCGGCGCCTAGTCCTGCAAATCCTCAGCAGCTTGAAGAGCTAGCTATTGCAACGGTGAAAAAGCAATCATAATTTATGGCGTATAAGAAGCCTGAATCTGCACTGGTAGTGTTGTATGACCAACACTACCGAGTGCTGCTTTTACAGCGGCAAGACGATCCTACCTTTTGGCAGTCGGTAACAGGCGCACTGGAAGATGGCGAGCTGCCCCTAGAAACAGCATATCGCGAGGTGCGTGAAGAAATTGGCATCGATGCCAAAGCACACGGATTTGTGGTTAACGACCACGGTAAGCAAAACAAATATGTTATCCGTAGCCGCTGGCTACACCGTTATCCCCCAGGAACTGTGCACAATACAGAGCACGTATTTTCCCTTCAAATAAACAGCGATTTACCCATTGTTTTAACAGAGCACTTGCAGTACGAATGGGTGTCAAAAGATGAAGCGCTCACGCGTTTATGGTCTCCCTCAAATAGAGAAGCGGTATCTTTGTTTGTACCGAGTGTGCCTTAATGGTTATACTGGGTATAGATCCAGGTTCTCGGATTACAGGCTACGGTTTAATTGCGCGTAAGCAAGGTAAACTGGTGTATGTGGCAAGTGGATGTATTCGCGTTGGAACGGCAGATTTGCCTTCTCGTCTTGCTAACATTTTTACCGGCGTTGGCGATATTATTCGTCAATATAAACCTGAACAGTTTGCTATTGAGCAAGTATTCATGGCGAAAAACCCTGATTCAGCGTTAAAGCTTGGTCAAGCGAGAGGTGCGGCTATTGTAGCTGCCACGCAAGCGCAGCTTCCTGTTGCCGAATACAGTGCAAGGCAAATAAAGCAGTCGGTCGTAGGGAAAGGTGGCGCAGATAAAACGCAAGTTCAGCATATGGTTAAACATCTTTTGAGTTTAAGCGGCACACCTCAGGCTGATGCTGCCGACGCCTTAGCCGTTGCCTTGTGTCATGCACATACCGAACAGAGCCTGATAAACATGGCAGGACAAGCACGAAAAACCGTTCGTGGTCGTTTGCGCTAAACCTGCCTAAAGCTCACGGTTTTACAGAGATAATTCATGATTGGACGAATTCGCGGTACGTTGGCTGAGAAACAGCCTCCGGAAATTCTTGTTGATGTAGCCGGTGTTGGTTACGAAATTCACATGCCTATGACTAGTTTCTATCAGTTACCTGCGGTAGGTGAAGAAGTCGTGGTATATACACATTTTGTGGTTCGTGAAGACGCCCAGTTGCTGTTTGGTTTTGCTGATAAAATGGAAAGAGGGTTATTCCGAGAGCTAATTAAAGCGAACGGTGTGGGTCCAAAGCTAGGTTTAGCTATTTTATCAGGTATGTCAGCAGGGCAATTTTTGGCGAGCGTACAAAATGAAGATGTATCTGCGCTGGTAAGCTTACCGGGTATAGGTAAGAAAACTGCAGAACGTTTGGTGGTAGAGCTGAAAGACCGGTTGGCTAAATTTGGTAAAACGCAAAGCATTACTATGCCGCCACCTAGCAGCGACTTGCTTTCGGGTAACAGTATAGTAGCGTTAAATGACACCCGTGAAGAGGCACAAAGTGCGCTGATCGCACTCGGTTACAAACCAGCCCAAGCGAGTAAGCTAGTCGACTGCGTATATAAAGAGGGTATGGAAAGTGAAGCCCTCATTCGCGAAGCATTAAAAGCGGCCATTTAATGGCGTACAGTGAAGATGTCTACGTTGAGATAGGCTATCTTCGCATCACCGTTTAAAGTAGAACTATCATGATTGAAGCCGACAGACTGATTACGCCTGAAGCCAGTACCGAAGACGAGGTCATCGATCGCGCCATTCGCCCTAAAATGCTAGCAGACTATACAGGGCAACCTCACGTTTGTGAGCAAATGGAAATTTTTATTCAAGCTGCGCGCAATCGCGATGACGCGCTTGATCATCTGCTTATTTTCGGTCCGCCAGGGTTAGGAAAAACTACCCTTGCAAACATTGTGGCGAATGAGATGGGCGTGAACATTAAAACCACGTCTGGCCCCGTGCTTGAGAAAGCCGGAGACTTGGCCGCACTGCTTACCAACCTTGAACGTAATGATGTATTGTTTATCGATGAAATACATCGCTTAAGCCCAGTAGTAGAAGAAATTCTTTATCCTGCTATGGAAGACTATCAGCTTGATATTATGATAGGTGAGGGGCCTGCAGCGCGTTCTATTAAATTAGATCTCCCTCCGTTTACCTTAGTAGGCGCCACAACCCGTGCAGGCTCGTTGACGTCGCCATTACGCGACCGTTTCGGCATTGTACAGCGCTTAGAGTTTTACAACGTAAAAGATCTCACCAGTATTGTTGCCAGAAGTGCGAGCTACCTTAACTTAGAAATGAACGAAGAAGGCGCGCAAGAAGTGGCACGGCGCTCTCGAGGGACACCTCGTATTGCGAATCGTCTACTTCGCCGTGTCCGCGACTATGCAGAAATTAAATCTGACGGTACGGTTGGAGCCGACACGGCTGCTAAAGCGCTAGACATGCTTGACGTAGACAAAGAAGGTTTTGATTACATGGACCGCAAATTGCTTACTGCTATTATCGAAAAGTTTGATGGTGGTCCAGTAGGCTTAGACAATTTAGCGGCAGCCATTGGCGAAGAGAAAGAAACCATAGAAGACGTAATTGAGCCGTTTCTTATTCAGCAAGGTTTTTTACAGCGCACGCCACGTGGCCGTATTGTTTCACAGCGCGCCTATCTTCATTTTGGCTTCGCTCCCTCTGAGTAATTTTCCACTCAATTAGCAATAGAGCGACGTTGTCATTAAAGCCTAGCAGGATTGCTGGGCTTTTTTTGGTATTAACCACTACAAGTCAATGCTTGAATAAGGAATGCGTTGTCGTATCAGTGCCGTCTTACACATGGGTTTTGCGCAGAATTATTGTGAAGTGCAAGCTTAAAGTATATGGCAGATAAAGATTGAATATTCAATTGCTTAGACAAGCGTGAAGTAAAGCCAATATATTTTAAAAAAAAAAAGCCCGCTCATTGAGCGGGCTAAAACAACAAGTGTTGAAGGAAATAAATCCAGGGAACTCATGTCTAACAGGAGAATGTCTCTTGCATGACCGTGCTAAGCACCATCACGCTCTGTACGACTGATGCTGTGCATTATAGGGAGAGCAGAAAAAACTACAATTGAGTAAAATTGTGTTTTTAAATTAGAAAATCTAATGTGTTAACCAAGTGTTTAATATTGGTTTTTATTTGATTAAATGTTAGCTTTGTTGGGGTTTTAAGGCGGTTTTTTAACTGCATTTTGTCGCGATAAATAGCTAATTTAACTCTGGTTTGGATTATTAATTCTTTAGGTAAAGGAATAGTTATGCATTTACATCAGGTAAGAGTGTACTACGAAGATACTGACGCAGGCGGTATTGTGTATTATGCGAACTACCTAAAGTTTATGGAGCGGGCGCGAACTGAATGGCTTCGCGAGCTGGGGTTTGAGCAAGATTCCTTGATGGAACAATCCATCGCTTTTGTCGTCAAACACGTTGAAATGCATAATTATGCGCCTGCACGTTTCAATCAGCTGTTGAGTATTGAAACTCGCGTTGTAGAATTGAAAGGCGCTAGTATGACGTTTCAACAAATTATTAAAAATGA
Source organism: Alteromonas gracilis (assembly GCF_002993325.1). Lineage (GTDB taxonomy): Bacteria > Pseudomonadota > Gammaproteobacteria > Enterobacterales > Alteromonadaceae > Alteromonas > Alteromonas gracilis. The sequence continues at coordinate 198,388 of NZ_PVNO01000027.1, forward strand.
ACAAGGTGTTACCTTAGTAACAGGAAATATTAAGGTTGCCTGCGTCGATTTGGCAGTTATGAAGCCAAAAAGATTACCACGTACTTTGTTAGGGGAAATTTCGCGTGTCATCTGATCTCACTTTTATTGGCTTGTTTTTACAAGCGAGCTTTATCGTTCAACTCGTTATGCTTTTACTACTTAGTGTCTCTGTAGCTTCTTGGACATTTATATTTCAACGTAGTAAAGCCCTTTCTGCTGCCCGCAATGAAATGCGACAGTTTGAAGACAAGTTTTGGTCAGGAGCAGACCTCAACCGCCTCTATCAAGAATTATCAGCAAGAACTAACTTAACCGGCATGGGCAGTATCTTTTGTTCAGGCTTTAAAGAGTTTGTTCGTTTGCGCAAGTCAAACACCGCAACAAACGGGATCGTCGATGGTACTTACCGTGCTATGCGCGTTTCGATGTCCCGTCAGGTTGAAGAGCTAGAAAGCCGTTTACCCTTTTTAGCCACCGCAGGATCTATTAGTCCTTATATCGGTCTGTTTGGTACTGTTTGGGGAATTATGAATGCCTTCATCGCACTAGGTGAAGTGCAGCAAGCTACCCTTGCAATGGTTGCGCCTGGTATCGCAGAAGCACTTATCGCTACCGCTATTGGTTTATTCGCAGCAATCCCAGCTGTAATCGCATACAACCGTTTCAGTCACCAAGTTGAAAAGCTAGAAAATAGCTACGGCAACTTCATGGAAGAGTTTTCTGCAATCCTTCACCGCCAAGCCGTTGCTGCGCAAGCACAACAACAAGCCTAAGCGTTTACAATCCAAACGGAGGACTTGTTATGTATGTAAGAAAACGTCGCAGGCCGGTATCAGAGATAAACGTAGTGCCTTATATCGACGTGATGCTGGTACTGCTTATTATCTTTATGGTTACGGCGCCGCTTATTTCTCAAGGGGTAAAGGTAGACTTGCCTAAAGCAAGTGCGAACCCTATAGAACAAGAGGATACACCGCCTATTATTGCTTCTGTAGACGTAAAAGGTCGCTATTTTCTTAATGTAGGAGAAGACCAGGAGTCTCCAATTAGCGCAGATGAACTCGGTGCTATTGTAAAAGCACAATTGACCAAAGAGCCTAATACGCCCGTAGTGGTTAAAGGTGATGGGCAAGTAGCATACAACGAGGTCATACAGTTAATGGTGTTATTACAGCAGGCTGGAGTACCTTCAGTAGGGTTGATGACGGATCCGGTTGAGTAATATAGATATGTCAAAACCCGAAGTGTCGAAAAGCACATCAAACTCAAATGCATCCAGTAGCGCAAAAGGCGATGTGAAGACGCAAAAGACCAGCAATATAAGCCCAGAACAAATGGGCTTATATAAATCGATTGGCTTGCATATCATTATCGCCGCTCTGTTGCTAATTAGCGTCAGTTTCTCTCCTGAGCCTTTGCCGAGCATGCCGTCGAATGCGCCTGTAATTGAAGCGACTTTTATTGATGCCCAAGCGATAGCCGACCAGAAAAAAGCTCAGGCACAAGCTGAAGCACAAGCAAGAGCTGAAGAGCAAGAGAAACAGAGACAAGCGCAAGCGGCTGCCGAGAAAAAACGCCAGCAGCAGCTTGCTGCAAAGCGCGCGAAGGAAAAGCGTGAAGCCGAGGCAGCTGAAGCGAAACGTCAAAAAGAGCTAGAACGCTTAGCGGCGCAGAAAGAAAAAGAGCGAAAAGAACGGGAAGCAAAAGCGAAAGCTGACGCCGAGCGTAAGAAAAAAGAAGCGGCTGAACGCGCTGAAATGGAAAGGATCATGCAAGAGCAGCTTGCACAAGAGCAAGCTGCTCAGCAAGAACGCAGGCGTAAACAGGTACTTACTGAAGTAGAGCGCTATACCGCACTAATTCAGCAAACCATTAAGCGCAATTTGTATTCAGACGACAGCTATCAAGGTAAAACCTGTCGATTGAATATTCGGTTAGCAACGACAGGGTTTGTTACGAGTATTCGTGTACTCGGCGGCAATGATGCGCTGTGTAGAGCGGCTGAAAGCGCGGTTCGCAGGGCCGAAAAGTTACCGGTATCTGATGCGCCAGACGTTTACGAGCAGTTAAAAGACATTACTTTAAAAGTGGAATTATAGTGGTATGAAAAAACTAGGTTTATGGATAGCGCTTATTACGATGGCATTCAGTGCCAAAGTGTTTGCATCCTTAGAAATTGTGATAACCGAGGGCGTAGATAGTGCACGTCCAATCGGGGTTGTGCCATTTAAATGGAAAGGTCAGGGCAGTATGCCTGGCGATATATCTAAAGTTGTGATGGCAGACTTGATGCGAAGCGGTAAGTTTAACCCGGTATCTGTCGACAAAATGCCACAGTACCCAGAGACTGTAGCGCAAGTGAGCTACACAGCGTGGGCAACACTGGGCGTTGATACGGTATTGGTTGGGAGTATTGAGCCGCAAGAGGGCGACCGTTATTTGGTAAGCTACGAATTGATTGATATCTTGAAAGGGCAAGTGGATAACGGTCAGGCGAAAGTGCTCAAAAACGGTAGCTTAGTGTCAAGTAACGACCATGTATTAGCTGCCCGTCAGGCGGTGATAAACGGGCGAGATTTTCGACAGTACGCGCATCGAATTAGCGACATTGTGTATGAAAAACTAACCGGGGTTCGCGGCGCATTTCTTACAAAAATCGCTTATGTCATAGTACGTGACCGCGATACGGTTGAAAAACCGTATCAATTGGTAATTGCCGACTATGATGGTGAAAACGAGACGCGCTTATTATCTTCTCCCGAGCCGCTCATGTCGCCCGTGTGGTCGCCAGATGGCGAGAAGCTAGCTTACGTTAGTTTTGAAAACCGCAGGCCGCAAATTTTCATCCAAGATATTTATACCAGTGAACGCACTCGAATTACTGATTTTCCCGGAATAAACAGTAGCCCCGTGTTTTCACCAGATGGCAAGCAACTTGCAATGGTTTTGTCGAAAGATGGAAACCCTGAACTCTATGTGATGGACTTAGCGACGAAAAATCTTCGTCGAGTTACACGCAATAGAGCGATTGATACGGAGCCTGCATGGCTACCCGACGGCAGTGGTTTGATATTTAGCTCGGAACGGGGTGGTAAACCCCAGATATATAGCGTAAATTTAAATTCTGGGAAAGTAAGGCGAGTCACCTATGTAGGTGAACAAAACCTTGGCGCTACAATTTCCCCAGACGGTAAGCAAATGGTGATGGTTAACCAAACTAATGGAAACTATCACATTGCCAAGCAGTCTTTGGATGGTGGTTCACCGCAAGTACTGACACGGACGTACTTAGATGAATCTCCAAGTATAGCGCCGAACGGAAGCATGATTATATACAGCACCCTTCATGAGGGCACCCAAGTGTTGTCGTTGGTTTCTCTTGATGGGCGTTTTAAAGCTAGGTTACCAGCAGCCAATGGGCAAGTTAAATCGCCAAGTTGGTCACCATTTTTGTTCTAACAATTTAACGACTAAACAATAAAATTTAAGGATTAGTAGGATGCAAATGAATAAAGTGATGAAGAGCTTCATTATCGCATTGCCAGTAGTGACAATGATGGCATGTTCTTCAGGCCCTAGCGAAGAAGAGTTGGCAGCTGAGCGTAACCGCCTAGCACAAGAGCAAGCCGCTGCGGAAGCAGAAGCCCGTGAAGCAGAAGCTCAGCGTGTTAAAGCAGAAGCTGCTCAGCGTATGAAGCGTCAAGAAGAAATGGTTCAGCAAGAAATGGAAGCGCTGAAAAACGAACAAACCGTTTACTTTGACTTTGACCGCTCAAGCATCAAGCCAGAGTTCCAACGTATACTAGACAAGCACGCGGCGTTTTTGGTGAAAAACCCAAGTACTAAAGTGACCATAGAAGGTCACACTGACAGCCGTGGTACGCCAGAGTACAACATTGCACTAGGCGAACGTCGTGCACAGTCTGTTGAAACTTACCTACTTAATGCTGGCGTAAGCAGCAGCCAAGTAACAGTAGTTTCATACGGCGAAGAAAAACCAGCAGTGATGGGTTCTACTGAGTATGCATTTGCTCAAAACCGTCGCGGAGTGGTTGTTTACCGCTAATGACTTTTCTTACGAATAAGACATTAAAAATGGGCGTCACGTTATGTGCCGCCCTTGCTGTTTCTGCCGCATTCGCGCAAGCGCCGGTAGTAGACGCAAACGGCGGCAGCGAATTGGAACAGCGTATCGTTGTACTAGAGCGCATTGTTAAAAGTCGAACTGAGATGCAGCATCGGCTGCAAACCCAGTTAGACAACATGCAAATGGAAGTGGACCAGCTACGCGGTGCGGTTGAAGTGAATACCAATGAACTTCAAAAAGTACTTGAGCGTCAGCGTGAGCTTTATCTTGAAATCGATAAGCGCGTAGAAGCACTTAAGCAAAGCGGAGCGTTACAGGGTAGTGCGATGCCAAGTGCCGGCGTTGATTCAGGCTCTGTGAGCTCTCCAGCGTCTTCTGCACCAACGCAAACACCACAAGCGGGTGAAGATGAAGCTTATGAAAGTGCGGTGAATCTGATCCTTAAGTCTCGTGAGTACGATAAAGCCATTCCTGCATTTCAATCGTTCATTTCACGCTTCCCCAACAGTGGCTATGCGCCGAATGCGCACTATTGGCTGGGGCAACTGTTGTTTAATAAACAGCAGTGGAGTGAAGCAAGCGAACAATTCAATATCGTTGCTAATCGCTTTACCGATTCGACTAAGCGACCTGATGCCTTACTAAAACTCGGTGTCATTGCAGAGCGGACAGGGGACAGCGCAACAGCACGACAGCTGTTTCAACAAGTTATAAACGAATACCCAGATTCTTCTGCAAAACGTTTAGCAGAATCTAGATTAAATAACTTGTAATGAACAAAGCCTCTTTTAAAGAGGCTTTTTTATTGTTTTATCTTTTTATTTTTTAGAAATATTCTAGTTAGACGGCTAAAATCTTCTGCACCAAATCTTGCTTCTATCCGTAACAAATCGAGAAAACTCACCGAAGGCTGGTATAAATACCCAGCGATTTGTTTTCATTTTGACCGTTTAGTCGTAATTTGACAGAAAAATGAAAATAAAAGGACGTTATGGGTTGCGTCGAATAAAAATCTGAGTATTATATGCCGCCGTTGCCAAGACATAGGCAACAACAGGAAAGAAAGGGTCGTTAGCTCAGTTGGTAGAGCAGTTGACTTTTAATCAATTGGTCGCTGGTTCGAATCCAGCACGACCCACCACTTTCTCTCCTAGCAACAAATGATGGGTCGTTAGCTCAGTTGGTAGAGCAGTTGACTTTTAATCAATTGGTCGCTGGTTCGAATCCAGCACGACCCACCATCATTTGAATTGCTGAAATTTTTTATGTGTTACTTGATGGGTCGTTAGCTCAGTTGGTAGAGCAGTTGACTTTTAATCAATTGGTCGCTGGTTCGAATCCAGCACGACCCACCATCAAGTCTTATATCGTACGCATTCAGTACCGAATCTAGGCTATTATCTAAAAGCCGCTTTAAAAATAAATTCCCAGCATCAACGACATAAATATCCAAACCCAATTTAAAATCTAAACACTGTTTGCGTTTCAAGACGTTACTTATCTCATTTTCACTTTGATCTGGTTTACCCAACCCCATGTAGTAGAACAGATAGCACATCTACGACTATTTAATTACGCTTATGTTGAATAGGTAGTATGTAATTTTTATGACAGTTGGGTATAATCCGCACCCTTGTCGCAACAGAGATGTAGGTTAATGTCAGTAGCATTTCGAGTGGATCAGGTAGAGTACCCGTTCCCAGCAAAACCACAGCCATTATCAGAAGCACGTAAAGCTGAGTTAAAGGCAGAGATCAAAGCCTTGCTTAAGGCCCGCAACGCAGTGCTTGTCGCACACTATTACACAGACCATGAAATCCAGGCTCTCGCTGAAGAGACTGGCGGCTGCGTGGCTGACTCGTTGGAAATGGCGCGCTTTGGTAGAGATGTAGAAGAGCAAACGTTAATTGTTGCTGGCGTTCGCTTTATGGGCGAAACAGCAAAGATTCTTAGCCCGGAAAAGACCGTGCTAATGCCTACACTTGAAGCGACCTGTTCCCTTGATATTGGTTGCCCAGTGAAAGAGTTCAGCGAATTCTGTGACCAGCATCCTGATCACACTGTTGTGGTTTACGCGAATACTTCGGCCGCTGTGAAAGCGCGCGCTGATTGGGTAGTAACGTCAAGCATAGCGTTGGAAATTGTTGAGCACTTAGACAGCCAGGGCAAGAAGATCATTTGGGGTCCAGACAGGCACCTAGGTTCTTACATCGCAAAGCAAACCGGTGCCGACATGCTAATGTGGCAGGGCGAGTGTATCGTTCACGATGAATTCTCTGCACAGAAACTTGCAGACATGAAGGCCTTGTATCCAAATGCTGCGGTTCTAGTTCATCCTGAATCTCCGGCGAGCGTGGTAGACATGGCCGATGCGGTTGGCTCAACCAGCCAGCTTATTAAAGCATCGCAAACCATGGATAACGACACCTTTATCGTCGCTACCGATAAAGGCATCTTCTACAAGATGCAACAACTTACGCCAGAGAAGACGTTTATAGAGGCTCCAACGGGCGGTAACGGCGCTACGTGCAAAAGCTGTGCTCACTGCCCGTGGATGGCGATGAACGGCTTAGAGGCGATTAAGGCGTCTTTAACAGGCGAGGGTGACGGTCATGAAATCTTTGTGGATGATGAGTTACGCAAAGGGGCACTTATTCCGCTAGATCGAATGCTTAACTTTTCAGCTGAGTTAAAAGCGAAAGGTGGGCTGTAAACGCACGTTTTATAAGCACTTGTTGAATAATTTCCAGCAAGTTCTTGATTAAGCGCGCGGCTTTACCTACTATACGCGCGCTCAAGGATTTTCGTAGTCGAAATCTTCTTGATAAAAAATTTGGAGAGGTGGCTGAGTGGCTGAAGGCGCACGCCTGGAAAGTGTGTTTAGGGTTAAACCTAACGAGGGTTCGAATCCCTCTCTCTCCGCCAAATACAAAGAACCGGCTTTACGCCGGTTTTTTTGTGTCTACCGATCAGCGCTGAATGATGCGTGGATTCTTCTCGCTAAAGCAAAAAGAAACCCGCTGTGTAGCGGGTTTCTTTTTAAGCGCATTTATTGCGACGCGGGTATGCTTGAGCATATGGCTTTTCGTCTCTGATTCCGCGCTGCTGCTTATTATTTCGCAACCTGCTGATATACTGTAATTAGATCTGGAAGTTTTTTCGCGTAAATTGCTTTCTTTGTACCAGGGTGAAGCAATTGGCTTACGAAGGTTCGTAAAAAGCCAAGTACAAAGGTTTGAACACGGTCAGCGTCTGCTTCGCTTGGGTTAGCGATAAGCTTCTCTGTCTCTTCCTGTACTTTATGTACAATTGGGTCCATGGTGTCTTTGCCGGCAACAAGGTCGTTACCTGTTACTACACCCTTGCCAAGCAAGTCGCGCACTGCATCATAAAGGTCGGCTGAAACAGCATTTGTTTGCCCCCAGTTCGCGATGTTGTACTCTTCAGAAATCTTGTCTAGTTCGGCCGCTGGCTCACTAGATTTCAATAAACCTTCAATAAGTTTGTGTGCTTCAGTTTGTTTTCCAGGTGTTGATAATTCTGACATGTTTGACTTCGCTTTATACTAAAAACGCGCTTTATAATTTTTTTAATACCTTCTGTCAAGTTGGTTGATAAATGCGCTTTATAATCAGTCGCTTGCATTTTATCGTTGATATTAGTAAGCCGAAAAACGAAGGTAAACATTTAGCAATATTCACTTTCTTTGACGAAATCGACGTTACCTAATCGATTTCAATGATTTCTATATATTAAAATATTAAATATCTCCTTGTTGATCCTACCTAGTTCCTCTACATCCCTCTATTTTCTTGCTTTAGACTAAATTGTAATCGTTTCACCCGTCATCACTTTTATTATCATGTTATATACATTCTATTTACATTTCGTTTGATGCCTAGTTATTGTAATTACGACTAAATGTTGAGCCATGTGGAATGTGTCGTGTAAGCAGAGGCTCCTTAAAATAAAAATTAGCAAGAGAATTGTGAAAGATGAGTAAACGCTTACCCGCCCGCTTTAACCTAAACCGCACTACTACATTAATTGCGTTGTGCCTAGGCTTGCATTGCCACGCCGCTATGTCGCAGGAAACTAACGAGCAAGCTGAAGACGAGTTGTATGAACAAATACTAATCACCGCTTCAAAGCGAAGTACGGGGCTTCAGGAAACGCCTATCGCTGTATCTGTTACTAGTGGAGAAGCTATCGAGCAAACTCAAGTACTAGATATTCAGGATTTACAAGCGTTAGTACCAACATTAAGAGTGAACCCTTTACAACGTTCAGCAAATACCAATTTCTCGATTCGCGGTTTTGGTAATGGTGCGAACAACACGGGAATTGAACCTTCTGTTGGGGTTTTTATTGACGGTGTATACCGTTCAAGGGCCGCTGCACAAATTGGCGACTTACCGCGCGTCCAGCAGGTTGAAGTATTAAGTGGCCCGCAAAGTACACTCTTTGGGAAAAACGCATCGGCTGGGGTAATAAGTGTGCGAACGCAAGGACCCTCTTTCACCGAAGAGGGTAAATTGACGCTAGGAGTGGGCAATTATGATCAGCGATTGCTAAAAGGGTACTATACCAACGGCATAACCGATGAGTTTGCTTTTAGTTTGTCTGGTGGAGTGAACAAACGTGATGGTTATACTGAAAGCGTTGTTGATGGTGTTGATACGCTAAATAATCGTGATAGGTGGAATATAAGAGGGCAGGCGTTATACGAACCTAGCACCGACGTTAAGTTTAGATTTATTGCTGACTATAGTGAGATTGATGAACGCTGTTGCACTGTCGCGGACGTTATTAATGGACCTACTACGGCTGTTGTACGTGCATTAGGCGGTACCGTGTTAGATACTGATGATCCCTTTGCTTTTAAATCTGCGCTGAATTTTAATCCCAGTAACACGGTAGAGGATGGCGGGGTTTCTCTTCAAATCGACGTTGATTTTGATACATTCGCGTTAACCTCTATCACCGCTTACAGAAACAATAAATCTGACTATTTCGCGGATGTAGATTATACATCGCTTGATATTTTGTCAGAGGAAGGGCACACAGAGATAGATACCTTCACTCAGGAACTTCGTCTTACTTCTCTTGGTGAAAATACATTGGATTGGATGTTCGGGATGTTCTACTTCTCAGAAGAGGTAGACACAGGTGATACCTTATTTTACGGACAAAACATTCGGTCTTATTTCGACGTACTGTTGAATTCGGGGGTAGAACAAGCACTCGCTTCGTTACCCACACCGTTGCCATTTGATGCGGTTTTCCCAGATGGATTTCTTGGCGCGTTTGAACCTTTGTATGGTCAAGCGCCGGGGACTTTTTTTAATGAAAACCAGTTCGTGAATAGCGAGTTTCTGCAAAAAAATGATGCGTTATCTGTGTTCTTTAATCTTGATTATCACATTTCGGATAGACTCACTACAACAGTGGGCGTCAGCTACACAGAAGACGAGAAAGACGTATCGGTAGAACAAAACAATAACGAAGTGTTGTCCTCTATCGACATCATAAATGATCCCACAGTTTTCGGCGTGCCGTTATCAACAGCGGTACCGGCTTTAGCTGGTTTTATTCCCACGCTCCAAGGCGTTCAGTTTTTGCCTCCGCAACTCGTTTTTCCTAATACTGTAGAAGACGGTAATACTAACGATGATAAAGTGACATGGAGTGCGCGTATCGCATACGAGATTAATCAAAACTTTAACGTATTCGCTACTGCTGCTACAGGCTTCAAAGCTTCTTCATGGAACCTTTCCCGCGACACACGGCCGTTTGGGTCTGACCAATCGGCACTGGAATCTGTCAATTTGGCGCGTGTTAATCAGACGTATGGAACCCGCTATGCTGGGCCGGAAGAGTCAACGGTTTATGAATTGGGGGTAAAAGCAAGGTTCAAGCGAGGAGCATTTAACGTCACGTTGTTCGACCAAACAATCGAAGGCTTTCAATCGAGTACATTTGTAGGTACGGGGTACGTGTTGGCGAACGCCGGGAAACAGTCAACGCAGGGTCTTGAATTTGATTCAACCCTAGATGTAACAGAAAATTTAGTATTTAGTTTTGCCGGAACAATTCTAGACCCAGTTTACGACTCTTTTGTTGGTGCAAATGGCGTGAATGGGCCAATCGATCTTTCAGGTACGCAGCCCGCAGGCATACATGAACGAAGCTTCGTTGCAGGCCTCACTTATCACTTAGAATTCGAAAATGGCACTACTGGTTTTATTCGAAGTGATTATCTACATGAGAGTGAAACACAACTTGTAGAGAATGTTCCACCTGAACTCACTCGTGAAGTTAATATGCTAAATGCCAGTGCAGGATTAACCTTTACTAACGGCATTAGTGTTCAACTATGGGTGAGGAATTTAAACAATGATGAATACTATTTGTCAGCATTTCCACCTCCCATACAGGCTGGCAGCTTCAATGCTTACCCAAGTCAGCCAAGAACTTTTGGCGCAACAGTATCTTACATGTTTGACTAGTAACTCGTAATTTCGCAGCGAAAAGCCAGCTATGCTCAGAAAATAGCTGGCTTTTTATTATTTTACTGCTTTAATCGTGTTGAAAACCTTTGTACCCGTTTTTTTAAGCACTTAGACACTGTGATGCAGCAACTGGTCTAGCAGGCTTGGGTTGCAAAGGTTGTTGAGCTTCTGGCGATGTAAAGCGCATGTTTCTGTCATACGCGATTGAAGGTATTTCAATCTTTTTCAAAAATGATGATCCCGCCATTATTCCCAGTTTATAGTCATGACGTAGCTGCGCGTCGGTGCTACCTAAAAGCTTACTTTGTAGCTTATCTGAAGCAAAAATTTGAATTACCTCAACGCCTTCAGGTGGATTTTCTATAAACGCTAATTCTTTTTGGTACGCATGTTCGTGCTGTAGTAAATAGTCGATAGTTTTTGGGCAGGTACCCGTTGCACACATCACTGCACTCAGCTTTTGTAGCCAAGGTGATTGTGCTTGAAACCCTTCGTCCACTGTTCTAATCAACACGATTTTTGTAGCGCCCCGGTTATAAGCCTCTGTTACAGGTAAAGGTGCGGCTAAACCTCCATCTAAGTAAAAATCGGTATTTGCGGCCTGTTTGGTTTCGATTTCAGTGTGAAGCGGAACACCTTGTTTGTATAACAAAGGCAGTGCGCTCGATGCTTTAATCAATTCAACCCAAGTGTTTTGGCTTTTCATGGGGTTTAGAAAATATGCTTTTCTGTCTCTAGAGTTCGTAGCCGTAAACAGTATTTCTCTATCTGCCACGTTGCTTTTAGCCGTATCTAAATCTAGTAAACGGTTCGCTTCTTGGGTTTTATCGAAGTACCAGTCTAAATCGACAATATGCTTGCCCATCAAACCGCGGCCCATCTGAAAGAAACGCTTGTGTCGTGTTAAGCCTCGAATAAGACGTTTTGCATAGCCTTTTTGACGTGCAACAAAGCTTGTTAAGTTTTGCGAGCCTGCCGATGTGCCAATAAGGATATCGAAGGGGTCATGCCCAGCATCTAACCATGTATCAAGTACACCGGCTGTAAAAATACCGCGTTGACCACCACCTTCCGCAACCAAGGCAACTTTGCCATTGTTCGACATTTCAGCATTGTGTGCTTTTGAATAAGCGAGAGAAGGAGCAGATTGTTGACCCGACATGATAACCCTCTATTTGACCATGACTATAAATTGACTACCTGGTCTAATTGTAGGGAGAACACGACGCCGGGGAAAATTGAAAGAATAAATCGGACTGATAGGAAATAACTGATACTGAAACACTTTTTGTTATTTAATTGTGATTTCTGTGTTTACATTTTGATCGTTTAATCGCAGTCTAACAAAGTATTGAAAGCTAAACTTTCATTGGGAGTCAATAATGAAAATTGCCGTGTTAGGTGCGGGAAGTATTGGATGTTATGTAGCGGGCTGCCTGTTAGCCTCTGACCCCACATTGAGCGCCGCTAATGCGCTTACGCTCATTGGCCGTCAGCGTTTATATGATGATATTACTGCCAATGGTCTTAAAGTAACGGATTGGCAAGGGCGTGAGCAGCTAACAAAGCCTGAGCATATCGCTTTTTCAATTGAGAACGATAGTTTAGTTGATGCTGACGTCATTTTGCTTTGCGTTAAAAGCCAAGATACAGAGCAGGCTGCTGCGATAATCAATCAGCATGCAAAGCAATCAGCAGTCGTAGTCAGTCTTCAAAACGGAGTGGGTAATGCACACCTGCTTCGCCAGCACATAAAACAATGCGTAATTGCAGGTATGGTGCCTTTCAATGTTTTTTATAAAGGTAACGGCCATTTTCACTGTGGTACTGAGGGTAATATTGCTCTTGAAGATCCCAATAACCAATGTAGTGACATCATAAAAGCGCTTAACAACGCGTCGTTGCCCGTTACGGTTTATAACGATATGAAAGCTGTACAGTACGGCAAACTTATTATGAACTTGAATAACGCAGTAAACGCGTTGTCGGGTATACCGCTGAAATCACAGCTAGGGGATAGGCAATATAGGTTAGTTATGGCAAAGGTGTTGTCAGAGGCGTTAGCAGTACTAAAAGCGGAAGGAATTGCACCAGCAAGAACCGGTAAAGTTATCCCCAAACTGATGCCAAAAATTATGAAGCTACCTAATTTTTTATTCAATGTGGTGGCTTCATCTACGCTTAAAATAGATCCCGAAGCACGTTCATCAATGTATGAAGATTTGGCGCTGGGGCGACGAACGGAGATTGATTATTTGAACGGCGAGATAGTCAGGCTCGGTGAAAAAAATCACATAGCTACGCCAGTGAATAAGCATATAGTTAACCTGATCAAACAACACGAAGTTGCTCAGAAAGGAAGTCCGCACTTACCAGCAAATGCTTTACTGTTAAAGTGACAGGACTATCTAACGGTGTATTTCAACGTTAAATATTACAGTTTTGTGTCATTTTTATGTCAGTGCACTTGATTCTTAAAATAAAGTATATATCCTGCGCGCAAACTTCCGTTATATTTAGTGTGCTTTGCTTTTTCAAAATCGTTTTTCTTCTTGTCTTCTGTTGAGTGCTTTATGGGCGTCGCTTTTCCATACGTCGGTTGTAGCGTCTGAGGTTGATGTCGAGCGCGAATCTAGCGCAACGTTTTCTCAATACAATGGCAACGGCCTTTCATTTCAAAGCGACAACAATACCTTCTCACTGCGCGTGCGCGGTAGATTTCAGTTTCGCTATGCCAATCCCGGTATAAGCCAGCCTACCGAGCGTACTGACTTTGAGCATAACGCCGGTAATCAATTTGGCGTTAACAGAGCGCGGGTCAAATTAGACGGTCACATTGGATTGCCTTGGATTAAATATGGTGTGGAATACGATGCTGTCGATCAGCGCACGCTGACCGCTACACTATCTTTTGAAAAGTATGAAGCGCTTCGGTTTAAGGTTGGTCAGTGGAAAGTCGAGTATTCCAGAGAGCGCAGTGTAAGCAGCGGCGGCCAGCAAATGATGGATCGTTCAATCATCAACAGAATATTTACGCTTGATAGGCAAATGGGGGCATCCCTGTACGGTAATTTTGATGGCTCAGGCGCGGCCAATTTCAATTACTGGGTAGGAGTATTCAATGGCTCGGGCCGTGGTGATTATAGTAATCACGATGGCGAGAATATGTATACAGGGCGATTGCAGTGGAATGTCTTAGGTGAGTCTGTCGGGTTTAAAAACAGTGACATTAAACGAACAGATACCCCTAAAGCAGCTCTAGCAATAGCGGGGGCGAAGTTCAAAAGCCAGTTTACGCGTTTTTCATCGTCTGGCGCTGGTAATTTAGCCAACTTTAGTGCCGGCGAGATCGAAGGTCAGTACGACATTGAGCAGTTTGTGATTGATGGTGCGTATTTTTATAAAGGGTTTAATGCTCAAGCGGAATATCATGAAAAAGATATTGTGGATTTAGCGGACAACAATAGAGAAACTACGCTGCGCGGCTATTATGTGCAGGCGGGTTATTTTTTGAGTGAATCAATCAGCTGGTGGCCAGAGCCCCTTGAAATGGCTGCGCGCTTCGGGACCTATTCGCCCCGAGACAGTGAACAAGACGAACGCTTTTTTGAAAAGACAGTAGCATTAAACTATTTTTTTAATGGCCACGAAAACAAACTAACCGCAGAGGTAAGCAGGGTTTCACTGGATCAGTTCGATACTGAAGTAGGGGACGAGACCATCTACTCTCTGCAGTGGGACGTCAGTTTTTAACTACTCACGCCGGGCGAGCAAGAAACTCACCTAGTGTGTTAACAAGGCGAGCCTTGTCTACGGGCTTGCCCACATGGGCATCCATTCCTGCCGCATGACAGTTGTCGATATCTTGCTGCATGGCGTTAGCCGTCAGGGCAATGATGGGGGTTTTCAACTTAAGCACATTTCTTATATGCCGTGTGGCGCTAAGCCCATCAACTTCAGGCATTTGAATATCCATTAGTACCAAATCATAAGTGCACGCTTTCAATGCATCAATGGCCTTTTGTCCGTTTGATACGTGTGTTAAATCTAAATGGAATTCATCAAGAAGCGCTTTTATTACTTCAACATTAATGTCGTTGTCTTCTGCAAGGAGGACACGAGCGCCTTCTAGCGTAACGTGTTGCTGAGTCGTCTCAGACAGCGGAACATCAATATCTGCTGCAACAGCAAACGTGACATCAAAAGAAAAAGTAGAGCCTCGTTCTAATTCGCTTTCAAGCGTTAGTGAAGAGCCCATTAGCTTAAGCAGATTATTACTGATGTTAAGCCCTAGGCCTGTGCCGCCATACTTTCTCGCTATGGAGCTTTCAGCTTGCGTAAAAGGCGTAAACAGCTTTACTTGGTTTTCCTTCGAAATACCAATCCCGTTGTCTTTTACCCAGCAGTGCAGGGCACAATGACTATCGTTCGACTCTGATACGGATAATCCAATTTCTATAATCCCTTTATCAGAAAACTTGATGGCATTGCTTATTAGGTTTGCCAATATTTGCTTAAATCTAAGTTCGTCAAACATCAAATCGTTATTAAGGTTTTTGTCGATATGAAGCTGGAGCACTAATCCTTTGCGTTCCGCTTGGTCTGAAAATATGTCGACTAATGTGCACAGGCTTTCATTGATGTCGTGAGGCCTGATAGCCAACGTTAGCTTGCCCGCTTCAATCTTCGAAAAGTCGAGTAGGTCGTTAATAAGTTGAAGCAGCATTTCAGACGCATTGACGATTTTCTTGGTGAGATCCTTTGCTTGCACGTCTGCTGCACGGTTCGATAATGTTTGTCCAAAACCAATAATGGCATTTAAAGGCGTGCGAATCTCGTGACTAATATTAGAAATAAACTCAGACTTTAACCGATTGTTTAATTCTGCTTTTTCTTTCGCCGTTAAGTAAAGCGCATTAGCCTGTCTTGATTTACTCAATAAAATCAAAATGATAACAATTGTTACTAGTGTGAGTGTGATAAGTATGGCGAGCAACGTGGAAAAAAGTGATTGGGTGCGCTGAGCCTCTGTTTTCAACAAAAGCGCTTCCTCGAATGCTTTATTCTCATTCTCAAGTTGATTTGCTCTGTCTTTCTCTTGGGTTATCTGATCAATTAAGTTGGCGCTTTTTATTAGCTCTAAGTCTTCATATTTCTTGGCATTCAAATAAGCTTCATGGAAAACCTCAAATTGTTTGAATGCCAACGCGTGATCACCTTTCGCAGCGGTGATGTAGGCTTCTGTTTTGTCCAGTTGAGCTCGCCAAGTCGTTTGCTCAGCTTCGCGGTTTTCATCGTAGAGTTCACGTGCTTTATTAAGCGCGTTGGTCGCCTTATCCAGTTCTCCTAAACTAAGGTGAGCTTCCGCTTTTAAACGGTAAATTTCGCTATTGTAAAAAGAAGATGAGAGAGGATGAGCAAGAACGATATCAGACAGTGTCAGCGCTTTCTGGAGATTACCTGAGCGATAATAGGTGGTGGCGATGCCGTAAGTGGCAAGGAACTCAGAATAGTTGATATCAATTTGTGAATCGAATTCTATGGCGCGCTCAAAGTAGTCTATGGCCTTGCGATAGTCTCCTAGATTTCTATACAGAATACCAATGGCGTATAGGTTGTCACTGACCAAAATTCGCTGGTTTTCAACTTTGGCGCCATCAAGCGATTTTTCATAGTAGGACAGCGCAATGTCATAAGCGCTGACTGATTGATAGTAGTCTGCCACAATTGCATAGTACAATGGTCGAAGCTTGGTAAGCGTATGTTTGGTTAGTATATCGTTTACCGTGTTGATAAGCTCAGCGTTAGGCGCAAAAACCTGCCCCTCGCTGTAAGTTAATACCTGGTAAATAAGCGCGTAGGCCTTTACGCTTGTTGGAATATCAGGCGTTGCAACAACGCGGTTAAAGTGCTCGTAGGCTTTGTCGTAGTCTGCTGAAATACCATACATTCTTGCTACACCAGTAGCTATTGTAAGCCCTTCACTCGAGTTGTCTTGCAACGCAATCAGCGAATTTAAGATTTTTTCGGAAGGGCGTTGGTGTATCGAGAGTTGGTACTGAACATAAAGCGCGCCCACTTTTCTTTTTTCATCTTGCGTTAATGTGTCAGATAACAACCAAGCTTCAAGCTTTTCTATTGCTGCCCCTATAGGCATAGGCACTAAGGTTTCAACGTCCACTTTAATTTCGCTGACCTTGTCTGAGATAGATGCATGAGCACTAACCGTTCCCATACTCCAAGTTAGGGCAAGCAATAAAGCCAAACTAATAAAATGCTGCAAACTAAGTGACCCGAATAAATGCTATTTGTCTTATGTTAAACGATTAAGCACGTTTAGAATTTAACCAATAAGTCTAAAGTTGGTGATAGTATGAGCTCATCAATTTTTAAAAAGAGGAGAGTGACATGCAAGAAAGCACCAAACTCAACTATGTCGAATTTGCATCTCTAGATATTCGCCGCTCAAAAGCGTTTTTTGAAAGTGCGTTTGGCTGGTGTTTTACCGATTATGGCAGTGAATACAGTGCGTTTAGCAATGCTGGCATGGACGGAGGGATTTTTTCTGCACAACGTGTGATGAAGGCAGAAAGTGGTGCGCCTTTATTGGTGCTGTATTCCAATAACATTTCTGAATCGCAAGAATGTGTAGAAAAAGCAGGTGGAGCAATTACTAAACCGCTGTTTGACTTCCCGGGGGGCTGTCGCTTTCATTTTGTCGAGCCTGGTGGTAATGAGCTTGCTGTTTGGTCTGAGACAGCCTAGTAGATAAAAGTGCATTTGGAATAGTTCAGCGCTAAACAGCACGGTATTTCATCGTGCCTTAAATAAAAAACGCCTTGCTGGTAGTAATACAGAAAGGCGTTTTAATTTCTATTTAGTTAGCTAATAGCTAGCAGTTAGTTTTGCTCAAGCACAATGCGCAGCATTCTGCGAAGCGGCTCTGCGGCACCCCACAATAGCTGATCCCCTACGGTAAATGCCGAAATATACTCTGGGCCCATAGTCAATTTGCGAATACGGCCAACTGGAATAGACAGCGTGCCGGTAACTTTCGCTGGCGTGAGCTCTTGCATGGTCGCGTCGCGGTCGTTTGGAACCACTTTTACCCATTCATTGTGAGCCGCAAGAATCTCTTCAATTTCGCTTACAGGCAAGTCTTTCTTAAGCTTAAGCGTAATGGCTTGGCTATGACAGCGCATAGCGCCAACCCGCACGCAAATTCCGTCGATAGGTACTTCACTGCCTTGAATTCCCAAGATTTTATTGGCTTCAGCTTGGGCTTTCCATTCTTCACGGCTCTGACCTGAAGGTAGTTGCGAATCGATATAAGGAATTAAGCTACCTGCAAGTGGCACACCGAACTGTTCGCTAGGGTAGTCTGAACTTCTTATAAATTCAGATACTTGCTGGTCAATTTCCAAAATTGCAGTAGCAGGGTCTTCAACCTTCTCTTTCACATTGCTGTGAATGGCGCCCATCTGGCTAATAAGTTCGCGCATGTGCTTTGCACCAGAGCCCGAAGCGGCTTGATACGTCATTGGCGAAGCCCACTCAACAAGGTCTTTTTCAAACAGACCGCCTAGCGCAAGCAGCATGAGGGAAACGGTACAGTTTCCACCTACGTAGGTGCGAATACCTTTTGCGATGCCACTATCAATTTCTTTGCGATTGACAGGGTCTAAAATGATAACAGCGTCGTCTTTCATACGAAGGGCTGACGCTGCGTCAATCCAGTAGCCATTCCAGCCAGAGGCTCTTAAATCGTCGTATACCGCTTTAGTGTAGTCGCCGCCCTGACAGGTGATAATGATATCTTGCTTCGATAACGCTTCAATATCGTGCGCATCTTCTAATACACCTGCATCTTTTCCAGCAAAATCTGGCGCTGCACTACCTTTTTGAGAGGTAGTGAAAAAGGTGGGCTCAATGTGCGCGAAATCTTGCTCTTCTTGCATGCGCTGCATTAATACTGAGCCAACCATACCGCGCCAGCCCACTAAACCTACTTTTTGTTGTGACATTAAATTGAGAACCCTTGTAACTAAAATGAAAAGTACTTTATCACCTATGTTTATAGTAAATGACCAATACACGGACCGTTTAATTAATAAGCGTGTAGTGAAAAAACATAAAATGATGTCGAACGCCGCGTGCCTAACGCCCTGGCGCAATACCTGTCGTTTTTATTTTTATCCTCGCAGTCTAAGTGTTATTTATCTCGCTGGCTAGATGGTTTTTATAAATAATCTATTGCTGATATAAGCATTTTAAATACAGCGAAAAAGACGGTTGATAGTGTACAGATTTTGTTGATGCTGCGTTCATCGCGCAGATGTCGAAGGACAGTACATTTTATTGACAAATTAATAGTGGCAAGGGGGCTGGATCTTATCGTGGTTAGAAGCTTTCTAATCCATATATCCATTATCGAAACGAGATTGGTTGGCAAAGATAAGGTAGTCGTCAGGTGCCGATACCTTATTTTGTTTTGCTTGATACATGGCAATGTCAGCGAGTTTAATCAACGCATGCATATTACTGCTTGTTTGAGGGTAAAAAGCCACGCCCACACTCATAGAAACCACAGTAGGCCTTGTATCATTGTTAAAATAGAAGGGCTGTTTAACACCACTATTTACTTTGTCCACCACTTTCTGAACTGACGTTTCATCATCCGCTTGCAGTAACAACATAAATTCATCGCCGCCCCAACGTATCGCGACGTCGTTTTTGCGTATTTTTTCTTTCAATTGCTCAGCAACAAAAATGAGAACCTCGTCACCCGCATCGTGACCGTAAATATCATTTACCGCTTTAAAACCGTTAAGGTCGATCAGTGCCAACGCGAACTGGTGTTCCTTTCTCATGAGTTTGGCTATGAGCTTTTCA
Source organism: Alteromonas gracilis (assembly GCF_002993325.1). GTDB lineage: Bacteria > Pseudomonadota > Gammaproteobacteria > Enterobacterales > Alteromonadaceae > Alteromonas > Alteromonas gracilis. The sequence continues at coordinate 217,900 of NZ_PVNO01000027.1, forward strand.
CCGCCATTTCGATTGTAGATACCCGTTAAAGCGTCAAAATCTGCTTGTAGCGCAAGCTTTTGTAACTCGTGTCTACGACTCGAAATGTCATTCAAGGTAAGCTGGTAGTAACGTTCACCTTCTTCTGTCAGTAATGGGCTAGCAATAAGTTGAACCCAAATGGCATTGTCATTTGCGCTACTTTTTAGCTTGTACTCTCCCGTCGCAAACTCGTTTCGCGCAAAGGCTTCTTGAAGTGCAGCTTTCATTGTTTCTGGTGTTTCGAATAGTTCGTCTAACAGTTCCCCATAGCCTTGCTTTATTCCAATCTCCGTTTTCTCTACTAAATCATTAAACGCCTCGTTTCGAAGCGCTATAGTGCCATTCTCAGCCATTAACACAGTTGCAGTTTTGGCGTTTTCAAACAGCATTCTAAACCGCTTTTCAAGAAACTCGATTTCTTCTCTTAATTGTCGTTCTTGCGTAAATTGCTCTTCAACTTTATTCAGCAGTTGGTTGGTGTCGTAAACGAGTTTACCTATTTCACTGCGGGAGTGATATTTAGGCGTTGGGATCCTCTGTGACGTTCCAGGGGTGATTTCGTTTAAAGAGCGGCCTACCCGAAGCATGGGAGAGATGATGATGTAGTATGTGATTAACAATGCTACGCCGCCGACCACGAGTGCTTCAGCATAAAGCGAATAGCTGTTATCAATACTGATTTTTTCTGCTTGATTAATAATATGCTCGAAATTGGGATATACATTGACTTCAGCCAAGATATCTTCTGGCATGAAGGGATGCCTCACCATAAAAATACGTGGATTGATATTACTATCAATGGCTTCGTTTACGTTTAATTGATAGTACAGCGCGTCGCTTTTTATTGAAGCCCCTAGAATTTTGTCGCTTTTAACCAAGCCATTAATGGCTTCTTTGGCTAAGTCTTCATCTTCTAAAAAAGCCGCAATAGACGCTGTCGCCCCTACCGTCTGATAAAGCTCTTCAATATCATTATTGGCATCACGAATTTCATTTTCATAGGTAGTGCGATAAAAAAATTCAGCGGTGGTAAATACCACTAACATTGACGCCGCGATTAAAAATAGCGAGAAGCGGAAGCCCAATCCTTGAACATTAATCAAAACGATATACCACTTTCATGCTGTCAGTGACAGCGGACTCATAAACATAGGCTAGAGCAGACTCATCTTCTTTCAACCGCTGTTTCACATCGTCTATAGTTTTTTCGATTGCGGGAGGCTTTACTCGACCAGAAAATTTCAACCTAGACCAATAGGCATTTACACGTGCTAAGGGTAGCCCTACCAACGCCTGGTAGAATTGGGTTTTAAGCTCAGTCTCAATTTCGACATCAATAGGGGTGGCAAGCTTGCCGTTTGGAAACGCTGAATACTTACCCATAAATAAATCAATAAGGCCTTTTTTGTCTAAAAATTGCACGGTGTTTTTGGGGTGTGTCACAACGACAATTTTCTCTGAGGCGTTTACAGCACAAGAAAAACCTTGCAGCCCAAGTAGCACCGTAAGCATTAGAAAGTAACCATCAAAAAATCTCACGATACTCCCCTAAAAACTGAAGCTTAAAGCAAAGAAAAGGGTATGAGCGACACTCGCCTCGTCATCCACAACTAAACCATTTCTGGCCCGAAGGCCTGTGCCTCTGGCTTCTATATCGCTGCGTTCTATTTGGGCTTTAAAAGCTAGATTTTCTTTAAGGTCCCAGCGCCAGCCAACAGAGAATGACTTCTGTCGGTGGGCTAGTGTGCTGGCCACTTCTTCAACAAACATAGCGAGTTCAGCTGTAGCAGGAATGATGGGAAATTCAGGCTGTTCTTCCCTGAGAAAATAGGTATCAGTTTCTGCAAAAGAAAATAGTCCGTAAAAGGTATGCGCACCATAAAGATAACTAATATTTAGAAAGCCATTAAAAGAGGGTCTTAGTGCGACAGATTCTGAATCAATATGCGAAAGTTCACCGGATACTTCCCAGTCACCTAAATATCGGTTGGCATAAAGAGAGGTATACTGAATAGTCGCGTCGCGCAGTCGCAGTGAATCCGAAAAATCAGCCGCTCCACTCCAAAAAGGTTGTAACAACTCTACGGCAGAGGTGACTTGTGCTATATCGAAATTATCGTTATCAGCTTCGGTGCGCGTGTGTTTTAACGCTACGCTCCAATCAAAAGCGGTTAATTCAATGCCCAGCGTGCGTAAATTCTCAAAGGTGATAGGTTCAAAGTCCTTACTTGAAAAGTCGCTTTCTCCTTTACCCCAAAATCCTTTGACCGATAAGTTGAAGTTTTCGTAACGTTTAGAGTACCTAATATCAGCGCCGTCAAGGCTTCTAGCCGGGACAATGCCGTAAACTTCTGTAGGCACTTTTACCCAAGGGTAGGCGATAGATACGTCTCTGGTATCACTGAAATGGAAGATATCGGCTGCAAGTCTTCCCGCTCTGATCTGCCATGAAGGCGTTACGTCATAGCGCAAAAACGCCATTTGCGTTATCGAGTTTATGTTCTGCTCATCTTGCTCTCGATAAACAAATTGCCCTACAAAGTCGAGATTGTTTGACAGGCTGTAATCGAGCTGTACTCCGATTAAGCTTAACGGCCTGAATGCAACCCCATCTTTTTTTGCAAACTCAGCTTGAGACCGGTCGTTTCGAAATTGATATTTGTTGGTATCAGCGGTAGCCGTTGCCAAGGTTCCAAAACCGCTAATGTTTAACTTATCTTGTTCTGCTGACGCGCTGTTAGCCAGCAGCAAGCTGAAGATGGCCGCGATAAACAAGTACGGCTTTTTCATCACTTTATTACCCAATTTGAAGTCTGGCTGGATTGTTGCCTAAACGCATATCCGTGACAATTTAACTTTAGTACAAGCATAGTAGAGAAACGAAGAAGCAATTTAAAAATTACGGGTTTTATTTTAAGTACCTAAAAACCAATTAATAAAATGCATCAAGTTAAGGCGGTTTAAAAATAATTCTATTTAGCTATATACATTTAGTTGATAGCACCCAACCGCTTAGCCAAGAAATCATTGTGAGCACTGGCTTGTCATTTTTTAATAGCCTTAAGAAGAAACGTAACGCACTTTCTCTAAGTAGACTCAAGCTTAAACTTTTCATGCCGCTCTCTGTGATCAATAGCGTTCAAATGTTTTATAATTCTCTATGCAAAGGAGAACTAAACGTGAATGAATATGCCCGGTATTTTAATGGCTACCCTTCAACTATTGTAGAACAAGCCCTACAGCTAATTTCGGACAATCGGCTAAAAAGCTACTTGTTGAAAAAATATCCAAAAGCCCATGATATAACTACAGATAAGTTGCTTTACCAGTACGCGACGGATTTTAAAAAGCAGTACTTAAAAAATGCGCCACCATTTGGTCGGGCAGCATTTAAGAAACAAGGGGATATGGTTACCAATGCGTTAGGTACACATACTTATCGTATGCAAGGTAAAACGCGAAAGCACGATTTAGCCATTAATAGTGATTTGCTGCGTGCACCTGAGCCTTTATTGAAGGCCTTAGTAGTACACGAGCTGGCGCACTTTAAAGAAAAGGACCACAACAAAGCTTTCTATAAACTTTGTTGCTACATGGAGCCTGATTACCATCAGCTTGAACTAGACTTGCGGTTATTCTGCGTTTTGGTGGCCATGGGTGAGAATCCGTACGTTTGAAGTATACGCAACGGATATTTATCTAAGAGTGTTTTATGTTAATGGGCCTAGCTAATACTATTAGCAGGCTGAATAGCTTAATTTATCGAGCTATTATGCAGAATTGTGGTTGCCGTCTACAGCTAGCGCGACACTTTTGTTGCGACAGAATGTTTCAAGAGAAAGAAGCTGAGTGAATAAGGAGTATTGATGAGCATTGCTAAAATTATGTCTACACGTGTAGTTAGTGTGCACATGGATGATAGCTTGCAGTCGTTAAGAGAGTTATTTGCTGCAACGGGCTTTCATCATCTAGTGGTCGTTCACGACAATAAACTGCAGGGTATTATATCCGACAGAGACTTAATGAAATCGCTTAGTCCTTTCGTCGACACGTTAAGCGAGCGTATGCTAGATCGCGCTACGCTCGATAAACGCGCCCATCAAATTATGACCCGTGAGGTAATAACGCTGAATCCTACTGACTCAGTATTCGCGGCCATTGAGCTTTTCAATACACATAAGATTTCCTGTATCCCCATTATCGATAAAGATAGGCACCCAGTTGGCATGGTGTCGTGGCGCGATGTGATGAAGTTTATGCAAAGTAGAGTAGAGGCTAAGCGGTAGCTCGGTACGCTTAATCTTTATTTTATGAGTTTTTCAAAAAACAGTGGCCTCTCTACCTGCGTCTATAAATATTGCGGTAAAGAGGCCATTAGTTTTTAGGGCTTAGCTCTGACGATAGCTGACTTTAAACAACAGGCTGTAAAGCACAGGAACTGCAATCAGCGTAAGTACTGTGGCAAATGCCAAGCCGCCCATGATAGTTACTGCCATATCGGCAAAGAAAGCGTCGAACAGTAGCGGCGCCATACCTAAGATAGTCGTTACCGCCGCCAATGACACAGGACGTACACGGCTGATAGTAGCGTCAACAATAGCTTGTCGAATAGCCAGGCCTTCTTCAATTTGAAGGTCAATTTCTTCAATTAGTACAATAGCATTCTTAATAAGCATGCCGAACAAGCTCAAAAAGCCCAGTAGCGACATAAAGCCAAAAGGCATATCTGTACTAAGAAGGCCTGTTACTACGCCCACCACAGCCATAGGTACCACAAGCCAAATAATCAGGGGCTGTCGAGCGCGACCAAACAGCAGTACCGAGATAATAAACATTACCAAGAAGCCCGCAGGCAAACCGGCTCCCAGCGCTTTTTGTGCATCGCTAGAACTTTCAAACTCGCCGCCCCATTCCAAAGCATAACCCGCGGGTAGGTCAATATCTTCAATAAGCGGGCGAATTCTAGCCAAGGCTTTAGCCGCGGTTTCGTGGTCACCTGGCTCGGCTTCTACAGTAATGGTGCGCACGCGGTTACGGCGATGAATTCGCATTTCTTCGGTCATTAACTCTAAACCTTGCGACACCTGTGTAAAAGGCACGTACTGACGTTGTTGGGTAGACCATACCTGCGACTCGCGTATCGACTGAAGCTCGGTGTCTTCCGCTTTACCCATCTTCGCAATAATACTGTAGGCGTAGTCGCCGTCTTGCACTGTGCCTAGCTGAACACCACTACTCGCGTATTGAATAGTTTGGCTAAAGTCATTGTGCGATACGCCCGCAATACCTGCGTTGTAGTTGTCAAACTGCGTGTTGATAGCAAAGCCTTTTTCGCGCCAGTTGTGACGAACGTCTTTAACTTGACCGTCAGCAAAAAGCAGGGCTTTAGCTTTTTCCGCTAATTCACGAAGCACTTCAGTATCTGGGCCAGAAAACCTTGCTTCCAGTTTTGCACCAGAACCGGGCCCAAACTGCATGCGTTCCATATAGAAATTGGCGTCGAAGTCTAAGTCAGTAAGCTTACTTTTAAGCTTCTCTTGAATAGCTGGGATGTTATCTAGTTCGTTTGCGCGAACCATGAAAAAGGCATAGTTTTCATTAGCGCTTTTAGGTGCATAAGTAAGGGTGAATCTGTCTGCACCCTGGCCAATGAAGGTGGTTACAGCCGTCACGTTTTCCATCTCCAGAATACGTTTTTCCGCTTCCTTAGCGATAACTTCTGTTGCACGAATATCTCTGTCTTGCGGGCCCCAATAATGCACAAAGAATAGCGGCGCATTTGATGGTGGGAAGAAGCCTTGCTTTACCATACCAAAGCTTCCATAAGCCACAATAGTAATGACAAAGAGTGCACCAATGGTAACCCAACGAAGTTTAAGTGCGCCTAACAACGTGCGCTTGAACCAGCGCTGCGATGCTGAGATTTCGTTGCCTGCAGTCTGACCCATACCTTTGCGGTAGAAATACGCGCCGAGAACGGGCACTAAAGTTACTGCTAATACCCAGCTGATCATTAGTGAAACTAAGACTACGGCAAATAACGAGTAAAGAAACTCGCCGGTGGCATCATTTGAAAGGCCGATGCCTGAAAATGCAGCAATACCAATAACGGTTGCGCCAAGTAGCGGCCACTGTGTGCGCTTAACAATAAAGCTGGCTGATTCTTTAGCCGTGGAACCGGTGGCCATGCGAAGCATCATACCTTCAGCAACCACAATGGCGTTGTCTACTAGCATTCCCATGGCGATAACCATGGCGCCAAGGGATATTCTCTGTAGCTGAATATCCATGAGCCACATCACAAGAATAGTACCTAGTACAGTAACAAGCAGCACAGAGCCAACTACTACACCAGAACGCCACCCCATAAATAAACACAGGGTTAAGGTAACAACGGCTACTGACATGACCAGGTTATTAATGAACCCTGTTACTGACTCATCAACCACTGAGGCTTGGTCGTATATGGGCGTAAGCGTAATACCAACAGGCAACTCTTGGAGTAGCTTCTCCACTTTTGCGTTAACGCGCTCGCCTACGTCAACAATATTCACATCGGTGAGTGCAGATACTGATAAAGTAAGTGCTTCCTCACCGTTGTAGCGCACGTAAACAGGCTGTATGTCGGCAGGTTCTAGTTTTAGCGTGGCAATGTCAGCAACCCGAAGCGAGCGAGTGGTGCCGGGTATCACCACGGTTAAGTTGGATATTTCTTCTAATCTATCTGGCTCCCGTTCTACGATAAGACGCACATTTTTCTCGTCAACCTTGATACGGCCGCCGTTAAATGGCCGCAAGTTTTCTTCAAAAAGCGCAGCAAGATCAGGGAATGAAATACCTAACCCAGCCAATTGGTAAGGGTTGATATACGCCACAATTTGTTCCTTCTGAACGCCTGTGACATTAACTTTAGCTACACCCTCTGTGGTTAGCAGGTCTCGTCGAATAACTCGTGCAAACTCGCGAAGCTCTCGGGTATCAAAGTCTGGTGCACTTAACGCATAGTAAAGCCCGTATACGTCACCGAAATCGTCGAATACTACTGGGTCTCGCGTACCGGTCGGCAGCGAACTTGCCGTGTCGCGAAGTCGCTTTCTCAATTCATCCCAAATCTGAGGTAATAAGTTACTGTCGTAGGTACTTTTTACTTCAACCGTAATTTCCGAGAGGCCAGGGGATGAAATTGACGTCACTTCCTTTAGCTGCGGCATTTGCTGAATGGCAATTTCCAAGCGTTCGGTAACCTCACGCTCTACTTTTTCAGCGCTGGCGCCAGGGTAATTGGTGTACACCTTTACCTGCTTGATAGTGAACGCAGGGTCTTCCAAACGACCAATTTTGCTCATAGCCAAAATGCCGCCTAAAAGCAGAATGATGACCATCAACCAAATATTAACGGGTTTATCAATTGAATAGCGTGCTATATCCATGAACTACTTCTCTCCTTGGTAAGGAAGTACTTTCATGTCTGCACGCATTTGTGTAGCGCCCGCGGCAACTACCTGTTGGCCCAACGTAATATCGCTTTCGTCCTTGCCTTCAACAACGGCTAATTCGTTTTCTATGTGCTTAACCGAGACGGCTTGTTTAACCACTGAACTCGTTTCATCGTTAAATACCCAGACCGCGAAACCTGAGTCCTCATCGCCAACCAAAGATTGTACAGGCACCACTAAGCCCTCGGGATATAAACTTCCCTGTAGGCTAACTTTAACCACTGCGCGGGCACCCGGTGTGAGAGGAAGCTCTTTGCGTGGTTCCATGGCAAATACCACTTCGTAGGTTTGCGACACAGGATCAGGCTGCGTGGAATGCTCTACATAATTAACCGGATACCAACGATTGCGATTAGTCGCCAGTGTAGCGCTAGCTTGTTTGATACCGCGACCAATATTAGCGGTGAGCAAACGCTCGGGCACGTTGATGTTGAAGTAAATCTTAGATACATCTTGCAGGCGGGCTATGGGAGTACCAGCCGCTACGAAGCTATTATTTTCGACTAATCGTTGGGACACCTTCGCATCGAAAGGCGCATAAAGTTGTGTATAGCTTAAATCCTGCTCTGCATTTTTTAAATCAATCAACGCTAGTTCGTAAGAGGTTTTCGCAGAATCCAATGAGCTTTGCGAAACCAGCTTTTGAGCAACAATTTTCTCGATTCTGTCTAGCTCACGTTTTGCTTGTTCAAGGCGCGTTTTTGATTCTTCTACACGGCGTTCAAAGGGCTTGCGGTCGATAGTCGCCAGCAATTTTCCTTTATCAATATCGCTACCTGTCACCAAGTCGGTTTGAATAAGTCTGCCTGAAACTTCAAAACTTAAATCTACGGTTTTCACCGCTGAAACAACAGCAGGGAAGGTGAATTCATCAAAGTCAGGTATGTTACTAACAGTGGCAAGCTTTACGTAGCGAGGAGTAGTCTTTATTTGTTGTTCGGCAGGTTCTTCAGAAGAACAGGCAGAAAGAATAGAAACCGAAACAACGCTTAAAAATAAAATGTGAGTAAATCGCATCACGGACATAGGTGTATGTAATCCATTGTCAGGGTAAATAGAAAATAGACGTGTGCATTCAGGACTCTGTGAATATGAGTACCCAAACACAAATTACTTTAGACAAAGTAATGTTGTCGCCAAATCTAAAAGTAAACTAGTGAGTGCATTTTAGTGCGGCTACATTGAAAAGTAAACTGCACGGTGTAAAATGAAGGTATCTTAATACGAGAACAAAGTTATGACGGGCAGCACACGTACGAGAAGTGACGTAAAACGCGAAGCAATTATTCAGGCAGCAACACAGGCGTTTCAAGAATACGGCGTTAATGGTACAAGCATGGATAAGCTCGCTGAATTAGCGAATGTGTCTAAGCGTACGGTGTACAATCACTTCGCCACGAAAGAAGATTTGGTGATGCACCTCATAACCAAGCAGTTTGAAGAAGCTAAGTTAAGTATAACAGTGGAGTACGATTCGTCTCGCGATTTATCTGAACAGCTCTGTGAGCTAATTCTTCAAGATATCGAATTTACCGTAACTGAGTCGCACTTGGATATCGCCAGGGTTGCAATTGGGCATTTTTTCTACGAGCCCGAGAAACTCAAAGACGAAGTGGCGCAGTTAAAGGCGCAAGAAACGGCTCTGCATCGCTGGTTAAAAGCTGCAAAAGCTGACAACAAAATTGAGTTTGATGACTTAAGTCGGGTTGTCGATGAAATTGACAGTCTTGTAAAAGGGCAGTGTTTTTGGCCGCAGCTTTTTAAGATAAACGACGTATTAAGCGATAGAGATAAGCGAAACATCGCTAAAAACACTGTGGCTCTCATTACAAGCCGTTACGCTGTGGCGTAATGGACTTGCTAGCTAATAAGCTATTGCATGAGTAATGTGATAGCTATTTTATTTCAACACTTACACCCCTCTACGTTTGTTTTTTCGTTATTCGTTTTCAATAAGCTCACTATTAATTTCCTGTATTTCTTAATTCATGCCTGAGTAATGCATTTCAAATCCTACTTCAAAAGATACCTCGAAAACGGTGAAACAGGCATAAAGATACTGTTTTGTTTAAATTTCGAGCACACAAACCCCGTGTGAACGCAAAATTAAGAAAATTTATAAAGAGTTTTCAAATTTTACTTGTTTGGGTCTCGTCATCTTGCAAAATTTTCTATATTATCCTCATCACAAATGACAACTATTATTATTTGCAATTGCAGGCGCAATTAGAAGCGGCATTAAACGCTCAGGCAAATAATAAGAATTATGGGTTGTTTAAAGCACACGACACGTTTGAGAACACTTGGAGAGCAATTTTGAATTTTAGACTAACCAGTATTGCTACTGCGATAATTTTAAGCCCGGCTGCATTTGCTGTTGATATGGAAGGAATAGAGCGACTTACGGTTGAAGGGAAATACCTTTCTGTCAATCAGTCTAACTCGATAAAGAGCCCAACTCCTATCATTGATGTGCCACAAAGCTTGTCGATCATGACAGCTGAAGAAATTACCGCCCGTGGTATTACGAGTGTTGGTCAAATTATCGATTACACGCCTGGCGTTAATACTTCTCAAGGTGAAGGGCATCGCGATGCTGTGGTTTTTCGCGGTGTGCGCTCGACTGCTGATTTCTACCTAGATGGCAACCGGGACGACGTTCAGTACTATCGCGCGCTTTACAACGTAGAACAAGTTGAAATTCTTCGCGGACCAAATGCCTTATTATTTGGACGGGGTGGTACTGGCGGTATCTTAAACCGCGTATCTAAAAAGGCCAAAACTGGCGAGAAGTTTGTAAATTACAACGTATCTGCTAATACGTTTGGCGCGTATAACCTTCAGCTTGACACCAACGTTGATACAGGCGACAAGTCCGCGCTTCGCATTAATGCTATGTACGAAAGTCTGGATAACCATCGCGACTTTTTCTATGGTGATCGCTATGGCTTCAACCCTACGGCTCGCTTTGAAGTAAGCGACGACACCATTGTAGACCTTTCTTATGAATACATTGATCATGAACGTTTTATTGACCGTGGCGTGCCAACGGCTAATGGTGAGCCAGTAGAAGCGTTTGAAGATATTGTATTCGGCGACCCAGAGAACAATTATCAAACACTAGGTGCCGATGTATTCCGTGCTAATGTTGAACATACCTTCTCTGATAACCTCAAAGGAAACTTTAACGCCTTTTATGGCGATTATGACAAGGTTTATGCAAACTTTTATGCTGCTGGTTACGACGCGGACACTGAAGTAGTAACCCTTGATGGTTATGTAGATAACACCCAGCGTGAAAATTTGATTTTATCTTCAAACTTAGTCGGTGAATTCACAACAGGTCGCATTGAACACACGGTAATCTTTGGTGGTGAGGTTATTAATACCAAATCGAATCAAGACCGCTTCAACCCAGTATTTGATTCTACTGGTGGTGACAAAGAATCGTTCACTATATCTCGTCCACTTAGTTTCAACGGCCTAACTGGCATTAACGCAGACGGTAATACAGTAACGGCAACGTTTTCTGACATCAACGATGACACCCGCGTAGATCTCGATGTTTACTCTTTCTATGTTCAAGACGAAATAGCGCTTTCAGATAATTTCGACTTAGTGCTAGGTGCACGCTTCGATAGCTTCGATATCGAAGTGTTTAACGTTGTTGCAGCAGAAACGCGCAGTAGAAAAGACGAAGAAGTATCGCCACGAGCGGGACTTGTTTATAAGCCTCAAGAGAATATCTCAATCTATGCGAGCTACAGCGAGTCATTCCTACCACGCAGTGGCGAGCAGTATGCGAACATCAACGGTGATGCAGACGCACTAGACCCAGATACCTTTACTAACCAAGAAATCGGTATTAAGTGGGATTTTAACGACAGTATGAGCTTTACCGCCGCTATCTTTGAAAATGAGCAAACGTCACTTGATAACGACCCGAATGACGTTGAACGCTTTATAGAAGTAGATTCAGATATTTCAGGTTTTGAAATCCAACTCCAGGGATATATCACTGACAAGTGGCATATTACTGCGAACTACAGCAACCTAGATGGCGAAAATGCCAGTGGTGTTGCGCTTCGTGAACTGCCTGAAAACACCATGTCTATATGGACGACCTACGAAGTCAATGACGTATTTGGTTTCGGTATTGGTGCAACATATCAAGACGAAAGTTTTGTTGTAACAGGCGAAGACTCACCTGTACTACCCAGCTATACTCGCGTTGATGCATCAGCATATTACACGCTTAGCGACAAGACGCGTCTTCAGTTAAACGTGGAAAACTTAACCGATACCCTCTACTTCCCTAATGCGCATTCTACGCATCAGGCAACGGTAGGTGCGCCAATCAATGCTCGCTTATCGCTAATTGGTTCTTTCTAAGTAAAGCACCAACAATTGATATATTGATAGAAAGCCATTCGTGTATGCGAATGGCTTTCTTATTTTAGGGTATTGCATCGATAATGAGCTTAAAAAACTTGCAGTGATGGTTGATTGTCCTTGACGCTATGCAAGTCAGCAAGTCAGCAAGTCAGCAAGTCAGCAAGTCAGCAAGTCAGCAAGTCAGCAAGTCAGCAAGTCAGCAAGTCAGCAAGTCAGCAAGTCAGCAAGTCAGCAAGTCAGCAAGTCAGCAAGTCAGCAAGTTTCCTATTGTACTGGCAATGTTAACCTTGTTTGGCAAAGTCGATAAGTGTCTGTCCATCCATGCGGTAGCCTAGCCACTCACTTTTGGGTTTCGCGCCAAGCGACTCATAGAAATCAATTGCAGGCTTGTTCCAATCTAAAACGCTCCACTCAAATCGACCGCAGTCGTTTTCCACTGCCGTTTTGGCTAAATGCTGAAGCAGTGCTTTGCCAGCGCCGAGGCCGCGAGAGGCAGGCGATACGTACAAGTCTTCAAGATAGAGTCCATTTCGTCCTTGCCATGTAGAGTAATTAAAGAAATAAACGGCGAAGCCAACAGGGGCATCATTGTTTTCACAAATTACACAGTGAGCAGTGGCTCCTTCTCCAAATAATGTCTTTAACAGCGCCGCCTCCGAGGCTTCAACTTCGTGCTCGGCTTTTTCATAAATGGCGAGTTCCAGAATAAACTGGCGAATTTGCGATATGTCACTGGGCGTTGCGGGTCTTATAGAAATTGAATTGCTCATTGTATTTTCCTTTCAATACATGAAAAAAATGAGCCTTTAGAGGCTCATTTTTACGTAACAGTGCTCGTTTATATCATCAGCCAAAAAGGCTAGTCAATTGAACTACTTGGCTGAGGAGGGGCGGAGACAGTATTGTCGCTGCCATCAGACTTCTTCTTACGCACAATTTTGCTTTTAATAAACGTATATGGGATATGTAAATCTAGCAGAATCAGGTATAAGCAAGGCACCAAAATTAGCGTAACCAATGTGGCATACAGAACGGCAAAACCCAATGCCGCAGCCATAGGAACAACAAACGCGGCCTGCAAGCTGGTCTCAAACATGATAGGCAATACCCCAACGAACGTGGTGATAGAGGTAAGGGTAATCGCTCTAAAACGGGCGGTACCTGCTTCTGTAACCGCTTCTCTTACGCTGTAGCCTTGCGCACGACGCTGATTCACGAAGTCCGTCATTACTAGCGAGTCATTGATTACAACCCCTGCTGCGGCAATCAGGCCGAAGTTAGACATCATAGACAGGTCTAAGCCCAGTACAAAGTGACCGAAAACTGCACCAGTAAAGCTAAAGGGTATCACCGACATGATAATGAGCGGTTGACCATAACTTTTTAACGGCACCGCTAATAATATATACACCATGATCATAGCAGCTAAGAAAAACAGTATCTGCTCATTTTGCTGCGCTTGCTGCTCTTCAATATCGCCGCCAAGCTCTGTCATTACCGATGGAAATAACTCTTTAAGCTGAGGAAGAAGTTTGTCCTTAATTTCTTCAACTATTTCATTAGGTTCAACTTTTTCTTCATCGATGTTGCCCCAAATATAAACGCTGCGGTATCCGCCCTCGCGACGAATATAGCTGATCCCAGGTTTTTCCTCTAACGCTACCACGTCGCCTAGCATAACCTCTTGTCCGCCTGGCGTAGTGATCAATGAGTACTTCAAGTCAGCGAAGCGCTCACGAGTTAATTCTGGATAGCGAACCATGACTCTCACTTCTTCGCCATTTCGAATAACGCGCTGTGCTTCACCGCCATAAAACCCAGCACCCACTTGTGATGCAATATTAGAAAGGGTGAGGCCTAAATCATAAGCAACAGGAAGTAGCGTCATCTGTACTTCTTTACTTGGGGGGTCGATAGTAGAACTTACGTCAAACAGTCCGTCTTGCTGTTGCAGCATTTCGATGAACTTCAGACCCGCCGCATTTAATGTGTCGATGTCTGGACCAAACAGCAAATAACCAAACTCTCCGTCATCGCCGTCACCGTTTACATCATCAACGACGGTAAAGGACTTCATGCCGCTAATTTCAGGAATAGCTTCGCGCCAGCGACGGGCAAGCTCGAAAGTATCGATGGGACGATCTTCTTCGTTTACCAGAGGGGCTAAAATTCGACCTTCGGTTCTATCTTCATTAAAGGCGAGTCTATCTCTGATCATACCTTGACCAAACTCATCAATAATTTGCTCTTCAACATCTAAAATAGTTTGCTCTACGATTTTCAGTGCATTGATGGTGGCTAAATCAGACACGTTCTCATTCATTTCTATTTTTACGCTAGGAAAATCATGAGGTACTTTGGGGTTTGGAACCATGCGAACGTAATTAGCAGCAATGAGTCCCATGCTTAGCATCAACATTGCGATAAACATCATCAATACTGCCCAGCGCCATTCAATGGCTTTGACAACGGTGCGCTTATAAGGGCCATTTACAAATGCAAAGAAACCTCGATTAAAGCGGGCTCGCCAACTATCATGCTTAACGGGCGAAAACTTCGTGTGGGCAAGGTGGGCGGGCAAAATGAGCTTTGATTCTATTAAGCTAAACGCCAGACAGAGAATAACAACTACGGCAATGTTATAGAAAAATGCGCCTTCTGGACCACTGCTTAACGTAAACGGAGCAAATACAGCGATTGTTGTTAAAACACCGAAGGTTGCGGGTGTTGCCACGCGTTTCGCGCCTCTTACAACATTGTCGATGCCACCACCTTTACTCTCAATTTCAGTATAGGCACTTTCCCCAATAACAATGGCGTCATCAACCACAATACCCAGTACCATGATGAAGGCAAACAGCGACAAAATATTAATACTTACGCCGAAGATAGGCATTAACATCATTGCGCCAAGAAAGCACACGGGTAGACCGACCATCACCCACACAGCCAATCTAAAGCGAAGGAATAGGGTAAGCATAAGCGCTACAAGAATAGAGCCTTGAACGAGGTTTGACAGCATCATGTCCAAGCGCGCGTTTAGGTAATAGGTCATATCCACTAAAACTTCTAAACTGACGCCCTGAGGGAGGGTTTCGTTTTTCTGTTCAATATAGGTCTTAACCGTTTCTGCAACGGGAATGGTGTTTTGGGTTTTTGTTGCTTTAACGGCGATGTAAATGGCGTTCATGCCGTTGTATTTAAAGTAGCGTTCACCCTCAACGAAGCCGTCGTTAATATAAGCAACATCACCTAGCGTGACCTTAGCGCCGCCTGCGCCAATCTTAATGGGAATTTGTTTAAATTCATCGCCGCTGTAATACTGGTTCTCAACTCGCACCGACACAATACCAGCATTGGTTCTAAGCTGACCTGCGGAAATATTGGCTGAATAACTATTAATAGCCTGAGTAATATCGCCAATTGTTAACCCATATTTTCTGAGCGTATCGGGTTTAATTTCAATGGCAATTTCATCATCGGGCGTATTGGCTTCAACTAAGGAAATGGAGCCTAGCTGCAACAGCTCATCTTCAACTTCTTTAGCCAGTACTTTCAGTTCAGCCAGCGGTAAATCACCTACAATAGGCATTTCGATAACTTGCTGTTGAAACTCAACTTGCGACACGTTCACAGGCTCCATTCCGGCTGGGAAGGTGGCAATGCTGTCCACGCGCAGTTTTACCTTGTCGAGTACATCGGTAAGTTCAGCTTTAGTATCAATTTCTAACGTGACCGCACCACCACCGCGAAATGCTCTTGATACGATGCGTTTAATTTCGGTGATATCCTTAACTGCTTCCTCAACCTTGATGAAAATACTTTCTTCAATTTCTTGAGGAGAGGCGCCAGGATAGTTTGCCTCAACGGTAATATAGTTGATTTCGATGTTGGGAAACATCTGGCGCTGGATAGTAAAGTAGCTAGCTATCCCCATCACAATGATGAAGAACATGAGTAAGTTGGCGGCGACGGAGTTTCTCGCGAACCAGGCTAAAATACCGCTTTGCGTGTTATTATGATTTTCCATGACAGCTCCTTAATTTGCGTTAGCCGTCACAAGTTCATTAGTCGTTTCGATCACCCTAACCGGCATTCCGTTTTGTGGATATTCGGGTAAACTCATCACTACTTTCTTCGCGTTAAAATCACCTTGAATAAGAAAGTCGCCGTTCTCTTCCCGAACAACCTTTACTTTGTGTGATTTAAGTCTGTCTTCATCATCAAGCGTCCAAATCAAGCGATTGGTGATAAGTTCTTGGGGTATGCGATATACATCACTAAGCGTCTTGCCTTCAAAAGCAATAGTGCTATATGAGCCAAACTTTATGATGGGTTTTGACGTGTTTATTGCGTATGGATCTTCTATGCGTGCAACGAAATAACTCATACGGGTTGTGTTGTCTACCACGCCCGTATCTCGGTGGATAGTGCCCTTAACAGTAGCGCCCTCGATATCGTCTACTTCGATAGCAATTTCGCTGCCTATAGTATTATCAGCTAAGAATACGCGGTCGAAGCCAGCTATTGGGAAAGTGACCTCGGCATACTCAATATTGTTTATAACCGCAACGGGGGTGCCTTGGGTCACGTAGTCGCCGGTACTGATATTTCTACTTACCACTAACGCATCGTAAGGGGCTTTAACCTTACAGTTTTCAAGGTCGCGCCTTGCTATTTTAAGTTGTGCTTCTGCGGATTTAAGCGCTGCCTTTGCGCTCATGACTTGAGGTTTGCGAAGGTAAAGGTCTGTAACCCGAGCATTGGGCATCGTTTTCGCTTCCTTTGCTGCTACATCGGCTTGCGCTTGCTCTTGAATGAGTTGAGCCTGCGCACTGGCTAAGTTAGCTTCGGCCATCAATAGGGCTGCTTCATAGGCATCGGCTTCTATTTCAAAAAGCGTTTCACCGCGTCTCACCAATCCGCCGCTAACGAACTTGGGGTTCCATCGCTGAACTTCACCCGATACTTGCGCTGCAAGATTAGTCGTTTCAAGAGGCATTATCTCGCCATAAGAGGTTAGCTGAATCCGTACATCCTCTGGCGATAAAGCTTCAATTGTTACAGTGGGGCGAGTGTCTACTTCTTCTGTTATCGCAGAGTCAGACGCTGAGGCCTCAATTCCTTTCATACCCATATAGCCAACCAGTAAAACACCAATAGGCAATGCAACCTTCATCCATTTCATAGCTAAATCTACTTTTAAAGCGAATACTTCATATAGTGTATCGCTAAAGTGTTTCAGGAATACAGCGCAAATGTAACTAAACGTGAGTCAATTTAGTGTAAAGATTAAAGGTCGTGCGTTAAAACGAAGTGCGTTGCTCCGAAAGGGGAGGGGAGTTGAGGGTAGAAATGGCACAAACTTGGTCTCTACCGTTATCTTTAGCGTGGTATAACGCTTTGTCAGCACATCGTATAGCGCAGGAAATATCGATATCCGGCGTCACTTCACTTACGCCAAAGCTGCTCGTTACGTGAAATTCACGACCGTTGATATTAAGCGGTGCTTGATTCAATGTTTCTCTTATTTGTTCAAGCGCCTCCACAGCACCCGCCTCATCAGTATCATTAAAGATAAACATAAACTCTTCACCGCCCCACCGCGCCAATATATCTTGCGTGCGTAGGCGTGTGGTAAACACTTTCGATATCTGTACCAGTACTTCGTCGCCTTGTTCGTGACCTAACGTATCGTTAATGCTTTTAAAGCGGTCAATATCGGCGATGGCAATTGAGAACTTGCTCTTATTACGCACAATTCTGGCGTATTCGCGCTCAAGACACTGCTGTGCACCGCGCCTGTTCAATAACTGAGTAAGATGGTCGTGTTTTGCCTGGCGCTCAAATTGTTCGCTTAAATACAGTGCAGTATCGTAACTTTTTTGGCGGCTATACTCGTAAAACGCAGATAAAAAGGAGACTGTCATAAACGAATAGAGCAGCCTTGTCTTAAACGCATAGGTATATTGGGTGACCAGTATAGCTTCATCGAATCCGAACATGACGATTGCGCTCACTACGGTAAACGCAATAAGTGAGAATAATCCGCGAATAAACCCAGCAAAAAACATGGTGACAGGTGGAACTAAATATATCCACAAAGGCCCTGTGTTATCTTTACCGCCCGTTATGAGTAGCAATAACGTGAGGACCATTAGGCAGAGGATTAATAAAGTTATGGAGGCCGTGCGCGCGCGTGGCGTTGCGACACGTACCTGCAATCGCTGAGATATGGCGAAGACAACGCTTGCGGTGAAAAGAGTTGTTGAAAGGGGATACTCTGCCGCGAAGAACGCTCGACACCCCAGAAGAAACGTAATAGACATCCCCACAGCTGAGAACAAGTTGACAACCATGATCCGTCTATTGGTTTCGTCTTTGTAGTGACGACTTACACCGCTAAATACATATTGCTTTAAAGCACTAAGCATAATTGTAAAATTCTAAAGGTTCCGTTCAAGGTGTTGAGCCAACTGGGTAACCGTGTTTCTCATGGCTTTAATACTTGATGAAAATCCATCGCTGTCTAATGACGCCTTAAATTTAAAGGGGTGAATAGAAGTGCCGTCCGTTGTGCTGCTGATCGTATATTGTCCTGACAACACAACCTCGCCCTCATAGGTACTAATAAAATCGCCGATATGCAACGATACGTGCGTTGACTCTTCCTTGGAATACTGGTCCCCGCGATTAAGTGAAATGTGTTTATCGGCCAGTGCGCTTGAGAGCACTTTCGTCAACCCTTCTTCGACAGGCTCAGCCCACAAATGACTAGTTGAAATGTGAAGATTAGTGTCACTTGTTTGATACACCAACCCCCTGTGCTTTAAATAGTCAGGAAGGGTTATTTTATCTAAAACAATGATTTGTTTGGCAGCGCTTTGCTTTAAAGGCATGCTATCGGTTGAATGAAGTAAGTAATAATTAAGTGAAGTCGGCGCCGACGTACATCCCTGTATTAACAGAAATGAAACTACTAATATACTGACTTGCGACGCTTTATTTCTTAAAAATGCCAAGCCCGTTATAAACTGCATTATCATTTGTTTTGAATCCTTCATCCTTGATGGGCGGATGTAATCGTAATAATTTACACTGTTCTTACAAACTTTCACATTAGACTATAGCGCAATCAAATATAGGCATGCTGTGAATGTTAGTAACTTTGAGTGTTTTTTAAACACTTTTCATGCCGGATAAGTTTTAAAAATTTCCAAACTTTATAAAACGAGCATCACTAATTTTTAGCTTTAGGCTGAATGTCTGCTTCGCTTTCCTGTGAAAAAATCAAGCTACTAGGCGATTGATTGAGTTTTAATAAAAGTGGCTGCATATTTCTCATTGTTTCTTGAAGTGCATCCACTGTCTCTTTAATCTCTGATTGATTGAAGCCACCTTCACTGTAGTTTTTGAGCAGTCCATCAAGGCTAACAAGAACTTGGTTGAGGTTACTGTTGAGTGCTTTGGCATCAATGTCAGCGATGAGAACATCGAAATCATCACTTGCGGTCTCTACAGACTCGGCAGCAAGGCGCATGTCTTCAACCGCAAGCTGCACATTTTCCACCATCTCTTTAAGTGGAAGCTGGTTTATTTTGTCGAGTATTGCGTCGGCTTTTTGCGTTAGCTGTGTGAATTCATTGCTCACAGTGGGGATAACTTCATAGCCGTTGATAACGTCAATTTTGCCACTGCTACCTGCATCTGGTACGTGCTGTAAATCCACATATAGGCCGCCGGTCAGGATATTACCCATACGCAATGAGGCCCTAAGATCTCTATTAAGCCAATTTCTAATGGTTTGCTTGATGGCGCTGAGCCCTTCTTCCGTATCGGGCTGTCGTGCTTTTCCAGGGTAAATATTGATAAGAACAGGTATTGGGTAGTCACGTTCAAGGATGTTCCCTTCAACTGCAGGGAAAGAATTTATTGCTGTGACGTTACCAATTTCAATGCCACGGTATTCAACGGGGGCGCCAACCGTTAAGCCCCGAACACTTTCGTCGATAAGCAACAAGTACTCTGCCGCCACTTTGTAGCGCGCGTCAGAGGCTGAGGCACTGTCTCCATAAATGGTAAAGAACGCGTTATCGAGTACTTGCTCACCTTTTGGTACGCCTTCTGGAATGCCGAAAGTGATGCCGTTGGCCAGAAGTGTTTCTAAACTGCCGGTTTCAACGCTAACACCGTTCGATTCAAGTAATAATTTAACGCCGCTGACGTCCCAAAAACGGGTCGTGTTGGTAATTAGCTTATGATATGGCGCTTCAATAAAGGCATCGTAATACACTACACGCTCTTCGATATTGAAAGTGGCGTCTTCAAATTCACCTACTTTGAAACCCTTATAGATAATAGGGTCGCCAGGCTTATAAGCGAACTCATCGTCGCTTTTTAGCATAACATGTAGACCGGGCGTCCCTGGTGGGGTAACAGGGGGGCGCTCAAGCGCTTTGAAGTTTAGTTGCTCTTTGCCCTTGTCGTTTGCCGACATGGCAATGTAACTGCCGGATAATAGAGTGTTGAGCCCTGATACCTCAGAAAAGCTGATACGCGGGGCAACAACCCAGAACTTTGCATGTTCGTTGAGTAGATGAGCCGCACTCGCATCAATTCTGGCTGTAACGAGCACACCATCTAAATCGGGCTTCAAGGTTATTTTTTTGACCTGACCAACGTCTAAATCTCTTACTTTAATTGGGGTCTTATTAATCTCAATACCGGCAGCAGAGTGAAGCTCAATCGTAATAAGCGGGCCCTGATTCTTCCACTGGTAATACACCATCCAGCCGCCAATAATGATCACCAAAATAGGAATAATCCAAATGCGAGAGACTGATGAAGTTGGTTTCACCCTCGCTTCGTTTATATTCGGATCGTTTGCGGTCATGATAATTGCTTCCACTGCTGCCAAATTAGCCGAGAATCGAACGTCATCGCGGCTATCATTGTTACAAATACTACGGCACAAAAGGCGAGAGCCGCTTGGCCTGGATAAATTGACATGGTGTTGCCCATTTGAATGAGGGATACCAGTACTGCCACAACAAAAACGTCTATCATCGACCAGCGACCTATAGCTTCGGTGATGCGGTAATAACGTATACGTAATTGTTTCGATGTGGTTTTCTCGCGCTGCACGGAAAAGTTAAGCCAGGCAAGAATAATAATCTTTGCCACAGGCACAATGACACTAGCAACGAGAATAATAATGGCTACGGGATACGAACCCGATTCCCAAAGTGAGATGACCCCACCGATAATTGTATTAGGTGTTTCCTCTCCAAAAAATTCAGTATACATAATTGGAAGTAGGTTGGCAGGGATATATAAAATGCAGGCGGTAAGCAATAGGGCCCACGTGCGCTGAATACTCGCTTTCGCCTGCGCTTCGCACAAGGGTTTGGGTTGTGGTGGCACACCTTGTGACAACCACATTGCATAGCGGGTGGCATCAAACTGAGATATACAGAGTGCAGTAAAAGCAGAAAAACCGATGAAGGCATAGAATGAAAGCCCAATGGACACGTCGGCAAGCTCAGTAATTTTGATAAGACTAACTAATGTACCAACTAGAAATATTTCAGCCATGCTCCAAGGCAATAGCGCTTTTACAAGCTGTAGCAACCTAGGTAAATAAAACGGCCGGCGATTTTGAATTTGAGCCAAAGATAGTAGAAGCATTCCAGCTAGCACCATACCCGGTAACAAAAGGGTGGCCAAGCTAGTGATAATAGCAAGCGATAGGTAATCGTTTTCAACGAGTATGGTAATGCCGGTCGGTAGGTCAATGCTGTGCTTTTGCCCGCTAGCTTTAAACGTTAGAAAATTAAACGGCAGTGATAACAGTAAAAAAATGAGAGCGCTGGTGGTGTAGGCTAACAACTTTTCGCTTGCGCCATTTCGATAAGATAATAGCGTATGATTGCATACTGGGCACACCGCCCGTTGCCTATGTGCCAGCAAAGGTATGTGCACTTGAGTATGGCATTGCTCACAAACTATAGATAATGTATTAGATTCAGCCATAAGGTTTTTGCAAACTGCTTCAGTATGCTAACAAGCAGTCTATAGATATAACCTGTTGATTTTTGGAATCAACAGAATAACGCATTGCGAGCATGTCGGGAAGTAAAGCCAGTCGTGTTTAGAAGTATAACAATAACAATTGACGATTAAATGATGGAAATGAAAAGCGAAATTCGTAGTGTGTTTGAAAAAGTAAACAAACAAGGAAACCGTTTGTTTCTGAAAAGGCGTATAGGCTTTTTACGCTTTTGGCTAAGCATCACTTTTGCCCAACGTTGTTACTTTTTAGCAACCAGCATGCTCCTGTTACAGCTGTTTTTTAGTATCGAAAGTAGGCTGTTCGAAGCGGTTATGTTTGGTTTTGCACTTGCAGGTATTGTTAGCGAGACGTGGCCAAGGTTCATGGTGCTTTGGAACAGCCTACCTGGAAAAGCGGTGATCTTGTTTATTTATGCCATTATCGCTAATTTTGCGCTCGCTTCTGCTAGCGGACTGGTCAATAGCATAACCGGTGTTTCTGCAAGCGCGTTACCCTACAGCCATAATTTTGCGCTTATACTTATGGTGCCAAGCTGGTTTTTTGTGACGACATTAATGGCATTAGTTGGCGGAATGCTCGTCATTTTTATTTATTTGTTTTTCTTATTACTGCTAAAACCTTTTGGTGTACTTAGGCTATGGCACAAACCCGGCTATCGTTTTGTTTTATCTACCGCCGTAGCGCGCTTTGTTTGGACGCTAGGCGTGGCACTGCAACTTGGCGTTGTAGCAGGGCAGGTGGGATTACTCTCTGAATTCAATAGTGAAAGCGCCAACCCTCTCATTACCGTTGAGGATACGACTAAACAGCAGCTTGAAAGTAATGAAACACAGTTAATAGAAGAACAGGCAGAAGAGGTTTCTGAATTAGAAAAAGACTTAACGACACTGTTAAATGATGCAAAAGAAAAAAGTATTAACTACCAAAAAACACAGCGCCAAGCGTTAGCCAGCTTCATCTATGAATTTGAGGCAGATTCTCGTTCTCGCTGTGCTCATCCGGAAGGGACTCGGGTAATTGAACTCAACGACTATGAGATTTTGCAAATAGCGAAACTTTCTGAAACTGAAGACGGCTACGTCTATTCGGTAGAGCCATGCCGATCAGCCGCCATAGGGGTAAGCGTTACTCCGTGACATAGAGCATTTCATCGCGAAGCTGTTTAGCATAAAAAAGCCTGCTTACAATTGCATGTCAGCAGGCTTTTAGATTGACCTAGAAGCTAGCGTTACCCGGTGTACGTGGGAATGGGATCACGTCACGTACGTTTTGCATGCCGGTGACATAGGCTACAAGGCGCTCGAAACCGAGACCGAAACCTGAGTGAGGTACAGTGCCGTAGCGGCGAAGGTCGCGATACCATCCGTAGTCTTCTTTCGAGAGGCCCATTTCGTCAAGACGCGCATCGAAAACGTCTAAACGCTCTTCACGCTGCGAACCACCGATGATCTCACCGATACCAGGCGCCAGTACGTCCATTGCTGCAACTGTCTTGCCGTCGTCGTTAATGCGCATATAGAACGCTTTAATGTCTTTCGGATAGTTTTGCATAATAATCGGCGCACCAACATGCTCTTCAGCAAGGTAACGCTCATGCTCAGAAGACAAGTCAATGCCCCACTCAACAGGGAATTCGAATTCTTTTCCGCAGTTTTGCAGTATTTCGATGGCGTCAGTGTAGTCCATGCGAACGAAGTCAGAGCTTACTAGTTTCTCTAAACGCTCAATGGCATCTTTCTTAATTCGCTGAGCAAAGAATGCCATGTCATCAGGCAGCTCTTCAAGTACGGCTTTACACACATATTTCAGCATGTCTTCAGCTAACTGCGCGACGTCTTTGAGTTCAGCAAACGCCACTTCAGGTTCAATCATCCAAAACTCTGCAAGGTGACGAGAGGTGTTTGAATTCTCCGCTCGGAACGTAGGACCGAAGGTATAGACCTTTGACATAGCAGTACAGTAGGTTTCAACGTTAAGCTGACCTGATACCGTTAGGTAGGTTTCTTTACCGAAGAAATCTTCTGAGTAATCGACGTTGCCTTTGTCGTCGCGAGGAAGGTTCATCATATCAAGTGTTGATACGCGGAACATTTCACCAGCACCTTCTGTATCGCTAGCTGTCAAAATTGGCGTGGAGATCCAAAAATAACCTCGTTCGTGGAAGAAGCGGTGAATTGCCTGAGACAAGCAGTTACGGACGCGGGTTACCGCACCGATAACGTTAGTGCGGGGACGCAGGTGAGCATATTCGCGAAGATATTCAATGCTGTGGCGTTTTGCGGCCATGGGATAGGTGTCAGGGTTTTCAACCAAACCGACAATTTCTACCTCTGTAGCTTCAATCTCTAATGCTTGCCCTTGACCTTGCGACTCTTTCACTGTTCCGGTTACCGACAATGAACAACCAGCAGTAAGTCGCTGGATATCGGCATAATTTGACAGAGAATTTAGCGCAATAACTTGTACAGGATCAAAGCAACTACCGTCGTGTAGTGCAATAAAAGATAACCCCGCTTTAGAGTCGCGGCGTGTTCTTACCCAACCCTTTACGGTTACCGATTCGCCAACGGCGTACTTACCTTTAAGTACGTCAACTACGGGCGCATGCGTCATGTTAATTTCTCCGTCTTACTGATTTTATGCAGTTTCTTGTTATTGAGTAATGCCCAACAACCAAGTGCATCTAATCATTTACCGTTAAAAGATTAGATACATATTAATTTGTGTTTTAGTCAATGTTTTGGATTGTGATGCCGATAAATACTTACAATCTGTAACGCTGTTAATCTGTTCAAAAACGTTGGCGAATTTGGAACATTCTTTAGCGATGCAAAATACTCTCGCGAAAAACCTGACGAAAGTTGAATAGCTTACCGATCGCAACATGCTTTTTATCGACCGTAATTTGCTAAGGTGATATAAAAATAAGCAATGAATTACAATCCAATAGCACGCTAGTATACCCAACATAAAGCGGGATGCCAGAGAACAGAGTGACAAATGGGAAATAAAAATGATTCAAGCACGTCAGTGCCCCAGCAAGCACAAGAGACGAGCGACTCTCAACGTGATATTAATCGTTCTGATCATGCGGAAAATGAGAGAAGTAAAATGACTTACGAACAACTGGCTGAACGTCGTTCTACGCCTCGTTCTCAAACGCCATTTTATAAGGTCATGCTAGCGCTGAATATAGTTGGTTGGGTTGGCATGGTTGTTGTTCTGGTGCTGTTTCATTATGCCCGACCAGATTTTATTAGTGGCGTACAGCAATACTGGGGCATAGAAGGTGATACAACCTGGTCTGAAAGTCACCTTTCTGCAATGACCATCATGCTTCAAGTATGTTTGTTCGTTACCCTGGTAAGCATCATTATGCGTGCAAGAAGAAACCGTCGTCGCTCGGATAGTTTTGGGATTAATCTTTTCATCTTGCTTGCCATTGCTGGTATCAGCTTAATTACGCTTGCTACAACGTTAGGCCTTTAACGTTCAAAATACATTAAAGCCGTCTGGCAATATAAACAAAAGCGGCTTGACCCAAGAGAGTCAAGCCGCCATCTTCAGCTAAACCATTGCTAATCGCTTGAACAGCCCTAAAAATTAAATAAACGCAGCCTGTATAAGCCAGTATGTATAGGCTGCATAAGCCAGCACAAATGCGCCACCTTCTAGGCGGTTTAAGCGTCCTTGGCGTTTAATGCCGATACAGAAAATAAACAGAGCAATGGAAGAAGCAAACATTACCATGGCGTCGCGATACAAGAAATCTGATGCTACCGCCATGGGCTGAATTGTCCCGGCAATACCAACCACCGCTAATGTATTAAACATGTTCGAGCCAATCACGTTACCTATGGCAAGGTCGTGTTCACCCTTTTTAACCGCCATTAATGATGAAGCCAATTCAGGTAATGAGGTGCCGATAGCAATAATAGTAAGACCTATTATCGTATCGCTTACACCGAAGAAAGTTGCTACCTCTACCGCGCCCCAAACCAGCATACGAGAGCTTGCAACCAGCAAGAGTAGTCCCGCGATTAACCACATTACGTGCGTCTTAACCGTGCCTTCGTTACTATTGATTTCTTCATCATATTCATCAGCCAAGGCGTCTTTGTCGCCCTTCATGCCGTGATAAATACTCCATGAAATCAGTAAGATGAATAACCCTAGCAATGAAAACGCATCGTCTTTAGAAACGTTTAGATCCCATATTTGCCATACTGCAAAAAATGTAATGCCTAATAATACAGGCAGCTCTTTTTTGATGATCTCAGATTTTACTGCAATAGGGCTGATGAGCGCGGTCAAGCCTAGGATCAGTAGAATGTTAGCTGTGTTAGAGCCATAGGCGTTACCCAACGCAATGCCAGAGTTTCCCTGAATGGCGGCAAAAATTGAAACAATGATTTCAGGGGCAGATGTGCCAAACCCAATAATCAGCATGCCAATAAGAAGAGGCGATAAACCAAAATGGTTAGCGACAGATGCTGCTCCACCTACGAACTTCCCTGCGCTCCAAAGTAAAACCGGTAACCCGATTAAAATAGCCAAGCTGGCTAATAGCATATGTACTCCTTAAACCATTTGTGTCTTTTTGCCCACCTCTATGTATAGGCAAAATTAATAAATAAAAGCTGTTTCGATAGATTTATTAGCACATAAGTTTTTGTTGTCTTAACGATGAAAAAAAGCCGTGCTAATTCTGCTTTGAAAAAAATAAGTTGAGCGTAAACTCAGCGCCACTTTCACTGTGTTTGTTATTTAAGCAAGCACTAAGCTAATTGTAACCAACCACACATTTTTTAGAAGCGATATACATGCACAATACCTTGATTGTTACTGATGATGTTACTCCTTTTCGTAACACCGCTTTAACCGTGCTTACTTTTCAGGATTACCTTGCTGAATTCCCTAAACTGAACGAGCCCAAGACGCGGGTCATTAACATCTGCGATACCACACGCTATTTGAGTGAGGGCTACTATTGTTCATTGTTGGCCCAGGCACGTAATCACTCTGTATTGCCTTCAGTAAACACCATAAATGATTTACGTATGGCGGAAGAGAAAAGTATCGATCGCATTGTTTTTTCGTTGTCGGTACCGCAAGACAATACTGAATTAACTGATGAACCTATATTAGTACTTTTTGGCGAAGTGAAAGATCAGCGTTTTAAGCGTTTGGCACGCCAGGCGTTTGAAAAATATCCGTATCCCGCTTTGTTCTTAAGTCCAACGGTTACTGATACCAAAATGTCGCCCAAGAACAGTGGGAAGGTTCAAATAGAAGGCTTTGCCAGTGTCCAGGCGAAAGCGTTTAAAGATTTAGATGCCAAGCAACAGGCTCGTTTTATTGAGCAGCTCGAAGCACATACAAAAATTCAATGGAAAGCAGGTAAAACCAGCAAGAGAACGCGCTGGGACATGGCGATTTTGGTTAATCCGGAAGAAAGCACGCCGCCCAGTGATGAACGTGCTATTAAAAATTTCGTGAAAGCGGCTGAAAAAGTGGGGTTTCGGGCTGATGTAGTAAGTCGCCTGTCGCAAGAAGAGCTTGGACACTATGACGCCCTGTTTATTCGTGAAACGACAGCAATTGACCATCATACCTATCGTTTAGCGCGAGCCGCTGAAAGAGAAGGAATTGTGGTGATGGACGACACGCAGTCAATTCTGCGCTGTTGTAACAAGGTGTACTTGCAGGATGCATTTGCCTATCAAAAAGTACCAGCGCCGAAAGCGACCTTCGTATCAAGCGCCACGGATGAAGTGTGCGATAAATTAATAGCTGACTTTGGATTACCGCTGGTATTAAAACTGCCGGAAAGCTCGTTTTCCCGTGGTGTACACAAAGCTGAAAATAAAGATGCGTTGAAAGTGCGCTTAGAACAAATGTTGGCAGAGTCTGCGCTGGTTTTAGTTCAGGAATATATTTTCACTGAGTTCGACTGGCGAATTGGTGTGCTAGGTGGCAAACCTATTTACGCTTGCCAGTATTTTATGGTGCGCAACCACTGGCAAATCTATAACCACCAGGGCGATCGATTCTCTTCGGGTGGATTTGCCACAATGCCTACGTTTGAAGTACCTAAGCCAGTACTTCAAGCTGCTATCAAAGCCGCCAAAGCGGTAGGCGATGGTCTTTACGGCGTAGATATAAAACAGACCGGCAACGCCGTTTATGTGATTGAAGTGAACGACAATCCAAGTATCGATTCGGGTGTAGAAGATAAATATTTAGGCAAAGAATTGTACGAGTTAATTATGCAGGAGTTTGCCGACAGGTTGGAGCAAAGAGGGCGATGATTACATCGGCTGAAGCTGTGAGTAAAGAGGGCAGTGTGCATACTATGAATAGCGAAAATCCGGTGATGGAAAACTTGCCTGATAATACGTCGAACGCTGAAGGGGAAATGTCACCCGTCTCTTGTGCGAAGCCTAGGGTTTCGCTACGCGTTGCCACGTTGCAAGATCTTGCGGCTCTTCAGCACATTGAGAAAACCTGTTTTACTACAGACAGGCTCAGTAAAAGCCGATTTAAGTTTTATATAGAGGCGCCGCATGCCGAGCTTATTATTGCCGAACGTGAATCGCCTACTTCGCTAAGCGACTTTGAAGAAAATAAGGGCGGGAAAAGTGGTCAAACGACTGACAATACACTTGAAAGCGTGCATACAGGCGATAGTGATGAGCAAAGTATAGTCGGTTACGGTTTGCTTTTGCTTCGTCGTGGTACACAGCTTACCCGACTGTATTCTATTGCAATACTTCCTGAAGCGAGAGGCTTGGGAATCGCTGAAAAGTTAATAAACAGCTTGGGGGA
The DNA here is from genome assembly GCF_002993325.1 of Alteromonas gracilis. Taxonomy (GTDB): domain Bacteria; phylum Pseudomonadota; class Gammaproteobacteria; order Enterobacterales; family Alteromonadaceae; genus Alteromonas; species Alteromonas gracilis. The sequence goes on from NZ_PVNO01000027.1 coordinate 246,712, forward strand.
GCGGGCGCTTTTGCGGGGAAAGCGATTTATGCGCCTTGAAGTGGCAGTTGGTAACGCTGGTGCCATTGCGCTTTATAAAAAGCTAGGGTTCAGTCAATTTGGTATGTATACCGATTATTACGACGATCATACAGACGCATTACGCATGCAAAAGGTATTGGTCCCAAGTAAATCGGTTAAACCTGGGGTTTATCCTTGGTATCAGCAAACTACAGATTTTACCTGTGGCCCATCAGCACTAATGATGGCAATGTGCGCGCTAGACAATAACTTTGAAATGACTCAGGAAAAAGAACTTTCTCTGTGGCGCACCGCAACAACTATTTTCATGATGTCGGGACACGGAGGATGCCATCCAGTTGGCTTAGCGTTAGCGGCAGTAAACGAAGGCTACACGGCAGATGTGGTTATCAACCAAAATGTGCCGCTTTTTGTCGATGGCGTACGTGACTCCAACAAAAAAGCGATTGTCGAAAACGTCGAGGCACAATTTATGACAGACGCTTCTGCCAGAGGGATCTCTGTCGAAATTTCAGACTGGCGCGTCGATATCATTGACCAAACTTTAAAATCTGGTGGTGCTGTTTTGTGCCTTATTAGCACATATGCTTTCGATAAAAAGAAAGTGCCCCATTGGGTAGCAGTTACGAGCTGTGACGCTCACTGCTACTACCTTCATGATCCTGACGCAAGCGAAGGTCAACCCGTTGAGTATCAGCACATTCCGGTTGCTCGCGATGATTTTTTAAGACTTGCCAGTTATGGCACGCGTAAAGTAAGAACATTGGTCCTCCTTAAATTGAATAAATAAAACCTAGTACAAAAGTTAGGTTTTAGCTAAGGTCTTAAGATAACAAAGGCGTCAAGAGACCTTAGTGGTGAACTTGTGTAACATTAACCTTGTTGTTTAGCGTTTTTAGCTTAGAAACAAGTTGAGAAAGCTCTTTCACTGAACCTGCATAGTCTATGTGCTTGTTCATTTCCTGACCTTTCACTGCACTTCTATAAAGCGCCTCACTTTCAAAACACGCAGTTTGTGCGTCCAAGGCACGCCATTCCGCTTTTAAATCACTTGGAATGCAATGACGCTTAGCTGTAATTTTGTCTTTAATTTGCAACACTTTTCCGATCAATAATTGAGCATCTGTTGGCATAATTACTTCTCCTTTTTCCATTTTTTAAGCAAGTTACTGATATATAAATGAAGTTTTAGTTCGTTGCTTTAAATAAACCAACCGTTCAAATCTTCACTTCTTGCTCTTATGTAGAAGTTTGCATTATTGATGCCATGTTCAATAAAAACTCAGGCAGCTTGATTTGCCTTGTCGTAACAGGAAGGTATTTGAAAGCGGAGCGTTAGAGAGTAGTAGTTGGAAAATGCTGACTGCGTGCCAATTCTAGTTTTGTAATGGCAATCGTTACGTCGCCATGAACCATGAATTCATCAATGATAGGCATGACTTCTTTGGCAAAGGCTTCATTGGCGTCTCTATCAAAGAATTGCGAGAAACCTTCCGCCGTTGACAGCTCAAGATAGGCTTCTTTGGTAAGCGGTGAGGTCTGTTGCTGTGAAGATTTATTTGGAGATATGACGCCAAGCTTTTTGTTTAGCTTGGTTTGAACCTCGTGACTTGCAGCAAAGGCTAAAAACTTTTTGGCTAAAGATAAGTTTTTCGCTTGTTTGGGGATAACAAGTACGTCAATGGGAGCCTCTTCGTATTTACCAACTCCTTCACTAATTTGAGGGAAGGGGAAAAAGCCGATTTTAGGTAGCATGTCCTTTCGTATATCCTGAATAACATAATTACCTATTAACGACATACCAACTAAGCCTCTTGATAACAGCGGTAAGCTTTCTCGCCAATGAAAATCTTGATGCTCTGCAATAAAATATTTTCTCGCTTTTAACGCTTGCAAAACGTTGAGGGTATCCCTAACGCGTTCATCATTAAAGGGAATTTTCCCTTGCGTTAACGCGTGATGAAAATCGAGCCCGTTTAATCGGAGGTTAAGATAGTCGAACCAAGCAGTGGCGGGCCAGTTGCTTTTCGTTCCAATAAAAATAGGTGAAACGCCGTCGGCTTTGATGATTTCACATAGGGCGATAAATTCTTGCCACGTCTTTGGTTCACTTAACGATAAGCGCTCAAATATTTCTTTTGAATAATAAAAACCAATTTGATAATACGAGATGGGAACAGCGTAATAGCGGCCATTATAGCTAAGGTTTTGTCTGACGTTTCCGTCGAACGCATTATCAAGTTCGTTTTCCAGCCACAAATCGTCTATGGGATGAATAAACTCTTTTTCGACGAAATTAAAAAGCCTCTGCCCAGCATGCCAATACAGCACATCAAAACGTTTATCTTTGGCCAACATAGTGGGAAACGCAAGTTTATAATCTTCACTACTTAGCGCGGTAAACTGCACTTTGCTGTTAGGATGGAGGGTTTCAAAATCGCGCGCTAGTGTGTAAAAGGCTTCTCTTTGTGCGCTTGTTGATACCGAGACACCAACGTTTAGCTGTTGTGCAAAGCTTGGTGTGATCATTACACTTTGTGTGATCATTGCAATCGAAACGATCATTGCAAAACAGAAAAGCAAATTATAAAAACGGCGTCTCAGCATTATTTTTCTACTATTCCCTTAACAGTATTGAGCCTTGATTAATTTATACATGCAGCAACCAAGACCATACAACAACTATAGATAGTTTATCCAATATGCCTATTCAACTTTTGTATGTATATGAAATAGATACAAGAGAATGGCTTTGCGAAAAAGGAAAATTAAATCGTGTTAGGTTATAGAAAATTATCCCACGCTGACTAAGACACTATCTGTAAGAATAGCGTTTTGGCTTGTTTCTTACTTTTTTAACTTGGCAATAGCAAAAATGCGGTGTCCAAATCAATAAGTTTAAAAAAATAGCGGTGACTAAACTAAATACAATAGAAGATGGGGTTAGTGGTACTGATGGTCTGAAGTTGTCTAAAACGCGATTAAGTGTTCCATACTGAGAAGGAGAAGCCATAAATATGAGTTGTTCAAAATAGTGTCCGTGCTCTAACTTTCTCATACCTTGTTCAAGAGTGGTGATTTGCGCAAAGCGAGACGCTTTCATTGAGGCGTTCTCTCTGACTACAGGTTCGCTATTTTTTTGAAGGCTGTCCAACATAGCATCTACTGATGAAAAGCCGTATTGCTTGGCAAGTTCAGAAGAACTTGAGACTTCATCTCGCAGCGCATCATAGTAGCCGTTTAAGTATTGCCGGTAGTGATCGGCTAAAATAGGCACCTGCAGCGTGATAATGAATAAAACTGCAAATACCACTTTATCGAGAATACGCACTACCATTGAACACTCACCATGGATCTTAATTTCAATTCGTTCACAAAATATCAATGACGAGAATAGTTGTTGCCACCGATATTACAGCTTTCCAACACAGCGCTTGCTATCTAGCCCGTTTACTATTTCAAAGCCGTATAGATAGCGTGGGTTAACCTACTTAGCTGGTCTGGAGATATAATATAGGGAGGCATAATGTATACCAATCTCCCAAAAGGGCGTATCCACACCCCTTGTTTCACAAAGTGGCGTTGAATTTCGGCAACATTGACGGGATTTACCGTCTCAACAACTCCTATAGCGCCTAGCACCCTAACATCAGCAACGCGGGGTAAGTCTGCACATTTTGCCAACTCGGTTTGTAATTGTTTCTCAATAGTAGGAATTTGATGCTGCCAGTGATTCTCATTAATTAATGACAAACTAGCGTTTGCCACGGCACAAGCTAAAGGGTTCCCCATGTAAGTTGGGCCGTGCATGAAAACCCCTGGCTCACCTTGGCACACCCCGAGAGCCACATCTTCTGTACATAGCGTTGCCGCCAGCGTCATATATCCGCCGGTAATCGCTTTGCCTAAACACATTATGTCGGGCGAAATACCCGCATGCTCACATGCAAATAGTTTTCCTGTACGACCGAAGCCAGTAGCAATCTCGTCGCAAATTAATAGCACATCATAGGTGTCACAAAGCTGGCGACAGCGCTTTAAGTATTCGGGGTGATAAATACGCATGCCTCCGGCACCTTGAACAATGGGTTCTAGGATAAGAGCAGCCATGGTGTGGTGATGCTTTTCGAAAATCTCTTCGAGTGGAAGAATGTCATCTTCACTAAAAGTCTGTCCAAAGCGCGTCTGGGGAGCTGGTGCAAATATTTGTTTGCTTAGTACGCCTTCAAATAAGCTATGCATACCGTTTACCGGGTCGCAAACGCTCATGGCTGCAAAGGTATCACCGTGGTAGCCATTGCGAGGTGCAACAATGCGCGATTTCTCTGGTCTTCCTTGACATGCCCAGTATTGAATCGCCATTTTAATCGCTACTTCAACAGAGACTGAGCCTGAGTCTGCTAAAAACACCCGCTCTAAACCAGCAGGCACCATGCTGAGTAAAGATTTACATAAATCCACTGCTGGCTGATGAGTAATGCCACCAAACATAACGTGAGAAAATGCGTCAATTTGCTTGTGCGCTGCGTCGTTAAGTACAGGGTGGTTGTAGCCGTGAATAGCTGCCCACCAGCTCGACATCCCATCTACCAATACTTCAGAACTGGCTAATGTAAGCTCTGCGCCCTTTGCGCCTACGACTTCATAACAGGGAAGGGGATTAACTGCGGAAGTATATGGGTGCCAGATATGCTGTTTATCAAATTCTATATTGCTCACAAAATAACCATTAGTAAAGTTTTTGAATTGGTCAGAGTTGACAACTCGATATTGAGCCATAGACTAAGCCAGCAATAATAATTAGTAAAGGACAGTCAATGACATTGGCATACGCACCGACCGCGCAAACTACCACTATTCGAAACGATTGGACCAAGGCTGAAGTAGAAGCTTTGTTTGCAATGCCATTTAACGATTTACTGTTCGATGCACAAGTAGTGCATAGGCAGCATTTTAATCCTAATGAAGTGCAGGTAAGCACGCTTTTGTCGATCAAAACTGGGGCATGCCCTGAAGACTGCAAATATTGCCCTCAAAGCGCCCGGTATGATACTGGCCTTGAAAAAGAGCGGCTGCTTGAAATTGAAAAGGTCATTCAGCGAGCGAAAGAGGCAAAGCAAGTGGGGTCAACGCGTTTTTGTATGGGCGCAGCTTGGCGAAACCCCCGCGACCGAGATATGCCTTATATTTTGAAAATGGTTGAAGAGGTCAAAAGTCTGGGTCTAGAAACCTGTATGACGCTGGGTATGTTAACCCGTGACCAAGCCGTGGCCCTAAAACAAGCGGGTTTGGACTACTACAATCACAACCTTGATACCTCTCCTGAATACTACGGCGACATCATTACTACCCGTACCTATCAAGATCGCTTGAATACTCTTGAGAACGTGCGTGCAGCAGGCATGAACGTTTGCTCTGGTGGTATTGTCGGTATGGGCGAAACCGTGAGTGATCGTGCTAGTATGCTGGTACAACTCGCTAATCTTCCCGAACAGCCTCAAAGCGTGCCAATTAATATGCTTGTGAAAGTAAAAGGTACACCACTGGATAGCGTAGAAGACCTGGATTATTTTGAGTTTATTCGCACAATTGCAGTGGCCCGTATCATGATGCCTAAATCACATGTGCGCTTGTCTGCAGGCCGTGAAGCCATGAATGAACAGATGCAGGCGCTGTGCTTTATGGCAGGGGCGAATTCCATTTTCTATGGTTGCAAGCTCTTAACTACTTCAAACCCAGATACGCATGAAGATGTCATGCTTTTCAAAAAGCTTGGTATTAACACTGAGCGCACGCGAGACTTCTCGGATGAAGCACATCAACAGGTGCTAGAAGAAGAAATCATTCAGCAACAAGAGCAAGCTAGCGGCGGCAATGACTTGTTTATTGATGCAACCAAGCCTAAGGTAGCGGCAAGAAAACAGCACGTTACGGAGGCGTAATGGCCTTTAATTGGTTAAACGATTCACTGAATGTTCGAGCCAAACAAGGCTTGCTGCGTCAGCGCCACTGCCAACAATACGAAAAAGATAGCATTATTTGCATTAATGGTGAGCATTATCTCAATTTTTCAAGCAACGACTATTTAGGCATGCGCCAGCACGAAGGGGTATTGCAAAGTTGGGTTGAAGGGCTGGCGCAATTTGGGGGCGGCAGCGGAGCATCTCCCTTGGTAACGGGGCACACTCAGGCCCACTTGGCGCTTGAAGCTTACATCGCCGATGGTTTAAACCGAGAAGCTGCGCTGTTGTTTAACTCTGGCTTTGCCGCTAATCAAGCCTTGTGCATGGCACTTTTTCCCCACATTTCTCACGTTAAAAGAGGCGTGAGCTCGGGTCTGATTATCGCTGACAAGCTAATGCATGCATCGTTTTTAGAAGGGGCGCAGTGTGTTTCTGAAATCGCTAAGCTTCGTCGCTTTAAGCACAATGACCTCAGTCATTTAGAGAGCCTGCTGTCGGGCGCATGTCATAACCAAGTATCTGATGCGGATAGAGGTTCAAATGCTCTCATTGACACAAATCAGCAAGATATTCTTGTTGCCAGTGAGGGGGTATTCAGTATGGACGGTGACGTGGCGCCCTGCGAGAGAATAGCAGAGCTTGCCTCTAAATATGACGCGTGGTTCATATTAGACGATGCACATGGCATGGGTGTGCTAGGTGATAACGGGTTTGGCACAGCCGAAGCGTTAAATTTAAGCCAGCAACAGGTGCCTATTGTGATGGGGACATTTGGTAAAGCGGTGGGCACGGCTGGTGCGTTTATCGCAGGAAGCCAAACGCTGATTGATTACCTTGTGAACTTCTCAAAACACTATGTGTATTCTACCGCTATGCCGCCGGCACAAGCAGTCGCAACCTTGTATTCCCTTACTCATATTGCTAGCGATACGGCACGTCGAGAAACGCTGAATAACAATATCGTTTATTTCAGAGAATCGTTTCATAAACGTTTTGGACAGACACTTAAAGTGAATGAAAAGCGAGAAGAAACAGGTGAAATAACGTTGGGGCAGTCGCAAAGTGCAATTCAGCCTATCATTGTAGGTAGCCCCGAACGGGCCTTGGCGCTAAGTGAAGGGTTGAAGCAACGCGGTATTTGGGTAACGGCAATAAGGCAGCCTACAGTACCGAAAAATCAAGACAGATTGCGTGTAACCTTAACTGCAAACCATACCTTCCAAGACATTGATGTGCTAATTGATGCTTTTGAGCTATCGTTGAATCGCTTGAAGGAAACTGAGAGTTCAATAGTAAGCGCTGCGAGTACCGAAATTGGCGTACCAAATGACACCGGTAAAAGCGAGATCTAGCGATGTCATCAAGCTCCGCGCTAAAACCAGTTATACCTTCAAAGCCTCTATGTACTCCTGACGGTAAAGTGTCTCATGATACATCTTCTGGAACTCTTGCCATTAAGGGGGCATTTCAAGCTAAGGGCTTTTTGTCAGCTGATGGCTTTCTGTCAGCTGGTGGTTCTCTTTTGGCTGATGGCTCTCTATTAGCTGATGGCCTTTTATTGGCTGATGGCTCCCCAGCAGCTCAATCCGTCGATACCGTACCACTGATTAACGAGAAAGATATCGCCCATCGCTTTTCTAAAGCCGCAAAGCAATACAATAGTATTGCATCTATTCAGCGTGTTATCGCCGAGCAGGCACTGACTAATTTACCTCATCGTTTGCAGGGGCAAGCCCTTGATATTGGGTGTGGCACAGGTATTCACACGCAGGCGCTTTATCATAAAGGGGCAGCTGCAACCGGCGTGGACATTGCCGAGGGCATGTTGGCGTTTGCTCGTAAAAAGTACTCTGACCCCATTTTTATTCAGGGGAGTGTGCTTGACTTACCTTTTTCGGAGAACACATTTTCAACGGTGTTTTCGTCTATGGCGCTTCAGTGGGTTAGCGATACAGGTCTTGCAGCCAAGCAAATAGCGAGAGTACTAAAAAAAGGCGGTGTAGCTGAGCTTGCCATTATGGTGGCTGGTTCATTTGATGAGCTTAAAACCGCGCGCAAAGTAGCGCAGCTCGCGCAAGCGGATACTGTTATGCCAACAGCAGCTCAGTGGGGATACAGCTTTAAGCAGTCGGGGCTTTCGTTAAAACGGGTCATCACCAAAGACTATGTAGATATGCATAGCGACATTATGTCTCTGCTGCGCTCAGTGAAAGGCGTGGGTGCAGGGGCAACAGGGCGAAAGCAACCCCCGCTAAATCGCAGAGATGTCAAAAAGTTAGCCATGGCTTACCGTAATGCGAGTGGTATAGAAAGTAAGTTGCCACTTACCTACCGCGTGAGTCATTTTAGATTGGAAAAACGATGAAGCAGTATTTCATTACCGGTACCGACACAGAAGTAGGGAAAACCTATGTCACCTGCCAACTATTAAACGCCGCGCAACGCTTATCACTACGTGCCATTGGTTACAAACCTATCGCAGCCGGATGCGAGTTGGTAAATGGTGAGTGGGTCAATGAAGACGCGTTGAATATTCAAAAAGCGAGCGCCAAAATACGCGTTGGCGAAGTCATCGAAGATGTTGGCGGCTTAAAGGCAGACAATAAAAACAGAAAAAGTGGACAGACACTTCCTTTGCGACAAATAAACCCCATTGCTCTCAAACCAGCGATTGCGCCACATATTGCGGCCCTTGAGGAAGGCGTGACGCTAACTTTCGACAAAATTGCGCAAGGGCTTGATTTGCTCAAAACCTATCAGCCAGATCTCTTACTGATGGAAGGCGCTGGCGGTTGGCGGTTACCACTAACAGTGGGCGATGAATATACGCCCACGTACTATCTTTCTGATGTCGTGAAATCGCTTAAAATGGACGTGATTTTAGTAGTGGGTATGCGCTTGGGCTGTTTGAATCACGCACTCCTCACCGCAGAGGCAATTCGCGCTGATGGGCTTGCTATTAAAGGATGGGTGGCAAACGACGTTACAGGTAACATGACACGATACCAAGAAAATCTTTATTCTCTTAAAGCCATGTTACCCGAACCGCTGCTAGCAGAAACTCCCTATCAATCTGAACCCAATGAAGAGGCGTTATTCGCCGCTATCGAGCAAATACGTTAAATCATCACCTGAATTAATTGGTGCTTTTTCACTACCTAAAAAGATAAAACCATCTTTTTCGCCAACTAATTTAAGTTGATTTTCAGATAGGCGAAGCGCTGTACCTTCGCGAATGGCCACCACGGGTGTCGTTGGGTTTAGCGCTGTGAATTCGGCTAATCGCTGGTCGCGTGTTTCGCCATTATGACCGGGTGGCTGGTAGTCGGTATAGTGCGGGTTCAATTGAAACGGCACTATATCTAACGCATCAAAGCTCGGTGGCTCAATAATAGGCATATCGTTGGTGGTCCTAATTGATTGCCCACAAATGTTTGAGCCAGCGCTCCAGCCAATATACGGCGTACAATCGGCAATGGCGTGCTTTATTGGCACAATAAGCGCATTAGCATAAAGCGTCGAAAGCAGATGAAAGGTATTACCGCCACCTACGACAATGGCTTGCCCGTTCTTCTTCGCATGATTGATGGCAGTAACGGGGTCATCGACGGTGTGCAATCCGACCACATTGCACTCAGGGAGGGCATTGGCCACAGCGCTTACATATTCGTCGTAAGACTGAGTTACAGCAGCATAAGGAACAAATAGAAGGTCGCGTACGTCGCCTAAGTGTGCAAAAATAAGCGCTCTAGCGTGTTCTAGGTAGGCCTCGTCACCTTGGCGAGAGCTACTAAGCATAAGTACGTGTGCGGTCATACTAACTCCACAATTTTTCAGACGGCGTATCATACGTGAAACGAACTATAAAGTTTAGTCGCGCTCCGTCACTGCATTGAAATAGGACAATGAATGAAACAATCTACATCGGTGTTATTCGTGTGCTTGGGAAATATTTGTCGTTCTCCCACAGCGGAAGCCGTTTTTAAAAAGAAAGCTGCGGAAGCGGGTTTGGATATTGATATTGATTCAGCCGGTACGCATGGTTATCACATTGGAAAGCCCGCAGATAAGCGTTCTCAGGCTGCCGGTGTAGAGCGCGGTTATAGTTTTAAAGGGCTAAAGTGTCGTCGTGTGGATGAAAGCGACTTTGAGCGTTTTGACTATATTTTAGCAATGGATAATAGCAACCTTGCAAACCTTCACGGCATGGCGCCAGGCCAGCATCATAGTAAAATCAAACTATTCTTAGACTTTGCCGACGTTGAAGATAAAGAAGTCCCAGATCCATATTATGGCGGGAAAAGAGGTTTTGAACTCGTATTAGACCTTATTGAAGAAGCGTCAGACGGCTTAATCGCTCATATTAAACAAACCCAAATATAGTAAGGCGGAAATTACGTTGATAAGGCGCAACGTCGTCAATGTTGTAATAATTTTTGTGAGTCTAGCGCTCTTATTAGGTGTCGCGGGAATAATAGGGTCGACGTGGTGCTCTGAAGCGCCGTTAGATTTAAAACAGCATATTACCGTTCAATTACAGTTACCGTTGATACTAACAGCGTGCCTTGTTGGCGCTGCGCTCTCCGTAAGCGGCGCAACATTGCAAGTGGTGTTGCGAAATCCCTTAGCGGACCCCGGCATTATTGGTATAACTAGCGGAGCCAGTTTGGTCGCTGCACTTTTGTTGCTGTTAACACCACGGTGGGCATCAGCATATCTTCATTACCTGCTGCCATTAGGGTGCTTTGTTGGTGCGCTGCTTTCCACATTTATTATTTACCGCATAGCGAGGAAGTTGCTGGGCTCTTCTACAGCCGTCATTCTTGCTGGTGTTGCTATTTCTACGCTAAGCGGCGCTGTCATCGCTTGGCTTTACATGTTTAGCGACGCCAATGCTCTTCGCAACCTTACCTTCTGGTTAATGGGAAGTTTGTACCAAACTAACTGGTTAATTTTGTCAGTGGGGGGCCCTCTCATAGCTGCCGCTGTTGCATTACAGCTTCATTTTGCCGCCGATTTAAACAAGCTGTACGCGGGTGAGCTTGCAGCAAAAAGTAGTGGTGTGGATGTAGAAAAACTCACTGAGCGCGCACTCATTGTTTGTGCTGTTGCTGTAGGTACTGCGGTGTCTATGGCAGGTTCTATCGCGTTTGTAGGCTTGTTAGTTCCACACATTTTACGCTTACTAATCGGGCACAATAACCGTTATTTGTTACCGCTAAGTGCAATAAGCGGCGCAAGCTTGTTAACACTCGTCGCGTTAAGTTCTGAACTTACCCGTGCCATTACACTTCCGGTATCTATGGTAACGGCCACGTTAGGCGGTCCATTATTAATTTGGGCTTTAGCTAAAGGTCAAATAAAAGGGTAGTGGAAGTGAAATGACGACGAAGAATTTTACAGCTCAGCAACGCCCGGTTTCTTCCACTAACCCACAAATAAATGCTATTGAGGGTGATATCATTGGCACGAATTCCAAGCAAAAAGTCAGTAGCAAAGACGAAGTAGCTGATGACAAGAGCGCAGCAGATGGCCAAAACCAAGCGGAAGATCATATTGTTTTGAGCGTACAGCATGTGAAAGTCGCTTCACGGCTTTGGGTTGAGGGGATTAGTGCGAAAAAAGGCGAATGTATTCATATCATAGGACCAAATGGGGCAGGAAAATCAACGCTGTTGCTTATCCTTGCTGGCCTTATTGAAGCTGACGAGGGCAACGTCACGTTGCTTGGCAAGCCAATGGACAATTGGTCGCTGGCAACGCTTGCGAGTGTGCGTACCCTACTAGCTCAGCAAAGTGAGAGTGGTTTTCACTTGTCGGTAAAGGAATACTTAAGCTTTTATTCGTCCGCCCAGCAAAGCGTGCTTATACCTGCTGTTTTAGAAAAAGCGCTAGAAGTCTCCGACTTCTCCAATAAAATTCTCACCCAGCTTTCTGGCGGCGAACGTCAGCGAGTAGAAATCTGCCGAGCGCTATTGCAAATTTGGCCTCAGCTAGAACACGGCGAAGGTATAGTGCTTTTAGACGAGCCATTACAAGGGCTTGATATAAGGCATCAGTATGCCTTAGCGAGTTTAGTGAAATTCCTTTGTAAAAAAGGGAATACCATACTTATGACGTCTCACGATATTGCCCTGAGCGCTAACTATTGCGACAGCTTATGGCTTATGCAAAGTGGTCGCATGGTGGCGTCGGGCAGACCGCTCGAGGTAGCAACTCAAACCAACCTTGAAAAAGTGTTTGAATGCCATTTTGCTATAAGCAAGCGCGATAACTTTCTAGAAATTCAAGTTTGCGCACCTATTTCCCTAGAATAAATGTGGTAAAGTGCCTCCAGCATTTTTTTAGATTCATATTTTCACATTAGACTGATTAGATTAAAGCGCTACAGACATATAAAGAAGCGCGGTACAGTCTTTCTATTGAAGCTTGGGCTTCAATAAATATTTTCACTTAAACGTTTGCCCTACGTAATTTTTATCAGGAGAACACCGTTGAGTAATTGGCAAGTAGACAGTTGGAGAAATAAACCTATTCTTCAGCAACCAGAGTACGACGACAAAGTACGTTTAAAAGAAGTAGAGCAAACACTGAGTTCTTATCCACCGCTGGTATTCGCTGCTGAAGCTCGTGAGCTAAGACGTCAGTTAGGCGAAGTAAGCCTGGGGAAAGGCTTTCTTTTACAAGGTGGTGATTGCGCGGAATCGTTTGACGAGTTTAACGCACCTAAAATTCGCGATACGTTCAAAGTTATTCTTCAAATGGCAATCGTACTGACGTTTGCTGGCCGCTGCCCCGTAACCAAAGTTGCACGTATGGCGGGTCAATATGCTAAGCCTCGTTCGTCGGATTTCGAAACCCGCGATGGTGTGACCTTGCCAAGCTATCGCGGCGATATTATCAATAACTTTGAATTCACCGAAGCGGCCCGTCGTCCAGACCCTGATCGCTTGTTAGAAGCTTATCATCGCAGTGCATCTACTTTGAATCTACTTCGTGCGTTTGCACAAGGTGGTTTGGCTGATCTTCATGAGGTAAACCGCTGGAACATGGCGTTTGTTGAAAACAATCCGCTTAAAGAGCGTTACTCTGATATGGCCAACCGTATTCAAGACACCCTTGAGTTTATGGATGTTATTGGTATTAACGCACAAACCAGTTCTACGCTGCACGAGACCTCACTGTTCACGTCGCATGAAGCATTGCTGTTGAACTATGAGCAGGCGCTAACACGCATCGATACCCTTACCGGTAAGCCTTACGATTGTTCGGCTCACATGGTGTGGATTGGCGAGCGTACCCGTCAACTTGACCATGCGCACGTTGAGTTTTTCCGTGGCATTCACAACCCAATTGGTGTGAAAGTGGGGCCAAGCATGCAAGAAGACGAGCTTATTCGTTTGATTGATGCGCTTAACCCGCTAAACGATCCAGGTCGTTTAACGCTAATTACGCGAATGGGCGCCGATAATTTAGCCGACAATTTGCCACGCTTATTGCGTAAAGTGAAAGCTGAGGGCCGACATGTTGTGTGGAGCTCTGACCCGATGCACGGCAACACGTTTTCGGCCTCTAGCGGCTATAAAACCCGTAACTTCGATGCAATCTTGAAAGAAATTAAACAGTTCTTCCAAGCCCATGAAGCAGAAGGCACGCACGCTGGTGGTATTCACCTTGAGATGACCGGTCAGCACGTTACTGAGTGCACTGGCGGCGCATATAAAATAAGTGATGAAGACTTAGCGCAAGCCTACAAAACGCAATGCGATCCACGCTTAAATGCAGACCAGGTGCTTGAAATGGCATTCTTGGTGGCTGATCATTTGCGTAATGCGTAATGCGTAATGCTTAAAGTGACCAACATCGCATTGGCAATTTGAAGAAACGGCATCATTGAGATGCCGTTTTTTTTACCTAAATTTTACGCGTATATTTGCGGTTAGGTTGATATGCTCATTGTGTTGAAGTAAACACGATTGACCTATGACCCAATTTAAACACGGTTTCTATACACTCTTTATTATGGCTGTGGCTATTTTAGGGTGTTTAGCACTTAGTAACTGGTTACTGCCGCTTGGCGGTATTCTGCTCATTCTACAGCTTGCGTGTGCCATTGTGGCGTTAACGACCTCAAGGTTTTACGGCTTGCTTGCAGGGGTAGCCGGAGCACTGAGCTTTAATTATTTTTTCACCGAGCCTTTGCACTCATTTCAAATTGCAGAAGTTGAAGACAGCATTAATTTTGTCGTTTTCATCATTGTAGCCATCCTCATTAGCGAGCTTGCTGTCTACGTCAATTCTCAACAACATGCACTACAGGTTGTTAAAACACAATCTAGTGTCCTGCGATCTGTGTCCCACGATTTGCGTACGCCGCTCTCTACCATTATCGGTTCTGTTGAAACCTATATGACATATCAAGACAAGCTTGATGACATTGAGAGACAGGCACTGTTAAAAGGGGTTCACGATGAAGGTAAACGCCTTTATGTTTACGTTGAGAACCTGCTTCAAGCCACACGAATTGAGCATAACGCGTTAGCGCTAAATTTAACCCATGTAAACCTGACTGCCTTTTTAGCTAACCTTGAAAGTCGTATTAACAGTGGTCGACTAAAAGTGATCAACAACAGTGACAGTCACGGTATAACCGTGTCTGAATCACTGTTTGAACAAGCTTTATTTAACGTAATTGATAATGCCCTTAAATTCAGCGATGACAGTGTATTGCTGGTGGTTAGCCACTCTGATGGAGAGTTTGAGTTTGAAATAGCTGATAAAGGCGAAGGGCTCAGCGATGAACAGCTACAAGCGCCAATACAGCTTTTTCAAACCAGTCGTCGCAGCGATAGTGGAAAAGGCGGCATTGGCTTAGGGCTAAGCGTAGCAGCAGGCATAGTTCACGCCCATGGCGGTGCTATAAAGCTGTCGAATACCACACCAGGCCTTCTTGTCAGTATTACAATTCCAAAAAGGGATTAGCGCAATGAGCCACACCATTCTACTTGTTGAAGATGATGCGAATATTCGTCAGATGCTGAGCATTGCGCTAGGTGCAGAAGGCTACCTTTGTGTTGAAGCTGCTTCGGTTCGAGAAGCTTTGTCATTGTTTAATCAGCACCGTCCTGACCTTGTCATACTCGATTTAGGGTTACCTGATGGTGAGGGGAGTGAAGTACTTAAACGCATTAGAGAATCCAGTCGCCTGCCAGTGCTCGTGTTGTCTGCAAGAGATCAGGAGTTAGACAAAGTCGACCTGTTGTCCCGGGGGGCCAATGACTATGTTAGCAAGCCTTTTGGGATCAGAGAGCTTGTCACCCGGGTGAAAGTACTGCTTAGAGACTTCAATCCTGTGGTTGAGCCCACAACGCCCACACGACAGATTGGCAAGATAGCATTGGATATTACCGAGCGACGGCTGCTCGTTGAAGGCGAAGTTATCGCGCTGGCCCCAAAAGAAGTTCAGCTTCTTGACGAGCTTACAAAACAGCCTGGGGCGTTTATTAGCCAGCAAGAGTTGTTAAGAAGAATATGGGGTCTACATCACAGTGAAGACACCCACTACATCCGCGTTCTTGTAAGACAGCTGAGAAAGAAAACAGATCCGTTCGAGAAAAATTTAATAGAGACAATGCCTAAACAAGGCTACCGAATAGCGGTTGATAAACCGGAGGCTAATTAATGTCGCACTTTAGTGTAATTGGGCTTGGCAAGTTTGGCTTAACGGCCAGTTTAGAGTTAATTCATATGGGGCACACCGTTACAGGAATTGACCAAAGTGAAAAGCTGGTTGAACAGTATGCAGGTGAGTTTACGCAGTGCGTTGTGTGTGATGCCAGTGATGAGCGTGCACTCAAGGAATTAAACTTGTGTCAGAGCGAAGCCGTGCTTGTTGCTATTGGCGAGGATATGCAAGCTAGCTTACTGTGTACAATGGCACTAAAAAACTTGGGCGTAGCCAATATTTGGGTGAAAGCTAATAGCTCTGCTCACCACGCTATTTTATCCAAGCTGGGTGTGTCGAAAATTATTCATCCTGAAGAAGAGATGGGAGCAAGGGTGGCGCAAGCGCTTAACTACCCAATGGTGAATGACTACTTGGGTATAGGGCACGGCGTTTATATCGTTGATGTCATTTTGTCTGATCACTTTTCTTCACAGCGCTTAAAAGACGTGCTGTCCGTCGGTAAGGGGCAAGTCTCTTGTTTGTTAGTTAAGCGAGGTCACCAGCTACATCATAATCCATCGTTAGACTTTGAAGTTACTTCGAAAGATACCATTATTCTCTGCGGCCATAGAGAGAACCTTGTTAAAATAGCGCCTAGGCTAGCACAATGAACAGATGGGATCCTGGCTACAGACCGATAGAGCGCTCGCCTAAAGGTATCAACAAAATTCAGGTAGGGCCGCCCCTTATTCTCTCTCTAAGCTTTGTGGCGGTGATTTTCTTAGGCACCGTTATCCTAAAATTGCCAATAATGACTCATGAGCCCATCTCGTGGATCCAAAGCCTATTTACTTCCACATCGGCGGTGACAGTAACGGGTCTTGTGGTAGTCGATACCGGATCTGTTTTTACAACTGCTGGACAAGCGGTGATTGCGGTTTTAATTCAGCTGGGGGGCTTAGGGTTGATGACGTTTGCCATCGTCACGCTCATTGCCTTAGGAAGTAAAATAAGTTTCTTGCAGCAATCGGCAGTGAAGGAGGCGTTTAATCAAACAGATTTATCAACGCTTGTGTCTACAGCAAAGTCGGTACTGATTTTTGCCTTCTTCGTTGAGTTAGTGGGTTTTTGTATTCTGTCGGCCTACTGGATGCAGGAAAAAGGAGTAAGTGAAGCGTTATTTCACGCGTTTTTTTACACCATCTCTGCGTTCAACAACGCAGGATTTGCACTAAGTGGGGATAGTCTTTCCGCCTATGTGGGAGACCCGATTATCAACATCACTATTTCTGCATTATTTATTATTGGTGGTCTCGGGTTCTCCGTTTGGATAGAGCTTCATAAAAAGCGCAGATGGCAACGCATCTCTGTGTATGCCAAGACAATGATATTGGGTACGCTAATTGTCAATGTAACCGCCTTTTTGCTTATCTTTATTATTGAAAGTGATAATCCTGCAACCTTGGCGAACCTCGATACTCAAAGCGCATTATGGGCATCATGGTTTCAAGCTGTTACTCCAAGAACTGCCGGATTTAATACGCTGGATATAGCGTCGTTAGAAGATCCAACGACAGCATTAATGTTGTTGCTAATGTTTATCGGCGGGGGCTCAATGAGTACCGCAAGCGGTATAAAACTTATGACTTTCATCGTTTTGATCATTGCCGCATATAACTATATTCAGCGGGGAGCTGCGCCACGACTTTTTGGTAGAACAATTTCAAATGACACTATCAGCAAAGCGCTAGCGCTTACGATGATTTCCATAGGTATTACGTGGATAGCTATTTTTCTTTTATTAATGTCAGAAAAAGCTGACTTTTTGGATATCGTGTTCGAAGCGGTTTCTGCTCTTGGGACCGTGGGTCTTTCCAGAGGGTTAACTGGCGAGCTGTCAAACAGTGGTGAGTGGATCATTATCTTACTGATGTACGCGGGTAGATTAGGGCCTTTAACATTGGCTTATTTTATTGCCAGCCCTCGAATAAGCCGCATTAAATACCCAGAAGCTAAGCTAGCAATTGGTTAACCTGCAAAAATAGCGGCGCGTTCTTCTTCACTCAAAATTCCGGTAAAGATAGTTTCTCTTCTTAAGTTGGCTGTACGCTCATCGTCAGCCAATAAAAGCGCTTTAAATACGGCGGGTTCATCGCGAGCTTCAATAATTCCCTTCCACATCAGATAACTGCCGTAACGCATCATTTTGTTTTGATAACGCGCTTCTAAGGTTTGTTCGGCGTGCTCAAAAAGCTCTGGGTGAGATAGTAGTTTGTCGGCTATTGCACTGTGAATTTTTTTGATGCGTTCGTTTACATCACTTCGGCGTTGTTTTCTGGGTCTTGCAAACATAAATAGTCTTTTCGCTTTAATTTACGCATTTCAACATTACGAGGGCGATGCTTCTTTGTTTTCCAGCTGACATTTAATCATCTTCTAGCAGAGGCTCTACAACTGATTCCAATCCGTTTAACTTTATTTCATACATTAAAGCAAGTTGTTCACCCAGCTTGTTTTCGGGAAAGCCTTGTTTGTGAAACCACACCAAATAAGGCTCGGGTAAATGAAATAAACGCCTTCCAGCATATTTCCCAAAAGGCATAACCTGATTGATAGCAGATTTAATAAGCATTGGATCCATCTATGCATTATCTCCTTCACCGATATTGCTGGGGTGAGTTTCAACACTGTTCTCAGCGTTTTCCTCAATATCTTCTTCACTGTCGCGCTGCTGGGCTTGCCATAGTGTGGCGTACTCACCTTGACGCTCAAGTAAATGGGTGTGTGTCCCTTCCTCTACAATAGCCCCATTTTTCAAAACCAATATTTTATCTGCATCAACAATGGTAGAGAGTCGGTGGGCTATCACTAAACTCGTGTGGCCTTTCGCCGCGTCGCGTAGAGCCGACAATATAGCACGCTCAGACGTGCTGTCTAATGAACTGGTGGCCTCATCGAATATCATGATAGGAGCACCTTTTAACAATGCGCGGGCTATAGAAACTCGCTGCTTTTCACCGCCAGAAAGTTTGAGGCCGCGTTCGCCCACAGTGGTTTCTAGCTTATCAGGAAGGCTTGCTACAAAGGCCTCTAAGTGAGCCAGCTTCAATACTTGTTGTATTTCTTCATCAGCAGCATCGGGGTTGCCATAGCGAATATTTTCCAGCAACGTGGTGTTAAAAAGCACCGTGTCCTGCGGCACAATACCGATATGAGCGCGCAAGCTTTGTTGAGTGAGCAATGAAATGTCTTTCCCATTGATAGTAATGTTCCCTTCATTTGGCTCGTAAAAGCGAAAGAGGAG
Source organism: Alteromonas gracilis (assembly GCF_002993325.1). GTDB lineage: Bacteria > Pseudomonadota > Gammaproteobacteria > Enterobacterales > Alteromonadaceae > Alteromonas > Alteromonas gracilis. Next base: position 265,667 of record NZ_PVNO01000027.1, read on the forward strand.
TTTCATCAGCGTCGATTTACCTGCACCGCTTTCACCGACAACGGCAACTTTTGAGCCGGGTGGCACCTCAAAGCTCAGGCCCTTCAAAATTTGGCGATTCTCGCTGTAGGAAAAGAGCACGTCATTAAAGGCGATGGCTGGATTCGTGCAGGTTAATTCAGTGGCGTTATCTGCATCCTTAATGGCGGGTTTTTGAGCTAGTAGTTCAAATAATTTATCAATATTAGCAAGGCTTCCGCGAATTTCTCTATAGACAAAACCCAAGAAGTTTAGCGGCATGAATATCTGCATGGTAAAAGCGTTGATAAGCACAAAATCACCGATGGTCATTTCTCCATTCATGACCCCAAGGGCAGCGTTCGCCATCATTGAAGTCATCGCAATAGCAATAATGGCCGCTTGACCACCGTTTAGGGCGAATAAAGACAAGCGATTTTTTCTTCTCGCTTTTTCCCACGCAGCTAAATCCGTGTCGTAGCGATTAGCTTCAAAAGACTCGTTATTAAAGTATTTTACGGTTTCAAAATTCAGCAGGCTGTCTACCGCGCGAGAGTTGGTGGTTGAGTCAGCTTCATTCATTTGAGTAACAAAGCGAGTGCGCCAGTCGGTAGCTTTCATTGAAAAGCCAATATAGGCAATAACACTGCAAACAATGATAAGGGCAAAAGAAACGCCAAATTGAAATAATAATAGACCGACGACTAACGCTATTTCTAGTAGCGTAGGAACAATATTGAACACCATAAAGCGCATGAGAAAACTGACGCCATTAGTACCGCGCTCAATGTCTCTAGACAGACCACCAGTTCGTCGATTTAAATGAAACCCTAAATCGAGATTATGTAAATGTTTAAACACTTTTAAACCAAGTCGACGCATAGCGCGCTCGGTTACACGGCCGAATAAGGTATCCCGTATTTCGCCTAGTAAAACGTTTAGTAATCTCAAGGTTCCATATGCCGCAATAAGGCTGATAGGGACAGCGATGGCCAGTTTAGTTAAATCGCCATTCAAACTATCTACAGTATATTTCAGCACGTAGGGTAGACCGATGCTGGCAAGTTTAGCTGCTACTAAGCAAAGTAGTGCCAGAAAAACCCGTTGTTTAAACTCAAGTAAATAAGGCCAAAGTTGCGAAAGAACGTGCCATTTAACAGGTTCATCGTGATTAGTAGGAAAACGATTTTTTCTCATTTTATATTGTGCTTAATTGTTAAATTCAAAGTAATTAACTGGATGTTTGCAACATATGTGGCTAGCTGGATAAGGTGTTAACACAAATCAACGTTGTGATTTCTTTAAACCGATGAAGAGTAACACTTACTAGTATAGTGAATTTTACTGGTTGGTGTACGTATTGAAATGGACTAGAGATTAAAACGGTCTTATTTATAGCCATGAATGTGTTTAATTTTAGCTATGCGGCGCGTACACTAAGAGGCAGTTTAATTTAGTAACCTTGCTGAGTAGCCTTTTGATTGTCGTTCTATTCAGCAAGTTGCGAGCATATTCGAAGAGATATCGTCCACGTTTAAGGAGTTAGTTTGTTAGAAGATAGTTTCGGTAGACAGTTTCACTATTTACGTTTGTCAGTGACCGAAGCGTGCAACTTCCGCTGTCAGTACTGTTTGCCTGATGGATATGAAGGTCCGTCTAGTGATCAGTTCATGACACTCGATGAAATAGACACCTTGCTTAAGGCTTTCGCTAGGCTAGGCACATCTAAAGTGCGCTTAACCGGAGGAGAGCCAACGTTACGACGAGATTTTCTCGATATTCTACACCTAACCAGCCATACACCAGGAATTGAGCGGGTAGCAATGACAACCCATGGTGCACGAATGGAAAAGTTTGCGCACCAATGGAAAGATGCGGGTCTCGACCAAGTCAATGTAAGCATTGATAGCCTAGATCCTCGCCAATTTGCAGCCATTACTGGTCAAGATAAGCTTAAAGCCGTGCTCCGCGGTTTAGATGCGGCGATCGATGCTGGTCTTGATGTAAAAGTAAATTCTGTACTGCTCAATGATTTCTCTGACAGCCGGCTTCATCGTTTCTTAGCGTGGCTTAAAGATATGCCAGTAACCCTTCGCTTCATAGAACTTATGGAAACAGGGGATTTACACACCTTTTTCAACAAGCAGCATCAAAGCGGATCGCCGCTTAAACGCACCTTGTTGGAGATGGGATGGCAGCCTCTGCTACGCAGAAAAGATGCTGGCCCAGCTCAAGAGTTTTACCATCCCGACTATGCCGGAAAAATTGGCCTGATCATGCCTTACAGCAAGGACTTTTGTAAATCATGTAATCGTCTTCGTGTTTCAGCCCCAGGAAAGCTGCATCTATGCTTATTTAGCGAAAACGGAATCGATATGAGGCAGCTTCTGACTAAGGGCGATGTGGACGAGGTTATAGCCTTTTTGAAAAACGTGCTCGGACAAAAGCACGAAACGCATTATTTACATGAAGGAAAAACAGGGGCAACTAAGCACCTAGCAATGCTTGGGGGATAGTGTTGTGGTCTTGGTCGTCCTCAAAAATCTGTAACATATTAGGTTTAATTTATTTGGTTTGTTGCAGAAATAAGCTATATTCACTTTTATAAGTATAAGTAAAATAATAAATATAAAGGAAGTTTATGCATATCAAGGACAGTGCGCGCCTTTCCTATCATTACATCACCGAAAAAGATGCCGATTTTTTGTGGGAGCTCGACCAGGATGAGCTCGTCATGAAGTTTATTAATGGCGGCAGAAAGTCAACGAAAGAAGAGATTGTTGATATTTTCGTTCCACGATTTCAAGCGTATTCAAATCCTGCTTTAGGCTGGGGCCTATGGCGAGTTGAGACGTTAGAGGATAAAGAAAGTATTGGATGGATTTTAGTTCGTCCTTTCGGCTTCTTCACTCAGAGCCCAGAAAGCGACAACATGGAGTTAGGCTGGCGGTTTAAGCGCCATACTTGGGGGGAAGGGTACGCTACTGAGGCAGCTGGAGCTGTAAAAGACGCTTTGTATGAAATAGGTGTTGAAAAATTCTCTGCCATTGCCAACCCCCAAAACAGTGCATCTATCAATATTATGAAAAAATTGGGAATGACATTTAGTCACGAACAAGAATATAAAGACAAAATTTTCCACGAAACCGTAGTGGTTTACAAAAGCTAACGTTTCCTTCTTAAAGCACATGGCGAATTGCGCTTTAAACGCGATTATTCGCCCTTCAAAATAGTTTTAACGTTGTCATAGCGGGATTGCTGATCCGCTGATAGTTGCGCTGTCTCTAGCGTTTCCCTGCATTTTCTAATATCAGCCAAAGTATTAGGAGGCAAAGAAGTATTTGATTTCCTTGCTCGTATAATCGATTGCAGATAATTCAATGCAATGGACGGATTCTTTGGCATCACTCGAAACGCCTGAGAAAAAGTAGTATACGACTGTGTTAAATCGCCCCGTTTATATTGTGCTACAGCCGTATTATTGAGTGTTTTGGGGCTAAGTGAAATTGCTTCTTTTTCTGCCTTTTCTTGCTTTAGGTAAGCGCTCATTAGGTTTGTGCCATCAGAGGTCGGTTCCTCTCTGGTGGAGATGGCATCTAATATGGCGAGTGATTCTTTTTTCATCCCCACTTCATGCAGCGCTTTCGCTCTGTCTAGCAAAGCTTCAGTAGAATGGTGTTGGTCGTAATCTACGTGAAAGTCTGAAAGCAGCGATTGAGCCCTAGCTGAGTCATCTTTTAAATAATGTAACCTTGCGTCTATTACTGCCAATTCATCATTGAGCGTTGCTCTAGGGTGCGACTTTTTTAATTGACGCAAGTACTCATTGGTCTGCTTAACGATATTGTTTACATGTTCTGGCTCTGACGTCATTGCGAAATCAACGCCAGCGCGAGCTGCGCATAGATAAATCTCGGGCTTATCATGAATAGAACCTCGCGCATAACGCACTACTTTTTTAGCACTATTGAACTGACTCTCGTAGTCATGGGTTATTCGCGCTAAATTTATTGCTCGTTGATGCCGTTCTATGTTGCGCGGAGACATGGCGCACGCCAATGACGTGCATTCTAACGCATCATCGAAAGCCGCAAGTTTGATTTGAAGCGTCGCTAGAAGGTCATAGGCTTCTAATGCAGAGTCTGGACGCGTTGCCAGCTGGATAATCTCTCTTTCTGCATCATCGAATTCATTGAGCGCAATAAGGCTTTTAGCTATTCCCATTTTAGCCCAGTTAAAATCTTGAACATTAATAATAGATTCAAAGAAGGCGATGGCTGTTTGATATTGTTGAGTGAGAAGAAACAAGTCCCCTTTAATTTTCATTGCAAGTGGAAAGTGGTCAGCATTTTCAGGCTGCAACAAGAAAAACTCTATTTCAGCTAATGCTTTTTCATAGTCTTTTTTATCCATGAACGCATAGACGTTTTTCAGTGCCTTTTTTCTAGATAACACTCGCGAGAGCCTTCTATCAAGCTCATTTACTGAAAAAGGCTTTGCTATAAACTCATCAGGCTGTAGCTCGATAATAGCGTGTACGACTTCGGTTGAAGTGTCAGCACTTGTGAAAATGAATGCGCTTGTAAGGGGAAGGGTATGTGCTACATTAAGCTGCTCTAGTAAAAAATATCCACCCTGCTCGGAGCGTAAATTATAGGAACAGATAATCGCGTCGTAATCATGCTCTTGTATTGCAGATAAAGCATGAGAAGGCCTATCTACATAATCCATGTTCCTAAAGCCCAATTGCTCAAGCGCATAGTGTATGTGGCTTTTGGCCAGAACCTGATCCTCAGCAATCAATAGCTTGGTGTTTTTAGCTAACTGTAGTTTCATAAAGTGAAAGCCTCGGAAGCAGGAGTTTTATTACCTTACCATGGTATCGGCTGTCTAAGTATAGTGCTTTATGAAGACTATCGCATAACTCGGCTCTTTATAGTAATAACGACTTTCAAAATTGAGAGTTTGAACCCTCATATCTGTTTTGACACAGGGGAAGTGGACAGGGGCATAGATGTTTTTATTGACGACGGTTGAGGATTCTACAAGGGAATTTATTGAGAGAGATTAAAACGTGGACTGCTTTGAACATTTATCTAAGAAATGGGGGAATACAAGTAAAGACTGGATTTATTTGCGATGTTTTCAATATCTAATGCATTTTACGCCTGGTGAATGTCCAGAATGACGAAAGGAATGTTTAAGATAAGTTTCGAACCAGGAGAGATGGTGGACGCTACTGGGCTTGAACCAGTGACCCTCGCCTTGTAAGGGCGATGCTCTCCCAACTGAGCTAAGCGTCCGTATTTTTTGATTTCACTGTTTAGCCACGGTGAGGAAGTGGTGGACGCTACTGGGCTTGAACCAGTGACCCTCGCCTTGTAAGGGCGATGCTCTCCCAACTGAGCTAAGCGTCCGTATTTTTTGATTTCACTGTTTAGCCACGGTGAGAAAGTGGTGGACGCTACTGGGCTTGAACCAGTGACCCTCGCCTTGTAAGGGCGATGCTCTCCCAACTGAGCTAAGCGTCCGCATTTTGATTTCACTGTTTAACCACGGTGAGAAAGTGGTGGACGCTACTGGGCTTGAACCAGTGACCCTCGCCTTGTAAGGGCGATGCTCTCCCAACTGAGCTAAGCGTCCATATTTCTTTAAACCTTGCCTAAGCAAGTGGGGCGGTATTATAGAGTCGGTTCCGTTAGTGTCAACAATAAAATTAAAGAAAAATGACTGTGTGCCCGAATTTTAGACACTCTGGCTGCATCTTAACTAAATTGATGAAAAGAACAGCGTTTTAGAAGTGTGTGAGCGTTTAAAAACTATGTGATTAAAAAAGCAGAAGTGAAATGGAAAAAATGGACAGACACTTATTTGTTTCAACATAGACAATTTATCTTAAAAGCAAAATGAAAAGCAAAATGAAAAGCAAAATGGACAGACACTTAAAAATAATAAATGTCTGTCTATTACGTTCCTTAAATCCGTTCCATTAGTGACCTCATCAACAATAGAACAAACGACCATACAGAAGATGTTCTCTAGGAGGACAAAAGTGTGTGTCCACAATGGTGGATGAGCATCGAAGCGAAAGGGGGCTGCAACGATAAGTGTCTGTCCAATTTTTATCTATTCCCAATTCTTTCTTAGACTTTCTTTTTTCTTCTGTTCTTAACTTACTTTTGAAGTAGCACGGACACTGGTAGAATGCACTTAACTTTAGAAATACATTAACAATAGAGAGTGACCATGTCGGTTGTTACACGATTTGCACCCAGCCCAACAGGCTATCTTCACGTTGGTGGCGCACGTACTGCGCTTTATTCTTGGCTTCTTGCTAAAGGCAAGGGCGGTGAATTTGTTCTTCGTATCGAAGATACAGATATTGAACGTTCCACAGAAGAAGCTAAGCAGGCAATATTAGATGGCATGCAATGGTTAGGTCTAACTTGGGATACTGGCCCTATCTATCAAACAGAGCGTTTCGATAGATACAAAGAGCTAATTCAAAAACTACTAGATGAAGGTAAGGCATATAAATGCTTCATGAGTTCTGAAGAATTAGACGCCATTCGTGAAGCACAAAAAGAACGCGGTGAGAAACCTCGTTACCCAGGTACGTGGAGAGACAGAACTGATCATCCTGAAGGTCAGCCTTTTGTTATCCGCTTTAAAAACCCTCTAGAAGGCAAAGTGGTTATTAATGACCACGTGCGTGGAAAAATTGAAATTAGTAATACAGAACTCGATGATCTTATCATCCAGCGCTCTGACGGTACGCCTACTTATAATTTCTGCGTTGTTGTTGACGATTGGGATATGGGAATTACCCATGTAGTTCGTGGTGAAGATCATATCAACAATACGCCGCGTCAAATAAATATCCTTGAAGCGCTAGGTGCGCCTGTCCCTGAATATGCCCATGTCTCTATGATATTAGGTGACGACGGTAAAAAATTGTCAAAGCGTCACGGTGCGGTAAGCGTAATGCAATATCGCGATGACGGCTTTTTACCTCAAGCTGTGCTTAACTATTTGGTTAGGTTAGGGTGGTCTCACGGCGACCAAGAAATTTTTTCACTGGACGAGATGATTGAGAAATTTAGCCTAGACGCCATCGGTCAATCTGCCTCTGCATTTAATACAGAAAAGTTAATCTGGTTAAATCAACACTACATTAAGACATTGCCAGCGAGTGAAGTTGCTTCACATGCTAAATGGCATTTTGATGAGTTAAATGTTGATTTAACGGCAGGTCCTGCTCTTGAGTCTGTGATTGCTATTCAAGCCGACAGAGTAAAAACACTCAAAGAGCTGGCAGAGATTTCTACGTACTTTTATCAAGACTATGAAGATTTTGAAGCGAACGCGGCGAAAAAGCACCTTCGTCCAGTTGCTAGAGGTCCGTTAGAGCTTGCTAAAGATAAATTAATGGCAATAGAAGAGTGGAACCCAGAAAATATTCAGACCGCCATCAATAGTACTGCGGAAGAATTAGAAGTGGGCATGGGCAAAGTAGGTATGCCGCTGCGTGTAGCTGTGACCGGGGGAGGTAATTCTCCGTCTTTGGATATCACGTTGAATCTTATCTCAAAACAGAAAATTGGCGAGAGAATCGACAAAGCGCTTACTTTTATAGCAAACAGAGAAAATTCATAAAAAAACCGTTGACATGACAGGGGGGGATGCCTAGAATGCGCCCCGCTGTCACGGAACAGTCACACAAAATGACTGGTACCATGATGGGGCCATAGCTCAGCTGGGAGAGCGCCTGCATGGCATGCAGGAGGTCGGCGGTTCGATCCCGCCTGGCTCCACCAAGTCACACTAAGCTGTGGTTTGATATAGGCTGAAGTTTTTTAAACTTCGGACTGAAAATTCGAAAATTTAGTTTCGAAAAAAGAATTCAGTCCCCTTCGTCTAGAGGCCTAGGACACCGCCCTTTCACGGCGGTAACAGGGGTTCGAATCCCCTAGGGGACGCCATTTTATCGCGTCACAGTCGATTAAAACTGTGAAATAGGCTGGAGTTGTTCTTCAACTTCTGACTGAAAATTTTGGTAGAGAAAAGTCACTTAGTTAACTTCACTTTGCTAAAATAATCGAGAGTATATCTTTCGAAGAAAAGTTTTCAGTCCCCTTCGTCTAGAGGCCTAGGACACCGCCCTTTCACGGCGGTAACAGGGGTTCGAATCCCCTAGGGGACGCCATATTGTCGCGTCACAGTCGATTAAAACTGTGAAATAGGCTGGAGTTGATATCCAACTTCTGACTGAAAATTTTGGTAGAGAAAAGTTACTTAGCTAACTTCGTTTTATTAAAATTATCGAAAGTAAAGCTTTCGAAGTAAAATTTTCAGTCCCCTTCGTCTAGAGGCCTAGGACACCGCCCTTTCACGGCGGTAACAGGGGTTCGAATCCCCTAGGGGACGCCATATCAAAAAACCAGCCATTTGGCTGGTTTTTTTGTTTCTGTCCTCTAAAACGCAATGGACAGACATTTATTTCTTTTCTGTCCTCTAAAACGCGATGGACAGACACTCGTCTTTCCTTTCCTAAGCCACCAAGCCAATGTTTACACCATCCTCTTTTGTAGAATTTGGAAATTCTTATCAAGGAATGGTCAACACGTTTAATCGAAAACTATTATTAAGATTTGATGCGTAAAGATCTCATGTCATAAACATTTATGAATCTTTAGTGGAATAGATACTCACGCCCATCTAACTGATATGATCTTTAAATTACTAAAGAGGTGCTATATGCAGAATTATCCAATTGGAACTCCGGGTGAGCCATGGGGCGAAGAAGAAAAAGCCCAATGGAAAGCACAGCAGACTGTGAAAAGAAGCTATCAAGAGGAAGTGCTTAATAAACTTTTTAATATTATCCCTGAAGGGTTTGAGTTAAAGCAGTATGGCGCGCTGCCCTACGATACTGCGCGCTATCCACTATATGCCGTAATCCCCAAGAGTATTGACGCTAAAAAGCCATCTGCGCTTGTTACAGGCGGTGTTCACGGCTATGAAACAAGTGGTGTGCAAGGCGCACTTCAGTTTATTGAAACTAAGCTGTCGAAGTATGCGGATCAAGTAAACATCATAGTTGTACCATGTGTGAGTCCTTGGGGATATGAAACAATAAACAGATGGAATCCGTTAGCATTGGATCCAAATCGCTCGTTTTACGGTGACTCTCCTGCACCAGAGTCTGCTCAACTTATGCAATTAGTATCTGATTTAGCGTTATCTCTTTCGCTTCATATTGATTTACACGAAACGACAGACACGGATAACAGCGAGTTTAGACCAGCATTGGCTGCGCGGGATGGGGTAACCCATGACAACTGGAACATTCCAGATGGTTTCTACACGGTTGCTAACACGCCAAGTCCACAAATAGAGTTCCAAAAAGCTGTGATTGATGCTGTGAGAAAAGTAACACATATCGCACCAGCAGATGAGAACGGAAAGATTATAGGTGCAGATGTGGTGAGTGAAGGTGTAATTTGCTATGACAAGAAGGCGTTGCACCTTTGCGGGGGCATGACAGATGCCCTGTATGTAACAACGACAGAAGTTTATCCTGATAGTGATAATGCAACACCTGAAAACTGTAATGACGCCCAGGTAACTGCCATTTGTGCAGCACTCGATTATTTAAGTTAGACGCTTGAACGTTTAGACGTCTAGATGTATATTTGAGCCTCTTTTTTAGGAGGCTCTTTGTGTTTACGTATTCAGCGGTTATTTACGACGGTAAAAAGCAAAATTTAGTGAGGCATGAATGTGGGACAGACACTGAATTTACGTCGTATCTCGATTCTCGTTTTGGTTGTCACGTTTGTTTGTGGTCCAACAAAGAGCTCTCAGCCAATACGCTAGCGGTTATTGAGGCTGCTCGGTCAAACAGTAAAAAAGAAGATTTTGATAAAACCAATGTATTATGAATTTAGAATCTCCATGTAAAGCTCTCTGCAAACTAACTGATGACGATATTTGTGCTGGCTGTAACCGCACTATTGAAGAAATCACAAACTGGCGGACATACACTGAAAATCAAAAGCAGGCTGTATTCGTTCGGCTAGCGAGTCTAGAAAAGACTAGGCCGAGTTAATTACCGTTTTTGACTAAACTTAAAGCTACCTCAAGTTTCATGGCTTAAGTTGATAATCAGACAGACACTTGATATTGACCGTTGAATATTGCCCGCTACACAGGCACTCAGGATTGATTAGCGCAGCTTATTCCAACAGAGAGCAAACAACCACCTCATATGCTCAGTTCAGAATGGCGGTTAGTCTGCCAATAACCGGACAGTCATATAAGTTGCGAAACAAAACACCAAAGCCTGGCTGGCATTGTCGCTTTTTGGTACACTCCCGCGCCAATTTTCTGTTTTAGCAGTTCGAGAAATACACAATGAAAGTAATGCTTGCCCCCATGGAGGGCGTTGTAGATCACTTGATGAGAGATATGCTGACTCGCGTAGGTGGCTTCGACCAATGTGTTACTGAGTTCGTTAGGGTCGTTGACCAAAAGCTGCCTAAAAAAACCTTTTATAGACTTTGTCCCGAACTTTACAATGGTGGAAAAACACCATCTGGAATTCCAGTACGAGTTCAGTTATTAGGTCAGCACCCAGAGTGGCTTGCTGAAAATGCCCAAACCGCAGTAGAACTTGGCTCTCCTGGCGTTGATCTTAATTTTGGTTGCCCAGCTAAAACAGTAAATAAAAGCAAGGGCGGCGCCGTTTTACTCAAAGAAACTCAAACACTTTACGACATCGTGAAAGCAGTAAGGGATGCTGTTCCTTCAGATATTCCTGTATCGGCTAAAATCAGGCTAGGTTTTGAAGATAAGTCGTTAGCTATCGATAATGCTGTCGCAATCACGGAAGCTGGAGCTTCCGAACTAGTGGTGCATGCAAGAACAAAAACAGAAGGCTACAAACCACCTGCGTACTGGGATTGGATTGCAAAAATTAAACAGCACACTGATATTCCGCTCGTGGCAAACGGTGAAATATGGAATTCAGCAGATGCGAAACGATGCCAAGACGAATCTGGGTGCACTAACCTTATGATAGGTCGAGGCGCTTTGGCTATGCCGAATCTAGCGCTCTGCATTAAAAGTGATAAAGCACCTATGCCATGGACAGAGCTAGCAGCTTTACTCATACAATATTCGGGTTATGAAATATTCGGCGATAAGGGAAAATATTACCCCAACCGTATAAAGCAGTGGTGTGGCTATTTAAAAAGACAATATCCAGAAGCAGACGTCTTATTTAATGACATTAGGCGTCTGACAAAATCTCAAGATATTGTGGATGTATTAGCCCGTCAGGCCGATATATAGGATTACATCGTCGCATTAATTCAAGATAAATACTTTCGAGCGTTCGACACGTTCGGACGACATCCTCTGTCGCAGCAATTGGCAAAATTATCCATAAGCTCAGGGCATCCGACTGGGCCAGTGAAAAGTGTTTCGAAATTGCTGGTTACCATTCGCCAATTTTCTCTCGTCATGCCGATTCTTGTAAGTAGTCGGCTTGGAAACTGAGGGAGGTTTTGTTTAATACTTGAATTCTCCTGCTTTAACGTGTTGTTGAGAAGCTGAAGGTAGTCTGGAAAGTCGAAAGGTAGCGCTAGTTTTCCATCTATGCGTTTATCATTAAAAGGCATTAGGAACTTTGGCACTTTGTTGGAACGTTGTGCATTCAATCGATATTGGATACTTGTAAAGTGAGAACTATTGAGTGTATTGGCTATGTTAGCGCGTATGGGGTTTAAATCTACATAAGCCATAACGCTGGCCAATGCTTTTTCATCAAGTATTGCCTGCGATCTAAAGCGTCTTTCCCAGAAATATCCCTTACAGCTATCTTCCTTGTTCGCTTTTCTGGCTATATATTCGTTTAACATTCGCATGAACCAACTGATGCTTTGCAATCGTTCTCTGTAGATTACCGAAAGCGATTTTAGCTCAAGCATTTCATCAGGTTTTATCGAATCAATTTCATCGAAATATCGCTGTACTAAGGGGGGACATTTATAAAACATCCTCCAGCGCAACAGCACTTCCTTCATCGACCACTTATCGGCTCTCCCTTTCGCTACGTGAAGAACTAAATGCACGTGGTTGTGCATAACCGCATAGGCACATAAATCTATAGCGAAAGCCTGTGAGAGATTATGCAGTCTATCTTGTATCCACTTTCTTCTGTGTTCGTAACTAATACCCGTGCGAGAGTCTCGTCCGCAAAGGTAGGATTGCCTCACACAGCGGGAGATACAGTGATAAAAAGGCGTAACATCAGTATTAATTTGTTTATATCTAGGTAAAGGCATATCCGTATCCCAAAGTTATTTACTTGCATTATGAAATGTAAGAAATGAAATTTAAGTGGTCTTTGGGACAGTTTTAAACAGGCAATATAAATTGAAAGGTAATACCTATGGAACCTTCTGGAAAAGAAAAGGGAAATAAAAGTCGTTATGTTTAAATTAAAAACATTGGACAGACACTCGTTGTAAACCTAGATGTGTGGCCTCTTCAAGATGAGTGTGTGTCCAATTAAGTACAATTAAGTATTATCGAAGAGAATAAGTGTCTGTCCCTCAGATTCAATTTGTCCCTCAGATTCAATTTGGGATTTATATACCGATATCGACTCTTTTATTGGTCAGAATTTAGCGGTCAAACGACAACGTTAATTCTTGACCCCACTCGACTGTCGGGTGTAGTTGCCGCTTGCTGCGTGTTTTCCGGCTGCGTTGTGGGAGTTTCTTGTTCGCTTTTAGTTGCGTTCTGCTGTGGAGTTTGTTGGCTAGACTCCAAAATTGTCGAAACTGGTGTTGACTTGACTGAAGATAAGTCCATAACCGAACCTCACGAGATGAATTCTAAGTTTATAGGGTAGCACAATTATTGACCATCGAGTATTAAACTTCTTAAGTGTCTGTCCATAAATGTTGCTATTAAGGGCTGAGCACTTGCATTTGGATGAATACCATCGCTTTGCATTAAGTCTTTATCCAAAGCTATCTCTTGTAGAAAAAATGGTATTTTCTCAACGTTGTTTTCGCTAGCAACCTTTTCGTAATTCTCTGTAAACATTTTCGTGTATCGACCACCATAGTTTGAGGGGATCTGCATTTCTTGAAGATAAACGGTTGCGTTACTTTCTTTAGCAACTTCAACTAACGCATTTAGATTGCTTTTTATTTTTGCGATATTGTGACCCTGAAGACCATCGTTTCCGCCTAATTCAATTAGAACGTGGGAAGGATTGTGCTGATTTAACAAGCGAGGAAGACGCGCTAATCCGCCATCAGTCGTTTCACCACTTACCGCAGCGTTTACGATATCAATCTTAATCTCATCGTCATGCCACATGTTTTGTAACAAACTGACCCATCCCTCATGTTGCTGTAAGCCATATGCTGCAGATAAGCTGTCACCCAAGATGAGTAATACCGCATTTTCGCCTGAATCGTCCTGCTCAGCTTGATCTGATAACGCGTGGCAAGGTATTAAAAGAATAAGTAGAAAAACGAACAAATTACGAAACTTAACTAACACGAATTGATAACCCCTTATGATAAAAGCTAATTCAGTAACTAAAGTTGTAAATACGAGTGAAGGTTCGTTGCAGATCCTTCGCCCAATTTCTTTTGAAGTCAAGTCAGGTGAGTCAGTTGCCGTTATCGGTGCGTCAGGTTCTGGAAAATCAACCTTATTGGGGTTGTTAGCCGGACTAGATCAAGTTTCAGAGGGAGAAATATTCCTAGATAACGAAGCGCTACACAACATGGATGAAGAAGAGCGAGCGGTACTTAGGGGGAATAAAGTAGGGTTTATTTTTCAAAGCTTTATGCTGGTTCAAAGTCTTACTGCGCTAGAGAATGTGATGTTGCCAGCGGAAATTGCTGGGCTTGACAACCCTAAAGCGCTTGCTATTGATATTTTAGAGCAAGTTGGGCTTAAACATCGTGCCCATCACTTTCCAAATCAGTTATCAGGAGGGGAGCAACAAAGGGTCGCGATTGCTCGTGCTTTTATCACCTCCCCTAAAATCCTTTTCGCTGATGAACCTACAGGAAATTTAGATGCTAAAAACAGTGAGAAAATAGAGGCGTTGCTCTTCCAAATGAATAGAGAAAAGGGGACCACACTAGTATTGGTCACTCATGATAATGAACTTGCTGAACACTGCGATAGACAGTTAACCATGAACGCAGGCGAACTTGTAGAAACAACGCAAAGTAAAAGTGCGAACAAGAAAGAGGCGGTGTAAATGTCGACGTCTTTCAGCTTGGCCTGGCGGCTTTTTAAACATGAGGCTAGACGGGGTGAACTTACTATCATCTTGTTGGCCATTGTATTATCGGTAGCTGCTGTTTTATCTCTATCACTCTTTAGTGAACGACTGCAGGGTGCGCTCAAATCTCGCTCAGCGGCATTTATCGCGGCTGACGCACAACTTCGATCAGATGAACCGCTCGATGAGGAATGGTTGCTCAAAGCGCAACAAGAAGGTTTATCGACAGCGAAACAGGTATCAACTCGCTCGATGGTGTTCAACGGCGATGCAATGTCGCTAGTGGACTTGCGAGCAGTTAATAACACGTACCCATTGAAGGGAACGGTAAACATTACTGATGAGCCTTTTGGCGAGAAACGTGACACTTCAGAGTTGCCACAAAGCGGAGAGGCTTGGGTTCAATCTCGTCTATTTCAAAGTCTTGGCTTATCTATCGGAGACCGCATCGAAATTGGAGACGGAAACTTTACCGTTACCAAGGTGCTGGTAGACATTCCTGATGCAGGCTTCAGCGTATTCAATACTGATCCTATTGCACTCATAAACCTTGCAGATTTAGAAAAAACAGCGGTTACAGGGCCGGGTAGTAGGGCGCGTTACGTAGGATTTTTTGCTGGTGACGCGAGTGATATTAGTAATTTTAACAGCTGGCTGTTACCGAAGTTAAACGATGACCTGCATTCATGGCGTACGGTTGAAGACGATGAATCAGCGATAGGTCGTTCAGTGGCAAGTGCTGAGCGTTACTTCCTTTTAGCCAGTCTACTGGCAATCGTTTTGGCTGCGGTGTCAATAGCCGTTGCTGCCCAGCGTTATGCACAACGTCACTTTGACCCCGTAGCAATAATGAAAACACTTGGCGCGACCAGTGCAACTATTCGCAAAATTTATCTGTATCAAATTTTGTTGATTACGGCTCTTGGGATTTTAATTGGTTTGGTGATTGGATTCATAGGTCAGCAAATCGTGGTTTCACTTGTAGCAGACAAAGTTGATGTTTCTCTTGACGTTTGGCACTGGCGGCCGCTAGTAATTGCAGTTGCAACGGGGGCTACTTGCGCACTCTTGTTTTCCTTGTACCCACTGCTTCAGCTATTTTCGGTGCCCCCGCTTCGCGTGTTACGTAAGGATATTTCTACCAATTTACGCTCAAGAGGTATTCAGTTTGCTGCATCAGGTGGCGCTATATTCACGCTAATGTGGATGTATAGTCAGGATCTAAAAATCAGCGCAATTTTGTTTGTATCTGGCTCGACGTTGGTGCTTGGTTTGCTCGGTGCTACGTTTGGGTTAATAGCGGTGGGACGGAAACTTGGCAGCGGAAAAATGGGGCCATGGCAATTAGCTTGGGCCCGAATCAAGCGCCGCGCTATGGATAACAGTGTTCAACTTATCAGTTTCTCGGTCACAATCATGTTGCTACTCGTGGTGTTGGTCATGCGAAATGACATGGTTTCGCAATGGCGTTCACAACTGCCAGAGGGGACACCGAATTACTTTTTGATCAATATCACACCTGATATCCAACCAAAATTGGACAGACACTTTTCTGACAACGGAGTGAAGATAGAAGAATTTTATCCAGTTATACGAGGGCGTTTCGTTTCCGTTAACGGAGAAGGAGTCAATACCGACGTATCTAAAGAGGACGAGCCCAATAGAGAAGGGCGTAGAGGACTAGGTCGAGAAGCAAACCTTACTTGGAGCAACACGCTGCAAAAAGAAAACGAAGTTTTAGAAGGTGAATGGCATGGCGATAGCGATGAGACGTTTGCCGACGGCTTGTTTCCCGTCTCTGTTGAAGAGGGCGTTGCGGAACGTTTGAATATTCAGATGGGCGACAGGCTAACGTTCAATGTAGGGAGCGAAATAGTTGAAACGAAGGTAACGAGCTTGCGTAAGGTTAATTGGCAAACTATGCAGCCAAACTTCTTTTTTGTAATACATCCGGATGCAATGGCGGCATTCAGTCCAACTTATATCACTAGTTTCTATTTACCCACTGAAAGAAAAGCTGAATTGACTAATCTTCTGAAGCCTTTTGCGTCAATTACTATGTTTGATGTTGATGCGCGGATAAACCAATTGAGGGAGATTGTTGACCAAGTATCTGTGGCCGTTGAGTTTATTCTGGTACTCGTCTTACTCGCGGGAAGCTTGGTTTTAATTGCTCAGGTTCAGGCAAGTATGGATGAGCGAAGTCAGGAAATTGCGATATTACGGACCCTTGGCGCGAAGGGCAGACTAATTCGCAAAAGCGTCATCTTCGAATTCGTGATCATAGGTGTGGTTGCTGGCTTTATGGCAGCCATGGCGAATGAGTTGAGTTTATACCTACTTCAAACCTCAGTGTTCCAGATGCAAGCTAGTCTTCACCCTGAATATTGGGTTATAGCTCCGGCGGTAGGTGCTGTAGTGGTCGGTATTCTAGGTGCAGTGGGGTGCTGGAGATTACTGAAATTAAATACCAGTCAAATGCTTCGTAATATGGTTTAAGAAAATAAATACTGTGGACAGACACTTTAAATCCATGGGTGTCTGTCTGTTGCTATCTTTTGTCAGCTACTCCAAAAGTTCTGTCGCTTTAAAATGACCAGGGGTAAGTGTCTGTCCATAGTTTCCCTGTCAATACTCTTATCGTGATTTCCGAGAGCGGTACGGTTTTATAATAAGCATCGGGAAATTTCTTTGAGAAGGATAACTGGTGTTAGCGGTGGAGCTAGACGAGGAGAGAATCGGAGAAGCAAGTTGAGAAGCAAATTGGACAGACACTTTGTTACAATTAAGTGTCAGTCCATAATGAGAGAACTATTATTGGATTAGCGCGGTGTAGCACTAATAAATGTCGCTTAACGCCTCTGTTAGAGAAGGGAATGTAAACTTGTATCCTGCAGCAACTAGTTTTTCAGGGATAACTCGCTGGCCTTCTAAAATCATTGTCGAAGATTCTCCCATGGCTATTTTCATCACAAAGCTAGGCACGTTGAATAGACAAGGCCGCTTTAGTGCTTTTGCAAGTGACTTTGAAAATTCTTTGTTCGTCACAGGAACTGGGGCGGTCAGGTTGAAAGGGCCTCTGCATGAACTGTTATTAAGTAAGAATGAAATTCCTTGAACCATGTCTTGCAGGTGGATCCAAGCTAAATACTGTCTGCCAGAGCCTAATGTTCCGCCTGTACCTAACTTGAAAGGCAAAGCCATTTTGTCTAGCGCACCTCCCTTTTCGGTTAAAACAACCCCTGTTCTAAGTGTCACTACACGAGTGTTTTCTTGAACAACGCTGTTAGCTATTGCCTCCCATTTCGCACACAACTCATGAGTGAATTCGTTGTGAGGAGGCGTATCCTCAGAAACAACCCTATCTCCTTGGTTTCCGTAAAAGCCGATAGCTGAGCCCGATATAAAGACATCAGGAGGGGAAGTGCTGTCGTTAATTTTTGAAACCAATTCAGCAGTTATGTTCCAGCGGCTGTCGCAAATTTTCTTTTTTTGTGTGTCTGTCCACCGTTTATCAGTAATCGGTTCACCCGCTAAATTTATTACTGCATCAAACGTATCGAAGTTTTGAACAGCGGCAACACTTTCCACATACTCAACGCCGTTCCCCAGTAACTCTTTTGCTTTAGCAATATTTCGGGAAACGACAGTAAATGTATGTTCATCCGAAAATTGTCGAATAAACTCGCTGCCAATTAGTCCGGTGCCGCCAGTCATTAATATGTTCAACACACGCTCCTTAGAGGATAAGTCTATTCAGATTTATTGCATGAAAGCGTTAAAGAAACTGAGTCAGAAAACCTCAATGCGTGGGGTTTATCAACTTCCACCTCTGCGTAACGCACTGATGAATGCTCAGCCGCGATACTTAACACATCCGCTGTTAATTTTTCTAAAAGTGAAAATCGATTGTCCTCAACTAGTTTAATAATCGCCTTTGTAATGGTCTTATAGTTTAAAGCATCGGACATATCGTCCGTATTAGTAGCTTTTTCGGCGTCGTAGTCAATTTTTACATTAACAACAACGTCTTGTTTGTTTTTTATCTCATCTTCATTGATGCCAATGTAAGTACGTAGTCTTAGGTTTTTAATTTTTATAGTGGCAAGATTAAAATTCATTGGAGTCTCTTGTTTGTAGTTGTCTATAAGTCGTTGTAAAGTGTAGTCGTTTCAGTCAGGAATGTAGCACAATATGTCAATGGAACTACGCTCGCCAACAGCAAAGATTCTTATCGTTTTAGCATGCTTAGTGGTTGTAATGGCAGGCGTAAAAGCCGCTAGTACAATTATGGTACCTTTCTTTTTATCTATTTTTATTGCCATAGCTTGTAGTCCAATAATTCGCTGGACCTCTAAATTTGGCGTGCCGAAATGGCTCTCGATTACCTTTGTTATACTGCTCATAGTGGTATTTGGTTTTCTTTTGGCTGGCCTAGTAGGGCAGTCAATGACTGAATTTCGCGAGAACCTTCCCGAATACAGAAGCAAGCTCGATTCTGAATTTGCATGGGTGGTTGCCAAGCTTGCTGAATTCAATATTCACATCAATAGAGAGCTGATTGCCTCTCACTTGGACCCTGCAACGGCCATGTCAGTCGCAACAAACTTTATAAGTGGTATGGGGGGCGTGCTTTCAAACCTATTTTTGATACTACTAACCGTGATATTTATGCTTTTCGAAGCAGATAGCATACCTCGTCGTTTACATATTGCCCTAGCTGACCCTGGCATGAAGTTGCAGCATATTGATAAGTTCATTAGGTCTGTAAATAGTTATCTAGCAATAAAAACAGTGGTAAGCCTTGGAACAGGCTTAATTATAGGTACGTGGTTATACGTAATGGGCGTAGACCACTTCATGCTGTGGGCTGTATTGGCCTTCATGCTGAACTTTATCCCTAACATAGGCTCAATCATTGCCGCAGTTCCAGCAGTACTCATCGCCTTTGTTCAATTAGGGCCAGCGTCGGCAGGGTTCGCTGCATTAGGCTTTGTGCTAGTTAATACGATTATGGGAAATATGGTAGAGCCAAAGTTAATGGGTAAAGGCATGGGGTTGTCGACTCTTGTCGTATTTCTCTCGCTCATTTTTTGGGGATGGCTATTAGGGACGGTTGGTATGCTTTTATCTGTTCCGCTGACAATGGTTGTGAAAATCGCTCTTGAGTCACGAGAAGAGAGTAAGTGGCTGGCTGTACTACTGTCGAGTGAAGGCCAAAAAGCCTCATCATAAACACAGTGTTTGGGGTGAGTAGTGAAATAGTGAGTGAAATAGTGGACAGACACTTCTTTTCTTTTGCGCTGATATAGAAGTGATTTAAGCATCAATTTAGGGAACGTTGATAAGCTTGCCTAAAATGGACAGCCACAGCATTTATTAAATTGTTTAGGTTGGACAGACACATTTCATGAGACTAAGTGTCTGTCCCTAATTTTTTTCGATTGAATAACGCCTCAAACTAAAGAAATTTATGCACTAGACATCTTAGCTCGATGTTAACCGTGGTTTGGGAATTCAACAATGATGCTTGCGCCACCGAGAGTACTATCCTCTATGTGCATTCTTCCTTCGTAAATAGAAACTAAATCGGCAGCTAGCGCCATACCGATGCCATGTCCTTCAGCGTACGTGTCTAAGCGTGCTCCTCGCTCTAAAAGAAATACTTTTTTATCGTCGGGGATCCCCGGCCCGTCATCATCCACTTTTAAAATAAGCCACTTTTCATTTATCTCGCCGTAAACTATGACATTTCGTTTCGCTGCTTTACATGCGTTATCCAGAAGATTGCCACAAAGCTCCATGAGATCGGTTTCGTCTCCTTTAAATGCAATGTTTTCGTCAACGTCAAACTCAATGTTAAGTGTTTTTTCTTGATAGACTTTATCCATCGCATCGGCAAGTTTGTGTAGAAGAGGTGTAATCGGAACGGCTTTTTGCCAGCCAGACTTTCCTGCACTGGCTCTTTTGAGCTGTCGCTTGATTATTTGGTCAATCTGTTTTAACGCTTCATCCACCTCAGTCGGAAGCTGAGGGTAGCCAGAGGCCACAGCCAGCGGGGTTTTTAGACTATGAGCCAAGTCACCCAGGCTATTCTTATACCTCGCTCTTTGTGCCGCTTCACTTTGAAGTAGACCATTGATAGATTGTTTCAATGAGTCAAACTCCACAGGATAGCGTGAATTTAGCTGTGGTTTAACACCATTGGCTGTTTGAGATATTTCAGCAATTAGCTTTCTTACGGGCAGCAGTACCACGCTTACACCAACAATAATAAAGACGAGAAGCACGAAGCAGAGTGTGAATATCCACTGCCACGTGGTATTAATAAAAGTACGACGTTCGCTTTCGAAAAGAGCCTTGTCATTAAAGATATAAAATCGTACTGGCTCAAAGTCTCTACTAGAAGCAAATTCTGCGGTAAAAGCGTAGACAAAGTACGAAGCGTTTTCTTTAAATGCTGGCGTGAATGACTCCAAAAATAGCTCGTTTCCGACCGCGACCTCTATTTCTGGTGATGAAAAGGTGTATTCGAGGGCAGATGCTGACTGCCAAATGACTTCGTCTCGAAATACGATAACTCCGAGGTATCCTGAACCTGGTAGATTTAATTGTTCCTCGTAAAGGATTTCAGGCATGTAAGGTTGGTCACCATCCAACTCAAATGCAGAAAGCAAACCTAAATTCATTAATCTAAGTTCGCTCATTTTGGCTTGTGTCAGGCTTTCAGTGTAGGCTTCGTCAAGAATGATAACAGTAAATGGCGCAAAAAATGCCAAAATAACAACCGCGAAAAAGATGCTTCGCAGGCGAAGTGACAATTGTCTCATAAATGTTTATTTATCCGATAGCCCCTACCTCTTAGGGTTTCAATTGGCTTCAAATCGCCCGAAGGATCGAGCTTTTTACGCAACCTACCGATAAATACTTCAATCACATTACTGTCTAGATCAAAGTCTTGATCGTAGATGTGTTCAGTAAGCTCAGTTTTTGAAATAACTTTATTGGGGTTTAGCATCAAGTATTCCATCACTTTATACTCGTATGCCGTTAAGTCTAGTGCTTGCCCATGTAGCGACAGCTCTTCACTTACCGTATCTAAAGCAATAGGACCAAATTGTATCGTCGGGTTAGCTTGTCCTGAAGCCCGCCTGATTAACGCCTTGGCTCTGGCCAGTAATTCTTCATTATGAAATGGTTTGGTGAGGTAGTCGTCGGCACCTGCATCCAAACCTTCAACTTTCTCCTGCCACCGATCTCTTGCAGTTAGTATTAGAATAGGGCATGAAATGTCGGCATGACGCGCTTTTTTGATGACCTCAAACCCGTCAAGCTTTGGCATTCCTATATCAACAATGGCAAGGTCATAGCTATATTCTTTTATAAGAAATAGCGCGTGTTCGCCATTATCTGCCAAGTCAACGCTATAACCGTTTTGCTGCAATAAAGCGTCAAGTTGGGTCAATAGTCGGCTATCATCTTCAGCTACGAGAATACGCATATTAATCCTTACCTTTACTTTGTTTGACCTTGCCTGAGCGTTTGTCGACTTCGACTGAGACAACGCGACCAGACTTCTTCAAAACTTTAACCCGGTAGTTCTGCGAGGTTTGTTCAACTTTTAAAACACGACCATCTGCTGCTATTCGTGCACGCTCAGCGGCCTCGCTTTTTGAGATATCACCGCCTGAACTTTGTAACGCCATAGCGGGGGCAATGCTTGACAGTGCTAACGCTGCACAAAACACCAAAATTCGAAGCGATAATGTCATACACCCTCACAATAATTGTCCTACTCAGGCCAAACTACAGATAAGTATAACTTGGTAAACTGAATCTATTCTGAATTAGGTCAAGTCTACCTTGCCAAGCAAAAACTGTATATAACGCATCAGTTACTTGCGTACCAAGAAAAGGCGCAAGAAAAAACGGACAGACACTTAAAAAGGTTAGAGGTTAAAAAAATTCTCTCGAAAAATTGGGACAGAAATTTAGAAAGCTTTGGGCAGACATTTGAGCAGTGATAGTTTAGGGCACACACTTAATTGACAATGAAAGTAGGAGCACTTTCAAAACAATCTTCAAACGAATGCAATAAGAGTGTCTGTCCACGGTTTCTCTATTTACGATTTCCCGCGATTTCAACAACAACCCATCAGATCAACGAAGTAAGTGTCTGTCCATAATTACGCACGCTGTGGCTATGACGACTTCCCCCAGGAACACAGAGTAAACTTTACTCACGCATTGCAAAAAAGTGTCTGTCCATAGTGGCTATCGGAAGACTAATCACAGCTCTATTCCTGCGGTAGGTGCTTCAAAATTGAACTGGCTCCAGGTTGCAGTAGTTTGATCGGTAATCATTAAATGTGTACAGGCCAAGAAGAAGCGTGTTGGTGCGGGGAGGTAACTAGTTTGCCAGTTACGAAAGTTCGAAGCTCTGCAAAATAGCGATCGAGGCTTAGAGCATTGGCATGACATGTGCGTGAATCTATTCACCGAGTATTCATAAATGGAATAGAAGTATGCGTTAGGTTGACTCGTACCGAAGCACTTTTCAGGTATCAACCTCTACTTTTATCTTTTAAGGAGAAATAATGTCTAGCGATATCAAGAAAACAATGTGGAAAGCAATGTCAGACAGCCCAAAAGTCATGGTTAGTTTGATAGGCGAAGATATGCATGCCGAGCCAATGTATGCACAGCTTGATAAAGAGGCTGATGGTGAATTTTGGTTTTATACCTCTAGGGACAATCGCATAGCTAAAGGCGGAAAGGCAATGGTGCATTTCGCATCTAAAGGACATGATGTATTTGCCTGTATTCGTGGAACGCTTACCGTTGAGTCGCGTAAAGAGATAATAGACAAATACTGGTCAAATCCAGTTAAAGCGTGGTTTGAGCAAGGTAAAGATGACCCTTCTCTACTGATGCTTCGTTTTGAACTTACAGACGCTGAAGTGTGGGACGCTGATCCATCGCTCAAAGGTATGTTTAAAATGCTTACCGGAAAAACAGTAAAGCCTGAGGAAATGGGTGCGCACGAGAAAGTAGATTTGTAAAGGTAAGCTTGTTTGCAGCTTGCGTTTGACCTGTAGCGATGCTGACTCGATTGAACAGCTCACTTAAGTGTCTGTCCATAGTTAACTATCCATAGCTAACTCATAATCAGCTTCGCAATCAGGCTTCAAGGACAAATTTACATTCAAGCTCCAAAACAAGTGTCTGTCCAAAACGAGTTCAAAACTACATTGAATCAACTTTACAAAGAAAAAGCCCCAGAAATTCGGAGTTATCCGATTTTTTGGGGCTTTTGATATTTATAAAAATCAAAATCTCTAGGCCAAAAGCTAGGGTAAAACTTTTTTGTACGGTTTCACTATAACGCTTTCATAAACACCGGCCTCAATATACGGGTCAGCGTCTGCCCACGTTTGTGCATCCTCTAACGAGTCAAACTCTGCAACTACAAGTGAGCCTGTAAATCCAGCCGGCCCCGGGTCTGGGCTGTCAACAGCTGGGAAAGGGCCAGCTATAACCAGACGTCCCGCATCTTTCAAAACATTTAAACGTTCAAGGTGTGCAGGTCGCGCAGCTAAGCGCTTTTCTAAACTGTCCGCCACATCGGTGGCACAAATCATATATAGCATGCGCTTATCCCTTGGCCGTTGCAGCTTTCATGCTTTCAACAAAGCTGCCGAGCTCGCTTAGCATTTTATGACTGTCTGACAAGTTAGCTGCGATAATATTTACTGTTGCCGAGCCAGAAATTGCACCGGCAGCGCCAGCATCAATGGCAGATTTAACCTGCTCTGGTGTAGAAATACCAAACCCTAACAGTGCCGGTGCAGCTTTGTGCTTATTCAAACGCTCGATAAGCTCAGATGCTGGAATATTTGCTGCGGTCTCTGCACCTGTTACGCCAGCACGACCAAGTAGATAGGTATAACCTTTTGAGTATTCACCAATCTTTTCCATGGTTTCGTCAGTTGCATTCGGTGGAGCAATCAAAATTTGTGAGATGTTTGTCGCCTCAGCAGCCTTTTGAAACGGTGCAGCTTCGCGGATTGGTACGTCTGCCACTAGTATCGAGTCGACGCCTGCCGCTTGCGCTTTGCTGTAAAAGTTTTCAACACCCTGTGCCATTACCAAGTTGCTGTATAAAAGCAGCCCAATGGGTACTTCTGGGTATTTTGCGCGTACTCGCGAAATTACTTCCAAGCAATCTGCTACGGTAACCTTGCCTTTAAGGGCGCGGATAGCCGAGGCTTGAATAGTTGGACCATCGGCTATCGGGTCTGAATACGGAATACCTAACTCCAGAGCGTCTGCGCCGCTTTCTACAAGTTGGCAAATGATGGCTTCAGATTGCGCTAAGTCCGGGTCGCCAACCATCACAAAGGGTACGAATGCGCCTTGGTTCTTTTCCTCAAGGCCAGCAAACATTTGTGCATATCTATCCATTATAAATCGTCCCCCAAAATGTTGATAACGTGCGCTAAGTCTTTATCACCACGGCCCGACAAGTTAACTACAATAATCGTTTCCTCGTCAGCTTCGTCAGCCATGTTGAGCGCGTGTGCAAGAGCATGTGATGATTCTAATGCTGGGATAATCCCTTCTTTTCGCGCTAGAAGCTGGAATGCATTCAACGCTTCTTCATCGGTTGCAGCCACATATTCAGCCCGTCCAATGTCGTGCAGGTAGGCATGCTGAGGGCCAACAGCGGGATAGTCGAGCCCCGCCGATACGGAATAGCTCTCTTCAATTTGACCTTCTTTGTCCTGCATAATGAAGGTATAAGCGCCGTGAAGAATACCCTTCGTACCCGTAACTATGGTGGCACCATGTTCTTTGGTGTGAACCCCTTTTCCGGCAGGCTCAACGCCCACCAATCGAACAGACGGTTCATCGATGAAGTCCGCAAACATACCGATTGCATTTGACCCTCCACCTACGCACGCAACTACGGCGTCAGGCAAGCGGCCCTCTTTTTCCATGATTTGTGCGCGCGTTTCTTCACCAATCATACGATGATATTCACGAACAATGGTCGGGAAAGGGTGAGGGCCTGCTGCAGTACCTAAAAGGTAATGTGCAGTATCGTAGTTTGCAGACCAGTCACGCATCGCTTCGTTTACCGCATCTTTAAGCGTGCCAGACCCGGCATTTACGGGAATAACTTCAGCACCCATTAATTTCATTCGAAATACATTCGGCGCTTGGCGCTCTACGTCTTTTGCACCCATGTAAATGCGCGCTTTAAGGCCAAGTAAGGCACACGCTAGTGCAGTTGCAACACCATGTTGGCCAGCACCCGTTTCAGCAATAACTTCTTTTTTACCCATGCGCTTGGTAAGTAGCGCTTGACCCAATACCTGGTTGGTTTTGTGTGCGCCACCGTGAAGTAGATCTTCACGCTTAAGATAAAGTTTCACTTTTGGGTTGCTAACAAGGTTCCGGGTTAACGTCATCGACGTAGGGCGACCGGCATAGTCTTTTAGCAGTGATAAAAACTCTTCGTTAAAACTTGGATCGTCTTTGGCATCTAAGAACGCTTTTTCCAACTGATCCAATGCTGGAATAAGTAATTCGGGCACGTACATGCCACCAAATTCGCCAAATTTTGTGTCTAACTGGTTCATTACGTTGTCCTGTTTTTTAAATTAGTAACGGCGGCAAATAGTAAAAAGTGCGTCGAGCTTGCTTTCACTTTTTGTGCCTGGCGTGGTTTCAACGCCTGAATTTACATCAATAGCGCCACAGCCTGTTGCAATTGCATTCGCCACATTGTCAGCGTTTATACCGCCAGCAAGCACTAACTTATGCTTGGTTTCAATATCATTAATAAGTTGCCAGTTGAAAGATTCACCTGTACCACCTTTCGCATCGCCTACTTGGCAGTCAAGTAGTACGCGGCTTAGTAGACCATTCTTTAAGTGTCTGTCCACTGATTCGGGAAGGGCGCCTGCGGATGTTGCCTGTACGCCTTCTGCTTTCCAAATTTCACAACCTTCAGGAAGTTTATCTGCTAATGCTGTGATGTATGCTTCATCCTCGTTACCATGTAGCTGAACGGCAAAAAGGCCTAGTGAGGCAGCAAGAGACGCCACTTCATCAACATCATGGTTTACAAACACCCCCACAAAAGCACCTTCTACATCTTGCGTGATAGATATCGCCTGTTCCTTTGATACACAACGGGGAGATTTCTCTGCAAATATAAGCCCGCCAAAACTAGCGCCTCTATCGAATGCCATCTGCGCTTGTTCTTTGCTGGTTAATCCGCAGACTTTCACTGCTCCATTAACCAATGTTTTCACAGCGCGTCGAAGGTCAGTCTCTGCCATCAGAGCGCTGCCAACCAAAAAGCCCTGTGATACAGGTGCCAAGCGCAATACGTCTTGATGGGTGTAAATACCTGACTCTGAAATAACAACGTAGTCGTGCGCGGCTTTCTCTAACATCGGCACAAGGCGCTCAGTAGTAGCTAGGTCAGTAGAGAGATCACGAAGATTGCGGTTATTGATACCAATAATATTAGCTTCAAGCGCAATGGCTCGCTCCATTTCTTCTTCGTTACTCACTTCGGTAAGAATGTCTAATGATAGCGAATTTGCTACGCTAGCCAGCTCGCGATACTCATCGTCGTTCAAAACGCTAAGCATGAGCAGTACAGCGTCAGCGTTATAATGGCGGGCTAGATACACTTGATAGCTGTCGACAAAAAAATCTTTGTTAAGAACCGGCTGAGCAACGCGCTCTGTCACGTAAGCTAGGTATTCAAATTTCCCTTGAAAGTACTTCTCGTCAGTAAGCACTGATATGCCAGCTGCATAAGGAGTATAGGCCGATAAAATCTCGTCTAAATTGAAATTCTCTCGAATAAGCC
Organism: Alteromonas gracilis; assembly: GCF_002993325.1. Classification (GTDB taxonomy): domain Bacteria; phylum Pseudomonadota; class Gammaproteobacteria; order Enterobacterales; family Alteromonadaceae; genus Alteromonas; species Alteromonas gracilis. The sequence goes on from NZ_PVNO01000027.1 coordinate 292,879, forward strand.
CCTTTGAAGGAGATGCCTTTTTACATTCAAAGATAAAGCCTGCATTTGGCTCGTTTAGCGCAGCAAATAAGCTTTTTTTGGAAGCAGTCAAATTAGCTTTAAAACTATCTAGCGGCAGCGCCTTTTTACGCGCGGCGACTTCTTCTCGCTTGTCTGCAACAATTTTCTCAAGCACATTAGCCATTCGTGCTTACCTCCTGAGTAATTTTGGCAACCTTTGATAACAACTGCATGGGTAACCCTTCTGCCATGGCGTTCATTGCCATTTCGGCACCTTCTTTGAACGTGGTAGCTTTGCCCGTGACTTTCAACAGAGCACCACAGTTCATTGCAATAGCCGCGCGGTGCGCCTCTTTGCCTTCACCGTTAAGGGCTGCTTCAACAAACTGTTTATTTTCTTCTGGCTCACCACCTTCAATTGCCGATAGCGGATAGTGGGGCAAACCAAAATCTTGTGCAGTTACCGACAGCTTACGAATATCGCCATGTTCTAGATCGTAAATGATTGATTCGCCATGAAGAGCCAATTCATCCAGTCCGTCTCCGTGAACAATCATGGCGCGATGTTGGCCAAGCAGCATCAGTGTTTTTGCATAGGGTTCTAGCAGTTGGGGAGAGTATACGCCGAAAACGCCATGAGTTGGACCCGCAGGGTTTGCCAATGGGCCTAATATATTGAATAGCGTTCTGGTCTTCATCGCAGCGCGCACGGGGGCTGCGTGGCGCATGCCCGCGTGATATACCGGTGCAAAAAGAAATGTGAAATTTGCTTCATCTAAACATTTGCGAGAGGTTTCTGGGCTTATTTCTAGATTTAAACCAAATTGACGAAACAAATCGGCTGAACCAGACTTGCTTGAGACACTTCTATTCCCGTGTTTTGCCACTTTTACGCCGCACGATGCTGCGACTACGCCCGCAGCACTAGAAATGTTGATGGTGTTATGCCCGTCACCACCAGTGCCTACAATATCTGCAAACTCGTATGACGGCGTAGGGAAAGGCAGGGCATTGGCGACCATTGCGCTAGCTGCGCCGGCTATTTCGCCTGGCGACTCTTTTTTCATTTTCAGCGCGGTAAGCACGGCAGCAATCATTACTTCACTTTGCTCACCGTGCATGATGCTGTTGAATAAGCTGTACGCTTCGGTTTGCGACAGCGATTCCCGCAGCATAATTTGTTCAAGTAGAGGGCCTGCGTTAAGCATGGTTCGCTCCCTGTAGCGTTAAATAATCAATACTTTGTTTCAACAACAAACTGCCGTGTGCTGTTAAAATCGATTCTGGATGAAATTGGAAGCCAAGCATGCGGTCTTCATCATTGTAAACTGCCATCACTGCCTCACTTCCATCATCGTTTATTGTTGATGCACAAACGGTAAGCTTCTCAGGCAATTCGTGGGCTACTAATGAGTGGTAGCGTGCAACGTGCAGCGGTTGCTGAAGACCTTTAAACATGGCTTCTTCCGAATGCGTAATGGCCGACGACTTTCCGTGCATTACTTGGCTAGCTCGCCCCACTGTACCGCCGTAGTACTCCACAATTGCCTGATGGCCAAGGCAAATACCAATGACAGGAAATACGCCGCTGACCATTTTAAGCAAAGCAGGCATACAGCCTGCATCACTGGGAGCGCCAGGGCCCGGGGAAAGCATCAATAAAACAGGGCCTTTCGTCGCTTGTTCCTGCATTTTATTAAAAAGAAGTTCAGCTGACACAGTATTTCGATAAACTTTTATGTCTAAGTCTAATGTACGCAGTTCATCGACAAGGTTATAGGTAAACGAGTCTACATTATCGAGCAAAAATAAAGTGGTAACTTGGTGGTTCATGCGTTGCCCCCTTCATTTGACGCTGCACTAATGTGTTTTACTTCCTCTTGAAGTGCCGCCTTGACAGCACCTATAACGGCCTGTGCTTTGGCTCGCGTTTCATCAGCTTCAGCTTGGGGAATGGAATCGTATACCACACCTGCGCCTGCTTGAATGTAAGCCGTGCCATTTTTCACAAAGGCAGAGCGTATAACGATACAAGTGTCCATGTCGCCTTGGCTATTTAAGTAGCCCACTGCACCACCGTAACTACCACGACGCTTTTTCTCTACTTCACGGATCAAGGTGGCTGCGCTGACCTTCGGTGCACCTACCAGAGTACCCATGTTCATGCAGGCTTGATACGCGTGCAATGGGTCTAGGTCGTCGCGCAGTTGACCTACCACGCGAGACACTAAATGCATTACGTGTGAGTAGCGATCTACTTTGAGCAAATCTTTAACGAAGCGAGTACCCGGACGGCTAACTTTAGCCACGTCATTTCTCGCTAGGTCAACCAGCATGATGTGCTCAGATTTTTCTTTCGTATCTTCGCGAAGGTTTAACTCTATGCGACTGTCCAAATCTCTATCAATGCTGCCGTCTGGACGCTTGCCTCGAGGACGAGTTCCTGCAATAGGATAAATTTCTACTTGATTGCTTTCTCTTTCGTATTTAAGCGCCGACTCGGGTGAGGCTCCAAAAATACTAAAAGCGGCATCTTGCATGAAAAACATGTAAGGGCTTGGATTAGATTCTTTAAGTTTGGCGTAAGCGAGAAGTGGCGAAGGGCAGGGGAGAGAAAATGTGCGCGAAGGCACAACCTGAAAAATATCGCCAGCAAGAATGTGCTGCTTTAAATCAAGCACGTGGTCACAAAACTGCTCGTCGCTAATGTCTACGCTTGCTTCGATAGAAGAAAGTGTCTGTCCATTTTGTGTCGATTCTTTTAATTTGAATGTCTGTCCATTTTGCGATTCATTCTGTCTACTTGTTAATAGTGGCTCAGCAGGCATCTCATGAAGCAGTTGATGAATAGCCTCCAATCGCTGCGCAATTGCAAAGTATTGCTGAGCTACATCCTCACCGCTAAATACGCTGCCGATAAGATGAGTTTCGCGGGTTTGATGATCAACGGTAATTAATGTCTCCGCCAAATAGAACACAAAATCAGGGCAGTCATTTTCACCTTCAGCAACATCCGGCAGTTTTTCGAAGCCCGCAAGCATGTCGTAAGCGAATACACCGCCCAGAAAAATAGCGTGAGGGTGTTGGCGGATGGGGGTTACTTTATTGAGAACAATACGCAGCGCGTCCATAACGCTCGCGGCTTTCAATCGGCTATCCTCGTCTAATTCGTTGTTTGCGTCATCGCAAAGAAGAACAATAGAAGTGTCTGTCCTATCAATGACATTCAGGCCTTCGGGAGCGTGCGTAGCAAACAAAGGTAAAACTGAAGCGCCGTTTCCTGTTAGTGCCTTAACCTCAACTCGGTTGCCTCTACATTCCATGCGAAGGGCGGCATCAACCATCAATAAACTTTGCAGGTCATCTTTTGAGTCGATTTCTGCTGATTCTAAAAGTAGTGCGTTACTTGTATTCCCACAAAGGTGGGCAAACGCGGCGAGTGGATCATCAACGTAATGACCTACCTGCTCTATTGTCTCTACTTTACCTGGGGAAGTGCCCAGTTCCGCTAAACTCATTTTTGCTACTCTCCAATTGCAAAAAGATAAAAAAAAGGCCCGTATAAACGGGCCTTTATGTGTTTTCATTCACGCACTACAGTGCACACCGCCCGTTAAGTTAGGGAGTGCCACCACCAAGCTGCAACTGTCATTGCTGTAGAAATGTTGTATGAATGCATGAATTACTCGTTGTTTTTTCAAACTTCAATAGGATTTGAAGCCGTTAGTACGTATACTTTGTGCGTATAGAAGAAAACAAATTGCCTTTCGTGTCAACCTAAAATTTGCATATTACTTTGAAAATAGATTTACATAGCCATACAAAATACTCAGACGGCCATCTCACGCCAGAAGAATTAATCCTTCGAGCTCACACCATGCAGGTGGATGTACTTGCGCTTACCGACCACGACACCGTAGCGGGCTTGGACGAGGCTCATGCCACTCAAGCAAAACAAAAGCGGTCTTTAACCATTATTGACGGCGTTGAAATTTCCACTACTTGGCACGGTTTTGATATCCACATTGTAGGTTTGAACGTAGACAGACAATGCCCAACGTTCTTATCTCATCTCAATGGTCAAGCTCAAGTCCGCGAGGCACGCGCTGAAAAAATAGCTGATAAACTTGAAAAATGTGGGTTTGAAGGCGTTTTAACGCGAGCTAAAGCACTAGCCGGTGTAGGGCAAGTTACTCGCGCTCATTTTGCTCGAGTCTTAGTGAACAATTATGGCGTGCCGACTATGCAGGCTGCCTTTAAAAAGTATTTAGGCAAAGGTAAAAGGGCAGCGGTTAAAGCCGAATGGCCAAGTATAGAAAGTGCAATTGAATGGATCCACGATGCAGGTGGCCAAGCCGTGCTCGCGCACCCCGCGCATTACGATATGACGGCTAAATGGCTAAGGCGATTAGTAGATTTGTTCGCACAATCTGGTGGAGATGCTATTGAGACGGCGTTCCCCGGTATAAACAAAACTAAGCAAGAACTGATCAATGAAATTGCACAAACTCACAATTTGCTAGCTTCAGCGGGCTCCGACTTTCACTTCCCCTCTCGCTGGACTGAGTTGGGTAAAAACCTTGGAATTAGTAGCCAACTAACCCCTATCTGGCACGATTGGCTGCAGATTAAAGAGCTTGAAAGTACACCGTAAGCAAATCTATAGTTGAAATTCAGTGGTAATAAGGCGTTGATAGAAGTAAAGCGATAACGAGTCGGTCCTTAGCCAATCAATGCCCACATAAACAACCATAAAAAGTGTTAGCAACTAGAACAAGTTGAATAGCGTTTTTTATAAAAGGAAGTCATCATGAGTCAATTTTTTTATGTACACCCAGATAACCCCCAAAAACGCTTGATAAGCCAAGCATGCGAGCTAATTCGCGAGGGTGCGGTTGTGGTCTACCCTACAGACTCAGGCTATGCCATAGGCTGTCAAATGGAAGACAAGAAGGCGTTAGAGCAGCTTTGCCGTATTCGTCAAATAGATAAAGACCATAATTTTACTTTGATGTGTCGTGATATGTCAGAGTTATCAATTTATGCCAAGGTTGATAACACTGCCTTTAGGCAGATAAAAAATAATACGCCAGGTCACTACACGTTTGTGCTAAAAGCAACGCGAGAAGTTCCGAAGCGCTTACAGAACCCCAAACGAAAAACCATTGGGATCCGCGTGCCTGATAACGCCATTGCGCTAGCATTACTGGAAGAACTTGGCGAGCCGTTGATGTCTACGTCTTTGATTTTGCCTGGCAACACCATGGCCGAATCAGACCCTGATGTGATTCGAGATAATTTAGAAAAGCAAGTTGGGCTTATCATTCACGGCGGTTATATTGGCGAACATCCCACAACTGTGATTGATTTATCGGAAGATACGCCCGTCATTTTACGTCATGGTACTGGCGATCCGTCTCCGTTCGAATAATTGACGGTGGCTCTGCCCATCTACGAAAATGGCCCCGGGGCATATGACTTTAATGAATGAACGTTAGAACCAATAATATTCGCTGCTGCAGGTAAAACGGTTGTGGGACTGTGTCTGAATTAACTAAAACAAATAACAACAAAGAAACGCCTCATGAAAAGGGGCTTTCGACACCTGTTCAGCAGCCGCTTCCCCTTGCGTTTATTAATGGCGAGGCGCTTATTGAGAAGCCGGAAGATCTGTTCATTCCCCCTGATGCCCTTGAAGTTATCCTTGAAACTTTCGAAGGGCCTCTCGACTTACTGTTATATCTGATCCGTAAGCAAAAGTTCGATATCACAACTCTGCCAATTGCTGCTGTTACTAAGCAATATATGGAGTATGTAGACGCCATGATGGCGCTAAAGCTAGAGCTGGCAGCAGAGTATCTGCTGATGGCTGCAATTCTGGCTGAAATAAAGTCTCGTCTTTTATTACCGAAGCGCAGTGACGACAGTGAGGAAGAAGACGATCCTAGGGCCGAGTTGATCAGACGTCTAAAAGAATATGAACTGGTGAAACAGGCCGCAGAAGACTTGGATATTCAGCCTCGTCTTGAAAGGGATGTATTTAAAGCACATGTGGAAGTTAGTGAGAACGTTGCGCCAATTCGTGTGGAGCCTGACGTATCTTTAGCCGAGATAGTGCTGGCATTTAGCACAGCGATGAAACGGGCGGAAGCGTTTGAAAACCATACTATTGAAAGGGAAGCCTTGAGCACGCGAGAGCGCATGTCGCTTATCTTATCGTTGCTTACGTCGTCAGAGTATATGCCACTTGAACGCCTTTTCACCGTTGAAGAAGGAAGGGCCGGTGTAGTGGTTTGCTTCTTAGCAATTTTAGAATTAGTAAAAGAACAGCTAATTTTGTGCATTCAGGCAGGTCCTTATGCAAAAATTCATGTAAAATTAGGGTCGCATGAAGAAAATTAACACGGCGCAGCTGAAACAATTGGTCGAGGCCGCAATATTTGTGGCCGATACGCCCGTAACGAAGCAGCAGTTGAAAGAAACGGTGCTTAACGAGTTCACCGTGGCTGATAGAACTTTGAGTAAGGTAATTAACGAACTAAAGTTAGATTATCAACCTCGGGGCATTCAGCTAGTGGAAGTAGCGAGTGGCTATCGCTTTCAATCATTAGATGCATTGAGCCCGTGGTTAAGTAAATTATGGCAAGAAAATGCGCCTAAGTACTCAAGAGCAATGCTTGAGACACTTGCGCTCATTGCCTATCGTCAACCTATTACCCGCGGAGAGATTGAGCAGGTAAGAGGTGTAGCGGTAAGCAGTAATATTATAAAGACACTCACAGAACGAGACTGGATTAAGGTAGTTGGTCACAAAGAAGTACCGGGGCGACCTGCACTTTATGCTACCACGAAAGGCTTTTTAGACTACTTTTCAATGGCGTCATTGAGCGATTTGCCCAATGCTCATGCCTTTGAAAATATGGCCGAAAGTATTGCGTCAGACTCGCCGCTTAAGGTGTTAAATGAGGCACCGTCTGAATAGACCGTGCGACCGTAAACAAGCAATTAAGAGTGAAAAACCATGACTGAAAAGTTGCAAAAAGTACTGGCTAACCAAGGGCTAGGCTCGCGACGAGAAATGGAACGTTGGATTGAAGAAGGCCGTGTATCGGTCGATGGCACCAAAGCAACCCTTGGCGATCGAGTTGACCACACCGCACAAATTCGCGTAGATGGTCATCTTTTGTCTCGTCAAACTGAACAACCGGTATGCCGTGTTCTAATGTATAACAAGCCTGAAGGTGAACTATGCAGCCGTCATGATCCAGAAGGGCGCGACACAGTATTTGACCGACTTCCAGCTATTCGATTGGGTCGTTGGATCACGGTGGGGCGCTTAGATATGAACACTAGCGGCCTACTGTTATTTACCAATGATGGTGAATTAGCAAACCGCCTGATGCATCCTAAATGCGAAGTAGAGCGCGAATATGCCGTTCGCGTATTTGGTGAAGTAACGGGTAAAACGCTGCATACTTTGCAAAAAGGCGTTGAGCTTGAGGATGGTGAAGCGAAATTCCTTACCATCTCTGGCGCTCCAACCCCACAACATGCCGAAGATGAAAGCATGAACCGCTGGTATAACGTAACGTTAAAAGAAGGCCGTAACCGTGAAGTACGTAGGTTGTGGGAATCACAAGGTGTCCAGGTTAGCCGACTCATACGTGTTAAGTATGGCCCAATAGAGCTTCAAAAACGTTTGCCTCAAGGTGCGTGGGTTGAGCTTGGGTTAGAAGATGTAAACGCGCTACGTAGCCATGTTCAGCTGCCAGATGAAACGCAAACTATGATCAACGTGAGACAGGGCAAACTTGACCATGCGCGTTTAAGTCGCATGCGCCGCTCGGTTAAAAAGCATAAAGTACGTAAGCAACAAGGCTTGAGTAAACGTGCTGGGCGCCCAGCAAAACGCAAATAGCTAACTACTCGCTTTTACACAGCACTAACAAAGCCGCTAGTTATTACTCGCGGCTTTTTTATGTCTTCCGCTTATTGAGGGGTCAACAAATATTTATCCTTTCTTTTTGAATGCGTCAATTTATACCGTGTTTATACCGATCTTCTTAGTGAAACCTAGCGTAGCAAAAAAGGAATATGCTACGTGACGAAAGTCTAAGACACGGAAAAGGAGATGGTAATGAAAGACATGCCTCAGTTAGGAATGGGAACCTTTCGTTTAGAAGGTGAGGAAGCCCGAGAATCAGTCAGTAAGGCGCTGGACGTTGGCTTTAGACACATAGACACCGCCCAGTTTTACGGAAATGAAGCGGAAGTGGGAGACGCGATCAAGACCAGTGGCTTAGACAGAAGCTCGCTTTTTGTTACAACGAAAGTGTGGCATGAGTCATTGGGAGACGCTCATTTTATTCCAAGCGTGCATGAAAGTTTGGAAAAATTGAAGCTAGAATACGTCGATTTACTGCTTATCCATTGGCCCTATCCTGGAAATGACATAACGTTAGAAAGTTATTTGGGAAGTCTTGCGCAAGCAAAAGCGGACGGCTTGACGCGACATATCGGTGTGTCGAACTTTACCATCGACCTGCTAGACAAAGCAGAGAGTATTCTAGGCGAGGGTGAAGTGTATACCAATCAGATTGAGATCCATCCTTTCATGCAAAACAAAAAGGTAGTGGAATCTTGTAAAGAGAAAGGAATTCGAGCGACTGCTTATATGCCATTCGCGGTAGGGAAAGTCATGAAGGATGAAACGCTGATGCGAATTGCTCAAAATCACGATGCAACACCTGCACAAGTAGTAATGGCGTGGATGGAAAAACGTCATATTTACGCTATCCCATCATCAACCAGTAAACAGCACTTGGCGGAAAATCTAGCTTATGGTGGTGTGCATTTAACTGATGAGGAATTAGCGCTTGTCGACGATTTAGACAATGGTGAACGTATCGTTAATCCAGACTTTGCACCTGCGTGGGATTAACCTCATACAGTTTTTATAGCTGTTAAGTTAAATAGTGAAGTAATAGATTAGCTTTTGATGTCGCCGCCTGCAATTATCAACTTTAGGCGGCGGCAAAACATTGAGTTGAGGAAATGAAGGTAAGTTTCGATCTGCTCGCAATAAAATCCAGCGCGTTTAGCTCTTCTCTATTTCTACGTGTTTAAGAATTCTGGCTGGGTTGCCTCCAATAACAACATTATTACCGAAAGATTTTGTTACCACAGAGCCCGAGGCAACAACCACGTTATCCCCTAGGCTCACGCCGGGATTTATAACAGCCATTCCACCAATCCAGCAGTTATCACCAATGGTTATGGGTTTTGCAAACTCTATTCCTGTAGCCCGTTGAACTGGGTCAATTGGATGAGTTGCGGTGTAGAGCCCAACTTGAGGTGCGATCATACAGTTATCGCCAATGGTTACTTTGGCCGCATCTAAAATAACGCAATTGAAATTAGCGTAGAAATTTTCGCCTACATAGATGTTTTCACCGTAATCGCATTTGAACGAAGACTCAATGTAAAGCCTTTTCCCCGTCGAACCGAAAAGCGCTTTTAATAGTCTTGTACGCTTTTTATGGTCACTTTGACAGGTCGCATTGAGCTCGTCTAATTGACTACGGCATTGCTTACGCAATGCCGTTAATGTTTTGTCTGACGGGTAGTATAAATCGCCAGCGAGCATCTTTTCTTGTTCGGTCATAAGGTTTTGAACACAGCGCTATAAAATAATGTCGATACGTTACTGCGCACTACCATAGCTTACAACGACTTTTTGTTTTAACGCTTCGCTTTCAATATCTAAATTGACAGGGCGTTTTAAAATAATATTGCCTTCAACAGTAACTGAAGCGCTTATAGACAGCGTAGGTTTGTCATCAGATTTGCTTCCCCATGAGCTTTCATTCTCTCTGTAAATAATATCGCCATGTACGTGAGAATTACCAGAAAGCGTAATATCACCGTTTAATGTTTTGATATGTTTCTCAATTTTGGTATCCGCTGCCGTGATATCACCATTTACTGATTCAACGCTGCCGCCCACGCTACTTTGAGAAGGCAGCGTTACGTTCCCATTTACAGTCTCTACGTCTTTAAGCACAGTTAAATGTGAGGATGCACTCACGTCTCCATTGACGATATCAATATTTCGGACAGTCACATGACTACCCATTTCAAGGTTGCCGTTAACGATACTCACCTCATCAGCTCCACCATGATCACTTATCTCTACGTTTCCATTAACGGAAGAGATATCACCGGCATGTTTTCCCTCAGCAATATCAATATTGCCAAGAATAGAACTAAAGTCGCTGCCTTCTAATGCACTCGCGTTGCCCACATGTATAACGCAACCAGAAAGAAGAGATGCAGAAAGCAGTAGCGCTGTTGAAGTTAAAATAGACTTTTTCATATTTTTATATCCTTAACGGTTTTATATATTTTTGATAGCACGCTTATTTCGATGTGTTGATTAGTAAACTATCGAGCTTTACTTCAACGTTATTTATCACGTTACCCATCACGTTTTTCACGTTACGTGCCATTATTTTAAATCTAATAAAAACATGGAGATAGCGTTTTTGTTAGAAAGGCGGAACTCTACACTGTGGCGTAATTATTAGCTTAATAGCCTCATCAACTAACGTGTAGTGCATTTGACCATCTGAGATATGGATGCACGAAAGTACAGAAGCGGACAGACACTCGGCTCGCTAGAGAATTGATAGAAGTGGACAGACACTCGGCTCGCTAGAGCACAGAAAGGGACACACACTTGAAAAGAGTGGTTTGAAGCCAACCTAATAAGGTTTAAGTGGGTGTCCAAAACTTGCACGTAAAACATTTACGAAAGTACAGACGTGGACAGACACTTGAAACTCCGCTTTAAATTGAGAGGAGGCGTTTGATAAATGTGATTTTGTGTCAATCCGCTGAGGGATTTAAGTGGGTGTCCAGAGATGACAGGTGACCAGAGATGACACCAAGAAATGCACTGGCACTGATGATGGTTTCGCAATATAAAGTAGCGGTGATAGAGTAAGTAAGGGCTGGATATGCGTATAACTTATTTATTGAACGCTGCCCTCCTTCTCACCCGAGAAGCGATCTTCATGACAGGTTTGGCAATAGCTGAATTAGAGCTACTTGATGACTCAGTGACAAACAAATTCCTTTTAACTTGATGCTAAGACCCCCGGTTTGGTGATAAGGCCTATAGTTTGCATACTAAATGATGAGTACGACTTGCCGACTTCAGTATCTTCACAGATAAGAGGTGGTAAGAACGCTATTAATAGTCAGAGAAAAATAGTAAAGCGACATCGCCTGAACAAGGCGCCTTAGATATTTTCCTTCTGTGGTTAAGAACGTTTTTAAAAAAAACGACATTCATCTAATCGGCCAAGATGACAAACGACTAATCTAAACGGAGCAGTAGATGCAGGACAAATATGCACAATTGAATAAAGCTAAGCGGCTAGCCTTGTACTGTTTAATTTTTGCCGCGTGTGTATTTGTTTCAACAATATTATTTCCTAAGTTTTATACAGAATTGCAAGGTGCCTGGTGGTTGGGGCTTATAAAGATGGCCAGTGAGGCCGCGCTCGTTGGTGGCCTCGCCGATTGGTTTGCAGTGACCGCACTGTTTAAACCAATACCTGCAAAATATCCCATTCCTCACACCAACATAGTCGCTAGCAATAAGTCTGTTATTGCTAATAACTTGTCATTATTCGTAAAAGAAAAGTTCTTTCACCCAGAAGCGATAGAAAAGCTTATTCGCGATAGTGATCCTGCCAAAGGAGCGGGAAGATGGTTGTCCCAAAAGAAAAACGCTGCTCGTTTGAGCCGATTTTTGTGTGATGCTTTGGCTGGCGTGATGCGTGTACTTGATGATAAACCGGTGAAAGCATTTATCGCTAAAACCGCTCAGAAAGGTATTGATCAACTTGATCTTAGGCAGATGATGGTAACGTCATTAGGCGCTGTGACGAGAGAGCGGCAGCATCAAGTTGTCCTTGATAGGGTACTAGGAAAACTTGCCAAACTGCTCGCAGAGCCAGAGACCCAGATATACATAGCAGATACATTAGTTGTTTGGTTAAAAACTGAATACAGTCGAATAGAAAAGTTGTTGCCGTCTAGCTGGTTGAGTGAACAGGGTGCGTTAATTGCTGTAAAAGCCGTTTCGAGTATTTTAGAAGACATATACGAAGATGAGCACCATCCGATTCGCCATGCCTTTGATGAGCATGTGCACGAATTTTTATACGAGTTGCAGCACAGCCCATTAATGGAGAAAAAGGTAAACAGCTACCGCAAAAAGATTATTAATGATCCAGCACTAAACGCCTACGTTCAGCAGTCGTGGGCCAAGTTCCATCAATGGCTGTTGGCGTCTCTTGAAGAGAAAAATGGTAAAGCAGAGGTAAAGGTCTCTGGCCTTTTAACAGACCTAGGCACTACGTTGACGCAAGACAGTGAATTAGCAAAAGCATTTAACAAGCATATTGGTGAAGCGGCTAAATATATGGCGCCAGAGCTGGCTGAATTTCTTACACGCCACATTCGTGACACGATAAATAGTTGGGACGAACAAGAAATGGCGCAGCAGGTAGAGCTGAATATTGGGCGCGACCTTCAAAAAGTGCGAATTAATGGCACGATTGTCGGTGGACTAATTGGGGCAATACTGTTTGGGATAGAAGCACTGATTGGCGTATAGCGTTCTTCGCAAACAGACAAATGCAGCATAGTTGAAAATTTGTCGCAGCATTGATTAGTTGGAGATTAAAATAATAATCGCTGCTGCACGCTCTCTTTATTTAACGTGAAGAGCGAATACTAGATTATCAGCTTCAACCTTACCCTTTAAACCACCTTTTAATACAGAGCGTTCAAGACGGTTGATAGTATAGTTATCGGAGTAAAGGGACGAAACTGTATCTTCATTTACGCTAAATGGAGGGCCTGCCATTTCGTTTTGATCGTACTCGAATGAAATGATTAGCTGGGGGGCGCATTGAGTAATAGCCATTAAATGCGCAGCATATTGCTCGCGAAGCGGGCTAGGTAGTGCTACCAATGCCGCTCTGTCGTAAATACCCGTTACCTCGCCTAAGTCGGTTAGCGTTAGTTTAAAGATATCACCAACGTATATGGTCAAACTATCTTTAGCATAAATTTTACCGTTTACTGTAGTGGTAACGGTAGGCTCCACATCTAGCTCTTCAAACAACTGAATGATTGCTAATTCGCTAAGCTCAGCACCTACTACATCACATCCTTGAGAAAGCAACCAGCCTATGTCTCGTGTCTTCCCGCAAAGTGGTACAAATATACGTTTTAAAGAAGCTTGAGAGGTTTCGTCACCCAGTAGAAAAGACGCGTACTTTACAAGAAGTGCATTGCCTTTTGGTTCATGAAATCCAATTTCGTTCTTTTGCCATTTACTATGCCAAAAACTATGTTCCATTAGAAAACCTCTTAGCAATACGCAGAGCGAGCTCCGCAAACAATTTTATTTTCAAAAGAAGATAAAAAAGCAGCGCGAGATGGCTGCTTTTATAGAGATATTAATTATCAAGCGGTGTGTTGAAGTCTTCAGATAATTCGAAGTCACCTTCAACAGTTGTCACTTTGTCATCGACAAAGTTTATGACCATTTGCTTTTGAAAATCTTCTCCGCGTTTTTTCATACCGCGCTTCATATCATATACATAGTACCAAGTATCATCGTCGAACGAGTCTTGGACAACCGGATTTCCTAGTACATAGATAACTTGCTCTTTTGTCATTCCAACGCGTAGCTTTTCAACGTCTCTCTGGTCTAGAAAGTTTCCTTGAGGAACGTCGATTCGATAGATCCAGTTCGAGCAAGCCGTTGATGTTAATGTGATACCAAGAATTACTAATAGATGGTGCAACTTCATTCGTTAATTTGTCCAGTATTGCCTTTGTTAGTGCCATCGAAGCTCGCTAATGCGAATTTCGCGGCTGTTTTATTGCAAGCGCGAAGGCATGCTACATTGACAACTATGACCAATCAACTGCATTTTAGTTCGATGCAGCGCTTTTAAGCAGCTCTTTTGCATTCGCTAACGCTGATTTTGTAACTTTATCGCCGGCTAGCAGTCTCGCAAGTTCATCAATTCTATCTTGCTTGGTAAGCGGCAGCATTTGGGTTTCTGTGCTCTCACCATCGGTAATCTTGGTTACAAAAAGTTGATTGTGTGCCTGGGCGGCAACCTGAGGCAAATGCGTTACACACATTACTTGTGACTGGCTGCCTAGCTTACGAAGCAAGCCGCCAACAATAGAGGCTGTAGGGCCACTGATGCCTGTGTCCACTTCGTCAAAAATCATTGTTGGTGTGGCGTGATGGTCGCTTGCAATCACTTGAATCGCTAACCCAATGCGAGAAAGCTCACCGCCTGACACGACTCTGTCCAGTTTATCTGCGTCTTGACCCGGGTTAGTCGAGACCTTAAATTCCACTGAATCTAACCCCGTACTTACAGGTTTTTTAAGTTCATCATACTGTATTTGAATATCAACTTTTGCGTGAGGCATATTCATCTGACGAATTTGCGTTTCAATATCTTCACTTAGTTTTCGCGCCGCCCGCTGCCTACTTTCCGAAAGGCTTTGTGTTGCAACTAAATAAGCTGTTCTTGCCTCGGCGACTTCACTTTCTAATGTGCCTAAAAGCGTTTCTTGATCTGACAGTGATGCGAACTCAGCAGCCAATTCTTGATGGTGCTGATAAAGGGCCTCGGGCATGACTGAATGTTTACGCGCCAAATCCATCGCCTTGGCATAACGAGCTTCAACCTGTTGAAGGCGTAAAGGATCGATTTCTAATTGGTCACAATAGCTACGCAACTCGCTTGCCGCTTCTTCTACTTGAATGGCGGCATCGTTTAATAGTGCAATCATTGGCGTCAGACTAGCGTCGTGCGCTTCTAACTCACCCAATCGCTCTATGCTGCTTTGTATGACAGAAAGCGCGTTTCCCTCATCGTTTTCATACAAGTTATACACACTTGTTTGCGCTTGCTCTAACAAGCTTTGCCCATTACTTAAACGCTTGTGCTCCGTTTCCAGCTCTTCAAACTCGCCATCCTCAATAGCGAACTCGTCGAGTTCCTGTACTTGATAGGTAAGAAGCTGAAGACGGTCTTCTCGTTGCTGAGCTTGTTCTTGAAGTGTTTTGAGTGTGCGCTGCTTGTCTCTCCATTGGGAGTATGCGTCTTTTACCTTTTCTAAAACATCATTGTGTTTTGCATACCCATCGACGAGGTCGCGTTGGTGGTCTTCCTTAAGTAGTTGAAGGTGGGTGTTTTGCCCGTGAATGGCAAGTAAAAACTGCCCCAGTCCCTTTAACTGCTGCAATGAAGCAGGCACACCATTGATGAATGCTTTTGAGCGACCTTCTTTTGAAATAACGCGGCGAATGAAGCAGCTGTTTTCATCTTCATCAGATGTTAGCTCATGCTCGTCAAGAAACGCTTTGGCCAACTCATTTTCACTGAGTGAAAAGTGAGCAATGATTTCAGCTTTAGCACTGCCTTTGCGAACGGCATTTGCATCTGCACGTTCTCCCAAACAAAGGCTCAAAGCGTCTATAGCAATAGATTTACCAGCACCGGTTTCACCCGTAATCGCAGTAAGCCCGTTTTCAAGCTGAACTGACAACTGTTTGACAACTGCAAAATTAGAAATAGAAAGATGCGCTAACATAACCACACTCGGAAAAAGTTGAACATGATGATATATACAGTAACTGATAATATATACAGTGTTTAGCTGTGTAAAGTGAAGTCGTATGAAAATTGATAAAAAATAGAGTGGAGAGGGGTAAGCTTTTGAATTTATGAGGCTTATAAATATTTTAGTGCAGGTTGGTTACGAGTAACAGCTATATCAGAATAAGAGGTTATTTTTTTTATACAGTAAAAAGGAGAGCAAAAGCTCTCCTTTATAAAAATCTATCTAAGTCTGTATTGTGCTGCTTTAAATTAGCAGCGCACCCAAGGCTAGAGATTACTGTTGCAATTCACCGCTGCCAGATTCGATGTGGGCGCGAACGAACCATTGGAACTGTTCTAAATCAGCTAATTGACCTGTAATCATGTCTTCTGAAACAGGGTCAATGTCACCCAAAATCTCTAGTGCTTTTCTGTGATCGCCGTTCACGCCATCATAAACAGCATCTAGCGCTTTAAGGTGGTCAAGCACTAAGCCTTTACCTAGCTGATAATCTTCCCAGCTGCGACCCTCTACAATCGCTTTTGGTGTGCCCTTAGGTACACCGCCCAACGTGGCAATACGCTCTGCGATGGTGTCGGTCATACCACGAACCGCATCAACCTGCGGATCCAACATTTCGTGCACACCGATAAAATTCGGTCCCACAACATTCCAGTGAACGTGTTTAAGTGTAAGCTGTAAATCTAATAGCGCGACCAATCGTTGATCCAATACCTTAATAGTTTTGGCAGCGGCATCGTTATCCATTCCTGGGGCTGTAAATTTGATATTGGTATTACTCATGATATCTCCTATTGCTGAATAAAATATCAGCGAACTGTTAACAAGAACTCATGAGAGTAAAGGAAGTCTAGCTTCGCCTTGTAAATCATTTCGCTGAGAACTTGACTAAGAAGGTGCAACAGGTATGCCGTATACGAGAATGTTTATAAGTAACGGATTTCTATAACCATTTTTGGTAGTATTAAAAAATCTTTATTTTTCAAGCCTGTAGCTTTGGGAAAATGCTACAGGCTCATGTAATAAATGCACGATAGAGGGTGTTGCGCGGGAATCTAGTAAAGCTTGCTGCCCCAACCTAGTTTTTTGCGAAGTACATTGAAATAGCTATAGCCTTTGGGATGGACTAAATGAAGTTTATCGGTACTTTTGTTTATTCGAATCTCGTCGCCCGGCAGAACCGGAAGTACAATATGGCTGTCGCAGCTCACCTGTAGAGAATGGCTATTTACCTTTGATACCTTCATCGATACTTGGCTGTCGGCGTCAACAACAATAGGGCGACTGCTAAGAGTATGGGGGAACATGGGCACTAGCGTAAGGGCGTCTAGTTTAGGCATGATGATAGGGCCACCAGCAGAGAGTGAATACGCCGTTGAACCTGTTGGTGTGGCAACAATCAGCCCGTCACTGCGTTGGCTAAACACGAACTGCTCATCTATATAGATTTCGAACTCCATCATATGAGCAACTTTTCCGTGATGCAGCACCACTTCATTCATTGCAGAGTTATTACTTTTGAGTTTTTCATGCCTGTAAACACCCACTTCAAGCAGAAACCGTTCTTCAACTACGCATTCCCCAGTAAAAATGAGATCGAGTTGTTGAGTAATTTCATCGGGGTGAATGTCTGTTAAAAAGCCTAAATTTCCGCGATTGACGCCCACCACGTGAATGTCGAAACGTGCCAGTACACGAGCGGCGCCGAGCATACTACCGTCACCACCAACAACAACAGCTAAATCAGCGTTTTTACCGATGGCAACAAGATTACAGCTTTCAAAATTTTCAGTTTCAAGCTCTTCAGCAATGGTTTCTTCAACAAGCAGTTTGCATCCTTTGGCCAGCAAATAGTCCGCAAGAATGTTTAAGCTGTCATGGGTTGCAGCGTGCTGAGGCTTTCCGATTAACGCAACGGTTTGATAGGGCATGGAATGCTAATGTCCTTTCATTTCCAATGGTTGGACATTAGCACAGGTATTTCGTAAAAGAAAAGCGTAAAGCGATTCAAAGCATGAGGTTTATCTATCCTCTAACCGGTTGTAGTCTAAAAGCCCCCCTTCAATAGGGTATTGCTCTTCTGACCACCTTAGTAGGTTATCGCTAAACGTCCAAAACTCTGGATTAGTGCGGCGCATTCCCACTTTATCAAGCAATGCTTTGTAATCCTTCTCGTTTTTAATTGATTTTAACTGTTCAATTGAACCCGTAATATCCGAGGCTTTGATAAACCAAAATGCGTCGGGGTAGCTCCCTAATAATCCATGCACAAGGGTAAGAGTATCTTTAGATGGCTCGCGATTTTCCTCTTCTTCGAAAAGGCTGTTCACGTTGTAATGAGCACTGTTTCTAAGCGCCGTAAAAACGTCAATTTTTTCAGGTTCTTCATCGTTTTTTATTACAATTACGGTGGTCTCTGGCATTAAGGTAGCTTGCTGTGCGGGAAGAAAGTCAAGACTCGCTAGCGCTGAAAACTGTTTCTCTGACAATATATTTTTATCGTAGGTCGTGCCTGATGGCAGAACATTGGATAAATGCGTAGAAAGCATTTGGTAGAGCTCTTGTTGAGGGTTTTCTGTTTCAAATACAATGCCCGAGGGTTGTTCAAAGCTGTTTATATCTCCCTCTAGGTAGTCGGTTAACTCAGGACTTGCATTTTGATACCACTCCTTAAGTAGCGTATGGCGCGTTTCGGGAGGCAGTAAATTAAGGAAATTTGACTCACCCTCCATCCGCAAAAAGTCCATATACAAACGCGTCATCAATTGATGGCCGTAATTACCGTAAACATCAAAACCTGCCACGAGTAAATAATGAATTCGCTCTAACAAAGCGTAATCGATAACCCATGCGGTTTTAGTAGGCTCGCCTGTCATACCCTTTACCACAGTCGCGTTATCGAAATGACGGAACACCGTTAGGCTTGCGTTAGTGTTGTCGCCATCGCCATCCCATATGCTGGAGATATTTAAGTGTTCACCGTTTTTAAATTCTTCATTCATAAACGCGGTGCGAGCGCGCATATACTCGCCTTGACGTTTAGCATACTTGACCCAGTTAACAGCTAAAGCAGAGCTGTCTTTTTCAGCGGGGAGGTGAAGGTTTTCTTTTTGCGAAGCGTAAAACGCGTTCATTTCTTCAGAGGCAGCTATATCGGGGTCGACGAAGAACACCCAAAATCTGTCGTTAATCACATTGAGTGCGACCTGACCGCGGCAAACAGGGCCTTTGATATAACCCATAATTGTGTTCTGCGCCCGCTCAAGCATAAAGCGATAGCGACTTTCCACAGGAAGCAAGGTAAACGCGGTAAGGGGGTTAGCGGCGACTTCTGATTCGTAAGAGGGGAGCGTTTCAACGGTATAATCGGCGTCGACAAACCAGGCTTGCCATTTATTGGTTAGTGTTTCATTGATGGCATAAGCTTGATGAGTTTTGCTTACGATAGTGGAAAACACAGGCTGAAGGCGGTAGTAAACGCGATCGACCTTTGGGTCGTCAAAAGGCCTGCGCGTAGCAATAATATCAAGGGGTTCGCCAGAGGGAGTGCGAGAGCGTACTAGGTTAAAAAACTGAGGTTGCTCTTTTTCTGCTGTGACATTTTTAAAATAAAGATGAGATGTAAATAAATGCTCATAGATATAGCGGGCAGACAACCGCATTTTGTTGCTATCGCCATTTAACCATTTTTCTAATGCCACTATTTCAGCGTTTAGTTCTTCTGATATGACATTACTTGAGGAAAGTGGAGCACCGTGATGTAGCCACTGCATGAGGGTATTGTGCTCAGCGTCTGATAATCCAGGCAGGGCATAGGGCATTCCTCCTAGAGGCTGATCAGCAATATATTCACCCATTTCATCAATAGTAGGGCATTGGTTTTCGCGGCTTAGACTAATGTCAAAGCCAGAACCTAAATGAGATGTATTAGGAAGTGGATGTTGCTTTTTTAGCAAAAGCATTTGCGCTAGAACTGATGATTGTGTTTTAGGCTCATATGCTTCCTTATTTGCAGGCAAGACATCAAAGAAGCCTCGCTCACGCCACGCCTGTGTGCTGTGCGCGTCTAGAAACATGCGGTTGGGTTGAGCGGCCGTTATTCGGGTTCCTTCGTAAACTTTTTCTTTACTCGCTCCCCTGGCAACGCCCTCCGAGGACGATATTTTCAGCTGACAAGGCGCGTCATAACACGCGTGACAAACCACACAGCGCTGAGTAAGCACGGGGTTAACTTGCTCATCAAAAAAATTGTTAGGCAGCTGTTTTACAACGGAAAAATTCTCCGTTTCAGCTAATAAGGGGGCCTCAGGTTTCGGCCATTGCCATAACGCTATACAGAGAGCGATTGCAAGCAATGCAATTACACCGAACTTTTTCATAATTTTTATCCACAGTAGAAGTGATGACAGTTTACCATTCAATTTTAGGAAAAGGAGGTTCACATTATCTTTTTACATAGTCGTAGTTTTTTCCAAAAATGGCGTTTTTTTAGCATCAATTTCACATGTTTATTGCTTTGCGTACAACGGTAGGTATGCTGAAAGAAATACTGTCTAAGCGTGCAATGCAAAACCGAAAGAAGCAATTTCTGTTTATCTTGTAACTCGCTTTACGGTAAGACACACATCAAATAGTTGCAGCGAGGGAAACATGGCTCATCAAATTATACTGCCAAGAACGATGCAGATAGGCAAAGATGCTAGCAAGCAAATTACGGAAACGTTGGCTAGCTTAAATTGTTCTAAGCCTTTGCTTATTACCGATAAGGTGATGGTTGAACTGGGATATGCAGATCGGATAACGAGCTATTTAGCCGAGCATTCCATAGCACTTGATGTTTTTTCTGATACTGTACCTGAACCGACAGTGGCCTCTATATCAGCTGGCGTTGAGGCTTTGCGCGCCAAACCTTACGACTGCATTATTGCGCTTGGCGGCGGCAGTCCAATTGATAGTGCGAAGGCAATTGGTATCTTAGGTAAATACGGTGGCGAGATGCGCGATTATAAGTTCCCCAGAGTGGTGAACGAAGAAGGGCTTCCTATAATCGCAATTCCCACAACGGCAGGCACCGGCTCTGAGGTGACGCGCTTCACTATCATCACTGATGAACAAACAAGTGAAAAAATGTTGTGTGTGGGCTCAGGGTTTATGCCCACTGCTGCACTTATAGATTTTTCTCTTACTTTGAGTTTGCCTCAACGAGTAACCGCAGACACTGGTATAGATGCGCTCACTCATGCTATTGAAGCTTATGTGAGTCGCAAAGCGAATCTATACAGCGACGCACAGGCACTCTCTGCCATGGCCCTAATTGCACCGAACTTACGTACCGTATTTGCAGATGGTAAGAACGAGAATGCTCGTGAGGCCATGATGCTGGGGTCTACGCTGGCGGGAATTGCCTTTTCTAACGCATCAGTGGCGCTGGTGCATGGGATGAGTCGCCCTATTGGCGCAGCCTTTCATGTTCCCCATGGGCTTTCGAACGCTATGTTATTACCTGCTGTTACTGCATTTTCAATTCCTAGCGCTCCCGTGCGCTATGCACAATGTGCTCGCGCGATGGGAATAGCGACGCAAGGTGATTCAGACGACTTAGCTAATCAAAAGTTAATTAATGAATTGAAAGCCCTTAACGCCGACCTCCAAGTGCCAACTCCAAAGGATTTTGGAATAGATAAAGAGGCGTTCTTTACGATAACCTCCACCATGGCTGAGCAAGCATTGGCCTCAGGATCACCGGGAAATAACCCTCGCATACCGACTATTGAAGAAATGGTAGCTATCTATATTTCGTTGTGGGACTAGAGAAGTATAACGTTAGTTTAAAGAGCGTATCAGGCTAAAAAAAAAGACTGCACAGAGCAGTCTTTTTCACTTCTAAAGCATGAACATAGCAGCACTGCGCATCTATCTTGCCGTCCAACCACCGTCAAGCACCATGGTTTGCCCGGTTATGTTGCGGGCACTGGGCGACATTAAGAAATTCGCTGTATCTGCGAGTTCTTCCACACTTACGAATTGCTTTTTGGGCATGGGCTCTAACATTATCTTTGTTATTACCTCTTCTTCGCTCAAATTATTTTCTTTTGCTTGGGCCGCAATTTGCTGTTCTACCAACGGCGTTTTTACATAGGCGGGGCATAGTGTGTTGATGGTCACGTCACAGTCACCGGTTTCAAGAGCAATGGTTTTTGCGAATCCCAAAAGCCCGTGTTTGGCTGCTACATAGGCGGATTTAAAAGGAGAAGCCACAAGAGAATGTATTGAACCTATATTGATTATGCGTCCATAATTTTGCTCGCGCATGGCTGGTAAAAAGGCTTGGGTCAGCAGAGCAGGGCCTACCAGCATAATATTGATCAGCTGCTGCCACTTATCCGCAGGAAAATCCTCAAGGCGAGAGACATGCTGTATGCCCGCATTATTAATTAATACATCAACAGTATATTTGCCTAAAGCGTCAGGCAGTGCTGCCACCTGTTTAGCATCGCAAACATCAACGGCAATAGCACTAGCCGAGCCTTCCAAATGGGCAAGCTTAGTTACCGCATCCTTAGCCGCCTGTTCGTTTATATCAGCAATGATAACGTGGTGGCCTTGTCTGATCATAGATTCAGCAATACCGAAACCAATACCGCTGGCGCCACCTGTGATAAATATCGTTCGCTTACTCATCGGCGTTTCCTTTATTGTCCTTCACAGGAAGACGAGTGTTCAGTGAAAATAGCAGCTCTTTAACGGCGGCGATTTGTGCGCCATCCCTGTTAGCGTAGTCACTGGACGCATAGCCCCACCAATCCCAGCAACCTTGCGGATTTAGCGGCATAAACAGCGATTTTTTAGTTTGCGGATAAAGCACCACAATATTGTTGTCATCGGCCCACTCATTTAGCCCTGTTTGAGTTGTGTAGGCGTCGCCAACGGCGTCTGCGTATTGATTACAGCCGTGAAAACTAATGTGTGCTTTACAGGCCTCTCCTTGTGCGCAGCTTTCTGGTATATACACAAAGCCTTCGCTTGCTAAGGTTTTTGCGTTGCTCCCTGCTATTTTTTGCTGGTCTATGGAATGTATTTTCCCAGAAAGTGATTCATCAGGAGTGGTAACGTCTGCAATGAGGTGAGAGAGCAGGGCGCCTGCGGCGTCATAGTCGCAGTTACCAATGAAAGGGCTTTCTGATTTCATGCAGTTTACGCCCTCTTCCTTTGTTGGGAATAAATGCGCCATGGGCTTGTCGTTGATATAGGTAATGTTTTGCGTGTCTGTCCATAGTTTGTATTGTTCAAAAAGTAAGTCGCTGACTTTCGCGACCACTCTGGTGTCTTGGGTGCCATGGAAAAGCCAAACTTTCGTATCTTTCATATTATTGAGCGGCGCGATTTTTCCTTCCGACTCATAGTGTTCAGCTTTTTCGTTTAACGCTTTAATGTCTATTTCACCCTCAACTTTATTGACACATTGTGCCAGCGCAGTGGTTATGTCTCCTTGAGCACAAAAGTACGGACCACCGGCGATAACGCCCACGCCTTTTACCCAGTCGCTATGAGCTAGCTGGAATTGGGTGGCCATATACCCGCCAGAGGATAGGCCAGACACGGTAACATTTTCTAAATCGAGTGCGAGCTTGGGAATATCGTTGTTAGCAACTGAAGCAGCACTGAACGCAAGCGCGCTAGCACTGAAAAAAGAAAGACACAGAGCCCGGCGTAAATAAAAATGTTTTTTCATCATAAATTTGCTTCCTTTTCATTTTCTAAAAATTGGCGAATGGCCTTTGCCTGAGCAGAAATGTTACTGACGCCTTCTAAGTGTCCTAACTTACCCTTTAGTGTTAAAAGTGTGGAATTCTTGTTCTGTGAGAGTAAGCCTTGGTGGGCATTTTGTGACAAATAGGGCATTAGAAGTAAATCGGTTTCTGCCGGTATAAAAAGTGTTTTTGCTTTTATCGATGCAAGGCTTCGCTTAATACTATTATCATGTCCTGCCACAAATAATTGGCAGGCACGAACCAAGTATAAAAGGTGATTAGCATCCATACTTTCTGCACGGGCTTCAGCGCGTTCCCGCAGCCATCTCACAATGCTATGCGACTGACGAATATCGTCAAGCGGAGCAGATTCAATATTTTTAAACCCTAGGTTGCTGCCTTGCTCATTAAAAAATGTTGGGGTAAGCGCATGTTGAGTGATCAGCATAAGCGAGGCCACCAAGCCTTTAATTGGTCTATCGTTTACGGTGTAAGCACCGTCGTTCCATTTGCTATCGAGCTTGATGGGATTAGCCCAGTGCTCAAGGGCAGATGTGGTCCAAGCGTCACTTTGCCCAGCCCCGATGACAGAGACCATTCGTTCAACCCAGTCGGGATAGGCACTTGCCCAATCAATGGCCTGCATTGACCCCATAGAGGGGCCGATAACAGCGTAAAGCTTGCTAATGCCTAGGCTTTCAAGCAACGCCTTCTGCACGTTAACGAAATCTCGAATAGTGACCACTGGGAAGTCTAAACCATAGGGCTTTCCTGTATCTGGGTTAATTGAAGCAGGCCCTGTAGTAATAACGTTGGGGTCATAAGCGTTTAAATTAGCCAATGTATCTACACTGACAACGTAAAAGCGGTCCGTATCTATGGCTTTTCCTGGACCAATGATGCTGTCCCAATATCCTGTAGCAGCATCATAGGGATTGTATTTTCCTGCTGCATGGGATGAACCTGAAAAATAATGCGTAATAAGAATAACATTACTTTTATCCTCATTTAACTTTCCGTACGCTTCCCAGCCGACCTTCACATCTTTTATATGCTGGCCGCCAAATGTTTTAAAAAGCGGCAATTTAAACACCCGCTTTTTTACTACCAACGGAGATGAAGGTGCCGCTTCTGGTTTTCCGGTATTCTTCGCTTCATTAGCAAGCGACGGAGAACTTAGTATGGTTACGAAAGACAAAACTAAATAAAAACCTAAAGAAAGTCTTAGGTTCAATTTTCTTCTAGAAGTAGCATGTTGTTTTATAGAGAAATGGTCTGTTAACTCCATCATAAATGGCGAAATCGATAGTCTTTGAAATTTGCTATTAGTCGATAAGAGCCTCATGGCAAGTTGAGCTATATTTTTTAAACACTCACTATTGGCAGTCATAGAACCTTTCTTTTTTGCGTCTTTTGTTTTGCGTCTTTTGCATAGCGCAGCATATCCAGTGTTTGTTTTTTTCATAACGTTTATGCAACCCTACAAAATGCTAAAAAGACCAATGGCCATGGCAAGGCCAATAACCGGCACTACTACAGTCAGCGCGCCAACGGCCCAATAGGCGGCCTGATGGGTTTCATGACATATCGCACGTATGGTAGTTACGACGTAACCATTATGGGGTAGCGAATCTAACGCACCTGACGATATAGAAACAATTCTGTGTAACTGTTCAGGCTCAACGCCTTGGTCAAGATAATGAGGTGCCACTAAGGGAAGGGCAATGGCCTGTCCACCAGATGCGCTGCCGGTTAAGCCAGCAATAACACTAACAGCGATGGCGGCGCCAATTAGCTCGTTTCCAGGAATTTGCGTCATTAATGCAACGGTGGTTTGAAACGCGTCAGTGTTCTTTGCAATTGAGCCAAAACC
This sequence comes from Alteromonas gracilis, assembly GCF_002993325.1. Lineage (GTDB taxonomy): Bacteria > Pseudomonadota > Gammaproteobacteria > Enterobacterales > Alteromonadaceae > Alteromonas > Alteromonas gracilis. The sequence goes on from NZ_PVNO01000027.1 coordinate 318,238, forward strand.
TACCACTGCTGCAGTATTACCTATCGCAATAAGCGCACCCGTTGTGCCTGCGTTAATGGCCATAGGTAGACTCTGAAAATGCTTGAAATTAATAGTCAACAAACACAATACGCCACCGCCCAATGCAAGAATAAGCGCCAGTTGCGCGAGTTCTTTATGAAATAAAAAAGAAATAACTAACACCACAACCAGTGGGACAATGCCGGTAAGTGGGTGAGGCAGGGCTCTCTCACGCAGTTTCGGATCACTTGCTCTAGCTTCGAAAACCTCGCCATTGTTCACGGCCTTTCTTATCATTTTAGCAAGCCACCAATAGCCAAAACATGCCATAAACACAGCGACAATCAGACTAACTTCCCACGCTGCAAAGGGTGAAGTACCCAAGTACTTTATAGGGATCCAGTTTTGGATTTCAGGTGAGCCCGCAGAGGTCATGGTGAAAGTCACCGATCCAAAGGCCATAGCTGCAGGAATAAAGCGACGGGGTAAGTTGGCATCTTTAAACAAGCTTACTGCCATAGGATAAACAGAGAATGCCACCACAAAAACACTGACGCCACCATAAGTTAAAATAGCGCAAGCGAGCACAACCGCTAAAACGGCGCGCTTATAGCCAATCTTCGTGATGATCCAGCGAGATACCGCATCGGCGGCCCCAGTGTCCTCCATGAATTTACCAAACAGAGCACCAAGTAAAAACATAAAAAACCAAGAGGCGATAAAGCCTGAGAACCCACTCATATAGGTCTCAACAAAATTTACGTCACCGGTGAATACCCCAATGTTGTTGGTTACAGCGACGACGAGGGCACACAAGGGGGCAGCGATAAACAGGTTCATTCCGCGTATTGTCAAAACAATAAGCAACAACAGACCGCCTACCAAGCCAATCATACTTAACATAATTATTATTCCTTAAAAATCTGTGACCGCAGATGATCCGAAACAGTTAAGTCGATTAGTGATTTGCACACACTCAAAACCGCAAAGTGTATACAAATCAGATAAAAAGCATTCATAACAGACCCAGAGTTTGACGTTACTTTTACCAAAATCCCATAGTACGATGGTACTACATACTATTAACAATTAATTAACTAAAGTGATTTTGACCGTAGGCAATACATCCGGCAGTGATCAGAACTTAGAACAACAAGGACTCACTATGTCTAAATCAACACACACACTAAATTGGGTTTCATCCTACAAAAGAAAATCAAATACATGCGCTGTGGCTAACAGGCCCGCTCGTAGCCTCTGTGCTCTTGCAGTCGCCGGCGTACTTTGCTCTACGCCAGCGTTTGCACAAGAAAATCAACCGCCGACAAGTGATCAGGATGCAGAGAAAGGTAAGTTAGAACGCATCGAAGTCACAGCGCGAAGAACCGTGGAGTCGCTTCAAGAAACACCGGTTGCGATCACGTCCATTGGCGCCGTTGAGCTTGGCGAAAAAGGCATCAGCGTGCTAACCGAAATCCAGCAGTTTTCTCCGAATACCACACTGCAAACAAGCCGCGGAACGAATTCAACGCTTACTGCTTTTATTCGTGGCTTAGGCCAGCAAGATCCGCTATGGGGCTATGAACCAGGGGTTGGGATTTACGTTGATGACGTCTATATTGCGCGCCCTCAAGGTGCGGTACTTGACCTGTTGGATGTGCAAAGAATTGAAGTATTGCGCGGTCCTCAAGGTACGCTATACGGTAAAAATACTATCGGTGGTGCAGTAAAGTATGTGACCAAAGAGATGACCGGCGACACTCAAATGAATGTAGAGGCCACGGTAGGCAGCTATAGTCAGCGTGATATTAAAGTGACCGGTCAAATTCCCCTTATCGAAGATACGGTTTATCTCGGCGTCGGATATGCTAACTTGAACCGCGATGGTTTTGGCGAATACCTTATCAGCGCACTGCCAAATCAAGATAAAGAAAACTACAACAAAGATTTATGGGCAGCGAGAGTATCTCTTGAAATTCACCCTAGCGAAGATCTATTTTTCCGAATCGGATGGGACAAAACAGAAGACTCGTCTAATGCAAAAGGAGGCTACCGCTTAATCCCAAGTATCTTAACCGATGCACCTGTGCCCGATTCAGTGTACGACTCCTATACCAGTCTACCAACGTGGAATAAAGTTGAGCTAGAAGGATATAACTGGTTAGCGCGCTATAACGTGAATGACAACTTAGAGCTTAAGTATATTGGCTCACATCGAGAAAGTTATTCACCTACTAATATCGATTTTGACAACACGCCGTTGCCCATCTTTGACGTGCCTGCAGAATATGATGACAGTAATGATACCCACGAGCTTCAAGCAAACTATATTGGAGACACTTTCAGTCTTGTCTCGGGATTATATTTCTATGACGGTGAAAGCTGCGGAAACTTTGACGCAATCCTAGGTGTGCTCGGTCAATCATTAGGAGCGCCAGGATTAACCAGAGAAGTGACCGGTTGCAACAACTCAGAAAGCTGGGCCGCTTATGCGCAAATGAGCTATGACGTTACCGAAAAGCTATCGCTTTCTTTAGGTGCTCGCTTTACTGATGAAGAAAAATCAGCCTTCGTAAATAACGGCTTGGTGTTTGACAACGTGTATCCTTATACCGATTGGATTGACGGTTATGTTCGTCCCGATGGGCAGCTTGTGCCCCAGGTACTTGGTACAGATACTAACGGTGATGATTTACTTGATGCGCCTGCGGTGGAAAGCTGGTCGCGATTCACGCCGCGAGTGGGCGTAGAATATCAGATGAACCGAGATACTATGTTCTTTGCCAGCTATTCCCAAGGCTTTAAATCTGGCACATTTAACCCACGCGCTCAAATTAATGAGCCTGGTGTTGAACCAGAGGTAGTAGATAGCTTTGAACTGGGCGTTAAAAGTGACCTAACCGATGCACTTCGCCTGAACGTAACCTTGTTCTCTTATGATCATAAGGACCGTCAATACATAGGTGTTGAGGGAGATTTGTCTGACCCTACTGCTCTTGATCAGCGCTTACGCAATGCGGCGGAAACTGCGGCAAAAGGTGCAGAATTAGAAATGACATGGGTAGCGTCAGATAACCTACAGTTTGATGTTGCTTATGGCTATATCGACTTTGAGATTAAGAAAAATAACGCGATTCCCCCGCTTATCGGTTTGGCAAGCACGCCGGAAAATACGTTTAATTTCAATGCCAACTACTTACTGGAAACAAGCTTTGGGGATGTTACGTTCAACGCCAACTATTATTATCGCGATGACTACCTTATCTTTGAAACCAGCGACCTAATTCAGCAAGATGCCTACGGCATGGTGAATTTAAGCGCCCGCTGGGAAAGTGTTGAAGGCGACTGGTATGCCGGATTACACGTTAAGAATCTGACCGATGAAGAATATCTGGTTGGCGGTTACGACTTTGTCACTCAAGATGGCGAAGGTAACTTTGGTCCCGGCCTAGGCGGTGACACTACGCTTATTGGTTACTATGGCGACCCGCGCACGGTGCACTTGACGGTTGGCTATAGATTCTAGGTAAAACTATTTAGATTCACTTGCTATGCCTAGGCCTAACTGCCTAGGCATGCTTGCTTTGGCTCTCAATGCAGAGATGCTCATGCCATGCGAGCTTTTACCTAAGCAATAACGTTAACTTTTTTCACTGGCGTGGTAATATGCATATTAACAAGGTAGTTACAAGTTGATAGCATTATGTCTGTAAAAATCCTGATTGCTGACGATCATCCGTTGTTCAGGGCCGCAATGTGCCATGCACTTAATAGCATCGAGCACATTTCGCTTGTAGAAACGTCCACCTTTCCTGATACCCTTAACTGTTTATCGTCAAATGACGATATTGATATACTTTTCTTAGACCTTACCATGCCTGGCAACGAAGGATTAAATGGCCTTGCCGAGGTGCATGCGTTACATCCCGACGTGTTGGTTGTTGTGATTACTGCGCAGGAAGATTGCGACGTTATGGCTAAGTCGTTTGCGCTGGGTGCAAGCGGTTTTATTCCTAAGTCAGCCTCTGTCGATTGCATTATTGACGCGGTTAATACTGTACTTGAAGGTGAGACTTGGGTTCCTGCCACATCACAAATGTCATCAGGCGGGCTGAATACGTCCGCGGGTCTTGATGATAATAGTAGTAGCAGCGACGATGATTTTACTCGCCGATTGAAGCAACTCACGCCTCATCAGCTTAAAGTACTTCGCATGGTATCAGACGGTTTGCTTAATAAGCAGATTGCCTACGAGCTAGCAATTTCAGAGTCCACTGTTAAACAACATGTGTCAGCCGTATTAAGAAAGCTTGGCGTGATCAATAGAACCAAGGCTGGCATAGCGTTTAAAAATGCGATGCATGTTTAGCGCTCTGATTGTATTAAGGTTTAACGAATATTTTGTAGGTATAGAAGACGCAACAGCAATGTGTTAGCGTATCTTAGGATAATTTAAAAATAAAAACTTTGTATTTAATAAAAAGGACTTTTATGAAGCGTTCTGCACTATTAATTGCTTTATTTTTCCCTCTCTTTTGCCGCGCAGCAGCGACCCATTGGACCGATTTTACACTCGATAGAGGCCACGTATTTTTACCTGTAACCATAGAAGGTATAGAGTCTCGCGTCATGCTCGATTCCGGCGCGCAGATAAACAGTATCAATAAAGCATTCATTGGAAAACATGACCTTGAGTTAGATGGCGGAAGAGCGGTCAATATTCAGGGGGTATATAAAATTGAGAAGCGAAGCACATTTAACAATGTGAAGGTAAATATATTTGGCTCAGATTTCGAGCTTGACAGTTTGGTCGAAGGGAATCTGGGCCATCATTCAAACGGTCTGCTTTTAGGGGCAAGCTTTTTTCAAAATTTTATTGTTCAATTAGACTATCCCAACAAAAAAATGAGACTGGTAACTAGAGACAGCGTAAATATGTACGATGTGGCTAATGTTCGCACTGTGGTACAGCAGGGAAGTGGAATGCCTATTGCGGAAATTGAAATTAACGGTAAAGCACATTGGCTTCTTATTGATACAGGTAATTCGGGATCACTGTTTGTCGACAGAAAAGTGGCGTCTAGAGTTGGTCTGTTAGATAAAGTTGAGGCGTCGTCAGAATCTTTTGGAGTAAACGGTTCCGGTATTAATGAGATAGCAACAGCTGACACTGTCAAATTTGGGCCGTATGAGATCAGTGATGTTAAGGTGAGTTTTCCTGGTGAGGGTCAAAAGACACACATAGAAAGCCAATACAAAGAGTTAGGAAGCAGACTTGGTGGTAAAAAAGTGGTTGGACTCATTGGTTATGACCTGTTGAAAGACTTTGTTATTACCCTAGAATATAGCACCGCGAAAATGCATATTGGATTGCCAGAGTAGTTATTTTTCAAGACCTTGTTTCAATAAACGCTTTAGCGCTAGCGGTTTTACAGGTTTCGGTAAGTAAGCCATACCAAGTGAAGCCGCTTCCTCCCGAACTTTATGACTACGATTAGCTGTAATGAGTAGCGTGAAATGGAACGAAAAGCCGTTTTGAATGAGTACGTCTGCGCATTCAATGCCTTTCTCACCTGCATTAAGGTGATAGTCTGCAATTAGTACGTCAAAATTTTTTCTAGTAGGTAGAGTATCCTGCTGTCCTTTAACCCAAGAAACCTCAGCTCCCCAATCTCCTAGCAACGAACGCATTGCTGCTGCGACCTGATCATCATTCTCTATGAGCAATATAGAGCAACCAAGTAAAAAAGCAGAAGGCGAACTGACATTCGGTTCAGCATGTTTTGCTAGCGGCAAAGCTGAGGTATGAGCAATATCTTGTTGGTTGTATGGCTCACATTTCTGCACTAAATCTAGATGAATGGAGAAACAGCTTCCTCTCCCTAGAGTTGACTCTAGGGATATTTGATGGCCTAACAAGCGGCATATTCGTTCGACTATCGTTAAACCTAAACCGATACCTTCACTACTATTTGGGTTATCTAACTGGTGGAATTCACTAAAAATGTTTTGTTGCTCATCGGCGGCGATGCCATTACCGGTATCACAGACTACTATACTTATCTTTTTAGACTTTTCGATGTTTTCGTTTGAACAAACTGCTCTTCTTACACCGATTACTATCTTTCCCTTTGACGTATAGCGAACGGCGTTGGACAGTAAATTTTGTACAACTCTTCTCAATAAATTTTTATCGCTATATACAAATAAACTTGAAGGTAAGTAGCTAAGGCTGAGTCCCTTTTGTTCAGCAATAATTCTGAATTCTTGAGCCAATGAAGATAAGATTTCATTCAAAGGAAAAATACTTCTTTGAACTTTTAATACACCAGCGTCTAGCTTGGTTATGTCCAGTAACATTGTAAGTATACTCTGAGCACTATCAAGCGAGTTGACGACTCCTTCTGACAGAACTGCCAATTCACCGCCTTCGGTTTTTTTATTAAGCATTGAGGCAAACAGTGCCGCCGCATTGAAAGGTTGCATTAAGTCATGGCCGGCAGCTGCGAGAAATTTTGTTTTACTCTCATTTGCCAGCACTGCCTGACGCTTAGCCTCCTCTAACTCTGCGGTGCGTATAGCCACCCGTTCCTCCAACTCTAATTTTGAGTTTTCGAGCTGCTGCTGAATCGCGATGTACTCGGTTATGTCACTGTAAGTAGTCACATATCCACCACCAGGTAACGGAGCGCCGTTTAATTCTATTACTTTTCCATCAGGTTGTTTTCTTATGAATTTGTGGCGACTACCATCCAACATAAAACTAACGCGTTTATTAATTTCAGACTGAATAGTGATAGATTCGGGCTCTATATTAGCGGAACTAAATAACCCTCGCTTGGCGTTGAAATTGAGTATTTCAGTGATAGACATGCCTGCTTTGAGAAATCCCTTGGGATAGGCAAAAAGCTCTACGTATCTGTCATTCCATGCCAGTAACTGTAGCTTGTCATCAAGTACACTTATTCCTTGCTCGATATTTTGCACAGACGATTGAAGTACTTCATGGTTGAATTGAAACGATTGGGACGCTTCTTCTACCCAATCAACCAGTTCAGGCAAGCTATCACTGCCGGTATCAGCAATCGCGCCCAATAAAATTCGCGCACTCGGTGCTCCTATTTGGGCGGCAAGCAGTTTGTTCACTCTGTCAATAAGAGCCTGACTGGCATATCCGCTGCTTGCGGCGCGGTTAACATCCACAGAAAGCTGCTGCACAAGTTGACTGTGAGTACTGGTATCAAGAACACGCTCGGTAAGCGCTATTAAATCACGGACTTTTACCAGTAGGTGAGGAGCACCGTCATGTGGTGTTTCTACATTATTCTCGTTAGCGCCACGTTTTGATGTGATCAGCGCTACTGCAATAAAGGTTATGCAGTTGGCCATTAATGAATAAGCAAATCCAAGGCCTAGAGCTTGGTCAGTAGGTACTGGGTCAAAATAGTAGCTAGACATTAAACTGGGGTAGAGCAGAAATACAGCCCAACAAATAAAGCCTACTAGCAATGCGCAAATCGCTGCAGCTTTCGTACTCCGTTGCCAGTAAATACCAAACATAAGTGCAGGCATAGATTGCCCCAATAAAGCAATGGCAATCACGCCGCTTTTCACTAAAGGCGCAGCTTGGCTAATATTTAAGTGATACCACAGTGCGATGCTAAGTACGATTAAAACGGTAAGCCGCCGGATTGAAAGAATGTTGCTCGGCTCCATAGAGCGGTTAGGTGACGTTTTCAGTCGCGCCTTTAGCCAAAGTGGCGTGACCACATTATTGGAAATCATGATCCCGAGGGCTAAAGTAGCTACAATTACCATGCTGGTGGTAGCCGATAATCCCCCAATAAAAGCAAAGCCGGAAAGAGCAATGTTGTCGGTCGATAGGGGCAGGGCAAGTACGTAGGCATCTGAACTTGTTGTTGATGGAAGCAGCATTTTGCCGGCAAGGGCGATGGGGATAACAAACAACGTCATACCGAGTAGATAGAGTGGGAACAACCACCTTGCAGTACGAAGCTCGCTCTCACCGTTTTGCTCGACAAAATTCATATGAAACTGCCTAGGTAGTACGAACATGGAACAAACGCCAAGAACTACATGTGATGCATAAACCCAGGGTGCGCTATCAGCGTAAATGACCTCCCTGGCACTGTCATTTGACGAGGCGTTAGAAACTAAATCTAAGACGCCATCGAATAAAAAGAAGCAAACAAAAACGCCTACTGCCAAAAGCGCCACAAGCTTTATCACCGACTCGAAAGCAATGGTTAGAAGTAATCCAGGATGCTTTTCCGTCAAGTTTAGCGTACGCGTACCAAAAGTTATGGCAAATATGGCCAGTAAACTTGCTACGTAAATACTCAACCAAGGTGTGCTTGATTGTGGCTCTGCGGTAAGCAAATTTATCGATTTCGTAATGGCGTCTAACTGCAATGCTATATAGGGCACAACGCCAAAAAAGCATAGCAACGTGATAAGTGCGGCGATTAGATGAGAGTGTTGGTACTTGAGTGAGATGAGGTCAGCTAGCGAACTAATGTTGTGCTGCTGGCATAATCGACTTATATGAAGCACTACAGGAAAGGCAAATGCCATGGTGAGCATAATGCCTAAATAGGTGGGAATAACTGCCCAGCCATATTGGGCAGCCTGCGACGTGGTGCCGAAGAAAGCCCAAGATGTACAGTGTACGCCAAGTCCTAGGCTATAAAGCACAGGATGCTGCCGATTATCGCGCAAATGCTTGTCGCCCCAAAATGCTAATGCGAAAAGCGCGAGAAGGTAGAAACCGACGATAGTGCCCACCGTCCAGATACTTAGCATAGGTAGTCCGTGTAGTAGAGAGTTCGTGCAGTTGGACGCACAAATTAATTCTCTCGAAAACTCATTTTATTCATACGTTTACATTAACACGGTTTTCACATGTGGCACATCTCTGAATTTCCTCACATAAATTCAGTTATTGGTAGAAGTGAAGGGCTAATTGGCCCCCCGTGATGATTAGGGAAAAGAAGGGAGAATAGGCTTTATTCTCTATCTATATTTATTGCTCAAAGCGGGAGCGATAAAGCACATAAGGTGGCTTAGCATTACCTAGCCCTTGGCTGAAAGCTGGGTGCTGATAAAGCGGATCCTGGGTAGTTTATGTATTAAAACTTAAATTCTTCAGTATTTTTTAAAATCATCCACAAAATTATTGTGGTTACCCTTGATCGCCTTAAAACTAGCCCCATAACTAAGCGCAACGAAGTTATTCCCAGTAATTTTAATGTTATTGGGCATCGCCTAATTAAGAAAAACGTTTGGAGGTAGGCATGAGCGATAATCGCGACGTGCAGGCAGAACAAGAAAACACAGTAGATGAGACTGTAATTAATGCTGATGAAGCGCAGGTAGAAGCATCAGAAGCAGAAGGTGTAGAGCTAGACGAAAATGCACAGCGCATTTACGAACTAGAAACCGCACTTTCTGAAGCGCAAGCAACGATTAAAGAACAGCAGGATGGTGTACTTCGCGCGCGCGCAGATGCTGATAACGCACGTCGTCGCGCTGAAGGCGAAGTAGAAAAAGCACGTAAATTTGCGCTTGAACGTTTTGCTGGCGAATTGCTTCCGGTTATCGACAACTTAGAGCGCGCTATCGAAATGACCGATGGTGACAATGAAGCTGTGAAGCCGCTATTAGAAGGTGTGGAAATGACCCACAAAACTTTCTTAAGCACTATTGAGAAATTTGGATTAAGCCTTATTAATCCGCAGGGCGAAACCTTTAACCCTGATTTGCATCAGGCAATGTCTATGCAAGAAAGTGCAGATCACGAGCCAAATACAGTAATGGCGGTTATGCAGAAAGGTTATCAAATTAATGGTCGTTTGCTACGCCCTGCCATGGTTATGGTATCGCGTGCGCCAAGCGGCGGTGTGGATACGCAGGCCTAAGACGCTTTTTGCGACGAACACACAAAAATGCCAGTTTTTTTACTGGCATCTATTGAAAAGACGGGGAATAACCCCACTAAAAGTACAGTATTAAGAAAATCATTCGGAGACACGAAATGGGTAGAATCATTGGTATCGATTTAGGTACAACGAATTCATGTGTCGCAGTTCTAGACGGCGACAAACCTCGCGTAATTGAAAACGCGGAAGGCGATCGTACAACCCCTTCAATCATCGCTTACACAAACGATGGTGAAACACTTGTAGGTCAATCAGCGAAGCGTCAGGCAGTAACTAACCCTGAAAACACCTTATTCGCTATTAAGCGTCTAATTGGTCGTCGCTTCCAAGATAAAGAAGTACAGCGCGACATCGACATCATGCCTTTCAAAATTGTAGGTGCTGATAACGGTGATGCGTGGGTAGAAGCAAAAGGCGAAAAAATGGCGCCTCCTCAGATTTCTGCTGAAGTACTTAAGAAAATGAAAAAGACCGCTGAAGACTACCTTGGCGAAGAAGTAACTGGCGCAGTTATTACTGTTCCTGCTTACTTCAACGATTCTCAGCGTCAAGCAACAAAAGACGCGGGCCGCATCGCAGGTCTGGAAGTTAAGCGTATCATCAACGAGCCTACTGCTGCTGCTCTTGCCTATGGTATGGACAAGAAGCAAGGCGACAACGTTGTTGCAGTTTACGATTTAGGTGGTGGTACCTTCGATATCTCTATCATCGAAATCGATGAAGTAGACGGCGAGCACACGTTTGAAGTATTAGCGACTAACGGTGACACACACCTTGGTGGTGAAGACTTCGACAACCGTGTTATCAACTACCTAGTTGAAGAGTTTAAGAAAGACCAAGGCATCGACCTTCGTAAAGACCCGCTTGCTATGCAGCGTCTTAAAGAAGCCGGTGAAAAAGCGAAAATCGAACTTTCTTCTTCACAACAGACTGAAGTTAACCTGCCTTACATCACTGCTGATGCAACAGGTCCTAAGCACTTAGCGATTAAGCTTACTCGTGCAAAACTTGAGTCATTAGTTGAAGATCTAGTTAAGAACTCGCTTAACCCACTTAAGCAAGCACTAGCTGATTCAGATCTATCTGTAGGCGACATCAATGACATCATCCTTGTTGGTGGTCAAACGCGTATGCCGCTAGTACAGAAGTATGTAACTGAGTTCTTCGGCAAAGAGCCACGTAAAGACGTTAACCCTGATGAAGCGGTAGCAGTAGGTGCGGCAATCCAAGGTGGTGTACTTTCTGGCGATGTTAAAGATGTACTACTTCTAGACGTTACGCCTCTGTCTCTAGGTATCGAGACAATGGGTGGCGTAATGACTGCGCTAATCGAGAAGAACACGACTATTCCAACGAAGAAGTCACAAACGTTCTCGACGGCAGAAGACAATCAGTCTGCGGTAACAGTACACGTACTACAGGGTGAGCGTAAGCAGTCGAGTGGCAACAAGTCTCTTGGTCAGTTCAACCTTGAAGGTATTCGTCCAGCTGCGCGCGGTGTACCGCAAATCGAAGTAACCTTCGACCTAGATGCTGACGGTATCCTACACGTGTCTGCGAAAGATAAAGACACAGGTAAAGAGCAGAAGATCACTATCAAAGCTTCTTCAGGCCTAAGCGATGAAGAAGTAGAAAAAATGGTAGCTGACGCGGAAGCGAACAAAGAAGCTGATAAGAAGTTTGAAGAGCTAATTCAAGCGCGTAACCAAGCTGACGGTATGGTTCACGCCACACGTAAGCAGCTTGAAGAAGTTGGCGATGCACTAAGTGCAGAAGACAAAGCGCCAATTGAAGAAGCGCTTACTGCACTTGAAACTGCAGTTAAAGGCGAAGACAAAGCAGAAATCGAAGCAAAAACGCAAGAACTTATTCAAGCGTCTAGCAAGTTGATGGAAGCGGCGCAAGCTCAACAAGCAGCTGGTGGCGCGGAAGGTGCTGAGCAGCAATCTTCTGGTAAAGCAGACGATGACGTTGTTGACGCAGAATTTGAAGAAGTGAAAGACGACGATAAAAAATAAACTGTTGTGATTAGCCCGGTGCGCCGGGCTGTGTAAGCAGTTCAGGCGCAACAGGACATTCTTGTTGCGCCTTTGTTGTGTAAATAACTTGGTGTAAATAGCCTGGGGTTATTGAGAACTTAATCAGGTTATTTTCACAACAGTCAGATGTAGATTCGATAAGCATTATAAGCTTGTCGACAAAAAGTAGGATATGTAAACGATATGTCGAAACGAGACTACTACGAAGTACTCGGGGTAGATAAAAGCGCAGGCGAACGCGAAATTAAAAAAGCGTACAAAAAGCTTGCGATGAAGTATCACCCTGACCGTACGCAAGGCGATAAAGGCCTGGAAGATAAGTTTAAAGAAATCCAGGAAGCCTACGAAATTCTGTCAGATTCGCAGAAGCGTGCTGCATACGACCAATACGGCCACGCGGGTGTTGATCCAAACCGCGGTGGTGGCGGCTTCGGTGGTGGTGCCGACTTCGGCGATATTTTTGGCGATGTATTTGGCGACATTTTTGGCGGTGGTGGTCGCGGTGGACGTCAGTCTCGCGCGCGTCAAGGTTCAGACCTTCGCTATAACTTAGAACTAAGTCTTGAAGAAGCGGTTCGCGGTAAAAGCGTCGATATTCGTGTACCGACTTTGGTTGAGTGTGACGTGTGCGATGGTTCTGGTGCGAAGAAAGGCTCTTCACCTAAAACCTGTCCAACCTGTCATGGAAACGGCCAAGTTCAAATGCGCCAAGGCTTTTTTGCTGTGCAGCAAACCTGCCCAACGTGTTCAGGCAAAGGCAAAATCATTGAAGATCCTTGTAACAGCTGTCATGGGCATGGTCGTAAAGAAAAGACCAAAACCCTTAACGTTAAAATTCCAGCTGGCGTGGACACAGGCGATCGTATCCGTCTTTCTGGTGAAGGTGAAGCGGGTGAAAATGGTGCGCCGTCAGGCGACTTGTACGTTCAGGTTCACGTGCGTGAGCATGAGATCTTTAAGCGCGACGGCAACAACCTATACTGCGAAGTTCCTTTAAGCTTTACGACCGCTGCTTTAGGCGGTGAGCTGGAAGTACCAACATTAGACGGTAAGGTGAAGCTGAAAATTAGCGCCGAAACGCAGACGGGCCGTATGTTCCGTTTACGCGGCAAAGGCGTCAAATCAGTACGCAGCGGCGCCATGGGCGACTTGATGTGTAAAGTTGTGGTTGAAACGCCAGTAAACTTGTCATCGCGCCAAAAAGAGCTATTGCAAGAGTTAGAAGAGTCTATGGGCAAAGCGTCGAGCAAGCACAGCCCTAAAGCGCAAGGCTTCTTCGACGGTGTCAAAAAATTCTTTGATGACTTAACTAACTAATTAGATATGCCATTATCATTGGTTCTATTTTAAAGCCCTCATTCAGAGGGCTTTTTTATGCCTAAAAAGTCGTTCAACAAGCTAATGATACTGGACAAAATTTGTTGCGAGCAAATTTGAATGACTGTCCGAAACTGCCCTGTGGTGGGACTTTACAGATGTTTTTTGGTGTCTTAGATTGGGATTAATCTCTCCACTACGTCAATTCACCGTTATATTTCTTGCGCTGGCACAAACTATTCGTCACGATAGACTTATAAGTAAAAGATTAGATATTTGCATACGTATTTTGTAGATATAACCAACTCAAACAAAGGGAACAGGCATGAAATTTTTCAATAAAGCGATTATCGCTGCGGCAACGGCAGGTGTGGTAGTGTCAACATCAGTAGCAGCTGATGTGACACAAGCGTCTTCAGAAAAACACGCTAAAGCGGCTACGCAGTACCGTCAAGCAGTGTTTCAGCTGGTACGCAGCAATATGGGGCCGCTTGGTGGAATGGCAAAAGGCGCGCTACCGTTTGATGAAAGCGTTATGGAAACCAACGCAGTACGTCTAGAACAGCTTGCTGATATGATGGGTGATTATCTTTCCGTTGATACACGCAAGTTTGACGTTGAAACCGGTGCTAAAGATAAAATTTGGGACAATTTCTCAGATGTTGAAACAAAAGTGATGGCGCTTAAAACTGCTGCACAAGGCTTACAAGCGGCAGTTAAAGCGGGCGATGAAAGTGCGTATCGCGGTGCTATTGGAAAAATAGGCGCAAGCTGTAAATCGTGTCACGACGATTATAAAAAAGATTAAGTAATCAAATATCTTTAAGGCGCTTCTTTTTTCCATTTCATTTTTTCTTTCTTACAACGTGGAACGGTGGAGCGCCTTTTCAGTAAATAGTCCTTACTTCTTCTCTTAATAACTTCGCCTAATGTCTGAGCATTTATTTAAGTGAAATTGCTGGAATAATATACGGTGGTTGGCTATATTTCAGAGCATGTCAACACGTCGCTTGTCATTAAAAACAGTTAATTTAGCAATTAGAATGTTGATGAAACCTTCCATAAAGGTGAATTAAAACATAAGCTACACAGGTAAATAGAAGGTACACAAGGAATGCTGCCTTTACTCTACTAACATCATGTGATGTCACTATTTTTAAATTAATGGATTATTAAAAGGTTTGCTTAGATGGATTTACGCAGTGAACGCATGTTATCGACAGTACGAACCACGCAGCACAACTTCGCTGCGCTTCTCACTGAGAACAAAACGAAAGCGCACGCCCTTTGCATTTTATTAGCTTCAATAAATCAAAATAGCGGTCGAGCTACGATTGTCGCAAGCGATACAAATCATTCATTAGATGATGCCCAAAGCATTGTATTTCCCACTCACGTTTTGCTTATGTTTCCACTTACGCACTTGAGTGCGCCTATTCCATGCAGTGAATTTGAGTTGCCAGACTCCCTCAAGCAATATTGCAACCACCATATTGTGGTGGCAATGATACGTGATGTTCAAGGTGAGGTGATAGGCGCTTTACTTACCTTTGTGCAACACAATGTGCTGAATGCCCGACAACACGCGCTTATTGATATCACGCGGCAAAAGGTAGAGGTGAGTTATCAGTATGAGCTAGTAAGACACCCTTACTCCGATAAACTGTCTGAGCAGCTTTCCCTTTTAGAAAAAGTGAGTTCAATCTCTAAGGTGGGCGCGTGGGAGATTGACAGATTTACAGGTAATTTTTCCTCAACTGCGGTCATGAAACAGTTCTTGGGCTTGCCACAGATTAGAAATGTCAGCCTCCGTGAAGTCCTTTCGATGATAGCGCCGAGCGATAAGGTAACGCTAAAGCGTAAAATAATAAAAGCGTTGAAGGGTGACCGTCAGTTTTCTATGCACTTTAACTTCCGAGATAAGCAAGGGCAAACAAAAAGTATTAAGCTTTCCGTATTTCTACAAATTGAAAAAAGTAAACGCCAAGGCTTCAAGATAGCGCGCTTCTATGGCACGGCTCAGGATGAAACTGATATTCAACGACTTTCTGAGTCGCAACATAACTATACGAATTATCTGGCCACATTGTTAAACAGTGTTGATAGCGTAGTGTTATGTATAGATGAAAATGGGACTATTTTGTCAGCCAATGATCATCTTTCTAGCGTTTTAGGTTTCGAACCTGACGAGTTGATAGGGCAGGACGTAAGATTGATTTCCACAAAAGTGCAAAATAGCGATAGCCTCTCTTTGTTTTCGAATCTTAGTGCAGTTTTTAAAACCTGTGCTGAAAAACGAGATGTAAGGGAATGCTTGCGGCATAAGAGTGGCAAGCGCATTTCATGCGAAGTGAGCTTAAAGCCTTGTGTCATTGATGGGCAGCGGCTTATGGTAGCTTCCATTAGAGACGTGTCATCCCATCACTTCGAGTTAGAGCACTTTAAGCAACTAGCGCTATCAGACGCGGTAACAGGTCTTCCTAACCAGCACCAATTTGAGCGTTATCTTGGCGAGAAAGGGCGCTTAACGAGTTCATCTGAGCCTCTCTCGCTATTTATGTGCGTAAATATTTGCAACTTTAACGAGTATGAAGAAGCATTTGGAGAGCCAACTATTGATTACATATCACGTATTTTAGCTAGCCGGTTCGTTCGAGTATTCGAAGATAAAGGCAGTTATAAAGCGCGTGTATTCAAATGCGGTAGGGGCGCATTTTTTCTTCACATTGACCAGTGTTTTAGCGAAGAAGCAGATGCGATAAGGGTTGCAAAAAACTACGCAAACCAGCTGCAAGAGCATGTTCTGCTGCCAATCACGCTTCATAACAGCCTTCTAACAATAGAAACGCAAACAATTAGCTGTACTTTGCCTACTACGCATTTTTCGTTTAAAAAAATACGTGAGACGTTAGCGCACAAACCTCGGCGCGTAATTAGCGACCAACCACCGAGTGCAAATGATTATATTCATATCAAAGCAAGCGATGTCGAACGTTACAGCTACGTGAAGCGTTCATTGGGAAGAGCAATCTCCAATGACGAGCTATTTATCGAGTTACAACCTCAATATGATGGGCTAAATAATGTTATCAGCTCTGAAGTACTATTAAGATGGAACCACCCACATCTCGGCGTAGTCAACCCCGCTGAATTCATTCCAATTGCAGAAGAGAATGAATACATTGCTGAATTTGGCCTATGGGTTTGCAATGAAGCATGTAAGTTGTTGAAAGATTGTCAAACTCAGCATATCGACACCAAGTTATCCATCAATATCAGCGCTAAGCATTTGGCGAGAGCTGATTTCGTTGGCAAGTTTTTAGCGATCGTAAACAAATGGCAAGTACCGCACGAAAGTTTAACGCTGGAATTGACAGAAGGCGCGTTAATAAGGGGGGTAAGTATCATTCAATATCGTGTAAGAGAGCTTGCTGAACAAGGTTTTTCCCTATCAATCGACGATTTTGGAATAGGAGAATCAAACCTTAATTATCTTCAAGATTTACCTATTAAAGAGTTGAAGGTTGATAAGGTGTTTATTGAAGCGATGGAAGGTTCAGAACAGAAAACACTCTTAGTAACAAGTATTTGCAATATGGCCAAAGCACTCCATTTGAATACAGTAGCAGAGGGCATTGAAACCACTGGGCAACTCGACCAAGCTAAAGCGTGCGGTTGCAGTGCTTTTCAAGGTTTTTATCTTGATAAGCCCATGAGCATTAGCGATTGGCGTGACAGGTTAGGGCATAATTCGCAATAGCGTTCTATGTAAATATTTCGCGCCCGAATTGAAAATAAAAGTTTAATATTATGTAAATCATGTGGTTATAAAGTCTACGCCTGAAGTCTTATAACCATATTGTCGTGAACTGAAGTAGGTTGAACATAAACCCTACTCAGGACATGGTTATGACTTATAAAAATGAATACATTGCCTCTACACAGCATCCCGATGAGTTTTGGTTAAAACAGGCTAGCAACATTGCCTGGTTCGAGCCTCCCTTAAAAGGCTGCCAAGCGACAGATAATGGCTACTATGACTGGTTTCGGGGTGGTCAACTCAACACATCGTACCTAGCGCTAGATCATCACGTAAAAAATGGGCGAGGTGAAAAGACTGCCCTGATATATGATTCACCGGTCACACAGACAACGCAATACTTTACTTACAATGAATTACTTTCACAGGTTGCTGCATTCGCGGGCGGACTTTCGACCTTAGGGGTGTCAAAGGGAGATAGGGTCATTATTTATATGCCTATGATCCCTCAAGCAGCAGTTGCCATGCTTGCTTGTGCTCGTCTTGGTGCAATTCACTCGGTCGTATTTGGCGGTTTTGCCGCAAATGAACTTGCCGTGCGAATTGATGATGCAAAACCTAAAGTCATTGTAACCGCATCTTGCGGCATCGAGGGAACTAAAATACTTCCTTACAAACCTCTTGTTGATGAAGCCGTATCGTTAGCCAGCCATAAGCCTAGCGCTTGTGTTTTGTTTCAGCGAGAGCAGCTAACGGCAAAAGTAGACGAGGAGACCGACCATGACTGGAATACATTGGTAGAAAATAGTACACCAGCCGCACCCGTCGCGGTTGACGCCACCGATCCACTTTATGTGCTTTATACCTCGGGAACTACCGGCAAGCCAAAAGGTGTGGTGAGGGATAATGGTGGGCATGCTGTCGCGCTTCACTATTCTATGGGTGCTATCTACGGCATTAGTGAGGACGACGTATTTTGGGCAGCGTCAGATGTAGGCTGGGTTGTAGGCCATTCCTACATTGTTTACGCGCCGCTGATTAAAGGCGCTACTACTGTGCTTTATGAAGGAAAACCCGTCGGCACACCTGATGCTGGTGCGTTTTGGCGTATGATCGAAAACCATA
The DNA here is from genome assembly GCF_002993325.1 of Alteromonas gracilis. Classification (GTDB taxonomy): domain Bacteria; phylum Pseudomonadota; class Gammaproteobacteria; order Enterobacterales; family Alteromonadaceae; genus Alteromonas; species Alteromonas gracilis. The sequence goes on from NZ_PVNO01000027.1 coordinate 336,438, forward strand.
AAATCAATGTGCTTTTTGCTGCCCCCACAGCGTTTAGAGCAATCAGGAAAGTAGATCCAGATGCTGAGTTTTTTTCCAAATATGATACATCTAGCCTACGAACATTGTTTATGGCAGGTGAGCGACTAGATCCTCCTACCTATTATTGGGCACTTGAAAAAATAGGTGTACCAGTCATCGATCATTGGTGGCAGACAGAAACAGGTTGGCCCATTTGTTCTAACCCAATGGGGTTGGAACCCATGGACACCAAGCCCGGTTCTTCCAGTGTTCCTACACCTGGCTTCAATGTAAAAGTGTTAAAAGGCCCCAATGAAGAACAAACAACGGGAGAAAAGGGGGCGATAGCAATTAAATTACCGCTACCTCCGGGCTGCTTATCAACAATCTGGCAAGACCATCAGCGTTTTAAGGACGGCTATTTACGTGAGTTTGATGGATACTACAGCACTGGCGATAATGGCTATGTGGACGAAGATGGTTATGTGTTCATCATGGGGCGCACTGATGACGTCATTAACGTTGCAGGGCACCGGCTTTCAACAGGAGAGATGGAAGAGGTGTTAGCTGCACACCCTGCCGTCGCCGAGTGCAGTGTAATTGGTGTGAATGATGCACTCAAAGGTCAACTACCCGTTGGGTTAGTATTGTTAAAAGATGGGGTTTCAGTTGATGAAAAAGAATTGGAGAAAGCCCTCGTTCAACGTGTACGTGACGCCATTGGACCTGTAGCGTGCTTTAAACGAGCAATTGTTGTGGAGCGACTACCTAAAACTCGCTCTGGTAAAATTCTACGGAAACTGCTCCGTCAAATTGCAGCGAACGAGACGGTATCTGTGCCATCGACGATTGATGATCCCGCCAGCGTAAAAGAAATTGAGTCCTTAATGCGTCAAAAAGGTTTGGTTGAAGTATCAAACTCACTTAATTGTGAGGCTTAGTTTTTAACTGCTGAAGTGGAGATGGTTTGGGCCTGTGGACGCTATGTCTAAGGCCCTTGCACGCCAAGCTAATAATAATATTCTTCTATTTCTGGGGTTGGCGGATAAACTTCAATTGCTACATATACAATAGCTGCGGCGAGTAATGCGACGACAAGTGCGCTAATTAATCGAGAGCCAGTAATGCCCACTGTTTTTGACACCTTTTTTCCATGTACCATAGCTGGCACCAATTTTTGCTTCTTATAAATGCCATAAAAAACGACAGCGGCAATGTGAAGAGTAATAACATAGAGCAATAAGTCGAAAGCAAGGTGGTGAAGAGAATTCATCAGCGCTAATGTTTGTTCATCTGCCAGCGGTCGGTAGGGACCATCTAGAAATATATCGTCCGTCATAAACAAGCCAGAAATTGCTTGAACCGCTACTAAAACAAGCATTATGACAACAAACCAGCCTCCTAATGGATTGTGCCCGATTGAAGGCACTGAGTCTTTATCAAACAAGGTTTTCATGTAGCGGATAACTTTTCGCGGGCCTGTAACAAAGCTGCTGAATCTAGCGTACTGCGTTCCCACAAAACCCCATAAAATCCTGAAGATAACCAGGAATAGGGTGAAATATCCAATATAGAAATGCCACTGGATTGCATTTTCTAACCATTCGGCTGTGGCGTACTGGGCCAATAGACTTGAAACAAGAAGCCAATGGAAAACGCGGGTGGGAATATCCCAAACGAGTACTTTCTGCATAGTATTTTTATTTACATTGAAAATAGTAATAAGTGACTACAGCGTCACTCAACCAGGCTAAGAAAACAAGCCTGATGAGCGTCGAAGTGTGTATATTTATCGAAAATATCTATCGAGTCTGGGGAGAATGAATTTTAGTGTGTGAAGAGTGCAAACAGTGCATAAACTTCATCGAATTGTCTTTAGAACAATGTTATCTGAGCCTATACCCACGCTTTTCCGTGAATTAATACTGGACTGTATAGAAGCCAAGCGTTTTCTACGTTTGTTGTTATGCGTATTTATTATGAAACTCACATTGCAATAGTGGGGGTATTTGGCAAAATGCGTGCTAGTTGAAGGCAAATAAAAGTGTAATACGAATAATGAAAGTAGGATTGTTTGGCGCCAATGGGCGCATGGGGCGTGTTCTTGTTGAAGCACTTGATTTAAGTGATGATGCAGAACTCAGTGTTGCAACAGTGCGTGACGATTCTCCATGGGTCGGTTTAAACGTAGGCGAGCTCGCAGGTATTGGTAAGAAAAACATCGATTGCTCGGCGCTATCTGACTTGAGCGGAAGTGACGCCGACGTGATGATCGATTTCACATTACCTTCTGTTATTGAAAGCAATCTAGCGTGGTGTGTCGACAACAACATGCCTGTAGTTATTGGGACCACTGGTCTCAACGACAGTCAACTTAATGCGTTAGATGAGGCGGCTAAACATATCCCAATTGTTTTTGCGGCAAATTATAGCGTTGGCGTAAACCTTATGTTGTCACTCGTTCGACAGGCGGCGAGCGTACTAGGTGAAACCGCAGATATCGAAATTACTGAAGCCCATCACAGATTTAAACAAGATGCGCCATCAGGTACAGCAATGGCAATAGGCGAAGCAATTGCCGATGAATTGGGCAGAGATTTAAAGTCATGTGCAGTTTATGGACGTGAAGGCAAAGAGCCAGAGCGAGACCAAGGGACCATTGGTTTTGCGACAATTAGAGCTGGTGACATTGTAGGTGAGCATACCGCGCTATTTGCAGACATAGGTGAGCGATTAGAGATAACCCATAAAGCGTCAAGCCGCTTAACCTTTGCTAAAGGTGCAGTGCATGCAGCAAAATGGTTGTATGGTAAGCAACCTGGTCTATACTCCATGGTTGATGTACTAGAATTGAAGCTTTAAATGGCTATCTGTTACCCTGTAAGAAGCAAGCTAACGTTAGTGCGTTACTAAAGTGTTAAACTAAAGTTGCATTATAAATGAGCAATAAGCCGTACTTTCAGTGGTTCTGCGCAAAAAAGGTGGTATAAGCGTTATTTTAGTAAATTATTACAAATAAATTTGCCATTTTCGGTCAGTAATGTATACTCGCCGGAATTTGCCAGAATTTCGTATTCTGAAGCTGTCAAACCGGCTGAAGAGTGCGGTTTTATTAGCTGCAAAGATCGTAAAACGGGATGTATTGTTATCAATAACTCCCGTTTTTTGTGGGGTTTGTGCAAAAAAATGCGCAAACACATAGTTATCCTTAATCTGGAGGTTGACTTGGCTAATTCTGCCCTTTTGGTGTTAGAGGATGGTTCTGTTTTTAAAGGTACGGCGATAGGCGCTACTGGCTCCGCCGTCGGGGAAGTTGTTTTCAATACTTCCATGACCGGCTATCAAGAAATTCTCACCGACCCATCCTACGCTGAACAACTCATCACCCTTACTTATCCACATATTGGCAACACCGGAACTAACGAAGAAGACGTCGAAGCAGATAAAATCTGGTCGAAGGGTCTGATAATCCGTGATTTACCTCTTGTTGCTAGCAACTTTCGTCAACAGCAAACACTGTCTGAATACCTTAAAGCGAAAGGCGTTGTGGGTATTGCTGACATTGATACACGTCGCTTGACGCGTATCTTGCGAGACAAAGGTGCACAAAACGGCTGCATTATATGCTCTGATGAATTAGACGAGTCTAGCGCCCTAGCGCAAGCAAAAGCTTTCCCAGGTCTTAAAGGCATGGATTTAGCAAAAGTCGTAAGCATCACTGAACCAAAAACATGGACAGAAGGTAGTTGGGAACTTGGCAAAGGTTACGTAACGCCAAGTGAAACTAAGTACCATGTTGTAGCATACGATTACGGTGTGAAAAACAACATTCTTCGCATGCTAGCTGACCGCGGTTGTAAAGTGACTTTAGTTCCAGCGCAAACGCCTGCCGAAGACGTGCTAGCCATGAATCCAGACGGCGTATTTTTGTCAAATGGACCAGGCGATCCAGAGCCATGTGACTACGCAGTTAACGCAATTAAAACCATCGTTGAAACCGGTACGCCAGTATTCGGTATTTGTTTAGGTCACCAGTTACTTGCTATTGCAAGCGGTGCCAAAACAGTGAAGATGAAGTTTGGTCACCACGGCGCAAACCACCCCGTTAAAGACCTAAAGCGCAATGTAGTTATGATCACCAGCCAAAACCACGGTTTTGCTGTGGATGAGTCTAGCTTGCCAGATAACCTAGAAGTAACTCACATTTCGTTGTTCGACAAGTCGTTGCAAGGTATCCATCGCACCGACAAGCCTGCGTTTAGTTTCCAGGGTCACCCTGAAGCTAGCCCAGGTCCTCATGAAGCGGCGCCGTTATTCGACCACTTCATTGAACTTATTGAACAACACAAGCAGTAGGAATTAGCCCGCTATGCCAAAACGTACCGACATAAAAAGTATTCTTATCATTGGTGCTGGCCCTATTGTTATCGGCCAGGCTTGTGAATTCGACTATTCAGGCGCGCAAGCGTGTAAAGCCCTTCGCGAAGAAGGCTACCGTGTTATTTTGGTTAACTCTAACCCAGCAACCATCATGACCGACCCAGAAATGGCAGATGCAACATACATCGAGCCTATCCACTGGGAAGTAGTTCGCAAGATCATCGAAAAAGAACGTCCAGATGCCATCTTACCTACAATGGGTGGTCAAACTGCACTTAACTGCGCATTAGAGCTCGATAAGCACGGTGTGCTTGAAGAGTTCGGTTGTGAGCTTATCGGTGCAACGGCAGACGCTATCGATAAAGCGGAAAATCGCGAACGCTTTGACAAAGCAATGAAAAACATTGGCCTTGAATGTCCACGTGCAGAAATTGCGCACAGCATGGACGAAGCCCATGATGTCCTTAGCCGCATCGGTTTTCCTTGTATTATTCGCCCGTCTTTCACCATGGGTGGAACAGGCGGTGGTATCGCTTATAACATTGATGAGTTCAATGAAATTTGTACCCGCGGTCTCGACCTTTCTCCAACCAACGAACTACTCATCGATGAATCGTTACTAGGTTGGAAAGAATACGAGATGGAAGTAGTACGCGATAAAGCAGACAACTGCATCATCGTATGTACTATTGAAAACTTCGACCCTATGGGTGTTCACACCGGTGACTCAATCACTGTTGCTCCGGCACAAACGTTGACCGATAAAGAATTCCAAATAATGCGTAATGCAGCCATGGCTGTACTACGTGAAATTGGCGTTGAAACCGGTGGTTCAAATGTACAGTTCGGTGTAGACCCGAAAACGGGCCGTATGGTTATCATCGAGATGAACCCACGTGTATCTCGTTCTTCTGCGCTTGCTTCAAAAGCAACGGGTTTCCCAATTGCGAAAGTAGCGGCGAAACTTGCGGTAGGTTACACGTTAGATGAATTAGCGAATGACATTACAGGTGGCTTAACGCCAGCGTCGTTCGAGCCTTCTATCGACTACGTCGTGACTAAGATCCCACGCTTTAATTTTGAGAAGTTTGCCGGTGCTAACGACCGATTAACTACCCAAATGAAGTCGGTAGGTGAAGTGATGGCCATTGGTCGTAACCAGCAGGAATCACTTCAAAAAGCCCTTCGCGGTCTGGAAGTGGGTGCGACAGGCCTTAACCCTATGGTTGACCTTGAAGACCCTGAATCACGCAATAAAGTGGTTTATGAACTTCGCCAACCGGGTGCAGAGCGTATTTGGTACATCGGTGATGCATTTCGTATGGGCATGACGGTTGATGAAGTATTTAACCTTACGAATATCGACCGCTGGTATCTTGTTCAACTTGAAGATCTTATTCTTCTTGAAGCGAAAGTAGCTGAACTTGGCTTACCGGGTATCGATGCTGACTTTATGCGTGCACTTAAGCGTAAAGGCTTCTCAGATGCGCGTCTTGCTGAATTAACAAAAGTGGCAGAGAGTGATATTCGTGAAACTCGTCGTGGTTTTGGTATCTCTCCAGTCTACAAGCGTGTAGATACCTGCGCCGCAGAATTTTCTACCAGCACAGCTTACATGTACTCTACGTATGACGAAGAGTGTGAGGCTGCGCCAACTGATAAAGACAAAATTATGGTATTGGGCGGTGGCCCTAACCGTATCGGTCAAGGTATTGAATTCGATTATTGCTGCGTTCACGCAGCGCTTTCAATGCGTGAAGACGGTTACGAAACTATTATGGTTAACTGTAACCCTGAGACGGTGTCTACCGACTATGACACGTCAGATCGCCTATACTTCGAACCAGTAACTCTTGAAGACGTGCTTGAAATCGTTGCTAAAGAGCAGCCAAAAGGCGTTATCGTGCAGTATGGTGGTCAAACGCCACTTAAGCTTGCCCGTGCTCTCGAAGCCGCTGGCGTTCCAATCATGGGTACATCGCCAGAGGCGATTGACCGTGCGGAAGACCGCGAACGTTTCCAGCAAATGGTTAACAAGCTTAATCTTAAGCAGCCAGCGAATGCTACGGTAACTAACGTTGAGCAAGCGCTAACTATGGCCGAAGAGATTGGCTTCCCGCTGGTTGTTCGTCCAAGCTACGTGCTTGGTGGTCGCGCGATGGAAATCGTTTACGACATCAAAGACCTTAAGCGTTACTTGAACGAAGCGGTAAAAGTGTCTAACGACGCGCCAGTATTGCTAGACCGATTCCTTGACGATGCTATCGAAGTTGATATCGACGCAATCTGCGATGGCAAAGAGGTTGTGATTGGCGGCATCATGGAACACATTGAACAAGCGGGTGTTCACTCTGGTGACTCTGCCTGTTCATTACCTCCGCATTCGCTTTCAAAAGATATTCAGGATGTGATGCGCGAACAGGTAAAAGCCATGGCCCTTGAACTTGGCGTTGTGGGCTTGATGAATACCCAGTTTGCGATTAAAGACGGTGAAGTATACCTTATCGAGGTTAACCCTCGTGCAGCGCGTACGGTGCCATTCGTGTCTAAGGCAACGGGTGTTCCATTAGCGAAAGTCGCAGCACGCGCCATGGCTGGCGTTAGCCTTGCTGAACAGGGTGTAACGGAAGAAATTATTCCTCCTTTTTACTCTGTGAAAGAAGTAGTACTTCCGTTTGCTAAGTTCCAAGGTGTTGACCCACTGTTAGGCCCAGAAATGCGTTCTACTGGTGAAGTTATGGGTGTTGGTGATACTTTCGAAGAGGCATATGCTAAAGCGAATTTAGGCGCAGGTGCACCTTTGCCTAAAGAAGGTAAAGCGCTTATCTCGGTGCGTGAAACCGACAAGCCCAAAATCATCGAACTTGCTAAGGCGCTGGTTGCCGCTGGCTTCAGCATTGAAGCAACGCGCGGTACGGCAACTACTTTGTACGATGCAGGCATAATGAGCACGGTGGTTAATAAACTATCGGAAGGCCGCCCAAATATTGTTGATGCCATTAAGAACGGCGAATACGCCTACTTGATTAATACAACAGAAGGTCGTCAAGCTATTACCGATTCGGTTTATATTCGTCGTGAAGCCTTGGTGAATAAGGTAACTTACACCACCACGATGAATGCAGCATTCGCTACTATTCGAGCTAAGTCTGCCGATGACCGTAATAAAGTAGCTTCAGTTCAAGAACTGCACGCTAGACTTAAACACTAATGACATAAGCTAGGATACGAGGTATCCTAGCAATATTACATTTGTGTGAACGAATAAAAAGTGCGCCTTCGCGGCGCACTTTTCTGTTTAAATTACTAGCTAAGTGAGACAGTATTCATGAGTCAGTATCCAATGACAGCGCGCGGCGCTCAAATGCTGCGTGACGAATTAAATGAGCTAAAAACTAAAACACGCCCACGTATTATCGAGTCTATCGCCGAAGCGCGTGAGCATGGTGATTTGAAGGAAAATGCGGAATATCACGCGGCCCGTGAACAGCAAAGCTTCTGTGAAGGTCGTATCCAAGATATTGAAGGCAAACTTTCAAATGCGCAAATCATCGACGTCACTAAAATGGAAAACACCGGAAAAGTTATTTTCGGTACTACGGTTACAATTCTTAATGTTGCTAATGATGAAGAAACGACCTATCGCATTGTGGGTGACGATGAAGCTGATATTAAGAATAACCTGATTTCGGTGAACTCACCTATTGCACGAGGGCTAATAGGTAAAGAGCTTGATGATACGGTGACTATTCAAACGCCAGCTGGCGCAGTTGAAGTGGAAATCATAGAAGTCGAGTACATTTAGTTTATTTTTTAATTTAAGTGAAAAATTAAAAAAAGCAGCAATTCGAAATACCCCCACACAATTGGATATTCCAATAACTGGGGGTTTTTCATGCTTAAAACTCACAAAGTCTCTTAATCACTTTCCCACATCATTTCTCGAATGATTTACATACCTCAGTTTTTCAAAGGCGCGTGCTCTACGTTAAATTTGCAAAAATAGTGACAATCACTCGAAGTTTCTGCTTCGACCTACTATATTATTTATTAAACCATTTTAATAAATGTGCTTTCAACTAGCACCACCGCTGCTTCGTGGCCCTGATGCTTTGAAATTTAAACTTCGTTGAATGTAGTCAAGGTGAAGTCATGAAGTCGATTCCTTATATTCAAAATGTATTGATACTCACTAGTGTTATTACCGTATCGGGTTGTGGGGCAGATAAAGCGCCTACTGTCGACGAAAGTTCGTTGTCTACACAATTAATGACAACTTTAAACGAGCAATTAGATGGCGGCGCGGTAGGGCTTCTATTGCCTCAGTCTACAGATTTCTCAAGTATTCCCGCTGATCCAAATAACACTCTTACTGAAGAGAAGGTTTTTCTCGGTATGATGCTCTTTCATGAAACCGCCGTTGCAACGGAAGGGGTTCATGAGCAACTGGTCAACACTTGGTCATGCGCAAGCTGTCACCATGCCGCTGCTGGCTTTAAATCCGGTGTTGTGCAGGGAATTGGAGAAGGCGGAACAGGTTTTGGTGTTGCTGGAAAAATGCGTGTCTTAGCCGAAGGCTTTGATAAATCAAGCACCGATCCTAGTCTAGTTCCCGATGTTCAACCGTTAACTTCCCCCAGTATTCTAAATACTGCGTATCAAGAAGTAATGCTTTGGAACGGTCAGTTTGGTAATCAGCATGGAGGGCTAGTTAATGCTAAATTACCTGATGAGATATTAGCTACGCCTGGTACGCCGAAAGCTGAAAATACTCGTGGTTTAGGAGGCTTAGAAACCCAAGCAATTGCTGGTACAAAAGTACATAGACTCAACACGTTCAACAACTCACTCGTCCAGCAAAATATGGAATATCAATTGTTGTATGAAGCTGCATTTCCAGAGGGGGGCGACGATATTCTTGAAAATATGGGTAAGGCAATTGCCGCATATGAGAGAACGGTACTAGCAAATCGAGCGCCTTTCCAGCGTTGGTTACAAGGCGAAGACGCAGCGCTCACTGACCAAGAAAAGCGAGGCGCTTTACTTTTCTTTGGCAAAGCGGGTTGCGCAAGCTGTCATACTGGCCCCGCGTTGAGCTCGAAAATAGGGGCTGCTAACGAAGAAATGTTTATGGCCATTGGATTTGCTGACCTCGATACATCAAACCCCACAATAACTGGTGTAGTAACTGAAAATGATGCAAAGGGTAGGGGTGGTTTTACTGGCCGAACAGAAGATAACTATAAGTTTAAGGTACCACAGCTTTATAACTTAAAAGATTCAAATGTGTTTGGTCACGGTGGAAGTTTCACGAGTGTTAAACAGGTGGTGTTATACAAGAACGCCGGTGTGCCACAAAAAAGACTGGCGGATGGCGTTATAGATGATCGTTTTGTGCCTTTGAATCTCAATGGCGAGGAAATTGATGATTTAGTCGCATTTTTGGAAGAAGGACTTTATGACCCGCATCTGGAAAGATATATACCCGATGCTTTGCCATCAGGAGCATGTTTTCCTGTAGCAGATGAGCAATCTAAGATAGACCTAAACTGCGCACTCTAGATAGAAAAAGGCGCCAACCGGCGACGCTAAGCAAAGGAAAATAAACTAAGAACTTACGTTCGTTACTTTTTGTCTTTTCATTACGATTTTTTCGTGTAAGTCATATCACCGATGACTGCATTATATTTGCCTTTATTTGCCGCATAAAACATCACGTAGATAATCGATTTGCGCTTATTCCAGTGTTTCCTATACTGAAACGAGCTGCCTATTTTTACGGCAATTATAGGAGGTATCTCTTTCCTTATCCGTCTTGTTGAGCAGTAGTGTTTTATATGGAGTCTTTATTAGTGCGCTTGCTACAACGATTTTCTATTCTTCAGCTGTCTGTGTTGGGTGCGGGCATACTATTAATTAGTGTTGCATATTTGGCTTTCAAAGATATCAAACGGTCGCTGGACGACACCCGAGCGGCTTCAACAGATATCGAAATGATAGCGCTAATTGCCACCGTGGAGTCTGTGGCGCACCATCATGCAGTTGAACGAGGGTTAACGGCCGGCTACTTAGGTAACCCAACCCCTAAAGGCCGAGATAACGTTGAGGCTCAGCGCAAACAGGCAGATCGCGCAGCAGCGCAATTATCCTTATTACTTCAAAATGATAGTGCGTACGGCAATAGGGTAACCAAAATTCTCAACCCATTACTAGGTTATTTAGGTGATAAAGATGCACTAAGACGAGAGGTGGATAGTCAAGAAGGTACGCGGGCGTTTAGGTTCTACAGTTCTCTTAACGCATCAGCGCTGAATGCCGCTACGGCATTAACAATGTACGTTAATAACTTAGCGTCAAAAGAACAGTTGTCCAGCGCCATTCTTTTAGCGCAGTTAAAAGAGCGATTGGGACAGCAACGAGGGAAAGTGAATGGCATAATAGCGCAACAAGAGGCCAGTGATACCGTCATAAGTGAGCTAAAGCGTTATCAACAAGAAATACAATATATTTCAGGAAAACTGGAAAACAGTTTATCTAAAGACAGTGTTGCGATGTTCACGAGAGCAATGACATCAGATAAAGCAACGTTGATAAACCGAACACTAAAAAATCTCAATTCAGGGAAAGTCGACGTTACTATGCTTCCTACTAACAGCGAATGGTTTGGGGCAGCGACATCACAAATCAATGATGTAAAGTCGATACTTGACAATATATGGGTACAAGTAAACAAAAATGCAAAAGACATGCACAGTGAAGCCTCGTTCGCATTAATACTTACACTTATCATTATTTTTGTTGGCATTGTGGTTATTACCCTTATCTATCGCGCGCTCTTATACATACTCAACACGCAACTCACCCGTCTTACACAAAATCTTTCAAAGATTGCCGAGAAAGGAGATTTGACGGTTGATGTAAAGATGCAGGTACAAAATGAACTTGGCACCGTGTCTATTGCGATTAATAAAACGATATTGGCACTTAAAGATTTAATCAGAGGGCTAGAGCAGTCTATTGACGCAAGCTCTCGTCTATCATCAGAATTAGAAGCCTCATGTACGGAAATGGTACAGGATGCGGGAAAAACGCAACAACGCTCCCTTAATATCGCATCAGCGTTAGAAGAAATATCGGTAACGAGTACCGACATTGCTAAATCGGCCTTTGATACGCTAGCTGCGAGTAAATCACTGGATCAACTGGCAATAGAGGCTTTTGATATTAACGAGTCGATCAGAACGGCGATGAAGCAGTTAGAAGACGACATGACAGATGTTAAGGATAATGCTGCGGCTATGGAAAAGCAGGTGACCGATATCAGCAGCATACTTGAAACAATCAACACTCTCTCAGACCAGACAAATTTGTTGGCGCTTAATGCAGCTATAGAGGCTGCCCGCGCAGGAGAGCACGGCAGAGGGTTTGCCGTTGTTGCCGATGAGGTTCGCAAACTCGCACAGAGCAGTCGAGATGCTTCAGCTCAAATAGCCACACTGCTTACGGCGCTTCAGCAAGCAAGTTTGGTGGTTGTGCAAGACGTTAATAAAAATGCGTTGGCAGTGAATCAGTCAGTTGAAATTACTGGCAGAGGGCGAGAAACAGCTAGAAAGGTAAAAGATGCCGCATCTAACGTTGAGCTTATGGCCAACAACATGTCTGCGGCGGCAGAACAACAGTCAGTTACCACACAAGAAGTAGCAAAAGACATTGTTGACGTTGAAGCTGCCGCAAAGCATGAAGTCGAGTTAGCCCAAGCATTATCAAAACTATCCAATTTAATGAAAGAGAATAATTTGGTTCTCAGCCGAACTATCGCTAATTTCACAATTGACTGAGCAATTTTCATCGCCCACTATGTCTGTCGAGTAATGTTGTTAAACCACTTGAATGCACTGATAAGGACGATAATGGCAGACATTGAAACACTTCATTCAAAAATAGTTTATGAGAACAAATGGCTTCGGGTAAGGGAAGACAAGATACGTCGAGCTAGCGGGAATGAAGGTATATACGGTGTGGTGGAGAAGCCAGATTTCGCCATTATCTTACCTATTCAAAACGATACGGTTTTCATGGTTGAGCAATACCGCTATACCATTAAACAGCGTCAGCTTGAGCTACCGCAGGGCGCGTGGGAGGCGAATCCGGACGCTGATCCTATTGAACTCGCAAAGGGTGAACTTGAGGAAGAGACTGGGTTAATCGCAGATTCGATGGAGTACGTAGGCTTCCAATACTTAGCCTATGGGTTTTGCGACCAGGGTTATCATATATACGTAGCGAAAGGACTTACTCAAGGTAAACAGAAGCTCGACGAAGAGGAAGAAGACCTGCGCGTTGTGCCTATTACGTTTACCGAACTAAAAGAAAAAATAATCAGCGGTGATATTAAAGATGCGAGCACTTGCAACGCAGTGGGTTTAGCAATGCTTAAAGGGCTTATATAAACACTCTGTTACAATTTGCTGGCTGTTTTATTGTGACTGACAAGCTAGGGTTTACCGACTTAGGTTTACTAACAATTATAAAGAGAACGCCATGGCCTTCGAGGGAAGCTTTTCCATTTTAAAATGGAATGAAGAAATACTTAAAGAAAAGTCAGAAGGGATAAAAACATCTCATGCAAGCATCGAGCAGTCTTATACAGGCAGCATGGTTGGAGAATCAACCATTGAATTTTTGATGTCTTATCAGGCGCCTACGTCTGCAAAATTCACAGGCTTTGAAAGTTTTATTGGTGTTATAAATGGTTTAAGAGGAACTGTAACTTTTCAACATATTGGTATGTTCGAAAATGGTGTTGCGAGTAGTGAATTCGCTTCCATAGACGGCTCGGCTACCGGTGAGTTAGCTGGGAAATCAATTACGGGTAACTTTAAGTCGGGAGAGTCTGGTAAAGCAGAATACGTCATCGAACTGAATGAAAGGTAGGTTCTTAAAAGCGATATTACATGAATACCCATGCTGACTTCTTAGTTGGCCAATCTTATCGATGTTCAAACAACGAAATGTATCAATTTCAAAAACAAAAAAACGGCGCCGTAAGGCGCCGTTAAAAGTTGGGAAACAAACCAAGAAGTTAATTACTGATTTTCAAGTAGGCGAGAGCCAATCTCTATTTGACGCGGCTTCTTGGCTTCAGGTATGACTCGCTCCATATCGATATGAAGTAGGCCGTTTTCCATATCTGCAGCTAACACTTTCACGTGATCACCAAGCTGGAATTTACGCTCAAAGTTACGCTCTGAGATGCCTTTGTGTAAGAACTTACGTTCTTTACTTTCTTTGTCTTCCGTTTCCGCTTTTTTAGTGCCAGTAATGGTTAACGTATTCTCTTCAACTTGAATTGAAACGTCATCTTTACTGAAACCTGCAATTGCCATGGTTACGCGGTATTTATCATCACCGAGCAACTCGATGTTGTATGGCGGATAAGTACTCTGTTTCTCTGCTCGAGATGCTGCATCGATAAGTGATGCTAAGTGGTCAGAGCCGATGAATGAACGGTAAAGTGGAGATAGATCGATAGTACGCATAGTCATATCCTCAAAATTAAGCAATATGTTTAAAGTTTAAATGCCCCGACTTTGCGGCGGCGGTTTTGTCGACCTGACCTTTCAGCGCCGACAAAACATATATAGGAATGGCCGAAATGCTTTTCAAGCAAAAAATTTAAAAAAATTTCAAATTAATTTCTTTTTAATGGTTAAGTTTCAGATTTTATTGACTAATTTTTTTGGTTTTAATTAGGGTGGGCGCAGAGATAAACCTGTTTTTCGCTTTAATCAAGGGAAAGTCGCGTAGGTAAAACAAATATTCGAAAGTTTTTATAAAACATTTAGCATTACTTTAACTAACTAAAATGTTTATAAATGCTACAGTTAGCGCTAATAAAAGTTTACCACTTACATTTGTAAAATTTGAACATGAAGAAAGAAGTTATAGTTTTAAATTGCGGAAGCTCATCCGTTAAGTTTGCGATTATAGACGCTGAAACTGGCGAAGCTGGACTGTCAGGTATTGCCGAAGCACTGGGCAACAGCGACGCAAGTTTGTCTTATAAGCTAAACGGTAAAAAAGAAAAGCAGGCGTTGCCAGAAAAAGCCGGCCATACCGAAGCGCTTGATGCAATTTCTAAGGTTATCGCTAGTACAGGCGTTCAGCCTATAGCCATTGGGCATAGGGTGGTACATGGCGGTGAAAAATTCAAGCAAGCAGCACTGGTTGACGATAGCGTCCTCGAGGCTATCGAAGACTATGCGAGCATGGCGCCCCTTCACAATATGGCGAATTTAAAAGGTATCGTCACTGCACAAGCGGCATACCCAGATTTACCTCACGTGGTTGTGTTTGATACTTCTTTCTTTCAAACCTTGCCGAAGAAAGCCTTTATTTATGCCTTACCTATGTCGCTCTATCGCGAACATGGCATCAGACGTTATGGCTTCCACGGCACGAGTCATAAGTTTATCCTCGATAGCATGGCGAAAATTCTTGATAAGCCTGTGTCAGACACCAGCATCATCAGTGCGCACTTAGGTAATGGTTGCAGTGTGTCGGCTATTGAAAAAGGCCAAGCAGTAGATACAAGTCTTGGCTTCATCCCACTTGAAGGTTTAGTAATGGGGACTCGCTGTGGCGATCTCGATCCAAGTTTACCTGGCACGTTACAGAAAAAGTTAGGTAAAACGGCAGATGAAATCAGCGATCTTCTTAATAAACAGTCAGGATTGCTGGGTATTTCAGAGCTAAGTAATGATTGCAGAACGCTAGAAGATGCAGCATTAGAAGGGCATGAGGGCGCACAGTTAGCAATAGAAATCTTTTGTTATCGTTTAGCAAAATATATTGCGGGTTATATGGTTGCAGTACCAACATTAGATGCCATTGTATTTACAGGCGGTATAGGCGAAAACTCTTCGCTTATTAGAGAGACGACCATGGGATATTTTGCTCACTTTGGCATTACTTTAGATGAGCAAAAAAATACCGATGCGCGATTTGGTCAGGGCGGCAAAATATCAACAGAAAACGCATCTACAGCCGTTTACGTAGTACCTACTAACGAAGAGTGGGTTATCGCCGCAGAAGCTGCAACCTTCGCCTAAATTAAATGCGTTAGCGCATTGAATAAGTAAAACCAGGAGTAACTATGTCTCGCAGAATTATGTTGATCCCCGTAGGCACTAGTGTGGGCCTCACAACGGTCAGCATGGGCCTTGTTCGAGCAATTGAAGAGCAGGGTATAAAGCTAAATTTCTTCAAACCTGTGGCTCAGCCACGAAGAGGCGATAACGGTGAAGAACGTTCAACCGCCATCATCGCTCATCACGCTAGCGTGTCGCCTATTACGCCATTTGAGCTTGACTACGTTGAACGTATGATAAGTAATGACAGTACCGATGAATTACTTGAAGAAATCATTGAACGCTTCGAAGAAAATAGCGAGCAAGAGGCGGTAACCGTCATTGAAGGTTTAGTGACAACACGACACCATCCTTACGCCGAGCGTTTGAATCTAGAAATAAGCCGTGCTCTTGATGCTGACATTGTGTTTGTCGCTGTACCTGGAAACGATACCATCACTGATATCAATCATCGTTTGGAAATCGTGGTCGACACTTACGGCGGTCATAAAGGGCAGAAGGTAGTGGGTTGTATCTTCAATAAAGTCAATGCACCGTTTGATGAGCATGGAAGGCTTCGTGCCGATATCGGCGCAATAGAAGCACCCGAACATGACGAAGAGCGTACACAAGCACTTCGCGAACTCCCCATCTTCAGAAAAGGCTTAAGTTTACTTGGTACCATCGATTGGAGCGCTGATTTAGTATCTCCTCGTGCGACTGATGTAGCTAAGCACCTCAAAGCGACACTGCTTAATGAAGGTGAGCTTTCTGAGCGTCGTTTAAGCAGTGTAACCTTTTGTGCGCGCGAAATTCACAACATGACCCATACCCTTAAACCAGGTGCGTTATTGGTGATGTCGGGTGATCGCGGTGACGTATTTGTATCCTGTTGTCTTGCGGCGCTAAACGGCACCAAGTTAGGCGCATTACTGCTTACGGGCGGCTACCAGCCAGATGAAAATATTATGGCCTTATGCAGCCAAGCCATGGAGACGGGCCTGCCTGTAATGCTTATAAACTCTAATACGTGGCAAACAGCGCAAGCGCTTCACGCTTTTAACCAAGAAGTGCCAGTTGATGACAGTCAACGCATAGAAAAAGTAATGGTTCACACAGCGGAAAGTCTGGACGCTAGTTGGGTAAATTCGCTTACCCAAAAAGTATCTCGTCAGAAGAAGCTTTCTCCCTCGGCGTTTCGCTTTTATCTCACTAACCGTGCAAGGCAAGTTAACAAGCGCATTGTACTGCCCGAAGGAAATGAACCGAGAACCGTTGTTGCAGCGTCTATTTGCGCAAAGCGAGGGTTGGCTAGACCTGTTTTACTTGGTGATGAAACCGAGATAAGGCGCGTAGCTGAACAGCAAGGTGTTGTACTTAGCGATGGCGTGGAAATTTTGTCGCCTAGCGCCATTAAGAACGAGTATGTGAATGGTTTGGTTGCGCTGCGTGGTCACAAAGGGGTGACTGAGGTGGTTGCGCAAGAACTTCTAGAAGACAACGTGACTTTAGGCACGATGATGCTTCAGCAAGACGATGTAGACGGTTTGGTTTCTGGTGCGGTTAATACTACGGCCAATACGATTCGCCCGGCGCTTCAGCTAATTAAGACTGCTGAAAACGCATCACTAGTGTCATCAGTATTTTTCATGCTATTGCCTGACCAAGTTTTGGTTTACGGTGACTGTGCGATTAACCCAGATCCTGATGCAAAACAACTTGCAGACATTGCTATACAGTCTGCTGAATCAGCGCAGATGTTTGGCATAGAGCCAAGGGTTGCTATGATCAGCTACAGTACAGGTTCGTCAGGTGCAGGTAGTGACGTGGAAAAAGTGCGTGAGGCAACTAAAATCGCGCAAGAACTACGCCCGGATTTGCTGATTGATGGTCCGCTTCAATACGATGCGGCGGCCATTGAAAGCGTAGGTAAGAGCAAGGCGCCAAATAGCCCAGTAGCAGGGAAAGCGAATGTATTTGTATTCCCTGATTTAAATACGGGTAACACCACATATAAGGCGGTACAGCGTAGCTTCGACTTAGTGTGTATTGGCCCAATGCTGCAAGGCATGAGAAAGCCGGTAAACGATTTAAGCCGCGGTGCCTTGGTGGATGATATTGTATTTACCATAGCACTTACTGCTATTCAGGCTGCGGGTACTCATTAACGTAAAAATACGTTCATAGATAAATTAAAACGGCGCTTAACGCGCCGTTTTTTGTTTATCGTCTGCTTGAAACATTTTTACTGATGCAATGGTTGACGCCGTTTAAGCTTCATTGCGCCGAGCAAAAGTATAATTACTAAAGACCAAACGCCAAATTCTTGAATGTGGTAATAAGGAGTGAATCCGCGAGTTGCGACCACGGGGGCCGTAATGTTTGCGGTAATGAATTGTGGCAACTGCGCTGTAATTTGACCTTTATGGTCGATAAAGGCAGTAATACCATTGTTGGTCGCTCTCACAACCGGCCGCCCCAGCTCAAGAGCACGCATCTGCGCAATTTGTAAATGTTGAGCTGGGCCATGAGAATGTCCAAACCACGCGTCGTTACTTACGGTAATGATCATGTCTGTATCTTCATATACATTTGCCATCACTTGGTGAGGAAACGCAATTTCAAAACAGATAGCGGGCGCTAAGTGAATGCCGTTAGCTTCCAGGTTGGCTTGCTGATAATCACCGCGAGAGAATGATGACATAGGTAAATCAAACAGCGGGGCGAGGGGGCGCAGCCAGTCTTCAAAAGGTACAAACTCACCTACGGGTAAGAGGTGATGCTTTGAAAAGCGGTTATTGTGAAAATACTGGTAATCGGGGTAGGCGGCATCGGGTGTTCGCTTGCCCAATACAATTAGGTTGTTCCAAGCCTCATCGGTTTCCCAATTATAATTTACGATCCCGCTGATAAGCGCTGTGTTTTCCTGAAATGCTCTTTCGTTAACTTTAGCAAGATAAGGCTGTGCTAATGGTTCTAGTTTCGGTACGGCAGCTTCGGGCCAAATTATAAGGTCGTTATCCCATAGGCTTTCGGTTAGCTTCCAGTATGTATCCATGGTAGGACCATCTTGCTCAGGTACCCATCGTAAGCTTTGCGCAATATTGCCCTGGGCCATGCCTACCGAGTAGGTCTTTTCTGGCGTAACCCAGGTGTGCTGCTTTAAAATGTAGCCACTTATAAACAGGCAAAGTATAACGAGTGTAGCGTTAGCAAGGGTTCGCTTATTGTTTATTAATGCAAATAGGGTGGCGCTAATAACGATAAGCGCACTTATTCCTGTTTCCCCGATAATAGGTGCAAAGCCAGACAATGGGCTTTCTAGCTGGCTATAGCCCAGCGATAACCATGGAAACCCGCTTAACATCCAGCTTCTAAGCCACTCTGCGGCCACCCAGAAAAAGGGCAGTGCCATAGGCCATAAGCGGGGCGAAAAATATTTTGCGGTGAGTTTAGTGGCAAGGGCAGGGTACAAGGCTAAATAACCGCAAAGCAGCGCCATTAAACCAATTGAAGCAACAAGTGGTAAGCCACCAAAATCAGCAATGCTTACGTGAACCCAACTTATGCCTGCGCCGAACCACCCCGCTCCAAATAGCCAACCAGCAAGAAATGGGCGGTGCTTAAGCTTTATGACCTGGCGAATAGCAAGTGCAAATGCAGGAATAGTCAAAAGCCACATGTTAAAAGGAGCAAATGCCAGCGTTAAGCTCGCACCGCTTAAAACAAGAATAAGGTGGGGGAAAAACCGTTTCAGCATAGGTGTCATCTGATTGTGGTTAATGGGATAGTAGCTTCAGCACAAGAATACGGGTTCAAAGCTGCGTAGCCTTGTGCTGAAACAAGATGGGTCTCGCTGATTTACTATTCCAGCGAAGGTACTGAAACCTTTAGTTGAATAAGACGGCGTTTATCAGAGTTAGTCACCTTAAACAGAATATCGCCAATGGTGATCTCATCATTAGTTTCAGGCATATGACCAAACGCTTTTAGCACAATACCACCAATGGTGTCGGCTTCTTCTTCGCTAAACTTTGTTTCAAAAAATTCGTTAAAGTCATCTACAGGAGTTAGCGCTTTTACTGTGTAGGTCGACTTATTTAACGGGCGAATATCGTCAGTACCGTCTTCTTCGGTATCGTATTCATCTTCAATTTCACCCACGATAATTTCGAGAATGTCTTCAATAGTAACTAAGCCAGACACACCGCCGTATTCGTCTACAACAATGGCCATATGATAGCGCTGCTGACGAAATTCTTTTAATAGAACATCAACACGTTTGCTTTCAGGCACGATAACTGCCGGGCGTAAAATATCTTTTAAGTTGAATTCTTTCTCTGCGTTAAAGGCAAAGGCAAGTAGGTCTTTAGCAAGTAAAATACCTTCAATGTGGTCTTTATCTTCGCTTATTACGGGAAAACGGGAGTGGGCAGATTCAAGCATAAGAGGTAGAAACTCTTCTACCTTTTTCTCAACATCTATGGTGGTCATTTGAGCGCGGGGGATCATAATATCCCTCACTCGCATTTCATTTACCCCAATTACCCCTTCAATCATTTCACGGGTTTGTGGGTCTATGATTTCGTTGTGTTCTGCATCAGTAATAACCGATACTAACTCTTCTTTACTTCTCGGCTCGCCAGAAATTGAATTTTTTAGTTTATCTAACCAACTCTTGCCTGATGAGCCGTTGGTAGAGTGAGGATTATCGTCGCTCATAATGTCCGTTTAATTGTTAGTTCAACGCCAACGTTAAAATGGTTCGTGCTGGTCGTCAATGGTTTATTATTGTTAACTGTAAAATTTGTTATTTAACAACCGCTTGTGCTAAATATTAATTGTTAATTTCGTAGGGGTTATCTATGCCAAGGCTCGCAAGAATATCTATCTCTTTGCCTTCCATTTCCTCGGCATCAGTATCATCAATATGGTCATAACCCATTAAATGCAATAGCCCATGAACCGTCATATGCGCATAGTGATCGCTCACTGCTTTTTGCTGCTCCTCTGCCTCGCGGCTTATAACAGGGGCACAAATCACCAAGTCGCCTAATAAGTTAATTTCTATACCAGGAGGCGCTTCAAAAGGAAAAGACAGCACATTCGTAGGCTTATCCTTTCCTCTGTACTCATGGTTAAGGCTTTGGCTTTCTGCTTCGTCAGTAAAGCGAATAGTCACTTCCTGCTCATCTAAGCCTTCGTAAGCGAGCACTGCATTAGCCCAAAGCTCAAGTTCTGAAGGTGAGGGGATGGCTGATAAAATCGTCTCGTCACCTTCAAATGCTTGTTGTACGTCAATTATGGCGGTCACGATGCGTTGTCGTCTCTCGTTTGCGTGGCGTTATCGATGTTTGCTCGCTCAGGGTTGCTTGTTCGCTCAAGGCTGTTTGAACGCTCAGTGCTGTTGTTTACTCGCTCAGGGCTGTTGTCTTGAGCGGCTTGTTCACGCTGAAGTTGCAATGCTTCTTCTTTACGCGCTTTGCGTAAACGCTCTTGTTCTGCGTCGTGTATTTCGTATGCTCTTACAATGCGCGCCACTACTGGGTGTCGAACAACATCTTCTGCATGAAAGAAGTTAAATGAAATATCATCTACTTCACTGAGTACTTCAATCGCGTGGCGAAGACCTGATTTTGCACCACGGGGCAAATCGACCTGCGTAATGTCACCGGTAATTACCGCCTTTGAATTAAAGCCAATACGGGTTAGGAACATTTTCATTTGCTCTACCGTGGTGTTTTGGCTCTCGTCCAAAATGATAAACGCGTCGTTAAGCGTTCTTCCGCGCATATAGGCAAGCGGCGCAACTTCAATGACGTTGCGCTCCATTAGTTTTTCAACTTTTTCGAAGCCCAGCATTTCAAAAAGAGCGTCGTAAAGAGGGCGCAAATATGGGTCGACTTTTTGTGAAAGGTCGCCAGGCAAGAAGCCAAGTTTTTCACCTGCTTCTACAGCAGGGCGAGTAAGCAATATACGGCGTATTTCTTGACGCTCAAGTGCGTCAACAGCCGCAGCAACAGCGAGGTAGGTTTTACCTGTGCCTGCAGGGCCTATACCAAACGTAATATCATGGTTGATGATATTAGCAACATATTGCGCTTGGTTAGGGTTACGCGGCTTAATTACACCGCGTTTAGTTTTAATATTCACTTCTTCGCCATAACCGCCCGTCGCATCTTTTTCGATAACGCGGGCTTCTTGTATAGCAAGGTGAACCTGTTCGGCTTCTAGCTCGGGAACTCGGCCCTTAATTGGCTGAGTTTCTATATAAAGAAGCTTAAGTAGTTCGCTAGCACTTTTTATTTGCTGCGGTTCACCCAAGACCTTGAACGCATTATTTCGGTAGGTAATTTCTACACCCAGCCTACGCTCAATTTGCTTTATGTTGTCATCAAAGGGGCCACATAAACTCGACAAACGTTTGCTATCTGCCGGTTCTAAATCAAATTCGTTACTAACCAATGTACTCAAGCTACTTTTTTCCTCGCTTTAAAATGTATTTAGGCTGGGTTAAATTGACCCACGCCAAGTTCATCAGGCAGATCTGCCCGATGCTTTGCCATGATAGATTGGGGCGAAACGGCAACACGCAAGCCCATTTCACTTTCTCTGCGCACAACTTCACCACGAAGTGAGTTGGTAAACACATCTGTGATGTTTACATCAACGAACTCGCCAATCATGTCTGGTGTACCTTCAAAATTCACAACACGGTTATTTTCAGTACGCCCTGAAAGCTCCATTGGGTTTTTCTTTGATGGGCCTTCAACTAAAATTCGTTGCTCTGTACCGACCATGTGGCGAGCAATACGAAGTGCTTGCTGCGTAATACGCTGTTGAAGTAGGTGAAGACGTTGCTTTTTGGTTTCTTCACTTACATCGTCTACCGCATCAGCGGCTGGTGTACCCGGACGGGCACTATAAATAAAGCTGAAGCTTAAGTCGTAATCAACGGCCTGAATCAAATCCATTGTGGCTTCAAAGTCAGCATCGGTTTCACCCGGAAAGCCAATGATAAAGTCGCTAGACAAACTAATGTTAGGGCGAATCTTTTTCAGCTTACGCATTTTAGATTTGTACTCTAACGCCGTATGACCACGCTTCATTAGATTCAAGATACGATCAGAGCCACTTTGAACAGGTAAATGCAGGTGGTCTACCAACTCAGGGATAGATGCGTACGCATCTATGATGTCGTCAGTGAATTCAACTGGGTGTGATGTAGTATAGCGAATGCGGTCGATACCATCTATTGCTGCAACGAGTTCAAGCAATTCAGAAAAACGACATACTGTACCGTCGTAATTTTCACCGCGGTATGCATTTACGTTCTGACCGAGCAGGTTTACTTCTCGTACGCCTTGACCTGCAAGTTGCGCAATTTCAAGCAGCACGTCGTCAACAGGGCGGCTTACTTCTTCACCACGGGTGTAAGGTACTACGCAGAACGTACAATATTTTGAACAGCCTTCCATAATTGAAACGAACGCCGTTGGACCTTCCGCACGTGGCTCTGGCAAGCGATCAAACTTTTCAATTTCAGGGAAGCTTACGTCAATCACTGACTTTGCACCGCCTTGAAGTTGATTAATCATTTCAGGCAAACGATGCAGTGTTTGCGGGCCGAAAACCAAGTCAACAAATGGCGCGCGCTGACGAATAGTATCGCCTTCTTGAGAGGCCACACAGCCTCCAACGCCAATAATAAGTTCAGGTTTATCTTGCTTAAGGTTTTTCCACCGACCAAGCTGGTGGAAAACTTTTTCTTGTGCTTTTTCGCGAATAGAGCACGTGTTAAGCAAAATAATATCGGCTTCTTCAGCGCTTTCCGCAGCACTGTAGCCATGCGTTGAGTCTAGTAAGTCTGCCATTTTCTCCGAGTCATACTCGTTCATTTGGCAGCCCCAGGTTTTGATATACAGCTTTTTAGTCATAACAACTATTCGATAACCTGTTAGTGTTCCTGTAAGTGAAAGTAGACTCACCTCGGTGTAATTAAGGTGTCTACCGTAAAGTGAATTTACATGCTGCGTTTAAACCGCCCACATGTAGAAACACGGGAAATGTCTGTTACAAGAAGATGTTCAAAATAGCCGCATATTTTACCTGTTATACAACCATATTCCCAGTGTAATACGACGATTCATTTATATTTGATCTAGCTCTATGTATTTGTACGTTTCACTTCACAAGACTTCGCATTTTGCGACATAATGCAAATGCGTGTTTTAAGGAAAGTAAATGATTGATTTTTGTATAAACGGTGGCGGAATGGTGGGGGCTGCGCTGGCATTAGGGCTAGCACAGCAGCAATACAAAGTAGTAGTTGTAGAGCCGCATTTGCCAAAACCTTTTAGCCAGACAGACGGTCCGGATTTAAGGGTTTCCGCAATTAGCGATGCTTCAGTTACTCTCTTGAAAGCACTTGGCGCGTGGGAATACATTGCTGCTATGCGCGTTAAACCTTATAGCGGGCTTAGCGTTTGGGACGACCCCGCTCATAGAACAGACTTTACTGCACAAAGCATCAGTATGCCGCAACTGGGTTTTTTTGTGGAAAATCGGCTACTACAGCTGGGATGTCATCAGGCATTAAAGCAGTTTGACAATGTTGAGCTTATCAGTGGTCTAACGGTGCAGGACATCAATCTGGATACTACTGCTACGGTTACACTATCGAATGGCAGAGCAATAAAGGCAAAGTGGCTTATTGGCGCAGACGGTGCGAACTCTCAGGTAAGAAACGCTATTGGTATTGGCACTATAGGTTGGCAATATGCGCAACAGGCAATGGGTATCACCATTAAAATGGACGAGCCCGTCGATCCTGTAACTTGGCAGCAGTTTACCTCAAGCGGCCCTAAAGCGTTTCTGCCCATGTTCGATAACTACGCGTCGCTCGTGTGGTACGACTCGCCTGACGAACTTAGACGTCTGAAAAGTTTAAAAGCGAGCCAACTTGAAAGTGACATCCTTAAAACGTTCCCAGATGAACTGACTAAAAATGACAATAGCTTTTCGGTTATTGATAAAGCAATTTTCCCACTCACGCGTTCTCATGCTAACCATTATGTAAAAGGCTGTTGCGCGCTAATTGGTGATGCCGCACACACTATAAACCCGCTTGCCGGGCAGGGCGTTAACTTGGGTTTTAAAGACGTAGAAACATTTCTTTCTGTAAGTGCAGCATTCAAGCCTAGTGGTAACGACAGCCCATTGTCGATAACCGATAAAGTATTTTCGCAAAAGCTTATCAGCAGCTATGAAAAGCCGCGAAAGCGAGACAATTTGGTGATGATGACGGCCATGGACGGGTTTTATACCTTGTTTAGCAATGACGTTACCCCCATAAAATGGATAAGAAATCAGCTACTTTCTGTGGCGCAGCGCATAGAGCCTGCCAAACAAGAAGTACTTAAATATGCGATAGGGATACGATAATGGAAGTGTTAATTTTGCTTGCGGTGTTGTTCGGTGCATTGGCACTGATAGTGCCGCTAATCGAGCGCTCTAAAATGCGTATAAGTAATGAAGATGCGGCCAAATGGGCCAAGTGGATTTGGCCGTTAATGGGGATTTTACTTGTTGCGCAATTACTGCGTTTGGTCTTTTCTTAAAAGCTTTCGATTAAGTTTGAAAAGCCGTAAAGCTTTATCACTTGCTTGAGCAAACCCAATTCATAACTATAAAGGTTCAAAGGAATGACCGTACAATTCTCACAAGGGTTCTCCAATCAATGTCCACGGATTAATCTAAAAGGTTATAGCCTTTACTATATTTGGCAAGGACACCCACTAGACAAAGGCGAGAAACACTTTTATCAGTTGAAGAATAGACCTAACCCCGAAAAGGTTCAGGTAATGTCTGCTTGTTGGGATGGCTACGCAGGCCAATACCAGCTAAGTGCTGAAGGAAGGCTTATTCTTACTAAGTTTTACTATTTTCTGCCCGACGGTTTGGGAGAGTCCGATGCCTTTCTTGAGGAGTTACACGGCGACTTTTATTTAGAGTTTAGAACTCACTTTGAAGGTGAACAGTTATATGTTCCCTTTGCTCATGGCAAAGTGATTGATGACCGAGAACAGTGGGTTGAAATAAAGCGAACTTATGTTAGTTCGAAAACTAGCAAAAATAACCTTTTTGCTTGGTTAAAGAATTTCAGGTGGTTTGTTTGATTAAACCTTATTTTATCCAAATGTTTCAAAAGCACTCATTGTGAAAATATACTGTTTCAGCCTCTTTGAGCCGCATTCACATTAATGCGTTTTTTGAGGCCATTGCCCTTTTAAATCGAGTATTACCTTGTCGATCATTTGAATGGTTGCTGTGTTTTCATCTTGCATAAGGGCGAACGCTCGTAAACCCACGAACTGATTTTGAAGCCACTCTGCGGCCAGTTTCGTTGGTGTATGTTCGGGCAGCTCACCTTTCTCGATACAGGCTTCTATAATGTCTTTAAAACCAGCCTTGAGAGTTTGCATACTTTCGATTACTGCTTTTCTGGCAATATCACCAATAAGTTCTAATTCAGCAATAGACTTTACCAGTAAGCACTGACGCATGTAGCGCTGCTCATCCGGGCCAGTTAATGCCGTTTCAAAAAAGCGATAAAGCGCGTCTAGAGGCGATGCTGCTTCTGCCACCTGCTTTAAGCGTTCTGCACTGTTTTGTGCATAGTGTTCTACAACAAGTTTAAATAGCCCTTCTTTACTTTGAAAGCGAGCATAGATACTGCCTGGGCGCATATCTAATGCTTGTTGGATATCGCGCATACCCGCTGCATGAAAGCCTCGTTGCCAAAAAAGTGTAGTGGCTTTTTCAATAATGTCATCATGGTCATATTTCATCGCAGCATACCTTATACGTGAATGTTTTGAACACGCGTTCAATTATCACTTGAACGATCGTTCAAGTAAACCTATTATTGTTCACACACTACAGAGATAAGGGTAATCAAAGGGGTTACTTGAATTTCTAGTCACATCAACAGGAGAGTGATATGAGCGATTTCAAATTACATACAAAAGACACAGCACCAGAAGCCGCAAAGCCTTTGCTTGACAATTCACAAGCAGCGTTTGGCATGATTCCTAACCTACACGCGGTAATGGCAGAAGCGCCAACGTTACTTGACGGCTATCAAGTACTGCACAAGCTGGCGCAAGAAACCTCGTTCAATGCGGAAGAGTTAACGGTGGTCTGGCAAGCGGTGAACGTCGAACACGCCTGCCACTATTGTGTTCCAGCCCACACCGGTATAGCGAAAAGTATGAAGGTGCGTGATGATTTGATTGAAGAATTGCGCAATGATGAAACATTGTCTGACAGTAAATTAAATACGCTAAAAGAAACAGTACTAGCGATTACCCGTGGTCGAGGCAATATTGAACAAGTTCAGCTAGATGCTTTCTACGAAGCTGGATATAAGCATCAGCAACTTTTGGAGATCATACTAATTCTGGCGCAAAAGGTGATGAGTAATTACACCAACCATCTCGCTGATACACCGGTGGATGAGCCTTTCAAAAAATATGAGTGGTCACCTAAATAAAAAGAATTAATGATAAAGAAACAAGAGTACGCCTCTTGTTTCTTTTTGTGCGTGTATGAACACTACTTTTTATATAAGTACAGGCATTGTAAGGCAGCGAGTAACCCTGCACTAAAAAATACATAAATTAGAATTGCAGACAGCATCGTTTTTTCCTCTACTGCATTTTTTCCAAGTTTGACTGCGCTAGCTGAATGGTTTCCATTAGCCAACGTTTTGCTGCGTTTATGTCGTTAAACACTTCAACGTTATCTCCAGCTCGGTGATAAATACTGCTGAAATGTTGCGTAGCGAAACTGGGCGAGTTGGACTTTTCGACAATGAGCGCCGTGCCGACTCTACCGTTTTCTATATCTTTTTTTACAAGCTGAATCAGATGTGCCTCTGCATCGGGCACATGAATGGGTTCACCATAAATGCTCGCCATCACTCCCCAAGGAGCGCCGCTAAGTTCTTGTAGTATAGGTTGTGCCTTGTCAGTTGAATGTTGAAGTGCCTCAACATTCCAAGGGCCATGTCCTTCCAGTATGAGTATGCGACCTTCTCGGTGAACACGCACTTCACCATGGGGTATAAAACGGGTCATTTTAACCAGTTGATTTATGAAGCGATTGGCAACTGTGGCTCTAACTCTTCGGCAGTATTAAGAGCAACTATTTCTTCATAACCTTTTTGTTGAAGCAGGGCTTGTAAATCATCGCGTGATGCACATTTGGTGTGTTTAGCAAGGGCGATTGCTTCAATGAAACAAGAAAGGTGAGTTGTTGATTGTGCTTGTGTCATATACTTCTCATTGTGTTACGTTGACAGTGAAACTTTGTCGAATACTCAAGTCACTCGTGTGACGTTTATGTGACTTTTTTATGAAAAAAATCAATAAAAGTTCACTATCGCCCTTGAAATGTATATACATTGGATATACGTTCATTGTTCGGATTGGTGTTTCTTACCTTTTAAAGCAGTCGAGATGTCTGAAAATAACAACAAAAAGAAGAAAAAGAATAGTCAGATGATTATTCGAATTAATGACGAAGAAAGAGCGCAGTTTATTGCGCTTTGCGATTCTTTGGATACGTCTGCGGCTCGTGAAGTAAGGCGCTTTATTCGTGAATTCATTGAAGAACACAATGGAAAATAGATGCTGGCAGACAGCAATACACTACAGAAAATATTAAGGATATAAAAAATGGCTAAGAAAAAAGAAATCAAAAAAGAGATGAAAGTAGCTAAAGCAAAAATCGCTAAGCAAGAAAGCAAACTAAAAAAGCTTAAGAAAAAGCTAAAAAAAGCATAACGCTATGTAATGCTTGTGAAGGTGGCTACGGCCACCTTTTTTCATTGCAAAACTAGAAAAACCTTGTTCAATATTTTGTCCCTTAAATCCCACCTGTCATCGATATTTCTAAATTATTACAACTTTAGTATTGTGCGGTGGAATATTTTTGTGATTTACTCACCTCATAGCATATTTGCTTACCACTTCTAATAATTATAAGTCTAGTCAGACAATTCGGCGTTTAGCAGTACCCCAACAACAGAAAAAGAAAATGTATCTGTAGGTCTTTTTTCTACTCGATAGAGTAAGAAGCACAGTTTTCAATGCATTAAACACATAAAATTCAGGAACATCACAATGCAACAGGCAAAATTTAACGCTTCTGTTTTTAAGCTTTCCTTAATTGCTTCTGCAATAGCAGGCATGCAATTTTCTACTTCAACGCTTGCACAAGAACAAACTGCAGTTGATGAGCAGGATGTTGAACAAATTCAAATTGTAGGTTCTCGCCGTGTAGGCCGCACTATCAATGATTCTCCAGTACCTATCGATATCATCGACGCTTCTTCTATTGAAGCGACGGGTCTTACTGAAACCAACATGATTTTAAATCAGTTACTGCCTAGCTTTAACTTCCCGCAGCCATCGATTACTGACGGTACAGACCACGTTCGTCCGGCCCAACTTCGCGGTTTAGCGCCAGATCACACGCTGGTGCTGGTAAACGGAAAGCGTCGTCATACTTCGGCGCTACTTAACCTTAACGGTTCAGTGGGGCGCGGTTCTTCTGCAGTAGATTTAAATGCAATTCCAGCAAACGCTATAAAAAGAATTGAAGTATTGCGTGACGGTGCTGCAGCGCAATACGGTTCAGACGCTATTGCCGGTGTGATTAACATTGTTCTTAAAGACGCGGCAGAAGGCGGTGAAGTATCGGCAACGTACGGTGCTAACGTTACTACCATGGACGGTGTACCAAATCTTGAGAGCGTAGGCATTGGTACCGATGGTAATTTAGCATTTGAAGAGGGCAGTGACAGAGAGTTAACCGATGGTCAAACTCTTACCCTTCGAGGCAACGTGGGTTTTGAATGGGGCAACGATGGTTTTATCAATGTTTCTGGTGAATATCGCGACCGCGGTCAAGCAAATCGTGCAGACTACGACCAGCGTGAAAACTATGCACGGGACGCCGACGGTAACTTAGATCCTCGTGAACTTACCGTTAACCGTTACAACCACGTTTACGGCAACGGTGAAGTAGAAGACTACGCATTATTTATAAATGCAGGTAAAGCGCTTTCCGATAGCGTAGAGTTTTACACTACAGCAGGCTATAGCACGCGAGACTCTCTTGGTAGTGGCTTCTATCGCCGTGCACAAGACTCGCGCAACATTGTCGAAATATACCCAGATGGTTTCTTACCTGCCATTCAAACCGATATAACAGATATGTCGCTTATAGCCGGAATCAAAGGCTACGGCGATGTCTGGAATTACGACCTATCGTTAACTCACGGTGGTAACGAATTAGAATACGGCGTAGTAAACACACTAAATACGTCACTTGGCCCAACAAGCCAGACCGAATTCGACGCGGGTACCCTTGAATACGATACGACTATAATCAACGCAGACGCGTCTCGTCTTGTGGATACAGGGTTGTTTTACAGCGAAATGAACTTTGCAATGGGCGCAGAATATCGCCACGAGGGATATGAAATTACTGCGGGTGAAGAGAATTCTTATATCCAAGGTACCTTTGGCCCAGGTGGTGTGGTAACTGATCCGGTCAACGGCCCGTTTGGTGCCGCTGGCTCGCAAGTGTTCCCAGGTTTTACACCAGAATCTGCAGGTAACAATAGTCGTCACAACTACAGCTTTTATGTTGATTTAGAAGCTGATGTGGTTGAGAACTGGAACGTGGCTGTTGCTGGGCGCTTTGAGGATTATTCTGACTTTGGCAGCACGTTTAACTGGAAAATGTCGCACCGTGTAACGCTAAGTGATGCGTTTGCACTTCGTGCGTCGGTATCAACAGGCTTTAGAGCGCCGTCATTGCAGCAACAGTTCTTTACGTCTATTGCTACTGTTTTTGTTGATGGAGAACCGACAGAAACCGGTACATTCGCACCATCAAGCGATGTAGCGCAAGCATTAGGTAGCCCAGGGCTAGATGCGGAAGAGTCTAATAACTACAGCGCAGGTTTCACCTACTCACCAAATGCTGACTTCAACTTGACCGTAGATTTCTACCGTATTGACATCGACGATCGTATTGTTTTGTCGAATAACCTATCTGGTGACGCGATTGAAACCTTGCTAGAGGGGACCGGCGCAAATCAAGCACGTTTCTTCTTAAATGCGATAGATTCACGCACACAGGGTGTGGATATTGTTTCTACCTATACGCTAAATACTGCAGATTACGGTGCGTTTAACTTTAATGCTGGCGCTAACTTTAATGATAACGAAGTAACGAATATCATTGATGCTCCTGATGTGCTGCAAAACGCTGGGTTCGATCAAGACAACCTGTTCAGCGATGTGGAGCTTCGTCGTTTTGAAACAGCTTCACCTGACAGCAAACTGAACTTAGGTGTTACGTGGAATTACGATCGTTACACAACAACATTACGTACCACGCGTTACGGTGAAGTGGAAGACCCGTCGTCCATTGAAGCGCGCAACGAAATTATTCCTTCAGAATGGATCACAGATCTTGACGTTCGCATTGCGCTAACAGAAGGGCTTACTGTTTCTGTAGGTGCTAACAATATCTTTGATGTATACCCAGAACCAACCCGAGATTTGGTAGATGATGTAACTACATTCTCTCGCTTATTCTCATATTCTGGTTTCTCGCCTTACGGTTTTACTGGCCGTTTCGTTTACGGAAAAGTGTCTTACAGCTTTTAATTAAGGCGTAGCAATACGGTTTGAAAAAAGAGGTAAACTGCAATGAAAAAGCCCCTGATAGGAGAATACATCATCTATCAGGGGCTTTTTGTATTAATACTTAAAACGTTTGTTTTTCAGACAGCGCAACATAGTCAAAATCAAAACCGAAGGCTCTGGGCGAAACCGCAGCAAGGGCTCGTTTCGATTTGTAAAACGCTGGGCATTCCACGGCAATAATTGCTACCCGTTGTCCGTATTTTATGCGTTCAGCATTAATAGGTTCGCTAGTTTCAATATCTACAAGTACGATCAAGTCGGGAACACTTGCTAACACCTTGTCGCTTTGTTTTGCAATCAGATATTCATTTTTGATGTTTACGGTCACGGGAGGTTGGCCATTAAAGCCCGCTACAGTAAGCTCACCAACGTCGTACCCTCCAACAATAGCTACACTTTTATCGGTGATCTTACCTTCAAATAGCAGTTTGCACTGCCCGTAAACTGATTTCTCAAAGCACGCTTTCAAATGTGGCATCATTTGTTGAACGTGACCTCGATGCTTTATCAGCACCTTGCCCAAATTTATGGCGAACGAAACTGTGTGAGGAATAATCGCTGTTTTAACAAACGCGCCTGACATAGGGTGCTCTGCCGCGGTTATCATGCCGCCAGCCGCCATAGAAAAGCTTCTAATATGGCGCTCATAAGTTGTTGTATCTGATGTCGAAAACGCAGCTGTGTTTCCTGCGTAATCTCGTGCTACCGCAGGGGTCGGCTTTGCGCCAGCAATAGCATAGGTCATCATTTGCGCTTCGGGTAAAGCGCGGCCCATACCATCACCATCTATCATGGGAATGCCAGCACCGGCAGCGGCCACAAGCGGTAATAGTGAGTTTCCTCCACCGATTTCAAACGATGCAATGGCATTTACTTTTTTGCTGGTATGCTTTTCAAATGCCCGAAGTGTGTCTCCAGCCTCATCAATAGAGGGCAGCAGTTCTAGACTGACCGTGGGCGCACCAACGGCGCCAAGTGCTACCACGTAGTCTTCGCTGTTTAACTCATCAGGCGCGATAAGGGACACCGGGCCGTATTCTAACAAAGCTTGCTTAGCTAAGAGCATGGGCAAGTAGGGGTCACCACCGCCACCCGTTGCCAGAAAAACTGAGCCCATACTTAGCGCGTCTAAATCGTCTATCGTTACGTATGAATTACGCTGCATGTTAGTAGGCTCCTGTGTGGTGTTCAGCGGTTTTGACACTAGCGTCGTCAGTGGCGATGTCACCCACGACTTTCACTCTTACACGTCGCATATCACCTTCCATGTAAGGCACCTCTATTTCTTCTATATCGATAGTACGTACTGTGGTTTTGTCGGCACCAGCGGTAACGGCTTTGTCTATGGCAAGCTGGGTTACACCTTTTATTGCGTCGTCGCGTGACATCGCTCGGTACGACAACATGCTCTCAGCTTCCCCGCCAATTTGCGCAATAGCAGCGCCGATGGCATTAGCTACACCAGCGTTTACGGGCCGAATAACTTCGCTGGCAGCAGGTAAGTCGCCTTGTATCAACACGGCTCCTCCACCCACTAAAATTACCGGTACTGGTTTGTCGTCGGGTTTCATCATTTCAATGTGATAATTCAGGGTTTCACGCATGGTTGTTATGGCGCTTTGGATGACGTCACTGGATACATGCTTCACTTTCTCACTATCACCAATGTCTGCATGGCCACTGGCAACAATAATGTCTGTGGTAGTTAAGGTGTTGCCGTTAAATATCAATGCCTCGTCTACCAACTTGTGCCCACAGGAATCTGGCCCAATGCGCTTGCCTTCATCACGTACAATACTCCCACCACCAAGTCCAACAGCATTAATATCAGGCATGCGAAAATTCGTTCGCACCCCGCCTACTTTTATAATTCGGTTTGACTCCCTCGGGAACCCGTTTTGTAGAACACCAATATCTGATGTGGTGCCGCCAATATCTACGACGATTGCGTTTTCTTTGCCGGTAAGTTTGTAGGCGCCTCTGAGTGAGTTTGTGGGCCCAGATGCAAAAGTAAGAGCCGGATACGCTCGCACGAAGTCGGCATTCATGAGTGTTCCGTCGTTCTGGCTAATAAAAAATGGGCAGTTAAAGGCATGCTTCGTCAACGCGTTTTCAAATGCATTAACCACAGATTGAGCAAATGGGCGTAACGTCGCATTTAAGATGGCGGCATTTTCTCGCTCAAGCAGGCCAATGCTACCAATTTGGTGAGACAACGTGATTTCACAGTCGGGAATTTCCGTGCGTATAAGGTTAGCTACCAGCAATTCCGGCTCAGCATTCATGGTTGAAAATGCTGACGCAATTGCAACCGACTTTATCTCTTTTTGTTTGATATCAGCAATGACGGCTTCTATTTCTTGAATATCGATATCCGCAACAGGGTTGCCGTCGTACAAGTAGCCACCATGACATTCGTAAATACTGGGGTTTATGGCGTTGACCAAATCTTCAGGCCACTCAATCATAGGAGGGCAGCCTTTTCCGCTAGGAAGAGCTAAGCGAATAACAGCAATGTTAGATAACTGGCGACGTTCTACGATAGCGTTAGTAAATTGCGTTGTACCAATCATTACCGCATTAATACTGTTTGCAGATACCGATGCCTTGTTAAGGAGGGCGTTAAGGCTATCTATAATTCCGCTTGCCACGTCTGCAGTCGTTAATGACTTGTTAGTGGCTATAATCGTCTCATTGTCGAGTAGTACAGCATCAGTATGTGTACCGCCAACATCAATGCCTATACGCATAAGTGTGCCTCAAAATGGTAAGATGAAGTAGTAAGAAAGCAGATAATTACAGGTTGTGTTATGTCATCTAAATTCATAGTGAAACTCGTCTAACTACAAGCAAGCGTAAGCCTGAATAAACGACAAAGTGTAATATCGCACTGACTAAAATTGCGTCTAACGCGGCAATCCCTGTTACAAGGGAGATCGGCTCGAACAAGTCATAGCCGGCAATTCCCGCGCCTACTGCCCAAGCTATTAACGCGCTTTTGTGGCCGGAATGGTCAAGGTTTTGCGCATCGGATGACATTTGTTCAGAAGAAAGAGAGTTAGCATGGTGTGACTCAGAATTTAGTTTCACAAAATACGCGCTTTTATTTAGCACAAAAAAGTCTACGGCGATTATACCGGCCACAGGAATAAACACGGCTGTTAGAACGGATAAGAACAACACGAATATTTCGAGAATATTAGCAAAAGCGGCGAACATGCCCACCACACCTAAACCAATAGCCACAAGATTTTGTTTTAAGCGGGGCAAGCTTGCATTGACCGCAAGCTCCGCGCTGTAAAGGTTCAGCGCATTTAAAATCCAGCTGCCTGCGACAATGATAAGCAGTGACCAGCTGCCTATTCCCAGAGCCAGCAATACATCAAGTATATTGTTCGCTTCAAGCGCATAAGCGGCGAAGCCGGCAATAACAATTACGGCGCTTTGAGCAATTAAATATGACCAAAATGCGGTATATACACCGCCTCTACGCTGACGACTAAAGCGAGTAATATCAGGCAATATAATGGCACCAATAATAATCACTCCGACAATAAGGCTGACCCCTTGACTAATAGAGCTTTGGGCTTGGCTCATGTCATTGGTAAAGTGTTCAAACGAGGTGATTGCAAGAGACTGATACAAAAGAACGGCACTTACGGCCATCATGATAGGCACCAGAACTACCGACAAACGGTTGATGACGTTAAATCCATACATAGTGGTAAGTATCATCAGTATGCCCACAATAGCTTCTATGCCTATGGTAAGGGGGAGCTCTGAAGTGTCGTGATTTAAAATGGCGGCAACAGACGATGAAAATAAGTCTAAATTTAAGCCAAACCAGCCCACCAGTGAAACGGCAAAAAGTAAATTGAGGATTTGAGCCCCCAAACTACCAAAGGCTACCCGAACGAGCATGTAAGAGTTTTTACGCGTTATAGCCCCGATAGAACCCATTAACCCGCCAACGAGGGTGAGCAGCATACCTCCTATAAGCAGTGTTATTACAGTTTGTTGCCAAGAGAGTAATGCGAATAGCTCTATGCCAGTCATAAATGTCGGTATTGAAAATGACACCATAGCTGACACGGCAGCAACTCTTGGCCATGAAACTAATGCGTCGCCTTCAATGTCTTGTTGTGATGTATCGTATGGTGGTTCCATATCTTCTGCTCTGATGAAAAGAAAACCTAGTGTAAGTGAGTTAACGGTGAATTTCTGACGGATGTTTAGCGCTTTTCAAAAACTTTCTTTTTAAGTACAGTCGCAAAACAAAAGATAAATTTGGTAGGAGACATCGCATCGCCAAAAAGACCATTAAGCTAGATGAGTACAATAAAAAAATCCTAGCTACCATTCATAAATACGCAGATATTTCTAATCAAGAATTAGCAGATCGTGTTGGCTTGTCGGCAAGCGCATGCTTTCAACGAAAGAAAGCACTGCAGGAAGCAGGGTACTTTTTTAATTTTCATACTGAGATGGATTTAGATCGTATCTGTGAGCATGTGTTGGCATACGTAGAGTTTTATCTTAAAAGCAATACAGCGCAGCAGCGGCGACAGTTTGAAAACGCATTGCAAGGCATTCCTGAATTTATGGACTGCTTAAGAATGAGCGGTGATGTTGATTATATTTCATTCACCTGTTTCCCTAACTACAACGCACTTAAGCAAATGTGCGACAGTTTATCTGACGATCCAAATTTGGGGATAAACCGAATTGTTATCCGTCCAGTGCTAGAGCGTACTAAGTGGTACTTAGGGTACCCTCTGGAAAAACTGAAATGGATTGACTAACGATTTCCGTCCGCAAGATATAACGCTATTAATGCCTAAGTAGTAACTCGCCCGTGTTCTCATATGCCGTTTAACGGCTATGTAACTGACATAAACGGGCGCCCAAGTTATCTCTCTACTTTCCATCACATTGAGAATTAGTTTTATCAAAAGCGCTATCTCTTTCAAAACTAATTGTACATCGGTGGGCATCGATAAGCGCAAAATCCTCTTTGGGAATGAAAGCGTCGTAATCACGTTGAAGCTTGACCTGTGCTTCTTTTCGAATTTTACTTCGGCGAATAGCGGTCACAAAGTTTCGCATTTCGTGGTGGTTCGTGAGCTCCAGTTCAGGCACAGTAACCGGCGTGCCGCTGTCATCTTTGGCGACCATGGTAAAAAAGCTATTGTTGGTGTGCTTAACTTCATTCGTTTTAATGTTTTCCGTTGTGACTTTTATTCCCACAACCAACGATGTATTTCCCACGTAATGAACCGTTGCATCTAGATGAAGTAAATCGCCAACCTCAACAGGCTGTAAGAACTCAACCCCATCAACCGTGACGGTCACGCAATAAGCGCCAGCGTGCTTACTTGCACACGCGTACGCAACTTTATCCATTAGGGATAAAATAACACCACCATGCACTTTGCCGCCAAAGTTAGCGAAAGAAGGCACCATTAACTCAGTGAGTCTTGTTCTTGAAAACGCAACACTACGTGCAGTCATAAACAACCTTTAATTTTTAGCACTTGAAAAGAGCCATTTAAGCGTTCATATCAGTATTAGTTTCACCCTACCATAAAAAATAAGGAATGGTTTTGTCACAAACGCATTTTTATCAACCAAAAGAAGGTCATGGTCTGGCTCACGACCCGTTTAACGCCATTATTGCGCCTCGACCAATTGGATGGATATCTACTCAGTCGAAAGCGGGCGTGTTAAATCTTGCTCCTTACAGCTTCTTTAACGCTTTGAACTATACACCGCCTATTATTGGCTTTTCTGTAGTGGGCAGTAAAAAAGATTCTTTGGTAAACGTGCAGGAAACCGGAGAGTTTTGCTGGAATCTGGTATCGGAAGATTTGGTTGACGCAATGAATTCAACAAGTAAGCCTCTAGCACCAGAGGAAAGCGAGTTCGACCATGCTGGTCTGCAGACCGTAGACAGTGAGATAGTTCGGGTTCCCCGTGTAAAAGCGAGTAAGGTGAGCATGGAGTGTAAGCTTACCGACGTAGTGCAGCTAAAATCAGCCTCAGGCGATGAGGTGAATAGCTGGTTTATCATGGGCGAAGTGGTAGGTGTGCACATCGATAAATCGCTAATTGAAAATGGCGTTTACAGTACGCTAAAAAGCGCACCTGTAAGTCGTGGGGGCGGGAGAGGCGATTACTACACCATCTCTCAGCAAAACTTCTTTGAAATGCTAAGACCTGAGTAACGGTCTATTGCAAAATAGCGATAAAGCTCGAATATCAATCGGTGACCAGAATGTTAAATATGAACTTCGATGAACGCTTAGCCATTAATACACAAAAACAAGAATGGCAGCCGTCGCCGTCCGCTACGGTTTGGCGCAAGCCATTGGAACGAGAAGCAAAGGAGTCGGGACACACGACTAGCGTTGTGAGGTACGAGCCGGGCGCCAGCTTTAAAGAGCACGGCCACCCTTACGGTGAAGAAATCTTTGTGTTAGAGGGCGTTTTTTCCGACGAGCACGGAGACTATCCGGCAGGGACATACCTGCGTAATCCTCCAGACAGTAAACACAGCCCGTTCAGTAAAGAAGGTTGTGTGATCCTGGTCAAACTGAATCAGTTTGATAAGCGCGATTTGGCTGAGGTGAGGGTAAATACAAATACAGCAGAATGGCTACAAGGGCAGGGTGGTTTAAAAGTGATGCCGTTACATAACTTTGAACACGAACACGTAGCCCTAGTGAAATGGCCAGTTGGAGAAGTTTTTAAACCTCACAGGCACTTTGGCGGTGAAGAAATTTTCGTGCTGTCGGGTACATTTAAAGACGAGCACGGTGAATACCCAAAAGGTACCTGGATTAGAAGCCCGCATATGAGCCAGCATCATCCGTTTGTTGATGAAGAAACGGTGATTTGGGTAAAGACAGGGCATTTGCCAGTGGCGTTGTAGGTTTTGATAGCTTCATTTATAAAATTAAGCGTTCTTTTTTGAGAGGGTATGGCTAAAAAATGGCGTGTAATGAATTACTAGAAGCGAAAAGGCTAACGCGAGGGTTAGCCTTTCTTGTACTAATTAACCAAATGAAGGCGTAAGGTTAATCCCACACACCATCTTCAGACTTCCCTTGTATCTCACAGTCACCAACCTTGTACTCTACTGTTTGGCCACTGTCTTTTTTCTTAAAGTAGTCTTTGCTGATAGACACAATAGTTGGCGTCATCCATACAATAGCGATGATGTTAATAACGGTCATTAAACCTAACGCCATATCAGCCATTGCCCATACTTGAGGTAGTGCTGCCTGAGCGCCCCAATAAATCATGCCTAGATAACCTATGGTATAAGCCGCACGGCCTATTTTGTTATCTAGCTTAAACATGTGCAGGTTACTCTCGCCATAGGCATAGTTTGCTACAACAGACGTAAACGCAAACAAACTGATAGCGGCTGCTACGAAATCGGTACCGCCTTCACCTAAGTGACTGCTCATAGCATCTTGCGTTAAACGGATGCCTTCCATTTGGTCAGAATTTGAACCGCCAGCAAGCAGAATGATAAAGGCTGTAGACGTACACAATATTAGAGTGTCTAAGAAAACCCCCAGCATTTGAATATAACCTTGCGATACGGGGTGGTTTGGATTTGGTACCGCACTGGCCGCTGCGTGAGGTACTGAACCGCTGCCCGCTTCGTTTGAGTAAAGCCCACGTTGAATACCGTTTTTAATAGCCGCACCTAGCGCGCCAGCGCCAGCTTCCTGTAAACCGAATGCCGACTTCACAATATCAAGCAGCATAGCAGGCAGTTCTGAAATATTGATAAAGGTAATGGCCAATGCCACAAGCACATAGCCTATTCCCATAAATGGCACCACAAACTCGGCAAAGCGTGCAATGCTCTTAAGGCCGCCCACCACAATTAAGGCTGCCAGTGCAATAATGGCTAAACCTACATACTCACTTGGAAAAGAGTAAGCATTGTTTAATGCATCGGTAATAGTGTTGGCTTGAACGGCACTAAAGACAAATCCGTAACCAAAAAACAAACACAGTGAGAACGCGACGGCTAGCCAAGTTTTGTTCAAACCTTGTTTGATATAGTAGGCCGGACCACCACGAAACTCGCCGTTTTCGTCGCGTACTTTATAAAGCTGACCCAATACGCTTTCTGCAAAGCCCGTAGCCATACCCAAAAGGGCAATCATCCACATCCAAAAGATAGCACCAGAGCCACCTAACGATATAGCTACTGCAACACCTGCTAAGTTTCCTGTGCCTACCCGAGCAGATAAGCTGGTACACAAGGCCTGAAAAGAACTGATGCCATCTTTACTCGCTGTTGTGCTGCCTTTTAGCAAGCTAAACATATGGCCGAAGTGTCGCAGCTGAACGCCACCGAGTTTTACAGTAAACCAAATACCACATGCCAGCAGCATGATAATCAGTACCTGGCCGTCACCCCATAGAATATTGTTAACTAATGAAACGAATTCGTTTATCACGCACTTTCCTTCGTTATTGTTTTAATGGTGGCTCGACGTGCAAAAATGAACTGAACATGACAGGTGTGTTGTCAGAACGAACGTAAGGTTTATGCAAAACGGGGTTTGCTAAAACGTTGAGTATGCCGAGCTATATCGATAAAGCAACAATACTAGCACGACAATTAAATGATTGGACAATGAAAACGACCTGAAACTATGACGTTTTATGCTCACTTATAGCAAATTTATTCATTTAGGAGGGAAGGGCGTTGAGATTTAAATCTTAAATCTATCGTCACTGTTTAAAAACGGGAATCATAAACAAAAAAACCGCTCAATAGAGCGGCTTTTTCAAGAATATGGCTGGGGTAACAGGACTCGAACCTATGAATGGCGGGATCAAAACCCGCTGCCTTACCAACTTGGCTATACCCCAATTTGGTGCGGAAGGAGAGACTTGAACTCTCACGCCGTGAAGCACTGGAACCTAAATCCAGCGTGTCTACCAATTCCACCACTTCCGCAATGTAGACTTCCAATTAAGGAATAAGTAAAAGTTGGTGGCTACGGCGAGATTCGAACTTGCGACCCCATCATTATGAGTGATGTGCTCTAACCAA
>NZ_PVNO01000028.1 GCF_002993325.1 Alteromonas gracilis
AGAAGTCGAAAGACGTACTTTTTACTCTACTTGACTGAATTGCTTGTTATCAATTTATTGATAGCAAGGCAATTCTTCCGATTAGCTTGTCATTCATGCGACATAACTTAGACAGAAGTCAAAAGGCTGTTTGGGGTTGTATGGTTAAGTGACGAAGCGTATACGGTGGATGCCTTGGCAGTTAGAGGCGATGAAGGACGTGTAAGTCTGCGAAAAGCTGTGGTGAGCCGACAAAATGCATTTGAGCCACAGATGTCCGAATGGGGAAACCCACCTGTTTACAGGTATCGTTACGTGAATACATAGCGTAACGAGGCGAACGAGGGGAACTGAAACATCTAAGTACCCTTAGGAAAAGAAATCAATTGAGATTCCCCTAGTAGCGGCGAGCGAACGGGGAACAGCCCTTAAGCTGTATTGAATGTAGTGGAATCCTTTGGGAAGAGGAGCGATACAAGGTGATAGCCCTGTACACGACGCAATCTTTACAGTGAAATCGAGTAGGTCGGGACACGTGTTATCTTGACTGAATATGGGGGGACCATCCTCCAAGGCTAAATACTCCTAACTGACCGATAGTGAACCAGTACCGTGAGGGAAAGGCGAAAAGAACCCCTGTGAGGGGAGTGAAATAGAACCTGAAACCGTATACGTACAAGCAGTGGGAGCACCTTCGTGGTGTGACTGCGTACCTTTTGTATAATGGGTC
Source organism: Alteromonas gracilis (assembly GCF_002993325.1). Classification (GTDB taxonomy): domain Bacteria; phylum Pseudomonadota; class Gammaproteobacteria; order Enterobacterales; family Alteromonadaceae; genus Alteromonas; species Alteromonas gracilis. The sequence goes on from NZ_PVNO01000028.1 coordinate 710, forward strand.
AGCGACTTATATTTAGTAGCGAGGTTAAGTGAATAACGGAGCCGTAGCGAAAGCGAGTGTTAACTGCGCGTTTAGTTGCTAGGTATAGACCCGAAACCCGGTGATCTAGCCATGGGCAGGTTGAAGGTTGAGTAACATCAACTGGAGGACCGAACCCACTAACGTTGAAAAGTTAGGGGATGACCTGTGGCTGGGGGTGAAAGGCCAATCAAACCGGGAGATAGCTGGTTCTCCCCGAAATCTATTTAGGTAGAGCCTCGGACGAATTCCATTGGGGGTAGAGCACTGTTAAGGCTAGGGGGTCATCCCGACTTACCAACCCTTTGCAAACTCCGAATACCAATGAGAACTATCCGGGAGACACACGGCGGGTGCTAACGTCCGTCGTGGAGAGGGAAACAACCCAGACCGCCAGCTAAGGTCCCAAAATATTGCTAAGTGGGAAACGATGTGGGAAGGCACAGACAGCTAGGAGGTTGGCTTAGAAGCAGCCACCCTTTAAAGAAAGCGTAATAGCTCACTAGTCGAGTCGGCCTGCGCGGAAGATGTAACGGGGCTAAGCAATATACCGAAGCTGCGGCAGCAAGTTTACTTGCTGGGTAGGGGAGCGTTGTGTAAGTGGATGAAGGTGAGTTGTAAAGCTTGCTGGACATATCACAAGTGCGAATGCTGACATGAGTAACGATAATGGGAGTGAAAAACTCCCACGCCGGAAGACCAAGGTTTCCTGTCCCATGCTAATCAGGGCAGGGTAAGTCGGCCCCTAAGGCGAGGCAGAAATGCGTAGTCGATGGGAAACGGATTAATATTTCCGTACTTATATAATCAGTGATGGAGGGACGGAGAAGGCTAGGCAAGCTTGGCGTTGGTTGTCCAAGTGAAAGCGAGTAGGCCGAGAATTTAGGTAAATCCGGATTCTTAAAGCTGAGACGCGAGACGAGCTCCCAAGGGAGTGAAGTTGTTGATGCCCTGCTTCCAGGAAAAGCTTCTAAACTTATGATTATATGAACCGTACCCCAAACCGACACAGGTGGTCAGGTAGAGAATACTAAGGCGCTTGAGAGAACTCGGGTGAAGGAACTCGGCAAAATTGTACCGTAACTTCGGGAGAAGGTACGCCCCTGTTTGTGAACACTTCGCGTGGTAAGCAAATGGGGGCCGCAGTGACCAGGTGGCTGGGACTGTTTATTAAAAACACAGCACTCTGCAAACTCGTAAGAGGACGTATAGGGTGTGACACCTGCCCGGTGCCGGAAGGTTAATTGATGGGGTTAGTTTTCGGACGAAGCTCTTGATCGAAGCCCCGGTAAACGGCGGCCGTAACTATAACGGTCCTAAGGTAGCGAAATTCCTTGTCGGGTAAGTTCCGACCTGCACGAATGGTGTAACCATGGCCACGCTGTCTCCACCCGAGACTCAGTGAAATTGAAATCGCAGTGAAGATGCTGTGTACCCGCACCTAGACGGAAAGACCCCGTGAACCTTTACTACAGCTTGGCACTGAACATTGAACCTACATGTGTAGGATAGGTGGGAGGCTTTGAAGCACAGTCGCTAGATTGTGTGGAGCCGTCCTTGAAATACCACCCTTGTATGTTTGATGTTCTAACATTGGTCCCTTATCGGGATTGTGGACAGTGTCTGGTGGGTAGTTTGACTGGGGCGGTCTCCTCCCAAATAGTAACGGAGGAGCACGAAGGTTAGCTAATCACGGTCGGACATCGTGAGGTTAGTGCAATGGCATAAGCTAGCTTAACTGCGAGACAGACACGTCGAGCAGGTACGAAAGTAGGTCATAGTGATCCGGTGGTTCTGTATGGAAGGGCCATCGCTCAACGGATAAAAGGTACTCCGGGGATAACAGGCTGATACCGCCCAAGAGTTCATATCGACGGCGGTGTTTGGCACCTCGATGTCGGCTCATCACATCCTGGGGCTGAAGTCGGTCCCAAGGGTATGGCTGTTCGCCATTTAAAGTGGTACGCGAGCTGGGTTTAGAACGTCGTGAGACAGTTCGGTCCCTATCTGGTGTGGGCGTTGGATGATTGATGGGAGCTGCTCCTAGTACGAGAGGACCGGAGTGGACGAACCGCTGGTGTTCGGGTTGTCATGCCAATGGCATTGCCCGGTAGCTATGTTCGGAACGGATAACCGCTGAAAGCATCTAAGCGGGAAGCCGGCCCAAAGATGAGTCATCCCTGACCTTTAAGGTCTGGAAGGGTTGTTATAGACGATGACGTTGATAGGCAGGGTGTGGAAGCGTTGTAAGGCGTTAAGCTAACCTGTACTAATTGCCCGAGAGGCTTAACCATACAACGCCCAAGAAGCTTTAGGCTTTTGAAGTGTTGTAGACAAGCTAAAGTAAGCAAGTAAGAGTAAAAAGTAGTTACTCACTGATTGAATTAATATTATCTTTCCCAAATTGTTATCAGTTTTTCCTGGCAGCCATAGCGATACGGTACCACCTGACTCCATTCCGAACTCAGAAGTGAAACGTATTAGCGCCGATGGTAGTGTGGGGTCTCCCCATGTGAGAGTAGGACACTGCCAGGTCCCATTAAAAGAAACCCGCCTAACGGCGGGTTTTTTGCTTTCTGCACCAGAAAAAATAATGGGGTCAGAGTACATTAATTCCCCGGCCATGCTCCAGCGAACATCAAAATGGGGTCAGAGTACTTTATTTCATTAGCTGCCACTTTATTACTCTAGTAAGCGTCGACTGTCTTAGCGTCTTAATGGCAACGCAGAAATGTACTCTGACCCCAATATTTGTTGTGGATTACGTTTCGGATTGTAGGGCTTGCTTCTTCAGTGCTTCTATCATGTATTGGCGCATTTTAAATTTTTGAAGCTTACCTGTTACTGTCATAGGATATTCTTTTACAACACTGATGTATTTGGGCACTTTAAAGTAAGCAAGCTTAGACTTAAGGTAGTGGCGTATTTGCTCTTCATCTATGTGTCGGTTCTCCTTTGATTTAATCCATAGGCAAACCTGCTCTCCATACTTATCATCAGGAATGCCGAATACAGCGGCGTCAGACACATCCGCGTGTTGGTATAAGACTTCTTCTATCTCTCGTGGATAAATGTTTTCACCACCGCGAATAATCATATCTTTTATTCTTCCGACAATAGTCACATAGCCTTCATCGTCCATTTCTCCTAAGTCGCCAGAGTGAAGCCAACCTTCTTGGTCTATTGTTGCTTTTGTTTTAGTCTCGTCCCCCCAATAACCCTTCATCACACAGTAACCTCTGGCACATATTTCACCTGGCTCTCCAATTGCCACGGTATTACCTTGCGTATCAATAATTTTCACTTCTGTATGAGGCATAGCGCGGCCTACGGTTTTAACTTGTTTTTCAAAAGGCGAGTCTATGTCGGTAATGTGATTGATAGGGCTACACTCTGTTTGACCATAACCTATCACTACTTCTGTCATATGAAATTCGCTGTGCACTTTACGCATGAGTTCTTCTGGGCAAGTGCTTCCCGCCATCACACCAGTTCTTAAAGAAGATAAGTCAAAGCTCTTGAACGTAGGAAGTTCAAGCTCCGCGATAAACATGGTTGGAACACCGTGCAATGCCGTGCACTTTTCTTCTTCCACAGTACGGAGGGTTGTCTCGGGGTCGAAAGACTCGCCTGGAAATACAGCACAGGCACCAGATGCGACACAAACCAAGTTTCCTAAAACCATTCCAAAACAATGATAAAGAGGGACAGGAATACACAGTTTGTCTTTGTGGGTGAAGCGCATAGCTTGTGCTACAAGTAAGCCGTTGTTAAGGATATTTCGATGCGTTAAAGTCGCGCCTTTAGGATTACCTGTAGTACCTGAGGTAAATTGAATATTGATGTTATCGTTGGCGCTTAACGTGTTTTCGATTTCAGTTAACTGCCTTTTTAATGTATCTGTAGGCGTGATTTGCAACGTGGAAAAAGGTTTTAATCCGACTACTGGCTCGTTGCCTATTGTATAAACCTGTTTAAGTGAGGGTAGCTTTGAACATACGAAAGCGTTGCCTTCTTCCATATTTCTTAGTTCTGGAGCAAGCTCTTGTAACATAGAGACATAATCGGATTGTTTAAATGATCGTGCCATGATGAGGTACTTAACTTCCACATTGTTCACTGCAAAAGCCAATTCGTCAGGCCGATAGGCAGGGTTTAAGCACACCATAATTGCGCCAATGCGAGCGGTGGCCATTTGAACGAGTGACCACTCTATATTGTTGGGTGACCAAATACCTACGCGATCACCGGGTTTTACACCATCACTGAGTAACCCACAAGCGACGCTTTCTACTTGTTCCCAATATTCTCGATATGACCATCTAACATTTTGGTGTCTCACAACGATAGCTAAATTATTTGAATAATTGTCGACAATACGTTTTAAGTATTGCCCAATGGTCAACGATGTTAGTTCTGTGTTGGTAGGGCCATTGTACTCACTTTTTATTAAAGGAAATGAAGTTTCTAGCAGGGTTGTTGAATCCGTCATAACGTGTCTCCATATGCTTTCGCATCTACTTTTTAATTACATGAATATCGCTAGTTCACGCGATTTGTGTTCAAGGCGTTGGCTACAAATAGATGTTTACCTTGCGTGAAAAATGGTGGTGTAAACAACTATTTCAAACTTTATTAACAATAGGTTTGCAAAGTGATTTTGTCGACAAGATGTTAGTCGTATATGGTGTTATGTACCGATGAATTTCGATGATTCGTCTCAGTCAGTAAAAGATACTGAGAAAGTGGGAAGCATATTTGACAGGATTTTGATACTTATACGAAAAGGCTTCGCAATGTAGCGAAGCCTTGAATAAAACCAGAGTATCGGACTTATATTGACCTATTCCGCATCAAGGTTTTTATAATAAGTTCTATACTCCATACGTGTAATGTACTTATCATCGTTTTCGTCCATAGACTCGAAGTCACCCTCTAGCTTGGCGGCTTCTAGTTCGGTTTTGCTAATTTTACCGTCACTGTCCATGTCTATTTTTGTGAATTTGTCATCTGCGCTTGCTGACATTTCAGTGCGCAATTCCTTATTCTTCTCGGAGATCATTTCGCCGTCATCTTTCGAGAATAGTTCAGGGTTACCTTTTTCTCTTAACATTGCATCATTAGTGCCTTCGGTCTGGACCTGTGTAATTATTTCGTCACTGAACATTGAAGGCTTTTCGTCAACAAATGCATTAAACTCAGCGCGACTTACCATACTGTCGCCGTCTGTATCCATTTTAGACACTAATTCACTATTCATAACACCAGACGACTCTGAGCCGACGATGTAACCATTACTATCCTTGTCTAGGGCATCAAAGCCCATTGAAATTTTTTCTTCGTGATGTCCTGCAAAAGCCGAGGCAGAAAGTGTGGCAGTAATAACTGCACTGGTAATCAAACTAAATTTTGTGATCTTCATAATCAAATTCCTTCTGTTTTTTCATTGCGAACGCGGGCTCTCAATTGCCCTAACCACTAAATGGAACGCATGTTGATGAAGTTGTGACTTCACTCAAACCGATTTAGTTACTCATAGTGTCTTATTCACTTGTTGTGCCAAAGGATTAAGTTTATGAAAAGTAAGGATAAGAAGATTTTATTAGCTTCAGGGAACAACGTGTTTTTGTTAATTTGTCACATCTTCTGAAAGATGTTCATACAAAATATTTACGTTTAAAACAAAGATAACTGGTCGTTAGCGATGTGTTCAAAGCTTGCACCGATGAGCGGTAAGATACTGTCTGCTATAGGTTGAATTTGCTTTTCGATGTAGTGATCATAGTGTAATGGTGCAGACACCGTCTCTATCGTTTGCGGGCCTTGAACCGTAATAACATAGGCGATTGTGGTATTCGATTTATACCGTAAGGGCAAGCCCTGCTCCTTGAATAGCTCATCGGCACGTCTCGCTGCTTTCACATGAGGTGGAAGGGACTTGGTGTAGGATGATAAAGGCTTTCGCAAACGTTTTTTGTAAACCAATTCATCGTCCATTTGCCCTGATTTGACCGCATTTAGCGTGTCGCTAATATACTTTTCTATTGGCTGGCCTGAAAATACTTTCTTATACAACTGATATTGAAAAGACTTTGCTAAGGTAGTCCAGTCAGAACGCACATTTTCTAAGCCTTTAAAAATGAGTTCGTCACCCCTCATTCCCGCGTAGCGTTTTTTACTCCCTTCCGTTGAGCCTCTGATTGTAGGCATAAAAAACGTAGAAAAATGCGATTCAAACTCAATTTCCAAATGACAATCTATATCGAAACGCTCCCTTAGCAATGCCGTCCATTTCTCATTGATAATTTCAGCAAGCTTTATTCCTGTCGTTTCTGGTGAACCTAAAGTGTCATTTCCTTCCACGTGGACAAAGGTTGAGTCGGTATCGCCGTAAATAACTTGGTAACCTAACTCTTCAATCCATCCGGCAGTAGTCTGCATGATCTCATGACCACGAAGGGTAATTGAACTGGCGAGTCGTGGGTCGTAAAAAGGGCAGCCGCCGCTGCCTAACACACCATAAAATGAGTTCATTAATATCTTTATGGCTTGTGAGCGCGGAGAATCCTTTTGTTTTTTTGCCTCGTCACGCTGAAGCCAGAGATTTTCGATAATTGCTGGAAGAAAGTGGGTGGTTCGACTAAATACTGCACCTTTGAAGCCCTCAATTGCGTTCTCCGGTGACTTCAATCCTTCTGCCAGTCCCACAGGATCTATTTTAAATGTTCGTATGATAGACGGGTAAAGGCTCTTAAAATCGAGAACTAAGACATCTTCATAAAGGCCAGGCTGAGAACGCATAACGTATCCCCCTGGGCTCGCCAGCCCTCCATTTTCTGGCCTAACACCAGCGACATAGGCACGGCGATGGAGTTTGGGAAGGTAAACATTGAGAAACGCCGCCACTGATCCGCCCGGCCTGCTCATATCGAGGCCGGTTAACGTGCTTCGTAAAGCGAGGAAGTCGATAAACTGCGTTTTTTCCTGAATACGATTTACCAGTTCGGTGTCTTTGAAGTTATAGTTCGCTAATGCAATAGGATCTTCATAATATAGGCGCTTTATAGCAGCAAGTTTGTCGCTTTCTTGAATAAGCTTGTTTTCACCCAGTAATGCTTCTGAAACGTGATCAAGTGAATAAGACTCGAACTGATAAGTCATGGTTTTCAGTGCTTCAATACCATCGATAACGCAGCGCCCGGGTACATCGACCAGTGTCTGGTCCTCCCATTGTCGCACTGAAGCCTCCCGCGAGCGGCGTCCAATCGCGAATTTTAAGTTATTCGCTACCGTTCTACGAGCAAGCACAGCCATATCAAACTGCTTAACATTCCACCCTAAGATAATGTCAGGGTCGAATGTTGTTATATGCGTGAAAAATACATTAAGAAGCTCTCGTTCAGATTCGACAACGATAAGTTGATAGGGATTTTCCTTCGCCGCGTTGAGCTGGTGTTCAGAAGTACCAGGAGGACGAACAAGTATTACAATATTTAATCCGTCACCGGACAAAGCAATGCTGAACAGTTCTTCGTTTTCGTTACATTCAATATCTATGCTGAGGGATGAAAATGTCGTTCTATACTCGCAAGGTCTTATTTGTACATTTTCGATGGTATCAATAAGCAGTTCATTATTTTCACTCTCAGAATTAAGCGCAGGAGCAACGAATTCAACGGCGCCATAAACAAAGCGCTCCATTAGATAACGGTCGGCCACCCTAATATCAGCTTCATATAACGTAATGTCTTTTTCCCGCGCCAATTGACGCAACTGATGCATTTGCGATTCCGTTTTGGTCTTGACAGTCGCTACTTTGGTTTGTTCTAGGGTGTAAAAACCATCGTCGGAAACGAAGAGTTTAAGCGAGATATGATCTGCTAGCTCTCTTAGTAACGGCTCCTGCTCTTCTGCTACAAAACAAGTGGGGTTTTGGGGGGCCGAGATGAGCTTTACAATTTGCTTTGCAGTTTTTACCCACAGTTCTACATACACTTTGCCCCGTACTGTGAACGTGCTTTTATTGAGTATGAAACCTTGATGTATTGAAGTGCTTGGCATGATTCCGTTTAGAAAAAGCGACATTTTATAAGATGAGATACTGATGACTCTTGTATTCGTCAACAAGCCACCACTCTTGAGTATACCGTTTGTTATCACCAACTCCTATAGTTCTCTATTCGACAGATATGTTTGTCTTTACGTAGGGAGCGAGGTAGAAACGTAGTACTTTGAGCGGTTTTCTCTGGTGATAACATTTAATGTTACTCAGATGAAGAACCGAAACGTTGGCTAAAAACTTCAGTGAGGGCGGTATGGAATATCTATATGACAAGCAGGTAGAGCCTGGCGAGTTTATAGAGATTGCGGAAGGAGTACTATGGCTAACCATGCCTTTACCTTTCGATCTAGACCATATTAACCTTTACTTGTTAAAAGGCGAAGGCGGCTGGGTGGTGCTTGACACTGGCATAGGGACCTCCACAACGAAATCACTGTGGCTGCGTATTTTTGAACAGTTAAGCGCACCCATCGTCGGTGTGATTGTGACGCATCTACATCCTGACCATGTCGGGTTAGCGGGTTGGATTGCTGACACGTACAACGTCCCGTTTTATATGACGCAAACCGAGTACTTCACGGCCAGAGCTTTTTCTGCCGGTAGAAACGGCGCAACAAACGAAAGAGACATAATCTATTATCAGCGTGCAGGTCTCGATGATGCCTTAATTGAAAAACTGACTGCAGGGGATGGGAATGGCTACAGTAGCGTAGTGTCTCCCTTGCCAATCAGCTACATACGACTTAAAGATGGTATGACGTTGTCTCTAGGAAAGGATGAATGGAGAGTAATTATCGGCCGTGGTCACTCTCCAGAGCACGCATGTCTTTTTAACGAAAGGAAGAATATTTTAATTTCAGGCGATCACATCCTACCTATTATTACCCCTAACATTGGTGCCTATTCCACAGAGCCGGATGCAAATACCTTAGATGATTATTTGAGTACCTTGCCTCAATTTAAATTGCTGCCAAAAGACGTTACTGTACTACCAGCTCACAAGTTACCATTTGTCGGTCTACATGAAAGGGTCGATACGCTTATAGAGCATCACCAAGAACATTTAAGGGCATTACTTGAAGCTTGTGAGCGCCCTCAAACGGTGGTAGCACTGCTGCCCGTTATGTTTAAACGAAAGTTATCAAGCCGAAATATGTTCTTTGCGGTAGCAGAATGCCTGTCTCATTTAAATTATTTATATAATAAGGGAATGCTTTCTCGCGATGTTAACGATAAAGGTCACTACGAGTTTACCGCAATAGAAACAAAACTACTTGCCTCTTAATCGGGCTGTTCATACTTCTTCCTGCACAATGTCAGATGGCTCAATGACGCTTTCTGGGCTATTAACCTTCGAGTGAGAAGGTTGTTTAGGAATAGAGATTTCGACCACCGTCCCTTTTGCTTCCTTACTGCTTATTGATATTTTGCCTTGATGTTGTTCTATCGCTGTATAAGCGACAGATAAGCCCAAGCCTTGCCCTTGTCCCTCTGGCTTTGTGGTGAAAAAAGGCTCGAAAACACGCTTCAAATGTTGGGCTGGAATACCACATCCTGAATCAAGTATTTTAATGATAACGCGATCGCCTGACTCTTGAACGCTGAGTTTTATAACGCCTTTGGTGTCTATGGCCTGCGCGGCATTGATCATCACATTCATTAACGCTTGCTTTAACGGGCCGGGGTTACCCATAACTTCAACTTTTTCTAACTCACAGTCGAATTTATATTGAGGTGTGCTGTATTGAGCCGAAATTAGAGTAATGAGCTGATTACATACGGTACAAATATCAACGGTTTGAACACCTTCTGAATTTTCTAATGAAAAGTTCTTTAGGTTCTCCACTATGTCTTTAACTCGCGTTAGCCCGTCCGTAGATTCTTCGATTAATTCGGTAATATCCTCTTTCAATAGCTCGTAGTGGTTCGATTGATAGAGCGCCTCTATTTGCTCGTTTAGCTCGTCGTTGAAGTTTTCAATATGTGAGTAGACACCATCGCATATAGAAATGAGATGAGAGGCGTATTGCCCAAGTGTGTTGAGATTGGCATTCACAAATCCGATAGGGTTATTGATTTCGTGAGCGATACCCGCAGCAAGCTGACCAGTAGACGCCATTTTCTCTGCTTGAATAAGCTGACTTTGTGCGGTGTCGAGTTTTCTGATCAGCTTTCTTTGCGCTTCATGTTCTTTTTTTAGTGCTTCTGATAGTTTTTGTTGTGCTCTGAAATAACTTGCTTGTGCTGTCACATCTTGAAGAAAAATACATGCGTATCTCTGGCCCGTCACTTTATCTTTGACGGGCAGAATTTCCATATTTTGATACATTTGAGTTTCTTCACCCGTTATTGGGCGAGAACTTTTAAATGGAAATATGTGAGGACGCTGTTCCCAATAGCTAAAACTGGGATGCTGTAATACAAAGACCGACTTAAGTCTGCGTTTTAAAAACTTGCCTTGGCCGTGGAATAAGTCAGTAACCGGCGTCTCTTTATAATTTTTGCGCAATTCATGGGGCAGTCTGTCTAAAAAAAAATCATTCAAATAAACAACATTGAAGCTCTCGTCAACAATACCTATCCCGACCGGTAATTTACCTACCAGCTGTTCAAACATTATGCGAGCAACTCATCCAATGTAGCTTTCATTCGCGCAAGAGACTCGTCGTCTAAACAGAAAACTACCCGCATGCTGAACGATGAAATTGCAATGACAAATTGCACTTCCATAACTAGGCTGTGCTGCCATTTAAGGTCATCGAAATTGCTTTTATCTGGCTGAAATAAGGTTGGCATGTTTAGGTTAGTCGTCAGTTCCAGCTGATCGGAGAGGCCTGCCAGACAGGCGCCTGCCAAAATATTACAAAGTTCTAGAATAATCTCTTGAATGTCTTCTTTGCTCAACGGGTCGTCGTAGTCCATTAACGCGGCCACTTCCGTCAAGCCAGCCCTAGAGAGCACAGACATTACTTCGCCATGTACATCTCCTAAAAAAGACTGTCGAGTATAGAAGGAATCTTCTGTTTCAAATAAAAGGCTATAGAGCTGAGTAGGGGTAACTGCTGAAATCTTTGGAATAGAAATATCAATTTTGGTTTCTATCAGTTGCGCAAGAGAATTGGCGGCTTGCCCCATAGAAATATTTAACAATTCCTGAAGCGCATCTCTTTGCTCTTCATCTAGTGGTAGTACGATACTCATAGATACCCCAGCTCAAATAATGCCATTGCTAACTCTTCTTTATCTAGAGGCTTGCGAAGAAAACGCTTAGCTCCTAGAGACATAACAATTTTCTGCTTTTCCGGCTGAAAATCAGCACTTATCACAATAACGTTTGGTGCATCGGGCCTCTCATGCAAGAATTCCAACACGCCCACCCCATCCACTTCCGGCATGGTAAGGTCTAATAGAACAAGTGCAAAACTCCTCTCTGATAGCTCATTAATAGCTTCTTGGCCGTTCGTTGCTTCGGTAATATCGTATTCAAGGTCCTGGGGGAGTGCTCGAATAACACTGCGCCTCGATAACTTTGAATCATCAGCAACTAATACAGAAAGTGACATTTACAGCCTCCTAAAGCGGCATTTAGAGGAATATCTTTTAATAAAGTATGAGCAGTTTTAGCATTACCGCAATAAACTCGTTAAAAAAATTGCTCGAGTGTTTTCGCAATAACGATTTTTATAAAGTATATGGCAGAAGTGACTTTTATGCGTATTAGACTTTTAGTTGAAATGAGAGGATGTTAGCTGATGATGAGTAGGCGTATACGAGTGTTCAGTACACGCCGTTCTGAGCTAGCTATTTTGTAAAGCGTACATCTTTTCTAGCGCCTTAGGCATCGAATCAACGTAACGTTTTACATCTGCAATTCTTCCCATGCTTACGCGAGACCAATTAGTGTAGGTACGATAAATTCCTCGTATCAGCACGTCCTCTTCGGCCATGACTTGACGGAAATATTCAGCGTTGCCGTCACCCAAATTAACAAAGACAAAGTTAGTACTCGACGGCAGAGCTGTCAAACCGTTTGCTTTGACAGCATCCATAACCATTGCTTTACCCTCGTATATTTTCTCTTTCGAGAACGTCAGAAAAGCCTCATCATTGTAGCTAGCAATGGCGGCAGCAAGGCCAGCTTGATTCAAGGTATAGCCACCCATACCATAGCGGTTAATCCAATCCGTATTTTCCTCTGATGCTATGAGGTAGCCAACTCGCATGCCGGCTAAGCCATAAATTTTAGAAAAAGTACGAGCAACAACCACGTTGTGTCCTGCTTTAACAAGCGGGATCATCGTGTGTTTTGGTGGTTCATCAATCAGTTCATTGTAAGCTTCATCAACCAATACAAGTGTTTTTTTAGAGGCCTTAATGCAAAAGTCTCGTAACTTCTCTGGGGCGAGTATTTTACCTGTTGGGTTATTTGGGTTACAGATATGAACCATGCCAGTGGAATCATCAATTGCTGCGTACATGGCGTCAAGGTCAATGTCGAGTTCTGCTGTATTAGGAATTCTTACTATTTCGGGCGCGCCTTGTTTTTCCGGTGCTTTTGATGTGGTATCCCAAAAGAGATCTGGCCCAAGAATTTTTCCTTTTTTACTGGCTGCGAGCGCAGTATAAGAGAGAATAGGGCTAGAGCCTGCGCTTAAAGAAATGTTCTTACGTGAAATACCGTGGCGTTCTGCAATCATATCTAAAAGTGTCATGGCGGCAGGGTACGCATAATAAGCGCCACCTTCAGCGGAGGCCTTAGTAATTGCTTCCAATGCTTTAGCGCTTGGGCCAAATGGGTTTTCATTAGCATTGAGTTTTGCTACACCCGGTGAGGGGCCATATGTCACAGCGGGAATGGGACTGGCAATGGCTCCCGCTGTTTGTGCAGCAGTAAATGTACTAAATCCGCTTACTCCGAATGCTGACGCTGCTACCGAACCTCCGATAAATAAGCGTCTTGAACGGCTATAGCTCATGATTCTCTCCTTTTAGACATGTTATATGGCTTTATAGAACATGGCGCTTGATACAATGACGAGATAAATACCGAAAAGGCGTTTTAGTTTCTTTTCACTGAAGTTATGTGCCATTTTTGCTCCAATAGGCGCAGTGAATATGGCGCCTATACTAATTGCGATAAGTGCAGGTATATTGATGTAGCCAATAGTGCCAACGGGAAGGGAGGCAGTATCAGGGTGTTTCATAAACAAAAATCCGATAGCACCAGGAAGTCCTATTAAAAAGCCTACGCCAGCTGCGGTTGCCACAGCCTGTTGGATAGTGCGCTGACACATTACCATTGTGATAACCGTTGGCGTGCCGCCGCCTATACCAAGAAGTGCTGAGAATCCACCGAGAACAAATGCCAATACTGCTTTACCAATACCTTTAGGCATGTCGAAAACCAGGCCAGGTCTTACGACAAATTCGGGAAATAAAAAATACACCGAATAGAGTAAAACACCTGCCGCGAAAACCACGGTAAGCCCGTTGGCGCTTGTGTTGTTAGCGATAAGCAGACCACCGCCAACCCCTAGAACGAGCCAGATACTCCAAGACCGCAGAATATCGAAATCTACGGCCCCCTTGGCTCGATGAGCCATGACAGAGCGAGCGCTGGAAACCACAATGGAGGCTAATGATGTTCCTATAGCAACTTTTACGAGCGCTTCTGACGGAGGAGTAAAAAAAGGAAAAACGGCGAGCAGGGCTGGAACAACAACAAACCCTCCACCATTGCCAAAAAGGCCTGCGGTGATACCAGCTATGGCACCGGTTATACACAAGGTAACTACAAACCACAGTAGTTCTAGTTCCATTTGCATTCTACTCCACACAATACTGCTTTAAACATTGAAGAACCTTTCTTTAGGATTTACTTATATACAGTTATATAAAACGCAAACACCGGCGTGAGCCGGTGTTTTTTGTACCTCATTAAAAGCGGGCAGCTAGGCGGGTGTAGTAGTACCCACCTTGCCAGTCAACTATTGAGCCTGAGTCGTATAGTTCGCCACAACAAGCGTCGCCATTTGTACTCAAATCTGGATAGTTGTCGAACAGGTTTCTGATACCTACCGATAACGTGAAGTTCTCATTGATAAGATAAGAGCCTTCAATATCAAACATAAACTCGTCACCAAAAGTCTGAATGCTTTCAGCATTGACACTAACGCCGTTATCACTTCCTGCGTTTTCGTACTCGCCGTAGTAGCTTAGGCGAGCAACTGCAGACCATACGTCATAACTGTGAGTGACAGAGAACACCCCACGCATTTCAGGCGTACCATTCTCAAAGTCGAATTGATCTTCAGGGTCGAGATACTCACTAGGGTCCGAATCAAACTCGGTTTTGTTGTAGTTTATTGAGCCGGTTAAAATGGTTGCGCCGTATTTAGATTCCATCTTGTATGTTGCAACAACGTCTAAACCTTCCGTTACCGTATCGAATGCGTTTTGGAAGAAGAAAACGCCACCAATAGACTCTGCGCCAGATACATTTGCTCCAGCAAGCGCCAAGTAGTTTTGGTAAGCATCGTAACCGCTTGCATCTGGGTCGGTTACGACCGTTGTGGATACATCACGTGTAGATACGGAGTAGAGGCGGTCCTCTAACTTGATATTGTAATAATCTACAGTGAGCGTTAAATCACCGTAGTTAGCCGTCATACCTAGAGTGAAGTTAGTAGACTTCTCAGGCGAGAGCTCTTCTGCACCAAGTGCCTGTGCAACTTCACCGCCAGCTGGGAACAAACCAGTCGCAACTGGGAAACCATTAGGCAAGCGAGTGGATACGTTCGTCGTACCTTGCTGACCTGGTGTTGGCGCTCTAAAGCCTGTACCAAATGAAGACCTAAAGCCTACGTCATCATTTAGCTGGTAAAATGCCGCAACTTTGTATACGAGTTCAGAGCCAAAATCTGAATAGTCTTCATAGCGCAATGCGGCTTGTGCGAACAACTCATCAGTAATGTCGCCTGAAATGTCGGTATAAAGCGCATACGAATCACGTTCGTATGAGCCTGAATAGTCAGGTGAATAACCTGGGAAACCGTTAGAGCCAACGCCAACCACGGTATAAACCGCGTCATCAGGGTCTGCACAGTTTAGTGATGAACCGTTTGCGATAACGGCTAAACCTTCGCTGGTGGCTGATGTTCCGTCACAAAAACCATAGGGGTCGGACGTGGCGTAAGGTCCAGCAAAGTATGAGCTTACTTCTCCTTCAGAAATTTCATAAGACTCATCTAGATAACTTGCTCCAAAAGCTAGTATGTACTCACTCATGTCGTAAGTGAAGTCTGCTTGAATTTGGGCTTCTTCGTTAGTGAGATCGCCTGGTTGAAATGACGTGGGTGATTCGTTACCC
The DNA here is from genome assembly GCF_002993325.1 of Alteromonas gracilis. Taxonomy (GTDB): domain Bacteria; phylum Pseudomonadota; class Gammaproteobacteria; order Enterobacterales; family Alteromonadaceae; genus Alteromonas; species Alteromonas gracilis. Next base: position 16,159 of record NZ_PVNO01000028.1, read on the forward strand.
AGAGAAGGGTTAATAGTATTCGCTAACGTGTAAGAGATTTCGTCATTGCCGTAGCGGCCGCTGATATCATAGGTAAGGTCGCCAGACATACCTTTTATCCCGCCTACGAAAGAGTAGTCGGTAACGTCACCAAAAAATCGAGGGGTGAAGCCTCCAGGGAAAAATTCGGTCGGATTCCAAATAGAACCGTCTTCCAAGCGAATGTCTTCAATAGTGCCGTTACCCGGATAACGATAATAGAAAGAACCGTCACCTTCACTTTCAGAATAGTTACCAAAAGCGTATAGCTCTGCTTCTGCCGATAAGGTATAGCCAGAATTGAAAAATATGCGTTTACCGCTAGTATTAGGTTGCCCCCAAGGCTGGACTACGTCTGAATCATGGACGCTATTTGCCATGGCAGTGGCATCAGCAATATATTGCTCAGATTGCTCATCAACACAGAACCAAGGTTCACAATATTGTTCGCCCCTAAATGTTGCTTCACTGTCTGAGTATTCGGCTGAGATACTGAAAAAGCCGTCGTCGCCTAAAGCGAAGCCCTTGTTACCTGTAACGGTAACCTGATCCCCGTCACCTTCATAATAGGTTCCGTAGTCAATGGTAAAAGACCCGCCTTCCGTATTGTCTTTTAACTGAAAATTGATAACGCCTGCGATGGCGTCTGAGCCGTATTGTGCAGCTGCGCCGTCACGAAGAACTTCTACTGTTTTAATCGCTGCGGTTGGAATGGTAGCGATATCTGGCCCTTGAGTGCCTGAGCCTCCAATTGAAACAAGTGCTGCTCTGTGACGGCGCTTAGAATTTACTAATACCAACGTTTTATCAGTAGGCATGCCGCGAAGTGTCGCAGGTCGAATAAATGTACCGCCATCAGAAATGGGTTGGCGGCCCACTGAGTAAGAGGGGACCAATGTCATTAAAACATTGTTCATGTCAGTAAACGCAACCGCCTCTACATCTTCAGCGGTTAAAACATCAACGGGCACTGGCGAACTTGTTACTGAGCGAGGCGCTCCTCGCGCCCCTACAACGGCAATGCGCTCTAAATCTTTTGCTTCAGTTGTTTCTTCTGCCGCGTCTTGTGCTTGAACAAGCATAGACGTAGTAAAAAAAGTTATTCCAGTAAGTGCGTAACGAACTGCGGTGTGGAGTTTCTTCTGTTTCATCAGCGTTCCCAATCGTGCTTATTGCTACTTAATTTATGAATGTGGATTGTCTTAATCTGCACTCTTTTTAGGCACGCACGAGCACTACATTGATGCAGGTTGCATCTTGTTATTTTTATTCTGTAACTCGTGTACAGGTACTAGGCTAAGAACTCTTCAGCACTGGTGGAAGAAAGAAGAATATTCAAGGGTATAAGAAAAGTATTGAGCATGGACGCAACCCCCATTTTGCGTGGCTTAATACTTAAGTATTACGTTATATGATTTTTTGTCGGGTTCTATTTTCCCTCATAAATTTACAATTTTGCTGCATATAACCTAATGGAATGGCATATAGCTTGCCTTTTATACGTTGTATCCGCTGATATACATCGATAGTTCATCGCTTATCTGTAGGTTAGTTTTTAGGGGAAGTCAGTGCATTCTAAACAGCTGCGTTATTTTATAACTACAGTGCAAAAGGGGAGTATTGCTGGTGCCGCAAGAGCTCTCGATATCGCTCAACCGGCGATAAGTCAACAACTCGCGAGCTTAGAACGGGAGGTAAAAACAACGTTACTTGAAAGGAGCTTTGCTGGGGTTAATTTAACGCCTGCTGGTGAGGTTTTTTATTCACATGCAGAGAAGATATTAAGCGAAATTGAAAATGTGAAAGCAGTAATGGAAGGTTTTACCGTGGGGCAGGGTAAAAAAATTAAAATAGGCATGCTTCCGTCTATTGGTAATGTGCTTTCACTGCCGCTGTTGACTGAAATAACGAAACATCATAAAGATCTTAAGGTCGAGATCAGTACAGGCCCGTCTTACACAATTAACGATTGGCTATCGTCAAAACAAATCGACGTTGCGCTCACCTATCAGCAGGCCATCGACCTGAAGTTCATGAGCGTTACCCCCTTAATCCAAGAAGAGCTACATCTTGTGTTTACAGCATCAGATGCCCATTCTGAATACGCTCACTTGAGGGAAAAATCGATGATTAAATTCTGGGAAATCAGTGAACTACCGCTCTTATCTCCCGGCAACAAAGATGCACTAGGGCAGCTTATTACCGATTATGAAAAGGCGACCGGCGTTAGCCTTAAACACGATTTAGCCTACTCAGGGCAATTAATGACGGGACTTAGGCAAGTCATGCAAGGGGAAGGTGTAATGATTTTGCCTACTTCAGCTATCTTTCATTTAAAAGAGTCAGGGCTTGTGTCTACACTCAAAATTGTCCAACCAGAAATGCACCGTACTGTGCTCGCGGCTACAAATAAGAGAGCAAAATCAGGTAAAGACCTTTTACGGGTTGTAGACATCATCAGGAAAGTCGTTGCAATAGAAAATGCGTTAAACCATTGGAGTGGAACCTTGGAATTTGCAACGTCATCGTTTATTTCTCAGTCAGCTTGAGGAGAACCTTTAGTTGCTAGGTTCTCTTCGAACGCTGCATTACTCCGCGCATTCAGGAAGCTCTATATCAACAAGTACTGGCAAGTGATCGGAAAATACACGGGTCTTTGCATTCTTTAATTTTCGACAGGCTTTTACCCTAATATCATCAGAAACCCATACACGGTCGAGAGAAAATACAGGGAAATGACTGGGAAAAGTAGCTCCTATTTTTTGTTGATTGAGAAGACCGTTTAAAGCATGAAATGCTCTTGAAAAGAACTGCCACTCATTAAAGTCTCCTGCCAAAAAGAGAGGCGTTTTATGTTGCTTTAGCCTTGACGATAAATGCTCATGGAGCAGTGAAAACTGTGAGCGTCGCTCCAGTTTTTTGAGCCCCTTATGGGTATTGACGACAGTCAGCGGCGTTTTCTCCGTTTGTAGCTCAACAATCTGAACATTTCTAGGTTGTCTTCCCATTTGACTCACATCGACAGTATCGTGAGAAATAACATCAAAACGGGTAAGTATGGCATTGCCATACCAACCGTCAGCTTCTCTTATTGCCGGTGAGGGAATGAGTTTGAACGTGTTTTCAGCACATATATCCTTCACATCTTGCGCTGTGTCTCGATGTGGCGGGCGGGTATCCATTTCTTGTAGCAGCACAACGTCCGCCCCACTATTTGCTAGAAATTGCCCTATGCGCTTGTAATCATGCTTTTTATCTCTGCCAACGCCGCTATGAATGTTGTAAGTCACTATGCGGCACATTTATCTGCCTCATTTTTACTACGGCTATCATCATTTATTTCATCAGTGTCAGATTCTTTACGAGCTTGATAATAACGGGCGAATTTTTGTGAACCCCAAATCATAAGCCCCCACAGTACGATGCCGCCCACTAAATAGCTGATGGTCTTAGGAGACGGGTTTTGCCATATCTGAGCAATAGAGTCTCCCACGAGACCTTTCGCAATCATAGGAGGAAACATGCCCAAAAACGTACCGACCAAGAATTGGAAAATACCTATCGATGAAATTCCGGCCACAAGGTTGACTAAACTGAAAGGTGCGATAGGCAGCATACGAATAGCGGCCACACCTACGATGCCACTGCGTTTAAGCTTTTCATCAACCGCCGCTACTTTAGGGCCGCCTAGCTTTTTAAGCCCAGCATTTCCCGAAAGTTTGCCTATACCAAACATGATGGCTGAACTCATGAGCGCGCCCATCATACCGTAGATAGGCCCCCAGATAGGGCCAAAAATTGCAGCTACCGCAAGGGATAAAACCGTGACGGGAAAAAATAAAATACCGCCCACAACATACACCAAAAGAACGGTAGGTAGCGCAAAGTAGGTGCCTCTACTTTTCTCTAAGAAAGCATTAATACTGTCTGAACTTAACCATGGAATTGATTGGCTTGCCCAAAACATTAAACCGCCTAAAACCGCTATGATCACCAAACCCATTAGGATCATGATGCTCCGACGTTTCGGGTTGCGAGCAGGCAAAGCCGCACCATCGAAAGTAGGGACGGAAATTAGAGGTTCTTCAGGATCTGATAGCGCGCGGAACATGTTTGTTCCAGAAAGCTCAGTAAAAATCTCATCGCGTACTTCTGTAAGAACATATCCATGGGCTATTTGGCCATGCATCAATGCTTCAACAGGCAAGTCTTCATTAAATATTGCCGGCATTGCTTCAATGTTTCTGCCCGTGTGCTCAGCAAGCAAATCGTTTCTTACTTGCTCTATACAGGCTTGATTTTCCTTGTTGTTGCCAAACAGTACTGTGTCAATTTCAGTATCTAACGTCATTGAGCGGTTACTGATGTTTGAAGAGCCGATAACAAGGTATTTATTATCGATCGTCATAACCTTTGAATGAATGCGTTTGTAAGCGCGACGCCCCTGCATATCTTCGATAGAAGAGTAGGTAAGCTTCACGCGCTTCGGGTCAATTCCCTTTTCTAAAATTGCTTTAAATTCAATTCGGCTCGCCCAGAAGGCTTCACATTCAAACTTACCTTTAGGCTCATAAGAACTCACTATAATTACCGAAAGGTTAGGCTTTAATTTCAGCTGTCGATTTAACGCTTCAGCAATTTCTTGTCTGGTTGTAAATTGATTTTCTATGTAAATGACAGATTCAGCTTCACCTATCAGGTCAAGCAGCATATGCCGAACTTCTTGGGCAGGCTCCACCTCATCCATGAAGGGAATGGTTCTCGCTAGCGCACACTCAACGTTTTCAAAGAGCGGCGGATAATCGTCGGGCCACGTTTCAGGCACAGGTGCGTCTTCATCGATAAGTGCATCTTCCCTAATGTCGATAGGCGTATTTTCTGCAACGCGCTGCCATCTCCATCTTACCAGTTTTGCGAAGTCAGCTACGACTGGGCCGCTTGATACCATTTGAACATCGTGTAGTGGACCGTACTCTCCGTCAGGACCGTTACGTTCCTCTGACACCACCGGGTGGTCACGAGTGTCCCAGCGATTGGTGGAAACATCCATTCCACCGGAAAACACTAGCTCATCGTCAATAACAACAATCTTTTGGTGCTGACTACCTCCCATTGGGATCGTGTCATCTAACTCTGTTTGCACGTTGTCCGGCGTTTTTTCTTCCCAGACCTCTTTTGCCCACATCTCGCGCTGGGCGAAGAAGGCAAGTGAGGAATCCCATCGCAGTAAGTAAATATTAATTTCAGGGTTTTGCTCAGCTTTCCATTTCAAAAGGTCGCTTATTACGCTTGGGGCTTCACTGTTGGCTTCATCATCGCCTCTGAGCAACCGAATTCGACTATCAATGTCCCATCCCACAATAAATATGCTGTGCTTGGCTTTTACTATGGAGCTATGTAACGCTTTGTAGTAATTACCGCAATCAATGAGTGGCGTCGAGAAGCGGGCTTTACTTTTTACCCAACAGTTTTGACCTGGTTGAAATACACTCTTACCTGATTGCATGTCTCTATACCTGTTTTTCACTTTTATTAATTAGTGAATGAAATTGCAGAATTCGTACCTGATATAAGCTTCTCAGTGAATTTTGTAAGTTACTGATATTTAATATTAAGAGTTTTCTGCTATCTGCTGACGCAAAAAATGAGGGCGGGGTTTGTGTAATATTTTCACGTTTTATCCGTTTTAGTCTCCATAAGTGGAAAAAACATAGGAACTCATCTATATACTTTGCAGTTGTGTGAACTAAAGGCAAAGCAATGAATTTCTTTTCGCGCGAAAATGCGGCAGAACAGGCACTTTCCCAGTCTATCCTCGCGGTTGTGACGATAGATGAAAAAAATAATATCACGTTTTACAACAATGCTGCCCAGCGCTTATGGGGGTATGCGCCAAGTGAGGTGCTTGGTAAAAATATCAGAATGCTCGTCCCTCAAGAGCATCAAGCTAATCATGACAGCTATGTAAATACCCATAGAGAGACCAACGTAAACAAAATAGTTGGAAGCGCCCGAGAAGTAGAGCTAGAAACTAAAAGCGGAGAGCGAATTTGGGTTCAGCTTGCGCTGTCTCAGGTTGTTGTCGGCGGTAAAAAGCACTACACCGCGTTTGTTCGAGATGTAACCGAAGAAAGAGAGGCTCGGGAAATTGTTGAGCAAACGCTTGAACAGGCGTTAGATGCGGTAGTTTGTATTGATGAAAACAATAATGTAACCCTGTTTAATGCTTCTGCGGAAAAGCTTTGGGGGTACCGGAGAGAGGAAGTGATTGGGTGCAACGTTAAGATGTTGGTACCTCAAGAAATACAATCAAACCACGACAATTATGTTAATGCCAACCGAGAAACAGGTCAGGATAAAATTGTAGGGACAAGTCGCGAAGTAAAAGTCGAGCGAAAAGACGGTAAAAGCTTGTGGGGAAGGCTTTCGCTATCGAAAGTACGGCTGGCAGACAGAACACTTTATACGGCGTTTATAAGGGATGTTACTCAAGAAGTGGAGCAACGGGAGCTACAGCGCATGCTGTCTCTTGTCGCTAATGAGACCGACAATGCGGTTATTATTTCTGACGCAGATGGGCTTATTGAATATGTAAACAATGGATTTTATCGACTGACTGGTTGGCAACTCGACGAAGTAAAAGGTAAAAAACCAGGGTCTTTCCTACAAGGTGAAGAAACAGACCAGCGAACAGTAAGCGTTATTCGACAGAAATTAAAAAATAGAGAAGCCTTTTACGATGAGGTGCTTAACTATAGAAAAGATGGTGCGCCTTATTGGACGTCACTTTCCATTAACCCTGTTTTTAAAGATGGCAATCTAGTCAATTTCATCGCAGTTCAAGCAGACATAACTCGCGTAAAACAAATGGCGTTAGACTTTACCAATAAACTCAAGGCAATTGGCAGTGCTTTGGCTCTCCTTGAAATGGAACCAAATGGTGAAGTTATAGAAGCGAACAAGCTACTTCGCGACAATTTAAATGGCGTGATTGGTACTAAGGAGTTTGCTAATGAAGTGATGGGCAAGCTATCGCCAGAAGACAAATCGGCGTTAGAGACCTCCGGCTTTGTTTCTAAAATTATAGAACTTGAGAAAGACGGAAACTATTTGGCATTTGACGCACGGATTAGTGCCCTTAAAAACTTTAACGGGCAAATCACCCGGTTTGTCTTTTTTGCGATCAATATCACGACTCGAAAACAAGCGGTTAACGATACTCAAGATGCGATGAAGGATCTTCTTGTTACCAGTCAAACAATTAGCAATATTGTCGGCACAATTAACTCCATTTCAGAACAAACGAATCTATTAGCGTTAAACGCGGCAATTGAGGCAGCAAGAGCCGGTGAAATGGGAAGAGGCTTCGCAGTCGTAGCGGATGAAGTAAGGACGCTAGCAGGTAATTCTCAGTCATCTTCAAATGAAATTGACAACCTTGTTAAGGCGACGGTTTCAAAAATTGAGGAGTTGGCACAACTTATTCAGCGCATTGACGGTTAGTTGCTTAGATGTACTAGCTTAGAAAAAGCCTTCGCCACTGGGCGAAGGCCTTCTATTCAAATTTGACTATGTTTTAATATAGCTTCGGCTAGCAATTAAAAGCGATACTCAACACCAATGCTGGCTTGTTTTAGATCGGTTTCAAAATCGGTATCGTCGATATCGTCAAATGCTTCGTCTGCGTCCAATTCTGTATCATATACAGTATATTCAGCATTAATCAGGAAGTTACTTGTAATCGCATAGCTTAGACCTGCGCCAACGAAAAGGCTCTCATCGTCGTTATCTCGCGATATACCTGCAAAATTATATTCAGTTTCAGACCAAAGCTGACCCGCCTTAGCATAAAGTGAGAAGCGTTCGGTTAATGGCAAAATACCTTTAATTGCCGCGGTATAGCCATCAGTTTCAGCGCCTGCAATATCATTACCATAATCGCCAAAGTCAATGTAGCCACCTTCAATCGCTACCCACTCATTGAATTTGTAACCCACTAGGCCTTGCCATACGTCTTTGTCATCATCAAAGTCATCTTCACCTTCAACGCGAAGGTAGCCGTAATTACCACCTACGTAAAAACCGCTGTCTTTCGCTTCAATTTGATTAGATTGAGCGTTTGCGCCAAACGAAGCCATTGCACTAATTGATGCAACCGCAGCTAGTCCAGTAAGTGTTTTAAGTGTGTTTTTCATAAGTTCGTCCTCATTACTTCTATAACATTCCATCGACTTCTTATTGAAGTTAATGTGTGATTGATTCCTACAACATCCCTTCAACAGTTGTGCCATGGTAGAAATTTCAAATTATCGTTCAAAGCAAAGAAATTTTTTCAAAGATGACTCTTTTTTCGTACGATTATTAAACACTTATCAGTTTTAGGAGGCGTCACACAAAATAGAGCGAGCAAAATTTTCCTACTCTCGTGAAATAGATTCTCAAACCATGATTAGTCTTTTAAATATTTCATGTAGTTATTTGCAAGAGGTGCAGTAATTAGAACCGATGACGTTTTAATCTTTTGAATTTTAAGGATAATTCATTTGATTGGTTTTTCTAATCGTGTAAATCCATTTTATCGACTGTAAAAAGTTGGCAACACTGTCTATCTTCTATCAGGCAAACAAGTAAATAAGATGTTAATGATAACCGGCGTCTTACGCATCGGTACCAGTAGCAAAATTTAATCGAGACGGGAAAAACCATGACTATCAATAGGTTTAAAAGAACCACACTGTCAGCATTAGTTGCACTTTCACTTAGCGCGACATGTGCAGTTGCTAATGATCAAATCAGCAAGCCTGCCGGTGCAAAAGGCACAGGCATGGCAAAAGCTTTCCAAGCTAAAACCAATCAATTTTGGTGGCCAGATCAACTAGACTTAGCGCCACTTAGAGATCATGACAATCGTTCTAATCCTTTGGGGAACGACTTTAGTTATGCTAAGGCATTTTCCAAGCTTGACCTTGACCAAGTTAAAAGTGATATCAATGAATTGCTAACGACATCGCAAGATTGGTGGCCAGCAGATTTCGGTAACTATGGTCCTTTCTTTATTCGTCTCTCGTGGCACAGTGCAGGGACGTACCGCACGCTAGATGGCCGTGGAGGCGGTGATGGTGGTCAAATGCGCTTTGATCCACTTAATAGTTGGCCAGATAACGGAAACCTAGATAAAGCGCGACGTCTATTGTGGCCGATTAAGCAAAAGTACGGTGAGAGCCTTTCATGGGGCGACTTAATGATTCTTGCAGGCACCGTAGGTATGGAAAACATGGGCTTTGATACCTATGGCTTCGCGGGCGGTCGTACCGACGACTGGGAGCCTGATATGGTGTATTGGGGTCCAGAGGTTGAAATGCTAGCGAGCGACCGTGAAGAGCGCGATGGCAAGCTTCAGCGCCCACTTGGCGCTACGCATATGGGCCTTATTTACGTGAACCCAGAGGGACCTAAAGGTGTGCCTGATCCGATGGGCTCAGCAAAAAATATTCGTACAGCCTTTGGCCGTATGGCAATGAACGATGAAGAGACGGTAGCGCTAATTGCTGGTGGTCACACTTTCGGTAAAATGCATGGTGCACACAAACCTGCGGATTGTTTAGAAGCAGAGCCAGGTGGTGCTGGTCTTGAAGAGCAGGGCTTAGGATGGAAAAATAATTGTGGTAAAGGTAATGCAGAAGACACAGTAACCAGTGGTCTTGAAGGGGCTTGGACACAACTACCTACCAAATGGACAAGCTTGTACCTGCAGAACTTGCTAGGTTTTGAGTGGAAGCAAACCCGCAGTCCGGCTGGTGCTATTCAGTGGATCCCTACCGATGAGTCACTGCATACGTCAGTACCAGATGCACACGTTGAAGGTAAGAAAAACCCACCGGTGATGACGACGGCTGACCTTGCGCTTAAATATGATCCTGAATATCGCAAAATTGCTGAACGCTTTTTGGCTGATCCAAAAGAGTATCAAACAGCGTTCGCAAAAGCGTGGTTTAAGCTTACACACCGTGACATGGGACCTAAGTCTCGCTATCTAGGTAACGATATCCCAGAAGAAAACTTCATCTGGCAAGATCCGGTACCAAAGGCAGACTATAAAACCATTTCTGATAAAGACGTTAAGAAGTTAAAAGCGGATATTTTGGAGAGCGGTCTAACCGTTCAGCAGTTAGTAAAAACTGCATGGGCAGCGGCTTCTAGTTTCCGTGCTTCTGACTTGCGTGGTGGTGCAAATGGCGCACGAATAGCGTTAGAGCCTCAAATGAGTTGGGAAGCAAACGAGCCTGAAACAGTTAAAGCAGTAGTAGCGAAACTTAAGGAACTACAGGAAGAGTACAACTCTCGTATGTTCTCTAAGAAAAAGGTATCGCTAGCTGACTTGATAGTCATTGGCGGCGCTGCTGCTATCGAAAAAGCGGCTAAAGATGCTGGTGTTGATATCACGGTTCCGGTCGTTCTAGGGCGTACAGATGCGACACAAGAGCAAACAGATGTTAACTCTTTTGCGCTTCTTGAGCCGACGGCTGATGCATTTAGAAATTATTACAACGCCGAAGCAAGCTACCGTTCGCCAACAGATATGCTGGTAGATAAAGCTGATCAGCTAAATCTGACAGTGCCTGAAATGACCGTGCTATTAGGTGGTCTACGTTCATTGGGCGCAAATGTAGGCGGCTCTACACACGGTGTATTTACCGACAATGTGGGCACGCTTAACAATGATTTCTTCGTAACGCTGCTTGATATGGGCGTTAAATGGAGAAAAACTGACGATCCATCTGTTTACGAAGGGTTTAACAGAAAAACTGGCGAAGTAATGTATACAGGAACGCCAGTAGACTTGGTATTTGGTTCAAACAGTGAGTTACGCGCTGTTGCCGAAGTGTACGCTTACGACAATGCAAAAACTCGCTTTGTTGAAGACTTTGTCGATGCGTGGACAAAGGTTATGACGCTTGACCGTTTTGACTTACGTCACGACTTAAATGCTAAGTTGGAAAAATAAGCGAGAACTCGGAATTCGTTAAAGTACTACAAAAAAGTACCACAAATAACAAGGGCGCTTCGGCGCCCTTTTTCTTGAAATTTCATATCTTAGAAGTCTTATCTATGCGGACTGGCATAATCCAAAGAGTGGAATGAAATCGACTAGTAGTAGGATAAACTAATCATTTGTTGATTAAGTATGTGTTATCTCGCTTTGAATCCGATAGTTTGCTTCGCAAACTTGGCTCGATTTCGATACACTAAATGTTATTTTTCGCTTCTACGAACACCATCGAAATGGCAAGCATCCAACGTTCTTTAGTTAATTTAGAAATGCTAAGTGACGATATTACTTCGCTCTCTTTTGAGGCACGCAATACTGCGGCTCACATTCGTCTTCTAAACGAAGTATTGAAAGAACTGAAAGGTTTGAACGCGTTAGTGCCTAATGAAACAGAATCAAGTTTTCATAACGCAATAACAGGCTCAATATTTGAGAATATTTTCGAGCGAAAACGGATGGTGGCAGTTTATATTAAGCTCATAGGGTATGTATTGACTGCTTGGGAGGCGACCAGTAAAGCCAACGCAATTCTTCTGGATAACTTCGACGCTAGTGCAGATAAGCGACTTGAGCTGCTTCAGGTGAAAGCAATCAAGGCTAAATCTCAGCTTAAAACAGTCGCAACTGCGATGGGGCAAAGCGATTACGAAAAGTTTACCCGTACACTTGGGCTTGAAACGCAAGAGTGGCAATGGGATACCCTTCGCGCACGGTTTTAGCCAAGCGCGAAGGTGAAGTAAGGCTGTTTAGGGGGTTGTGTTTCTAATTCCAATGCCTTGTTCGTTGATCACGCGAACTTCGCGCTGAGGGAATGGAATTTCAATATCATGTTCGCGTAACGTTTCAAAAACAGTGAGTAAAAGATCTCCGCCGACACGATTTTTTCCGTCGTCTATTCCTTCCATCCAAAACTCTACAAACATATTTACCCCTGAATCGCCAAAGCTATCAATCTCGCAGTCAGGCAATTCTTCAAAAGGAATATCGTCACCGCTTATTACTTGTGGATGCTCTGAGACTGCTTCCTTGATAATTTCTACCATAGCGCGGATGTCAGTCTTATAGGCAACAGAAAAATCGATACGATAGCGCTGCTTTTGATTCTTATGAGTCCAATTAATGAGTAAAGAGCTGATGAATTTTTCGTTAGGTACGAGTACATCTTTGCCATCATAAGTTTCTAGCACGGCATAGCGCATTTTAAACTCTCTAACGATGCCTTTTTGGCCATCTTCAAGCTCAACATAGTCACCTACGGTGAGGGACTTATCCAGTAAGATAATAATACCTGAGATAAAGTTTGAAGCTATAGACTGAAGTCCTAAACCAAGACCTACGCCCAAAGCGCCGCCGAAAACAGCAAGTGCAGTTAAATTGATGCCCATAACATTAAGCAACAGTAAAAAAACTACACAGAAAAGCGCTACCTCGAAGAGCTTTGCAAAAACTTCCTTTGTCGATACATCGAGAGACTTGTGGTTTCTAATAATATCTTGGCCAATTGCATTTGAGCTGCGACCCAACCAAAACAATAGGCCGCCAAACAGCAACACTCGAGTCACGCCATAAGCTGAAATTTGGACATTGCCAACAGAGATAGCCATAGACTCTAAAGCTGACGTAATAAGCGGAAGTACACCTACTAGGTGTAAGAACAAAATGGGTAAACCGACCCAACGCATGCAAGCCGCGATCATTTTGTTTTCGACAAAACCTGTTATTAGCGAATTAACAAACAGCATTAGCGCAACAACAACAGCGATTTCCAACAGCCAAGCATCGAACTGGAATTGTGCGCCGAGCACAGTGGTCAGCTTTAACATGCTTATCGTAATAAGCGGAAAAAGCGCTTCACCGAGATTGTATAAAAAACCGTGCATTGTATGTGCACCTTTCTCTGGCTTCTCCCGCGTGAACCTAAAGGGCTTTTTCACTTGTCTGGCGAGTAAGAAGGCAACACAATAAATGACGGCGATGGTAACTAGCTGTATAAAAAAACTATCAGACGTAACTGATGTTTTTATTAGCGCCATTTTTTCTTCAAATTGCTGGGTTAAGCTTTCAACATTCATACTTTTTTTCACTTGTTCACCTCATCATTAAATTTAGATGTGGTTAGTGCGTGGATTAATTGCGCGTTTTTTAACTGTTATATCAAATCTGGTAAAGCTTTTTTTATCGTTGTTTCAGTAAATCATCGCTTCTGGTATCTCAACTATGCCCCAAAAAAGGCTATTAGTCTTTATATCTACTACCTCTGCATGTCTATGACGTAGCAAATAGAGGATGCACGAGTTGTGATACGGTACATGTGGTTTGTGGTCATTTATCTGGGCCTTTTAAGTTAACTTGCAATAAATAACACGTTTGCCGGTGGGGCCTTTGAGTTTTGAAGCCGAAGTGGATTGCAGGTAAACAATGAAATCTGATAGCAGAAGCGCGCTCGAAAGCGTAGTGTTCAATGAAGGCGCATTAAGAAACGCTTAAATAGGCCGGCAAATATGCCGGTTTTTCTGACTAAAGTAGGTATTGGTGATTTTGCGAACGCGAACTATCATATAGGTGAGGTGAACTGTTCAATCTCGTTGAGGTTGAAATTTCACTAATTCGCAACCTAAAAGTTGATGCAATGACCAATTTTAAATTACTGATAGCCTTAACGGCCGCAGCGGCTATGGTTTTGTCCTCCCAAGCCGCTGGGGAGACAGACAAGCTTGAGCTTTCGGGCTTCGCAAGAGTAGTTGGTGGCTTTGTCGATACAGACAAGGCAACGTATGAAGGCTACGATGATAACGTTAGCTTTTCTGAAAAATCTCTGATTGCTGTTCAAGCGGATTATAACTTTTCTTCGACGCTATCTGCTTCCGTCCAGCTTTTACTTCACACCGATGAAGATCGTGAGTCGGGCGTAGAATGGTTATATCTTACTTACACCCCTACTGAAGAAATTCAATTTAACGTGGGCCGTTTGCGTACGCCATTTCTTAAATATTCTGACGTTATCGATGTCGGCTTTGCTTATCCTTGGGTAAATGCTCCGCAACAGCTTTACAGTAGCTATATGTTTTCTCAGTACGAAGGTGCAAATGCACGCTACAGAGCAAACATTGGTGATTTTATTGTCGATTTTGAGGCTTATTATGGCCGATATGAAGACAGCCTTGTTTCAAGCGGTATTGACGTTGAGGTTGAGCTAGACCAGCTATTCGGCGGTGTTATAGAAGTGAATTACGGTGGCCTTCAGCTAAGAACCGCTACTATTAATGGCCCCAAAGTTGAGACGACAATCGACGAAATTGCGCCTTTTTTGCAAGGTTTAAGGGCTGCCGGGTTTGAGCAACTTGCAGAAAAGTTCGAAATTAACGACAGCGCCAGAGCGTTTTTGCTTGGGGCAAGTTACGACACGTTAAATTGGTATATGAGCGGCGAATGGATGAAGGTATCGTCCGATATCGACGTGCTGGCAAACCTCGAGAGCTTTTATATCTCTTATGGCTATTACTACGACAGCGTGCTCTTTCATCTAACTTATGCATCTTCAAATCAGTCGCTGAATACTATTGAAAACACAATTCCCCCAGGCATTTCTCCAGAACTTGATGAACTTCGTTTTGGTGTTGATATACTTAACAGCTTCTTCCCAACAGATGACCTAGACACGTGGACACTTGGTGCTAGGTGGGACGTAAAGACAAACGTTGCGCTAAAAGCAGAGGTTTCACTTTTAGATGGAAAGCAAGGTAAAACGTCTTTCTTTGATATCCAAGACGAGACTTTTGATAGAAACGCGATGCTTTACCAACTAGCGTTAGAGTGGGTATTTTGATGCTGAAGTACACGCTAATATTGTTGTCTTTGCTAAGTTTTTCTCCTGCGTTTGGGCAAGATAATATTTGGGTAGTGGCCAATGTTTCCGATAGTAACATTGCGCTTTCAAAAGCCGAGGTTAGGACGTTGTTTATGAACAACAGCACCTCGAGCTCGTCGGTGCTTGAGCCAGTATCTATGATGCCCGGTCACAGGGCCCGGTCTATTTTCAACGCAAAAGTCATTGCGCTGCCTGAGTCAAGAATTCAGTCCTACTGGGCGCAAATGCGTTTCAGTGGTCGAATGACAGCGCCAAAAGAAATGGACTCACTGCAGGCCATGCTGCAATATTTAGACGAAAATGAAGGCGCTGTAGGCTACGTGCCAGCAGGAACAGAACTACCTTCTCATTTAACCGTGGTCTACGCCAGCCTATAATTAATGGAGATGTGAGGCCTTCGTTCGGCCTCATACTCTCTGAAAACCGTTTATCTCGCCAAACTGCTAGCTATGATGTTTTTAAGTGGAGCTGGCCTACTGTACAGGAAGCCTTGAAGAACATGACAGCCGTTCTGCTTTAAAAAACGTGCTTGTTCATGGGTTTCCACACCTTCAGCACAGACGGAAAAGTTTAAGCTTTTTGCCATTTCAATTATTGTCTTAGTGATTAATTCTGATTGCTTTGAACTTCCAATATCATTTACAAAGCTGCGATCGATTTTCAACGTATCAATATCGAATTTTGTTAAGTAGCCTAACGAAGAATAACCCGTTCCGAAATCATCTAACGCCAACCGACAGCCATGCTTTTTGATAGCGGTAAAAAAGCTATTAGCGACGTTGAAATTGTTCATGTATGCGGTTTCAGTGATTTCAAATTCAAGGTTTTTTGATGGTAGCCTGTCAGTATCCATTTCGCTGATTATAAATTGAGTAAGCTTGTTGCTATTTAAATCCATCGGGCTAAGGTTTATTGAAATGACAATATGTTGACCGAATGACTCAATTAACTGAGGGGCTTCGATACCAACACGTTTTATAACCCACATACTGATTAGCGACACCTTTTCCGTTTGTTCTGCTATAGGAATAAACTCCGCTGGCGATACTTCTCCTAATACATCATCATGCCAGCGAAGCAAGGCTTCAAAGCCGATTACGTTTTCGTCCGAATCAACTTTTGCTTGATAACTAAGGTAAAAAGCGTCGCCTTCTAGCGCTTGTGAGAGCCTCGTTGATATAAGAACCTTGCGCTGAGTATTAGCAAGCATCGCTTCGCTAAACCATGTATACCTAGCCTTACCGTCGTCTTTCGCTTTATACATGGCTACATCGGCATTAGTGACAAGGTTGGACAACTCGTATCCACATTCACTTGCAAGAGCAAGCCCCACACTCGCGCTAGAATCAAAACGAAATGAGCTAAAAATATGTGTACGATTCACCGCGTCTACAAGCTTATTGGCAGTATCCTCTAGTGCCTGTTTACTTGGCAAATTGGGTACTATCACAATAAATTCATCTCCACCTAGACGCCCTAAAGTATGGTCTTTACTAAGAATGTTCGTCATAGCCGCACTAATATGGATCAAAAACTTATCGCCGATATCATGCCCAAAAGAGTCATTAATTGATTTAAAACCGTCGATATCAACAAAAAGCAAACCAAGCTCGCTATGATTCATGCGAGATTTGGCAAGCTCTCTTGTGAGAAGGTGCATTAAAAACTGTCTGTTGGGCAAACCAGTTAACGCATCAAAATTAGCAAGCTTTTCCATCTGCGATTGCTGTTTTTGTAAAAGCGCATTTTTTTCTGCATTTGCTTCAGATTGCGCTTTAATATTGGACATCATGTTATTAAAGGCGCGAGACAGAGAAAGGGTCTCCTCTCTATCGATTTCCTCTACTTTTACGTCGTAGTTTTTGTCGTCAACCACGCTATCCATCGTTTTTATTAGCGTATTAAGAGGCTGAAATACCTTTCGTTGTGCTCTTACTGAAATTAGAAGTGCAAGTATTATAAGAAAGGCGACTGATGGTGTTACAAGCGTAATGTATCGCTTGCGACTATCTCTTAATGCGTCTTGAAGGTTGAAGACTAAAATGAACTTACCAAGTGGAAATGTTGACTCACCGATGGTTTTTACCACCACAACTTTATTTTGGATTTGATGAAGGCCAAGTGCAAGTGAAGCAATAGATTTGTCAACATGTGAAAAAGAAGAAAGGTTTTCAGGCAAAACGCCGTTAGAGACTTTGCCATCCCGCTCTTCTTTAGAAGGGCCTAGTGGGGTTTTCTCTCCGTTTATTCCAGCTGGGCCAATATACATATTTAACACGTTTCCATCGTTATTTAATATGTAGGCGGTTTCTGCGTAGTCATATTCACCGAGTCTGAGTAATACTTCGGTTTGGTAAAAGCTACCGGCTGGGTCGTCAATAAAATCTATCAAATCAACCGCGATATTCTCACCTATCGCGTTCACTTCTGCTGAAACAAACTCAACATAGAGTTTTTCATAAACATAAATGGATAAACCAATGATAAGCGTACTTATCACTGCGATTGAGGTGACGGTATTAAAAGAGATTTGTGAACGTAGACTTTTCAAGGTAACACTCTAATTATTTTTAACAGTGAAATGAGTGAACATAGAGAGTGGAAACACCTAGTAAAATTGCGATAGCTTCAGCGCTATTTGAGTATAGACGTTTTATCTTTTTTTGAATTGAATTACATCAGCAATTAGTAGTAGGGAAACCTAAATACGTAAGGTTTTATATATCGAATTCAAATAACGCCTTAAAGAACATTATGAATAGCTGGATTGACAATCACTTAACAAAATTCGTAAGGCAGCATTCAGTCAAGATATGAGTGCGAGCCTTGTTGGACAAAAAATGCGCTGGTGACCGCGTTCGATTAATGGTAAACTCCGCCCGCACTTTGTAAGAGTAAATACATCCGTTCTTTTCTTGATTTCAAACACCAATAAGCCAAGTCGGCAATGGCGTATCTCTTTAGGTTTTCCCAGTAATCTATAACCCCCATGGTTAGCAATTAAGCACTAGCGCTTATACCTTTGCGGTATGCACCTTTTTTAAAATACCTATGACAGGAGTTTATTAATGTCATTTACCCATTTAGGGCTCGCTGAACCTTTATTGAAAGCTATCGAAAAACGTGGGTTTAGCACACCATCACCTATTCAAGAGAAAGCCATTCCTGAAATATTACAAGGCAGAGATGTATTGGCCGCTGCACAAACGGGAACCGGAAAAACGGCGGGCTTTGGTCTTCCTATCTTACAAAGGCTAATGTCGGGACAGCCGGTATCGGGCAACAATATTAGAGCGCTTATTTTGACGCCTACCCGCGAGTTGGCCGCCCAGGTCGAAGAAAGTATTCAGGCATTTAGCGAATTTTTACCGCTTAAAACGGCCGTCGTTTTCGGTGGCGTCGGTATCAATCCTCAAATGATGAAGCTTCGTAAAGGGGTTGACGTATTAATTGCAACACCTGGCAGATTACTCGATCTTTATCAGCAAAACGCAGTGAAATTTTCTGAGCTAGAGGTCTTGGTTCTTGACGAAGCTGACAGAATGCTAGACATGGGCTTTATTCACGATATTAAAAGAGTGCTCAAACTATTACCTAAAGATCGTCAAAGTTTACTTTTCTCTGCAACCTTCTCAGAAGAGATAACGGCACTAGCGAGAACAATTACCCGTGATCCGGTAAGCATTTCTACTGCACCTGCAAATACGACAGTGGATGCCGTAGAACAGCATTTGGTTACTATCGATAAGTCTAAAAAAACCACCGCACTTATCTGCTTGATAAAACAGCAGAAGTGGGAGCAAGTATTGGTGTTTAGTCGCACTAAACATGGCGCAAACCGAATTGCCGAAAAGCTCACTCGTTCAAAAATTCCAAGCGCTGCAATTCACGGAAACAAGAGCCAAGGCGCCAGAACGAAAGCGCTCGCTGACTTCAAAAGTGGTGAAATTAAGGTTTTGGTTGCTACTGATATTGCTGCCCGTGGTATCGACATCAGTGAGTTACCGATAGTGGTAAACTTAGACTTACCGAATACAGCCGCTGACTATGTGCATAGAATTGGACGTACAGGACGTGCAGGAGCAAGCGGTCAGGCATGGTCGTTTGTGAGTGTCGATGAACTGCAGAACCTTAAAGATATTGAAACGCTGATTCAAAAGCTGCTTCCTAGAGAAACCTTAGAAGGTTTTGAGCCTCAGCAAGCCGTTCCACCAACCACGTTGTCTAAGCCAAAGAAGCCTAAGAAACCAAAGGCTGCTAAGACGTTGATGGACGATGAGAATAACCAAGGTGAAAAAAAATCTCGAAGCAGAAGAAGTGGGCAAAGCCAGAACAATAAGGCAGGGAATAGCAGTAATCGCTCGGGTAATTCGAGTGGAAGGTCAAGTGCGGGTGATAAACCTGCGAGACGCAGAAGCGCTGGAGCTGAAGGTAGTGGCGCGCATCGCTCGGCAAATCGTCGAAATAATTATTCTTCAAGCCAGAGCAGTGCTTCAAGCACTAACTAGCCAACAGCTCGTTTAGCTCATTTGTAATTAGATACTTTAAAGTAAGGGACGTTAGGTCTGTTTGAACGTCCCTTCTGCTCCTAATATCATATATGGTATTAGCTATTTGAAGAGCAGTAAAAATCAGTTCTGCTCCCAAGAAAAAGGGTTATAGTGTCTAAGCGCCGGTTTCGTGTTGACGCCATTATCACCCTTTTCACCCAACGTTAGCTCTGCGCGTTTAACCAAGGTTTTTTGAAGCTCTGTACGATAGGTTTTAGCTTCTTTCCAAAGTGCATTTAAACCTTCTGGTGTATTTCCATTGAGATCCTCAACAAGCAATGGACCTAACTTATCGTAGGCACGTTGAAGCCTTGCCGCTTGCTCTTTGTTGTAAGCGACTTCCTCGTTTGTTGGTTTCCAACTAATTAACTGCGCCTTTTGCATTTCTGTCATTGCTGGATAGCGAGAGAAGTAAGCAAGGTAATCGTCTAAATGAATGCTGTCAGCATTCCCCCAGATATCCATAGATGTTCTGTTCAATAGCGCGCCTGAACTAGGTTCAACAACCATTACCGTTGGCGTCGCGTAATAGTTGGGATAGGCGAACCGCTCTGTAATTTTTCTTCTGTCTTCAAGGGTTCCAACGTCAACAAATACGGTTTCATAGTGAGCCCGTAAAATAAGGTCCATTTCCTGAGTTGAAAAACGCTCTGCGAGGCCAGTGCTGTCATGACACCATTGTGCACCGAGCACAACGAGCAACAGTTTTCCTTGTTCTAAGGCCCTTTCCTGAGCACGCACAACATCTTGAAAAGGGTTAGGGGAGGGAGTGTAAGCGTAAGGGCTAGGTTCTTTGGTACTCACACAACCCCCAAGTAACGCAATTAAGGTGATAGTCCACATCATTAACAATCGAGGCTTAATATAGCGAACAAGGCGGGTGTAAAACGAAGCGTTAATCTGAAAAATATACATACGGTTGTCAAAAAGTCTGTGAAATCAATGACAATGTAGCACAAGTAACCAAGAAAAAGTCGGTTATTAAGCGTGACAAATTACCGCTCTATCCAAGACCCGTTTGAAGAGCGATGGGAATTAGCTTCATGTGGTGGTACTGCTCAATTCAATCCAACTCATTGTCTTGGGATGGATAGGCAGATATTGGTCCCTGAAGATGAACTGCTTTCGATATAAATGCTACCGTTTATTAGCTTGGCTCGCTCCTTCATTGATAATAAGCCGAGGGAAGCAGCATTGTCCGGGCGGTCGGTAGGGAAGGCAAAATGTGATGAAGATACGCCTGTTATGTGAGCGGGAATACCTTTCCCGTTATCGCTCACGCAAAACGTTGTGTTCGCTTCTGTATAGCTAATATTAATACCAAGACGTGATGCATTAGCGTACTTAACACTGTTCGATACCGCTTCTTGTATAATTCTGTAAATATGAATTTTTTGTTCTGCGGTAAAAGCAAAAGGTGAGCCTTTCACTTCAAATGTATACTCAATATTTGATTTTTTTAGCGTGGACACAATAGCAGAGCCTTGAATGACCGCCTCAATAGGAAGTGTGTCGATGCCCGAGGGACGCAGGCTTCCCAAACTTTTTTTCATAGCTTGGTACAATGCATCTATCTTGTTGAGAAGTGTCTCTTTGTCGGCAAGGGCTTTATTGAGTGTTAGCTGTAATTTAAGGTCGACAATGCGATGGCCAAAATCGTCATGAAGATCTCGAGATAGTCGTTTTCTCTCATCTTCTTGTAGGCTTACTAATTTCGACGAAAGGGCTTGGGCTCTATTCACGGCCCTTTCCAGTGCCTCATTTTTATGACTCAGTACCCTGTTCATTTCTAGAGACTGACTAATTGATGCGCCTAGAATTAAGCAGCTAACGCATAGAGCAATAATATAAAACTGATGTTCCAGTGGAGGAAGATTGCTTTGGCTCGCTACTACAAAAGCCGTTAGGCCTATTAATAGACAAGACAGTGCGCTGCCAAGTACAGCATAGCGAAAGGATAAAAATAGTGCGGGGAACACCGCGAGGTATTTAACCTGATAGCTAATATTTGTACCACTGTTATACACATAAACACTTAACAACAGAAAGAGAAGCCATGCACCGACAATGGCGAACAGCATGTTTTTCTCCCTGTACTTGGTCTCTTTTGATAGCAATGCAAATAATATAGGGCAGAGCACAATGATACCGACAAAATCGCCCAACAAAAAATCAAACAGAATGGGTAAAAAAACTGAAATGTCGGTTTGGAGTTCGAGTGCCCTTCTACCGAGAAAGGTGGCACCGAGTAGTGCACTAATTAGTATGCAAAAAGCCAGTGTGGCAAGTGTGCTATTCACACTATCGATATATGGCGCTCTTACCTTCCGTCTAAATAGGTAAACGCTTATACATAGTAAGGCGGGTGAAATGACTAAATGAACTAAATACCATCCAAAGCTACCGCTTAAAAATGCGGTATTGTCGAGAATTCCGCCAGGGTGAAACAAAGCTAAGTGGGTGAGTTTTTCTGCCAAAACCAGCATCGGCCAGCTTCGTAACGGAAGCATTAAAAAAGCAGCTAACCGAACGCCAGCTGGCAAATACCAGCTAACCGTACCGGAAATAATTTCAAACTGCGTACTGAAAAGCCAGACACTATGAAATAGAGTGGTATACGCCAATCCGATAGCTAAAAATTTAACGCTGATAAAGTCCTTTAATTTCATTAGTTTTCTTTGATCAGCACATCATCATTAATCACATCAGAGACGTCAAGAAAGCCTGTTTCAAGTGCAATTCTTAGCAGGCCAAACTGAGAAGTTACGTTGAGTTTTTTATAGATATTGGTTCTATGAACCATCACAGTTTTAGGGGCAGTATCAATATGATAGGCAATTTGTTTAGGTTGAAATCCCTTCGCGAGAAGTAAGAAAACTTCTTTTTCTCGTTCCGTAAGAATTGAGGTTAAACACTTATCGCCGAAAGCTAACTTTTTACTTAAATCAGAACTTAGATAGTTTTCGTCTTTCTCTAGTGATTCCAATGCGTCGATTAACTCTTTGGTTGCCGCATTCTTTGTAACGTAACCGTCAGCACCGAGTTCAAGTGCTTTACTGATATAGCCTACGTGCTCATACATACTCAACATCAGGCATTTTACGTAGGGAGCCTGCTGTTTAATTTTTACCAGAGTATCAAAGCCGCTTCCATTTACTAAGGATATATCCAAGATGGCAACATCAATTTCTTCGAACGTAGCGTAAGAAGGTAGCTCTTCTAAAGAGCTAACTGCATAAGATACATGCCACCCGTACTCTTGCTCAATGAGTGTTTTAATTCCGTCTCTAACAATTTCATGGTCATCAATGATAAGCAGGTGCATAAAAATATGGCGTTGTACTAAATACCTTGAGTGTACGTCGAATTTGGCTTACTGGGAATAAGCCAATGGATTAGAGGGTGCTTTGTATAACGGCCATAAAAAAGCCGGCCTATCCTTGGCCGGCAATTGCTTAACTTTTAAAATTAACTCTGTATAGAGTTAAACTCTGATAAAACGTTAATTTTATAGGGTCTGCTACAGGTTAACTGTTACAGGCGCTGAGCAAGCTGATGTCTCATCACATACCATATAGGTATATTCACCAGGTTGAACACCACGGCTTCTGTCGCGGTAACGTCCAGTGTTGCTCACTTCTTCAAGCAGTTCACCGTTGCGATAAATCATAACAGTATCGGCCATAGAGCCGCTGTACGAGAGATCAACGCGAAGCGAACCGAAGCGAGAGAGCATGGCGCGGTCAATTTCTGCAACAATATTGCTATCTGAAACGGATACTGTTTCTGTTGAAACGTCAGTCTGGCCTTCCGAGTCAGTAACCGTAAGGGTCACATCATAAGCTCCAGTGCTTGCGTAAATATGAGTTGGGTTTACTTCCGTTGATGTCGAACCATCGCCAAAGTCCCAGCTATAGCTGACAATGTCGTCATTTACATCGTTACTATTGTTGGTGAAGCTAACTGATAAACCAGAAGCGTCATAGGTAAACGCAGAGTTAGGCGGTGTTGGGCCTACTTCGCCAATACCTGTGACTACGATACTCCAAGTGTTCACAGTACCGTTGTCACCGTTAAAAGTGTCAAGTACGTTCAAAGTCCAATCGCCAGTAGCTACTTCACCGTTAAAGGCATCTGTGTTATAGCTTTCAACAATATCATCTGTGCTGCCACCTTGATTCTGGCGCAGAACGGTAGTGGTACCCTGAGGAGAGGTAAGTGATAACACTAGGTCACCGCTGTAGGTATGAGTAATGTCTACTGATGCCTGCATGCCAAAGACCGTCAAATCATCTGGCACATTGATGACAAGGTTTACACCTACGTCATCTGGGTCTTCTTCGTTAGGCAGTGTTGGAACTGCATCGCCGGTATATGCGTATGGGAAGTCATTCAAGCCCTGCGGGTAGACATAAAGATTTGCCGACTTGGATTTTTCAATCTCACCGCTCACCCCATTAACGGTAAAGCTATAAGCACCCCATGGCGTATCTTCAGATGTCTCTACTGTCAATGTCACCGTATCTCCGGGCATTGCCGAGCTTGCACTTAAAGAAGCTAAATCACTTGGCTCAGCAAGTGACAACTGAACTTCCTCTTCATAGCCAGCAATTGAACCAACTTCAATAGTGAAGGTATAGGTCTCACCAGCTTCAATTTCAGCTGAACCTGGTGTAATACCTAGTTTGAAGCCAGGTGTTGGGTCGGCCTCTTCAAGTGCATTTAACACATTTAATCGATTGCCAGATACAGTGCGGCCGTCAGCCCATAGACTGGTTTCACCAGTAGACATCAACAGCTCTTTCATTTCAGATGGCGTAAGCTCAGGGTTTAGCGACCATACTAGTGCTGCAGCTCCTGCAACATGCGGCGTTGCCATTGATGTACCTGAATACGCCGCATAGCTGTTGCCCGGTATTGTAGATAAAATTGCGGTGCCTGGCGCGGCAATATCCACCGTTTCTATACCGTAAGAGTAGCCGCTGTCTCCGTCAGTTCGGGTATGACTGGCGACGGCCATAACGCTATTAGTGGTGGTGACGTAGTTAGATGGATAATTATCTACATTGTCGTTATTAGAGCCGGAGTTCCCCGCTGCTGCAACAAATAAGATACCTGCTTGGCCAGCAACTTCGATAGCGGTTTCTAACGCTTCACTGTAGCCGCCGCCACCCCAACTATTATTGGTCGCTTTAATATTAATGCCGCGGTTTTCTTTAAGATCAGTAAAGTAGTCAATACATTCGATAGCGCCTGCAGTTGAACCTGTACCGTCCGCACCTAAGAATTTACATGCAGCGATAGACACATCGTGATTTACACCAACCACACCAATACCGTTGCCACCTACAGCGCCAATCGTGCCCGCTACGTGGGTACCGTGAGAGTCGTCGTCCATCGGATCGGTATCGCCATTCGCGGTATCAATACCGTAAACGTCATCAATATAACCGTTGCCATCATCATCAACACCGTTACCGGCAATTTCGCCTGGGTTAACCCATGCATTATCCGCAAGGTCTTCATGATTGTAATCAACACCGGTATCAATGACACCGATCACTACATCACTGTCACCGGTTGTGATATCCCAAGCTTCTGGCGCATCAATGTCGACGTCAGCGACACCGCCAGCTTGGCCGGTGTTGTTCAAGCCCCATAGGTCACCGTAAGATGGGTCGTTTACTACCAATGCTTTACGATATAAAAAATTTGGCTCTGCAATCTTGACTGACGGATTCTTTTTCAAAATCTCAATGGCATCTTTGACAGACTTACCGCGAAGTTGAAGTTTGGCTATGCGACCATCTAAAAGATTGGCAAAACGGTCATCCACTTCATCGCGGTTTGCATCGCTTATGCGTGCGCCCACTGACGAACGTGCACGCATTTTTTCTGTTTTACTTACGTTTTCTTTGTACACAACGATAACGCTGTCGTCGAAAATTTCGGCTTTTGCTGCGTGTGCGTGGCTAGATGCCATTAGCGGTAATAGGGCTAATGACAATGCTGAAAGGCCTGTTTTAAAAGGCTTTGTTTTCATAATTAGATTCCATAATTAGCAATTGTGCTTCAATCACGAAATCTTCTCATTCGGTCTGATATAACTAACGGTTAAAACTTATAACGCAAATTTCAAAACCTGCCACTCCAAAAATGCAAATAGCTTTAAAAATACTACTTAACCACTAGAGAAAAACGGTTAATGCTTGTCAAACTAGTACTTAATTATTAGGGCCTGCTTACTTGTCAACGACTTCTTATGTCGACGTTCGTGTAATTTGAATACTTAAGATATTTATTCTGTTGAGGCGTGGTCTTACCATCTCCAACTTTGATGTTTATTTTCTGAGAAAACTAGTACTAAGGTATTACCTTAAAACGTTGGATTGCGAGCTGAAGCGGTGATGCCGATATTTAATCTGTAATAAATACAACTTAAAGGTGATGGATTCTCAAAGCCTAAAGGCGTTTTATAGAGAGGTCACCTTTGTTGTTATTCAAGGAAGCCGTCGTTCTCATGGACAAGATGTTAAAGGTTAAAAAGCACCAACTCGTTAGAAACCTAAAAGCTATAAAAGCGGCTGGGTTGTTAGCTAAAACGGTATGCACTCTCCTAACCGTAAATACTCCTGTCTTTGCGCAACAGTCCGACTTATCAACAAGCTCCGACATGGTGGAATCTTCTCTTTCAATGAGTCTGAATGCTCAAGCTATTACGATAGACGATGAAACGGTCTTCATTGCTGTCAGTCAGTTTGGGCTTAATAACATAACTAACATTATCCAAAGCGGCAACGGCGCCAACCTATCTAATGTTGTTCAAAACGGCAGCAATAACGAAGCAATCATCACGCAATTAGGTGAAGGCAACGTTGTAAATTTGCTGCAGCAAAACAACAACAATTATTTCGAAATTATCCAAGATGGGTTCGACAATGTTGCCAATGTCAATCAATTAGGTGAACAGTCTTTTACTGTTTATCAGATAGGGAACGAAATGGTGATTAACATCACACAATATCAAGAATGATGTGATTGCCATAGGGAGACAAATGTGAAAATGAAAAGAACAAAAATAGCGAGTGCATTACTTTTAGTCGCAGCGACAGGATGGGCATCCGCGCAAGAAATTCCAGCGAGTAAATCAGTAGATTTCAACGCTTCTGCAGATTTTGTTTCAGCAGCAGAGGGTAATGAAATTACGCTAACCCAAACGGCACCAGAGGGAAATGAAGTAGGCAATGAATCTGTTTTGAGTCAAGAAGGTGATTTAAACGCAATAGTCGTAGAGGTAACGGGTGATGCTAACGAAGTACTCGCATCGCAAATGCAGTCGGGCAATACGTTCTTCGCGAGTGTTACGGGTGACGGCAACTTTCTAGAGTCTGAGCAAGACAGTATAGACAGTGTTGCGGACGTTCTTGTTGAGGGAGACGATAATACGGTTTCGCTTGTTCAGCTAGGTGACGGCGGTCCGTTCGGATTTATCTTCAATCGTTCGATAAACAGTATTTCGGGCAGCGGCAATACGCTGTCAGTGTATCAAGGAGACGGTGGAAACTGGGCTAACAATGCTATTTCTGGTAACGACAACACAATCTTTGTTGATCAAAGCGGTGACTGGCACGAATCCTATGTTCGCGAACTAAGCGGCGATGCTAACGTAATTGACGTTATTCAAGATGGTTACTACAACATTTCAGATTTAACTGTAATTGGTTCTGATAATGAAGTTGAAATTGATCAGGATGGCGATCAGAACGTTATCGGTTGGACTATGATTGGCGACGGTAACGTGCTTGAATTTGAACAAGACGGTGACGGCAATGAAGTCGCCACAGGTGTGTTCGAAGGCTCGGGTAACGAAGTGAATATAGACCAAATTGGTGACGTTAATTTAGCTACGGTTGAAACAATTGGCGGACAGGCGAATACGTTCGAAATTAACCAAGTTGGCGAAGGAAACATTGCTTATGCTGGCGTTATTGGTTTATTTAACGAGTTCGATTTAACTCAGGTGGGGGATGCCAACGAAATCAGTGCTGTAAACTTTGATGGCTTTTTCAACACAATTGAAATTGAGCAAGACGGTGACGCGAACTTAGCATTAGCCCAAGCCGGTATTGGAGAGGCAACTTATTTTGCAGATGCAAACGTAATTGAAATGTCTCAAGAAGGTAATGAAAATATAGCGTCAGTAGAATTAGCACGTGACATTGCATCAAACGGTAATGAAATCATGGTTGCTCAAACAGGTGATCTTAACTTGCTAGATTTGCTTGTTAATGGCAACGATAACGTCATCAGCGTTATGCAAGAAGGCGTTGGAAACTGGGTAACGGACGAAACCGGTGGCCAGTTTGTTATTTCAGGTGACATGAACACTTTTGAAGTCACGCAAATGGGTAACGACAACTTAGTTACAGGCAGTATAACCGGCAATGGCGGCACAGTGAGTGTTACGCAAGTTGGCGACTACAACGTAGCTACTGTTGTTCAGATGTAAACTTATAGATGTAAAAGTGAATAGCCGGGCGTTTGCCCGGCTGTATTCCGCATAATGAAGTATTCATATTGTTTCTTTCTTACCGCACTGTTTTTCAGTGTGTTTATTTCTCCGGTTCACGCAGAAGAAATTCGGTTAGGGGGGCTGTTGCTCGATAACAGTATAAGCCGCCAAGGCCATGAATTTGCCTCGCGAATTAGTCAGTACTGGCGGGAGGTTCCCGACAGTTCGGGCAAAAACCTGGTAGTTAAAGAAATCATAGTGCCTCAAGCAGGTACGCTACTTTCTGTAATTTATGACAATAAAGTGGTTTACCAAACATACATGGGACGTAGGCAAGTTCCGATTGATGAGAAAGTACAGCAAGCTATCATGTTGGTTTTAGATGCGGTGGCAAATGCGAGTATAGACAGTAGAAGCCCAGATTTAGCAGGGGACGAATGGTAATGTCAAAAAGGATAACAATTACTTTGTTAGCAGCGACCGCGCTGTTAACGTCGGTCACAACACTAGCCACTGAGTTAGTTTATGAGCCAATAAACCCGTCTTTTGGTGGCAACCCGCTCAATGGCTCGTTTTTATTAAGTAAGGCAAACTCACAGAATGCGCATAGTGCACCACTTAGTGAGCGTTCTTACGATGAGCGACTACAAGAGTCATTAGAAAGGGCCTATATAAACCGTATTGTTCGTGAAATTACAGATATAGCTTTTGGTGAACAGGAGTATGATGAAGACGGGAATCCAATAGACAGTATTTTTAACCAAGACAGTATATTTGTAAGTGGAGACTTTCAGGTAGAGCTTATCACGAGCAACCCTGACAGCATCATCGTTAACATTACAAACCTTTTGACAGGGGAAGTCACTGTCGTAGAAATTCCACGGTTTGGGTAGGGAAACACATGAGAAGTACCGTTTTTATTTTCCTCGCATTAGCCCTTACGGGTTGTCAGTCCATCACTAATACTCTGCCGCCTGACACCACAGCTGCCGATGTTATTAGAGACAGCGCCACGCTGTCAGAAGTGAAAAGTTTACCAGCGCCCATGGGGCAAATTCCGGTATCGGTGTATGCGTTCAGAGATCAAACTGGACAATACAAGCCGAGTTCAGGTGCCAGTTCGTTTTCTACTGCGGTCACCCAAGGTGCCACATCTATTCTTGTTCAAACCCTAAGCGAAACATCGTGGTTTTTGCCAGTAGAGCGTGAAGGGCTTCAAAACATTCTTACTGAACGCAAGATAATTCGTGCTGACGAAAATAGCGGTGGGGATTTGCCACCATTGACCACCGCCAGAATTATTATTGAAGGCGGTATTATTAGCTACGATACAAACATTCGTACCGGAGGAGCTGGTGTAGAGTATTTTGGCATCGGTGCTAGTGAACTGTTTAGAGAAGATCAAATTTCTATCTATATGCGTGCTGTTGATGTGAGAACAGGGCAAGTACTAGTGTCGGTTTCAACCTCTAAAAAGGTGTTAAGCCAAGAAGTTAGAGCTGGGCTATTTAGATATGTGTCACTAAAGCGTCTGCTTGAAGCAGAAACAGGGTACACAACAAATGAACCTATGTTTGAGTGTGTAAAGCAAAGCATAGAAAAAGCGGTCACTGAATTAGTGCTACAAGGAATGGAAAAAGGAGTATGGCGCGCTAAAGAATAGGCGCCATAATCCTGCCGATGCGCTAGTGATTTACTTGCTGGGGCTGGCTGCACTGATAATCAAACCACTTAATTAACTCGACACGATTTCTACATTCTGTCTTTCTAAATATACTGTATACGTGAGTTTTCACGGTATTAACGCTTATATGAAAGCAGTCTGCAATTTCTTGATTCTGTGCGCCGTCAGCAATTTTGCGTGTGATTGCCAGTTCTCTCTTTGTTAATACGGTCGTCGATGACTGAAGCGTGGCAATGGTTTTTGTCTTAGGTACGAGATTAGCATCGATGTAACGACTCATAACCTCACGGCTAAACCACTTATTACCTGCCTGTACTTGCTGCACACCGCGAACCAACAATTCAAGATTATCTTCAATGTGGAAAATACCGTTTATACCATGCTGAATAGCGGCATAGTGAAAATCGAGGTCAGATTCAGATACGTTGAAGATTACCTTATTTAAATCTGGATAATTGTTGATAACGGGGAGGCTCAGCATAGACTTTTGGTCGCAATATCTCGCGTCAACAAAGAACGTGCAAGTGTCATTTAATATACTTTTGGGCGGTGCGACTGCTCCGCTGGTTACCTGAAATCCGCATGAGGGTAAAATACTGAGAAATCGTTCGTAAGCCTCATCCTTTATTTTACTCTCACCAAAATTATTTCTTGTAAGTACGAATGCTTGATGTGACATGAAAACTCCTTTTCGCGTTATTCAACCTTACGAACTATATAGAGGCTTTACAATACTGCTCTGGTCTTATGTGAAGTAACAAAGCGTAACAAAATGTAACGATAAGATGTTTTTGGTGAAATCAACCTGAAAACAATGGTTTAGTTTATTTTTTTCGAAAGGGTCTTACCTTGTTTTTTTGAGCAAAAGCTACGCTGGCTGAATTTGTAAAAGCAGTTGCTAAATGAAAACGTTAACCTCAATCAAGGCTAATGTTGAATGTTGGAAGCAAGACTAAAGAGACTATTAAAAAACGTTACAAAGGCAATTTAAACCAATAATTACCGAATTAAATATAAGTAAATTTTCTCTAGAAAAAACGTTTGCCCCCTTTGTTAAAAATGGCGTTAGTGTATAGTTCATCACCAAGTCAATTCTTCCATCCTTTAACACAGAGAGAGCCATGACCGTAAACGTTGACACACAGTCTTTGATCACATCTATGCGAGATGTAGTGGGGCAAGCCTATTTGTTAACTGATAAAGCTAAAAAGCAGCCTTATACCAAAGGGTTTCGATTTGGCGCTGGTGAAGCACTTGCAGTAGTGCGTCCCGGAACATTGGTTGAAATTTGGCGAGTGCTCAAATTATGTGTTGAGGCTGATGTTGCGGTAATTATGCAAGCTGCAAACACTGGTCTTACAGGTGGTTCCACACCAGATGGTAAAGATTACGATAGACCATTAGTTATTATCAGCACTATGCGGATTGATGATATCCAACTCGTAGACAGTGGTAAGCAGATAGTTGGTCTAGCGGGTAGCACCCTTTTCGGGTTGGAAGAGACCTTGGCGCCGTACGGAAGGGAGCCTCATTCAGTAATTGGTTCATCGTGTATTGGCGCCTCGATTGTTGGCGGAATTTGTAATAACTCAGGTGGTGCTTTGGTTAAACGAGGCCCTGCTTATACAGAGCTGGCGCTTTTTGCGCAAATCGATGCGAACGGCAATTTGTCGCTAGTAAATAACTTAGGCATAAATTTAGGCAGCGAACCTGAAGAAATCCTAAGTAACCTTGAAAATAAACGTTACAAAGATACCGATGTAATGCACCCTGATGCCCGGGCGTCTGATAATGAATATGACGAGCGAGTACGGGATGTAGATTCTGATACTCCGTCCCGTTTTAACAATGACGGAAGAAGACTACACGATGCCTCTGGGTGTGCCGGTAAACTTGCTGTGTTTGCAGTAAGGCTAGACACGTTCCCTATTCCTGAAAAGAAACAAGTATTCTATGTTGGCTCTAACGATGCCGCCGTATTTACAAAAGTACGTCGCGACATTCTTTCAACATTTAAGAACTTGCCAGACTCTGGTGAATATCTTCACCGCGATTGCTACGACGTATCAAAGAAGTACGGTAAAGATATGTTTATCGTCATTAGCAAACTTGGCGCAAAGTTCATTCCTAGGCTTTTTGCGTTTAAGCGCAAGTTCGATGCATTTACCGATAAGTTAGGTTTTTTACCCAACAAGATGTCAGACCGCGTTATGCAGTACATGAGCTATGTATTCCCTAACCACTTGCCAAAGCGCATGGAAGAGTACAGAGATAAGTACCAGCACCACTGGATTTTGGAAATGAGTAACGATGGGGTGGACGAAGCCAAAGCCTACCTCGATGAGTTCTTCAAAACTAACGAAGGTGGATATTTTGAGTGTACAGAGGAAGAGGCAGACAAAGCCATTTTACACCGATTTGTTGCTGGTGGTGCAATAGGTCGCTACCACGTAATGCACAGTAAAGAAGTGGGAGCCATGATGACGATTGACGTTGCGCTGCGCCGCAACGATCCAGATTGGTTTGAGGTGCTTCCCAAAGAAATTGACGATCAAATCGATACTAAACTGTACTACGGTCACCTTTTTTGCCACGTCATGCACCAGAACTACGTCCTGAAAAAAGGCGCTGATGCCAAGCAACTGAAAGGCAAAATATTAGAAACCTTTGATGCAAGAAGCGCTGAGTATCCTGCAGAACATAATGTGGGACATGAATACTTTGCCAAAGATGCACTTAAGAACTTCTATCGTGAGCTTGACCCAACCAATAGCTTTAACCCGGGCATAGGTAAAACTACCAAGCTTAAAAATTGGGCTGAGCATGAAGGTGGTTGCTGCAACGGTCACTAGGTAAGCTTTTCAAATACTACCTCGTTTACGTGTCGAAATTGAAGGCCATAAAATTAGAGCAAGGTTTTATGGCTCTTTGTTTGTTGTTAGTTTTCAAGGCTGTGAGTCAAGCGAGCCGAGACTAAGATCACGGATTGACTTTGCTCCACACAAAGTCATTGCAACATGCATCTCCTGTTTATACAGGTCTAGCAAATTTTCTACCCCACGCTGGCCGTCTGCTGCAAGAGCATAAATAAACGAACGCCCCAGCAGTGTACAATCTGCGCCAAGTGCAATCATTCTTACCACGTCTAAGCCATTACGTATCCCTGAATCAACAAAAATGCTTAACTTATCTTTTACCGCGTTGGCTATAGCGGGAAGTGCTCTAGCCGTTGATAATACCCCGTCTAGCTGCCTACCGCCGTGGTTTGATACCACAATGCCTTCAGCGCCGAAGCTTAATGCGTCTCTAGCATCTTGTTCATTTAATATGCCCTTGATAATCATTGGGCCGTCCCAAAACTCTCTAATCCATTCTAAGTCTTTCCAGCTGATAGATGGGTCGAAGTTTGCTCCTAACCAGCCAATGTAGTCTTCTAACTTAGTCGGTTCGCCGCGATAGGCTGAAATATTACCAAGGTCATGTGGCTTACCAAAAACGCCCACATCAAATGCCCAGCGAGGATGAGTCATGGCTTGCAATACCCGTCGACTTGCCGCAAAGGGGCCGCTCATACCAGAGTGTTTATCGCGGTAGCGTGCACCTGGTACAGGCATATCAACGGTAAACACCAAGGTTTTTACACCCGATGCTTTGGCACGCTCCAGAACATTTTTCATAAAGCCTCGATCGCGAAGTACATACAGTTGAAACCACATGGGGCGCTTAATTTCTGGCGCAACCTCTTCAATTGGGCATACCGACACCGTCGACATTGTAAACGGGATGCCCTTATTTTCTGCTGCTTTAGCGGCTTGCACTTCCCCTCGTCGTGCGTACATACCCGTTAAACCTACGGGAGCAAGGGCGATAGGTAACGCTAGCTTTTCACCAAACACCCTTGTTGAAAGGTCAAGAGACGACATGTTTCTAAGCACACATTGCTTTAATGCGATATCAGCTAGGTCTGCTTCATTACGTTTGAGCGTTTGCTCGCGATAAGCGCCGCCATCTATATAGTGGAATAAGAACGGAGGAAGCCGTTTCTGCGCTGCGCGTCGATAGTCAGTTGGTGATGAAATAATCATGCTGATAAATTAAAGAAACAAAGTGGGTAAAAATATAGCGTTTCTCTCTACTGACATATATGGCAAATAGAAAATTTATTTTCCGTATTGATGTGTTAATCGCAAAATCAGAGCGCGTAAATCATCATAAACAAGCAAACCTGAACCGAACCAATTTATCTAGAGTAACTAAATTAATCTTAATATTTATTAGCGCTAAACGTACTTATTAGTGAAAAGGGATTTGCTATGAAAGGCCAAGTAAATAACTCAACCATTCTTCTTCCTGTGTTTATTCCCGCCGTTGCTATTATTCTGCTACTGGTTATCGGAACGATTAGTAACCCCGAACTTGCCGGAAAGGCCTTCGACAGTACGTTGGCATGGATAACGGAAAGTTTTGGCTGGTTCTATATGTTATCGGTAGCGATCTTCTTGGTTTTCATCGTGTCGGTGGCGTCTTCAAGTTGGGGTAATATAAAGTTAGGGCCAGACCATGCAGAGCCTCAATATAGCTTTCCCGAGTGGTTTTCCATGTTATTTTCGGCAGGATACGGTGTGGCACTGCTCTATTTCGGCGTGGCTGAACCCGTGCTCCACTATTCATCGCCGCCTGCTGGGGCTGCTGAAACTGTTGATGCGGCAAAGCAGGCAATGCAAATTGCGTTTTTTCACTGGGGTTTTCATATTTGGGCCATCTATGGCTTAGTGGGCTTAGTCCTTGCCTATTTCGCATTCCGACACGGTCTTCCGTTATCCATTCGCTCAGCTCTATATCCGCTCATCGGAGATAAAATATATGGTCCCATTGGTCACGCTGTAGATGTTTTCGCGATTTTAGGTACCTTATTTGGCATCGCCACCACGCTTGGCCTGTCTGTTACCCAAATTAATGCTGGGCTTAACTATCTTTCCGGTGACATCCCCATCGACATTATGGTGCAGGTAGGCACTATCGCTATTGTAACCTTAGCGGCAACCATATCGGTGATTGCAGGTATGGACAAAGGCATCAAGCGCCTTTCTATTCTGAACATGCTTTTAGCGGTATCGCTGATGGGCACAGTCTTTATCATGGGAGAAACCGTACATATCTTGGAGACCTTCCTGCAGAACACGGGAAGCTATGTTAACGGTATTATCGAGCGCACGTTCAACCTTCAGGCGTACAGTCGTAGTGACTGGATTGGTAACTGGACGCTATTTATTTTTGGTTGGACTATCGCATGGGCACCGTTTGTGGGCATGTTTATCGCCAAGATAAGTCGGGGCAGAACTATCAGACAATTCGTGTTTGGTGTGATGCTGGTGCCGACAATGTTCACTTTCCTTTGGTTCTCAGTATTTGGTGATACAGCCTTAAATGCCATTATGAACCAAGGCGTTTCGACGCTTATCAATGATGTTCAGGAAAACGAAGCCGTTGCGTTATTTAAGCTTTACGACCTTCTACCGGGCGCATCAATCATGTCAGGCTTGACTGTGTTACTGATCATAACGTTCTTTGTGACCTCATCAGATTCGGGGTCGCTGGTTATCGATTCTCTTGCTTCCGGTGGTAAAGAAGAAAGCCCAGTGTGGCAGCGCATATTTTGGGCATGTTTAGAAGGCACGGTTGCCGCGGTACTTCTAATCGCGGGTGGACTCAATGCCCTTCAAACCATGACGATTGCCAGCGCCTTACCTTTCGCCTTCATTATGCTAGCGTCTGCAGTGGGCCTATGGCGCGCGCTCGTCATTGAAGGCTATCGAAATAATAGTTTGACGGCGAATACACTGAATCGAAACCACGGTCGCTCTGCAAGCCTAAAAGGGCGACTTGCTGCAATGGTCGATTATCCGAGTCGCAGCGAGGTGCATGAGTTTATTGATAAAACAGTGATTACAGCGATGGAAGACGTGCAGGCTGCACTGAAAGCACGAGAGTGGGAAGCGTTCGTTAAGCTGGATGAGGAAACGGGAAGGGCCACCTTTACCGTAGAGCGTCATGATCATATGGACTTTATCTACGATATTCGCATGACTGAGTACCTTGTACCTGGCTTTAGTTACGCAGAATTACGTTCAGAAGATGATGAATCGGAAAAGTACTTTCGCGCCGAAGTGTTTCTTCGCCGCGGCGGTCAGGCCTACGATATTTATGGGTACGACAAGGAGAGTATTGCCAAAGATATCTTAGATCAGTTCGAAAGTTACTTGCACTTCCTTGATACCAGTCCAGGGGAACTTCCTTGGGAGATGGATGCTTACGATGACATGCTAACGCAGCCTAAGAAATAATTGGTGGAGTTTGTAAGCGTACAGATTGAAGGGGGAGTAAAAGCTCTTCCCCCATTATAAATAAAAAAAGAGCGAGTAAAAAATTTTACTCGCTCAGTAAACGGGCCACCTCTTCTGAGGGAAAGTGGCCCTTGGAGAAATGGTGGGTGGTTATCTTATGCCAGTCGATTAATAATCGAAGAAAAGTCCATCCCGGCGTGACCATCTTCACAGTGCATTTCAAACCATTTTGCAGCAAGTTCACCCATAGGTACTTGCGCATTCACGCCTTTCGCGCCCTGCATCGCAAGACCTAAGTCTTTCAGCATAAGCGCAGAGGCGAAACCGCCTGCAAAATCGTTATCAGCTGGGCTTTGAGGCCCTACACCTTTCACAGGACAGTAAGTGGTCATTGACCATGTCTGGCCTGACGCATTCGACGCTATATCGAAGAATACTTGTGGATCTAGGCCTAGCTTTTGGGCCAGCTGAAAGCTTTCGCAGGTGGCTATCATGGTTGCTCCGAGCAGCATGTTATTGCAGATTTTTGCGGCTTGTCCTGCACCATGACCGCCCGCATGAACAATTTTTTTGCCCATAGCGCCAAGTACGCCTTGGGCCTTTTCGAACGCGTCAGCGTCGCCACCCACCATAAAGGTAAGTGTGCCGCCTGCAGCAGCTGCAACACCACCAGAGACTGGTGCATCGAGCATTTTAAGGCCTTTTTTCTCAGCCAGTTCCGATACATTTTTCGCTGTTTCAACGTCAATAGTAGAGCAGTCAATAAGCAAGGTGCCTTCGCGTACAGAAGCCAGGATCTGATTTGAATAGATATCCTGAACGTGCTTGCCTGCTGGCAGCATAGTAATAACGATGTCAGCTTCAGCGGCAGCTTGCTCAGTACTTTGTACAATAGTGCAGCCTGCTTCTTTGGCTTTGGCCAGCGCCGCTTCGCTTAAGTCAAAAGCCAATACGTTGTAATCGTTCTTAACCAGGTTATCTGCCATTCCTGAACCCATATTACCCAGGCCGATAAATGCAACAGTGGTCATAATAATCTCCTCGCTTAGCCCATGGTTGGAATAACAAAAGCGTTGTCGTTGGTATCTGAACCATCAGGCCAGCGCTGAGTAATCGTTTTAACCTTGGTCCAAAATTTCACCCCTTCCATACCGTGCTGGTTGGTATCACCAAATGCAGAGCGCTTCCAGCCCCCAAAAGTGTGGTAGGCAACAGGTACAGGAATAGGCACGTTAATTCCTACCATACCCACGTTTACACGCTGGGCAAATTCGCGCGCTGCATGGCCGTTACGGGTGTACATAGCCACACCATTACCGTATTGATGGTCACTTGCTAAGCTAACGGCTTCGTTGAAATCTTTGGCGCGAACCATTTGCAGTACTGGGCCGAAAATCTCTTCTTGGTACGAGCGCATGTCTTTGGTCACGTGATCGAAGAATGTTGGGCCGATAAAGAAACCCTGGCTGTCGCTCGGAATTTGGTTGGTTCTACCGTCGTAAACAAGCTCAGCACCTTCTTCTATGCAAAGGTCGATATAGCCCTCAACGCGCTCTTTGTGAGCCGAGGTAACCACAGGGCCGTAATGGGCGTTAGGGTCTTCACTATGACTTACCATAATGTCTTTGATAGCCGGAATAAGTTTGGCTTTCAGTTTTTCAGCAGTATCATCGCCCACAGGAACGACAACCGGTAGCGCCATACAGCGTTCTCCGGCACTGCCATACGCAGCACCTACTAGGTCGGTTACCACCTGGTCTAAATCTGCATCAGGCATCACGATGCCGTGGTTTTTCGCGCCACCCATGGCTTGAACGCGCTTACCAGCACGCGCGCCACGCTCATATACATAGTTGGCTATATCAGAAGAGCCTACAAAGCTCACCGCCTTGATAGTTTGATGATCTAAAATACCATCAACCACTTCTTTATTGCCGTGTACAACGTTAAGTACGCCAGCAGGAAGGCCCGCTTCAATCATAAGCTTTGCTAATTCAACAGGTACAGACGGATCGCGCTCCGATGGTTTCAGAATAAACGCGTTACCACAGGCAATTGCCACACCGAACATCCACATAGGGATCATGGCCGGGAAGTTAAACGGCGTAATACCTGCCACTACACCGAGTGCTTGGCGCATGGAATATACATCGATACCTGGGCCTGCGCCTTCGGTATACTCACCTTTTTGCGCATGAGGAATGCCGCAGGCAAATTCGATTACTTCAAGACCACGCTGAATGTCGCCCTGTGCATCAACCAACACTTTTCCGTGCTCGCTAGATAGCAGTGCGGCTAGTCGGTCGCGGTTTGCTTCAACTAGCTCTTTAAACTTGAACATAACACGAGCGCGTCGTTGAGGGTTTGTCGCTGCCCACTCAACCTGTGCAGCTTGGGCTGTTTCAATCGCATAGGCTAACGTTGAAGTGTTAGCTAAGCTTACTTCAGCCTGCACTTCGCCAGTGTTAGGCGCAAATACCGACGCGGTATTTTCGCTGCTATCCTCAAAATCTTTACCTGCAATAAAGTGAACAATCTTTCTCATGACATAGCTCCTGTAATTTTTAACAATATTGAAACCTTGTGTTTGCAAAGGCAATACATATACTTGCAGTATGGTGCTGTAAAAATGCAGGTGTTTAAGTGAATTGGGATGACATGCGTTTATTTCTTGGTTTGGCAAGAAATGGTCGTGTAGCTATTGCAGCTAAAGGTTTAAAGGTAGACCCTACGACGTTAATTCGTCGTGTAAAAAAACTGGAAGACTCATTAAATTGTAAATTGTTCGAGCTAACAAAAAAGGGATACGTGCTTACCACTCATGGCAGTGAGCTAGTCACGTATATTGAAAAGGCAGAGCATTACTTTCTAGAGGCCCAAAACGAATTAGGTGATGAACGTTCGCATTTGGCAGGTACGATAAGGGTGAGTGTTTCGGAAGGTTTCGGTAGCTGGTTTTTGGCGCCATTGCTTCCCAATTTTAAAAAGCAGTATCCGGGAATAAGTATTGAGTTAGTTGCAACTAGTGGCTTTTTAAATCTGAATAAACGAGAAGCCGATATGGCTATCTTGCTAGAAAAGCCCAGTAGAGGCCTACTGGTTACACAGAAACTGACGGACTATAACCTTTATCTTTACACCCATCGGTCTCTTATTGATGAGAATAAACCAGAAACACTGCACGATCTCACTGCATTCAATTTAGTGAGCTATGTGCCGGATTTGGTGTACGCTCCGCAGTTAAAGTTTATAGAAGAAACCGCACTGTCACAGTTAAGTGCCCTTCGCAGCACTAGTATAAATGCGCAGTATCAAATGCTTATCAATGGCGCTGGGGTAGGTATTTTGCCTAAGTTCATGGCTGAGAAACAACCTGGCTTAGTTCGCCTCATTGAAAATGAGATCCACATTAAGCGCACGTTTTGGTTGGCGACGCATAAAGAAACCCATTCTCAAGCTCGCTTCCAAGTGTTCACGCAATGGCTCCAAGAAAATGTCGAGCGGTACCAGTCTCGATTTATCGATTAACCCATCGTAGCGATAACATTACGTGGGGCCTTTATCTTACCCGTTCTCTTAAGAAAACTATGTTCTCGCCCCTAGAACTTGTTTAAATTCGTTTACGAAGCAGCCCTAGCGGGGGGGGAGAGAAAGGGGGGCGCTGTTGTAGCCGATGATTTCCGCCAGATAGCATCACGCACCTTTAAATCGACCACATTTACTAACACTTAGCCAGTACCCGTCCAGTCGTGAAACGGCGTTGACTTTATCCTACCTTGGTAGGATGAATTCGCCCCTATTGCAGGATGTGCTTTTGAGCGCATGCTGTATAGCATAAACCTGTAATAAAAGGCTTGCAGGGGCGCATATGTCGGGTTTTACAAAAATATCTACAGCTATAGTAGCCGTATTCATTGGCTGCTTTTTGATGTTTAGCTATCTGGTTTACTTCCACATTCAAGATAATATTGAGGAAGAGATGACGGGCGCGCTCAATCAAGTGCGAGAAATGGTAAACCTCAATATCCCTGTCGCTGATATCGAAGCAATTGTAGAGCCTAGCCCTCACTTATCTGCCCACTATTTCACGGGCCGTCTTCAGGCAGAACAGCCTTCAGCAATGTCTACGACTGAACGCAATGCACTGGCACCCGTTATCATCCCAATTCAGGAAAATCAGTATCTTATCGTTACGCCTTTCGATACTACTGAACTCACCCAGAATCTTACTTTTTTTGCCTTAGTAGCGGGGCTGTTTTTTGCGACCTTTGTTCTGCTTCTATTCACATTAAATGTAGCGGTTAAACAAAGGTTAGTGCCACTTAATCAGCTTGCAGAAGCATTGTCTGAGTTAAGAGAGGGAAAAGACTCTCAGCCCTTGCCACACTCTGATATCACCGAAATGAATAGGGTGATAGACCAATTTAAGCACCTGCAAAATGCGCTTAAATCAAAAGAGAAGCAGCTCATTAAAATAGATAAGCAGTTAGCGCTTCTTCAAGAGCAAGAGCGTAATTATCTTGCCAGAGAACTTCACGATAACGTTGGGCAGTTGCTGACAACGATAAAAGCCCACGCTTATATACTGGTCAACGCAAAAGAGCGCGCTGTGGTAGAACTTTCTGCACAAAAAGTTCAGGTGATGTCACATCAAATAAGCGATGCTATTAGAAAGCTCACAGCGCACCTTCACCCCCTGATATTGGACAAAGTACCTTTACAGTCGTCGCTAGAACGTCTGGTTTACGAACAAGAAATAGCACAGCCTGATACGCAATGGGACGTGTCAATTAACCTAAAGCGCTATGAAGAAGACCGTGAACGAGATATTCACCTTTATCGTTTTGCACAAGAAGCCATTAATAATGTGATTAAGCATGCAAAAGCTACGAAAGTTAGTATTCAAATTTATGGTGATACTCATTGTGTTTCAATAGAAGTGAAGGACAACGGCAGGGGGCTGGGCAACCACATTGTAGAAAACATTGGAATGTCTTCAATGCGCAGCCGCGCGCGATGCATAGGCGCATCCTGTAGCGTGGTATCGACAACGGGCGGCGGTGTTACTGTATCATTGCAGCTACCGCTTACG
Source organism: Alteromonas gracilis (assembly GCF_002993325.1). Lineage (GTDB taxonomy): Bacteria > Pseudomonadota > Gammaproteobacteria > Enterobacterales > Alteromonadaceae > Alteromonas > Alteromonas gracilis. The sequence continues at coordinate 57,277 of NZ_PVNO01000028.1, forward strand.
CAGCCATCGCCAGAGTTAGGAATAAATGCAGCATGAATATTCTTATCGTTGACGACCACGCTGTGGTGCGTGAAGGTTACAAAGCATTACTCAATGCTATGATGCCTGACTGCCGTATTTTTGATGCTGAAAACGGTGCGCAAACCCATCGCTTACTGGCAAACAGTGACATTAATATCCTAATCCTCGACATAAATCTCTCAAATGAAAGTGGCCTCGTTCTGGCTAAGATATTTTTAAAGCACTATCCAGATTTAAAAATTATCTTTTTTAGTATGTTTGAAGACAGTGTCATTCTGCATCGTGCTATGCAAACCGGTGCCATGGGGTATATCAGTAAAAGCAGTTCGCCTGAAATACTTATATCAGCCATTAAGGTAGTCTCAAAAGGGCAGAAGTATATCGAACGTGGTTTGGCGGTAAATTTAGCCAACCAGCTTCTTGATACTAACGTTGATATTGCTATGAAATTAACAAAACGGGAGTTTGAAATATTTATTGCGATAGCGATGAATAAATCTCGTTTCGACATCGCTGAAGAGCTAGGGGTATCGGCAAAAACTGTGTCTAACGCGCTTACCGTCATTAAGCGAAAGCTTGATGCCGTGCCTTCCCAGTTTACAGCCATTGCGGCTAAACACGGTTACATCGGTGAGACAGATCTTTCAGCGTCTCAATCGGTGTCTTTTGTCGAGAAAAGTGGCAAATAGCCATAGGTTTCCCCTCCTAAAGTAGGAGTCAAATCGGTCTATCGCATCATGGTAGGTAAAGCATAAAAGTACCATTATCAAATAACACAACAAAGCAAGTTACAGCGCGTGGTACGCGCAACGTTATCAAAGGGTATTTCTTATGATTTATGCAAAGCCAGGTAGTGAAGGTTCGGTCGTAAGCTTCAAAGAAAGCTACGGTAATTTTATCAACGGCGAATGGGTTGCACCGGTTAAAGGTGAGTACTTCACCGCAACATCTCCGGTTGACGGCAGCGACATCGCACAAATCCCACGTTCAACATCTGAAGACATAGAGCTTGCGCTGGATGCCGCTCACGCTGCGAAAAAAGGCTGGGCAGATACGTCAGTTGCGGAACGCTCTAATATTCTTCTTAAAATTGCTGACCGCATTGAAGAAAACCTAGAGCTACTTGCTGTTGCAGAAACATGGGATAACGGAAAAGCCGTTCGCGAAACGCTTAATGCAGACATCCCGCTTTGCGCTGACCACTTTCGCTACTACGCTGGTTGTATTCGCAGCCAAGAAGGTACAATTGGTGAAATTGACAAAAACACGGTGGCGTATCACTTCCACGAACCTTATGGCGTAGTTGGGCAAATCATCCCTTGGAACTTCCCGCTACTTATGGCGGCATGGAAACTGGCGCCAGCACTTGTTACCGGTAACGTAGTGGTGCTGAAGCCTGCAGAACAAACACCAGTATCAATCTTGTTGTTCGCAGAGCTAATCCAAGATTTACTGCCACCAGGCGTTCTTAATATTGTTAATGGATTTGGTGCAGAAGCAGGACAAGCCCTGGCAACGAGCACTCGAATTGCAAAAATCGCGTTTACTGGCTCTACTCCTGTTGGCGGACATATCCTTCGCTGTGCGGCTGAAAATCTGATCCCATCAACGGTAGAACTTGGCGGTAAATCGCCAAACTTATTCTTCGCAGACATTATGGATCACGAGCCAGAGTTTATTGATAAGTGTGCCGAAGGTTTAGTTCTTGGTTACTTCAATCAAGGCGAAGTATGTACATGTCCCTCACGTGCGATCATCCAAGAAGACATTTACGATGCCTTCATGGAAAAGGTCTTGGAGAAAATTCAGAAGATCAAACGCGGTAACCCACTAGACACAGACACCATGGTAGGTGCACAGGCATCTAACGAGCAGTTCGAAAAGATCCTTAAATATATCGATATTGGTAAGTCAGAAGGTGCTCAGGTCGTCACTGGTGGTGAGAAAGAGCAGCTGCCTGGCTTTGATGGAGGCTACTACATTCAGCCGACTATCTTGAAGGGTGAAAACCACATGCGTGTGTTCCAGGAAGAGATTTTTGGTCCGGTAATCGCTGTCCAAACCTTCAAAACCGAAGAAGAGGCGATTGAGATTGCCAATAACACAAGCTTCGGGCTAGGCGCAGGAGTATGGAGCCGCGATGCGAATGTAGCATTCCGCGTAGGTCGAGCGATTGAAGCAGGTCGCGTATGGACGAACTGTTATCACTTGTATCCAGCTCACGCTGCGTTTGGCGGCTACAAGAAATCGGGCATTGGCCGCGAAACCCACAAGATGATGCTAGATCACTACCAGCAGACAAAAAATCTATTGGTAAGCTACGACATCAACCCACTTGGTTTCTTCTAAGTAAACCTGAGGGCGGCGCCTACCGCCGCCCGCTACTTTTATGCGCATCGCATTTTCCTTAATCATTTTCTTGCTGTTTCTCAGCACCAATGTGTTGGCGCAGTCTGACGCGACAGACATTCCAGAAGACATTTACAAAATATTTCCCAATGCTACACGCGTGGGGGAAATGCACACTGACATCAAGGTAACCCCGGTCTATCAGCTTCAGCAACTACTCGGATATGTTTTTGAGTCGAATGACTTTGTCGACTTCATTGGCTTTTCAGGTAAACCCGTTAACGTAGTGATAGGGTTAGACCCCCAAGGTAACTTCATTGATCTTTTCGTCAAGCAGCACAGCGAACCCATTTTTCTGCACGGGCTTGGCGAGAAATCCATGTTCGATTTCGTTGCCCAATATCAAGGGCACAGTATCAAAGAGCGTTTTATCATTGGTGGAAAAAGCAAAGTAGGTAAAGACGCTACCTACTTTGACGGGGTTACGAAAGCCACCGTATCAGTGCTGGTCATCAACGACACTATCGTGACATCTGCATTAGCGGTTGCCAGAGCCAAGCTCGATGGGTTTGTTGCGCCTAGCAACAATATTATCAATCCAGATTTTTACGAGCCTCTCTCTTTTAGCGAGCTGGTGGATAAGGGCTACATTCAAAAGCACCAGATTACTCGACAAAATACCGAAGGCCTCTCAAAAGAAGTGGTTCGGGCGGTTGACGATATTCAAAGCGAGTTTACTCTTGACGATGACATCATCGCTGAACACTACTATGCGTTTTTAAGTCTTCCTATTGTGGGGAAAAACCTGCTAGATGAAGAGGAATTTGCTCGGTTACAGGAAAATCTAAATCCGGGTGAAATGGCACTGATGGTGCTGAATACGAAAGGTTTCAGTTTTATCAGTGATGAGTTTATTCCCCAAACCACACCGGAGCATTTACGGGTATCACAAGGCGGCTTTCCCACAGCTATCCGCGATATCGATTTTTATAGCTTCTATGACCCCGCATTTTCACAAGCATTGCCCGACTACAACGAGGTCAAAGTACTTCGAGTAAAATCGAAAGGTGGGCTGTCACTTGATCAAGAAATGGAAGTAGCGATTAGTGTGCCGTTTAAGCCAAGTTTCTTTGAGCAAGATGAGCATTTGTTCTCTATGAAAGTGACACTGCCTAGCGAGTTATTTATGGAAAACCCAGAGGCTCAGTTAGCGAAGCCCATTCCGTTGTGGCAGAAAATTTGGAGTGACAGAACCTTAGTGATAAGCATAACGGCTGCTTATCTTGTGGCGCTGTCGTTGTTTTTTGCATTTCAGCAAAGGCTCACGCCTTACACGAAGTTTGTGCACACAGTACGAGCATTATCCCTTGTGTTCGTGCTGTTTTTTATTGGTTTTTACGCCCAAGGGCAACTGTCGGTTGTCAACATATACACGCTGCTACTGGATATTGTCGATGGGTTCTCGTTAGAAGTATATCTTCTCGATCCGGTTATTTTTATTTTGTGGAGCTTTGTATTTGTCTCGTTATTTATCGTAGGTCGGGGACTCTTTTGTGGCTGGCTTTGCCCCTTCGGAGCACTCCAGGAAATGATGGGAATACTGGCTGAAAAGCTCAGGATAAAACAAATCAGAATTAAGCCTCAGCACCACAAATGGGCGCAAAAAATTAAATATGTGTTGCTTATAGGACTAGTCGCGTGCTCATTCTATTCACTCAACCTTGCGGAGAAGCTCGCTGAGATAGAGCCGTTTAAAACGTCCATAACCCTACACTTTGTTCGATATTGGCCTTTTGTGCTGTATTCGGTTTTATTGCTGCTACTTAGCTTAAAAATTCATAAAGTGTACTGCCGCTATTTATGCCCTTTGGGAGCGGGGCTTGCCATTCTGGGTCGTTTCCCTTTAGTTAAGTTGCTCACACGTAAAGACGCCTGTGGTAATCCGTGTCAGCTGTGCAAACAAAAGAAATGTGGTATTGATGCTATAGAACAAGACGGCAGCATTGACTATGCTGAGTGTATTCAGTGCCTTGAGTGTGTGGTTACGTTAGATAACCCTAACTTGTGCAAAATCGATAAATATAAAAAGAAAAAGGTACCAACGCGTGTCAAAAACCTCAATCCTGTCCGCACTTAGTCAACCTGCAAATAGCAAGGTTATCAATGACAACCAAGCTTGTTTATACGGTGCAAAAGAAGCCTGCCGCGATGTGGCCAATGAGATTTTAGCTAACGTTAAGTGCGATGAAATAGAGCTATTACTCTTTCATACCAGCACGCTGTTTGACTTAGATACCGTAGCACAGGAAATCACCGCACGTTTTCCACACGTGAACATTGTTGGCTGCACCAGTGCTGGAGAATTTAATAAAAATGGCTACGGAACAGAAAAACTTTTGGCCGTCGCGTTTTTGAAAAACGAGTTTTCCATCGCCACTGCGATGGTGCCTAATTTGGGTGAGGTGAATTTCGATGAAGCCCATGATATTGCCAGCGGTTTGCGCAGAGCGTTGAAAGGACGAGAACGCCGTTACGATAATGAACAGCACTTCGTTATTTCTGTGCTAGATGGACTTACCCGCCATGAAGAACATTTTCTAGAAACCTTTGCTACTGCATTTGGCAACATTCCGCACTTAGGCGGGAGTGCCGGCGACGACTTAAAACTTGAAGCTACTTATGTGTTTTACAACGGCGCATTTCACCGAGACGCTGCAGTAATGCTGCTCGTTGGCACAGGAAAACCTTTTACCGTTTTTTCTATTGATCACATAAATTCTCCGGTATCGAAGCTAGTGGTCACCCACGCCGATCCTGAGTCGAGAACCGTTTATGAAATCAACGGTGAACCTGCGGCCCAATATTACGCAAGCTTGTTGGGAATGAAAGCTGAAGACTTAACGCCAGACGTGTTTTCGCTTTTCCCTTTAGCAGTATTGGTGGGAGGAAAATACTTTATTCGCTCAATTCAAAAAGTAGATTTGGCGACTAACGCCATTACGTTTTATTGCGCGGTTGATATTGGCATTATTCTTACGTTTATTCAGCTAGGCGATTGTATTGAAGCACTAGAAAACAAGTTGGATAAATTGCGAACCGAGCTTGGCGAGCCCGAGTTTGTTTATGCTTGTGACTGTTTCTTACGAAGGCTCGAGATTCAGCAAGGTAAAAATGACCACGAGATAAAACGCTTACAGCAAAAATACAAGGTTGCAGGCTTTAATGCGTATGGTGAGCATATTCACTCAATCCATTTAAATCAAACGTTTACGGGGGTGTACTTTGCAGCCCAGTAATCGCTTTACCGATGTAGAGGCGCTCCAAAAAGCCCTGCATGAACAAAAACGTGAAAACGAAAAGCTTGAGAAGATAAACGCTGCGCTGATGTATCGCATGGAAGAGGGCGGTTTTAATCATCATAGCTACCGCGCCTTCGAGCACTCGGTTCAACTTTCTGAAAAAGTGAGCCAGAAAACAGAAGAACTTCAATCTGTACTGCAAAAGCTCGAGCAGTCAAACGCTGAGCTGGTGCGTGCTCACGAAGAAACCCATCAGTTTAAGCAGCGTTTGCACGATGCCATTGAAAGTACCAATCAGGCGATGGTGTTGCTAGATAGACTTGGCGGGATCATTTTCTTTAATCGGCACTTTGAAACCGTTTGGGATGACCTTTCCATTACCCCTAAAATTGGCGATAACTATTACGATATTACCCAAGCTGCTAAGCATTCCGGGGTTATTCGCCGTGCTCTGCCCGCTGATATTGAGGGCAGGATGATTTACCAGTTGTCGAACAAACGATGGTATCAGCTGACTAATCGACCCACGCAAGAAGGCGGGAACGTTATTCTGTTTAACGACATCACGGAAGTAAAACTGCTTGAGTCGAATCGCTACGAGCAAGTCATTAAAGAGAAAAACAAGCTGTTGCAAAGCCTAATCGATAATATTGATGTGGGAATATTGCTTATTGATAAAGAAGGTGGCATTGCGTTTTGGAATAACACGTTTTTGACTCAATCAAACGTGCCCCAGCACGTACTGGTAAACAGTAAGAATATTTATGCCCTTCAAAATAACCGTCACTGGAGCGGGCTCAACTTAAACCCGGTGGGGCCAAGTACCCAGATTATCCATGAGCAACTGGTGGTTGAACGCAACATCACTACACTGCCCGATGGCAATACGCTGTGCACGTTTACCAATGTTACATCTCAGCATCACTACGCGGAAACGCTGAAGCAAAACGAAAGCTGGATCCGCATGATAACCGATAATGTACCGGCGCTTATTGCTTATATTGGTACCGATAAAAAGTTTCAATACACCAATAAAGGTTATCGCGATTGGTATGGCGTTAGTGAGCAAGACATTAATGATATGCCTATGGATCGAAGCCATCTGAAAGAGGTTTACCCCAATCTTATTCAGTACTTGCGCCGTGTTAGCCAAGGCGAAGTGGTGAGCTTTCAAAGCAAAGAAAAAAATGCTCATGGAGACGTTGGTTTTTTACAAAAAGTCTATTTGCCTCATTTTAATGAGTCTGGCGATATTGCAGGGCATTTTGTGTTGGCCACAGACGTGTCGCAACAGGTAAAAAGCCAGCTGCAGCTTAAAGCGGCTAAAGATCAGTTAGAATCGAACGTAGAAAAGCGTACACGTGAGCTCAATCACGCCAACATCGCCCTTCAAGAAGCCATTGATTCAAAAAGCAAATTTTTGGCTGCTATTAGTCATGATCTGATGCAGCCTCTCAGCGCGGCTATCTTGTTTAACGAAACGTTGAAAGATCAGGTAGACAGTTCATCCAGCCCTATTGTTAATGCCCTCGATAATTCTCTGTCTGATTTACACGGTCTCATTCGCACGTTAATTGAAACGTCCAAACTAGACGCTGGGGTATTACAGCCTGACAAACAGCAAGAAAATATATTGCCTTTACTTATGCAGCTTGCTGAGGAATTTACGCATATCAGTAAAGACTATAACGTTGATTTTCGCTACCGCTTGAAGGAAGCTTTCGTGGAAACAGATGTGAATTTACTTTCACGAATATTGCGAAATTTACTGATAAACGCAATGAAGTACGGTGCCAACGGTAAGGTACTGCTGACCGCAAGAATGGTGAATCAAACTCTGGAAATTAGTATCTATGATCAAGGAGTAGGAATAAGCGAAGACGATCAGAAAGTTATTTTTAAAGAGTTTTCTAGGTTAGAAAACGATTTTAACTATTCCTACAGTTTGGGGCTTGGCTTATATATTGTTGATAAAATGAGTAAGCTGCTAGAGCACGATATTCGGGTTCGCTCGAAAGAGGGGGTAGGTGCGTGCTTCACCATTACCATTCCTGTTGCAGAAGTGTGTGATACCCACCAAGAACAAGATTATCTTTATAACTTAGCGCCTTCATTACCAGACTACGTTTTAGATAAGCACATATGGCATATTGATAACGATGCCAATATGCGTATAGCCATGCAAACCTTGTTCGCAAACTGGGATATGGAGGTAGACACTTTTTCTGGTTTCGATCAGTGCAGTGCCGTTAACAATGGCAGCTTTGATGAGTGCGATATGCTTATTGTCGATTACCACTTGGATGAAGAAGAAACTGGTTTAGACATTGCGAAACGCGTAAGAAAAATCGCGCCTTCAATGCCCATTATGATTTGCACCGCTAATCATTCAAAAGCGTTGGCAAATGAACTGGAAGGCACTGACATTCAGCTGTTGCACAAACCCGTTAATTCAGCGGTGCTCAAGGCGGCACTCGTCTCGAGCTTGAATGGCTAAAACTAACAGTTCTTAATTAAATACGTATTGATTGAAATCGATATTCGCGGCACTGGCCACCACTTTCACTCGGTTGCTCGCGCCCAACTTTTTAAGAATAGACGAGACATGAGATTTTACCGTGGTTTCAGAAATATTAAGCTCGTAGGCAATCACTTTATTAGCTAACCCTTGCGTTAAATATTTCAATACGGTCAGCTCTTTTCGCGTTAATGAACGAATTTGTTCTGGTGAAATACCGTTGTCGTTGGTCACGCGGGTTCTGGTAGATGGCGTTCTCAATATCTCTGATGGTAAACACACGTTCCCTTCAAAAATACTTTCGATAGATGTGGCAATTTCTTCAATCTTGCTGCTTTTTGAAATAAAGCCAACGGCACCATAAGAAATGGTTTGCAGAATGTTTTGCTTTTCTGTCTCTGCGGAAATGATAACCACAGGAATGTTGGGATGTTGGTTTCGAACTTCTAACAGCCCGTTAAGTCCGCAGGTTTCCGGCATATTTAAATCGAGCATAATCAAGTCGAATTTGTCATCTTGCTCAAGTAGCGTTAATGCTTCAGAAATTGAATTGGCTTCTAGGGTTTCCGACTCGGGAAACTTTTTCCCTAAAATAGTAATCATTGCGTGACGAAAAATAGGGTGATCGTCAATTATCAGGATACGGTGCATGGTCTTTCCCTAAGCTAAAAAAGCGAGATGATTCGCTAGCTCTCTACCAAATAAAGGCTATTGGAGTATAAACATAACTGCCGAATACAAAGCCTTCTTTTAGCGTAATAGAGGCGGTTTGACGCGCCTTTGTCATAGAAGCTATTCAGTAACTTCATGTTGCGTTAATGTTAACATTAAAATAACATTAAATCAGGCCTAATAAGACCAATGGCTTATAATAAAAAAGCACGTAAGACCAGTGCTGGCGGGACTTTCGTTCTATAACTCGTTTAGTAACTGCCTTCTTTTTTCGGCATATTCTGTTTCGCTAATTAGGTTCGCCTTTTTTAGTGCGTCTAACCGTTTAAAACGGGCTACGATATCGATTTCTGCTGGTAAGGGGGCTGAGCCAGCTACGTTTTTCTTACTGGGTGTGTTTTCCCTATTCGACGGGGAAAGTGTTTCCTCTTCTACCGATGCCTCAAGCGTGAGTTGTGTAGGCGCAACTACCCAGTCGAAGCGATTTTTCGCTTTCAATTTTAAACCATGAGCGGAAAAGGAAAGGGGAGTGTTAAATGAAAATTTTGCTTGTTCTCGTTGCCCAAAATTAAAGTCGTACTTTACCAAGCCTTGAGAGGTGGGGTCATAAGCCATTTCATAGGCCTTATTGGCGACTTTGTCGAATTCGCCAATAAGAATATTGAGCTTGCTGTCTGCAACGAAAAAACTGCCTGCAACGTAATAAGTTTGGGTTTTAAGACCTGCCAAATAGCGCTTCTCTTTACTAAGCGCAAAAACGATGTCTTGTTGAGCCGTTGCTTTACGTAATGCCTGCGGCAAGTAAGCTGCAAGTAAAGCAACCTGTTCGCTTGTAAAAAGCGGTGTTGATGTATTTCTATTTTTAACTACCTGTATTGCGCTGAGTATGGCGGTAATATCCTGCTCGTGCAGCGTAAACGGGTGTTGATTGGCACGCTTGCCACTGCCTGTTTCATCTGACTTTTCAACAAGGGCAATGAAATTGTTTTTGTCCTCTTGAAATATCGTTTGTGCGTCAGCGTTTCGTACTGATGGTATTAAAACCATGAATAAAAAAAACAGTCGACTTAGATTTAAAAAAAATAGAGACGTGCTTTTCATGGGCTTTCTCCTTCAAGAGAAAAAGCGAGAACGTATCCCGCTTTTTCATTTTAAATTTAAAAATTCACTTTAATTCCAACCTTTACAATTAAATTAATTCAATATTTATTGAATTTAAAACATCACGATTGGATAGGTATAAAATCTCAGCGAAATTAAATGTATGTTCATATATTATAAATATGCGTTGTTTTTAAAATCACGCTTAAAAGAATACCGTGCCGCCTAGCTGAATTAGGGTTAAATCTTCTGCGCTGTTATAGATGCCCTGTGCAGCCTGTGAACCTTCGATATCCAAACTAAGGTTTTCGTATTTTGCGTATAACAAGAAGCGAGAACCAAAGTATTGTTCCGCCGCAACACCCCACTGACTAAGTTCTGAGCCGGTAACGCCATCTAAATGCGCCATGCCATATTGGTCGTTGTAGCTTGCATACTCTGCATAAAAGGCAGAGTCACCAAAGCGATTGAACTGTTTTCTAATACCCGCTTTAAAATAGTAAGCATCTGTATCATCACCCGAGCCAACAATCGCGTCGTCAGCTTCTTCCATCTGATAAGTGGCTACCCCAAATACTCCTGATTCAAGATGCATGACGCCAGCTTGCAGTTGCAGCGTAGTTGAACTGTTGCCTCCAACATTACTGCCGCCATCTTTGTTCACCGAGTAACCTGCGTGAAGATTGGTTTTGAATCCTTCGTGTTCAGCTGCATATTTCACCGCAATATCGTAAATTTCGTCGTTTGCATAACCAACTGCAATACTCACATTGCCCATTTGGGGAAGATCGTAGCGTACGCCATTACGGTAAATCCCATTACAATCTAGCCCTATACCCAAACCAGGTGTTGCCAGACACTGAGCAAATTGACCCCACGCGACATTGGTTGAACCTTCTTCTACGCCTCGAATAAAGAAACCATTAGCTCTAAATAATGGAGAAATTCCCGACCAGATTGTGCCAGAAGGATCGGCTAGAACGGCAATGTTATCGGTGGGAAGGCTTTGTAAACCGATGGTGATTTTACCCCAGTCGCCGCCAAAGTAGAGGCTACTGCCCAACAGGCCTATGTCGCCGCCATTGAAGGTGTCTAAGTTGTCCTGGTTTGCAAATAAAAGTGGCGTTTGATGGCCTCCTCCGGCGAAGTTTGGTGCGCCTGAAAGAGGTTCAATGATGACCTCAAAGCCCACGTCCATGCCTTGTTCTTCCAGTTTATAGTTTCCTGAAAGCGTAATACGGCTGCCTAGCGTTGTACCGTTGTCTGAAAGTTGTGCCACATCACTACCCACACCGTCGTCGTAATAGGTTAAGCCTTCATTTATCCATCCAGAGATATTCCATGAATAGGGCTCGTCTTGTGCAAAGCTATGGCAACTGACTGTGCTTAAAATGGCAATAGATAAACAGGTTTTTGTAAATGCGTTCTTTTTCATTTTACTGTCCCATTATTGGTAGTGTTGATTAATTACAGTGGCTTTTTGTTTTTATTTTCGACTGGTTTTAATGCTTTCGGTGTCCAGTAAATTGATAATAGGTTTTATTGAATTTTGAACCATTGGCCGTAAGGCGTGTTAATCTCCTTCTTTAGTAGCGGGAAAATTAAATGTATAAATGATAAAAAACGCGACTACTGTGAAAAAGTAAGTCGCGTTTTTTGATTTTTATTCAGCTTTTATGTCGATAAAAGTGCGTGTGGTAACAACTGCTATCTGATTAAAATCTCGCTTTTAGATTCACACTGACCATTCGCGGTTGTGCGGGACCTACGAACTCTGCGCCTTCTACGTCGGGATAAATGTCTTCTAACACCTCATCCGCCTCGCCATAAGTGCCGAAGGTTTCATAGTCTTTGTCAAACAGGTTGTTCAATCGTAGTGATGCGGTAAATGTGTCGTTGAAACGATACGATGCAAAAATGTTTGCAATAACGTATCCGTCAATCTTTTCATTTTCGTTCGCCTCATCGCCTCTAAAGTACTGACTCGATGCTGAAATAACTTCTGCCCCTAAACGCGCTTTATCCGTTAAGGCGTAATCTGCGTATAGCTTGACTAAATGTTCTGGCTGGCCAGGAATCTTGTCACCTGGCGTTACGACCCGGTCCGGACCCTGAGGGTTAAAGGGGCTAAATGAGGTGAATGATGATTCATAGGTTGCGTTAAGATAGTTGTAGTTTAACCGGTAGGTTAGTTTTTCCCACGTTGAGCCTACGCTGAACTCAACGCCCTGACGCTTGGTTTCATCAACATTAATAAAGTATCCGCGAGAGGCAACAGAGCCAGCTTGTTGGAAGATAATGTCGTCCTTACTTCTACTGTGAAAAACATTTAGCATCAGGTCGATGTTATCAATGCGTGTGGTGTAGTTCGCTTCAATAGTTTGGGTGACCACCTGATCAAGAGGAGGATCGGCCACAAAACCGTTCGGTAAGCGGCACGGGTCGTCTTCATCTGCACAGCTTAACTCTGCTGGGCTTGGCGTTCTTGAAGACTGGCTGATTGCAAGATTCAACTGGCTTTGCTCATCAATAGTAATGTCTACACCTACCGCTGGGTTAAATTGGGTAAAACGGTGATCGCCATCTAATGAACCTTCACCGTCATCAATAGGGTCTTCCATAACAATATGGTCTCGGTTAAAACGTCCACCAAGATTAAGTGATACGGCTGAAGAAAGCTGTGTGCTATTCATGAAAAATAGCGACCAAGCAGTGGTGTCTACATCTAATCTTACTCTTGCTTCTTGTGCCATAAGCCCGTCTATGGGTAAAACGGTGCGTGAGTCTTGTGCAGATTCGTTTTCCAAAATACCAAATGTAGTATCAGCGGCGTAGTTAACATCTCCTTTGGTGTAGCTGGCACCAACAATTAACTCTGAACTAAAGCCACTTAAGGCATATTGTTTCGCTAGCTGAAAAGATAAACCAGTCGCTTTTGCGTCTGTGCGGCCCGTATTGTAAGTGCCATCAAGTTCATCTGCGTCCACATCTGAAATTTCGGCAAGCGCGGTGTCGTCATCAAAGCCAATAAATTCAACCGCCTCTACATCATCGCTTTCGCCCACTACAGGCAAATCGTCATTGTCGTCGTCATCATCATCGTCATCTTCAAATTCGCATAGTGTTACGCGCCCATCTGCGAACTGGCAGGCACCAAAATCACTGTCATCGCCGTTGATTGATTGAGTTTGTGTGTCGCGATAAAACATATTGGCGGTTAAAGATAGGGTATCAGTTAGAACAAAATCACCAGTGATATTAACGTGCGTAAGTTCGTTGTTGGTCTTATCGGGGTGGGTGTAGACTGCCTCTCTTCCTTCAATATCGAGTAATTCAATAGGTGATGCACCGTTGCCAAGTAATTCGTTATCGGCCATAAACAGGTTCATGTCGAGATGCATCTTGTCACTTTTATAAGCAAGGGACGTAAATAATTGCTGCACTTCAGATGGCGAATAGTCACGCCAGCCATCTTCCTCATAGTGATTCAGGTTCACGTAATATGCCCAGTGATCGTTGTGACCACCTGATTCCACAGACGCGGCCTTCTGACCGAATTGTCCAGCTTGTAAATCGATTTCATTGGCGTTGAAGCTAAACCCTGTTTTCGTTGTTAGCGCAAGGGCGCCACCTAGTGTGTTCTGGCCAAACATCGGGTTTGAACCCGAGTATAAAGAAACAGTATCGATAGCATCTAGCGGCATTAGGTCCCAATGCACGGTATCGCCAAACGCTTCATTAACCCGACCGCCGTTTAGGTACACCGAAATGCCCTGAGGTAGGCCAAGCAGCGGAGAGGCAGTAAACCCGCGATATTGCAGGTCGGGTTGGAACGGATTGTTTTGAACATCGTTTAGGTTCACGCTTGCCAGCTGAGTTTTGAGTAGCTCCGGTAGTGAACGGTTAACGCTCCCTTCAATGTCATCTTGAGTGAGTGTTTGAACGTTGCCAAATACTGCAGAGTTATTGCTGTTGGCGCTAAGCGGCGTCGCTCCCTGCACCTCTATAACCTCGTAGCGATCTAATGCAATGGTAGCGCCCGCAGTGGAACTAAACGCATAGGTTATTGCGCTTGCAATAATCGCAAGAGCAAATGGTGAACGGGCAAGTTGATGTGTTGGGAATTGTGAAACGTTTTGGCTAGAGCTTTTTGTAGAAATTCGCGTAGGCATGCTATTGACTGCTTCGTTATTAATTATAGCTTTAGTATTGCCCTTAGCATTCCCTAAAAATATCCTCCTTAAGAGGGAGGAAGTATCATAAATTGGTAGCAGTGTTTTTTCCCGAATTTCCCTATATGGGCATCGACAAAATCGTATTGCACCAGCTTTTACGCTCTTTGATATTTGTATCGCTTGCACCAAACAAATACAGGTTATTTTCATAAATCGCAGCGCCCAGTGCATAGCATTCCCCCGAAGTTCTTGGTTGCCAAAAAAGCTGGTCAGCCAATACCTTGTGTAGTCTTGCCTGTTGATAGAAAGCAATGCGATACACCCAGTGCGAGGCTGAATAACTAGAGGCTGAATTAAGAGGAACTGACTCTACTGTTGTGGAGGGGGACGGGTTTAAAAATGGTGCTAAGTCTGAAGCAATTTGCTCCGCGTTAAATTGCGCTAAAGCAGTAGTGTTTCTAGCGAGGGGGTGTAACAACCGTGGGAGCGAAGGCAAGTTCTCTAAAGTAATAACATGTTGGTACTTGGAGATAAGACGCGGTATGAAAAGCGCTTGGTCGCTATTGGAAGCGCTGGCTCGCGCGGCTAAGCCTTTACGTGCCTTTGTAATACGCTCGCGTGCCACTGATTTTTTAGGTAAAGCTAGTGCTCCCAGACGAAAATGCCATACTCTATTGGCACTCGCTAGATAAGCTTTTTGGGTGGTACTATCTTTGACAGTACAATCTTTGGCGGCACGCTCGTTCAAAGACAACCCATTCGTTAATTGCGCAAAATAACGAATGGCTACACCTACACCTTCTGCGTGTTTACCAGTGTTTGCCATCGGGTTTGAAGGCGCGATATCTAATGAGGCGAGACACGTGGATACGACATCTTTTAGTCGTTCCAACTCTTGATTATTACTACCCTTTATCTGCTTGTGTGTCAGTTTTTGTGAAAGCTTTGGAAGTGCTTCTATCGAAAGCTCGCTTGCTTCTTCTTTAATCGCTTCTTTTGTGACGAGGCGAATTGCGAATTTACCTTGTTGATTAATTTCGGGGTCAATAAATAAGGTGTTTTCAGGGCCTGCTACAGTGTTAAGCGTTGTTTCTTGCTTCTGTAAACCCTTTAGAAAGCACTGAGGAAACCACCAGGTTAAGACATGGCTTATTGATTCGTTTTTGCCATTTATTGTTTGTGAATCAAGAGAGGCTTCTTTGTCTGAATGTGAGTGTTCGTATTGAGATGGGGGCTGATTAAGAGGGGCGTCTCTGTTTAGGGTTGGACCTTCGCTTAAAGCCGCTATCTCGTTCAAGGCTGTTTCCGCGCTCAGGGCTGTTTCCGCGCTCAAGGCTGTGACCACCTCTTTGCACTGTTCAAAAAATAGGGGGGAATCGCTGTAAACCAGCGTAGTAATATTGCTTGGCTGATACCACTGGCGTTTGTAGTCTTGAAGCGCTTGAATACTGTTGCTGCCTATGGTTTGTGTAAAACCACCTGCGTGTTGATAGGCATTTTTATTGGTATCGGCTAATCGAATAGCGGCGTTTAATGCATAGTCGCTGTTTGCCTCTAGCATGGCGAGCTCGTTAAAGATAACCCCGTCACGCTCTAAGATAACCTCATCGGTACCGTAATCCCGGTTAAGCAGGCCACAGTACAGGTAATTTACAGCATCAAGCAGCACGTTCGCTTTTTCAGACGAAGCGAAAAAGAACGTGTACTCGGCGAGTGTGGTAGCGTTTATAGTGACAGGCAGAAGCGCATTAGCTGCAAAAAGCTCGTGGGCAGCGGGGTATTGGTGAGAGCGTCGAAAGCTCATGTGCTCAGCTAAATGAGATAGCCCAGATTGGCCTGCTGCAGGGGTTTTTAGCGCAAAAACAATGCTATGTACTTTTGATCCAGAGCTGGCATCAATGAAATGAAATTCAGACATACACTTTTATCATAACGGGTTAACAGTCTCTCTTACCACTTGGCGCTCACCATTTCGTACTCGCCACATAGTATTTATCCCAAACACTTAGCTTGATGTATTTACTTCTAGGATGGGAATCGGCTTTTCCACCTTCCGATACTGTAGTGCCTTCGACGGTGCAGTACCTGCTTTATCGGTAATGCCTTTCATCAAATGGTGATCGGGCGACTTGCTGCAAACCGGATCCGTCTTATACATATCACCTGTTAGCAGGTAGGCCTGACATCGGCAGCCGCCAAAGTCTTTATCTTTTTCATCGCAGTCCCTACAGGGCGACGGCATCCAACTATCGCCACGAAAATGATTAAAGCTAAAGTCTTGGTGCCAAATATCGTGCAATGAACGTTCTTTCACATTAGGAAAACGAAGGGGCAATATCTTTGCACTGTGACACGGAAGGGCACTGCCATCTGGCGTTACGGTTAAAAACGTAGTGCCCCAGCCATTCATGCACGCCTTAGGGCGAGATTCATAGTAGTCGGGCGACACAAATATGAAGGTTGGCCCTTTACCGTTTTGCTGCGCGCGGTAGCGGTTCACTGCGGCCTCAGCTTCCTGTAGCTGCTGTGAGGTAGGTAACAGATGGTCTCTGTTTTCATAGGCCCAGCCGTAATACTGCACGGTAGCTAGCTCGACAAAATCAGCGTTCAGCTGCTCGCTGAGCGCCATCACGTCTTGTATTTCGTGAATGTTCTGCGCGGTAATACAGAAGTTGAGCACCATAGGGTAGTTGTATTGTTTTACCAGCTTCGCAATTTTAAGTTTTTGTTCAAATGAGTGACGCTTGTTGCCTATTAAGTCGTTGACTTCGGCATTGGCTGCCTGAAAGCTCAGCTGAATGTGGTCAAGGCCGGCTTCTTTGAGTTTGGCAATCCGTTTTTCTGTCATGCCAATGCCAGAGGTGATCAAGTTGGTGTAAAAACCCAAAGCCCGCGCATAAGCGACTAAGTGCTCTAAGTCTTTTCGAAGCAATGGCTCTCCGCCAGAAAAGCCCAATTGCACGGCGCCCATTTCCCGCGCTTCACGCAGTACACGCTCCCAATGCTCAGTAGAGAGCTCATTAAATGTTTCTTCCATGTTTACTGGGTTTGAGCAATAGGGGCAATGCAATGGGCACTGATAGGTAATTTCGGCTAGGAGCCATAGCGGAGGCGTTATGCTATTTGGTTCGTCGGTTTGTAAATCAACGTCTGTATCATTCGTCATAGCGGATCCACTTCTTTTGCTCGGCATGAAGTAGAAATGCATGAACATCTTCTTCTAAGTCATCAGGTGCATCAGGGAACGCTTGGCGAAGTTCAGCACAAATGGCATTTTCCGTATTGTTGCCATCTACACGCTTAAGAATTTCTGCCGCAGAAGGGTTAAGTTTGATCATTCCTTCGGGGAACAACAAAACATAACAACCCTGAGCTTTCTCGTACTGCATGCGAAAAAGCGGATTTAAAGAAGCTATTTTGTCTCTTGTGCGGCCGCCCTCGTTGTTGTGACTGCTGCTATTTTCAATGTTACTTTCCACGTTATCAGCACCGGTGCTATCAGCATCTAAGTGGTGTTCGGTTTGCGATTGTAAATTCGACATCATTAAAACCTCCCTATATGGCACACCCGCTGGTCGGCAATACCATCAAACGGCTTTCTCTTATATTCATAGGCAAAGCAGATGGCATCAGCAATGCTCCACAAAATATCAATTTTGAACTGCAGTATATTGAGCGCATGTTCTTGCTGTTGTCGGGTAACAAAGTGGTCAAGGGTAATCTGCAGGCCATGCTTTACATCACGGCGCGCCTGACTTAACCGCATTTGAAAGTAGGTAAAGCCTTCACTATCAATCCATGTATAGTGCCTAGGCCAGGTATCTAGTCGGCTTTGATGTATTTCAGGGGCGAACATTTCAGTTAACGATGAGCAGGCAGCCTCTTCCCACGACGCACGGCGGGCAAAATTCACATAGGCATTTACTGCAAACTTAACCGCTGGCAACAGGTGGGTCTCATCAAGTAATTCACTGCGGTTCAAGCCTACTGCTTCGCCTAACCGCAACCAGGCTTCTATGCCGCCCACTCCGTCTTCACCTTCCCGTCCATCGTGATCAATAATTCGTTGGATCCAGGTTCTGCGTACCGATTGGTCTTCGCAATTCGCTAAAATTGCCGCGTCTTTAACCGGTATCGCCATTTGATAATACAGTCGGTTGGCCACCCAGCCCTGAATTTCATCAACGCTGCAGTGTCCTTCATTCATACGTTTATGAAAGGGGTGATGAATATGATAGTAAGCGCCTTTTTCTCTCAGTTTTTGTTCGAATTCTTGTCTAGACCATGCGTGTTCTGTCATTACTACACCTCAATTTCCATACCGTCGTAAGCCAATTCAATACCCTGCTCACACAGGCTGTGGTAAGCACTGGAGTCTTCGTCAAGCACGCGATTTGTGTTGTTGATATGAATAAGCACTTTACGCTTAACGTTAAATTCATTTAAAAGCGCTATGGCTCCGCCTTTTCCATTAACCGGCATGTGGCCCATATCCGTGCCCAGTTTGTTGCTGAAACCGTGATCTATCATTTCTTCATTGGCCCACAGCGTACCGTCAAATAGCACGCAGTGAGATTCACGCATCACCTGTTTTACTGTGTCGTTTGCCTGCATACATCCCGGCGCGTAAAAAAGCACGTTGCCCGTGGTGTCGTCAGTTATCTTCAGGCCGATATTGTTGCCCGGCACAATGTTGTCGCGATACGTCGAGTAAGGGGGCGCATTAGACTCTAATACCACGGGTTGGAAAGTCAGGCCTTCTGCCCCCTTTGGTACAAAGCGTTGATGATAATCGGTATTAATTGAATGCTGCTGTAGTCCGCCGTGCCAGTGCTTTAATACGGTAAAAAGCGGAAAGCTGGTGGTTAGGTCTTCGGCCACAACATCGGTACAATAAACGGGAAGGGGTAAACCTTCGCGCAAAGTTAGCAGGCCTGTAGTATGGTCTATTTGACTGTCGGTAAGCACAATTGCGCTTATGCGAGTGCCGCGAGAAACATGGGCATCGGGCCACAGCTGCGGATGGCTATTTATCTGCTCCCTTAAATCGGGGGAGGCATTAATGAGAACCCAGTTGTTGCCGTCGCTACTGACAGCAATGCTCGACTGTGTTCTGCTTTTAGCCTTTATTTTTCCTTCCCGTAATCCCTTACAATTTGGGCAGTGACAGTTCCATTGCGGAAATCCACCCCCGGCGGCAGCACCAAGAATCAATACGTGCATAATAACTCCATACTACAAGTAAAAAAAGGCTGCATAGGCAGCCTTTTTGTTCATCATCCCAGAGGGCGTTGCCTAGCGGTTATTGATGTAAAGAGTTACTTCAAAACCAAGGCGCATTTCTGTGTATTGGGGTTTAGTCCACATAATTGTTCCTCTTCTTTATGATTAAACGCATGACTGAGTATATGTTGAATATGTGTTAACAGATATCCTCCTAAGGGAGGAGAACTGTCATGAATTTTGATGATTTATCGCTTATTTTTGATAGCGCAGCGGCTTAAGTAAGATAACAGCAAAGGAATAGGGCGACCGGTCGCCGATAACGATTTGGTGTAGGTAAAAGCGGTTCCTGCCACATCGAGGTGAGCCCACGGCGTGCCGTCAGCAAAACGAGAGAGAAAGCAGCCTGCCGAAATAGCACCGGGAGAGTTTATGCCCGTATTCATCATATCCGCGTGCTGAGAGGTAATGGCGTCTTGATATTCTGGCCAAAATGGGAAAGGCCAGCACCTGTCGTTAGCCAGTTCACCCGCTTCAACTAACGCACTTTCAAGCGCTGATGAGTTGCTAAAAAGCGCAGTGGCTTTGTGCCCCAGTGCGCTAATAGCCGCGCCGGTTAGCGTTGCTATATCAATAATAACCGAAGGGGAAAACTGTTTCGCGTAGCTGATTGCATCGGCCATAAGCATACGCCCCTCTGCATCGGTGCTCATGACTTCCACGGTTTTTCCTGAGTGCATAGTAATGATGTCACCCGGGCGATAGGCTTTGCCATCAATGGCATTGTCGGCGCTTGCCACAATACCAATAATATTTATATTTAACCCCAGCGTGGCAACCGCCTGAATGACGCCCAATACGCAGCCGGCACCCGCCATATCGTAAATCATATGTCGCATATCGGGGCTACGTTTTAACGTGAAGCCGCCGCTGTCAAAGGTTACGCCTTTGCCGATTAACACTACTGGCGGTGAATTCTCTAAACCTTTGGCTGTATAGCGAAGAATAGGCATGGTGGCAGCAAACTGTGAACCTGCATTTACTGCCAAATAACCGTTCATGCCTAACTGCTTTAGTGTACTTTCACTGAGGATATCGCAAGACACCGTATTAAAGGTTTGCGCCAGATTCTGAGCTTGTTCGGCCAGATAATCTGGCGTACATAAGTTGGCTGGCATGTGGGCGAGATCTTTAGCCCAGGTCATCGCGGCATTAAGGGCTGTTTCATAGCGGATAGTATGTGAAACGAGACGCTTTTGCGCGTTATTAAAATGCTTGGCATCTAATGCAAGAAACAGCGTGCCCCTAATATCAAGTGCTTGGTTAATTGCTTCATTATTTGATGCATTGTTTGCGCCGTTGTTGCCATCGCGGACTCGACTGCTAGAAACCGAACGATTATTCGTCTTATAGCCCTTAAAGTGATAGCCATGCTTGAAATAGCTTCTAAGTAGCGCACCCAGAAACTGTGAGTGGCTCGCAATGGTGTTAACAGGGTCGCTGCTTGCTGTTTCATTGCTAGAAAGCGCCATTAACGACAGTTTTTCCAAGGTTACTGACACGCTTTTAAGCTTTTTAAATAATGCATCGAACTGCTGTTCTAGGTAGCGAAATGCTGGCGCGTCATTTTGGCTCAAGTCACTTCTGCGTTTTAAATTAAATGCAGAATTTGAATCGCTAGCGTAGCTTGAGTAGTTTACCTTCGAAGGATTATTAATATCAGATACAGCCTGTACACAGCTAGAGTAATTTAAGGCATCTGACGTTTCAAAAAGCGCAAAATCGACACCATAAAACAGCACCCGTTTCACATCAGCTAATTGTTGGCTTATTTCGTTCTGTCTGTTGTTTTCACTGTCCGAGCTATAACTTGTTTTAAACGCCTTAAGGCCTTGTACGAATATACATTCGCCTTTATTTCCAGCAAAACCTTCATCGTCAAAAACCTGCTCAATGTATGCCTTAGCGGGTGTTGAAAAGTGAAAGAGTTGGCTTGCCAATAACGTGGGTGTAGTTAAAATAAGTAAGCAGTCACTATCGTCTAACGTTTCAAATTTATTGCTTTCATCAGTCCAAATTAGGTTTGCTTTTATCACGAGAAGCGCCCTTTTGAGGCTTTGGGGCGAAAGCTTCTAACAGCGAAAATAAACGTGATAGCAGAAAGGCAAAGTACAACGGCAAGCGCGTTGTGTTCGAGTTTTTCGTAGAGCGCAAATCGAAGTAATTCTACGCCGCTACTAAAGGGGTTAAAAGCACAAATCTGATACAGCCATTCGCTGGCCTCACGCATTTTCCAAAGCGGGTATAGGGCGCTTGATAGAAAGAACAATGGGAAAATGACGAAGTTCATGACCCCGGCAAAGTTCTCTAGCTGCTTAATATAGTTTGCCAGTAATAATCCTAACGAACCTAAAAACAATGACAGTAGCGCAATAACAGGCAACGCATAAACGTATCCCAACGCAGATAGGCGTACATCTAGTAAAAGCGCAAAGGCAAAGAAGATGTACACCTGAATAGCGCTTACCAAGGTGTTGGCAATAAGCTTACTGCCTAGCAGAAAAGGGCGGGGAACCGGGCTTAACAGTAAAACTTTCATGCTGCCCATTTCTCTGTCGTACACCATGGACAATGAACTTTGCATACTATTAAAAAGCACAATCATGGCGGCAAGCCCAGGTACAATGTACTCCTCGTACAAAATGTAACTCTCGTAAGGCTCGGTCATTGAAAGACCTAGGGACGAACGAAACCCCGCGGCAAAAACAAATAACCAAAGCAGGGGGCGCACCAATGCACTTAACAGGCGTGTGCGTTGCTGCCAGAACTTCAGCATCTCTCGGGTAAGTACGCCCACAAAACAGCGCCAATACATCAGGAGCCTTCCTGCATTAAATGCTGCCAAAGGTGCTCAATATCTTGTTGATGATACTTGGCTAACAATGCTTCACATTTATCGTGGGCTAACACTCGCCCCTTTGATAAGACTATCAAGTTGTTGTTGTGCTTCACTTCTTCAAATAAATGGGTGGCCCATAGTACGCTTACGTTTTGGGAATGAGCGAGTGCTTGTACTACCCGCAAAATAAGATGACGGGATTCTATATCTAAGCCAACGGTAGGCTCGTCTAGTAGCAGCAAGGATGGCTTGTGAATAAGGCAGCGAGCTAACTCAACCCGCCGTCTGTGCCCGCCATTTAAGTTTCGAATTTTTGTGTTGAGCTTGGTCGTAAGGTCGAGCTCGTCGAGCAGACCTTGAATATGAGATAGCGCGCTAGTGGTACTTATGCCGTGGAGCGAAGCAAAGTAGGACAAATTTTGTTTTACTGATAAGTCGATATCTAAGGTACTTTGCTGAAATACCACGCCCATTTTCGCCATAATACTTGTGCGAGATTGAGACAGGCTAGCACCATCAAAGGTAATGCTGCCTTGCGTGAGTTTTTGAAGGCCCGTAATAAGCGCAAATAAGGTACTTTTGCCTGCGCCATTTGGCCCAAGCAGCATGGTTAAGCCTGGTTTTAGGCAAAGGCTTATATTGTCCAGCGCGTGATGGCTGCCGTACTGATGTGAAACCGCCTGAACCGTTATTTCCATTTAATCGCCACGCCCCAAGGGTAACGCCCCACTTTTACCGTATGCTCTACGTTTAACGTGTGGGTATTGATGACAGAAACATCACCGCTTACACCGTTAGTGGTCAGCAATAAAGACTGATCTTGATTAAACGCTAATTGCCACACTCGTCGCCCAACCAAAATGTAGTCTTCCACTTCGAAGGTATCGGTATTGATGACCGCTATGCGATTTGCTGGGCCAAGCGCCACGAAGGCGTAGGGCTTATCTTTCATAAGCACAATACCCACTGGCTGCACCTTATCGCGATAGACGCCTTTAATGGCAAAGGAAAGGGTCTTCACTTTTTGCTTGGTAGCAGTATCGAAAATACTGACAGTGCCACCTATTTCCGAGCTTACCCAGAGGTACTTGTCATCTCTGGTAAAGTGAGCATCTCTGGGTCTTGCATCAACCAAGCTATTCGCAATATTTTCGTGCGTTTTGGTATCTATCCAGTGCACCATGTTAGTGGTTTCTGAGGTGACGACCATCATGCTGCCGTCGTGACTCACAGCCAGCCCCTCAGGCTCTACGCCTACATCTATCTGAGAAATGACCTGAGCCGTTGGAATGTCGATAACAGTAAGAAGGGCATCGTCTTCATTAGCTGTGTAAATAGTGGTGCCGTTAGGATGTAATGCTATGGTTTCAGGATCTGCACCTGAGGGAAGATCGCCCACTATGGAATGGGTAGACAAATCCATAATTTGAATGCGATCAGCATCAGAGGCACAGATATACGCGTGGGACTGGTCTGCACTTAAAATAAACCCTCGGGGTCGCTCTCCAACCTCGATAGTTTCAACCACACCAAATGTCGTCATATCAATGACAGATAGCGTGTTGTCTTTTTCGTTAGTGACATACGCTTGAGGAAGTGCAAAGGCAAAGCTTGCCATTAAACTGCCAAGCAAGAGTGCAAAGCGATAGCTCATAACTTGTCCTTACAGGTAGTGTGTGTTGCGCCTAATGTGTCCAGTTCGTTGGTTTGGTGCAGAAAGCCTTCAAGGGGCGCATGAGTCACCAGTGCGTCTTCGTGGGCCAGCGCAATAGGCTGACGAAATTGGTGGGTGTAGGGGCGAATAGAAAGAGGGCGACCTTTATAAGCCCCCAGCGTGTAGTGGTCGCTAAGCAAGGTGCTAAGAATTCCCTGCTGCGTTAAGTCGCTTCCTTGCTGCGCAGCATTTGCCACCGCCGTTACCGCAAGATACGCGGCGAAGTCGACTTCATTCATGTGTCTGATGAACCCGTCGTTAAAGCGGCTTTGAAGCTGACGTGCGCCCCATTGTTCGTGAGTAAAATGCCAACCCAGTGCTTTTAGGCCGGCAGCACCTACTACAGGTACGGGATAATAGGTGTTAAACGGTAGGCTATACGCGAATTGCGCCGCGCTATCGGCGGTAAAAACGGCCTGATAGGTTTCTGTTGTTCGCGTAAATTGAGGAATTTCAGCAAATGCAGCCCTGCGCAAATCGAAGCTATCCTGCCATTGTTTAGTTTCAACAAGTGAAAGTTTGAATTTCTTGGCGCTGCGTTTAAATGCGGCTAGGTATGCAGTATCGTCAGCGGTTTTTCCGTAAACTGCAAATATCTCGTCAATACGCTTAGTGCGAAACCACTGGGCTAGCGCGTCGGCTTTCATCTGATAGCTGGGGATTGTATGAAACAAGGGCAGGCGACATGAATTTTGTCTCAGCAAATCATCGCTATTAGCTACGTTAAAAAATACGGCATTAGGAAGCGTGCTTTGAATCGTTGTAATCAACGGCTTAATTGAGGCAGCCTTTACCTCATTACTGCTTTGCATATCCAGTAGTACAACCGGTGCAATGTTGCCTTGCTGATTGCTGCTTATTTCTTTGTGATTTGTGTTAGCACTTGAACCACGGTGCTTACGTGTTTTAGCTAAAGAAGCTTGCAGTTCGCCGATAGAAGGCACACTGATTTCAGTTAGTTCAAACTGATAACCAAGAAATTTTCCCGTGATATTAGCATCCTTTATCGCCACACTTGCGCCAGCTGTCCCCTCATTGCTGGGGGACTTTAAATAGTCTGGTGTGCCTGGTGGAGATGTGCCCGCAACCTTTATGTAAATCACCGGAATAGTGGCAAAAGAGGCCTGTGGTGCAGCTTGTTGAACCTTTGTAGGTTGCGCTTCATTAAACGCAAGCGCGCTGTTTAAAAACGGTAACAGAACGCAGCAAAAAAGTGACGCTACATACTTTTGATAGCGCTTACCGGTTAATCGTGTTTCAACCGTGCTTTTTAAACCCTTTGCCATATATCACCCCGAGCTCAGCTGCATGCTTTTGCTGATATCTGTTTGTCTGACATAAGGGTATATGGCAATTTTCCCGAAGAACATCCTCCTAAAGGAGGAATGCTATGGCGCTAAAGTAGCATTAGTAAAATCACGCTAACCCCTTAGTATGCTTAAGAAGTTCGATTAAATAAGTGGGCAAGCTGTGCAGTTAGTTAAACCTTTTCGAGTTATTTTCACTTTACTCTGCCTGATAACGGGTTCTGCGCTTTCTGCGTTCGGGGAAGCAAGATCGTTAGACGATATTAAAGACAGCGGTTTGATAAGAATTGCGGTGTACACCGACTATCCCCCATTTTCTTTTATTGAAAACGACAGCCCCACAGGTATTGATATTGATATCGCCCGTGAAATCGCAAGCGCCCTTGATGTTGAGCTAGAACTGATATGGATGACACCAGGTGAAACGACAGAGGACGATTTCAGGAATTACCTATGGAAGGGTCATATTATCCACCGCATTAAGGCTGATGTGATGATGCGCGCGCCTTACGACCCCAGTTTTTCTCAAAAACGTGACGACGTGGGCTTGTTAGTTAATGAGCTTGTTCATATGTTTGCCCCTTATCACCGTGAAAGCTGGCAAATCATTCACAATACGCAAACCTTGCCCGAAGTGGAAACCATGGGCATGTTTCAGTATCACACGATTGGTGCGGAAATAGACAGTATTCCCCACTTTTACTTAACGTCAGCGTTTGGTGGCCGCTTGCGAGAAAAAACGTCGCACTATGGCTCAAACGCAGAAGCGATTGACGCGATGAAAGCAGGAACCGTCGAAGCGGTAATGGGATTGCGCTCGCAAATATCTTACCTCAGTCAGTTTGTTGATAATGAGCAATATCGCCTTGCAAGCAACGCGTTTCCGCTAATCGGAAAGCAAAAGTGGGATATCGGACTTGCCGTTCATACTAATTATCGCGCGCTTGGCTATGAAATTGGTGATGTAATTACGCGAATGGTGGTAGAGGGCGATATGCAAAGCTTATTTGCAAAATACAACACCGTTTATGAGATGCCGCCTTATTTCTCGGAGCTAGAGCATTCTGGCCAATAGCATGTTAAGCAGTTTGGCTAACAACGCTACGGATAACGGCCTTTCAACAATAGCCTATTAACCGGTAACACTATGGCCAACTGCCTTTTTACCTTTAGCACTGTTATTAATAACGCATCACTTTAAAAAGGCGTAAAGACGTTAAGCACAAAGGAAAATAGCCCTTCATTCCTCCTCCTAAAGGAGGAGTCAAATCACTCCGCTGTTGCATAGGCATCGACATCACCCCTAGCTATGCTAATCCTAACGAATAGTCTGAAACAGACCATTTATGGCCTACATGCAACTAGGAACCGTTATGAATAATAATATGCCAATTAAAAAACTTGCCCTATCAATGCTGATTTGTGCAAGTGCGTTAACTCCTGTCCATGCTGTTGTCACCGACAAAGATATTCAAAATGACCACAATACTACTGACGATATAGTGACGTATGGAATGGGCTTAAAAGCACAGCGTTATAGCCCGCTAACCGCCATTAACCGCGATACAGTAGAAGAAGTACGTCCTGTATGGGCGTTCTCATTAGGCGGTGAAAAGCAGAGGGGGCAAGAATCGCAGCCACTGGTAAAAGATGGCGTGATGTATGTAACCGGATCTTACTCTCGTGTGTGGGCCATCGATGCGAGAACGGGTGAAGAACTATGGCAATATGAAGCGCGTTTGCCAGACGGCATTATGCCTTGCTGTGACGTTATAAACCGTGGTGTTGCGCTTTACGATAATCTGGTCATATTCGGCACCTTGGATGCTAAGTTAGTCGCACTAGACAAAGACACGGGTAAAACCGTTTGGAAGAAGAAAGTTGAAGACTACCGAGCGGGCTACGCCATTACCGCTGCCCCTATTGTTGTTGACGGAAAAGTTATTACAGGGATTTCCGGTGGTGAGTTCGGTATCGTCGGTAAAGTGTATGCTTACGACGCGAAGTCTGGCAAACAGCTATGGGTTAGACCTACCGTTGAAGGGCACATGGGGTACTTATGGAAAGACGGTAAGAAAACTGAAAATGGAATTTCAGGCGGCGCGCCAGGTAAAACATGGCCTGCTGATTTATGGAAAACCGGTGGTGCAGCAACGTGGCTAGGCGGTACTTACGACTCAGATACAGGCTTGCTATTCTTCGGTACGGGTAACCCTGCACCGTGGAACTCTCACCTACGTCCGGGCGATAACTACTTCTCGTCGTCGCGCTTAGCTATCGACCCTAATACAGGCAAAATTGTGTGGCACTTCCAAACCACGCCGCACGATGGCTGGGACTTCGATGGCGTAAACGAGCTTATCTCGTTTGATTACCAGGAAAACGGCAAAACAGTGAAAGCGGCGGCAACCGCCGACAGAAACGGCTTTTTCTATGTCCTTAACCGCGAAAACGGTGACTTTATCCGCGGCTTCCCGTTCGTTGACAAATTGAACTGGGCAAAGGGGCTAGATGAAAAGGGTCGACCTATCTACATTGAAGAAAATCGTCCAGGAAGCCCAGCGCAATCAGCTGATGGTAAACAAGGTGCACAGGTCGTAGCGCGTCCTGCGTTCTTAGGTGGTAAAAACTGGATGCCAATGGCCTATTCAAAGGATACTGAACTCTTTTATGTGCCTTCAAACGAATGGGAAATGGATATCTGGAACGAGCCTACCTCTTACAAGAAAGGTGCAGCGTACCTAGGTGCTGGTTTCACCATCAAATCAGTGAATGAAGACTTTATTGGCGTGCTTAAAGCAATTGACCCTAAAACAGGTAAAACCGTTTGGCGCTATAACAACTTCTCTCCACTATGGGGCGGCGTGTTAACCACAGGTGGTGGTTTGGTTTGGACTGGTAACCCTGAAGGTTATCTTATGGCCTTTGACGACAAAACCGGCGAAATGGTTTACAAGTTCCAAACTGGCTCAGGTATTGTTGGCTCTCCAGTGACATGGGAAATGGATGGTGAGCAGTACATCTCCGTACTATCTGGATGGGGTGGCGCAGTGCCATTATGGGGAGGTGAAGTTGCTAAACGCGTGAAGCATTTTAACCAAGGCGGCACCGTGTGGACGTTTAAATTGCCGAAGCGCTATCAGCAGGTGGCAAAAAACTAACCTTAGCTGAGCAGTAAATTGTGATTAATACGTGGCCAGCGCCTACGTGCGCTGGCCTTTTTTATCATCTATTCATTTACCTGTTAGCAAGGTAAGTCTTCATCATTTTTATGAGCGTTATTTCGACTCTAAATTTAGCACTAACGTTGAAGCAGCAACGGTAAAGTTTGCGCTTTCAGTGGCTATCATTGTGGCCTCCTACCAAAGGAGGAGCCTTTCAAAACCAAAGTAGAGTTACCCCTTATTTCCTCGTACGTATACTTAATTCATAGTCTTTTGAGGATGTATGAATTATGAAAACAAAAATATCGATGTTGTTTGCTGCACTCGTGGTAACGGGCTTTTCTAGCCACGTGCTTGCACACGGAAATGTTATCCCTCAAGGAGCAGATAGCTCAGCTATGCCGCCAATTACCGATGGCGATGAGTCTGAAAATGGCTGGGTGTTTGAAAACCCCTACCGAAGTCTAGACGACGACACCAAAACGAAAGTTATCAAATTTGGTGAATCAGCTTATGCAAATAATTGTGCTGGCTGTCACGGCTTGCACGCGCAGTCTGGCGGAATAAACCCTGACCTTCGTGAACTCGACCCAGAAAGCATTGAAGACGACGAATGGTTCGTTGAGCGCTTGCGTTTTGGTTCGGCGAAAGGGATGCCTGCACTTGGCGGCATTCCTGAAGGTCAAACCGATCCTATCTTAGATCAAGAGACACTTTGGGCTATTAAAACCTACGTTGAAGCGCGTCGCGTTGTAGCCATTGAAGAGGGTGAGATAGAAGCTGATTAAGGTGACTGCTACACCTTGTTCGCCGGGTTAACGTCGAGTTGCCCGGCGCTTTTCGTTTCTAAGCTATGTGGAAACGGGTCCAACGCTTCTGTCTGTTAACCTTTTAACTTTGCATTACTCAGCAGTACCTTTAGCGAAGATGTGTCTTCTTTAAACTAACTGTAATTTACTCAGTATCCCAAAGGCGAGGGCGGTAATCGGTAAAGACGCCAATGTGCTGACTGCGATAATACTTGCCGCTAAGCGGTAATCACCACCTAAATTTCTCACCATGACATAGCTTGCTGCAGCGGTTGGAGAGATGGCTAATAAAAGAACAATACCCAGCTCCATCCCTTTAAAACCAAAAGCATAGGCAAGGGCAACCAATACAAAGGGGTAAACCACACATTTGCAGGTTGTGCTAAGCACGATATTAAACCAGTCACTGGAGAAAGAGCGGAACTGTAAGGATGCTCCGGTGCATATAAGTGCAAGTGGCAAGGTAAGTTGAGCGAAATACTCCCCTGTTTTCACCACGGTATCTGGAAGCTGCCATTCGAAGTATGAAAAAGGCAGTGCTGCGGCAATCGATAAGATCAACGGGTTTTTCGCCATGCCGGTAACTTGGCCCATTAATGAGCGTGACGTACCTTGGTAAAAGTTAAGAACAAATACAGACAGCACGTTAAATAATATGGTGATACAGCCCATATAGACCGAGGCTACAGCAAGCCCTTCTTGCCCATAGGTATTGGCACAGTAAGCTAAGCCGATAATGCCCATGTTGGCTCTAAAGCCGCCTTGAACTACCACTCCTCTGGCTTTATATGGCTGAACGGTAAAGTGAGCGCAAATCATTAAGGCGAGGAATACCGCAAGGGTTCCTGTAATTCCTACCATGACAAGGGTGGGGTTAGCGGCTTTAGAAAAATCTGCTCGCGCTATCGATAAAAATAACAAGGCAGGGAGTGCCACGTTAAACACCAGTTTTGAGCCTGCTTCAATAAAGCCTTCATTCAGCCATTTAATTCGGAAAAATAGCCACCCCATTAATAAAAGAATAAGAACGGGAATGAGCGTGCTGGTAATAAAGCTAAGCATAAAAAGAAAGAGACCTTTATATCCATTAAGAAGAGCGAGCGAAGCTGAGCTGACTGCAAGTGCTTAAGGCATAGTATGCCAAGGTTTTTCATGTGCGCATAAGACAAATTCTAATCTGCTATAAGAAAAAGGATTAGATGCGGCTATTAGTGACTTAAATCTGTTCACAAACCATTTGAATAAGCGTAACTTAATATCTTACTGGCTGGCGTTTGTTGTTATTGAGATTGAGGTACGGCCTGCATTTAAATTTTTAGAACAAATAAAAGAGAATAAAGAATAGAAATATGAATGGTTTTCTTTTCTTCGTCAGTTTAATTCTCATCGTTAGCTTGTCGATAGGGCCCGCTTTTGGTGTCTCTAAAAATACAGCGCCTGCACCAACAATGTTACTGGTTAACAAGCATTTACAAATTTTTGAGGAAGACGGGAGTATCCTTACTGCAGAGGATATCGTCGATAAATATCAACAAAACACACTGAGCGCTAACGGTAGCGGCAAAGTAAGCTGGGGTTTTACTGATAAAACAATATGGGCTGTACTCCCTACCGAGCCCTATGCCTATATACCTAACCTTTCAAATAATGAAGTAGAAAATGCACCAGATAGTGCATCTATCCCCCTAAAAATCAAAATTGATAATGCATGGCTTGATCAGATTGACGTGTTCTTTTTCGAAGGTGGTCAAAGAAAGCGTCACATAAGTCTTGGTGATGACAACGTCCATAGCAGTCGAGCTGAAAACACCAGAATGCCCTCTACGTTTTTCCGTGTCACAACGCCCGAAACTTTAGTTGTGTTCCGGTTTGCGTCTGAAGACCCCATGACAATTCCTATTTACATGGGGACGCCAAGGGATGCACAAAGCCAATCTACCGAAAATGCCTATTTTTATGGCGCGTTATACGGTTCACTTATTATTTTACTCGTTTATAACCTGGTTCTATATTCCTACCTAAAAGAACGCAGATACCTGCTTTATTCATTATATCTACTGTCGTTTTTGGTATTTAATTTCACATACACAGGGCATGGCTTTTGGTTGTTATGGTCAGAATCTGTGTTCCTTCAGCAATGGTTAATGCCCACACTGATGTTTTTCTATCTATTTAGTGCGGTAAGGTTCACCATCGAATTTTTAGATACTCAGCTTTACTTACCAAAGCTCTATCGTTTTAGAAAGTATATCTACGGCGTTTTGCTCATGTTAGCCGTGATAATTATCGCCGTTGGCAGTCGCTCATTTGCGGTGATGTCGCAGCTTGTTGTATTGACAACGATAGCGTTTTGGATGCTGTGCATCGGCATTTTTGCCTATAGAAATGGTGATGCGTTAGCCAAGTTTTTCTTGCCCGCTATTTTGTGCGGAACGGGGGGGGCGACCGTTTCAAGCCTAGCGACATGGGGGCTTATTCCCTACTCGAAATGGGCGTTTAGAGGCATTGAGATAGGCATGGTGCTGGAAATGTCACTGTTATCTATTTCGTTAGCATTCAATTACAAGCAAGTGCAAGAAGCTCGAAAAAATGCAGAGCGGGATGCGCGACTGGACCCGTTGACGTTACTTTATAATCGCCGTGCATTTGGAGACCTCGTTTATCCAATTTGGGAACTGGGAAAGCGCAGCAATAAATTTATGTCAGTAATGCTTATCGACCTGGACTGGTTCAAGAAAGTTAACGATACTTTCGGGCACGACGTGGGAGATAAAGTACTCCAAAAGGTAGCAGAAGAGATTAAGGGGCAAGTGCGCGGCTCAGATATTACCTTTCGCTGGGGGGGCGAAGAGTTTTTGGTATTTTTGCCCTACACTCGTACCGAATACGCCAAACAAATTGCTGAAAACTTGCGTGTTCACCTATCAATGCATGATATTAACAAGCTGGTTAGGATCACGGTGAGTATTGGCGTAGCGGGCTCCTCTCCAGGTGATACAGACGTTATGGTGCTCATTAAAGAGGCCGACCAAGCGCTCTATTTAGCCAAATCTAGGGGAAGAAATAGGGTGGTGTTGTGGAATGAGGCTGAAATCGAACGCTAATTTGTAAATCCACGTTTCTCACGTATTATTCTGTTTTCGTTTCTTCAGAGTATCCTTTTCATGTACCAAGATTTTCAAGCAGAGCTGGCGTGGGCCAGCCTGCATATGCCGCGCACTCGCAAGGCCATTGCATCACTTCCTGACCTGTCTAATGTTAAGCTTGCTTGCAACATGCATTTAGATTTAAAAATGGCACCTTTGGTAGAGGGGCTGCTTTCACGTGGCTGCAATATCTTTTTAACTACGTGCAACCCTACTACGGTACAAGATGACGTGGTGTCTTACCTTGTTGATAAAGGCGCAACAGCCCATGCGTGGCGAGATATGAGCGACGCTGACTGGTCTGAGTCATTCGATAAAGCGCTAGCATGGCAGCCTACACATTTGTGTGAAATGGGCGCGGACCTCACCACTCGACTGCATGAAAATATTAAAGCCAATAAACCAGTACCAGGCATCGTTTCGGGCTTGGAGGCAACGGGCTCTGGTATTAATCGCTTAAACGGAATGGCGCCAAACTATCCTATTTTTAACTGGGATGACTTGCCAGTAAAAGAAGGGCTTCACAACAGGCACATGGTGGGCCTAAGTGCATGGCAAACCTTCTTCCAAACCACCCATCTAACCCTGCACGAAAAAGTTGTGGTTGTTATTGGTTATGGTTTAGTGGGGCAGGGCGTGGCCGCGTCGGCAAAAGCGTTTGGCGCACAGGTTCAAGTGGCTGAGCTTGACCCAGCAAGAGCCCTGCAAGCGAAATACGACGGTTGGCCAGTGGTCGATTTAAACGAAGCCGCTAGCCAAGCCGATGTTATTGCCACTGCAACTGGCGCCTATGGCGTAGTGAGTTCAAAACATCTAGACAGCATGAAAGACGGCGCATTTATTCTAAACGTAGGTCACGTAGCGCAAGAAATTGATGTGCCATACCTCAAAAACAACGCTACCCACAGTGAGCCAATGCCTTATGTAAATGCTTATAAACTGGGCGATAAAACACTGTATCTTTTGGCTGATGGTTCTATGTTTAATTTAACCGCGGGCTACGGAGACAGCATTAATGCGTTTGACGTGACGTTAGCGGTTATGGCTGCTGGTATAGGCTTTATCGTCAATGAAGGTGCGAAGAGTGAAAAGGGCCTTTATTTGCTGCCTGAAAAGGCATGGAAAGGCGCGCTCTAAAGTTCAAGCTGAAGGCGTGTAATGTAATTGATACGCAAGAACTAAACGAATTGTCGGGGGAGCGACTGCTATCTCGACATTATTTTTGAGTGTTGTAAAGTGAGCCCGTTTTAAAATTTCAGACCTAAGGCGGGCTTTGATGAACACAGTTATCGGCACAAAGACAGCACAACAAGCACTAGATAGTCTTGTCGACATGACAAGCGACCTAACCCCCATCCCTCTTTCTGAGTATCAGGCACGAATTGCCAAAGCGCAGCATTATATGCAGCAGCATGGCATTGGCGCGCTTTACTTAAACGCGGGTACTAACTTAGCGTATTTCACAGGCATGCAATGGTACGCCAGTGAGCGTTTAGTGGGAGCGCTTTTACCCGCAGAGGGGAACGTTGTATACCTAGCTCCTACGTTTGAAATTGACTCTTTGAACGAACGCAAAGTAGTGGAAGGGGATATTATCGGTTGGCAGGAACATGAAAGCCCTTACGCACTTGCCATGTCTATTCTAAATACCGTCAATACGGCGGGTGGCATAAAACTAGGCGTTGATGAATCTACGCAATTTTTTATTGTTGATGGGTTTACCAAGGTGCTGAATGAACCTTGGCAAATTGTGAATGGTTCAGAGGTTACCGCGCATTGCCGCATGCACAAGTCAGAAAATGAGCTTGCGCTAATTCAGCGGGCCATGGACATGACCCTTTCTGTGCACAAAGCCACTGCCAGTATGCTTTATGAAGGTATTACCACCACAGAAGTTGAAGCATTTATTAACGATGCGCATAAGAAAGTGGGGGCCAGCGGTAACTATTTTTGCATTGTGCTGTTTGGTAAAGCAACCTCGTTTCCCCACGGCGTTAAAGACCCGCAAGTATTAAAGAAAAACGACTTAGTATTGATTGATACTGGCTGTAAAGTACATGGCTACCTCTCTGATATCACTCGAACCTATTGTTTCGGTGAGCCGACCGATAAACAGCGTGCACTATGGGAAAGCGAAAAGCGCGCGCAGCTTGCGGCATTTAACGCTGCAAAAGTCGGTGTTCCTTGTGGCGATGTGGATAAAGCCGCCCGAGACAGCTTAGCAAAAGACGGTTTAGGACCAGACTATAACTTACCAGGCTTGCCCCATCGAACAGGGCATGGCATTGGTATGGATATTCACGAATGGCCGTATTTGGTTAAAGACAATCCTCATCCGTTAGCACCTGGCATGTGCTTTAGTAACGAGCCTATGATAGTGGTGCCAAACGAGTTCGGTATTCGCTTGGAAGATCACTTCTATATGACCGACGAGGGCCCAGTGTGGTTTACTGAACCCAGTTCGGCCATCGATTCGCTGTAAGTAGACTGAGATGCAGCTGCTCTTCGTTACGAAGAGCAGCTGTAATGCGCAACACCGCCTGCACTGAAAAATTCAAGTGGGCGCAGTTGGTAATACTTATTCTCTATCTCTTCTGATTGCTCATCATAAGGCGCGGTAAGGATGTTCTGAAGTTCGTGTATTTGAGTAAAGTCACCTTTCTCTGCGGCTTTATAGGCAGGCACAATAAGCCATTCGCGCCATGTGAATTTAGGGTTTGCTTTGCGCATGTTTTCTACGGTTGTAGCAATAGCACTCGCTACATCATCTTGTGTTTCAGTGTCCTTTTCAATCCGCTTACGCCAGCTTTGTAGCCAGGCTTCCCATTCTGTCATCACCTCTGCTTTAGGCGGGTAGTAAAAGCTTTTCGTCAAACCCGTCATATCTTCAGGTATCGACGATAACTCTCGGAAAAACAGATTGTAGTCGACGCCAGTGCGCAGCATTAATTGCAGAAGCTTAATAAGCAATTCGTGGTCGTAGTTGGCAAAGCCAAGCTTAGTTGCCCACATGCTTTCCATAGCCCGCTCCATAACGCCAGAAAAGCCGTCGTTGACCTCGTTAAGCTTAGCGAGCTGTTCACTGTTGCCGTCAAGTAGCGGCATCAGTGAGCGGCAGAACATATCAAAGTTCTTTTGGGCGGCAATGGGCTGGTTTAAAAACGAGAAGTGACGACCGCCCCCTGTCCAAGGTTGGTAGTCCGCTTCAAAAAACTCACAAAAGCCGAATGGCCCATAATCCAGAGTAAAGCCGCCAGCGGCGCAGTTATCGCTATTAAAATTGCCCTGGCAGTAACCTACGCGAACCCAATTAGAAACGAGACGAGTTAACCGGCCTCTAAAAAGCTCAGCCAGCGTTATCACTTGCTCTTCAAACGGCGCTGTTGTGTCTATTTCGCTTGCGTACTCTCGCTCAATAAGGTGCTTAACAATGGCTTCTAGCTCGTTTAATGCTTCGTTGTGCTCATTACACCGTGCGCGCCTAGCAAAAAGCTCTATTTGCCCTACGCGCAAAAAGGAAGGGGCAACGCGGGTGGATATGGCAGTGATATTTTCAACCATTACTTCAGGCTCATAGGAGTGAGACCCTTCGCGGTACCAAGGTCTGTCTACGGTGTCAGATTCAGACATAAACAAGCTAAGTGAGCGTGAGGTCGGAATGCCAAGGGCGTGCATGTGCTCTTGCACTAAAAATTCGCGCACGCTAGAGCGCAATACGGCTCGACCATCGGCGCCGCGACAATAAGGCGTGCGACCCGCGCCTTTTAACTGCATTTCCCAACGTTTACCGTTAAACACCCCTTCAACGATAGATATTGCTCTGCCGTCACCGTAGCCGTTTCCGGTTCTGAACGGGCACTGCTGTGTGTACTCCGTACCATATATAGAAAGTGCGTAGCCGGTCGCCCAGCCGTAGGGTTTCATTGAGGCTGGTACTTCAGACATGTCCCCTGCAAACAGCTGGGTGAAGGCTTTAGAAATTGCCAAGCTGTCGTCTAAGCCTAATTCGGCAAACAGAGCTTCGCTGTGCGCAATGTATATCGGAGCAGTTAATGGGGTCGGAGTAACCGGCACATAGTGGCCAGAGAACACTTGGCGTGGATCGTGATCATCGCCGTCGCTCGTTGACTGAGGGTCTGCTGAGAGCGTATTGAGCAAAGAGTAATCTACATGCTTTGCGAATTCATCTAGCGTTTTGATTCGTTCTGTCACTTCCATCACCTTTTTTTGTATAGCTTTGCTCTGTAACGCATTTGCCAAGTCCTCAATTATTACGTTGAGTATCTGAACTGCTATACATTGTGTTTATATTTCTGGTTATTGTTTGACCAAGAACAAACAATGAGATTTACGCACATTGTACTCTTATCTGTACTTTTATGAAGGCATGTAGCGCCAACCGCAGCTTTTATTCATTGGTGAAATGCTCAGAAAGAACCAACGGTCGGCAATGAATAAAGGAAAGAGGGGAGGCAGATGGAAAGTGTTTTACTAGTGGGAAGCATAATTGGTGGGTTAGGTCTGTTTTTACTTGCCATTGGTATGATGACCGACGGGCTTAAGCTGGCAGCAGGTAATTCACTGCGCACCTTGCTCGCCAAATGGAGTCGTACGCCATTTAGAGGCGTTGTGTCGGGTGCGGCAATGACCGCTTTGGTGCAGTCCTCAAGTGCAGTCACCGTGGCATCTTTAGGCTTTGTTAACGCCGGTTTACTGAGTATGCGCCATGCCTTAGGTATAGTTTACGGCGCCAACATCGGCACCACCATGACAGGCTGGCTTGTCGCAATGGTAGGCTTTAAATTAAATATTCAGGCCGTTGCTTTGCCTATGATAGGCGTCGGCATGATCCTGAAGTTATTAAAACCCAATAGCCGTTTAGCGTCATTTGGTATCGCCATCGCCGGCTTTGGTCTTTTCTTTGTGGGGATAGACAGTTTAAAAACAGCCTTTGAAGGAATAGTGAGTACCTTTGATCTCAGTCAGTTTAAAGCTGAAGGCGTTGAAGGTTTTCTTATGTACCTTGTTATTGGCTTTGTAATGACGGTACTAACCCAGTCATCTAGTGCATCTATCGCGCTTACAATTACTGCGGCAACCTCAGGCATGGTGGGTATTTATGCCGCCGGCGCAATGGTTATTGGTGCAAATATAGGTACGACTTCTACCGCAATGTTTGCGTCAATTGGCGCTACCTCTAGCGCGAAACGCGTTGCCGCTGCACAAGTTGTGTTTAACGTGGCGACCGCCGTTGTGGCTGCGCTTATTTTACCGCTGTTGTTTGGGCTAATCCATTGGATAACGGAGGTTGCAGAAATAGACGCTAACCCGGGAATCACCTTAGCTATTTTCCATACGCTGTTTAATTTATTGGGCGTGGCACTTATCTTTCCATTGAATGACGGGCTTGCAAGCTTTCTTGAGCAGCGCTTTGTGTCGCTTGAAGAAGAGGCCTCAAAACCTAAGCATTTGGACAAAAATATTGCTCAAACCCCTGACTTGGCAGTAAACGCGCTCATCTTAGAATTGTTGTCAGTATCTGACCGCTTTCTACACGTTTATCCCAAACTATTTTCTCAACAAAGCAATGAAATAACTGCTGTAGAGAAAGGCATTCATGGTGTTGAGGCCCTATGCCAACGCATATCCCAATTTATAGTAGAAGTAGAGCGTGCAGCTTTGAGTGAAGATACCACAAAAGCATTAGCCTCACTCATGCGAGTAGAGCACTACATGCTTTCTAGCGCGCAAAAGACACTCGCTATTTCTGCAGTAATCAAGCGTCGAGATATCCTGAGTAAGCCTGAGCTAGAAGGTCAACTGCTTAACTATTTATCGGTAATCAATGAGTTCATGCGTATGGTGCGCTGGAGGCAATTTGATAGCAGTGATGCATTAAGCCTTCAGTTTGATTTACTCGACAAAGAGCACCACAAACTTAAATCAGCACTCGTGATGGGGGCAACACGAGGTGACATTGCTGTTGCCCAAATGGCCGATGCCGCTGAATGCATGGAGTACCTACTGCAAATTGCACAAATGTGGATCAAAGTCTTTGTGCGTATTCAACAAGTTGAAGACAGTATAACAACAGCAAATCTAATACACGGCGACAGTCAGAATAACTCGAAAACAATTGAAGGAGCCTGATATGGCATCACTTACTTTTTTAGGCGCAGTGGAAGGTGTAACCGGGTCTATGCATTTACTGAAAACTGAACATAGTACCTTGTTGTTAGATTGCGGCTTATACCAAGGCAGACGTGATGAAGAGGCGAAGAATCATAAACCCTTGCCAGTGGATGTCAGTCAACTTGATGCGGTTATTCTGTCACACGCCCACTTAGACCATTCTGGACGATTACCTATATTGTTGAGAGAGGGCTATGGCGGGCCTATTTATATGACACGACCAACAGCTGACCTAATTGAAGTGTTGCTAAAAGATGCTGCTTCTTTGCAGGAACGGGATGCTGAGTGGGAAAACAAGCGGCGGCAACGTTCGGGCAAACCGCTCATTGAGCCTTTGTATCGGCAAGAGGAAGTGGACGGTGTGATGAAACTATGCATACCAACACGCTACCACACCAAACGTAAAATCACGCAAGACGTGGAAATTAACTTCGCTGATGCTGGACACATTCTTGGATCAGCAATAGTGGAAATATTCATTACTGAAAATGGTCAGACTAAAAAGCTGGTTTTTTCTGGCGATCTTGGTAATTCACAGGCTGCGTTACTCCGCGACCCAGACATAGTTACCGATGCTGATATCGTGCTTTTAGAGTCGACCTATGGCGATCGCAACCACCGTTCAATGAAGGAAACGCTGGATGAGTTTGAAAGCGTAATTTTACAGGCCAGCGAGAACGGCGGAAACATTCTCATCCCGTCATTTGCGGTAGGACGAACCCAAGAAATCATTTTTCGCTTAGGTGAGCTTTACCAACAGGGTAAATTGCGTCATCAAAAAGTATTTCTAGATAGCCCGATGGCAATCGCGGTCACCGAAATTTATCACCGTTACCAAGGTGTTTATAACGAAGAGGATTTAGACGCTATTGAAGACAGTGCTGAGCGCGCTCACAGCCACAGCCAAAGCTTACACTCCTTACTGCCCATTCTGAGTTACACCACATCAACCGAAGAGTCTATCTCGCTTAACAAAGTCGTTAGTGGTGCCATTATTATTGCTGGTAGTGGCATGTGTAACGGAGGAAGAATTCGACATCACCTAAAGCAGAATTTATGGCGCAAACAATCTCACGTGGTATTCGTGGGCTTTCAAGCAATGGGGACGCCGGGACGAAAAATTATCGACGGGGCTACGCATATCAAAATGGCTGGCGAGGACATTATAGTTCGCGCCCAAATTCATACGCTAGGCGGGTTCTCAGCACACGCAAGTCAAGAGCAGCTTATCGGCTGGCTATCGCATTTTACAAAGCCACCTAAGGTTTACTTAGTTCACGGTGAGGACGGCGCTAAACATGTGTTGCAAAGCGCCATAAGAGAAAAAGGATGGAATGTTACTATTCCACAACTAAACGACACAATAAGCTTTTAACCGGTTTGAAAATAACAGCCATCGTGTTTATTGCTTCGGTCGAAGTGCAAGTTGGCCTTGTTCAACGGTTAGCTGTAAAGGCACGGTTGAAAGCATGCTTACCGCTTTGTTTGTAGGGTCTAAGCGATAAACCGGGTTCGATGCTAAATAGCCATTGATTAGCTGCATAAATTCGCCGCTTACCGGTGTCAAGTTACCCTTAAAGCCGCCTGCATCAATGGCGCTATCAAGGAGTGATAATGAGCGCACAAATATCGCTTTTTCTTCGCTATCATAGTAAGGCGTGCCTTCTAATGAAAGACTCACCTTGGCGGGATAGTTCAACCCAAATGCGCTAACACGGGCCGTGGCGATAGCGCCTAGCTGCACCACGTCTCTGCCATCAGGGCCTATGGTTGCTGTCATATCTTCCACGTCTAAATAAAGCGGAATACCAGCAAGTGAGGTCTTCTTTTGTAGCTTACTCACTTGGCTATCAAGTACTTGCTCTAATTCGGCGTTAGAAACGGTATAAACCGCCAGTTGAGATAGCGTCGCGCAGCCTGCAAGAAGGGTGGCGAAGGCAACAGAAAGTAGAATTCTCATAAAAGGTCTCTTTTAGCGATAAATTGTTGAATTACACAGCTAGAGCCTTGAATACTCATGCTGCAACAACGAAGTGCTTGTATTGTACGGGCTCAGGTAAGGAATAAACAATGAAATTGTTAAACCGCTAAGATAGCGGCTTATTCGGGGAATCCATGAGTAGGAGAGAGGAACAAAACTTAACGCTTAAAAAATACTGGGTTGCCAACACTTAATAAAATTGAGTTTATGACCACTGGTGGAATATGTGTAATCGAGAGAGGGTGAGCATGCCGTCATTTATATCTCAAGTTGGGCAGTTTGTCGCAATCAACTTGATTAGTTTTTAGCGACTGTAATACCGTGGCGACCTCGGTTGGGGAGTAGCCTGTTTCCGTTTCAAATGGAAAAGTTTGTATCAACATAATTGGTCACATTACCATGGTACAAACACCTCTTGGTTGGCGAGACCATCGATAAGTCCACGCTTAAAGGTCAGGCGTGTGGATTTGTCGTGGACTCAATTAGCCTGGCCGGAGTTCTAAAACTATGAGTATCTTCGCTCTTATCTTGCTAGCCTTTGCTATGTCAACAGATGCGTTTGCCGCCGCGATTGGCAAAGGTGTCAAAATCAACCGCCCTCATTTAAGTTTTGCCATTAAAATTGGCCTTTTGTTCGGACTCATAGAGGCAACAACCCCGTTTATAGGCTGGTTCATTGGTCGCGCAGCGTCTTCATACGTTGAAGCATGGGATCATTGGATTGCGCTAATCATTCTTTCTGGTTTAGGTATTCATATGGTACTCGAGAGCCTGAAACCTGCCGAAGAAGAGTCAACGTCTCAAAAACAATCCTTTATTTTGTTGTGTATTACGGCGTTAGGCACAAGCATCGACGCAATGGCAGTAGGTGCAAGTCTTGCGCTAATTGAGGTAAATATTGCTATTGCTGCGACGTTAATTGGAATAGCCACTTTTTCGATGGTAACTATTGGCATTATGTTGGGCAGTGTTATGGGAACATTGATAGGTAAACGAGCAGAGACATTTGGTGGCATTATGCTTGTTTCGGTTGGTATTTGGATCTTCGCGAGTCACACACTCTAGGGCGTGTTGATCTTTGTTGTCCACTTTTTCAGCAGTTTGTGTGTCATTAAAGACAGTCGCTTATCTTCAAGTTGTGATTGTAGAAATTTCTTGTGCGGTATTTAATCGCTAATGCGTAATTACTGAAGTGTTAAATTTCATAGGCTTGTTGAGAACGTTATGTTCAGGGGTAATCGGCGCTCTCGTTTTGAGACAGCCTGTTGCCCCGTTCCATCAACGGTGATTATTTTCTAACTGCGCCATCATAAAGAAAACTGCATTGAATATTTCGTCGATATCGTCAGCGCTTTAAACGATTGACGAACACGTCCTACAAAAACTTTTGCCATAACGCTTCTAACAAAGCAGTATAAGAAGCTCTTCTTATTAAAAATAAAAACACGACAAGGCACTTTCTATGGTTTCACAGAGACTGGTTTCTGGGAAAATAGTGGCTGCGCTAGCTCTTTGCATGAGCGCACTTTCTAGTTTCTCGTATTCTGCATTCGCACTTGAAGACACGGTTAACCCTGAGCTTTTCGATAAAATGGAGTATCGCTTTATTGGGCCTTATCGCGGTGGGCGCTCGGTGGCGGTTACTGGGGTTGAAGGTAATACCAACCTTTACTTTATGGGTACTGCAGGTGGCGGTGTTTGGAAAACCGAAAACGCGGGTTTATCCTGGGAAGCCATATCCGATAAAACATTTAAGGTAGGCAGCATAGGTTCTATCGCCGTTGCGCCTTCAGACCCTAACGTTATTTACGTAGGTACGGGTGAAGGCCCTATTCGAGGTGTAACGACCAGTCACGGTAAAGGTGTTTATAAATCTACAGACGGCGGTGAAACCTGGAAACTGATGGGTTTAGACAAACGTGGTCAAATTCCTAAAATTCGCATACATCCCACTAACCCTGATATAGCTTGGGCAGCGGTACAAGGTAATATTTGGGGGCCGAATGAAGAGCGGGGCATTTTTAAAACGACGGATGGCGGTGAAACATGGCAGCATGTGTTGAAAGTGAATGCCGATACTGGCGCTGCCGACTTAGCTATCGACCCCACTAACCCAAGAATTCTTTATGCCAGCATGTGGCATCACGGCAGAACGCCCTGGTTTATTAAGTCAGGCGGTGAGGGTGGCGGCCTTTATAAGTCAACTGATGGAGGCGAAAGCTGGGACAAGCTAGAAAAAGGGTTACCCAAGCTTATTGGAAAGGTGGGTGTTGATATCGCCCCGTCTAACCCAAAGCGTCTTTACGCCATTATCGAGGCTGATGAGGGTGGCCTATATCGCAGTGATGACGCAGGTAAGTCGTGGTCGTTAATGAACGGCGATAATATTCTTAAAGCCCGCGCGTGGTACTACAACCACATCAAGGTAGACCCTAACGACGAAAATACCCTTTATGTGATGAATGTGCAGCTGCATAAATCCATTGATGGCGGCAAAACCTTCGAAATTAAATCACTGCCCCACGGCGATACCCACGATATGTGGATAAACCCGGAAAACAGCTTAAATATGATCAACGCTAACGACGGTGGCGCAACCGTTACCTTCGATGGTGGTGAATCGTGGTCAAGCATTTACAACCAGCCGACGGCGCAGTTTTACCGCGTTATTACCGACAATTTAACCCCTTACTATGTTTATGGCGGGCAGCAAGATAACTCGACCATGGCTACACCCTCTGAGACGTGGGGCGACGGTATGGGAATAGAAGATCAGTTTTCTGTTGGCGGCGGCGAGAGTGCGCATATTGCGTTTAACCCAGACGATCCAACCCTTATTTACGC
The DNA here is from genome assembly GCF_002993325.1 of Alteromonas gracilis. GTDB lineage: Bacteria > Pseudomonadota > Gammaproteobacteria > Enterobacterales > Alteromonadaceae > Alteromonas > Alteromonas gracilis. The sequence continues at coordinate 100,691 of NZ_PVNO01000028.1, forward strand.
CACTACCATCAATGGCACGCTAACAGAGTATAACCGCGACACTGGGCTTACGCGCCCCATCATGCCATACCCTGAGTACGTGTTTGGCAGAAACGCACGGGATCAAAAGTACCGTACCAACTGGAATGCTCCAGTGATAGTGTCAAAGCATGATCCTGACACCGTGTACTATGGCACGCAGATGATCTTAAAAACCACCGACCGGGGTGTGAATTGGCAAGAAATCAGCCCAGACTTAACCCGTAACGAGCCTGAAAAGCAGGGGCTAAACGGCGGGCCGATCACCAACGAGCAAGCTGGAGCTGAATACTACAATACGGTTTTCTATATAGCAGAATCAGCGGTTAACAAAGGTGAACTCTGGGTGGGGGCCGATGACGGCAAGCTACATATTACCCGCGATGAGGGTAAAAACTGGAAAGATATTACCCCTCACAAAAAAGAAGCGCAGGTAAATGCCATTGAACTTAGCCCTCATGCAGAAGGCAGAGCTTACGTTGCGGTAGCAGGCTATAAGTTAAATGACTACACACCTTACATCTACAAAACCGACAACTTTGGCAAGCGCTGGAAGCGTATTGATGAAGGGCTACCAGAGGACGCCTTTGTCCGCGTAGTACGCGAAGATACAGAGCGCGAAGGTATGTTGTTCGCGGGTACAGAGAGCGGTATGTTTATCAGCTTCGACGACGGTAAACACTGGCAAGAGCTGGACTTAAACCTTCCGCCTGTGGCGATTACCGATATGCAGGTGAAAGGCGATGACTTAGTTGTTGCAACCCAAGGCCGAGGCTTTTGGATTTTGGATGACATTAGCCCGCTACGTGAAGTACATGAGTCGCTAGATAATGAAGCGCTGTTCCAGTTTGAACCTATTGATGGCATTCGCTTGCTATCTGGCGGCGGCATGACCGACCAGCCTCAAGCGAAGAATCCACCACGGGGCGCGACCTTCCGGTACTATTTGAAGGATGAATTAGAAGAAGAGCAAACGCTTCGCATTGATATATTTAATGAAGACAATGAGTTGGTTCGTACATTATCCTCAGCTCCGAGTGCATTTGAGAAGTGCGCTAAAGGTAATGAGGATGTTCGCAGCCCTATCAAATTTAAACATCCGGCAACAAAGGCGGGTTATAACGAATTTGTATGGGACCTTCGACGTGAGCCGTTGAACTGCATCGAGAATGTAAAACTGTTTGGCGGCTGGAATGGCGCCCGTGTTATGCCTGGAGACTACAAAGCGAAAATTACAGTAGGTGAACAGGCGCAAACCCGCGCGTTTAAAGTGCTTCCAGACCCAAGGGAAGAAGCAGATAAAGCGCAGCTACAAGTGGTTGAAAAGAGCATTCAGGCTACAGAAACCTTACTGAATGATTTGTTTGCTCACCTGCAAAAAGCCCGTGATGTGCGCGCGCAGTTAAGTGATGTTTCTGAAGATAACGTCATGCTGGCAAGCGATGTGTCGGCTTCAATCGAGCGCATTGTTAGTGCCATCGACGACTGGGAAGCTTTGGTTATTCAGCCTAAACATCAAACCTTTGAAGACGACATCAACTGGCCGAATATGCTAGACAGACAAGTGCGTTTCTTGATGGATAACTTCGACAGAACCGGCGCGCCTGCACAAGCTGGTGCACTAAAACGGTTAGAAGACTTAGAGGAAAAGTGGCAGCAATATAAAGTGCAGCTAGAAACCTTGTTTGGTGAAGAAGTGAAACCCTTGAACGAAAAGCTCTCGAAGCAACGCGCGTTTGATTTAGAGAGTTTATAACAAGGCAAACAACCCTTACACTTGCTGGAGTTATAAAATTAAAAAGCCGGAAGCGATGAAAACGCTTCCGGCTTTTATTTTTGGTATTAAACGCGCTTCTAGCGCACTTGGAAAAACTTACCGAAACAGAGGTTTTCGAAACTAAATACTAAAACTGATACTTGACGCTTACAGTATAGTTAGTCGGAGACCCTGGCATCGTCCAAAGCTGGTGGTATGAGTTTTCAAAGTAGTCTCTGTCGAACAGATTGTTCACGTCAAATCTCAAATAAAGCTTATCGCTAATATTCACAGACCCTGCTAAGTTCACAAGCGTGTAAGACGGCAAAATGAATGTTGGATCGGTGGTTTGCCCTAAGCGATCCCCCACGTAACGCATGGTCACACCAAAGAACGCTTCTTTTTCAAATATGCTGGTGAAATGGTTAAGCGAGATATACCCCGAATGCTTGGCAATATTGATTAATCGCGACCCTTTAGGAATAGGCACGCCCCAATCCAAGTTATTCACTTCGTTCGCGGTTTTAGCATCTACGTACGCGTACGCCATATCAAGGCGAATGTCTGAAGTAAGGTCAGTCGTTAACTGAAATTCTACCCCTTGGCTTTCAACTTCACCGAGCGTAGCTGAAAAGCCAGTGTTAGGTTCAGCGGTAAGCATGTTGGTCTTTTCAGCATCAAAAATAGCGACGCTACCAGAAAACATATCAGCAATGTTTTCCCACTTAGCACCTACCTCAAAAGAGGTGGTTTCTTCTGGGTCAAAAGCGTTGCGGTCTGAATCAAGTCCGGGATTAGGTCTGAAACCTTCTGCATAGCTCGTGTATAGACTCACAGCGTCATTGATTTCATACACAAAACCGAAACGTGGCGTCACTTCCGTTTGGTCTTGTTTTTGCCCTTCATTGCTTAACTTATTGAAAATGTCTTGCTCGAACTTGTCCACACGAAAGCCAACTAAAAGTTTGGTGGCGTCGGTAAGTTCAATAACATCTTGTGCGTAAAAACCTAACCCTTTTTGCTTTTCAGCCGTGAGTGTAGTGGGCGTAACATCAGGTCTGAAAATGGTGTAGTCTGGATTTTCAGGGTCGATGCTATACGTGGTATCACCTGCACCCCACGCAGTGCGCCAACGACCATAGTCTGTATCAATATGGTAATTGTAATAGTCCAAACCAAATAAGACGTTGTTTACGAAGCCTGCCACGTCTACTACGCCACTTAATTCAAAGCGTAGCGATAAGTCTTGCGCTTGATAGTCGCGGGTTCTACGTTGCCTTGAAAGTATAGATGGGTCGGTATACAAAAGCTGACGGCCTTCCGATAGCTCGGTATCTGAAGACTGCCCTTCAAACGAGGAGTCTCTATAGGCGAAGCCACTGAGTAAATGCCAGTTGTGATTCAACTCGTGATTTAACACTAGCTGATGTCCAAAGGCTTTAACTTCATGGGCACCGTCTCTGATATCACCGTAAAAGTCTTCCGCGTTTGCTGCGTCAAAGTCGTTATTCAATATGAACACACCGCGATCAAGTGGTTTCTCTTGGTCTAAGATTTCCATCTGATAGCTTAAGCTAGTGTGATCAGAAATATTCCAGATAAATGAAGGGTTAAGGTTCAAATTCTTGAAAAATACGTTATCGCGATAAGTATCGGAGTCCTCGTATGAACCGTTAACACGATACGCCATGTCTGAATTAATGCCGTTGGTGTAATCGAACTCTACCTGCTTTTTATCAAAATTATCTACCGTGCCTTGAATGTAGCCTTGCTCTTCAAACTGAGGTTTTTTGGTAATCACATTAATGGTACCGCCAGGCTCTCCCTGACCATATAAGGCCGAGCCTGGACCCTTCATTACTTCAATAGTTTGAACGTTAACGGTACTTCTATTACCGCTGTAGCCACGCACATTAAAGCCGTTTATTAAATACCCCGTCGGATTGTTTTCATCGCCAGAAAAGCCACGAATAGCAAAGCTATCGAACATACCGCCTGAGTTGTTTTGTCTAACAATAGTTGGCGCAAAGTCCAGAGCATCGATGAAGCGCGTGATCCCCTCATTCGCTAACGTATCAGCAGTAATGCGGTCGATTGCTTGGGGCGTGTCGATAAGCGGTACGTTCCCGCGATAGGGCTGAAAGTGTCTTTTGACTTCAATGTGCTCTAGATCATCGTGAGCATCTTGAAGGGAACTTTTATTACTTTGCGCAGCGGCACTTACCGATATTGCAATTAAGGAAAATATAAACGGTGTTTTAATGTTAAGCATAAGAAAGTTTGACGAGTTTTCAACAGGTTTTGTAGAGGGTTTAAATGTTATGTTATCTCATTTCTCTTGGCAAGGTAATTTACCGTTGGAGACTGGTCTAAACTCAGTGAAGTAACATTTTCCTAGGCTCACATATGCTATACACTTCGCGTCCTTATTTAGGCGATAAGCCAACACTTAACAATAAATTACAATACGCTATATAAATCGACTTAAGAAAAGTCAGTTTCGGTGATAGCACCTGTGAGACATCTGTACATATCAGGTGTTTGGAAAAGGTTCAGCTTTACCGAATAGGAGCTAGGACACTTAATGTTTCATAAAACACTTTCTTTATTTTTATCTGCGCTTCCTTTATCAGTTTTAGCAGCGGAAAACGCAGACGTTATTTCGACAGTAACCGCGGAAGCAAACGTTGAAAAAATTACGATTGAAGGGGCGGCGACTGCTAACGATAAGCCAGTAGGTACGTTTAACTCGCCAATTTCAAATTTGGAGTACGATCCGCGGGTCGATTTGCAGTCAAGGAATATGGCAGAGGCCCAAGCTGACGTCACCATTCGTGGCGGTATATTTGAAAATACGGGCTTTCGAGTGGGAAGCGCGACGCTTATCGACCCACAAACGGGGCACTATTTCGCTGAAATTCCTATTGCACCAGAAATGTTGACGAAGCCGAGTATTTTCACTGGTGTTGATAACGCGCTTTACGGCGTTAATAGTTCTGTTGGTACGGTCTCCTTCGGTTGGAAACCTATTCAAAAAGGTGGCAGCGTATCAATAGGTGCAGGTAATAATTATTTTAATTTGCAGCGTGTTCATGGCGCTTCAACTATGCTCCTTGAAAGCTATCCTGCTTGGTCTGTGGGGATTGAAGGGGAATATTCACGCTCAGAAAGTGATGGCACCATCGCCAATGGCGATCACCAGTTTGAGCGTATGTCTGGTCGTGTTCAGTTAGCAAGCGAGCGCTCGCAAACCGACTTATTTTATGGCTTCCAACAAAAGTTCTTTGGTTGGCCCAATTTGTATACGCCATTCAACGTAAATGAAACGGAAGACATTGAAACCCGTTTGGTCATGCTAAATCATAGACAGGGATATGGTGAAAAGGGCATGGAAAATACCGTCGAGGTTTCTGCCTACTACAGAGAAAACGACGACCATTATGTATTTTCTCGAGAAAACCCGGAAGCGTTTCAGGCGTTTCACGAAACCGAAGTGAAGTCGCTCGCTCTTTCTGGTACTCACAATCTATCGCAAGATTTTGGTATCAACTACTCAGCTCAATTTACTGCAGACGACATTAAATCAACCACGTTAGAAAACAATTTCACCTCTCGAGATTACTATAAAGTGAGTGTGGTGCCCGAGTATCGAGCTAAGCTGAACAGCAATGAATCGCTCACCATTCGTTTAGGTGGGGCGTTTGACGATACCAACCGCGACGACGACCGACTGTCTGTTGTGGGCGATATTAGTTGGCTAACCCAACTTGATCGTCATGCATCTCGAACCTTCTATGTTTCATATGCGGAAGCGACGCAAGTGGCGGGTTATACGGCAATTGGCGGAAGCACCACAAGCGGCTTGTTCAGAAGCAATAATCAGCTTAAGCGAGAAGTGAGTAAAAACTTAGAAATTGGCGCCTCGTTTGATGATCAATCGTGGAAATTCGATACTGCGCTTTTTTATCGCTGGGATAATGAACTTACCGATTGGACTTATAGTTTTGATTCAACATCAGCACGTAGCGCCAACCCCGTTGATATAGAGACGCTAGGTGTTGAGTTTATTGCGATTAAGCGCTTTGATAATGCTGATGTGGTTGCCAGTTATACTTATTTAGATAAGTCGGAAGACTATGGAATTGATGGTGTGGATGCGAGTTTTTACGCGCTCAACTATCCGCCACATCGCGCAACCCTCGGGTTGGTGTGGTTTGCAACTGACACGGTTGAAGTTCGCATTGACAACGAATGGAGAAAACAGGAAACCAATGCGCTTAGAAACGGCAGTGACTCTGCGTTCTTTTCGCATGCCACCCTTACCTATTCACCGGCTCAGATTGAAGGGTTAAACCTAGTATTGGCCGTGGATAATTTATGGAATGAGCGCTTTGAAGAAATTCCCGGTACGCCAGGTCGTGGAGAACAGTATTCTGCGACCTTGACCTATTTTTGGTAGTTTGAGGTGAAGTGCTTCGCGTTAGCGATTAGCTATCGCTAGGCGCTTCACGCTTTATTTAAACAAGGTATGTGTGATGCCCGACTTTCACGAATCGCCCGAAACTGAAGTGCCTATTGAATCAACCTCTTCAGGCGGCCCTTTTGACCTTAAATATTTCGCTGGAGAATGGCGTTTGCACCGAAAGATTATCCAGCAAAACGGCGATACTTTCTCCTTTATTGGAAAGGCTGCTTTGCGTTGGGATTCAGAATGGGAGAAACCCACGCTGAATTATCACGAGCAAGGTGAAGTAACCTCGCCAAATGGAAACATTATGTCTGCCGAGCGCCGCTACTTTTGGCAACAGTCCCAGCGTGGAGCCTTTGATGTTTTGTTTGATGATAAGCGGTATTTTCATAGCTTCAGCATAAGTAATCCTAACGCACATCACCTTTGTGGTGACGACCATTATGTAGTGCACTATCGCTTTGAAACGTGGCCATTATGGTGCGTTACGTGGCAGGTCAAAGGACCAAGAAAAGACTACACTATGGTTAGCGAATATAGTCCTCTATAATCTGCGCTGTGCCGTGATTTATGACTGCTGCTTCTTGCTGTACTGGTGAGACATCCAAAGAGCAAAGGCGATGATAGCACCGCCAAGAAACAGACGGGAAAAATCAGTATCTTTTTGCCAAAGCAGCAAATTAACCACAAGCCCTGCCGGAATAAGGGCGTTATTCATGATAGCTAACGTGCCCCCAGACACTTTCAGGGCGCCTTGATTCCAAAAATAATAGCCAAGCCCTGATGCCACCACACCTAACCACAACAATACACCCCATTGTTCGCCGTTTTGTGGCAATTTGTCATTATTACCGAAGAAAAAGAAAGCGGGCAGTGCGACAGCTAGTGCACCTAAGTAAAACCAGGCAAACACATTGTGGTTAGAAACCGATGCTTGAAACGTTGAGGTCAACTTTTTATAACCCACCTGGCCCAAAGCGAAACATAGGTTAGCACCCTGTACGATGGCAAAACCTAACCAAAAGTTGTCGCTAATGCCGTTAAACCGAATAATAGCAGCACCTGCAGTGGCAATAAGGGCACATAGCAAATAAAACGGGTTGAAACGCTTAAACATGGCGTCGTTTAAAATAGCGACATAAAGGGGTGTGAATATAGTAAAAAGCAACACTTCTGGAACAGATAAATGCAAAAAGGAATGATAGAAAAAGATATACATCAGCCCTAGTTGCACGGCCCCTAACATTGCCAGTATCGCTTTTTGCTTAGTACTTAAAAGTGACGGCTTTAGAAAAGGAAGAAAAACGGCAAAGGCAAGCGCGACGCGAGTTAATACTGCGAAGTAGCTATCAACTGCACCTGCTAAAAACTCACCAATGAGTGAAAATGAAAATGCCCATAAGACTGTAACTGCGACAAGATATAGCACGCGTTTCTCTTTTTCTAACTAAGACGCGCGCTAAGGTATTGCAATGGGCACTGTTAATCAACTAAAGGTTGTTTTAACGCTCACAGAAAATCATTAGTGAACCGCGCTAGATATAGTAGGAGCGGGTGGTGATTTTACTTTTTTCTCTTCTTTAAATTCACCGGCTTCTTCAACAAGCGCTGTCATTGCGTCAATGATATCTAGGAAGCTTGCTAATTGATCTGGCGTAAGACCGTGAGATAAGTTCTCGATTTTATTAATAAGTTGCTTAGTAGGTAGGCGCATAGTGTCAAAATTTTGTTGTTTCACTGAATGTTGACCATAGCTGTTTCAAATTTCTTGCCACAATAAACGTCACATTGAAACTTCCTTTAACTACTACCCTCAACGAGCGCTTTTTTAGCCATTAAAGCCTCGGTTAAAAACTGCATCAGTAACTTCACTTTGGGTTGCTCATACAAGTCAGGGTGAGTGAGCAACCAAATATCGTATTGCAATACGGGAGTACTTCCCGGTAATCGCACCAAGTCGGGGTGTGGATCGCCCATGAAACAGGCCGTTCTTCCCATGCCAACGCCGTTCAAAATAGCGTGGTAACGAGAAATAATGTCGTCTATCGCTATTCCAATAGACACTTCTGGATAGGGCGACTGCGCTAGCCATTGTGGCCAAACTTCATTCTCTAACGGCGCAATCCAACGCCAGTCTTTACGAGGTGTGTTTCTGCAGTAATCTTTGTGTGCATAAAAGCACAAGCCCAACTGGTACAGTCGCCTTCCAATTAAGTGTTCGGGTAACTTAGGTGCTCCGCGTATTACGACATCCGCTTCGCCTTTGTCCAAGTCGGCGAATTGTGTTGAGCTTTTTACTTTTAAATTAATAGACGGGTAAAGTCGAGTGAACTCGCCGAGTTCTCTAGCTAATAAAAACTGCGACATCGGCTCTCCCAGTGAGAGCGTTATTGAGCCTGCGAGCTTTTCATTACTTGCGCAGTAAAGTCGTTCTGACTCGCGAATAACACTTTCAACCTGCATAGCGGTGGCGACAAGCTGCTCGCCAAAAGGGGTAGCGCGGTACCCGCCTGGAATACGCTCGAAAATACTGGCGCTATATTGTTTTTCCAGTAAAGCCAGGCGTCTTGCCACTGTAGTATGGGTAGTACCCATCGCAACAGCAGTGGCTCTTAGGGTACTTGACCTATGTAGTGCAAGAATTAATGCGTAGTCGTTCCAATCTTTCATGGAACGATAATGCACCATTGTGAGCAAAAAACAAACCGTGTTTTGAGTAGCATCAATTGCTAATGTAACGGTAAAGCTACAAAGTCAATTATTAACGAGAGAGTCTGTATGTTGCATAAATCCATTTTATTCAGAGTGTTAAGGTTTTTTATGTTGGGCGTTTTAGTTACTTCCCTTTTTACATTGCCCGCTCTCGCAAATGCGAAAGATGAAATGTTGTCGGTGCATTTTAATCCAGGTGCTGTGATGCAGCTTATTGCACCGGTAACTGAAGCTGAAAAGCGTCCGCTGCGTGACAAATATTTTGAATTAGGGGCTAAAACTGCCCGAGAGCACGGGTATACGCAAAATGGTGTACTTGTTGTCGAAAAAACGCTGATGGGACGGTTCAGTCCTAATGTTTTTGTTGTGAGCCAGTGGTCTTCGCTAAAAGCCCAAAAGTCGTTTCAAGCGTTACCACTATTTAACGATGTGAAGTCGCTAAGAAGGGAAGCTTGGGAAGCACTGAAGTTGTTCGATTATGAGGTTTTAAAGCCAACTACACTTTCATTTTCAACTAACAAGATATATTCAGTTTCATTGGCTTGGGTGAACCCTAAAGCACCCAACGACTATTATAATTTTATCGACAGCTTTTCGGAAAAAGCGCAAGCGTTAGGCGGTAAAGTAGTATCTACAACTCAAGATATATCACTAAGTGATCATAATCCCTATGCTGTAGCGCCACAGCAGATTGTGATTTTAGAGTGGAATAGCGCGAATGATATTGAGGCAGTTCTTGCGTCATCAGAATATATAGCGCAGCTCGAAAAGCTTAAAAACGGCACAGTAGAATTTGAGCTGCATACAGTGCGCCCAAGAATTTAGCGTCAAAGGCGTGAGAATGTTTCAAAACCTTGAACGAGTAGAAATTAAGCGACTATTTTGATTCAATAAGCCTTATCCAATGGTTAAAAACACCTAGATTTTCCAAAATAATTTTTACACACATTAGAATAGGTACAGCAAGCAAGACACCGATCACGCCCCATAGCCAGCCTGTTATGGCTATCCAAATTATAATAATCAGTGGATTCAACTGCATACTTCTACCCAAAACGGCGGGTGTGATTAATTGCGACTCAACAATATTCAACGCCAGAAAAATGCCGGACGGCAAGAAAGCACTACTCGTAAGACCAAATTGGACAAGGCCTACTACTAACAACACAAGGCAGCTAGCGATGCCGCCTAAATAAGGTACAAAGTTCATGAGCGCGACTAATGCTCCCCACAGCAACGCATCTTCGATACCAATGTAGAAAAATACTGCTGCTGTAGCTAAACCCAAGCAGGTGTTAATAATACTGATGGTAACAATATAAGAGGAAAGCTCGTGTTGAATTTGACCAACTAGAACTAACGCGCGCCTTTTATCGGTGACAATAGGAAAGTCTCTAATAAAAACGTGAAATAGACTGGGCCCGAACACTAATAAGAAAAATATGAGCACAAAGCACGCGAGAATTTGTGCGACCATCAATGGTGCATTGCTAAAAAGCGTTAGGCCCATATCTATGCCATTTTGCTTAATTTTATCGGTTACCGAGTTTGCATTATCAGCTTTTGGTGGGGGCTCGGGTGGTTGTTCATCCTCGCTAAACCAGCTAAAGAATGACCCTTTTTTATCTTCAGGTTCAGTCTCGACTGGGGGCTCAGTGGTATAGCCATCTATATGGTTACTAATTTCTTCAATTTCTTCAGTTATTTCCGTTGCTATCTTGGGGAGAGATTGCATCCAACGTTCGGCAGGCTCGGCTAGCTCCAGAGCTAAAAAGGTAAAAGGGGCGACGAGTATTGCAATGAGAATAGCTGCTGAAATGGTTGGGGGCACAAAGAATTTCTTAGCAAAAGCCACGAGAGGACTGAGTAATAATGCTACAAATGCAGAGAAACAAAGAGGAATAAGTAAGGACTTGGCAAGATAAAGTGTGTAGATGATAGCAAAAATAACAAGGGTATTGAGCAACCTTGTTTGTTGGGCTATTTTGGGAAAAGAGCCAGAGTACTTCTTGTTCCGTTTAGTTTGCGTAGAGCCAGCGTTATCCATGTCTTAGCCTCTGCAGAGAAATATTATTGCGTGTATTTCTTTGAAATTAGGGTGTTAATATTACGAAAATTTCATCATTAAAGTTCATAAACAATACGGTTTCTCATTTAGTTCAACCATCCCTTCACGCACTTACCTTTCCCTCGCCGACTTTTCCCGTTTTTTGCGTGTAAATAGCAACGCATACATTAGCGTTTAAAACACTGTCTTTATTAGAGTTCGTAAATCTGTCGGCCTTTGTCACAATAGTAAAGTGACAGTGGTCAAAATGTTAGCCATGAGGGGTTTTATACTTTAGTATAGTTTTTTCCTTATAATTTGAGAGCGCTATGCCAGAGCCAACGTCAGAGGCTGTATCTTCTTTCACCAATGACACTCCATTCCAAGCTCTCGTAGAGAACATCACTGATGCTGTTATCCTAACTGATACTAAAGGGCACATCATTTACGTGAACGATAAAGCACGTGCTATCTGTGGCCTTCATGAGTCAAATAATGTCGATGATTCAGTATTCAGTTTGTTTCCCGATGAAAAATCGGCACACATTATTCAGCAGTTCGAACAAGTTCTTAAATATGAAAAAAGCACGCCATTAGAAATTCGTTTGGGTGTAGAGCACTCCTGGTTCAAACTCACAATGTTTCCTGTTATGGAGAATTTTGTAGGGTTTTCGTTTCATGATTTTTCGATGAAACGAAGACTACAAATTATTTCCAACTCTCAGCGAGATGCTATGAGGCTGGCGTTATCAGGCGCGAATTTAGAGAATATATTGGCTGTATTGGTGAGCGCCGTGGAAAAGACCATCGACTTTCAGGGCGTTTGTGGTATCTCATTAGTTTCAGAGGATGAGTTGTCGCTTGTTTGTGCTGCCGCGCCTTCAATGCCAAGCAAAACACGGCAGTATTTTGATAAATTAGCCATTGATGAATTATCGCCCTTGGGTAAATGCTGTCAAACTCGTGATGTGGTCTGTGTCGATGTCACCGAACAATCTGAATTTCATGATTTTTGTCGTTCTACTCAAGAGTTAGGGCTGCAATGGTTTTGGTGTCGGCCCATTTTATCTGCTGAAAGTCGCACTGTTTTAGGGACTTTTTGTTTATTCCATCATGAGCGTTTTACGCCCTTGCCTGATGATATCGATATGATTAACGCGCTCTCTAAAACCGCCGCAATTATTATTGAGCGTAACAACGAAAACCGTGCTCGACGTGAGGCGGAATCGGCGTTATTGAAAAATGTCGAATCATTCAATAAACAGCGAAGGCTGTATGAAACGGCCTTGTCTAACACACCAGATTTGCTCTATATCTTCGATCTTGAAGGGCGCTTTACGTACGCAAACAACGCCTTGCTGCAAATGTGGGGCATGACGTGGGATGAAGCTATTGGAAAAAACTGCTTGGAATTAGGCTATGAACCTTGGCATGCCGACATGCACATGCGAGAGATTCGACAGGTCATTGAAACTAAACAATCTATTCGTAGCGACGTTCCATTTGACGGTACCAATGGTCGACGTATATACGATTACATTTTCGTTCCTGTTATTGGTGAAGACGGAAATGTTGAAGCCATCGCAGGTTCAACAAGAGATATAACAGAGCGTAAGCAAGCCGAAGAAATGGTAAAGCGTGCTGAATCTCGAAGGCGCTTGGCGCTAGAGGCTTCGCATAGCTTCGGTATTTGGGATTGGGACATTAAGCAAAATATCTTCACAGCAGATGAACGTTTGGGGGAGTTATTTAATCTTACCAGCGATGAGGCAGAGCACGGTGTAGCGATTGAAGTACCCAGTCAGTACATCCACCCAGATGATTTAGACGCGAATAAAGCGGCCATTCAAGAAAGCATCGACAATGGCACGCCCTATAACCAGGAATACCGTATTTTACAAAAAGACGGCACTATTCGGTGGGCTTCTTTTAGAGGTCAGGTAATTTATGACAGTGCTGGGGAACCCGAGCGCTTTCCAGGTGTGGGGGTCGACACGACACGCGAACGCAATGCGATAGAAGCGCTTCAAGAAGCTGACCGCAGAAAAGATGAATTCCTTGCTACGCTAGCCCACGAGCTGCGTAATCCATTGGCGCCCATCCGAAATGCGCTAGAGATTTTACAGTCTCAAGATTATAGCCAGGCGCAAAAATGTGAGGCTTTCGGGAGGGTTGAGCGCCAAGTAACCCAGATGACAAGGTTAGTTGATGATCTCATGGACGTGTCGCGTATTACCCGAGGCAAAATTAGAATTCATCGCGAGCCCGTGAATTTATGTGAAATATTGGGCACGGCGATAGAAACGATTCAACCTTTAATTGATGAAAAGCGGCATACGTTATCAGTGGAGAAAGTCACCGTTCCTATTTGGGTTAACGGTGATCTCATCCGGTTGTCGCAGATTTTTTCAAATATAATCAATAATGCTGCTAAGTACACGCCATCCGGTGGAAAAATTGATGTTCAAATTAATTCGTCGAACAACAGGGTAAATATCGTTGTTAATGATAATGGTGAAGGTATCCCCACCGATAAATTAGACTCAGTTTTTGATATGTTTACTCAAATTGACGGTGCTCTTGAACGCTCTCAGGGCGGCCTAGGCATAGGTCTTACCTTGGTTAAAAAGCTTACCGAAATGCACAGTGGAAGTGTGCGCGTGCACAGTGATGGTGTGGGGAAAGGCACGTCGCTCTCGGTCACATTACCTGTGCTAGAAGATGTGCCGAAAACGGCAAGTAAACCGGAAAAGAGCAACAATGTTGTGGGTATTACCTCTGAAAAGCTTAAGATTTTAATTGCAGATGACAACCAAGATGCGGCTATTACTATGGGTTGGATCTTGGAGGCAAAAGGCTGTCTTGTACAGGTTGTGGAGGACGGACCATCAGCACTAGAGGCGGTGCAGACATTCATACCTGATTTAGTCATGTTAGATATTGGCATGCCTGGAATGAATGGCTACGATTTATGTAAATTGCTTCGTGAAAATAGCGCGTTAGCCAACGCCATCTTCGTTGCGCAAACAGGGTGGGGACAGCCATCGCACATTCAGCGCTCGAAAGAAGTTGGATTTAATCATCATCTGGTAAAACCTTTAGATTTAAACGACCTTGAACCAATTATTGCGCAAGCATGGCAGGTGAAAATATCCTCAAAGCATTAACGCCTTAAGTTTTTAGTAATGGTGCTGCGCCAAATTCGTCTGTGTAGCCATTGGTTCTCTAAGTCCATTTTTTTAGTTGATGGGGGTGATCTTTGAACACCAGAATGACACTACTAACACTAAACATGGATTAATGTCTTAAAGGAGAGTGCTGATGTCTTACATCACTCGTCGTCGTTTTCTTCAAATAGCTGGCTCAGGTTTACTCGTTGCGAACAGCGCGCATTTACTAGCTCAGCCATCAAAAAAGAAACTAGGCGTGGCGTTATTAGGCTTAGGCAATTACAGCACGAATTTACTTGCACCGGCATTACAACATACCAAGCATTGCGAGTTACGGGGCATCATCACCGGGACCGAGAGTAAAATTCCTCAGTGGCAAAAAAATCACAGCATTAAAGGCCGTAACGTATACACCTATAGCAATATGGATGATATTGCTAACAACGACGATATTGATGTTATTTATGTAGTTACGCCCACCGGAACGCATAAAGATTTTGCGGTTCGCGCTGCGAACACGGGTAAGCATGTATGGTGTGAAAAACCAATGGCTATGGATAGCGAAGAGTGCCAAGCCATTATTAATGCCTGTGATAAAAGCGGCGTGACGTTGTCTATTGGTTATCGTATGCAGCACGAACCTAACACTCGCACCTTCCATCAATATTTAGCTTCCAAGCCTTACGGTGAAATAACTGCCGTATCGAGTTTCGCAGGCTATGCAGGGCAGGGAAGAGCACCTGACAATTGGCGAATGAAAAAGCACATGGGTGGCGGTGCACTCTATGATATGGGCGTTTATGCGATAAATGGCGCACGTTTTTTAACAGGCCGCGAGCCAGTAGCGGTAACCGGCAGTCATCCCCCACAACGTTTTCCAGAGAAGTTTACCGAAGTTGATGAAACTACCTTATTTACCATGGACTTTGGCGACGGGCTTGTGGCGGATTGCGGCACCAGCGTAGTGAAAGGATTCAACCATTTCAAAGCTGACTGTGAAGATGGTTGGTATCAGCTCAAGCCTATGCAAAGCTACAACGGTGTAGCGGGCACAACGTCAGATGGAAAAACACTGCATCCTATCAGCGGCATGCAGCAAACCCTTCAAATGGATAACGATGCGTTAGCCATATTAACTGGCCGAGAGCCTCTAGTGACCGGCAGCGAAGGACTGGCCGATATTCGTATTGTGAACGCCATATTCGAAGCGGCAAAAACGGGCAGGCGGGTGAGCCTGTAGTTTTTACGGATCATGAATAGGCCTTTAATGCTCACTTATGAACGCTCATACAAATGAACATACTTAGGTGTTTGTTCTGTCACCTTGGTGTAGAACCACTATACCTGCGGTAACACGCCGCGATTACGAACATTTTAACTCTCGCTGAGAGGGTAATTACTTACGCGGACTGGTATTAATACCAAGCCCGCCAAGAAAGCGGGCATGTTGACGATTAATCTAAGTAAGGCCTTCAATGGCAGAGTTAAGCAATTCGGCATCGGCGAGCTGCTCAAACCACGCATTAATTTCTCGCCCCTCTATTAAACCCATGATAGTTCCTAATACAAAGCCACGGTGCACGTTGTCCCCACCTACATTTGTATTGGCCATAATTGCGCGCTTAGGGTTATCTACATAGCGATAGGCAAAGTATAAAATACTTGGCCACGCATCACTGATATAGCATGCAGGTGAAAACGTACGGCCCACTACTTCAATATCGCTTTTTTTCTTTGAAATTAAACTAGGCAAGTTCAGCCTACCAGAACGCTGAGCAATATCTTCAAGAATAGCGGCAGGTTCTTCATCCTCTCTGAGCATCAACCTATTCAGCAATTCAACGTAGAGGTCGCAAACCATAGCAAGTGATTCATCTGGATGGGTCAGAGAAAGATGATGGCGACAAATTGCTTGAATATCTTTAAGTGGCTGTTGTTGAGCTATTTGAATAATAGCAAGGGGCGTTACCGATACCAGCCCGCCAATAGATGCGGTATCGTGGGTTACTGCACCGCATTGATTTGCAGGAATCCCACGTTCAAGATTGGCAAAAAAACCGCGGTGGTAAGACTCGGCATAGGTGTCAGGATGTTGTGGCTCATCAGCGCGCATAAAGGCTATGTAGCGCGAGAGAAAATCATCGGGTTCATAACCCTTGAGCGCACAGGCTAAAACAATGCGAGCACAATGTGCGTTGAGTGAATTCTCTCCAGCTTTCATCCCCTGATGATAATGAACGTTGTCTTTACCCCAAAACTGTCTTTTCCCTTTAAGAATGACCTCGCCTACTATTTCCCGTTGACTGGCAGACGCCCTGTTTGCACGTCCGCCTTGTTGTGTGGAGTGCAACGACATTATGGATGAAGGATGGAACGAAGGGGCATCTTCAAATTGCTCGATACCTAACGGAAAGGCTTTATAAATATCGGCAGGGTTATAGTACCAGTGCACGGGCATGGCAAGGGCATCGCCGATAAACGCGTTCTTGAGTGCGGCTTTTGCGCGCTCTAGTTTCAGTGAAGACATATTTCTCTCGCCTATGTGTTGATGCGTAGTAATGGATATTCATTTACTGACCGTAAAACATTTACGCGTGAGTTACCCAAAGTGATCGTTCTTTTCCCCCTCAACTGCCGCCGTATTGAGGACGTATGGGGGAGAGTGTTGATGGTCAAGGTAATATTTTTTTTACAGGAAGAAACGCGCTGGCGATAACCTTATACTCGCTTTTTTCAAACGCGTAATGGGTGCCCTAATGTTCATCAAAAAGCGACTTGTTCCGAATGTATTTTCGCATATAGTGATACGTGATAGGGCGCAACAACCAGCTTTTAAGCGACATGAGAAATCGCCTGTGAGTAGGTGTGTTTTCATAAATTTTATCATCATGCAGCCAAAGCATTTTCCCCACATGCCAAAAATAAAAAGGGAAGGGAGGCATGAAAGTTATCACGTCGAGATCGCAGCAAATGCGATACGTTCTATGATGTAACAGGTAATGTTTATACCATGACCGCGTTCCGACAGCGGGCTGCCCGAAAGTGACTACTCTTTTTACCGATTTCGCAAACCTTCTCTCAAAATAATCGGCCATTAGCACGGCGACGGCGCCGCCAGATGAATGACCAATAAAAGAAAACCGCTTGCCTTGTTCGCGAAGGGGTTCTAACACTTTAACCAGTAGCTCTCTAAGCGGTAGTGCGTCTTCTGAGGTTTTCGTACTTGAATACATTGGCTGAGCAAGCAATCTGGCAAAACCCCAATGTACAAAAAAACTTCTGTTTAGCTGTCGCAATCTATACGGTATGAAAAACAAATTGGCGAACCAGTCTTTGAATCCTAGCGAACCACGAAAAACGATAATGACTTCTTTTTTGTTTTCTACCCACAGGATCCTTACGCTCATTCTGCCGTACTTGTCCACGAGGTGGCGTTCGTGAAAGGGGTCTAATATTTTTTGATATTGTGCGTCAGCATCAGGGTAGGCGAGTTGGCAAAGAATGGCATATCGTTCGTATTGATAGCGTTTCAGTTTCTTCATGAAAACTCGTATCGAAGCAATTTGCGTGTTTGAGGTTGAGCCTTCGCAGACTCTATCCGAGAGTTTCCTACGTTACAGGTGGTTTATTTCAGAGTTATGACGGCAAAGGGTTATTTTGCTTGAGTGATATAGGGCCCTGAACAAAGAGAGCAAAGAGAACAGAGAGAACAAAGTCATCGGTTTGCTCTCTAGCCAGATTGTTTTAGTCAGTTATTTCAGCGGCGACGACAGAGATTTCAACAAGCAACGCCTCGCGCGCCATATCGGCAGTAACACAAGCCCTTGCTGGCGCGTAACCTTCTGGCACCCAGTTGTCCCACACCTCATTCATCTTGGCAAAATCATCCATAGTTTTAAGATAAATAGTGGCAGAAAGCATATGTTTTCTATCGCTACCCGCTTGTATAAGCAGGCTGTCGACTTTATCCAACATAGTCTGAGTTTGGTGAGTAATGTCTCGTGTGGCATCAGCACACACTTGCCCGCATAAATAAATAACGCCATTGTGTTTCACAATACGACTCATGCGCTGCTTAGTTTCCATTCTTTCGATGTTCATTAATTAAAGCCTTTCAGAAAGTGAGAAAAGTTTGTGCTGAGCGACTTTAATTGGTTTGTTGGGGGACTTCAATTGTTAGGCAGTACCAATAGAAGTAACCCCGATACATCCCGCTATGAGTAGATAAGAAACGATAACCCAACATAAAAGCTGCGTTTATTTGTGCATACCGCGAATAGGGTAGTTGTTATCAGGATTACGAATCCAGCCCAAACCACTTACTAATGTCTCTAACTCAGGTCTAACAAACGGATTGTTAGAAATATCAGCGACGTGCACATTACCTTCATTGTTCACAACAAACAGCGCGGGTTCAGAAAACGGGTGATCAGTTTCTTGAGGCGATCTTGGATCAGAGATATAGACGCCTAATTCTTCCATTTGCTCCACTGTTAAGCCGTACGCAATTGGAAAGTTGATATCCAATCTAGGCAGGTGACTTTCAAGCTGCTCTTCACTGTCGCCAGACACTGCAATGATGTCTACGCCAATTTCGGCTAGATGACCCCTAACACTTTCAAGTTGATTGAGGTATCGAGTGCAAAGTGGGCAATGTTGCCCTCGGTAAACCACTATCATTTTCCAATAAAGACCGTTCTCAGGTGTCGCTAACTTTATAGTGTCGCCATTTAACAGCTTTGCTGAAATATCTGGAAAAGCAGAACCTGCATGTAACTTATTGGTGTATTCAGTACTCATGATAAATCCTTAAAAATGCTTGTTGATGTGGGCTTCAAAACGTTTGAAATCGTTTTCTACATCGGCGTTTTTCATTACGTCAAAGCTAGCGAAAGTTTCCATGGGCTTCATGCCAAAGAACTTGAAGTTCATATGCATTGGAAACAGTAAATCGTCGACAGATTTACCTTCGAAAAACTCTTCGCTGTCGTTAAATGACTCTTCTGGAGCATTGAAGGTTAAAGACATCATATATTTAACGTCTGTAAGGGTACCGCCTGTGCCGTAGTTTTTCTTCGGCGCTTCTTCAACGCGACCGTCGCCGGCACATAAGGCGCCACCCATACCTGCAGTGTAGATTTCATCCATGTATTTTTTGAATGACCATGGCACACCCATCCAGTTAATTGGTGCCTGTAGAAATACGATGTCAGCCCACTGATGATGGGCCAACTGTTCTTCAATGTTGTGTTCTTCGGCCATTGTCACTACCCGAGTGTTGTAGCCTTTAGCTTCAAGCAGCGTTATGATTGAGGATCGTAGACTTGGATAAATCCTTGTTTGCGATCTCTCTTCGTTTTACGTTGAATTCGCGCAGCCTATCTTGGTCAATAGATGTGATATAGGTCCGGTCAAAGACTGGAATGTGATACTTTGTCAGTGCGCCAATATAGTCCTTGTAAGCAACCTTGCCTGTGTCCATTGCAAGTTCGTGCTCCATTTGTTCAATAGCTTTCTTTGCGACATCACGGAACCGCTTGCTCGTCGATAGCGTGCCAGTTTCAATTTTGATCTTGTACTCAGTTCGAAGATACCGAGCGGTCGCCTTTGCTTCTTCTTAGTCCTTTTGTTTTGTTGCTTTGCAATACCATTTCCCAAACAGCTGAAAACGTGCGTACCACCGTTTACTGTTATCCTGTAAAAAGACATACAACGTATCATCGATGTCATGTCAATCAAGTTGATTAGCCATTGTGTACTGCCTTGCAAAGAATAATATCGTGCGTACTTGGATGGTACGTGAAACGCTTTCAGTCGCAACCGGAAGTAGATAGTTGCTGTTAAGTCTTATTAACGTTACCAATCTTTTGTCTTCTAGACGACGTTTAAAACTTGATAGCGACAAAGTCAATTAAGGGCGCAAAGATCCTACAGTTCACAAAGTGTTGATTAAAAAATGAACATCCTGTAAGTTGAAAGTATCTTTTTTCTTTTTTTAACTTCGCGCATGTAAAGGATGACACTCATGCGATTCAGGACAAGTGTTCAGGCAAAAATCTTAACGATAATTAGCATCATCTTCATCTCTTCTGGTTGTGCCCTTCAATATGTCGATAATGAAGGCAATCACAATACGATCGGTTTTGTGAATATCAAAAGCAATACAAATCTAAACAGCGAATACTGCACTGTTGAAAACATTGAAGTAACCACCTTTGGCATAAGCGGGATAAACATGCCCTCTCATGGCGCATTGACCTTGGGCTATTCCACTAATACCACCAAAATAATTCAATCAACATCAAGAAAGGAAACAGAAGATGAAATGGAGAACTAGTATAATTTTTATCTTAGCCTCCTTAACCATGGGATGCGCAAGTCGAGACGAAGCGGTATTTGTAACTAGTACATCGATAAGCGTCTTGGAGGGAGACACTAAGCCCGCAGGATTAAATGTCGGTTACAAAAGAGTGGAAGGATACATCGGACCTAATAATGCCGATGGCACTGCGCCACCAGTATTAGCCTCTATCGAGTCGAACTCTTCAATCACCAACCCAAAATATCGTCAGCTTTATGCCACTGGGGACGCGGCTGTTATCGCGGTTGGTGGGCAGCCTGCTGCCGTATCGACAGGCTCAGTAACCAAATCCGATGTCATGTTTTTCGGGACATCTACAAACATAGGCTTGAGTATTGGCACGACATCGGACATTCCTGACAGCTTTAACTTAGGATACAAGAGACAAGAATTATCTGTCATTCCTTTAGTAAAAGACGGTGATAAGTACCGATACCCGTCGGTCATAGCATCGATTGATAATGTAACTGAAACCAGTGTTGAAAATGTATCGTTGAATACTAATCAATTCTTCGCATCAGGTAATGCAGCCCGTGCACTTGCGCCAGAATTAGGCAACACTTTCATAGAAAGATCGAATGTTACACTCGATGCCGCGCAGAAGGTTGAGTCAAGTAGCATACTTAGTTGCTATTCAGGGATTGCACTAAATGACTTGGAAAAGGTTTGGAGGCATGCCACTGACCTCAACCTATTTCGAGAAGGAGAAGCCGAACTAGGAGAAATATATACTTTTTTAATGGAGCAACTTGACAGTGCGGTTGGTGTAATCGCTCCCACGCCCAATAGCGTTGAAAATGGGGGAGCTGACACAAGAGGCAACAATAGCCCACAAATTGTCGTAACTAACTACGACGTTCTGGTTAACGCTAACAAAGTCTACTCGCAGTCTGTCAATATATCGAATGCACTAGAAACTGATCGATTAGTAGATTTAAAACAACACAGAGCGTTTGTCTGTGGCCTTTCCAAAACCAATCGTTAATGGATTCAAATATGCCTAGCATGACTATTTTGTGTAAAGAATGCGCTAAAAAAAAGCGCGAGATAGAAGAAAACGGTGCATTTGAAGTAGTTTCTTGTAAGCCATTGAGCGCGCAGCAAAATGTGCCCGAAGAACAGAAGAAATGCGAGATTAAATGGAAGATTCGTAGATCGTAAGGTCGCACACTACTGTGCTACAAGAAAATAGAATAAATGGCAATAATCTATCTTTCTGCTGATTTGGAAGGTGCGGAAATTCAGAGTATGCTTGTTAGTAATCACCTAGAGAACCACAAGTGTCTAGGAAATCAGTAGCTATTACAGACTAGCAGAGGCATTGTGAAAACAGTTTTGCCTTAAGGTGTTTTATTGTATTGGCGAAACTACGTTATTCACATTGAGATATGAGCCATTTTACTTATTCTCTTTGTTTTCATCTTGACGCGAGTTATTCTGCGCCCATTGCCCACGCTCAACGCTGATTAACTGCTCGCAATTTTCTACCAGCAGGTTAAAGGCTTTTCGACGGTCTTTATACATTCCCGCGACAGCTCTGAACTGGGCCAGATGCGACTTTAGGTCTTCACAGGTGCTTCTAAATTTAATCCAATTGGTCTGAAACTGGAACAAACTCAACATTCCCGAGATGGCGGCACTTAGCCCCCCTAAGGACGCTATCAAGAAATTCTCTGGTGATGGCATGCTGCTAAAAACCGGTACAGAGGCGGCCGCTATGACAGCGACAGTTTGGAAGAGATAAAAGTAGAAGCGGCTTCTCGTGGCCTTATTGTCATACCTGGCAACGAGGCCATCCAAACGTTTGAGGTAGTTGGTTTGCCTTGCAGTGAGGTGTTCATCCATTTCCACGGGTTCGTACATCAACTCAAATTTGCACTTTTTTATGGCGTAAGCATCGCCTCCAACGGCTCGATCAAATACCAAATAATCGCCTGTTTCGTATGACGTTTTCCCTTCAAGCGTGTCAATGTCACCATCTTCCGTAGCTTCCTCGGCCCATACAGCGCCGATTTTATTGAACTGACCCGGTGAGATTTCCTGATAATTGCTATGAAAATAGTCTGCGGCTACAGTGTAGATATCCCCGCCATTATTCAAAAGCCAGTCACCTTGTACGCTTGTTTGCTCGTTGTTCCACTTGCGATAAGAAAAACCGTCAAAATCCAAGTCCAGCCTGACAGCGGTGACATGAAAATTGTCCCGTTTGCGATACTCTATTCGTTTGCTCACCTTTTACTCTCTCCAGTCAAACGCATTGACGCAGGTTATTTCATTACAGTTGCCTGTATTAATTCGACAGATATTCACCGATTGGGATGTAATAGCGTTGGTCTGCTTCACTTATAATGTAGTCGGCATCCTCTTCACTGATTGCTTGTTTGGATAGTTCCCTTAGTTCCGGGAATCCAGGTAATATAGGGACTAATAGTTGCTCGCCACTGCTTGTGACAAGCATAGTATTGTGTTGGTCGATGACTGTAACACCAAACAAGTGGGCGTGTTGCAACTGCGGATTTTTGTAAAAGAGTTGCACTTTTTGTTCTACGAGGTCCCAAACCCGCAATTGACCAATGTTCGTAACCCCTACCAGTCTCGCATCGCTATCATCACCGATAAAATCGATCGCCGAAAAATCCTCTCTCAGTTGCAAAGCCGTCATTTGCCGATTCAAAAAATCGTAAAGATGTACTTGCTGATAAGTCATGGTGGCAGCCCAGCGGCCTCCTTGACTAAACACTATTTCATCGGCATTGGTGACCGAATTGGGTAAATCGATGACGGTAGAGAGGTCCGGGATTCTTAAGACAGAGGCAATATCATCTGATCTGGCTATCACCGCAAATTTGCCCGACGGGTGAAATGCAGTATTAGGGTAGTAAGAACGACCATCAGAGTTGAGCGGTAAGGTAGTGGTGGATAACTGCTGAAATGTGTTAGCGTCCCAAAGACTTAAAGTGTTTTCACTATGCATCACCAAAATATGCTGGCGATTTGCAGCAATGCTATGGATGTTAGTTATCGAATCTGTATCGGGCAAGGCTTGAAATGATGGAGCGTCAATATCAGTAAGATCCAGTACTTCTATGTCAACTCCTGTGGCAGCAACAAATCGATGTTGAGCAATTTTTGCAATCTGATTGTAACCACTGGCTTTATTTCGAATAGGGCGCACGTTGTCTTTCTGTGAACTCTTTTGCCAGAGAAAAAGTTCACCGCTGTCATTCCCAGCCAACAGATAGTTTCCACTTTCGCCAAATTCAATCGTGCGCACAAAGGAGCCTGAATCTGACTTCTCAGGCTCAAGCACATGGCGCTCAATAAGCGAGGCTTCAGGCAATGACCAAAACGCAAGCTCCCCTTCGTGAGTGCCAATGGCCGCCAGCTCCTCATCAGAACTCACAGCAACCTCAGATACCGTGCCTTTATGGGCTGCGAATTTTAGAGGCTGCCCAAGTTTTGTGTAGCTGAAAAAACGTATTGTCGTGTCCTCTGATGCCGCGGCGAAAACATCCTTACCCATACTTAGCCCAGATACCATACCAGAATTTTCACTGATATCGGTTCTTGTCCCCTTTGATTCTGTGTCAAACAACATGATCCTGCCGATGTTGTCCGCTACAGCCAACCACTTTCCATCGGGCGAGAAAGAGGCCGTATTTAAAAACAGACCATCAACTTTCGCTTCGACAGTGAGAGAGGACTCACCATTGCGCAAAGCATCAATAGCGTAAACTATGATGTGCCCCTCTTCACTGACCATGGCCACCTGGTCTTGGGCTTCGTCAACCGTTACCCAGAGCAAGGCCGAGGAGTGTTTCTCTTGTTTAATCAGATGGCCTTTTTTGTCGTACACCGTCAGTAGACCATACTCATAATCCTGATCGCTACCCACGACAAACACCAAGCCTGATTTTTCGTGTATGCTTGCGCACCAAGCAAACATTGCATCATTCGCATCAATAAGTAATTCCTGCTGGAAATCAGGCGTCTTTAATATCTCAACCTTTCCATCAACATCAGTGATTACAACTAACTGCTCTGAACGGGTACCCGTCAAACACACCGGCAATGCGCTTTCATGTATTATTTGATTTACCCTGTTTTCATCTATGAGGTACTCTTGTAAGCCGTCTATGTTGTCTACTACCAATAGTTTGTTTTGACTAGTTAAATCAACGAATCCTATGATTGCCGCTTCATTACCATCAGCGTTTTTTTTACCTGCTAAACCTAACGATAGCCTTGGCAGGTAGGGACCTGGGGTGTGGATATCTTCGATATAGAAATCCCCATATCTAGTCACAGCCGTAATTGAATCGTCCTCCTCGTTCCATGCAACATCGTACATTTGTGATTCGAAATTCATTAGTTCAATTTGTTGTAACTCTTGGTATGCCAATCCCAATGCAACGTTTGCCTGCCAAACATAAGGGCGGGGACTGTCAGTATCCGGTAATGCTTGAAGTGCTAAACTAACCCCCATCGCAGGACTATTATCTTTTACTGCATCGTGAGCGTGATTGGCTAGAGCACTCGACTCTCCTTTAAGTGCTCTAGACTCTTGTATCTTGGCTAGTCTTTGCTCATTCAAAGCCCAGGCTGTCAAACCAGACAGGATGATGATGACAAATGTGGCTAAGCTAGTATAGAGAGTATTGGCTTTTCTCAGCTCTCGTTTATTTCTTAAATTGTGCGCTGTTAGTTCATCGCCTTTGATGTCAAAAAGGGTTGCCGTCAATTTGTACAAACCGTCGTTAATCTGTTCACGGGAAGTAAAAGGCAAGGCTTTTTTCCAAGAATACAGATTCCAGTCAACCCAATCCCAGGTTGTTGACATGTTCTGCATGCAGCCAGGAATATCTTTTTCAGTAGTACCGGAACACAAGACAGGAATAATGCGTGTTCTTGGATCTATTTTTTTGCGTAAACAGATTTTTTCAAATTCTAAGAGTTCTTTAAGCGTCCAGTTTCTTTCGACGTCAGAGGCATTTTCATTGATAGAAGGACTGACCAGCACAATCAGAAAGTCGGCTTTTTCTAATTCAGGAACGATTTTCTCTAGCCAAAAATCAGAGCCTGCTCTCTCGTACATTACGTCTAAAAAGACATGTGGCTGTTTGTAGAGAGATTGAAAGTTCTTATTGAGTTTAAATGATAAGAGCTTTTTGCGCAGGTAACGCGCTGGCGATGCAGCATCACGCCGTCGGTAGCTTAAAAACACATTAATAGACAAGGTAACCTCCTGTAAAAAAATCCAATTTTTAATTTCAATAAAGTTACACAAACCTAATAGCAGTGTTGCCATAGAGACTCAAATAGCAATTCATTTTTTAAGTGACGAAAGCCTTCCGACTTACCACTAACTGTATCTGAGTAAAATATTCTTCGAACGCTTTGCATCCGATTGAAGTACAAAATATAAACTAATGCAACAATTTACGAACTACTGCCATTGGCATTAACCATAAATAAAGACTGAAGCATTGTTCATAACATCAAGGTCCTTTTTCAAAAATCCCATTGTTTATGTTTTCTATTGGGGCGAATCAACATGAAATCATTGTTACAGCAAAGCAATATGCACAAGAGCATTTTAACGGACTTTATAAAGCTAATAGGATTAATTATTACCTTGCTGACCAGTATGAGGGAGTACGAAATATTAAGGCTAAAGAAAATGCTGAAGAAATGAGAAGTCAGTTAATCAACGCAATGACTGAAGAATATCTAAAAGTATTAATTGCTCGTAATGATAATTCTTCCATGTTTGATTAAATGGATAAAATTTTAATGAAACTCGTTGAGATACCCGAGAATGAAGCCTTAGAGCATTACATGGAGCTTGAAATTCATCATGATCTAGTTCAATGGGCAATTGCCAATGTAAAATTGGTTACTGGTTTAGTAATTTAAACTCATTTATTATCAAAACATTATTTAGCTTCTTGTTAATGTGTATTAATATAACCTAAAAATATCCATATAAAACAGGTAGCTATTGTCACTAGGCCATATATACTCGGAGTAAGCGCATTATTTTTTCTTTGCAAATGAGTATTTATGGCTAAGCAGCTAGCAAGACACGACATCGACGACACGCTCTACGTTTTCCTGCAAGATAACAGCAAAAAATGGTACGCCCGTTTTCAGCTTTTCGGGAAATGGCACTGCAAATCAACTAAACAAGTTGATAAAGAAGAAGCTGTAGCAGCGGCTAGATTGTTACGTATGGAGTGGAAAATAAAAGCGGAAACCGGAACACTCACAAAGAGTAAGCGTTTTCGCGATGTAGCTGCAAAAAGCATTCTTGCTATGGAACATGAGCTTGCTCACGGCGGTGGAAAAGTTAGCTACAAAGACTACATGGGGCTTTGAAAAAATATCATATTCCATTTTTTGACCGCACGTATATCACTTCTATTGACCAAGACAAGCTCAAAGAATTCGACATTTGGCGAATACAAAAGGCTGGTAAGGTTCTTAACAAATCCACTCTGCTAAATCATAACGCTGCGCTACAAATGGTGTTTAAAGCAGCGATTGAAAACCAATGGATGTTGCCAGTTCAGGTTCCAGTTTTAAGCAACAAAGGAGAGCAGGGGGCTAGACGTGCTGCTTTCAGCGAAGTTGAATATGAGAAGGTCGTTGAAACTCTCGAATGTATGAGAGACAACAGCCGTAAGGAAAAGACCAGGCAGATAAGGGAACTCTTACTAGATTATGCTGACGTAGTCATCAATACAGGTATTCGTCCCGGCACTGAAATGGAAGAACTGACTTGGGCTGACATCTTAATGACGAGATAAGAGCACCAAGTCATTTTTAAAATTAAGGTGCGAAAAGGCAAGACCACGAAACATACTGGCACCAGAACCGTCGTGTGCAAAGATGAGTTTGTCTTTCCTCTAATGAACTTAATGGATCGTTTTCCCAATCACCGACCGTCCGATAAGATATTTGTATTGGCTGACGGCTCAAGTACCAATGAGCTGGGCAGAACTTTGTTTCAGCATTAGAAAACGCAGAATTAAAGACCAGCCCAGATGGACCTAGAACACTCTATTCGTTGCGCCACACCTACATAACATGGCAATTACTTAGCCGAACTTTAAGAGTTGATGTACTCGCTCGACAATGCGGTACTAGTATTGCGATGATAGAGCAACATTACAGTCATGTCGTTCCTAGTATGTTTGAGCAGGAGTTATCCGGAGTAACGTTCGAAAATAAAGAAGAAAGGGCAAAAAGCAAACGTGCGCTCGCACGAGGATTGAAAACTAAAGAGCTACTTACACAGCGCTTCAAGGCTTGGGAGGCTGAATATAGAAAGCGTGGATGTATCTAGAGTTACACTGAGCTTTAAATATCTGATACTTTGGACTTGTAGCTTTCTAATTTTCTAGCACTGCCAATATCTAACTCAAATCTCATTTTTTCTGGGTAATGTCGTGCAGAGTCTAAGGCTGGCTCCATTGAACCATAGTAAACAATGTTCAGCTTACCGGCCGTGTACTGAATAAGCATGAGTTCATCTGCTAAATTGGCTGTAGAAGCTGAGATTGCAACAAATCCATTTACCTGAGCTGTTGCTTTTACACTTATAGTTTTGCCGTGCTTTGATATTACGTCAAAACCGTGTTGATTAGCTCTAGAAGCTAATGCACCACCAACTTTTAGTGCACAATAAAATTCACCGATTCGACCTATTAAATGTCGTACTTCGGTAGCTTTTACTCCAAACTCTTCAATTTCTAATTTAATCAGAGCGTAATATTGTTCATAAAGCTCCTTAATTTTATCAATACTTATCGAATTAAGTTGGGTATTTACATGCAACTTGGTATCGGTATTTGATGTGTTATCAGGTCTAGATATATCCTTTATCGTGTTGTGATGTATTGAGGAGTCATTCTTTGTGGAAAAGAGTTTATGTATCTTCGAAGCGAAGTCAGGATGAATGTCTATTGGATGAAGCTTGTACCAACTAGGATACTGTTCAAGCAGGTCACATGCTTTTTTCCATGAACTCACCTTTATCTGACGCTGTTGTTTAGAGGACGGTAATCTATCGCTTTCAGATAGCAATTCTGACAAGGCTTCCGAACTTGTTTGTATGTGGTATTTCCTTAAACCATCAGTACCTCGAGTACCTATAAGTGATAAGGTTTCTCCCTCTCCACCAAGCTTCAAAATAACTTCTTGCATAAGCCTACTGTTCAGCTAATTGTTGTCTTTATGATAAGGCTACCAAGTTGTCTCGTATTCATTGGATTCCCCGCGCCGTTGAGGATACTGATGTTGAGTTGCTTCGCTAGCTCGCGAAGTATCGGCTTAGCTGGAGTGAGTACTTGATTATCTCTTTCGACTTCTATTGTTCCGTTTTCCAACTCTTTGATTGTGTAATCTGAAATTTGAATAGATTTTAATACACTGATATTACTGTTTGGCTTTTTGATGCTGATAAGTTTTGATAGTGATATTGCCAACTTCCCACTACTACCGCGCGTTTCGCGCATCAAACTTTCAGCAACTCCTTTTTCTTCATTTAGGAGAGTTTCGATTTGCATCTCTTCAGTGTTGATTCTTAGAATAATAATGCGGTCAACTGATATCAGTGTGTTGGGGTTGAACGCTATATGCCCACTAGAACCCATCACAGCCGTCGTTTTGACGGATATTCTCTCGCCGTTAGCACCGACGACATCATAGCCTTGTTGATTCACTGCTGTAGCCATTTGCCCGTTTGTAATAAGTGCGGCATAAAGTTCACCGATTCGGCCAATTAAGTGCCTAAGTTCAGTAGGAGGCACGCCCCAAGTTAATTCTCGCTCGAACCAAGACATAGCTTCTCCTAGCGACTGAATTACTTGCATTTGAGTTAAAGCCATTGCTCTTCCCTAAGAATAAAATGCTGGCCCAGAAACTGAGCGCTAATGCAATTTAAAATAGCTAAGTTTACTTTTATTATTCCACAAATTCGGATAGGAGAGGGTATATTCGGTTTTTAAATTGAAGCATGTAGCTATCTATCACACCTCTTGAACCGCTAGGGTGGGTAAGCATATGACATGAGTGAAACCGTATGGTGATTGCTCGATAATCGAAAAAACAGTTTCGGCTTCACTACTTGTCTATAACCACTTTGTTTCTGCCGGTCTGTTTAGCGCTGTATAAATTTTTATCGGCCCTTTTAAGCGTCTCTTCCCAATTGCGATCATATTTGTTTGCTATTGTTCCACCAATACTCACCGTGACAGACATTGTATGGTCATTACCCTTGATTGCTAAGTTATTAACCGCAGACCGAATTCGTTCGGTGGTATTTTTTAAACTAACTGAGTCTATATTTGGAAGAAGTAAAACAAACTCCTCCCCTCCAAATCTGCAACAAAAGTCATAGTCTCTAACTTCTTCGGCTACACAACTCGTAACAGCCTTAAGTGCTAGATCTCCACTTAAATGCCCGTAGGTGTCATTCAAAACTTTAAAGTGATCAATATCAAACACACAGATACCAAGGGGGTGACTAAGTCTTTTGAACCGAGAGAACTCTTTATCAGCTTTAATTGCAAGGCCTCTCCTATTAGACCAGCCAGTCAAATAATCAGTAAGCATTGAGTCTCTGAGTGCTAATTCTTTTTTCCAAGTGACTATGTAATTGAAACCTATAGTCAGCAAAAAGATAAAGGCAATTATTACGAATGAGCCTGCGGTTTGCAGGTAATCATTACCAAAGAGGTTTAACCGCTCATCGCTAATGGCTATAGCAAAGAGTCTTATGGTCATTAGAGCTGCAAAAATAGTAAGCGTAATGAGCAAAGGCCAGAAGGAATGTGAATCTTTGCGATACAAATTCTTGAACAGCAAAAAGGATGAAAATAGGTCAAGCAAAATGATGATAGGGCTAAATACGAAAAAGCGAACTTCAACGGAGTTGGCAACCTCAGGGACTGCGTGTAAAGCTACTGACAAGATAAATATACTACTTACCAATAAAGGAATGGGCCTTATATATAGATAAACGTAAACGCCATTCAAAATGGCCGCGTGCGCCGCGTAAAAAGGTGCATTTGCAATTACCGGAGATATCGCCTTTTCAGGGGCGAATATATTCAGACACAAAGCGACAATGTTTGATAGAGCGAATAAAATACCAGCATTTATCCAATACTTTATGTATTTCTCGTCGGGGCTGGATAAATACGTTAGTCCCATATTCAGTGCCATAATGAGACTTGCAAGGAGAGTACATGAGATAAGTGTTATTAAATCCATTTAATATCTAGAACTTTAAGTTAAGCGTCGAATTCAGTTTTTGTAAGTCTATAGTGATAGCAACACTCTTCAAACAGTAATATGCAAGTTTTTTTGCACATTTATAGAGGAGTTGTATTGCTAGCCTAAAGATCTTACTGTCTTTCGACAATACACTTTGTTTAACTAAAGTGTGCTAAAAAGTGCAATTACACGTCTCCGCCGAAGACAGCTTCACTCCCTGAGTTTTCACCAACCATTTAACCAGACGTGTAATATTTGACTGATGTACACATATATACGAACACTTAGTGACACAAATAAATGAAAATTTAGGTAACGTTAATGACGATTAACTTTACCTACACACTTACGCTGGCTGGTTTACTATAGCTCGACAGAGTTTGGTGCTCGAAGAGCCGATTTAACAACTGAAGTCGATGTGGTTATACATGTTATTAAAATAGGTCCGCAATTTAGGTTAAGCAGAACATAACTAAATTGCGTACTCACCGGTTCTTCTGAACTAGAGCAGCATTGATTTTTTTGGCTCTTCATCATTAACGGGGGACATCCGCATTCATTAAACTGATTTTGCGAAGAATCATTTAATGGAGAGTACAGATGTCCCACGCAGGTACTATTTTAGGCATAAGTGAGTTAGAAATAGAACGTGTTCATCGACATGATTTTATTGAAGTGTGGGCAAAGCCCACTAAAAAGCCGTTATGCAAGCATTGTGAGAGTCAACATTTACGCATAAAAGCCACACATAAGCGTACTGTGAAGCACACGCGCCAAGGTAATCAGGTGCTAACGCTACATTTAAAGGTACCTAAGTATCATTGTCGATGCTGTGGTCGTTATTTCAGGCACCCTTTTGTTGGGATCCGGCCACGCTATCGAGCGTCGGAGTGCTTTCGCTTAGAAGTCTTTGAAGCGCACCACGGTGGTGTTACGCAGCGTGGTATCTCACGCACACATCGCATTAGTCCCACTACGGTAGAGCGTTGGTACCAATCACACATCAGCCAAAAATATAAAGAGATTATCAGTCGCCCCTGCCCAGAGATGCTGGGGATAGATGAACACTTTTTTACCCGTAAGAAGGGTTATGCGACGACGTTTGTAGATTTACGACATCGTAGTGTGTTTGATGTAAAACTGGGACGTTCTGAATTAAGTTTACGCTCGTACTTGCGCCACCTTCCCAATAAAGAAAACGTTAAGCTCATCGCGATAGACTTATCGGAAACCTATCGTGGTATTGCCAAACGCTATTTCCCTAATGCTGCGATAGTCGCTGACCGTTTTCATGTGGTGCGCTTGATAAACCATCACTTCTTAAAAGCGTGGCAGCAACACCACCCTGAAGGACGTAAGAATCGAGGTTTACTTAGTTTGATGCGACGACATCAATGGCATTTAAGCGAAGAGAAAAACAGCAATCTACAACGCTACTTAGCTGACTATCCGGTGTTAAAAACACTGTATGAGGTCAAACAGAAGCTCATCAGGTATATGCTGTTAAAGACTATGAATGAAAAACGAATGGAGAAGACATTACCGAGGTTCTTAGACTTGCTTGAACAGTTACATCACA
Organism: Alteromonas gracilis; assembly: GCF_002993325.1. Classification (GTDB taxonomy): domain Bacteria; phylum Pseudomonadota; class Gammaproteobacteria; order Enterobacterales; family Alteromonadaceae; genus Alteromonas; species Alteromonas gracilis. The sequence goes on from NZ_PVNO01000028.1 coordinate 133,083, forward strand.
GCCCACTTCGTGCACTGGCCAATACCTTAACTTCGTGGTTGCAACCTATCATCGCCATGTGGCGCTTTACACGAAACAACGGGATCACTGAAGGCTTCCACAACAAAATGGAAATGATATCAAGAAGAGCGTATGGTTTTAGAAACTTTGAAAACTATCGAATAAGAGTGATGACCCATTGTGGATGGGATGGTGTTATCAATCGTGTAAGGTGAATGCTGATCCCCCGTTTATGGGGTAGAGCC
>NZ_PVNO01000029.1 GCF_002993325.1 Alteromonas gracilis
GTAAACGTGGGTACAATCGGCCACGTTGACCACGGTAAAACTACCCTAACTGCAGCTATCACTACAGTTCTTTCTAAAACTTACGGCGGTTCTGCTCAGGCTTTCGATCAAATCGATAACGCGCCTGAAGAGAAAGCTCGTGGTATCACCATTTCTACTTCACACGTAGAATATGACACTCCTACTCGTCACTACGCGCACGTAGACTGCCCAGGACACGCTGATTACGTTAAAAACATGATCACTGGTGCTGCTCAGATGGACGGTGGTATCCTAGTAGTAGCTGCGACTGATGGCCCTATGCCACAGACTCGTGAGCACATCCTACTTGGTCGTCAGGTTGGTATTCCTTACATCATCGTATTCATGAACAAGTGTGACATGGTTGATGATGAAGAACTTCTAGAGCTAGTAGAAATGGAAGTTCGTGAACTTCTTAACGAATACGAATTCCCAGGTGATGACCTACCAGTTATCCAAGGTTCAGCGCTTAAAGCGCTTGAAGGCGACCCAGAGTGGGAAAAGAAAATTCTTGAGCTTGGTGAAGCGCTTGATTCATACATCCCAGAGCCAGAGCGTGCAATCGACAAGCCGTTCATCCTTCCAATCGAAGACGTATTCTCAATCTCAGGCCGTGGTACTGTTGTAACTGGTCGTGTTGAGCAAGGTATCGTTAAAGTTGGTGAAGAAGTAGAAATCGTAGGTATCAAAGATACGACTAAGACGACTTGTACTGGTGTTGAGATGTTCCGTAAGCTTCTTGACGAAGGCCGTGCGGGTGAGAACGTTGGTGTTCTTCTACGTGGTACTAAGCGTGATGAAGTTGAACGTGGTCAAGTACTAGCTAAGCCTGGTTCAATCACGCCACACGTTAACTTCGAAGCAGAAGTATACGTACTATCTAAAGATGAAGGTGGCCGTCATACTCCATTCTTCAAAGGCTACCGTCCACAGTTCTACTTCCGTACAACTGACGTAACTGGTGCTGTAGAGCTTCCAGAAGGCGTAGAAATGGTAATGCCTGGTGACAACCTTAAATTCAAAGTTGAGCTAATTGCTCCGATCGCGATGGAAGAAGGTCTTCGTTTCGCAATCCGTGAAGGTGGTCGTACAGTAGGTGCTGGTGTTGTATCTAAGATCCTAGACTAATCTAGACTTAGCAACACAAGCCAAAAAAGCGCACTTAGGTGCGCTTTTTTTATGCCTGCGATTTTTAGGTCGGGAGTGAAGCCCCATCAAAAACACGCCGTGAAGCCATCCATGGCGGCTTCGCAGCAGCGTCCCTGCTGCTGAGAGTTTTTGATGGGGCTTTACTCCCTCCTTGCTTGGCATAGCAAAAAGCTTGGGGAGGAAGGGAGTAATACGCCGTGAGCACATTTCACCTTTTATGTAAAAGCTCCGACACCGCATACGTGCGGCGTCTGGATTCAGAGGGCAAACACTCACTCTATCGTTAAACGGCATAACAAGAAGTTTGGTGGGGAGAAGAAGTTACACGCCGCGGACCCACCCGAACTTTTTTATTAGCGGCTTCGCAACTGCTTCCATGCAGCTGAGAGTTCTAGAGTGAACAAGCGCCCCCTTTTTAATCTATCGAGCCCTTACGGAGAGGAAGAAACGCACCATATAGTCATTCTTGGCGGCACCAATCAGTGGCCCTACTGAGATCAGCTTTTGATGGGGCTTCCCCCTTGTAATCGGCATAAAAAAGCTAGGCAAATGCCTAGCTTTAGTCTTAACGCGGCCGAGCCAAGAGAGAACTACATTTGCTCTATTTTGTAACCTTTAGCTTCTAATAGGGCGATTACGCTGTCATCGCCAACTAGGTGGCCCGCGCCCACTAAAACAAACTCCTGGTCTTCATCGCCGAACATAGCTTCGATTTTAGGTAACCAATTTTGGTTACGTTTGGTGAAAACATCATCATAAGAGGTAGGAGATTCACGTTTGAATGTATCTACCACCAATTCATCAATTTGCCCAGTGTCACCCTCTCTCCATGCTTTTATGGTGCTTTTAAGCATGTCTTTTAGCTCTGGTAAGGTTTCCAAGGTTTCAGATATAAGGCGGTCTTCTTCACCCGCACCCATATTAGCTAGCATGTTGATTTGAAAATCTAGTGACTCTAAGTATTCGCTTGTTTTACCGTCACGTGCAGCTAACTGCATAAAATAGGCATCTACACCTTGGCCTGCTAATTGAGAACGCTGCGCTTCCATGGCCACTAGCATAGAGGCAACCATGCCGGGCTTGAATCGCGCGAGTTGGTCAGCACTTGCACCAAAATTACTGAGATAAGTATTTAGCGCTTGATAGGTTTCGTCTGAAATTACGTCCTTTAATGTCTTGCCCTCAGCATACGCTAATCCAGCCATCATCTTTTGTTGACCTTCAATATCTGTGGGATCTGGCATTTTCACTTCAAACACTAACGTATCGGCTTTTTCATAGGTGTCCGTAAATTTGCTAGGAAGCGGAAATTCAGAGACAGGCAAAATGTGGATTGTACCTCCCACATAAACAGTATCTTCGCCGTTGCTCACTTTCCAAACGGAAGTTTTGTCGTCAGCACCGTTAGAGACAAAAGAGGTGGTTACAGAGCAGAAAGTCAAACCTAATGTTAGTGCAAGTTTGCGTACAGAAAAATTTTTCATCTTAATCCCTAATGTGTTTTACTCAGCAAAAGTTGTTTATGTGTTGCAGCATCCTTTCATTTACTTTTTGAATATTCCTGCGACGACACGTGGCTAGCATAGCAGACTAAAACCCCGTTGTGCCCTGTACTTTCTCTCAGAAAGTAGCGATAGTTGCTAGAGATCACGAAAGCATTTGAATAAAAAGGAATTCAAGCAACACTAACGTTAAGTAAGCTGCTCTTTTATCTTGAGCACATTGCTGTTCAAGCATGCAAGGCCGCTTACGTTTTTTCGCGAAAAACGAAACAATAGATAAGGCAAATTAAATGTTTATTGCGCTAACTTGCACTCACTGCAATGGTCACCGAATCTACTGATATGACAACGCGTACTCCCACATTACCTAAAGCTGCCAGTGATGCTCTAGTGAAAGGCATTGCCAACTTCCCCACGTTGACAAAAGATGAGGTTATCGCGGCCACACCTGCTACAAATGAAGAATGGCGAAGCTATAGTCAGGCAAGAAATGCCGAACAGAAAAAGAAAGTAAAGAAAATGAAGAAAGAGCTTGAGGTAGGTGTCGAGCTCTTGAGGCTAGGACAAGTCGTCGTGAGAAAGCTTACGCCTAATGTAATTAGCCCTGAATTTGAAAACAAAGCCTATATAGATGTCCACGGCGGGGCTTTCGTATTGTTCGGCGGGTTACCTAGTATTGAAGAAGGTTTGCTTGTGGCAAGTCGTTTGGGAATCGTAGTGTATAGCGTTGATTATAGAATGCCGCCGACTTTTCCTTCACCTGCAGCCCTTAACGACGTCACGTCTGTCTATAACACACTGTTAGAGGAAATAGGCGCGCAGAATATTTTAGTAGGTGGGACGTCTGCAGGAGGTGGCCTGGTGCTATCACTGGTGCAGACTCTGATTCAAAGGAATATCCCTCTGCCGAAGGCCATTTATGTAGGTACGCCGTGGGCCGACCTCACGAATACCAGCGATAGCCTGGTCACCAACGAATGTGTTGATAATGTGCTGGTAACTTATGAAGGTCAGTTAAAAGCGGCTGCGCATTTATATGCGAGAAACAAGTTGCTCTCTGACCCTTCAGTATCCCCAATCTACGGTTCTTTTGCCCACTTCCCACCAACGTATTTAGTAAGCGGAACGAGAGACATGTTTTTAAGCGATACAGTAAGAGTTAATCGCGCCATTAGAGACAGCGGAGGACTTACACAGTTAGAGCTGTTTGAAGGCCTATCTCACGCAGAATATTTAATTTTTTACAAAACGCCAGAATCTGAAACTACTTATCGCTTAATGAAGAGGTTTTTTCTTTCAAACCTGTAAGGAGAAAATACGCATACCGGCCGATATGCGTATGAAAAAAGGACCTTATCGTACTCGCTAGGAGCCAAAAGCTACGGCCAATATCGTAACAATGGCACCGAGCCCGGCAATTTTAAGTCCATTTTTGTACATAGGTAGTTTGGGAATAAACATAAGAAAGGCGGATATAACAAAAAACAACAAACCTAAACCAAAGCTTATATTCAGCCAGAAGAGAGGGCTGTTGTTGGTTGCCTTATGTAGCTTCACCATTTTGGCGAGTACAAGGGGATAATCCTTTTTGGTGATGGTGGCCTCGCCCGAATTCTTATCGTACTGGCCCACGTTTAGCACGACTACGTCTGCATTTTCATCCGTAACTTTGCTCCCTCTTATTTTAAGAAGAGGCAGAAGATCCACACCTGAAAGATTTGATTCAAATTGACGCGTTTCTGTTTGCTCGTATTTTAAAATATCGGTAGGGCGGAATATCAGAAGAATTCCGCTTAGCGCATAGACTCCCATAATACCCGCGAGAAAAAAGCCAAGCCAGCGGTGATACTTACGAAAAGCCATGTGAAATTTTGGAGATGCCATATTTTTATCTATCTATTTAAAAGTTGCGTATTTATAAACGAGAATGAATCTTATTTAAAGGCTTATTGCGAGAAACAATCATGTATGTCGGATGAAAAGATTATATTTTAGATATTTAAGGTAAAACGTTTTTTGGCCATTCCTAGAAGTGGTATGAAGAGTGTTAAAAAGTTGTGTCTAGATTAGACTTTAGTCTTACAATGCAACTTTAGAGCAATAACAAATGATTTAATTAGGTATTGCACCTTTTGATAAAACCAAAATAACGACAGTAGGATTTTAACATGCAGTCTATTGCCATCGTAATACTGGGCATCATAGGAATGTTGTTCGGTTGGTTCGTATATTCTAAATTCATAGCGAGCCGTATATTCCAGTTGGATGATAGCTTTACAACGCCTGCGCATACGATGCGAGATGGTGTGGATTTCGTCCCTACCAACAAAGTGGTTTTATGGGGGCATCATTTCACGTCGGTAGCCGGTGCGGCACCCATCGTCGGCCCTGCAATCGCCGTTTATTGGGGGTGGGTACCTGCCGTACTTTGGGTTGTATTTGGTACGATTTTGTTTGCCGGTGTTCACGATATGGGAGCGCTGTGGGCAAGTGCCCGTCATAAGGGTAAATCAATGGGAGCGCTGTCAGAAAGCGTAATTGGGAAACGTTCCCGAGCACTTTTCATGATTGTGATCTTCCTCGTTCTGTTAATGGTAAACGCTGTATTCGGTGTTGTAATCGCCAACTCTTTTGTTTCTCAGCCAAATGCCGTTTTTCCTGCATGGACTGCGATAGCAGTAGCACTCATCATTGGACAACTACTTAAGCGAAACTTCAGCCTTATCCCCTTGTGTATCGTGGGTATAATCGTGTTATACGCATCGGTGTACGCAGGTAGTTACATTCCACTTAGTTTGCCAGAAACCATGTTCGGCCTAGCGGATAAAGCTAATTGGATAATCATTCTCTTTATTTATGCGGCTATAGCATCCCTTCTTCCCGTTTGGATGTTGCTGCAACCTCGAGACTTCATTAATGGCATGCAGTTACTGGTGGGGCTCTTTTTGCTTTATGGTGCGGTGTTCTTCGCCATGCCAGATATTACTGCGCCCGCACTTAATACACAGACAGCAGTAGATTCACCGAGTTTGATTCCGTTGTTATTTGTAACTATTGCCTGTGGCGCTGTATCAGGCTTTCACGGCATTGTGTCTTCGGGCACTAGCTCTAAGCAGTTAGATAAAGAAACTGACGCGCGCTTCGTAGGTTATCTTGGCGCCGTAGGAGAAGGATCACTGGCGCTTATCACTATTGTAGCCGTAAGTGGCGTTGCGTTTGCAGCCTCACCAGAAGAATGGCATGAGGTCTATAGCCACTTGGGCGCGGGTAGCGTAGGCGCGTTTATTACAGGTGGAGCGAATCTTATCCAGCAAGGCTGGGGCTTACCTGTTGATTTTTCGTCAACAATTCTTGCCGTGATGGTTGTTCTTTTTGCGGGCACAACAATGGATTCCGGTGTACGCCTTCAGCGCTACATTATTCAGGAATGGGGCGACATCTACTCTATCAAAGCATTAAAAAGTGGCTTAGTAGCAACTTTAGTTGCGGTTGGTTGTTGCTTATTATTGGCCTTCGGTGCAGGTGGCGCATCGGGCAGTGGTGGAATGATTATATGGCCATTGTTTGGTTCAACCAATCAGATCCTAGCAAGTCTTACACTTCTGGTTATCTCAGTAATGCTGATCAAGCTCGGCAGGCCGGCAAAATACACCTTAATTCCTATGGTATTTGTTCTGATAATGGCTTTCTTCGCAGGGCTGATAAAATTAAAAGAATACTATGTTGAGGGAAATTACTTATTGGTGTTCTTAGATGCCGTGGTGCTCGTTGTATCTGTACTTGTTATGTTAGAGGCGTTTTCGGTGGTCTCTAAACTAAGAAAAGAGAAGCAGAGCAACTAAAACGTGACGCAAAGGTTTTTCATGGTTGACCTCGTAGTCTAAAAAGCACACTCACGAGATAGTCAACATTCGGCCAGTACATTTGTACTGGCCATTTTTCTTTCCTGGTAATCATTACAATCAATTTTGTCGATTTTCTGTCACACTACACATCTGGTATCATGAATACGTTTTCAATATTGTTATTTGTGCTTCGAACATAATTCTAATGCCAAATAACTAGCGAGGCTGTGTGTCAGATATTATTTTACTTGCTCAAAATTTCTTAGCGCTCTTCGTCGAGTCTGCACCTTGGTTGCTGCTAGGCCTTCTCGTAGCAGGCATCATGCACGAATTAGTCCCTGTGACTTTTTTAGAAAAGCACATGGGAAGCGCTTCGTTTGGTTCAATTAGTAAAGCAGCAATTATTGGCGCCCCGTTGCCGCTATGTTCTTGTGGGGTGATTCCAGCCGCTCTTGGTTTACGCCGCAGTGGTGCATCTAAGTCTTCAACTATTTCATTTCTTGTTTCTACGCCAGAAACCGGCGTGGACAGTGTTTCTGTGTCTTATGCGCTGCTAGGTCCGCTTTACGCCATTGTAAGACCTATTGCGGCAATATTTAGTGCAATCTATGCCGGCTTAATGGTTCGTTTTTTCGCAGAGCCGGATTCTCATATTAATAAGAAAGATCAGGTTGACCGTTCTCAGTCGTCGTGCTGCTCGTCAAAAGTAACGCCAGAACCAGTGGCGAAAACTTCCTGCTGCGCCAGTGAGCATTCGCATGATCATGACGGCGCAGATATGACCTCACAGACGGATAATGTTCAGTCTTCCAAAGTAACTAAAGTGTTCGCTTACGCCAGCGGTAAATTACTAGAAGACATTGTGGTTTGGTTATTGATTGGCTTAGCGTTGGCCGCCGCCATTAAAACCTGGGTTCCCACAGATTTCCTTACGCAGTGGGGAGATGGCATTATTGCTATGCTAGTTATGGCGCTAATTGGCATCCCTATGTATATATGTGCAACTGCGTCTACGCCTTTAGCCGTTGGCTTCCTTGCAGCAGGTCTATCACCAGGCGCCGTATTGGTCTTTTTAATGGCAGGGCCGGCGACGAACGTATCGACGATGGGAATGATTAAACAAGAAATGGGCGCGAGAACTCTAGTGCTTTATTTATTTAGTGTGATTTCCGCAAGTATCGGATTTGGCTATGCGCTCAACTACTTGGTCTCATCTTTTTCATTGGCGTCTATGATAAAAACCGATAGCCATGTTCACGAACACGGTGCCAACGTTCAGGTGATTTATGCACTCTGCGCGCTTTTGTTAGCTGGTTTGATGTTGAGACTTGGCTTTAAAAAGCTGAAAAACTATCGTCAAACCCAGACGCAGCAATCGGCGTGCTGCGGTTAGGTTATATCTTTCATTCTTTCTTATATTTTGCATGAGCGCTTTTGTTGTGAATAGAGCGCTTGTATATCCTGTTCTATTATCCATAATAGTCGCTCACTTTATTAAAAATAAACGCGTATAACCCTACAAGGACGCTTGGAATAACGACATGCTTTTACTTATTGTGTACGTCTTGATCGCATTGGGCTTTTCTTTTTTGTGCTCTATTGCCGAGGCTGTGATTCTAAGTGTTTCATCTGCTTACATTTCAGTGTTGGAAAAAGAGGGTAAGCCCAGTGGCGCTTTGCTTCGAAAGCAAACCGACAACATTAATACACCGCTATCAGCCATACTTACGTTAAATACAATTGCGCACACCATGGGCGCTGCTGGTGCAGGTGCGCAGGCCGCTGCAGTGTTCGGTGATGCCTACTTGGGCATTATTTCCGCCGTACTTACCTTACTTATTCTTATTTTTTCAGAAATTATTCCCAAAACACTTGGTGCGACCTATTGGCGTGCCCTTGCGCCAGTTACGGCGTATTTTTTGAAGTATCTTTCAATTATCCTTATGCCATTCGTGAAAATGTCAGAATTGATGACCAAGGGATTTAAAGAAGATAGCCCGCTTCGGGGTTTAAGCCGCAGTGAATTACACGCGATGGCAGAGCTATCTGGTCAGGAAGGCCAGTTGGCAAATCATGAAGCCGTATTCCTACAAAGCTTGTTGAGCCTGCATGAGTTAAAAGTAAAAGATGCAATCACTCATCGCACCGCCCTTTTCAAAGTGAGTGAGACGATGACGGTGGAAGAGTTTTTTCACAAGCATGCCAACATTGAGTTTTCCCGCATACCAATATTTGAAGACCAAGACTCAGAAAATATCACTGGGTTTGTTATGCGTTCAGACTTGTTGGTGGCCCAAGCGAGAGGGAACACAGATAAACCACTTTCTGAATATGCGAAAGATATGGTCACTGTACTTAATACAATGCCCTTATCTGTAACCTTTGAACACTTTATTAATAAGCATGTACACATGCTTTTGGTGGTTGATGAATATGGCGGTTTAGAAGGGGTGCTTACCCTTGAGGACCTGCTTGAGCGTTTGTTGGGTGTGGATATTATTGATGAAAAAGATACCACGGTAAGTATGCGCCGCTTGGCAAAAATGATGACAAAGCGTAAAGAGCAGATGATGATAAAAAATGTGCCTGATGCGTCACTTGAAAATTCCGCGAAGAAAAAATAGTCTAATACCAATCCGCATAGATAAGTACCCACTCAGCGAGAGTTAAACTGTTCGTAATCGCGGCGTGTTACCGAAGGTATAATGGCTAAAGCAGGCAAAAACCTCTGCAATTATTAAGGATGATAGATATGAGTCGAGTTATATGGAAAAAAGTTGTCAGTACTGGATGTTCACGTAAACAGGCTACTAAGCGAAACTCGTTGACGTTAGCCGCCTTTCTCTCTTTGGGCGTGGTTGGAAGTGCAGTAGCTCAAGAGCTCAGCATTCCCTGTGATGAAGTGGAAGAAAAAGCGCTCGCCGAAGCCAAAGATGATGAAGTGAAGCGTATAAGTGCATTTACGCCTGCGGCTCCACTGGAACGTGTCGATCCTAAATACCCCTCTTCAGCAGCCAGAAAAGGTCGTGAAGGCTGGGTAAGGTTGAGCTACGTCATAGATGAACAAGGCAGAGTAAAAGACCCTGTTGTAGAAGATTTCTTCGGAAGTCCCTCTTTCAAAAAAAGTGCACTATCAGCCGTCAAAAAGTGGCAGTATAGCCCGGCAATTAAGGATGGCGAACCTACTCAGCAATGTCATCAGGCTGTTCAAATGGACTTTGCCATGGTCGGAAAAAGTGGTGCCACGCGTAAATTCATCAAAGCTTATAAAAACGTAGACAACATATTTAAGGCGGGCGATCTTGAAGCGGCTGATGAAGCATTTAAAGAACTTGAAAGTTGGGATACGCTCAACCGCTATGAAAACGCGTGGTTGCTTAACTTAGAGTCGCAGCTTGCAAATGAGCAAGGTGATATTGAAAGGGAAGCACGAAGCCTTACTCGATTACTTGCCAGCAACGGACAAAAGCGTTTCAACAATGCGGTCTTCGATGAAGACTATATTGCTTATGTGCTACAAAGAAAAATCCTTCTTGATGCCCAGCGCGGTTATTATGCAGAAGCTTTAAAGTCATATGATCGACTTCAAGAAATGGATGAGCAGGAAACACGCAAAGCAGAAATTGCCCCAATCATTGATAAAATTAACGCGTCCATTGCGTCTGATATTAACTTACAAGTGCCGGTGAGCATGGATGATAATGGACGCTGGTTCCACACGCTTGTAAGAAATAAGTTTGCTTTTAACAACGTTCAAGGCGAGCTTGATACCGTTGAAGTGCGCTGTGATACTCATAGAGAAAAATTCACTGTTGCTGAGGATCATATTTGGCATATTCCGCAAAGCTGGGGGCAATGCCAGGTTGTGGTTAAAGGTGACAGCGACACAACCTTCGATTTAGTTGAGGTTGCTAAAGGGTAAACCAACAGTAAGGTGTTTACAGGGTTAGTGTTAGCGCTAGCTGAAAAAGCTGCTCAGTAAATTTTGCGCCATCTTGAAAGGGTCGCAAGTTTTCCTGTTTACCAGAGTTAACTTGCCATTCTGCGGCTATTGAAAGTGACGGGGTAATGCCTTTTCGTGCTCCAATTGTAAAAGCGCTACCTTTGCTCCCATTTGGGTCAAAAATAGTATCGTCATTATCGGTTACCCGATACCAATCAGCACGTACCGCAAGGGTTAGATCGCCTAAGCCCACAGCCGTCATATTATACGCCGCCGCAACAAAAGCACTCTGAAAATCATTATCCACGACGTCCTCGCCCATAAGGGTGTCGCCAACGAGTATTTGTGAAAATAGAGTGAGTTCACGTTGGGGTAAATAGCGCAGCGTGATGGAATGAAAGCGCGTATGCCATGCGTAGATGCGGTCAGGGTCTATAGCGTTTGAATCGGCATTGTTATCGTAATAGTAATAACGCATTTCAGCGCTACGTTTGTACGCTATATGCGCCCCAACATAATAGCCCAAACGACCATCTACCTCTCTAAATGGCTCAGTCCAGGCAGGTGCATTCAACGTATCCTCGTCAACGACCCCAGGGATAGGAAGGAAGTTTATCCTATCGTTATAAAGAGACTGCCTATCGTGAAGGGCAAATCCGCGCCAAGAAAGAAGCGAGCTAATGGTGTCGTTGCCTTTATACACACTGCCCAATACTTTCCACGACCAGTTACTTCCTACTTGGCGGCCGCTTTGCCTTAAACTAAATTCAATTCCGCCGATTCTAAGCTCCTCACCTATCCAGCTATTTATTGCTGAATTGGTTAAAAAGTGCGGCGATAACCAGCCAAAATCGGTGTTTTCAGCAGAAATAGCGGGGTAAAACGCGCCTAGCTTTACTTCAGGTTTTATTGAAGCTGCCGTGAGAGGACGATATTTTAGATAAAGCTGGGAAAAGCTAATTCGCTTTTCACCATCGCTGTAGGCGTTAAAAACCCCTGTGAACGATACGCTGTCAGTGACTAGATTCTCTGTCGACAGTAAAGCGTGAGCTAGATGAATACCGTCATCATTAAAACGCTGGTGGTTAGAGCCAAACGCTTGAAAATTTGTATTGTCTTCCTGAGATGAGAAAACGCCCCGTACTAAAAATCTAGTGTTCGCTTTAGATGAAAGGCTTACCGTAACTAAGCAAAATGCGAACGCAATCATTAAAGTCAGCGATCCACATTTCATTAATAGTCGCCAAAACCAAAGTCAAAATCGTCATCAGATTCAATGGTTGCCGTTAGCTTCCATTGCTTGCTCGTATCTGATGAAACAGATACAGAGCGGGTGCTAAAAGCTTGCTCACCGTCTACCTGAGGATGCCAGAAACTTACCTGGTATTCGCCTACCGGCAGCACAATATCAGTTTGTCCTTGCTCATTCGTTTTTCCGAAGTAAGGAGAGTCGGAAACAACGATATAGCCCAACATCCAGTCATGAATATTGCACCCTATGTCGACTATACCGGCTTTTTCAAAGCGCAGTGGCTGTGCGGTAAATTCCTTGTAGAGTTTTAACTCGAACTGCTTAGTAGGAGAAAAAGAATAGACGTGATGAAATAAATTATCCGCATTGGGAAAAGTCACTTCAGTGCCTGCGGGTACGACCAACACATGCGGCACAAATTGTTTATCTACCTGATTCATTATTGCCGGCTGGTAGGAAGGCATTTGGCTCTGATTTAACTCGAACTGCGGCGTGAATAAAAACACACCGTCCTTAACCAGATTTGCACTTTCATCTTCCAAAGATATTGAGAAGGTTACCATCTGGTCTTTCTCACCTACCGCAATACCCGAATAGGCAATGAGAAAGAAGGCGCTTAAAAGTAGTTTATTTGTCATCTAATTACCAACGAGGTTAGCTGCATTTGGAAATGCTTTGGGTAAATCTAGGATAGACCTACTAACATACAACTATGTTACACCATTGGTATAAGACCTGCCGTATCTCTCTTTAATTTCACCTTCGACGAGTGTAAATGAACATTAGCTATGCGGATTGGTATAAGGACAGTGAACCGCTACTAAACTTGTGCAAACTGCCTAATTAGATTGTGATAAACGTGGTGTAATCCATCTAGCTGTTCCCGCTCAGCATTGCCGGTATTGATCAGTGACTGAATACTTTGATCAAGCTGAAAAAGCGTTTCTCGCATGTGCTGATCGCTCACCATGCTCTGTATCCAAGTGATAGCCGCCATGCGCTCTCCTTTGGTCACGGGTGTAACTTTATGCAGGCTCGATGAGGGATATAGGATTGCACTACCGGCGTCGCACTTAATTTTTTGCTCGCCGAATTCTGTTTGAATAACTAATTCCCCGCCTTCATAGTCCTCTTTGGGCGTTAAGAAAACGGTCATCGACATATCGCTTCTCAGTACATCTGGCGTGTTAGGAATACGCATAATGGCAGCGTCCACATGATACCCATAGGTCTGGGACTCGCTGTAGCGATTAAAGCAAGGTGGGAAAATACGTTGAGGTAGCGCGCCTGAAATAACTTTAGGGTTATTGCCCAGCTTACTCAGTAGCGCGTTAGCAAGTTGCTGAACGCGAGCATCCTGAGCGTCTGCCTGACCGTTATTTTTGACACCGGCAGCCATTCCCATTGCCGTATTTTTGCCATCTATAAAGGGAACCTTCGCCAACTGCTGACGAAACTGAGCCACTTCACTTTCTGTCAATAAGTCATCAATAATTATCATGTTTTTCAGCGCTTTTTAGAGAGTTATTTGAAATAAAAGACCTAGGCGGTTGGCCACCTAGGTCGTGTTAGCATTAAAATTCGTAGCTAACGGTGCCCGTAATGTTGCGGCCATCACCAATATACATGAAGGCGCCAGAACGGTAGGCTGCCGTCCAGTATTCTTCGTCAAATAGGTTTCCGATGTTAACACGGAACGTCAGCGACTCTGAGTGGTAGTAATTAGCGAACAGGTTCACTACTTGATAATCAGGTACCACAATTGAGTACTCGCCAGTTTCAGCACTGTAGCCAGCGGCTGTATCAGGTTGACCGCCGTACATTTCTGACTGATAGCTATAGTCTCCACCAAAGGCAAACTTATCGTTAGGCTGATAGCGCATTTGAATGTAGAAGCTTTCGTCTGCGAAGTTACTTAGCGCTAGGCCAAGATTGTCTTCACTGTATGATTTGAGAACTTCCGAATCCATAAAAGCAGCGGAAGCTTGAATGCTAAGTTTATCGGTAATATCACCGCTTAAGCCAAACTCAATACCTTCTACGCGGTTTTCACCGGTGTTTAATGTACCAAGCGTTGAGTAAGCGTCGCCTACACTCTCGTGTACATCGCTTTTAGTAATGCGGAATAGCGCAGCATTCGCTACAAGTTTTTCATTAAACAGAGACCATTTGGTGCCAAGTTCGATGTTTTCTACTTGCTCAGGGTCAGCTTGTGAGGCTTGTTCTGGCGTACCACAAATGCCGCCATAACCACAGTTAGCACCAAGATCTGATTCACCGCCGTTTATGTTTGTTGCGGTGCTATAGGAAGCGTAGATGTTACCGTTTTCGGTCACATCGTAAACTAACCCTAAATGACCATTGTAGAGTTCATCTGAGAACTCATAAAGGTCGCTAGAAGTTTGGTTGCTATAGTCATAGCTATCTACACGAAGACCGGCAAAGACATTAAAGTTATCGGTCAGCTCAAAGGTATCCATAACGTATAGCGAGTAAGTTTCAATATCAAATAGCGCATCTACGTCGCCACGGGTGAAGGCTTTGCCCATCAACGAACTAATGTTATCAACTTCATTGCCACTGCCATCTAATAGACAGTAACTTTCAGATACACCGCGACGACCGCTGGTTAAGCAGTTTGATGGATTGGTATAGTCCATATTGAACACGCCGTTGTCTACCGACTCATCTGTGTACTCAAAGCCGAACACAAAACGGTGATCAAGGCCTGCAAAAGCCGTATCCCAGAAAAGGTTAAACTGGGTAGTTACATAGTCAACTTCCTGCCAACCTTGGTGGTTGCTTAAAGATAACGTGTAAGCACCTGGTGCAGTAGGGTCGGTTGCGTCACGGTTAGTGCCGCGCATGCCCGTAGTAATGTACTCGTTCTCTGTTTTACCTACACGGGTTGCGTTATAAAAACGCACGTTGTCACTGATGTCGTACTCAGTACGCAAAGTGAATGTGGTAACTTCTGAGTTTTGAAAGTCTTCATCCTGCGCGTATACGGGTATATCTTCCAGTGGATAACCGGCGTCTCTGTCGTAGTAGCTACCCAAATCAGGAATATCTTCAGCGTTTAAGTAGTAAATGTCGCCTGTAAATGACAAGCGGTCGGTAGGTTGATTCACATAGGAAAGCTGAACCCCTTCACGATCACGCTCTATACCTTCACGGCCAGGCTTATCTTCTGACGAATAAAGCCCGTTTAAGCGCACAGCGCTGGTTTCAGTAAGGGTTTTGTTTAAATCGACAGTTAAGCGCGTGTGCTCATCGGTACCCACTGCCGCATCAACGCGACCAAAGTTATACGCTGTAGATGCTTTTTTGGTAATTGAGTTAACCGCACCACCTGAAGAGCCACGCCCTGCAAACGTTGAACTTGGGCCCTTCGTAATTTCAACACGCTCGGTTGCGAAGCTTTCGCGAGTTGTCATACCTGGGTCGCGAAGTCCATCAACGAAAACGTCGCTGCGTGCTTCGTGGCCGCGAATAATGTAGCGGTCACCAAAAGCATTACCATTCTCACCGGTACCCAACGTTACACCTGCTTGTGCTTGTAGGATGTCTTTAAGGTCTGTTCTGCCACTTTCTTGAATTTGGTCTTGGGTAAGAACACTAATGGTTTGTGGTGTGTCTACCAAATCAGCCAGACGACGAGGATCACCAGACTTGTTGTAGCGATATATTGACTGCTGAACCCCATGAATTTTAATCAGCTCGATGGCTTCGTCAGATACTGCTTTGCATTCTGCTGAGCTGGCATCGGTGCACTTTTCTACGTCTTCCTGTGCCATAACTGCGCCACCGCCAAAGGCAAGCGCTGCGGCAATGGTTTGCGCACCCATTGTTAATTTAGTGTTTTTCATCATTTTTCCCTTGAGTGTGTGTAAGGACGACGAAGTCTATGTAATTATTTTAACAATGTAAATATAAATGATAATTATTATCATTAGTAAAATGTAAAAGGAGTTTTAAGCAGTGTTTAAATAGAAGTTTTCTAATGTTCTTTTCGTTACTCAGATTGCGTAGGCTAGGAGGTTAAACCTGTTGGGCAATAGTCTGTAGACAGTGTGTAGTTGAGTAATTTGGAAGGTACGGTTTTATATCTACTGGTTTTTGAAATACCCGCTATCCAGGCAGAGCAGTTGTGTCATTAAGAAACGGCATAGCGTAATCTAATTATATATTGCAGTAGCTTTGCGGTTTTCAGGTATTGATATTAAAGAGGAAAATCAATCTTAACAATTACTCCTGTTTCATCCTCTCTGTCATACAAGGAAAGGTGACCCTTATGGAAGGTGGCAATCATGTTTGCGATGTAAAGCCCTAATCCAAGATGAGGAGAGTGTGCGCCATGTTGCACATCGTTCTCTTTTCTTACTGAAACCATAGATTGGGTGAGCTGATTTTTCATGCCTTTTGGTAAAAGCGGGCCTGGGTTACTTACAGTAAGTACAGCGTGCTTGTCCCTCTTTTCAAGAGCGATGAGTATTTCATCGCTGTCTTGGCTGAAATCTACTGCATTTGAGATAACTTTATCAAAGAGTTGAGCAACAAGTTCAGCAGAGCCGTACACCATCATAGAATTATATGTTGTTGCAAACTTCCACTGACGCTGTGCATAGGCATGCCTGTAGCCATCAACACAGCCCTTTATCACTTCAACAATGTTGAAGCTTGCCATCTCTTCCTGCGCGATGGCTTGTTCTAATCGCGTCGCCTCACTCATGCTATTCAAAATACTGCTCAAACGATTCACACCCGACTGGGCCCGTTCTACAAACACCGCCTGCTGGTCAGCATCGCTCACGTGAGTCAGCATATCCAGTGACGATTTTACTACCGCGATAGGCGTTCTTAGTTCGTGAGATAAGCGGGACGCCATGTTTTCCAGATAGGAGTTGTACTGTTGCAACCGCGAAAGAACATCAGCAAACGAACGGGACAAGTCACCAATTTCGTCACGTTGATTCGATATCGGCATAGTGCCAATGATTTTCCCATTGTCATCGATGACGGCCTCAGTATTGTCGCGAAGGGAGCGAATGCGGTTTGAGATTCGCGTAGCGAATAATAAGAGCCCTAATGTGCCTATGGTCATGACCGCCAAAATAACATGAAATAGCTGCTCTAGTGCCCGGTTTCGCAGGGTGCGAATACCATTCGTCGTTTGCTCTACAATAACCGCTCCCATCACATTTCCTTCAATAAATATGGGGTAGGCTGCAGAAAGAATTATGGCTTTGTTATCGGGGGATAAACGCCAGAGTGAATCGGGTTGTCCGTTAAGTGCGGTCCCTAAATCCTGTCCAGCGAGTGCGTAAGCATCGTCTAGTTCATCAACAAAATCTGACGGTGGTCTCGTTAGAATTTGATAATAAATAGGTAGTAACCACTCACTTTCTATCCAATGCCAAATTGAATTTAATGGTGCTTCTTTCTCGTCTACTTTAATTCCCGTTGCAGACTGGATGTCGCCTGCTCGAGCAAGTACTCGTTTGTGTTTGTCCACAACCCACACCCGCGAGTCGGCATATTTAAGCCCTGCCAATATGCGCTCAATTTCAGGTGATGGCGTTATAACAGTACCGAGCTCAGAGAGTTGATTGGTATTCGCTGTGCCAATGGCATATTGTTTTAATCGGCTTACCGTATCGTCAACATCTACAATAGAAAACGCTAACCCGCCGGTGGTCATTGATAAAGGAAAACGCAGTTCAATGTTGTAGCCAGTGGCGGTTTCCTGCCACCGTCCCTGAATCGACAGCGCGTTTTCTATTGCTCTTATTGTTGCAGTGTTGTCCGAAAGTTTGTAAGCATTTACCCAGCCACTTTCATAGGGAGCAACCACGTATCTTGCTAACTCACCCTGAGGAGTTTCCAGGCCTATGAGCAAGTGGTCGCCTGTTTCAACACTTAAACTGTTAGGCTGTCGCCACAGCAACACGTCGTCATTAACTTCAAACATGGCATACAGAAATTGTCCATAGCGTCCCACCATATGCTTAAACGATAAACTTGTTGGCTCGCCCTTATATGCATTGTAATACTCAATAACCTCGTCACTACCATACTCACTCATCAACTCACCGACTTGCTGCCAGTCGTTGAGTTCTCCATCAAGTCGAATAGGGGATGGAATGGGAGGCGCGTAAAGGTCAGTGCCAGGGCGTACGTCTTGAAGATAAGCTGATTGGCTGTCAAATAGGGCTGGGCGCTCATGAAGTGCGGTGGCAACAGCTCGGGCAGTCCCTATCATGGTTTGCTCTTGACCATTTCGCAGGTACTGTTCAAGTTCCCAGACGTAGTTATAACCCAAGTAGGGAATAGTGAATAGGAACAGCGACAGCACCATAAGCTGAAGGCGGATAGAAAAGCGAAATCCCATGGTCTTAGACGGTTGCCTTTGTTGTGCTAAGTTTAATTTTGTCTTCGCGTAAGCTATTTAAAGCTGCCAGCGATACCCCATGCCGTAAACTGTGTCTATATGATCGAAGTTTGAGTCGAGCTGCACAAACTTCTTACGCATACGCTTAATGTGAGAAGTAATCGTTGTGTCATCAACCACCATTCTAGACTCATCCATGAGCTGTTGACGACTCTTCACATGACCTGGGCGCTTGATTAGCGCATGTAACATCCAAAATTCGGTAACTGTGAGTAAGACGGGTTGGTTTTGCCAACTTACGGTCATTCTCGACACGTCTACTTTCAAGTCTCCTACTTTTAACTCATCTTTTTGGTCAGTAGGTGCTGCGAGTAAGTCTGTGCGCCTAAATAGAGCAGCAATACGCGCTAACAAGTGGGCCATACTTATATCTTTAGTCAGGTAGTCGTCAGCACCCATTCGAAGGCCACTGATAGTGTCTACGTCATTATCCCGCGCGGTGAAAAAGATAATAGGAAGGGTTTGTGACAAGCCTCTTAGCTGCTGACACAACATAAAGCCTCCTTCTATTTCATCTTTTAAACCAATATCAATAATGGCTAGGTCGGGTAGGGTGTGGTTAAACGCTTCGGCAGCAGACGGCCTATCTTCAAAAGCATTTACGCTATAGCCCTGCGCTTTAAGCGCCATGATGTAATTTTCGCGAATGGCCGCGTCGTCTTCCACTAATGCAATTGTCTTTGGCATACATTAATCCGCAAATATAAATCTTATAGAGTGCACACTATACCTATGAATGAAACCTATTGCCTAAGTTCGACATAAAATCCATAAGCCTGCCTCAATTACGCCATAATTGAGACGCGTAAAGTGTCACCTTCACCCGCATAATACCTTTGAACCTGGCTATTACACCGCTTAATGGGGCCAAATACAGGCGGCGAGGATATGGTGGAAGCATCACAACATTTCCATAATTGCGTACTTTTTCTGCCATGAATATCGCGTTTAATGATGGGGTGCTGTTTAACGATATACCTCTGAAAAGTGTGATATTCGAAACAGACGAATGTACTGGGAACATTTTAACTCTCGCTGAGTGGGTAATTATCTATGCGGACTAGTATTTTTTGTATGTTGCATAAACAGTACCGTAGAAGCGGTAAGGCTGAACTTCTACGTTAAAAAGCTACCCTTTGCGCTGCGTGCTTCCCCAACGGTACGCAGCGCTTTTTTATGGCGGATAGAAGGTGTTTTAGGGCTTAGAATCTAAACGCGCCCTAGTCTATCGCCTTCAACGCTTCGCTTTTCAATCTGACAAGCAGACTTGAAAATGGTGTTTTCGCTATTACCTTGTGGAATAGCAGAACTCGATTCAACAGAACTGCTTTAAACAACCACTAAACGCGAGTGTATTCATTTAATAGCATGAACTAGGTTACACTTCGTTAGTTGATTTCTAAATCTCTCTAAAGTTGGTTAGGGCGTGCTGACCTTTGGTGCACATCAAAGGTCAACACGTCTTAGTGGACACACTCTCACTACGGGCAAATCATGAAAGCGTTGGACATTACAGGGTTAACCAAAACCTACAAAGGTGGCGTACAGGCACTAAAAGGCGTCGATCTTACGGTACAAGAAGGGGACTTTTTTGCTTTACTGGGTCCCAATGGGGCGGGTAAATCAACCACTATTGGTATTATCAGTTCTCTTGTAAATCAAACCAACGGCAGCGTTTCCGTGTTCGGGTACGATTTAACAACGCAGAAAGAGCAAGCGAAAGCATGTATTGGTTTGGTACCACAAGAATTTAACTTCAATCAATTTGAAACGGTACTGCAAATTGTACTGAATCAAGCGGGTTATTATGGCGTGCCGCGCAGTGTGGCCAAAGAGCGTGCTAAGAAGTACCTAGCCCAGTTAGATTTGTGGGAAAAGCGGGACGCACGGGCCCGCGAATTATCTGGCGGTATGAAGCGCCGTCTTATGATCGCTCGGGCGTTAATGCATGAACCGAAACTGCTTATTCTTGATGAGCCAACGGCTGGCGTAGATATTGAAATTCGTCGCTCAATGTGGGGGTTCTTAGAAGAGATTAACCGTCAAGGGATCACTATTATTCTCACCACGCACTATCTTGAAGAAGCGGAGATGCTGTGTCGCAACATCGCAATTATCAATAAGGGTACGATTGTAGAGAACACCAGTATGAAGGCGCTATTATCGAAGCTAAATGTAGAAACCTTCGTGCTTGATATCAAACTACCGGAAAACGCAGTAGAGAACGACATGTTGCTCACTGGCTTCGAGCATCGCCTTATTGATGATCATACGCTTGAAGTCGATGTTGAAAAAACCGAAGGCCTAAACCCAGTATTTACGCAATTAAGCGAAAAGGGAATACAGGTCATGAGTATGCGCAATAAATCAAATCGCCTTGAAGAGTTGTTCGTACGTTTAGTTGAATCGGCCAAGCAGGCTGGCTAAGCGAATAACGGGGAAGGTAAAAAACAATGAAAACTGAAAGTACGTCAATGAACACAGAACAAAATGTGGGTTGGTTTAAGCAAAATTACGTTGCACTCACCACCATATGGATAAAAGAGTGCACGCGTTTTTTACGCATATGGGTACAAACCCTTGTGCCGCCCGCTATTACGATGAGCTTATACTTTGTCATTTTTGGCAGCCTGATCGGTAACCGTATAGGTCAAATGGGTGGCTTTACCTACATGGAGTTTATTGTACCGGGTCTTATCATGATGTCGGTGATTACAAACTCGTACGCCAATGTCTCTTCATCTTTTTTCAGCGCTAAATTTCAACGCAATATTGAAGAGTTATTGGTATCACCCGTGCCCACGTCAGTGATTATTCTTGGTTATGTCGGCGGCGGCGTAGCGCGAGCCATACTTATAGGCATAATCGTTACCCTGGTGTCGCTCTTCTTTGTGGATGTGCAAATACATCACCTAGGTATTATTGCACTCACGTTACTGCTCACTTCAACCCTCTTTGCTACGGCAGGGTTAATCAATGCCATATTCGCTAAGACATTTGATGATATTAGCGTAGTGCCGACCTTTGTTCTGACGCCACTCACCTATCTTGGGGGCGTATTCTACTCACTTACGCTGCTACCAGAGTTTTGGCAGTGGGTAAGTAAAGCCAATCCTGTTGTGTATATGGTGAATGGTTTCCGCTATGGGTTCCTAGGCGTGTCTGACGTGAACGTAACGTTGTCGCTAAGTTTACTTGTGGGCTTCAATGCGCTGCTATTTAGCGTTGCGTATTATCTACTTAAAACCGGCAAAGGTATTCGTAGCTAATGGCAAGCGGTAACTCAAGAGAAATCACAACATCGCAGGTGGGTATTCACGATAAGCTAGATGACCTAGTGAAAAAATATCAGAACAGTGAAAATAAAAGGCCTATCAGCGATCATACGCAATCAGCCTTTGATGAGGTTTGTACCTGGCTCAACGCGTTTGATGGCGAAGTTATTTTAGATTCTTGCTGTGGCGTAGGGGAAAGTACGGCGAATATAGCCAGAGCTAATCCCGATGCCCGGGTTATTGGCATTGATAAATCAGCACTACGGATAGACAAGCACGAGCATTACAGTGCGCAGCAGGATAACTATCGGGTGATCCGCGCAGACGTCAATGACTTTTGGCGTCTTGTAAAGCAATCTGGTTGGAATGTTACTCAGCACTTTTTGCTATACCCCAATCCGTACCCTAAAAAGACCCAAGTCCAAAAGCGCTGGCATGGCAGTGCGGCCATGGTGGATTTGATGGCGATAACGCCTAATATTCAGGTGCGCAGTAATTGGCTGATTTATTTAATGGAATTTGCGCAAGCAGCAAAGCACTACGGCATGGTGTCAGACTTATCTGAAGTAACCGGTGAAAACCATATGACGCCCTTTGAGCGAAAGTACCGGGGAAGTGGACAGTCTTGCTGGCAGCTCAACTGTCGTAGCGAAGAAAGCTAGCTAGGGAAACCAGTATAAAGACTCGTTTAGTACCGGTTCTCGTTAAGATAAAGACGAATTAATACTTGGTATACTTGATCTTACAGGGCGGGTTTACCGATGTACTCCAGCAAACCTTGTTAGAGCGTCTCGCTTTAACAAGGTTGTTTAAGGTTTGCTTTGCGCGATACGCAACGGCTTTGCGTTTTAAAAAACATATGCACTGGCAATGTTAATGACGCGCACTGGCGCTTCGCACATTCGCCAATGGTGGGCTAAAAACGTAGCCCTGTGCATAGCGTATAGGAAGCCTTTTAACGCACTCTAAGTGTCCCTCGTCTTCAACTTGCTCGGCAATGGTACTGATACCATGACGTTCACAAAGCAGCAGCAGGTAGTCAACATACTCTTTCACCGCGTCTTGTTGGTCGTAATGTTTTATTAGCCCCCCTGCCAGCTTTATGCCTCTTATTGGCAAATTCACGAGTGCACGTATGTTCCCTGGGCAAGAGCCTACATTATCTATAAAGACACCTAGTCCCGCGTGCACACTTTTTTCGATAAATGCGGTCAAACCTTTGGGGTTAGATAATGCGGTTGACGCGCTGACTTCAATGCTTACGCGCTCCGGCATAGGGTAGCTAGCTAAGTGCATAATTAAGGTATTAGTGAGTTCTTTATTATATAAATCCCTAGCAGAGATGTTGATATTCCAAGGAATATTTACATCGTGAAAGTAGCTTGCGCATTGCACAAACATACTTGCTGCGAGCGTGTTTACATGTTGCTCTCGTTCAATTAGGTAAAGAAACTCACTCGGAAGAAATGTTTTATCGCCTTGAGTGATAAGTCGTGCTAAACATTCATATCGCCAAACTCCCTGGCTCTGTAAGTCCACGATAGGCTGGAAATAAGGCACGATATCTTCGATGGAGAAATTCTCGGATATTTCGCGTATGGGCATAAACCGACCTCCTTGCGTTGACGTAATCATAGTGTTTGCAGGTTTAATTGCTCATTAAACTTGGCTTATATAGCAGGTTTAACATCAACACTATTCACAAATTAAATATAGTAGAGAGTCTGAAACTTTGCGGCGCTAATTTTAAAGTAGTAATGTGTGTGACACTGGTCGCTTGTTAACGGTAAAGCGAGTTTAAATTCTAGCTCCTTTATACGTTAAATCTGACTAATCAGTCTGCATTGCTGGTTTTGTGCAACGAATTGCTAGGCGCTGCCTCTTGGCGAGCTAGGCAATCTGATGTAAAGTGCGACACCCTGAAAGTGTTGTGATAAGTTTTCAGGTTTGGCAACGAATGGACCGCGCCAACAGGCTTCAGCTTAACCGGTATTGCTTTCGGATGAGCTAGCAGCTAGCTGCACTGATAAAGGCATGCTAAATGGCTGAAAGGAAAAGTAAGTGTCAGGCCGGTGTCCTACAAAACCGCCTGTTTATTTCGCCTTATAAAAGATAGTGCGAAATGTGTGAATGTTTTAAGTATGAGGTGTGTTGAGTGGGTGAAGCGCAAGTTAGTTTAGAGCACCTGTTTAGGGTCTTTACCAAACCTGAACACAAAGACTCAAAGCTGGCTCAAATTGAGCAGCATTTATCTGACAATATCTTAGATTTTTTGTCGCAGCATGTAGTGACGAAAAAGACATCGTTAGAAGAAATTGAAAAAGACTTCTCAGACTCGAAAGTACCTGAGTCACCAGAGTTTGTCTCGACGCATGCCGAAAGCTTACTTGATAAGCTCGTCGCTCATTCTGTTAATACCTATTCCCCCACGTTTATCGGTCACATGACCTCTGCGCTTCCTTATTTTCACTTACCCCTTTCCAAGTTGATGGTGGGGCTTAATCAAAACCTAGTGAAAATTGAAACGTCGAAAGCCTTCACGCCATTAGAGCGGCAGGTGCTGGGGATGATGCATAACCTAGTGTACGACCAGCCACAAAGTTTTTATGACGAACATTTGCACAGTGCTGCCCATTCATTAGGCGCGTTTTGCTCTGGTGGTACTATCGCTAACATCACGGCATTGTGGGTGGCGCGAAACAAACTTCTTGGTCCACAAAAGGGGTTTTCAGGTGTGGCGAAAGCCGGACTTGCAGCGGCATACCGACATCTCGATATAAAAAATTTAGGTGTAATGTGCTCTAAGCGAGGTCACTACTCGCTGTCTAAAGCCGTTGACGTACTTGGTTTAGGTCGTGACCAGCTGTTAACCATTCCAGCACCACAACAAACCCTTGACCCAGCGAAAGCTCTTCGTATCGGTAAGCGTTATCATGAAGAAGGCAATAAGCTGCTGGCTATTGTCGGCGTGGGTGGTACAACCGAAACTGGGCATGTGGACCCTCTCGATGAGTTGGCAGACGTTGCTAAAGAGTTAGGTTGCTGGTTCCACGTAGATGCAGCCTGGGGTGGAGCAACGCTTTTCTCATCACGCTACCGCGATAGATTAAAAGGTATTGAGCGAGCAGATTCGGTAACTATTGATGCTCATAAACAAATGTATGTGCCTATGGGCGCTGGCATGGCATTGTTTAAAGATCCGCAAAACGCCAATGCAGTAAGACATCACGCTCAGTATATTCTTCGTGCAGGCTCGAAAGATTTAGGTGCGACTACACTTGAAGGCTCACGGAACGGTATGGCTATGATGGTGTATTCGGCGCTACATATCTTCGGTCGTAAGGGCTATGAACTGCTTATCGATCGCAGTATTGATAAGGCAAAAGATTTCTCGCACATGATTGATAAAGCGCGAGACTTTGAGCTGACTACTACGCCTACTTTATCATTATTGACGTACCGTGTGTGTCCTGAAGAAGTGCAAGAGAAACTCAAGCACGCCGATGCAAAAACGCGTAACGCCATTAACGAAAAGATTGATGCTCTTGTTGTTGCGGTTCAAAAGCAGCAGCGTGAAGCGGGTAAGTCATTTGTTTCTCGTACCCGTTTAGAAGCGCCTGATTATCCTTCCCAGTGCATAACGGTATTTCGCGTAGTTTTGGCCAACCCGTTAACTAGCCACAATGATTTGGCGGCGATATTGGCAGAGCAACACTTGATTGCGAAAGAAACGCAGGCGTGGAAAGAGCTAATGGAATTTGTTCGAGAGTCAGAAAAGGTTGCGTCCTAGCTTATCCAATAAAACAAACGCCCGATATAGCAGCCGCTATATCGGGCGTTTTTTATTGTTGAATTACGCAGTGCGCTACAATGCTAGCTGACTGTATAAGCCAAGTGACAGGCGTTACTATCGCGTAATTTGAAGGTTATCAATAAGCCGAGTTTTACCCATAAACATAGCAACGAGCAAAACAAGCTCTTTGTCGATTTCTCTGGCTGCCTGAAAAGTACTCGCGTTAACAACCTGACAATAATCATTCTTAAAGCCTTTGGCTTCAAGGTTCGCGATCATCGTCTCTTCTAATGCTGTAAAGTTAACGTTGCCTTTTTCGATGCTGCTTTTTACGCGCTGCATTTCTTCATAAATAGCACTGGCGGTAGCCTTTTCTGCCTCAGTCAGATAGCCATTGCGGGAGCTCATTGCTAACCCAGAGGCTTCGCGCTCGGTAGGTACACCATGAATTCTAACCGCCATTGATAAATCGTGAGCTAGCGCACGAATTACCTGTAGCTGCTGAAAGTCTTTTTCGCCGAAAAAAGCGTCATCAGGCTGCACCATGTTAAACAGCTTAGTGACAACAGTAGCGACACCGCGAAAATGACCAGGGCGGCTTGCCCCGCAATGAGAATCTGAAATGCCGGGTACTTCAACAAAGGTCTGCGCGTCGAGACCCGCAGGGTACATTTCTGCAACGCTGGGTAAGAATACCGCATCAGCGCCAACGGAAATAAGTTTGGCCTTGTCTTCTTCAATTGTGCGGGGGTAAGCGTCTAAATCTTCGTTTGCCCCAAACTGCATAGGGTTAACAAAAATACTAACGACAACTCTATCGTTGTGCGCCTTCGCTTTTTTAACAAGTTTCAGATGACCATCGTGCAGGTTCCCCATTGTGGGAACAAAGCCAACGGTTTCGCCATTTAGCCGCCATGCATTAACGGTAGTGCGCAACGCTGAAATACTATCAACGACTTTCATAAATAACCTCGTTACTCGAAGCTGTGTTCAGCAGAAGGAAACGCACCGCTTTGTACATCTTCAATATACTTCGATACGGCTTTACGCATATCGCCTGTTTCTACTAAATAGTTTTTTGAGAATTTAGGCATATAGTTAGCGCTTATACCAAACATGTCGTGCATTACCAGAATTTGACCGTCGGTATCTTTACCAGCGCCAATACCGATAACTGGGATAGTGAGTGCTTCGCTTACGGCTTTACCCAACGATGAGGGCACACACTCAAGCACTAATAATTGAACGCCAGCTTCTTCTAGCGCTTTTGCTTCGCTAAGTAGCTTTTCTGCTTGGCTTGCTTCTCGGCCTTGTACTTTAAATCCACCAAATACGTGCACTGACTGTGGCGTTAAACCTAAATGGCCACAAACGGGTACACCGCGCAGGTTCAGCCCTTTAATGGTGTCGCACAACCAACTACCGCCTTCCATCTTTACCATACTTGCACCTGCCGCCATTAAGGTGGCAGCGTTGGCATAGGTTTGCTCTGGCGTGGCATAAGACATAAATGGCATATCGGCTAACACAAAAGCGCGCTCGGTACCGCGGCGTACACTTTTAGTATGGTAAGCAATATCATCTATGGTGACTGGCAGCGTATCGTCTTGACCCTGGAGAACCATGCCTAAAGAATCGCCTATGAGCAATGCATCAACGCCTTGCTCATCGAACATTTTGGCGAAGCTGGCATCATAAGCGGTTAAAGACGTGATCTTTTCCCCGGCTTGCTTCTTCTTAAGCAAGCCCGAAACTGTTACTTTCTTCATGACATGTCTCAGATTGATATTTGTTGATATCGTGTGGCGAACTATACGGATTTTGAGGCTAATTGGAAGTGCGTAGGCGACGAAGCCCGTCTAGTGAACAGTTGGCTACCCACGCTGAAATGGGTTTACCGTCGTGCATAACCATATTAGGCGCAATCTCGAATAATGGCACCATAACGAACTCACGCTCAGCCATTCCATAATGCGGAATGATTAAGTCTGCGGTATCGATATTTTCGCTGCCATACAGCAAAATATCGAGATCTAAGGTTCGAGGCCCCCAACGCTCGCCTTTGCGTTCCCGCCCCTCTTCCAGCTCAATACGTTGTAGCTGCTTCAGTAACCCATGAGGCTTTAGCGATGTTTCTATAAGGCAAACCGCATTTATATAATCTGGTTGATCTTGTGGGCCCATAGGCTTACTCGCGTAAAGCGATGAAACTTTTAGTACTCGCGTATCTTCAATTTCACTAATAGCTTCAAAGGCACGCAGGGCTTTACCTTGGCTATCACCAAGGTTGCTTCCAATACCGATGTAAACATGTTCTTTATTCATCAGGACCTCGTTTCGCAGGTTTACGCTTGCGCTTGCGCGGTGGTCCTTTTGCTCCGCCTTCACTTTTTCGAAGGGCATTGAGCATCCCTTTTTGTTTTCCATTGTCCGCGTGCTGGAAGTGTGTCCACCACTGAGCTAGCTCAAGAAGGTCGCCACCTTCTATTTGGCCTCTAACTAGCAAAAAGTCATAGCCAGCTCGGAACTTAGGGTGCGTGAGGAGTTGAAATGCACGGCGCCCGAAACGTTTTGGGAGGCGTTGCTGTAAAATCCAAATATCACGTATCACGGTAGAGAAGCGCTTGGGTATCATAATACGTTGAATCTGACGTGAAATAACCTCGCCAGAGGCAATGTTAAACGCATCAAAAGCATTTAAGCCAGACTCACTTTGCAAGCCCTGCGATTGTTCTTCAAGAGGGTACCAGAGTAACGCCGCGTACAAAAATGCCGGTGTAACGCGCTGATTGCTATTAATACGCTCATCGGTATTGGCAAGAACCCGTCGAACAAACTGCATTTCTCGACTGTTTTCGTCTTTTAAAAACGGCGCGAGCTGCGGGAATAAAGGTTCAATTAAGCCGTATTCGTGCAGCATCAGAAAGGTGTCTTCGCCTTTACCAGACAAAAACAGCTTTAGTGTCTCTTCAAATAAGCGCGCTGGTGGAATGTTCTGCAAAAGATTGGCGAGTGACTTAATAGGCGCTGCGGTTTTTGCTTCTATTCGCATTCCTAGCTTAGCGGCAAAGCGCACTGCACGTAACATACGAACAGGATCTTCACGATAGCGTGTCTCTGGATCGCCAATGAGCTCAACTTCTCGTTTTTCGATGGCGGCGAGGCCATTGGCAAAGTCTTTAACCGTGAAGTCGGCCACGCTGTAATACATGGCGTTAAAGGTAAAGTCACGACGTTCGGCATCTTCTTCTATAGTGCCAAACACGTTATCGCGTACAAGTTGACCTTCGGCATCACGCTTTCCTAATGATTTACCCTTTGGAAGGTCATCATCTTCGTCTGATTCTTGGTGATGCCCTCTAAAGGTCGCCACTTCAATAATTTCACGGCCAAAAACAATGTGTGCAAGACGAAAGCGCCTTCCAATCAAGCGACAATTTCTGAACAAACCTTTAATCTGTTCAGGAGTAGCGTTGGTCACCACGTCGAAGTCTTTTGGTTCATGCCCCATCAAAATATCGCGTACACAGCCACCTACCAAATAGGATTCAAAGCCTGCTCCATTAAGGCGATACATTACTTTCAATGCATTTGCGCTTACGTCTTCACGAGATATACCGTGTTCTCCACGGGTCATAGTCCTAGGCTTTAAAGCGTTAGGTGACGAACTCTCTTTTGAAAAAGCGCGCTTAACAGATTTAAAAACACGATGAATGATGATGGTATCTCCGCAGACTATAAAGGTTCGTTATAATAAGTTGATTCATGCTGTGGAACAATAATTTCGGGCGTTTTCGCTACTTTTTTCCTATCCCACGCCGATATTGCTTCCGTTAACACTGTGCTGACGTCCTCAAAAGCCGATGTATCGGGAAAAGAAAAGCCAAGGAAGCGCATGACTCGCACTATGTTGTCGATGGGTGTTTTGTTGTTAACCGGAGCAGCTCGGTTTTGTTTGCTAAGCTTGCGGCCTGGGGCAACTGCCGCAACCGGGATGTGTCCATATTCAGGCGCTGTATAACCAAGGGCTACATAAACAGCGCGCTGCAAGGGTGTCACGTCAATTAGATCGCATCCCCGAATGACATGGGTTACTTGCTGAAAAACATCATCGAGAATAACAACGAGGTTATATGAAAATAAGCCGTCTCTGCGCTTAAGCACAACATCTTCAGTAGATATTCTTTCGCCGTTTGAAGCGTCATTGATATTATCGTGTACGTCGCTTGGTGAAAGAAGCGGTTGAGGCTTAACCTCGCCCATTATGACATCGTAAAAGGGGGCCAGCTGAGCATCAAGTTTTAACCTTATAGCGCTATCTACTTTAGGGCTGGATCGCGAGGAAGATATAGCCTTGTCACGACATTGCCCGTTGTAAATGCCGCCCATCGCTTTAATTTGTTTTCTGGTACAAGCGCAATAATACGCGAGCTCATCATTCATCAATTTGTCGAGAACCGCTTGGTAACGGGCATGCTGCTGGCTTTGATAAATTACCGTATCGTCCCAGTGAAGACCATGTGCTTCAAGGGTAACGAGAATATCTTTATCAATTCCGGCAATACAGCGAGGCTCGTCAATGTCTTCCATGCGTAATAGCCATTTTCCGCTTTGACTTTTAGCGTCGAGATAGCTTGCTACGGCAGTTACTAACGAACCGAAATGAAGTTGACCTGAAGGCGAGGGGGCAAAACGCCCTACATACTTGTTATGCATAATATAGGCTTAATAAAAAGCCCCATCTTTTCGGGATGAGGCTTTCTATAACAACATAAACGAGGCTGGTGAATTAACCTTGTAGTTGCTTTTCTTTGATTTCAGCCATTGTCTTACAATCGATACATAAATCAGCTGTAGGACGGGCTTCTAAACGGCGAATACCTATTTCGATACCACATGAATCGCAGAAACCGAAATCATCTGCTTCAATCCGCTTAAGCGTTTTTTCAATTTTCTTTATTAGCTTGCGCTCACGGTCACGTGTGCGTAATTCTAGGCTAAACTCTTCTTCTTGAGCTGCGCGGTCTACAGGGTCAGGGAAGTTTGCGGCTTCATCCTTCATGTGAGTTACCGTACGGTCAACTTCTTCGCGAAGTTGGTTACGCCATGCTTTAAGCAATAGTCTGAAGTGTTCTAATTGGGCATCGCCCATGTACTCTTCATCAGCTTTAGGCTCGTACGGCTGCAAACCTGCCAGCGCTAATAGTCCTAGGGATTTTGTTTCTTTTCCTGTTGGCATTTGCCACATCTCCTACACTACGACATCCATCTTGTCCTGATTGGACCGATATCTATATCAGACTCGACAACTTCAGGCAATCAATCGTGTCTATGTAATTATTATGCTGGTGTATCATTTTTATCATTTAGCCAGGTGGCTACCAGCAATCGAATTAGTGCGTTCTCCCACTAAAACAAGGCGCAAATATGAAGGCGAAATGAAAAAAATCAACCTATTTTTTACAAAAACAAAGGGAGTGTTTGATTTAATAGGATTTTTTGTTCGTCTATTATACAGCTTGCTGCAGAGACCGCTACACCAGCGTCAGCGGCAATCTTTACGCTTTTAGCATAGGTTGGATCAATATGGGTTGCGACCTGCACACTCTTTATTGCCGTGTGCTGAACACAAAACAGCAACGTAGTCTTAACTCCACTCTCTGCTAGGCGAGCAAGCTCTAAACAGTGTTTAGCGCCTCGTTGTGTTACGGCGTCGGGAAAAAAGCCTTTATCTGTATCTGCTAATGTAACCGACTTTACCTCCATGTATTCAACTATGTCGTTGTGCTGCATATCTTTGCGCGTTAATTGGAAGTCGAACCGGCTGTTGGCTAAAGGCGGTGTTACTTCAGCTTTCCATGAGGTGATGTCAGAAAATTGATCCAAGACCTTGTTATCTAGCGCTTCTGCCACCAACTTATTAGCATTATGCGTATTAATGCCGATGAAATGACCGTCGAAAGTTTGTGCGAGTTCCCAAGTGTATTTCAGCTTTCTATTAGGATTGGCCGACTCGCTAAGAAATACTGTGTAACCAGGTTCGGCACAGCCTGTCATGGCGCCAGTGTTAGGGCAGTGTGCAGTAACGACAGCCCCATTATCAAGCTCAACGTCGGCAAGAAAACGCTTGTATCTTTTTATTAGGGTGCCACGTAGTAATGAAGGTGAAAACTTCATGTGTCGCCTCTTTGCAAATAATTAGTTTGAAGCCGCTAGTGTGTGATGGAGTCAAAATACGCTCAACGTGAATAATACTCATTGAGAAGGCTCAAGTTTATAGGCCGATAGACTAATGCACTGTTTCAAGCCATAAGGCAGCTTATCAAACGCAAGAGAGTAACAAACATTCGACTGAGCGCAAAAAGCGTTCATCAATATTATAACGATGTATAAGGAAAAAACGCGATGGCAGATTTTACCGTTAGCCTTTCGACAAACAGCGCAGATGCTGTTTGGGGCGAAAGTGCAAAGCTTTCTTTTAATGAGTCAGGTGCAGTTATCCATCTGCCTGACGACAAGCTGAACGAGCGTTTAATTCAACAAGCGGCCAGGAAGCTAGATGGCTTGAACTTACCCTCAGTAACCTTGGTGGGAGACTGGCATAAAGAGCAACAGTGGGCTTTTGCATTGAGCTTCACCCGTGCCCGTAAACCTGCATCAATTAAGTGGGCAGACACGAATGATAAAGCTGCGCTCGAGCAAGAGTATGCAGCGCTCCTGTTCACCCGTCAGCTCGTTAACGATACACCAGAAGATTTAAGCCCTGAAACCTTAGCTACGCGGGCGGCGCAATGGATCAAGTCATTAGGTGGTGATAATGTCACTTACTCAATGACGGTTGGAGAAGAGCTTAAAGAACAAGGTTGGATTGGTAT
The DNA here is from genome assembly GCF_002993325.1 of Alteromonas gracilis. Lineage (GTDB taxonomy): Bacteria > Pseudomonadota > Gammaproteobacteria > Enterobacterales > Alteromonadaceae > Alteromonas > Alteromonas gracilis. Next base: position 32,107 of record NZ_PVNO01000029.1, read on the forward strand.
TTACAACGTTGGCCGAGGCAGTGAACGTCCACCGGCAATGTTAGTATTAGACTACAACCCTACAGGTAAAGAAGATGCGCCTGTTGACGCTGTGCTTGTAGGAAAAGGCATTACGTTTGATAGTGGCGGTTACAGCATTAAGTCTAGCGAAGGGATGCTAGATATGAAGTGCGATATGGGCGGTGCGGCGACGGTAACAGGTGCTTTAGGCCTTGCCATAACCCAGGGTATTGAAAAACGCATTCAACTTATTCTTTGCTGCGCAGAAAACCTAATTAGCGGTCATGCTTACAAATTAGGCGATGTATTGACCTATAAAAATGGTGTTACGGTCGAAGTGGTTAATACCGATGCTGAAGGGCGATTAGTGCTGGCTGATGGACTAATGGCGGCAACGGAAACGGGGGCGCCACTCATTATCGATGCGGCAACGTTGACGGGCGCAGCAGTAGTGGCGCTCGGTTCCGACTATCACGCAGTATTTTCGTTAGATGACAATGCTCGCGAACAAATGCTTCACGCAGCAAAAGAAGAAAACGAGCGCTTTTGGCCGCTTCCACTTGAAGATTTTCACGCCGAGCGTTGTCCGTCAGCATTTGCAGATACCGCTAACAGTAGGCCAATGAAAGGCGGCGGCGGTGGTGGTGCGTCAAATGCTGCAGGGTTCCTTTCGCGTTTTGTGAAACCTGAAGGCTGGATACATCTAGATTTAGCTGCGGCATACCATGGTGGCGCAACATCTGAAATGCCGGTAGGCGCAACAGCGAAGGGTATTCGCTCTATTGCTAGAATCCTAAAGGATTATAGCGCGTAAAGGTCGAATTAGGCGTGTGAACGGTTTCGTACAAGCTACTCTTGTACGTTGCCTTTACCTAAAACGCTATCTAACAAAAGAGGGGCGCAATGATAAACGTTGCGCCCCTTTCTCGTTAAATGCCACCTAAGCGTTCGGCGAGTTGTTTGTAGCGTTCTACGTCTGAGCTGTCAAAAAGTGGGTTGCCATCTGTGTCTTTGTCTTTAGACACTAATAAGCTCTCTCGCTCGAGGCGTTCAACCCTAACATCTTGTACGCCGAGATAGGCTGCCACTTCTTTAACTGTCATTAAACTCATTGTTTTTTCCTAGTTTTGATTATTTTTATTAAATATCTGCGTCGGGCAAAATACTAATCAACTTTTATTACATCAAAAGTTTGCTCGATAAAACATTACCTAAACGGTGTAAAAGTTAGGTTTTCGGGTAAGTCATCTTTTCGTACTTTAAAGTCATTTAAGCGCATTAGCGCTTAAATGACCTGCAAGTAGTCAATCTGACCCTACCTTGCCACGTTATCTTCTTTTTTAGTTAAGCGCATTTCGGCGAATTTTCGACTATTTTTTGTGTTTTTATTAATTTTAGCCGAGTTCGGCCTTTCAGCACGGGCGACGTAAGAGGCGTTTGACATGCAAAAGGTGTTTTTAACTCAGGTCGCTTGGTTTACCATTGCGCGCCAATAGCCCCAAACTTGAGTTATACTTGGCGGTTTACATAAATAACGGGCTTATGCTCAATTTCGGAGATACGTAGAATATGGACACTTGGTCTGCTGCCATCATGCTCTTTTTGATCATGGATCCCCTCGGTAACCTTCCTGTGTTCATGTCGGTCCTCAAGTCTATTGAGCCGAAAAGACGCCAGTTTATTCTCATAAGAGAGTTGTTGTTCGCCTTAGGTATCCTGTTCCTTTTTCTTTTTAGCGGGCAATCGGTGCTTAACTTTTTAAATGTTGAGCAGGAAACGGTGAGCATTGCTGGTGGTATAATTTTATTTTTGATAGCACTTAAGATGATATTTCCTTCATCGGGCAGTACAAGTGGTCTCGCCGTTGGCGAAGAGCCCTTTCTAGTGCCGCTGGCTATCCCCATGATTGCAGGTCCATCAACGTTGGCCGCGTTAATTTTACTTGCTAATCAGGCCCCCGATAGAATGGCTGACTGGTCGATAGCGCTCGCAGCGTCGTGGACGATTAGTGCTGTAATTTTAATGTTTTCAAACATTTTCCATAAAATTTTAGGGGAACGTGGTCTAGTTGCTATGGAACGATTAATGGGTATGATCCTTGTTATGATTGCCATCCAAATGCTTCTTGATGGTGTTACCAAATATTTCATGCATGCCACTGGAGCACTGTAAAAATGGTAAAGCAAAAGCTTAATACATTCGGGCGAGTTCGGGCCCTAGAGGGCTGGAAAGCCGTTGCATTCGGTGCTGCGTTGCTCGAGCGTATGTTGCCAAACTATGCTCTCTTTTGTGACTTAACTGAAAGTGGCGATGCAGATGCGCTGCGTAACTGTTTAAATTTGGTTTGGGAAACGCTTAAGTCACCAAAAAGCAAATTCAATATTGCTGTTCAGCTGGAAAAGGTGGAAGTTGCCACGCCAGATACCAGTGACTTTGATAATTATGGCGTTTATCCGGCTATCGACGCTGCTATCGGTTTGGCTGCATTGTTGAACCTGATAGCGGGTGATGATCCCCAAGGTGCGGTTGTGATCAGCAAATTATCTCAGGGAAGCGTTGAAGCTTACTTGCTTGCTACCGAAGAGGCCGATGATGAAAGCGTCAAAGCTCATCCGTTAATGGCGTTTGAGGTAGAGGTTCAAAATGAACTTCTTGAATATGTAGATCAAGCTAAGTACCCGGCAAAAGCTGTTGATGAATTGAAAGCCCTTGCCTTGGAAGCTGGCATCTCTAATATTGGCCTAGAGTTGTAATTTGTTACTTACTCCAAGTTAGTCTTATCAGGATAAATGCAAATATCAACGAAAAAGCAAGGTTGGTATTTGCATATTGTTGGCGACGAACAAATTTCTCAACAGTGCGTGTTCTTTGGTATTGCGCGACTTATAGCACCTCAATAAGCATATATCTCAGCGCGCTAGTTTGCTTTTCTTTAATAATCTGCCAGTTGTCAGGTAAAGGGGGCGTTGTCAGTGAACTCTCATGCTCCAAATACACCACGCTACCACTTTGCACTCTATTATTTTTTTCTAAAGACGTGAGCGAGGGCAATACCAAGCCTTTGGCAAATGGTGGGTCGACAAAGACAATGTCGTAGGGGGCCGCGCTAATGCTTTTCAAAATATTAAGCGCATCACCTTGGTGAACACTGGCTGACGCCGCTTCGTTTGCTTTCAGTAAAGCGAGATTGCTTTCAAGCTGAGCCGCCGCATGTTTATCAAGTTCAATAAAATCGCAATGAGAGGCATAACGAGAGAGGGCTTCTAAACCTAAGCCTCCGGAACCCGCAAAAACATCCAGGCAGCGAGCGCCATTTACGTAAGGCATTAACCAGTTGAAAAGCGTCTCTTTATTTCTGTCAGTGGTCGGTCTTAACCCTTCTGCATCTAGCACAGGTAGCTTTCTTCCACGCCACTGACCACCAATAATTCTAATTTGACCATTGCTATTTGGCCCGTGGACTTTGGCATTTTTATAAGAATGCTGTTTTTTTGCAGAAGATGATGCCCGAGTAGGGCGAGAAACTCGCTTCATAGTGTCTGACAGTGGTATCATGCGTTCATTCAGTAGGCGGCAAGTGTAGCCGAATTTGCTAAGAATTTATAAGGATTTGTCCTAACGATGTCGAAACTTTTTGGCTGGTTCAGCAAGAACAAAAAAGCAGAGAAACAAAAAGCGCAAGCGGAAGAAGAGGCTCGCGCTAAGGCCGAGGCAGAAGCCCAAGCGAAGGCGCAAGCGGAAGAAGAAGCGCGCGCTAAGGCCGAGGCAGAAGCACGGGCCAAGGCACAAGCGGAAGAAGAAGCTCGCGCTAAGGCCGAAGCAGAAACACAAGCGAAGGCGCAAGCGGAACAAGAAGCGCGCGCTAAAGCCGAGGCAGAAGCACAAGCGAAAGCCCAAGCTGAAGAAGAAGCACGCGCTAAGGCAGAGGCAGAAGCACAAGCGAAGGCGCAAGCGGAAGAAGAAGCACGCGCTAAGGCCGAGGCAGAAGCACAAGCGAAGGCCCAAGCGGAACAAGAAGCGCGCGCTAGAGCCGAGGCGGAAGCCCAAGCGAAGGCGCAAGCGGAAGAAGAAGCTCGTGTTAAGGCCGAGGCAGAAGCACAAGCCAAGGCGCAAGCGGAAGAAGAAGCACGTGCTAAGGCCGAGGCAGAAGCACAAGCCAAGGCGCAAGCGGAAGAAGAGGCTCGCGCTAAAGCCGAGGCAGAAGCCCAAGCGAAGGCACAAGCGGAAGAAGAGGCTCGAGCTAAAGCCGAGGCAGAAGCCCAAGCGAAGGCACAAGCGGAAGAAGAGGCTCGAGCTAAAGCCGAGGCAGAAGCACAAGCCAAGGCACAAGCGGAAGAAGAAGCACGCGCTAAAGCCGAGGCAGAAGCCCAAGCTAAGGCGCAAGCGGAAGAAGAAGCACGCGCTAAAGCCGAGGCAGAAGCACAAGCGAAGGCGCAAGCGAAGGCGCAAGCGGAAGAAGAAGCACGTGCTAAGGCCGAGGCGGAGAACAAGCCAAAAGAAAAGAAATCCCTTTTTGCTCGTTTAAAGGAAAGTCTATCGCGCACGAAAGAAAATTTAGGCAGCGGGATTGTTAGCCTATTTAAAGGTAAGGCGATAGATGACGAGCTGTATGAAGACCTAGAAACTCAGCTTTTAGTGGCAGATGTGGGTATGGACACCACTCAGAAGATCATAAACCATCTCACTGACAGTGCCTCTCGAAAAGATCTTAAAGACGCGGAAGCGTTGTTAGAGATAATGAAGCAGCAAATGTCAGGCATGTTGTCACAAGTCAATCAGCCCTTACCTGACGTGATGAAAGCTCATGACGCCAGCGAAGGTCCTTTTGTCATTTTAATGGTCGGGGTAAACGGTGTGGGTAAAACCACCACCATTGGAAAGCTGGCCAAGCAGTTTCAGCAAGAGGGTAAGAAGGTCATGCTTGCTGCAGGTGACACGTTCAGAGCGGCAGCGGTTGAGCAACTTCAGGTATGGGGTGAGCGAAACGATATTCCTGTTATAGCACAGCACACTGGTGCTGACAGTGCATCAGTGCTTTATGACGCGCTTGAGGCAGCTAAATCTCGCGGTACCGATATATTAATTGCAGACACCGCCGGGCGCTTGCAGAATAAAAATAACTTGATGGAAGAGCTTAAAAAAGTGGTTCGCGTGATGAAGAAGATTAATCCAAACGCGCCTCACGAGGTTATGCTTACGTTAGATGCGGGTACCGGTCAGAACGCAATTAGCCAAGCGAAGTTGTTTAACGAAGCGGTGGGCTTAACGGGTATTACCCTAACTAAGTTAGACGGTACTGCAAAGGGTGGCGTCATCTTCTCTATTGCTGATAAATTTAATATTCCTATTAGGTATATCGGTGTAGGTGAAAGCATTGACGATTTACGCCAGTTCGACGGACAAGAATTTATTGATGCGCTGTTTAGCGAAATGGAAACTCCGGAAAGCTAAAACCAGTAAAGCGTTAGGGAAAAAGAATGATAAAGTTTGAGCAGGTAAGCAAAACCTATCCGGGCGGTCAGCGCGCGCTTAGTAAAGTAAACTTTCATATCGCGCCAGGCGAAATGGCCTTTTTAACAGGGCACTCTGGCGCAGGGAAAAGTACACTGCTCAAACTTATAAGCCTTATGGAACGCCCAACGGTGGGGCGGGTTCTCATCAACGGCCACGACCTTAATGCTATTACTCGCCGAGATATTGCCTATATCCGTCGTGATATAGGGATGATTTTTCAGAGCCACCAACTGTTGATGGATAAGTCAGTTTTTGACAACGTGGCTTTGCCTTTAGTCATTGAGGGGTATACCCACAAAGAAATACGTAAGCGTGTGGAAGCAGCCCTTGAGATGGTGGGTCTAAGAGATAAAATCCGTTGTTTGCCCATCACCTTATCAGGGGGCGAGCAACAGCGCGTTGGTATAGCCCGTGCTGTCGTCAACAAACCTCCCTTACTACTTGCCGATGAGCCTACGGGTAACCTTGACCCTAAATTGTCCATGGAGATTATTCGTCTTTTTGAGGATTTTAACCAGGCAGGTGTGTCAGTGTTAATTGCTACTCACGACCTGGGTCTTATTGCCCGAATGCGATACCGTACTTTAACGCTTAAAAACGGACAAATGATTACCGATGGCCTGACCGACGGCCTTGACTATGGCACTTCAGATAGCGGTGAGGGAGACTGGTCATGAGTATATTATTCAAAGGGCGAGCGAAGGGAGCGTCTTCAGCTAAGGTGGGTTTTCTTCAATCTATCGTCATGTTTTTTGTAAGTCATGTGCGACAAGCGTTATCGAGCCTGGGTGAGCTTTGGCGCCAGCCGCTAGCTTCACTAATGACTATAGGTGTATTGGGACTAAGTATAACCCTACCTAGTACTCTTTATATCATGGTTAAAAATACGGAAAAAATAACCGCAGGCTGGGATCAGGCCTCGGAAATTTCGTTATTTTTGAAACCTACTATGAGTGCCGCAAGTTCACAGCAGTTGGTGGCTAGGCTGAATACATGGCCTGAAATAGACAGTGTTGTTTACATTCCTGCTGATGATGCGCTTAAGGAGTTTCAGCACTTATCGGGGCTAGGTGATGCGATTGCTTACCTTGAGAAAAATCCGCTGCCCGATGTAGTACTCGTCACGCCAGCTGAAAAATATGCATCGCCCACCGCTGCAAAAGCATTGTTAGACAAGCTTCGTCAGCAGCGAGAGGTCGATATTGGTAAGCTTGATATTGAGTGGTTAGAACGACTATATGCAGTGATTGATATCGCCCGAGACCTTGTCACGTTAATTGGGCTTCTGCTTTTCATTGCAGTCGTGCTTATTATCGGCAACACCATCCGCCTCAATATACTCAATAAATACGACGAAATTGTGGTGATGAAGCTGGTTGGGGCCACCGACGCATTCATTCACCGTCCATTTCTATATACAGGGTTTTGGTATGGCCTGTTGGGCGGTCTCATGGCCTGGTTTGCTGTAATCATAATATTGTGGTGGATGGATAGCAGTATCACTACCTTCGCGGCCATGTATCAAAAAGACTTTAATATTACCGGCCTCACTGGAACCGCATTGCTGACTATGCTTGGATTATCAGTGCTTTTAGGCTTACTGGGCTCACTCATCTCGGTTCAGCGACACGTTAGAGAAATAGAGCCCAAATAAATAGCTACTGTACTAACTATAAGAATGGTTACTGTGCTATTGCTCGTGGGTAATGGGATGTGACTGCACTACGAACCCCGTTACCCCATACAATCGCTTGGTTATAAAGCATATGAAGCTGCTTCTGGTCGATATTAAGTAGCTTCGCTTGTTTTATTACATTCATCCAAAGTGCACTTTCAAAAGCACGAACTAGCGTCATGTAGTTGGCAATTTCAATGTTTTTACCAAGCAAGGCATCGTTTACTTCTTCTGACAATGGCAATTGTTTCAAAATGTCAGTCATAGATTGGTCAAGCAGCCCTTCAAGCAGCGAGAATAAGCCAACCAAGAAAGCGATAGGCGGATTGTTTTTCATCCCTCGACGCTCTGCCAGAAGATCAAAGAATTTAGCGCGAACCAGTGACATATGAATAATTTCAAGTGGCTTGTCGTCGCCTAAATTCGTTAAGCTTAATAGCGCAATAAATTTCTTAATCTCTACTTCGCCCATATAATTTAGGGCATGCTTTAGCGAGGTAATCTTATAGCGCTTGTTAATAGTAGGGTTATTAATAAATTTTAGTAGTAAAAAACTTAGCGTGGCATCGCGCTCAATAATCTGGCTTATACGGTCAATGTCAAAGCTGTTGTTCGAACTCTCACCCATCAAATCGACGATGTTCATTTTCGACGCAGGCAATTGCTTTAAAATTCGCGCTTCTGGCTGAGAAAAAAAGTACCCTTGAAAAAAGTCGAACCCCAAGTCGAGACAAGTTGTGAAATTGTCTTGGGTATCAACTTGTTCAGCCACTAACTGGACATCTGCATCGCGATAGCGTGGAATATGTTTTTCAACGGTTTCAAAACGCGCCTTCGACACATCAACCTTGACGATATCAATAAGCGGGAATATATCGTGTTTCGATGCCACCATCATGGGGTCGTCTATTGCCAACCTAAACCCAAGTTGCTTTATGTGCTGGCAGGCTTCAAATAGTCCGCTGGATGTGTCCGTTGGGTCAGCAAGTTCAACAACGACAGACTCTGGATTCAGAGTTGTGGGAAAGCGAGAAATGAGTGTGTCAGAAGAAAAAGAAATAAAGGATGTTTTTTCGCCGCTAATATCGTCAAGGCCTAGAGGGTGAAAATGTTCAGATATAAACTTTGCTTTCTCTTCCTTGTGTTCCGGATAAGCGCCCGCTTTACCATCCCTGAACAAAAGTTCGTAGGCAAATACGCTTTTGCTTTTATCTAAAATGGGCTGACGAGCTATAAACGCGAACATAATTTCTTCCTGCTGAAAACGAACTGATATCGTTATTAATTATAATTCCAATGTTGACCGAACCGACGTTAAGTCACTCTCTAGTCTATGATATGTATTCGTAATCTAACAACTATTCAACCATTAATTATCAACTATCGCCTAAGGCGAGCCATTTAATTATCCTTCAACGCTGATTGATGGATATGTTTGGCCCATTTAATTGCCTCATTATAATAGCTGTGAAGAAGGCTTTGGCTAATGTCGTATTTCACGGCAAATTGTTGTATTCCGGTCCACTTTGCACGTTCGAATAATTGCGCCAAGGTTAAGCAGTTTCTAAGCATTCCTTTGCCACCGCAAAGGGCATTTTTCACATCGTCACTAATTGGAACTTTACTGACTAAGTCATCTATACGCTGTTCCATCATGGCATCTAATAAGGACAATAGGCCCGTTAAAAAACCCTTAAGCGGGTTATCTGCATCTTTAAGCTGAGAAAATACTAACTCGCAAAACTTTGCGCGTACCAGTGCCATCTGAAGCAGCTCTGTCGGCTGACCATCGTTTAAGTTGGCAAGAGCGAGCAGAGAAATAAACTTCTTCACTTCAATTTCGCCCATAAATGTTAGCGCGTGCTTGAGAGAAGTAATCTTATGCCGCTTATTCACCATAGGATTGTTTATAAAGCGCAGCAGCAAATAAGTGAGGGACGGGTCACGCTCTATGATTTTGTTTACTTCATCGAAATTCAGTTTCGCCTGACTACTTAGCGTGAGTAACTCCATCATAGTAAGGTTGCTAGGGCCTAGCTTTCTGTGTTTTACAATTTCAGGTTTTGCTAAAAAGTAACCCTGAAAATAGTCGAAGCCCATGGCTTTAAACTTATTAAACTCTTCATAAGTCTCAATTTTTTCAGCAACAAGCTTAATGTTTTTAGACTTAAAGCGTTCAACTAACGCGGGAATTTCATCGTGAGCAATTTCGGTAATGTCGATTTTGACTATGCTGGTAAAAGGGATAAACGCCTCCCATTTCCCTTTCATATCGTAATCATCTAAGGCGATAGGGTAGCCCAGCCCGCGAATATGCTTGCAAGCAGAAACTAGCGCCTCGTCTACTTCAACCGTCTCTACAATCTCGATGACAACCTTGTTCGCGTCCAATGAGGTGGGAAAGCGAAACATAAGGGTATCGCGATGAAAGTTAATGAACGCTTTTTTATCTCCCGTGATCTCTTCAATACCTAAGCTCAAATGGGTTGAAGTTAGTATCTTAGAGGTAGCTTCATCGGGAGGGATATCTGGAAAGCAATTTTCTTCGCCAATACGAAAAAGTAATTCATATGCGTACACCTCTCGGTCTACATCGAATATGGGCTGTCTAGCGACGTAAGCAAACATCAAGGTCCTCTTTGCTTCACTTGCCTTACTTCTTTACTTGGTATTTCCCTTTAAGCGTTAAGTCCATTTATTGGCACATTATCCGGAAAATGCGTTGCAGCAGCTGTAGTGCAAAATCGATTAATCCAATCTATTATCTTCAGTTTTAAAGAGGAAAAGCAAGAGATATGATTGCTGGATTGAGAATCACGAAAAACGATAGTGATTGAGTAATCGCGTTGGGGTGACAATTAAGCGTTGAATTTCATACCACTGAGATTAGCTTTGCGTTTATGTTTGGTAATTAAAGTATAATATTTTGGTGGTGTACTGAAGGTTAATGAACAAATGCAGTTAGATAAATAACTGCTCCGGTTTGAGTTAATGCGATATCGTTTACCGTTATATAGTGCGAAGCGATATTCAGAACGTTAATTTGAACTTTTTTTCATAATCTAGGTCTTGATATTGTAGGAAGTGCCACCATACCTACACATCGGTAATACTTCATATCTTAATTAGGTCTCGCGCAGCTTCGGTTACTTTGTTAATATGAAGCGGCAATAAATGAGGTGAACAATGAGCAACAATTTGCAATCTATGGCCCTGTCAGTGCCACACAGCGGTAGCATCGAAGGCTACATCCAAGCTGTAAGCAGCATTGATATGCTTAGCGCTGAGGAAGAGCGTGAGTTGGCAGTGCGCCTTCGCGAAGACGAAGACTTACAAGCCGCTCGAAAGCTAGTAATGTCACACCTTCGTTTTGTAGTGCACATTGCAAAATCTTACTCAGGTTATGGCTTACCACAAGCCGACTTAATTCAAGAAGGCAATATTGGTCTGATGAAAGCCGTTAAACGCTTCGACCCAACAGTGGGTGTGCGTTTGGTTTCTTTCGCGGTTCATTGGATCAAAGCAGAAATTCATGAGTTTGTACTTAAAAACTGGAGAATAGTGAAGGTTGCGACTACAAAAGCGCAGCGTAAATTGTTCTTTAACCTACGTAAGGCGAAAAAGCGTCTAGGTTGGTTTACTCATGCTGAAGTACAAACCGTAGCAGACGAGCTTGGCGTTAGCACAAAAGAAGTGCTTCAAATGGAAGCGCGTATGAGCAGCCAAGATCAAGCGTTTGACTTAACAGCAGACGAAGATGAGACAGGTAATTTTGCGCCAGTTCAATTTTTGGAAGATAAGTCTTCTGATGTTGAAACTGATGTCATTAATAATGACTGGGATACAGCGGCAAGTAAGCGACTGTATTCAGCGATAAAAACGCTAGACGAGCGTAGTCAAGATATCATTGAGACACGTTGGTTAGCAGATAACAAAATTACGCTACAAGACTTGGCTGATAAATATCAGGTTTCTGCAGAGCGTGTTCGTCAAATTGAAAAGAATGCGATGAAGAAACTGCAAGCAGCTATGGTTGCGTAGTAATAAACGTAATCAGCCTAAACGCTTGATAGATACGAATTGAAAAAGCGCCTTTAAGGCGCTTTTTTATTGCTTCAAAAAAGTTAAAACATTCGCCTTACTTTTCTTTATTTTTAGCAACAGGAAGTACGTAAAATACTCCCTCAAACTCCGCCACCGGTGAATCCCCATCTAATATCGCCACGCTCAACTCGAAGCGAGCTTTATTATCATTCTCTAAAGGTTTGAATTTTCCAGATAAGGTTTCGATATTACAGATTGCCCTTGGCTTCATAGTAATAGGTTTGTGGTAGTGAATGTCTCCATCGCCCAAGACAATATCGCCGTCTAACCCACGCTCTTTGAGCTGCAGGTAAATCATTCCCCACCCCGTAAGTGTGGCTAACGAAAATATACTGCCTGCGAACATGGTGCCGTGAATATTGATGTTTTTATTTAGCGATGCGCGCGTTTCAAGTGTGCGCCCGGTGTATTGATACAGCTTGATACCCATATGTTCAGTAATAGGTATCGTCTCTGACCACGTTTCTTGAAGTGTTTTGCACCACTTAGGGTGGAGCACTAAAGTATTATTTTCGGTAAACTTTTTTACCATCTGCTGGCGCTTTAACATACCGAGTTCGTTTGGCGCTTCTCGTTCTATTTCAAAGCCACAAGCACTGAAGAAGTCGATTGAAATCTCGCGACTGTTAGTGACAGCTCGCTCTGCACCAAGGTCTTTTGCAACGTTTTCTAGCGCTGCCATCATCATCTGACCTAGCCCTTTGCGCTGATGATCAGTATGAACGGCGATGTGTCTTATTTGTGCTTCTTCTGCAGTATTCAAATGCACTCGACCACAGGCTACCACCTCTCCACTGCGGTTGGTAATCATACGGTGCTCTGCGACTTGTTCGTATTCGTCTTTTTCTGAACCCGGAGGGAAGTTCCACGGCTGGCGTAGGTGTTCCCACCGAAAATGAAAATAGGCTTCAAATTCGGCATCGCTCTTTGGCGTCACTACCTTATACACAATAAACCGGCCTTATTAAAAAAATGAGAGAGTATTTAAACGTAAGAATACAAACGGTACAAGTTTATTTGTAGGAGCAGATAAGGGCGTTTGCAGAAGAGATTGGCCCCTCTGTGTAGATAAGAAGCCGCTACACGTTGAATTGGAATGTCACTGGACCATCATTGATAAGACCAACCTGCATGTCTGCTCCAAATTCGCCCGTGGCCACGGTCATGCCTTTATTTTTAAGCGTATTAACAAACTTTTTGTAAATGGCTTCACCATGTTCGGGAGACGCGCCACGTGAAAAGCCGGGTCTGTTGCCCTTTTGTGTATCTGCGACGAGAGTAAACTGGGATACGACTAAAAACTCACCGCCTACTTGCTCAATATTAAGGTTCATTTTCCCATCTTCATCATTGAACATGCGATAGCGACACAGTTTATTAGCAAGCTTTTCAATTTCTTCGTCACCATCTTTTTTTTCAACGCCTAGCAGCACAAGCATGCCGTTACCAATTTCGCCAATAACTTCGCCGGCTACAGTTACATTAGCCTGCGATACACGTTGGATTAATCCTATCACTTAGATAACTCCTGAATAAAACGTGACATATCGCGGGTCGCGCGGCACAGCGCATAGCCGATGCTTGGCTCTGACGTACTGTGTCCTGCATCGGGTATAATTTGTAATTGGCTTTGTGACCATGCTTTATGGAGAGTTTCCGCCGCTTCTGTTTTACAAATCATATCGTATCGACCGTGGACAATTGTGCCAGGAATGTGGCTTATTTTGCCTATGTTTTCAAGTATATAGTTTTCTTCTAAAAAACATTGATTGGAAAGGAAATGACATTCAAGCGTGGCTAAACAGGTAACAAGATGCATAGGGTAGTGGGTGGTTGAGTCACCAACGCCTGGTGGCAGTGATAGACGCGAAAGTCGCTCTTCCCACTGATACCATCTTTTAAGCGCGGCGTGACGAAGCACATCATTACTAGAGCGAACCATTGCGCTGTAAAAGTCACAAACGGCTTTCGACGTGACGGGCGTGGGAACATCTTTGATAAATCTTCGGTAGTGTTCGGGAAATAACTGGGCTGCACATCCAGATGGTGATAAAAACCAGTCTCTATCTTCTTGCCTGGCAAGAAAAACGCCGCGAAGAATAAGCCCTGTCACATGGTCGGTGTATTTAAGCGCATACAGCAACGCTAACGTAGAGCCCCAAGAGCCGCCAAACAAGAGTAATTTGGGCACGTGAAGATGTGTTCTTAACGCCTCAATATCTTCAACATTTAACCATGTGTCGTTGTTAAGCGTATCTGCAATAGGCGTCGAGCGACCACACCCTCTTTGCTCATAGCCGATTATGCGATACTTATTACTGTCGAAGAAGCATTTATAGTTAGGTGGCAAGCCAGCGCCAGGCCCACCGTGGATAAAGAGTACGGGGATACCGTCTGGGTTGCCACTTTGTTCAAAGTAAAGCGAGTGCCCATTTCCTACTTCGATAAATCCATTCTCATAGCAGGTAACATCGGGGTAAAGTCGTTTCATTTTGTTTCTGCGCGTTGTGTGAGTGCCTGTTTTAGTTTAGTTTATTGTTATACAAACGTTTGCGTGCTGACTGCTTCAACGCTGTTTTTGCTTAGATATTAAGTGTTAAACACAAAGTGTATACTATAGGACAAATGTCATTACGTGCTAGCTAATCATATTATAGTCATAAATGCGAGGATGTTTATATGGCGGGTCAAGGATCGGGCGGTAATGTAATCGCCGCAATTTGTAACTTTTTTATTCCTGGTTTAGGTCATTTGGTTCAAGGTCGAATTTTAGGTGCCTTGTTCTACTTTGTGGCAGTTGGCGTTTGCTATGCTCTCGCGGCAACAGTCGTGCTTGCTATTGTATTTTGGCCATTAGGTGCCATCTTACACCTAATCAGTATTATCAGCGCAGCGCGTTTTAGAGGTGGAGTAACCGCATGAAGTTAATCGCATCGGCATTGGTTGCTATGCTAGCCCTTAGTGGGTGTCAGTCTGCTTATTATGCAGCATGGGAAAAGGTTGGCGTCGAAAAGCGCGATATCTTAGTTGACCGCGTAGAAAACGCAAAAGACTCTCAAGAAGACGCACAAGAGCAGTTTAGCTCAGCCCTTGAGGCCTTTAGCGCTGCTGTTGCATTTGATGGAGGCGAACTAGAAGACGTCTACGATAGTCTCAACAGTCAGTACGAAGACAGTGTTGCTGCGTCAGAAGAGGTCAGCGCGCGTATTGATAAAGTAGAGAGTGTGGCTGAAGCCTTGTTTGACGAATGGTCAGAAGAGCTTGAAAAATACGAGAATGCTTCGCTCAAACGTGACAGTTCAGCAAAGCTTCGTGAAACACAGCGTCGCTACACTTCACTAATGAAGGCGATGCGAAAAGCTGAGAGTAAAATGCCTCCAGTACTAAGCGCACTGCAAGACAATGTGTTGTACTTAAAGCACAACTTAAATGCTAGCGCAATTGGTGCACTGCAAGGTGAGCTCTCAACGATTGAAAACAACGTTGCACAGCTTATTGGCCAGATGAACTCGGCTATAGCGGAGTCTGATGCTTTCATAGCATCAATGAAAAATTAGAGAATAAGCACTAACAGAAAAGGGGAGCAACGCTCCCCTTTTTTATAACTACAATCCCACTCTGAGTGTTTTTTCACTACAGTTTATCGTGAAACTACACACTACTCTTTAGGTACCTTGCGAGGTTCATTTTCCGCTTTTTTGTTCTCAAAGGCTTCGCCTAGACTACAGGTGAACTCTGCACCGAACAATACGATTATCCATGATAGATAGACCCACAAGAAGAGGATGGGTACGACGGCAAGAGCACCGTATATCAGTTCATATGATGGAAAGTTTGTGACGTAGAGCGCAAAGCCAGACTTCGTTATTTCAAAAGCGATAGTGGCAACAACAGCGCCAACAAAAGCATGTCGCGCATAAACTCGTCTGTTTGGGACCACCATATACAAAATGGCAAAAGCGAGGAGGGCAGCGCCGCTGGGCACGAGACTTAATAAAAATGTTCCAAGCCCAGGTGTGTACTCTTCGGTAAATGCCGCGAGACCGGTTAAATAAGAGCTGACTACTACGCTTGAACCAATAAGCATAGGGCCAAGGGTGATTACCATCCAATAAATAGCGAAGGTATACACAATCGGTCTGTCACTTTGTGTGCGCCAAATTCGGTTAAGCGTTTTGTCTACGTTTGATATTAGCATGAGCGCAACAACCAAAAGCGACAAGATACCAATGGCGCTCATTTGAGAGGCATTTCCCACAAAGTCGGTCATGTATTTGTGGACTACATCGCTAGCCGTCGGCACGAAATTGCTAAAAACAAAGTGCTCAAGTTTACTGCGCACAGACGCAAAAGCGGGAAACGCAGACATGATGGTAAAGGTCACCATAATAAATGGCACCAAAGATAACAACGTTACATAAGCTAAATGGCCGGCAGAGATAGTTATATTATCTTCCTTGCAGCGCTTTATGAAAATGCTGAAAAGATCTCTCATCTGAGGGGTAACATTGTTATATAAGGTTTTAACCTTGTCTAAATCCACTCAACTTCTCCTGACGATACCTTATAAAGAAAGAGTATGGGGAGCTTCATTTGAGGCCCATGGGTATCGATAGTTCATAACTTGTTATTTGAGATGGTAACTGGGGGCGGCCTCGCTGGCAAAAGTTTAATATAAACTTTATACAAAAAAGGCGCATTAGCTGCGCCTTCTCGTCTGAATGTTTCGTCCACTCAAAGTGACTATTTATGCGGATTGGTTTTACGCACCTGAACGCACACCGAGCATGTGACAGATAGCATAGCTGAGTTCACTGCGGTTCAATGTATAAAAGTGGAAGTGTTTTACCCCTTCTTTTGCCAGCACTTTAACCTGATCCATGGCAATGTTTGCACCAATAAGGTTACGAGTAGCTTGGTCATCAGCGTCAAGGCCATCAAACATTTTATGTAACCAGCCAGGCACGTGTACGTTCGTAAAACCTGCGAACTTGACCAAAGTTTGGTAGTTGGTTACGGGTAAAATACCTGGTACTAAATCCAAATCTACACCAGCGGCAGCGGCTCTGTCTCTGAACCGCAAAAAGACGCTAGTATCGAAGAAGAACTGCGTGATGGCTTCCGTAGCGCCAGCCTCTGCTTTGCGCTTTAAATTTAGCAAGTCGAATTGGGCATTAGGCGCTTCGGGGTGTTTTTCAGGATAAGCAGCAACAGAAATATCAAAATCGGCAACGTCTTTCAAAAGTGCAACTAAGTCAGAGGCATACATCTCTGTTTTTTCTACTCCCGGCGGCAAATCGCCTCGTAGTGCTACAATACGGCGAATACCTGAATCCCAGTAGTCTTTAGCAATTTGTTTAAGCTCATCGCGGCTCGCATCAACGCAAGTTAAATGAGGAACTGCGGCTACGCCTGTCTGCTGCTGAATGCGTTTAACAACATCGTGAGTTCTGTCGCGTTCGCCACTGTTTGCACCATAGGTTACCGACATGTAGCTAGGCTTTAGCGGCGCTAGACGCTCAACCGACTTCCAAAGGGTTTGCTCCATGGCTTCCGTTTTAGGCGGAAAAAATTCAAAAGATACATCAATATCACGCAGTTCCGACAGGGACTGGTTTAATGCATCGATACCTTGCGCGTACGAAACCATGGTTTATTCTCTCAAAAATATGTTCTTATGGACGTTTAGACGTCTAAATTAAAGAATATATGTCTAGACGTCAAGAGGTTTACACTGCTCAATTGACCTTTTCGTGAACTTGTTTAGAATTTCTGTTCATAATATAAAAAGAGTAGACCGAGTTAGCACAATGGCAGAATGGAATGGCAAATATATTCACCCCTACGCAGAGCATGGCAAAAAAAGCGAACAAGTAAAAAAAGTCACTGTCTCTATCCCAATTAATGTACTCAAAGCTCTGACTGATGAGCGCACCCGCCGTCAAATAAACAATTTGCGTCACGCGACTAATTCGGAATTACTTTGTGAAGCATTTCTACATGCGTTTACTGGGCAGCCTTTGCCAAACGATGATGATCTGCGCAAAGACAACCCTAACCGCGTACCGGCAGAAGCAAGACGTATAATGGAAGAGATGGGGATTGACCCAAGTTTCGAAAATAACGTAACCGAAGACGACTAAACGTTATCCTCTTATTGAAACATAAAAAAGCGACGCCCTTACTGTAGAATAATTTTGCACTAAAGGCGTCGCTTTTTGCTGCATGTAATATGAGTGATATACAGCCCGTGTTGAGAAGCTAAGGTCTGTGCATGGCTAACTTAGCTTTCAACGACAAAAAGATTGAATTTTATTCGCTTGCGCTCTCGGGCAAACGTGCCACACCAGACTCTATTGCTGCTTTAGAAACTGCAGTTGCAATGCGTTCACAAAGGCGAGGGTCCATCGGCTTCGGAATAATATACTCTTTACCAAACGTCAGGCTGTCGCTTTTACTTGCCGCTAATACTTCCTCGGGAACCGGCTCTTTAGTAATGCTGCGAAGGGCTTCTACGGCCGCGACTTTCATTTCATCATTAATTGCCGTTGCGCGAACATCCAACGCGCCCCGGAAAATAAACGGGAAACATAAAACATTATTGACCTGATTCGGATAGTCAGAGCGACCTGTGGCCATGATAAGGTCTTTGCGTACCTCATGAGCCAGTTCTGGTTTTATCTCAGGGTCTGGATTTGAACAGGCAAATACAATCGGATTTTCAGCCATTAGCGCCAGCGTTTCTGGTGGCAAAACATCTGGTCCTGATACGCCAACAAAGATATCTGCGCCTTCCATAACATCTTCTAACGTCCGCTTGTCGGTATTATTAGCAAAGAGCTTTTTATGTTCAGTTAAATCTTCGCGACGAGTATGGATGACGCCTTTTCTATCAAGCATGTAAATACGCTCGCGCTGAGCACCACACTTAATAAGCAGCTCCATACAGGCAACCGCGGCAGCCCCTGCACCCATACATACAATTTTAGCGCTCTCGATATTTTTACCCTGAATCTCTAGCGCGTTAAGCATACCTGCTGCAGTTACGATAGCTGTACCGTGCTGATCGTCATGAAACACAGGAATTTTGCAACGCTTAATAAGCTCTTGCTCAATTTCAAAACACTCTGGCGCTTTAATATCTTCTAAGTTAATTCCGCCGAAGGTATCAGCGATGTTGGCAACTGTATTAATAAACTCTTCTGTCGTGCGATGCTTTACTTCAATATCGATAGCATCAAGCCCCGCAAAGCGCTTGAAAAGCAGGGCTTTGCCTTCCATTACAGGTTTCGATGCCAGTGGTCCTAAATTCCCCAACCCTAAAATAGCGGTTCCGTTACTTATAACGGCAACCAAGTTACCTTTACCCGTATATTTATAAGCGTTATCGGCATCTTCAGCGATTTCTCTGACCGGCTCGGCCACGCCTGGGCTATAGGCAAGAGCAAGGTCATCGACACTATCGGCCGGCTTGGACAGCTCAACGCGGATTTTTCCAGGGGTAGGTTTAGCGTGATAATCGAGTGCGCGTTGTCTAAAATCTGACATGTAAAATGGTATCCTTGAATGTAGGGTTCATCGGTGTTTTGCCCTCGGTCTGTCGCTATTTTATTGTTGTTGTAGGTATAGATAAATTAACGTGAGCGCAATACAACTAAGCAGTTAAAAACGTCTTATAATCAATTGCTAGCGCCAGAGTTAGTACTGAACGATGTGTGTCGTACCTAAAGCGCCAGAAGGCTACTATTGAGCTATTATTCACAGTATTAATACTCACTATTAGTATGCCGTTGGCAACTCTAACACAGCTAATTACTGTGTACATATCTGATCAGAATTCTCATTTACCAATGTAGGTGAGACGTACTAATTAGACCAGTAAAATACCGCTATAATTGTCATTCATATTATTTATTTTGACAGGCTGCTTCATTCGGTTGATCTATTGAGATGGCTTGGGTTTTAACGTTGCGTTGACCGAGTGCGACTAAAACGAATGTTTGTTTCAGCGATATCCAAGCGCCTTTAGCATTGTACGGTGAAAACCATCGTCTTTTTTAAGCGCCTATTTTGTTTGATAAAATGACATTAAAGTTAATGCAAATGTACTCATTTATGGGGGAACGCTCCGCGGAGAGTTAACAAATGACAGAAAGAAAATTAATTGCCGTTCTTACCGATGTTTGTGAAACGGCGAAGCAAGGTGACAATGGCTTTGTTTGGCTAACTCATACTGGTCACTGGAGAACGCCACAGGTAGTGGCGGTATTCACAACTGAGCAAGCAAGAAAAAAGGCGCTAAGTAGCGGATGGGATACTTGGTTCATCAATGAAGTGAATATTGCCTTGGACTCAGTTAAATCGAAGGCACAAGCCATACATTTTGATAGCGAAGAAGCTTGTAACAGTAGCAGTAGGGGTGACTGGGAAAAGCATCTGTCGCGGCGAGATAGCGTCCATTAACGTCAAGTGAAGGTGCTTGGTATCTGCATTCCCACGTTTCGCTAGGAAACTTGCCTGTGCCTTCTGAGTGGGCACTTATCTATGCGGATTGGTATAAACCATCAAAATAGAAATAATTTAAGCAATAAAAAAGCGCCATAAAGGCGCTTTTTTAAACTCGATATCAGGCTTACTTTTTGCCCAACGCACCGAAACGCTTCTTGAAGCGATCAACACGACCACCAGTATCAACGTTACGTTGCTTACCAGTGTAGAATGGGTGGCATGAAGAACATACGTCTAGGTTGATGTCTTTACCAAGCGTAGAACGAATATTCATTACGTTACCACATGAGCAAGTTGCTGTGATTTCTTCGTATTTAGGGTGGATATCTTGTTTCATTGGGTTACCTCACATAATAAGGCCGTATCGCTATACAACCCGAAGTCGCACACCATACGTTACTTAATTCAAATGATAAGTCGTTCAAAGAACAGCCTATCGCAAAAAGAGCGGCGCATAATAAAGGATGGGAGGGGCTTGATCAAGCGGTTTTTGACTAATTGCTAAACAAGGACGCGACACAAGAAGGGCAAACCAAAACATTCCTTTCATGCTTAACCGTAAAGTATGTTTAAATATTTGTCGTACAAGACTAAGGCAATACGGGCTAGTAATAAACTGTGCTGTGAGCAGCGCAAATTTCTGCAATGTTAGGCTAAGCAGGTAGGCCTAGTCGTGTAAGTGATTTCAATATAAGTAGCCCATTATTGAGAGTTCGGTAAGCGCAGAGTGCGCTGTAAAAGTCATCAAATAAGGTAGAACGTTCGCAATGGCCTTTATCCAAGTTGCCGTGCCAGTGCCACTGCGCCAACTTTTCACATATACCCACGACAGCGCACTAATTGCAGGTGTGAGGGTAGTTGTGCCTTTTGGCCCACGTAAGTTAGTGGGTGTGGTCGTTGAAACACTGCAAAAACCTGAAAGTAAAATTGATAATGTCGATAAGCTAAAAGCCATCGAGTCGGTACTTGATGACAATCCTGTTATAGATGATGTGTTACTGAAAATGGCCCAGTGGCTCTGGCAGTATTATCATCATGCGCCGGGTGAAGTTTTGCACGCCATGTTGCCTGTTTTACTGCGCAAAGGTGAGTCGGCGGCCCCTACACCGCAAGATATGCTAATGCTTACCGAAGAAGGTAAGCAAACGGCTGCAGACATGTTATCGCGTGCTCCTAAACAACAAGCCTGTTTTACGGCACTGGCTGGTGGTGCCTTATTAGCCTCGCAGGCGCGCAAGCAGTATGGAGCACCTGCGGTCAAAGCGCTCGTCGAAAAGTCGCTGGCAAGTATCGAAGAAGTGGCACCTGAATTTAAGTCGGGCAGTTGGCTTGCCTCTTTATCAGTGTCTGAAAAACCAATTCCAGACACTGAGCAGTCAGTTGCTATTGCCGCGCTTAACCGTCAGCAAGGCAACTTCGCGGTAAGTTTGCTTGAAGGGGTTACCGGTAGCGGTAAAACAGAAGTGTATCTACAGGCTATCGAGCCTTTGTTGCGTGCGGGTAAGCAGGTCCTTATTCTTGTGCCAGAAATCGGACTTACGCCGCAAACGGTGTCTCGTTTTGAAAAGCGGTTTGGCATAGCCGTGGGTGTTTTGCATTCTCAGCTTTCTGATAAAGAACGGCTGCACGTTTGGCAGCGAGCCAAGGCTGGCGAGCTCGGTATCATTATAGGTACACGTTCGGCTATTTTTACTCCCCTAAACAACCCCGGCATGCTAATTGTAGACGAAGAGCATGATGAGTCATTCAAGCAGCAAGATGGCTTGCGTTATCACGCGCGGGATCTTGCTGCTATGCGCGCCAAGCAGCACAACATTCCACTTCTTTTAGGTAGCGCCACTCCGGCACTTGAAACGCTAAATAATGCATTAACTGGTCGCTATGCACACTTACAATTGACCAAGCGTGCTGGCGGCGCGAGAAGTACGCACCAGCACGTTTTAGATGCCCGCGATCAGCCAATTCATTATGGTATTTCGCAAGGCCTGTTGACTATTATGCGTCAACATATCAGTGCAGGTAATCAGGTATTAGTATTTGTAAACCGAAGAGGCTATGCGCCAGCGCTGCTATGTCATCACTGTGGTGAAACCGTAATGTGCAAGCGTTGTGAGCGCCCGTATACCGTTCACAAATCACAAAACCGGCTACAATGTCACCATTGTGGTGGTATGCGTTCGATGCCGTCGAACTGCGAGGCGTGTCACCATTCTGAGCTTGTAACAGCTGGAACTGGAACTGAGCAGGTTGAGCAAGGCCTTTCAAACCTATTTCCTGGCGTTAAACAAGTGCGCATAGATAGCGACACCGTGCGGGGAAAAGACAAGCTTCACCAAACCCTTGATGCAATAAACCGGCAAGAATATCAGCTGCTGGTTGGCACTCAGATTTTATCAAAAGGTCATCATTTTCCGCATGTAACACTCGTCGCGGTATTGGATTGCGATGGCGCATTATTTAGTGCTGATTTTAGAGCGCCAGAAAAACTTGCTCAGCTTGTTACTCAGCTAGCGGGGAGGGCAGGGCGCGCTAGCAAACCAGGAGAGATGTGGCTTCAAACCCTGAATCCTCACCACCCATTATTACAAGACTTGGTGCACAATGGCTACGGGCATTTTGCCAGACATGCGCTCATGGAGCGAAAAGCGGCAGGGCTTCCACCCTTTACAAGTCAATTCGTTATTCGTGCCGAAGCCAGCGACAGCAGTTTGGCCTATCACTTCTTGTGCGAATGCAAACAGGTATTCAATCAACAACACGCCGTTGAAATAAACGGTCCGTTTCCCTGTTTGATTGAAAAGCGGCAAGGCCGGTTTCGATTTATGCTGGTATGCAGCCATGAAAAGCGAGCGCCGCTTCATAACGCGCTACGTTTGGCACTGCCATTTTTACAGGCGTTGCCACAGGCAATGAAGGTAAGGTGGTCAATAGATATAGATCCTACCGATTTCAGTTAGCTTGTTGAGTAGCAATACGTTAAAATTTCCACTCAGTGGAAGGTGTGATAAACACTTTTCTTCGCCAAATTTGAACTACGACGTTTCCTTACGAATACGAACAACGATAACAAGTAGGAATATAGCCGACTATGGCCCAACGCGATTATGTCTCTCGTGGACGCTCTACCCAAAAAAAGAAGCCTTCAGCAAAAGGTCGAAAGCCTGCTGGAAACGCTCAGGTAAACGGAGCGGTAGCCGCTAAGCTCCCCATTATTCGAATTGTAGGTGTGTTTGCCCTTGTGATTGGCTTCGGTGTCTTTTTATGGTCAATCAAAGATAACGTTGAAGAAGATGTAGATACACAAGTATCTCGCCCCATTGCGCCAACGGAAGAGTCATTGCCTGAATTGCCCGAAGAAGAGTGGGAATACATAAAAACCCTGCCAGGGTATGAAGTTGAAGTAGAAGTAAAAGAGCAGGAAAAATCCGATAAGCGTTATTTAATGCAGTGCGCCTCGTTTAGAACACGTGCTCAGGCTGAAGAGATGAAAGCTAAAATTGCGTTCCAAGGTTTAGAAGCTTTGATTAAACAAAGCTCTGGCAGCAACGGTGAATGGTTTCGCGTTATTTTAGGCCCTTACGAGTCGAAAAGGGATGCGGAAAAAGCAAAGCACAGTCTGCGTAAAGTGAACATAGCGACTTGCCAAATTTGGTACTGGAATTTGTAGCATTTCATATTAGGTAACATGCGATACGTTGCGTAAAGCGCAGAAATAGAGTGTATATAAGGAATGCATTTACAAGGAAGTTTAAATGAGTATTGCCACTACCGAGCAACCCGACTACGCCGCTTATAGCATAGAAGAGCTTGAGGACGTTCTAGAAAATATCGATAAGGATGCCTTTCCAGAGCGCTACCAGGCAGCGAAGAAACAGCTCGCTTCAAAGCGAGCAATGTTGCCATCTGAGGATGATACGGATAGCGTCCATCAGGATGAACATTTTACTCGACCTAAATGGTCTGAACTACACCTGATAACACGCATCTCAAACGTTACCTTTTTAATACTTATTGGCGCAATGTTCATAACAGTTTTTACTGATTTTCTAGTGATTAATGCATGGCTAGACAATTCAACATGGGCCATTCTGCTGCTCATTGTTGTTTATAGTGCCCTCTTTTACTTCTCTATCTATATCGATAAGCGACACGCACAATTCGTGACTAAAGATTTCCGCGGCAAAATAACAGTTTTCGGTATGCCGTTTCTGGTATTTTTCTTAAGCTTGAGTTTTGTTGATACGGCATTGCCCTACACCCTGCATTTAGCGTCTGATAAACAAGAGGTAGAGCGAAAAATAGCTTATAAGAAAGGAAGCGGTTCTAAACACTGTCGACACTCGCTGTTGCTACAAGAGAGCGAAACCTTTTCCGATGGTCGCTTATGCTTAAGTCAAGATGAGCACAAACGTTTACCAAATAAAGGTTGGGTTTATGTACAGGGCCATGAAAGTGGTTTTGGTTTTGAAATCGAAGAGTATCGATTTCGCTAAATTTCAATCATGATTGCCTGTACATCAACAACTTCAAACACAATTAGTCCGAGCACAATCAGGTTAACCACAACCGTTATCCAATAAACACTCATAAATGCCGATTTGCTGCGCTTGTGTTTAAACAATTGCTGAGCTATCAATGCGCCAGGCCAGCCTCCTGTTAAGCTCAATAAGTGAAGCTTTGCCTCTGAAATACGCCACATGTTGTTTTTTGCCGCAAATTTGTCAATACCGTAAAAGAGCACGGTAACTAAGCTCAACGCTCCATAAACAATCGATAGTACGGCAGGTAACTGACCCGACAATGTTAGCAAGGCAAGTACACTGCAAAATATGCTTAGTAGAATAACGTTTCGCTTTGTTTGTGAGGTATGCTTATTAGCGCTAGAGCGTTTTGCTTTGTATTCTTTTAGCAAACTAATGTTGTGAGCGCGGTGGCTACCTTGCTTATCTTTTTCTATTTCATAAATAATGATATCGCCATTGATGGGGCGCCTGGAGCGTTGTTTAAATGCCTTTATGTGAACAAACGCTCTTATACCACCGCCGTTAGGTTCGACGAAACCAAAACCTTTGACATCATCCCACTGCTTAATTCTTCCCTGATACTTCATAACCCTTCCTTTACTGCCATTCGCGTCGCTACTACAACTTCATTTTACTGCTTGGACATTTCTTCAAATAACCACAGGCATAACTGATGAGAGTATGTATGCAATAAATAGCGCACTCAATAGATAACCTCTGCAATAAGCCTTTAGCGCAGAAAGCTTTGAGCGCACATTATTCACTCTTACCCTTGAAATTAAAACGCCTCCCCCCACTTATTTGTTATTGAATTATTACGCTGCTGCCTTAGTGAGGCAAAAAGCTACACATATAATGCGGCAGCGCCCAGCTAAACGGGGAATTAACGTGACAACGATTGTATCTGTACGACGTGGGAATCAAGTGGTAATGGCCGGTGATGGACAGGTATCACTGGGCAATACCGTAATGAAAGGTAATGCGCGCAAGGTGCGCCGTTTGTACCACGACAAAATTCTAGCGGGCTTTGCGGGTGGTACAGCCGACGCATTTACGCTATTTGAGCGCTTCGAGGCTAAGCTTGAAGCCCACCAAGGCCATTTAACCAAAGCAGCAGTAGAGCTTGCTAAAGATTGGCGAACCGATAGAGCGCTACGCAAGTTAGAAGCCTTGCTTGCCGTGGCTGACGAAACTGCATCATTTATCATTACCGGTAACGGCGATGTCGTGCAGCCAGAACAAGATCTTATTGCGATTGGCTCTGGTGGTAACTACGCGCAAGCTGCGGCTACGGCACTACTTGAAAACACTGAACTGAGCGCCAAAGAAATTGCTGAAAAGGCGCTGACCATTGCTGGCGATATTTGCGTATTCACCAATCATAGCCAAACAGTTGATGTACTGGATTACTAAGTAATAGCGTAACGCTGTTATCAGCTCGCTGCCACAGCTTTGAAACTGGTAAAGCGAGTACTTGTTAGATAAGGGTTTATTCATGTCTGAAATGACACCAAGAGAAATTGTTCACGAGTTAGACCGTCATATTATCGGTCAACAGGATGCTAAGCGCGCTGTGTCTATTGCACTTCGAAACCGCTGGCGTCGTATGCAGCTTGAACCAGAGCTGCGCCAAGAAGTTACGCCAAAGAATATTTTAATGATTGGCCCTACGGGGGTAGGTAAGACTGAGATTGCTCGCCGTTTAGCAAAGCTTGCTAACGCGCCTTTTATCAAAGTTGAAGCAACAAAGTTCACCGAAGTGGGCTATGTAGGTAAAGAAGTCGAGACCATCATTCGTGATCTCGCCGATATTGCGGTGAAGATGACGAAAGAAAACGAAATGAAAAAAGTGAAATTCCGCGCGGAAGAAGCTGCGGAAGAGCGCATTTTAGACGTATTACTTCCACCACCAGAAGATGCATGGGGAAATAAAGAAAACGTTGAAGATCGCGGTACACGTCAGGCATTTCGCAAGAAGCTTCGCCAGGGCGACCTAGACGACAAAGAAATTGAAATCGATGTGGCACTTCCGCAGGTGGGCGTGGAAATCATGGCGCCTCCAGGCATGGAAGAAATGACCAACCAGCTTCAAGGCATGTTCCAAAACTTGTCCGGTTCGCAGAAGAAAAAGAAGAAGCTGAAAATTAAAGAAGCTTTCAAGCTGCTTATTGAGGAAGAGGCGGCACGCCTTGTTAACCAAGAAGACTTGAAAGAAAAGGCCATTGAGTCGGTAGAGCAGCACGGCATTGTGTTTATCGACGAAATTGACAAAATCTGTAAGCGCGAAGGCAACTCGTCTGCAGACGTGTCTCGCGAAGGTGTTCAGCGTGACTTGCTACCGCTTGTGGAAGGTTCAACGGTATCAACCAAGCACGGTATGGTGAAAACTGACCATATCTTGTTTATTACCTCGGGTGCTTTCCAAATGAGTAAGCCGTCGGACCTTATTCCAGAGCTTCAGGGTCGTCTCCCTATTCGCGTTGAGCTATCGGCGCTTAAAGTCGGCGACTTCAAGCGCATTCTTACTGAACCAAATGCGTCGTTAACGCACCAGTACATCGCGCTAATGAAAACCGAAGGTGTTGATATTACTTTTGATGATTCGGGTATACAGCGCATTGCGGAAGCGGCATGGCAGGTGAATGAGCGCACCGAAAATATTGGTGCCCGCCGACTTCACACTGTTCTTGAGCGTTTAATGGAAGATATCTCGTTTGATGCTTCAGAGAAAAGCGGTGAGTCGTTCGTGATTGATGCAGACTACGTTAACAGCCACTTAGAAACCTTGGTGGATAACGAAGACCTGTCACGTTTTATTTTGTAATTTAACGCTAAGTAGAGATTTCTCCGATCGTTGGATTATGGGCTAACACTCTACATAAATAGATTATAAAAAGCCGAACTTATAAGTGAGTTCGGCTTTTTTGTTCAAATAATGTAGGCCCTAATTTTCAACTTTTCTCAATGGTTTTCGACCTCTTCAAGACGACATCTGTTGTCATTGAAGCGTTTAGCTTCTAACCACCATGCTATAACGACTAATTTTTTAACAGTAATGCCACTAGCTTTTCTGTTATATCCAAACCAGTATCGTTTTCTACTTTTAAAAAATAGGGGCTCGGATTAGCTTCTAAAAAAAAGTATTTTTCCTTAGCACTTCTACGCCAATCGATTGCGCACCAATGCATGCCTAACGCTTGGCAAATTTTAACGGCCAGACGCTGCACCTCGTTTGGAATTATTGCCACTGATATGCTCGCGTTATCGTCGTTCCGGTAGTCCAGTTCTTCTGAGTCAATCTGAACGCTAAGTACATCACAGCCTAACACGTAACTTCTGATATTTGTGCCTTCAATATATTTCTGAAAAGTCACCGGTCGCTCACTGAGTAAGGTATTAAGTAAGGGCCGCATGTTCGGTTGTTTATTAACGAACTGTGCGGTTCTTCCGCCGCGCACGGGCTTATAAACGACGTCTCGCATGTTGTTACAAAACTGAGTGGCGACTTCCGGCGCATTGCCTACAAACGAATAAGGAATGTGGGCGCCGAGTTTGCCAGCAATACGAGATTGATAAGGCTTACACTGATGGCTACGAACAGCGTCGATAGAGTTTACCCATTTGATGTTGGCATAGCTAAACCAGCACAGCAAAGTGCTTGCGCGCTCCTGTTCGGTCCAGCCGTAATTTTCATACGCGCTACTGGGTTTATCCGGCATATTACTGTCCATGTTCGTACATTGAGTATCGGCGTCTGGTAAAGCTCCCGGTAGATATTCATGCCAGTAGGCAGCTTGGGTATTTGAAAAGGTGACCCTGGGTTTATCGCATAACAACGACGAGTCAAAATGAATTAATCCGTCATCAAAATCGGGGTCGTAACTGATAGTCCAAGTGGCGCCAAAATAACGTGTATTGGCAATATAAAATGGGATGTCACCTTGTTGTAAAGCCCGTGCAATGTGCTGAATTTGAGGGTCTTGTTCACTTCCTAATAATGCGACGTGCATTTGCGCTCCTTGCTCGAGGAAAACTTAAAACTACGGGTGATAAAAACAACACATGCATGCACATACCGCTAAAGGCATACATATGTTGTTAAAGCATATAGAGTGAGGATTAAGACAATATATCCGGAAGTTCGCCGCCGCCCTCTCCAATAGCCAAGGTAATGTAGACGGGCTCTTTAGGTTCAGGAACTATAGCGGGGGGACTTTCAATCAATCGAGCCCGCAAGCCTCCGGATACCTCAAAAAGTTGGGCTTCTGCAAGTTGCACAGGGTAACCGGCTGTAGGTTGTTTATGACTTAGTTGATGTTGATGGTTTTTCATAGTGTACGCTCCTTGTAGTGGCGTGTTGAGTAACAAGACAATGTCACCTAAAGTGAAGTTGCCTCTTGGTAAAGCGTTCTAAAGCACCCTGCAATGAGCGCAGAACGATTTGATATATTGAGCTTTTTGTAAATATTGGCGCAGTGAAACTTTACGGTCCTTTCACTGATGAATAACTCTGAGGCGATTACTTTGTTAGAGCAGCCTTCCATAATTTTGTGTGCAACTTGTAACTCCCGTTTAGATAAGCAATCAATTGGGATCACGCTGCCATAAGCGGTAATACCACTTGCATCTATCTGCAAACGTTCAGCGGCTGTCATCAACACCGCAGGTTCTCTTATTTCATGGTCTTTCATTAGATTTCTCCGTGTTTACCTGATATTGCGCTCCAGATACTTCTGCGGGAGAGCATGGATGTAAGATGCCGTCTGCCAGACGATAAACTTTGTCTGCCATGGCGATAGACTGTGGACGATGAGCCACAATGATTCGTGTCATATTTAAAGATTTGAGGTGATGATTGATTTGCGCTTCGTTAGCCATGTCCAAATGGCTACTAGCTTCATCTAAAAACAGTATGTCTGGGTTTTGATAAAGGGCTCTGGCAAGAAGCAGTCGCTGCTTTTGGCCGCCGCTTAAACTGCTGCCCATATCGCCCACGAGTGAGTGGTATTGCATGGGCATTTTCATGATTTCTTCGTGTATGCAGGCAAGATGTGCGGCATGAACCATTTTCTTAAAATCGGCCGCTTGCTCAAAACAGCAGATGTTTTGTGCGATTGTACCGCTTAAGCAAGTGTCTTCTTGTAACACCGAAGCGATGACTGGGCGTTTGACGTTATCATAATTCACGCTACCTTCTGATAAAGGGTACAGCCCCATTAAACACTTTAACAGTGTACTTTTTCCGCAGCCGCTATCGCCAATAATGGCAACGATGTCGCCACATTCAACTAAAAGGTTGATATGCCTGAATACCCATTCATTCGACGCGCTATAGCGATACCCTAAAGAATTAGCGTGAAGCGCTGTGGTATTAGACGGTGTGCTTGATGAGAGCGCATGGGTATAACTAAACGAACTAATAGTATTTGCTAAGAGAGTATTTGGCTTTGCCTGAGCAGGTGTAAACAAGATATCGCTGAGACGAGTCAAGTGAACGCCGAGCATATTTAACTCAATCAGTTTATTGACTACGCCGTCCAGCGCATTCACGAAGCGGGTTTTGTAAGCTATAAACGCGAGCAACATCCCGATTGAAAGCGTATTTTCCATTACCAGGCTTGCACCAACATACACAACCACCAGGTTCTCAGCGCCAAATAAAAGCTGATTTGAGAGGGTGCTGCCGATATTAATTTTGCCAAGGGTAATATCTTTATTTAACGTCGCTACTAGCTTGTTCTGCCAGTGTCCGTGGCGCTGCACTTCTTGTCCGTAGACCCGAATAGGCAGTATAGCCCTAACGCTTTCCATAAAATGACTTTGCTCTGATGCGGCCAGGGCAATACGTTCCGTGGTAAGTCGCTTGATTAGCGGCAATAGCCCTAGCCGAATACATAAATACACCAACATGATAGCGACGACGACAAGGGTAAGTTTTATCGAGTACAGCATCATTACGGCCAACGTGACCAGGGCCATGAGCCCATCCAGCAATGCGGTAACTACGCCAGTCGTTAAGAATTCTCTGATATTTGCTAGCGAGCCAAAACGTGAGACTACATCACCGATATGGCGCTTATCGAAATAATCTAGGGGAAGTGAAAGTAGGTGCTTAAATACCGACGCCGACATTTGAAGCTGAAGGCGAGAAGACACCGATAAAATAACCAGTTTTCGAACGCCGCATGTAAAAGTTTCAATAATTAGAAGAAGAGCAAACCCAATAGCAAGGGCCTTTAACAGCGCTTCGTTGTTGTAAATCAGTACATCATCGACCACTGTTTGCATGTAATAAGGTGCTGCCAATGCAAATAGTTGCAACACAATGGATAGGGCGAATAAGGTGATCAGGTTGCGCTTGAACCCTGTGGTGCGCGTAAAAAATTGAGAAAGTCCTAGGCGCGGCGAAGACGTTTTAGGTGAAAACGTGTCTGTAGGTGATACTTCAAGCGCAATACCTGTTATGCATTTGGATGCTTTATCGAATGTGAGCTTTCTCTCCCCGAGTGCTGGGTCATGAATAGTAATCACATCACCTTTTACTTTGGTGAGTACAACGAAGTGATTCATATTCCAATGCAATATGGCGGGACAGGCTAGCTGCGCAAGGTGTTCCATTTCAATTTTAATGGCACGGCTTTGAAACCCAAAGTCGCTGGCAACTCGCATAACATCCTTTAACGTACTGCCTCTAAGTGACACAGACATGGTGTGTCGCAGTGCATTGAGATCTCGCTTATCGCCGTAATATTGGGTAATCATGGCCATACAAGCTAGTCCACACTCAGCCGCCTCGCTCTGCAAAATAACGGGAACGCGCCGCTTTGTGTGAAGCGTGGTTGAGACGAGATTCATGGTAACGCTGGTCATACTTAAAGCTTCCCTTTAATGCTATAAATCGGTTCCATCAACCACTCCATTAAGGTGCGTTGACTGAGATGCACATCAGCAGAGAAGGTCATACCGGCTTTAAGCGAAATGTTGTTACCGTAAGCTAATATTTCGTTAGCGCTTATCTTTGCGGTGACCAGATACGCAGGTTCGTTTATGGATATCGGTACGTCGATAAGTTCGCCTGGCAGGATCAGGGAGGGAGAGATATTAGTAATTTCACCCGTCTGCACGCCAAACTTTTGATAGGGAAAAGCGTCGTAGCGAATGTGTAGGGCTTGCCCTTCACGCAAAAAGCCCGCTGAACGAACCGGTACAGCGATACGCGCCTGGATATCGGAATTGACAGGAAGTAAAGTCAGCAAAGGGCGCGCGTTGTCAACGGTGTAACCTTTCTTTACACGCAGACCAGACACTTGCCCACTGCGAGGCGCATAAATAGTTTCTTCTGCACTGCTTTTATGACTCACAATCTGCTGCTGAAGATCGCTCAGCGCGTTTTCCAAATTCGCTATCTCATTGTCCTGGCGCTTAGGTAGCGTTGCGATTTCATGTTGTAGCGTTGCAATATTTGTCTGCTCTATACGTCTGTCTTTTTTAGCCAGCGTCAGCTGTTGCTCTGCGGTCAACCGCTGAAGCGTATGGTTTTCAAAATCGGCACGGCTGATATGCCCTTTATTTAAGAGAGATTGTGCTGTTTCCCATTGATGAAACGCCATGTTCCAATGGGTCTCAGAAAGTGCAACGATAGCGTCTAAGTCATCTAATGTGCGCTTTGCCTGTGCTAACTGGTCGCTCAAAGTTTTGGCTTGAGCAAGATGAAGTGCCCGCAGGCGAGAAATATTTTCTAACGTTCGCTCACGTTTAGCTTCAAGTTCTCTAAGCAGTTGGATGCTCACGGGATTACCTGATGCATCACTATTACTGTAATCAACCGTGATTAACGGTGTGCCTGCCTCTACTTGCTCACCATCTTGAACTAGTACATCAATCACTTTACCTCGACGAGTATCAGAATAGAGCTTAAATACACCGTGGATAGGCTCCAGCCATCCATTTACCGAGGTCTTTCGGGCATAACTACCCATGTTCAGGTAAATGATCACCGCAACTATCCAGACAATGAGTAGAAGGGCAATAGCCGAAAAGACAGGTTTGGGTGTCATTAAAAAACTGCCGTCGAGTGTGTTTGATTGTTCATCCACGGCTTCCTTTCTAAATAGTCCTGTTCTCATCGTCTATCCTTGTACTGAGGGTCTGGTTGATTGTTATTGATGGTTAATAAGTTCTTTTTGTGTCCCGCATAGAAAGGTATCTGGCTGCCGCTTCCTTACTGGCTATTCATCCGTGGCATCGCAATCCGTGATGCCTCCTTTGTTGTGCTACCAGATACCTAGTGGTCATCGTTACTGCGGTGACGGTGTTCACTTTAGATGGGCGGCTAAGTTAATGAATTTTATGAGAGGTCTATATTTTTAGAGCGCAAGTTTTATTGAGATTTGGCCCATTTTTAAATGTACTTGGCTCGATTTTAAAGGTTGATATGACGCAAAGAATTAGCAAGCGAATAAAAAGAAGTCATAGATCTGTATAAAGAATGTGCTATAAAAAACAAAGGAATATGAAAATAACACGGTAAGAATAAATAGAAGGAAGTCTCATGTTTGTGCCAAGCATACTTTTGAAACAACTCTACACACGCGCAAGTCTGACCAAGACGGATAAAGGCCTCTCTTTTTCTCTAAAAAACAGATTAAAAGACGCAACCATCAAAGAGGTGAAATGGATATCCCTCGATGGCGAAAAAATTCCCGAAGAAAAAATTTCACTTCAACTTACTCCCGATTCCTGCATTTCAGTAGACGCATTGAATAAATCAGGCGGAGAACCCTTTGGTTTGCGTCAAACTATAACCGTGCATTTAGACATCGACGAGGCACCTTGTCCGGAAAAGCGAAAGCTAGGCATTTGTTTTTC
The DNA here is from genome assembly GCF_002993325.1 of Alteromonas gracilis. GTDB lineage: Bacteria > Pseudomonadota > Gammaproteobacteria > Enterobacterales > Alteromonadaceae > Alteromonas > Alteromonas gracilis. Next base: position 65,299 of record NZ_PVNO01000029.1, read on the forward strand.
TGCATCCCCTTTCGGAAAGCTCAAATTTGAGGTGGAAGATAATATAACGGCACCAGGACAACGCAGTGCGTTTATTCCTCGAGACGACATGGATGACTATGGTGAGAGCATTATAAAAACACGCCAAGAGTATTTCGAAAGTGCGACGGGCAAAAAAATTGACCATGTAGGTAAGTATTCCATCGACCCACAGGCACTTAAAGGAAATATTGAGCATTTCATTGGTGTGGCTCAAGTTCCTATTGGTATTGCAGGGCCTTTGAAAATAAACGGCGAACATGCTCAGGGGGAGTTTGTCGTGCCGCTGGCAACTACCGAGGGTACATTGGTAGCATCGTACAATCGCGGTATGAAATTGCTCAATATGAGCGGCGGCGTAACGGCTACGGTAGTGGATGATGCTATGCAGCGGGCGCCAGTATTCATTTTTGAAAATGCCCGAGGCGCCAGAGACTTTGTTAAGTGGGTCAAAAAGAATTTCGAGAAAATAAAGGAAGAAGCTGAAGCAACATCAAGTATTGCAAATCTTACCTATATCGATCACTTCCTCTCTAATAAATTCGCCTTTTTGCGCTTTAACTTTAAGACGGGTGATGCAGCAGGTCAGAACATGGTAGGCCGGGCCACTTTCGCTGCCTGCGGGTGGATCTTGGACCACTACGAAGGGATAGAGAATTTTTATCTTGAATCCAATTTCGCCACTGATAAGAAAGCATCACAGATCAATATCATGCGCACTCGCGGTAAGCGCGTTACTGCCGAAGCAACAATTAAGCGTGAACATTTGTTAGAGGTGATGCGTGTAGAGCCTAAACAGATTGACTATCACGGTCGAGTTGCCGGTGTTGGTTCATTCTTGTCTGGTGTGAATAATACGGGTCTTCATTCGCCAAACGGCATTACAGCTATGTTCATTGCCACAGGGCAGGACGTGGCAAACGTGTCTGAATCGTCGGCAGCAATAATGTATTCCGAGTTAACTGAAGACGGAGACTTGTATGTCTCCATCACAATACCTTCTCTTATTGTGGCCACCTATGGCGGCGGTACAGGTATCGGTACGCAGCGCGAGTGTTTAGAGCTCCTCGATTGTTACGGTCGAGATCGCGTGTATAAATTTGCGGAAATTGTAGCCTCGGTTGTGCTAGCTGGGGAGATATCGTTGGCATCAGCAATAAGCTCATCAGACTGGGTATCGTCTCACGAACAGTACGGGCGAAATAGATAGATTGATAGAAATAAATTCGTAGTAAAAAGGGCTTCAAATCATGAAGCCCTTATGCTGAGAGCTAGCGTTAATTAATGCTCCCAATGATAGTGGTGCGCTTTCGCTTCAACTTCATCTGCGGTTTGCTGCGGCATAAAGGTGGCATTGTCTTGCTCAAAAAAGAACGGTTTGCGTTTTTCTTTGCTCCCCACTTCGTTCATGGTCGCTGACTCATAAACGCGGCCATTGAGTACGGTGTATTCTACGAATTCACTCTTTCTGATATCGCTAAGTACATCGCCATCAATCACGACCAGATCAGCAAGTTTACCTTTTTCGATACTGCCAAGGTCTTTGCCCATTCCTAGGTGTTTAGCGCCATCAATCGTGCCACCGCGTAGCGCTTCCCAAGGGGTAAAGCCGCCTTGCTCCATGATCCACAGTTCCCAGTGAGCAGCTAAGCCTTCGCGTTGCCCGTGCGCACCAATATGTACACTGACCCCATTATCTCGAAGTTCTTTGGCGTAGCTAGCTACGTTTTGATGGTTATACTGATTTTCTGGCGCAGTAGGTCTGCGAATCGCGCGGCTATCTAAAATAGTTGACGGGGTATAGCGAAGAAGGCGCGGGTTCTTCCACACTTCGGTTTTGTCGTACCAGTACTCTTCACCCATCATGCCGCCGTAAGAAACAACAAAGGTCGGCGTGTAGCCAAATTCCGTGGCTTTCCATAGCTGAGTGACATCGCTGTAGCCTTTCTCCACAGGAATGCTGTGCTCAAGACCCGTGTGACCGTCTACCAGCATAGTCAGGTTTTGTTGAAGCTTACCGCCTCCTTCAGGCACTACCATCATCTCTTGATTTTTTGCTGCCCACAGCACTTGCTGACGCTGATCACGACGGGGCTGGTTGTAGCTTTTCACCGAGATAGCCCCGGCTTCTTTCAAGCGCTCTACATGGAAGTATGCATCTTCATAATTGTTGATAATCGCTTTATAACCTAGTCCTTCTGCACCGTATAAAATAGTGCCGGTGGAGTAGATACGCGGCGCAACAATATCGCCTTTACGCTGTAATTCAGCCGCAGCGAAAATTTCCGTTGTATCGTTTGAAGGGTCATGAATGGTGGTTACACCGAACGACACATTCGAGTACTGACTCCAGTTTTGCTGAGGAATAATCTCATTGCGGCCCTGTGAACCGTGCGCGTGAGCATCAACAAGCCCTGGAATAATCGTTTTACCTGAGGTGTCTATTTGCATAGCATCTTCAGGAATAGCGATGTCGCCACGTTTACCCACCGCTTCAATACGATTGTCTTTAATGAGCACCACGCCATCTTCAATTACCTCTTGGGTATTGTCGGCGTCGCGCATGGTGACCACTTTACCGCCAACCAACGCTTTGTAGCCAGAGGGCTTGTCAGCTTTAGTGGTGAACGACAAATCCATACCTTCAGCTACCGGCTCAGGCAACGTTTCTGCTGCGCCGTCAACAAAGGCAAAGGCTTCATCGAGTGAACGGCTAAATAGCGTAGGGCCGTTAAACCAGCTAAGGGTTTTGTTGTCAGGCGACCACGTTAGGTATTCACCTGCGCGACTTGAGAGCTGAGTTACCGGCAGTGACGTCATATTCGGACCAATGGTAATGCGCTTACCATTTTCTACAAACGGCGCCACATAGGTTTTAAATTGGTATACGAACGCGACCCATTTTTTATCGTGAGAAAGTTTGTACTCACTTACCTTATCCGCACCGTAAAGGTGAGTTTGCTTGTCGTTGCCTTTAAGGTTAACGCTTGAAAGTTGCGTTTCATAGTACGCTTCGCCGCCCGCTGACTCGGTGAAGTAAACCCTGTCGTCGTTACCCGCGAAATGCGCGTTATAGCCGCCATCAGAGACTTTCTCTACCGTGTCTTCTTTAAGGTCCGCGACATAAATACCTGGTTCAACCGAGTATTTAGGGTCGAGTAAATAGCCGCCAGTAAATTTGCGGAAAACCACCTTTTCGCCATCGGCAGAGAACGAAGGCTCAATGTAGTGACCAGGCTGTTGGGTAATGACTTTTCCTTTACCACCACGGGCAGATACCACGCGAACAGTGCCTAATTCTTGGTCATTCCATGTGGTATAAACAATCGACTTTCCATCGTTAGAAAAACGCGGATAGTATTCGTCGTGATCGTTTTGTTTAGTTAAACGCTTAATTTTGCCTGACTTCACGTCGCGCACATAAAGTTTACCTAACGCTTGGAAGAGTACGGTTTTACCGTTCGGCGACATTTGCGACCAGCGAATCATACGAACGTCAAATTCATCAGGGGCTACATCAACGTTAAAGCGCAGGGCATCTGCATATTTCACGGTGCCTTCAACGGTTACGTCCATGGTGCTGGTGGTTTTGTCTTTCACGTTGATAGTGTGGAACTTACCACCTGTCCAATATACAATTTTGCTGCTGTCTGGCATCCAGTCGAAGTAAGCAAAATAGCCTTCCGAGCCAAAGCCTTCTTGCATATCTCGCTCAAGTTCCAACGTAAGCGGAGTTTCTACCCCTGTCTTTATGTCTTTAATGAAAAGCGCTGTTCTGTCTTTAACACGGCGCACGAAAGCAATGTATTTTCCGTCTGGTGAAGGTGTGGGTACAACGGCACCGCCTGTACCGCTAATATAGCGGCTCTCTTCGCCGGTTTCGCGATCGTAGCGAGTGATAGCAAAAATGCCTTCTAGCGGGTCGCGATTATATTCGAAACGGGCGCCCGGAACGGTGTTTTCGGTGAAATATATATACTTACCGTCATGAGAAAATACAGGGTCGGCAATGTTTTGCTGGTCGCGTTTTCCGCTGTTACGGGCTTTAATTTGAAGTCCGTCGCCACCTGATTTGTGATACATCCAAATCTCGCCTGCTGGAATACTGCGGCTAGACATAATGCCTTTGGTTACCACTAAATATTCGCCGTCGGGGCTCCATTTAGGTGAGTGTATGAGATTGCTTTTTTCTTTGGTTATTTGGCGAAGGTTGCTGCCGTCAATATCCATAACCCACACGTTACTTAACCCATCTTGATCCGAGATAAACGCAATTTGCTTACCGTCAGGAGAAATGGAAGGGTGAATATTCCACGCGAAGTCTTGAGTAAGTGGCGTCGCATCACCACCTTTTGTGCTCACTTTGTAAAGATCGCCGAGCATGTCGAAAACCATAAACTCGCCATTTGGCGCCACGTCTAAGCTAGACCACGTGGTTTCATTGGTTTTGATAGTAACTTCGTTTAATGCATAAGGCGGGTTGTTAACGTCCCACTTTTCAGATTCATTTTCTGTCTTTTCTTCACCGTCGTTTTGGGCATATGCAATAGGTGCTGCACTTAAGCCCAACGCGCTTACCAGCGCTATGGCTAGCAAATTTTTCTTTGTTGTTATCATAATAATGTTTCCAAGTGCTTGTTATTTATTTTCTGTCGGCATCAGAGTACATGAACTCACTTACTGGTTTGTACCCTTCATTTGTAAATTTGAAGTTAATCTTACTGCAAAGCGGGCGAGATTAATTTAGCTGATGCGATTGTAGGTATAATTTTAACGTTCAGTTATCCTTTCATCACTGTCAATGATGCTTGTCTATTACAGCAATAGCCGCTAATTTCGTAACAAGCTATTAACAACGAATTGTGTGGATATAACCGTGAGCGACGCTGAACAACAAATTCATTATTCTACTTGTACGCTTTGTGAAGCAATGTGTGGCATTGAAGTAGCGACAAAAGGCCGTCAAATACTGTCAATAAAAGGGGATAAAGATAACCCATTTAGCCAGGGGCACATTTGCCCGAAAGCCAGTGCGCTCAAAGACTTATATGATGATCCTGACCGTTTAAAGCGCCCTGTAAAAAGAGTAAAACTCGAAGGACAAGAAGGCAAATGGGAGGACTGCACCTGGGAAGACAGTACCTGGGAAGAGATCGGGTGGGATGAAGCCTTCGACCTAGTTGCTAATAACCTGCACCGCATTCAACAGACTCACGGTAACAATGCGGTAGGTGTATATCTAGGAAATCCCAATGCGCACAACATGGGCTCTATTCTTTTTGGCCCCTATTTTTATCGCGCGCTGAAGACCCATAATCGTTACTCTGCCACATCAGTTGATCAACTGCCGCATCATATTATCAGCCGCAGGCTTTTCGGCCATATGTCGCAAATTCCTATTCCTGATATCGACCACACGCAGCACTTTATGATTATTGGGGGTAACCCGCTGGCATCAAACGGCAGCATTATGACTGTGCCTAACGTTAAAAAGCGCTTAAAAGGTATTCAAAACCGGGGCGGAAAAATTGTGGTTATTGACCCGAAAAGAAGCGAGACTGCAGACTTAAGTTGCGAGCATCATTTTATCCGCCCTGGCAGTGACGTATTACTCTTACTCGCTATGCTTAACGTATTGTTTGAAAGGGAGTTGTATAACTTAGATGCCTTAAAGCCTTACGCTGAAGATATCAGCGAAGTAGAAAAATACGTTAGGCCTTATTCGCCACTAAAAGTGAGTGAGCACACGGGAATCTCAGCGAGTGTGATTACTCAGCTTGTTACCGACTTCTGCGAGGCAGAATCGGCCGCTTGTTATGGGAGAATGGGGGCGAGCGTGCAAGCGTTTGGTACGCTAACGCAATATCTAATTATGCTATTTAACATGCTCACCGGAAACTTAGATAAGCGCGGTGGCATGATGTTTACTCAGCCAGCGGCTGATACCCTGCCAGTGTCAGGCAAAGGCAGTATGGGTGATTTTACATCACGGGTGCGCGGACTTCCTGCCTTCGCTGGAGAGTATCCTGTAGCCTGTTTGGCTGAGGAAATCCTCACCCCAGGCGAGGGGCAAATTAAAGCCATGGTAATTGGCGCAGGTAATCCAGTAGTTACAACGCCAAATGCCGAGCAACTCGACCGCGCTTTTTCCACTCTCGAATTTACCGTAGCGGTTGATTTTTACATTACTGAAACCTCTCGCCATGCAGACATTATTCTTCCTCCGGTAACTGCCCTTGAACGGGATCATTACGATGTCGTTTTCCATAATTTCGCAGTACGAAATTTTGCTAAATACTCAGAAGCAGTAGTGGAAATAGACGAAGATCAGTTAACCGACTGGCAAATTTATCTGTCTTTGGCGCAGCGACTAGATGCACTAAACGGAAAGAGCACGGACCACTACCCATCGCTATGGGAAAAGCAGCCTAAAGGCGTGGTTGACGACCTCTTAAAAAGAGGAATGTACGGGAAAAATGGAGAGGGTGAAAATGCTGGGTATAAGCTTTCTTTAGAGACGTTGAAAGCGCATCCTCATGGTATCGATTTAGGGCCGCTGCAAAGCGCGCTACCGCACGCAATTTTTCACGAAGATAAAAAAATACATTTAGACTTTGAATATTTTATGGCGGACTTGGAAAGGGTTGATGCTCACTTTTTTAACGAGCAGAACGAGCCTAACTCGCTGGTACTCATTGGTCGACGTCATATAAAAACCAACAACTCATGGCTTCACAATAGCCCGAGAATGGTCAAAGGCAACAATCGCTGCACTTTGCAGATAAATCCAGAGGACGCGGATAAACACGATGTTAAAGATGGAGATGTAGTAACCGTGCGGTCTCGCGTGGGGCAGCTACAAATAGAGACTGAAATTACAGATGCGATTATGCCCGGCGTAATTTCTATTCCGCATGGGTGGGGGCATGATAAGAAAGGTATTAAGCTATCGGTCGCAAGCCAGCACCCCGGCGTTAATACGAATATTCTTACCGATGATCTGCTGGTAGATGAGCTTTCCGGAAATGCGGTGTTAAATGGCGTGCCGGTGGAACTTGAAAAAGTAAGTTAGGAAAAAGGGGCACCTTAAATAAAACCGGCTTTTGTTGTGAATCAAAAGCCGGTTTTGAAATCAGAGCAATGTCGTTTGCAAAAATAGCGCTAGCAAAAAGCGCGCGACATGAGTTGATAGGTTGTGATCAGCTACCACGCCATGCGAATAAGAAATATTACGTCATCGTAACAAACTCTTCGCCACTGGTAGGATGAATAGCCACGCATGCATCAAAGTCAGCTTTCGTTGCGCCCATCTTAATTGCAACAGCAAAACCTTGCAGAATTTCGTCCATGCCATGACCAATACCGTGTAGGCCCACTACTTTTTCATCTTTACCTGCGCACACCAACTTCATCTTGGTCATCTGACGATGGCGAGTCACTGCAGTATACATAGACGCAAAGCTTGACGTATACACTTTAATATCGTCCTCACCATACTGCTCAATGGCCTCAGGTTCTGTTAAACCAATCGTACCGATAGGCGGGTGGCTAAAGACAACCGTAGGAATGAGCGAGTAATCCATGTGTGCATCTTTTTGGCCGTTAAACAGGCGTTCACTGAGCAGACGACCTGCTTTAATGGCCACCGGAGTAAGCTCGGCTTCACCGGTAATATCACCTACTGCGTAAACGTTTTTCGCTGTGGTATTTTGATATTTATCCACTTTTACTGTGCCGTCATCACTAAGCTCAACGTCAGTGTTTTCAATATCAATGTTGTCGGTAGATGGCTTACGGCCAATGGCCCAGATGAGGCAATCGGCTTTTATCACTTCGCCATTGGTCAAATGCACTGAAAGCTCACCATCGTCAGCTTTTTCTACTTTTTCCACGCTGGCATGGTCATGTAATTTGCAGCCTTCAGCGTGGATCATATCTACCAAGGTTTCATGAATAATGGGGTCGAAATTTCTAAGTGGTGCGTGTTTGCGAACGACCAAGTGTGATTCAGTACCTAGCGCATGAAGGACACCCGCTAACTCAACCCCTATGTAACCTGCACCCACAACGACGGCTCGCTTTGGCTGCTCTTTTAGGGCAAAGAAACCATCGGAATCAATACCGTACTCAGCACCTTCGATATCTGGAATAATTGGGCGCCCGCCAACGGCAATAGTGATATGGTCAGCGGTATACTTTTCCCCGTTTACCTCTACCGTATTGTTATCGATAAACTTGGCAAAACCGCGAATTAGCGTCACGTCATTTGCAGTGAGTACACGGTCGTAAGATGCGTGTATACGCTCAATGTAGGCTTGGCGACTAGCAATAAGACTGTCCCAACTAAAGTGATTTACCGACAAGTCAAAACCGTATTCTGGCGCATAACGGTGAATGGCTTCTGCAATTTGGGCCCCGTACCACATGGCTTTTTTGGGGACGCAACCAACATTCACACAGGTTCCGCCGATGTCTTTTGCTTCAATGATGGCGGCTTTTTTACCGTGTTTAGCCGCGCGATTGGCAGAGGCAATACCGCCACTACCACCACCAATGCAAATATAATCAAAATGTGTCATACAAAAAGCCTTTTTTGTGGGTTAGACGAGTACAAACCTCTAAAAATTTTCTATGCCTTGATGAGGTTCGCTCGCGAAGCAACGTTGACGCCAGTGCGTATCATATAGAATAGTATTCTAGAGACCGGAACTTGCTTCAAGGAATTTCAGATAAATAATCAATGGGGATGCGTTTAACTGAATAAAAGACAAAACGAGATAAACTTTATGTAAGTTACTATCTCGCTTTGCCTAATAGCCTTTTATTTACTTTAGCTATTTATAGGTGCAGAAAGGTTTTCTGGTTCAATTTGAATACTGAACGCTTTACCGCGTTCCTCTTCAAACTGAATCAGTTTTTGTATTGTTGCATCGCTAAGTACGTGACCTTCAGGGAGTATCAGTATATGGCTATCGTTATAAAGGTTTTGCGCCAAAATCATTCCAGACTTTAACTGTGACGCTTTCAACGAGGTGGACAGCAATTTAGACGTCGTTACGTCTTCCGCCTCTAAAAGAAGGTCAAGAAACTCACCATCGTAGCGGGTATTTCGGTGCTTTTTCATTTCTAGCTTTGCGTCACGGGGGCTCATCTCAATACCGCTCATGCGGCCAGTCACAAGGCGCCAATAGTCACGCGCTATGGCGAGTATGCGAGCTCCAGCTGGAATTTCTTTGGCGACTTTATTGTAAAGCCCTGAACCATTGTAGTGCTCAAATTGAAACTCAATGATATCTGAAACTTGGTTAAGTTCGTGAGCTGGCGCTAAGATCAGCGCCGCTTGCTTAGTTTGCGACAAGTAATTTTGTTGCTGCTGATACTTAAGTTTCGAAAATGGCGCCTTAAAGTCTTCAGCTGCTAGCCCTAAAAGCCCCAATTCACAAATCAGGCCCGCGTAGCGAACGTTCTTTATTTCATCTTTTTCAAAACGCGCGATGCGCGCAATTTTTGAGGCAAGTTCGCTTACTTCAATAGCGAACTTGCCATCAATGTTCGGATTAATACTAATTACATTAAAAAGCACCTGTTCCATCGCAATATTGTGTTTTTCAATCTTGTTAAGGGCGGCCTTTATTTGACGCGTGCGCTTTTGAACAACTTGTTCTAGGGATGCATTAACATCCCTTAACTTTTTATTCTGTAGTCGAGTCAGTTTCTGAAGGCGTAAATTTTCGGTTTTTAATTTTACCCTTTCTAGCCCTTCTTCAACGACTGCGATTAGCTCTTGATTATCCCAAGGCTTTTGCAAATAGCGATGAATCTTGCCTTGGTTTACTGCTTTGATAGTTGATTCTATGTCTGCGTAGCCGGTGAGTACAACACGAAACGTTTCAGGGTAATTAATGGCTACTTGCTCTAATAGCTCAGCACCGGACATCTGTGGCATCTTCATGTCAGAAATAACCACGTGAACTTCGGTTTGACTCATTAGCTCCAAGGCTTTTGCACCGCTGTCTGCAAGAAGCAATGTAATATCCATGGTAAATAGCGCGCGTTTTATCGCACGGAGTATGTTGGGCTCGTCGTCAACAAATAGTACCGTGTAGGTTGTTGCTTTTGCGTTAGGCTCTGTCATAAATAATAATCCTTTTGCACGACACTATAATTGTTGTTTAAAGCAGAGCATAAAATCACTGATAACTCGCCCATTATTCGTGTTCTCCCTCACTATTGTTGTTTGACGCATCAGAGTCAATAGGAAGCATAAGAGTAAACGTACTGCTTTCACCTTCAATGCTAGTTGCAGAAAGCGACCCTCCATGCTCCTGTGCAATACCAAATGAAATAGAGAGGCCTAGCCCTGTACCTTGACCTTCAGGTTTGGTGGTAAAGAACGGGTTAAAAAGTTTATCTAGATGGCTAGCTGGAATCCCGCATCCTGAATCTTCTACGCGAAGTTCAACGAAGTTGTTCACCGTACAAGTGGTAATAACAATTCTTCCATTTTTACCCGTTGCTTCAATCGCTTGTCCCGCATTGATTAATAGGTTCGTAATCACCTGTGAAATTTTGCCCACGTTCATTGTTACATCTGGCACTCTGCCCAAATGGGTCTCCACAGTGCAAATATATTTAAGTTGATTGTTAACCATGGCTAACGTGGTACGAACACAGTCGTTAATATTATGCTGTTGCATTTGGTCGCTATCAACGCGCGAAAACAACTTAAGTCCTTTAACAATTTCGGCAACCCGGTGAAGCCCTTCTTGCGAGTCAGCCAATAGTTCTGATATGTCTTCATTAATAAACGCCATATCCTGATTGGCTAGCATTTTTTCAAGCTCGCTAAGCGCAGTGTTTCTGGTTTTTTCATCCTTTGCTTCAAGCGCTGCATTTATCTGTGAAAAAATCATTTGATACGTAGCAACATACTCACTCAACGTGGCTATGTTGCTACCAACAAAGCCAACAGGGTTATTTATTTCGTGCGCCACGCCAGCTGCCAACTGACCCACTGAAGCCATTTTTTCCGCTTGTAGCAACTGAACTTGGGTCTCTTTTAAGTCTTTATTTGCTTCCTGTAATTGGAAGTTTTTCTGGTTTAAAAGAGAAGTTCTATCTTGGACCTTCTCTTCAAGTAACGTGTTAAGTTCTTTCAACTCGTCTTGCGCACGTTGTCTTTGCTCATTTTCTTCTTTTAAGCGCTCAACCAATTGGTTAAATGCCTCGGCCAATTCACTTAATTCGTCTCTACCACGAACAGGTACAAACACTTCTTTGTAATTATTGCTTTTGACCGCATCGCCTAAGTGTCTCGCCCCCTCGTGTAATTGACGAAGCTGCAACATGAGGAATGAGCCAAGTAAGTATGAACAGAGCCCAACTAAGATAAATTCAAGTAGCGCTAGCGTAACAGTCCAGCTCTTAACTCGCGACACTGACTCAGTAACTGAAGCTATGTTCAACCCAATTTCTACATACCCGTAAAGCGTGTTGCCTACCATAATTGGAGCGCGAGTATCATAAATACCATCGTCAGCTTCTGACACTGAATTATCGGCAATAAAATCACGGCTTAATGCTTCTTGATTGCCTTTTTCTACAAATACATTGCCATCCTTATCTTTAACTTTTACATAGGCGATATTGGGGTTGGTCAGTATTTCTGAGACATCGGCATCAAGCGATGCTAAGTCATAACTTAAAAATGCGTTCTTGGTTGTCGAAACAAAGAGTGACACTGTGGTGTCGGCAGATTTTTTTACATTGTTATCGACGAGGTCGTTTAACAGTTGAAACACAGTAACGAGTAGTACTAAAAGCAATAAGGCTGCTATAAATGCTACCCCTGCTATAGTTTTTGTACGTAATGAAAACTTCATGCTCAGTCTACTCATAGGTGAGGTCTAGATAACGATGCAATCCCGAGTGCCCTTACATCATCCCAGTCCTTATCGTCAGACGCGGTAAAACCACTTAAGCCAATATTCTTCAAGAGCAATGATTTACTTGTGTCGTTAGATACTGCTATTAACGCATTAAGAATAGCTTGTCTGTCGGCTTCTGCCATATTTGGGTGGGTCACAATGGGGTGGGGTGTATACCCCTCACTTGTCCAGAGAACTCGCAAATCCTTTCTTACATTCTCTGGCAACGTATTAAGAGTGCGTATAATGCCGCCCCCTGCACTGAAAAAGTTACGTTGTACAGCAAGGTAAACGGAGTCATGTGAATTAACATACCGTGGGATAAACGGGATATCGTTGTTGCGAAGGTGCGCGCTTGTAATGATAGTAGCAGCGAACGCTGCGGGCGCAGGGAAAGCGATTTCAGCTCCTGCTAGATCATCAATCTTTTTGATCGGGCTGTCTTTGCGTACGACAATTAAGCCACGTATTTTTTTGTCTTTCTGATGGACTAGCGAGCGATAACCCGGTGATTCATTGAAGACCACAAAATGATAGGGGTTGATGTAAGCTAAATCATATTTGCCTTGTGCTAAATCAGACTCAAACGTAGGGATGTCTTTAGCCGTCTTAAACTCAATATCAAGGCCGGTGAAATTGCTAATGTAATCAATTAACGGCTGCCATTTCTCCGCCATTTTTTTCGCCGACTGTTGCGGTACCACGCCGAAGGTTATAGGGTCTGCACTCAAAGAAAAACTGCTCAACAAAAAGAAAACAGTCAAAGATACACATCGTAGATATAGACCCATACTTATTCCCTGTAGGTGAAATTACATAGACATAAACTGTTCTAATACAACAGTTAAATCATGGTTAGAAAACGGCTTTTGAAGCGTTGCATCTGCACCGATATCAAGCGCACGCTCTAAACTCGAATCATCAAGTGCTGAAATAACTACTATCTTTAGATCTCTGAATTTCGACTGATCTCTTGTGAACTCGATGACGCTATAACCATCCATTCCAGGCATACTCAAATCAAGCGTCATAACTTTGGGTTCGTACTGACTTAGCATTATTCCCGCCTGAAACCCACCCGTTGCAATGTGAGAGTCAAAACCTGCACGTCTGGCAACGCGCTGAATAGATTTAGCAACTGGCATCTCGTCGTCAACAATAAGGATTGAAGATGATGCTACACCCTTCAAGGCATCTGGTATGGGCATCTCATGACGCTCTAAAAACTCTACAAAGTCTTCAACTAATACGCGATTATTGCCGCGTCCGGGAAGCTTAAAACCCTTGAGCTTGCCACTTTCTATCCATCGAATCACGGTGCGGAGATTTACATCGCAGTAAGATGCTATCTCACCTGACGTCAAAGTTTTCATATCATGGCCTTGTTGGTTTATTAGCCAAAATTATAGTACGAGAAGCATGGTGAGACAAAGTAGACAAAAGGATGATATGTGACATTTGCGACAGAGTCTTGGTTTGCTCGCATAGTGCAAATTGAGTATCGCTAACGCCTGATCCTAACTCTAATACCAATCCGCATAGATAATTACCCACTCAGCGAGAGTTAAAATGTTCGTAATCGCGGCGTGTTACCGCAGGTATAGTGGCTCTACATCAAGGTGACACAACAAAGAGTACGGACATTTTAAACTCGCCCTTCGGGAAGGTCTGGCAAGCTTCCTAGCTTCATTCTGGGAATTTGAAAGGGAGCAGCCATTCCTGCATTCCCACGCTTCGCTAGGAAACTTGCCAGCGCCTTCTGAGTGGGCACTTATCTATGCGGATTGGTATAACATTAGAAGTAGAATCGAATTAGATCAATAAGAGGCTAAACAATGGCTTGCTTTTACCCCGTGAAGCCCCATCATTATTTTATCAAAGCGTAAAGAGTGAAAAGATTATGACAACCCCTGCAATTGAAATGGTCGACGGCCTACCTATTTTTTCTGCTATTGAACCTGAATCAATCAAGCCTGCAATCGAAAAAGCAATTGAAGCATGTAAAAGTGAGATAGAAGAAGTTGTAGCATCGAAAAATTATTCTTATGAAAATCTTGTGCTGCGATTAGAAGAAGTAGACGACCGTTTAAGCAAAATATTCTCACCTGTGTCGCATATGAACAGTGTGGTGAGTAGCGACGCGCTTCGCGAAGCTCACGATGCCTGCTTGCCCTTGTTATCTGAATATGGCACTTGGGTTGGTCAACATGAGGGGCTGTACAATGCTTATGCCGAGCTCAAAGCATCGGAAGAGTTCGACACACTGAGCGAAGAGCAGCAGAAAGTGATTGAGAATGCTGTTCGTGATTTCACACTGTCTGGTGTCGCGCTTCCCGAAGATCAGAAGAAACGCTTTGCTGATATTCAGGCAAAACTTAGTGAGCTATCGTCGACATTTTCTAATAACGTGATGGACGCTACCATGGGGTGGACTAAGCATGTTACAGATGAAGCCGAGCTTGCCGGTATGCCAGAATCAGCTTTAGAAGCCGCAGCGCAAGCGGCGCATCAAAAAGATTTGCAGGGATGGTTGTTTACATTAGATATCCCTTCTTATCTGCCAGTTATGCTTTATGCGGATAATCGAGACCTGCGCGAAGAAATGTATCGCGCTTATTCTACCAAAGCGTCAGAGCAGGGCCCGAATGCAGGCAAATGGGATAACACTGACATCATAAAAGAAACCCTTGTGCTTCGCACCGAACTTGCTGAGCTACTCGGTTTTAGTAGCTACGCGGAACGTTCCCTTGCGACAAAAATGGCTGACTCTACTGACCAGGTTATCGGTTTCTTGCGCGATTTGGCTGCAAAGTCTAAACCTCAAGCCGAACGTGAGCTAGAAGACGTAAGAACGTACGCTAGTGAGAAACATGGAGTGACAGACTTAGCTGCTTGGGACTTACCTTACTACAGCGAAAAACTGAAGCAGGAAAAGTACACCATTTCTGATGAGATGTTGCGCCCTTACTTTCCTGAAGACAAAGTACTTTCAGGTTTGTTTGAAGTGGTGCACCGTCTTTACGGCCTCAAAATCATTGAGCAGCCGGGTATTGATACTTGGCATAAAGACGTTCGCTACTTCACCATTACAGACGATGCCGATGTAATGCGCGGTAGTTTTTATCTAGACTTATATGCTCGCGCGAAAAAGCGCGGCGGTGCCTGGATGGACGAGTGTCGCGTTCGTCGTGAAAAGGTAGATGGTGAAATACAGCTTCCTGTTGCGTACCTTACTTGTAACTTCAATGCACCAGTGGGAGATAAGCCTGCGCTTTTCACTCACGATGAAGTGGTGACCTTGTTCCATGAATTTGGCCACGGTATCCATCACATGCTTACTAAAATGCGTGTTGCGGGTGTTTCTGGTATCAACGGCGTTCCATGGGATGCGGTAGAATTACCTAGCCAGTTTTTGGAAAACTGGTGCTGGGAAGAGGATGCTCTCAACTTTATCTCAGGGCATTACGAAACCGGTGAGCCGTTACCGGCTGACTTGTTAGAGCGGATGCTGGCCGCAAGAGACTATCAATCTGCAATGCAGATGGTGCGACAACTTGAATTTAGTTTATTTGATTTCCTATTACACAGCGAAAAAGGCAGTGAAGTAGACGTTCAAGCTACACTAGACAAAGTTCGTGAAGAAGTAGCGGTTGTTATCCCACCTTCATTTAACCGCTTCCAGAATAGTTTTGGGCATATTTTCGCGGGTGGTTACGCTGCGGGTTACTACAGCTACAAATGGGCTGAGGTACTTTCTGCTGACGCTTACAGCAAGTTTGAGGAAGACGGTATTTTTAACCGCGAAACAGGCAAGGCGTTCTTAGAAAATATACTAGAGATGGGCGGTAGTAAGCCTCCGATGGATTTGTTTGTTGCCTTTAGAGGACGTGAACCTAAGGTCGATGCACTTCTTCGCCACAGCGGTATAAAGGGCTAAGCGGCTATGGCTGAGTCTTTTCAAACTATTTACCGCCGAGCGTGCGAGCGCAAAGGCGGCGAGAGGGTGCTTGAAGCAATGCTTCGAGCGCCTCTTACTAAGGCAAACGTTGAAAAAATCTCAGATGATCGTTTTTTGGCAGCTATGACCAAGCAGGTCTTCAAGTCTGGATTTGTGTGGCGTGTAATTGAACAAAAGTGGCCTGACTTCGAAACGGTATTTTTCGGTTTTGACGTGGACAAAGTGTTGTTGATGCCTGATGAAATGTTAGAGCAAAAAGCATCTGACAAACGCATTGTAAGGAACTATAAAAAAGTCACAACCGTTCGCGATAATGCCATGATGATTAAAGATGTTGCCCTCGAATACGGCAGTTTTGGGAAGTTTGTCGCGAGCTTCGAAAAAGATAACATCACAAGCTTGTGGGAGTTTATGAAAAAGCGCGGCGCGCGGCTTGGTGGAAATACCGGCCCCTACATGCTTCGGGCGTTGGGTATTGATACTTTTTTATTTTCTCGCGATGTCGAGGATTACCTGAGAAAGCACGATATTGTTGACGGCGGTTTAACATCTAAAAAATCATTATCCTCAGCGAACGCAGCCTTCGCGCAATGGCATCGTGAAAGCGGGCGTTCTCTTCAAGAAATAAGCGCTATCGTGGCGTTCAGTTGGGGAACCAACAATAGGCCAGTCTAGAGAAAAAGGGGCGCATTAAGCTTAATGCGCAACTCGGGCATAAAGCTTTTGCTTGGCAACACAATCCTATACACTTCAGCATTAAGAAAAATATTTAAACTACAGGACTGTCATGAACGACAATCAAACTCCCGCTACGCAAGTAGACACTGCAACCGAGCAAACAACCCACTTCGGTTTTAAACAGGTTGATAAAGGCCAAAAAGCGTCCTTAGTTGCTAATGTTTTTGATTCAGTAGCGGCGAAGTACGACGTCATGAACGACCTTATGTCGATGGGTGTTCACCGCTTGTGGAAACGCTTCACTATTGATTGTAGTGGAGTGCGTGCGGGCAATAAGGTATTGGACATTGCAGGTGGCACTGGCGACCTTACGGCAAAATTCTCTCGCCTGGTAGGTCCAACGGGGCGAGTTACCCTTGCCGATATCAATTTGTCTATGTTGAAAGTAGGACGCGACAAATTGCGCGACCGCGGCTTGGTTAGCAATATTGATTATGTTCAGGCAGATGCTGAGGCGCTGCCGTTTCCGGACAATCACTTCGACGTTGTAACAATGGCATTTGGCTTGCGCAACGTTACAGAAAAGCAAAACGCGCTTAATTCAATTTATCGTGTACTTAAGCCCGGCGGTCGGTTGTTAGTTCTTGAGTTTTCAAAGCCAACTACTGAGCAGTTGAGCAAACTTTATGACATGTATTCATTTCATATTCTGCCAAAGATGGGACAGCTTGTTGCTAACGATGCCGAAAGTTATCAGTACTTGGCGGAAAGTATCCGTATGCACCCTGATCAAGAGACATTAAAAGGGATGTTCGAGGAAGCCGGTTTCGAGCAATGTGATTACCAAAATCTCACAGGGGGCATTGTTGCGCTGCATAGAGGGTATAAGTTTTAATGCCTACATCCGCGCTTGTGGCCGCTGCTGCTGAATCGGTAATCAATAAGATTTTGTCTTTGGATGAAGATAGTGAGACGAGGTTGAAGCCTCTTCGAGGTGCAAGACTTACCGCATTTGTATCGCCGCTTCCCTACGGTATAACGCTGTCATTTTCTGACCGTATCGATGTGCTCACTGAGCAGGGAACCTTCGAGGAAGCAGTGGCGTCTATAGGGCCAAAAGATTGTTGTATTAAAACGTCACTTCAAACACTGCCCGAACTCAAAGAAACCAGTCAGCTTACTCGACTTATCCAGCAAAAAGCGTTGGTACTAGAGGGGGAGCTAAATGTAGCTCAACAAGTAAGCGCGCTTTTTCAACAGCTTGATATTGATGTTGAAGAGATACTGGCACAGAAAACCAATGACGTGGTTGCTCATCAAACTGTGAAAACAGTAAACGCAGTGCATGAAAAAACAATGAAAGCACTGGCTTCCATGGGGCGGGTGCTAGGCAACGCCATGGTAGAGGAAAAGCAGCTAGCTGCTCACAAGCTTGCGGTTATGCATTTCAGCGATGAAGTGAACGAGCTTCGTGATAGAGCAGAAAATGCAGATGCGCGGCTACGCCAATTAGAAGCAAAGATAAAGCAAGACTAATAGAAACAGGCTCATAGATGCGTATTGTTAGGTTTTACCGAATTAACAAGGTACTGTTGGAACACGGTTTAGACGAGTTGATTCCAGCGAAGTGGTTACCCTGGTACGCGCGAGCAATGCGCCATACTATTTTTTGGGTGAGAAATAAGCATAAAGGAAAATCTGCCGGAGAGCGTATCACTCTTGCTCTTCAAAACCTTGGCCCAGTATTTATAAAGTTCGGTCAAATGATGTCTACCCGCCGTGACCTGCTTCCTCCGGCCATTGCAAATGAACTGGCACGTTTACAAGACAAAGTGCCGCCGTTTTCATCAGATGCTGCACAAGAGATTATTAAGCAGGCATTGGGGCTTTCTGATTTAAGCGAGCTATTTAGCGAGTTTGAAACAAAACCGTTAGCGTCCGCCTCTATCGCTCAAGTTCATGCGGCTAAGCTCAAGCACAACAACGAAGACGTTGTGGTTAAAGTGCTACGACCAGATATACGCGATACCATAGTAGCCGATATGGAGCTATTGTTTAGCTTGGCTAGTGTATTGCAGCGCTGGCTCCCCGATGGTAAACGGTTACGCCCGGTAGAAGTGGTTGTGGAATACCGCAAAACGATAGTTGATGAACTCGATTTGCTGCGAGAATCAGCAAATGGTATTCAGCTAGGGCGCAATTTCGAAGGTTCTGATGCGCTATATGTACCGAAAATTTACAGCGACTATTGCCGTAGTAACGTGCTTGTCATGGAGCGTATTTACGGCCTGCCTATTTCAAATATCGAAGCCCTGCTCACGCAAAATACCAACATGAAAAAATTGGCAGAGCGAGGTGTAGAAGTATTCTTTACCCAAGTTTTTCGCGACAGTTTTTTCCATGCTGACATGCATCCGGGCAACATATTCGTGTCTACGGAACACCCTGAAAACCCAAAATACATTGCTATTGATTTTGGCATTGTGGGAACTCTTAATCGCGAAGATAAACGTTACCTAGCCGAAAACTTCATAGCGTTCTTCAATCGCGACTACCGCAAAGTCGCGCAGCTTCATGCTGATTCAGGCTGGGTGCCGCAAGATACCAACATCGATGAGTTTGAAATGGCCATTCGCACAGTGTGCGAACCTATCTTTCAAAAGCCCCTTGCTGAAATATCTTTCGGCAACGTACTGTTACAGCTATTTAATACAGCACGCCGTTTCAATATGGTTGTGCAACCCCAGCTTGTGCTGCTGCAAAAAACCTTGCTCTATATCGAAGGGTTGGGCAGACAACTTTACCCTCAGCTCGATTTATGGAAAACCGCGAAACCGTTCCTCGAAAACTGGATGAAAGAGCAAATTGGCTTCACAGCGATGATGGGTAAAGTAAAAGATAACTTGCCGTTTTGGTCAGAAAAACTGCCTGAAATGCCTGACCTGCTTTATGACAGTTTGCAGCAGCTGAAGCGCCTGCCTTTACAGCAACAAAGAGCGCATTTGGCACTGCTTCAAGAGCAGAAAAAGACAACTCAGACCACTCATTTAAGTGTGGTGGGTGCCACCTTTGTGCTCACATCCGTTATTCTGCCTACTTACGGTTTATCATGGTATTTCCCTGCATTTACTGGCCTTATAGGCGCAGTTTGCTGGTTCTTAGCTTGGCGTAAAGGGCTCTAGTTATTGTTACGTTGGGGTGAAATATTTATGAAATCCGTTGTTTAGTGATTAATTTGTATAGTAATCGTCCCGAAGAGTGTTATAGTGTTCTTGGCTCTTAGCCAATGTCTTTAAATAGACGCGATTTTGTATTATTTGCTATATGTTAAAACCGCTCGAGTTACCCTGTAATTTGTTGTAAGTTGTTTGTCCATTCGTAAGTAAGACCCAATACTCCGCCAATTTAAAGACTTTAAAGAAACTAAGTTACACGCGCTTATGCGCAATTTAATATGATATTTGAGGTCTATACGACATGTCTAAAGTTACAGGCACAGTTAAGTGGTTCAACGCTGATAAAGGTTACGGTTTTCTAACACAAGATAATGGCGGCAAGGACGTATTCGTTCATTTCCGTGCAATTATCTCTGACGGTTACAAAACGCTTCCAGAAGGTCAGCGAGTAGAATTTGAAGTTGAAGAAGGTCAAAAAGGTCTTCAAGCTGCTAACGTGCAAGCTATCTAAGAATTCAAAAACGGCGGTCATTAGACCGCCGTTTTTCTTTCAGCACTACTCAAAATTTTTCTGCTCCCCACTTTTGATATTCTCAAATCAACGCTTACGCGTTTTACAACCAGCCACCTCTTAATCCTTAAATACGGCCCACAAATATTGCGTCTCGATAGGCTTTAATGCTTTACTCACCGTATTAGCTAACTTCTTCAAAGTTACTCTTTTACGGAGAGCACCATGCGAATTATCGTTTTCTTGCGAGTTTCACTGTTAATTTCACTTTTCGTCTTTACCGCGCAGTCTGCTAACGCGGAACCACAGTCCCAACCTGAGCCTGTGCAGCACAGTGATGGGAATATACTAGCTGTCGTTTTAGGTCAAAACGTTACCCGCGCCGATGCGATGCCTAATGAAAAAGAGCAAAAAGAAATAGAAGAGCAGGCTAAAGAAGATTATAACGACATGCTTGACTATGTTGTTCGTGTAAATGCTTCGACAAAAATTTATGAATTGATTTTAGAAGACTACGCGGCAAAAAAGGGAATTGAGCTTGACCAAGCTCTCGTTACTAAATTTGTGGAAAAGTTTGCCAATCAGGTGTCTGAGAAAAATAACAGTAAGCCAATTAAAGAGATTGCAGAAAAACAGGTGATGCAGTTTCAAACTGAAAAGGCCCTGTTCGACGAGTTTGGTGGCAAGGTGATATTTCGTCAGTCTAACCCGCAAATGCCGATTGATGCATATAAGGCCTTGCTCAACCGCTATCGTGAAAATAATCAATTACAGATAATAGATAGTGCGCTTAGAGAAGCATTTTGGGATGTTTTTACTCCGCCATTTCAATATGAAATTGCACCAGAAAATGTGAACTTTACTCAGCCATGGTGGCTGTAGTGCGCTGGATGAGAGAAATATATGAAGCCAGTTAACGTTGAAGCCTTATCAATCCTTCTTATAAGAGCAGCATATCTTCATGCGTAATGATAAAAGTAAAAGCATCGACGGGATTGATAAAGCCATTTTAAGGTTACTTCAAAACAATACAGAAACGCCTGTTGCAGAAATCGCAGATCAAGTAGGGTTAACAGTAACGCCCTGCTGGCGTCGCATTCAAAAGCTTGAAGAGAAGGGAATTATTTCAAAGCGCGTCGCTCTGTTACAAGCTAGGCAGCTCGGCCTTACCATGACCGTCTTTGTGCAAGTGAAAGCAGGTCGGCACGATGGAAAGTGGCTTGCTTCGTTTGCTAAGCATGCCGCATCTTTTGATGAAGTTGTAGAATGTTATCGCATGTCAGGAGAGTATGACTACTTACTTAAGGTACTTGTTACTGACATGGATTGCTTCGACCATTTTTACAAGCGCCTTGTGAACGGTATAGAGTTCTCCGATGTCACATCGAGCTTCGCTATGGAGCAGATAAAATACACGACGGCAGTGCCGCTGAGCCATCTTTAATCGTCAGAACACCAGTGACAAACAAAAGAAGAAAAGAAAAAAACGCATGTTAAAAAAATAATGGCTTAAATTACCATTAGAAAGGCAAAAAAAATGGGGCCGGTTTGACGGGCCCCATATGAATTAATTATTTTGGTCTTCAACGTGCTGTTCGGCGAATATCTTGGATTTCTTTTTGATTTTACATCCTAAGATACGCTGCGCATTCTTTCTGCCGATATAGTGAGCTACCGGATAGGGGTGCGCGCGCTTGAAGAACCGTGAGATTGAATGGAAAACATTTTCCATAATTTGGCTCCTTCTAGTAAAAATTGCCCCATGTAAAATATAGTAATGTTACAGTTTGATGTCAACATTTATCTTCGTTAACGAATAACTACGCCATGCAGAACGAGCTCTTTAAACAGATTTCGTTAAATCAAACAGTTACCATTTATTTTTATACTTTAGTTTAAGAAAAGGATCAGTTTTTACGCTTTTAGCTAAAATATATGAGGAAAATAAATGAAAATACGTGAAGAGAGGCTAAAAACTATTTAATCGATAATACAGTTGGAAAGAAAGTGAACACCACTGTTTTCCAATGATGTCCACTATTACTTTAATTTATTAAACTAACAAGGAGGTGTGTCACTAAGACATACACGGGCCTCAATAATAAGAAAGCTTTTCTGATTTACCAGAAAAGATCTTATACACCATGGCCGTGTAGGCCAGAATAATAGGCACAACAATAACCACGCCAACAAGTAAAAAACGTAGAGAGTTTGCGTCACTGAGCGCATCCATCACCGTCATCTGTCCAGGAATGATAAACGGATAGTAGCTTATGCCGAATGCGGCGAAGCAAAGCAAAAATACGAGTAGAGCAATAAAGAACGGAAGCCATTCGCCTTTACCTTGCGCGTCAGGTAGTTTCTTAAGCAACACACCACAAAGTGCTAAAAGCGCGAAACACGTTACCGGGATGGCGAAAAGTACATATCCCCAAGGTGCAGACAACCATAAGCCTCTCACGTCATCGTGTAAGGTTAGGTTAGCGATA
This sequence comes from Alteromonas gracilis, assembly GCF_002993325.1. Lineage (GTDB taxonomy): Bacteria > Pseudomonadota > Gammaproteobacteria > Enterobacterales > Alteromonadaceae > Alteromonas > Alteromonas gracilis. The sequence goes on from NZ_PVNO01000029.1 coordinate 88,056, forward strand.
CTTACTGCGACAATTCCAACAGCCAGTATTCCCAAACCTCTTCTCGCCCAGTAATAGGCTTTCTGCTGAAGTTCACCTTCCGTTTTAAGTATGAGCCAGCACGAACCAATAAACGCATAGGCTGCTGTAACACCAAATGCTGCAAGTAAGGCGAAGGCTTGTGCCCAGATATCTGTGCGAAGCCCCGTTACGTAAATGCCTAACATATAACCTTGCGCTAATGTAGTAAGCAACGAGCCGTACTTAAACACCAAGTCCCATTTTCGCTTTTTCACCTGCACAACCTTGGCGCGAAAATCGAACGCTACGCCGCGAAGAATAAGCCCCAACAGCATAAAGGTTGCAGGCAAGTACAAGGTTTGTAAAAACTCACTGTGGGCTTCAGGAAAAGCAATGAGTAACAGACCTATTGCAAGTACAAGCCAGGTCTCATTTGCATCCCAGTAGGGTCCTATGGACGCAATCATATCGTCTCTGAACGCTTCTGTTCTTGGTGGGATCAATACACCTACGCCTAAGTCGTAGCCATCAAGAATGGCATAAAGTAAAACCGATAACCCAAGTAGCCCCACGTAGATATTCCCGAGCATTTCTGCTGATACATTTTCAAACATATTTGCTCTCCTTAAACCGTGCTAGGATCGGGATCGCTTGGCTGCATTTTTGCTTTTGCAACTTCCCGTTCCTCTGTTGTAATCTCTTCTATTTCAACAGCTCTTCTGCACATCAACATCAATGTGCCCATGTAGGCTATAAGTAGTACCGTATAAATAACCAAGTACAGGGTAAACGAGAGTGCTATATTCCCGGGCGGCAGCTGCGTAACGGCGTCAGCGGTTTTCAGTACGCCGCTCACCAAATAAGGCTGTCTGCCGATTTCGGTTACATACCAGCCTGCAAGCGTGGCTATCCAACCGCTAAACGCCATACCAGTAAAGGTACGTTTAAGCCATAACGGGAAATCTTTTTTGCGTAGTAAGTACAGGCTGCCTATCCATGAAACCGCAAGCATTAGCATACCCATCCCTACCATTACCCTGAATCCGTAAAATACCGGCGCAACGGGAGGATGTTCGCCTTCGAATTCATTTAGCCCTTTGATTTCGCCCTTGAGCTCATGAGTAAGAATAAGGCTTGCACCGTAGGGAATAGGAATTTCAAAGTGATTTTCCTTACTTTCCTCATCGGGAATGGCAAAAAGTAACAAAGGCGCACCTTCGGTGGTCTCCCACAGCCCTTCCATCGCCGCCACTTTTTGTGGTTGGTGTTCAAGGGTATTTAAACCGTGCATGTCGCCGGCAAATATCTGAAGTGGTATTAACACTGCTGCCGTATAGGTAGCGGTTTTAAGTGCGAGTTTAGGCGCAAGCTTATCGTCGCCCTTAAGCATGCGATAGGCTGAAAGCCCAGCTATAAGAAAACTGGCCGTAAGCCCTGAGGCTAACATCATGTGAACAAAGCGGTAGGGGAAAGAAGGGTTAAAAATAATTTCCTTCCAGTTTGTTGCATACACCACACCGTCGACCACTTCAAAACCCTGCGGCGTTTGCATCCAGCTATTTAATGCCAATATCCAGAAGGCAGACGTAGTGGTGCCCAGCGCGACGATGAGGGTAGACGCAGTATGCAGCCAGTTAGGAACCCGGCGTATGCCAAATAGCATGATACCTAAGAAAGTGGCTTCTAAGAAAAAGGCAGTAAGCACCTCGTAACCTAAAAGCGGCCCAGCGACATTGCCCACCTTTTCCATAAACCCAGGCCAATTGGTGCCGAACTGAAATGACATTGTCACACCGCTTACCACGCCAAGCGCAAAGCTAAGTGCAAATACACGAACCCAAAAACGATACATGCGCATCCATACAGGATGGCCTGAAGTGTTTGAGCGTAGTTTGAAATAAAATAAAAACCATCCCATTGCCATCGTGATGGTTGGAAACAAGATATGAAAGCTAATATTTAGCGCAAATTGTAAACGAGACAGCAAGAATGCATCCACAGAAGGCCCCCTTAGTTAACGCTGTTTTTTCCCGGAAGTAGCTTATCCTTAAGCTCAAGCATACGACCTACGCCAGAACCCAACTTCATCAAAGTGTTAAGCTTTTCAGGTCCAAGATTTTGAAGTTCTTGTGACCATGCCGTAATTGATTCGAGTAAATCGTGAATTTCGTTCAGTTTGTGTTGAGCGTTCGCCTCTTTTTCATTGGCTGGTGCGTCGAGCAGGAGATCCCGCAGCAAGCTCATAGTTGGGTCTATTTCCCGCTTCCTACGCTCTTCAAATACCCGATTAGCAAGCGTCCAGATATCGCCAGCGGGAATAAAGAACTCTTTTCTCTCCCCTGGTACTAAGTGCTGTTTCACTAAGCGCCAAGACTGAAGCTCTTTTAAACCCATACTGGTGTTGCCTCTGGAGATATTCAGGGCGTCGGAGATTTCTTGCGCTGAAATGGGTTCTTCATTCAACACAATAAGCGCAAGGATTTGCCCTACGGTTCTATTGAACCCCCAGCGACTTCCCATTTCGCCAAAATGCATAACGGCAGAAGTAATTAACGGCGTCATTTTCATTTTTATATTCCAGAAGTTTCAGAAATTACTGAAAGTTTATTGCGATAAATCAATAAACACAAGAGAAATTTAGTTTGTGAGCTATTTTTAATTGAAAATTTAATGATCATTAACTAAGGAGCTTTAAGAGATATAGCATGATCTTTGATAAGTAACTTGTTATCGTTGCTTAAATTTAATATTTAAAATGAAACCTAGCTTTCCCTAATTTCTCGGCCAAGGCAATGCAACACAATACAGATAGAAAAAACACACAGCTTCAGAACTGTGAAGATGAGCCTATACATTTAATCGAAAGTGTTCAGAGCTTTGGATATGTCATAGCAATAGACCCTGAGTCAAAAAAAGTTCAGGTGGTAAGTGAAAATATCAACGACCTTTTTAAGGTTGATATTGTACCCAACCAAACCCTTATTACCGAACTCATAGATGTCCCTTCTGCTGAAGCGCCAACTTTCCAAACCATATATGAAACGGTAAAAGGCGGTAACACTCGCCGCGCATATCAGTGGAAATTTGCCAAAAATGCGCTTTGGCTTGATAGTTGGGAAAAAGAAGGTAGTGGGGTAGCGTTTGACTCAAACGGCTTACTTGTCATCGAATTAGAGCCTACACCGCAGCTTAGTTACGAAGCTGCTCAACAGTGGGTGCCGATGGACGTAGATATACGTACCTTGTTACCTGACGTGGATGACTGTGAGTCAACTAACGATGTTGCTGATGCTATCGCTCAAGTGTTCAAGAGATACATTGGTTTTAGCTCTGTCATGGTTTATCAATTTGATAAAGACTATTGCGGAGAAGTTATAGGAGAAGCAAAAGCCGCTTCTTCGCGGTCTTTCAAAGGATTAAAGTTCCCTGCATCTGATATACCGAGCCAAGCACGTGACTTGTATTTAAAAAATAGAGTACGCTGTGTATTTGATGTAGAAGAGGCGCCAATTGGCTTACAACCACCAATAGCAGAATCGGGTCGTCCTCCCGTCAATTTGTCCATGTCGATGGTCCGCTCGGTGTCTCCGCTTCATATTACCTATTTAAAAAATATGGGGGTTCGCTCTTCGTTTTCCGTTTCCCTTGTATTTGAAGGTAGGTTATGGGGTCTGCTGGCTTGCCACAACAACGAGCCTAAGTACATTGATCAGAAAAAGCGATTAGTATGCGAATCACTCGGTCATTTGTATGCTTGGCAACTGCATACAAAAGCGCTACACGAAAAGAAAGAGCAGTTTCAAATTCGTCAGCGTAAGCTAAATAATATTATTCATCAGCTAACAACTTATCCAAACCCATTAGAGGCCATTACTCAAAAAGAAGCAGGCCTTTTGGACGTGGCCAATGCATCAGGAATGGCGGTCATAACGCCAATCGATAAATACTTAGTGGGCAGAACACCGTCTGAAAAAACCTTAACCAGGCTACTTAACAAGTTGGTTGTTACCAATTCGGAAGAGTCGATAGCTATTAATAAGCTGGGAAATGAAGTCACTGAAGAATGCGACCTAAACGGCATTCGGGGTATGTACATATCTTGTGTGTCGGCAAAGTTGGGGTATTACACCGTATGGTTCAGAGAGCCTAAAGACAAAACCATACGCTGGGCAGGTAAAGACGCTGCGAAAAAAGATATTGGCAAATCACTCACTCCTCGTAACTCGTTTGATATGTACTTACAGAGCGTTGCTGACGAGTCAGTAGAGTGGACAGAAGACGACCAGCTAATTATCGAAGGCTTTGACCACTTATTTATTCCCTATGCACTTAGCCTAAAGGCATCTTTAGATAAGCAAATTAGTAAGCTGGAAGAACTAGATAAGGCCAAAGATCAATTCTTGGCAAGTATATCCCATGAGCTTCGTTCACCGCTCAATTCTATTGTTGGCTGGACCGATTTGGCATTAATGGATGTTAAAAACGTTGAAAGAATGACTGATGCTTTAGGTGTTATAAAGCGTGCGGCGTCTACGCAGGCGGCGTTAATTAATGACATTTTAGACTTGTCACGCATCATTTCAGGCACAATGAAGCTAAGTATTCATTCATTGAACATAGCTTCATCAATATCAGAAGTAGCGAAGTCGTTTGAGGCTGGGTTTGCGAGTAAAAATATTAAACTCTCTATAAATTGTGAAGACGATCACACCCAAATATTGGGAGATAATTTGCGAATAAAGCAGGTTATCAATAATTTGCTAAGTAATGCCCTCAAGTTCACGTCTAAAGGCGGCACGGTACATGTTCGCGGAAAACGAGAACATTCTAACTACTTGTTTCGTGTTAAAGACAACGGCAAGGGAATGACACAGGAACAAGTAGCCAGAGTATTTGAACGCTTTTATCAAGGTAAAAACGAGCATAATAAACACGGTCTTGGATTAGGGCTGTCTATTGTGAAAAGCCTTGTGGAAATGCATGGTGGCGAGATATACGCTGAAAGTGACGGGCTAAATTCGGGCACCACATTTTTTGTTTCCATGCCCATTGCGCCGCTTAGCCTGCACGATGATATTATCGAGACCAAAAACACGGAAATTAGTGATTTGACCGAGTCTCTGCGACTCGACGGCTTGCGCATATTAGTGGCGGAAGACGAACAAGACGCAAGAGACTTCATTAAACTCTTCTTGGAATCAAATGGTGCTCGCGTCAACGTGGCGAAAAATGGTTTACTGGCATGGAAAGAGTTAAACGATATGCCAGAAGCATTCGACCTGTTGCTGTCAGATATTGGCATGCCTGAGATGGATGGGTTAGGTTTAGTTACTAAAATTCGTGCCAGCGAAGTTCCAGAAATAGCCAAGCTCAATGCAGTTGCGTTAACGGCTTACGCTTATACATCAGACAGAGTAAAAGCCCTTAAAGCAGGCTTTAATAACTATGTTTCTAAACCGGTCGATGGTGAAGAGTTACTGACTATTTTGGAAATGTATTTGCCAGAATCTGCTCACTAGCAAATTGAAGCGTAGACGCTGCGCTAACAGAGTTCTTGTTAGCGCAGTACATTAAGTACGGTAACTAACGCATGAACGCACGTGAGCAAGAATGACGCGCAAAGATTAGCGCCAAACAGGGCGTCTTAGACATCGCTCATGGTTACCGCGAGTAGACACCGCTACCAGCGTTGAAGCAAACGTTGATAAGTCGTCTTGTCTAACAAAGACGCTCTGGTCGAAGGTGTTTCGTCTTTTACCAGTGATACCTGTGCTTGTTCCAACGATTCGTGAGCCTTGCCATCAATGAAGAACTTACTGTTTTTCGATGTAGGCTTCCCGTCGAGCGAATACGCAGTAGCCAGGCTATCAGACGACCGTGTTATATCACTATGACCTATAAAGTCAGCAATGCCATCGCCGTCAACATCTTTCGTTAACCAAGGCAATGAGAGAGGAGCGTTGAACTCCCCATTACTCTGCATAGAAGACACCGTTTCATTAAATCGTTCGATCATGCTTTTTGCGTCAGCAAGCTCTTTCCTAACTGCGAGCTGAAAACCCGTTTGTGCCAGCGGTTTTGCCGAATAATGCAATGTTTCTTCGTTATCATTTGCCAACAGAATATTAAGTTCTCGAGCGAGCAGTTCTGTGGTTAGCAGGAATGGCGCTCGATCATCTGCAAGCTGACGAAATGCATCAAACGTACTTGGGTTTCGCGACCATTTTATCTCTTTGAGTGTTCTGAACATGGGGGTATTGGCAAAGCGATTTTCAATGGCAACGCGATTATCTTTGAGGTGGGGAAATAGCCTTACGCTCTCTACCTCGGCGTTTTTACTTACGGCATATAAGTAGGCGGGCAGGTAGACATCAGACAAAAGTAAGTTGCTACTATCTTCCCCTAAGTTAACGTAAGCAAATTCGCCATCTAATTTCCCCGTTAAAACAGAACTTCCCAAAAAAGCATCGCGCATCACGCGAAGCTCTACGTCTAACTCAGCTTTTTCAAACACTTTTTTCAGTAAGTTATTAATACGAGCGGGCTCGCCGTCATCGCTGATGTAAGTCTCGAAGGATGAGGCGCCAAGAGTTGTGGGTGCAGCGTGAAGTTGCGAAATATTGCAACAGTAAAGAATAAGGCTTACGCTCAAGAATAAAGCGCGACGAGTGAAAAAGGAAAGCGGGAAAGCGTTACATCTTGCCAAAAGTGGACTCCGTACTGCAACCATGCATTTACTACACTCTAATGCAGTTAGCGGTTTAATTCCAATAAACTCACCATTCGCAAAATTAACAAAATGTAAGCGACATCAATATATTGCATATTATGTCGCTAACTTGATAAGTGAAATTATAAACTCAATGGGGAGCGTTTACTGTTTTAAACGTCGCCCAACCCCTAACTTATTAAGTAAGGGGTTGAGACTATTAGGTTTACTCGCCGAAGCTACCTGCGGGACCTGGGTAGACCACTACGCTTTCCACGCCATCTTTATTAACGCTTGCAACACCGAAGAAATAGTTGTCGATAACCACGTTCTCAAGTACCGCTTCAGTAACGTTACCCACATACTTACTGTATTCCCATTGCGGAGCATCAGTATGACGCCAATATACTTTGTATCCTTTGAGCTGAGGGTTCTCTTCAGCGTCTAGTGCATCCCACTTCAAAAAGGTTGAGGGCTGAACGGCGCCTGCAATCTCTACATTAGCTGGTGGGTTAGGGGCCCACGCCATTGCTGCAAGAGAAACCGCATTTAAGCCGGTAAGCTTCGCTGTGTAATCAAAATCAACGCCATCTAAGGTGTCACCATAGGCAATCCCGTCTTCTACGCGAAGGTCTTGGTGCTGGCGGGTATAGTTTTCGTTAGTTTCCATAATACGAATACCCGGATAGCCCAAGTCATTAAATGGGCGATGATGACCACCACGACCAAAGCGGTCTAAGCGATAAATCACCATGGTATCTAGATTCTCAATGTACTTGTCAGCAATGTTATCAATATAGCGGGCAAGGTTGCGACTTGGCGAGTCAACTTCACCCCCTGTGAAACGACGCATACGAGCTTCTTTTTCCGTCTCAGTTACTCGCGTCCCTTCAGCAAACAAGCGCGCGGTGGTGTTGTTGATTACACCGTTAACCCCTTCAATGTTGCCAATCATATCGTTATTTAAGACCGCTTTAATTCGCCACCCGTCTTTTTTGGCTTGGTTTGCCATAATACGCCCGCCGAAAAGCCCTTGCTCTTCGCCAGATAGTGCTGCATATACAATGCTGCCGTTGAACTTATATTTTGATAAAACCCGCGCAGCTTCAAGTGTTCCAGCTACACCCGAAGCATTATCGTTAGCGCCTGGTGAGTCCGAGATGAAATCCATCACGTCAGACACCCGTGAGTCGATATCGCCAGACATGATCACGTATCGATTAGGATCTGTGGTGCCACGTTGAATGGCGATTACGCTAACAACCTCTACGGGTTCCGGAATACGCTTTTCTCCGCTAATCACTTCAGACTGATAGTACACCTCTAAGCAGCCACCACATTCAGCCGAAATCTTGTCAAACTCAGACTTTATCCAACGCCGTGCCGCGCCTATGCCACGAGTATCAGATTCGGTTTCAGAAAGGGTGTGACGAGTGCCAAAGTTGACCAGAGTAGTAATGTCTTTCTCAATGTTTTCGACAGAAACGTTTTTGGCTATATCGTAAAGTGCTTGTTGCTGTTCGGTTTGTGCGTAAGTCGTGAAAGAGGCTGTACTACCCAGTAATACGGCAGATGCCAGTAGGCTGTTTTTTCTTATTTTTGCGCTGATGTTAGCAATTGTGGATAGGTTTTTTATCATTGTTTTCTCCAGTGTTTATCTTTTCACCATAACGAATACGGTGGAAACGTACAATTAGAGTAAACGTGTGTAATGGTTGGTTATCGCAAGTAATAAAAGATGAACGTTAAGTTCGAATAACTCGGTGATTAAACCGGGTTCAAATAGACAATAAAAAGCCGGCGTCTGCCGGCTTGTTGGATATGAGCACTGCGTTAGTGTTTAGATAAACGCGAACGCGTCACCAAACAGATTCTCTACTTTCAAACCGCGCTGAGTAAAATCATCGCGTACAACTTTTGCCATTTCAAATCGACCGGCAACGTATACCTGAACGTTCGAGAAGTCAGCGTGGTCAGCCATCACTGCATGATGCACCCAACCCGTTCTGCCTTTCCACTCGTCGCAAGCAAATTCAACAACGGGAACAAAAGTGAAGTGGTCGTTCGCATCGGCTAATGCATTAAGCTCTTCAGCTAAATATAAATCTGCCGCATGCTTCCCGCCCCAGTAAAGCGTAACCGGGGTCTTGTCGCCATTTTTCAGGTGCTCTTGTAAAATTGAGTAGGTATACGAGAAACCGGTACCTCCTGCAATTAACACCATTGGCAAGCCGTTGCTTTGCAAAAAGGCATTACCGTTGCCCACATTTATAACAATTTCACCCTCTGCGCGCATGCGTTCAAGCACTTCACCTGCATAGCTGTTGCCCGGCTCAGCACCAATGTGTAGCTCGATACGGCTATTGTCAAATGCGGCATTAGCAATAGAGAAGGGGCGCATATCTTTCTCGCCCATTACTACCATAGCGTATTGGCCTGCTTTGAATTCAACTGCACTTTCAGGCGTTAACTCAACTTTTTGTACCACTTCTGTTAAAGGCGTGATGCTTGCAACCTTGCATTTAATCTCTGACATGTATTCTCTTCTAACCTTTCTGCTTAGCGTAACGCCTTAATATGGGATATTAAAAAACCGCTCGTTTGCATTTTAATGAATTGGCTTAAACGTAGTGGCTACATAATACCAAGACTATCCCAAATATCATCTACGCGTTTTTTAACGTCTTCATCCATCACGATGGGTACGCCCCATTCCCGATCGGTTTCGCCAGGCATTTTATTGGTAGCATCCATTCCCATTTTTGAGCCGAGCCCTGAAACGGGCGATGCAAAATCTAAATAATCAATGGGCGTATTTTCTATCATTACCGTATCGCGGGCTGGGTCCATGCGGGTAGTAATTGCCCAAATAACGTCGTTCCAGTCACGCGCATTTACGTCATCGTCGCACACTATCACAAATTTAGTGTACATAAACTGTCTTAAAAACGACCATACCCCCATCATCACTCGTTTCGCATGTCCAGGGTACTGTTTCTTCATCGTTACCACCGCCATGCGATAAGAGCAGCCTTCAGGTGGTAAGTAGAAGTCTACTATCTCCGGGAACTGCTTTTGTAAGATGGGCACGAATACTTCATTTAACGCGACACCTAAAATGGCGGGCTCATCGGGCGGACGACCAGTATAGGTTGAGTGATAGATAGGATTTTTACGGTGCGTAATGTGGGTAACAGTAAACACCGGAAAGTCATCCACTTCATTGTAATAACCGGTGTGGTCGCCGTAAGGGCCCTCAGGCGCAGTCTCACCCTGTGCTATGTAGCCTTCAAGCACAATTTCTGCGCTGGCAGGTACTTGCAAATCGTTACTGATAGACTTAACCACTTCGGTTTTATCACCGCGAAGCAAGCCCGCAAAGGCGTATTCAGAAAGTGTATCTGGAACGGGGGTAACTGCCCCTAATATGGTAGCTGGATCTGCCCCGAGCGCTACGGATACAGGGTAGGGCTCCCCAGGGTGTGTTTGGCACCATTCACGAAAATCAAGTGCGCCACCACGGTGTGACAACCAGCGCATAATAAGTTTGTTTTTACCGATAACCTGCTGACGATAAATACCCAAGTTCTGACGCTTTTTATGGGGGCCTTTAGTTACACTTAAACCCCAAGTAACAAGAGGCGCGGCGTCACCTGGCCAACAGCGCTGTACAGGAATTTTAGATAGATCTACGTCATCGCCCGTTAATACCACCTCCTGACAAGGCGCTTTTTTAAGTACCTTGGCAGGCATGTTCAGCACCTGCTTAAATACCGGAAGCTTTTCCCATAGGTCTTTAAGCCCTTTCGGCGGCTCAGGCTCTTTCAAGTAAGCGAGTAGTTTGCCTACTTCGCGCAATGCTTCTACAGAGTCTTGCCCCATGCCCATCGCCACGCGCTCTGGTGTACCAAAAAGATTGGCAAGAACCGGCATATCGTGGTTTTTAGGGTTTTCAAATAACAGAGCAGGGCCGCCAGCGCGCAAGGTGCGGTCTGCAATTTCCGTCATTTCTAAGTCGGTGTCTATGGGCTGGGTAATGCGTACTAGTTCGCCCTTGGCCTCTAATTGGCGAATAAAGTCTCGTAAATCTTTGTATTTCATTAGTGCAGGTGTATCCACGAATGTAATTTATGGCAAGAATATACTATTTAGCGATAAAGTCCGATCAGTAAGCGCTGCTAATCTGTGATTAAACCTTTTACAGACAAATTAACCTTTACAGAGGCTATATTTCTATGTGATATAAGAAAACGTTAAAAATTTTAACAAATCTAGGTTCTGTCAATCTAACGTGTATGAAACGACTACATTTAAGATAAGCAGGCCTACCTTTTGCCTAAGGTGGTTACATGAGCTCATTCGATCAGGATATGCTAGACGAATTAAACTTATTGCTTAAGTTCCCTGCAGACAGTTTACTTCAAGGCCTTAAAATTCATCACGACGCTAGTCAAACAATGGTAAACGCAGCGTCTAGGCTTTACTCAAAAGGGTTGATTACTCAGCCCGACGGCGGTTATCTCACCGATTTAGGTATCGATCTTGTCGATCACGCCCGTCACATCCAATCAGCATTATGTCCGAGAAAAAGTAGTCACTAGGTTTTTTTAGACTCCCAATTAACCTGCCTTACAATAGCCTTCACGGGAGTGTAAGCCTTATTATCTAGTCATTTGTACGAGATTGTGTAAAGAAAGGCATGTCTTAGTTAAGATAATCTATAATAAGTCGATAACTTAACTAAGACACTGCAATCATCAGATACACTTTTGCTATGAAACGTTTTTTATCGACCGCTTTATTTATTTGCGCCTCAGCGACAGGCTTTTCCGCTTGCGCGCTCGAAGGTGAAACGATTGAAGAGCTGCGCGCTGTTCAGCTCTATAGCCAAGACGCGTTAATCGATATGATCAATGCAAATACGCATTTAGATAAAGTTGTAGAAGATAGGTGCCAGTTAGTACAAGACATTGAAGCGCGCGCCGACGTGCTTAAAATCCCCGCCTACCAGTTTTTATGGGGGGATATGTTAGCGTGGGGCGTGTGCGTTGATGCAGCGCCGTCGCGAGGCATTGGTTACATGGAAGATGCTGCTAACCAAGGTTTGCCCGCCGCGCTCGAGCAGCTTGGACGTTATTACGCAAAAGGCACATTGGTTCAGCAAGATAAGTCCCGTGCCGTCGTGTATTTACGTGAAGCCGCTGCGCTCAAAAACTTAAAAGCGCAGATTAGGTTAGTTGAATTGTTTTTGGAAGGCTTCGGTAGCCCTTACGACTATGAAGATGCCTACCACTGGCTTTATAACTCGGTGACGAATGATAAAAAACAGCATCAACAAATCGCGACTTACTTGGCTCGATTAGAAAAGCTGATGCACCCAAAAGCTGTGCGCCAAGCTAAGCGTCCGATGGACAGTTAAACAACCTGTGGGGGCTTCATTCCCGGTGGTTTGAAGGGGTACTTTTTCTGTTAAGGCCTTGCGTTGGCCATCTCGTTACGTGGGTGTGGATAGTAAGTTGCAACAGAATTTGGGCAATCCAATAACCTAACGCTTTCGCCATCCAGTAAGCATAGGGCGAATGAGCTGAACATTGCCTATGTATTGCACTAAAAATACTGCCGCAATGTGAACTAGTACACAAACGTAAAGCACATCGGCCATAATACTGTGTACCCATTCCAGCGTACTGTTGCCGAACATGGCATCAATCTCTTCCATCATAAACCCAGTAATACCCAATCCAAGCATAAGAGCTATGACAGCAAATACCATAAGCCAGCCGAAAGGGTTGTGACCATGGCTAGTCGGAATTTGCTTTTGTCTTAAGTGTCCAACATGCTCTAGGAAGGTTTGCTTATCTAGCGATATATTCGAAAAACTAGCGTATGACGCGTTTTCATTTTTAAACGAACTAAATTTGGTTGAGTAAACCCCCCACGCAACACGCGACAATATGAGTGCTAAGGCAACATAACCCGCTATTTCATGATAAAGCCAGCCCGGCTCTACAATAAAGTAATTGGTGATAAACGCAGCAACAAGGCCCCAGTGGCATACGCGCACAATCTTATCCCAAACATAAATATCTGAAGGCGTGTCTTTAGCTTTACTCATCACGTGCTCTTCTTAAGTTAAAACAAAAACGCTGCAATAGTTTGCAGCGCTTTTATCAAGTTTTAAAGCAAGCGACCTCATGTGCCGTTTGCTAACACGAACTTAGTGCATTTCTTTTTTAACAATGCTGCCATCAACAGGGTTGAAGTAAATTTCAACTTTATTCTCTTCTTTATCGAAGCCATAGATTTCGTAGCAGCTGCCGTCAGTCACTTTAAACTCATTGATTTTGTAGCCTTGTGCTAGCAACTGAGTCTGAAATGCATCTTGATTTTGCCATTCAGATTCAGGGGCAGTAGTACATTGCGTAGTGCCGTGCTCAGCACTACATGCGCTTAATAAGGTTGCAGCGCCAATCGCAGTAGCCATCATTAGTTTTTTCATTGCAGTCTCCATTTCGCTTTTTAGTTAAAATTTGTTTCTGTCCTACAAGGGAAGAGTGTACTTATTTTGTTCTTTTATGGATAGGGCTCTTGTTATTCACTGTACGTGCTTATTCTTGTTTATTTTTGGTTCAGGTTATTAATGTATGCAAATAAAGAGCATCAGCAACTAAAAATTAGCGAATAGTGTGTTGCTCTTTTTTATAGTGAATAAGTGAAAGCTCAAAGCCGCAGGCATCTGCATATTTACGTAAGGTTGTCCAACTAGGGTTACTATTTCCTTTTTCTAAGCGGCTAATATTACTCTTGTGCGTTCGCAATTTTTCTGCAAGCTCTTCTTGAGTGAGCCCCGCTTCTTTTCTCATGGTTAACAAATGCTCGATAAGCGAGAACTCACTTTCTAAGCGCTCGTACTCTTTTTTTACTTCTGGATTTTTAAATGCTTCTTGTTTTAGATTTTGTAAAGTCATAGCGAGGTCACCTCTTTCATCCTCAGTTTAGCTATTCGCAGTATTTCTTTTGCTTTCGCTCTCAATTCGAATAATCCGTGACTTAAAGACTGAGTATGCGGAGCACCTAAATTCGGGCCATGTTTTTCCATAAGTTCGAGTAATCTTATGAAGCGCGCCAGTATTCCTGGTGGCATAGCCAATATTTGCTTGTTTACGTCCTTATAAAACTTGACTTTCCAATCCATTATAATTCCAATTGAGTTGTCATAAATGATAACTTTTGTTGCGCATTAATTCAACAAAAGTTATATAGCCCGCTACTGTGTAACAACTGAATTTTGGTATAGAACGAGACAAGAGGTAGCTGTCATAAAATTGACTTAGATTTGTCATTGATACTTCATCGAAACGTCTCAAACGGGCTCTAGATTCTTGTGCTTCTGTATTCACAAATAATAAGTAGTGTCGTCAATTTGTTGGCGAAATTCTTACAAACATACAAAACACTTAATAAGCACATTAAAGGAATGATTTGATGCACCCCCTGTACCTACGAACGTTTTTTTCTCGCTCTTTGCTAGCCACAACAATTGCTCTTGCGCTATCTACAGCTGCAACTGCTCAGGAAAATACGCCAGACAGCGCCAACGAAAAAGACTACATAGAAGAAATTACCGTTACTGCGCAAATGCGTGAGCAATCTGTTATGGATGTTCCAGTAACTATGGATGTCATTGGTAGCGAATTCTTAGAGCGTACCAATATTATGGAGCTTGATGAGCTTTCTCGTATTTTGCCGAATGTCCAGATTCAAGAACAAGCAGTAAGCTTACCGTCGTTCAACATTCGCGGAGTGACCGACGATGTATCTTCAGTATCGGCAACCCCTCGTATTTCCGTATATCAAGACGGCTTTGATATCAGTAAGAAAACGGTAGCGAGTGTTGCACTTTACGATATTGCTCGCGTTGAAGTACTCAAAGGTCCTCAGCCAACACTTTTTGGTGTAGCAGCAGCAAACGGTGCGGTGAGCATCCACTCTAATCTTCCAACCTTTGAGCAAGAAGGCAAAGTACAGGTTGGTTACAACTCAGAGCAAGGCCAAGAACTCGATTTTATGTATAACCAGCCGATTAACGGCAACCACAGTTTTCGTATAGCGGGGCTTTATCGAGAGATGGACGGCATTGTAGAAAACAATGCATGTAGCGCGGACTCTTATTACGGTAATGCCAACATGTACAATCATCTTGGTGAAGAAGTGCCGTGCAACAGCGAAGATTTACAGGGTGTATCAGTCCAGGCGTTGCGCGCAACGTGGCGTGCGAACTATGAGCAGCTAGAAATTATCGCTCGTGCGGCAATGGAATATAACGACCAGCCGGGTATTGCATTTAAATCCGGGTCTATTGCGCCGAATGGCGGTGACACAAGTCCGTTTAGTTCGGCAGAATTTAGTTTAGGCGGTGAACTGGGAATTGAACGCACGCTTCAAGCTTACGATCTGACTTTAAACTACGACTTTAACCAAATGCTTAGCTTGCATGCCGACGCCTACTATAAAGATGTAGAAGTAAGCGAAGGTTTCGACGCTGATGGTTCAGCTTTGCGTATTCAAGACGCCTACTTTGATAACGACGCTACGCTTCAAGGTGCGTCATTGCGCGTAGTGTATGATTCTGGTGATAAACTTGCAGCATTCGTTGGCGCGTCTATCACCCAAGACGATTCGATTTTGCCATACTATGTAATGGTAGACCCGTTTGTTCGTGGTACGTTTGATGCCGTAAAAGCACAGCTTGAGGCCAGTTCAAACATTCCACTTAATCAAAATATTGCCACCGACGCGTCGCTAGAAGACATTGAAGCACTGCGCGCTCTGTTAGTGTCACAGCTATTTAATGCCGATGGTTCTCCTATTTCCAACCCTGCGCTGCCGCCTATTTTCATTCAAGGGCCCTTCATATTTGAAGCCGAGTTAGATATTGCGTCTTACGTTGCTGAAGTGTCGTACTTTGTTACAGACAGCATTAATGTGACAGCGGGCGTGCGCTATATCGATGAAACCCGCTATACACGCAACACCTTTACTACTGCAGATGGTGCTTTTACTTTTGACGCGGAGCGTGACTTCGACGATACCCTACCGCGCTTTGCCGTAAGCTATGACGTTAATAACAACTGGAACGTATATGCGAACTACGCCAAAGGTCGTCGTTCGCCGGTTGTCGATGCTAACGCAGGTGGTGTTAACGTTACCAAAGCAGAAATAGTTGATAGCTACGACATAGGTGTTAAATATCAAAGCGCTAACTTCTTGTTCTCGGGCGCCATTTTTACCTACGAATATAGCGATTATCAGCAAAGCTTCACCGATGCAGAAACCCTTCAATCTATCACCGTGACGGTTGGTGACTCGACCATGTCGGGTATTGAAGGTATGGCTACTTACAATTACAGCGAAACGCTGACATTAACTGCAAGCCTTGGTTTTCTAGATGCAGAGTTTGCCAATGACACTGCCGATGGCTCGCCATTTCAGTACGGCGGCAACAAGTTCCGCTTAGCACCAGAAGTTAGCGGCGCTATAAATATCAATAAAGTGTTCAACATGAACAATTTTGATATTGATGTTAACTGGCTAACCAGCTTCCAGTCTGAAGTATTTTTTGAAAGCAGCAATTACCCAGGTCTTTCTCAAGATACCTACTCACTTACTGATGTGTCGGTGAAACTGCTTCAAGACAACAGCAAGTTTGCTTACGAGTTTTACGTGAATAATCTGTTTGATAAAGAGTTCTTGATTGATGCGGGCAACACAGGTGGTGGTTTAGGCATTCCTACTTTTGTTCGTGGTATGCCGCGCATTGCAGGTGTGCGTCTTTACTACGAGTTTTAGAAGCCGATAATCAGAAAAGACTATTCTCGTCAAAACGTCGTTCATTTTGACGGGAATAGAACTTAGCTTTTAATGAATGTTTAAAAAAGTCGTACTTAAACTTTTAATTGTCATTTAGGTGCTCCTCCCATTCATACTTCCTTTTTGTCTTGCTATACTTGAGATTCTCAAAGAACCTCGGAGAATCTTTATGCCCTTAAAAGCTACCTCAGTAAGATTAGATGATGAAACGCTTGCACGTGTAGGCGAAATGGCTAAAGCGATGGATAGGCCTAGGGCGTGGTTGATGGCCGAAGCTGTCAAGCAGTATGTTGCTCGCGAAGAGTGGTTTATTCAAGAGGTGGAAAAAGGTATGAAGTCCGCTGATGAGGGGCGCTTGACCGACCAAACTGATGTTAAAGCTAAATGGGAGGCTAAGCGTGCAGCTCAAATGGACTGATCTCGCTGTTACCGACTTAGAGAAAATTGAAGTTCATATTGCTCAAGAAAATAGCCCCACTGTCGCTATCGATGTTGTTATAAACATCATTGATAGTTCGCACCTAATCTTATCAAAACACCCTAGGGCGGGTCGCCAAGGTCGATTGAAAAATACGCGAGAGCTTGTGATTAATGGCCTGCCGTTTATCGTTGTATATCGAGAGAACATCATTACAAATTGCATCGAAATACTACGTGTTCTTCATGACGCTCAGCAATGGCCGAACGCTGACTAAAAACAACTTGTTTTTGGAAAGAATTAAGTTTGTTGTGCGACTCGCAACATAGCGTTCATAGCCTCTAGTTGTACAAATAACGTGTATAGACTCAAGCCTATACACGCTAACAAAATTGTAGAATGCTATGCCTTCATCTCATAGCTATGCGTATTAACCACTTTTCCAGTTTTGGTTAGAATAGCATCCACATAGTGCCATGTGGCTTTTGCAGTATTCTCTGTAACGGTCAATGTCATGAACCCGCGCTGGTGAAGATTACAGTACTGCAAGTCTTCAATGAGTAGCGGAAGATCATCGGCAAGGGTTTCTGCCATTTCATCATCCATGTTGAGATAATGTTCCATACCCGGCGATGTCACACCTGGGGTGGCAAGCTCAACACCAACTTGTGTTCCATCCTTTAGCGTTAGTTTATTGTGCCATGCATTATGCGTATCGCCAGCAAGCGCTATTACTGGTTTGCCGATAGATTTTAGCTGCATCAATACTTGTTCGCGCTCAACAGGGTAGCCATCCCATGCATCTAAATTATAGGGCATTACGGTATTGATAAGTGCCAACTCTTGTTCGCTTAGCGTCGCCCCCTGCATTTGCTTGCGCTTAATATTCGCAAGTTGGTGTACGTGTGCAGGGATCTCCTCTCGCTTAACACCGTTAAAAATAGAGACAGGAAATAGCATGCGGCCAATCAATAGCTGTTGACCGAGAACTTGCCATTTTGCCTGGCTTTGCTGCATAGAGGTATGTAGCCAATTGCGCTGGGTTTCCCCTAGAAGTCCCCGTTTAGGGTTGCTGATATCTTTCATAAAGCCCGCTTGGTCAAAGGCTTTAGTTTCCGCGTCGCGATAGTTGGCGTATTCAAGCTGCTTGTCACGGGCAAGTACACGGGTATCTAGCATGTATAAATCAAGCAGGTTGCCAAAGGTAAACTGCCGATAAATTTCTAAGCGCTCAGTGCCAAACGGCGGGCGAATAGGGAGCCATTCATAATACGCTTGAACTGCTGCTGCGCGACGTTCATAAAAATCACCTTCATCTGCTTGATGATTTTCAGCCCCATCTTTATAGGTGTCGTTTGTAATTTCATGGTCATCCCACACAACAATAAAAGGCTTATTCTGATGCAGCGCAAGTAGGCCCTCATCCGTGCGGTATAGCGCGTAACGGTTGCGATAGTCAGTGAGCGTATAAAGTTCTGTATCGTTATCGGGCGCGAAGGTTCGACCAATCTCTTTTGCATGTTCCGTGGCGTAACCCTTTCCATCGTACTCATAAATATAGTCACCAAGGTGCAATACATAGTCGATGTTGTTGTCTTTCGCAGCTTCCATATACGGGGTGAAAAAGCCAGCAGGGTAGTTAGAGCAAGAAAATATACCAAATGTGACGTTAGACACATCGGCTTCAGGTAACGTGCGGGTTTCACCTACAGGGCTTATATTGTTAGCGCTTTTGAAGCGATAAAAATAACGACGGGCGGGGCTGAGGCCTTTTACATCTACTTTTACGGTAAAGTCATGGGTTGCTTTGGCTTCAACCATGCCGCTGCTTATCACATCACTAAAATCAGCATCACTTGCCATTTCCCACAAAATATCGGCTTTAACTAGTCCAGTGCCTGGTGCTGGCAAGGCGCGCGTCCAGATAATAACGGCATCTTTTAGTGGGTCGCCACTAGCTACTCCATGGGTAAACTGTGCGTCAGTTTTGGGGGAGTTATTTGCAGAATTGCTAACAGTACAGCCCGCTAGCCCAGTAGACACTGCCACGCTCGCTCCGGCGAATGACGACAGTTTAATAAATGATCTTCTATCCATATCCATGCTCTTTTAAGGGTTTGTAAGGTAACTAGTGATGTAATTGTTTTGTTGAACGTGCGTGCAACAAAAATGAAGACCCATTTTTATACTCATTGTTTGTGACATCGAGATGTCAGGCTGAAGTGAATCGATAACTGAACATTAGATCGAAGTTTACACATTTATGCTCGATTAAAATATGAACATATTTTTGAGGCGGAATTACCTCTGTGGTAATCTTGTATAGGTCGTTATATGGCAATTGTAAGCTTCCTACATCATGAGCTACTTGAAATGTGGCTCTCAGATTACGATGAATGGCTTCCGTTAGCATATCGTCATGAGGTCTGGAATGCTTTGTTCGATTTGGACGCTGCATCACAAATATCTGATTTGCTAGATATCGGCGCACTAAGATCCGAAGAAAGCGCTCTTTGGTATGTGACTATCACGGTGAATAGCGTAGAGCCTTGTGGAGCGGTAACTTGTTATTTTAATGATGGTGACTGTTTCAGTCTTGATTTCAGAGAATACAATCCATGAAACAAAGTATGCACATAGGTATTGAATACAAAGGTAACCAGGGCAATGCAATAATTGATGCCGGAGAACGAGCGTCAAGACCTGAACATCTCAAGAGGCCTCATCCCGGTGAAGTGTTTAAACGTCGGTGTATGTCTAAATCACCGTTGAAACAAACCGAGATTGCGCAATGTCTAGAAATTTCGACTAAACATTTATCGCGATTTGTTAACGGGCATTCAAATCTAACTATTGAATTTGCTCGCAAGCTAGAAGCCGTGAGCGGAATAAGTGCTCAGGCCTGGATGCATTACCAAGTTGCCTACGATTTGTACAGAACAGCAAATAATAAACCCAGTTTAAAATCAATTTACTAAACCAAAACTCAGCTAACTGGCTTATCGCCATGACGGCAAGAGGGGGACTAAAAAAATTTCAGTGTCGCGTAAATTGAAGCAGTTCGCTTAGCACGGCAACAACATTTGCGTTTCCAGCGAAGTAATTTGTTAAATCCAATATGCCCAAACAACACGCAATCTTTTACTTTAAATACTGTTATACTGTGCATCAATTAACCACCTGAACCAAATTCGGTTCGAGTGTCTAAAAATTCATATTCCAACGTTTTCTCTGGCGCTTCATAAATAAAAGCCGCAAATAAAAACGTTTTGAGCGAAATACAAAAGGTAAATTTAAAATACATGAGTGACGATCCGCATTATCAGCGCGAGAAAGAGAAGTACGACAATCCGGTAGCTAGCCGGGAATATTTAATGAGCTTATTAAAAGAGCACGACAACCCGTTGTCGTTTCTTGATATCTGTAATTTGGTGAATGCGTTCGACGAAGAAGCGCGTATTGGTATTCAGCGTCGCTTACGTGCTATGGAGCGCGAGGGGCAGGTACAGTTCACCAAACAGAAGAAATACATACTTCAAAACCGTGATGAAATAATTAAAGGTCGTATTATCGGCCACAGAGATGGTTTTGGCTTTCTACGTCCGGAAGATAAAAGCGGTGACTTATTTATAAGTGCAGGGCAAATGAATTTGTTCCTTCACGATGATGTTGTAGAAGCGCGAGTGAGCGGTACTGATCGCCGCGGTAGAAAAGAAGCCTTTATTACTCAAGTCATAGAGCCTCGTAGCGAACCTATTGTGGGTCGTTACTTTGTAGAGCAAGGTTTTGGCATGGTTGTGCCAGATGACAGCCGCTTGCAGCACGAAATTGTCATCCCGCCCGAAAGTACACATGGTGCCCGCATGGGGCAGGTGGTTGTGGTAGAACTTACTCAGCGCCCCCGTCGCAAAATGAACCCAGTGGGAAAAATTGTTGAAGTACTTGGCGAGCACATGGCGCCAGGTATGGAAATCGAAATGGCCCTTCGCACGTTTGATATCCCGCATCAGTGGCCAAACGGCGTTACTAAGCAAGTGGAAAAGCTTACCGATCAAGTGCCTGATGAAGCCAAAGAAGGGCGTATGGATTTGCGCCAGCTTCCGCTGGTGACTATTGACGGTGAAGACGCCCGAGATTTTGATGACGCTGTTTATTGCGAACCTCTCGATGATGGAGGCTGGCAGCTTTGGGTAGCCATTGCTGATGTGAGCCACTACGTGCGCACCGGCACAGCCCTTGATGATGAAGCGCAGCAGCGCGGTAACTCAGTGTATTTCCCTGATCAAGTCATCCCCATGTTACCTGAGGTGCTGTCGAACGGACTGTGTTCACTGAACCCTGAAGTTGACCGCCTGTGTATGGTGTGTGAAATGACCATCAGCGCCCAAGGGAAACTAGAAGAGTTTCAGTTCTATGAAGCAGTGATGAACTCTCATGCCCGTCTTACCTATAACAAGGTATGGGGTATTCTACAAGGTGACAAAGAGCTGCATCAGCGCTACGAGCCACACGTGCCTCACCTTCGTAACCTACACGACCTTTATCGCGCTCTCAAAAAGGCCCGCGCCAAACGTGGTGCCATTGAATTTGAAACCCAAGAAGTGAAATTCGTCTTCAATGCCCAGCGCAAAATTGAAAATATCGTGCCGCTAGTACGTAACGATGCGCACAAGCTTATTGAAGAGTGCATGATCATGGCGAACGTAAGTGCGGCCTTGATGCTAGAAAAGCATGAAGCGCCAGCGCTATACCGAGTGCACGATAAGCCCGATGCTGACAGGCTAACTGCATTTACCAGCTACTTAAGTGAAATAGGCATTCCGCATCGCATTGTTGAAGATGCAGAGCCTGCAGCGTTTACCGATGTGGTGCTTAAAACCCGTGGCCGCGTAGACGAAGAACTTATTCAAACCATGTTGCTGCGTTCAATGAAGCAGGCGGTATACGATGGTGACAACGTGGGTCACTTTGGTTTGGCCCTTGAGGCTTATGCGCACTTTACGTCACCAATACGTCGCTACCCTGATTTAGTGGTACACCGAGCGCTTAAAGGAATTATCGCTAAACAGAAGGGCAAAAACGCAGTAAGTGGTGCGAAAAACTATACCGTTGAGGAAATAGAGCAGCTAGGCGAGCAGTGTTCAATGACCGAGCGACGCGCCGATGATGCAACCCGCGATGTTGCCGACTGGCTGAAATGTGAGTTTATGCTCGATCACGTTGGCGATACCTTTGAAGGTGTAGTGAGCTCAGTGACAAACTTTGGTTTATTCGTTCGCTTAACGGAATACCATATCGACGGCTTGGTGCACATTACATCGCTAGATGATGACTACTATCATTACGACGATGTAAAACAAGCGCTCGTTGGCGAGTCAGGCCACGGCCAGTTTAGGCTAGGTGATACGGTAGAAGTCACGGTTGCTGCGGTTAATCTTGATGAAAGAAAGATTGATTTATTGCTCGATAAGTCTATGCTGCGCTCCGCCAAAGGCAAGAAGGTTAAAGTGAAATCAGCGAAAAAAGCTGCTGATAAACCTACTCGCTTTGATAATAAGCCTCGCTCTGACAAAGGCTCGCGCTCTGACAAGAAAGGCAGCAAGGGTAAAGGCGGGTCAAACTCGTCCAGTCGTAGCGGTGGAAAGTCGTCAAGTCGCGGTGGCGCAAAAGGCGGTAGCAGCGGCAAAACATTGTCATTGAATAAAAGAGGTAAGCGTTAAATGGCGCAGCAAGAATGGTTATACGGGTTACATGCTATGCAGTCGGTACTTGAAAAAGAGCCAGAGCGTGTAATGGAAGTGTGGGTGCTAAAAGGGCGTAACGATGAACGCTTAACCAACATTGTTAACCAAGCACGACGTTTTGGCATTTCAGTTCAATTTAGTCAGCGCAAAGCGCTAGACGATAAAGTGAATGGCGAACAGCACCAAGGTGTCGTGGCAAAAGCAAAGCCAGCCCGTGTACTAGATGAAGCCGACTTAGATAAGATTCTGGCAAACGAGGCGCAGCCGCTTATTTTAGTGTTAGATGGTATCACTGACCCACATAACCTGGGCGCTTGCTTGCGTACCGCCGATGGTGCAGGTGTTCACGCAGTCGTCGTACCTAAAGATAATTCAGCAAGCCTGAATGGTACGGTGAGAAAAGTGGCCTGTGGTGCAGCGGAAGTCGTGCCCCTCATCCAAATCACAAACTTAGCTAGAACGTTAAAACATCTTCAAGATAAGGGACTGTGGATTATAGGTACAGCAGGTGAGACCGACAAAACCCTTTATGACGTTGATCTAAAAGGCCCGACCGCGCTGGTAATGGGCGCTGAAGGTAAGGGAATGCGTCGATTGACCAAGGAAACTTGTGATGAACTGGTTAAATTGCCAATGGCAGGCAGCGTAACCAGTCTTAACGTATCGGTGGCTACTGGTGTTTGTCTATACGAGATAGTCAGGCAGCGCAGTTTGTAGGGCTATATGAATGCTGTTGCGTCGATAGTTAAGCGCAAGAGCACATAAAAAATTTAGAAGGCGCGCAGAACGAGTTTTTGTGCGCCTTTTTCGTTTCTGGTTTTCTCAATAAAAAAATCACCCTCCTAACGCGAAAGGTATAGTTTTTAGGCTTCACTGAATAGCATTTAATATTTTGTTACACTTCTAATTGTAAAATAAATGTTAATTATGGAATTTCATTCCTAATATGAATTCGCTCATAGCGTTTGATTAGAGTGGCTTGCGTACATTAAGGGGGTTTTCTGCCCACATTTAAAGGTATGAAAAATACTCACCAAGGTTGAGGTATTATACTCAACGTATTGATTAACCAACTAATATGAGCTCTGCGAATAAGCTGGCGCACATGCTTATTTGCATACCTGACAAACGGGTAGGTCGTTGCAACGCTGTTGCGTCGGTTGTCATGGATGAGCTTTTCGTATGAGGTAATGGTTATACCTGTATGTCATTTAATAACAAATAGCTTCAAAAGCACGGACAAAAACAGTGCTGAAGTTAATAAGACAGATAAAACAGGAAATAAATTTTGAACTCAAAATTAAATAAGAAACACACATGTCTAACTGCAGCTGCTTTAGCTGTATCACTTGGTTTAACAGGTAACTCTGCAATGGCTGCCGGCGAAGGCCTGGTAAAAGTCAAAGAGAAACCACAAACCGTAGAACAAGCATTAGGTAAACGCCTAACCGTCGATCGTTTAGTTACCGCAGGGCCACAGCGCTACATCGTTAAGTTTAAAGATGAGATGCAAAGCGAGTCGATTGAGGTTATTTCTTCAAGCGACAAACTGAACGGCAATAAACTTAAAAGCGCGAAGACTAAAGGTAAAAAACCTTTCGACATTGCTGCGGCAAAATCTGAAGTCAGAAAAGCAGGTGGCGCTATCAAGAAAGAGCTGAAAAAGCAAAAAATGGTAGCGGCTACCATGAGCAAATCAGCGCTGAACAAGCTTCGCAATAACCCTAACGTAGAAAGTATTGAGGTGGACGTACTTCGTAAGCCAATGGCGCAAACAACCCCTTACGGGTATACCATGGTTCAGGCCAACCAGTTCGGCCAGTCAGACACCGCTGCCCGCAAAGTCTGTATCATCGACACAGGTTACAATTTGGGTCACCCAGATTTGCCAGGTACTAACGATGGTGTAACAGGCCAGGCAAACAACAGTGCAGTAGGTAATTGGTATAACGATGGCAACGGTCACGGTACTCACGTAGCGGGAACGATAGCGGCATACGACAACAATGAAGGTGTGGTTGGTGTATATCCAGGTGTTAACATGCATATCGTTAAAATTTTTAACGATAATGGCCAATGGACGTATGCGTCAGATCTTATCGATGCCATCTCTCAGTGTCAGGATGCCGGCTCTAATGTTGTGAACATGAGCTTAGGTGGGGGCAGCGCTTCTACTACCGAGCGCAACGCTATGCAAAGCTTCACCGATGCTGGCATGCTGTTAGTTGCAGCCGCAGGTAACGATGGTAATAGCGCCAAATCTTATCCAGCATCTTACGATGCCGTTATGTCAGTAGCAGCGGTTGACTCAAATGAAAACCGTGCAAGCTACAGCCAGTATAACGACCAAGTAGAAATCGCAGCGCCAGGTAGTGCGGTTCAATCGACCTACCCAACAAATACGTACGCAGCACTTAGCGGTACTTCAATGGCAACGCCGCACGTCGCTGGTGGTGCAGCTCTGGTATGGAGTTATTTCCCGCAGTGTACAAACAATGAAATCAGAAGTGCGCTTAATGCGACAGCAGAAGATAAAGGTAGTGCAGGTCGAGATAACTTCTATGGTCACGGTTTAATGCAGCTCGCCGACGCTTACAACTATCTTAATACTAACGGTTGTGCCGGTGGTAGCGGTGGCGGTGATAACGGAACTGACCCTGGTGTAGAGCCGGTATCGGGTCAGTTAACTAACCTGTCTGGAACGCGCAGAAACTGGGACCGCTACACATGGACAATTCCTGAAGGTGTGACGCGAATGACAATTCAAACTTCTGGTGGTTCTGGCGATGCAGACCTTTACGTGAAGTTTGGCTCTCAACCAGAGACAAGTGACTTTGATTGTCGCCCCTACCAAAATGGTAACAACGAAGTGTGCACCTTTGATGCGCCAGCATCCGGAACCTGGCATATTGGAATCCGTGCCTATTCTTCGTATAGCGGTGTAACGCTTTCTTACTCTTACGAGTAGTTACTTCGGTCTTCCCAACGACAACTTTTAAGCCTGCGTTTGCAGGCTTTTTTATTTTTTATAAAAGGTTATTGCACCTAATTTTCTGCATAAAACGGCCAACGTTTTATAAAGATATGTCAGCTTTGCAAAGATAGCGTAAAGCCAAGAACTAATCCCATCTAAGACAGCCATATCGCTGTATTGTGCGTGCCCATAAAGCACTTCAACTGTGCCTATTCCGTTGGACACTAGCACTCATCCAACAAAAGAAAAATTTTAAAGGACATTCAATTTATGCAATTGACCTCTCATTCTTTGCTTACTGGAACCTGGTTCCGCACACTGGCAATGGGATTTACTGCCCTCGTGGGGCTTACTGCGTGTGGTGGCTCAGACAGCACCAGTTCAGATTACTCTTATGCTTATCTTCAGTTTTACAATGCGTCTCCTAATGGCGCGAATGTGGAAATGCGGGAAGTAGATGGAGACAGCTTTGGCTCAGCGCAATTTGGTGACACAACGTCAATGTATTCAATGGATGATGGTGAGCTAGAGCTCGAATTCATACGCACAGATGCAAACGATCAGGAAGTCTTTATAGACACCGTAGCGGTAGATCTTAAAGAAGGATATAAAACTATCGTGGTGATGAGTGGCGACTTTAGCTCACCAATGTTTACGACCTATTCATATG
Organism: Alteromonas gracilis; assembly: GCF_002993325.1. Lineage (GTDB taxonomy): Bacteria > Pseudomonadota > Gammaproteobacteria > Enterobacterales > Alteromonadaceae > Alteromonas > Alteromonas gracilis. Next base: position 114,441 of record NZ_PVNO01000029.1, read on the forward strand.
AACGTGAGACAATGGAAGACCACTTTCGTTTATTCGGCTTATCAGTAGCAGTGGATGGTGCATCTTATGACTTTTATATGAGTGAGTCTGGCGATCCATTCGAGGCTGCAAACTATCTTGGTACGGTAACAACATCAGATATGCTTGAGTTTGAATACTGGGATAAAGATGACGACAGCGACTATTTCGATGAAGGTGAATACACCATTTATCTTACCGAGCCTGGCAGTGATGAGGTTTTGTTCGAGTCGCAAACCCTTGATTTCGTTTACGAGACAGAATACGTAATGACGCTTCGTGATGTAAGCGGGGCGATCCAGGACGGGCTTGTTGTTGACACCATACTAAATTCTTCAACAGTGACGGCGCTTACCGATGTTGAAGCCGACTCTCAGTATCGTATCTACAACTCAACCAACCTTGATACCCCGCTTCAAGTGACCTTTGGCGGTAATACCGACGAAGAGGACGTAAGCTTCACATTGGCCGCTGGTGAATTATCAGAGTTTAGTGCAATTCGCTACGGCGACTACCGCGTAACAGTTACCGACCCTTCTGGCACAGTATCGGGACTTAGCAACAAACTTATTACACTTAATCAAGGTGAAAGTAAGGCGGTATTGATTTACAACACCAACGAAATTCTTGGCGCAGCAACATTTGTAGAAAGCGGTTTGCCTCAGGCATACGATAAAACCGTAAACTTTATTAACCTTGTTAGTGATTTTGACGATGTTGATTTTTACTTAGTTCGAAATGATGAAACCATCGACACTGCCGAATATGATGTACAGAATCTAGAATTTGCAGAGAGCACCAGCGAAGTTTTGCCCTCTGATTATTACGAAGTGATCGCCGTCTATGAGGATGGGAATGAAGAGCAAGTGCTGCTTGATAGAACAGCGTTATTTGGTTTCACCGAGGAAGAGAATTACATCGTGACGGTCGAACCTGCAGACACACCTACTGGCTATGAAATAAACATTCTTTATTAATGAGTTAGTGTCGTAATTAGACTAATTGATAAGGTCTAAAACTTTCAATTATTGAAATCTCTTTTACGTTTAAAAGGTCGACATATTATATGTCGGCCTTTTTAATTGCTGACGTTGGCTGGGAAGCACATGAGTATCATCAAAGAGTTACAAATAATCTCTAACGACCACACCATGTCTTTAGATACGAAACTTCACAACCTGTTGGCGGTGGGGACGAAAATTCTTGGTCTAGAAACCGGGATTGTGAGCAATATCCGAGGCGAGCAATACAGCATATTAAGTGTTGTAACGCCAGGTGACAGTATACCCGTTAACAGTTTATTTGCGCTTCCTGATACTTATTGTGCAGATGTAGTAAATGCACAGTCTCACATTGCTTATCACGACATTAATTGTGAACCTGGTGCGTCACATCCTTGCTTTGCTAAATACACGCTTAAAAGCTATTTAGCAGCACCGGTTAATGTATCAGGAGAGTTCTTCGGTACCGTAAATTTCTCTTCACTTACACCTCGGCAAGAGCCTTTTACCTCAATAGAGGTAGATTATTTGCTGCTGCTGGCAACGTGGATTGGTAATGAGCTCGAGCGTCAGCAGGTAATGGAGAATCTTCATGCACAAAAAGCAATCCTGGCAGAGCGCAATTTATTACTCAGTCAGGTGACTAATCTTGCTGGCGTGGGGACGTGGGAGCTTAACCTTGATACGCAGGCACTTAGTTGGTCTGGTGCACTCAAGCGCATGTTACACATGCACGGAGAAAAAATTCTCAAACCCGAAGATGTGACCAATTTGATAGCCGACGATGCTCAGCGCAAAGACTACATAGAGCGCTTCGCATATATGATAAAAACAGGCAAAGACTTTGTGTACGAATTAGAGGTACGTACCGATGCCGGGGAGCCTCGTTGGCTGGAGAGCAGAGCACACCCTATTATCGAAAATGGACGTTGTATAAAAGTGATTGGCGCAACTATGGACATCACTCAGACATATCTTGATAAGGCCGTGTTACAACATAAATCTGAGCTAGCTGAAAACGCTTTGAAAACCCGAAGCGAGTTTTTAGACAAAATCAGCCACGAGATACGTACTCCCATACATGGCGTGCTAGGTATGCTAGAAGTGCTGATGGGCACATCTTTGAATAGCAAACAGTTTGAACTTGCTTCCAATGCATCAAAGAGCGCAGATTCATTGCTCAAAATTGTTAATGACATACTAGATTTTTCAAATATTGAGGCAGGTGATATTCCTTTTGAAGAAGCGGCGACTGATTTAGCCCTAACAATTGAAGAACAAGTGCCCATGTTCGCTCGTTTGGCTAAGCAAAAAGGGCTCGAATTAAACGTAAGTACAGAAAATCTTAAAGGAAAAGTGTTCAAAGCTGATAAATTACGGTTAGGGCAAATTTTGCTTAATCTTCTTAATAATGCGATGAAGTTCACTAAAGAAGGTAACGTTACTGTAGAAACGAATTGCATCCGCTATGGAAAGGGTAAGTTTCAAGTAAAAATCGTGGTGACAGATACGGGAATTGGTATAAGCGAGCAGCAGCAAAAGTTAATATTCTCTCCATTTATGCAGGTAGAAAATTCAGCGCAGCGGGGTTATGGCGGAACGGGGCTGGGCTTGTCTCTTGTGAGCAAAATTGCAGAGCATTACCAAGGTAATGTTGATGTGAATAGTCATCTCGGCGTGGGCTCTCGGTTTACCGTTACGTTGATGTTAGATGATGCCACGACAGGCGCCGATATTGAAAAGATATACGCAAGTAGAAACGACTTTTCGCCTACCCGCCAGGAGTTAAGCAGGCTAAAAGCGCTTATCGTAGAAGATAACGAAATTAATCAGTTAGTAATAAAAGAGCAGTTAAAAGAAATAGGGTTACCTAGCGAACTTGCTATTAATGGAAAGGAAGGCGTTGAAAAAGTAAAACGCTCATTTGCTGAAAAATCACCTTATGCTGTTATTTTCATGGACTGCCACATGCCGGTAATGGACGGTTTAGAAGCGACAAGACATATACGGGCGCTAGGAGAGCAGGCAAAGCAAATTCCGATCATTGCGTTGACCGCTAATGTTTTAACAGGCGATAAGGAAAAATGCTTGAAATCCGGTATGAATGACTTCATATCAAAACCTGTTGGTGTAAGTCGTTTGAAAGAATGTGTGTTCAGGCATCTCAGTAGCCAGATGCAAAACAACGTATCCGCGCTAAAAGATCCTGCTTGATAACCTATGACGTGGTTATCAGCCCCGACTTTTAGTCGGGGCTTTTTTATTGTCCGCATAGTCTAAAAATAATTCAATTTACCGCTATCACTTCCAAAAGTTTTCTGTTATTATTTCGCGCCCTTTTTATGGGGGTATGTACATAAAAGCAACGATATCCAGTTGTTTTTTAGCAGCACTAACGACTCGGGAGAGTCTTAATTTAAGAGCGGAGCACTAACATGATCCAAATGCAAACTAACCTGGACGTTGCAGACAACAGCGGCGCTCGCAGGGTTCAGTGTATTAAGGTTCTTGGTGGCTCGCATCGCCGTTATGCAGGTATCGGTGACATCATCAAAGTTACTGTTAAGGAAGCAATTCCTCGCGGTAAAGTTAAAAAAGGTGACGTACTGAACGCAGTGGTGGTGCGTACTAGAAAAGGCGTTCGTCGTGCAGATGGTTCTACCATCCGTTTTGACGGTAACGCGGCTGTTATGCTTAATGCAAACAAGCAACCAATTGGTACGCGTATCTTTGGCCCGGTTACCCGTGAGTTGAGAAGTGAAAACTTCATGAAAATCATCTCATTGGCCCCAGAGGTACTATAAGGAGTCACGATAATGGCTAATAAAATTCGTCGTGATGATGAAGTAGTCGTATTAGCGGGTAAAGACAAAGGCAAACAAGGCAAAGTCCTTAAAGTGCTTATTGCTGATAACCGTGTAATTGTAGAAGGCGTTAATCTCGTCAAGAAGCACACTAAGCCAAACCCACAATTGGGCGTAGCTGGTGGCATTGTTGAGAAAGAAGCTTCTATTCACGTTTCTAATGTTGCGATTGTTAACCCGGCAACGGGCAAAGCAGATCGCGTTGGTTTCCGTTTCGAAGATGAGAAGAAAGTACGTTTCTTCAAGTCTAACGGCGAACTTGTTTAATTATATTGGAGAGTACGATGGCGAAACTGCATGATTTCTATAAAGAAACAGTAGTAGCTGAACTTGCTAAGCAGTTCGGATACAAAAGCGTCATGCAAGTCCCTCGGATTGAAAAAATCACTCTAAACATGGGTTTAGGTGAAGCAGTTGCTGACAAAAAGGTACTTGAGAATGCTCAAGCTGACATGACGGCTATCGCCGGTCAGAAGCCTGTAGTCACAGTTGCAAGAAAATCAGTAGCGGGTTTTAAAATCCGTGAAGGTTATCCGATTGGCTGTAAAGTAACCCTACGCGGCGAGCGTATGTGGGAATTCCTTGAGCGTTTGATTTCAATCGCTATTCCACGTGTTCGCGATTTCCGTGGTTTGAATCCTAAATCATTCGACGGACGTGGTAACTACAGCATGGGCGTGCGTGAGCAAATCATTTTCCCTGAAATCGATTTCGATAAAGTGGATAAGGTTCGCGGTATGGATATCACTATCACTACCAGTGCGAATACAAATGAAGAAGCACGTGCTCTGCTGGACGCGTTTAACTTCCCATTCAAAAAGTAGGGGTGTAGGGTTATGGCAAAAGAATCAATGAAGGCACGCGAAGCTAAGCGCACTAAGCTAGTAGCTAAGTACGCTGAGAAGCGCGCCGCACTTAAAGCGATTATCAGCGATGTTAACGTTTCTGAAGAAGAGCGTTGGGACGCTGTTCTGAAGCTACAACAACTGCCACGTGACTCTAGTGCGTCACGTCAACGTAACCGTTGCCGTGTAACTGGACGTCCACATGGTTACCTACGCAAATTCGGTCTTAGCCGTATTAAGCTTCGCGAAGCAGCGATGCGCGGTGAAGTCCCTGGCCTTAAAAAAGCCAGCTGGTAAGGAGTAGCTGATAATGAGCATGCAAGATCCTATCGCGGATATGTTTACCCGCATCCGTAACGGCCAGATGGCACAGAAAGTTTCTGTGACTATGCCTTCTTCAAAACTTCGCGTTGCAATTTGTGAAGTATTGAAAGCTGAAGGTTATATCACTGACTTCACTGCTTCTGGTGACGTTAAGCCTGTTTTAGAAGTTACGCTTAAGTACTTCGAAGGCAAGCAAGTAATTGACACAATTGAACGTGTAAGCCGTCCTGGTCTGCGCATCTATAAGAAAAAAGATGAGCTTCCAAAGGTTATGGGTGGTTTAGGCGTAGCTATCGTGTCGACTTCTAAAGGTGTGATGACTGACCGTGCAGCGCGTAACGCTGGCATGGGCGGTGAGATCATCGGTTATGTAGCATAACGGAGGAGTTGAAATGTCACGTATAGCAAAAGCCCCAGTAGACGTTGTATCAGGTGTAGAAGTTTCTATCTCTGGTCAAGAAGTCACTGTTAAAGGTAGTAAAGGCACTTTGACCCGCGTTTTTAACGACGCTGTAGAAGTTGCACAGGAAGAGAACCAACTTAAAGCACTTCCACGTGAAGGTTTTGCTGATAGCTGGGCACAAGCAGGTACTGCTCGCTCTATCTTAAATGCAATGGTTCAAGGTGTTTCACAAGGTTTTGAGAAAAAACTTACTCTATTAGGTGTTGGTTACCGTGCAGCAGCACAGGGTAACACGCTTAACCTAACGTTAGGTTTCTCTCATCCTGTAGCATACCAAATGCCTGAAGGCATTACGGTTGAAACTCCTAGCCAAACTGAAATCGTCGTCAAAGGCGCCGATAAGCAGGTGGTTGGTCAGGTTGCGGCGAACATTCGCGGATACCGTCCACCAGAGCCTTACAAAGGTAAAGGTGTTCGTTACGCTGACGAAAACGTACGTCGTAAAGAAGCTAAGAAAAAGTAGGTGGGTGATACGATGGATAAGAAAACAGCTCGCATTCGTCGCGCTACTCGCGCACGTGCAAAAATTCGTGAACTGGCCGCGCATCGCTTGGTAGTAAACCGTACACCTCGCCACATTTACGCTCAGTTAATCGCTCCTTGCGGTTCTGAAGTGTTGGCTGCAGCTTCAACTGTTGAGAAAGATCTTGCAAAAGGTCTTAAGTCTACAGGTAACGCTGAAGCAGCGACGGTAGTCGGTAAAGCAATCGCAGAACGCGCACTTGAGAAAGGCATTAAAGCAGTGGCTTTCGATCGCAGTGGTTTCCAATACCACGGCCGCGTTAAAGCATTAGCTGATGCAGCTCGCGAAGCTGGTCTTCAGTTCTAGGAGTTTATAATGGCTAAACAAGATGTTCAAAATGGTGAATTTCTAGAGAAATTGATCGCTGTAAACCGCGTATCTAAAGTGGTTAAAGGTGGTCGTATCTTTAGTTTCACTGCATTGACAGTAGTGGGTGACGGTAACGGTCGCGTTGGTTTTGGTTACGGTAAGGCACGTGAAGTACCTGCTGCAATCCAAAAAGCAATGGAAAAGGCACGTCGCAACATGGTTGACGTAGACCTAAACGGTCACACGTTACAGCACCCGATTAAAGGTCGTCACTCTGGCTCTAAAGTTTACATGCAGCCAGCATCTGAAGGTACCGGTATTATTGCCGGTGGTGCGATGCGTGCAGTACTTGAAGTAGCTGGTGTACAAAACGTACTTTCAAAATGTTACGGCTCTACGAATCCAATCAACGTTGTACGTGCAACAATCAACGCGCTGACAGAAATGAACAGCCCGGCGAAAGTTGCTGCGAAGCGTGGATTGTCTGTAGAAGAAATTTTGGGGTAATCAGACATGGCAACGATTAAAGTAAAGCAAACTAAAAGTGCAATTGGCCGCTTGCCAAAGCACAAAGCTACGCTTAAAGGTTTAGGCCTTCGTAAAATCAACCATGTTCGTGAACTGGAAGATACCCCAGCCGTTCGTGGCATGATCAACCGTGTATATTACATGGTTGAGATAGTGGAGGAGTAAGACATGCGTTTAAATACAATTTCTCCAGCCGAAGGTTCAAAGCCTACTGGTAAGCGTTCTGGTCGTGGTATCGGCTCAGGTCTTGGTAAAACGAGTGGCCACGGTCACAAAGGTCAAAAAAGCCGTTCAGGTGGCCGCGTTAAGCCAGGATTTGAAGGTGGTCAGATGCCATTACAGCGTCGCCTTCCTAAGTTCGGTTTCACTTCACGCAAGAGCTTTGTTACTGATCAAGTAACTCTTGCTGAAATCGCGAAGGTTGATGGTGATACTGCGTCTCTTGAGACTTTAAAAGCAGCTGGACTTGTTAAGAAAGAAATCCAGTTCGTTAAAGTTGTAAAGAGCGGTGAAGTTTCACGCGCTGTTACAGTAAGCGGGTTAAAGGTTACTAAAGGCGCTAAAGAAGCGATTGAAGCTGCTGGCGGTAAAGTAGAGGAATAAGCTAGATGGCTAAACCAGGATTGGATTCAGGCGCTAAAAGCGGCTTGAGTGAGCTTAAGGCAAGATTGTTGTTCGTACTTGGTGCGATTGTTGTATTCAGACTAGGTTCTTACGTTCCTATCCCTGGCATCGATCCAGCGGTACTTGCTGACTTGTTCGAGCAACAAAAAGGCACCATTGTAGAAATGTTCAACATGTTCTCCGGTGGTGCGCTTGAGCGTGCATCCGTTCTGGCTTTGGGCATTATGCCATACATTACTGCATCCATTATTATGCAGTTGCTCTCGGTGGTTCACCCGCCGATGGTGGAGCTTAAAAAAGAAGGCGAAGCAGGCCGTCGTAAAATTAGTCAGTACACGCGTTATTTAACGCTTGTATTGGCTATCTTCCAATCTATTGGAATTTCGACTGGTTTGCCTAACCTGATTAATGGATTGGTGATAAACCCTGGCTTCGGATTCTACTTTACGGCAGTAGTGAGCCTGGTCACAGGAACTATGTTCCTTATGTGGTTAGGTGAGCAAATTACCGAACGAGGTATTGGTAACGGTATCTCTATATTGATTTTTGCTGGTATTGTTGCCGGTCTGCCAACAGCGATAGGTCAGACAGCGGAACAAGCAAGGCAGGGCGACATTAATTTGTTGTTCCTACTGTTGATTGGCGTAATTGTCATTGCTCTTACATACCTAGTTGTATTTGTAGAGCGCGGACAGCGCAGAATTGTGGTAAACTACGCAAAACGTCAGCAAGGCCGTCAGGTTTTTGCTGCGCAAAGCACCCATTTACCGCTAAAAGTCAACATTGCTGGTGTAATTCCACCAATCTTTGCTTCTAGCATTATTCTGTTCCCGGGTACTATCGCAGGATGGTTCGGACAGAATGAATCAACAGCGTGGTTGCAAGATGTAGCGCTTATGCTATCTCCTGGTCAACCGCTGTACGTGATGTTATACGCAGCTGCGATTATCTTCTTCTGCTTCTTCTACACGGCGTTGGTATTCAACCCGCGTGATACAGCAGACAACTTGAAGAAGTCTGGCGCGTTCATCCCAGGTATCCGCCCGGGTGAGCAAACGTCACGATACATTGACAAGGTAATGACTCGCCTTACACTGGCTGGCGCACTGTACATAACCTTTATTTGTTTAGTGCCTGAATTCATGTTGATTGCGTGGAATGTTCCGTTCTACTTCGGTGGTACGTCGCTTCTAATTATCGTAGTTGTTATCATGGACTTTATGGCACAAGTTCAGACGCATTTGATGTCTAGTCAATATGAGTCTGTGCTGAAGAAAGCTAACCTTAAAGGCTACGGCCGATAAGTTAGCCCCTTAATATTGATAGAAAGGGGAAAGATGTAATGAAAGTTCGTGCATCAGTAAAAAAGATTTGCCGTAACTGTAAAGTTATCAAGCGCAACGGTGTTGTGCGCGTAATTTGCAGTTCTGACCCAAAGCATAAGCAGCGTCAGGGCTAATCAAAGCGGTACAGAATATTTGCAAGGCTAAGAAAGCAGAACCTGAATTGTACTTATCAGGTTCTGCTAGTTTTGTTTAAAGTATTTTGAACCTTAATTTGCAATTTAGTCGACGGATAAGTATCCTATCGGGCTTTTTAGGTCGTCGACAAATAAACAAGAGGAGTGCTGTTAATGGCCCGTATCGCTGGCATTAACATTCCTGAGCACAAGCATGCTGTAATCGCTATCCAAGCGATCTATGGCGTTGGTCCCACACGTGCGAAAAGCATTTGTGCGGGTGCTGGTGTTGCAGAAAATACAAAAATCAAAGAGCTAGACGAAGCTACTATTGATAAGCTTCGTGACGAAGTGGCTAAATTTACCGTTGAAGGTGATTTACGCCGTGAAGTCTCTATGAGCATCAAACGTTTGATGGACCTGGGTTGCTTCCGTGGTATTCGCCACCGTCGTAGCTTGCCTCTACGTGGTCAGCGCACTAAAACTAATGCGCGTACCCGTAAAGGTCCTCGTAAGCCAATTAAGAAGTAAACGGGGAGTAAGTTATGGCTAAAGCACCAGCTCGTAGCACGCGTAAGCGCGCTAAACGTCAGGTTGCAGACGGTATGGCTCATATCCATGCGTCTTTCAACAACACAATTGTGACTATTACAGACCGTTCAGGCAATGCACTAGCATGGGCGACATCTGGTGGTTCAGGTTTCCGTGGTTCACGTAAATCTACCCCATTTGCTGCACAGGTAGCTGCTGAGCGTGCAGGTGTTGCTGCACAAGAATACGGTCTTAAGAACCTTGAAGTTTTTGTTAAAGGTCCAGGTCCAGGCCGTGAGTCTGCGATCCGTGCTCTTAACGCTACAGGTTATAAGATCACAAACATTACCGATGTGACCCCTATTCCTCACAACGGTTGTCGTCCACCGAAAAAACGTCGCGTTTAATCGACGGACAGTTGGAGAAAGATCATGGCAAGATATTTGGGTCCAAAACTCAAACTTAGCCGTCGCGAAGGAACTGACCTGTTCCTAAAAAGCGGCGTTCGCGCAATCGATTCTAAATGTAAGATCGATACAGCGCCTGGTCAGCACGGTGCCCGTCGTGGCCGTCTGTCTGACTACGGTGTTCAGCTGCGTGAAAAACAAAAAGTTCGTCGTATGTACGGCGTTCTGGAAAAGCAATTCCGCAACTACTATAAAGAAGCTGCACGTCTAAAAGGCAACACAGGTGAAAACTTGTTACAGCTTTTAGAACAGCGTCTTGACAACGTAGTTTACCGTATGGGTTTCGCTAGCACACGCGCTGAAGCACGTCAGCTAGTTAGCCACAAGGCGATCATGGTAAATGGTCAAGTTGTGAACATCCCATCGTTTAACGTTTCTGCCGAAGACGTGGTTTCTGTTCGTGAAAAAGCTAAGAAGCAAGCGCGTATCGTAGCTGCTTTGGAACTGGCTGACCAACGTGAGAAGCCAACCTGGATTGAAGTAGACAGCAGCAAAATGGAAGGCACTTTCAAGCGCGTTCCAGAAAGAACTGATTTGTCTGCGGAAATTAACGAACAGTTGATCGTCGAACTTTACTCTAAGTAAAGCTAACTAAAGAGGAAGCATTGTGGGTTCTGTGACTGAATTCCTAAAACCGAGATTAGTTGAGATCGAAAACGTTTCTCCTACTCGTGCCAAAGTAACTTTGGAACCACTAGAGCGCGGCTTTGGCCACACTCTAGGTAACGCCCTACGTCGTATTTTACTGTCATCTATGCCAGGATGTGCAGTTACAGAGGTAGAAATTGATGGCGTTCTTCACGAGTACAGCACCAAAGAAGGTGTACAGGAAGACGTAATCGAAATCTTGCTAAATCTTAAAGGTTTAGCGGTTCGCCTTGAAGGTAAAACTGAGGCTACCCTAACTCTAGTGAAATCTGGCGCTGGCCCTGTTGTTGCTGGTGATATTCAGCATGATGGCGACGTAGAAATTACAAATCCTGAGCACTTAATTTGTACTTTAACTGGCGAAGCTGAAATCAGCATGCGTATTAAAGTAGAAATGGGCCGTGGTTATGTACCAGCTTCTACCCGTCGCTCCTCTGAAGAAGATGATCGTCCAATTGGTCGTTTGTTAGTTGATGCTTCATACAGCCCAGTTGAACGTATTGCTTACACTGTTGAGTCTGCTCGTGTTGAACAACGCACAGACCTTGACAAGCTAATCATCGACATGGAAACGAACGGTACTTTGGATCCTGAAGAAGCGATCCGCCGTTCTGCAACCATCCTAGCTGAACAGCTTGATGCATTCGTAGATCTACGTGATGTATCTGAGCCAGTAGCGAAGGAAGAGAAGCCAGAATTCGATCCGATTCTGCTTCGTCCAGTAGATGACCTAGAGTTAACAGTACGTTCTGCAAACTGTTTGAAAGCAGAAGCTATCCAGTACATTGGTGACCTGGTACAGCGCACTGAGGTTGAGCTACTTAAAACGCCTAACCTTGGTAAGAAATCGCTAACTGAAATCAAAGATGTTCTAGCATCTCGTGGTCTTTCTCTAGGTATGCGCCTAGAAAACTGGCCGCCAGAGAGCATCGCTGAAAAAGATTAATCAGGTTTTTATCAAACTGATTTGTAGAGAAGGATAAAACTATGCGCCATCGTAAGAGTGGTCGTCAGTTGAATCGCAACAGCAGCCATCGTCAAGCTATGTTCAAAAACATGGCCGGTTCTTTGGTCAAGCACGAAGTGATCAAAACTACGTTACCAAAAGCGAAAGAATTACGTCGCGTAATCGAGCCTCTAATCACTATGGCTAAAGAAGACAGCGTTGCAAACCGCCGTCTAGCTTTTGCCCGCACTGGTGACAAAGAGGTTGTAGGTAAACTATTCAACGAGCTTGGTCCTCGTTACGAAGCTCGCCCAGGCGGTTACACTCGCATTCTTAAATGCGGTTTCCGTGCTGGCGACAATGCCCCAATGGCATATGTTGAGCTAGTTGACCGTCCAGTTGTAGAAGCTGAAGAAGAAGCAGTAGAAGCAACTGAAGAGTAATTAATACTCGATTAGAAAAAGGGGCCTGAGTGAAAACTCAGGCCCCTTTTTTTGTACCCAAAGAATAATGGGGTCAGTGTTACAACTCTCAGCCCATTATTCTTTTCACCCTGAATCTGCACAATCAACTGGATCTGCTTTTCTATATTTCTATTCATCATTCTGGCTTGTAGTTTGCTGTATTTCTTTGCAACGCAAATTTTAAAAGTCATCCCAATAAAGTATTCGCCATTTATGTATTTCAGTTTTTCATGGCAAGGAAGGTTATGTTAACTACGTCGTCGTTTACACAGTCGCTATCATCAACTCCGTTGTTTAGTAAAACACTGTCAACCGCTTACGAGCGGCTAAGTTCAGGGCTAAGAATCAATAAAGCTGCAGATGACAGTGCTGGTTTACAAATATCGAATAGGTTGACGTCAGAATCCTTGGCGAAAAACCAATTGCGAAGAAACTTAAACGACGGCATTAGCTATGCACAAATAGCGGAAGGCGGGCTGCAAGAATCTGCCGATATATTGCAGCGTATGCGGCAATTAGCGATGCAGTCTCAAAACGGCATTAACACTGATGCGGATAGACGCGCAATAGATAAAGAATTTCAGCAATTAAAAAACGCACTAAACGGAATAGCCTACAACACCGAAGCGTTTAACCGATTGCCTTTGCTAGGTGATAACGACTTATTGTCAGATAACGTACCTTCAATAGGTGATACTTTTGTAAAGGGTAATACAGTTCAATTGAGCAGTGGCTTACGTTCTGTAGCCTACATTCCAGCTGGTTCAACAAATATATCTATAGATATTGATAGCTTTTCAGCAGACGATGATCTGCAGGTATTTACAACTAGAGGTAGGCATCTAGTTGGTACCCCACTGTCTGACAATGTGTGGAGTACTAATAACGTAAACTCAACGAGTGACATCAAACGTTTTTTATTCCTACCAGAAGAAGGGTATGCACCAACGGCAAGCTACGATGGTAGTTCTTTAATTACTAGCGGTTCTGGTACGATTAACGGAACAACGTTCACTTTCTCAGGCGATCAGCACCCAGGCATCACAACAGAAAGCTTAACCATTGATAATACGAGCGAGCCGCTCATTATTTCAGTAGTGGGGCAAGGCGTATTTAATGCCACAGTAGATTGGGATACGTTGGGTGCTGCAGGAAGCGGTGGAAATAGCTTTGAAGCGGGCCCTGTAGATATCACTGCTACTAACTCGCTTAGCGATGGCACAGATTTTATAAACTTAACTAAAACGCCAGTGGGTTTATCTGACCTAGACATGGTTGAAAGCGATGTGCTTACCTTTGAAAATGCAGAAGTGGCGTTACAGCAAATTGATGATGCATTGGAATATGTTAGCGAAAGCCGAGCGTTTTACGGCGCAAAGATGAATCAAATGGAGTCGGCCCTAAAACTCAATGACCGTATACACGAGGGCTTAATGGCAGCCCGTTCTCAAATCCTCGATACAGACTTCGCTGCAGAAACCGCTAAATCTACACAGGCGGAAATTGTTGAGCAAGCCAGTATTTCTGTAAGGGCACAAGCTAGATCTACTGATGAACAGGTTTTGGGGTTGCTTAGTTCTGTCAGTAATAATTAGAAAGGTTATGTTCTCGATTAGAAATCGTTGGTGGTAATGAAGTCTGTATTACTTCTATCTAAACTAAAATCTATGTACGTTTGGTTAACCTTAAACCTTGGTAATTTTATAAAAGGAGAAAATCATCAAGCCTGAACATAAGAAATTGATCATTCACTCAGGAATGCACAAGACGGGCTCGTCTTCAATTCAGGATTCACTTTTCTTAAACAACAAGGTTCTGGGACAACATAACATGATTTACCCAGAAATTGGCTTAAGCTTCGATGAGGAAGTTGGTCATCGACATTTGCATTTAAGTAATTTACTCAAAAAGCATCATTACTCGAAACAAAAACTTATAGAAGTCATAGAGGAACTCAAAGCTTTGTCTCAAAATGACATAATTATTTCTCATGAAGACTTGTTTCGATTAGACATAGCGCCCGACGCACTTAAGTTGTTGGCTGAAAGCTTTGATGTACATCTTCTCTTGTTTGTTAAAGACCCTGTTCTGTATTTCAATGATAAATATAAAGAGTGGATAAGACGCCAATCTTGTACTCTCGAACCAGCGGAATTTATCTTACAGCACTTCGAATACTTACAAATTGATAGAATCTTACCTATGTGGGAAGAGGCAATAGGAAAGGCAAATATTCATGTCTCGGAGTTCAATAGTAACAAGCTATCGGGTTCAGCTTTCTTGGCTAATTTTTATTATAAGCTGAATAAAATCACAGGGACACAAATCGAGACTTTAACTTTAAAGCCAGTCAAAAGAAAAAATAAAAGCTTAACGAATACTCGTACGTTATTTTATTTGATTGCGAATAGAGAGGGTAAGCGACCTGAAGCGGAGCGTATCTCAACAAGAACGCTTTTTGAGAACAATAAAGGATTGGTGTTATCGAGAGAGTGCGTTCACCAAGTTAAAGCAAAAAGTTGGCATGCACTACACTATTTGAAGACAAAATATGGATTGAATGTCGAGATGAAAAATGTCGATGACTATCTCTTAGATATGGATTTCTTCTCTATTAAGAAAAGATACAAACTACAGCGAAAGCTGCTGGGCGCTTAATCAGGCGGCTACTGTCGAAGCACTTTTTACAGTAAACTAACCACATTAGATGTTTTGATTATTGATATATCTTTAATAGCAAGGAAAAAACAAGAAATGGGAAGCCAAATTACGTGCTTTAAGGCCTATGACATTCGAGGTGAATTAAATTCACAACTTACCGAAGAAATAGCATACAGAATTGGCTATGCATTTGCTGCTGAACTAAGTGCAAAAACGGTAGTGGTTGGTAGTGATGTTCGTTTAACCTCTACGCCCTTAAAGCTAGCACTAAGCGCTGGCTTGATTGATGCCGGTGCCAAAGTGACTGATATTGGAATGGCTGGCACAGAAGAAATATATTTTGCAACTAAACATTTAGGTGTTGATGGCGGTATAGAAGTTACTGCCAGCCATAACCCGATAAATTACAATGGCATGAAGCTTGTAAAAGCTGGTTCTGTTCCAATAAGTGGCGATACAGGCTTAAACGCAATAAAAGTACGCGCAGAAGCATTAAGCGAAGAGTACGTTTCAGGTCGTCTATCTTATTATACTTCTGGTGCATTTATCGATGCTGATGCTTTTTTTAACGGGCACGCGCATATAGCAATAGAGAAGCTGGAAGAGACGGGGCAGTATTCCAAACAATCGTGCATGAAAAATTATGTTACTCACATGCTGTCGTATGTTGAGCTTAATAACTTTACACCTCTTAAAGTTGTGGTTAATGCAGGCAATGGTGCGGCTGGTCCAGTTCTCGATGCCATTGAGCATGAAATGCAAAGACTAAAGGTGCCTATTGAATTCATTAAAGTACACCACAATGCAGATGGCACTTTCCCAAACGGTATTCCTAACCCCTTGCTACCAGAAAACCGGGCAGATACTGCCAATGCAGTAAAAGCTTCAGGTGCTGATTTTGGTATAGCCTGGGATGGTGATTTCGACCGCTGTTTTTTATTCGATGCAGACGGTGAGTTTATAGAAGGCTACTATATCGTAGGTCTTCTCGCTGAAGCATTTATAGAAAAAAATACTGATAGCAAAATTATTTACGATCCGCGGGTGTATTGGAACACTGAAGACATTGTGGCAAACGCTGGCGGCACGCCAATTAAGTCAAAAACGGGCCATGCATTTATTAAAGAAAGAATGCGTAAAGAAGATGCCGTATACGGCGGTGAAATGAGTGCACACCATTATTTTCGCGATTTCGCTTACTGTGATTCAGGTATGATCCCATGGTTATTAATTGCAGAACTTGTGTGCGTGAAACAGCAAACCCTAGCCAGTATGGTGAAAGAGCGAATAAAGGCGTTCCCTTCTTCAGGTGAGATAAACAGTAAACTTAAAGATGCTGATGCAGCGCTAGAACGAGTGACTAACAGGTATCAACCCTTAGCAAGCGTTGTTGATGCTACCGATGGTCTAGGTTTAGAGTTTGACGATTGGCGCTTTAATTTACGTAAATCGAATACAGAGCCGGTAATTCGCTTAAATGTAGAAAGTAAGGGCAATATTTCTCTAATGGAAGAGAAAACTAAAGAGGTGTTAGCCCTTATACGCGCTGAATAAGTAAAAGCCGAACGCTAAAATTTAAAATAAAGATAGGGCGAAAGTGCTGAACGTTGCCCTATTTTTATTGCTACCTAGTTTTTGCCATTTAATCGCAATACAAACCTTTGTATACTAACCGCTGAATATATAACTATTAGGACGTGGGCAAAGCACCCACACATCAAGGATATTACAAATGAAACCAGTAGTATTAGCTGGCGGCTCAGGTAGTCGCTTATGGCCAAAGTCTCGTGCAGCACTTCCAAAGCAGTTTCTGTCTCTCACATCAGACAGCACAATGCTGCAAGACACGATAACTCGCTTAAAAGGCACACCAGCTCAGAATCCAATTTTTATTTGTAATGACGCTCATCGCTTTTTAGTTGCAGAACAGCTTCGCCAAAAAAATATCCAACACGGCGGTATTCTTCTAGAGCCTGTTGGTCGTAATACTGCTCCGGCAATAGCACTAGCGGCACTACACGCCACCATTAATGGCGAAGATCCAGTGCTTCTGGTATTAGCTGCAGATCACCTTATTAAAGACAACCAAGCGTTTCACGCTGCTATTGCTAAAGCCGAAAAGCTAGCAGAGCAGGGTAAACTTGTTACTTTCGGTATTGTTCCTAACCAGCCGCATACGGGTTATGGATATATCAAAGCGGGCGAGCAAGCGGGCGATGGTTTTGAAGTTGCGCAGTTTGTAGAAAAGCCTGCTTTGGAAACTGCAAAAGAATATGTAGATTCTGGGAGTTACTACTGGAACAGCGGTATGTTTATGTTCAAAGCAAGCCGTTACTTGGAAGAGCTACAGAAATATAACCCTGAAATGCTAGACGTGTGTAAGCGTGCTATCGATACAGAAACACCTGACCTAGATTTCATCCGTGTAGACCACGACATTTTTGCGACCTGCCCAGACGATTCAATCGATTACGCGGTAATGGAAAAAACAGATAGCGCTGCCATGGTTCCACTAGATGCAGGTTGGAGCGATGTGGGCAGTTGGTCTTCGCTATGGGAAACTGCTGAAAAAGACGAAAACGGTAATGCTACTGTAGGCGATACTATTCTAGAAAACACAAAAAACAGTTACGTAAATGCTGAGCAGCGTTTGGTTTCTGTAATCGGGCTAGAAGATGTTATCGTAGTAGAAACCAAAGATGCCGTTATGGTAGCCCACAAGGATGATGCGCAAAGCATTAAAACGGTAGTAAATAAACTTAAAGCAGAGCATCGCCCAGAGTTTGAATTCCACCGTGAAGTATTCCGCCCATGGGGTAGCTACGACTCTATAGATAGCGGTGCTCGTTTCCAAGTAAAACGTATTACGGTTAAGCCTGGTGAGAAACTATCTGTTCAAATGCACCATCATCGTGCAGAGCATTGGATTGTAGTATCGGGCAGCGCAAACGTAACCATTAATGAAGAAACGCAGTTAGTTACAGAAAACGAGTCAGTTTATATTCCTATCGGCGCTGTTCATGCACTAGAAAACCCAGGTAAGATCCCGCTAGAGCTTATTGAAGTGCAGTCTGGCGCATATCTTGGCGAAGACGATATTGTTCGTTTCTCTGATCGATATGGGCGTGTAGCTAAGTAGGCTTTAACGCGCAGTATTATAAATACACACTACTGGGTTGATTCCCAACCCAGTAAGCCTATTTAACAGCAAACCCTTTTTAACTCATCACTGCATTCTGTATGCTTTATATGGCTTGATCGACAACAATAGTAGAAATTATTAACGATATCTTTTGGCGACAAACACAAAGTGGTCAGTCGTATATTTATCTTATGAACGGTTTAGAGATCAATGATAGAGCTTATGTAGATGTAGTCTCTACAGGCTGGGTAACTATCAACTGATAGTCAGCTATGTGAATGTATAAATTTTTTTGTACGGTTACAATAAAGCAGGTGTATACCTGCTTTATTGTCTATTAATCTTTTATAGGATAATATTTACGAAAATAGAGGTGCCTAAGAGCATCTCCAAAGTATGGAACCGCAGTAAAGCAGGGAGTGCAAGGCAGTGACTGTCTATCTTCGTAAGTTTTTGAATAATTCATTTCTCATTCTATTCTCTTTTTTGATGCTAGCCGCGCCTCATGCCGTGTATTCTATCGAGGCTGTAAAAGCTTCAAATGAAGGCAAAGTCAACTCTGTCTCCTTCGGTAAAGGATACACATTTTTAAATGTTGAATTATCAGATGGCACTTCATTAGATTTAGCAAGTGCTAACGCAAACTCGTCATTAAAAGTTGGCGCCACTGTGCATTGGAGAAACGCAAGAAAAGCTTCTCAATACCTCAGACAGAGTGATGGTAAAACCTACCCAGACTTATATATTGTAGAGTTAATTAATAATGTTCAGCTTTCAGGCGTAGTTTTATCTACACAAACGGTTGCTGATGATATTTATATCGCTGTGAATACAAAGCAAAAAGAACATATGTTGATCATAAACAAACGTCTATTGCCTAACAAGTTATCGGAAGGTCAGCATATTAAATGGACTTTTACTCCAAATACTTTGGAAAGTAATAAGAACTCCACAAGAGTCGAATCAATAGAAATCGTACACAAAAAGAATAAATAAAAATACAGAGGATGTAACAGATGAAGTTCTATCAGAAGTCATTGCCGGCACTCGCCTTTGGCCTAATGTCTCCATTCTTGGCTTCAGCATCAGAGACTGGATCCATTAGCCTAATCGATGAAGAAGGCCTCAAAGTACTCACGTATTCAAGTGGCGATACTGTCCGCGTTGAAGTATCAGACTCTGATCTAAATAGTAATTTGTCTGCCGTCGAGACGATACAAGTTCTTATCACTTCAGAAACAGAAAATACGGGCGACAAGCCAAGCCATACTTTGCCAGCTGCTGGGAAGAATAACGTTGGTGATGGCACATTGCGCATTGTGGGCACAGGCTACGATACGCTAACGGAAGCGTGGACCGTCACGGCGGTCAACTCATATTCATTTATCGTCACGGGTAGTGAGTCGGGCTTACAAAGTAGGCAATATGATATCTATGCAAACGATAAAGCCTATGTGACCGACAACAGCGAAGTACGCTTTAAGATAGACGCAGGCACAATTGGGTTTAACACGGGTGATAGTTTCACGTTCTCAACTACCGCGGGTACGATTGTAGGTGAAACCGTTACGCTTACCGAAACGGATGTGGATAGCGGCGTATTTACCGGTAGCATTGCGGTCAATGAAGCGGCGACAGCGGTAGAAGGCGATGGTCTGCTTGATATCCAAACGGGCGACTTGATCACGGCGGTTTATAATGATGCAGCAGGTGATTGGGGTGATGCAGAGCAAGTGCGTACCACGGCGCTGTATGCGGCCACGGTGCTGCCAGGCGCAACGTTAATCAAAGACACGGTGTGGACAAAAGAGAATAGCCCTTACCTTATTACGGGCGATATTACCGTTTCATCAGATGTCACGTTAACCATTATGGCAGGCGTAGAAGTGTTGTTCTTAGCGAATAGTGACGACACATCTGATGGCCAAAACCCTTATGACAGTGAGTTATTGATAGACGGTAACGTGGTTGTCGCGGGCAGCGAAGATGAAAAGGTGATATTGACCAGCAGCAACCGTAACGGCGAAATGGGTGACTGGGGCGGTATTCGTATTAATAGCGGTTCGTTAAGTGCTACGCATATGCGAATGGAATATAGCGACTACGGCATAGAAACGTATAGCATCTACAACGATGACGTATTTAGCGTTACCCATAGTGAATTGGCGAACAACCGCCAAGCACTCAATATTTTTGACACGTACAATGACAGTACGGTGACGGTGTCACACAACCATATTCACGACAACGCCGGTTATGCACTAACGGCTAACTACGGCAACGCAACGTGGGCAATTAACAACAACACCATTGAGAATAATGGTTCAAGTATTTATCTTTACAGTCTTGATGACGTTACGTTGCATGGCAACACCATTACTTACAATGGCAATGGTGGTATACAGCTAGAGTATTTAGATGGTGACGTGGCGATAACGGATAACGTTATCAGTCACAACCAAGGTGAAGGTATTTATGGCTACAGTTATTCGTGGGGTAATAACGCGAATGATTATACGGCGACGGTCACGGGTAATACGGTAAGCGATAACAGTGGCAACGGTATAAGCCTCACGCTAAGTAATCATAACACTATTGATGTAAGTGATAACGTTGTCGATGCCAACAGTGGTTCAGGCATACGTCTTTATAGCGAATCCAATACGACGCGGGCGACGGTGCACAACAATACCATTACGAATAATGGCCAAGATGACTACTACAGCAGTGTTGGTTTGTATATCAGTGGTTACATTGTGCCTTCTATTGTAGGTAACCAAATAGAAGGTAATGGTGCAGGTGTGTTTATCAGCTACTACGAAAACAACGGTAGCGAGGCGTTCGAGATAAGCGGAAATAGCATCATCAATAATGATGATTACGGTATAAGTCTTCACAACTACGCAAACCCAGTCATTAACGGCAACGACATCTACGGTAACGGCGGTTACGC
>NZ_PVNO01000030.1:0-14127 GCF_002993325.1 Alteromonas gracilis
GGTTACATTAACCATTACCGATAGTGCGGGCGTTACTCAAACCGTGACTGCGATTGTGCAAGCCGACGGCACCTATAGCGTTGATGCACCAGCCGAATTAGCCGAAGGTGAATTTACCGTTAACGCAAGCGTTAACGATGAAGCGGGTAATACAGCAACCACAGACACCACGGGCGTGATTGATACCACTGCGCCGTCGATCACTATCGATACCATAGCGACTGGTAACGACACTACGCCTACCCTTTCAGGTACCACTGATGCCGCGCCGGGTAGCACGGTTACATTAACCATTACCGATAGTGCGGGCGTTACTCAAACCGTGACTGCGATTGTGCAAGCAGACGGCACCTATAGCGTTGATGTGCCCGCTGAATTAGCCGAAGGTGAATTTACCGTTAGCGCCAGCGTGACTGATGAAGCTGGCAATACTGCAACCGCTGATACCACAGGGGAAATTGATACTACCGCCCCAACCATTACTATTAATGCGCCAAGTTCGGATAACGACACCACGCCTACCCTTTCAGGTACCACTGATGCCACACCGGGTAGCACGGTTACATTAACCATTACCGATAGCGCAGGTAACACGCAAACGGTGACAGCTATTGTGCAAGCAGACGGCACCTATAGTGTAGATGTACCTGCTGAATTAGCCGAAGGTGAATTTACCGTTAACGCCAGCGTGACTGATGAGGCAGGCAATTCAGCAACAGCTGATACCATAGGGGAAATTGATACTACAGCGCCATCAATTACTATTGACGCTATAGCCACTGACAACGACACCACGCCTACCCTTTCAGGTACCACTGATGCCACTCCTGGCAGCACAGTTACGTTAACCATTACCGATAGCGCGGGCAACACGCAAACTGTAACTGCAATTGTTCAGGCTGACGGCACCTATAGCGTTGATGTGGCTGCCGAATTAGCCGAAGGCGAATTTACCGTTAACGCCAGCGTAACTGATACAGCAGGCAATACGGCCAATGCTGACGCTCAGGGTGCTATCGACGTGACGGCGCCAATCATCTCATTAAACGACCCAGGAATAAATGGCGATGCTACCCCCACACTTTCGGGGTTAACGGATGCCGTGCCAGGAAGCACGATAACTCTTATCGTTACCGATAGTGCTGGCGTTACTCAAACCTTTACCACCAATGTGCTTGCCGATGGTACCTTTACCGTTGAAGTTTCAAATGCGGTGGCAGAGGGTACATACAGCGTAACTGCCGAGGTGACAGATGGTGCGGGTAACACAGCGCAAGCAACAGCAAGCGGCGATTACGATTCTACGAGTCCTTCTACGACTGTAAATCAACCTGCGCCAACGAACGATACTACGCCAAACGTGTCTGGTGAAACCGATGCCCCTCCTGGCAGTGAAGTCGTCATTGTTGTTACAGATAGCCAGGGTAACGAGCAAACAATCGTCACTATAGTGGGCGCTGACGGCACGTTCAACGAAGATGTGCCAGCGGAACTTAGCGAAGGTGAGTACACGGTAGATGTTACTGTAACAACACCAGCAGGCAACAGTTCTACCACCACAGTGACTGGCGAAATTGACACCACGGCGCCGATAATCAGCCTTGATCCTATTGGATCAACCAATGATGACACGCCAGTGATAAATGGCGACACCGACGCAGAACCGGGTGCAATAGTAACGCTAGAAATCGTACATTCAGATGGCACTACGCAAACCCTTACTGCAACAGTTCAAGAAGACGGTAGCTTCAGTGCTGAAGTGCCGCAAACACTCGCAAACGGCGACTTCACGGTATCCGCTACTGTGTCTGATGTGGCGGGCAATACCGCTTCAACCTCCATCGATGCAGTTATTAATACCCAAGGCCCTAATGTTGTTATTGAAACCGGCTCTCCTACCAACGGTAGTGAAGGCATAGGGGGTTCATCAGACGCCCCTAATTCAGAGGTTGTGGTTGTTATCACCGATAGCGACGGCAACAGCCAGACAATAACGGGGACAACCGATGAGAATGGCAACTTCAATGTTGCATTCCCTCCTGGCTCTGAAGAAGGCGAATACGAGATTGAAGTGACGGTGACAGACGAAAATGGCAATAGCTCTACCGCCACGGCCACTACTGTACTTGATACCACCCCACCGATTGTGAACATCAACCCGCAAACGGATACTAACGACACAACACCGACTATCTCAGGTAATACAGATTTACCCGCAGGTAGCGAGGTCGTTATTACTGTCACTGATAGTCAGGGTAATACGCAGACCGTTACCGCCGTTGTTGATGAAAATGGTAATTTCAGCGCCGATGTCGAAGAAGCGCTAGCAGAAGGCAACTATGAGTTTTCTGTCGAAGCAACTGATGCAGCGGGTAATACAACTACCGCTGTCGACAACAGTGGCAACATAGACACTACCGCACCAGCGCTTTCTCTAGACCCACAAACTGACGGCAGCGACACCACGCCAACAATTTCTGGCTCTACCGATTTACCACTAGGTTCAACAGTAACTATTGTGGTGACCGACAGCGCGGGCAACACACAAACTATCGATGCCATCGTTGATGAGAACGGTGATTTTAGCGTAGACGTACAAACGCCGCTTACTGAGGGTGAATATACCGTAGAGGCCAGTGCAACAGACGAGGCAGGCAATACAACGACTGTTACTGAAAATGGCGGCAACATTGATACGCAAGCCCCCACCATTTCACTAGAGCCACTTGGCACAGGTAACGACACGACACCTTCAATTAGCGGTTCTACGAACTTGGAAGCAGGCAGCACGGTTACACTTACCGTTACCGATAGTGCTGGAACCAGCCAAACCTTTACTGCCACAGTAGACGCGAACGGCGAATTTAGCGCTGACGTTCCTGCTGAACTCGCTGACGGCGACTACAATGTCGAAGCAACAGCTACCGATGCTGCGGGAAATAGTGCTTCAACGTCACAAACTGGCACCGTGGACAGCAATGCGCCAAGCTTAACCCTTGACCCACTGGGTGATGACAACGACACCACGCCTACTATCTCAGGTACTACCGATTTACCCGCAGGCAGCACTGTTACACTGTCTGTTACCGATGCGCTTGGCAATACGCAAACATTTACGGCAACGGTAGACGGTTCTGGTAATTTCAGTGTCGATGTGCCCAATCCATTAGCGGAAGGTGAATATAGCGTAACGGCTACAGCAACTGACGGCGATGGCAATACGACAACAGTAACCGACAATGGCGGCGTTGTAGATACCACCTCGCCTACGCTTACCCTAGAAAACCCTGGCAGCACGGGTGACACCACACCTACGCTTTCAGGCACCACTGACCTTCCTGAAGGAAGCACGGTTACACTTGTCGTAACAGATAGCGCTGGAAACACGCAAACTATCAGTGCCTTGGTGGATGTAAATGGAAACTTCAGCGTAGATGTGCCGAACGCACTAGCTGACGGCGACTTTACTGTGACTGCCAGTGCAACCGATAGTGCAGGCAATACCGCGAATACCAATACAAAAGGTAATGTAGATAGCGAAGCGCCGCTGTTAACCCTTGATACACAAGGCGCTACCAGCGATGTTACCCCAACTATCACAGGTACTTCCGACGTGGCACCTGGCACACTAGTTACCATTACTGTGGTAGATGCCAACGGTAACTCGCAAAGTTTCCAAGCAGCCGTGCAAGCAGACGGCACATTTAGTGCCGATGTGCCTAGCGCCCTGGCTGAAGGAGACTTTACCGTTACGGCAACAGTAAGCGATGCACAAGGCAACACCGCAACGGCAAACGAAACAAATGGAAGTATTGATACACAAGCGCCTATTGTTACCGTTAACCCGTTAGATTCAGGTAATGATACTACGCCGGTTATTTCAGGTAATACAGATTTACCTGAAGGCGCTGTCGTTGTGATCACTGTGACTGACAGCAATGGTGACACGCAAACCATTAACGCATTGGTTGACGCAGACGGCAACTTTGCAACAGAGGTATTGTCACCATTGCCTGAAGGAGACTACAGCGTCGAAGTGACTGCAACAGATGATGCAGGTAATTCAACTACCGCAACTGAAGACGGTGGCAATATTGACACCACCGCCCCTGTACTTACGCTAAATCCGCAAGGCACAGGCAACGATGAAACGCCTAACATATCGGGCAGCACTGATTTAGCGCCGGGAAGCACAGTCACGTTAACCGTCACAGATAGCGCGGGCAATACACAAACCTTTGACGCCATTGTGGACGCGAATGGTGACTTCAGCGCAGATGTTCCAAACGCTATACCAGACGGCAGCTACACGGTAACAGCAAGTGCCTCAGACGATGCAGGTAATACAACCACCACCTCTGATACCGGTACGTTAGATACCAGTGCCCCTGCGTTGACACTAGATGCGCAAGTGACGGTTAGCGATACTACACCAACCATTTCAGGTACGACTGACCTACCCGCGGGTTCAACCGTGACACTTTCCGTCACTGACAGTGCAGGCAACACCCAAACCTTTACTGCACTTGTTGATGCAAGCGGTAACTTTAGTGCTGATGTCCCCGCGCCTCTTGCCGAAGGTGATTACTCAGTAACGGCTACCGCTACAGACAGCAACGGAAATAGTGCATCTGTCACCGACAATAACGGTATCGTCGATACCGTCCCCCCCGTTATTTCGCTAGATGCGCTGGATTCAAATAACGATACTACGCCTACCATTTCAGGCACTACGGACTTAGCAGCAGGTGAGAGCGTAACGCTGTCGATCACCGATAACGCTGGCAATACCCAAACTGTTACCGCAACGGTTGATGCGAACGGCAACTTTACTGTAGATGTGCCAGCTGCATTGGCCGAAGGTGACTATACGGTTACCGCAACGGCCACCGACGATGCTGGCAACAGTGCGTCAGCCAATGCAACAGGCACCATAGACACCACAGCGCCTACCCTAACCTTAGACCCTCAAGGATTAGGCAATGACGCAACGCCAACCATTTCGGGAAGTACAGATCTAGCCGAAGGTAGCGTGGTCTCCTTGGTTATCACAGATAGTGCAGGCAACATTCAAACGGTTACAGCAACAGTTGATGCTGCAGGAAACTTTACGGTTGATGTGCCCAGTGCCCTTGCTGAAGGCTCGTACAGTGTTGAAGCTACCGCCACTGATGAAGCAGGCAACAGCACGTCGGTTCTCGATAATTCAGGCGTTATCGATATCACGCCACCTGAGCTAAATCTTGACGAATTAACACCAGAGAATAACCTTACGCCAATTATTTCTGGCACCACAAACCTTCCAGCAGGCGCCATTGTCACACTAACGGTGGTCGACAGTGCGGGTAACACGCAAACCTTTGCCGCTACGGTACAAACCAACGGCAGTTTTTCAGCCAACGTACCTTCACCACTAGCTGAAGGTGACTATACGGTTACCGCAACCGCTCAAGACGCGGCAGGTAACCAAGGTTCTGATTCTGAAACGGGTGGCAGCGTAGATACCACAGCACCTGTTATCACTTTGGAGCCGCTTGGTACAGGTAACGATAACACGCCTACCATTAGCGGAAATACCGACCTGGCCGCGGGAAGCACAGTAACTATCACAGTAACTGACAGCGTTGGCACTGTGCAGACGTTTACTGCAACTGTTGATGCTAACGGCGACTTCAGTGCAGATGTGCCTAATCCTATGGCTGACGGAAACTTCGACGTTACTGCAACGGCCACTGATGCTGCAGGCAATACTGCTACAGATACAGTGAGCGGCGACATAAACTCTGCCGCGCCTACCCTATCCCTTGATCCTCTTGGGTCGGGCAACGACACAACGCCGACTATTTCAGGTAACACCGACTTAGCGCCAGGTAGCACTGTAACGCTAACTGTGACTGACAGTGCTGGAAACACACAGACATTCAGTGCCATAGTGCAAGGTGATGGAAGCTTTACGGCTGATGTTCCTGCAAGCTTACCTGAAGGTGACTATTCTGTTACTGCCACCGCCACAGACGGCGCTGGCAACAGTGCATCGGTAACCGAAAATGGCGGTAATATCGATACCACAGCCCCATCGATAACCATCGATACACAAGGGCTTGGCAATGATGCAACGCCGTCTATCTCTGGCACCACAGACCTCAATGCTGGGGACACAGTTAGCATAAGCGTGACAGACAACGCTGGAAATACCCAAACATTCACTGCAATCGTTCAAAACGATGGCACTTACAGTGCTGATGTTCCTGCCGATTTAGCTGAAGGCAGTTTCAGCGTGACCGTCACTGCGACTGACGATGCGGGTAATTCAGCAACGGCAATAGATAACAACGGTGTCATAGATACAGCAGCCCCCACCGTAACGTTAGACGCACAAGGTCTAACCAACGACGCTACACCGACTATATCGGGAACCACCGACTTAGCTGCGGGCAACACTGTAAGCATTAACGTGACTGACAGCCTGGGCAATACGCAAACTTTCACTGCCATAGTTCAAGGGAACGGTAGCTTTAGCGCTGATGTGCCGGTTGACCTTGCAGAAGGCGATTACACAGTAGAAGTGACGGCGACTGATGATGCGGGTAATCAAAATACAGCGGTTGATAACAACGGTACAATTGACACCACTCCACCTGTTATCAACTTAGATCCAGTGGCCAGCGGCAATGACGCAACGCCAATTTTGAGCGGTACTACCGACTTGCCAGAGGGAGCAACAATTACACTGGTTGTCACCGATGCAGGCGGTAATGTACAGAACCTTACCGCTACGGTAAACGCGGATGGCACTTTCTCAGTTGAAGTACCCAGCGCGCTTGTTGATGGCGATTACGATGTAACAGCCAGTGCGAGCGATGCTGCGGGCAATAGCACGACAGTGTCAGATAGCGGTAATATTAATGCAAGCGCCCCGGACATTACCCTAGATGCCCTTGGCCAGACAAACGACGCTACGCCTCTTATTTCAGGTACAACTAACGCGCCAGTTGGTGCTACCGTCACTTTAACAGTGACAGATAGTGTTGGAGCAGTTCAAACTTTTACTACAACAGTACAAGGAGATGGCACCTTCAGCGCAAGCGTACCGTCAGACCTGGCCGAAGGTAGCTACACTGTTGTCGCAGAGGTGACTGACGGAGCCGGAAATACAGGCTCTGACTCTGAAACTGGCGGTGTGGTAGATACCACATCACCGGCTATTGATGTGGCAGATCCGGGTGTTGGCAATGATGCAACACCAACCATTAGCGGCACGACAGACCAGCCAGCTGGAAGCACGGTTTCAATTACCATCACCGATAACGCTGGTAATATACAAACCTTAACAGCAACCGTACAAGGTGATGGCTCCTTCAGCGTAGACGTACCCGCCACCTTGGCTGAGGGTAACTACACAGTTCAGGCTACCGTCGTTGATGAAGCTGGCAATACAGCGTCCGACGCTGAAACTGGCGTAATCGACACAATTTCACCTGTTCTTACGCTGGACGAGCCAGGTACAGTTAGCGACTCAACCCCAACCATAAACGGCACTGTAGATTTACCGCAAGGTTCTACAGTGCAAATAACGGTTGTTGATAGTGCGGGTAATACCCAGGTGTTCTCTGCATTGGTTGGCGCGGGCGGCGTATTCTCTGCCGACGTACCAGCGGCGATGGCTGAAGGAAACTTCACTGTTTCAGCAACCGCCACCGATGAAGCAGGCAACAGTACAACCGATAACGAGGCAGGCGTAGTTGATACTCTAGTACCTACACTTACTATAGATGTTGCCGATACCACTAACGACGCGACGCCACTCATTACCGGTACAACTGATGAACCTGCGGGCTCTGTAGTCACTATTTTGGTAACGGATAGCGCTGGTGCGACCCAGACCTTAAGTGCAGTGGTACAGGTCGATGGTTCTTTCTCTATCTCCCCAGGTACGGATTTAGCTGAAGGCGACTTTACGGTAAGCGCTACCATCAGTGATGAGGCAGGTAATACAGCAACAGCGAGTGATGCTGGAAGCATAGACACTACCGCGCCGACGATCAACTTAGATGCACAAGGCACAGGTAACGATACTACGCCAGCGATCACCGGTAGCACCGATTTAAGCCCAGGTAGTTCAGTGACCATAACCGTCACCGACAGCGCGGGAGCAGAACAGACATTTACGGCTATTGTCGATAGCGTTGGTAATTTCAGCGCCGACGTGCCCAATGCAATGGCAGACGGAAACTTCAATGTTACTGCTACCGCCACTGATGCCGCTGGAAACACGGCGTCTGATACTACCAGCGGAAATATCAATACAGCCGTGCCAAACCTAACCTTGGATCCGCTTGGCACAGGAAACGACACAACACCGACCATATCCGGTACTACAGATATTGCGCCAGGCAGCACCGTATCTATCAGCGTTACTGATAACGCTGGTAATACGCAAACCTTTGACGCCATTGTTCAAGCCAATGGGACCTTCTCTGTCGATGTGCCAGCAGCCTTATCTGAAGGTAGTTATTCAGTCACCGCAAGTGCAACAGATGGCGCGGGTAATACGGCAACCGCAAACGAAAATGGCGGAGTTATCGATACTACTGCGCCAGCTGCGCCTACTGTTGATGCAGGCAACGGTACCGAAATTACCGGCACAGCCGAAGCAGGCGCTGTCGTAAACGTAGACGTTGACGGTGATGGCACACCTGATTTCACGGTTATTGCTGATGGCGATGGTAACTGGTCAGTCACACCCACTACACCGCTAGCCGATGGCGTGGTCGTTACGGCAACAGCGGTTGATGAAGCTGGCAATGTCAGTGCACCAACGTCAGATACAGTAGATGCTGTTGCGCCAGTCGTTGCAATCAATGACTTAACCACTAATGACGCTACACCAGAGCTAACCGGAACGGTTGACGACCCAAGCGCTATCATAATAGTGACCATTGATGGTGTAGACTACACCGCAACTAATAATGGTGATGGAAGCTGGACGCTGGCGGACGATGCAGTGGCTGCACTTGCAGATGGTAGCTATACCACTACCGTTACTGCCACTGATGCCGATGGCAATGTGGGTTCAAATTCAGGAACGGTAGTGATTGATACTACTGCGCCCACAGTTGCAATAAACGATCTAACCACCAACGACACCACGCCAGAATTAACTGGTACGGTAAACGACCCAAATGCAGTTGTAGTGGTGACCATTGACGGCAACGACTATACCGCTACCAACAATGGTGATGGCACATGGACAGTGGCTGATAACGTAGTCGCCACGCTCGCTGAAGGCAGCTACCCTATTTCGGTAAGCGCAACAGACCCTGCGGGGAATACTGTCACCAACACAGGTACGGTAGTGATTGATACTACTGCGCCCACAGTTGCAATAAACGATCTAACCACCAACGATACCACACCAGAGTTAACTGGTACGGTGAACGATCCGAATGCGGTTGTGGTGGTGACCATTGACGGGAATGATTACACCGCTACAAATAATGGCGACGGTACATGGACGTTAGCTGATAATGTGGTCGCCACACTTGCAGAAGGCAGTTACCCAACATCGGTAAGCGCGACAGACGCCGCGGGGAATACTGTCACCAACACAGGTACTGTAGTAATTGATACCACAGCGCCTACGGTTGCAATAAACGATCTCACTACCAATGACACCACGCCAGAGCTTACCGGTACGGTAAACGATCCCAATGCGGTTGTGGTGGTGACCATTGACGGGAATGATTACACCGCTACAAATAATGGCGACGGTACGTGGACGCTGGCTGATAACGTAGTCGCCACGCTCGCTGAAGGCAGTTACCCAACATCTGTTACTGCAACAGACGCCGCAGGCAACACTGCCACCAATACGGGTACAGTGGTAATTGATACTACCGCACCTACCGTTGCAATAAACGATCTAACCACCAACGACACCACGCCAGAACTTACCGGTACGGTAAACGACCCAAATGCAGTTGTAGTGGTGACCATTGACGGCAAAGACTATACCGCTACTAATAACGGAGACGGCACATGGACGTTAGCCGATAACGTAGTCGCTACGCTAGCTGAAGGCAGCTACCCTACATCGGTAAGTGCAACAGACGCCGCAGGCAATACGGTGACCAGTACAGGTACAGTGGTAATTGATACCACAGCACCTACCGTTGCAATAAACGATTTAACTACTAACGACACCACGCCAGAACTTACCGGTACGGTTAACGACCCCAATGCAGTAGTAGTGGTGACCATTGACGGCAATGATTACACCGCTACCAACAATGGTGACGGAACCTGGACGCTGGCTGATAATATCGTCGCCCTGCTTGCGGAAGGCAATTACACGGCAACGGTAACCGCCACAGATGCGGTAGGCAATGTTGCAACTGACACAGGTGCAGTTGTTATCGATACCAGTATTGATGAAAACAATAACGGTCAGACAGTAACGTTCGACAGTATCTCAAACGACTCTGGGGTGGCTGGAGACTTTATTACTAGCGATAGCACGCTAGTCTTTAATGGAACGGTTGACCTTGGTGACAATACTACCCTAACCGTTACCGTTGATGGCACATCCTATACCTTTGGCACTGACCCTGAACTTACCATTGATGGCAGCGGTAATTGGAGCCTTGATTTAACAGACACATCGCTACCAGCGGGTACCTACACGGTGGTTGCAACAGTCACCGACGAAGCAGGTAACTCGGCAAGCACAACAAGTCAAAATGTTGTCGTACAGGCTCTCGATGCGATAAACGACGGTAACACCGTTGATATGGGCGAACCCGTGGTTACTGTAAATCCTCCAGAAACTACCAGCGACGTGCAGGTAATTGGCTTAGCAGAGTCTACAGGTGGCGTAGATGCAAGCGCCTCCTTTACGGTTTCGCCTAACAATGTGGGTGAAGTGCTAATAGAAGTGGAACAGATTGCGCTTGTTGCGGTTGCCGACGCCTACATAGTAGAGGTATATGATGAGAATGGGCAGCTTGTTTACCAAGGAGTTAGTGCAAACTCACAACTGGCTGACGTCGGTGGCCTAGAAATTTTCAATGTTACGGGCGATGAAACCATCTCCTTCTCGTTATCAGGCCTAGATGCAGGCACTTATAGTGTGGTTGTTCGAAACGATGAAAACACATTAGAAGACTTGTTGGACAGCGATGGTAATGGCGATGTTAATCTGAATGAGCTAGGAACAGCAGGTGTCGTCCTAGGTCCAGATAACCAATCTTCAGTTTTAGATACGGTCGAAACCTCCTTGAATGGCGGTATTTTAGGGATTCTCCCTGGGACTGTCGGTACACAAGTAAGGGGCGTATTAGAAACGCTACTGGATACTACAACTTCAATAGGTGCGGGCGATCTCGCTGGTGCTTTGACGGGCCCGCTTGGCGATTTAGGCTTAACTGGTTTGCTGGATGACATACTAACGGTAATTGCGGATACTCTTCTGAGCAATACCCTAACCTTGCTACAAGACACAGATATCACCACCACATTAACCGAATACACCTATACGGGTGATTTAGTAGCCCAAGGCAATTTAATTGACGGTGACTTGAGTGGCGTGGGTGCTGACACCATTTTAGACGGCGCCCAAGTAACGCTGGTTACTAATGCTGCTGGTGATAGTGTTGCTGTTCCTGCTACAGGCACAGTCACTATCCAAGGTAACTATGGCGTACTGGAAATTGCTGCAGATGGTACTTACACCTATACCGCTGATGGTGACCGCAGTGCTATTGGGCAAGATGAAGTGTTTAACTACACGTTATCTGACGGTGAAACCTCTGATATTGCGGCACTTACCATCACCATATCTGGCAGCGATTTCCCGCCGGTAGTAGCCCAAACCGATAACAATGACATGGAGCTTGGTGCACAAACGGCCATTGTGAATGCACCAGTTAGCGACAGTGACTTCCAAGTGCTGGGCTTAGCCGAAGGCTCACCAGCAGCAGGCTCGCCAGAGGCTAGCACAACGCTTACCGTTGATGCTGGTTTCTTTGGCGAAGTGGTTGTAGAGGTCAGTCAAACCGCGCTGGTGGCTGTTGCCGATTCGTATCGTATCGATATTGTTGATTCAGATGGCAATGTGGTTGCCACCGCTATGACGCCAGATAACCCGTTAATAGGTGATGTGGCTGGCGTAAACCTAATCGGAGTAACCGGTGACGATACGCTGGTTGCAAAATTCTCTGGGCTACCTGCCGGTGATTACACCGTGGTTGTACGCAATGATGAAAGTGCCCTTGAGACACTATTCGATCAAAATAGCGACGGCTCGATTACGCTAACAGAGTTAGGTGATGGTGGCGTAGTGCTTGGTGAAGAAAACCAAGAAGTAGTCCTAACTGCTGTTGAGGACACACTAAATGGCACTAACGCGAGTATATTAAACGGGCTTGGTTTGGGTACAGTTGTGCGAAACCTTGTACTTGAGCCAGCCTTAAGCACCGCAGATACTATTGGCGCCGGTGATTTAGTGAGTACCATTACTACAGGGCTTAACTTATTAGGATTAGGCGCACTGGTAGATACCGTGTTAGATGCTGTCGCAGCGGCACTGCTAAGTAATACGCTTACCTTACTTCAGTCTACCGATATAACTTCAACACTCACTGAATATGCGTTTGAAGGTAGCACGACAACATCGGGGAATGTTATTGATGCCGCTAATACTGGCGACGTAACGGACAGCATTGCCGAGGGCGGTGTAGTGACGCAAGTTACCCATACAAACGGCGAGTCGGTGACCGTATTGGGCACTGGGCTATCGGGCATTACTATCGAAGGTGACTATGGCGACCTCACCATCTTTGAAGACGGTAGCTACACCTATGTAGCCAACGGCGTGCGCGACGGCTTAGGCAATACAGATAGCTTCAGCTACACCATTTCAGATGGCAGGAATACCTCTACTGCAAACTTAAATTTCAATTTATCAGGGCAAGGGGTATCTGCAGACTCGGCCCGTGCTGAATTGACCTATGATTTTGTTACAGACGCTGGTCTTGATGAACCTGGGGCACTATCTCACACTTATTTAGCAAGTATTTTTGGTGGCAGCTTTAGCGATACCAGCAGTACATTTGCCGTCGCTACAAATACAACTCAAGATATTACGTTAAACGTTGATAATGGCAGTTTGCTGTCACTGGTTTCAAGCCTTACTGTTACCGTAGAGAAGTTTGAAAACGGTGCATGGGAAGCGTACAGAGTGTTCCCTAACGGCGAGCTAGTTAGCTTATTAGGCATTGATGGCGATACCGTCCTCACTGTCGACGGATTAACTGAAGGTTTGTACCGCCTGTCGATGAGCGGTACGACTGGCGTTGGCATAGCCGGTAGTATTAGTGTAGACCTATCCTCGACCATCAATTACCTTGATCAGTTTGAAGTTAGCGGCGTACAAACTGCTACAGGCAATCTGTTCGAAAACGATGTTCTGTTTGGCCCAATATACGACGTAACCGTATCTACCGATGGAACAAACTTCCAAGACGCGACTGGCGGCACTACGTTAGTAGGTGATTACGGTACGCTGCAAATTGATGAAACTGGCGCATACACTTATACCCCGGACAACACGCAAGCGGTATTTGGTGGCACCTTAACTGATACCTTTACTTACCGTATCGAATATCCAGACGGGACTGTCGAG
Source organism: Alteromonas gracilis (assembly GCF_002993325.1). Lineage (GTDB taxonomy): Bacteria > Pseudomonadota > Gammaproteobacteria > Enterobacterales > Alteromonadaceae > Alteromonas > Alteromonas gracilis. The sequence goes on from NZ_PVNO01000030.1 coordinate 13,682, forward strand.
CAGGCTGAGTTTAACGTGTTTGTGACGGCATCCGGTGAAGGCGTACCGGAAGTGGTAACAATCACTTCATCTGAGCCTGTAAGTGCGTCAGACAGCAGTGGCACCGTTGTTACTGATGAACCTACAGCACCTGAAGTGGTTTATTTAACCGGGCAGATGATTCAAACAACAGCTTTCTCCTCTACGACGTGGCTTGTGGAAAATGAAAGCTCGTCCCCTCTTACATCTGATAGTAGGGAGCAAGACAACACGGCGATTGAAACTGTTATGTTAGGTAAATTACCGGAAGATACCATTACCCTTCCACAAGAAGACGTAATTTCAACAACAGCACCCGATGAAAGCACGCCCCTCCTTACATCTAATAGTAGGGAGCAAGACAACACGGGTATTGAAACTGTTACGTTAGGTAAATTACCGGAAGATACCATTACCCTTCCACAAGA
>NZ_PVNO01000030.1:14177-127210 GCF_002993325.1 Alteromonas gracilis
AACTGTTACGTTAGGTAAATTACCGGAAGATACCATTACCCTTCCACAAGAAGACGTAATTTCGACAACAGCGCCCGATGAAAGCACGAGCCCTCTTACATCTGATAGTAGGGAGCAAGACAACACGGCGATTGAAACTGTTACGTTAGGTAAATTACCGGAAGATACCATTACCCTCCCACAAGAAGACGTAATTTCAACAACAGCGCCCGATGAAAGCACGCCCCTCCTTACATCTGATAGTAGGGAGCAAGACAACACGGCGATTGAAACTGTTACGTTAGATAAATTACCGGAAGATACCATTACCCTTCCACAAGAAGACGTAATTTCAACAACAGAACCTGTGACGGAGCTAACTGCTAATGTCATCGATTTTGATCTTCCGTATGAAGATTTGATTCTTCCATCAGCTGAGTCTGATTCATCTGAATTAGACAGCGACGAGACGCTACTTTCTGGTTCAAATAACCAAATAGCTGATATATCAAAAGAAGGCAGTGGGGATATTAATGCACCTTCTCCCACTGAGTCTGAAGTACTCAAAACTGCGATGGATAAGCTTCCACCTTTAGATATCTGATAAGGTAGTTTCTTCTCAAAATCGATAATATATACATAAGACCCTGACATAAATTTCAGGGTCTTTCTTTTTGCCCTTCTAACATTTTTGAAAATATTCTCAGTTTCAGCATAAGTTAATTTAATACAGTATACAGACTTTTTGTTTTGTAGACTTTGTTACGCACCATAAAGCTCCTCACCTCTTTGATAAATATAAGGGTTTCGTATTTCTTTCAACTCCGTATAATAAGATGTTCAGTTATCAGTCCCCATAGTTTAATGGATAAAACAAGGCCCTCCTAAGGCTTAGATGTTGGTTCGATTCCAGCTGGGGACGCCATCTTTGCTAAATCCGCTGAATCACAAGTCAAAGTGCCTGAACACCCTTCTTTTTTTACAAATATTTTCGTGTGTTTCGCTTGAATTTCAATCTGTGTAAGCAATACTCTTTTAAACAGGAGAACATGATGACTTTTGATTTTCCCTCACCCAATGGTGACAATAGCGAAGCTGAGGCTTGCGAAGACACGCCCTTTACTGAAGAAGAATGGGAAGCTATCAATGCCCTCTCTGAACCTGGTGCTATTTTTTAAAAGGTGATTTTTAAAAATTTATCCCCACATTTATACCGTTGTCGGTCAGTTCTTTATTTTTTCTAAAGCGCTATTTAACAATGTAGATCGACAGTTCTTTAAGGACGTATGAATAGCCAAGCAATAACGAGAGTGAGGGGCAAATGGGCCAATTTGAAAGCGACGATATCGATTCGTTTTTTGCAGAAATGCAAGATGTAAAACCAATTGCATCAGATGATAAGGCTTTATTACACGACCCTGAAAAGGCGCTCGCCGAAAAACAAAAACGTGCAGCAAGGCAGCTAAGTGTTCGCGACAAACTTGCTAACCCTTTAAGCATGGAAGGCGTTAAGCCTGTACCACCTGATGATTTTATACATTTCCAGCAGCCCGGCATTCAAGACGGCGTATTTAAAAAACTTCGTCTTGGGAAATACCCTTTAGAGACCAATATTACGCTATCAGGAAAGACGCTAGAGCAAAGCCGCGACCTGATTTATAGCACTATTAAATCAAGTCACGAGCAAGGGGTTCGTGCCCTACTCATTAAGCATGGAACGGGGGAAAACAGTAAACCCTTTCCGGCATTAAAGAAGAGCTATGTTAATCATTGGCTAAAAGAACTTGATGAGGTGATCGCATATCATACGGCGCAACCCATGCACGGCGGGTTTGGCGCAACCTATGTGTTGCTGAAAAAGCATCCTCAGCAAAAATTGATCAATAGAGAAAAGAATAAAAAGGGATAAAATAACGGACAAGTTTTTTAGGCTTCGACAATGGATTTGTCCGCTTTGTTTTAGGCTTTTTTCACAAGCAGCAACACACGGAAAACTTTTTAATAGCCCATAATGATTAACGCCCGTATCAAGCAACTTGATACGGGCGTTAGAATTTTTCTTTCAGACTACTTAACTGAAGACAGCACACTTAGCGTTGTTGGAGCTTCGGCAGACTTCGCAGATGTGCTAAAAACAGCAGTTACGAACATCAGCACTACAGCTACAGCCACTCCGGTTAAGCCAAACCCTTTTGAGGAACGATTCATTGGTCGTCTCTTATTATTTAAACCAGCTCGCAAATGCAGAATACCGGTACAACCCTAACTCAACTCCTGTAACCTAATTGCATTCCCTGCGTGCACTACAATAGATCAGTGACAACTTGATGACAAGAGCAAAAACCAGATTTTTGACACTTTAACAAAGGTTTGACGCCTATTTATGGTATGCGCATTTATTAAACAGTATTTTTATAGAAAATAAACAGGGGGTTTCCCCCTGTTTATTAAAAATCACACAGTTAACTAGCCAACAAATTTACGGGCGTTTCTAAAGATTCGCATCCACGCACCGTCCTCTTGCCATTCATCTGGACGCCAAGAGTTTGCAACGGCTCTAAATACACGTTCAGGGTGCGGCATCATAATAGTGCTGCGCCCATCTACAGACGTTAAACCAGTAATACCTTGTGGTGAACCATTCGGGTTAGCCGGGTATTGCATGGTTGGCTTGCCGTAGTTGTCTACGTAACGCATCGCCACCTGCGCGCCCACCAGTGATAACGCGTTGTCGTTAGCGAACTCAGCCTGACCTTCACCGTGCGACACAGCAATAGGCATACGCGAACCTGCCATGCCATCAAGCAGCACAGACTTAGATTCCATCACTTCAACCATTGCAACGCGGGCTTCAAATCGCGCCGACTGGTTAGTGACAAAGTGCGGCCAATGCTCAGTGCCAGGGATCAATAATTTAAGGTTCGAGAGCATCTGACAGCCATTACACACACCTAAACTGAAAGTATCGTTACGGTTGAAGAAGCCTTCAAACTGATCCCGAGCCATGCTGTTAAACAGTATAGACTTAGCCCAGCCTTCACCTGCTCCCAGAACATCACCGTAAGAGAAACCACCACAAGCAGCAAGACCCGCAAACTGTTCAAGGGTAATGCGACCTGCCAACACGTCACTCATGTGTACATCAATAGCATCAAAGCCTGCACGGGTAAATGCAGCCGCCATTTCAAGATGCGAGTTAACGCCCTGCTCTCTTAAAATAGCCACTTTGGGCTTAACGCCTTTGGCGATATAGGGCGCGGCAACGTCTTCGTTAACATCGTAAGATAGCGCTGCATGCAAACCAGGGTCGGCAGCATCTTGCTTCGCAGCGTGTTCTTGTTCAGCACACTCTGGGTTATCACGAAGCTTTTGCATTTCAAACGTAGTTTGCGCCCACGTTGTACGCATTGATACGCGGCTATCTGAAAGTACAGCAACGCCATCGCGACTAAACTCAATCATATCTGTGCTATTAAGCGTACCGATATCGTGAGTCAATTCAGTTAAACCGAATTCCGTCAATACTGCGTTAACTGCTTCCTGGTCGCTTTCAAGCACTTGAATAACGCCACCCAGTTCTTCATTGAACAATACAGCAATGTCGTTACCTTTAAGGCTATCAAGGTTAACGCTTACGCCTGTTTTACCCGCAAAGGCCATTTCAGCAACAGTGGTAAACAGGCCACCATCTGAACGGTCGTGGTACGCACATACCAAGCCTTTTTCGATAAGCGCCTGCATTGCGTCAAAGAAGGCTTTAAGGCGGCTAGCGGACACCACATCGGCTGGGCTATCGCCAAGCTGGGTATAAACTTGCGCCAAACAGCTCGCGCCCAAGCGATTTTTACCTTCACCCAAATCTAGTAGCAACAAGCGGCTTGCGCCTTTGTCTGTTCTAAGCTGAGGCGTCACCGTTTTGCGAATATCTTTTACGGCGCCAAACGCTGAAATAACCAGTGACAGCGGAGAAGTCACCGCTTTGTCTTCTCCGTTTTCATTCCATGCCGTTTTCATCGACATTGAGTCTTTACCCACTGGAATGGTTAGGCCTAACTCTGGGCAAAGTTCCTCACCCACTGCTTTTACAGCTTCATAAAGACCTGCATCTTCCCCAGGGTGTCCAGCTGCTGCCATCCAGTTTGCGGACAGTTTAATGCGCTTAATATCGCCGATGTTTGCTGCGGCAATGTTGGTTAACGCTTCACCCACAGCAAGACGTGCTGACGCGCCGTGTGACAAAAGTGCAACAGGCGTACGCTCGCCCATCGACATCGCTTCACCGTGGTAGGTGTCAAATGCTGTTGCGGTGACCGCCACGTCTGCCACTGGGACCTGCCATGGGCCCACCATTTGGTCGCGACTTACAAGGCCGGTAACCGAGCGATCGCCAATGGTAATAAGGAAAGTTTTTTCAGCGACAGTTGGCAAAGATAAAATGCGGTTTGCAGCTTCACTTAAGGTAATGCCTGTGTCGTCTAGTGCTGGCGAGCTTACCTCGGACGAACTTACGTCACGGTGCATTTTAGGCGGCTTGCCTAAAAGTACGTCCAGCGGCATATCGATGGGTTTGTTATCAAACTGGCTATCGTTAAGGTTTAGGTGTTGCTCTGCCGTGGCTTCACCAACCACAGCAAATGGCGCGCGCTCGCGGGCACAAATCGCTTCAAAAACTGGCAGGTTTTCTGGTGCTACAGAGAGTACATAGCGCTCTTGCGATTCGTTACACCACAATTCTAGTGGCGTCATTCCAGGCTCATCAGACAATACTTTTCTAAGTTCAAAGTTACCGCCACGGCCACCATCATTAACCAGTTCAGGCAGTGCGTTTGAAAGGCCACCCGCGCCCACATCGTGGATAAACTGGATAGGATTGTTGTCCCCTAGCTGCCAGCATGCATCAATCACTTCCTGACAGCGACGCTCCATTTCTGGGTTGTCTCGCTGTACAGAGGCAAAGTCTAAATCTTCGTTCGATTGGCCAGACGCCATTGACGACGCTGCCCCGCCGCCAAGACCAATATTCATCGCAGGGCCGCCAAGCACAATTAGCTTAGCGCCAACGGTGATTTCACCTTTTTCAATATGTTCACGACGAATGTTACCTAAGCCACCAGCCAGCATAATAGGCTTATGGTAGCCACGAACTTCGACGCCGTTAAAACTATTAACTTCTTGCTCAAACGTACGGAAATAACCTAATAGCGCAGGACGACCAAATTCATTGTTAAACGCAGCGCCACCTAGAGGGCCTTCAAGCATAATATCAAGGGCACTAACAATGCGCTGTGGCTTGCCGTATTCGAATTCCCAAGGCTGCTCAGCGCCCGGTATACGTAAATTAGATACGGTGAAACCAACCAAACCCGCTTTAGGTTTTGAACCACGACCTGTGGCACCTTCATCACGAATTTCACCACCAGAGCCTGTTGCAGCACCTGGGAAAGGTGAAATTGCCGTTGGGTGGTTATGGGTTTCTACCTTCATCAAAATGTCGATATTTTCATGATGGTATTCGTATTGATGTGTTTGAGGATTAGGGAAGAAGCGCCCTGCTTCCCATCCTTCCATAACCGCTGCGTTATCTTTGTAGGCTGAATACACGTGATCAGGCAATAACTCGTAGGTGTTCTTGATCATTTTGAACAGCGACTTCTCTTGATCTTCGCCGTCAATGGTCCAGCTAGCGTTAAAAATCTTGTGACGACAATGTTCAGAGTTTGCTTGCGCAAACATGTAAAGTTCAACGTCAGTCGGGTTTCTGCCTAGCTTTGTAAAGCTTTCAAATAGGTAGTCAATCTCATCATCGGCAAGTGCCAGGCCTAACGATACGTTTGCATTAACCAGCGCATCTTTGCCTTCGCCTAAAACATCAACACTGGTGAAGGTATTGGCTTCAGTGTGAGCAAAAAGCACCGCTGCATCGTCGGTATTAGTAAATACTGACTCAGTCATTCTGTCGTGTAGAAAGCTAGCAACAAGTGCAAAATCATCTTCGCTAAGTGCCGTCTCTGACTCGATATAAAATGCACAGCCGCGTTCTATTCGGTTGATATTTTTTAGACTACAGTTATGAGCGATGTCGGTGGCTTTAGAAGACCAGGGAGAGATAGTGCCGGGGCGAGGAGTGATAAGGAATAGAGTTCCAGAAGGTGTTTGTGCTTGCCTCGCGGGGCCGTAAGTGAGCAGCTTTTCGAGTATTTCTATTTGCTGCTTAGACAAGTCACCTTTGGAATCGACTAGGTGAACATATTCGCTATAAAGGTTTTTTACCCTAACGCCGGATTGACCCAGCTTTGCAATCAGTTTAGTTTGGTTAAACTCTGATAGTGCAGGAGCGCCTCGAAGGACCAACATATTGATTTACCTGGTTTGTTAGAAACAACGACCACCAATGCGACGCGTTGCCTCTTGGATTGATGAGTATTTCGGCGCGGATTATAAAGTAATAATGAGCAGTAAGTAACCTCATAACGCGCTTACGTGAACTTTTTTTTAAACTTAGACGGTTTAATGACAACAAGTAAAGGTCTATGCAGTCATCTGACTATAAAAAGCGATTAAAGCTACAGTTAATAATTATTTTATCTATTGCAGTAATGAGTTGTGGCGTCCCATCAGTGCCTACTGCGCTCTCATCATTATTAGAAAGAGAATCTATTCGGGTGGGCACGGTTTACGGAGCAGGCACGTTTTATAATGGCGCAGAAGGCCCTCAAGGGTTTGAGTACGAGTTACTGGCAGGTTTCGCTGATTACTTGGGTGTCACCTTAGATTTGTATCCGTTTTATAGTTACGAAGTCATGCTTGAGCAACTTGAAGAAGGCAACCTAGATATCGTGGCAACGGGTGATGCGGTTACTGATTCATTGAAAAAACGCTTCGCTTACGGACCCGCCTACCAGCACGTCGAACAAGAGCTTATTTTTCAGGCGGGAACAAACAGGCCTAGAGATCTCGCTGATTTGGACGCACCGATTGTTGCAGTATCAGGGAGTAGCCAAGCATATCTTTTAACAGATATTTTCGACGAACTGAACGAGAGCAATGAGGTCATAAAAACCAATTTGGTGACCACTGAAGACTCAGACTCAGAAGAACTACTACAACAAGTGGCTAATGGTGACATCGCGTATACTGTGGCCGACAGCAATCGTTTAGCACTTCAGCGTAGACGCTATCCCAATTTAGCAGTCGCGAAAACACTTGATGAGAAGATGCCAATGGCATGGGCTCTACCAATGAATCAAGATGACTCGGTTAAAGCTGCATTAATTGAATATTTTGGCACCGTGCATCAGTCTGGTTGGTTTACGGTGTTGGAAGATAAATATTTCGGCCATATTCGACAGTTTGATTATGTGGACAGTCGAGCATTTAACTACGCTGCAGAAACCTCACTGACAGAGTACAAACCGTTATTTCAAAAGTATGCTGGCGAGCTCGACTGGCGACTTTTAGCGGCTATGAGCTATCAGGAAAGTCACTGGGACAGCGAAGCTATCTCTCGGACGGGCGTACGTGGGTTAATGATGCTTACCTTAGATACGGCAAGCGACTGGAACGTAGACGATAGAACCGATCCTGAACAAAGTATTCGCGGTGGGTCACGTTATTTCGCCAGCTTACTAAATAGGATCCCCGCGCGTATAAGCGACCCCGATAGAACCTGGATGGCTATGGCCTCGTACAATATCGGCATGGGACATCTGGAAGATGCGCGAGTACTTACTGAAAGACAAGGTGGAAATCCTGATCTATGGGTAGACGTAAAACGCCGATTGCCGCAGCTTAGACAAAAGAAATACTATCGAACTACCCGCTATGGTTACGCTAGAGGCGACGAAGCGTTGCAGTATGTTGAAAATATTCGTCGCTATTACGACAGCTTAGTCTGGCTAGACGAACAAGGAAAAATTTAACGCCATTCATTATCGCCTCTCTTGAAAACTGTCATTTCGATGTCATCTTTATTCACTACCCTAAGAAAGAGTTAGTCAACGCTAACTCACTTTCTCAAAAGACAATATTCGATAAACATATTCAATGCGAGAAGGACGGTTAGTCTTTCTACAGCGAGAGATGAGAGAAAGGAGAATAAATGAAAAGAAATCGTTTTATGAAAAAAGGAATAAAATTGAAAAACAATAATAGACGTAGGCTTATGCTTAAACGTTGTCATCAAAAAGTACTTCAGCGTCGTAAGCTCTTTGTGACCAGTGACATGTTTACTCAACTAACTCGCACACCGAGCTAGTACTATGGGCGGCTCAACTCGCTGCCCTCAGATCTCTTACATTTACACTTCTATAAACTTCTATGTTGAACTAATCAGACTCGCCATTCTCTTCAAGTTTTTTGGCTTTTTTAGCAGCCTTTATTTCCTTTCTGCGCTTGCGGAAAAAGTCTGACAATTTATGTGCGCACTCGTCAGCTAGTACCCCCGATACTATCTCAATCTGATGATTTAGGGCTGAATGTTGAAGTAAATTCATGACCGAACCCGCTGCACCGGTTTTGGCATCTTTGGCGCCAAACACCACGCGCTTAACACGCGCATGTACCAACATGCCTGCGCACATTGAGCAGGGTTCCAGTGTGACATACAGGGTTGCATCAACAAGGCGATAATTTTGAACTTGAGAGGCAGCTGCTTTCACGGCACGAAGCTCAGCATGAGCAGAAGGGTCGTTATCTGTTATGGGCGTATTGTATCCTTCGCCAATTAGCTCGCCATTTAATACCACACAGGCTCCTACCGGCACTTCTCCTATTAATTCCGCTTTATCGGCAAGCGTTAAGGCATGTTTCATCCAATGCTTATGTTGCTCAATCTCTTCACTTGTGAACGTCTCGCATGCATCTTGAAAGGGTCGTTTAATTTGAATCGCGTTATCGTGCAGAGATAAACTACCATCATGCTTCGACGGTTCACTCTCAATTGCTAAATCCCTTTCTTCACTCTGTCTTTTTAATTCGCCAGATGAATCTTGCTGATGCTCTTCTGCGTGCTTCTGTTCTTTCGTGAGACTTGCTGACAGAGAGTTACTATTTTGGTCATTCATTCGTCAAATTTGCTATTTAAGTTGGTGAAATCTGTTAATCTTTATTTTCTACCTGCCGAGTAAAAAACCTAACACATTAAAAAATAATGACTTTTGTCACTTGGCAATGTACTTGCAAACTCTCATTATAACACTGCTGAAGTGAAGGAATTAACTGGTTACATTTTTTACCAAAAATGTTGAAAAATAACCGTTATATTGCCAAAAGCCTAGCAGGATTTTCTCAATAAGTAGTTAGATCGAATTGACTAGATATACAGGTGAATTAGACAACTGAACATATTTTCACCTACACTGTTTTAAAGCCATTTGTGAGGGATACCACCGTGAATATGACCGCGATTGCAATAGTAGCTATTTGTGCTTGGGCACTTGTCAGTATTGTCGATAGTGCAAAAGACAAAAGTAGAAAAAAGCTTAACACTAAAGAAGTCGATGCTTACAAAAAAGAAATTGCTGATTTGAAAGAGCGCGTATCAGTGTTGGAGAAGATTGTCACCGACGAACGCTACGACTTAAAAAAGCAGTTTGCGGACTTAGAAAAAGACCGCGTCGCATAGGTCACCTCAAACTTGTCTCCCCGCCAGCGCGTTAACTTAAACCGCGCGCTAGCTCCCTTCTAACAGTTTGCGCTCTGCCCGCTCCACCCGTCGAGGTTTACCCGAAATCACGAGGACGTCGTGAGCTTGTAAGATAGCGTCCTTATCGGGGTCTTTTACTTCGTTGCCGTCTCGTCTCAACCCTTTGATTGCCACCCGCATTCTAGAGAAATCTATATCTTTGATTGCTTTTCCGATACACGATGCGTGTTCAGACAGCACAACCGCGTGAATAAATTCTAGTTTATCTTCTGTGCCATAAGTGATTTCAGTGGTTTCTCCTGGATAAAAGCCGTGCATGTGATCGTAACGGCCTTTCCTTTCCGCTCGAACGCGCTTTAAAATACGTGACATGGGAACACCGGCATAATGCAGTACTTGAGAAACTAGCATCAAACTTCCTTCCTGAAGTTCCGGAACCACTTGATTAGCGCCAGCGGTATACAAACTATCAAGTTGGTAATCTCGCTTTGTTCTCACCATAACATCCGTCGTCTCGGTAATGCTTCGTGTTTGGGTGATAACTTGCTTCGCTTTATCGACTTGATCAAAGGTAACTAATACGAGTTTGGCGCTTTCTATATTGGCATTAAGCAAAATATCTTTTTGACTAGCGTCACCGAAAATAACGGGCTCCCCAGCGTTTCGACTCTCGTGTACTCTCACAGGATCCATATCAATGGCGACAAAGTGAATACCTTCCATTTTCAGCATTCTTGCCACCGACTGCCCTACTCGACCAAAACCACATATCACCACATGGTTAGTGAGTTGAGCGCCCGCATTGTGACTAATATTATCGTCAAAAGATAAGTCGTTATTAACGATGCGTTTAGCAATGGTGACACTATTGTTCATTAGCCAAGGTGTTAGTGCCATACTGATTACGCCCATACTCACGATGAGAGATGATTGTTCTGATGTGAGTACACCATGTGTAGTGGCGAGTGCTGCAATAACAAAGCTAAACTCTCCGATCTGACATAGCTTAACGCCTGCTGACCATCCATCTATGGCGTCTGTTTTAACCAATAAAGAAGCGACTCTTACGAGTACCACTTTGGTGATCATAAGTGCAAATACACCGAAAACAATTTCAAACAAACTGTCCCATAGTACGGTTAGCTCTAACTGCATTCCCACTGTCACAAAGAACAGCCCCATCAATATGTCTCTGAAAGGGCGTATATCAGCTTCAAGCTGGTATTTGTACTGGCTCTCTCCGAGCATCATGCCGGCCAAAAATGCGCCCAATGCCATAGATAGCCCGAAATAATAGGTTAACCCTCCTGCCAGCAATGCTATGAGAATAGTGGTCAGAACAAACAGCTCGTCTGTTCTGGTTCTCGCTATTTCTCTAAATACCCAAGGAAGTAACCACTTACCTACAGACATTAAAAATGCAATAACGAAAACGCCTTTGAGTAGCGCTTCACCGAGGGCAAGCGCAATGCTCACTTCACCGGTTTGAGCTAGGAGGGGAATGGCAATTAAAAATGGAACAACCGCTAAATCTTGAAAAAGTAAGATACTGACAGCGAGCTGCGTGCGACGGTTATTTAGGATCCCCATTTCTGTGGCTTGTTTAATGACAATCGCCGTAGAGCTAAGGGCGAGCGTACCGCCTATGATTATTGAAGCGCTCATTGAAATACCGAAAAATAAGGGGATGCAGGTAAAGACAGCGGTAGTGAAGACCATTTGCCCTAAACCTACCCCAAATACTAAAGAGCGCATGGCGAGTAATTTAGGTAAGGAGAATTCTAGCCCCAAGGAAAAAAGCAGAAAAACGATGCCGACTTCGGCCAAGAGGTGCATTTCCTCTGGGTGTGCGAACACCGAAAGGATCTGCGGTCCAGCCAAAATACCAGCAAATAGGTAGGCAAGAATAGGAGGGAGGTGAACACGTTTAAATAAAGCGACAGCGCATACCGATATAAACATCAGTATCACAACATTTAAAAAGCTTGTTCCCACATTACCTCCGAAAATTTAATGAATATGCTATGCAATATCGCTACAGATTTTTGCGGTTTTAGTATCGAGTAACTATCGTATACCCAATATTAAATCTAACCATATGTGTGTATTGTTGTGGGCTGTCAAAAAAGCCACGTAAGATTAGTATCCTCACATTTATAATAAAAAATCAAACCGCTTACCTTTATTGGCACTTGTTTTGCAAAAACCTTTAGTACAAATGCAGATTCGGCAAGTTTTGCCATTGTGACCGCCATAAAACCTTTCAAAAATTGAAAGCTAGGCCACAGGAACGTCAGGGCTTTGACGCTTGTTTCTTTGCATATCAACGCATTTTGTATAGGGGCACTACTGTGGATTTTTCAACCTCGGTCTACGATAGCACACAACACAATAGCTTTTATCCTGCTGAGAGCACTGCAAGTTCACTTACATTTAGTGAACTATCAGGCTTTGTCACACAGATACTTTCCACTCTTGAACTTCAAGAGCTAGGTGGCGTGTATTTCCAGCAGCTTAATATGCTGCTGCCAGTCATCGGGTTTAGCCTATCTGATTTTGACTCTCGCTGGGTTTATGGCAATGCGAAAATATCGTCAACGCTGATTGATTTGCCTTTGCAAGGTGCCAACGCTATCAATGGCGAACAAGCACACGCGTATTATTACATTAGTTCACCATTGTCGTTATCGCAACGGGAAGCGCTTTTCCAACTCCATGATTTATTTGGAAAACAGGTTAAACACGCGCTAACTCTTGCGCAAGTTCAGCAGATGGCGACAAAAGACGCGTTAACAGGTTTAGGCAACCGAGCAGGATTTGAGCAATCTATGACAAGACAGCTGGGCTGGGCCCAGAGGCACGATGAACCCTTTGCTCTTTTAGTTATAGATTTAGACAATTTCAAGTACGTTAACGACAACTTCGGCCACGGCGAAGGTGACAAAGTTCTGGCGCATGTGGCATCGCACCTATCGAGAATGCTGCGAGACGAAGATGAAGCATTCCGCTATGGCGGCGACGAATTCTGTTGCTTGCTAGATTGCCAAACACAGCTTCAGCTTGCCTGTGCTGCACAGCGCATTCAATCGAGCATAAACAGCTCTAGTTATTTGGCAGGCTTAGAAGTATCGACAAGTTTAGGCGGAGCTATCTACCGAGACGGTGATACAGTCAGCAGCATTTTCGACCGCGCAGACAACGCGTTGTATCGCGTCAAAAATTCAGGAAAAAATAGCTATCAAGCGGCATAGGTTTTTTAAGCCATAAAGCGGCAAAATACTGCCGCTTTCGCCTCTATCTCTTTCCCAGTATACCAGCCTGAGGTACCCCAAAGCTTCTGTGCTTTAGCTTGAGTATTGCAGCAGCTAGGTATGCGATAAATGCTGAATTAAACGCTCCTTTCAAAGCACCATTAGCGAAAACAGCTTTTTTAGTTGGTGTCGTTTAACGTGTTAACTAAAATGTCTTAGTCTGATTTGAAAGACACATGGATACGCTGGTCTCTGGGTTGTAAATAAACACATTCCCCATTAACAATTACCGCAATAGGTTGGCTATTTAGGTAAATAACCGGCGCACCATTTCGCTCCCATCGCGGAATACGCCACACCTTGAACCATTCCTTCAATGGTTTAGATACACTAGCGTGCTCAGGCTTAATGCGAAGGTTACGAGCATTGGTTTGAAACCTAACCATGTCGTCCTCTTTTGGCTGAGTTAAAAAAACGGTTACCGACCCGTTAAGCCAAGGAAGATGATTGTCAGTATTGAGATTTAATGTGCCATTTGCGTCAGGTTCATGTGTTGTATTTGCGACCCAATAGAGGTCTTTATCAAACCGAATCACCTTTCCCCACTTGAAGTTAACTTCAGGCGTCGCATCATGCTTCGCGTTTAACATCGATAGTACTTGGTCAGCTTGTGCTTTAGACGGTGACAGTTGGCGTTGCGCATTAAACCAGGCACGTATAACCATGGCTTGCCAAGGTGGTGACAAAGAGGCGAGTTTTTGACCGTCTAGCCTTAACTCTGTGCGCTTACAATCCTCATAAAATGACTGGGCCGAGTCAACCACAAGCGCGCTCTGCTCTGCACACAGCGTTGCACTGCGCCCCACTGTTTTAGTTAACTGGGGCCAGCGATTTAATAAATGTGGAATAATCTCGTTTCTTAAAAAGTTTCTGTCAAAACTATTTTGCTGGTTAGATTCATCCTCAACCCACTGCAGCATTTCATCCTCTGCATAGGTGACTATATCAGCCTTCTCTAATGCCAACATAGGGCGCATGATGAGCGTTTTGCCGCGGTATTGCATTTCCCCCATCCCAGCTAAACCTTGTGGACCAGCGCCTCGTTTCAACTGCAGCAAAACGGTTTCAAGCTGATCTTCTGCGTGCTGACCTAGCAGCAATACGCCGCCTATTTGCTCACAAACCTCAAGTAGTGCGTTGTACCTTACTTTCCGCGCCTCGGCTTCTAGACTCTTGCGCGCACCGGTATTCACCTCTACACGATACAAGTGAAACTGTACATCTTCGAGACGACATTGCAATTCACAATGACGTGCCCAGTTGTCGGCGTTCTCACTCAAACCATGATGTACATGCACCGCATGGACAGGCGCATTAAATTGTTCGCGATACGCGATTACGGCTTGTAACAGAACAGAAGAATCAACACCGCCGCTATAAGCAACAACGAGAGGGGTCTGCAAAGACATGTCAGCTTCGCTTAGAAGGTGCTCTATACGATTAACGACATGTTCGCTTACTGAGAAAATTTGGCGGGACACTTACCGATATGCCTCTTAATCTTATGATCTTAAAAAAGCCAAGGGGTTGGTTACCTTTGGTAAACAACCCCTTGATATCATTTACTAAACAGCCCTGCGCTATTAAACGCAGAAGCGAAAAAGCCTAGCAGTAACCGAAGGACATTAAACGGGCGTAACGCTCTTCCATTAACTTGGTTTTATCCAGCTCTTTTAGCTGACTAAGCTGCTGTTTAATAACAGCTTTAAGGTTAGCCGCCATACTATTGTGATCGCGGTGCGCGCCACCTAATGGCTCTTCAACAATACTGTTAATTAACCCAAGCTCTTTAATCTGTGGCGCACTTACACCCATTGCTTCAGCAGCCAAAGGGGCTTTTTCTGCACTTTTCCACAAAATAGAGGCACAGCCTTCCGGCGAAATAACCGAGTAGGTAGAGTATTGAAGCATATTAACGCGATCGCCCACACCAATTGCTAGTGCACCACCTGAGCCACCTTCGCCAATAACGGTACATACGATTGGAACAGTAAGCTCTGCCATTTCAAACAGGTTTTTCGCAATGGCTTCACTTTGACCACGCTCTTCAGCGCCCACACCCGGGTATGCCCCTGGCGTGTCGATGAAGGTAATGATAGGCATGTTAAAGCGCTCAGCCATTTTCATGAGACGCAATGCCTTGCGATAACCTTCAGGTTTAGGCATACCGAAGTTACGCTTAATTTTTTCGTTAGTGTCGCGACCTTTTTGGTGACCAATAATCATCACCGGCTGGTCGTCTAACATTGCTGGGCCGCCCACAATAGCTTTGTCATCTGCAAACGCACGGTCTCCAGCAAGCTCGTCGAATTCGGTAAAAATACGCGGAATATAATCAAGGGTGTACGGACGCATCGGGTGACGTGCTAGTTGTGAAACCTGCCATGCGCCAAGATCAGAGAAGATTTTCTTAGTTAGCTCCGCGCTTTTTCCACGAAGCTTGTTAATCTCTTCTTCAATCCCAACGTCAAACTCGCCACCTTGATTTACCAACCTAAGCTCTTCAATTTTTGCTTCTAATTCGGCTATTGGCTGTTCAAAGTCCAAAAACTGTATACTCATTTCATGTCCTATTCGTACTACGCTCGTTTATACAAACGCGAGATGTCCAATCTAACGAACTCTTACCCTTAATGGTAGAGAATTGATACGGCTTTGTCTCCCAAACATTGTTTGAGATCGTGTAAAAGTTGGTCTTCCGGCGTAACGTACCATCTTGCACCACACGCCAACGTAACTTCAGCGTCCGGATGGGTTACCGCTAACTGAACAGGACAACTTCCACCATTAAATGCCTGCAGGATAGATTGCATCTGACTCATTTTCTTCGGTTCAAGCAACTGGGTATCAATATTAAGCGCCAGTGCTCTCGCGTTTTTCTCTCGTGCTTGAACAATGTCCATTACATCACGGGCGGTGATTGTATTGCCCCCAGAGAAATCATCAAAGCTGACCTGTCCCTTTATTAGCAATATTCTGTCAGTTTCTAACACACTTTCGAACTGTTCGTACATATCGGGGAAGAAACGTACATCTATTCTGGCACTCTTATCATCAAGTGTCACTATTGCCCAACGACGCCCTCGTTTGTTCGTCATAACACGAACGCCAAGTACTAAACCAACCGCGCTAGCCATTTGATCTTTATTAGTCGGTTTTAAATCAACTAAGCGACCATCGGTGTAATAACGTAATTCTTCCGCATACTGATTTATGGGGTGGCCCGTCAAGTAGAGCCCTAAGGTATCTTTTTCACCTTCTAGCCACACTTTTTCCGGCCACTGCGGTACATCTGCAAAGGCTTGTTTAACCTCGTCGGGTTCAGTAGTTAAAAGCCCAAACATGTCTGATTGACCAAACGACTCCGCCTTAGCATGCTGTCCCGCGGCGGCAAGGGCATCAGGTAAAGTAGCCATCAATGTAGCGCGATGTGGACCTAAGTTGTCCATAGCGCCTGCGAGCACTAACTTTTCTAACACCCGTTTATTAACGCGCTTAATATCAACCTTCGCACAAAAATCAAAAAGATCTTTAAATGCACCTTGGGTTTCGCGCGCTTCGATAATGGCTTCAATAGGACCTTCACCTACCCCTTTAATTGCACCAATACCGTAGACAATGCGGCCTTCGCTATCGACGGTAAATTTGTATTTACCCGCGTTCAAATCTGGCGGCAGTATTTCAATGCCCATGCGCTCGCATTCATCCACGAGCGTCACGATTTTATCGGTGTTATCCATATCCGCCGACATTACCGCAGCCATGAATTCCGCAGGATAATGCACTTTCAGCCAAAGGGTTTGGTAAGACACCAACGCATAAGCGGCTGAGTGAGATTTGTTAAATCCGTAACCTGCGAACTTTTCTACCAAGTCGAAGATTTTCATCGCAAGATCAGGGTCAATGTTATTGCCCTTAGCGCCTTCAGCAAAGGTACCGCGCTGCTTAGCCATCTCTTCCGGCTTTTTCTTACCCATTGCACGGCGCAGCAAGTCAGCACCGCCCAGTGAATAGCCCGCCATTTCCTGGGCTATCTGCATTACCTGTTCCTGATACAAGATAATGCCATAGGTGGGTTCTAGAATTTCTTGAAGACACTCGTGTTGATATTCCGCATCGGGGTAAGATATTTCTTCACGACCGTGCTTACGGTCAATAAAGTTATCTACCATGCCTGATTGAAGCGGCCCAGGACGGAATAGGGCTACCAATGCGATGATATCTTCGAAGCAGTCCGGCTTAAGGCGCTTGATCAGCTCTTTCATGCCTCGAGATTCAAGCTGGAATACCGCCGTTGTCTCGGCGTTTTGAAGGGTTCGAAAACTCTTAGGATCTTCAAGGGGAATAGCGCTGATATCTACATCAACATTCTTGCCTTCCTTGATCATATCTATTGCCCACTGAATGATCGTCAGCGTACGAAGACCCAAGAAGTCAAATTTAACAAGCCCTGCTGTTTCAACGTCGTTTTTGTCGAATTGGGTTACTGGGTTCTTACCTTCGTCATCACAATATAAAGGTGCAAAATCTGTGATAGTCGTTGGCGCAATAACAACACCACCAGCATGTTTACCCGCATTACGGGTTACCCCTTCAAGGATACGGGCCATATCAATGAGGTCTTTAACTTCCTCATCACTTTCATAAACTTCGGGCAGCTGCGGCTCAGCTTTAAACGCCTTTTCAAGCGTCATGCCCGGATCTGGTGGAATAAGCTTTGAAATTCTATCTACAAAGCCATAAGGGTGACCAAGCACTCTGCCTACGTCACGCACTACCGCTTTGGCGGCCATAGTACCGAATGTAATAATCTGAGATACCGCCTGGCGGCCGTAAAGTTCAGCAACGTGGTCGATTACCTCGTCTCGTCTATCCATACAGAAGTCGACGTCGAAGTCGGGCATGGATACACGCTCTGGGTTCAAGAAACGTTCGAATAGCAAATCGAATTCTAGCGGATCTAGATCGGTAATTTTAAGGGCATAGGCTACCAGTGAGCCGGCACCAGAACCACGCCCTGGCCCTACTGGAATTCCGTTATCTTTACTCCACTGAATAAACTCCATTACGATGAGGAAGTAGCCTGGGAAACCCATTTGGTTGATAACTTCCAGTTCAATACGAAGTCTGTCATCGTACTCTGGGCGCTTGGCTTTGCGCTCTTCTTCATCAGGAAAAAGAAACACTAACCGTTCTTCGAGCCCTTCTTCAGACACCTTAACCAAGAAGTCTTCGGTGGTCATGCCACCTGTTGGAAACTGAGGCAAGAAATACTCGTTTAAGCGAACCGTCACATTACAGCGTTTAGCAATCTCAACCGTGTTTTCAATGGCTTCTGGAATATCGGCAAATAGCTCAACCATTTCTTCACTTGTGCGAAGGTACTGCTGGTCGCTATAGCGCTTAGGGCGGCGATTATCATCTAACGTATAACCGTCATGAATACACACACGAATTTCATGTGCATCAAAGCCTTCTTGGTCAATAAAGCACACTTCATTAGTGGCAACGACAGGCAGACCGCGCTGCTCGGCAAGCTCTACCGCACGGTGCAAATAATCTTCTTCACCCTGCCTACCTGTTCGAATAAGTTCTAAATAAAAGCGATCAGGAAAGTGAGTTTGATAGAAATCGACAGCGCTGTCTAAAAGCTTGGGATTGTTCTTCGTTAAACCTACGCCCACATCGCCATGCTGAGCACCGGAGAGAATAATGACTCCTTCGCTATGCTCAATAAGCCACTCTTGATCAATCACCGCGCGATGAGCCAAATGCCCCCGAAGATAGGCTTTAGATATAAGAACCGTGATATTCTTATACCCTTCGTTATTCATTGCCAATAAGGTGAGTCTGAATGGCTCATCGCCAAACGTTTCGTTAGTTACCCAAAAATCTGTACCAATAATCGGCTTAATGCCTAGGTTATGTGCTTCGGAGTAAAACTTTACCAAGCCACACATATTCATTTGGTCGGTTATCGCCACCGCGGGCATCTCAAGCTCGGCAACCTTCCCCAATATAGGCTTAACTTTATTTAAGCCGTCCATCATCGAATAATCGCTGTGAACACGTAAATGAATAAATGGCGATGACATGGTGTTATTTCTCTTCAAGTAACGCTTTAACGGGCTTAAAGCTTTTACGATAGCAATCTAAAATGCCATATTCAGCAATGGCTTCAAAGTGAGCTTTGGTTGGGTAGCCTTTGTGCCCTGCAAAATTGTACTGTGGGTAGGCTTCATGGAGCGAAATCATGTCGTTATCGCGTTCTACTTTAGCGATAATAGAAGCTGCTGAAATTTCAGCATGAAGGCTATCTCCTTTTACGACAGCCTCAGACTCATAATTCCACGCTGGCACGCGGTTTCCATCTACGCGCACAAAATCTGGCCTCACAGATAAGCCTTCAACTGCACGGGCCATCGCTAACATTGTCGCTTGAAGAATATTGAGTTTATCGATCTCTTCTGGACTGGCTCTACCAATATTCCAATAGAGCGCTTTCTCACGAATTTCTTGGGCAAGCACTACGCGCTTTTTTTCACTCAGTTTCTTGGAGTCGGTTAGCCCTTCAATGGGGTTTTCAGGGTCGAGAATAACCGCGGCAGTGACGACATCACCTACCAGTGGCCCGCGCCCTACTTCATCAACACCGGCAATTAACTTATGCAAACAATTCCTCCACGACAGCTTTTGCTGCTGTTTTATCAGCTTTGCATTTTAGCGTATGGTGGAGGTCGGTGAAACGGGAAATAAGGGCTGAATTGTCACTTTCGAAGAAGTTAAGTAACTGACTGCTCATATTCTCTGCATTGACGTCATCTTGGAGTAATTCAGGAATAATCGCTTCATTAGCTAATAGATTTGGCAACGTGAAAAATGGTGCTTTGTACAAATGCTGCATTATTTTGTATGTGAGAGGAGCAAGTAAGTACGCTGCCACCATGGGACGTTTGCAAAGCATTGCTTCTAATGTTGCAGTACCGGAAGCTAGCAAGATAACATCGCTCGCTATCATCGCATCCCGCGATGTGCCTTGGGTTACCTGAATGGGTAAACGTTCCTCTGCATTATCAGCTTCAAGCAAAATCGCTTTTATTTGCGCAAGCCGATGCTCGTTAGCCGCAGGAATTAGAAATTGAATGTCGCTGCGTTTAGCATGAATAGCTTCTATGGTCTCAAGAAAAACTGGAAGTAGCGTATCCACCTCGCCTCTTCGTGAGCCGGGAAGTACAGCCAATACGGGAGCATTGCTATCTACACCTAATGCATGGCGCGCCGCATTTTGGTCGGGCTCAATCGCTATAGCGTCAGCCATTGTGTGCCCAACAAAGGTGTAGGGAACATTATATTTGTCGTAAACCTGCTGTTCGAAAGGAAATAAACCCAATACGCGATTAGCCGCTTTCGCTATCTTGTGAATCCGTTTCTCACGCCACGCCCACACCGTAGGACTTACATAGTGCATGGTTTTGATACCGCGGGTTTTGAGGGCTTTCTCTACTCTCAAATTAAAATCAGGCGCATCAATTCCCACAAAAATATCTGGTGGGTTTTGTTCAAAGTGAGCGAGAAGCTGTTTTTTGACTTTTAAAATAGCAGGTAAATGAGAGAGGACTTCAACAAGCCCCATTACTGATAAGGTTTCCATGTCAAAAAGACTGTGGAAACCTGCATCTATCATATTTGGACCGCCAATACCCTCAATGATAGCATCAGGGTATTGACGTTTTAGTTCTGCAACCATTCCAGCGGCAAGCACATCACCAGAGGGCTCTCCGGCAACCATGCCGATACGAATTGGCTTAGACATAATTAGCGAATGATGCCTCGCTTAGCGTCTTGTAAAAACTTAACCATTAATGCCACACCATCAAATTTATCAGCAGGCTCGGCAAGCTTTTCAATCGCTTCATCAATGGTATTTCCTTCGCGATAAATAGCTTTATAGGCACGCTTTATCTCAAGTACTTCTTCTTTCGAAAAGCCTCTACGCTTAAGGCCCTCAGAGTTTATTCCTTGAGGAATGTTCTTTTGCCCACTTACCATTACAAAAGGAGGAACATCTCTTAAAATGATACCGCCGGCACCTAAGAAAGCGTGTGCACCAATCTTGCAAAATTGGTGAATGCCTGTAGCGCCGCCAACAATAACAAAATCGTCGATGTGAACGTGCCCAGCCACTGCTACATTATTGGCGATAATAATATCATCACCTAGCACGCAGTCATGGGCAATATGTGCGTTAGCCATAAACAGACCACGAGAACCAATGATGGTAATACTGTTATCTTGGATAGTGCCTCGGTGAACAGTTACGCCTTCACGAAATTCGTTGTCGTCACCGATCACAAGCTCAGTAGGCTCGCCCGCATACTTTTTATCTTGGCAGTCTTCACCGATTGAAGAAAACTGATAAAACTTATTATTTTTACCGATACGCGTAGGGCCGCGTACCACCACATGTGATTTCAGAATACACCCATCACCAATGGTGACGTTGTCGTCAACCACGCAAAAGGGGCCAATGGTGACATTCTCACCAATCGTTGCACTTTCTGAAATTACCGCAGTAGGATGGATCACGTTACGCTATCTCTCTCATCGCACACATAAACTCTGCACAGCAAGCAATGTCGCCGTCGACACTTGCAGTACCTTTAAATTTCCAAATCCCTCTGCGCTCTTTAACCAGAGCAACATCAAACTCAAGCTTGTCTCCAGGAACAACTGGACGCTTGAAGCGTGCGTTGTCGATCCCTGCATACAAGTATAACTTATCATTATTACCCATGGTCTTGAATCCTAAAACACCGGCGGCTTGGGCCATGGCTTCTAAGATAAGGACGCCTGGGAATATAGGCTGCCCAGGGAAATGCCCAGTGAAACAAGGCTCATTAATAGTAATATTTTTATAAGCCTTTACAGACTCACCCAGAACATAGTCTGTTACACGATCAACAAGCAAAAATGGATACCTATGTGGAAGTAACTCCAAAATTTCTTGAATTTCGATGGTATTGAGTGAATTGGCCAAAAACTTTCTCCTGTATACAAGCATGACCCATGACTATTTCATACCAATGCGGATAATTGATTGGTATTTGGTCAAACTCGCCGTAAAAACTAAAAACGGCGGCAACCATACGCTGTTAAGCGCAAAAAACAAATCAGACCAACACCTCTCGGAAATTGGCCTGATAAATTTCACGACTGTTTCAAACCGTCGATTAGTTAGCTTTGCTAACCTGCTGAAGTACTTGCTCAGATAAGTCGTGCTCTTCTTTTGCAAATGCAACTGCGCCTGAGTTAAGCACTAGGTCGTAACCTTGCTTTGCTGCTACAGAGTCAATAGCCTGTTTGATAAGGCCAAGAAGCTTATTGCGTTCTTCGTTGCTACGACGTTGGATATTCTGCTGTAAAGGTTGACCTTTTTTAGAAAGCTCTTCACGAACTGACAAGATTTTTTGTTCAAGTTCTTTCTTTTCGGTATCGCTCATCGTCGCCGCATCGCGTTGAAGACGCTCCGCGTAAAACTGACCGTCACGCTGAAGTTGATTCACTTCTTCAAGCTGATCTTTAAACTCAGCTTGAATAGCGTTTTGTATTTCAGCAGCTTGAGGCATTGCTTGGAAAATACCTTGAACGTCTACTACAGCGACTTTCTGTTCAGCCATTACAGACGTACTTACTAAAGCGCTACCCAACATTGCTCCTGCAACGATATGTTTAACCAACTGTTTCAAAGGGAACTCCTTTTGTAAATCTTGTTATAGAGCGCGATTATTACACGCTCGCTTTAATGTTTTAGAAAGTTTGACCAATATTGAAAGTGAAGAATCTCGCATCGTCACCATCACGTTGCTGTATCGCTTTCGAGAAGCTGAATACCATCGGCCCCATTGGAGATATCCACTGAACCGATATACCTGCCGAGCTACGATACAGACTCCAGTCAGAATAGTCTAACAGCTCGCCTCTCTGTGTTGAGGCCACTTGAAACTGACTGTAATAGTCATAATCGAACTCAGTATCCCATACGTTACCCACATCCACAAACAAACTTGTGCGAACAGAGTTATCCATATCTTCTTCTACAAATGGCGTTGGAACTATGAGCTCAACACCACCGAGTGCCATGGCGTTTCCACCTAAGCTTCGCGTAGACCAAGATAATTGTGCATCTGTTGGATCGCCTGGGAAAGCTTCACCGTCTGGCCCCACGATACTACCCGCGTTTCCAAGGAATACCCCCCTTGGGCCCACTGTATTGTTCTCGAATCCACGCAGTGAATCCGCACCACCTGCCGTGAAGTTCTCAGTAAACGGTAGTATTTGCTCGTTGCCGTTTATATCGCCATAACCGTTACCATACCCTAGACGCATACGCGCCAAGAATGACCAACGCTGGTTACGCGATAGCGGGAAGTACCACTTACCATCAAATACGGTTTTAAAGTAATTAACGTCTGAGTTAGGGGTAGTAATACTAACAGAGGCACGCTGTGACGAGCCCGCTGTTGGGAATAAACCGCGGTTTAATGTACTTCTACTCCAGCTTACACTAGCTAAATAACTGTCGTACTTAATCGCAGCATCAGGGTCTTCACCGTTGGTAAACTGATTGTAGAACTGCTCAGTCTGTTCATAATAACCACGGTTGAACAACTCAACATTACTGTAAGTCAATCCAAAGTTTATACGGTTAAATTCGTTGATAGGGTAACCTACGTTCGCGCCGATAGACCACCGTTTCGAGTTATATTGAATAACGTTGAAGTCAGAACCATCAAATTCACTATAGCCCAAACTTCCGCCCAAACTAATGCCGTCAATAGTAAAATAAGGGTCGTTGTAAGTTATTTGCGCGCTTCGCTGATACGACACTGTGCTAAGGTTAAGACCAATACGCTTACCCGTACCCAAGAAGTTATCCTGTTGAATACCCGCTTGTAAGCTGAGTTTTGTTCTGTCGCCGTAGCCGATACCGGCATTGAACGAGCCAGAAGGCTGTTCTTTAACGTTGAAATTAACATCAACTTTATCTTCAGAGCCCGGGATTCGAACTGTTTCAAACTCTACATCTTCCATGTAGGTAAGACGAGAAAGCTGGTTTTTAGAAGATTCAAGTAGGTTATTAGATAACCACGTACCTTCCATTTGGCTTACGTTCTGACGCAACACGCTATCAGCGGTTACAACGTTTCCGTTGAACTTGATGCGATTTACGTAAATACGCTTACCTGGGTCAACTGACAACGTCAGTTTTACCGTTTTGTCATCATCGTTAATTTCAGGAACGGTTGTCACTGTTGGATAAGCGTAACCAAACCGCCCTAAGTACTTACTTATGAACTCTTCTGTATAGGTAACTTCTGCTTGGTTATAAAGTTCACCAGTAGTGAGGGGAAGCACCCTTTCGATGTACTCTTCGTGACCTAGCACATCACCCACTAGTTCAACTTCAGAGATAGTGTATTGCTCACCCTCAGACACATTCATCGCAATGTAGATACCAGATTTTTCTGGCGTCATTGATACTTGTGTAGAGTCTACGTTAAAGCGAAGGTAGCCGCGATTCAGATAATGGTTACGAAGCGTTTCCATATCGCCTTGCAAGGTTTGCTGCTGATAGCGAGTTTCAGATAAGAAGTCCCACCATGGCGTATCATATTGCAGTTCGAAAGCTTCCATCAGCTCTTCGTCTGAGAAAATTTCGTTACCGACGATATTTATTTGTTCGATTTCAGCCGCATCGCCTTCTTCAAACAATAACTTTAAGTCTACCCGGTTACGCGGTAAAGGCGTAATGATGGCGGTCACATCAGCGTTGTATTTGCCGATGCTGTAAAAGAAATCTTTTAAGCCGTTCTCAATTGAGGTCAATACTGTCTTATCAAGCGGCTCACCGATACGAACGCCATTACCGTCCAAACTTTCTTGAAGCTGCTCATCTTTAATATCATCGTTGCCTTCAAAAATGATATTACTGATCGTTGGACGTTCAGCAACACGCACAACTAGCGTATTACCATCACGAAGAATTTCAACGTTTTCAAAGTGAGTTGAAGAGTATAACGAGCGAATAAGCTGCGTTACCCTAAATGTATTGAGCTCGTCGCCAACCTGAACGGGCAAGTAGGTTAAGGCTGCACCTAGTGCAACACGTTGCAAACCTTCAACGCGAATGTCTTCAACGACAAATTCACTGTTTTGCGCCGCAGCGTTGGCGAAGCTAGCACTGGAAAGAATGGCTCCGGCTGCTACTAACTGTTTTAACTTCATCTATTTTTCTTTTCCTGGCCGCGTTTTGTATTAGCTGTTTTGTACTTCCTGATTTCCATCAGGTTATGCGAGCGATATCGTTAAATATTGCGATACCCATTATCATAAACAGAAGCACGCCACCTATTCTGTAACCCCATTCCTGCACGGCTTCAGGCACAGGTTTGCCTGTGATCCACTCCACGATAAAAAACATGAGGTGACCACCGTCAAGCATGGGCAAGGGTAATAAATTTATAATGCCTAAATTCACGCTTATTAAGGCAAGAAAACTCAAGAAGTACGCAAGTCCATACCCAGCACTTGTTCCCGCACCTTGAGCAATTGAGATAGGTCCGCTTAAATTCTTCACCGACACGTCGCCAGTAATGAGCTTCCCTATCATTTCGACACTCAGTGTCATAAGACGCCACGTTTTATCTAGCGCCTTCCCAATAGCCTCTATAATGCCATATTGATGTGTAAACACATACCCCTCAGGCCAAGGCTCAAACGTTGGGCTAACGCCTAGATAACCACTTTGCCCTTGTGGTGTATCGCGGCGCGCTATCGTGGCATTTAACGTAAGTGGTTGTCCATCCCTTTCTATTTCGAGCAATATTTGCTCTCCAGGGCTTTCAACAATCTCTTCCACTAAACGTTCCCACGACTGCAGCTTATTACCGTTAAGCGCTAACAGTTTATCACCAGGCTGCAACCCAGCCTGTTGTGCTGCACTTCCCTCACCGACAAAGCCAACGGTTAATGTTGCATCAGGGCGGTAAGGAGTTAGCCCTAAGCTGCTTAAAGGAGACTCGCGATCTGGGTCAAAGTTCCAAGCATTCAGCGTAAAACTCAGTTCTTTTTCAACGTTTGATGAATTTTTAACCGTAACACTAGCTTTTTCAGCGCCGATATTTGAGACAATTTCTAAATTAACCGCTTCCCAATCTGGTGTAATTCTATCGCCTACCTTGATAATTTCATCGCCAGGCTTAACGCCTGCGATAGCTGCAATACTATTGGGTTCGATGGTTTTGACCACAGGTTTCACGGTATCAAGACCAACTAAATACATTACCCATAACGCGAAAAAGGCAAATATAAAGTTGACCCCAGGTCCAGCCGCAATCACCGCCATGCGCTGCAATACTGGTTTATTATTAAAGGCCTTATCTGCTAGTTCTGGTGGTACATCGTCAACACGTCCGTCAAGCATGCGAACGTATCCACCAAGCGGGATCATAGCAATGACATACTCTGTGCCAGATTTGCTTAACTTACGCCAAATTGGCTTTCCAAAACCTATTGAGAAGCGTTCTACCTGTACACCGCATTTACGGGCAACATAGAAGTGCCCCCACTCGTGAACCGCAACTAAAATACCTAAGGCAACAATAAATGCGCCTAGGCTCCATAAAAATGCTAGCACTGAAATTTTCCTCGAATAATCTCGTCAGCTTTCGCTCTCGCCAAACTGTCTTGCTCTACTATTTGCTGTATCGAACTAACCGATACACAGGGCATAGCGTTTAATGTGGCTTCGTTCACTTGAGCAATGTTAGAAAACTGAATCTTTCCTTGAAGAAATGCCTCGACGGCCACTTCATTAGCAGCATTCATCCTTGTCGTTGCACATTGCCCCTCTTTGCAAGCATCAATCGCGAGCTTTAAGTTGGGGTAGCGTTCGAAACAAGGAGTTTGAAAACTAAAATTCGCCATATTGGAAAAGTCGAGTGGCTCGACTCCCGCCTCTATTCGCTCAGGATGCGCCAATCCATAAGCGATAGGCGTACGCATGTCAGGGTTCCCCATTTGCGCGATAACCGAGCCGTCAATGTATTGCACCATAGAGTGAATAATACTTTGTGGGTGAATAACCACATCAATGTCACCGGCTCCCGCACCAAATAGCCAACAAGCTTCAATAAACTCAAGGCCTTTGTTCATCATGGTTGCCGAATCGATGGTTATTTTCCTGCCCATAGACCAGTTAGGGTGTGTGCTGGCTTCATCGATTGTAATTGACGAAAAGCTATCTAGCGGCCTTTCCCTAAACGGACCACCTGAGCCCGTTAATAAAATTTTACGAATGCCAGATGCCGCAAAATTACCGTACTCATAATCGTGGGGAAGGCATTGAAAAATGGCGTTATGCTCACTATCAATTGGAAGAATTTTGGCACCGCTTTGATTAGCTGCATCAATAAAAAGTGCCCCCGACATAACGAGCGCTTCTTTATTTGCAAGCAAAACCCGTTTGCCCGCCTTTACCGCCGCCAGTGTAGGTAAAAGGCCGGCTGCACCAACAATTGCAGCCATTACAGCATCAACTTCAGGCGCACTTGATACTTCTTCCAGTGCCTTGGCTCCGGACAGAATTTCTGCATCGACACCGTACTGAGATGCTAGCTCACAGGCTAGTTTGTAGTTAGCGTCATCGGCAATTACCACATAACGCGGTGCGCATTTCTGAGCCTGCTCCATAAGTAATTCAAGCTGAGAGTTACCAGTAATGGCAAATACGCGGTATTTATCTGGGTGGCGATTTATTACATCAAGTGTATTGCAACCAATGGAGCCTGTGGCCCCTAACACTGTTACTGTTTGCATTACGCCATCCAAGTTACATAGCAGAATGCGAAAACAGGGAACGCAGCCGTTAAGCTATCAATTCTGTCTAGTACTCCACCGTGCCCTGGTAGAATTTTGCCACTATCTTTAATACCAGCACAACGCTTTAGCATACTCTCGTTCAAGTCGCCTAATGCCGATACGGCAACCGTAATACCGCCTATAGCGAGATGAAGCCAGATGCGAGATGGCTCTACCTGGTAGTGGAGTGCCGCAAAAGCAATAATAGCGAATGAAGCAGCAATGCCACCTAATAAGCCTTCTAAACTTTTACCAGGCGACACATTAGGGCGTAGCTTATGTCGACCAAATTTCACGCCTACAAAGAATGCACCTATGTCGGCAGCCCATACAATACCGAGTACATAAAAGATAAGCGATGCACCATAGAAAGGGTCAACATCATGCAAACTAGTGCGAAGTGCAACCACAGCCACCCAAGTTGGAATTAATGTCAGCGCGCCAAACAAAGTTCTTACACTGCGGCTGTCTTTCCAAAACTTTGAATATTTAGGATAGGCAAGCACCATAAACAACGAGGCTATCCACCATAATACAGCCACGGTAAGTATGGCGCGGTACAAACCATGAAGTTGGCCTTGATACCAAATCATACTTGCATCAACAATTAATGAGAGTGCAATGCATATGGCAAAAGCACCCGTCATATAGATGAGCTTCTTAGGGCGTTCACACACGCCTGACATGTTTGCCCATTCATAAGCGCCTATGCCAACCACGCCAGCAATGGCTATTTCGAACCAAAAAATGGGAAGGAAAAGAATAGCGTAAAGCGCCAGTGGCGCTAGGATTAATGCAGTTATTATTCGTTGTTTTAGCATAATTTGCCCTTGGCTTTAGTTACCAGGGCTAGCCTGATAATTGCCTGCATGGTATTAACCATCGGCTGTGACTACCTGTTCACCGGTTAGACCGAAACGACGTTGGCGAACATTGAAATCGTCTACGGCTAATTGAAACACGTTTTCGTTGAAGTCGGGCCATAGTACGTCGGTAAAGTACAACTCTGCGTAGGCGCATTGCCACAGCAAAAAGTTGCTAATACGGTGCTCGCCGCCAGTGCGAATGAGAAGGTCTAACTCGGGAAGGTTAGCCGTTGAAATATGCGCATTAAATGCGTCTTCATTGATGCTATCAACATCAAGTTCACCACTTTTCACTTGCATCGCAAGATTTTTAGCAGCATTGACAATGTCCCATCTACCGCCATAGTTTGCAGCGATATTTAAAACTAAGTCTTTGTTGTCTTTAGTCATGTCTTCGGCTTTTCGAATTTTTTCGACTAGCTTAGCATCAAACGCTTCAACATCACCTATGACCTGCAAACGCACACCGTTTTTGTGTAATCGTTTTGCTTCACTATTAAGGACAAGATTAAACAAGTCCATCAATACACTGACTTCTTCCTCAGGACGTTTCCAGTTTTCACTTGAAAACGCGAATAGCGTAAGTGACTCAATACCGTTTTGACGTGCAAAGCGCACAACAGAACGTACAGACTCTACCCCGGCCTTGTGGCCAAAGGTACGAATTTTCCCTTTCTTTTGCGCCCACCGACCGTTGCCATCCATAATGATCGCAACGTGCTTCGGGCCAGCAGTGACTGCCGGCACCTCAGCTTTCGTCGATTTGGCTGCGCTAAAACGCTTTCCAATCATAATACTTACTTAAACTTCCATTAGTTCTTTTTCTTTGTCAGCAAGCATACTGTCGACTTTCTTAATGAAATCGTTAGTAATAGATTGAATGTTCTCTTCAGCTGCACGGCTTTCATCTTCACTGATCTCTTTTTCCTTAAGAAGATCTTTAATGTCGCCATTAGCGTCACGACGGATGTTACGAATAGCAACACGGCCACCTTCAGCTTCGTTACGAACAACACGAATAAGATCTTTACGGCGCTCTTCTGTAAGTGGAGGAAGTGGAATACGAATTGAACCACCCGCACTCATTGGGTTAAGGCCTAAGTCAGACTGCATGATCGCTTTTTCTACTGCTTGTATAGCACTCTTGTCGAATACAGTAAGCGCTAGTGTGCGACTGTCTTCAGCAACAACGTTAGCCACTTGCTTGAGCGGCGTGTCTACGCCGTAATAAGGTACCATGATGCCGTCTAGCAGGCTTGGATGCGCACGACCTGTGCGAATTTTGCTGAATTGGCCTTTTAATGCAACTAGGCTTTTCTCCATGCGCTCTTGCGCATCTAATTCAATTTCATCAATCACGTTTTGTATCCTATTGTTCTTAATTAATCGTTGTCAGCGTGGCGAATTACAGTACCTTCTTTCTCGCCCATCACAACACGCTTTAGGCAACCAGGCTTATTCATGTTGAATACGCGAATAGGTAGGCTGTGATCACGCGCCAAAGTGAACGCAGACAAGTCCATCACTTTAAGTTCTTTTTCTAGTACTTCTTGGTAGGTCAGCTCGTCATAAAGCGTTGCTTCTGGGTTTTTCACTGGGTCATCGCTATAGACACCATCCACTTTAGTCGCCTTTAGTACCGCATCGGCTTCAATTTCGATGCCACGTAAGCAAGCCGCAGAGTCTGTAGTGAAGAAAGGATTACCCGTTCCGGCAGAGAAGATAACAACACGGCCTGACTTAAGAAGACTAATGGCTTCTGCCCAGTTGTATGCATCGCACACGCCATTTAGAGGAATAGCTGACATCATGCGAGCATTTACAAATGCACGGTGAAGCGCGTCACGCATGGCAAGACCATTCATTACGGTTGCCAACATGCCCATGTGATCGCCAACAACACGGTTCATACCCGCTTTTGCTAGCCCTTCACCACGAAACAAGTTACCACCACCGATAACAAGACCAACTTGAACACCAAGTTCAACCAGCTCTTTAATCTCTTGTGCCATTCTATCTAACACTTTAGGGTCTATGCCAAAGCCTTCAGCCCCCATTAGGGCTTCACCACTGAGCTTTAACAGAATGCGTCGGTATGCTGATTTTGGTGTGATACTCATAGTTTGAATTGTCCTCGTAAACCCGGTTTGTCCTATGCCTTTCGGCGCATTATACGCAAAAAAACATAGGACAAATCGCTTTCGTTCTTTAGGCAGGCGCGCACTTGTCTCGCCTAGCTTCACACTTACGCATTGCAATGGCAAGACGAAAGACGTTCAGCTATAAAAAAGCACCTCCTAGGAGGTGCTTCGTAGTTTATCTAACTATTGCGTAATGCAAAAGATAAACACTGAATTATTTCTTAGCAGCAGCCATTTGAGCAGCTACTTCAGCAGCGAAGTCTTCAGTCTTCTTCTCGATACCTTCACCAACTTCGAAACGTACGAAGTTGATTACGTCTGCGCTGTTGTTCTTAAGAAGCTCAGCTACAGAGATTGAAGGATCTTTAACGAAAGGCTGACCAGTCAAGCTCACTTCGCCAGTGAACTTCTTCATGCGGCCTGCAACCATTTTCTCTGCGATATCAGCTGGCTTACCAGACTGGATAGCGATTTCGATTTGGATTTCTTTCTCTTTCTCAACAACTTCTGCTGGAACGTTTTCAGGCTTAACGAACTGCGGGCTTGCAGCTGCAACGTGCATTGCAACGTCTTTCGCTAGCTCTTCGTCACCGCCAGTAAGGATAGAGATAACACCAATACGGCCGCCGTGTACGTATGCACCAAGCGTATCGCCTTCAACGTTAATTACGCGACGAGGAGAGATGTTTTCGCCAATTTTAGCAACAAGCGCATCGCGAACTTCACTTACTTTAGAACCGTTAAGGTCTGCGTCGTTAAGTGCGTCGATATCGTTGATGTTGTTCGCTGCTGCTACTTCTAGAAGCTCATTACCGAACTTAAGGAAACCTTCGTCACGTGCTACGAAGTCAGTTTCACAGTTAAGTTCAAGCATGGTCGCACGACCACCTTCAACTTTAGTAAGGATAACACCTTCAGCTGCGATACGACCTGCTTTTTTAGCCGCTTTCGCTTGACCTGATTTACGCATATTTTCAATGGCTAACTCAATGTCACCATCCGTTTCAACCAGGGCTTTTTTACAATCCAGCATACCTGCGCCAGTACGTTCGCGCAGTTCTTTAACTAGTGCTGCAGTCACTGCCATTTTTCAATTCCTCAGCATTAAATATAAATTCGTTAGGTAAAAGGGGCGATACCGCCCCTCTCAATACGTTTCGTATTGTAGTCCTGTCATATTATCAAGATATGACAGTCAGCAATCAGAATTACTCTGCCGCTTCTACGAAGTCGTCTTGCTCAGCTTGTACTTCAAGGTTGCTTTCGCGACCTGAGTTAATAGCGTTTGCAGCAGCATCCAAGTAAAGTTGGATAGCGCGGATAGCATCGTCGTTACCAGGGATGATGTAATCAACACCGTCTGGGTTAGAGTTTGTATCAACAACACCAACAACAGGAATACCTAGGTTACGCGCTTCTGTTACAGCGATGTGCTCGTGATCTGCGTCGATAACAAAGATTGCGTCTGGAAGACCGCCCATGTCTTTGATACCGCCAAGGCTGTTTTCAAGCTTGTCCATTTCGCGCTGAAGCATAAGTGCTTCTTTCTTAGTTAGCTTCTCAAACGTACCGTCTTGGCTTTGCTGCTCAAGCTCTTTAAGACGTTTGATTGACTGACGTACTGTTTTCCAGTTAGTCAGCATACCACCTAACCAACGCTTGTTTACGTAGTACTGGTCGCACTTAAGCGCAGCATCTTTAACCGCTTCACCAGCTGCACGCTTAGTACCAACGAAAAGGATTTTACCTTTCTTAGACGCAACACCTGAAAGGTAGTTAAGTGCGTTGTTGAAAAGTGGAACCGTTTTTTCAAGGTTGATGATATGAACTTTGTTACGAGCGCCGAAGATGAAAGGCTTCATCTTTGGGTTCCAGTAACGAGTTTGGTGACCGAAATGCACACCGGCTTTCAGCATGTCACGCATAGAAACATTAGCCATTTTATTTTCCTCTTGGGGTTAGGCCTCCATATACCCCTTGTATCGATTCAGACCAACCTAGATTGAACTGAACACCCCGATACGAAGTGTCGGTATATGTGTGTTTTAATAGAATAAATTTACCCTCTGAAACGGTGCTAAATGCGAGCAGCAAAATGAGCTTTCCGTCAGGGCGCGCGCTTTATATCACAATCTAACCCTAGCCTCAAGTTTTGAGGGTAAAAAGGCAAGGCTAAAATGGTGTAGCTTTAGCAAAAGAAGCGTTATGGACACAAGCAAAAGAAGCGTTATGGACACACTTTTACATTCATCTTTATCCATCAGCGCTTCACAAATAAAAGCACTTAATTTCAGCACCTTACTAAGAATGACCTGTTTAGTGCTATAATGCGTAAAGAAATAAATTCTTCATCAACACTAGTTTCAAACGATTTGAGAGGCGCTGTGACAGCTATTATCAAAACCCCAGAAGAAATCGAGAAAATGCGCGTTGCCGGTAAACTGGCTGCCGAGGTTCTCACAATGATAGGGCCTTATGTTAAGAAAGGCGTTACTACTGACGAGTTAAATACAATCTGCCACGATTACATCGTAAACGAGCAGAAGGCCGTGCCAGCACCACTAAATTATGGCCACCCGCCGTTTCCTAAGTCAATTTGCACATCAGTAAATCATTGCATCTGCCATGGAATACCTTCCGACAAAAAACTAAAAGACGGCGACATCATCAATATTGACGTCACTGTTATAAAAGATGGCTACCATGGCGATACATCAAAAATGTTCGTAGTAGGTAAACCCTCAATTCTTGCTGAGCGCCTTATTCGCGTAACTCAAGAATGCTTGTACAAAGCCATAGAACAAGTAAAGCCAGGTATGCGCCTGGGTGATATCGGTCATATCTGCCAAACCCACGCAGAAGCGCATAACTATTCAATTGTTCGAGAATATTGTGGTCACGGCATTGGCGCTAGCTTCCATGAAGAGCCTCAGATTGTTCATTACGGCAAACCGGGCACGGGTGATGTACTTGAGCCAGGCATGTGCTTTACTATTGAGCCTATGGTAAATGCGGGTAAACGCTACTCAAAAGTACTGCCAGACCAGTGGACGGTGGTAACTAAAGACAGAAGCTTAAGTGCTCAATGGGAACATACACTGCTTGTAACAGAGACTGGTGTTGAGGTTCTAACACTCAGAGAAGAAGAGGCGTTGGAGCGGGTTATTTCTCATAACTAATGAAATGAACCATAGTCTCTGGTTTTTAATTTGAGCGGCATCGATTTATCGTTGCCGCTTTTTCAAATAAATACACGGAGCAAATTACTTCAACGCCCTTCTAGCTTTCTTTATTGTCATTCTACACACCTATAACAAAAAACCATAAATATTCACAATTTAACCTAACTTATGCATTAATTTGCTACTGCGAAGTGCTACCAATTCATGCTATTGTTCGTAGCGTTTAAAAAGAAGTCTAATTCAAAGGTGCATTTTGACGCTGCAATCACTGATAAAGAATATCGACACCATAAACTCTGTGGATGAAATCCCCGCAATTAAGTCTTGCGTGGAGGCCAGTTATACATGGATAAACGAGTCCTTTGACGTAACGCCAGTTAATCAACTCGTTACGGGTCGCGCCCAATTCGTCGATGCGCTTCTTTGTCATCTTTGGCAACTTTATGGTCTCGACACCGTAGACGAACTGTCACTTTGCGCGGTAGGCGGATACGGTCGAGGTCACTTGCAGCCTTACTCAGATATTGACTTACTTATTGTCAGTAGAAAGAAGCTGAAGCCTGAAGTTCAAG
The DNA here is from genome assembly GCF_002993325.1 of Alteromonas gracilis. Lineage (GTDB taxonomy): Bacteria > Pseudomonadota > Gammaproteobacteria > Enterobacterales > Alteromonadaceae > Alteromonas > Alteromonas gracilis. Next base: position 48,791 of record NZ_PVNO01000030.1, read on the forward strand.
AAAAGATTGGTCAATTTATCACCCTGTTATGGGACATTAAACTTGATGTGGGCCAGTCGGTCCGGACTATTAAAGAAACCGTTAAGCTAGCAAAAGACGATATTACCATTGCGACCAATTTAGTTGAGAGCCGTTTGCTTTGCGGCAGTGAAACTACCTTTGATAAATTGTGGGATGAAGTTAATGGTAGAAACTCTTGGTCGAGTAAAGCGTTTTTCTCCGCTAAATATGATGAACAGAAGCGACGCCATGCTAAGTTCAACGGCACCGCCTACAACCTCGAGCCAAATATCAAAGAAAATCCAGGGTGTTTGCGCGATATTCAGTCGATAGGCTGGGTAGCGAAAAAGCACTTTAAAGAGTATGACGGCTGGAATTTGGTGGGTCACGGCTACTTTACCGAGCAAGAGCATAGTGAGTTAATCGCTTGTCGTATGCACCTTTGGAAAATGCGCTGCGCACTTCATTTAATTGCTGGTAGAAGCGAAAACCGATTACTTTTCGACTATCAACCCGACGTTGCAAAGATGATGGGTTACGGTGAAGAAGGGAAATCGTCTGTTGAGAAAATGATGCGTGACTTTTTCCGTACGGTTGCCCGCGTATCAGAGTTGAATCAAATGCTGCTTCAACGCTTCAAGTACGACATGCTCAATCAAAGCGTGCAAAAAAGCGTTGTAATTAATGAAGACTTTGAGCTTCTCGACAATATGATTTCGCCACGACACGAGACCGTATTTTCATCACCTGAAGCAATTTTAGATTTTTTGAACTTGGTGGCCAATTTACCAGACGTAAAAGGCCTGAGCACCATATGCATTCGTCAGTTGCGTAATGCTCACCGCGCGTTTGAAGCCGAATATTATGTAGAACGCCCACTGTGCCGTGAAAAATTCATGCGCTTAATGAAACAGCCTGAGTTCTTCGATTTTGCTTGGGACATCATGCATCAGTACGGTATTTTGCAGGCCTATTTACCTGAATGGGATACGATTGTAGGCATGATGCAGTTTGACCTGTTCCACGCCTATACAGTAGATGAGCATACCCATAGGCTTGTAAAGCATGTGAATTACTTTTTCTCAAAAGAGAACAAAGAATTTCCGCGGTGTGGCAGAATTTGCAGGAACTTAGATAAGCCAGAAGTTCTTTATATAGCAGCGATTTTCCACGACATTGCAAAAGGTAGAAATGGCGATCACTCAACATTAGGCGCACAAGATGTGGCGAAGTTTTGTAAGCTACACAATGTGTCAAGTGACGACGCTGAAATGATCGCATGGTTAGTTGAAAACCATTTGCTTATGTCTGTAGTAGCTCAACGTCGCGACATCTACGACCCTGACGTAATAAGTGAGTTTGCAAGTGCAGTAAGAAGTCATAACCATCTAAACTTGCTTTACACACTCACGCTTGCTGATATCAGAGCAACTAACGACAATTTATGGAACGATTGGAAAGCTTCGCTACTTCGCGAACTTTACCTAATGACACAGAAGGCGTTAGACAATGGCCTACAGTGTCAGGTAACGCTTAACGAACGCGTTGCCACCCATAAGCATCAAGCGAGACAGATTTTACAGGAACGAGCTATCGACCCTATTTCCATTGATGCATTATGGGCACGCCTAGATGACGACTATTTTGTTCGCTTTAAACCCACGCAAATTGCTTGGCATACCGATGAGATCATAAAGGCGCAGGATGATTGGCTTTCGCCAGAACACGATGGGCTTCTCGTTAAAGCAAACGATAACAGCGCCAAAGGTGGCACTGAGGTGTTTGTTTATGGCAAAGACAGAAAAGCCTTATTTGCTCAAGTCGCTTCTGTTCTTGATAGCCGCAATTGTTCAATTCATGATGCCCACGTAACCGTAACACGTGATGGCTATGTATTTGACAGTATGCTCATTCTTGAAAACGATGGTAGCCGGATTAGTTCCGAGTCTCGTATTTCGTCTATTGAAAATGCTATCTCTGCCCAATTAGAAAAACCGGGGCGCTCACACGAAAACAGACGCAAATTACCACGACAAATGAAACAGTTAGACGTTCCCACTAAGGTTCGTTTTTTCAGTATCAACGACGAAGCCACACTTATTGAGTTAGAAGCCCTAGACGCTCCAGGCATTTTAGCTAAAATTGGGCATGCATTCGTTGATACTAATATGACGCTAAAGCTTGCTAAAATTGCCACCATAGGTGAGCGAGCTGAAGATATTTTTATCGTCAGCAATGACGCTGGCAAAGCATTAACCCAAGAACAACAGGTAAACCTTAAAAAGCGGATCCTGTTTAAACTCGACCAACTTGAAGATATCACAATACCATGAATGAATTGAAAGCCATTATTGAAGACGCCTTCGAAAATCGCGACAACATTAGCCCTTCATCTGCACCTGATGAAGTAAGAGATGCAGTAGCACAAGCTATCGACCTTCTTAACAGCGGTAAAGGCCGTGTTGCGGAAAAGATTGCTGGCGAATGGGTGGTACATCAATGGCTTAAAAAAGCTGTTCTACTTTTCTTCCGCCTTCACAATAACGATGTGATTGAAGGTGCGGAAAGCAAGTTTTATGACAAAGTGCCGCTTAAATACACTAACTACACCGCACAACAATTTGCAGCAGACGGTGCGCGTATTGTCCCACCTGCGGCGGTACGTACAGGTACGTTCGTAGGTAAAAATGCGGTAGTAATGCCTTCTTACGTTAATATTGGTGCATTCGTAGACGAAGGCACTATGGTAGATACATGGGCAACGGTTGGTTCATGTGCACAAATCGGCAAGAATGTTCACCTTTCCGGCGGTGTAGGTATTGGTGGTGTATTAGAACCGCTTCAAGCAAACCCTACTATTATCGAAGATAACTGCTTTATCGGTGCGCGCTCTGAAATTGTAGAAGGCGTAATTGTTGAAGAAGGCTCTGTAATTTCAATGGGCGTTTACATCGGCCAAAGCACGCGCATATATGACCGTGAAACTGGTGAAATCCATTACGGCCGTGTACCAGCAGGTTCAGTAGTAGTGGCGGGTAACCTGCCAAGTGCCGACGGCAAATACAGCCTTTACGCTGCTATTATTGTGAAAAAAGTTGATGCTAAAACCCGCGCGAAAGTAGGTATCAACGCGCTACTTCGCGGCGTAGAATAAGCAGTATTCCTGGCTTCTCGCTAACGGTTTGGGTTAATTTTAATTAGCCGAGCCACATGCTAAAAGAGTCACAAACTAAAAGAGGCGCATAAGCGCCTCTTTCTATTCATAATCAACAAGTGTCTACTGGTTTAAGCCAGCAGCTTATCTTTAATGGTATTAACCCACTCTACCACATCTTTTTCAGGCTCTAATGTTTCAATCGCGTCAACTTCCAACATATCTGCAACTGCGCTGCCTTGTAGTTCTGTAAGTAGCGCTTGGAATTGTTTACCTGCGCCACAGAAACTCTCTCCGTAGCTGCTATCGCCTAATGCAGCTACCGCAAATGGTTTTCCGCACAGCATTGGCGCTTCGTCTTTCAAATCCGAAAAAACGAACTCTAGGTTAGGTGGCACATCACCCTGACCGGTTGTAGACGTAATAATAAGGAGCGCATCTGCATCGGTGAAATCGGCAACCGAAGGGTCACTTTCTAGTGAGCAGTCAACACCCTGTTCGGCTAAGCTTTCTTCTACCTGCTCGGCCACGTGTTGCGCGTTCCCGTATACCGTACCCGCAATGATTTTCAATGTTGCCATTTTTACCTCTTAAACTAATATTCGTTGCCTATAGCGACAGGCTGGAATTCTGTCTTCTTTATAGATTCAAACTCTGAACGGTTCCAATTGCTCTACTAATTGTTGCATTCCATGATGCATCTCACCATTAATGGTTATCCACTTTCCAGTTACCGGGTGGGAAAATCCCATATGGGTACAACTTAAGGCCAAATTGTTAAAATTAAAGTGCTGTTTAGCAAATTTGTTTTGTTTACCGTCTCCATGAGTCGTATCGCCAATGATCGGGTGACGGAGGTGCACCATGTGCCTACGAAGCTGATGCTTTCTTCCCGTACTCGGGGAAAGCTTTACAAGAGAATAACGTGCGCTTTGATACTTACCAACAGGCTCTGGTACTTCGAAATGTGCCACCGACTGATACATTGTTGATGCGGCTTGTGGAGCTTGCTGGGGACGTTTATGTTTATCAGCAATTTTATCGTAGCGATATTTTAGCGCGTAGTCGATAAACCCAGTGTGATGCACAAAACCGCGAACAATGGCGTGATACGCTTTTACTACTTGCTTATCCATCATTTGCTGACCAAGCTTTGCTGCGACTTCAGAGCTGAAACTAAACACCAACACGCCAGATGTAGGTCTATCGAGGCGGTGAGCAGGAAACACGTGCCGTCCAATCTGATCTCTGAGTGTTTGAACCGCAAACACGGTTTCATGTCTGTCTATCGGACTTCTGTGTACAAGTAGACCCGGCGGCTTATTTATAGCGACGATATACTCATCTTGATACAGCACAGGTAGATGCAGAGCGCTAAGGTCGCCTTGTTGATCCTCTTTTTCTTCTGACGTTGTTTTCAAATGGCACCTTGCGTCACTGTCTATAGAATATTGGGGTTGGTTACGCTTATTCATCCAATGTCTCCATTGGCAATATTATCAATTTTTTGCAGTTGATTGAGCGTTCGTTGCTTTGCACTGGATAAATAAACTTCAGCGGCAGGCGTAATTTGCATTGGCGGTAGAGGAGATTCTAGCGACAGCAAAACACGCAATTTAGGAATAAAAATAAAAGCTAACCAACTTTCAAACGTTAAACAGTCTACAGAAAAAGGGACAGTGCTTTCCATCGCTCTGTTGAGGTCTTGCTCACTCGGCGTTTTGCTCGGCCAAATCCCCTCTTCTTTCATGGTGATCTCTAGCTGTTCCAGCGCGTGTTTAAATGCAATGTAACGCATACCTTTTGACTGATTCACTATGTCCCCGCAAAACATGAACGCTTCAATTTTGAGGCGCGCAGTATAGCAGGGGCTTAAGGTGAACATAAGTCAGTGTGGCTTATCGTTGAAATTCATATGCTGTGATACCATTACCAGTGTTTCTTGGCGGTATCTCATTGAAGAATGCTCGCCCTGAAACATTTTTATCAAAGCAGTTTTTTGGAACGAGTTATGAGCGCTAACAGTATTAATTCTATCAGTGAGTTTTTGTTACATGCAGGCACTGAATATCTAGTTTTTGATTTAGGTCGCCGCCTTGAACCTACAGATAGTCAAATTTTTCTAGAAATAGAAAACGGCAGCGCCTATGCGCCCTATCCTCGTCAGCAGCATGCTTGGTTTGGCATTGTATTTTGGAATAAAAATGCTTCAACGCAACATTATATTTGGTTCGTTAAATTGCCGCTTGATGAACAAGGTTTGGTGGTTGCCGCTGCTAGAAATCACTTTCTAGAGATTATTGTTGATGCGCTAGGGCAATCTGTTGCTGAAGATACGGAAAACGCGCAGAAGCTGCCGGATAATCCATATTCTTTTGTTCCCAATCAATCGCAGCTCGCTCAGTTCAACGCACTGGTCAAACATACCTTAGCGCAACCGTTAAGTGAAGAAGCACAGAAAGTTGAAGCCTATATTCAAGCTCCGCAACTTGTTGACTGGCAGCAAATCTCAATGCAAAGCGTCGCGGATTTTGTGTATCGCTTCAGTACACATCCCAAAAGAGATATTTTAGAAAGTGCGATTAGAAACAACGCATCGCTCTATTCTAGCGTATTTCTTGATACGCTAATGGAAATGAGTGAAAGCGTAGCGTTGTCTGAACATTTGTTAGCCATGTATTTAAACGAAATAAATAAGTGTGCTGATATTAATTTAGCAGCGCTGAGGGGCTCGTCAGAAGGGTCCTTCAACACTCTGATAAATAATAAGCTTCTTGACTTATTAAAAGACGAAAAATCACAAAGACTGGATATTCTTAGCGTAATTGCTGCCCGTCACTTTGAACAAATGGAACCGTTGCTGCTGAGTGCCTTTCTTGAACAAACAGCCAAAGTTGATGAGAAAGAGGGGCATCAAGGTGCTTTATTTGCAGGTTTTTTCTCCGATTTAGTACAAATCCCGAAATTGCGCAGACAAGTACTTACGCTCTTACATTCAGATACAAACTCGAACGTTCTTTCAAACGCATTTCAACAACTGTTTGCACAAGCGAGAAAGTAGATGACGTTACTCGAATTAGTAGTGTGGCTGGTTATTGGATTTACAGGCTATCAGTTTTGGCGCATACGCGCTATTTCCGAACGAACAAACACTTATCTAAAACAATACTGCGATAAACACGGTTTGCAATTGTTGAGTGTGGCACGAGCCAAAACTCGATTCTCATTTAAATATGGTAAGCCAGACTGGCACAGCTTATTCAATTTTGAGTTTTCAAGTAATGGCGAGGACAGGTACACCGGCGAAGTTGAATTGATAGGTGTAAGGATTATGCGAACAGAGGTGCCACCACATAGAGTTTGAGCCTTTAAGTCAGAAAGAGGCCACGCTTCTTAATTCACCAGCGTGTTTCAGGACGGGACAATTTTTTTACAAAAAAAAGGGGAACCTGACGGCTCCCCTTTTTCCTGGAATTTTGAGTATCCTTCTCCGCGATCCTTTGCGACTAAAATCTTCCCGATTAAAATCCGTATACGCCCCTTTCCATCTACTCTCGCGCCTTCCTGTGCGAGCTACCCATCCATGCGTAGGTCCCTTTCCCTTGCTCCTACATAACTGCACATCCGATGTACAGTGCTCCTCATCCTGAGGCTGTCCTTGTCAGGCTCCGCTGACATTCCTTTCCTTCATCCATCATATGCTGCACATCCTGCTACAGCTTTGCTAATCCTTCAGCATGTCCCTTATTCATCCTTGGTTTGCTCGTCCATGCAAACTCAGTATCCTTTAAAGGCATTTCCTCGCCTTTGGCTCCATGCCGACTAGCTCCTTGCTAGCATTTGTCCCTTTTCCTTTGCTACATCCTGTCGTGATGTCCTATCACACAAAACATCCTAAATCCTTACTATCCCTTCAATGTCCTTATCGCTGCAGTTTCCTAACTGCTTTCCTTTTCCCTTCTCTCACTATCCTATGAGAATCTTATCCTTAAGTTGTCCTATCGCTTTCCTTACTCAATCCGTGACTCGTCGTGTTTCCTTGTGACATGTTTATAGTATCCCTTCCAAATATTACCGCCATGTTGAATTACAGCAATTTTAGAAAGTTTTTCTTACTACTTTGGGCTAGCTTTAAGAAAAACCAATAAAATCAATAACTTTATACTTTTGTCTAATTTTGTATTGATGAATTTAGGTAGGATCACGCACAGAGTTTGTAAGACATATCCTACAAACTCTGTCATAAATTTAACGTTACGAAGATTAAGATGGCCAGAGCAGTTCAAGAAACGAACAAAACGAGGTGAGAAGGGAATCAGGTCCGACGAAACATTACGTCGCCTTTAACATGAGAAAGGCTTAGCTGCCCGACTACCTGATAATTATCGTCGTTAAAAAATGAACGGTGTTTATCAATGGTAACAAAAACTGATACCCCTTCACTCTTTTCATCTTCCTCAACTACGCTATCAATAGCGCCAAGTAATATATGACCAAGACCATGATGTTGGTAATCTGGATGAACCGCAATAAAACTGAGCATGTGGAAGTTATCAGCGGGTACCAGCGACCTCACTTTTTCTTCTTTCTCCAGCATCTGTTTGGTACCAAATAGCCCCGCCGTAAGCAACATTCTTAGTCTCCAGTGCCAGTATCGACCAGAGCCGAATGCTGCGTCAGGCGCTGTTAAGCAAGCAACTGCAATCAGCCTTTCTTCATCAAAAAGACCAATCATTGGTTGCTCTGCTACCCAAAATGCGTTTAATTCCTCGCGAATGGCAGAGCGAAGACGGTTCTCGTAACCTTCTTTTTCAGCTTGAAAAATATCTATAAACAGAGGGTCGTCGACATAAGCGTTATAAAGGATGGAGGCGGCGACTTTGAGATCGTCTACGGTTAGGTATATCGCTTTGACAGTGTCTTGAAGAGGGGCTAACGCACCATCTATCGCTTCGTTACTCATAGGGGCTCCTCAAACGCAAAGTTTTGTTAGTGGCTTAACCATTACAGTGAAATGAGTTATTGCGATATTTAAATTAAAAACCTCTATCGACCATTTCACCTGCTCAAACTTTACCCTACGCGAAAACCCCTAAGATGTTAACTTTTTATTAACAAAAACATTTAACCCAGCACTTGACGCACTGGTGCTAAGAACAATTAGTGCATTAGACCGTAAGCACTATCCCCCCACCCAACGAGGTTTCCATCTCTAAATACAAGGGGCGTGCATTCATCTTTCGTTGTAATACCGTCACCCATGGTTTTTTGCGTTCGATAATAAAGTACACGGTAAGTGCCATCTTGTTTTTCAAAAAGTTCATTGAAGTCTGCTACACCCATCTTTCTGAGCACGCTCTCATAGCTTGTCCCCTTCTCGAGGTTTGCGATGTGCTTGCGATTGTTAAACTCTCTATCTTCCCAATCAGCGCCATAATGACTATCTGAACCTCCGCCAACAGATACAACACAGCCCGACAAGAGAAGTGAAGAGGCTAAAGCAGCAGAAAGAAGCATAATTTTCATGTGAATTCCTTATTTTTATTTGTGCAGTAATTTACAATTTTGACGCGAGGTTTTGTAAGGTATTAAGTCTGCAACCTGATGCAACATTAAGTTCCAATACGAAATACCTACAACATTTCGACACTCGCTAAATGCGTATTAAGTAATTGAAAACAAAGTAAACAAGAATAGGACCAAGATTTTAAGTGATTAATATTTAAAGATTTAAATAAAAATCTATCGTTCCCCACCTTTTGCGGTTAGCGAAATCACTAATTTTTTGGTGAAATTAACCATCTTATCAAGCTAAACTAATCCTTATTCCAACCTACTATTGCTTCATAATGAATAATTCGAACTTACAACAACTTCACGCTCTTTGCCTCCAAATGCACAATGAAGGCAAAACACCCACAGTAGGAATTCTGCGAGCAAAGGCGCCGTATAAAGTGTCAGTAACCGAAGCGATTGAGGCCATTAAACGTTTTAACGCTAACAAGCCAGCCGTTGAAAGGAATGAAAGTGGTTCATTACCACCACAAGTCTCTGAATTACCTTCTAGTGCTACTCGACACCTTTACGAACGAATTGAAGTGTTAGAAAAAGAAGTTACTGAGCTAAAGCAGATAGTACAGCAGCTCGTTAAGGAAAAAAGATAACGGCACGATTAGAGCCTTTATACCAGTCCGCATAGATAGGTATTACCTTGTAATGGGCGTAAGCTGCGCTAAGAAGTCAGCTAATGAGGGCGCAAGAATTTGTGTTGGCTCTCTACCTACTTGTTCAAGAGCAACTTCACCACTGTCATTTACGACAGTAAGAATAAAATCCTCTTCATCAGTAAGGCCAAAGAATAAGGTTGGAGCTTGCTTTAGCCGCTGCTTCATCAACAAGTGACCAATTAAGTTTTGCTGAAGCCGCTCAAAGTCTTCATGGTTAAATACCTGAAGCAGTTCGCAGTTACCTTTCGGAGCTTTCGCCTTTAAGTTATCGCTGTAATAGGCAGTAAAATAACTACAATAATCCGGATGCAGCTTCAACGACATCGCTTCTTCCACATTATCGAAAGAAAGTTTAGGAGTTTGTAACGTTGGCTTCCATCTTACAAAGTCACCGTCTTCTGCCGCCTCTTGATAACAAGGTGATGGCCAGTCGCTATCGAAAACTATTTTGAGCCCTTCGCTTTTCGCTTCTTCGACATAAGATGATACAAATTTAGTTAATTGTTCTGAAATTGTTAGAGCCATTGTGACGTTACCTGCGTATTTTTGGGGTACACTATACAACTAAACAGTTAAGTCAATATCAAGGCCACGGTACTCGCTATTCGAACTCACAAAGGTTCAGCGCAAATTTCCTTCGCCTTCTAGTAGATATATAAAAGGTTCTTATGTCGACTGACAACCCACCTAAAAAAATTATTATCTCTGCACCTGATAACCTTTCTTTGGGAAAACAGGTTGACTACGAGTTTGAATATAATCCAAGTCTATTGCAGGGAGTGCCGCGCAGCCTTAGCCGTGACACGCTCAATCTAAATGGTAACCAACTGCCTTTTACAGGCATAGATACATGGACGGGCTACGAACTTTCCTGGCTAAATCCGAAGGGAAAACCCTGTGTCGCTATTTTAGAATGCCGTGTTCCGATAACGTCAGAAAATCTCATTGAGTCAAAATCGTTCAAGTTATACTTAAACAGCTTTAACCAAAGTCAGTTTTCCTCTGACGATGAAGTAAAAAACGTATTACAAGCTGATCTATCTGCATGTGCCGGACAACCGGTGGAAGTAAACCTAATCTTGCCCCAGCATTTCGCTGACCTGCAGTTTAAAGAGTTCGAAGGCGTACTATTGGATGAACTAGACATAACTGTCGATGAATATTCACCTAATACGCAATACCTAACTGTAGATGAAAGCCACGAAGAAGTGAAAGAGACTCTCGTTTCCCACTTACTTAAATCTAATTGCTTAATAACAAGCCAGCCAGATTGGGCTAGTATTCAAATAAGATATGAAGGAAAGGCGATAGCCCGCGAAGGGCTCTTACAATATTTAATTAGCTTTAGGCAGCATAATGAATTTCATGAGCAGTGTGTTGAACGCATTTACAGCGACATTATGCACAAGTGCAGCCCAGAAAAGTTAACTGTTTGTGCGAGATATACGCGAAGAGGTGGATTGGACATAAACCCTTTCCGCTCAAATTTCGAGACGCCCTATCCCAATCATCGCCAAGCACGCCAATAAAAATAGCGGTGAGTTGAGTACATTGGGTTAGCTAAAATTCTGCCTCGAAGCGAATTTAAATAAAGACGAGAATATGGAAGCAAAACAACTACAAACCCTAAAGCAAAATAATACGCTTCTTTGTCAGTTTATCGTAAAGCTCTCCGCTTTTTATGAGGGCTTTTCCGATAAAATAGATACCGAGCTCAAAATTTTAAGAGGGCACCTTTCCGGCACCCCCAACTTTAGTCTGGCCGCAGTAAGCATAGAAAAATTAAACAAATCGCTGCAACACCAAGAAATAACGCTTAGAAAATACAGCGTTGATACCGTTTCTGCGTTAGAAGATGCAATGAAACAGCTGCAGAAAATTGTGTTTGAAGATAATGAACTCAAAGGCCTTACTACCCAAGAGCTCATAAAGCTAAACCAGCCTGTTACCGATATTTTCAGCATTTACAAGCTATATGCTAAAGCCATAGCATTGCACCGTATCGCGCTCAACAAAGAAATGGTTGGATTGTCGCCAGTCGCGGCGTCTAACAACGACGCAAAATCAGATGTTAGCGGGCAAGCCCGTTCTGTCAAAGACGACAACCCACACTACCGCTCTATTCTTGTTGAGCTAAACCACCTGATAGCCTCTTATGCACAAAAGAAGCCTGACGACCAGCAGTTAAATGATATCAAGAAACGGCTTGATCAAGGCATGGATGAAGACCAGTTATTAAAAAGCTGCGTCGTTATTTTACGCATGATAGTACAAGACGCCATGTCAGAGGCTAGCTTGACAGGTAAGGTTATCCAAAGCCTTCATCGTTCACTTGGCGAAGTAAGTAATGATGTCAACAGCACCATAGAAAGCAGCCAATCACAGTTTGAACAAAGGCGCGCTGGCAATGAACAACTTATCCGCCACATTAGCCATATTGAAGAGGCGGTCTCTGAAAGCCAGTCTTTTGAACGGTTGAAAGAACAAACCCAAATCTGTGTAAAAGAACTAGCGAATACCCTAAGCGAACAACAAGATAATGATAAAGAAGGCCAAGAGAGGTTATTGGCCTTACTCTCCGCCATGCAATCCCGTATTGACACACTGCAGCAGCAAACCAGTATTTATAAAAAGAAAATCGCTGAACAAGCGATGCAGAGTCGAACGGATGCACTGACGCGCTTACCTAACAGGCAAGCTTACAACGAGCGTTTAGAAACAGCATATAGCAATTATAAAGCAAACGGCGGTAGCTTGGCCGTGGCAGTTGTCGATATAGATTTTTTCAAATCTATAAATGACAGATTTGGTCATGCCGCGGGCGATAAAACCCTGCAAGTGGTTAGCAAGTTTCTAAAGCAAAACCTCTCAGACAATGAGTTTATTGCACGGTGGGGAGGTGAAGAGTTTGTGATGTTACTGCCGGATATGTCGATGCAAGATATTGACAAAAAACTTAACGAAATCAGAACCAAACTCGCAGCCATGCCGTTTAAGTTTAAGCAGGAAAAAGTAAAAATCACCGCATCTTTTGGCGCAACCTGCTTCGGTGAAAAAGATACCACGGAATCTGTATTTGAACGGGCCGATGAATATCTTTATAAAGCAAAACGTGACGGCCGCAATCTTGTTGTGACTGACCTAAGCGCTGATTTATAGGAAGTAGATGTATGAAAAAGGTACAGCTTAATCCCGTTGGCTGGATGAGCCAACTCTCTCAGGTAGAGGTCGCTCGACTTCAGGATGCAGCAAATAGCGAACTTTTCGATATGTTCAGGAATTGTTGCCTAGCGGTCTTAAATAGTGGCGTTGACGAAGACAATTTCGAAGCCCTATTTGCACCTTTCGAAAATTTTGAAATTAAACTAATACGTCGTGAACGAGGGGTTAAAATTGAACTGGTTAACCCCCCTGAAGTTGCCTTTGTCGATGGAAAATTAGTACGTGGTGTACATGAACACTTGTTCGCAGTGCTTCGCGATTTGCTTTATATGGGAAACAAGTACGCTTTTCTTCACCAAACAGCACCCGCCGAAGGTAATGAAATCACTGACATGGTGTTTGATATGCTACGCCATGCCAAGGCACTTGAAGGCAATGACGGTGTAAATACTATCGTCTGCTGGGGCGGCCACTCGATAAATCAAACAGAGTACAAATATACAAAAGAAGTCGGCTATCAGCTTGGGCTTCGCGATATGAACATTTGCACTGGATGTGGCCCAGGAGCCATGAAAGGCCCCATGAAGGGCGCAACAATAGGTCACGCTAAACAGCGTCATAAAGCAGGACGCTACATCGGCATTTCCGAACCAAGCATCATTGCGGCTGAGCCACCTAATGCAATCGTAAATGAATTGATAATCATGCCTGACATCGAAAAGCGGTTGGAAGCATTCGTTCGGTTAGGGCATGGCATCGTTGTTTTTCCAGGTGGGGTAGGCACTGCTGAAGAGTTACTTTATCTTCTTGGTATTCTTATGAACGAACGCAATGCTCAACAACCTTTTCCGTTCATTTTAACCGGCCCCGCGGGCAGTGAAGAATACTTTGAAGCTATTGATGAATTTGTTGGCGCTACCCTAGGCGCTGAAGCTCAATCAAAATATCAAATCATCGTCAACGACCCCGAAGAAGTGGCCCGTACTCTATGTTCAGAACTTGAGAAAGTGAAAAAATTTAGAGGAGCAATGGGAGACGCCTTCAGTTTTAATTGGTCATTGAAAATTGAGCACGATTTCCAGCAACCCTTCATCCCAACCCATGAAAGTATGTCGGGCCTCAAACTTCACCTCGACCAGAACAAAAGCGAGCTTGCAGCAAACCTTCGCAAAGCATTTTCTGGGATTGTAGCCGGTAACGTGAAGGCTGAAGGCATTGCACAGATTAAAAAGCATGGTCCGTTTGAACTTACCGGTGATAGCACGCTAATGAAAAAAGTGGATGTACTTTTAGAGTCCTTTGTAAAGCAACACAGAATGAAGTTACCAGGTAGTGCTTATGAGCCCTGTTATGTGGTGAAAGATACGAATTAAAGGCACGCTATTTAAGACGTATTTGCTTACGATTACCACTTATGTTTCCCGCGCGTTTTGCGGTACACTGTTAGAAAGAGTGCTGTAGATAATTGTATAACGCTCATTGAGTGTCCTTATTGTGGGCTCAATGCGCTATGCAGTAAATAAAGAGTCGACAAAGTTCAATATGATATCCATGCCTCAAGCATGTATTTAAGAACTCAGAATTGAGAAGTAACGGTCATGAATACCAAGGTTATTCGTCTAATTTTAGCTGGCGTCGCGTTGTACGCGGTGTTTGTTTTTATGGTTATCGCTTTCTACCCCGATAAACCAGAAAACATGGATTGGAAAGATCGTGAAGAATATAATCGAGTTCAAATCACCAAGTTGAAACTAGGGAGTACGCGAGAAGAAGTTCTGGCTCTCCTTGGGTCACCAGATATCACAGAGGCCAAGCGACAAGGTTCAATGGCCATTCAAGTTATGTTCTTTCGCACCCAGCATGTGCGCGCGGATGGCTTAACTACGCAGGACGAATGTACGCCATTGCTGTTCGAGAATGACAAGTTAATTGCTTGGGGCGAAGGAGCCTATTCCAGTTACCAAAAAAGTTAAAAGGATGGGGAGTGAGCGATATCATTTCCACGCTTAAGCGACTTGCAAAACAAGGCGATGCGTCGCTCAATGCTGAAGAGCGCATAAACCACTGGTTAAAAAGTGCTAAACGCATTCTTGCTTTGGTAAATGGAAACCCGGCGATCCCAGCGTCTTTGCTTCACCTTGACAATGAGCTTCCCCGGGGCACCCAACAACTCTTACTGTTAGCATTGTTTGGAAAACTTTGTCGTTTAAATGACCATTATTTGCAGCATATTATCGGGTCGTTGCTCGCGACGCATTGGTTCTCTGATATCGAAAAAGATAAAAGCAAAATTGCTGAAGTTGTTCGCTTTTTACGACAGCACAATCTGACAATTTGGTTAGATACGCTTCGCTTACAGAAAGCGTTCCAGTCTGAAAGACAAATGAAATACATCGCAGATAATAGGCTTAACATTGCCCAGCGCCTTTGTTTACTTGCCGGAGTATTTGCTTTTAAATCAGACAAAACAGAACATGCTTTGCTGTTCACGCTAATAGCACCTCGAATTCCTGTACAGCACAGGCACTATATCGCCTCTTTGATATCGTTATTTGAATATCCTTTGCCAGGCGCAAAAGTTTACGCAAACGGAATTCCTGGGGTGATTGTAGACAGACAACAGAGCCATGCCTTTGTGTTTGCCTTAAGTAACGAAGATGTAGATGGCAAGTGGGTCCCGCTCTCATCTATCCATAGCCCTGTCAAATTGTCGGTGCCATTCGAACACTTTATCGCTCTTTACACTGACACCGCCAAGGCGAGGTTAAGCCACGGTGGTAGTTCGTTTATGCCCTTCACCTACGCTATACAGCACCCCCCAAAAGCGTTACTGGGCATCATAGATTCGTTGCAAAAACCTGATGTAGATATTCCGACGCTCTGCGATAAGATTGAACAAGTGCCAACTTTCAATCAATTCCTGATACATACGGCGAGCCAAGATAATCGACTACAGCTTCCTGTAAAAAGTTTAAAGCAAGCGGTTTTGACCTACGGTATTGAGCGTGTCGGCGATATGCTTATTCAGTTCGCCTTATTAGAAAGGTTGTCGCAAAATCAATTCCCCCTCATGGCCATGTGCAAACAAGTCACCCTACTCGCTTGTTCATTTGCCAGCCACTTTGCTCAAGCGGCGAATACTAAATTTTCGCCTCAGTCAGCGGCATTAAGCATGACGTTTGTATGCTCTCCGCTTTTTACGTTACCTGGTTTCAAAGTGGCCCAGTCGCTTCCCGTTGATAAAACTAAAAATGTCACCGTTAACAGCGCATTCAAAGTAAAATCAGGCACCCCTTGGCTTGCAATAGCATCTGAACTTGCTGGGAGTTGGCATCAAAGCTCGACATGGCGCGCGGTTATTCATCAGTGCAACAAGCCAACTAGCGAAGTACCTAAATCCTTGCAAAAAGAACAAGGCATTATTCTGCTGGGGTTTTCACTTGCAAAATCATGCTTGCTTACGCACGACTTCTACGTTTTGCTAAAAAGTATCGAAGTAAAAACTATATTGCGTATTTTGAATTTAGAGGAAGACGATGTACTTAAAGCATTAGATGCCAACGCGCATTTACTCTATTGCCCTCTTCCCATTTAACTTTCAAGCCTTCCAACTTTTTGAGCGACCTCTCACTCTTGTAACTGTAATAAATTTATCTTTACGAATGGCTATAACTTGCGCCGGCTATCGTATAAAATACGGTAACTTTTGCAGTGCTTTACCGTTTTTCCCTACAATTTCCATTATAATAATTTAAGCAGGCAGAATCTGGCCTTTAAAGCGCCAGAAAAACCCAATAAACCTAACGATTTTGACAACAGAATTACCAGAGGATCCCTCCACATGACTCAGCAACGTATTACAGTCATTCGCGGTGACGGCATTGGCCCGGACATTATCGATGCAACCACAAAAATTCTAGATAAGGTTGGCTGTGACTTTGCCTACGACTATGCCGACGCAGGTTTAGTTGCACTGGAAGAACATGGCGAGCTTCTACCTCAAGAAACATTAGATTTAATCGCAAAAAATAAGGTTGCACTTAAAGGCCCACTAACGACGCCAGTGGGTGAAGGTTTCACCTCGATTAACGTAAGCCTTCGCAAGCAGTTCAAACTTTATGCAAACTTGCGCCCAGTTATTTCTTTCAAAGGCACCAAAGCACGTTACGAAGATATTGATATCATCACTGTTCGTGAAAACACGCAAGGTATGTATTCAGGTCTTGGTCAGGTTGTGTCAGAAGACGGCAACGAAGCTGAAGCAATGAGTAAGATCACCCGTGACGGCGCTGAAAAGATCGTAACCTTCGCTTATGAACTAGCTCGTCGTGAAGGCCGCAAAAAGGTAACGGCAGTACATAAAGCTAACATCCTTAAGTCAACGTCAGGTCTTTTCCTTAAAGTTGCCCGTGAAGTTGGTGAGCGCTACCCAGACATCGAATCGGCTGAAATGATTGTTGATAACTGCTGTATGCAGCTTGTTATGAACCCGCACCAGTTCGACGTTATTGTAACTACCAACCTATTCGGAGACATATTATCAGACTTGTGCGCAGGTCTTGTAGGTGGTCTTGGTATGGCACCTGGCGCAAATATCGGTGAAGATTGTGCAATTTTTGAGGCGGTTCACGGCTCTGCACCAGATATCGCTGGTAAAAACCTAGCCAACCCAACATCTGTAATTCTAGCTGCAGCGCAAATGCTTGAGTATCTAAACATGGGTGACAAAGCTGAAAAAATCCGCACAGCATTGAAAGACGTTATCGAGTCTGGAGACCGCACTACCCGTGATTTAGGTGGTGAAGCCGGTACTATAGAGTTCACACAAGCACTTTTGGATCGCTTGTAAGCCACTCTGTTTTAACAAAGTAACACTAAAAAACGGGCTTTATTGCCCGTTTTTTGATTTCCCTTCAGTTTTTCACCGTACAAACTGTACTAAAACTGGACTACCGCTTTCCTCATTCACACTTATCATTTCAATTGTACCTTTCAGAGTGCTGAGCTTTGTAATTTACCTGCTCTACCAAGAGTCAAACGCCGTAAGGAAAAACAACGTTCCGCCTTGCACTAGCCTGTAAAACGTCAGTGCACTCTGTGTACACAACTCACATACCAAACAGCGACAACACAATGCCATTTACGGTGAAAGTGTTTGATGCATTACATAAAAGGAAAGATGATGAAAAAGTTAATCTCAGGTTTGTTAGTACTTTCAGCTTTAGCCATTCAAGCTCCTACAGTTCACGCTCAGGGCATGAGTGAAGAAGGTAACAACGCTAGTGAAACTGCACCCATTCAGCAGCGAATCGACTTAAACTCAGCCACTATAGAGCAACTGGTAACCTTGCCAGGCGTAGGACAATCTAAAGCGAAAGCAATAGTTAAATATCGCGAAGAAGTAGGCCCATTTCTTGAGGTAGCTCAGCTTACCCAAGTTAAAGGGATTGGTGAAAAAATGCTCAGCAAAATAGAGGGTTATGTCTTAGTAAAATAGGTCGTGTAGTTGTAACTATTAGACCTTCTTGCCAATAAAAAATGCGCCGCGAGGGCGCATTTTGACAAGCTAGTAACGATTGAGAGTGCAGGCTTATTTTGTCTATAAACCTAGTAACTCATAGCCATTATTTTAATACAGAGGTCAAGTACTCTTTAAACTCTGCGCCTAAAGATGGGTGACGTAGTGCATATTCAACGTTAGCTTTCATATAGCCTAACTTGCTTCCACAGTCATGGCTTTTACCTTTCATGTAATAAGCGTCCACTTGCTCAAGCTTCATTAATGCGTCAATAGCATCAGTAAGCTGTACCTCACCGCCTGCCCCTGGTGGTGTAAACTCTAATAGGTCCCAAATCTTCTCGGATAGCACATATCTACCTACAACTGCTAGATCAGATGGCGCTTCATCAAGAGGTGGCTTTTCTACCATCTTATGGATCTTAGCTGATTGACCCTGCGTGATTGCAGCGCCGTCGAGGTCGGCAATACCGAATTTAGAGATCTCTTCCTCTGGCACTTGCTCAACCATTACTTGGCTTACTCGGCTAGTATTAAACTTCGCAACCATATCGGCAAGGTTATCTTTTTTAGGGTTGCTAGCAGCATCATCAATAATTACGTCTGGTAGAACTACAGCAAACGGTGCATCGCCGATAAGCGGGCGAGCACAAAGTACAGCGTGCCCAAGACCATTAGCAACGCCCTGACGAATATGCATAATCGTAACGTCTTTCGGACAAATTGACTGGACTTCTTCTAAAAGCTGACGTTTTACACGCTTTTCTAGCGTAGCTTCAAGTTCAAAAGATGTGTCAAAATGGTTTTCAATGCTGTTCTTACTTGCATGTGTCACAAGAATAATTTCTTTAAGTCCTGCAGCAACACACTCACTGACTACGTATTGAATTAACGGCTTATCCACCACTGGAAGCATCTCTTTAGGAATTGCTTTTGTTGCTGGAAGCATTCGCGTTCCAAGTCCCGCCACAGGGATTACCGCTTTTTTAACCTGACTCATAGTTAATATTCCTTTTTTGAATTCCTAATTTTACGCTTAAGACGACACTTCATTGTCATTCAGCCTCTCAAGCAAAAGCTTTTTTCATCAAATCTTTTCGATAACGCATTTCAATGCAATCGATGTTCCAATTACCCTTTTAGAGCATTTATGTATTGATAGTGGGCAAAACCACGCAAACCTTTATCTAATCGCACCATTAATGGGATTAATAATACCTAATGCACCAAATTAGTGAAAGATTACATAGGATGATTTTACAGAGTAGCAGCGGAATTTACCAAAGTGTTGCTTTTTGCTAACGCCTGTATCAACCGCTACTTTCCTCTATGCCTATCTTCCTACCTCTCGTCCAGAGACCCTGTGCGATGCAATGTCCCGTCTTTAAGTCCAGCACGCATGAAGCAGCCCCGTTCTTTACCTTGCGCAAAAAAATACCGGTTTACAATATACCTAAGTGGTATTGCACAAACATGACGAAGCTTCCAATAAAGAGGAACGTAGGGACGCCGGGCTAGAATCAGTACGTTTCGAAACTGATAGTAAAGCCGGATGGGTGCCCCTTGCTTAAACGTTACACCGCACACCTTTACTCGATCATCCCCTTGCCGATGAGGCATACAAGCACTTAGCGATTGATAAATCGCCATGCCCTTTGCTCTAGCACGCCAACACCATTCATGATCAACACCGTCAATGAAAAGGGCGCTCTCTTTTCCCCCCACCTTTTTAAAAGCGCGGTGAGAAATGAGCATACCTGAAGCTATAATTTGCTTTACCTCTTTAAGCGAATGGGAAACTTGCTTCCCTTTTTGCAGTACGCCCTCTTCAACACGATCTGAGAACTGGCAATGAATAGAAGGACCTATCGCTGCGATTGGGCATGATTTTTCAAGTTCCAAAAACTGTGATAGCAATTCACGAGCGATAACTGGCGAAAAGAAACTATCTTGATCGAGCAAAAATGCATACTCAAGGCCACGGTCAAAAACGGCCTTTAGACCAATATTTTGGGCCTTCGCTATACCAACATTTTCTGAACAATGAATGTACTTAACGTGAGAGGACGCGAGGCTTTGGTTGCGTACTGGGGAGTTATCCACCAGGACTAAATCCCACTCAGCTGAAGAAAAAGCGTCAAGGAGTTTAGCTACGTGCTTAACGTCTGGATTGAACAATACAATGACAACGCCAGTAATCAATGTTTACCGAACCTTTCTAATAAGTGCCTATCTAGCTTGTAGGCAAGCTTAACCACTTTACCCGGCATTAGTCGTAATGAAAGTACGCCACAGGCATATAAAAAGTTGTAAGGAGAAAACTGCCTGAGCTTAGTTATCGCATACAGACGCGCCTTGAATTCGTTAAGTGACTTACTTAACCCCCGACGTTTATAAAAATTATTTACCCGCCTAAATTTAAGTAGTCTATCTTTTAAATTTCTAAAAATGTACCCTCGCGATGCCAACGTTATCCAGAGAAAGTAGTCTTGCGTGTTGAGCAAATCTCCATCATATCTATGGCCATCCGTAAAGACATTAAACCTGATTACCACAGTAGGATGATTCAGCGAACAGCGACGAGGTAGAATACGCACTATTTGTCGGTGGGAAGCAGGCATTACACGTGCGCCTACCCTCTCACCTTTTTCATTAATCTCGGTAAGTGCAGATCCCAATATAGATATATTACTATGCTTTTTTAAATAGGTGATTTGGCGCAGCAATCGATGCTCTTCAGATATATCGTCAGCATCCATTCTCACAAAAAAAGACGGGGTAAACTGCATAGCGAACTCGACAACAGAATTCATACAGCTCGCTAAACCGATATTATGGCTATTTTGCCCTATTATTACTCTATCATCGCTTGTCGCGGCTTCATCTAGCACTTCTATAATTGCTTGCGGGACGGGGCCATCCACCACAATCATGAACAAAAAATTCGTATAGGTCTGTGCTAAAATACTATTTACTGCTTCCCTGAGCCACTTTGCATTATCAGCTTGATAAACCGCCATAGCCACAATCGATTCAACCTGCTGTTTTTTATTTTTGTTATGGAGAATAGAGAATTGATTTATCAAGTATTTTTACCAGCGAAATAAGTAACAAAGAAAATAAAAGCGCTAATGGATGCGCTCTTATTTGAGGTATGTTACAGAGATTTTATTCAGACGGCTACGATTTTACTAATCTAGGCAGTTACGCGCTTAACAAAACGAAGTACGCTCCAGATATGTTGGATAACAAGACTGTAAACAACGAGTAAGCCAATAAAGCACCAAAACATTATCGCTTCCGGCACTTGATAAACTTCGCCAAGAATACCGATAAGGCAGTAGCAAGCCCCTAACATTAGAATCGCGACAAGTGATTTTCTGCTGCTTAACCCAGCTCGCATGAAGATGTTATGAAGGTGTTGGCGGTCAGGTTTTAGCATCGATTGACCTTTTCGCGCGCGTCGATACATAATCGCCGCCATATCCATCAAAGGCAATCCCACTAACCATACAGCGGTAATAGGTCTAAACGCTGCCGTTTCTCCTTGGGTATGATCCACGAGCAACCAGACAATGGTTAGCCCAACAAACATACTCCCCGCATCGCCCATGAATATCTTATTTCCCCTGAAACCTTTCCAACTGAGATTAAAGGCGAGGAACGGAACGATTGCAGCTACTATAATAAGAGGTTCCATTATGGACGCGCCATGGCCTGTAAAGACTAGAAAACCGGAAACCGTTAGCAAAATGACTAAACTCATTCCACCGGCTAAACCGTCAATTCCGTCTATCATGTTAAACGCATTAATAACGCCTACGACGCAAATGATAGTGAAGAAATAACCGCTAAGTCCAAGCAGCACTTCACCTGTGCCGAAAATATTACCTAATGACGTAATATAGTTTTGGGCACTCCAAGCCATTATTGCTGCAACACCAAATTGACACATCAAACGACCTTTAGCACTTAAATCAAAGCGGTCGTCTAACATGCCAAGTAAAACAATAAACGCGCTAGCCGTGAAAAATAGAGGGTTATTTTTCATCCAAACATCAGTAGCAACACTGGCGACTAACACGGCCATAAAGATCGCAACGCCTCCCGTTAAAGGAACGATACCAGCATGGCGTTTGCGCGCAGAAGGTTGATCGACTAGGCCGAATTGATGTGCCAATGGCGTCATCACTACTAAAAGGATCAGCGCAACAAAAAATGCAGTGAACAATGGAACGAACTGCAAATACGTTAGCATAAAAGACACAACCTCTCGTCACTGACCCCAAAAACGTATTCCGCTTCACTACAGATCAGTGCATTCAAAAACAACATTAAAAACTTAAACCGTGCATCCATTTTTTTACAACTTCCATTTCTACCAATGCGACGAGGGCGTATTGTTATTAAGCGTGGATAGAAAACTCTGTAATGATATAAAACATTTGGTTGACTAACCACCTTAATTATAAAAATAACCTCTAGAAACATCGTTTTTAATCTTTAATATTACCGCGCCAAAGCAATTTGCAATAAAAACACATTTGATGACCCTAGTTTGAAAACATAATCCTGGTTGTAACATTGCAACTTCAAGGAGAAATAACTATCTCGGTTACTCGTCTACTTACATTTAAGCGCGATTCAAATGCTTTAAACTACGTAGCAATTGAGACGGCAAACATGCTTTTTTCGAAACTTATGTTATTCTAGCGCGAAATTGCTATATGGATATGAAAGCTAATGTTCAAACAATTCACACGTTTTATGTTGCCGTTCGCAATTATTGCGTTCGGAGCCGGGTGCACCAACTCCCCCACGGTTACCAAAGCTGACATTCCTTTGGTGCATTCTTCGCTCGCCTACTCGCTCGCACCAGACAAAGAGCTTGCAATAAATATTCCAAAAGCCAATATATATTTCGATTCGAAAGAATCATTTTCAATACGTTTTGACGGCAGTAAGTACACCGCGGTTAAACACTATATCTCGGCGACAGGGAATAAATGTATTCGCTTTTCTTTACAAGAAGGTGAAATCATCGCTCCTTCAGCACAAAAAAAAGTAACAACTTGCCAGCGCGGTGGTCAATGGCGAGTGATTTCTCCTCTGGTTGCTTCTACTAATGCGCAAGGTGAATAAGTAAATGAAGTTTATGGACATCGGAACAATAGTTAAAAGCGTATTATTCGTCACTTATACGGCTTTGATTTGCAGTTTATCTATAGGTAACTCGTTTGCCCAAAGCGTAGAGCAGCTGCAACAACTTAGAGAAAGGGCGCAACAGTCTCAAAATAGTACAACGACACAATCAGTTTCCCCTCTTAGTATATCAACGCAGCGTACGTTACCTGGCGCAACGAGTTCGGCGAGCGCGATGGGCCAGTTTTCAACACAACCAAGAAATGGCGTCAATCTTCCTGGTGAGCCTACAATTGATACCGTTTTTCCAGCGCAAGCGCCTATGGAAAACCCGCCCTTTGCTGCTAATTTATTTATCGGCGGCTTTGAATCAGAACGTAGTTCTGGTCTAAACGACAATTACTTAATTGCACCTGGAGATAAGATTTCTATTTGGCTTTGGGGCGCAGTAAACTTTTCTGATGTGGTTACGGTTGATAATCAAGGGAACATATTTATTCCGAATATTGGTCCAGTTCGCATAGCAAACACGCCGGCAGGTAGTGTGAATCAAACGGTGACCGCCAAAATCAGACAAGTCTACACAAACGACGTAAATGTATACGTGAACCTGCTGACATCGACACCAGTTTCATTGTATGTTTCAGGTCCGGTCCTCAGACCGGGGCAGTATGCTGGCCTTGCGTCAGACAGCGTCCTGTATTACTTAAAACGTGCTGGAGGTATAGACTTTCAGCGGGGTAGTTTCAGACAAATAGATATTGTAAGAGACGGAAAAGTCGTCGCTTCAGCAGATTTATATGCATTTTTCAGAAATGGTAAGCTCCCTGAAATTTCATTCAAAGATGGAGATACCATTTTAGTGCATCCAATCGGCAACACTATCGTTGTTGAAACTGGCGCGCGCAATAGCTTTACCTTCGAGTTCTTAAACGAAGAACTCAACGGTGATGTTGTTAATTATTTTGCACGACCAGGTGAATTTGCGTCTCACGCCTCTGTTTCAGGTATACGCAGCAATAAGCAATTTGCACGATATTTAAGTGTTGAAGAATTCGCGTCTCTTGAACTTAGAGCTGGCGATACGGTTGAGTATATCGCCGACCACGAACCACAAATCTATCGTATTAATGTAGCTGGTGCCTTTGCAGGCGCTTCACAGGTGATGGTAGATAAAGGTGCGCGACTTATCGATGTGCTTGACCATATTGAAGCTGACACAACGCTTTCCGACACTCAGAACATTTACCTTCTAAGAGAAAGTGTCGCAATAAAACAGAAAGAGATTATTGAGGAAGGGTTACGACGACTTGAACGCAGCATGTTCACCGCGCCGATAAGTTCGACAGGTGAAGGGGCTATTCGTGCTCAAGAAGCGCAGCTTGTTGCTGACTTTATCGCTCGTGCTCGCCAAGTTGAGCCTCAGGGACGAGTGGTAGTTTCAGAAAATGGTGAAATTGCAAATATTCTACTAGAGCCTAACGATACGATTGTAATTCCAGAGGTTACAGACTTGGTCCACGTGGGTGGTGAAGTGTTGCTTCCACAATCGGTGGTATTTAATCCCGACGCAACCACAGAGGACTATGTTGCATGGGCTGGCGGTTTTACCGAGCGTGCTGAAGATGAACGCATACTCATTGTTCGTAAAAACGGTAATGTTACCTTTACCAGTATTAACGATTCGTTTCTATCTAGCAATGACAGCAAGCTAGAGCCTGGTGACCAGATTATTGTTTTGCCAACAATAGACACCAAACTACTTCAGGCTGTTAAAGATATAACGCAAATCGTTTACCAGATTGCAATTGCAGCTAACGTAGCCACAAACTAGCATGGTAACGTTTAAAGACCAGCTTTACGCATGGAGAGGCGTGATTTTCGCGCTTTTCCTGCGTGAGCTTCAAAGTAAATTCAACGATAAGTTTGGACTAGGATGGGCATTTCTTGAGCCTTTCGCGTTTATATTTGCGCTATCGTATTTACGTGGGCTAATAAGTGGCGATGACATTCACTCTATTCCCCTCTTTTTGTTTATGATGATCGGAATGGTGGGCCTTCAGTCCCTCACTACGTGTTTACAGTCTGTATCAACCTCTGTCCGTCGGAATAAACCTCTTTACGCATTTAGGCAAGTGCAACCTATATCAGCAATTCTTACGGCCGGCTTTTTAGAATTTTCAGTTAAAGTCGTAGTAGTCGCTTTGCTAAGCCTTGCGCTTTATTTGATGGGCGAAACATTTACTGTAAATGACCCTCTATTATTGATATGTCTTTTTCTCCTATTGTGGGTGTTTTCCATATCTATAGGGATGATTTTTGCGATTGCAGCCGCTTTCGTACCGGAAGTAGATAAAATAAAATCGATGTTAACCCGCCCATTGATGTTTATTTCATGCGTATTCTTTAGCTTGCAAGATTTGCCCGAAGAATATTGGCCTTATTTGACGTGGAACCCCTTAGTGCACTTTAACGAACTTGCTAGATATGCTTGTTTTGAGTCTTATGGTACTAAAGGGGTATCGCTTAATTTTGTAGTTGAAATCACTATCGCATTCCTATTCCTCAGCCTCTCGATGTACCACATTACTTGGAAAAAGGTACTATCTCGATGATAAAAATTGAGAATTTAACCAAGAGCTACCCCAGTAAAATGGGACCTCAATACATATTCAAAAACTTGAATTTTGATTTTCCTACCGAAAATAATGTTGCGATTTTAGGTAAGAATGGCGCGGGTAAATCAACACTTTTCAGAATGTTGGCTAAAAGTGAATACCCAGATAGAGGACGCGTTTTAACAAACAAGGCGATGTCTTGGCCCGTTGCGCTACAGACCGGCGTTCATCCTCAAATGACGGGGCGTGAAAACACCCGTTTCGTCGGAAGAATTAATAACGTTAAATCGCTTCCCGAATACGAAGAAAAAGTTCAGGAATTCGCAGAGTTAGGCAAACGCTTCGATCTTCCTGTCCGTACTTACTCTTCAGGTATGCGAGCTAAATTGGTCTTTGCCTGCTGCATGAATATCAATTTTGATATCTATCTTATTGATGAAGCCACATCGGTTGGTGATCCGCTATTTAGAAAAAAGGCACGTTTATCACTTAAAGAAAAAAGTGAGGAAGCGGGCGTAATCATGGTAAGCCATGAGCTTGATCAAATTCGGGAGTTTTGTACATCTGCCGTTATCATTGACGACGGCAAACTCACTTATTATCACGATCTCGAAGAAGGCATCGACGTTTATACGCAGGATGCAGACAATAAGAAATCACTTAAATAGGTTCAAAACACAGTGGAAAAATCTCTTACACAGCTCAATGCCCTTCTCAGCAAGCACAAAACACTTATCCTTGTCCTGCCTTGGGTTCTGTATGCCTTGTATCTCGTTGTATGGGCAGCACCTCAATATGAAAGTAAAAGTCAGCTAATCGTAAAATCTAGCGATGGTGGCAGTAGTTTCGATCCGTCATCCCTTCTCATGGCAGCAGGTGTTTCAGGCGGCTCGGGGGGAACTGAAAGCCAATTAGTCGAGGCCTATATTCAATCTGCGGATATGATTAAATATCTTGATGATACTATAGGTCTTCGCGAGCACTATATGTCTGATAAAGCGGATATATTTAGCGGCCTTTCGTCTTCCCACAAGCAGGAAGATTTTTATCAATTCTATCTTGACCACATTGAAGTCAGTGTTGACTCAGCATCTGCTGTAATTAGCCTACGCACACGGGCGTTCGATGCTGAATACGCCAAAATAATTAACCAAGCTATCGTGGATAAAGCAGAAGAGTTTATCAACAACATTAATAATGACTTAGCTAAGTCAAAACTCGCTTTCGCTAAAGGTGAACACGAAATTGTTGAGCAAAAACTACAGCAAGCCAAAACAGAAATTTTAAGTTTTCAATCCAAGTACAACGTACTCGACCCCTCAGCTGAGGGTGCAGCCTTCCAGCAAATTGCTTTTTCTCTTCAGGCAACCCTTGCACAGAAAAAAGCCGAGCTGAGCACAATGTCGACCATGATGTCTGATGCTGCGCCAGAAATCATCAATATAAAGCGAGACATTGCTGCACTTCAAAAGGAAGTCGAAAAGCAGAAAGAGCGTATTAGTACGGCTGAAGGTGAAAGTGAGGCTTTATCTGTTAGCGAGCTCATGGCACGATACAGCAATCTTCAGGTTCAGCTACAGCTCGCGATTCAAGCGTACTCTTCATCGCTTATTACACTGGAGAACGCGCGCGTCGAGGCATACCAAAAGCTCCAACATTTGGTAACTGTAGAATCGCCTACCCTTCCAGATGATAACGCTTATCCAACAGTTATTTACAACCTCGTATTATTCGGTGTATCTCTATTGCTTATTTACGGCATCATACGCATTGTCGTTGCCACAATCCGTGAGCTTTAGTGCTCCCACCTTTCTAGCAAACCAATAGTTCAATCGACTAAGTCGTTCAAGACTTAGTCGATTGACACTGCTTTAATGAAGTTTGTCGCCCAAATCTTGTGTCTTTAAGCAAGCTCTAGTATAAGAAGCTATCCGCCTTACGGACTACAATCAAAGAGCCTATCCTATAAGTGCTCTACAATAACAACCATAAGCAATATGGAATTAAAATATAATTATGAAACCATCTAACGATACTAGCTTTTTCGGCCATCCAGGGGGCCTAAGAACGCTATTCTTTACAGAAATGTGGGAGCGCATGAGTTATTACGGTATGCGCGCGCTACTTGTTCTTTTCATGACAGCAAGCCTACAAACCCAGGGCTTGGGTTTTACTGTTGCAACCGCAGGCGCTATCTACGGTCTATACACAGGTGCGGTATATTTTCTAGGCCTACCGGGTGGTTGGTTAGCTGACCGCCTAATTGGTGGTAAAAGCGCCGTGTGGTACGGCGGTATTATCATCTTCGCAGGTCACGTTGTACTCGCTATAGACTTACAAAACCTATTTTTTGTTGGCCTTATCCTTGTTGCTTCAGGTACAGGCTTACTTAAACCCAACATCTCGGCGATGGTTGGCCAGCAGTACGGTGACGACGATGGACGACGCGACAGTGGATACGCCCTATACTACATGGGTATTAATATAGGTTCACTCATCGCTTATCTTGTCACTGGTTACTTACAAGAGAACTGGGGATGGCACTACGCGTTTGGTGCTGCTGCTATTGGTATGGCTATTGGCTTAATTCAATATTACTTTAGTAATCGTTCGCTATCGGCTGACTCTGTCGCACCAGCAAACCCTTATCAAGGTGCGGCTAAGCAGCGCGCGTGGATGGGCGTATGGGCAGTTGTCGCAGTTGCAGTTGTTGTTATTGTGCTTGCTCACATGGGCACCATTGTTATCGAGCCAGTTGCGCTTGCTCAACAGGTCGCCGTTGTATTTACCGTGATTTTCTTCGCTTACTTTGGCTTGATATATTTCAAAGGTCAGTTGAGCGAAAATGAGAAGAAGCGCATGTGGGCGCTATTTTTAGTGTGCATTGCATCAGCCTGTTTCTGGTCTGGTTTCGAGCAAGCTGGTTCATCTTTGAACCTATTCGCACAGAACTATACAGACCGCGTGCTTGAAAGCGGCTCGCTAATCACCTCTCTATTCGGTATGGACGCAATTCCAACGGTGTGGTTCCAACTATCGAACTCGCTATTTATTATCATCTTGTCGCCTTTCTTCGCGGCACTTTGGATTAACCTTGCTAAACGAATGATAGACCCGTCGTACACCATCAAATGTGCTATCGGTATCGTTATTATGGCATCGGGTTTCTTGGTGATGTTTATGGCGTCGCAATATGCTGCACAAGGTCTTAAAGTTGCGCCTATGTGGCTCGTTACTACTTACTTCCTTCATACGGTTGGTGAGCTTTGTTTAAGCCCAGTCGCACTAAGCGCTGTAAGTAAACTGTCGCCCAAGCGTTTTGCAGGTCAAATGATGGGGGTATTCGTACTGACTTACTCTATTGGTAACATTATTGCTGGTCTGTTGTCAGGTAACTTCGACCCTGAAAACGTAGAGCAAATGCCAGATCTGTATCTTCAAATTGCCCTATTTAGCATTGCTATCGCTATCGTGATTGGCTTAATGAGCTTTAAATCTCGTTTCTGGGAAAAAGCAGGTATTGAAGAAAAAGCGTAATTTGTTGCTCGCATGTTTTAAGTGCTGAACAATTACCCTACAATAACCGCCGTAACGTAACGTTCCGGCGGTTTTTTTATTTAAGGTTTTCGTATTAAAGGCTGTGAGTAAACCTATGAATTTTTATTTTTCTACAAGAAACATTCCTGCCTTACAGGGTCTTCCACTTGCAGAGCGCGTAAAGTTGCTCGACCAAGCGGCAAAACGACTCTCTGTTCCAGAAAAAACGCTGCTCAATGTTCTTAAATTACTCGTTATTGTTCCTGTGTTTGTGCTAATTCTACAAACCGCATCAAATTGGACATCGTTACTTTGGGCTTTTGTGGTATTTTTAGTTTACCCATTGGTTATAAAACCTATTCAATATTCCATATGCGCAAAGTACATCGCGCAACCGTCTAGCAAGGAGAATGCATGAAAACCATCTTAGTTACTGGTGGTGCGGGCTATATAGGTAGCCACACGGTTTTACAGTTACTTGAACAAAATTACGGCGTAGTCGTGCTGGATAACTTAGCTAATTCAAGTGCTGAATCGCTTCGTCGCGTAGAAACGTTAACAGGCAAGTCAGTTACTTTTGTTCAAGGCGATATTCGCGACACCGCTGTGCTTGATGATATTTTCAGCGAACATAACATTTTTGCCGTCATTCATTTTGCAGGGTTAAAAGCCGTAGGCGAATCTGTGCAAAAGCCTCTTTCCTACTATGAAAACAACGTGTACGGCACGCTGACCCTTTGTAAAGCTATGCAGAAGCACAATGTAAAGAACATTGTATTTAGCTCGTCTGCTACAGTTTACGGCGACCCAGCATCACTGCCGCTACGTGAAGACATGGCGACAGGGCAGCCAACTAACCCTTACGGTATGTCTAAGCTGATGGTAGAGCATATGCTGAGCGATCTTTATGTATCGGATAGCGACTGGAACATTGTATTGCTTCGCTATTTTAACCCGGTGGGCGCACATGAGTCTGGCCAAATCGGCGAAGATCCTAATGGCATTCCAAACAACTTGATGCCTTATATCTCTCAGGTAGCTACCGGTAAGCTAGAACAACTGAGCGTATTTGGTGATGACTACGATACCGTTGATGGTACAGGTGTACGCGATTATATCCACGTTGTCGATCTAGCCAATGGTCACTTGAAAGCACTTGATCGCTTGAACCTTAACATGGGCTTAGATAAATACAATCTAGGAACAGGTCAAGGTTATTCCGTTATCGAAATGATTAAGGCATTTGAAAAAGGCTCGGGTAAAACCGTACCTTATAAGATTGCACCGCGTAGAAATGGCGATGTTGCTGCCTGCTATGCTGACCCGACTAAAGCTGCGACAGAACTCAACTGGCATGCTGAAAAAGGTTTAGAGGACATGTGTGCAGACACGTGGAACTGGCAGTCACAAAACCCGATGGGCTATCCAAAGGATTAATTAAACACAAGTTGCTACTAAGCATACTTCTCATGCTGTAAATAAAAATGCCATGCAAAAAAGCATGGCATTTTTGTATCGGGTGTTGCAGATAATAAACTGACGGAGCCTCAAATAATGAGGGCTGTTACGCACCCCGCCCTATCCATCAGAGAAATGTTTATTTACCGTCTTTCCCTTCGCGGTCCTTTCCCAGACGCTTAGATTTCTCACGTTCTTCGCCCGACTTGTCTTTTAGTTCATTGGATTCGTCAGTAATGTCATCCATAGCTTCTTCATTCAACTGTTCTGCTGGTTCTTCATAGCTGTCAAAATCACTGTCTTCCAACATAGCCTCAAAGTCAGCAAAGTCATCTAGCTGCTCATCATCTATCGCTTTATCACCGCTTTTTCCATCGGTAACGCGAAACTCTAAGTTTTCAAAATAAGCATTCTTTACAAAAGCATAATCATCTACAGACTGCTCAAGCTGCGCTTCTTGGTCTAGTAGCTGTGCTCTCGCTTCAAGAAGAGAAAAACCAATACGAGCTAAGTTAACGGAACCTTCCAGCAGAGACATTGGAAACGCAAAACCGTCCACATAATCACCGGTAAAACTGCGGGGATCACTCGGGCCTAAAAAGGGAAGCATTAAGAAAGGCCCTGTATCTAAGCCCCATACTGCTAACGTTTCACCAAACTGCTCACGTTTGCGCTCTATACCAATTTTCGATGCGACATCGAAAGTACCAACTAAGCCCACTGTAGTGTTAATCAGGAAGCGGGCTAGGCTGTCTAAGCCATCATCTACTTTACCTTGAAAAATATTATTCAAAAAGTTAGCAGGCTCTTGTAGGTTATCCGTAATATTCACTAGCCCTGTACGTGCGGGCTGAGGCATAACTGTTACATAAGTAACGGTTATAGGGCGTAAAATATACGCATCTAATACATCCCAGTTAAAATCCCAAATTTCACGGTTGACGGGTTCAAACGGGTCACGTGGGTCGGACGTATCTACTACAGCAGCATTCGCAGTCGCTCCTTGAGCTTGCTCTTGGGTATGGTTACTCGCACAACCACCTAGAAAACTTGCAGCAATAATCAGCCCGATAGCGAGTGATTTGGACAAATCCATACTTATAATTCCTTATCAATAATAATGCTCAGTGAAGAGAGTTCGTTAATGGTCACACTCGCATTCACACTCCCCTGCCATTCACCTTGTGAAACGGCCACATCACGGTCTTCAGATAGCCTCGCGGTCACTATCACATCAGACAGTGTTGCTAGCGTAAACTGTGGCATCATGGCGTTATCCGTTGTCAATGCTACAGAAATAGGAAAGCTATTTATAGGCAACTTTACAACTGCTGCAGGCATTTTGTTGCCCGAATTAGCATCTTGAGCGAAAACAATTAAGAAGCCTTCTCTAGGGGCATTTTCGCGAGCTTCTTCAGACAAGTTAACGGTAACATTAAAGCCTGTCTCTTCCCCGCTGGTTTTATCTTTGCCACTGGCAGCCAACGGTTGCTCAGTATCTTGTAAACCAACCACTTCGTTGGTGTTACCTTCCAATTCTTGAATTCGAGCGACTAAGCGCTGCGCCATATCGCTATCTCTAGGTAACTTGCCTTCTACCTGTTTGTAAAAACGCCGGGTATTGTCAAGGTCACCAAGTTGAGCAGACACCACTGCCATCATAAGGGCAAGGTTATCATTCTGTGGGTTTTCGCTAAGCAGGCTCAATAAAATTGACTGCGCTCGCTCCAAATTGTTGACATCTCCGGTAGTCATTAACGCTTGAGCGAGTGTAATACGATTAGCAGAATTAGAAGGCGCTAACTTCACCGCTCTATCGATAGCTTCAATCGCCTGTACTTCTTGGCCTATACTCAGCATTAACCTGCCAAAATACATCCAGCCTGTGTCGTCTTCAGGCTCTTCACGCAGTCGCTGACGTATCGCAAGTGCAAGGCTTGCAATATCTTGCTGCGTTAAGTTGTTAGCGTTGCCGTTTGCCAACTGCTGGCTCAGCTCTGGTAATGTTTCAATAGCCTTGTTCGCTCTAACCACGCCTTCCATTTGATTGACCTGCGAATAAACAATCACGCCACAGACGATGGCTAGTACGCCACCTACCGCCAAAGGTAAGGTTGCGTTGCCTGTCTTGTGCGATTGAAACGCGCTTTCATCAACCAATGCCAATTTTAGTTCATCAACTGCTTGGCGCTTATCATGCTCACTGATAAGCCCTTCGGTTACTTCCCTATCTAGCTCTGCTAAACGTTGCTTAACAATTTGCGTGTTGGTTAAACTGTCTTGCTTTGCGTGGTTTTTGTTACGTAACCAAGGAAAAGCAATAATTAAAAGAACAAGCGTGATTAAGCCTGAAACAATAATATAAAACTCAGACCAACTCATTCTTTCTCTCGCTCCAACATTTCATCTGCTTTGGCTAGCTTCGCGGCCATATCTTCTGGTGGTGCCACGGATTTGCGCTTTACGACTACTAATAATGCAATAAAAATAAATAATACCGGGCCAGCCCAAAGCCACAGCGTAGCTGCCGTGACTGGCGGTTGGTAATGAACAAAATCACCATAGCGAGATTTCATAAAATCAATAATTTCTTGTTCCGTTTTGCCCTGCTTTAATAGTGCGTAGACTTTTCGACGCATATCGTGAGCTATCATGGCATCACTATCGGCAATATTTTGATTTTGACACATAGGGCAGCGCAGCTCAGCAGTAAGCGTTAAGAAGCTCTCGCGCTGTGCTGGTGTGTCGAATGAAAACTTATCTTCAGCCGCGTTAGCTGGAAAGCTACTTAATACAACCATGAGGACCAAAAGGTTAAGCAAAACGGCTTTAAAGCGCGCTTTGTTAACAGCACTTTTCTTATTACCCTCAATAGCAATAATGGAGTTGTGCGGCACATTCCTGCAATGCATCAAATCTGTCGCAAGCATTATTACTCGCCCTCCTGCGCATTTATGTTACTGCTCATCACCGCTTCAACATCTACCTTTCGTTCTTTAACGTCATTTCCAGATGCTTCTGCCACAAGTTTTTTATAAAGCGGTCCTACCTTCGAATTCCAAACACGTTCGTTAATATCACCTATGTGATGCATGCGAATGATGCCCTCAGCGTCTATAACAAAATGCTCGGGTGCCCCGGTCACTCCAAGATCAAGCGACGTATCACGGTAAACATCGAAAATATTATAGGCGTACGGGTTACCATAGCGACTGAGCATGTCTGTTACTTCTTGTTGCACCCTGCTTAGTGTTTTTGTACCAAAGTCAGGGTCTAAGTCCTGGTCGAAATACAAACCCACTATGTGAACGTTTTGCTCGTTTTTAAGCTGAGTAAGGTAAGGCATTTCAACAGCACATGTGACACACCATACCCCCCATATGTTTAATATGGTTACCTTTCCTTTTAAATCATCAGGAGTATAAGTTACATCGGGCTGCATTAAATCTGGAAGTGAAAATGCTGGCAGAGTTTTGTCCTGAACCTGGGAGTCTAATTCACGCGGGTCTGAAAAAAGCCCTTTAAACAGAAATATAACCAATAAAGAAAACAGCACTAACGGAATGGCAACAAGTGGCGCTTTTTTCATTATGCGTTTCCTTTTACTGATGTATTTGATGTAGCCGATACTTGACCGTGAGATTGCACTGCGTCGTTTTTATCTTTACCACCAAATACCCGTTTTATTTTTTTCACTTTCGCCATACGGTAGCGCTTGTCGCTTATAGAAAAGATGCCGCCTATGGCCATAAATACTGCGCCAGCCCAAAGCCAAACAACAAAGGGCTTAATATAAATTCGGATAGCCCAAGCGCCATTATCCAGAGGTTCACCCATCGCAATAAACAAGTCTCTAGCAAGGTTGGAGTGAATAGCCGCTTCTGTCATTGGCATGCGCTGCACGATATACAAACGCTTTTCAGGCTCCAGGTGCGCTATCAATGCTCCGTTTTTATAAACATCGAAAACGCCTTTGTCCGCTTCAAAGTTCGGACCTTGAACCTTGCGCACATCTCTAAAGCTAAAGTCATAGCCTCCAAGGGTCACGGTATCGCCGATATTCATGCGAATATCTCGTTCCATTTCATAATTCGACACAAGCGTAATACCGATAATGCAAATAGCAAAACCAACATGACCTAGCACCATGCCCCAATGACTTGGAGTCAGCTTACGAAGCTTCGCCATAACCGATGCTTTTTCTGTGCTACCTGGGGGCATCGCCGATAAACGCTGCATCACTTCTTGTACCGTCGTGACCAATATCCAAAACACCAACACCATGCCAAGCATACCCATATAGGTGGGTTCGTCGTAGGCAAAGTTAACAAGTACACCGGCGCTAAGCGCAATACCGCCTGCAACCAGAAGTTGTTTTTGCAATTCGATGGCCTTTTGCTGTTTCCAGCGCGTTAACGGACCAAGACCCAACATTAATACAAACGGCACTATCAATAACGTAAACATTTGATTGAAAAAAGGTGCACCTACCGAAATACTCCCCAAGCCAAGTTCTTTGTGAATGAGCGGCAAAAGCGTACCCAACAAGACAACTAACGTCGCGGCGCACAAGAACACATTATTGCCCATCAGCAATACTTCTCGCGAAAACGCTTGGTAGCGGCCAGGGCTTTTTAGCGATGATGCGCGCATGGCGTAAAGCAACAGCCCAAAGCCACTAAGCACAATGAGTATACCCAAAATGAAAAGCCCACGGGTTGGATCGCTTGCGAATGAATGTACCGACACAATTACGCCAGAGCGCACTAGAAAAGTACCCAACAAACTCAAACTAAATGCAGCAATAGCCAGAAGTACCGTCCACGACTTAAACGCTTTTCGCTTTTCAGTTACCGCCAATGAGTGCATAAGGGCCGTGCCAACCAGCCATGGCATAAAGGACGCGTTTTCTACTGGATCCCAAAACCACCAGCCGCCCCAGCCAAGCTCGTAGTACGCCCACCAGCTGCCAAGTGCAATCCCTACGGTTAAAAACGCCCAAGCAGATATAACCCAAGGCCGAGACCAGCGTGCCCATGTCGAATCTAGTTGCCCCGAAATTAATGCTGATATCGCAAAAGCAAACGCTACTGCAAACCCCACATAGCCCATATAGAGCATAGGCGGATGAATGATCATTCCAAAGTCTTGTAACAACGGGTTGAGATCTCGCCCGTCGACGGGGAAAAACGGTAGCATGCTGTCAAAAGGGTTTGAGGTGAGAAGCATGAAAAGGTAGAAACCAATGCCCACCATGCCAAGCACAGACAACACTCTCGCGACCATAGCAAGAGGAATACCCTTGCTGAATATCGCCACTGCTACTGTCCAAATTGAAAGCATCAGTACCCATAGCAGAAAAGAACCCTCGTGGCCGCCCCATACTGCTGTAATTTTATAATAGATGGGAAGCCGACTATTTGAGTGCTGCGCCACATAAGCCACACTGAAGTCGTCGGTAACGAAGGCATAGGTCAAGCATACATAGGCAATGAGCGTGAACAGAAATAGCCCAATTGCCAATGGCTTTGCTGTTGCCATCAGCGTCTCATGCTGACGATGCGCCCCCCATAGAGGGTAAACGGCTAATAGAATAGATAAAACTAACGCAAGGGTTAGCGCAATATTTCCAATTTCAGGGACCATGATTATTTGCCCCCAGCGCTATTTGGCGTCTCGTAGCTTGGCATATTTTCAGGTTTTACGTGTTTAATTCCTTTCATTTTTTCAGCAAGCTCCGGTGGCATATACTCTTCATCATGTTTCGCCAGCACTTCCTGCGCTTTAATCGCGCCTGCGTCTGTGAGTATGCCTGTAGCAACTATGCCCTGACCTTCTCGAAATAAATCAGGAAGAATGCCATTGTAGGTTACCGTTACTTTTGGACCTGTATCGACTAGATCAAAACTCACTGCTAAGCTTTCTTGATCCCGTTTTACACTACCAGGCACCACCATCCCACCTATCCGAAGGCGCTGGCCAACCTGGGGCTTCTGTCCATTTTTGCCTTCAATGATTTCACTAGGCGTATAAAAAAGGTCAATACTGTCGTTTAGGGCGTAAAGCATTAGTCCAATTGCGCTTACTATTAAAAAACCGATAATTCCCACTACGGCTAGTCGCTGCTTTCGTCTCGGGTTCATGCAACTCTCACTTCGAAAAAACTAATAAACAATAAAAACGCAAGTTAAGGCTATGTACACTTATCTCGTTAATACTAAGTACTGGCTTGCTGTTGTTTTCGCGCTCTTTTTATGCGCGCTTTGCGCTCTTGCTCCACCACAACCTGCTTTAAGAGGTTTTGGTGTTTAAAAAAACTCTGAATAGCAATAATGCCCATGGCCACAAAAGTAACGCCAAACGACAGCCATACGTAAAACGCATAGCCCCCCATATTGATAAAAGCGGCAAACGATTCAAACTGCATACTAATTGCCCTCCTTCATACTTTTTTGGCTGGCTGCTCTTTTTTGCTGTGAATTGGCTAGCTGCTGCTCGGCAAGCGTTTGTACCCAAGGCCTGTGCATTTCGCGTAATACTATTTCATTGCGTAGGCGCACTGTGGTCACCGCACCAATAAAAAAAGCAAAACCTAAAAGGTTAATTAACAGCGGCCACAGCATCTCTGGCGCAATTGACGGGTTGTCGAATTTACTAATGGTGGCTCCTTGATGCAATGTGTTCCACCATTCCACCGAATAATGAATAATAGGGATGTTTACCACACCTACAAGTGCCATCACGCCTGCAGCTTTACCTGCTTGCTGCTTATCTTCAAATGCGCCATAAAGGGCAATAACCCCCATGTACAAAAACAATAAAATAAGCTCCGAGGTAAGACGTGCATCCCACACCCACCAAGCGCCCCACATAGGCTTACCCCAAGCTGCACCGGTAAAGAGCGCTATAAATGTCATTACTGCGCCAATTGGGGCCATGGCAATCATACTCATATAGGCAGTGCGCCACTGCCACACCATACCTACTAAGGCTGCTATCGCCATAGCAACATAGGTCCCCATCGACAAGATAGCGCTAGGCACATGAATATAGATGATTCGAAATGAATCTCCTTGTTGATAATCTTGAGGCGCGAATGCTAGCCCCCAAACGGTGCCTATGCTCAAACAAAGTAATGCACCAGCCCAAAACCAGGGCTGTAATGTTAAACAAAGCTGATATGCTCGCTCTGTTTTAGCGTAAGGGTGTAACCACTTCCACATTAGTTTTGACTCACTTTTAAAGAATACGCTATGGCAAACGGCGCTAATGCTGTGGCCAGTAAAAGCATGGCGGCGATAATAGCAAGTTGCGCGTGATAAGGTAATTGCAGTGCGGCAGAATCCACAGCCGACGTGGCAAATATCAGTAACGGAATAAAGACAGGGATGAGTAGCAACGCCAACAGTACTCCGCCTTTTTGTAATCCTACGGTTAGCCCTACCGCGATGGCGCCAATTAAGGAAAGCAATGGTGTACCCAGCAACAAAGTGAGAACAAGCGCGACATACATATCGACTGTTAAATTTAAAAACATGGCTAGCAGCGGCGACAACAGCAATAGAGGAACAAAACTAACCAGCCAATGAGCAGCGACTTTTACCGCGCTCACGGCAGGTAATGCCATACCCGAGAGTATGTATTGCTCTAGCGAACCATCCTGAAAGTCATCCCGAAATAGCCTTTCCATCGCCATGAGAGAAGACAAAATTGCAGCAATCCAAATCACTCCAGGACCAATGCGCTGGAGGGTATCAGGAGACGGGCTCACTCCTAAAGGAAACAATGTTACCACCATGAGTAAGAACATCAGTGGCTGCACCAATTCTGCTTTTTGCTTAAACGCAATTTGCATGTCACGTTTAAATATTCCGTGATAGAGCGACATCAGAACCGGTACTCCAAATCAAATACACGGTGTTTACCCGCACTTTCAGATAATGGCTG
Organism: Alteromonas gracilis; assembly: GCF_002993325.1. Lineage (GTDB taxonomy): Bacteria > Pseudomonadota > Gammaproteobacteria > Enterobacterales > Alteromonadaceae > Alteromonas > Alteromonas gracilis. The sequence goes on from NZ_PVNO01000030.1 coordinate 87,554, forward strand.
ATGAGAAGTAGTAACAATGAGACCGCCCTTGGCAACATGATCTTTCATACTTAATTCAAGCATGTGGATCCCTTTTACATCCAGGGCAGTAAAAGGCTCGTCGAGTATCCAAACCTTCGCAGGCTTTAACCACAATCGTGAAAGCGCTACGCGACGCTGTTGCCCAGCAGACAGATATCGAACTGGAACATCTTCAAGTCCAACTAGACCTACTTTCTCCAACACGTCATAAAGCGCATTAACGTCCACAGACACCTTGTGCTGCGCTAACCAAAAAGACAAATTATCTAAAGCTGAAAGGCTACCGTTAGTGCCGCTTTTATGACCAAGATAAAAAAGCGCTTGGTAGTAGCCAGATTTATCTTTTGATATGTCTATTCCATTATATAAAACGGTACCTAGTTCAGGTTCACTTAGCCCTGTTAGAATACGAAGTAAGCTAGTCTTTCCAGCACCATTAGGGCCACGCAGATACAGTAGTTCGCCAGCATTTATCACTAGCGAAAGCCCTTCAAATAGGGTTCTGTCTCGTTTGCTGCACGTTAAGCCGCACGCCTCTAACACTGCCTGGCTACTCCCGACCAAAAAAGTAGGTTCTGAAAAATGGCGCTAGTCTACCACATGAACGCTTTTTCGCAGTCGCGAATTCCAATTAAATATGATTTACTTCAACAACAAAGGCGTTTTTCCTGAAGCAATTCCCACTTAAGGACGAATTCTTTCGCTGCGCTCTTTTACGAGCTTTTTTGTTGCGGAACAGCTCTCACGCGCTTTGCTATACTGAAATGAGTAAGGAAAAGCGCGAACGTGCCGATATCTCAACTATGACAACACCACTATCATCACTTTTTGCTGCAGCTTTGAGTCAGTCAAGCGGCCCTTCTGCATCTACCTCCGCGTCCTCACAGTCAAGCGGAAACGCAGGTGCTGCTAATCAAGTAGGAAGCGGAAGTACGCCTCCGGCTGCTGCAAACGCTGCACTGTCACGGGCTGTAGCAATAGATAATGGCGCAAAAGTAGTCGTGGAACGATTACCTGAACGAGTGCTATCGATAAGTACATCGTCGAACAACGCTCCATCAGTAACCGCACAAACACTGAATGTAGTGTTGCCCAAAGAGGCAGGCGCTACACTTTCCAAGCAAGCGATGAATAACGCACAACTTGCTCTTTTGCCTCAACCTACTGCTTCTCGAGCCCCAAACAGCTCTGAAAAAGCTCCTCAAGGACAGTCGAGCGTTCCATCAGCTGTGCTGCTCTCTACTAGTTTATCTCAACAAAGTGTGTCGTTATCAGCACAAGATAAAGCTGAATTACTCAAAGCCGTAGCTCAGGCTCTTGCCGCGAATAACGCAGCGGTAACGCTCAGCGGTAAGCTTTTTATTTCCACAAAAAATGAAAGCTTTGGGCAACTCATGCTTGCTACATCGAAAGAACAAGCTGTGCCTCTTACCGATATAAATACGGAAAAAGCTGATAGCAGTGCCAAGGCGGCGCTTCAAAAGTTAATTGGTCAGCAGGTAGTACTGGGGCTCAGTCGAACAAGTAACGGCAGTATCGTTTTACAAATTTCTCAAACTCATCTTGCTGCAAGCAGCAGTCTAAATACAGATAGTCGCGTTCAAGACTTTTTCACCAACAACACGGGTAGCGCAAATAAAGTCGCTGTGGCCACACACAAAAATGTAAGCACTAACTTACAACATAAACTCATTGAAAATGCACTTAGCCAAGGGGGAGTTGTAGTAGAGCACAGCGCAAAAAACGCGGCCCGTCTCAGTGCGCTACTGCAACACTCAGGCGCTGAAACAAATGTACTAAAAGCGCTTTCTGCGCTGACGTTGTCGGACGGTAAGCTAACAACACGCACAGCTCAACAAAACGCGCTGGTGCAAATAAGCTTTTCAAAAAGCAGCATTTCCCCATCCTCTATTCCTGTTTTGACAAATGACCAAGTGAATAGACTGAATCTTTCACAACTTCCTAACGTAATAGGGATAGGGGCGGAAAACGGACTGGGGAGAAGTGACACCATTGTTTCGCCGTCTATCTCAAACCTCCGAAGTGAAGCTCCTACGCAGCTTAAGGGTAGTGATGTTCACAATGCCATCACAACACTCTCACGGATATTGCTCAGTCAAACGGGTAACACAAATAAGGCGCTAAGCGAGTTAATCGCTATTGTGGAGGACGGAAGGTTACCGCCAAACAAGGGCGTATCCAATGCTTCAGATGCTAAGCATTTTGATAAAATCCTGCAGCATTTAAAAGGCCTAGACGCACTCAATGCAAAGCCCTCTCAAATTAAGGTATCTATTCAAGATTTTGTTGGCCCCCCCAGACCATCTAATGAGCAACTGTCGTCTACACTTAAAGGCACTACCTCACAAGCGAAGGATACTATTGATGTCGATAAACTCGCCGAGCAGAGCAACTTAGTAAAAGACAACGCAGGTAAATCTTCTCTTGCAGCACTTGCTCAGGCGTTAAGTGGCCAAGCTAAAGACTTGTCGAGCAGCTTGCTGTCCAACATCATCCAGCAGTTAACCGCTTCACAAAATAAATCTGTAGGCGCCCCCCCCACTACTTTTGATACAAGCTCGCTTCTTGCTAATCCAAACGCAATTGAAGGCACAGCTAGTGAAACCTTAACGGCTAACGAAGAAATGAAAACGTCGTCAAGAAAAGTAGTAGCCGATATGAATGAACAAGGTTTATCACAGCGATTGCAGCAGCTCATATCCACCCAAGCACTTGTTACAACACCTTTAAGTTTAACTTCACCGGCAAATTCATCTAATTTCATTCAGGGGCTTGTTGCTTTAGTTCAGCTTGCGTTAGCTGGTCGTGCGATGCAGAGACAGCCAAGTTTAAAAACACAAATAGATGCGCCAGACTCCGTTGTTTCGAAAACATTAGCGAATATGGGGGTAACCTCACAACCTAGCCGAGTTAGCCAAGACATAAATCAGTTAGACGGTCGGCAACAGCTACTGGCACAACTTAAAACCTTACTTAGTAGCCACCAGCAAAATAAAATAGCCAACGTTGACAGCCGTATTCAAGGGCAAGACAGTTTTTACTACATTTTGCCATCGCTTTCACAACATCACTCTCCGCCAGAGCTTCTAATAAAGCGCGAACAAGGAGGGCCAAATCATAAAAGCGTACAAGCGGGACAGCGCTCTCTATGGAATATTACAATGAAGCTAGATATTGGTGACAGCGGCCAAGTTCTGGCGAAGTCTAAAATTGATAAAAACACGATCACGTTAGACCTATATACATCCAGTGACGAAGTATTAAAGCGAATAAGTGACACTCTGCCCTACTTAAAGCGCCGGCTAACATCCCTCGGACTTACAGTTGAAAGCACGAGCTACCAGCGGGGACACATTCCTGAAACCCTTAATTCCCGTCCCCACCAAATTTTCGAAACTCGGGTATAAGCGAGTAATTTATGACTGACTCACAAAAAACAAAACGTGCCATTGGTCTTAAATACGCAGGTGGAGACAAAAAAAATGCACCAAAAGTGGTCGCTAAAGGCTATGGGGATTTAGCCGAAGCAATCATTGCTATGGCCGAGGAAACTGGGATACTAATTCACGAAGATCCCTATTTAAGTGAAGTGCTCGCTACACTCGACGTAGGGCAAGATATTCCTGAATCACTCTATTACGTAATTGCAGAGCTCCTTGCTTATTCTTACGTGTTGCAAGGAAAAATTCCTCCCGGGTGGGAAGGTATTATTAAACGAGTGGATTTTGAAGTGTGACATGTGAAAGCAAAGCCCGATGATTGATGTCGCCTGACCAGACTTCTTTGAAAATGAGATGACTATTGACTTTATTTGGTGCCATTCCTCTTTTATGCAAAAGAGCTCGCTGAAGGCGAGCTCTTATACAAGTTCTTTAAATTTCTTGAAACTATCTAAAGAGTACTTTTTCTTTGTTGAACCAATGGATGCAGAAGAAAATCAGCCCTGTTGCGATTACTGCAGTTGAGGTAAAAATACCAAACAGCGCAAAATAATCCATGGTGCCTTTAAACAATTCTTTCATCGCAAGAGCAACGTTAGTTAGCGGCACCCAAACCCAACCGCCTTTAAGCTCCACACCTGGCATCATTGCGATAATGACAGGAAAGATAACAACCATAATGAGCGACCCCATATAACTTTGTGCTTCTTTAAAAGAGCGGGCATAAATAGATAGCGATAATAATACAGCTGCAAATACAGCCACCACAGGCACCAACATTAAGAAGATCAACAAGAAGTCTACAAGACCAATCATAGACATTATCTTTACCACAAATTCAACGGCCATGCCTTGCGATAGCACCAGCCCCCACATTGCCATGGAGGAAACCGTTATAAGCGCTGTTACAATACCTGCTGCTGCCACCGTAAAGAATTTACCTAGCACTAGTTTGTGGCGATCCATCGGTGAAATAAGCAAGGTTTCTAATGTGCCTCTTTCTTTTTCACCTGCACCTAAGTCTGCTGCAGGGGCCATTGCTCCTTGTAAACACAGTATAAAGATGAAGTAAGGCAGCATACCTCCAAGTCGTTCACCCCATACCTCACGATCGTCAGCAACGTTCTGCTTTTCAATTTTAATAGGTTGCAATAGTGCTTCCTGTTGTGTTTCATCAAGATTAAGCTGAGCAAAAGCCGTCTGCTGAAATGCATCGGTATACTCATCAATAATTTCAGAAACACGCCCCATGACTTTATTTAGACCCGCATCGTTGAGATAAAGGGCAATCTTATGCTGACCTGAATTCAAAACATCACTGTCAAAGGTTTCAGGGATAACCAATACGAAGTCTAGGGTCTCGTTCTTAATGAGTTTGGCATAGTCAGTCTCATTGCCTATTGAAACTGATTCAAACTTATCAGAGGCATTGTTAAAGGACTCTACAATTGCAGGTGCATAAGCCTCACCAACGATTGCGTATTTCAGCACTTCGTTTTCCGCTTTATCTGCTGCAGAGCTCATAAAGAAAAAGGCAACGCCAAAAATGGCTGGAAATAACAAGAGCGGTAAACCAATCATGAATATGATGGTTTTCTTATCGCGTAATAGCTCTTTGAATTCCTTTTTAAAGATTAACCACATTACCCATCTCCTTAGCATCCATTGAGAGTGTTTTAAGAAAGCTCTTATGCATTTGCCCGCCAGATACTTCATCACCAGACAACGCGCTAAATGCTGCAAGCGAATCGTTAAACACGGTTTCACCTTGGTTAATAACCGTTACCTTGTCGCAAAGCGCTTGGACCTCGTCGAGATGGTGAGTTGAAAAAATCACCGGCGTACCTTTATTTTTAAGGCGCTGAATGAACTCCATTACTGTACTGGTCGCCATGATATCAAGGCCAGTGGTAGGCTCATCAAGAACCACCAATTCAGGTTCGTGAATGACCGCACGCGCAATAGACACTTTTTGTTTCATGCCTGAGGAGAAATTTTCGGCACGTCTATCTAGAAAGGTTTGCATATCTAGCAAATCAGCTAACTCCTCGATACGGGCATTAATCACATTTTTAGAAATGCCGTGTAACTCTCCGAAGTAGCTTATATTTTCACGCCCGCTTAAACGACCGTATAGACCTGTGGAGCTGGAAAGAAAACCAATCTTCTTTCTCGCAATATTTGGGTTAGTCAATACATCTTCACCACCAATAAGCACTTTACCACTGTCTGGTTTAAGCGCCGTTGAAAGCATGCGTAATGTGGTGGTTTTACCCGCTCCGTTAGGACCAAGTAGTCCCAGAACCTGCCCCTTGTCGCAAGTAAAAGATACATCCCTTACTGATTGGAAATAACGACCTTTTAAACGTGGGTCCTTCTTCTCTTGTTCGCTAAGCTTTTTTGGGTTTTCCACCGTAAAGCGCTTTGCGAGACCTGATATTTCAATCATTCCCTTTCCTCTTTTTAGATAAACAGTTGGCTGTTCATTATTGTTGTGGTCTTATTTGCACAAAAAGCAAAGTAAGCCTTATTTTTATAGTCTGCACGTGCTTAACTTTATTACAGCATTCCCTCTTTTTTTTCGCAGTACAAGTTTCACGCTTATAATTAATGTTAGTAAATATGTCTCACAAAATAATAAAGGCATGAAGCATAAAAAAACCCACCGTAAGGTGGGTTTTCTAAAAACTAACGCGCTGTTTTTACTCAGGAAGAGCGTCGTCTTCTTGCGTAGCAACCACTTCTTCGGCTTTCACTGTTTTTGGAAGCAGTAGTTCTTGACGAATTTTCGTCTCAATCTCGTTCGCAATTTCAGGGTGTTCTTTAAGGTACTTCATTACGTTTGCTTTACCTTGACCAATACGATCACCCTTGTAGCTGTACCAAGCACCCGCTTTATCAACAAGCTTTTGCTGAACACCCAAGTCGATAAGCTCTGCTTCTTTACTGATGCCTTCTCCGTAACGGATCATGAATTCAGCTTGCTTAAACGGAGGCGCAACTTTGTTCTTCACTACCTTCACGCGGGTTTCGTTACCTACCACCTCATCGCCTTCTTTAACAGCACCGATACGGCGAATGTCTAAGCGCACTGAAGAGTAGAACTTAAGCGCATTACCACCGGTAGTGGTTTCTGGGTTACCAAACATTACACCAATCTTCATACGAATCTGGTTAATGAAGATACACAAGGTATTTGATCGCTTGATGTTACCCGTAAGCTTACGCAATGCTTGTGACATTAGACGTGCTTGAAGACCAACGTGAGAATCACCCATGTCACCTTCAATTTCCGCTTTAGGCGTTAGGGCGGCTACCGAGTCAACAATAACAACGTCTACCGCACCTGAACGTACTAGCATGTCGCAAATTTCTAGTGCTTGCTCACCGGTATCTGGCTGAGATACCAGTAGTTCGTCAATGTTTACGCCAAGTTTCTCTGCGTACACTGGATCAAGTGCGTGTTCAGCATCAACAAACGCACAAGTTTTTCCTTTCTTCTGAGCTTCAGCAATAACTTGGAGCGTCAGCGTTGTTTTACCTGACGATTCAGGGCCGTAAATCTCTACTACACGGCCACAAGGTAAACCACCTATGCCTAGAGCGATATCAATAGTGAGTGAGCCAGTAGAAATCGCTTCTATATCCATGGCTTGGTTGTCGCCTAAGCGCATGATAGCGCCTTTACCAAATTGCTTCTCAATTTGGCCTACTGCGGCAGTTAAAGCTTTTGATTTATTATCGTCCACGTATATATCCTCTAGGATTTGCGGTTAAATTCTCTTTCGGCGCCTTTTTCGCTAACCAACTTGTTGATGAATGAAGGTACCAAATAATGATCACATTCTATACTGTACAAGCATACAGTTTCAACCAGTGTTTTTAATTTTCACTCAACATTTTAATTAAATGAGTAATGGCAAAGGTAATAGCGTGTTGACGTACTTCATCGCGGTTGCCGCTAAATACTCGCTTAACTTGCGCTTCGTGTTCCCCACACAAGAAGCCAAACCAAACAGTGCCCACCGGCTTTTCTTCGCTGCCACCACCAGGCCCGGCAATACCGCTAACCGTTACTACCAGCTGTGCTCCACTGTTGCGGCGCACGCCATCCGCCATCTCTTTTACCGTTTGCTTCGACACTGCACCATGCGCTGTAAGCGTCTGCTTGGTAACCCCTAATGTGCTTTGCTTCGCATCATTTGAGTACGTCACCCATGACTGATTAAACCAGTCAGAACTACCAGACATGCTCGTAAAAGCAAAAGCCACGCCTCCGCCTGTACACGACTCAGCACATGAGACCGTCCAGCCTTTTGCCCTGAGAGCATCCCCTAAAACCTGAACCTGAGCAGATAATGCGCTATCAAGTGTTAAAGGGGTGGCGTTTGCTGTCGAATCAGTTGAAAATGTTGTGCTCATTTGGATATACCTAATTACACCTGTTGTTCTTTATCAGATCTTCGCTTGATCTTAGTGGGCGTGAGTTTATCATTTATTCCCCTCAACAGGCATTAAACCCAGCAACAAATTCGCAGAGGCATTTTTTGGAATCACATACTCCTATGATGCGCCAATACCTGACTATTAAGGCGCAGCATCCGAATATTTTACTGTTTTATCGCATGGGCGACTTTTATGAGTTGTTTTACGACGATGCCAAAAAAGCTGCTGAATTACTGGATATCTCATTAACAGCCAGAGGAAAATCTGGTGGCGAACCTATTCCCATGGCAGGGGTGCCCTATCACGCGGTAGAAAGTTATCTTTCACGCCTAGTGAAGATGGGTGAGTCGGTTGCTATCTGCGAGCAGGTAGGCGACCCAGCTACTAGCAAAGGCCCTGTAGAGCGAGCGGTACAACGTATTGTTACGCCTGGTACAGTTACCGACGAAGCTCTTTTGGAAGAGCGCCGTGATAACATTCTTGCCGCAGTATGCGGTCATAGTATGCATTATGGTTTGGCAACGTTGGATGTTACTAGCGGTCGCTTTGTTATTTTCGAGAGCGATAGTGATGAAGGCCTATTAGCTGAAATACAGCGAGTAAACCCTGCGGAACTGCTTTATCCGGAAGGGTTTGAAAGTTTACCACTTATAGAAAACCGCAAAGGGCTTAGACGCCGTCCTGAATGGGAATTCGACATTGATACCGCCACAGAGCAATTAAACGCACAGTTTGAAACCAAAACATTAGATGGCTTTGGAATAAAAGGCGTCACTAAAGGCTTAGGCGCCGCAGGCTGTGTTTTACAATATGTAAAGGATACCCAGCGCACGGCCCTGCCGCATATACGCCGCATTCAGACCGAACAGCAAGACAGCCGCGTGCAGCTAGATGCGGCCACTCGCCGAAATTTAGAACTTACCCATAATTTGTCTGGCGGACAGGAAAATACCCTGTTTAGCGTGATGGATACCACCACTACGGCCATGGGTAGTCGCATGCTTCAGCGCGTTATTCACTCGCCCTTGACTGATCAACATGAATTGCACAGTCGCTTAGATGCTGTTGAAACTTTCATTAATGATGACCCTGAAGATATTCGCACCGCGTTAAAGCACATTGGTGATATCGAGCGCATTATGGCGCGATTAGCGCTTCGCTCAGCCCGACCACGCGACTTTGCGCGGTTAAAAAATGCGTTTAATGCCCTGCCAGATTTACAAGATGCGCTTGGTCGATTCGATACAGGGCAAGTTAAAAGCATTAGCGAAACTATTGGCACTTACCCTGAGCTTCAAGCCCTGCTGAACGAAGCTATTATCGACAATCCTCCTGTCGTTATAAGGGACGGTGGCGTGATTGCCGAGGGCTACAACGCAGAGCTTGATGAACTGCGTAAGCTATCGCAAGGCGCAACTGACTACCTAGACGCCATGGAGCAGCGAGAGCGAGAACGCACAGGAATTTCTACACTCAAAGTAGGTTACAACCGAGTACATGGCTTCTTCATTGAAATTAGCCGAGCTAACAGTGCTCTAGCACCTGCAGAATATATTCGCAGACAAACCCTCAAAAACACGGAACGTTACATAACGCCTGAACTTAAAGAACACGAAGATAAAGTGCTCAGCAGTCAAGGCGCTGCGCTTACGCTAGAAAAGCAGCTTTATGAAGCCTTGTTCGACAACTTTGCACCTTACCTTAACAATTTAATAGAAACCGCCGCAGCACTAGCCAAGCTGGACGTGCTGTGCTGTTTTGCAGAACGTGCCGTATCCCTTGACTGGCATCGCCCACATTTAAGTCAAGAATGCGCACTTACCTATGACGCCGGTCGCCACCCTGTGGTTGAAAACGTGATGAAAGACCCTTTCATTGCGAACCCGCTTCAGCTTGATTCCGAGCGCCGCATGCTGATCATAACCGGCCCGAACATGGGCGGTAAGTCAACCTATATGCGCCAAACCGCGCTGATTGCCTTGTTGGCATGCATTGGCAGCTTTGTGCCTGCAGAAAATGCTCACATCGGAAAGCTTGATAGAATTTTCACTCGTATTGGTGCCTCAGACGATCTAGCCTCTGGCCGCTCTACCTTTATGGTTGAGATGACGGAAACGGCAAATATTCTTAATAATGCTACCGAAAACTCGCTTGTATTAATGGATGAAATCGGTCGTGGTACGAGTACCTACGATGGTTTGTCGCTAGCATGGGCCTGCGCGAGTTATTTGGCGAAGCAGCTTAACGCTTATACGCTTTTTGCGACGCACTACTTCGAACTTACTGAACTTCCAGAAACGCAAAGTGGCGTCGTAAACGTGCACCTAGATGCGATGGAGTTTGAAGATACCATACGCTTTATGCATACCGTCTCTGAGGGCGCTGCTAGCAAGAGCTTTGGTTTACAAGTCGCACAGCTTGCTGGCGTGCCAAAAGCAGTGATAAAAGCGGCCCAACAAAAGCTGGCCGTATTGGAATCATCACACCTTATGATAAACGGCGAAAGTGTGTCAGAAGACGCGCAAGACAAGCCGACAGCACCAATGAGCAAGGCGAAAACCTCTGCCAGCAACGGGTCTAAAGCTAAAGGCCAAGCGGAGATGCTTTTTCCAGACAAACCGCACCCCGTGGTAGAAGCCCTTGAAAACTTATCACCCGATGAGTTGTCACCGCGCCAAGCACTTGACCTCATCTACACACTCAAGCGCTTAAGCCAATCGTAAAATTGTGCATCATGTGGGCAAATTGATTGTCTGCCCACATGATTTTGCGTATACTATCGCCCCGTCCAAAGTGTAGCTGGTTTTGTTCTAAACTCAGCCTATATTTATCATACAACCCAAACGTTCTAGGTTTCGCATGACAAATTATATTTTCGTCACCGGTGGTGTAGTTTCATCGCTAGGTAAAGGTATTGCTGCAGCATCGTTAGCCGCAATTCTTGAAGCTCGCGGTCTCACCGTTACCATGTTAAAGCTCGACCCCTATATCAACGTCGACCCAGGCACAATGAGCCCTATTCAGCATGGTGAAGTATTTGTTACCGATGACGGCGCAGAGACCGACCTCGACCTTGGTCACTATGAGCGTTTTATTCGCACCCGTATGACTAAGCGCAACAACTTCACAACCGGCCGGGTATATGAAGAAGTACTGAAGCGCGAGCGTCGCGGTGATTACTTAGGCGCAACCATTCAGGTTATTCCTCATATTACCAATGAAATTAAGCGCCGCGTGATTGAAGGTGCTGAAGGTCATGATGTGGCTATTGTGGAAGTGGGCGGAACCGTAGGTGACATCGAGTCACAACCATTCTTGGAAGCTATTCGTCAGCTTGGTACCGAAGTGGGCCGTGAACGCGCTATGTTCATGCACTTAACGTTAGTACCTTACATGCCAGCATCAGGTGAAGTAAAAACTAAGCCTACTCAACATTCAGTAAAAGAACTGCGTTCTATTGGTATTCAGCCGGATATTCTTGTTTGTCGCTCAGTAGGTGCACTGCCGGCCAGCGAGCGCTCTAAAATTGCGCTGTTCACTAATGTTGCTGACAAAGCTGTTATCTCTTTGAAAGACGTAGACAGCATTTATCGCATTCCAGCTGCACTTAAAGCACAAGGCATGGATCAGCTCGTGGTTGACCGCTTCGGTCTTAAGTGTGAAGAAGCCGACTTATCTGAGTGGGAACAAGTGCTTTACGCTGAGTCAAACCCTACCGCTGAAGTAAACATTGGTATGGTAGGCAAGTATGTAGAGCTACCTGACGCCTACAAGTCTGTTAATGAAGCGCTCAAACACGCAGGGCTTAAAAACCGCCTAACTGTGAACATCCACCATATTGATTCACAAGATGTAGAAAGCAAAGGCACCCAAATTCTAGAGCAGTTAGATGCTATCTTGGTACCTGGCGGCTTTGGTGAGCGTGGCATTGAAGGAAAAATTGCCGCAGCCCGCTATGCCCGTGAAAACAAAGTTCCTTACCTTGGCATTTGTTTAGGTATGCAAGTAGCTCTCATCGAATACGCACGCAATGTTGCTGGAATGGAAAACGCGAACAGCACAGAGTTTGACCCTGAAACACCTTACCCTGTTGTCGGCCTCATCACTGAGTGGTTAGATGCTGCGGGCACGACCGAAGTGCGAACTGAAACATCAGATTTAGGCGGTACCATGCGCCTGGGCAGCCAGCTTTGTCACCTTATTGAAGGCACAAAAGTTCATGAGATGTATGGCAACGCAGAAATTTATGAGCGCCACCGTCACCGTTACGAAGTGAACAACAATCTGCGCGACCAAATAGAGGCGGCGGGATTAAAGGTAAGTGGTTTGTCCACTGACAAGCGACTTGTAGAAGTGGTGGAAATCCCTGATCATCCTTGGTTCATTGCGGGCCAATTCCACCCTGAGTTCACATCAACTCCTCGGGATGGACACCCATTATTCACTGGTTTCGTTGCTGCGGCAGGAAAATACCAGAAAGAAAATCACTAATTTCTAATAAAAGGGGTGCTCTCTCCCGTTGCACCCCATTCAATTGTTGAGGAAAAAACATGGCGAAAATTAGTCGCATTATCGGACGCGAAATCTTAGATTCACGCGGAAACCCTACTGTAGAAGCAGATGTATACTTAGAATCAGGCGTAATGGGCCGAGCTGCAGCACCATCTGGTGCGTCTACTGGTAGCCGCGAAGCACTAGAACTACGCGACGGCGACAAGTCTCGTTACCTAGGTAAAGGTGTAACAAAGGCAGTTGCAGCAGTTAACGATACCATCGCGCCAGCACTTATCGGTAAAGACGCACTAGCGCAAGCTGATATCGACGGCATCATGATTGACCTTGATGGCACAGAAAACAAAGAGACCCTTGGCGCGAACGCAATCCTTGCAGTTTCTCTTGCTGTAGCGAAAGCAGCGGCAGCTGAGAAAGGCGTAGCGCTTTACGAGCACATTGCAGACCTAAACGGTACATCTGGCCAATACTCTATGCCAGTACCTATGATGAACATCATCAACGGTGGTGAGCACGCTGACAACAACGTAGATATTCAAGAGTTCATGGTACAGCCAGTTGGCGCGAAGAGCTTCAAAGAAGCACTACGTATGGGTGCTGAAATCTTCCACGCACTTAAGAAAGTACTTTCTGCTAAAGGTCTAAACACGGCAGTTGGCGACGAAGGTGGTTTTGCACCTAACCTTAGTTCAAACGCTGAAGCACTAGCGGTTATCGTTGAAGCTGTTGAAAATGCTGGCTACAAAATGAATGAAGACATCACGCTAGCGCTTGACTGTGCGGCGTCTGAATTCTACAAAGAAGGCAAATATGTACTTTCTGGCGAAGACAAGAGCTTCGATTCAGAAGCGTTTGGCGACTACCTTGCTGATCTTTCTTCACAATACCCAATTGTATCTATCGAAGACGGCCTAGACGAAAGCGACTGGGACGGCTGGGCAAGCCTAACTAAGAAGATTGGTGACAAAGTACAGCTTGTTGGAGACGACTTGTTTGTAACTAACACTAAAATTCTTAAGCGCGGTATTGATAACGGCATTGGTAACTCAATCCTTATCAAGTTCAACCAAATCGGTTCACTAACTGAGACCCTTAACGCTATTAAAATGGCAAAAGATGCGGGCTTTACAGCGGTTATCTCTCACCGCTCTGGTGAAACTGAAGATGCAACCATTGCTGACCTTGCAGTAGGTACAGCAGCGGGTCAAATCAAGACAGGTTCACTATGCCGTTCTGACCGTGTTGCTAAGTACAACCAACTTCTTCGCATTGAAGAAGCGCTAGGTGACGCTGCAACTTACAAAGGCCGTAGCGAAATTAAAGGTCAATAATTAACGCCTTCAAAAATGATAAAAAGCCGCTTTGTATAGCGGCTTTTTTGTGTCTAGTTTTCGCTCTACTTGATGAAACCATGTAGCATCAAGCGCCGAATCTTGCTAGGGTTAAAGAACTTTAGAAAGGCATTTGAAAACCCCGATGGCTCAAGGCGACGAACTTTCCCACTCCACTCCCAATACTCAAGTTGGCTTTTTCAGCGACGCTGGTGAACTCGGTGGAAGCCACCCTCAATTCAATGAAATATGTACTGCTCTGTATGAAAGAGAAATTATCTCTCTCGCTCATAGTGAAATAAAAAACTTGTCATTACTTAGACGCCGAATGGGTGGGCTTCCATACCACGTAAAAGCCATTGCTCGATATATGGTAAATAACGACAACACAATTAACCCATCTCCCCTAAAAACAGATACTCATAATGGAAGTTGGTATTCCAAGCAATCTGCGAAGTGTCCAGGCATTAATCATCTAGACGATGTAGAAAAACGTGAAGAATGGTATTCAAAAAACGCTGGGTACGGCCTTGTTGTACCGGTTTTAGTTTTAAATATGGAAGGGTCTCACATTGAGCTTGATTCCATTGATATGGTCAACCAAGACAACACACAACTTCATCTGAACAAAAATGGGTGGTTCGCTAACACGGGGGAGTGTATTCACTCAACTACACAACGGGATGATTTATCAGAGGCTGCAGCGCTTTCAGTTGAAAACAAGAAACTACTGCGGCCTTCAAAAGCGATTATGACTGCAGCATCATGTGGCCATGCATGGAGTTTTAAATCAAAGCGCTCCCCACGTGCATTATCCCTTCGCGAAATGCGTTTATCTACTCAAATCAATTGGAAGAACTTTACTTTGCTTGATAGATGATACGGATATACAAGCATATAAAATCACTTAAAATGCATAAAAAACCAAAAAGACCAACCATCCACAGCACTCCAATTTAGTACAAACGTCCTAATTGATAACGATCACAAGGCTCGCAGCTGCATCATTAGCGAAAAACCACCTGTCCAGCCCTTCCAAAACCAATAAACCTAGGATAACCATCCTAAATAATTAAAAAACTGCTTTTATACAGGAAAAATATAGTCATTATCGTAATCAATGGTTGACCTCTTCGTGCCACATGGGTACATTGTCGCTATCAACTTGGTCAGCAAAGAAACAACAGCAAATGCGTATTCGTTTCATTCTTCTATCTCTACTCCTTATGGCAGCCAGACTGCACGGGTAGATTGCGACCAGCGATTTAAATTTACAAAGACCCGTGCAAAGCACGGGTTTTTTTTTAACTATTCAACTGAGAGAGCGTCATGACAAATCAAGTGAAAATCTTTGATACCACATTGCGAGACGGTGAGCAGGCCTTACCTGCAAGCCTAAGTGCCAAAGAGAAATTACAGATTGCGCTGGCGCTCGAGCGTTTAGGTGTAGATATCATAGAAGCAGGTTTTCCTGTTTCGTCACCGGGCGATTTTCGTTCGGTACAAATGATTGCCAAAGAAGTTAAAAACTCTATCGTTTGCGGGTTATCTCGTGCGTTACCGGGTGATATTGATGCCTGTGGCCAAGCGTTGAGTGTGGCAGAGCAATTCCGAATTCACACCTTTATCGCCACCTCAGAAATTCACGTGGGTGCCAAGCTCAGAAAGTCCCAGGACGAAATCGTAGAGATGGCGGTAAAAGCGGTAAAGCACGCCAGACAATATACTGACGATGTGGAGTTTTCCTGTGAAGATGCCGGTCGTACTCATATCGATTACTTATGCCGTATGGTTGAAGCCGCAATTGATGCAGGCGCTACAACCGTCAACATTCCAGATACCGTTGGTTACACCACACCAACTGAGTTCGGTGGTATTATCCAACAGCTGTTCAATCGCGTTTCGAACATCGACAAAGCAACAATTTCTGTACACTGCCACAACGACTTAGGCTTAGCTGTTGCGAACTCATTAGCAGCCGTCGAGCAAGGTGCCAGACAAGTTGAGTGCACTATTAACGGTATTGGTGAGCGCGCGGGTAACGCATCACTTGAAGAGATTGCCATGATCTTGCAGACCCGTAAGAACATGTTGGGCTTCGACACTAATATCAACTCTACCGAAATCTCACGTACCTCAAAGTTAGTGAGCCAGCTTTGTAATATGCCGGTTCAGGCCAACAAAGCCATTGTGGGCGCAAACGCGTTTAGCCACTCATCTGGTATTCACCAAGACGGTGTCTTAAAAGCGCAAAATACCTATGAAATCATGACACCAGAAAGTGTGGGCATTAATAAGAACAATCTTAACCTAACGTCACGTTCTGGACGCCATGTTATCAAACACCGATTAACAGAGCTTGGCTACAAAGCAGAAGACTATGATTTAGAGGCGGTATACGACGCATTCTTGAAGTTAGCAGATAAAAAAGGCCAAGTGTACGACTACGACCTTGAAGCCTTGTTGTTCTTCGATAAACAGAAACACGACCAAGCACATTTCCAGTTGCTTTATCTTCAAGCTAACTCTGGCCGTGAGATCATTCCAAGCGCCACTGTTAAAATGAAAGTGGGCAGTGAAGAAATTACTCAATCGAGCATTGGTAATGGCCCTGTAGATGCTGCGTATAAAGCCATAATGTCTATACTGGGTCACGAAGATTTAGAAGTTGTCGACTTTAAACTAGATTCAAAAGGTGAAGGTGCCGACGCCCTAGCTCAGGTGAGCGTAATCGCTACCTATAAAGGCCGCCGTTTCCACGGAATAGGTCTTGCTACAGATATTGTAGAGGCTGGCGTGAAAGCCCTTATCTTCGTATTAAACAACACTTATTTAGCCGATCAAATTGATCAGCAAAAAAATCAACAAGAACGCGTTGCAGGAGTATAAATGAGCCAGTATTCAATTGCCGTATTAGCCGGAGACGGTATCGGCCCAGAAGTTATGCGGGAAGCCAATAAGGTTTTAGATGCTGTTGAAAAGAAATTTAACGTAACCCTAAACCGCACTGCATATCCTGTGGGTGGCTACGCCATTGATACTGAAGGTGAAGCCCTGCCCTCAAAAACGCTGTTGGGTTGTGAGCAAGCCGATGCGATTTTGTTTGGCAGTATCGGCGGCCCTAAGTGGGACACACTGCCACTAGAACAACGTCCAGAACGCGCGGCATTACTAACCCTACGCAGCCATTTTGACTTGTTCAGTAACTTACGACCTGCGCGTATTTATCCTGGCCTTGAGAGTTTGTCTCCCCTTCGCGAAGATATCGCAAAATCAGGCGTAGACGTTTTAGTTGTGCGCGAACTAACCAGCGGCATTTACTTTGGTCAGCCCAAGGGCCGTGAAGGTGAAGGCGAAGAAGAGTTCGCGTATGACACCATGCGCTACAGCAAACGTGAAATTCGCCGTATTGCTATTGCTGCGTTTGAAGCAGCACAGAAACGTCGCGGCAAAGTGACGTCAGTAGACAAAGCCAATGTACTGGTAACCAGCCGTTTATGGCGTGAAATTGCAGAAGAAGTGTCAAAAGATTATCCAGATGTAGAGCTGGACCATATATACATCGACAACGCCACCATGCAAATCATGAAGAACCCAGCACAGTTCGATGTAATGCTATGTTCAAACTTATTCGGCGATATCGTTTCTGATGAATGCGCGATGATGACAGGCTCTATGGGCTTGTTGCCATCTGCAAGCATGAACGAAGAAGGCTTTGGCCTTTATGAGCCAGCAGGCGGTTCCGCCCCTGATATTGCTGGTCAGGGCATTGCTAACCCTATCGCACAAATTTTATCAGCCGCCATGATGCTGCGTTTTAGCATGAACTTAGGTGATGCCGCAGACGCCATCGAAAAAGCGGTCGTAGCAACACTAGAAGCAGGTGTACTTACAGGCGAGTTACTTCCTTCTGACAAACGCAGCCAAGCGGCAAGCACGTCGCAAGTCGGCGATGAAATCGTTAAACAATTAATGGCGCAGGAGTAAAAACACCTCATGGCCAAGACCTTATATGACAAAGTGTGGCAAGCCCACATTATCGACCAAATTGGTGAAGACAGCTTAATTTATATCGATCGCCATTTAATTCATGAGGTGACGTCACCTCAGGCATTTGCTGGCCTTAATGAAAAAGGCCGCAAAGTACGTCGCCCAGATCGCACTGTTGGCACCATGGATCACAGTATATCAACCCGATCACTGGCAATCGACGCGTGTGGACCAGCTAACGCGCTTCAACTACAAACCTTAGCGACCAACTGTGAAGAACACGGTATTCAGCTATTTCCAGTGGGTCACCAGAAGCAAGGTATTGTGCACGTAATGGGCCCTGAACTGGGCTTGATTCAGCCGGGTATGACGGTGGTATGTGGTGATTCTCACACAGCTACCCACGGTGCATTTGGTGCGCTAGCCTTTGGTATTGGTACCTCGCAGGTAGAGCACGTACTGGCGACACAAACGTTGAAGCAAAGCCGCGCGAAGAGCATGCTTATCAACGTAAATGGTAAGCTTCCAGTCGGCATCACCGCAAAGGACATCATCCTTGCCATTATTGGAAAAATTGGCCATGCCGGCGCTACTGGTCATGTTATCGAATACGCAGGTGAAGCTATCCGCGGTTTGAGCATGGAAGAGCGCATGACAGTTTGCAATATGAGTATTGAAGCTGGTGCGAAAGCAGGCCTTGTTGCACCAGACGAGAAAACCTTTGCTTACCTTGAAGGCCGTGAATACGCGCCTAAAGGCCAAGACTGGGAAGACGCCGTCGCTTACTGGAAAACCCTTTACACCGAAGAGGGCGCCACCTTTGACACTGTGGTTGAACTTGAAGCGGCAGATATTGCTCCTCAGGTTACTTGGGGTACAAACCCAGGCCAGGTTATTGGCGTAAACACGCCTGTTCCTGCACCCGAAGATTTCAGCGATCCGATTGAAAAAGAAAGCGCAGTGAAAGCACTTGAATACATGGGCCTAAAACCCGGCGAAAAGCTTGCCGACGTAGCCGTTAACCACGTATTTATCGGCTCATGTACCAACGGACGTATTGAAGATATGCGCGCCGCTGCACAAATTGCCAAACGCGGCAAAGTCGCCGATTCAGTGACTGCTATTGTGGTTCCAGGATCAGGTAATGTTAAACGCCAAGCAGAGGCCGAGGGTCTAGATAAAATCTTTATCGATGCGGGCTTTGAATGGCGTTTGCCTGGCTGCTCAATGTGCCTTGGTATGAACGACGACAAATTGGTGGCAGGTGATAGATGTGCCTCTACCAGTAACCGTAACTTTGAAGGCCGTCAAGGCCGTGGGGCGCGTACTCACTTAGTAAGCCCAGCAATGGCTGCCGCTGCTGCAATTACCGGTCGCTTTGCTGACGTTAGAGATTATCAGGAGTAAGTTATGTCTGAACAAGGTTTTACACAACACACAGGCATTGCTGCGCCACTTGATCAGGCCAATGTCGATACCGACCAAATCATTCCAAAGCAGTTTCTAACTGGCGTAACTCGTGCTGGCTACGGCAAACATTTGTTTCACGACTGGCGTTATTTGGATTTAGAAGAGAAAGAGCCAAACCCAGCGTTCGCGCTGAATAAGCCTGAACATAAAGGCGCAAGCATATTGCTAGCGCGCGAAAACTTTGGCTGTGGTTCAAGCCGAGAACACGCCCCGTGGGCACTTGCCGACTTTGGTTTCAAAACAGTTATTGCCACCAGCTTTGCTGATATATTCTACGGTAACTGCATTAATAATCAGCTAGTGCCAGTGGCATTATCAAGCGAGCAAATGGACGCATTGTTTGCTGCACTAAAAGCTAATCCAGCGATTGAAATAACCGTGGACTTACCTGCACAAACCGTAAGCTTTGATGAAACTAGCTTTAGTTTTGATATAGCGGAACATCATAAAAACAACCTAATTAAAGGGTTGGACGCTATTGGGCAAACACTCGAACTAACCGAAGCAATTGAAGCTTTTGAAGATAAGCAACCAGCGTGGTTGTAAAACAGATCTTCAACGTTTTTTAAGACGCTAAGTCTAAAAAGAGCGCTATAAAAGCGCTCTTTTTATATCTGCCGAACTTGCACCAGCAAGGCTTAATGTCTTTTTTCAAAAATTACCCGTCTATTCAGCATTGAACTTACACTTACATTCACTATTATTTATGCGAAAGATGTGTAAACACCTCACTTTTTCTATTGGAATATCGTACTATTCGTTTCTATTGTAGTTGATGGTTTTGGCAGTAATATGCCCCACAGGAGAGATAATGCTAGAGCAAGTGCCTATTGATGAATTGCAGCCGGGAATGTACGTCAATCAAGTGCTTGAACAGACGGGCTCGCTTAAAATGCGCTCCAAAGGTATTGTTAAAACTCAAGCCATTATCGATAACCTTAAATTAAAAGGTATATTAAGCGTTGAAGTAGACTTTACGAAGTCAAAGCTTCCTGAAACGCAAGAGGCGCCAGAGCCAGCAGAAGAAACACAACCAGAAGTGACGAAGCCCCCGGTTAAGCCAGTCGGTCGCGATTCAATTAGCGAAGCTAGCGACCTTTACGATAGCGCACTCTCTATACAAAGCAGTTTTTTAAAGTCGCTCAAAAATGGGGCGGTAAAAGACTTATCTCCCATGGAGTCGCTTTCTCATAGTCTAATCGAAAGTGTTTTTGACAATAAGGATGCGCTTAGCTGTCTTACAATGATCAAAGATACAGACCAATATCTTCTTGAACACAGCATCAACTGTAGCGTGCTAAGCGGTATATTTTGCGAATTTCTTGGTTACGACAGAGATATTATCGAACAAGTAAGCTTAGGTACTCTACTGATGGACATCGGTATGTCATCGCTACCAGATGAAATCCGTAACAGTAAAGGCGCGTTCTCACAAGGCGACTGGGAAGTGATGAAAACTCACGTTCAAATTGGCGTTGAGCTAGTTGAACAATGTGGAGAAATATCAGACCTATCGCTACGGATTATCGAAGAGCATCACGAACGCATAGATGGCAGTGGCTACCCCAAAGGCTTAGTTGGCGACGAAATTTCTGAGTATGCGCGTATTGCCGCGATTGTTGATGCCTATGATGCTATGACGTCTAACCGCTCACATAAAGAAAGTATTACTCCAACTCAAGCCCTTAAGCGCCTGACAGCAACAGAGAATTTAGATCAAGACTTGGTCAAGCAATTCATTCAATGTATTGGTGTTCATCCCGTTGGTTCACTGGTTAGACTTAAAAGCGGCAAGCTAGGCATTGTGAGTAAGATAAACCCTAAAGATCCGGTAAGCCCCCATGTGATGACGTTTTACAGCGTTACCTCTCAACACTTCAATGAAGTTAAACGCATTGATTTAAGCTTGTATGAAGATGAGATTGTTTCAGGTGTGCGCCCAGAAGAGTTTAGCTTGAATTTGCCTAAGTTTTTCAGAGATGTTTTTGTAAACCAAATACCGATATAAAATATCAGTATAAGGCCTAATTCAAAGCCCTGATAACGTCTCTCCTTGAGCCTAAATTCATAATTGGGCGACGAAAAAAAGCCTGATTTGAAAACTACGTCAAATCAGGCCTTACGTATCTTTTAGCATTGCGCATTGAAAACTGGCTTTCGTTTTCTATCATATGGAAACCGTTACCAATCTGTCAACGCTGCCATGGTGAAGAGTTCATCTTCAAACGAAAGTACCACACGCTGGGCTTCAATATTTACTATTTGCACCCTATCAGCAATCCAATCCCCCTCGCCGACCTGACGTCCGTTGACTCTCACCCATCTATCAGCGGGACGAGACGCATACATGTGCGCACTGAAATTCATCGATGGAAGCCTTGTTAGTAAACGAACCGGTAGCTGATCGACACGAGGAATATCGTCTCTTACGGTTACTGTACTTTCTTTTGGCTGCTCGTTATCTTGCGCTTTGGTGTCAAGCGCTTCAACAGCCGCGTTGAAGCGGGCCATCAGCTCTGGAGACACAGAAACATCAGACTGCGAGGTACTTTCATTAAGCACCTTTCCTTCATAGTTCTGTGAATTGACCCCTTGTGGCTCACCGTCTTGCGGAGTTTGTTCGTAGCCATTGTTTACGGCAGGTGCTGTGATCTGTGCTGTGCTATTTAGATTACTTACAGCATTCACACTGCTACGCTGGTTGTTCCCTGCAATAAAACCTTCGCTCGCTGTGTCTCGCTGATTATATACTGTACCGTTAGCTGAATTGTTGTTTTGCCCTGACTGGGTTTGTGCACTCGCTACATCATTAACGCTGTTTCCCTGCCCTATATTCTGACCGGTTGATTGCTCTTCTACCCCGGTGTTCCCCCCATCAACCGACTCGACGCTTCTATTACTACCCTGTTGCGACACAACCTGTTGATGGGTAGCTAAAGCCGTATTGTTTTCACCCTTACTATCGCTCTTAGCATCCACACTACTAATGGATTGCGATACTAATGCCGGCCACCAGCGCTCAGTCGTCGCGGCTGAAAACCCAATACACAAACCGCCAAGAATAACGACAGCAAAAAGCCCAAATTGCTTAGTATACAGCTTCCATGCCGATGGTAAGCCTTCCACCGTTGGTAAAAACAAACTGCGATTAAACTGCTCGTTGAGCGATTTATCAAACTTAGCGGTAGTATCGTGCTCACCACGGAGCAGCGCTTGAGTTTGGGTTCTGTGGTGCGTTGCAGCAGGTGCAATTTCAACGGTTTGTTCAGGGTCTATTTCAACTTCCTGTACTCCCATTTCAGATAAGCCCTGTACCATAGCATCACTGGTCACCAAGCCCGACTTTCTTATTTTTACTGGCCCGTTCTGTTGAGTAATTTGAACAATTACCATCCCAGGCTTTAAGTTTTCAATGGCAACGATATTAGACATACAAACTCCCTAGCCCGTAGCCACAACACACCGCCAATACAAACGTTGCCATCAAATACCACTTGCGCTGACTCTGTACTCGCTGACTTACTACATCTTCACCTAAGATTTGCTCTGCCGCAGCCAAGAAGATTGGCTTTTGCACAACTGCATGCTGCTTGGTAAAAGACAAGGTTAACGCCCGGTCGCAAAGCAAATTAATAACCCTTGGAATTCCACCTGTTATTTGATGTACCGCGCGAAGGGTAGATTTACTAAATATACTAATATCACCTTCGGCTACACTTAGGCGGTGAGCTATATAGGCGCTCACTTCTGGCGCTGTTAAAGGAAGTAAGTGATAACGAGCGGTTATGCGCTGTGCAAGCTGGCGCAATTCATTGCGTTTTAACAACTGCTGCAGTTCAGGCTGACCGATTAGCACTACCTTCAACAACTTTTCCCGATTTGTTTCTAAATTAGTTAATAAACGGAGCTGTTCAAGTACTTCTGGCATCAAATGCTGTGCTTCGTCGACCATCAAAACCGTATTAATGCCAGATTGATGATTCTCTGCCAGTTTAGACAAAATAAGATCGGTAAAATATTTTAGGCTCGCTTTTTCAGGGGTGTACGGTAATCCTAATTCATCACAAACCGTTGCCAATAACTCAAGGGCTGACAGCGTCGGATTTAGGATCATGGCTACCTGCGTATTATCGGGTAGCTGCTGTAATAACTTTCGTGAAACCGTTGTTTTTCCTGTGCCCACCTCGCCAGTGAGCATCACAAAACCGCCACTTTCCCTAAGGCCGAAGGTCAAATGAGCTAATGCTTCTTTGTGCCTTGGGCTCATATACAAATAATCGGGGTTTGGCGCAATCGAAAAAGGATTGTCATTTAACCCGAAATAGTTCAAATACATGGTTGCTGAAGCGCCTATCTGTTTTTATTTTGACAGCGATTAAACTACCAGAGGCAACCATGAAGTGAAAGCGCATAACGATGAGGCTACGAATTTTATTTGTAACATTGCTATACTGCGCCACTATAAGCTTGGTTGAATTGATTTTTGTAACACGCCAAAAATCGTTACTCTCCAAATTAAAAAGCATTACTGACTAAAAAATCATTGGAATAGCATGCAGGTATATCTCGTTGGTGGCGCAGTGCGTGACGCACTATTAAACAGAAAAGTTGTTGAACGCGACTATGTAGTGGTAGGCGCTACCCCTGAAGAAATGATTAGCCAAGGTTTTACCCAAGTGGGTAAAGACTTTCCTGTATTTTTACATCCTAAAACTCAGGAAGAATATGCGCTTGCACGAACAGAGCGTAAGTCAGGAAAAGGCTATACTGGTTTTGTTTGCGATGCATCAAGTTCGGTAACATTGGAAGAAGATTTATTACGAAGAGACTTGACGGTTAACGCCATAGCGCAAGACAACTTAGGAAAACTTATCGACCCTTACGGCGGCCAAAAAGATTTAGAGAACCGCCTACTTCGCCACGTTTCTGAAGCTTTCAGTGAAGATCCTTTACGCGTATTTCGTGTGGCTCGATTTGCCACCCGCTATGCCTATTTGGGCTTTACTATCGCCAATGAAACCATGGCGCTTATGCAGTCCATGGCAGATAGCGGCGAGTTAAGTACACTAAGCGCGGAGCGGGTATGGCAAGAAACAAAGCGAAGTCTTTTAGAGAAAACACCGCATGTTTTTTTCAGCGTATTAAACGAGGCCCATGGCCTTAGCGATTGGTTTACTGAACTTGAAAGTAGCGTAGATACTGCTTTGGCAACGTTAAAAACCGCGGTAGACCTAGAAAAGGTTGAAAACGAAAGCTCTTTTAATAAAGGTGACTCTGGAACCCAAACATCTGAAAGCAGCGCTCCAGAAATCACTCGGCTAATAACAAGATTTACAGCTCTGCTCACTCATCTTAATGAAGAGGAAGCGAAGCGTCTTTGCAGCCGACTAAAAGTGCAAAACCAAGTCAGTGAAATTGCCATTCTAAGCAGCAAATTTAAAGACTCTCTTTCAGACACACAGAATTCGCCTGCCGACTTACTCGCCTTATTCAATGGCTGTGATGCATGGCGTAGAGAAGAACGTTTCACATTATTACTCAGCGCTTTTGCGCCTTATGCACATAACAAAGGTGTAGATTGGCAGCATCAGCAGAAGCGCATTAAAAACGCATTGGAAGCAGCAAATCAGGTAAACGTACAAGACATTATTGCCACAGGCGTAAAAGGCCCCGAAATAAAAGACGCACTAACCCAAGCCAAGCTTGCCGCTATCACTTCGCTGAGTGAATAGCTACCTTGCCTTAGTTGTTACTAATGCAAAGTGTTCATAATCAGAATACATTTTGTCTACGCAATGAGAATTTAACGCCACTTTTTCTCTATGTTTTGGTATAGCAATGCTACAATACGCCCCATTCATTTAGAGCGTTTTTTATACTATGACTTTCGAAGAACTCGAATTAGACGAAGCACTGTGTCACGCAGTTGCCGATATGGGGTTTGAAACTCCAACTAGCATTCAAGAACTGGTGATCCCTCATGCGTTAGACGGGCGAGATATCTTGGCGTCTGCACCAACGGGAACGGGAAAAACTGCGGCATTTTTATTGTCTGCCTGTCAGTTCTTACTTGATTACCCGCGTAAACAGCCTGGGGCCACACGCATTCTAATTCTAACGCCCACCCGTGAACTAGCATTACAGGTTCACGAGCAAGCCGTTGCCATTACTAAGCACACCCAAATTGTGTGCGGCGTCATCACAGGTGGTATTAACTATGGCACCGACAAAGAAACCTTGAGCAAAAATCTCGATATTCTTGTAGCAACGCCAGGTCGTTTGCTTGAGCATATCGAAAAAGAAGCTGCAGACTGCCGTGATATCGAGTGTTTAATTCTTGATGAAGCTGACCGCATGTTGGATATGGGTTTCTCAACGGTAGTTAACCAAATTGCTGCGGAAGCGCGCTGGCGCAAGCAAAACCTATTGTTCTCTGCCACGTTAGAAGGTAAAGGTGTTAAAACCTTTGCGCACGACATTCTTAATAATCCAGAAGTGGTTGAAGCGAACCCGTCGCGTAAAGAGAAAAACAAAATTCACCAGTGGTATCACCTTGCTGACGATATGAATCACAAGCAAGCTTTGCTGGTTAATATTTTAAAGCAAGAAACGACGACGTCTGCGGTTGTTTTTGTGAAAACACGCGACCGTCTTCAAATGCTAAAAGACTTTTTAGCCTCGAAGGACATCCCGGTGTGCTGGCTACAGGGCGAAATGCCACAAGATAAACGCAATGCTGCTGTGGCTCGTTTTAAAAGTGGTGAGGTGCCAATTCTATTAGCTACCGATGTCGCTGCGAGAGGTATTGATGTACCAAATGTAAGTCACGTCATTAACTTCGATATGCCTCGCAAGGCCGATGTTTACGTTCACCGTATAGGCAGAACAGGTCGTGCCGGCGCAAAAGGAACAGCCATATCTTTGGTTGAAGCTCACGATTTTGAAATGGTAACAAAAGCATCCCGTTACATGGGCGAACCGCTTAAAGCTCGCGTCATCGACGAGCTACGCCCTAAAAACAAAACGCCTAAAATTGGGCCAAAAAAGAAAAAAGTGAAGGCCAAAGACAAAGCCAAGGCAAAAGCTAAGCCTAAGAAGAAAAAGTAAAACTCGAGCACGTAGAGGATGAATGATGCGAAGGCCGAAGGTTGGGAGTGGCTTTCGCAAACACGCGGTAAACACATCCATGTGCGCTCCGCTGCCGCATCCCTGCGGCAGAGGGTTTGCTCAAACCACTCCCAACCTTCGTCCTGAATAGCCTCAAGCACTCGATTAATGTATTCGAGCTTATTTCAGGAACAAAGAAAAAACGAGGAGTCTGGCACAATGAAATTCCCAGAAAAAATTGTATTAGCCACAGGTAACCAAGGCAAGGTGCGAGAGTTTGCATCTTTGTTTGCAGATTATGGCGTAGACGTTGTGGCGCAAAAAGAATTAGGCGTATCTGATGTACCTGAAACAGGCACAACATTCGTTGAAAATGCCATTATTAAAGCGCGTCATGCCGCAAAAGTAACAGGCCTTCCTGCCATTGCTGACGACTCAGGCTTAGTGGTTGACGCCCTTGGCGGTGCGCCCGGTATTTATTCAGCCCGCTATGCTGGCGCTGATGCAACTGATGATACCAATATCGACAAGCTATTAGCTGCTCTTGATGGCGAGACCCAGCGTAAAGCGCATTTCTTTTGTACCTTGGTGTTTATGCGTCATGCCGACGATCCGGTACCATTAGTTAGTCAAGGTAAGTGGCAAGGCGAAATTTTAACCGCTCGTTCTGGTAACGACGGTTTTGGCTACGACCCCGTATTTCACGTGCCAACTCATGGCTGTACTGCAGCAGAATTGGAGAAAGCCGAAAAGAACCGCATTAGCCATCGCGGCAACGCCCTAGCGATTTTGCTTGATAATATGAGAGCGACTTTTGCGTAATCCACCGCTTAGCCTTTATATCCACATTCCTTGGTGTGTACAAAAGTGTCCGTACTGTGATTTTAACTCTCACGGGCTTAAATCTGATTTACCCGAGAAAGAATATGTGGCGCACCTGCTGGACGATTTAGCCATTGATGCCAAACGCATTGGCGACCGCCCTGTTGAGACAATCTTTATTGGCGGTGGCACGCCCAGTTTGTTTTCAAGCGAGGCCATGGCTGACATTTTAAACGGCGTTAAACAACGGGTTAACTTGAGCGACACTGCTGAAATAACCATGGAGGCCAACCCAGGCACGGTTGAGGCTGGTAAGT
This sequence comes from Alteromonas gracilis, assembly GCF_002993325.1. Taxonomy (GTDB): domain Bacteria; phylum Pseudomonadota; class Gammaproteobacteria; order Enterobacterales; family Alteromonadaceae; genus Alteromonas; species Alteromonas gracilis. Next base: position 115,031 of record NZ_PVNO01000030.1, read on the forward strand.
TTGCAGGCTTTTTTCAGGCAGGCGTAAACCGAATTTCGGTGGGCATTCAAAGCTTTCAACCTAAGCATTTAAAAGTACTAGGTCGCATTCATAACGAAAGCCAAGCTGAGAACGCAGTAAAACAAGCACACAGCGCGGGCCTACCCACGTTTAATTTAGATCTCATGCATGGCCTACCTGAACAAAGCGTAGAGAATGCCATGGCAGATTTGAAACAAGGTATTGAACTCGATCCCTATCACCTGTCGTGGTACCAGCTTACTATCGAGCCAAACACGCCTTTTTATTCCAAACCACCAGAACTACCTGACGACGATATCCTGTGGGAAATACAGGAAAAGGGACACCGTTTATTAGAGGCTGCTGGCTACCAACAGTATGAAATTTCAGGTTATGCAAAAACGGGACATCAGTGCCGACATAACCTCAATTACTGGCGCTTTGGCGATTACTTAGGTATTGGCTGTGGTGCTCACGGTAAAATTACCGACGCTGCAAATGGCACAATCCATCGTACTGTTAAAGTAAAGCATCCCAGAGGCTATATGGAAATAAGCCGCCCGTATTTAGATACGCAAACGCGGGTAAGTGCAGATGACTTGCCCTTTGAGTTCTTTATGAACAGGTTTCGTTTAGTTGAGCCTTGCCCGATACGTGACTTCAGCGACTTTACGGGTATTGAACTAGCTGACGATGTTGAGCGTGCGCTTTCTGATGCTCATCATCAAGGGTTACTTTCTATTTCAGATAGTCACTGGCAGGTAACTGCAAAGGGGCGTCGATATCTCAACTCGCTACTGTCGTGTTTTGTCTAAACCCGCTCTTTTAAGCTATTTGCTTTCGTTATTTCTATGAGAGCTTGGAACGAAAAAGCCTGCTCGCGCAGGCTTTTCTCTTATAAACAGTTTTGAAAGACAGTATTGCTTACCTATCTGCACCTAATTTTCACTTTCATCGTGACGCGTAATGATATTGTAAGGTTTAAAGGCTGGTACGCTGGCTCGAAGATTTTCCTCTGCAACGTCTAAACGCTTAAGTTTTTCACAAAACCACTCTGCTTTTTTACGCAAAGTGGTGGCTTTGTCACCTACATCAAGGTGCTCTCCGACATTGTTGAGCTGCCGTGTAATTTCAGCCACTTTTTCCTGATTCACCTCTCCGCTTCCGGTATTAATACCGCTGATGGCAGAAAGTATACCGCCAACAGAAGTGGAAATGGCTTCTTCAAGCTGAGCTTCAATTTCACTATCCACAAACTCATCAACGCTTTCTAGGGATCCGGGACCAATAAAATAATGATTACTCGCGTGTCTAAACTTGTCTTTTACGCGGTTTTGTACCCGTTTCATCGCGGCATTTAAACGCTCATAACTATCGTGGTCGCTACCAACTAGGCCCAGATAAACATGTTCAATAGTATCAATGGCAAGGTCAACGCCTTCCGTTGCCAAAATGATCATTTTTGGCACTACATAATGCAATCCTGATGCATATTCTTCTAGCCATTGCCGCTCTTGTTCATTCAGTGTCTGCCAGCGGCCGCCAATGAACAGTTGGTCTTGACCGTTAATTTGAACCACAGTTCGGGTTTTATCCATGACACGAAGCTGCTGGTCGTTAACAGCAATACCATAGGCAAAATCAATATTGCAGGTATATTCCGCATGCGCTGACGTGCTAAGTCCAGCGAACAAACAAAATGTAAGAAAGCCTGCCTTTAGGCGCGATATCATTTTCATATTGTCATTGTGGCTAGCTTACTCGGAAATAAAAAGCCATCATGAGTCTAACGTGCTAAAAATCAGGTTGAACATGTCGAGAACATCTACCCGCGAGTATCATAACCATCGCGTGATTGACAAAACACTTTGTGTAACAATTTGCGGGCTAACCTGAAAAGAGAAAGCACGCATTATAAAGCGTGCTTTGGTGATAAAAAGTCCCAGCCCAAGATATTAGACGAAAGGCTAAAGTTTAATACGCTTACGTACTCTCTATACTTAATCGTTGGTAAAAGTTCGCACTAGACGCACGTAGATAAACCGGTCTTTTTCTTTTATGGAATGACTCGCGTTAAAAAACGCAACAACCCACGCGCGGTCAGGATCATCTGCCGATGGCGTTGATGTCCAAAAATCATCTGGTGGCGTGGCTGGGAAAAGAGAACTGTTTATCGCTGGGCGAACACAGTCACGCTCTGTAATTGTTGCTAACTCTTTAACATTCGGTAATCGCCACCCTAGCAAATCTTCGTTGCTGGCTTCGTGGGCTAGCTGCAGCGCTTGCTGCCAGGTGTATTTCACCGCTTCGCCACTGCATGTCGAACCATTCCAGGTTTGGCCTTCAGCGCAACGTCTCCATACCAAGTCAGTGGTAGTATCTAACAACGTACTCGTCGTCACAGCTTCAAAGTTATCATTAGGCGTGGTTTCTAGGCCATCTGATAAACACTCCTGAGCAATTGTTGAAATTGATACGGAAGTAAGAAACGTCGAAATAAATAGGGCTTTAATCGCCGATGATACCTTGCTTGTAAGGGTTGTTTCTTTCATTACTTTACTCATCACTATCTCCCTGCTCTTACAAGACGCACTCGGCCAGCTGTTGATTTATTAAGAAAGTTATCAACCCCTGAATCGAAGTCCAATGCCCATGCATTTTGCGCATCGTCGCTATTTACACCGTCTGCACTTGGTACGGACGTCCAATACCACAAAGGCACTGAGGAGACCTCCCCGGTGTTAGGGAAATAGTCTTCATCTATAGCAACATCAGCAGCAATGCCTAAGTGCATAAGTGAGAAAAGCTCATGATGAGTAGGCAAACGCCAGTCGTAAAAGCCGCACAAACCTTGCGCATTTACGGCCTGAACATAGGCTGACGTGTTACAATTTGTGAGTAAACAGGTGCCATTAGCGCCCGTTTCATCCCCTTCAAAACCGCCGTTTACTTCTTCGCTAAACCAGGAATAGGTAAAGTCTTTATCTTGAAACGTACCGTCGTCAGTCTTTACTTCCCATACTAATCCGGTGACGTTGTCGCGTACACAAGACCACGTATCAGCGTCAGCATCCTGCTCATCCCCGTTAGCGTTTAAGCGGGTAAAATCAAAACCAGCTTTTCCGCGACCGGCTTTTTCAATCAACCCATTTTGCTCAACGACATCCGCCCCTCTTTGCCCATCTTGACCTGGGAATTCATTTTGCTGCGCCTGTGTTAACGCATTATTCGTGGCCTGCTGTAAAAACCCAGTATCGTTGATAAGCGGCGTAGGCATGGGACGAACCTGAACGTTTACTGTATCTTCTACGCTATTTCCATTTGCGTCAGTGACCGTAAGCGTATACGCAACCACTGTAGAAGTTGAAACAGCAGGCGCCACGGCAAAGGTTGAAAGCGCGTCGCTGTCATCAATAGGACGGCCTGCTGTCGAACCAGCAGGAACGTTGTTGCTTCTTTCCCATAGATAAGTGAGAGGCATAGCATTTGGAATGCTGGTTGTGGCCTCGCCTTCGAGTATTACTATCTCGCCGCTAAACACACCTTGGGAAACACCCGCACTTACCGTAGGGAGCGTATCCGATTCAGACTGCACAATAATAGTAATAGCTTGAGTATCGGTCGCCCCTTCACTGTCTGTGACCACTAACTCAAAAGAAAGCGACTGCTCTTCATTTGCTATCGGCGTAACGATAGTCAGCGTTGACAGGTTTGTTTCAACACCTGTAATCACATTAACACCATCAGTTTGAGACCACATATAGTCAGATACTGCTTCATCGCTGGCATCTGGATCTCGGCTCGAGGTGCCATCTAATATTAGCTCTACACCACCAGGAAACGTGTTTTGAGGCAGGTCGTCTCTTTGTGGGACAGCAATGCTCGCTTGGGGAGGGATATTGACTGGAGCAATGGTAATTACGGCAGAGTCACTTGCGGTGTTACCGCTTTGGTCGTTAACAGACACCGTTACTGTGTATTGCGTTGCGTTGTTTACTAGGGGCGCAACAAAGCTCGCTGCAGATAAACTGGTATCGTCGTGAGCAATCGATAACGAAGGCGAAGCAGTCCAATTGTACGTGTATGTTCCATCGCCTCCACTAACCTGGGCACTCAAAGCATAGCTAGCACCCTCGGTCACGGTAGCGTCTGGCCCCGCATTGACAACAAGGTTTCCAGTGTTGTTCCCGCTATCGCTATCACCACCACCGCCTCCGCCACAAGCAGCCAAAAACATTACAACTGCGATAAAAATTAGACATCGGTCTAGGACACCAGAATACCTATCTGAACCTGAAAACACGTTTAATTGCATACATACTCCCATTGCACTGTGCAATGAATTAAACACAGTGTCAGGTGAAAACTTGATGTAGATTATGTCGCTGGTTAGCTGTTAGTCATTAACGCACACAGCTTGTCGCGGCTATGAGAAGCGATTTTTCGCTTCTTGCGCCTCAGACATGGTTACCTGTAATGCCTCAAGCTGCTTTTTACCTACCGCTACATCAGTCATGTCATAGATCATCATACTGATATAATCCACTTTACCCGTTGCTGAGGTCAGTGGAGAAAGCGTAAGGTTCTGATACATGAAAGATTCACTTCCTGTAATCGGCCGATAATTTGGAAACTTGAATAAATAGGGGCGCTGCTCCCATGTCATGAAAGCGCGAGTTTTTAGGTCGAAGACGGGCTTAGCTTTTTTCATAAACCAATCTTGCTTAATTGAGGGGAATAGCGAAAACAAAGATTTATCCCTGACGTCGCTAGGTAAAAGACCGCTATGACTCTCCATAAAGCCATTCCAGACTTTAACGGTAAAGTCCCTGTCTAAAACAACGATCCCTACGTCAACGGTCTGTAGCATGTCCATCATCCAATGAAACTCTAATAACTCATCTAAATGTTGGCTCATCAATAATCCTCCAACAAGTGGGCAAGCTTAGAATTCATCATCTTCATCGATTCTTCAGTAAACAGCAGTATCAAGTCACACTGCACATTGTATCCTTCTAAACCGTAACTCAATTCAATGGCGAGGGTACGCTTCCATTTTATTTGGTTCATGGCGATGATTTCAGTAATGGCGCGGTGTTGTCCTAAAACGATAGGGTGCCCTTGACTAAAATTAATGTCCATTTGATTTGCCAAACCTGTCAGACAAGTACCAATAAGTATACTTGCGGCATCCATCAAGAGTTCTAACTGAAGTTGGTCGTCAACTTCACCTTCCACATTAAGTATTTTTGCCACATCATCAAAACTTGAGTCGCTCAAAATACACAAGGCTTCACCGCTGACTCCAGGCCCCAGAAAACCTTGGCACACAGCAGTAACTTGCTCATGACTTTCAATATCCGAGAGCATCATATGAAGTTCAGAAACTTCAATTAAGTTTACGTTGGGTATAGGTAATTCGACGAAAACGTTCATGGTACGGGCAAGATGATCGCCCGCCTGCCCCATCGCGATATTGGTGATTTCTTGATAGCAATCCCTTATATCAGGGTCAAGGGGAGATGCTTCTAGCTGCGGTTCCTCATCACTATCAAGAATATTATATTTGTTTAAGACTTCTGCTAACGTTTTAGGATCGACAGGCTTCCTAATAAAGTCCAAAGCACCTAGGGATGTCACACGCTCATGAGCCTCTGGCTGAATATCTCCTGACACCACTATTACTTTTGTTTTTAACCCTTTTTCCCTGATTGCCTCGAGCGTGCCGTACCCGTCGAGAACAGGCATGTTTAGGTCGAGCAGCAAAAGATCGCCTTTGCCTTCGGCAAGCGCCTTTAGGGCATCATCGCCATTCTTTGCAAAATGCACAGCAACGTCCCAATCTTGAGGGAGGCATTTTGCCACTTGCTTACGCGCAACTAACGAGTCGTCACAAACGAGTACAGAAAACATTAAGTTCTTTTACCACCTAACTTTTGAAACCAGCAAACACTGATATTTATCGCAATCTAGACTATATCGGCAATACAGCTTTGAACTGAAGTGTCGTTTTGCGACTGAGCGTCTTCGATTACCGCATCGCTAAATTTATACGATTTTTCTCATGCATATAGTGATACGAATCACATCACTAAGAAATAGCACTTTTGGAGAATATTGCCAGCGAGTTTTTCATCATCTCAGGCAGGCCTGCGTGCAGGCTCAGCTTTTCCCACCTACTTTAAGCATTAAAGAGACTAAGATTCATTCGCTTAAATGAATAAGCTAAAAACGACGGGCAAAGCTAGCGCGGTAAAAATGCCGTTCACACATAGGCCTAATGTTGCCATAGCAGCAACATCATCTCCCATTTGGATTGCCTTTGCAGTGCCTATGGCATGGGCGACAGTACCTAGTGCGATACCTTGGGCCTGTCGGTTTTTAACGTTAAAAAGGGAAAATATAGTAGAAGCCACTACGGCTCCCACTATACCGGTAACGATAACGAAAACAGCAGCTAGCGCAGGTATCCCTCCTATTTGTGCGCTAGACTCCATCGCCAAGGGCGTGGTTATAGATTTGGCGAGCATAGTGAATTGTATAGCGCTGGGCGTATCGAATATAAAAAGCGTCAACCACGCTGAAAAAGGGGCAAGTACACCGCCCAAAATTATACTTACTACCAAACGCCAGCCATAGTGCCTTAACTTTTGCCATTGGCGATAAATAGGTAGGGCGAGTGCTACCGTGATTGGCCCTAACAACCAATGCAGTAATGAAGCAGCACGTTGATATTCAAAAACTTGCGTATTGGAAAAATAAAGCCCCAAGGAAACAAATAACGCCGTGATGATGATGGGGTGAGCTGCAGGGTGGCCACTGCATTTTCTATTGGCCCAAAGCGCTATCATGTAGCTGACGATAGAGATGCTCAGCCAGAGTAAACCGTGAAAACTTAAAGTGTTGTGTAAAGCCTCAATCATCTACATCGCCGATATTTTTACCGTTAGCTAGAACATCGCTCTTTTTAGAGTTCAAAAGCTGTTGAGATAGCCACGCAGTAAAGCCCAAACTAAACGACGTCGTAACGACAATAGCAATCACAATAGCTAAAGCATAAGTTTTTATATCCCCCCAATACATGGTCACGCCTAACACCGCTGGGATAAAAAGTAATGACATGTGTTTGAGAGGAAACGTTACTGCGCGCGCAACATGATGTTCAAGCGTTGGAAAGCAAAATAACGCCACAAGCAGCAGAATAAGCCCAAGCAGCGGACCGGGGATGGGAAGAGATGCTGCACTTACAATTAAAAGGCCAAGATAATAAGCAATGAAAACTGCGGCCGTGCCTACCATCGTGTCTTTGACATTTTGCACGCATACTCCCTACTATGTCTTGTCTGCAACTCCAATCGACGTAGTGTAACGAGAAGCGCATTTAACCGCTAGCAGTACCATGGTCGTATACGAACAATTCAACGCTTTTTTATCTAAAGAGCAGCCTGCGTTTTACTGCCAAAACTGATAGTAATATTTGTCGGTAATTTTAAAGCTCTCACCGCTTTGCATGACAACTTGCTGCTGATTGCATTTTTGCTCCAAGTGAGCGACATGCATTTCATTGACGGCGACTGAGCGATTGCATCGTTTAAAGTAGTGCCCTCCCAACCTTTTAAGTAAGTCACACAAAGTAGTGCGAACGACATAACTTTCCGACAAGGTTTGAACACACATATAATCACCCGCAGCCTCAATCCATTTGATATCTTCAGGGTTCAGGCAACACCACCCGTTTTCAGCGCGGATCCCCACTACACAAGGCTGGGCGTTTTTGAATAGTTGCAGTCTTAAGCTTGCTAATAGCGCGGATTCTGAAACACCGTACTGATTACATAAGCCTCTAATAAGCCGAGAAAATTGAAAACCTCGCTCGTAGCAGCGATATTTTATTTTCACATTTTCAATTGCTCGCAAAATCTGCGCTTCTTCTAGTGGAATCTTTACAAAACCTGATGCATTGTGAGAAAAAGCTAACAGAGCCTCTTCCTCTTGACTGCCCACAGCCAGCCAATGTTTTGAGGCTAGATTTCTGCTTGATGGCGCAACCGAGTAAAACCCGATAGCGTTTTGATACTTTTCAGCCAGCGCCAGGCAATGACCAGCCGAGTCTGCGCTATAAATTTGGCTAAACAGACCACGCTTTTCTAATATTTCACAAAGCGCCCTCTGCAAAGAAATAGATTGTAAGAATACCAGTGCGATCATTTGCGTTCCCTTGCAGGTGCGAACAGTAATAGCACCAAGAACTTTTAATTCTAACTTTCAAAAAAGTCATTACTAAGAAAGTAAAATAAACAATGTTAAAAAAGGGCTACGTTTTATGTAGCCCAATGGTCAGGGTAAACAGAAATTATTCAACGTTTTGCGGTTAAAACACTTGGGCTTACATTGATACGACGAGCGATATGCTGCGCATTGACATCTGCGCCATTAGTAATAGCGAACGTAAGCATATCTTGCCCATTGCACACTAAGCCTGTGTGCAGATTTTTCATATTAAGGCCTGTGGCTTTTACAGCGCGGTGCAGCTTCAAGCGATTGTCACTTTTCACTGCTTCGCACACTGCAATTAGGTTATTCTCTAGCTCCCGTGGATAGGAAGCAGCGCTGGCGGCAGTAATGGTTAGTGACAGACTCATTCCAAGTAAAGCAAGTTGGGTAACACGGCGTGACATAAACATAACAAGTTCCTCTGATAATATTTGGCAACGCGGTGACGACCTCTTTAAGCCCCCGCATCATTAAACTAGTGAAACTTTGTGATGACTACGCGATAAAAACGCCAAAATACCGCTATATGAGATGTTGCGACAAGCGTACAAAAGCAGAGGTTTAACCATCGGTCTAAACAGTTATTAGTCGAACTTAACACACACTTTGCAACATTCTTTGTAACGCGGAAAAGGAATGACGAGGGTATAGGAGAAAAGATTGATGTGTTTTTGAAACGAAGACTATCAAGTTTGATAAGTGCCTCTTAAAACTGGTACTTCAATCAGTTTGAACCTAACTTGAAGTTAATACCGAATCAACTTGAGCTGTTATGAGAAAAAAACGGGGGCTATTAGCCCCCGTTTTGATGCATTATGTTATTACGCTTAATGCTTAAATTTTTCTAAAAAATACTGTCTTGGTGAATTTTGATAAACATACTCGTACCGACTTTTGAGTAGTCTATTTTGTATTCTTTGCCATTTAGTGTCTGAATAAAAACTAATGTTTTTTCATCGCCAAAGACTTCGCTGGTGGTAACATCTACCAATTCCATATCTAACGCTTTGGCTTCGCGTTTGTTATCTGGAATTTTACCTTCATACTGCTTAATACCTTTATAGGTCACTAGTATCGGAGGATTCTCGTCTCCGTTCGTCACCAATAGGTCAAGCTTTCTGATCTTATGAATGATGGTATTTCGACCACTCGTAATGAAAGGTTTTTCAGTCATTTTCGTCTCCGCGACTTTTTACCTGCTTTTTTTATTATTAACGTAACTTGTAAGTATTAAAGTCTACCACGAAGTTAATAATCAACACATAGGCATTTAATTGATATATTTTCGGAGTATAAACTAGTCATCAAAAGCAATAAACGGCTATTTTTCGCCCTTCGTATATTTTCGTATAAACATGAAATTGTCAGGTTACTACTGCCACTTTATCCAGGGTCGGTGCACCAAATTCTGAATCAGCTTGTCACATGGCGTGACCTCTGAAGATGCGAACACACAGTTTGGTGCCTCGTTTATTTGAACCTGGGCGACGATATTAGACACTGATACCTCTAAATCTAAGTCGGTATCAAGTTGCGTCATTGGCAAAATGAATTCTACGCGGTTTGTAAAAGCACAAGAACTCTCTGGGGGCGTGTTTTCAGATTCAGACTCACACCCTGCGCTTCCCAGATGATAAGACCACTCGTGCGCTTCTTCTCCGCTCTTGGACACATCAAACTTAAGAAACCTGTGGCCGTTACGCTGATTTAAAAACATCGACGAATCGTTCAATGGAGAAGGCTGAGTGGATGGATTAGCGTGGTTAATATCAAAAGGTAAACCCATGGTAAAACGGAGGTTAGTTGATAACTTTAAAAGTTGCTCAGACACATCCAATACTATTTTGGTGTTAGCATCATCGGGATTAACGCACTTATTGTGGAATTTTAGCAGAGCCGCATTCGGCGTTTGCCACTGAGTCTGTTTAAACTTCACTCTTTGCCATTTTCCATCAATGCGAAGCTCAGGCTTGCTAAGATAAAAGCCAAAATAGTCTATATTCCAGCGCTGCTGGCCTATGCTCATGATCATGGGGCAAGCACCAGTATCCACACCTACTAATTTAAAAGGAATTTCACCGGGCTCTCTTCCTTTAAAATTTATTACGTCACACCCAGCTAGCGAGAAGAACACAGCTATGAATAGAGAAGATATGACGGGCGCGCGAAAAGAACTTTTCATCTTATTATTTACTTCCTGTGATTAGCGAGCAGTTGGAAAAGGAAACCGCGTTATTTATTAATTAAGGTGAACTATGCAATATCGTTTTAAGAGTTACTACCTATAAGAACTGACTACGGCAATGCGCATTTTGTTATAGAATACCATTATTAGCCCCAATAAAGTGAACTCACTGAGTAATTCAAACCACTGAGTGAACAAAAATAAAGCAAACAAATCACAAACCCCTAACCTAGGCGTGACAAGGTAGTTAAAACTGCTTATACTTGCGCTCGTTTGTTATTGTTATCCAAAACAATATTAGAACACATCTCTAAATGGCCCTATAGCTCAGTTGGTTAGAGCATCCGACTCATAATCGGCAGGTCCCCTGTTCAAGTCAGGGTGGGGCCACCATTTTCTTCACGAAGCAGTGTCCAAATTCGGCTCTACCCCATAAACGGGGGATCAGCATTCACCTTACACGATTGATAACACCATCCCATCCACAATGGGTCATCACTCTTATTCGATAGTTTTCAAAGTTTCTAAAACCATACGCTCTTCTTGATATCATTTCCATTTTGTTGTGGAAGCCTTCAGTGATCCCGTTGTTTCGTGTAAAGCGCCACATGGCGATGATAGGTTGCAACCACGAAGTTAAGGTATTGGCCAGTGCACGAAGTGGGCTGTGATGTAACTGTTCAAGCAAGTCTAAGAACCTCGGTAATGTCTTCTCCATTCGTTTTTCATTCATAGTCTTTAACAGCATATACCTGATGAGCTTCTGTTTGACCTCATACAGTGTTTTTAACACCGGATAGTCAGCTAAGTAGCGTTGTAGATTGCTGTTTTTCTCTTCGCTTAAATGCCATTGATGTCGTCGCATCAAACTAAGTAAACCTCGATTCTTACGTCCTTCAGGGTGGTGTTGCTGCCACGCTTTTAAGAAGTGATGGTTTATCAAGCGCACCACATGAAAACGGTCAGCGACTATCGCAGCATTAGGGAAATAGCGTTTGGCAATACCACGATAGGTTTCCGATAAGTCTATCGCGATGAGCTTAACGTTTTCTTTATTGGGAAGGTGGCGCAAGTACGAGCGTAAACTTAATTCAGAACGTCCCAGTTTTACATCAAACACACTACGATGTCGTAAATCTACAAACGTCGTCGCATAACCCTTCTTACGGGTAAAAAAGTGTTCATCTATCCCCAGCATCTCTGGGCAGGGGCGACTGATAATCTCTTTATATTTTTGGCTGATGTGTGATTGGTACCAACGCTCTACCGTAGTGGGACTAATGCGATGTGTGCGTGAGATACCACGCTGCGTAACACCACCGTGGTGCGCTTCAAAGACTTCTAAGCGAAAGCACTCCGACGCTCGATAGCGTGGCCGGATCCCAACAAAAGGGTGCCTGAAATAACGACCACAGCATCGACAATGATACTTAGGTACCTTTAAATGTAGCGTTAGCACCTGATTACCTTGGCGCGTGTGCTTCACAGTACGCTTATGTGTGGCTTTTATGCGTAAATGTTGACTCTCACAATGCTTGCATAACGGCTTTTTAGTGGGCTTTGCCCACACTTCAATAAAATCATGTCGATGAACACGTTCTATTTCTAACTCACTTATGCCTAAAATAGTACCTGCGTGGGACATCTGTACTCTCCATTAAATGATTCTTCGCAAAATCAGTTTAATGAATGCGGATGTCCCCCGTTAATGATGAAGAGCC
>NZ_PVNO01000031.1 GCF_002993325.1 Alteromonas gracilis
GACACTCTTAACGAGTGCCCACACAGATTGTCTTGTCTAAATTGTTAAAGAACGTAGCAGCGTCGCTGCTATTCACTAGAAGCCGTTGCTTCTTAGTGATTCACCCTGTCCGAGTGAGGTGCGCATTATACGCTGGAAGTTTTCGTTGTCAACACTTTTTGAAAATTTATTTTCTGAAGCGTTTCTTCTAAACTCCCGTCTTTACTGGCCTATAAAGGTAGTAGAGACTCACTTCAGAAGGGTTGCTGTTTTGCTTTTCCCCCGAAGCGGATGCGCATTTTAGGGAAATGAGCGCTCACGTCAACACTTATTTTAAAAAAAGTGTCATATTCGTTTTGAACGCTCAAAATACCAACTACTTCCAGTATTTCAGCTTATTCCTTAACCTAAACTTGCGCCAAAGGTTCAAAGGCTTCTTCTTAATTTTATCTTTATAGTTGTTATTGAAGTCATCAACCGCATTTAAAATCCGTTCGCAGTTATGTCCGTCTCTATATGCTTCATGATAATGAGCAAAGTCATTAACGTCTTTCATTAAGTCATCAGGCCGAGACAATGCCGTTTCTATTGCTCCCTCTACTTCATTCACATCGGTAACATTCAAAAGATGTTTTCCAGGGTTTGTATTGCAATAAGTAACAACAGGCTTATCCATCAACATAAACTCTAGGATAATTGAACTACTGTCGCACAACATGACGTCAGATTGCTGGAAGTCTTCTAATCGTACATTATCAATAAATGAAACATTGCTATGTTCGTCTGCCAACGCACGGTACTTATTCAAAAGCGCTTGGTCGCTAATCTTTGGATGAAACGTCAATCGCCAATTCCAATTTTTGTTTTTTGCCAGATGGCTTATGGTGTCAACAAGATGCGGAGCTGATGAAATTCCCTTCGAAAAGGTTGTGCCATAGAGGATAGTTGGAGTCTTATTATGCTTCTCATAGTCTGAGAAGTAAGGATCAACCTTTGCCCACCCCGTTTGGTACACTTTGAAGAATTGATGTTTCGCTTCGAGCTTCTTGAAATACTCTGTGCTGCTTGGTCCTTGAGTACAGTACATATCAAACCACCCACGAATAGAAAAGTGGTCATCTTTTTCGTTATTCTTTTCTCCTCGCTTGCCTATGGGATATCCATGAAACACAGACACTTTTATGCCAGGTAAAAAGTGAAATATGAGATTTCCGCATGCAAAAATTGCGAGAGGGTTAAAATCGATTATGTCTTCAACGGTATTAAGCCTCACCTCATCAGCCTCTAAAAGGTCAGGACACCCATCCTCTAAAAACCACGCAGCTTCATCGCCTCTAGCTCTGATTGCTTCTTGTAGAGGTCTGTATATAGGGTATGCATAAGCAAGCCCGGTAAAAAACACATAGCGTTTTGACATCTATTCTTCTCGATATTTCTCATGACGCATTACTCTATCATTTTTCTTTTCGACATTCCTTGGGCGGTGTTTGCATTAGGGATTCTCTAGGCGCTTATCAGTATCAACCCTTCTTTTTTGCTGTTAAAGTTTGCATCATTCACTTTCCTACTTCGTTTATAAGAGTGTGTAATGCATAAATCAGTAGATAGCTTTAAGGGTGTCTCACCTATTTTAGGGAGGCACGTTTACATCGATGCCTCTGCAAGAATAGTTGGAGATGTAGTATTAGAAGATGATGCGAGCATTTGGCCGTTAGTAGCCGCTCGCGGTGACGTGAACAAGATTCGAATCGGCGCTCGTTCTAATATTCAAGATGGAAGCGTTCTACATGTCACTCGTAAATCTGAGAAAAATCCAGAAGGGTTTCCACTAATTATCGGCGATGACGTTACTGTTGGTCATAAATGCATGCTGCATGGTTGCCAGCTGGGTAATCGAATTTTAGTAGGCATGGGCGCTATTGTGATGGACGGCGTGATTGTTGAAGACGATGTGTTTATCGGTGCAGGCACACTAGTACCGCCAAACAAACGATTAGAGAGCGGATATCTTTATGTCGGAAACCCTATGCAAAAGAAAAGACCGCTCACAGACGCTGAAATGGCATTCCTAAAACAATCTGCCATTAACTACGTAGTATTAAAAGATGAATATCTTGAAGAAGCGAACTAGTTTCGCTTCTCGCTTTGCTCAACGATATCTCTGACCCGCTTTACAATATCCGATGTGTCAGGGCGCTTTTGTGTCCATATATAGAAGGCTTCGGCCGCTTGCTCAACTAACATTCCTAGCCCATCTATTTGTGTTTTAACACCTAGCTCAGCCGCATCTCTCATAAAGCGCGTGGGTGAGTTTTTATAGACCATGTCGTATACCACCTCACAGTGCTTTAAAACACCGTCACTTAAGCTGCACGGCAACTCTTCGCTCAAACTTGCGGCTGTTGAATTGATAATAATATGTGGCGCAATAGATGCGATATCTTCTATCGCCACCACCTGCACTTTAGGGTTTGAAGAAGCGGAAGCTACCTCCTCAGCTTTTGCTTTTGTTCTGTTGGCGATGATTAAAGAAGCGGCACCTGCTTTTAATAGCGGTGAAATGACGCCACGGGCAGCACCACCGGCACCAATAAGCAATACACGCTTATCTTTAATTTCAACGCCGTTATTAAGTAAGTCATTTACCAGTCCCACGCCATCCGTGTTGTATCCAAGTACTTCACCACTTTCTCTCTTCATTAGCGTATTAACAGCTTGTGCATCTTTAGCTGCCTGATCATCTACCTTTGCAAAATTGAATGCATCGAGCTTAAAAGGCATGGTGACGTTGCAACCTACTGCTTCATCCTGTGCTAAAAACGCTTTCGCGGCTTCAATAAAGCCATCTTCAGGCGCAAGTATCTTTTCATAAGAAATATTTTCTCCCACTTGATCTGCAAACATTTGATGGATAGTTGGTGATAAACTCTGTGAAATAGGATTTCCGAATACAGCGAATTTTTTCATGGGAATACGAGACTTATTTAATATAAAGAAAAGCGACAATCGTTCTAAAAAGAGTACACCATATGAACGTATAGGTGGAGAGGAGAAAGTACGGGAGTTAGCAAATGCTTTTTACGACATTATGGAGACCGACCCGCTAGCGAAAGAGCTACTTGCTATTCACCCTCAGCCACTAGACAGAATTCGTCACGTGTTTTTTCTATATTTGAGTTTATGGCTGGGCGGCCCTGATGATTATCAGCAGCAGTTTGGTCACCCGCGTCTGCGCGCGCGTCACCTTCCCTACACAGTAACACCCGAGTTGAAGGCACAGTGGATGTACTGTATGAAAAAAGCCATGTTTAAAACTGTTGATGATATTACTTTAGCCCAACAGTTAATCGACGCACTTGGTCAACTTGCCGAACACATGGTGAACACACAGTAAAAAAGCGCGTAGAAAGGATTGACCTTTTAACGCGCAAGTCCCCTGTACTGTCTACGCTCTTTGTGGCGCATAAAGTAGTGCAATTGTGAAAGCCTAACTTATCAGTAGTAAAACCTTAGAAAGTGTAACCTACAGATAGTGTATAAACCCACGGGTCTATTTCAATATCGTTTACAGTGCCAGATGCCTCGCCCACTTTAAATGTGGCTTCAGTATCAATGTCTATATAGCGAACCGATGCGTTTACATGCCACTTTTTATCAATTTGGTAATCCATACCTATTTGGGCAGATAAGCCAAATGAGTTATCTAACGAGAGGTCACTTAAACCCGCAGTTTCATTTGCACCCGTAAATTCCTCGTCAAAGATAAAGGTATAGTTAATACCTGCACCAACGTAAGGCTGAAACGCCGAGCTTGCATCATTGAAGTAATAGTTAGCCGTCAATGTTGGCGGTAAGTGTGTTACCTCACCAAGCTGATTACCCGTACCTAATGGATCGGCAACGGAAAAGTTAACATCATGCTTAAATGGCGTTGCTGCCAAAAGTTCTATGTTGATATTGTCGGTAATAAAGTACGCAGCGTTTAAACCTAACTGGGTATCGTTGCCAATATTAAGTGCAACGCCAAGATCCGTCCCACCGGCCACGATGTTAGACGTTGATTCATCCGGAGCTACCGTCGTAAGACCGCCTCGAACAATCCAGTCGCCCTGTTGATGAGCGCTGGCTAAAGGTGAAAGTGCAGCAAGTGTAAGACAAAGTGCAGATGCAGATAAAAAGTGTTTGCGCATGATGTGTCTCTTTATATGTTTAACTAAGATGGCGCTACTTTACGCCTTTCGCTTAGCGAAACATTGATCCAGCGCAAGGTTGGTAAGCTACTGAAACACTGATGATATTCAGTATTGATGTAGATCAAAAAACGCCGTGTAAAGATATTACACGGCGCATTTTAAGTCATTGAAATCAGTGTTTAACTATTGCGGTAGTGAGTAAGTTTTAAACCCCGATAGCGTCTCGTTTGCGGCGCGTTACCAGTCAGTAGGCTTTAACCAGTCTGTTAACTTAGCTTCAGCGCTACCTGGTGCAGGTGAATAGCAATACTCCCAGCGGGCTAGCGGCGGCATCGACATTAATATGGATTCCGTACGCCCACCAGTTTGCAAACCAAATAAGGTGCCGCGGTCAAACACAAGATTAAACTCAACGTAGCGACCTCTTCGATAAAGCTGAAAATCACGCTCTCTTTCGCCGTAATCAGTGTGCTTGCGGCGCTCGACAATGGGAACGTAAGCATCGATAAACCCATTGCCGACTGCTTGCATAAATGCAAATGACTGTTCAAAGCCCCATTCGTTAAGATCATCAAAAAATAAGCCGCCAACGCCGCGGGTTTCGTTGCGATGCTTTAAGTAAAAATAGTCGTCGCACCACTTTTTGTACTTAGGATACACATCCTCGCCAAATGGCTTACACAACTTCTTCGCTGTATTGTGCCAATGCGCGACATCGTCTTTAAACGGATAGAATGGTGTTAAATCAAAGCCACCACCGAACCACCAAATAGGTGCTTCGCCTTCTTTTTCAGCAATAAAAAAGCGAACATTAGCGTGGGATGTTGGGATATACGGGTTATGCGGGTGAATTACAAGAGATACGCCCATCGCCTGAAAATTTCGCCCTGCAAGTTCAGGTCGATTAGCCGTTGCTGATGCAGGCATTTGACTTCCAAATACATGGGAAAAGTTAACGCCACCTTGCTCAATCACCGCACCATTTTTTAGTACTCGAGAGCGGCCGCCGCCTCCTTCTTCACGTTGCCAGCTGTCTTCAACAAACTGACCTTTGCCATCAGCAAGCTCCAGCGTTTGGCAAATGGTGTCTTGCAATCCTAATAGATAGCTTTTTACCTGTTCAATGACTTCGGCGGCGTTTTTGCCATCCAGTAATTCTGCTGATGTCATGCTCTTATTACCTCTGCTGTGTCACCATCGCGAATGGTACTGGGTTTGGATGCACCGCCAACTTCTCCGTCAATGTAAAAGACAGAATCGGCGAATACGGCTTTTGCTTCTTCAGTGGTGGTAGCCGGCGGTTGACCGGTAAGGTTAGCGCTTGTAGAGACTAAAGGCCTACCTAGCTTATTACATAACGCCACCACTACAGGGTGATTAGTTACACGAACCGCTATTTTACTGTGCTTGCCCGTCAACCATGCTGGTGCCGATGCCGACTTAGGTAATAACCAAGTGTTAGGACCCGGCCAACTTGAAAAGATATCAGTGCGCCTGTCAGGACGAATAGCATTGTCGTCAACATAAGGCAGCAATTGACTGTAATTCGCAGCAATTAAGATCACGCCTTTTTCAACTGGTCGCTGCTTTATCTCTAATAACGCATTTACTGCCTCTTCGTTATCTGGGTCGCACCCGATACCCATTACCGCTTCGGTTGGATAAACGATTAAACGACCAGCTTGAAATGCGGCAACAACTGGGTCTACTTCAGATAAACTAGCCTCAACGGGGTTAAACGTATTTACGCTCCCATTTTGGATATCAGACATGGTTTTAATCTCTACGTATAGTTCTTCGTTTAGTTGTTCGTATAATTACTTTTTAAAGCCACAAGTTGGCTGAGGGCACTGAATCTGCCCTTTTTTATCTATCAAAACTCCCCATCCACATTCGGGGCACTTCTCATTTACTGGCGTGAAATTTAGCACATAACGGCATTTCGGATAATGGTTACACGCAAAAAACTGTTTGCCGTATTTGTTAGTACGCGAGATTAACTGGCCTTTCTCACACTTTGGGCAATCTACCAAAGTATCTTCTTTTTCTTTTATAGGCTCAATGTGATGGCAAGAAGGAAAATTAGTACAGCCGATAAACATACCAAATCGGCCCTTCTTTATTGCCAAGTCAGATGCGCATTCAGGGCAGGCTACACCCTCTAAGGTTTTGAGTATGGTGGTTTGCTTATCGTGAAGTGGCTTGCTGAAAGTACATTCAGGATAGCCCGAACAACCTATAAAGGGGCCTGATTTGCTGTTCTTTATGTGAAGAGGTTTACCGCAGTCCGGGCAGTCTCCGAAATTATCATCAAGAGCATGCTCGTGCGCTGAAAAAAGTGAATGGTCTATTTTAGACATGTATTAGACGTTAAGGCCTTAAACACGCTGTTATTTAACAGCGTATTCTTATGTAGGTTTTTTAAATGCCAGAGTCTACGACTGCATTAATGCAGAACACCATCTGGCTCTTCGAACAAAAGATCTTCCATCTGCGCGTAGGCTTTTTCTTTGCCAGGCACGTTAAACAGTACCATTAGCACAACCCACTTTAGATCTTCTAAACAAAATTCGCTAGAGTCAATTTCCATAACGCGATCTATTACCATCTCGCGGGTAGACGCATCCAAAACATTGACCTGTTCTAAGAACATAAGAAAACCGCGACATTCCACATCTAAACGCATTTGTTCTTCGTGCGTGTAGATACGGCTTAAGCTAGTACTGATACCTTTGCAAAAATACGGTTTAATATCCGTTTCTTGCAGTGCTGCTAACTTTTCTAACCATGCGAGGGCTTTATAAATCTCATCGTGATGAAATCCTGCGCGCACAAGCTCTTCCGTTAACTCGTCTTGATCAACACGAATTTCCGTTTCACTGTGAATGAAGTTTTCAAACAGATACATGAGGATATCGAACATATTATTTTCCCCTCAATTTAACGTAACCACCAGGGACAGCGGCTACTAAACCACGCAACTCATATTCTAATAGTGATGCCATTGCTTGCGATACAGATAAGGCATTGCGCTGGGCTATGACATCAATAGCGGTGATGTCATAATCCACACTAGCTAATAATTTATCGGTTGCCAAGCTATTCGCTGCACTTTTTTCGTCTTGTTCATCTATGCCTAAGCTTATCTGCTCGGGATAAACCTCAATTTCTTCGAGAATATCGTTACTAGTAGTTACTAATTTTGCGCCTTGCTGGATTAACCAGTGGCAACCTTCCGAATACGCGTGAAAGATATTTCCTGGCACAGCGAATACTTCTCGCCCCAGATCTGCGGCCAAATTTGCAGTTATCAAGGTACCGCTTTTAATTTTTGCCTCTACCACTAAGGTTCCGAGAGATAATGCCGCAATTATTCGATTGCGACGAGGAAAGTGCCAAGGCTTAGGTCCCAGACCGGGGAAAAACTCTGTAATGCTTAACCCCCCATTATGGTTAATATCATTAAGTATCTTAATATTTTTAGCTGGATAAACTTTATCAGGCCCAGTCCCCATAACTGCAATAGTGCCTGTGCTCCCTGCCATAGCGCCTTGGTGTGCAGCGCTATCTATTCCCATCGCGAGACCACTTGTCACAACCACTCCGTTATTAGATAAGCTCAGAGAAAAGTCATTAGCAATACGTCTGCCTTGATGGCTGGCTCGCCGACTACCTACCACTGCGATTTGTTTTTGCCCTAACAGTTCTAAATTGCCCGTAGCAAATAATACTAATGGGGGGCTGTCCAGTTGTTTGAGTAAGGCTGGATAAAATGGCGAGTCTAAGGTGATGATATGTCTATTTTGACCGGCTTCTTTCCATTTGAACGCAGCATCGACATACGGTTGTGATATTTGACCGATAAGCGCTTTTGTTTTTTCGCAAAGGGCTGTGTTTTCTTTTAAAAGCTCATGGGGAGAAAGCTGGTAGCGCTCCAGCACTTCTAGCCAACTCTTTGGCGAAACGCGCTGTGCAGAAGCAAGTTTAACCCACGGTAACTGCATACTATCGGGGGGGGTTAGCTGTAAGTTCATCATCGCTCCTTAGTGAGCGACAATGAACTTAAAAAAGCATTAAGGTTTCGCCACTATGAAGCCGCGCTTAATTCCTTTATTCGCTCGCGTTATTAATCCATAACTTGCCGCATCAAATGTTTTAAATACTACGACTTCGCCAACTTTGAGTGCGGGCTGTGATACCGTATCGATAAACCATTCTCCGCCGCTTCTCGCGCCAGGCTCGTCGACATAACGCGGGCTTTCTTCGTCAATAATAGCTGGCCCTTGAGCGTAAACTCCTAAGACGGTGCCAGGTGAAACATCAACGGAGCCCAAGTCGAGGATGACAACATCGTATTTACCAAGTAAATCGTATTCGTGTAAGTCGCCAACTACTGCTCCTCTTTGCGATTTAGCTGGAACCAGTTCAAAGCTATCGGGATGTTCGAACCCACCCGCCATTAGCTTATCGCCACGCTTTGCTTCCTGATCCGCATCATCAATAAAAAGCAACATACTATCGTCAGCTTGCCCATTTTCTACCAACGAAGCCGAAGATACGTGAGTAACTTGAATACCCAATATCTCTCCGTCTAGATTTTTTATAGTAGCGTGCTTTCTCACTACCCTAAACTGATCGTCAGTACTGAATTGCTGTTGACTGAGGACAAAATCGTCCGATGCAAATCTCACGTTTCCGTCTTGATTACCCAACAATTTAGGCAGCGCTTTATAGGCGCCTTCTTCAAGAAGCATGTGCTGCCTGATAAACGGAGAGAGCGTTGTCCAAGAGAGGACGTCTACCGGCTTTGGTTTAAGTCGTCTGTCTGTGGATGGTGAAAGTTTGTAAGTGGGTTTGTCTCGTTTCACCGTTAAAACAGGCTCACCATCAACAAAACCAACAACAATTACATCGCCTGGATAGATTAAGTGAGGGTTATCTATTTGCGTATTGGTACGCCATAACTCAGGCCAAAGCCAAGGCTCGTTAAGGAAGATATTTGCTATAGCCCAAAGTGTATCCCCACGCTTCACCGTATAGGTTTCCGGTGCTGTCTCTTTGAGCTGAAGCGCAAATGCAGGTAACGACAACAATGCACAAATAAGTAATATTGCGCCGCGACGAGCGCCTATTAATCGTTTTTTCAAATTAACCACCTGCAAATTATTCACTATCTCTTTTTGTTGCTTTTTCGCACAATAGCACTATATCGGCAAAAGTTGTTATTCTTATAGGTCTTCGGCAAAAAACTGCACGAAAGTAACCGATATACGTTAGAATAGTAACTTAATAGGCACTGTAAAGCGTGCTGGCAATTAGATCGTATATGAATTTATACAGCGAAAAGGTGAAGTAAGCGAGAAATGGCAATTTTAGACGTATTAAGTTTTCCTGATGAGCGTCTTCGTACGGCAGCAAAACCCGTCGAAGAGGTTAACGACGAAATTAAACAACTGGTATCGGATATGTTCGAAACCATGAAAGACGAGAACGGAATTGGCCTTGCAGCTACGCAAGTTAACCGCCATGTTCAAGTTGTTGTAATGGACGTATCGGAAGATCAAAACGAGCCACGCGTGTTTATCAACCCAGAAATCATTCGCAAAGATGGTTCGACAATTAGTGAAGAAGGTTGTTTATCTGTGCCGGGCAACTACGCCAAGGTTGAGCGAGCAGAAGCGATTACCGTTAAAGCCTTAGATCAGAATGGCGAGTCGTTTGAGCTAGATGCTGAAGGGCTGCTGGCCATTTGTATTCAGCACGAACTCGATCATTTAAAGGGTAAGTTGTTTATCGACTATCTTTCTCCGCTCAAGCGCCAACGCATTCGCAAAAAGCTTGAGAAAGAAGCACGTCTTGCAGCTAAAGCTTAAGGATTAACGTGACAGCGCCATTGAAAGTCATTTTTGCCGGTACTCCGGATTTTGCAGCTAAACATTTATCGGCACTACTTGATAGTGAGCACGAGGTTGTTGCGGTTTACACACAGCCAGACAGACCTGCCGGACGTGGTAAAAAGCTAACAGCCAGCCCTGTTAAAGTACTTGCAGAAGAAAGTAACATTCCTGTTTATCAACCCCACTCTTTAAAAGTCGAAGATGCACAGCAAGAACTTGCTGCCCTTAACGCCGACTTAATGGTTGTTGTTGCCTATGGTCTGTTACTCCCAACGGCGGTGCTTAATGCGCCCAGACTCGGGTGTATCAACGTACACGGTTCAATTTTGCCTAAGTGGCGAGGTGCAGCGCCGATTCAACGTGCTATCTGGGCGGGAGATGCTGAAACCGGTGTAACTATAATGCAGATGGACGAAGGCTTGGACACAGGTGACATGCTACACATAGCAACGTTGCCCATTGCCGCTAACGATACTAGCGCGACCATGTACGACAAACTTGCCGAACTTGGACCTAAAGCCTTAGTAGATGTAGTCAATGACTTCGAAAGTTATTCTCCTATGAAGCAAGATGATACGCAGGCAACCTACGCCAAGAAGCTGTCTAAAGAAGAAGCCTTAATTGATTGGTCTGACGACGCCGAACAGATTGAACGCAATATTCGAGCGTTTAATCCATGGCCCGTAGCTTGGATGCAGGTTGAAGACCAAAATGTAAAAGTGTGGGCTGCCAATGTGGTTACCCTCCCTAATAAAACTCCTCCCGGAACTATCGTTAGCGCGAATAAAGAAGGCATTACTGTTGCTACTGGACGCGACGCGCTTTGTATTACATCGCTTCAGATCCCTGGTAAGAAAGCGCTCCCTGCCTCTGACGTAATCAATGCTCGCAAAGCTTGGTTTGAAGTAGGTCGTTGTCTGACACAAACGGATTAAACGTGAAACCACTACCTCTACCGAAACAAAAAAACTTACGTGCCGATTGTGCGTGGGTTATCTATCAAATCTTAGAGCAAGGTAAATCATCTCGAGAGTGTTTAGAGCGCGTTCAACGCAGGCACAATGCAAGAGATAATGCATGGTTGCAGGAGATGTCGCTTGGAGTAATGCGTCGTCTTCCGCTGCTGCAGCATTGGCTCAGAACCCTGCTTGATAGACCGTTAAAAGGCAACAAAAAAGTCGTAGAGCATTTGATTCTTCTTGGCCTCTATCAGCTTAATTTTTCTCGCGTAAGTAAGCATGCGGCGGTAGGTGAAACGGTAGCCGCAGCGTCGCATTTAAATGCCGCCGGGCTTAAAGGCTTAGTGAACGCAGTGCTACGTAATTTTCAGCGTGAAGAGCTTGCTAGCAAACCAGTTGATGATGCCATCATTAACAGTGGCCTACCCAAATGGCTGTATAAGGCCATAGAAGAGGCCTACGATGCTGATGCAGATCACGTGCGAAATGAAACAAACGCAATGGCCCCTATTTGGCTTCGCGTTAATACGCTTCAAACATCCTTAACAGCTTTCACTGAAGCACTTGATGGCGCCGGGGTTCAATACACGCTAAGCGATCAGCATTCAGATGCGATCATACTCACTAACAGAGAAGATATCACCGCCCTGCCAGGCTTTGAAAAAGGCCACTTTGCAGTACAAGATGGTGCAGCTCAGTTAGCGGCACATTATTTAAAGCCGCAGGCAAATGAACGAATTTTAGATTGTTGCGCTGCGCCCGGCGGGAAAACAGGTCATATTGTAGAGCGCGCACCAAACACCGAATATGTATTGGCTTTGGATGCGGATGCCAGCCGTCTTAAACGCGTCGAAGAAAACATGACTCGGCTTAAGCATCAGGTTGATATTAAACAAGGGGACGCTGCTGCCCCTGATTCATGGTGGGACGGTAAGCTGTTCGATAGGATTTTGCTGGACGCCCCATGTTCTGCCACAGGTGTTATTCGTCGACATCCGGATATTCGCTGGTTACGTAAAGCCAATGATATAGATAATCTCGCGCAGCTGCAGCGCCGTATTTTGGATACTCTTTGGGGGCTACTAAAGCCCGGCGGTACCCTGCTTTATGCTACGTGCTCCATTTTGCCAAAAGAAAACGCAACGCAAATAGCGCAGTTTTTATCAGATACTCCCGATGCAATGTTGTCGCCGATAACGAAAACTGAAACACCTGAAAAACCTGGTCGCCAAATTAAACCAGGTGAACAACAAATGGATGGTTTCTATTATGCGAGACTGGTAAAGTCGGCAGAATGAGAGCTCAATAGTTGTGCAATATCATTAACGTAAGACCGGCACGAATACGAAGGCAAAATAATAACAATGAAAATCATCATTTTGGGGGCAGGACAAGTAGGTGGCACGCTTGCTGAAAACCTGGTCGGTGAGAATAACGAAATTACCGTTATCGATTCTGACCCTACCATACTGCGTGGACTTCAAGACCGACTTGATCTGCAAGTAGTGACTGGTGTGGGGTCACACCCTGATGTACTGCGTAAAGCCGGCGCAGAAGACGCCGATATGCTGATAGCAGTGACCAACAGTGATGAGAGTAACATGTTGGCCTGCCAGGTAGCTTACAGCTTGTTCAAAACCCCTACCAAAATTGCCCGTGTACGTTCTGAGCAATACATCATCTATCAAGAGCAGCTTTATAAGCAGCAAGATATTCCCGTTGATCATATTATTGCGCCAGAACAACTGGTCACTAAAGCCATCAAACGTCTTATTGACTACCCAGGTGCACTTCAAGTAGTTGAGTTTGCTGATGGTAAGGCGAGCTTGGTTGCAGTAAAAGCCTACTATGGTGGTTTGTTAGTCGGACACGCTCTATCTGCACTTAAAGACCATATGCCTAACGTAGAAACTCGCGTTGCTGCCATATATAGGCGGGGCCGTCCTATTCGTCCATTAGGAACCACCGTGATAGAGGCTGACGACGAAGTTTTCTTTATTGCAGCGACTAAACATATTCGTGCAGTGATGAGCGAGCTTCAAAAGCTTGAGTCTAGCTATAAGCGAATTATGATTGCAGGCGGTGGATTGATTGGTGCAGGTTTAGCCAAAAAGCTAGAGCATAACCACAATGTAAAGCTGATTGAATATAGCCCAGAGCGGGCGAAGTACCTTTCCGCCAATTTAGATAAAACCATCGTTTTCAGTGGCGATGCCTCTGACCCAGAGCTGCTTAGTGAAGAAAACATTGAACAGGTAGACGCTTTCATCGCCGTTACTAACGATGATGAGGCGAATATAATGTCAGCGATGCTAGCAAAACGCATGGGGGCACAAAAAGCCATGGTGCTTATTCAGCGAAGCGCCTATGTAGACTTGGTTCAAGGAGGCGAAATAGATATTGCCTTTTCACCTCAGCAAGCCACCATTTCCGCCCTATTAACCCACGTGCGTCGCGGTGACATTGTTAACGTTTACTCGTTAAGACGCGGCGCCGCTGAGGCCATTGAAGCTATTGCACATGGTGATGAAAATACCTCTAAGGTCGTTGGCAAACAAATCGGTGATATTAAGTTACCACCAGGCACCACCATTGGTGCTATTGTTCGCGACGATCAGGTAATAATCGCGCACAGTGACACAAAAATAGAAGCTAACGACCACATTATCTTGTTCTTAGTTGATAAGAAATACATTGGTGATGTGGAAAAGCTGTTCCAGCCAAGCGCTTTTTTCTTTGGCTAGAGCAGTACATTAGGAAGTGAATTTAACACGCGAATCAATGCTAATAACAGTGTTATTAGAGGCGGTAAAATAGAGGTGAAACAAATTTTACAGCACGCACCAAAGGGCGCTACTCATCGCCCTTTCTCTTAATTTGAATGCGCTATGGACTGTAAAATTAACTACGCCAGAACGTAGGTGAAAACAGCACCAGAAGCGAGAACACTTCCAATCGTCCAAATACCATAGCTGTTACCAGGATCCATTTTCCAGCATCGCTAACATCAGCATAATTCGCTGCTACACTGCCAAGTCCTGGGCCTAAGTTATTCAACATTGCAGCTGTTGCGGTAAATGCGCTTAGATTGTCGAGACCAGTGGCAATCAAACCAATCATGATTATCACAAAGACCACAGCATAAGCTGAGAAAAACCCCCACACAGCCTCCACGACTCTATCAGGCATTGCACGGTCACCGAGCTTTACGCTGTAAACGGCTTTAGGATGAATAAGCCTATCAACTTCTCGCTTGCCCTGTAAGAACAATAAGCACACCCGTACGACTTTTAAACCGCCACCCGTTGAGCTTGCGCACCCACCAATAAAGCTAGAAAAAATAAGCATGATGGGTAGAAACGTTGGCCACACAGAGAAATCTGTTGTTGCAAAACCTGCCGTGGTGCTGATTGACACCGCTTGAATCATTGCTTGGTCGAGAGCTTGCTCCGCTGAACTATAGTAGCCTGAAAGCGTAAGCACTAAAAAGCAAATGCCGATAAGCGACGCTTGGATAATAAAGAACGCTTTAAATTCAGGATCTTTAAAGTAGCCTTTTACTGACCGTGAGCTTACCGCAGCATAATGAAGCGAGAAGTTAAGCGCTGCGATAAGTAAAAAGACCGTACAGACTACATTTACTACAGGGCTGTTAAAATAACCCAAGCTGGCGTCATGATTTGAAAAACCACCAATAGCGACAGTGGAAAAGGCGTGGCAAATAGAGTCAAAAACACTCATCCCTGCTAGCCAATATGCACCAGCACATGCAATAGTGATTGAAAGATAAATGTACCACAAATGCTTTGCTGTATCGGCTATGCGTGGTGTCATCTTATTGTCTTTTACAGGGCCCGGCGTTTCAGCTCGGTAGAGCTGCATGCCCCCCACACCTAAGATAGGTAGAATTGCTACGGCAAGTACAATGATACCCATACCACCTAGCCATTGTAGCTGCTGGCGATAAAATTGTACTGAGTGCGGCAGAAAGTCTATTCCCTCTATAACCGTTGCGCCAGTGGTTGTTAAGCCTGAGAAAGACTCAAAGAAAGCATCGGTTATTGTCATACTTGGTTGTTCTAGCAAAATTAGAGGAATTGCCCCCACACTTGCTAGTACTGTCCAGAAAAGCGCAACGATAAGGAAACCTTCACGGGCCCTTAAATCATTTTTTTGCTGACGATTGGGATACCACAGCGCCATACCGCCAATAACGCACAATATAAATGCGAGGGTGAAAGGAAGGCCGCTGCCATCTTGATAAACTAACGACACGATAGCAGGTGGGATCATGGTTACGCTAAAGAGCGCAATCAGTAATCCAAGTATTCGTATAATGGCACGGTAGTGCATTTTTTATTAAGCCTTTGTTCTTATAATGGCGCAATCGTTTCAGTGTGTCTTTGAACAATGCCAAAGAGCATCTCACTCCAAGGCAAATGATTCTTTACTATACATTTTCTAGCGTGTTATGCCGTTTGAGTTGGATGAATGTTTAAAAAAACACTGTTAGAAACATTCATCTCGCTATAGTTTGGGCTTAAGCGATGGTCGCGAGTATAGATTTTTGATTATAAGGCGATTATCTATACGGGGAAACCTTTGTCTCCCCTATTCACTTTACTATGTAAATACTGATGGTACAGATATCATTTCATGGCAAGGACGGTACTCACCATTTTACTGATACTCGCATGAGCTTCGCTAATGCTATTCGCCATCATATAAGCTGGTGTTGTAACGAGTTTAGCGTCGTTATCTACCACCACTTCATCAACGGCACAATCGACGTGACAAGCACCTAACGCATTTAAGCCCTCAGCTGTATCTTTATCGTTACCTATCGTCATCTTTGTTTGATTGCCATATACTTTTGCGGCAAGCGCTGGTGCAATACATGCGTATGCAGCGGGCTTCTTCGCTCGAGCAAAGGCTTCGCAAACGTTGAGTACGTCTTCATTGTACGCACAGTTTTTGCCGTCTACGGCAAAAGTACATAGGTTCTTTGCAGCACCAAAGCCGCCGGGTAAAATAAGCACATCGAATGCATTAACATCGCATTCAGCTATCGGTTTTATATTTCCTCTAGCAATACGCGCTGACTCAACCAAAACATTACGTGTTTCACCTTCAGCAACCTCTCCCGTAAGGTGATTGATTACGTGTAGTTGTTCCACATCAGGTGCGAAGCATTGATAGGAAGCCCCTTCTTGCTCTATGGCTAAAAGCGTTAATACCGCTTCATGCAACTCAGCTCCGTCGAATACACCACTTCCACTTAAAATCACGGCTACTTGCTTCATATTATTCTCCTAGGCGACCTGCCATCTACTTATAAAAAATTTGGCTATTAAACACGCAATTGCTCAAAAAAAGTTCTTAATAATACGTATATACAATGTTAATGGTTATGCTACATTACTTGGCCAACTTGGTTAAACCAAAAATAAACGTTCACCAAGTTATCCACATAAAATGGAATGTTTAGTAGCAGGTATGCTGTTTTCACACCTTTGTCTCATTCCCTTATTTTTCTTGATTTAAAAGGTGATCTTTAATTTGACAAAGATCATCTGGATCACTGTGCCTTAAACTTTAGATCACAATGTTATCCACAGGCTAATAACGATCCACTCTCCATCTTAATCTTCCTTCATTATATGGCGATCTAATCAAGGCTGTGGCATCCTTGCGCTCATATTGTATATTGGAAAAACGTCATCTATGCCTGACTCTAAAAAGCCCCCATTTATTCTTGTCGATGGATCGTCATATCTTTTTCGCGCCTTTCACGGGCTTCCGCCGCTGACAAACTCAAAAGGTCAAGACACAGGTGCTATTTATGGCGTTGTGAACATGCTTAAAAGCTTGATCAAACAATACAACCCTACCCATATGGCGGTAATTTTTGACGCCAAGGGCAAAACGTTTCGCGATGATATTTATAAAGAGTACAAAGCGAATCGCCCTCCCATGCCGGATGAGCTTAGAAGTCAGATCGAGCCTTTACACACCATCATTAAAGCAATGGGCTTACCTGTCATTGTAGAGTCAGGCGTTGAAGCTGATGACGTGATTGGCACGTTAGCAAAACACGCTACTGAAAAGGGTATAGAAACCCTGATCAGTACGGGTGATAAAGATATGGCACAGTTGGTTAACGAACACGTTACTCTGATCAATACCATGACGAACCAGATTATGGACGTTGAAGGAGTGAATACTAAGTTTGGTATTCCACCGGAACTCGTGATCGATTTTCTAGCCCTTAAGGGTGATAAAGTTGATAACATCCCGGGCGTCCCGGGTGTAGGTGATAAAAGCGCCCAAGCTTTGCTAAACGGTATTGGCGGCATTGACGACATCTATAAGAATTTAGATAAGATTGCCGATCTTTCCTTTCGAGGTAGCAAGTCAATGGCTGCTAAAATGGAAGAGTATGAGGAACAAGCTCGCCTTTCCTATACACTTGCCACTATCAGTGTTGATCTAGACTTAGAGTATGATGTCGAAACGCTGATGCCTTGCCAGGCAGACAACGAACAGCTTCGCGATCTGTTTGCAGAATATGAATTTAAGCGCTGGCATGCCGAAGTGAGTGCACTGGTTGCGGGGGGTGATACATCAAACACCCCAAGTACAGATGCTAACGATAACGACGACAACGAAGAAGAAAGTGGTTCTTCGCTCTCTGTAGAGATTGATAAGTCAAAATACGAAACCGTACTTGATAAGGATCGCTTTAATGAGTGGGTTGATAAATTAGCGAAAGCCGAATTAATTGCTTTTGATACCGAAACCACCAGCCTGAACTACATGGATGCAGAGATAGTTGGCGTGTCGTTCTGTATTGAAGAAGGCGAAGCTGCTTACGTGCCTGTTGCCCATGATTATCCCGACGCACCAGCCCAATTATCAAGAGAATTTGTACTGGATGCCTTGAAGCCTATTTTGGAATCAGACCAAGTAATAAAAGTAGGCCAGCACATCAAATATGATAAGAATGTGTTAGCTAACTACGACATTACGTTAAACGGCATAGGCTTCGACACTATGCTTGAAAGCTATGTACTGAACAGTACTGCACAGCGCCACGATATGGACTCACTCGCCCTCGCCTACCTTGGCCATAAAACGATTCATTTTGAAGAGATTGCAGGCAAAGGTGCTAAACAGCTTACGTTTAACCAAATTAATCTTGATGAAGCTGGGCCTTATGCCGCAGAAGACGCCGATATCACCCTTCGATTACATAATGCAATTTGGAGTAAGTTGAAGGATATTCCTGAGCTTAAAAATCTACTGATAGATGTTGAGGTTCCCCTTGCCTGTGTTCTTTCTCGAATGGAACAAGAAGGAGTTTTGATTGACAGTCAGAGACTGCGTCAACAAAGCCAAGACCTTGCTACACGTATTGCTGAACTTGAAAACGAGGTGCATGAAGAAGCCGGTGAACCATTTAACCTAGGTTCAACCAAACAGCTTCAGCATGTTCTTTTTGAAAAGATGTCGCTACCTGTAATTAAAAAGACACCTAAAGGCGCGCCGTCCACGTCTGAAGATGTACTACAAGAGCTTGCGCTAGAATACCCACTTCCAAAGAAGATTATGGAATATCGCGGCTTAACAAAACTCAAGAATACCTATACCGATAAGCTACCGAAGATGATAAATCATAGAACCGGCCGTGTTCATACATCTTATCACCAGGCAGTAACCGCAACGGGAAGGTTATCTTCAACCGATCCTAATCTACAGAATATTCCGATTAGAAATGAAGAAGGTCGTCGCGTACGTCAGGCATTTGTTCCTAGAGAGGGTAATAAGTTTGTCGCCGCCGATTATTCACAAATCGAGCTTCGTATTATGGCGCACCTATCGGGCGATAAAGGGCTTCTAGATGCGTTTGCTAACGGTAAGGATATCCATAAGGCAACGGCTGCTGAAGTATTTGGTGTGCCATTAGAAGACGTGACAACAGAGCAGCGCCGCAGTGCAAAAGCGATTAACTTTGGTCTTATTTATGGAATGAGCGCGTTTGGTTTATCGAAACAACTCAATATTCCACGTAATGAAGCACAAAAATACATGGATCTCTACTTTGAACGCTATCCTGGTGTACTTGAATACATGGATTCAACCCGTGAGACCGCAAAAGAAAAAGGCTATGTAGAAACTGTATTTGGTCGTAGGCTTTATTTGCCAGATATTAAAGCAAGCAATGGAGCCCGCAGAAAAGGAGCTGAACGCGCCGCAATTAATGCTCCGATGCAGGGGACAGCAGCAGATATCATTAAGATGGCAATGATCAAGGTAGATGACTGGATAAGAAAAAATGCATCTGACGATGTCACTATGATGATGCAAGTACACGATGAACTGGTTTTTGAGATTAAAGAGGACAAAGTAGATGCTTATGTTTCTACTATTACTTCACTAATGGAAAGTGCCGCTACGTTAAATGTGCCACTTGTTGTAGAAGCAGGCGTGGGCGAAAACTGGGACGAGGCGCACTAATTCGGTAATTAGATTACAGTTTTAATAGTGAAATGTAAGAATATGCTTCACTATTTGGTAATTTAATTACATAACACCCTTGCCTTTTCTGTGCGTTGTTGTAATATTACGCATGTAGGGTACAGAGGTGAGAAAGCTGTTTTCAAACCTTTGCTTTAACCCCGACAGTTTTGTCGGGGTTTTTTTATGTCTGCAGAAAAGTAATAACCTTTAATTATCAGTGATTTAAAAATTTAAAAATAATTTTTTTTACTTTTTCTGAACTTCTCTAATTCTGGCTACTCTATATCTACGGTTTTTATGTGTTTTCTCTCAGTTTACGCCTCGCACTTCGCGGGGCGTTCTTTTTTCAAACACACGACTTTGATATCAAGATAGCAAAAGTGATCACTCCCCTTCGCTATCAGACTCTTCACCACTTTCATTTTTGTTTAAACCGAACCATGTATCTAAAATGCGCTCTAGTTCTGGTAAACCATGTTTATTTAGTGACGAGAAGGTTTGTACGGTTACATCGCCCATAAACGCCATTGCGGCCTCCCGGGCCATAAGAAGCTGCGCTTTTCGCTTGCCGCTTTTTAATTTGTCGGCTTTTGTAAGTAGTGCCAATACCGGTATATCTGACGCTACAGCCCAATGAATAAGGTCTTGGTCTAAATCTTTAAACGGATGACGAATGTCCATCAACACTACTAAACCTTTAAGCGATTTACGCTTCTGTAAGTACTCGCCCAGTGATGCCTGCCATTTCTTTTTCATTGCCACAGGAACTTTGGCAAAGCCGTAGCCAGGTAAGTCCACTAGACGAAGGTCTTCCTCTAATTCAAATACGTTGATTAATTGGGTTCGACCTGGCGTCTTACTCGTTCTCGCTAAGTTTCTTTGACGAGTAAGGGTATTAAGTGCGCTTGATTTCCCAGCATTAGAACGACCCGCGAAGGCGACTTCAATGCCAGTATCATTTTTCAAGTGACGAATGTCTGGTGCACTCGTAAAGAATTTTGCTTTGGTGTAGTACGACATCTAGAATAACCTCAACATGCGTCACAACCTTTGGTTTACAGTTATTTAATGAATAAACCAGCTAAAAACCATAGTTTTATCATGGAATAGGTTTTTCTGACGCGTTAAATGTGTAAAATACGCATGATATCACGTATATCACGCGAGCCGTTGGATCCATTTAAGAGATTTATTATGAAAAAACTGTGTTTGTTGGTATGTATGTCTTTAGGTTTAAGCGCAACTGCGATAGCAGAAGGCGATGCCGAGGCAGGAAAAGCGAAATCTGCAGTGTGTGCAGCCTGTCATGGCCCTGATGGCAACAGCATGATTGACATGAACCCAAAACTTGCTGGTCAGCATGAGAAGTACATCGTTAAACAATTAACCGAATTTAAACTAGCCTCTCAAACTGGCGGTGAAGAAGGTCGTAACAACGCTGTTATGAACGGTATGGCTGCTCCACTTTCAGAACAAGACATGAAAGACTTAGCGGCTTACTTCTCGAGTCAAGAGCCAAAAGCCGGCGAAACACCTGAGCAGTACGTTGAAGCTGGACGTGCGCTTTACCAAGGCGGCGACGAGCCGAGAGGCGTAACAGCGTGTATCGCGTGTCACGGACCGAAAGGTAACGGTATGGGCTTAGCTGGCTTCCCTGACATCAGCGGTCAACACGCAACTTACACAGCCTCACAGCTTAAAGCATTCCGTTCAGGTCAGCGTCATAACGACATGAATGGCATGATGCGTGATATCGCAATGAAATTAACCGATGAAGATATCGAGATTTTATCTAACTATATCGCGGGCTTACACTAAGCGTGACCGTTTTTAAACTTTGTTGTTAAAATTTTGTTACCGAAAAAGTTGTATTTTGAAATTATTCGTGTAATCTAACGGCGTAGTTTGTAGGGGCCTTTGAAAACCTACAGGCTAAATAACAAGAATAATAATAAAAATGCAGCATGGAAGACGGGATAAAGAGCCACGAGGGCCAAAAACAACAATACAGCTCTGCTAACAAAAAAAATAAGGGGAGCACAGCTAGGGAAGCCAGATACACATAGATGTGTATAACGGGAGAGGTGTCATTGACACTCATACAATGCAAGGTGATGGTGAAAACCATCACCTTTTTCTTTTTCTAGTACTTCGTAAATTACCCGCTTTTTTATGTCATGCCCTTTATGTTTAAGCTCTACACCACCGTCTCATTATCACAGTGATAAAAAACGTGACTACCTTCAATGCCACCATTGCAGCTTAGTCTATGTTTCTCCTGATTACTTGCCATCTAAAGAGCAGGAAAAACAAGAATATGATCTGCATGAAAATAATTTTGAAGACGAAGGTTACAAAACGTTTTTAAGAAAGCTTGTGATACCGCTAATGCCCATTATCAAAGAGTTAAGCAGCGAAGAATTACGAGGATTAGATTTCGGCTGTGGCCCTGCCCCCGTTTTAGCAAGCATGCTAGAAGATGAAGGTATTCAAATGAACACTTACGACCCCTTCTATGCAAATACGCCTCAAGCGCTAGATCAGCACTACAACATCATTACATGTACAGAAGCTATAGAGCACTTTCATACTCCTCATAAGGAATGGGCGTTGCTTACCACACTTCTAGCCACCGAAGGTGTACTTGCCATTATGACAAAACGGGTGATTGATAAAGCGCGCTTCGCTAATTGGCACTATAAGAATGATATAACTCACGTTAGTTTTTTCAGTGTGGCTACTTTCGAGTTTTTAGCGCGTAGAGATGGGTTAGATGTCAGTTTTCCGGAAAACGATGTCGTTTTAATGAGAAAACGCTAGAGCGAAACATCGAATACCTAAACTTGTGTGTATTGATTTTCGACTGCTAACCCAAAGATCAATACGTAGGCACGAATTCGCGCTATAATAGCGTTGTTTTTTCACTCTCTTTGTTATTTGGAAATTATGGCACGTTCAAAGAAATCTCGTAAAGTCGGCTTGATCGGCGTTCGAAAAGATCCTGACTTTAAACCTAGCGAAAACCGCAAATCTGACTCGCCTCGCCCGAAAAAGCACAAAGGCAAGCCTGCTGGTAATCGCCACAATGTTGAACAGAAAAAAGTGACTGGCAAAAAGAGTGCAGAGAATAAAGATCCTCGCCACGGCAGTAAAAAGCCTATTCAGCTCGTTAAATCTGTCACTCCAACACCCGTTCAAAAGAAAAAGTTCGCTACACCAGCACAAGAGTTGGCTGCGCTAGAGGCAGACCAACGCCTATCTGACTTACTCGATAAGCTTGATGACGACAAACCATTGACTCGAGAACAACAGGCTTATGTTGATGAAAAGATGGCCCGTCACCGTATTCTTTGCGATTTACTTGGCATAGTCGAAGAGGACGACGAAGACGATGATATGGATCCGTTTGACGATTTAGACGCTATTAACATTGACGACTTCAAGCATTAATAAGAACGGGAAGAATTCATGCTTTGGGCAGTACTTTCAGGCATAGCACTATTAATTATTGTTGGATTGGGTTTTTATGCAGGTAAGCTGCTGTTCCTTTTGAAACAGCAGAAAGCACGTCAGGAGGCCGCAAGGCAATCTAGGATAGCCAATATCACCGACAGTATTATTGTTATTGCTAAAGCGATGGATCAGCAACAGTGCGATTTATCGGAAGGCGTTATCCGCATAGTGAATTTGCTGAATGCGCTGCCAATTAAAACACCACCAGATTTTAAGGCGCAGTATCCTCAAATTTATGCGCTTTTCGCTGAAATAAGTGGGTTTGCGGTTTTAGAAGAGAGGCAAAAGCTGCCTAAAAGCGAACGTAGAAAGCAGGATGTAGCCCGAGAGCAAATCGAGTCTGAGTACGAGTCAAAAGTGTTAGCAGAGCTTCCTCCTTTGCAAACCTACTGCCAAACACTTATGACAAATAAATAAATCTATTGGGCACGTATTCTCGTTTTTTGAAAATTAGCCGATGGGCAGACTGCTTTCGGTCAAAGACTTAAACGCGATTACTCTTCAACGTCGTCTGATGAAGTGATGTAGCTGATGTCATTTAACAGCTAGCTGGCAAGTTTGCTCATAACAATGGCATTTTACTTCATGATCGTTAACCATACCTACGGCCTGCATAAACGCATAGCAAATCGTTTCACCTACAAAATTAAACCCGCGTTTTTTTAATGCTTTTGACATCGCCTTCGACGCTTTCGTAGAGGTTGGCGCTTGCTTGAAATCGTTCCATGCATTGATAACGGTACGTCCCTCAGTGAACTGCCAAATAAATTCACTAAACGGCTGTGCTTCTTCTATGGTAAGAAACCCCTTGGCATTTTTGATAATCGACTCTATTTTCAGCCTATTTCTTATTATCCCACTATCAAGCATAAGCCTATCGACATCGGAAGATCCAATTAAAGCTATTTTTTCAGGGTCAAACTGGTGAAATGCGCGCTCAAAATTCTGCTGTTTTTTTAAGATGGTCAGCCAAGATAAACCGGCCTGTTGACCATCAAGACATAACTTGGCAAAAAGTGCGCGACTGTCCAACTCCGGTACCCCCCATTCGTTATCGTGGTAAGCAAGATAGATAGGATCGTTGCTCACCCAGCCACATCGATGTAAAGGTGTTTTTTGGTGTGTTTTCTTTTGGTTTGACATGAATGAAGATTAAATCCTTGCTGTGAACAGGCAATTGGGCTTTATTCGTAACGTTTTTTCACCCTTTACACCTACATACTATGCCTCACAAATTGTATACTATCCCACCTTTATTTTTAGTCAGATAACCAATAAGCAGCGGATGTATGCAGAAATACGATATTAAGACCTTTCAAGGGTTGATCCTTGCGCTTCAAGATTACTGGGCGCGTCAGGGCTGCGTTATTATTCAGCCTCTGGATATGGAAGTGGGTGCAGGTACATTTCACCCTATGACGTTCTTACGTTCTTTGGGTCCAGAGCCAATGAGTAGCGCCTATGTTCAACCATGCCGCCGACCTACTGATGGTCGATACGGCGAAAACCCAAACCGCTTACAGCATTATTATCAGTTCCAAGTAATGCTCAAGCCTTCGCCTGATAACATTCAGGAGTTGTATTTGGGCTCTTTGAAAGAGTTAGGTTTTGATCCGTTAGTCCACGACATTCGCTTTGTTGAAGATAACTGGGAATCGCCAACGCTAGGTGCATGGGGTCTTGGTTGGGAAGTATGGCTAAACGGTATGGAAGTCACTCAGTTCACTTACTTCCAACAAGTAGGAGGGATCGAATGTAAGCCGGTAACCGGTGAGATTACCTACGGTCTTGAGCGACTCGCCATGTACGTGCAAGGCGTAGATAGTATCTATGATTTGGTTTGGACCGACGGCCCTATGGGTAAAGTTACCTATGGTGATGTATTCCACCAGAACGAAGTTGAGCAGTCGACGTATAACTTCGAGCATGCCAACGTTGAAGCATTGTTTAGAACTTTCGACGAATGCGAAGCAGAAAGCAAAAAGCTGATCGAAAACAACCTCCCTTTACCTGCTTACGAGCAAGTAATGAAGGCATCTCACGCATTTAATTTGCTTGATGCCCGTCATGCTATCTCCGTTACCGAGCGTCAGCGCTATATTCTTCGTGTTAGAACCTTAGCTAAAGCGTGTGCAGAAAGTTATTACCAAGCGCGTGAAGCATTAGGCTTCCCACTATGTAACAAGGAGGCATAAGCATGCGTACAGAAAATTGTTTAGTTGAATTAGGTACTGAAGAGTTACCACCAAAAGCGCTAAAATCTTTGGGTGAAGCTTTCGCCACGCAGTTTGAAGCAGCGCTAACACAAGCAGACCTAGACTTTGACTCAGTTAGTTGGTTCGCAGCCCCTCGCCGTCTTGCTGTTTATGTTTCAGGCCTTGCCGAAGGTCAAGCTGACAAAGTGGTAGAAAAACGTGGCCCTGCAGTTTCGGCGGCATTTGATGCAGACGGAAATCCTACTAAAGCAGCTCAAGGCTGGGCGCGAGGTAATGGCATTGATGTAGCCGATGCAGAGCGTCTCGTCACTGATAAAGGTGAATGGTTACTTCATAAAGCTCAAGTTCCAGGACAATCAGTTGCTGAACTACTAGAAGGGCTAATCAACCAGGCAGTGAGCAAGCTGCCTATTCCAAAGCCAATGCGTTGGGGTAATTACAATACTCAGTTTATACGCCCTGTTCACACCCTTTGTGTGCTTTACGGTAGCGAAGTGGTTAACGTGTCAGTATTGGGGCTAACAAGCGACCGTGTTGTTCAAGGTCACCGCTTCCATGGTGACGGACGCTTTGAGCTCGATCATGCGGATAATTACGCTTCGGCTCTAGAACAACAATATGTGCTAGCAGATTTTGAAGCGCGTAAAGATAAAGTACGTCAGCAATTAGAAGACGCAGCGCAAAGCTTGTCGCTTAAACCAGATTATAACGAAGACTTACTTGAAGAGATTGCGTCACTTGTAGAGTGGCCTGTTGTCCTTCAAGCTGGGTTTGATAAAGCTTTCCTAGAAGTGCCAAAAGAAGCCCTTATCTACACAATGAAAGACGACCAGAAATACGTGCCGCTTTTAGATAGTAATGGCGCGCTTTCTAACACTTTCTTGTTTGTTACCAACATTGAAAGTCGCGACCCTTCTCAGGTTGTTTCAGGTAACGAAAAAGTTATCCGCCCTCGCCTAGCAGATGCTGAGTTCTTCTTTAATAGCGATAAAAAGACAACGCTAGAGAGTCGCCTTCAGAGCTTAGAAACCGTGTTGTTCCAAAAGCAGCTTGGTACACTTAAAGAAAAATCTGAGCGTATATCTGCCCTCTCGGCGTTCATTGCTTCGCAAATCGATGCGAATGAAACCCAAGCAGCCCGTGCTGGTCTTCTCGCCAAAACAGACTTAATGTCGAACATGGTGATGGAGTTTCCAGACGTACAGGGCGTTATGGGCAAATACTATGCGCTGAACGACGGTGAAGATGCGCCTGTTGCAGAAGCGCTATATGAACAATACATGCCGCGTTTTGCTGGTGATGCGCTACCTAGTTCAGGTGTTAGCGCATCGGTTGCGTTAGCTGACAAGCTAGATACATTAGTAGGTATCTTTGGTATCGGCCAATTACCAAAGGGTGATAAAGATCCTTTTGCGCTTCGTCGTGCCGCAATTGGTGTTTTACGAATTATCACTGAGCCATCACTACCGTTAGATCTTGAAACCCTGGTAGGTAAAGCTATCGATGTATATGGCGATAAGTTAACCAATATTGATACGCAAACACAGGTTGTTGATTTTGTACTAGGTCGCTTCACTGCGCTTTTACAAGATCAAGCTATCGCCATTGACGTAATTCAAGCCGTAGCTGCCCGTCGTCCCACCAAGCCAGCTGATTACTTAGCCCGCGTTCATGCCGTAGATAAGTTCAGAGCTTTGGATGAAGCTGAAGCATTAGCCGCCGCTAATAAGCGTGTAGCAAACATTCTTGCTAAGCAAAATGTAGAAGTAACAGATACCGTTAATATTGATGAATCACTATTAGTAGAAGATGCTGAAAAAGCGCTTTATACCGAGCTAAAAGAGGCACAGAAGGAAGTTCAAAGCGCAGTGCCTACGCAAGACTATACGCGCATATTAACTGCCCTCGCTACGCTGCGTAATGTAATCGATAATTTCTTCGATAACGTAATGGTAATGGCAGATGATGAAGCGGTTAAAAATAACCGACTTGCTTTGCTGTCGCTTTTAAGGCAACTTTTCCTTACTACCGCAGATATTTCAATTCTCGCGAAGTCGTAAGTAAGCTAGTAAACGTTATCGTGGTCTAAGACTGCAAAAGACGAAAAGCCCAGCTTCAATGTTGGGCTTTTTCATAAATGGAGACGCTGTGAAAAAGTTATTAACTATTGCTTCTATGTGCATCGCTCTCTCTGCATGTTCAAGCAGTGGAAGCTTTAATATCCCAGAGATAGCACCGGATGCCCCTCGCATTCAGTTTGAAAACATGTTTCTTAGAGGTGTATTTAACTGGTGGGAAGCCGATGCGAGCTACAAGTTCAAACGCTCAAGCTCAGGCTGGACTGTTGACGTTGAGCTCATTGCTGACGGCCAACCCTACGACTTTAGATTGTCAGATGCGAAATGGACGCCCTCACAGAGCTGTGGCGGCAAATATAAGGGTCAACCCGTAATGTTAGGCTCTACCGTTTACTTGGTCTGTGAGCAAGGCTCAGAGAACTTACAATTCACGCCTTCTTCAACTGGAACCTATCGCTTTACAGCAACAGCGGCAAGTGCGGGAGAAGTCGCTTTGGTTGTTTCAAAATTGTAGAGAAGTAGGCGTTTCATATGCCGCAGTCAAAGCCTGCTGCTTAGGCGGGCTTTCTGACTGAGTTATTTACCTTTTTTATATTTGTATATTTATATGTTGAGCCTAATAAACCTCAATCTCTAGCTCATCTAAAATAAAAGAAGTATCAATTTTTTTAAAATAAAAATCGTATTTGAATGCATCCGAATATACTTCCCAATAATCGCTCACTCCCAACACATCATCCTCGAATAAAGCTGCGATTTCTTCACTAGGCTGGTTAGCGTATAGCCCTCCTAATTTCCAATCTGCTTTCGCTTCTATTTCATTGAAAAGTGCCTCTGCTATATAGAGTTTCTTT
The DNA here is from genome assembly GCF_002993325.1 of Alteromonas gracilis. Taxonomy (GTDB): domain Bacteria; phylum Pseudomonadota; class Gammaproteobacteria; order Enterobacterales; family Alteromonadaceae; genus Alteromonas; species Alteromonas gracilis. The sequence goes on from NZ_PVNO01000031.1 coordinate 28,210, forward strand.
AATATTTCATCTTCAGCAACTAAAATTAAATGACTATCGTAAGCATAAATTTTTTTCTTGTCCGCCCCATATGCGGTAAATATCGGAAAAAAAGGCAAATCAGATATTAACGTTGACGTGCTCTCAGCTGCATTTTTTTTCAAAATATCATCAATAACGTCGTATCCGTCTTTTGTATTATTTGTAATGTACTCAGAGTCTATAATCACCTTTTCATTTAGGTTTCCATAACGAAATTCAGTAACGATCAAATTTGAGCCTTTCGAAAAACTGTCTTTCACAAAGTCGATTTCAATATTTATGTCTGATTCTGACTTTACACGGAATGTCGTGTTACTGATAAATTCTCCATCAAGTGACTCGAGAACCTGCTCTTTCGATGCGCCAGGGCCAATAGCTCCATTTATTTTCCATTTTCCTAAAGCACGGTCGTCGAAAGCAATAAAACTCTTTAGAGTGCTTGATATCCAAGCATTCTGGTTCGTTATTACCTGAACATTATCGTTTTTTGTAATAAGCCAGAGATTGCGGCCAAATGAATACAATACATCTGTACTATTTAATGCCATTTCTGACATTGGAACACCAAGGACGTCAAATGCATCGACTATTTTCATTCCAGCCTTAACCCCAAAAACGCCTCGTTCTAAAGATATTTCGTCGGAATCAAGTTCGGGTTGCGCAGGTAGGTGACTTCCTTTTGATTCTAGGCCTGAAAAATCAAACTGCATAGCCTTGGTTTTTATTCTCGTTTTAAACTCCTGGCTAAGTATGATTTTATGCTCTCCGGTACGCCAATTTTTTTCGTATGTTATCTCAGGCTTAGTTACCGTCGATTGTGCAAAGCTCAGCGGAGATAGTGTTATTGTAAGTAGGAAGAGTAAATTTATTTTTTTCATTGAAAATCCCTTTATTTGTTTACCTTTAATGTTTCAACTAACGTCGCCAATTGCGTGGAATACACGTCCTGATATTCATCATCAGTTAATATAAGTGAGAGGTGTTTTTCAATATTCAGAATTTTTTTTCTGATAGCCCAGGCTATGTCATCATTTCGCCCCCTCAATAAAATATCGATGTCTTTAAGCGTTGTTAAACAACATTCTGCAAGTTCGCTATTATATTCATCCCCCATAAAACCAATCATCGATTTACTGTTAAGTGATACACCACTTAAGGGTGCCATCGGCATCTCACGCACGGTTTGTTTGAATTCAATCGTTTTATTTAAAGAGGTGTTAAGTAAATCAACTGCGAGAATTAGCGCTTCTCTATCGTAGTTACTCAGTCGCTTATCTAAGGCTCGCATTTCAACAGTATGAACGCCGATAATCTTCGCACTTTTGAGCACCTTTTCTGCATGGTAGGCAAGTTCTTTTGCATATATGAGATGGGTAATATTTCGTTCAATATTGTCGGCTAAATTTTTGTCTAAGTAAGAATTAGCCTTCGCAACAATACGTTTGTGTTCGTTCATTGCCGTCGTGAAGCGGATTTGGGAATCGGTAACCTCGTCACGTTCTGTACACCCAATTAAACTTAATAAGAGCAGTGCTACGAAATATATGCGCATCGAATATTCCTTTTTGATTACGCTTTAAATTTGATTATGAAATAACTAATTTATTAAACATTACCATGGCATATTGATTGCCATTTAAGAACAAAAAAAGCGACCAATTGGTCGCTTTCTTTACTAACTACACACTTACACGTCCAAGTTTTCTACTTTAAGGGCATTGGCTTCGATAAACTCTCTGCGAGGCTCAACCTGATCGCCCATTAAAGTTGTGAATAACTGGTCACAACCAATGGCGTCTTCTATTGTCACCTGAAGCATACGACGGCCTTCAGGATCCATCGTCGTCTCCCATAGCTGTTCTGGGTTCATTTCACCTAACCCTTTATAGCGCTGAATATACTGACCACGTTTTGCTTCGCTCATTAACCAATCAAGTGCTTCTTTAAACGACTCTACTGGCTGCTTGCGTTCACCACGTTGAATGTAAGCATCGACACCCATCATATCGTTAATCGCCAAGTTGAGCGCTTTAAGGCGTTGATATTCTGACGACTCGATAAACTCATGATCGATATTATATTCATAATCAATACCGTGCATGCGCATGATTATCGTAATGTAGTATTCGCTTAGTTCAGCGTCATTACGAATTTCATAGCGATATGTTGCACCGTCATTTTCACGCTCTGTAAGCTGTTCAACAAAGTGTTTAGCAACATGCTCCAGTGCGCTTTGGTCTTTAAGATCTTCTAAGTTAAGCGTTGGCGTATAGAGCATTCTGTAAAGAATAGATGAAGGCATTATACGCTTCATACGATTTATCATCTTCTCTGCAGACTGATACTGTTTAACAAGATTTTCTAAGCCAACACCGCTAATACCTGGGTCATCATCGCTAGTATGCAATGATGCACCGTCGATAGCGATTGAAGTAAGGTAGTTTGTTAAGGCATCGTCATCTTTAAGATATTGCTCTTGTTTGCCTTTCTTCACTTTATATAGCGGTGGCTGTGCAATGTATACATATCCACGCTCGATGATTTCAGGCATTTGGCGATAGAAGAACGTTAGTAGAAGCGTACGAATGTGTGATCCATCCACGTCAGCATCGGTCATGATAATGATGCTGTGATAGCGTAGTTTATCAGGGTTATATTCGTCACGCCCTATACCACAACCTAGTGCCGTGATAAGTGTTGCGACTTCTTGTGAAGAAAGCATCTTGTCGAAACGCGCTTTTTCAACGTTCAAAATTTTACCTTTAAGCGGCAAAATTGCTTGGTTCTTACGGTTACGGCCTTGCTTTGCAGAACCGCCCGCAGAGTCACCCTCCACTATGTAAAGTTCACTTAGAGCAGGGTCTTTTTCCTGACAGTCGGCCAATTTTCCAGGTAAACCTGCTAAATCTAGAGCGCCTTTACGGCGAGTCATCTCACGCGCTTTTCGAGCAGCTTCACGAGCACGTGCTGCATCTATAATTTTGCCCGCAATAATTTTACTCTCAGCAGGGTTTTCTAATAAAAACTCTGCCAGTTTTTCATTCATTGCAGATTCAACCGCTGGGCGAACTTCAGAAGAAACCAGCTTATCTTTAGTCTGTGAGCTGAATTTAGGATCTGGAACTTTAACCGAAACAACCGCTGTTAGCCCCTCTCGAGCGTCGTCACCGCTTGCGTTCGTTTTCGCTTTTTTATTCAGCCCTTCCTTTTCCATGTAGTTATTTAACGTACGAGTTAATGCACCACGGAAGCCAGCTAGGTGAGTACCACCATCTCGCTGTGGAATATTGTTTGTGAAACAGAATACATTTTCTTGGAAGCTGTCATTCCACTGCATCGCAACTTCTACTGCAATACCGTCTTCTTGTTCACTGCTGAAGTGAAATACCTTTTGATGGACTGGTGTTTTTTTCTCGTTCAAGTACTCAACGAATGCTTTGATACCGCCTTCATACATGAAGTGATCTTCTTTACCATCGCGTTCGTCTTTTAAGCGAATAGACACACCCGAGTTAAGGAACGATAGCTCGCGAAGGCGCTTCGCCAGAATGTCATAGTGATACAGCGTATCTGTAAAGGTGTCAGAGCTAGGCCAAAAACGGATCATCGTGCCCGTTTTATCACTGTCGCCAGTTACTGCTAGTGGAGCCTGAGGAACCCCATGAGCATATTCTTGCTCATGTGCTTTTCCCCCGCGGCGAATTCGTAATTTCAATCGGCTAGACAGTGCGTTTACAACCGACACCCCTACACCATGAAGACCACCAGATACTTTATAGGAATTGTCGTCGAACTTACCGCCTGCGTGTAGAACGGTCATAATAACTTCCGCAGCAGACACCCCTTCTTCAGGGTGCAATTCTGTCGGTATGCCTCGACCATCGTCAGACACAGAAACTGAACCATCACTGTGAATGAGCACAGTAATTTCGGAACAGTGTCCAGCCAGTGCTTCATCGATAGAGTTATCGACCACCTCGAAAACCATGTGGTGTAACCCAGTACCATCATCGGTATCACCGATATACATACCAGGGCGCTTTCTTACGGCATCCAATCCTTTAAGTACTTTAATACTGGACGAGTCGTAGTTGTTCTCTGCTGACATACTAGCTTTTACTCCTCTTTCACGCTTCCATGTTCCACGTGAAACATTTTCTTTTCGTTATATTTTTGTATAAAAGCGAGTTGCGAGGATTCTATTGCAGTAACGAAAACCTGCGTATCCATTTCGAGCAACCCATCAATAAATTGTTCTCTTTTATCCGCATCTAATTCCGCACCAACATCGTCTAGTAAGAATATACTTTTTCGATTTGTAGCAGAATTAAAAAGCTTAGTTTGGGACATTTGTAGCGCAGCCACAGCCATTCTAAGCTGCCCTCTTGATAAAAGCTCCTGGGCATTGACGCCGTTAACTTTAAGTCTTAAATCGGCTTTATGAGGCCCAGAAGAGGTATGTCCTATTTTACCATCATACTCACGCTTTTTAACCAAGCTTTCTGATAAACACACATCTTTTTCCCACCCTCTATAGTAACTTAATTCGACATCGAAGTTTGGAAGAAATTCACGTGCATATTCTTTAAAGATTGGGGTAAGTCTATCAACGTACTGACGCCTCTTGTCCGTTAGCGCTTCCCCGAGTTGGACGAACTGCGACTCCCAATATTGATTCTCCGCCGCGTTCAAATTAGCCATTTGTTTCAAAAGCGCATTTCTATGTTTTAGAAACTTTGAATACTGATTAGCCAACAATTGAAACTCATGTTCCACGTGGAACAATCCCCAATCTAGAAACCGACGACGCTCCGAAGGAGAGCCGATAATTAAATCTGTGCTTTGAGGTGTGAAAAGCTGAAGCGGCACTAAGCTAACTAAATCAGAAAGCTTGTTTGAATGCGCACCGTTGATACTGCATATAAAAGATTCCGTGCGACCTCGCTGAATACCCAACTTAAGCGACTCTGTTTCTTCTGTTTTACAAGAGGCAAAAACGCTAAAGCTATCTTTATTATTTTGGATTACAGATCCGTGCTTATTTGTTCTAAAGGAACGACCAAACCCAAGATAGTATAGCGCTTCTATCAGCGACGATTTTCCACTGCCATTCGCACCTTTTATAATTGTTAAAAGTGGCGATGGGGAAAAATTGACAGAAGATAGATTACGAAAATGTGTAATCTGGACACGGTCCAGTTTCATGAGGTCACACTGAAAATAAAAAGAAGCGATAAACATTTGTTGTTAATCGCTTCCTGAGATAAGACACTAAACAATATTGAATTTACTAAATAGCCTTTGAAATAGCATGCATTTGTTTGCCTCTAAAGACGCATCGGCATAATTACATACAAAGCAGCATCATCAGCGTCATCTTCAATCAAAGCACTAGCATTTGAATCAGACAAACTTACTTTTACGCCATCAGACCCTAGTGCATTAAGGACGTCAATAAGGTAGGCAACGTTAAATCCAATCTCTAAATCGTCACCCTGATACTGAACATCAACAATTTCTTCTGCTTCTTCTTGCTCAGGGTTATTAGCCGTAATTTTAAGTTCGCCAGAAGAAAGATTTAAACGCACGCCTCTAAACTTTTCATTCGACAAAATAGCAGCTCTTGAAAAAGCGTCTTTTAAAACTGCTTTACTCGCGATTATTTCTTTATCGCCATTTTGTGGAAGCACACGTCGATAGTCAGGAAAGCGCCCATCAACTAACTTTGAGGTAAAGATGAAGTCGTTCGAAAAAATACGTAGATGGTTAGCACCAATTTGTACCTTCAGAGATTTATCGTCCTCACTAATGAGGCGTGATATTTCCAACACCCCTTTGCGAGGAATAATTACCTGACGCGCTGGAAGCGTGGTTTCGTAATTCAATCGGCAAAGTGCAAGTCGATGTCCATCTGTAGCAACGGTACGAATAGTGTTTTCTTCAGTCTCAAGAGACATACCGTTCAGATAGTAACGAACGTCTTGTTGAGCCATTGAGAAACTTGTCGCATCTATTAAACGCTTAAGATCGCTGCACGTTAATTCGAATTCAACTTCGCCTTCCCAATCTTCAAGATTAGGATAATCATTAGCAGAAAGCGTAGATAGTGTATAGCGACCTCGCCCTGCGCGAATAAGTGCTTTGCTACCATCAAGAGAGAAGTGAATATCTGTTCCCTCAGAAATACCACGAATGATATCGAATAGCTTTTTCGCAGGGACAGTGATTTCCCCTTCGGTAAACTCACCTTCTAGTTTTACACTAGAAATCAGTTCAACCTCTAAATCTGTACCCGTAAGCCAAAGTGCGTCTTCACTTACTTTAATAAGCACATTAGAAAGTATTGGCAACGTATGCCTGCGCTCTACAGCGCCAGACACTAACTGAAGGGGTTGTAAAAATTGTTCACGGCTTATAGTAAATTTCATCGCAGTGCTATCTCGCCTCTAAGGTCGTGTTGTTAGGAAGACAAAGTCCTAATGAGGTTCTTATAGTCTTCTTTTATATCATGACTTTCTTCTCTTAGCTGCTGTATTTTTCTACATGCATGTAAAACCGTTGTGTGGTCTCGCCCACCAAATGCATTTCCAAGTTCTGGAAGGCTGTGGTTAGTGAGCTCTTTCGCTAACGCCATAGCAACCTGACGGGGACGCGCTACACTTCGACTACGTCGTTTAGACAAAATATCAGCAACTTTTATCTTATAATAATCTGCGACTGTTTTCTGAATATTATCAACCGTAACCAATTTTTCCTGTAAAGCGAGAAGATCTCTCAATGCTTCGCGCACAAAATCTATAGTAATAGGACGACCGGTAAAGTTTGCGTTAGCAATAACACGGTTCAATGCACCCTCAAGCTCACGTACATTTGAACGCAAACGTTTAGCGATAAAAAATGCCACTTCATTGGGTAAGTGGATACGGTTTTCGGCAGCCTTGCGCATTAAAATAGCCACTCGCGTCTCAAGCTCAGGCGGCTCAATAGCAATTGTTAAACCCCAACCAAAGCGCGATTTTAATCGGTCTTCTACCCCATCAATCTCTTTAGGATATCTATCAGAGGTAAGAATAATTTGTTGGTTACCCTCTAAAAGTGCATTAAAGGTATGAAAGAACTCTTCTTGTGAACGCTCTTTATTAGCGAAGAATTGAATATCATCGATAAGTAACGCATCAACACTGCGATAGAAACGCTTAAAGTCCTCAATGGCGTTATTTTGAAGAGCCTTCACCATGTCCTGAACAAATCGTTCAGAATGCATATATACAATTTTTGCATCGCCATTGTTTGCAACAATACCGTTACCCACTGCATGCAAAAGGTGAGTCTTACCTAAACCCGTACCACCGTATATAAACAACGGGTTATAAGAACCGCCAGGGTTGTTTGCTACCTGAGTAGCCGCCGCACGAGCAAGCTGGTTAGATTTACCTTCAACAAAGTTGTCGAACTGATAAGTGGGGTTTATGTTGCTCTTATGTTTCATTGCCTCTGGGATCGGGACCACTTTTGGCTGCATAGGTGAACGTGTTGGTTGATTACCATACTGATTAGGATCGTATCGATCTTGGTTCTTAGATCCATGATCTCCGTGATCAACATATTGTCGATTGGCAGAGGCCGGTGGCGGTACTCTATTACTGGGCTCATACTCATTATTATACTGCCCAGACGATTTACCTCCTCCCACCGACGGCGAAGAAAAAGGGGAAGAAGAAGGATTATTAGTATTTGAAGCGGCCTGATTAGGAACGTAGCTATTACTGCTTTGATGCCCTTGATTACCTGCTAACGAATTTTGGCCGCTGTAACCCGCATTGCCGCCGCTTCCTGTGGAGGAAGATACATTTCCACTAGCTGATTGTGTGCGCCCATTACTATGACGGCTCATCACTTCTAAGCGCAACTGGGGCGCATTATTGCCAGCAAATTCTCGTAGCAAGCCAGTTATATTATTGAGGTACTTATCTCTTACCCAATCAAGAACAAAACGATTTGGCGCATATAAGGAAACCATGCCGCCCTCTTCTTCACAAACAAGCGGTCGTATCCACATACTAAATTGCTGCGTTGGTAATTCCTGACGCAATCTTTCAAGGCATTGGTTCCACAAAGACATAGTAGGTAGCTAGCTCCCGTTACTCGCAAGAAAAGCCAACATCGAAAATGCCATATGTAGAAAATCAGGCAACAGAAAGCGCCATCAGAGAGAAATAGCGTTGGAAGTGTTGGGTAACAGCGAGAAATTAAATTATCGTTTTATAAGCTGTGGATTATCTAACGTTATCAACAAAAAGTAAATAACGATCCCCGACGATCTTTCCGATCAAAACCCTACACTATTGATTTTGTGAGCCTTTTGTTTTAGATCAAATCATGCTATGTCGAGAAAAATTCAGTCTAAATACGACGTAAAAATACAGAAGATCCCCTTGCAATTTTTAAGTTTAGTGATGTTTTACACAAACTACTGTGGATAACCTGAGCGACTTTTACACGTTATTCACAAGAACTTTGTATGATAATCTGACGTATTGTTCAAAATATAGTAAAAATTGTTCACTTATTCGTCCGAAAAGCAAGAATATCCATTGACACGAGGCCACGAGATCTCTAGAATTCAGCGTCCTTTTTCGATGGGCTTTTCTGGTGAAAACACCACATTATTCTGAAAGCAGCGTAATGTGTTACCAAAAACGCCTATGTTTAACTAAATATAAGTGAGACTTTGGTCATGAAAAGAACATTTCAACCGAGCAATTTGAAGCGCAAGCGTTCTCACGGTTTTCGTGCTCGTATGGCGACTAAAAATGGTCGTAAAGTACTAGCAGCTCGCCGTGCAAAAGGCCGCGCTCGTCTTTCAGCTTAATTGAAAGACGCTAAAGTGGGCGAGAATACGTTTTCTAGGGAGTTACGTCTGTTAACTCCCACCCACTTTACCTATGTGTTTGATGACGCAACCCCAGCTGTATCTCCCTCTTTTACTATCCTAGCTAGAAAAAATACTCTTTCAAATCCTCGTTTAGGCATTACTTTGGCTAAAAAGCGCATACGCAAAGCCCATGATAGAAATCGCTTAAAACGCTTGGTCAGAGAAAGTTTCAGGCACAAACAACACAATCTACCCAATGTCGATATTATCGTTATTGGTAAGTCTGGCGCCGACAACCTTAGCAACCAAGAAGTATTTTCAACACTGGATAAGCTATGGAAAAAATTAAACAAGCGTTGCAGCAACTCTTAATAGTGGTGCCTTTGACCTTGATAAAGTGTTATCAATGGTTCATATCGCCTATATTAGGGCAACGATGTCGTTTCCATCCTTCTTGTTCTTGGTATGCTATAGACGCATTAAAAACGCACGGATTGGTAAAAGGCGGTTGGTTATCTATTAAACGCATATTAAAATGCCACCCTTTGCATGCCGGTGGATACGATCCAGTGCCGGAAAAACAACAAGATAAACACTCAAAATAAAGAGACCTCTATGGAATCGCAACGTAGTTTTCTGATAATTGGCCTTGCGCTAGTTAGCTTTTTGCTTTGGCAGTCATGGCAAAAAGATTATGGGCCACAGCCAGTTGTGCCTGTTGAACAACAAACGCAAGAAACATCTAAGGGCGTACCGTCATTCGTTGATAATGGCAGTGAAGATGTACCAAGTAGTGATAGCGTTCCGGCAGCGCAGCCCGTTGCAGCATCACAAAACAGTAACCGAATCATTGAAGTTAAAACCGATACACTCGATGTGCGCATCGATTTACTCGGTGGTGATGTAATATCAGCGGACTTACTTAAATTTCCGGTCGAGCAAGGGTCTGAGATTCCTTATAGCTTACTTCGTTCAGGTAACGGACTTTACGTAGCACAAAGCGGCCTTATCGGAGCGCAAGGTCCGGATGCAAGCAGCAGCGGTCGCCCAGTCTACACTGCGCAAAGTGAATTCTACGAAATGACCGGCGATTCTCTGGTTATTCCACTTACTTGGAAAAATAATCAAGGGCTAGCTATAACCAAAACATTTACGTTCACCAAAGACAAGTACGACGTAAACGTAAGCTATAGTGTTGAAAACAATACCGGTAATGCGGCAACTGTTCAGCCTTATGCGCAGCTTAAACAAGTGATGGAATTTGAAGATGACAGCAACATGTTTATGCCAACATATCGTGGTGCTGCTTACTCAACTGAAGACGACCGCTATCAGAAATACTCGTTCGACGAGATAGAAGATGAAAAGCTTCGTGAAACCACGAAAGCGGGTTGGGTTGGTATGCTTGAACACTACTTTGTTTCAGCATGGGTTCCTTCACAAGAGCAAACCAACACACTGTATTCACGCAACCTGAATAATCAATATGCGGTTATCGGTGTTTTATCGCCATCTGAAAGCATAGCACCAGGGGAAACCAAGACTCTGGCATCGACCCTTTACATGGGTCCAAAAGATCAAGAGAAACTTGCTAAGATTGCTCGTGGTTTAGATCTAACCGTGGACTACGGCATTTTGTTCTGGATTTCACAGCCGCTATTCGCCCTACTCACGTTCCTACATAGCCTGGTTAATAACTGGGGTGTGGCGATTATCCTTATCACTATAGTAGTGAAAGGCGCGATGTATTGGCTAACTAAGAAGCAATACGAGTCAATGGCACGTATGCGCAACCTAGCACCTAAAATGCAGCAGTTAAAAGACCGCTTTGGCGATGACAGACAAAAAATGTCTCAAGCCATGATGGAGCTATACCGCAAAGAGAAAGTAAACCCTATGGGTGGATGTTTACCACTCCTTCTTCAAATGCCTATCTTCCTAGCACTTTACTGGGTATTGATGGAGAGTGTTGAGCTTCGCCATGCTGACTTTGTACTTTGGATCACTGACCTTTCTACGAAAGACCCATACTTTGTGCTACCTATTCTTACTGGCGCAAGTATGTATCTATTGCAAAAACTACAGCCAACCACCATTACTGACCCTATGCAGCAGAAAATCATGCAGTGGATGCCAGTAGCAATGAGTGTGTTCTTCCTGTGGTTCCCTGCAGGTCTGGTACTATACTGGTTAGTCAGTAACGTAATTACCTTGGTTCAAGCCAAAATGATTTATGCTTCAATGGAGAAGCGGGGCATCAGCAGTAAGTAAGCTGTTGAGCATTTAATTATACAGCCCGCCTACGCGGGCTGTTTTGTATTGAGAGGATTAAACTGTGCCATCATTTGATATTGTTTCAGAAATCAATATGGAAGAAGTGCGTAACGCCACTGAAAACGCAAGCCGAGAGCTAACCACACGATTTGACTTCCGCGGTATCGACGCGAGCTTTGAATACAAAGACAAAACGGTTGTCATGAAAGCCGAAGCTGAATTCCAACTTCAGCAAATGGAAAGTATGTTCAGAACCGCTATGTCCAAACGCAATGTCGACACATCATCAATGGATGTAAAACCCTACGATGCCCACGGCAGAACCTATCGCCAGACCATTACCTTTAAAGAAGGTATTGAACAGCCAATGGCAAAGAAGATTGTAAAACTGATTAAAGACGCCAAAATTAAAGTGCAAACTGCAATTCAAGGTGAAGAGCTTCGGGTTACAGGCAAAAAACGCGATGATCTTCAACAAGCGATTGCATTGGTAAAAGAATCAGACTTAGGTCAACCTTTCCAATTTAAAAACTTCCGCGACTAATTATGGAATCACTCACCCTTTCAACGGATACGATTATCGCCCAAGCCACGGCGCCAGGACGAGGCGGTGTTGGTATTGTTCGTGTATCAGGCCCAAAGGCTAGCGCTATTGCCGAGGCGCTGGTGCCCTGTACACTTACACCTCGACTTGCCACCTATACGCCATTTGTTGATATAAACAAAAGCGTAATAGACCAGGGCATAGCGCTATTTTTTAAAGGCCCAAATTCGTTTACTGGCGAAGATGTGTTGGAACTACAAGGTCACGGCGGCCAAGTGGTTATGGACATGTTGATAGATGCGGTGCTTGCAACAGGACATGCAAGACTCGCAAATCCAGGCGAGTTTAGTGAGCAGGCTTTTTTAAATGATAAGTTAGACCTTGCGCAAGCAGAGGCCATTGCCGATTTAATAGACGCCAGTTCAAAGCAAGCAGCCAAAAGCGCTTTACGTTCATTACAGGGTGAGTTTTCCACGCAGATTCAAACGCTGTCTGACCAAATTGTCCATCTGCGAATGTATGTGGAAGCGGCTATCGATTTTCCTGAAGAAGAAATCGACTTTTTATCTGATGGTAAAGTGTCAGGTGATTTAAGTGCCATTATGGAAAGCCTTACCAAAGTGCGAGAACAAGCCAAGCAAGGTACATTGTTACGCGAAGGCATGCAGGTGGTGATTGCGGGTCGACCTAACGCTGGCAAATCCAGTTTGTTAAACGCGCTTGCTGGTCGTGACAGCGCTATCGTTACTGACATTGCAGGTACCACTAGAGATGTACTAAAAGAGCATATTCACATTGACGGTATGCCGGTACATATTATCGATACGGCTGGACTAAGAGAAAGCCCCGATAAAGTAGAACAGATCGGCATTGAACGAGCTTGGCAAGCCATCAACGAAGCGGACCATGTGCTATTTGTTGTTGACTCTACCTCAACCAGTATTATCGATCCCTATGAGATTTGGCCTGAGTTTATGGCGAGACTTCCACAGGGCATTCCCGTGACTGTGGTACGTAACAAAGCCGACCTAAGCACCTTAGATATCGGGCATAGTACAGTAGCAACTGAGCATGGTGAAATCTCTGTTATTAACTTGTCAGCCAAGCAAGGTAGTGGCGTAGATACGTTAAAAACACATCTAGCAAAAACCATGGGGTTCGATACGACAACAGAAGGCCAATTCATTGCTCGGAGACGCCACATAGATGCGCTAGATCAAGCTTACAGCTACGTAAGCACTGGTGAACAACAACTTCATGACGCAATGGCGGGTGAATTGTTAGCCGAAGAACTTCGCTTAGCGCATCAAGCACTGTGTGAGATAACCGGTGAATTTACCTCTGACGACCTGCTTGGTAAGATTTTTTCATCGTTCTGTATCGGCAAATAAAACGCTGTCAGTTGCACTGAATCTTTAATCGTAAATAAAGAAGTAACATATTCATGAGTAAGCATTTTGAAATTATTGTGGGTACTATGTTAGGTGCCGCAGAATACGTAGCTGACGCCATTGCTGAAAAGCTTAATGAGCGTGGATATACCCATACTATTCACGCAGAGCCCGACCTTGCGAATATTAACAAAGCGTCCACATGGATAGTATGTACATCTACCCATGGCGCCGGAGAACTACCCGATAATATTCAGCCATTTGCGAGACAACTTGAAAACGCTGATCTGCAAGCAGTCAATGCGTATGTGATCGGTCTTGGCGACACCAGTTATGATACGTTTTGCTTTGGTGCAAAAGAAATGGAGAAGCATATCCTAAATGGCGGCGGTAAGCTTATTAACGACGCCCTTTACATAGATGTGCTAGAACATCCAATTCCTGAAGATGCCGCTGTAGAATGGTTTGATGAAAAATTAGCAAATGCCTAATAGCCGCACTGTCACTTGGACTTTAATTTAATGACCAGTAGCCTAACCCAAGCGGAACTCGCTGTTTTACAATCACCGCTTTCCAACGATTGCAGAGTGTTGTATCTCCTTGGGCTTCGCGTAGGTGCAAATCAGGCCACTACATCGTCTGCACCTATTGATTATAAGCAGCTTCTAGCCTTACTTAATGGCGACAACAAAGACGATACCTATCAACGGGGTCGTCAGATAAATAGCTTGGTAAAACAACTTGAGCAAGTTGGCTTAGTTGCCCTCCCCCTTGAATTGGACCTCGAGCACACCATTAATGGCAAAACCCTACTTCTTCCTCTTTTAAGCGAGCCACAGTCGGACTTTGAACAACTGCACACCCGCCATAGTGCCATGACTGCAACATGGACACCGAACAAAGCACTGTTTGAAGAAATGGCCTCACTGCTTGGTATCATTGATAAGACATTCGATGAAAACGAGGTCGGAGAATTTATTGCTTATTGGCTAGGCAGACCTAGTTCCGTATTTAGTGAGTTCCAGTGGACGCAGAAATTCGCTAATAATATCAAGCGTAAACGACTTGCCTCAGGCTATGCGCCTACAAAAGTTGTAGGAACGCAAAAAGTGAAAGTTGCAGCGGGCATAGAAGCAGATGATAATGCGAAAAAGCTGGTGGAAAAATATGCCGCAACCAAGAAGAGTTAAATCGTTATGGATCGTATAACTGACAAAATTGCTAATTTAGCGAGAGCACTCAAAAAAGATGTCGATCCCAATAGTGAGTATATCGACTACAAAACGCTGCGTAAGCAGTATGAGGCACAAGCTAATGAAGAAATAGCGCAACTACAGCAGCGCAGTAAGAAGGCGCGCGTAGAAGCTATTCATGGCCGTTCTGATTTAAATCCAAAGTGGACCTTCGCCAATTTAGTAGAAGACAGCGACGATGTTATTGAAGCCGTCTCTATTGCCCAATCTTTCATCGCGGCACATGACGACCCCGCGTGGCGACAAAGCGGTTCTCATATGATGATTTTCTACGGTGATTACGGTAGGGGTAAATCACATATTGCAGGTGCAATTGCCCACCAACTCATTGAGCAATATGAAATCTCTGTGCTTTATCGTCAGCTTTCAACCTTGCTTGAAATGCGAAATTTCTCATTCGACTTCTCTGCAACTGACAACGCTAGCCAACGCTACAGAGAAATAAATCAAGAGCTTCTTGATGTAGATTTGCTCATATTAGATGAAGTATGTGTTAACGAATCTGCGCTTAAAAAGAATGCGCAAAGCTGGTTTGGAAATTTGTTAAGACAGCGATTAGTGAATAAGAAAAACTGTATTTTGATCACTAATCACAACTTAGCAGAACTTGAAAATGCGTTAGGACGCTACTGCTTTGAGTCTATTAAAGAGTACGATACATATAAAGTGAGGTTCCAAGGCCCTAGCCGCCGTGAGGGCTTAACCATAGAGCAAGAAGACATGCAGGGTTCTGTGGCACAGCCACGCTATCAGCCTAACCAGGTGCGTTAATAGCGCCTGGTTTATTGTCATTCATAGCTACTCTTACCGCATTTCATAGACCTTTCCTGTGTTTCTCCGTTCGTTAAATACCTGCATGGCATTTAGTCTATAGCCATTACAAAAAACGATACCTAAAGAGTGTTGTTACCTTCATAAGTATCGATAAACACAGTGTCGCTCTTAAATAAACCACACGACTAACCTAACAGATACATACAACCCTACTTACTGGCGCATTTCTTTCGCATCAACACTCCTATTCTTGGTCGAGGAATGAAGTAATACCAGTCCGCATAGATAATTACCCACTCAGCGAGAGTTAAAATGTTCGTAATCGCGGCGTGTTACCGCAGGTATAGTGGTTCTACATCAAGGTGACACAACAAAGAGTACGGACATTTTAAACTCGCCCTTCGGGAAGGTCTAGCAAGCTTCCTAGCTTCATTCTGGGAATTTGAAAGGGAAGAGCCATTCCTGCATTCCCACGCTTCGCTAGGAAACTTGCCAGTACCTTCTGAGTGGCAATTATCTATGCGGATTGGTATAAATTAATAAAAAAAGCGAAATATCTCAGAAAAAATTTATGCTGCTGTCAAAAATAATCAAAGTTTTAGATGTGCCTAAAAATGAGATCACGGGATCTAGTCACAGGTTTTATAAAAGATCTCCTCCACAATGTGATCGGTCTATAGCGCAGGTTCTATCGCGATCTTTAGATCACAATACATAATTAGCAAACATTTTATCCCCAACTGGATCACATCTTGATCACGCCTGTGGATAGGATCCTACAAACCACTGTGTATAAGCTCTGATCGAAAAAAGAATAACTTTTCAAACAAAACGGCATGTGGATAAAAAGGGTGTTTATACACAAGATTCAGATAGGGTTATGGATCGGTGTTTCCCAATGTTATTGATCGCGTAACTTGATGATCTTTAGATGCTTTGATCGGTTACCCACAGAAATTGACGATCCTAATAAAAGTAAAAATAAACAGATCTAAAAGAGATCTTAAGATCTTATTAAACGATCACACCTTTTCTCTCAAAAGGTTTTGAGGAAAATTTAATCATTTTCTTTATCCAATAAGTCAGATAAAATACGCGCCCTTTTTTGAGCATTCTCTGTTTGAAAAAATAGTTTTAAGTTGGCTTATCGTCCGTGAATAGTGAGGTTTAACCATGTTTTATGCAGAAGCATTTGATGTCATCGTCGTTGGTGGTGGACATGCAGGTACAGAGGCGGCGCTCGCAGCTGCTCGCATGGGTGCCAATACGCTTTTGCTCACTCACAATATTGAAACGATCGGCCAGATGTCATGTAATCCTGCTATCGGTGGGATCGGTAAGGGTCATCTTGTCAAAGAGATCGACGCACTGGGCGGTGCCATGGCATTGGCGATCGACAAAGGCGGTATTCAGTTCAGAACATTGAACTCTTCAAAGGGCCCAGCAGTGCGTGCTACCCGTGCCCAAGCTGACAGAACGCTTTATAAAAATGCCATACGAGACATTGTTGAAAATCAAGAAAATCTCACGCTTTTCCAACAAAGCGTAGACGATCTCATTGTTGAAAATGATCGTGTTTGCGGCGTAGTTACCCAAATGGGCTTAAAATTTAGCGCCAAGACAGTGGTGTTAACGGTTGGGACATTTTTGGGCGGCACCATTCACATTGGCCTTGAAAACTATCGAGGTGGACGTGCTGGCGATCCGCCGTCTATCGCGCTTGCTGACAGACTACGTGCGCTTCCGTTTCGAGTTGATCGCCTTAAAACCGGGACACCCGCTAGACTTGACGCACGTTCACTCGACTTCTCGGTAATGCAACCTCAGCCAGGTGATAATCCAACACCAGTGTTCTCATTCATGGGTGATAGAACCATGCACCCGACGCAGATCCCGTGTTACATTACCCATACTAACGAAAAAACCCATGACATTATTCGCGGCGGGTTGGATCGCTCTCCTATGTTCACTGGTGTTATTGAAGGCATTGGACCTCGGTACTGTCCGAGTATTGAAGATAAGATCACTCGATTTGCCGATAAATCTTCACACCAAATATTTGTTGAGCCTGAAGGGTTAAACAGTATTGAAGTCTATCCAAATGGTATTTCAACCAGTTTGCCCTTCGACGTCCAGATGAACCTTGTGCGTTCTATCAAAGGCTTTGAGAATGCGCATATTGTCCGACCTGGCTATGCGATAGAGTATGACTTTTTTGATCCTCGCGATTTAAAACAAACGCTCGAAACTAAGTTTATTGAAGGTTTGTTCTTCGCTGGACAAATCAACGGCACAACGGGTTATGAAGAAGCGGGAGCACAAGGTTTAGTGGCTGGTGCTAATGCCGCACTTCAAGTACAGCAAAAAGATCCTCTCGTGTTGCGTCGTGATCAAGCTTACATGGGCGTATTGATTGATGACTTGGCGACGATGGGAACGAAAGAGCCCTATCGTATGTTTACTAGCCGAGCTGAATACCGTTTGCTTCTTCGCGAAGATAACGCGGACAGTCGCTTAACAGCAATGGGACGAGAAATTGGTCTCGTTGATGACGCCCGTTGGGCCAAGTTCAACCAAAAGATGGAAGCGGTAGAAAGTGAGCTACAGCGATTACGCGGTCAATGGATCCATCCTGAGCACGTAGCTGCGCCTCAGCTAAACACCATGCTAAAGAACCCTGTAAGTCGCGAACATTCTTTGGAAGAATTGATCCGCCGACCTGAAATGACTTACAGCCAGTTGATGGAAATTGAAAGTGTTGGCCCTGGTCTTGAAGATCCCATCGCATCTGAGCAGGTGGAAATTCAAATTAAATACGCAGGTTACATTGCCCGTCAAATGGACGAGATTGCAAAAACTCAGCGTCATGAAAATACGTTATTGCCCGTTGATATGGATTTCAGCAAAATTTCTGGCCTTTCAAATGAAGTTGTAGCGAAGCTAACTGAGGCAAGGCCTGAAACGATAGGTAAAGCGTCTCGTATTTCAGGCATCACACCTGCTGCCATCTCTCTACTGCTGGTTTACCTGAAAAAACATGGCATGCTGCGTAAGCATGAAAAAATTAGCGCGTAAATCGCGCGCTTAATTCAACATACAACGCGTAGCGCTTAGTTTTTCTCACTTATTCGCGTATTATAGTGAATAAGAAATTAAGAAAAACTCGGCGCTTTTCACTCAGGCCTATTGCCTAATTAAACTGCGCGTAGCCTTATTCTCCAGTTCACGTTTAAGAAACAAGCATGATGGGAATAGAAAAAAATGGCTAGACTCATGGCAGTTTCGACTAACACGCATAGTGTTGAGCAATGTGGAACTGCGTAAAGCAAAACATTTCAACGCGAATAAACAGACTTTTCGATGACTATACAGCAAGAATTGCACACCATTTTGGTTTCTGGGCTCGAGGCTCTTTCATTAAATTTAAGTGATAAGCAACAGCAGCAACTCGTTGATTATGTGCTGCTTATGGATAAGTGGAATAAGGCTTATAACCTAACCTCTGTAAGAGATCCTAAACAGATGATGGTTAAACATATCCTGGACTCATTAGCCATAGTGCCGTTTCTTGAGGGCGAGAATATAATTGATGTGGGTACAGGTCCTGGTCTTCCGGGCATGCCTCTAGCAATCGCTTTCCCTGAAAAGTCGTTCACTTTACTCGACTCGTTAGGAAAACGCGTACGTTTTATGACGCAATGTGTACATATCCTTGGCTTGACTAATGTATCGCCGGTGCAAAGCCGCGTTGAAAAGCACAACGGTGAGTCACCTTATGATATTGTGTTAAGTCGCGCTTTCGCTTCACTAAAAGATATGTTGCACTGGTGTCAACATCTGGTAGATTCAGAAGGGCAATTCTTGGCGCTTAAAGGTCAGTTTCCACAAGATGAGATAGACGAAGTGAGTGATCACTTCCATGTGAGTAAAACGGAAAACCTCACTGTGCCAAATTTGGTAGGCGAACGACATCTGGTTTGGCTAAAAAAGAAATAGCTGAAAAATAGAAATAGACAATAACAGGATCAAACGTGGCTAAGGTAATCGCGATCGCGAATCAGAAAGGTGGTGTGGGTAAGACAACTACCGCAGTTAACGTAGCGGCCTCAATGGCGGCAACTAAACGCAAAGTATTGCTTATCGATCTCGATCCACAGGGGAATGCGACCATGGGGAGCGGCGTTGATAAGTACGACGTTGAATCTACCGCATTCGAATTGTTGATAGAAGAAAAGCCTATTAACGATGTAGTGGTTAAAAGCACCACGGGTAAATATGACTTGGTTGCAGCAAACGGTGACGTGACAGCGGCTGAAATAAAGCTCATGGAAATGTTCGCTCGTGAAGTGCGTTTGCGTAACGCACTTAAACCCGTGATGGATTATTACGATTTTATATTTATCGACTGCCCACCCTCTCTTAATCAGTTAACGGTTAACGCTCTTGCTGCCGCAGATTCTGTCATGGTACCAATGCAGTGTGAATACTATGCACTAGAGGGACTTACAGCCCTGATGGATACTATTCAGAAATTAGCGTCAGTGGTAAATCCTGAATTGAAGATTGAAGGCGTATTGCGTACTATGTACGACCCGCGTAACCGCCTAGCTAACGACGTTTCAGAACAATTGAAGCGCCATTTTGGTGAGCAGGTTTATCGCACAGTCATACCGCGCAATGTTCGCCTAGCTGAAGCACCAAGTTTCGGAACACCTGCGATGTATTATGATAAGTCATCAACAGGTGCAAAAGCGTATTTAGCGTTGGCGGGTGAAATACTACGCCGTAGAGATAAAACATCGCCTGCTCAGGCAAAAGCAAGTTAAACGACAATAAGCTGAATATCATCAGCACATGTCATAGAGGATACTATGTCAGCACGTAAAAGAGGCCTTGGCCGCGGTTTAGATGCATTACTCGCAACCAGCCAGTCATCTGCTCAAAGAGAACAGGATGCAGCCGAGGTCAGTTCAACAAATGGCGAGTTAAAAAAACTCCCTATTGAATATTTAGTGCCGGGGAAATATCAGCCCCGTAAAGACATGTCACCCGAGGCATTAGAAGAATTAGCATCTTCAATTCGCGCACAGGGTATTATTCAGCCTATCGTAGTGAGAAGGGTTGACGACCATCGCTATGAAATTATTGCCGGTGAGCGACGCTGGCGTGCATCCCAACTCGCTCAGTTAGATGAGATTCCGTGTATCGTTAAAAACGTGCCGGATGAGGCAGCAGTTGCTATCGCGCTTATTGAAAATATCCAGCGTGAAGACTTAAATGCAATGGAAGAGGCGCAAGCCCTCGACCGCTTAATGAATGAATTTGCACTGACCCACCAAGAAGTGGCTGAAGCCGTGGGTAAGTCGCGCACGACGGTGACAAATTTACTTCGCTTGAACAATTTGAACGATGACGTGAAATTATTGGTTGAGCATGGTGATATTGAGATGGGTCACGCTCGCGCACTTTTAGCGTTAGAAGGCGAAACGCAATCAGAAACGGCGCAAGTGGTATCGGGTAAAGGGCTTACCGTTCGCGATACCGAGAAGCTGGTGAAAAAGCTGTTAGAGCCAGCTAAACCCAAGCCTGAAAAGAAAGTTGATCCGGATATACAAAACCTAATGACGCGACTTTCAGAAAATTTAGGTACACCAGTGAGTATTGACCACAACGCTAAAGGCAAAGGTAAGCTAACAATTAGCTTTAGTGATCTTGAGCAATTAGATGGAATTATCTCTAAAATTCAATAGTTTATAATTACAAGAAATAATAAAGTACCCTTGCCTACCCGCAATCGATACGCTGTCTGGTGTGAACACCGGACACTCTCCTTTCCGGTTATAGCAATAGAATATTTTCAGAATAACTTTCAAAAAGCGTTGTACTGTTGAAAATTGTCGGTAAAACAGTATACTTCTGACGCTTTTTGTAAGACGTGAACAAGCTGCGAGTAAAAGTGACGAACAAGTTAGCAAGACGCGGGTTAGACCTCGCCAAGAAAGGGCTACTTTTTCAGGCAATCACAGCCTTAGTCATTACCGGTCTCGCAGGCGCTGCTGGGGGAAGTCATTCAGCCATATCAGCAGCCGCAGGAACTCTAATAAGTATCCTGCCTAATATTGTTTTTGCTATTTTTGCATTTCGTTATGCTGGAGCAAGTAAAAACGAGCTTGTTGCACGTAGTTTTAGCCAAGGCTCAAAAATGAAGCTGGCACTGACAATCATTTTATTTGTAATTGCGTTTAAAGGCTTAAATGCCTCGCCACTGGAAATTTTCATGGCATTCGTGATTACAACGGCTAGCCACGGGCTAGCTATGTTTCATTACGGTACGAAAGAATAAAGTCAACGCAGGGCGTTGCGAGAACGAAAAAGCGTAATCGATCGATTGAAGCATAAGAACCAGTCACCAAATTTTTACACTTTACAACTTGGGTTAAACAATGGCATCTGAATACACTACCTCAGAATACATCAAGCACCACTTGACCAATGCCACCATGTGCTCAACTGACAACGGAATCGCGTTTAACAAAGCGTGTTCTGATGCTGGTTTTTGGGCGTGGCATGTTGATACATTGGCATGGTCTATTGGTCTTGGTTTACTATTCCTAATTATCTTTAGAAGCGTCGCTTCAAAAGCAACGACGGGCGTACCGGGCAAAATGCAGGCGTTTGTAGAGCTTGTTGTTGAGTTCGTTGATGACAACGTGAAAAGCACCTTCCACGGTAAGAGCGCACTTATCGCGCCATTAGCACTGACTATCTTCGTATGGGTATTGTTAATGAACCTTATGGATCTTGTGCCAGTTGATCTTATTCCGTGGGTGTCAGGGCTTATTGGCCAAGCTGCTTTTGGTATGGACCCTCACGACGTTTACAACAAGGCAGTACCAACCACTGACCTTAACTTGACGTTTGCACTGGCGTCGGGCGTATTCATTCTTATTCTTTTCTACTCAATCAAGATGAAAGGTATTGGCGGTTTTGCTAAAGAGCTTACTATGCAGCCTTTTGGTCACCCAGTCTTCATTCCGGTGAACTTTATTCTTGAAACCGTTACTTTGCTTGCGCGCCCGCTTTCACTAGCCCTGCGTTTGTTCGGTAACCTGTACGCCAGTGAGCTAATCTTTATATTGATTGCTACAATTGGTTACTTCCAGCTACCACTGCACTTTATGTGGGCTGTGTTCCATATTCTTGTACTTCCGCTTCAGGCGTTTATTTTCATGATGCTAACCATCGTGTACTTAAGCCTGGCGTGTGAAGAACACTAAGCATTAACGGGTGTCGGTTACCTGGAAATCCGACACCGTTTTTACAGAGTTTGACTTTTAAACATTAACTTTAAATTTAACTTAAATCGGAGACGTAAATGTTATACATCGCTGTTGCACTACTGATTGGTCTTGGCGCCCTTGGTACCGCTATTGGTTTCGGTCTACTAGGTGGTAAATTCCTTGAATCTGCTGCTCGTCAACCAGAACTAGCACCTCAACTACAAGTTAAGATGTTCATCGTAGCGGGTCTTATCGACGCCATCGCGATGATCGGTGTTGGTATCGCTCTATACCTATTGTTCGCTGTTGGTGCCTAATATTACTAAACACTTTTTTAGCGAACTTTAAGAGGAGGGGCGATTGTGAATTTTAACGCCACTTTTATCGGTCAATTAATCGCCTTCGCTGTGTTCGTGGTGTTCTGCATGAAATATGTATGGCCTCCACTAATGGCAGCGATTGAAGAACGTCAGAAGAAAATCGCCGATGGGCTTGAAGCTTCTGAACGTGCAGAGAAAGACCTAGAGCTTGCTCAAGCGAAAGCTACTGAGCAATTGAAAGATGCGAAAGCGCAAGCAGCTGAAATTATCGAGCAGGCCAAAAAGCGCGCCAACCAACTGGTTGACGAAGAAACGCAAAAAGGCCATGCGGAACGCGAGAAAATTATCGCTTCTGGTTATGCCGAGATTGAAGCTGAACGCAATCGTGCCAAAGAAGATTTGCGCAAGCAGGTTTCTGCTCTTGCAGTTGCTGGCGCACAGCAAATCTTACAACGTGAAATCGATGCTAACGCACAAAACGACATTGTTGAAAAACTTGTCGCTGAGCTTTAAGAGGGAGATGAGCCATGTCTGAATTGACAACCGTTGCTCGTCCTTATGCTAAAGCTGCTTTCGATTTTGCAGTCGAGAAAAACGCCATTGTGAAATGGCAAGAAATGCTCGCTTTTGCTAGCGCGGTAGCTGAAAACGATGAAATGCATCAGTTATTAACTGGTGCAGTTTCAGCCGACACGCTAGCTGACATTTTTAATAATGTTTGTGGCGAGCAACTCGACGAACACGGCCAAAACCTAGTAAAGGTTTTGGCTGAAAATAAACGTTTAGCCGCGTTGCCTGAAATTTCTACTTTGTTTGATGCTTTTAAAGCGGACTATGACAAAGAAATAGAAGTGGACGTAACCTCAGCATCTACGCTGACCGATGCACAACTTAAAGAGTTGGTTGCAAATTTGGAAAAACGTTTGGCACGTAAAGTGAAGCTTAATTGTAACGTGGACCCTGCCCTGATCGCTGGAATGGTAATAAATGCCGGTGATACAGTTATTGATGGTTCCGTAAAGTCGAAATTGAACCGTCTAGCAGACGCGTTGCAAGCATAACGGGGATAAGAGCATGCAACTTAATTCCACTGAAATTGCTGAACTGATCAAGAAAAGAATTGAACAGTTCAATGTAAGCAGTGAAGCACGTAATGAAGGTACTATCGTCGCAGTAACTGACGGTATTATCCGCATTCATGGCCTTGCAGATGTAATGCAAGGTGAAATGATTGAGCTTCCTGGAAGCCGTTACGCAATTGCACTAAACCTTGAGCGAGACTCTGTAGGTGCAGTTGTTATGGGTCCATATGCGGACCTGAAAGAAGGCGATAAAGTACAATCTACCGGCCGTATTCTTGAAGTACCAGTAGGTAACGCACTTCTTGGCCGTGTTGTTAACACACTTGGTGAGCCTATTGATGGTAAAGGCGCAATCGACGCTGCTGGTTTTGAGCCAGTTGAAAAAATTGCACCTGGCGTAATCGAGCGTCAATCGGTAGATCAGCCAGTACAAACTGGTTATAAGTCAGTTGATGCCATGATCCCAGTAGGTCGTGGTCAGCGTGAGCTTATCATCGGTGACCGTCAGTGTGGTAAAACAGCTATGGCTGTTGACGCTATCATCAACCAAAAAGGTACAGGCATCAAATGTGTGTACGTAGCGGTTGGTCAGAAAGCGTCTACTATCGCTAACGTAGTACGTAAACTAGAAGAGCACGGTGCACTTGACCACACAATCGTGGTTGCAGCATCTGCATCTGAGTCTGCAGCGCTTCAATACCTAGCGCCTTACTCTGGTTGTACTATGGGTGAATTCTTCCGTGACCGCGGTGAAGACGCGCTAATCGTGTATGATGATTTGTCTAAGCAAGCTGTTGCTTACCGTCAAATCTCACTACTACTTAAGCGTCCACCAGGCCGTGAAGCTTACCCAGGTGACGTATTCTATCTTCACTCTCGCCTACTTGAGCGTGCTGCACGTGTAAACGAGCAATACGTAGAGCGTTACACTAACGGTGAAGTGAAAGGTAAAACTGGTTCACTAACTGCGCTTCCAATTATCGAAACGCAAGCTGGTGACGTATCTGCATTCGTACCTACAAACGTAATCTCAATTACCGATGGTCAGATCTTCCTAGAAACTGACTTGTTTAACGCAGGTATCCGTCCGGCGGTTAACGCTGGTATCTCGGTATCTCGTGTTGGTGGTGCTGCACAGACTAAAATCATCAAGAAGCTGGGTGGCGGTATCCGTCTAGCCCTAGCTCAGTATCGTGAACTAGCGGCGTTCTCGCAGTTTGCTTCTGACCTTGATGATGCAACTCGTGAGCAACTTGAGCACGGTGAGCGCGTAACTGAGCTGATGAAGCAGAAGCAATACGCACCGCTATCAATTGCTAACATGGGTGTTTCTCTGTTCGCGGTAGAAAAAGGTTTCCTTAAGGGTATCGAGCTTAACAAAATCCTAGATTTTGAAGCCGCTCTTCATTCTTATATGAACAGCGAACACGCTGACCTTATGAAGACTATCAACGAATCAGGTAACTACAACGACGAGATTGCCGCTAAGTTGAACGACGCTTTAACAAACTTTAAAGCGACACAAACTTGGTAATCAATGGTGCTGGTGTTTAACCACCAGCGCAATTCGTTGAGTAATCGGAGAAATAGTCATGGCCAGCGGTAAAGAAATAAAAGGTAAGATTGGGAGTATCAAAAATACTCAGAAGATTACCAGTGCGATGGAAATGGTTGCTGCGTCTAAGATGAAAAAGGCGCAGGAACGTATGGCTTCTGGCCGTCCATATGCACAAAATATGCTTAAAGTGATTGGTCACATTGCAAACGGTAACCTTGAATATCGCCATCCTTATTTGGAAGAGCGTGAAGTCAAGCGCGTCGGTTACATTGTGATTTCCACTGACCGAGGCTTATGTGGTGGCTTGAACACCAATGAATTTAAGCTCGTCACTCAAGACGTCAAAAAATGGCGTGAACAGGGTGTGGAAGTGGATTTTGCTGCATTAGGTTCTAAAGCGTGCAGTTTCTTCAACCGTTTTGGTGGCAAATTACTTGCTGCTGAATCTGGTTTAGGTGACAAGCCGTCTGTGAGCGATGTAGTAGGTGTTGTACGCGTTATGCTTAAAGCGTATGACGAAGGACAAATTGACCGAGTATTCTTGGTATTCAATGACTTCGTTAACACCATGACACAGAAACCTGTGATCAATCAGTTATTGCCTTTGCCAAAGTCAGAAGACGAAGAATATCAACATCGTTGGGACTACATCTACGAGCCAGATCCAAAAGAAATTTTGGAAGCACTAATGGTTCGTTACATTGAGTCTCAGGTGTATCAGGGTGTTGTAGAAAACGCGGCGTCAGAACAAGCTGCGCGAATGGTTGCCATGAAGGCAGCAACCGACAACGCCGGTAACCTCATTGATGAGTTACAACTGGTATATAACAAAGCGCGTCAGGCTGCAATCACACAAGAGATTAGTGAGATTGTTAGCGGTGCCGCAGCGGTGTAGGCAAAGGTTTAAAAGAGATAACGAGGACAAATTATGAGTCAAGGTAAGGTCGTCCAAATCATTGGCGCCGTTGTGGACATTGAGTTTCCACAAGATGCGGTACCAAGAGTTTATGACGCACTACGAGTTACCGAAGGTGACTTGTCAGGTCTAACCCTGGAAGTGCAACAGCAATTAGGTGGCGGTGTTGTTCGCGGCATCGCACTAGGTACTACTGACGGACTAAAACGTGGTCTTGCAGTAGAAAATACCGGTAATCCAATCATGGTTCCAGTTGGTACGAAGACACTTGGTCGTATCATGGACGTATTGGGTAACCCAATCGACGAAGCTGGCCCAATTGGTGAAGAAGAGCGTATGTCTATTCACCGTGAAGCGCCTAGCTACGAAGAACAGTCTAGCTCGGTAGAACTACTAGAAACTGGTATCAAAGTAATCGACTTGGTTTGTCCATTCGCTAAGGGTGGTAAAGTTGGTCTATTCGGTGGTGCGGGTGTAGGTAAAACCGTAAACATGATGGAACTTATCCGTAACATCGCAATCGAGCACAGCGGTTTCTCGGTATTCGCAGGTGTTGGTGAGCGTACACGTGAGGGTAACGACTTCTATCACGAAATGAACGATTCAAACGTACTTGATAAAGTATCGCTTGTATACGGTCAGATGAACGAGCCACCGGGTAACCGTCTACGTGTTGCACTTACCGGTCTAACTATGGCTGAGAAGTTCCGTGACGAAGGTCGTGATGTTCTATTCTTCGTAGATAACATCTATCGTTACACACTAGCAGGTACTGAGGTATCAGCACTTCTAGGTCGTATGCCATCTGCGGTAGGTTACCAGCCTACTCTTGCAGAAGAGATGGGTGTACTTCAGGAACGTATTACGTCAACGAAGACGGGTTCAATCACTTCAATCCAAGCGGTATACGTACCTGCGGATGACTTGACTGACCCATCTCCGGCGACAACCTTTGCTCACTTGGATGCAACGGTAGTACTTTCTCGTGATATCGCGTCTCTTGGTATCTACCCAGCGGTAGACCCTCTAGATTCAACGTCTCGTCAGCTAGACCCGCTAGTAATTGGTCAAGAGCACTATGACGTAGCACGCGGCGTACAGACTGTTCTACAGCGCTATAAAGAGCTGAAAGACATCATCGCGATCCTAGGTATGGACGAATTATCTGAAGAAGACAAGCTAGTGGTATCACGTGCTCGTAAGATTCAGCGTTTCCTATCTCAGCCGTTCTTCGTAGCAGAAGTATTTACTGGTGCACCTGGTAAATATGTATCGCTAAAAGACACAATCAGTGGCTTTAAAGGTATTCTAGAGGGTGAATATGACCACCTTCCAGAACAAGCCTTCTACATGGTTGGTTCTATAGAAGAAGCGCTAGAGAAAGCCAAGAAAGCATAAGTGTAGGGCTAGCTTCGGCTAGCCTAGCATAATGCTAACGTACCTAATCAGGAGGTTCACATGGCAATGACAGTACATTTGGACGTGGTAAGCGCAGAGAAAGCGATTTTCTCGGGTCGCGTTGAAACGATTCAGGTGACAGGTAGCGAAGGTGAGCTGGGTATCCACCCTGGTCACGCGCCACTTATCTCTGCTATTAAACCTGGTATGGTGCGTTTGGTTAAACAGCACGGTGAAGAAGAAGTTATTTATGTTGCTGGTGGTGTACTAGAAGTACAACCTGGCAATGTTACCGTACTGGCTGATACCGCGGTTCGAGCTGAAGATCTTGACGAGCAGGCAGCACAAGAAGCCAAACGACGTGCAGAAGAGCACATCGCCAATCCAGGCGCTGACTTTAACTATGCAGAAGCAGCTCACGAGCTTGCAGAAGCGATTGCACAACTTCGTCTTATTCAGAAGTTACGCAAGTAAAAAGCACAGCTTTGAAAAAACCCGCCAACTGGCGGGTTTTTTATTGCAGAATGAAAAGTAGACGTTCACATTCTCTTACGTTTATTTCTATTGCTATAAGACTACACAAAGCTTATCGTTACCTAGGTAGCTTCCAATGAAAATAAAACGTATTACGGTTAAAAATTTCTCGCTTTATAACCACTGAATAATAAAAATGAAACTCAGCCCCTACACCAATATGCACAAAGGTGTCTCTATTGGCCTCTTCCCTTTTTTGACGACATTGGTTTTATTATCAGTGCATTATTTCACAGGCGCTCTTGATTGGCCTGAAGCTGGAAATATCCGTGCACAGCGAGACTTCAATTCTGCAATTGGGATGTCGATTCTTTCGGGATATTTTTGGCTGTGTCTACAGTTGAATCATAAAAACGTTACAAGCACGCTGATTTCGATATTAGTAAAAACGAACCAGTTAAGCCATCTAAACCAACATAGGGCCATTCTCACGACCAAATTACATGTTAATAGCGTCAATTGCCTCATAGTGGCCCTATTTATAGCGATGTTATATGTATTTATCGAGGGTTTACTCATCCCAAAAATGATGCTGCATCAATATCTAATTGCTTTCTCTGCAGTTCTGTTTTGGTTCTTGCTTTTGCTGTGCCTCGTGCAGTTATCCTCCTACGTTAACTATTTGAACAAATTTGTTATAAACCAAACGGCTACGGGAATCGATCGATTAAACTCAATCACTTCACTAGCAAGGTTTGCTCTCTTCAATGCAACACTTACTAGCGGAGCATTAATCCTTTTTCCTGTCTTTTGGTTTGGAAAGAGTATTCCGACTTTTGATATTTTGATGACGCTATTATTTTCGTTATTCGTTGCTTTTTTTCTTTATAAGCCAGTTATGAATTTGCGCGCATTGTGGTTAATTGAGAAAAGAAAAGTTGTCCGCAATATTAAAGATGAAGACGAGGGTAAAACGAATAAGAATAACGTTGAACAACTCTTGGAAGCTCAATACGAAGTGGAAGAACTAGAATCGTTATCGATGGGTCTTTTATTAGGAAGGGATAAGCTCAGGCTTTTAGCCTGTATTGCCTTAATAACCTTTTCTTGGCTTATATTTCTTGGAGCATCATTAAAGGATGTCTAATAGGTCAAAGGGAAATCTCATTCTCGAATTTCTACTCTATCCGTCTTTACTGGTATTATCGATGGTTATACTACATTTCTTAGCAGGTACGGTAAAACTAAACATTGATTCGAGTGATGCGCAGCGTGACTTTAATACTGCAATCGGGACAGCATTATTAAGTGGCGTGTTTCTTTTTTCCATTAGAGTTATTCAAAAACAGGCAGCTAAAAATCTGTATTCAATGCTGAATGTTATCGGAAAGCGAGATGAGTTTTGGCTACATCGAAAGAAGCTATCAGAACAGTTCGCGAAGCATTTGATTTTGTCAGTTGCAGTAAGTTTTATAATGCCTCTTTTGTACATGCTTTCTGAAGGCTTATTAGTTAGGCTCCACGAAAAAGAAGTATTTATCGTTGCGGTAGGAGCCATACCTTTTTGGCTATTACTAACTCTCTTCGTTCTACAACTAATTACAGTTAATAGATACTCTTGGAAGATTTTATTTGGTGGAGACATCGATTTGGTCGATAAGCTTAAGCTTTACAGTCGCGTTATGAAAATGGCAATGATAACTTTAGCTACGATTGGTTTGGTACTTGCTGTTATCCCAGTTTTTTGGATAAACCAACCAATTCATTTTTTTGATATAGCCACCCTGATTTTTCTGCTTACCTTAATAGTCTCTTTTCTGTTTGCTCCCTTTGTTTACATTGCGCTTATCGTTGGGAAGGTTAAGTATGCGTTAGCAAAAGACATCGACAAAAGAGTTGATAAGTTAATTAAAGAGAGCGTAGTCTACGAGAGAAGTCAGGAAATCGAGGAGTTACTCTACATAAAAGAGAAGTACTGTAATTAAGAAACGCTCAGACATAGTGGGCTAAATGACGTTTGATTTTTCAGTATATTCTTGTACGAACGATAAAAATGTAGGACTCTTTATTTTTTATTGAATGGAACCTTTCTCATGCGGATATACGGTGATTCACGTTCTGGAAACTGCTATAAAATACAGCTCCTCTTATCTTTGTTGGGAAAAACCTGCGAATGGGTAGACATAGATATCATGAAAGGAGAAACAAGAGCCCCCTCCTTCCTAGAAAAATCGCCCAATGGCAAAATCCCCTTGCTTGAGTTAGATGATGGCAGAGTGCTATCTGAATCTAATGCCATAATGCATTATATTGCTTTTAACACCCCGCTTGTGCCTTCTTCGCCTTATCAATCTTCAAAGCTATTGCAGTGGCAGTTCTTTGAGCAATATAGTCATGAGCCCTATATTGCTGTTGCTCGATATATAAACGTGTATTTAGGGCTTCCTGCTGAAAAAAAAGCTGAGTATGACGCTAAACAAGCTGGCGGTTATAAAGCGCTTGCCGTCATGGAGCATCAACTTAGCTTAACGCCCTTCTTACTGGGGGATACTATAAGCCTTGCGGATATTTCCTTGTTTGCTTATACCCATGTTGCCCATGAGGGGGGATTTGACCTTTCTGCGTATCCAGCTATTAGAAATTGGATACAACTGATAAAGGATCAAAAAGGTTTTGTTCCTATGAATGCGTAGGATTAGCTATACGCTGGTTTACGGCAACTTTCGGCGATGGTCTAACGGTCCTCGCCAATTCTGCTGTAATGCTGTCTGAGCCTTGTATAGCGCACTTACATCGGTCTTTTCTAAACAGTTAATGGCGTAAGCTGTAGCTTCAAGTGTTGAAAGGGCGTTATCAACTGACGTGTGGCGAATAAGATAGTTTGAAACAGGGGCGTCACTAAAATGAAACGCAGGGAGGTTTTCTAGCCAAGGGTTTTTTTTAATGATTCCAAAGGCTTGTTTCCAGCTTCCATCAATAAGTATTAATGTTTTAATTTCATTGGCTGTACTATCAGTAATGTTCTCGATAGCTATACTTGCCTCGCTAGGGTAAATGAGTGCACAGTGTTTATCATTACACTGCTTTGATAAAGTCGTCATGTCGTAAGAGTTGTTAGCCAACACAATTCGCGTATCAGGGATACACAGAGAGAGAAGTTTAACGGTGTTCTTCGCGTGCTGAGCCTCTTTGTCATGCTGGATGACGGTGATATTGAGAGATACATTAATCTCATTAATATAGTCACAAATACAGGTGTTCTTGGGGTAGCCACAGCGATCACAATACAGGCGCATAATCTGACTTTTTAATCCTTACGATAGCAATGGTAAAGTATACTAAATACAGTAAGTAATTAACTGTTAGACTAATATACATGATGGTTAATAAAGCAGTAACATTACGTGTTGAAAAGACGCTTTCCTTAGTACCCAAAGGCAGCGTTATCAGCTATGGTGCTTTAGCTGATCTATCTGGTCTTCCGGGCAGAGCTAGATTGATGGGAAAGTGTTTGCAGGAAATTAAAGTAGACTGCAATTGGCATCGAGTTCTGAGAGCTGATGGCAAAATAGCATTCCCTGTCGGCTCTGACCACGCTGAAGAGCAGCGAGAACGTTTACTTTCTGAGGGAGTGAATGTGAACAATAATCGAGTAAATATGAAGAAGTTCGCTTGGTCTCCAGATTTACATACAATATTGGCAAAGTTGAAGTACTGATGCCTCTTTTTCATGAAAGAGTCATTAGATAAGGTAAACTACGTTTACAATGATAAAAAAAATCACGATTGATCAGTTAGTGCCTGGAATGTTTGTTCATCAAATACTTGAGCAGAAAGGCGCGTTGACGGTTAAAAGTCAGGGAAAAGTCACTTCTACAGACGTTGTAAATACACTGAAAAAACGGGGTGTGAAAACCCTTGCCATTGATACAGATAAAAGCTTTAAAGTGAGTGAAAGCTCTTCCTCGATATCTTCAAACAGTGTAGAAAACGAGCCTGCTGAAAAAATCTTAGCCCCCATTAAATCAGTGTCTTTGGAAAAAGAGCTGAACAGAGCGACTAAATTACATCAGCAAGGTAAAGACATTCAAAAGCTTTTACTTGAAAACGTGCAAAAAGAAACGCCGTTTGACACAAGTATACCAAAAGCTTTTTCTAATAAGCTGGTAGAGTCTGTAGACAGAAACCCAGATGCTTTGCTTTGCCTAACAAAAATTCGTGAAAAAGATGACTATCTCTTAGAGCATTCTCTCAATGTCGCTATTTTACTTGCTAATTTTGGTAAATATTTAGGGATGTCAGAAGAGGAAATGCAAGATCTATCTTATGCAGGCTTTCTTCACGATCTGGGTAAAATCAAGATACCGGATGAAATTCTTCACAAGCCTGGACGCCTAACTGAGAGCGAAATGGAAGTAATGAAAGGGCATGTTAAACATGGTGTTGACTATCTTGAAACTATGGACATTGCTGCCCCACTAGTTCAAGCAATCAGCGAGCATCACGAACGGTTAGACGGTTTAGGGTATCCTGCGGGTAAGCAAGGCGATGCAATCAGTAAAGCGGGTAGAATGCTAGCTATTGCGGATATGTATGATGCACTTACTGCTGATCGTGTATACAAGCCAGGCATGTCGAGCCAAAAAGCATTCGCAATTTTGATGAGCGATGCTCCTTTCCGTTTGGATAAAGCGCTGGTTCAACAATTTATTATGTGTCTAGGGGTTTACCCAGTGGGCAGTCTTGTATTGCTCTCAAATGAGAGACTCGCAATGGTTTTAGAGCAGAAGGACTCTCCGCTTACTCCCCTCGTCAAAGTGTTTTATTCAGTCCGCAACAGCCACTACCTTACACCAAGAGATATCGACCTCTCGGTAGACAAAACCGTAAGCATAGTTAAAGCAGTCATAGCGTCTGATTATAAAATTGATGTAAATGGATTTTTTGAACGCTCGGTTTCTGTAGGGTGAACGTAAAGCGTTGCTTTTCAGCAACGAATTGTAGGATTTACATAAATAGAGTTATCTTATCCAACCCCTTCATCTAATATTCTTTGCTATTTCTCCAGCTCGTTTAGCGTGTGTTCAGGTTAAGCATTCTATCATATCGCCCAGATAGAATAACCAAATGTATCCCTTTGCCGTTGTTTTATAAAAGAAATTCCTAGTGACTATTAGGCTTGTGTAGATTGTATCAAATTGAAATGTTACGCATCGCATAGGGGGAGTGGAACACTTTTTGCTGCTTAAGCTTAATTAAAGGTTAGTAAAACATTTTTAAAATAGAGCTCTTGATGATGCTGTTGTAATAGAAAATCCTTCATTTTTGAGCTTTTAAATTAGAGAAGAGGACGTTATGAAAAAGACTCTCGCTGTAAGTTTAATTGCTGCATCTTTAACGGTTGCAGGCTGTGCGACGGATCCGAACAATACACAAAAAGGCGCTGCAATCGGTGCTGTAGTTGGTGCACTACTTGGCAAAGCAACGGGCGATAATGATAAGAGTCGTTATGCTTGGGGTGCTGCCGTAGGTGCAATCGCTGGTGGCGCAATTGGTAATTATATGGATAAGCAAGAAGAGGAGCTTAGAACCGAGCTCTCTGACACTGGTGTTCAAGTTGTACGCGAGGGCGACAATCTTCGCCTTATCATGCCAGGAGATATAACCTTTGCTACCGACAGCTCTAGTATTAGTCCAAACTTCAACCCTGTTCTTCAGGACGTAGCAAAAGTGGTTAATAACTACGAAAAAACAGTATTGATGATTAAAGGTCATACTGACGATACGGGTTCTGAGCAGTACAATCAGTCCCTATCTGAGCGTCGTGCTGGTGCCGTTAAGAATCTGTTGATTAACTATTCAGTAAATCCTACCCGTATTACTACGGTTGGTATGGGTGAATACGCACCCAAAGTGCCGAATAACAGCGCAGCGAATCGTTCAATGAACCGTCGCGTTGAAATGGAAATTCAACCACTGACCCAGTCTAATACGTAAAAGGTCGGGTGTTCCTTGAATTAGAAAGCCCCAACAGTGGGGCTTTCATCACTTTATCGCTTTAATTTGTTCTGCCACGTCATCCGCAATTTCGTTTGGGATGGGAATGGTTAAATGATACTGGGTTATTTTCCAACTTCCTGCTTTCTTAACTAAAACCCCCGTACCTCGTGTTTCGCCAAGACTTTCGTTGTCGAGAAGTTCATCAAACCACGCTACGTTTTTATCCGGTGAAAAGTAAATATTTCTATCTTTTGGAAGATAGGTCCAGCCCCGACCTTTGTCGAAATGCGGTTTTGCATAGGCTTTGAATTCTTTTTTACTCCAAACTTCCGACGCATCTGTACCAATAAATACAGCACTATCATCGTACAGCGCAAAATACTTTTCGAAGCTAGCAGTTGAAGCTGTTTCATGTAAAGAATTAAGTACCTCATCAACGGTCGCTAGCTCACCGTCTGCTGCAGCTGAAAGTGATACCATTAACATAAACATTGCCGCTAAATGTTTCATTGTTTCTCCTCGATGACATATCGCTGTTATTTTTATGTTTTTAGACGTAGTGTGAGCGTGTTACTTACAATATGTTTAGGTATTTAATTATCGGCTAATTGGAAGCCATTTAGCATTATATTTAGGCTAACCAAATCCATGTTTCACATGAAACAACGTTCGCAAAGGAAAAGAATTTTCCAGAGTGTAGTGTGTAAAAAGTAGATTAGACATATCGTTTGCATTCAATGTGATGATGCTGAGCTAACCTTTTAGGCAAAACGGGCCGTTTCAACAACAAGGTAGTTGAGCGAAGGGCGTCAACTTTCAAAATTGATCGTAGATTCCCTGACAACCAGCGAAGGCTCAAAACAATGCTGAACGTTGTGATCCTGTCCGTATACCTTATTTAAAATATATTTAGCAGACATTTCTGCCATGTCAGCAACAGGGTTACTTACGGTGGTTAATCTTGGGAAAACATGATGTGCGAATACGACATCGTCAAAACCTACAATCGATAAATCCTGTGGTAGGCTCATTCCTAAGTCTCTAGCGCAGCTTATAGCGCCAGAGGCCATCCAGTCGTTAGCACAAACAAGTGCAGAAAAAGGCAAATCACGCGCCATTAATTCTAACAGGCCGATTTTTCCATCTTCTTCTGAATAATTACCGTTAAATATAAGTTGAGGGTTTACACTTAACCCTGCTTCAATAAGCGCCCGTTCATGCCCTTTTAAACGCAGACAGGCATCTGCTTTATAAGCGGGTCCTGATATGTAAGCAATGTTTTTATGACCCAATTCTAGTAAGTGCCGAGTTGCTAGGTAACCACCTTTCTCGTTATCCAACGTGATACACGCGTTTGGAAGTCCTTCAACTTTTCGATTTACCAACGCGATAGGTAGCTTGTTCTGATTTAAATCCAAAAGATAGTCATCAGATAATGCCTCAGCATGCATGATTAATGCGTCGCAATTACGGCTTATGAGGAAATCTACCGCATCCTTTTCTGTCTCTAAGCAGTTGCGCCCTACCGTTATGATGACATGCTTATCTTGTGCGCGTAATGTGGACTCTACAGCCTGCATTAAATCACCAAAAAATGGTGCATTTAGTTCTGGAACGAGTACGCCAACACTGTCTGTCCTACTGTTCGCTAACGAGCGCGCTACGGAATTCGGGCGATAATTAAGTTCTTTAACTGCTTGGTCAACCCGCTCTTTCAAAGCTTTATTTACCGAAGACTTACCATTTAAGACACGAGATACCGTTGATAAAGAAACGCCCGCCCGTTCGGCAACTTCGTAAATAGTAGGCACGTGATAACACCCCGTTCGTTTTAACAATTACTTCAAGTTTTTGTATTATGCCGTTATCGGCCGTTGTTCGCTACGTCGAGAGAGCAAAGCTTGTGTAACTTCTTTTTGTTTTTCGTCATTTAACGGGTATAGACAAATTAACGCCGCGCCAGCAAAGCCAAATAGCGCTGGTATCCAGCTCATTAAAGACTTCATTCCTGGAAGCGTTTGATTAATTGTATAGATATCAAGACCGTTATAGCCATAGCTTCCTAATACCAACAAGACGAGCGCTCCTGCAAAGCCTCCCCCTGTCTTCTGAACAAAAGAGCCTGCAGAGTAAACGAGTCCGGTGGCTCGTCGGCCAGTCTTATATTCGCTGTAGTCTGCCGAGTCTCCTAGCATAGAGAAAAATAAGGTAGGTAATATGGCTGCAAAAAACTCGGCACTGCAACCTAGAATGAATATAGCGCTCACGCTTTTCTGAGGAACAAAATAAATGCCAGAGGTCAACACGCTACTTGCTATCAGAGCGATAATAAAGAGCTTCTTGCGACCAAACATAGCGGCTAATTTGGACGTTGCTAATGCGCCGAAAATCGACACCACCAGCAGTGAAATGAAAAAGTAGCCTGTGAGTAGCTCATTGCCCATGTAGTATTTGAAATAGTACGCGATAACGCCATATTTGATGCCATTAAACATCATGGTTAGAAAACCCATTCCTAACAGAATTAGCCAGGGTTTATTGGAAAGCAGGTCGATAATATCCTGCTGAGAACGGGTGTTCTCGGCTTCCGGTCGGCGAGTTAACCGTTTAATTGCCATAGTAGTAAGCGCTATAACAGTAATGAAGATTGCCCCAGTTAAAACGTCTCGATAATAAAAGAAGGCGGTTATTGCTGAAAGAGGAACGAGAATTAACGGTAGTTGCTTTCCCAAGTCGATGAGTTCAGATGTTAGTGAACGAGGAGCGGGCGCTACTTGGGTACCTGTCTCTGTTTTTGGAGAGTCCTGTTTAGTGTCTCGAGGCTCTGAAACCTGTTGCAACGTAACACGCTCTTTCGTGGTAAAGACCGTTACACACATCAATATGACCAGCAACGTGGCAAATAACCACATAGTATATTGGTACCCTACAGCATTGTTTCCTTGACCTAGATAGTCTACTAGCATAGGCAAGCATCCCATGACAAGCAGTCCACCAAAGAATGCCCCAGCGAAGCGAAAGCCGGACAAATTCGTACGCTCTCTATCATCGCTGGTCATCACGCCCATTAGCGCTGAATACGGTACATTATTAACCGTATACGCTAAGGTTAGTCCGATGTAGGTCAGGTAAGCGTAAATGAGTTTGCCTGAATACGAGAGATCAGGTGTGGTAAAGCAAAGGACCATGAAAAGGCCAAGAAAAGGAGTGGAGCCTAATATCCAAGGGCGAAACTTTCCCATCTTAGTCTGGGTTCTGTCAGCAATCATTCCCATGATAATATCGGTCACACCGTCAGAAAGACGAACGACAAGAAATAGCATCGCAGCTGCAGCGGCTGTAATACCGAACGTATCGGTATAAAATACCGCCAAATATGCAAGTGCGCCCCGCCAAACTAAATTGGCCGCAGCGTCGCCCATGCCATAACCCACTTTTTCTTTTAATGTCAGCTTATGGTTCATTGCTATTTCCACTGTTGTTATATTCGACTTGCTATGAGCGCTTTATAAGCATTGGCGCTAAGTTTAAGCGTACGCTTTTGCGTTTCAAAATCCACAAAAACTAGCCCAAATCGCTTTTCATATCCTTCCGCCCACTCGAAGTTATCAAGAAGGCTCCATGCGAAGTAACCACTCACTTCTACTCCATCAATCACTGCGTTGTGTACCATGTTTAAATGGGCATTGTAGTAATCAACCCGATCAACATCATTAACAAGTCCATCTTTGAGTTCGTCTGCCATTGCAGCACCATTTTCAGTTATAAAAATGGGAGGGAGCGTATATCGTTCGTTTAATGAAGTAAGTAAATCATAAAGCGCTTTTGGATAGATTTCCCAACCAATATCGGTCAATGGACCTTGATGAGGATGCTCGAAATACAATGCGCCTTTCTCTTTGGGCGCAGAATAGTGTAATCGCGTGTAGAAATTTACCCCTAAGAAATCGATGGGCTGACAGATTGTCTCCATATCACCAGCTTCAACTGGTGGTCTATCCGCTTCGTCTATATCAAATAACACTTCGGGGTAGCTTCCCTCCATTACAGGCTGCATATACCATTGGTTGATATAGTCATCAGCTTTGCGGGTGGCTAATAGGTCTTCTTTCTTTTGTGTGGCGGGGTAGCATGGCGTAAAATTCAATACTATACCGGCTTCGCTATTTGGGACATTTTTTCTAAGCACCTTCATCCCAAGGCCGTGTGCTAGCAAAATGTGATGAGCCGCAGTTCTTCCGTATTTTCTTCCCGTTCTGCCCGGGGCGTGTACGCCTATTTCATACCCTAAATAAGCACTGCAAAAAGGTTCATTGAACGTTGCATAGGAAAAAACGGACTCGCCTAACGCCTGCGTTATTTTGTCAACATAGTCTTCAAATGCAAAAGCAGTTTGTCGGTAAAGCCACCCACCCTTATCTTCCAGGTGCTGCGGGAGATCCCAGTGATAAAGGGTAACAAATGGCTTAATGCCTTTTTCATTTAACGCATCGACTAGCGTTTTATAAAAGGCAACGCCTTTTGGGTTTAGCTCACCTTCTTGAGTGATAACGCGCGGCCAAGAAATAGAGAAACGGTAAGCGTCTACATTTAAGTCTAACAAAATGTCGAAATCTTCTCTCCAGCGAGCAATATGATCACAGGCGACATCGCCATTGGAGTGATCAGCGATGGCTGAAGGCCGTTTACAAAATCTATCCCAAATACATTCGAGACGGTTATCGACATCCCCTTCTATCTGAAAACTTGACGTGGCAGTTCCATAAAGAAACGAATTTTTGAGTAAGGGACTGCCTGCGGGAAGCGAAATGCTGTTCATATGTTGATAACCTTTTTCTTACTGCACAAATTCTAAACGGATGCTGGCAGTACAATGAATCTGAAATAACAAATCGGTTTATAGCACAAATAAAAAACAATTAGAAAGCGCTTTCTCGCATTTATGTCATTTTTACGTTAATGGAACTAAGTGAATGATAATATTTCTATGACTATTACCGGAATCTAATAGGGTTTTATATTTCTTATAAAGTATTGAATTTAATTGTTTTTGGTTTTCTTATGAGAAGTTTGGTGTTCTCGATATAGTTGTTGCCTGTGAATTAATTGTAAAAAATGTGTTGATCTTAAACTTTCGTTGAATTAATGTTCGGAAAGCGCTTTCTTACGTTTGGGTGTTCTAGTTTCTCTTTGGGAAAGCCCTTTCTGGCGGCGCGTAAGGTTCACAACACACATAAAAGCCACTATTAAAGAGAGATAGACCGTGACACAAACAACACCAAATAAAAGCAAGATCGCAGCAAGTTTGTCATTGATACTCGGGACCGCTTTGAGTAGCGGCGTGATGTCATCTGCGACGGCGCAAGAAACAGAAAAAGACATAGAAGTTATTCAGGTATCAGGTATACGAAGTAGTGTTCAAGAGTCGATGGGTATCAAGCGTGACTCTGCTGGTGTTGTTGATGCCATCTCAGCAGAAGATATTGGTAAATTTCCTGATACCAACTTAGCAGAGTCACTACAGCGTATCACTGGTATTTCAATTAGTCGGAATAATGGTGAAGGAAGCCAAGTCACAGCGCGTGGTTTTGGACCTGACTTTAATATGGTAACGCTGAATGGACGTACGATGCCTGGTTCTGCGTTACCTGGTGGTGGCGGAGCAGCAAATTCTCGCGCCTTCGATTTTTCTGACCTTGCTTCTGAAAGTGTTAGAGCGGTTGAAGTGTACAAAACAGGTAGAGCGAGTATTGCAACTGGGGGTATTGGGGCTACGGTAAATATACGAACAGCACGTCCCTTTCAAGCATCTGACAATGGCATTACAGCAAGTGTAGGCGCAAAAGCACTGCATGATACCACTAACCGTGTAGGTGATGATGTTACGCCCGAAGTCTCAGGCTTTGTCAATTACCTTAATGATGAGAATACCTTTGGCGTAACATTTACCGGTTCATTCCAACAGCGTGACAGTGCTGCACAAGGTGCGTTTGTGAACGAGTGGCGCGTAAATCCATTTGATGGCACGGTGCCGCAATCACCTGATCCAGCGAACCCAGATAGTGGTGACCCAATTGTGCTGAACAACGCACCAGCCATGGGACAGCTTTTCGCCATTCCCTCAGATTTACGTTATTACATGGCAGACCGAGAGCGTGAAAGAACGAATGCACAGCTAACGTTCCAGTTTGCTCCTTCAGAAAAAATGACGGCCACGCTTGATTACACCTATTCAAAGCAAGACTTATATGAAGCTCGAGCCGAGCAATCGATATGGATGGATGATAGGTACTTCACCGAACTAACCTTTGATGATGAAACGGTAAAAACGCCGGTATTAATCACTCAAGAACGCCGAGATTTGCTACCTCGTGATCTAGGTTTGGCGCTTCAAGAACTAAACCAAGTCAACGAAAACAAGTCGATCGGCTTAAACCTTGAGTACTTCGTAAATGACGAGCTAACTCTAGTCTTCGACCTTCATAATTCGACGGCAGAAGGACGCCCAGATGCGCCCTATGGAACGTGGACAAATCTTGGTTTAGGCGCAAACGTAGTTAAAGGGCAAGGTGTCGATTTCAGAGGCGACTTCCCTATTATGTTCGTCGATTTTGACGATGAAGCTCGTGATAATCTTAACGGTAATGGCGTGCTTGACCAAGATGACGTAGGTACATCGATATTGGACATGAATTTCTCGTCGCAAGACACCGAAATTACTCAAGCTCGTCTTGATGGCTCTTACGTTATGGATACCGGAAGTATTAACTTTGGTATTGAGTCACGCTCAATGGAGAGCACATCGCTCCAATCTCTAACCCGCCACACCATGGGCAACTGGGGAATTGAGAACCCGGGTGAGCTTCCTGCTGGTTCTTTAACACCGCTGGATTTGGCAAGTGAGTTTAGCGATTTCAATACTGAGGGGATGTTCTCTCAGGGCTTTACCGGTAGTGTTGCGCAAATTGGTGCATTCGCTGCTCAAGAATACGGTTTTGATTTTCTTGCCAACAACCCGTTTGCAACTAACCGTACTATTGAAGAAGACATAACAGCGGTTTATTTCGAATTGGATTTATCTGGCGAGTTAAACGGCATGGAGTACAACCTGTTGGCAGGTGTACGCTACGAAAATACCGATGTAACTTCAATTGCAAATATAAGTTTACCTAGCGGCATCGCGTGGGAAGGTAATAATGACTTCAACGTCCGTTTTGGAAGCGATATGGAAGATGTTGAAGTTGAATCAAGTTACGACCATGTACTTCCTGCATTAGATTTCGATATCGAAGTTGTTGAAAACATGATTGCGCGATTCTCTTACAGTAAGACAATAGCGCGACCCACGTACAACAACTTGAGCGCCGCTGCGACAGTATCGCCTCAAAGCGGGCCGACAATTCTTACTGACAGCATTACCGCCACCGCGAGTTCAGGTAACCCATCGCTGATACCATTAGAGTCAGACAACCTTGATCTTTCATTCGAATATTATTTCGATGAGACAAGCTATGTGTCGGTTGGTTTTTACGATAAGCGTGTTAAGAACTTTATCGGTAATGAACAAGTTGAAGAAAATATCGTTGGCTTGAGAGACGTTACCAATGGACCGCGTGCAGAGGCGGCTCGCGCTGAATTAGAGGCGCGTGGTATTCCAATTAATGACACGTCATTGTTTAACATGGTTGCTGCGATGGAAAACGGTATCGAGTATGACTCGTTGACTGACGAGCAGTTTGAGCAGCAATTCGATGTGCTGCCCAATAGCGAAGATCCGTTGATTACCTTCATTAACTCTAAACCTGTTAACAACAAAGCGGCGAATATTTACGGTTTCGAACTTGCTGCGCAGCACTTCTTTGGTGATAGCGGCTTCGGGGTACTGGCTAACTACACTACAGTGCAAGGTGATATTGGTTTTGATAATGACGCAAATCCATCGATAACTCAGTTTGCCCTTGTGGGACTAAGTGACACAGCAAACCTCATCTTGATGTATGAGAAAGATGCTTTGCAAGCGCGTATTGCCTACAACTGGCGTGATAAGTTCCTTGATACAACCTCTCAGTACATTAATGAACCGGGCTATACCGAAGACTATTCACAAATAGACTTCAATGTTTCTTACGACATCACTGAAGATCTTACGGTGTCATTTGAAGGGATTAACATCACAGACGAAAATATCCGTAGACACGGCAGAACAAGTGCTATGTTGTGGAAATTAGATGAGCTTGGCGCTCGCTATGCACTGGGAGTTCGCTACAAGTTTTAACGATTGGGGTGTGTTTACCCGCTAAAGTGCTTAGAGTTGCGCTTTAGCGGGTTTTTTTGTCATAGTGCTGATTGAATAGCAACCAGAAAATCGACTGAACATATTTGTAGAAGTGCATTGGGGCATATCGTGGTTCTTAACGTATGAGTGATAACGAAAATCATAGCAGTATGCATCGGGTTGTCATTGTCGGTGGTGGTACGGCTGGGTGGCTTGCAGCAGGGATACTTGCCGCAAAACTAAGCGCGAATCACACCGTTACCTTGATAGAGTCACCCAACATCCCTTCTCTAGGTGTGGGCGAAGGCTCTTGGCCATCACTGCGCGATACCCTTCTTGATATTGGTATTAGTGAAACGGAATTCTTAACCCTGTGTCATGGCGCTTTCAAGCAAGGCTCCAGCTTTGTTAATTGGCGTAAAGGCGGGCACTGCTATTATCATCCTTTTACTGTTCCAACAGGCTACAACGAGCTCGATATTTATACATGTTGGAAAGCAATCGCACCAAACACATCGTACGAAGATGTGTTTTCGTTACAAGCCGCCATGTGTGCCGCAGGCAAGGCGCCCAAGCAAATTGCTACGCCGGACTACGCCCATGTGCTCAATTACGGTTACCATTTCGACGCCACAAAGCTTGCTGAGCTGTTAAAAAATCATTGCGTAGACAAGTTAAATGTCGCCCATGTCGTTGGTCATGTTGACAGTGTTCACTCTCATCAAAACGGAGATATTGAAAGCGTATCAACAAAGGACGGGAAAAAAATAGTTGGCGATCTATTTATTGACTGTTCAGGCCACAGCGGCCTGCTCATCGATAGACACTTTACTATTCCCTGGATACCCGTTAAGCGCACAATGCTCAATGATCGCGCCGTTGCGCTTCAAGTGCCTTATTCAAACGAAGATGCTGAAATAAAAAGTACCACAGTGGCCACTGCACAAACCTGTGGGTGGACGTGGGATATTGCGTTGCAGCACCGCCGCGGTGTAGGACTAGTTTACTCTTCTCAATTCACAAACGAAGAGCAAGCAAAGCAGGTGCTGATTGACTACGTTCGTGAACGCTACCCTAGTGCACATGATGCAGAGCTTTCTTTTCGTACACTCTCCTTTGAGCCTGGCTATAGATCACAGTTTTGGGTAAAAAACTGTTTGAGCTTAGGTATGTCTTCGGGGTTTGTTGAACCGCTTGAAGCATCAGCCATTGCCATGGTCGAACTTGGCTTACGTATGCTCTGTGAGGCCTTTCCGCAAAATAAAGCACATATGGAAATCGTCAGTAGGCGCTACAACACGCGCTTTGCATATCGCTGGCAGCGCGTTATCGACTTTCTAAAACTACATTATGTTTTAAGCGATAGAGAAGAGCCGTATTGGTTAGCGCAAAGAGATAAGGCGTCTATACCCGATTCCCTCGCTGAATTGCTTGAACTGTGGAAGTATCAAAGCCCTTCACGCTTAGATCTTATCGAGAACGAAGAGATTTTCCCCTCTGCTAGCTACCAGTATGTACTGTATGGAATGGGCTTTTCTTCTTCTACATCGCCTTTACGGCTAAATGAAGAGCATAAGCGTAAAGCAGTTCACATTCGCGAAACGTTACAACAAACTAAAAACGCTTATCTGCAGGGATTGCCGTCTAACAGAGTTTTGCTCAATGATATTGCAAAGCGCTACAACAACGAAAAACAACACGTGCCCTCGCTTGCTCAACGTGAAAAGAAAGAACATGCTTCAGCTTCGAGTTGTAATGACATAAAAAATACTTCAGATAAAAAGGACACCTCTTATGACCGTATCGGGTTTAGATAGCAGTAGAAATCAAACGCCCGTTAAGAACGTTGTTATTGCGGGTGGCGGTACTGCAGGGTGGATGGCGGCAACGGCGTTGTCACGGCTTTTGGGTAAGTCAATAAACGTTACGTTAGTCGAGTCGAAAGATATTGGTATTGTAGGTGTGGGCGAGGCGACTATTCCGCCGATTAGAACATTTCACAAGTTGCTTGGCATCGACGAAAAAGCATTTATGCGTGCCACACAAGCCACGTTCAAACTGGGTATTGAGTTTGAAAATTGGCGTGAACAAGGTCACAGCTATATTCATTCTTTTGGTATAACCGGAAGAGAGTGTTGGGCTGGCGAGTTTCACCATTTTTGGCTGAGGGCTAAAGAATACGGATTTGGTGGTGAATTTGGTGATTATTGCCCGGAACTTATTGCCGCTAAGCAGAGCAAGTTCGCCACATCAGAAGCCATGCCGCTTAACTTTGCCTATCATTTTGATGCTGTTGCCTACGGTCGATTTTTAAAGTCTTTAGCGTGTGATGCTGGGGTAACTCACAAGGAAGGAGACATAGAAGAGGTTGTAGTATGCCCGCAATCAGGCAACATCCAGTCCCTTCGATTAGCAAGCGATGAAGTCATAGATGGTGATTTCTTCATAGACTGCACGGGCTTTAAAGGGCTGCTTATTGAACAAGCCCTTCACACCGGTTACGACGATTGGCGA
Organism: Alteromonas gracilis; assembly: GCF_002993325.1. Lineage (GTDB taxonomy): Bacteria > Pseudomonadota > Gammaproteobacteria > Enterobacterales > Alteromonadaceae > Alteromonas > Alteromonas gracilis. The sequence goes on from NZ_PVNO01000031.1 coordinate 73,159, forward strand.
CACTATCTTTTTTGCGATAGTGCGGTGGCCATGCAAACTGAGCTTACTGCCCCACCCGTGCCATACACCAAAAGTGTGGCACACAAAGCGGGTTGGCGTTGGCAGATACCTCTTCAAGAGCGAATGGGCAACGGATTGGTATTTTGTAGCCGATTTATGAGCGATGAAGACGCCATCAATACACTTAAATCGCAAGTGACAGGCGCACCCATTAATGAGCCGAGAGTGATTCGTTTTACGCCTGGAAAACGCAGGCGCGGTTGGAATAAAAACTGTGTGGCGCTAGGGCTATCCAGTGGTTTTATTGAGCCTTTAGAGTCGACCAGTATTCATCTAATCATGACAGGTCTCATACGCTTAATGCGTTTATTTCCTTTTGATGGCATTACCCAAAGCGCAATCGATGAATACAACAATAAGTTCGATAGCGAAATGTCGGCCATACTCGACTTTATTGTTATGCATTACAAGGTGACACAGCGCGAGGATAGCCCTTTTTGGCAGCAATGCCAACGCATGGAGATTCCGCCGTCACTTAAGCATAAATTAGCTTTATTCGCCGAGTCCGGACGTGTGTTTTTAGATGACGGAGATATTTTTCGCGTTGATTCCTGGACCCAAGTGCTAATGGGCCAAGGCATGACACCAAGCCAGTATCATCGTGTTGCCGATGAAATGAGTGAACAGTCACTTAAGCAGTTTATGGCAGGATTAAAGCAGCAGGTGGATAATCACGTAGCTAAACTCCCCTCGCACGAGGCCTTCTTAACACAGTATCTGAGATGAGTTATTAGAAGCGTTAGATGTTGGCGGCAGGTAGCGCGTCAACAGTGACTCAAGCAGCTCGTAACCGACGAGCTACCAAACGCCCTACAGAAGTATCAAACCCAGCTAGAAAGCTGGGTTTGGTGTTATTTATTGAATGAGTTTGAATCTGCTTTTAATTACTCAATATTCTGGATCTGCTCGCGCATCTGCTCAATCAACACTTTAAGTTCAACCGCAGACTGCGTGATGTCGGTGCTAATGGACTTTGAGCCCAATGTATTGGACTCGCGGTTAAATTCCTGCATCATAAAATCAAGACGACGGCCTACTGCTCCACCCTTTTTAAGGATATTGCGGGTTTCTTTAACGTGAGCGTTTAGGCGATCTAACTCTTCAGCTACATCTACTTTCTGAGCAAGCATAATCATTTCTTGTTCGAATCGGCCAGCATCAAGCTCTACCTTTGCTTCTTCAAAGCGGGCTTGCACCTTTTCTCGCTGCCACACCATGATTTCAGGCATACGAGCGGCCACTTTTTCAGCCTCTACTTCAATTGCGTCCAAGCGTTGCGTGATCATGCCTTTTAGGGCTTCGCCTTCTGTAGCTCTAGCACTAATAAAGTCGTTTAATGCTTGGTCGAATGCTTCCATAACATCACCGTGAATGGTGTCCATATCCGCTTCTTCAGCTGCTATCACGCCAGGCCAGCGCAAAACATCTAGCGGATTTACACCAGTTGATTGGCCGTGGGATTGAACCCAATCCGCCGCGTGAAGTACCTGCTTAGCCAATTCTTCGTTTAAACTTAGTTTGGTTACAGCTGCATCGTTTGCAGTAAAACGCAGTGCGCATTCTACTTTGCCTCGGGCTAATTTCTTGCGAAAACGCTCGCGTAAAACCGGCTCTAGTGAGCGGAACTGTTCTGGTAGGCGAAAGTAGGTTTCTAAAAAGCGTTGGTTGACTGAGCGTATTTCCCACACTGCCGAGCCCCAGTCTTTTTTTGTTTCTACGCGTGCAAACGCCGTCATGCTGTAAATCATAAATATCCTTAAACTCTTTATAAAAGCCTGCAAAAACAACCCGAACGTCGTGTTGTATACGTCAAAAACTGGGGCAGGTTTTTTTGTAGTTTGTATATTACCCCACATTTGCGAATTTCAATATGTAAACATGCAAAGTTCGTTTTCAACGCTTAACGGTAATGCGTTATACTTACACCTAATTTCGTAGCTCTTTTTCACTTACCGATTTTCAATCGTTTTTTCGACGCTGAGAAATCTGAAATTGACTACCCCTTTTAGCATTTACGTTGTGGAGAACACTATGCGTCCAAGCGGCAGAACCGCCAGTCAAATTCGCCCTGTTACTATTACTCGCCAATACACTTGCCACGCAGAAGGCTCTGTTCTTGTTGAGTTCGGTAACACTAAAGTGCTGTGTAATGCGACGGTAGAAGAAGGTGTGCCACGTTTCATGAAGGGCCAAGGTAAAGGTTGGATCACAGCTGAGTACAGCATGCTTCCGCGCGCAACACATACCCGCAGTGGTCGTGAAGCCGCTCGCGGTAAACAAGGCGGCCGTACCCTTGAAATTCAACGTCTTATTGCTCGTTCGCTACGTGCAGCGGTTGACCTTAAATTACTTGGCGAAAACACCATTACGTTAGACTGCGACGTTATTCAAGCAGATGGCGGCACGCGCACGGCATCAATCACTGGTGCATGTGTTGCGCTTGTTGATGCCCTTACATTTATGCGTGCAAAAGGCATTATCAAAACTAACCCACTTAAGCATATGATTGCCGCCCTTTCGGTTGGAATTTATGAAGGTACGCCTATTGCTGATCTAGAGTACACGGAAGACTCAGAAGCCGAAACTGATATGAATATCGTGATGACTGAAACGGGTAAACTGATTGAGGTTCAAGGTACTGCTGAGGGTGAACCCTTCTCGTTTGAAGAGCTTGATGAAATGTTGAAAATTAGTAAGCACGGGTTACGTGAACTGTTCGATATTCAAAAAGCTGCACTAGCGTAAACAGTAATTAAGAGGTCATCATGAAAGCGTTCCAGCGTGATTTTATCGAGTTTGCCATTGAACGTGGCGTATTAAAATTTGGCGAATTTACCCTAAAGTCAGGTCGTATAAGCCCTTATTTCTTTAATGCTGGCTTATTTAATCGAGGTGGAGACTTAGCCAAGCTAGGGCGCTTTTATGCTGATGCGCTAATGGATGCAAGCGTCAAGTTCGATGTGCTTTTTGGTCCAGCTTATAAGGGGATACCTATTGCTACCACTACCGCTGTAGCATTGGCCGACCACCATAGCCTTGATGTGCCTTATTGCTTTAACCGCAAAGAGGCAAAGACCCATGGCGAAGGCGGCAACTTGGTGGGAAGTCCACTTGAAGGTAAGGTTATGCTGGTGGATGATGTAATCACCGCTGGTACGGCCATTCGCGAATCGATGACGTTAATCGAGCAGCAGCAAGCCAGTTTGTCAGGTGTGTTGATTGCGTTAGACAGACAAGAACGCGGTAACGGTGAATTATCTGCCATCCAAGAAGTAGAGCGGGATTTTGGCACTCAGGTTATCTCTATTGTATCCCTTGCCGATGTCGTCGCTTATCTGGCTGAAAAAGGCGGTTTTGATAGCGAGATTAGCGCTATTAACACCTACCGTGAAAACTATGGCATCTGATTTCGATATCGCGTTTAATCAGGCTAACCAACATCTAGACGCTTTGGGACTGCGTTGCCCGGAGCCAGTTATGATGGTGCGCTTGAACATTCGCAAGTTAGCCGATGGGGACACCTTATCAGTTACGGCAGACGACCCCTCAACAGCTAGAGATATTCCGAGCTTTTGCCGCTTTATGGACCACACGCTCGTTGCGTCTCAAACTGAAACTATGCCATATCAATATGTCATCAAGAAAGGGCGCGATTAAGCGCCTTTTTTATACAAATAGAAAGATCAGATGGGCTGACTCTCCGCCTTTTTACTCTACCTTTCGATACTTTGCTTCAAGTGCACAATAAAGGCCAAACATGATAAAGCCTACTCCCACAGCCGCGATAATATAAGGCCCAAAGGGTTGCTTCATCAAGGTTTCGAGCGCTTTTTGTAGGCCACCGGCTTCTGACGGGTTACTTAATAAGGCGGCAAGGATAAAAAAGCCTCCTACCAGTGAATAAATAACGCCTCTAGCGGTATAGCCAAGTCTGCCAGTTACCGTTACACATTTTTTTATACGCTGACTCAATGAGGACAACGAGAACTTCTCTAGAAAATCGGTTGTGTAAGCGTGTTTAAACTGCACGACCGCGAAAATGAGAATACATACACCAATAGCTGCCACAACCATTAATCCCCATTCGTACTGAAGTAAGTATTCACTGACCTCTTTGCTATTGCCTCGTGAAGACGAACTACTTTGTATTTCGAGTAAGGTTTTCCCTCCCGCATATGCTGCGGCAAAGTAAAAAGCACCTGATACAAAAAAGAAAAGTTTATTAATGATATGAATAAAAAGACTGTCGTCTTCTGATTTGTCTTCAATAAAAATTTGAAGCCAGCGCCATAAGGCGTAACACGCAAGACCTATCACAAGAATACATAAGAAGATCTGGCCAAGGGGCTGCTGCTTCAATGTAATAAACACATTGGACTGGGAGGCTTTTTCACGATTCAGCGTGTTCAGTACTGAAGTCAGGATGAAGACACCGAGCATTACATACATAACAGTCTTAGCGCTATAGCCCGCTTTAGCTGTCACTTTCTTCCATTTAAACGAAGTTTTCACAGTTCCCTCTCATCACTTTTTAGCAAAATTAGTAAATTACTTTCAAGTGATGTATCAAATTGTGTTCCGCTTTTACGCTAACTTTCTAGGCTGTTCGCCGCCGCTTGTATTAACAGCTTTTGTAAAACTCGTTTACTACGCGCGCAAGTGCAGTGGATATCTGTCATGTGCAACACTTCTCCGCTCAACATTTTTTGTAATACTGAGGCTTTGACGTTCAATGAAACAAAACCTTCGTCATTTGAATGTTGGTTTGGTGTCATTGTTTTCCCCCTTTTTATCGTTCGCTCAATGAAGTGTTTGATACATAGGCTGACTAACCTCGTTAGGTAAATAAACATGCTCGAGGGTTTGCTGTATTGCTGTAATAAGTTTGCAGACGGATGGACGGGTAGCATGAAGAGGTAAGATTGCGATTAGCTGCTGCTGACACTCTTGTAATATAGCATGAGCCTCACGCTTTCTTTGCGCTTCGATAAGTAAGGACGACAGATATATACCCATGGTGCCAAATGCGAGTATATCTTCTTGAACTGTCCTCTCCTTGTCAGTCGAAATGGGTTGCAGCGCGCACAGGATGGTTTTCGCGGCCTCAAAAGTTTGGTAACCGAGCTCTCGTGCGTGTTCCAGCCTGCCCTGCTGACGTGCCTTTTGGGCCTGCGCCTGCATGGTAAGGCGATGCTGACGTGCATCTGAAGGGTTTAATAGCAGCCACTTTTTGTAGACTGGACATAGACGCTGAGTATTCATAAAAGCACCTCCTGTTTTTTATTACATTAGTGCAAATAAGAATCATTATCAAATGTAAAGTTCAAAAAATCTATCCGATTAATTACTTTTTTAGGGAAGCTGTAAATCAAACGGTAAGCATTGCAAGATGAAAGACCCGAAGCGCGATGGTAATTACGCGATTAGGTTAGATAGCCACCATAAAAGAAGCACGACGAGGGTGATAACTATCACGGCTTTCATTTTATAGCGTTTAATGAGTTGTTCGGCCTTATCTCCAGCGTAATACACCACAATAGCAAGGCCAAAGTAACGTATTGCTCTTGCTATAACAGTCGCTAAAAGAAACAGAGGTAGCGAAAACTTGGTTGCGCCTGCAGCAAGCATGGCAACTTGAAAGGGAATAGGGGCAATACCAAGCGTCATAACAAACCAAAAGCCTTGGCTTTGCATGTTCTGTTTTACATTCTCGAACTGATCTTGGCTGAAAAACGTGTCAATTAACCACTGTCCAATCATATCAAACAGGTAATAACCAAGGGCGTAGCCAAAAATGGCTCCGATCACGCAGCCAATCGTTGCCATGAGTGCGATTTTCCAAAGCGACTCACGTCTTGCCTGCATCAAGGGAACCATGACGGCTTCAAGGGGAATAGGCACTATGATTGATTCTAAAAATGATGCTAACGTAATACCTTTAAGCATATGTTTAGAGTCGATGAGCTTTTTGGTTTTGTCTTTAACCTTTTTACCGAGTGCCATGTAATCCCTACTGCTAAATTGTCTTTATTGCTTATAAATAACACCATCTTTCATTACAAAAGACACCTTCTCCATAAGCGTAATGTCGTCAAGCGGGTTGCCCGGTACTGCTACGATATCAGCTAACTTGCCTTGCTCTAACGACCCTAAAATATCGCTAATACCCAATAGTTTAGCGCTATTAACGGTCGCGCTGAGTAATGCATCAGCAGGTTTCATACCCGCTTCTACCATTAGCGAAAACTCCTGAGCATTATCACCATGGGCCGACACACCGCTGTCTGTACCAAAAGCAATTTTTACACCCGCTTTGTGTGCTTCAGCGAAAGTATTTTGAATAAGGGGGCCGATGGCAGCGGCTTTGGGGCGAACTAATTCAGGAAAAAAACCGTCTATTTTCGCTTTGTCAGCAACGAACTTTCCGGCCAAAATCGTCGGTACGTAGTACGTGCCATGCTTTTTCATAAGGGCTCGAATCTCATCATCCATAAAAGTGCCGTGTTCGATGGAATCAACACCCGCCTCAATAGCTCGCTTCATCCCCTCTTTTCCGTGAGCATGCACCGCGACTGTCATACCGTAGTCTTTCGCGGTGTCTACGATAGCTTCTAACTCGTCTGTCATAAATTGTGGGTTCTGACCACTTTTAGCAACGCTGAGCACGCCTCCTGTCGCGGTAATTTTTATAAGGTCTGCACCGTCTTGATAACGGGCTCTCACTGCTTCACGGGCTTCTACTTCGCCATTGGCCACGCCCTGCTTAGGGCCAACGTCAGGCCGTAGTAAGTGCGACATACCGTTACTTGGGTCGGCGTGTCCTCCCGTTGTCGCAATAGATTTGGCCGCAGTATAAATGCGTGGCCCTGATGCGTATCCTTTGGTAATTGCGTTTCTCAATGCAACGGTTTCATTGTGACCATCGCCAAGATTTCTAACGGTGGTAAAACCTGAGTTAAGGGTTATTTCAGCATAGTTAGCTGCCCGTAATGCGTAGTCAGCTTCATTCAGCGAAAATCGTTCTAGATAGGTTTGAGGCCCGCCGTGTTGCGACGATAAATGCACATGCATATCCATCAGACCTGGCATGACGGTTGAGTCTTTCAGATCAATAACCGTGTCGCCTTCTTGGGCTTGAATAAACCCCTTCTTCACAGATGAAATGGTATTGCCATCGACAATGATAGTGATGTTATCTTGAAGTTGTTTCGAGGTGCCTGTAAATGCTTTTCCCGCATGAATTAACGTTGCTGCGGTTGCACACAAAGACGATGACATTAGAGCACTGGCTACTGCTAACGAAATAAGGGGCTTATTCATGATATAGGTCTTCTTGTTGATTGTTTTATAGACTATATCGAATGTAATTCACTCGTTGTTATAACGCAAAGCAAAGCGCTACTAACGGCTGCTTTTCGCTGATGAGTAACCTTTTATACCAGTCCGCATAGATAAGTGACCACTCAGAAGGCGCTGGCAAGTTTCCTAGCGAAGCGTGGGAATGCAGGAATGGCTCTTCCCTTTCAAATTCCCAGAATGAAGCTAGGAAGCTTGCCAGACCTTCCCGAAGGGCGAGTTTAAAATGTCCGTACTCTTTGTTGTGTCACCTTGATGTAGAACCACTATATCCGCGGTAACACGCCGCGATTACGAACATTTTAACTCTCGCTGAGTGGGTAATTATCTATGCGGATTGGTATTACATCTATTTACACGACTTTTTTGCGTATTTTGCTATTTCTGTACTTCGCCGAGTACAAAGCGTTGTCTATTCGACGTTATATAAAAAGATGTTAGCGCATCATTTTGTTGCTCGGAGGCATTCTCAAGAAGTTGATAATAAACATTTTGATGTAGCCTAGCCCATAGGTTTCTGCGAACGCATATATAAGGAATTGGGGTTGCTTGTTGGTCTTGTATCGCCTTTGGCGGCACCCGAAGCTCAAGCTGGTGGGCTGATTCTAATTTTATCTCATCACCGGTTTGTGTTGTGAATTGATAAACTTCGCTACCTGTCTTTTGATCTGTCGTTTTCTCCCACTGTGTGACAAGAAAAGGCGTGTCTTCTACGGTAATACCCACCTTTTCAACGGGCGTAACGAGAAAGTAACTGTCCCCTTCCCGTTTCAAGACGGATGCAAAAAGTTGAACAAGACTTGCACGCCCAATAGGGCTTCCTTCATAGAACCATCGGCCATCTAACGCAATGGTAAGATTGATATCGCCACAAAAGTCAGGATCCCACTTTTCAACAGGAGGCAAAGGGCGCGTCTTTGAAGACGTGCCCTTTAATTGCTGCTGAAACCTAGTTAGATCCACGTTCTTCCACCATAAGCTTTAACTCGCGAAGCTTTGCTTTGATGCGGCGCATATTATCTGGGCCAGTGCGAAGCAGTTGCTTCTGAGGCTCATTTAAGTTTTCTAAACGCTCATCAGCATACTTGTAAGCTACTGAGTCTGTATACACCTCAACTGGAACAGGGACTTCAGGTGTATCCAGAAGCTGGTCTATAGCTTGTAGTAGCACTTCGTTGAAATCTTCATTGGGGTTACCAATTTCTGAAAACTTAGCTTGGATATCGTCTTTATATATACCGTAAATGTTGAGAAGCGCTTCGTTATTGAACGATTCCAACATGTCTACATAAGGCGTGTATCGTTTGTAGCTTGCCGCATCAATCCATTGTTTGCCCGCTTGAGAATATACACGGAAATTCTGCTCGGGAGGCGTAAGCAACTGATGATTAGGGGCCATTTCATCATTGGCTAAATTTGTTACTGATACCACGAAGCGCTGAATAAGCCCTTCGTTTACTAGCATGCGATTTACCGTTTCTTCATCGGCAGAAGAACTCTCAATTAAAGAGGCTTTTACTGCAGGATCGCTAGTATCAAGAGGTTCAGGGTCTGGCTCCACAGGTTCTGGAAGTGGCTCTACTTCGTCTTTTTCTTCCAACTCCACCGTTGGTGCTGGTTGAGACGGTTCAAAGATTTCCGGTTCTTCGGAAGGGGTTACCTCTGGCTCAGTGACTTCTGGCTCAGGATTGATAACTGTCTCTGGTTCATCCTCGCTGGGCCAAAAAACTACGGCCAGAATTACGATAAGAAGAATGCCAACAATAATAAAATGTGGGCCTAACGATTTCTTTTCTGACGATTCGCTCATAATGACTCCGCTACAAAAAATATCCTTTGGATAATACTACCAGACATAACACTTAAATTTAGAAAATCAATCAAGAGAATTGTTCCCAAACGTTGCAAATTCCTTATTTAGAACATCTTTTTAACGTGAAAAAGTCAGTTTTCGATTTGTTTAAAAAGAAAATTAGGGAATATTCCCGATTTCTGCGGAGCTTAAGTCTTCTTAACATGTAAACAAGTGCGGTGTTTTTAAAACAATTGTTTAACAAAATCTATTTATGTACTAATGTGTTGATTCGCAAACCTTAAACGTCTGCTATCTGCGATATTTATAGCGAGGCGACAGAAAAGAGGGCGCGAAAGTGTTCAATGTAAGTTGCAGGAAATTAAGCGTGAATAAAATTAAGCAATATCACCCAAAACTCCACTTCGCCGTAAAGCGTTATAGCCTTTTGCAGTATTTAATCATGCTTGTTATCACTGCCTATCTACTTGTTAGTATGACTAGCTTGAGCGCAGAACATCAATTAATCGCGGTTGTTACTGTGGTGATTATGAGTATTCAAAATGGGTTTATTTTATCTAGAGCTAAACTCGCGCTTGCAATGGAAGGACCACGATTACTCGTGTTTCCGCTTTTGTGGATAGCCTCTGGAATGGGCATGGCGGCAACACTATACAGCGCGTCATCGATAGTTTCTTTGTTTGTTTTAGCGAATGCGGTGCGGCATCGCAACCATAGACGGCCTTTTAATTTATCAAATGAACCCGAAAACATTGCTTAGCGTATATATGAAGCTTTTTTATCGATAGCGTGTTTTTGACGGTGACATAAAAAGAAGATAACGAATTACCGCTGAACAAGATAAAAAGCATAGAGGTAGAAAGCACAAACGTGCAAGCTTTGTTCTAGAGGTAGATAATGCATAAATTTTATTTTCGGGATATAGAAGATACGCCAACGGTTATCGAATACTTAGAAGTTCAATCTTATGAAATGAATGTGTATCTGGTCTATCTGTCAATTGGTAATCAAAGCGGCATGCTTTACGACAAGAAAGATAAACCTATGCGCTTTTTCAGTGCTGGGCACATACGTGAAGCCTTTGCGCACTGTCATGTTCAACACGCAGTAATGAAGCACGATACGCCTTACGATGAGATGATTGGAAATCCTCCGAAAAGTAAAGAGCAAATGGCACTACCTTTCAGTATGGACTTGCCTTATTAGCATGTTTGCCGCTTAACTTTTAAGCCATATGCTGGCGGCTTTACGCATGTTCACCTGGGCTTTCAGTCGTTTAGCGAGAAGAAACAATCCCCCCAGTTTTCTGTGAATGAACAACGCGTCTACCGGTGGCGTGTGCCAAAAGTTGTGCTCCATGGTAAGCGTCATCCCTTTTTCGTGAAGTCGAGAAATCAGATCGCTTTGTCCTAAATCGTAGGGGCCCTCATGCCTGATAGCTTCACAGGCTTCCATACCAATACTAAGTACCGCCTCTACTTGCTCTTGAGAATGACTGTCATCAATCAATCCAATCGATAATGCCGCTTGTTGCATGGCAGTTTTATCGCGTTGAGCTGCGCTATTTAACAAAGATTGGTACGCTGTAGAAATCGAATCAGGCACTTCTCGCGTGGCGCCAAAATCTAGCAATACCACTTCCTTGGTGTCGGGTTTAAACCGATAGTTGGCTAAATTGGGGTCGCTTTGAAGCAGCTTGAAGTTGAATATTTCATGAAAAAACAATGTCATCAACGCTGTCATAACGTCATTTCTTGTTTCTTGAGACTCTTGCTCTAAAACCTCTAATTTTTGGCTTTCTATAAAGTCCATCGCCAATACCGTATCGCTGGTAAGGGGCGAGTAGGTTTTTGGAATAACAAAGGCTGAACCAAGCTGCAAATTAGCGTTATGCTCTTGAACCAGTCTACGATAACGGTCTAGCATTTGGGCTTCGCGCTCATAATCCGCTTCTTGATGAAGTTGCTTTTTAGCGTCTTCGAGCAACGGGCCTATATCAAGGGATTTAGGCACTAATCCCGTTAGTTTTATAAGGGAAGCAACATTGTCAACATCACTATCAATACTCTTTCTAACGCCGGGATATTGTACCTTAACCGCTAACATTGTGCCGTCCATGGTAATCACTTTGTGAACCTGACCAATAGACGCGGCAGCAATGGGCGCGAATGAGAAATAGAGTAAATCGTCTTGCCATTTTTCACCCCATGCTTTGCTCAATGTTTCTATCAACTGATCTTTAGGCATGGGGTCGGCGTCTTCTCGCAATCTACCTAGAATAACAGCGAGCTCTCCAGGTAAAAAATCACCGGCATCCATTGATATTAGTTGGCCAAGTTTCATGGCCGCTCCACGCATACTAGCAAGCTGGTCTGCAATGTTTGAAATGTTCTTAGGCGTAAGGAGTAGCGAAGACAGTGCAGGCTTCTCCCCCCGCAGTAGTTGACCCGCACCTTGACTTACAACGTTCCCTGCTATTTTCCCGGCCAAAGCGCCTAAACGACCGATGCGAGAGAGTCGCGACGAAGGGATAGCTTTGCTAGGGCGTGGTGCTGGACTGTCAACAGAATCAGGTTTCTCTGCCATAAACTCACTCTGGTTTGGTTAAGAGGCGAGACAAGAACATGCATGACTCTATGCGGATTGGTATTACAGTATTAATACTCAAAGATTAGCATTCTGGATCGTGTAAACCGGTGATAATTAAGTATGATTCACCTTATCGTCAGCACGCGTTGTTATATCCCGAGAGCTATTTGTTTGCTGTTGGTGCGTAAAGCAACCACTGCGAAAAAAGGAAGCAATGGTCACCATGCCCTAGATGATTTGAGAAATGAACTGAATAATTAAGCCAACTACGCTTCCATAAGCGAAACCGGCCCAGCCATTTGCCGCTCTGTATCGCCAAAGCGATGCGCCAAAGAAACCACACCATAGCATTGCCGCATAGGTGGATATAAGGCCGCCGCCCATACCGGTATCTGGCAAAAATAGCATGACGACAAAAGTCAGAGCCATAGCGCCACTGAGTAACACCCACATTACGTTTTTATTATCCGCAAATGCGTTGCTTTGTGTATTCATTGAACCATTAGCATCTTGTGACTGCTTAGCGTCTTGCGCTTGCTCGGCACGCAGTGCCGCATTTACGGACCGCATTTTTCGCTCACTGCGCTCGCTTCTTGATTGGGTTTTCTTGACCTGTGAAGGCAACGTTGTTGCAGTGCTATTGGTCATGATTTACCTCATTAACTGGTTTTCAGTAATATTTTTATCCACATCCAAGATAGAGCATGATTGCAAAAACCACTATAAGACTTCGGTCTCACATGGAAAGTAGTGGCCATGGTTTTGGCTTCTATTTAGCACTCAAATTAAACGAATGAGTATAGATAAAACACAGGGGTAATGGTTAAAACTGCAAACAAAAAAAGCCCACCTGCGTTCATAGTTATACAACAGTGAAAGCGGGTGGACCTTTTATAATTTAATACTGCTAGGTATCAGTGATGGTCGCTAGTCTGGCTTTTGAAGCTTACTTCTAGCAAGTTTACGCTATCAGCAAAAGTCAGGGTTTTAATATCCCCCTTGCCTTCTACATTCAATGTATTCACTTGCTTCGGCCACAAATCGCGTAATGCATCGTGGCGAATTTTAATGCCTTCAAGTACCGGCGGTTCAGCGGTTTCTTGATAAACCCAAAAGTGCTTACCTTCAACTTCAAAGCCCACATCAGCAAGCTTTAACGGCTCGCCCGCTGCATTTAAAATTGCGAAGTGATGGGCAACGTAATCAGCAAATTGTTGCTGGGTGTCCACGTCATCCATAATATCCGCATGTTTATCAAACAACGCCTTAACCGCATGTTCAGCATCATGCAAATTAAAGCGGTGCATCACTTCAATATTTTCTGTTCTGGGATTAAACAGTACTGTCGTAATTGCAGCTTTTATTTGATGTGCGTGAGCGACGTTGCTGTATGAAACAGCGCTAACAAATAGTGCAGCCATGATAGCGAATGCACTTACGCTTGCGAGCAGAGCATTAGCGCTCTGCTGCAAACGGGTCAAAGACAACTTACTCGTCATCTTTGTCCTCGTCATCGGTTTTTAGCTCGGTCTTTGAGTCGTGCATAAGGTCGCGGTACTCGTAAGTGTTACGCGGTTTATTTTTATACGCTTCAATACGCGAAGGAATGATACGACGTGGGTAGTGGTTATTTTCCACATCTACGTCTGCTGTTTCCCAGTGCGGATCAACGGTTACGCTTACCAACTCTTTGTCTTTGTCGGTAACAATAAGTTTGCTTACCGCTTTAGGCGTACGACGCCAGATTTCTGCTGGAATACGCATTTCTTCTTTCGTGCCGTCTTCAAAGGTTAGCTCAAGAATAATCGGCATCACCAAACCACCCTTGTTGCTGAAATCTAGCACGTAGTAGTTTTTATCTTCTTTCACCGCACGCTCGAACGCTTTACGCTCCCAAGGCTCAAGATCTTTTAAGAATTTCTTGTACTTGTTACGCTCTTTGTTAGTTACGGTATAGCGGTCGTTTTCGTCGTAGAAGTCACTGATATCTTCGAAGCGGTCTACCCAAAGCTTTTTACCTTCTTCTTTGTTGCGAATATCGGTAAGTGATTTTGGTTTTTCCATTTCCGCTTCGCGTTCGCGAGCAAAGTCAATATCTGGGTCTTCAGTGTCTAAACGCAGCTTGTATACGCTGTCTAGGCTAATGTCTACGTGGTCTGTGGTGTAAAACCAACCGCGCCAGAACCAGTCTAGATCTACGCCTGATGCTTCTTCCATGGTGCGGAAGAAATCAGACGGAGTTGGGCGTTTAAACATCCAACGCTGCGCGTATTCTTTAAACGCGAAGTCGAAAAGCTCGCGGCCAAGAATAGTTTCACGAAGAATGTTAAGTGCTACCGCTGGCTTAGTGTAGGCATTTGGGCCAAGGCGAAGTACTGAATCAGACTGGGTCATAATTGGCACCTGTGTCTGAGACTTCATGTAGCCTGTGATATCACGCGGCTCAACGCCCCATGGAATCGTTGGGTCCCACTCGCGGCCAGCAACGCCGTCTAGGAAGCTGTTAAGGCCTTCATCCATCCATGTCCACTGACGCTCGTCAGAGTTTACCGTCATAGGGAAATAGATATGCCCTACTTCGTGAATAACTACGCCAATAAGGAAGCGTTTTTCAGCAAGGGAATAAGTGCGTGAACCATCGTCACGAAGTTCTGTACGCGGGCCGTTGAAGGTGATCATGGGATATTCCATGCCGCCAACCGGGCCATTTACAGACTGAGCAACAGGGTATGGGTAATCGAAGCTGAAGCGGCTGTAAACATCCATGGTGTGGATGATGGATTCCGTTGAATACTTCTGCCACAGCTCGCCACCTTCTTTCGGGTAGAAAGACATTGCCATAACTAATGGCTGAGTGTCACCACCTTGTTGGTAACCGCGTGCATCCCACGCGAACTTACGTGATGACGCCCATGCAAAGTCACGTACGTTGTCTGCTTTAAAGGTCCAAGTTTTAAGCTTAGTCGTACCCTCTTTTTCGTTTTCAATGGCTTCTTCAGGGGAAACAATGAATACGATGCGGTCAGCGGTCTCGGCCTTTTTCAGACGGTCACGCTGTGTTTTAGTCAGCACATCTTTTGGGTTTTGAAGTACGCCCGTTGAAGATACGATGTGATCCGCAGGTACAGTAATATCTACCTCGTAGTTACCAAATTCTAGCGTGAATTCACCACGGCCAATGAACTCTTTATTGGTCCAAGCTTCGTAGTCAGTGTAGGCAGCTAGGCGTGGGAACCACTGGGCTAGCAAGAAGATGTCGTTGCCACCCTCGCGCTCGTCATCTGGGAAGTGCTCGTAACCTGCACGAGCTGAAACAGCGTCTTCTTCTACAATGTTAAACGCAAAATCGATATCGAACGTAACTTTGCTGCCTGGCTTCAACGGTTGAGCCAAGTCAACACGCATTAAGGTGCCAACTACTGTGTGACGTAAGTCATTGCCCGCTTTGTCTTCAACACGAGAAATGGTATAGCCCAGCTCGTTGTCGTCAACAAACTGCTGACGGCGCAATGCACCCATGCTTAGCTTAGCTGGCGCATCGCCGCTAGCAGCTTGCGTACCCGGCCCACGGTTACCGATACCGCCAAACGTGGTAGTAAGCGCCGACATCGAATCGTCGCGGAATTTGTTTTGGTCAAGCTGGATCCACAAATACTTGAGCGTGTCTGGCGAGTTGTTGTGGTAAGTAATGGTTTCGCTTGCTTCAATACGGCGCTTGTCTTCAAGTAGTTTTACGTCAATATCGTAATCTACTTGCTGTTGCCAGTATTGATGGCCTGGCTCACCTGCCGCGTTGCGGTAAACGTTCGGAGTAGGTAGAACTTCGTCTAGCTGACGGAATTTGTCTTCGAAATCGCCTTTAGTTTGTTTTATAGCGGCGGCACTCGGAAGAGAAATCAGCATAGACAAAACTGGCGCTAGCCAGAAAAAGTGTCGTTTTGCGGTGCTCATGCAGTTTCCTTGCAACTTGTAAGTTAGAATTGTTATAAAATAACGCATTTAAGTATATAAGTATGCACGGCACAATCCAATTTTTTGACCGTAAACTAACCATGTTTTAACGCAAAAAAACTGTAATAGAACGTTTTGTTTCCCGCTTTAACTGTCGTATTCTTAATGCCTTGTTTTCTTTTTTCTTCCCCCCTTTATGAACCGTTTTAGTTGGCAACGTGCCGTTATAAAAGTAGGCAGCGCGCTCATTGCGCCAGAAGGTAATGAATGCAGTGGTCGTTATTTACTGTCTCTCGCTCGGTTTATTACCGCCAGCCGTGAAGCTGGAAAAGACGTTATTCTGGTTTCATCTGGAAGCGTCGCGGCTGGCAGAAGTAAAGTGAAGGTTCGTCACAATGCATCTATTGCAGAGAAACAGGCCATGGCAGCCATAGGTCAGAACTTGATGATGGCAAACTGGCAGCGATTTTTCGATTTCCCCTGCGCGCAAGTATTGCTAACGGCTGATGACTTAAGAGATAGAACGCGCTATGTAAATATCAAAAATACCTTGCGCGAAATTTTGAATCACAATGCGTTACCCATTGTGAATGAAAACGACACCGTAGCGGTGAACGAACTTAAGGTGGGGGATAACGACAACTTGGGTGCCTACACAGCATTGGTAGCCCAAGCTGACACCTTAATTATCTGCTCAGACATCGACGGCTTATTTACCGCAGACCCAAGAAAAGACCCAACTGCGACACTAATTCCTCAGGTAGATAAAATAGACAGTACAATTTATCGTCTTGCAGGTGGTGCTGGCACTTCGGTGGGTACAGGCGGTATGCGTACGAAAATCGAGGCGGCAGAGAAGTGTACCAGTAGCGGTATTCAAACCCTTATTGTAAATGGTAGAAAAGGGGAAACCTTTGACGCGCTGCTTGAAGGTAAAGTACCTGGTACGCTTTTCACTGCAAGTAGTTCACCGGCAAGCGCTCGTCGTTTATGGCTTACCCATACGCTAAAAACAGCGGGACAAATTGAAGTCGATAATGGCGCGAAGCAAGCTTTGGTAGCTAAGGGGGCGTCTTTATTACCTTCCGGCATTATCAATGTGACGGGGCACTTTGAACAAGGTGATGCGGTAGAGGTGATGTGCGAAGGCGTAATCATCGCCAAGGGACTTTGCTTGTATAACGCAAAAGACTTAACCTTTATAAAAGGGAAAAAGTCGAAAGATATCGCCAGTGTGTTAGGTTATGAAACGAGTGATGTCGCTATTCATCGCGACGACATGGTGCTGTATTAACCTGCTTGAATAACGGCGCTTGTGTAGAGTGCCCAGCAGTATGGTTCTGTAACACGCATAAAGTGCCATGAACCTTCAAATCTCAATACCAATGAAACCGCGAAAACGCACAACGCAAAGGGATAATCATGACTGATATTACACCAACACTCGCAGACTACCCTTACAAAGTCACGATAGCTACGCGATGGCAAGACAATGACGCTTACGGACATATCAATAACGTTGTGTATTACGGCTTCTTTGATACCGCAGTAAACCGCTTTTTAATTGAGGAAGGTGGGTTAGATATTCACAACGGGCAAACAGTGGCCTATGTGGTGAGCAGTCAATGTCAGTACATCGCGCCGGCAGCGTATCCAGAGGATATTTTTGTGGGGCTGCGCGTTATAAAAATTGGCAGAAGTTCAGTGACATACGGTTTGTCTGTTTATGCAGGAGACAACAAACGCAGGGTAGCACACGGCCAATTTGTGCATGTGTTTGTGGACCGAAAATCTGACAAAGCTATCCCTATTCCAGTGAGTATTAAAGCCGCCCTCGAATCCATCGTTGAAGTCATGTAGGTAGCGCTGTAATGGTTAAAAAAGTTGTCTTTCTTGATGCCGAAACTATGGATTTGTCTAGCCTCGATACAAGTGCGCTCGACAACCTTAATGCCGATGTTACCCTTTATCATCAGACTCAAATGAAAGATGTGAGTAAGCGTATTCAGAGTGTCGATGCTGTGCTGGTCAATAAGGTCGTGTTACGAGCAGATGATCTCCGGCAGGCGAAACAGCTTCGATATATCGGTGTGACAGCCACCGGCATGAATAATATCGATCATGATTATTGCCAACACGCTGGTATTACCGTGCAAAACGTAGAAGGTTACGGCACCGACAGTGTAGCCCAGCACACGTTAACCTTAGCGCTCAATTTGGCCACAAACTTTGTGGCTTACCAGCAAGATGTGCGCAAGCAGGCGTGGTCCGCTTCATCTCATTTCTGTTTGTTGAACCATCCTGTGATAGAACTTGCGGGTAAGCACGCGGTGATTGTAGGCCACGGCGAGCTTGGTAAGCGTGTAGAAGCATTGTTCAAAGCTATGGGTATGAAAGTGAGTATTGCTGCTCGTCCCGGCAAAAAAGACGATCCTCGGCCTAGCCTAGTTTCTCTTTTACCCCACGCTGACGTGATAAGCCTTCACTGTCCGCTGACGGAAGATACCGATAAACTCATTGATGCCGATATGTTATCGCTAATGAAGCCAACGGCCTTCCTTATTAATACGGCCCGCGGCGGGCTTATTGATGAAGAAGCGCTTTATCATGCGCTTAAAAACAACCATATTGGTGGCGCGGGCCTAGATGTGCTAAGTGTGGAGCCTCCGCCTGTTGATCATATATTGCTTAAAGAGGCGTTACCTAATTTGCTGGTGACGCCACATAATGCGTGGATTGGCAATGGCGCTAGGCAAACGTTGCTCGACAGAGCCATTGCTCATCTAGCCGATTTTTTGGGGTAAAAACGCAGCTATGAATAACGCGACCTTATTTGCATTATGCTGCTTAATTTGGGGTTCGACCTGGATAGCGATCACGTATCAAATAGGGCACACCTCTGAAACTTTTGCTATAGCACTGCGCTATCTTTTGGCGTCGGCCTGTTTAGGAATTTACTGTGTTATTAGGCGTTTGCCGCTTAAGCTGCCGTTACATGTTCATGTGAAAATGGCCGCGGTGGGGCTTTTTCTATACAGTTTAAACTACACCTTGCTGTATATGGCACAGGCACACATTATCAGCGCGCTGTTGGCGTTGATGAGCTCCTGCATTATTTATATTAACGTGGTGCTTCGTCGCTGGTGGTTAAAAGAGCCTATTAGAAAAGAAGTAGTTATTGGCGCAACGTTTGGTCTAGCAGGCATTATATGCTTGTTTGTACCCGAGTTTTCCAAGGTAACGATGGATGCTGCTCTTGCTACTGGTCTTGCCATAGCGTTTGTGAGTTTTTTCTGCGCTTCAACGGGCAATGTCATTTCAGAACGTATTTTGACTTCGGGCACGCCCGTGATCCAAATGAACTTCTATGCAATGAGTTATGCCATGGTGCTGCTCTTTATCACTTCTTTGGCGATGCCTGGTGAGCTAATTATTCCAACCGATACCGCCTTTTATTTATCACTGTTGTACTTAGCGGTCTTTGGCTCAGTATTCGCGTTTGGGGCGTATATGAAGCTTTTAAAACAAATGGGCGCTGACAAGGCTGCCTACGTTGTGCTGGTATACCCTATGGTTGCGCTGGTTATTTCTACCTTTTTTGAAGGCTATACTTGGAGCGTGTTATCTGTGATTGGCGTTATTATTGTACTGGTGGGTAACGCCATTGCTATGGGAAAAGTGCCCCGCTTTATGCGCCGCCCACCGGTGTCGAGCTAGAGCCTGTAAAACAAGGAACCACAGACCTCGATATAACCTTTTATTTGAGCGCGTTGATTTTCTTGTTTAGCTCATAAGCTGGCTCAGTAACAATAGTTTCTAGGGTTTCAATACGCGCCATCAAAGCGGTAATTTGTGCATCTTTCTCTTCTAAACGCTGCTGCTGTTTATCGGTCACGCTTTTGACAAACGGGTTGCTGCACTCGCCGTTCATCCAATCGTTTAACCGCCACTGAAATTTTGCGTCTAGGTAGCTTGCCAAAAGCACAAGCGACGTGATGCTGCCAATTAACAATACTAAACTTAGCGTAGACATAATGTTTTCCTCATCCAAATTTAAAGATTTTTAAAATTTGCTACTACAGTTGGTGAGCTTTTTGGGCTGTAGCATCAAAAAGCGCGTTTATGCATGTTCAGTTTCCACTTCTATTTTAAGTAGTCAGACGCTGTTCAAAAAAATTACAGCGTTTAAGAAAAAGTTTGTAATAAAAACGGGTTTGGGCAGACTGATAGAAGTAACATAATAAAATAACAACAATTTTTGCGATTAGGGATGTAACGTTGGTGCAGGAGTTTGAGGATGTTTTTGCGCGATACGGGGCGTTACTTAGCCGCGTAGCCAACAGCTATGAAGCCAACGAGGCAATGCAGCAAGAATTATTACAAGAGATCGCTATTGCCGTTTGGCAGGGATTGTCTCGCTTTAAAGGCGACAGCAGCGTGAAAACTTATATTTTGAAAATAGCCCACAACCGCGCAGTGACTCACGTAGCAAGCCAAGTGAAGCGCCTAGATACACACCAGTATGACCACGATAACATGGGGTCTGATGGATTTTTGAGTGAGACCAATTCACCAGAAGAAGTGTCCAGTCAACACCAGTCACTTGAGCGCTTACTGCGCGCAGTACGGGCGCTACCTCTGCAGCCACGACAAGTGCTTACCCTCTCTCTTGAGGGTTTAAGTTACGATGAAATTGCAGACGTATGTGGCCTGACTAAAAACCATGTTGGGGTGATATTAAAACGCGCCAAACACAGTATCATGCAGGAGCAACCGCATGCATAATTCAGATAATGAAAAACTGAATATACCCTCAGAAGCCGTTAAAAATGAGCCAAACGATGCATTATCTGCGCTATGGCAAGCTCAACCTGTTACCACTATTAATTTAGATGAAGTAAAAGCCAATCTTAAGAGTGAGAGGATAAAGCAGCGTTGGTATATGGTGGTCGACTCGTTAGCGTTTATCCCAGCAATTTACGTCTTGGTTGATACATGGGAAAAATTCACTTTTGTCGCACATTCAATCTTTATTTTTATGCTACTGGCCGCCCTACCCTTACTGATCTACCAACTATGGCTAAGGCGAGTGGCAGCGTTTTCAAAAGATAGCCAAACCGCTGATCACCTCATGCAGTTAACAAAGCAAATTAAGAATAATGTGAAAATTGCTTTTATTACTAAGCATTCAGCATGGACCGCAGTACTGTTTGGATATGGCTTTCTGTTAGAGCGTTATTTTTACGGAGATCTAACTCAAGAAAAAATAATGAGGATGGTCATCATCATCACGTCAATGAGTACTCTAATGTTGATATGGTATGTGTGGGCACACAAAAGACAGAAGCGCTTTGAACGTCAATTCGAAACGCTGAAAAGTATGGCGCAGCGGCGTTAAACGCTGCTGTAGAAGTGGCACTTTGTGAGAAACAGGTGTTGCAAACAAGGAGATAGTTAAGAGCGTCTAGTTGTCAGACTCTGTGCTCACCGCTTCATTTTGTTCCGCGCTCTCACTCTTTTCGTCAGCTTCACCGTCGTCTTCATCTTTACGGGTTCTATTATCGCCTAAGAAAAACTCATAGTAGAGGTCTAAAGCAAATTCAGACTCGTTCTCAAATGTAGTTTGAATGGCCTCTAAATAAAGACTTGGTAAGAGTTGGTACTGCATCGCTAAGTCTGGAGGCAGCTGTCTGCGCCTTAAGGAGCTATTAGCATCATTATCTCGCAAACCCACATTTACATTGTATTCTACTGATAGTCGTTTATTTATCTGGCCTCTTACCGACAGCAAGTCTTCGTTAGTACTTAAGCTGAAGTCATCAATGCCAAGTGCACTGCCTACTTGCCCCGTTAAGGTTT
This sequence comes from Alteromonas gracilis, assembly GCF_002993325.1. Classification (GTDB taxonomy): domain Bacteria; phylum Pseudomonadota; class Gammaproteobacteria; order Enterobacterales; family Alteromonadaceae; genus Alteromonas; species Alteromonas gracilis. The sequence continues at coordinate 94,787 of NZ_PVNO01000031.1, forward strand.
TGGTGTTTGACAGACCAAACCCTAAAAGTAATGCTGCATAGTTGGGGTCGGATGAACCCGAAGCATTGGGGCCTGAGCCTGTTAATAAGTAAGACAACACACCTTGTTGATCCATCGCGGGTTCAGAAAATAAGTTAATGCTGGGTGAGTCGGCTGCTCCATCTATGCGTATACCTGCAATTACGTCGTCATCGGTTTTAGCTGGGTCGCGAATGGCTTCCACCAGCAACAAAGGTTGGTCGATAGGGCCGTTAAACTGTACCTCACCGGTTTGGATTATTAACTGTTGACCGTAAGCATTGTAGCGGCCATTAATGATCTGTAAGTCACCATAGCCAACTAAAGCTGGCTGCGTATTGACTTTAATTCCACCGAATAAGCTTGCTGTTAACCCAAAGGCTTCAAGCTTTACCTCTTCGGTTTTGTTCTTGTCGATATTCACCATAACCGAGGCGTGAACAATATCTAACGGCTCTTCTCTTTCTGGTTCTCCACGCAAGTGAACGTCTTTTGACGGCGAAACTGCACTTTCAGGCAATGACTCTATTTCAATTCTCGCCCATGGAATATTTACTTCACCTGTTACATCCACTCGCTCTTGGGTAGCGGCAATATCAATATCAGGTGACACTCTTAGTCGCACATTAGGTTGCCTGATTTCGAAGCTATTACCTTTTAGATTGAAGTTAGCGCTGGGCTCGGAAGACCAATCTAGCTCACCGGTTAGTGCACCTTCACCCCCACCTAATACAAAGGTGCCATCTAGCGTGGCGGTTTGGTTATTTAGCGTCACTTTTTGGTTCCAATCTGCCAAAGAAACCGGCGTATCTTGAATATCAATCGCACCGTTTGAAACCGTAAGCTCACCGTTTAACGCAGGGTCGTCAATATATCCACTGAGCGTAATATTGCCGTTGAGCAAACCTGTAAGGGTTCTGATTGCAGGGGAAACTGGCTTAAAAGGCGCTACATTTAGCCCCTCCATCACCAGCTTACCATCAAGGGGGATTCGCTCGTCAAAAGGGCGCGTATTTAGTGAAAGCGTACCATCACCAATATCTTGGCTAGAGATAAGAGACGTGGACTCAAGCTGACCTTGCTTAATATTTCCTTTGGTTTCAATGGAGTTGATGGTGAGCGAAAGAGGCCTCGTTTCCCCTAATTGCCAAGCTGCAGAGGTCATTGAAGCGGTAAAAGTTGCATCGATAGGGTCTTTAGCGGAGTAGCTGCCTTTAGTTTTAACCGTCAGTGTTGCTTCCGACGGACTTGAAACGACGGTAGGCGCTAACTCATTTGCCCATAATCCTAGCGGTAGTGCGGTTGCTGTTACATCCCAGCTGGCTTTATCTTCTTGATAGTTTATGTTTGAAATACACAGTTCGCCTTCCTTCCGCGACGTCCAGCAGTGCTGTCCAATCTTTGCTGTTGTCGGTGCGGTGCCGATATCAACGCTAAATGGGCTTGATAATGTCCACTGCATATTCGCAAGTTTTAACGCCGTATCGCTAATTTCAGCCACCCAATGGTTGTTCGACCATGCACCTTTGAGTGAAAGCGCTATATGATTGTTTGGTACCGCAAGGTCAATGTCGGCCTTGTGGTCGGAATAGGTTCCGTCAATAGTTATGTCGCCATTTAACGGCCCTTGTTGTGCAGCCGAAGCATTGATATTCGGCGATACGGTCACATTTGAAAGGGCTAGCGTGCCGTTTGCGCGTGGGTTTTGCCAAGGGCCCGTCGCCTTTATATTGCCATTAATTGCACCAGAAACGTCGGGGTAAAGGCTATCAATGGCATTTACGTTAATTGCGATATCAGCATTTAAGTGCCGTTTATTAAGTACCTGAGCAATTGCACGAATGGCATTTTTTTCCAGTTCGTCTTCTTGAACAATATTGATATTTGTGACAAACAAATCACTGGGACCTGCATATACTGCATTGCCTTTCACTTTAAGTGGTCTACCTTGCAGGACACCAGAGATATTCAAATCTCTTAAGCTCATGTGCAGGCCGCCGCGCTCGGAGTATTGCAAAATACTGTCGATTGCGCCGTTCAGCTTTTCAGGAGCATAGGTGCTGAACTGTCGACCCGACACATTCTTTAGCGTTGTTTTGCCTTCCCAAGCAATACTTTCATTTAAATACAGGGTGCCTGTATTGGTTAAGCTGCCTTCTAATGCTTTCACGTTGGCTTGGTTAACATAAATATTGTTCTTTTTAAGCACCACATCCACAAACACCGGAACATCCCCAATGTCGGGTAAACTTGCCGCGCCATTGCCTTTTAGCGCATAGTCGCCCATTGTGCCAGTAAGGGTTAGTTGACCCTCTTTCAATGAGGCATTTTCCACTGGGGGTATGGCTTGCTCTGGCCAGTTTGCGGTGAATTCTATGGGCAGATTGCTATCTAACATATTGGCTATTAAATTAGCATTTGCCGTTATCGCTCCTTCGGAAGAGACTGACAGTGTTAAGTTATCTAGCGCACCAGAGGCTGCTAGTTTCACTTTTTGTGGTGTATCATTTACCTTCGTCTTCGCATCTACAACAACATCTAGTGGGTAGTTACCGTCAAGTGTGGCGCTCATCTTTCCCTTCACTTCACCTTGGCTGTGTATCACGGCTATTTCATCAATGGCAACGTTGCTTTCTTTGAAGTGGGTTTCTAGCAGTGATATGAGTGAAATTTGCTGTTGGCTGTCTCCCTGAATGATCTGCAGGTCTTCTACAAGCAGCGTACCTAGCGAAAGCGGAATAGGCGTAGCGATGGTTGGTAGTTCAGGTACCTCGTAATTTAAAGAGTAAGACGTGGGCAATGCGCTATCAGTATTCGCTGCATCTTCTTCTGCTTTTCCGGTTTTGGGAGCAGGGCTTTGAGACGCTGTCTTAGGGGCAGATTGCTGTGTATTGTTGGCAGAAGCAGTTGACGCGCCCCCCTCTGTATCCTTCGCTAATAAAGCTATACGAATGCCCTTAGTGGCTAGGCTATCTAGTACAAGCGCTTTATTTCCTTCAAAATCAACCAGCTCTAACTCGTCAATCTCAATTGTGGTGGTAAGCAAGGCAAGTTTGATATTTGAAAGCGCTAAGTATCCAATATCAATGGGTAACGGCAATTCAAGTTTATCGTTAGGCGATGTTTCGTTTTCGTCTGCGGGTGCGCTTGAACGCTGAGTTAGCGTCGCATTTTCGAGTGTTAATTCATTTAAGCAAACCCTAGGTTCAAATAAACAGCGCCAGGTAATGTCGATAAAGGCGTATTGCGCCTCAACTTTCCACTGAGGGTTCTCCCATTTAAGGTGATGAACTTCAAGGGTATCTGCAAACCCGCCGTCTATTGCGTCTATAGATAAATTATCAACGAACGTATTTGCCAGCAGCTTAACCGTTGGGCCACCTAATGGGCTAATCAGCAGAGCATATATGGCCACTAATAAAAAAACGGGAGAGAGTAAAATAGTAGAGAGCGTACGTTTTCTCATAGCTCAGGCCCTAACATAATATGCACGCGCCAGTCATTTTCTTCTGGTGATCGCCCCCAAGCAACATAAATTCGAACTGCACCTATAGGCGAAAGCCAATGAACGCCAGGCCCTATACCATAAGCAAGAGAGTCACTTATGTCATTTGCAGCCGTTCCCACGTCTAAAAACGCCGCTATTCGCCAATTATCGGCTACGGTATATGCATACTCTATACTCGATGTCATTAGGTATTTGCCGCCGATTGATTCCTTACTAAGCTCGCCAGATTCTGGGTTAATAAGCTCTTCTTTAGGCGATATGTCACGGAATGCAAAACCTCTAACGCTTTGGTCACCTCCCGCGTAAAAGCGCAGCGAGGTAGGAACTTCACTGAAAGAGTTTGTCTTAATTGCCCCAAGTTCTCCGCGTAACGTAATTCTATGTTTGTCACTGTATGTTCGGATGAAGATAGCTTCGACGAGAGCTTTTGCATAATTAATATCTGAGCCATAGCCTTCTCTGCCAACTTGCGCCAACATCTGAATATAGCTCCCGTTGCTGATGTTAAGATCGCTGTCTTTTTCGCGATAAGTTAACGAGTAGCCCGGCAAGACAAGTGAAGTGGTGTTGGTATTAAGCTCACCTTGGTCGTAAGTTTCTCTTAAGTACGTTACAGAGCCATCATGCTGCCATGGTGAATCGTTTTTCTGCCAGTAGCGATGTGCAGATAATGAAAGGGTTTCACTTTCAAAAGAAGTGTTGCTGTACTCAATAAACTGATAACCCGCTTCGATACTGGCGTAATCACGAGTGATATTTTTCATGGGAATGCGATAGTCTGCAGTAACAGACTGCTCGGGCTCTGAGATAAATATATCAGATGAAATTGAGTGCCCTTTACTGTTTACCCATGGGCGCTCCCAGCCAAGGCGAACTCTTGGGCCAGTATCTGTGGCCGCACCAAGGGAGACATTAAAAGAGTCGGTAGGCCTGTGTTGAAGCGATACTTCAACCGGCACAAGTAAGCCATCGGCTTCACTCACCACAGGTCTGGCGATAACCCGATTAAAATATCCCGACTGATTTAAACGACGATTAAAATCAGACAGAATAGCAGACGAGTAAGCGTCTCCTGATTCAAATGGTTTGAGGCGCGCGATAATCGCTTTTGCTTTGTCTTCACCAACAAACTTAAGCTCGCCAAATTGATATTGAGGGCCACTTTGCGCTATCAACAAAACGTTGGCTTGTTTTTCATCACGAACCAAATCCAGTCGAGTAGCTTGCCAGTGGAAGTCAAAATACCCGTTTGAGAGAGCATAATTGAACATGGAGGACTTGAACGACTCATAAATAGTTTGATTGAGTACATCGCCCTCTTTGAGCTTTAGTGAATTAAAGCGATCTCTAAAAGCTTTGTCTTCACGGCCAGCGCCAATTATCTCACGGGTCACTTTGTTGATAGTCAAAGGTGCATTTAACGTAATCTTTACCGAGACCTTGTCATCTTTCTCTATAACGACTTTCGTTTCACTATTGTAATATCCATAGGGTTGAACTGCCGTCGCAACGGTTTCACCCACTTCGTCTTGCCAATAAGGGTCGGTAAGTAGCGCCTTTTCTACATCTAGGTTATTTAGATGAAGCTGAATATTGTTGCGCAGCTTATCGTTTTCTACGCCTTGTATGTTATAGGAAATCGGCTCTTGAGCATAAGCCACCGGCAACATAAAGCACGTGAAAATACACACAAATCCATATACCGAAAAAGAAATAGATTTGTGCATTCCCGTTATAAATTGTCGGAAAGGTTGGTCTTGCAAATTGGCAAGCCTGCTCCAAATTGAAGGCATGAAAAGGCTAAATCCTTAAGGTAACGCTAGGCTAAGACGCATACCGCTAAATGGTAAAGTCCGTGTAATGTACGCGATTAATAGTATCACAATTGCAATTTGTATCCCCAAAGTACGACGAGAGATCAAATAATTACGGTCACATCCAATGCATGAACGTAATGAAGCACGTTTTTTGTACATTCTTCGCTAAATTTGTATACTCGCGTTTTACCTTAGTTCGAAGCTAACCTTTGAACTAAGTTCCAATAAAAATAAAAAACAACAAGGGAATGTTATGTCTTACAAGAAGACGCAGTTATCTATCTCACTTTTTGCCGCCATTTTGCTTGCTTTGCCTTTGTCCTTAATAGGCGCAGAGCCTAGCGAGGGCGAATCTGCATACGAAGCTTTTAGTTCCTTGCCCACATACTGGACGCCGTCACTTTCGCCTGATGGTACAAAAATCGCGTTTGTGCAGAATGTTGAGCAAGAAGAAGCGTTTGCCATGCTTGCGACCTTTGATTTAGAAAAGGGGGAGAAGCATTACTTGCTTCGCTCTGACAATGAGCGAGTTAAAATAAATTGGTACAACTGGGTGAATAATGAACGCCTAGTGGTCAGCGCTCGCTATGAAACCCGACGCGGCACGACAAAAGTGCACGACACTCGCTTACTAAGTATAAAATTCGACGGCGAGGGTGGCGCATTCAATATGGTTGAATGGGAACGAATAAAGCGCCGCGCTGGAAATCCAACTCACATTCCACAGTTCCATGATGACGTTATCGACTGGCTGCCGGATGACCCAGACCATGTATTAATCGCATTAGATGCTGAGGTATTAGGGTTGCCTTCTGTATATAAAGTTAACGTTAATAACGGTAGTGTAAGTCGCATTATTCGCGGAAAAAAGCGCATTAGAGACTGGCTTACAGATCAACAAAGTAACGTACGTATTGGTATTTCACTTGACTATGATACTGGCGAACGTGAAGTTTTCTTAAAAGAGGGAGACGATTGGCGAACCTTATTTGCCTATAACGCCATGACCGAAAAAGGTGAGTACCCTGTGGGCTTTGCGAAAGACCCCAATATACTCTATTTCAAAGGCTATAAAGACGACTATCGCGCATTGTATACGTTAAATCTTAAAACTAATGAGCGAACAGAGGTGTTTGCCGATGACGGGTATGATGTAGACGGTGGCCTTATTTACTCACCTGTTACGCGAGATGCTATCGGTGTGCGACATGACGGCCGTTTTTATTGGGATGAGCGCTATGTTGGCTTACAAAATGGTATTGATAAAGGGCTACCCGATTACGACAATACCTTGGTGAGTTTTAGCGACGATGAGCAGCGATATATCGTTTATTCAGAGTCTGACGTGTTGCCTGGCGTATATTTATTGGGCGATCGAAAAAAAGGTAAACTGGACGTGCTGTTTCAGCAATACAGTCAAATAGATTCTACAAAGTTATCTGAGCATACCCTTATAGAGTACGAGGCGAGGGATGGCGTTAAGATTGAAGCATACTTGACCTTACCAAAAGGCGAAGGCCCATTTCCAACGATCATTCACCCTCATGGCGGTCCGGGTGCACGAGATTTCAGCGGCTTCGACTATTGGACTGCGTACTTCACGTCAAAAGGCTATGCGGTCCTTAGACCAAATTTTAGGGGCTCAAGGGGGTATGGATATAGTTTTGCACAAAGCCAAATGAAAGGCTGGGGATTGGCTATGCAAGACGACATCACGGACGCCGCGAACTGGATGGTAAAACAAGGGCATGCTGAACAAGATAATATGTGTATTGTTGGCGCAAGTTACGGCGGTTATGCGGCGTTGATGGCAACGGTCAAAACCCCCGATTTATTTAAATGCGCCGTAAGTTTTGCAGGTGTAAGCTCACTTAAACATGTCATCATTCACTCTCGCCGCTTCCTCAATAATGAATTTGTTAAAAATCAGATTGGCGATGATTTTGATGATTTGGAAGCGCGCTCGCCCTATTACAATGCGGAAGGCATTAAGACGCCTATTCTACTCGTGCACGGCGAAGAAGATCGCATCGTTCCGCCTCTTCACAGCCGCTACATGGCTGACCAATTAGAAGACTATGACAAAGTCTTTAAGTATGTAGAACTTGAAAGTGGCGATCATCACCTGTCTATCCAACGTAACCGACACCTATTTTTCAAAGAAATGGATATGTTTTTAGATCAGTATTTAAAACCTGTTTCAAAGGACAATGGGGTGAAAGCTGGTGTTACCGTCGAATGATACCCGTTAAACGTGGCAGTATTTGAGACAAGCAAATTTAAACTGACGGCTTTTTGACCAGGTTTCAGGTATACTTGCTAAGGCGCGATTATTTCGCGCCTTTTTAATTTCCCTCATTCTATTTCATATTCGAGACTTTATGCCCCAGACATCTAATGGCGTATCTGAAGATACGGCAGTTGTGCAAAAGCCCGCCCTTGGCCTTGTTGAATTTGTTGCGTTAATGGCGACCATGACATCGCTAGTTGCGCTTAGCATAGATGCTATGCTGCCCGCACTTATCCAAATTGGTGAGTCACTAAATGTCGAGGAGGCGCATCATACTCATTTGATTGTAACCGTGTTCTTTTTAGGTATGGCGTTTGGACAAATGTTCTTTGGTCCATTCTCGGATAGCCGTGGCCGTCGTCTAACTATTCTGGTGGGCCTGTGTATTTTTGCCCTTGGTACCTTTGTGTGCATGCTGGCCACCAACTTAGAGACCATGCTGGTGGGGCGGGTTATTCAAGCGTTTGGTGTTTCTGGTCCTCGTATCGCTTCAATGGCCATTATTCGTGACTTATACGTGGGTGATGCCATGGCAAAGGTCATGTCGTTTATCATGATGGTGTTTATATTGGTCCCCATGTTGGCGCCGATTATCGGCCAAACCGTGATGGAACTAACCTCTTGGTTCCATATATTCACTTTATTTTTGGTGGTCGCTACTATGGCTGGAATTTGGTTCTTCTCTCGCCAGGGGGAAACTCTGCCACGGGCGAGGCGTAGGAAGTTCTCGCGGGCACACTTTGTTAAATCATCAAAATTTATTCTGACCCACCCAGAAGTGATGGGTTACACCTTTGCCATGGGCTGTATTTTTGGGGCGTTTTTAGCGTATTTAAGCGCGTCACAAACCATATTTACCGTGTTTTACAATGTAGGTGAATGGTTCCCCTATATCTTCGCTACCCTTGCCTTTTCTATCGGTCTTGCCTCTTACTTTAACGGTAAAATGGTCATGCGGTTTGGTATGCGTAAGCTCTGTCGATTTGCCCTTAAAGGTGTGAACGCTTTTGCGGTGGTGTATTTAGCGCTGCTGTTTGCCTACGATGGTCTGCCGCCATTAATTCCTACCGTGGCTGTTATGTTTGTTGGCTTTTTCTTTGTGGGTATTTTATTTGGTAATTTAAACGCAATGGCCATGCAGCCGCTAGGCGATATGGCAGGTTTGGGTGCCGCAATTATTGGCTGCTTTTCAAGCTTGTTCTCGGTTCCCGTAGCGCTTGTTGTCGATAGTTTTTTGGATGGGAACTTGATGCCAATAGGTTGGGGCTTTCTAATCTTTTTTGCGCTGGCTTACGCATCAGTTCGCTTTGCTGAACGGGTTCGTGAAAGTGCGGTCTAGAATATGTTATAGCGGTTTGCCAGTACAATTGTGGTGTGTATAAGCATAGGTAAGAGCAGCGCTCAGTTATTGACAGGCATAAAAAAGCCCGACCAAAATGGTCGGGCAAGAGGGCTTAGTTAAGCACCTAACGACAGAAACTGTCCTAACAACTGTCTTACACTACAATGGCTTTCATGTCAGTCATGTAGCCACGCAAAGTCTTACCTACTGATTCCACACCGTGTGAACGGATGGCTTCGTTAATTTCAACAAGGCGTTTGTTCTCTACTTGATTTGAAGTAGCCGCTAAACCCTTACCGATAACGCTGGTATCAATGGTAGGCATAAATTTTTCACGCAAAATCGGAATTGCTGCGTTGGCAAACAAATAGTTTCCATATTCTGCTGTGTCTGAAATAACCACGTTCATTTCATACAAACGCTTACGTGCGATTGTGTTAGAAATTAGCGGTGTTTCATGCAGTGATTCGTAGTACGCAGACTCAGGCAGAATTCCAGCTTCAACCATCACGTCGAACGCAACCTCAACACCACACTTGATCATGGCAACTAGCAAGATGCCGTGGTCAAAGAATTCTTGTTCGCTGATTTCACCTTCGTAAGCTGGTGCGTTTTCAAACGCGGTCTCACCGGTTTCTTCACGCCACTTAAGTAGGTTCGCATCGCCATTTGCCCAATCTTCCATCATGGTGCGAGAGAACTCACCGCTGATGATGTCGTCTTGGTGCTTTTCAAATAGCGGACGAAGTAAATCAGTTAGCTGCTCAGAAAGCTCAAACGCTTTTACTTTTGCAGGATTTGAAAGACGGTCCATCATGTTAGTAACGCCGCCAATCTTAAGTGCTTCAGTAATGGCTTCTAGACCGTACTGAATAAGCGCACCTGCGTAGCCTGGGTCAATGCCGTCATCAACCATTTTCTCGAACGCAAGTACCGCTGCAACTTGTTGCATACCACATAAAATGGTTTGCTCGCCCATAAGGTCAGATTTAACTTCAGCCACAAATGATGACTCAAGTACGCCTGCGCGGTCACCGCCGGTAGCACTAGCAAGTGCTTTCGCCTGCTCCCACCCTTTACCTTCAGGGTCGTTTTCTGGGTGCACAGCAATTAGTGTTGGTACACCAAAGCCACGCTTATATTCTTCACGTACTTCAGAGCCTGGACTTTTCGGCGCACACATAATTACTGTGATATCGCTACGAATTTGCTGGCCTTCTTCAACGATGTTGAAGCCGTGTGAATAACCTAACGTTGCACCTTTTTTCATAAGCGGCATTACTGCCTCTACCACACTTGCGTGCTGCTTATCAGGTGTTAGGTTGTAAACTACATCAGCTTCTGGAATAAGCTGCTGATATGTACCAACAGTAAATCCATTGCTTGAAGCGCGTTTGTAAGAGTCGCGTTGCTCATCGATGGCCGCTTGACGCAGCGCATAAGAAACATCTAACCCTGAGTCACGCATGTTCAGGCCTTGGTTAAGGCCCTGCGCGCCGCAGCCTACAATGACAATTTTCTTGCCTTTTAAGAACTGACAGCCGTCAGCGAATTCATCGCGTGCCATGAAACGGCAGCGGCCAAGCTGGTCTAACTGCTGGCGAAGTGACAGGGTGTTGAAATAATTAGCCATAAAAATTTCCGAACAACATTCATTTTTGTCAATATCAAACACCGACCTTGGCGTTGACAGACCTCGTCTATGACGACTTGGTAGTGAGACTAAAAGATTTCTTTTGTTTTGGAAAATGATATATTTGCAAGATAATATTGCAAATAGTGAAATGTTCATGGATTTTCGTAGTCTTCAACTCTTTAACCACTTGGCCACTAGCCTACATTTTGGTGTTACTGCAGAGGCCATGTATGTATCACCGTCTACCCTTAGCCGTGTGATACAGCGCCTTGAAGACGAGTTGGGCTGTAGCCTATTTAAACGTGATAACCGCAAAGTTGCGCTTACCCATAGCGGCCACAAGCTCCTGTCGTTTTCTAAACAAGCATTGCAAGAATGGCAGCAATTAAAAGTAGATTTAAAAGAAGATAACGACGCACTACAGGGTGAACTCAGCGTATTTTGCTCGGTGACGGCCAGTCAAAGTCATTTGCCTGCTATGCTAAGGCAGTTCAGGCAGCAGCACCCAGGCGTCGATATTCGCCTGATCACAGGCGACCCTGCTCTTGCGATTGAAAAAGTAAAAGGTAAACAGTGCGACCTGTCTATTGCTATCTACACGCCTGATATGCCCACGGATTTACATTTTACCGCGTTAGACAATGTGCCTTTGGTACTTATAGCCCCGCGAGAGTGGCGATTGACTCAGCTGAATCAGTTAGATTGGACCAAACACCAAGTTATCATGCCTGAAACGGGCCCTACGCGCCGCACTGCCTACCACTGGTTTGCTGAACATGGCATTCGCCCTAACGTATATGCGTATGTAGGTGGTAACGAAGCTATCGTAAGCATGGTGGCACTAGAATGCGGTGTAGGCTTTGTACCTAAAGTGGTACTTGATCACTCCAGTATGGCCAACGCAGTAACACAAATTCCAGTAGCAGATATAGAGCCCTACGCCCTTGGCTTGTGCTGCTTGCAAGATAAACAAAACGAGCCGCTTATTAACGCTTTTATGCAGCTTAACGTTTAATATGGCGTAACCGTAATTAGCTCGTACTTAACTGTTTAATAAGGTTATCAAGCGCGCGATAGCCCAATGCCTCTGCAATATGTGCTCGCGATACCGCTTTTTCATCTTCAAGGTCCGCAATAGTTCTGGCGACTTTTAACGTGCGATGGAATACCCGCATAGACAAATTGAGTTGCTTCGCCGCAGCTTGAAGAAAGCGCAAATCAGCCTCATCAAGAAGGCAAATATCTGCCAGTTCTCCAGCATGCAGCGCACCGTTTGGCTTTCCTTGACGTTGTTCTTGTTTATACCTAGCTGCGATAACCCGTTCTCGTGTGGCGTGCAGAGAGTCATCTGGCCTATTACCACGCTCTGGTAAGTCATAATCAGGCAGTCGAGGCACTTCCACTTGAATATCTATTCTGTCAAGAAGCGGGCCCGATAACCGGTTTAAGTAGTTAAGCTGTTGCTGTGGTGTCAGCCGGTTGTCGTCAATATCGCCTGTGGGGCTTGGGTTCATCGCTGCTACCAACTGAAAATTGGCCGGATACGTCGCACTTCCTGAAGCTCTAGACAAGTGCACGTCGCCAGTTTCAAGTGGTTCGCGCAGTACATCCAACGCTTTGCGGCCAAATTCGGGAAGTTCGTCTAAAAATAAAATACCGTTATGGGCCAGCGATATTTCGCCCGGTACAGGGTTAGAGCCGCCGCCAGTTAATGCCACGGCGGAACTTGTATGGTGTGGCGAGCGCAAGTGGCGCGTGAGAAATCGTTCAGCATGCAGCTTTTCGCCTTTAACCGAATGAATGGCGGCGACTTCCAGCGCTTCTTCTTCGCTCATATCCGGCAATAGGGACAGCATTCGGCTAGCGAGCAGGCTCTTTCCCGTACCAGGAGGGCCAACCATCAATAGGTTGTGAGCCCCGCTAGCTGCAATAATTAGGGCCCGTTTAGCCTGTTCCTGGCCGATAATGTCATCCCATCCGGTATTAGAGGTACCCGGTGAATGTGAGGTAAAAGGCTGACCCTTTGCGAGCTTTTTATTGCCGGTAAGGTGTTCATAAACAGAAAGCAAGTCAAACGCGGGAAAGCGGGTTGCATGGGAAACCAGCGCGGCTTCAACATCATTATCACCTGGATACACCAGCGCAATATCTTCGTTAGCGGCCGCCATTACCACTGGAATAAGGCCATTGACGGGCTTGATTTCACCATTCAAAGCAAGCTCGCCGACAAAGGCGATATTTAATAAGCTGATATCTGAAATATAGCCCGAGGCGGCCAAAATGCCTACGGCGATAGGAAGGTCGAATCGCCCGCCGAATTTGGGAATATCTGCAGGTGCTAAATTTACCGTTATTCGTTTGGCGGGAAATTCAAAGCCACTGTTGATTAAAGCGCTGCGTACCCGCTCTCGTGCTTCTTTTACGCTGGTTTCTGCCATGCCGACCAGTTGAAAAGCAGGTAGGCCATTAGCCAGGTGAATTTCTACACTTACCTCTGGTGCAGACACGCCCTGCCCTGCAAAGGTTTTAACCACAGCCATTCCCATAGGTAAGCAACCCTCTTCTGTATGCTTATTGTTATAGATAATGAAAATCAAAAACGGCAAGACGCAAATGTTTCGCTCTCGTCCGAATTGGGTAAACTCTAGTGAGAGCGGAAGAAAGATGTAACTGTACTTACGGCGGGAATTACGGAAGGAAGACGCTAAGCACAGCTCGAAAACACCATATTTAGCAAAGGCAACCTAAGTGCTAGTGATGGTCGTTGTAGAAAACAGGAAGCTGCCAGTGCCAACGCATGGCGCCGAGTCTAAACAATACGGTTGTAACAAGGGCGGCGATACCGCACCACTGTGTTGCAAGATCAAACTGTAAGCCTATGCCGTAAACAATGCCGCCCGCAATACAGGTCATCGCATACAGCTCGCCGTTTAGTACGAGCGGTACCTCGCGGCAGATAACGTCTCGTAATAAACCACCAAACACGCCCGTAATGGTGCCCATAGCAACTGCCACCGCCATACCGGTGTCGTTGGCTAAGGCTTTTTCTATACCTACTACGTTGAATAACGCGAGCCCAAAAGCGTCGGCGATTAGCAGGTAGTGAAAGGGAAAGCGAGGGCTTATTCGCAGCCATATGATAGGAATAAAAGCGGCAATAAGCGTGGTGTATAAATAATCTGTGTCGGCAATCCAAAATACGGGAACATCTAACATCACATCACGAAGCGTACCTCCGCCAATGGCGGTAGCACTAGCGAGGACCACCACGCCAAACCCATCCATACGCTTCTGATAGGCCATAAGGGTGCCGGAAATTGCACATACAGCAACACCCGCTAAGTTAAGCCAATGAAACCAATCGAACATGTTTTCTACCCTTTTACTGCCCTTAAGAACTCGCTTTTTCTACCGCAAAAACTTGATCGAACCGTACATTTCATGCTATTTCTTTGCCCAATAACAACACGTCGTTTAAACGTGTGTTGATATAAGGGGTAAAGCCATAACCTCTTACGAACAACATTTCATTTTTATAATGCCAATGGAAAGCGGTATTGTAAGTCAAATATATTATTAAAAAACAAAGCGCTACCAATAAGTTAGTAGTCATGCTTTGTCGCCCTTCGCTTGAAAGACCTAAGATGATTTAACACATCATCATTATGACACGCAATTACGAGTAAAACAGCGCGTATTGGAACGACCCAACGCAAGACTGGTTTACCACTGTTTTTTCAAAGTTTCACAAAAAAGGTCTAGCATTTAAACCTAGACCTTAAATTAACGGGAAGGATTTATGCCCAAGTTACGTTCTGCAACTACCACGCAAGGTAGAAATATGGCCGGCGCTCGCGCGTTATGGCGCGCAACTGGAATGAAAGACTCTGATTTTGGAAAGCCTATTATTGCAATTGCAAACTCATTTACGCAGTTTGTACCGGGGCACGTTCACCTTAAAGACCTCGGTCAGCTGGTAGCGCGCAGCGTCGAGGAGGCCGGTGGTGTAGCGAAAGAGTTCAACACTATTGCGGTAGACGATGGTATCGCCATGGGGCACAGCGGTATGCTGTACAGCCTCCCTTCTCGTGAAATCATCGCTGATGCAGTGGAATATATGGTAAACGCGCACTGCGCTGATGCCATAGTGTGTATCTCTAACTGCGACAAGATCACGCCGGGAATGTTAATGGCGTCTATGCGTCTTAACGTTCCGGTTGTCTTTGTATCGGGCGGCCCTATGGAAGCCGGTAAAACTAAGCTTTCCGATCAGATTATTAAGCTTGATCTAGTAGATGCAATGGTAGCCGCTGCCGACGATAAGGTAAGCGATGCTGATACCGATGAAATTGAGCGCTCGGCCTGCCCTACCTGTGGTTCATGCTCTGGTATGTTCACTGCTAACTCTATGAACTGCTTAACTGAAGCGTTGGGTTTATCACTGCCGGGTAACGGCTCTATGCTGGCTACTCATGCCGACCGCGAAGGCTTGTTCAAACAAGCGGGTAAGCAAATTGTTGAGCTTTGTAAGCGTTATTATGGCGATGATGATGAAAGCGTTTTGCCACGCAATATTGCAAACTTTAAAGCCTTTGAAAATGCCATGAGCTTAGATATTGCAATGGGTGGTTCAACAAACACCATTTTGCATTTGCTCGCAGCGGCAATGGAAGGTGAAGTGCCTTTTACTATGGCAGACATTGACCGATTGTCTCGTAAAGTGCCCCATTTATGCAAAGTGGCGCCTTCTACGCCAAAATACCACATGGAAGACGTACACCGTGCGGGTGGCGTGCTAGGTATTTTGAACGAGCTAAATAAGGCGGGCCTGCTGAATACTGATGTTAATCACGTTTTAGGTAAACCGCTTACCGACGTTATCAGCGAATGGGACATCACGAACCCAGAAAACAAAGACGCGATTACTTTTTATCGCGCGGGCCCTGCGGGTATTCGCACAACTAAAGCCTTTAGCCAAGATTGTCGCTGGGATGAAGCCGATGACGACCGCGAAAACGGCTGCATCCGCTCTGTCGAGAATGCGTTCAGCCAAGAAGGTGGTCTTGCTGTGCTCTATGGAAACTTGGCCGAAGATGGCTGCATTGTTAAAACCGCAGGTGTGGACGAGTCTATTCTAAAATTCAACGGTACTGCCCGTATTTATGAAAGCCAAGACGATGCGGTAGCAGGTATTTTAGGCGACGAAGTAAAAGCGGGTGATGTGGTCTTTATTCGTTATGAAGGCCCTCGTGGCGGGCCGGGCATGCAAGAAATGTTGTATCCAACGTCATACTTGAAATCTAAAGGGTTAGGTAAGCACTGCGCCTTGGTAACAGACGGGCGCTTCAGTGGAGGCACTAGCGGCTTGTCTATCGGACATTGCTCACCAGAAGCCGCTAGCGGCGGTGGTATTGGTCTTGTTGAAGATGGCGATAAAATCGAAATCGATATTCCTAACCGAAGTATCAATATCGCCATAAGCGATGAAGAACTTGCAGAACGTCGCGCAAAAATGGAAGCAAGCGATACGCCTTGGAAACCTAAAAACCGCGTGCGTGAAGTTTCCACATCACTTAAAACCTTTGCGGCGTTAGCAACCAGTGCCGATAAGGGTGCTGTGCGCGATGTCAGTAAGCTGGAAAATTTGTAATGACAGCAACACACGTTAGCGATCACGAGTACTTAAAGAAGATTTTGCTTGCCCCCGTTTATGATGTGGCTGTGGCCAGTGAGCTTTCTTATATGTCTTTGCTTTCGGCTGAACTTGGTAATGAAATCTTTCTAAAACGGGAAGATCAGCAGCCAGTAAAAAGCTTTAAACTGCGCGGTGCCTATAATCGTATTTGCTCGTTAAGCGAAAAACAGCTGCAAGCTGGCGTTATAGGCGCATCAGCGGGCAATCATGCTCAAGGCTTAGCGTATAGTGCAAAAATGAAAGGCATTCAGGCGACCATCGTTATGCCGGAAACCACACCCGATATCAAGGTCGACGCAGTACGCCGCTTTGGCGGTGAAAACGTCAATGTGGTATTGCACGGCACCAGCTTTGACCAAGCAAGCAATCATGCCAAAGCACTATGTAAAACCCACGGTTATACCTTCGTACCGCCCTTCGACGACCCAGATGTTATTGCAGGGCAAGGTACGGTTGCACGAGAGCTACTAGAGCAAAACCCAAATCTTGATATTTTGTTTATTGCCGTTGGCGGTGGTGGCTTAGCCGCGGGTATTGCGGTGTACCTAAAGCAATTAAAGCCAAGCATAAAAATTGTTGCGGTTGAGTCGGAAGAGTCGGCTTGTTTTATTAAGGCAAAAGCACAAGGTGAGCCTACTGAACTCGAAAGCGTCGGCATCTTTGCCGATGGCGTTGCCGTTAAAATTATGGGGCAAGAGACCTTCCGCCTGTGTAATCGTTTAGTGGACGAAACCATCACCGTTACTAACGATGAAATTTGTGGCGCAATCAAAGATATCTTCGATGATACGCGGGTTATTGCTGAGCCTGCGGGCGCGCTTTCGGTGGCGGCAATTCGCAAATATGCCAAGCAGCATGACCTTAATGGCAAAAAGCTAGGCGGTATTCTGTGTGGTGCAAACATAAACTTTCATACACTTCGCTATGTATCTGAACGCTGTGAGCTAGGTGAACAAAAAGAAGCGGTATTTGCGGTTAAAATTCCTGAAACCAAAGGTGCGTTTAAACAGTTTTGCGAGTGCGTTGGGGCTAAAGCGATAACCGAATTTAACTATCGCTATGCAAGTGAAAGCGAAGCGCACATTTTTGTGGGGGTTAAGCTTAAAGGCGGACAGCAAGAGTTTGCTGCGCTGCAAGGTGACCTAGAAAGTAAAGGGTACGACTGCGTTAACTTAACCGACAATGAATTAGCAAAACTTCATGTTCGACATATGGTAGGTGGCCGCCCGCCAACCATACTCAACGAACAAGTGTTTAGTTTTGAGTTTCCAGAGCGACCCGGTGCTTTACTGAATTTCCTAAACACATTGGGCGAACAATGGAACATTACGCTGTTTCACTATCGCAACCATGGCGCAGCAGAAGGCCTAGTTTTAGCTGGATTTGATATTGCCCCTGAGAGCCGTGACGACTTTAACCAGCACGTCGCAGAACTTGGTTACAAGGTAGAAGAGGTAACAGATAATCCGGCTTATCGCTTTTTCTTGTCTCAACCTGCCTAGAAATATTGCTAAGTAAATGCTTGGCTGAGCCCGTTTTCGCTTTGCATTGTTTCACGTTAAGCCCAGGCTTACCGAGGAGCGATGCAAAGCGGCATTATGTTAAGCAAGGATAGGCTAATTAACGCTATTTTGAGAAACTGAAAGCAAAATACCCTTATATGCCGCATAAAAAAGCCCATGTTCTACATGGGCTTTTGTTTTTAAAAGCGAATATCTCTCATGAACAGTATTACTCAGCCGAACCGTTTAGCGCTACGTTCTCTAAGTGCTGCATCATTTCAGGCCAAATGAGGGCCATGACGTCTTGACGAAGGGCCTCACACTCTTCTGAGTATTTGAGGCTGCCATCTTTTTCAGAATCTAACCAATGGTTTTCTTTAAGTGCACCAATGAAACTAGACAGTACATTCTTGTCGTAAAACTCTGGTGAGCTTAGCCCGTAAAGCGCAGACAAGCGCTCTGCAACTTGCTTGCTCTCGCGCTCTAGTGCGCTACGGCTTATTACTTTTTCTTTATCAAGAATAGTCAGTACTACGGCATAACGCTGCAATGTTTCCTGCATACAACGGCTCAACAGCCATGCTGAATGGAATTCTTTACAGTGCGCATCCGGAGGAAGAAGCTCTCCCTCTTTTTGACGTAAAAGCCCATTATCTAACAGAGCCGTGACCAGTGCATCGGTATGGGCAAGGGCTTCATCTTGGGTAAGGTGCAAAAACAGTTCTTTTTGCAATAAAGGGTAAAGCGCTGCAATAAGCTGCAGTATTTCGTTCTTTGTTGCCCCTTTCTTCGCGAAAACAGACGCCATAATCAAGCCTGGAATCGCAAACAAGTGCAAAATATTATTTCGATAATAGGTAAGGTAAACCGCTGATTTAGGCTGAGGACTAATTAGCCTGCCATAATCGTCTTCCTTTATATCAAAGCGACCGAGTTTTAGCGTATCGCGCAGCAATTCTTCAGCCGTCGATTCTGGGATTGTTGCATCTTCACTGAAGGGTACAGCCTTGAACAAATCCATAAAATCGCCGATGGCTTGTTTTAACTCAGACTCGCTCATAGTTTGAGTTTTTGAAGACAACAAACACAGCGAGGTTAGCGCCATACCGTTTAACGCAGCAGCGCGGTTTATGCGAGTCATAACGTTGTTTGCTAATTCATTAACCGCTGGCGTTAACCACGCAGGCTTTTTCTCAGGTTCAGCATCGCGACAGTCACGCCAGTTTGGCACATGAGTCTCGAGAAACTGGTTAAGCGCGATTGGTTCACCAAAGTTAACATAACCGTGGCCGTAGTTTTTCAGCTTGCGAATGGCTGAGAACACCTGAAGGTTAGACTCTTTTTTCTTCTTAGAGCCTTTAAGTTCATTGAGGTAACTCTTTACCTCCATTACATTTTCGTAGCCAATGTAAACAGGCACGATGCTGACTGGGCGATTAACCCCTTTAAGCATAGCTTGAATGGTCATGGCTAGCATGCCTGTTTTCGGCGGTATCAAACGACCGGTGCGGCTGCGGCCACCTTCTGGGTAATACTTTACTGAATAACCCTTATTGAACAGTAACTCTAAATATTCTCTAAATACGGCAGTGTATAGCTTGTTACCTGCGAAACTGCGCCGTAGGAAGAACGCCCCGCCACGACGAAACATTTTGCCCACAGGCCAAAAATTGAGATTTATACCCGCTGCAATGTGTGGCGTTACCATACCTTCATGATAAATCACGTAAGTCAGTAACAAGTAGTCCATATGGCTACGGTGACAGGGCACGTAAATGATCTCGTGGCCGTTTGCGGCAAGCTCACGAATACGGTCTGCATGACCTACGCTAATACCGTTATATATCTTGTTCCAAATGCGGGTGAGCAGCCTATCGCCGAACCTGATAAGTCCCTCACGGTAATCTGCAGCGATTTCTGTGATATAGCCTTGAGCTGTCTCTTTTGCTTTATCGTGAGACACTTTCTTGCTTCGTGATTCTTCAGCAATGGCTCGACGAACTGCATCAGAACCCAACACACTATTATTTAGTTCTTGCCGCTCTAACAACGTTGGGCCAGTCATACTTTGGCGTTTACGCTGAAAGTGAGTGCTTGCTACTCGTACAAGTTTGTGAGCAATACTTTGGTCGCTGCCATGTTGGTTAGACATCGCTCGTGCTGACACTGCTTTGGAATAGTTGATGAAGTTATCTCGGCCCAAAAATAACACGATGAATAACTTGCGAAGCCAGCTTGGTGCTGCGGCTTCTGTGATCAAGTCACTCAAGCCTGGATTACCACGACCGGGAGCTCTTCCCCACGTTACATATACAGGCACGACCTGCAAATCCAGGTTTTCATGGTCTCTGTGCAAATGAAAAAGGTCAGTAAAAACCTCTTCGATACCCGTATCTTTCGGTGATGAGCGAAAAATGGGTTGGGTTTTTCGCAGAAACAATGTCGATGAATATTCCCTGCCCGCTAGCGTGAGCGTTTCGGTTGGGCTAGGTAAACCTAATGCTTCGGTCGACATTCTCAATGCGAGCTGGTCTGTCACTGAGTTTGAGGGAAGAAGATAAACAATCGGCTTGCTTTTATCTATTCCAAGTTCGGTCTCAACGTTTACTGGGATACTGTGGGCTTTTACCAGTAACTTAACAGGATAATGAAATACCGACAGGAGGGCTTTTCGCATCCACGACATGAATTGTGTAATCCTATGAAATAAAAACGGGTGAAGTGTAACATAATCGCTTCACGATCTCGCGATATGCCATTTTCATTGCTGTAATGACTAGATCATAGCGCACAAGTTCAAAAACTTGTCCTCCTTTTATTTAGTAAACGTTTTTCACTACTCCGCTTATACTTTTTTACTACCCATAATGCCCCGTATTTTGTTGCTATACCGAGTCACTGTTACTACTTTTTATATAGGTAAAAATTAATGAGCTACGCGTAGTGAACGATCAAACTCGTTTAAAAACCATTGACGATTTCATGCTAAACAGTGAATTACCTTTGGACTTAGATGATCTAATGGCGATTCTTGCTGAGGCATATCAAGTTCCGATAGCGCTTATCGGTATTGTAGGTCAATACGAAGAAACGTTTAAAGCCAAATTCGGTACAGATTTAGCTCGTATAAATCGAGAGCATGCTTTTTGCAGCCGCGTGGTAGACGAAAAAAAACAACTTGTCGTGTGCAATGCCAAAGAAGATCCCCGTTTTTCAGATAACCCTTTGGTTACTGGCGAACCGAATATTTGTTTTTATGCGGGGACACCGATAAGGATAAATGACCAAGTGGTTGGCGCGGTCTGCCTGATTGATAGTAAGCCGCGGGAGATGGACGAGAAACGTCTGAAGTTATTAGAAAGAGTGGGTGCATTAGTCAGTCAGCACATATCTCTTTCACGAGAACATGAAGCCCTAAAGAGAGAGCATGGCCTAATAGAAAAGTCTCCTATTGTTTTAGCGACATGGCGATACGACACCTCACTGCGGTTAGTTCATATATCAAATAACAGTGAACGAGTGTTGGGCATTTCAGCCCACGATTTGCTCGAGGGCTTGGTTGAGCTTAGCGATGTTATAACACAGGAAGCGGATAATGCGTTTACCTTTGCTATGCAGGCACACATGGAAGGGGTCGAATCTCATTCATGTCGTTTACAAATCACTACGCCTAGCAGAACTATTTGGGTGAGTATGATTTCGACTGCGAATTTTAGAGAGGATGGTGCGTTATATTCCGTACAGGCATTTCTATTTGATACGAGCGACCAAAAATACGTCGAAGATAAGCTGAATAAGACAAACCAGAGAATGCGTTTATTGTTAGAAGCTTCGGAATTAGGTACATGGGATTGGAATTTAGCCGCCGACGTCAATCAAGTAAATAAGCGATGGTGCGATATTGTTGGTATTGAATATGAATATTACGATACCAGCGCGCGTTTTTTTCGACAGCTTATTCATCCTGCTGACTACGTTAATGTAGAAAAAATGCTTCACGATCATTTGAAAGGCAAAACAAGTGTTTTTAATACGACGTTTCGTATGAAACATACTAATGACTCATGGGTTTGGGTGGAAAGCTACGGGAAAACGGTAGAGACTGATGAAAGAGGAAGGCCAGTCCGTATTGCAGGCATTCATCGCGATATTACCGAGAGGATGGAGCGAGAGCTTCACGAGAAGAAAAAGACCCAGTTACTTCAGTTTATCAATAAGACCCGAGCGTCATACTTACAAAATAATGATTTGACCCTGGCCTGCCAAACAGTACTGCCTGAATTAATTGATATTTCTGACAGCCAATTCGCATTTATAGGTCAAATGAAGGGAGAGGGTGAAACGTCACGGCTTTTCATACATGCCATATCCGAAATAGTGTGGGATAGCAGTAGCTTCACTCAATATAATGAATACAAAAAGCGAAATTTGTATTTTAGTAATTTCAATAATCTTTTCGGAACCACCATTGTGACGGGCGAAGTGACCATTAGTAATGTATCGGGAAGTCACCCTAACTCTAAAGGTGTGCCTAAAGGCCACCCGCGAATAAGTCGATTTTTAGGATTGCCGATAAAGATTAAAGACAGAGTGGTGGGAATGATTGGGCTGGCGAACAAGTTTGACGTTTATACCGTCGAAGATGCTGAGTTTTTACAGCCCCTGTTAGACGCCCTTGCAGGGCTTTTCTATGCAGTCGAGCTAGAAGAAGGAAGAGCTATTGCAGAAGAAAAGCTGCGCCGGTTAGCGATGACCGACTCTTTAACAGGGTTGTACAACCGCCGTGCTTTTGTAGATGAATGTAATAAGGTGTCACAAAGGCATGGCAGTGGTTGCGTTGCCATCATCGACGTGGATCATTTTAAAAAGGTTAACGATACTTACGGGCACGATGCTGGCGATCAAGCGCTTATTTTGATTGCGGGTAAGATTGCTAAACAAAATCAGGCGCCTGGCGTGGTGGCGCGGCTTGGTGGGGAGGAGTTTGGGCTCGTCGTTTTTGGTGAAACCAAAGAAGAAATACATGTCCAATTAGAGGCTTTGCGTATTGCTGTTGAGGAAAGTACGCTCACCTACGAATCGGACAAAATAAGCCTAACTATTAGTATTGGGGCCGCATTTATCGAGGATACGTTTGGCGTAGACTTTAGCTCGCTTTTATCTGATGCCGACAAATCACTGTATTTAGCGAAAGAAAAAGGAAGAAACAAGGTGGTTTGGGTGAGTTAAGGGCAAAAGACAAGGCAAGTGCTTGTTATTTGCTTTTAGGTGTATATACTTACAGGAACTGTATGAACAGACAGGTCTTTTATGCGCCCACTCACAGCTCGACAAACTGAAGTTTTAGAACTAATCAAGACAACTATGCAAGAAACGGGTATGCCGCCTACCCGTGCTGAAATTGCTCGTCAACTTGGCTTCCGATCTGCTAATGCAGCTGAAGAACATTTAAAGGCGCTGGCGCGAAAAGGCGTGATAGAAATTCTTCCGGGCACGTCCCGAGGCATTAAGCTAAATATTCCTCTTGAGAGTGAAGCGGCTGAGGAAGAAGGTCTGCCGCTTATAGGGCGCGTTGCCGCTGGTGAGCCTATTCTGGCGCAAGAGCATGTCGAATCGCATTACAAGGTAGACCCCGCGTTGTTCAAGCCTCAGGCCGATTTTTTACTTCGTGTAAACGGCATGAGCATGAAGGACATCGGTATTTTAGATGGAGATTTGCTAGCGGTTCATCGCACGACGGATGTTCACAATGGTCAGGTTGTTGTTGCCCGTGTAGACGAAGATGTTACGGTTAAGCGTTTGGAAAGACGAGGCCGTGAAGTATTGCTACATGCTGAAAATGAAGAGTTTGCGCCAATTAAGGTTGATCTCGCTAACGAGCCGTTTGCCATTGAAGGTATCGCGGTGGGCGTTATTAGAAACGCAGACTGGATGTAAGGTTTTAGCAACTTTGATTAAAAGCGGCGCATTAGCCGCTTTTTTTATGCCTCTTTATCCCCTCCCCACTCACCGTTTTGGCAACTTAGGGTTTAATGTCTTGGTAAAATTACTCAGCATTACTGCCCTACTTTTGATGAGTTTCGACGGCATTGAAATTGCTATTTGTTGTAGAAACAGTCAATTCCGAATTCGAGCGCTGTTTGAAAGTGATGTTTAATCGCTAAATACTTTCCTATTTTTTAGGCATTTAGAAAAAAATGAGCGCCGACCCCGTGTTCAAAATGAGCGTTTAATTTAAACGCCCATCAATTTATGGCGGCCTCAACGTTACTCGCCTTATCTCATGCTATGTGATTCTCAAATGATTAAATTTTGACCGTTTCATTAAATTTTTAATAGAAAAGACTAGACGGCGCGACATTATTGAGCAATTCTTATACAGAGATTAACAAAATAATAACAATGGCTCTAAATTTGTTTTACAAATTGAGGTGAAGGGTCAAGCGTTCGCAATTCATTTGGTAGGGTATCGCGCTCAAAGAAAGCGTCTTCAGTCCTACCATTACGGAGGTGCTGAGTGAAACAACAAACGACCATAGTGGCAAAGTGGTGTGCAACCATATCAGCTTTGCTTTTCTCTTCATTGCTTTTCGCACAGGAAACGGTAGAAGAAGCTTCTTCATTGAACTTGAGGCGCGGCGCGACCGATATTAGTGGCCAAGTATATGACCTTCACATGCTGATGTTTTTCATTTGCGTCGGCATTGCGGTAGTGGTTTTTGGCGTAATGTTTGTTTCTATGTATTTACATAGAAAATCTCGAGGCGCCAAGCCAGCAAATTTTCATGAAAATGTAAAGGTGGAAATTGCATGGACAGTTATCCCCTTTCTCATTCTTATCTTTATGGCGGTTCCCGCAGCGAACACCCTCATTGCCATGGAGGATACCACTGAACCTGATATGACGGTGCTAGTAACGGGGTCGCAGTGGAAATGGCACTACAAGTACATGGATAGCGACGTCGAATTCTATTCACTTCTAGCTACTCAGCGGGAACAAATCGAAAACAAATTTGAAAAAACAGATAACTATTTGTTGGAAGTCGATCGCCCGCTTGTCATTCCTACGGGCAAAAAAGTTCGTTTTCTTATTACTTCTGACGACGTGATTCATTCTTGGTGGGTACCTGACTTCGCCGTGAAGAAAGACGCAAATCCCGGGTTCATCAATGAGTCGTGGGCGAAAGTAAACGAACCGGGAATTTACCGCGGACAGTGCGCAGAACTTTGCGGAAAAGATCATGGTTATATGCCGGTTGTAGTTATCGCCAAAGAGCCGGCTGAGTTTGATAAATGGATGGGTGAACAAGAGGAAAAGGTTCGTCTGGCGAAAGAAGAAGAACAGCGATTACTTTCAATGAACATGTCAATGGATGAGTTGATGAAAGAGGGCGAGCGCGTCTATAACGCGACGTGTGCCGCCTGTCATATGCCTAACGGTGAAGGTTTGCCAGGCGTATTTCCTGCGTTAAAGGGCAGCAAAATGGCCCTTGAAGATCAAAAAGGCCATATTGATATCGTGCTTCACGGTAAATCGGGTACGGCGATGCAGGCATTTAACAAAATGCTTAGCCTAAAAGAAATAGCGGCGGTGGTTACCTATGAACGAAATGCATGGGGAAACAATACCGGAGATATGGTTCAGGCCAAAGATGTCAACGCTGTGGCAAACGGAAACTAGGAGCAGATCATGAGCAAAGCAACTGAAGTTATCTCGCCAGATACCGCTGCGCCCCACGCTGGCCACGGGCATGATGAGCATAACCATGAACACCACGATCACATTCCAAAGGGGATAACTCGCTGGCTGTTTACCACTAATCACAAAGACATTGGCACGCTCTACCTATGGTTTGCTTTTATTATGTTTTTAGTGGGTGGAGCGATGGCGATGGTCATTCGAGCCGAACTCTTTCAACCAGGTCTACAGATAGTTGAGCCGAATTTCTTTAATCAAATGACCACGGTACATGGGCTTATCATGGTATTTGGGGCGGTGATGCCCGCCTTCACAGGACTGGCTAACTGGTTAATTCCAATGATGATTGGCGCGCCAGATATGGCACTGCCCCGAATGAATAACTGGAGTTTTTGGATATTACCGGGTGCGTTTTTAATCTTGCTTAGCTCGCTCTTTATGGAGGGAGGCGGCCCTGCGTTTGGTTGGACTTTTTACGCTCCGCTTTCAACCACTTATAGCGGGGATTCAACGGCGCTTTTCGTGTTCTCTGTTCATATTATGGGTATTTCGTCAATCATGGGAGCGATTAACGTAATCGTTACCATATTTAATATGCGTGCACCGGGTATGACGTGGATGAAAATGCCCCTGTTCGTGTGGACATGGCTAATAACTGCGTTTTTACTTATAGCGGTTATGCCGGTGCTCGCGGGGGCGGTAACCATGGTATTAACTGATAAGTTCTTTGGCACGAGTTTCTTCGATGCTGCTGGTGGTGGCGACCCTGTTATGTTCCAGCATATATTCTGGTTCTTTGGGCATCCTGAAGTTTATATTATGATTCTGCCAGCGTTTGGCATTATTTCTCAAATAGTCCCTACCTTCTCTAGAAAGCAGCTCTTTGGCTATGCGTCGATGGTTTATGCTACCGCGTCTATAGCACTGTTATCGTTTATTGTATGGGCTCACCATATGTTTACGACGGGGATGCCGGTGTACATGGAAATGTTCTTCATGTTTGCCACCATGCTTATTTCTGTGCCGACAGGTGTAAAAGTGTTCAACTGGGTTGCAACAATGTGGCGCGGCTCTCTAAGCTTTGAAATGCCGATGATGTTCGCTATCGCTTTTATTGTGCTTTTCACTATTGGCGGTTTATCAGGGTTAATGCTTGCGATTACGCCCGTTGACTTCCAATACCACGACACGTATTTCGTTGTGGCTCATTTCCACTATGTCTTGGTAACAGGTGCTGTCTTTTCCATTATGGCTGCTGTCTATTACTGGCTGCCTAAATGGACAGGGAAAATGTATGACACCACACTTGCGAAATGGCATTTCTGGTGCTCGCTCATTTCAGTAAATGTCCTCTTCTTCCCTATGCATTTTGTTGGTTTGGCAGGTATGCCTCGCCGTATTCCAGATTATGCTCTGCAGTTCGCCGACTTCAATAAATGGATAAGCTTGGGCGGCTTTGCATTTGGCCTTTCTCAACTGATCTTCTTGGCGCTACTTATCAAGGCGTGTAAGAAGCAGGGGGAGGCCGTGTCGTCACAAGTATGGGATGGCGCAGAAGGTCTAGAATGGGAGATTCCATCGCCTGCTCCTTATCACACATTCGAAACACCGCCCGTTGTGAAATAAGCAGGCAGTTGTTGCTATGAATGTGGGCAGTGTGGATAACAATCCACACTGTCTAAATGGTGGAGTAATTAGATAGTTTTTTCACACGTCTAATTGCCCTCACCTTTGGATTTAACCGGAGGTAGCGTGATGTCACAACAAAGTGCAAATAACAAAATGGTGATCAAGCTAGTTGCGATTGTCATCGGCATGTTTGGCTTCGGCTTCGCCCTGGTGCCCCTTTACGATGTGTTTTGCGACGTGACAGGGATTAACGGCAAGACAGAGGGAAGCGCAGCGGTTTACCAATCAGTAGAAATTGATGAATCTAGGGAAGTCACGGTCGAGTTTATAACCCGAACCAACTCTGGAATGCCTTGGGAATTTCGTGCTGAAACCAAACGCGTAAAAGTTCATCCTGGTGAACTCAATACTGTCTCTTTCTACGTGAGAAACCCGGCGTCGAGTAATATTGTGGCGCAAGCGATTCCTTCTGTATCTCCTGGTATGGCAGCACTCTACTTAAACAAAACCGAATGCTTCTGCTTTAACCAGCAGCCTCTGGATGCAGGGAGTGAAGCGTATATGCCCATGCAGTTTTACGTCGACCCTCAGCTACCAAAAGATATTACATTTTTTACATTGCAGTACACACTCTATGACGTCACAGCGCGAGCAAGTGACCTAACGACAACACCGAATCCCTTTATGACTTCAGCACCGTCTGCCGGTGAATAGGCGCAAGGGGTAAGGAGAAAAAAATGCAGTCCGAAATTCAGAATAACGACTACCAAAAATATTACGTACCCGCGCAAAGCCCTTGGCCAATTGTAGGAGCCGTTGCGTTATTCCTTATCGCCGTAGGCGCAGGCAACTTTGTGGTTGAAGCGACGAAAGGTGAGGCCGGCTATGGAGGTTATATTCTTTTAGCAGGTATCGCGGTTTTGCTCGTAATGTTGATTGGCTGGTTTAAAAATCAAATCGATGAATCGATGGCGGGGCTTTATAGCGATCAGTTGGGCCGTTCCTATCGACAAGGAATGAGCTGGTTTATATTCTCCGAAGTCATGTTCTTCGCCGCGTTCTTTGGTGCACTTTATTATGCGCGATTTATTGCTGTGCCATGGCTGGGTGGAGCATCAAACAATGCCATGACCAACGAAGTGTTATGGCCAACCTTTGAGGCGATGTGGCCCCTTGTTACTACACCTGGTGGCATTACCACACAAGAGATGAGTGCCGCAGGTCTTCCAACTATAAATACTGTCATTCTGCTTATTTCTTCAGTTACGCTGCATTTTGCGCACGTAGGGTTGGAGCAAAATAAACGTAAGCAATTAACTTTAATGCTTGGCATAACGATTTTACTTGGGTGTGGGTTCTTGTTCCTTCAGGTAGAGGAATATATCCATGCTTATCGCGATTTAGGGCTAACACTTCAGTCAGGCATTTACGGAAACACCTTTTTTATGCTCACTGGGTTTCATGGTATGCACGTCACCTTGGGTACCATCATCCTGATCGTACTGTTTTTCAGGGTATTAAAGGGGCACTTTTCGCCAGACAACCATTTCGCGTTTCAAGCGGGGAGCTGGTACTGGCACTTCGTAGACGTAGTGTGGGTAATGCTCTACATCTTTGTCTACGTGCTATAAAAAAACCCCCAGACTCAATAAGGTCTTGGGTTTGGGGTAATCAAGCCTGTACCAATAGCGATAAGGATAAGAATGACAATGATGGCAGAAGTGAGGACACGTCGACCAATGTATTTACTCATGGGGCCTTTTGTCGTGTCATTTTTAATCATAACTCGCATTGCCATGAACAAGTTCACAATCATAAATAGCACTAAAGCAATAAGGACGATTTTTATTAGCATACTGACCTCTTTTTTTATTCTAATGCGCCACGGAGCCAGATAATCATGTTTTCTCGCCCACGCCATTTTATACCCTGGTTACTTACGGGTATTAGTGTGGCAGCTATGTGCGGCTTGGGATACTGGCAACTTGAGCGCATGGTCCAAAAGCAACAACGTTTAGCTAGCATAGCGCAAAAGCAAAGTAATGGAACCTTGAGTTTAGAGGCAGCGCTGACGCATTCAGACCCTCGTGACATTATTGTCTCGGTGAAGGGGCAGCTCGATGGTAATCACGTTCTTTTTTTAGATAATCAGATACACAATCAGCGCGTTGGCTTTGATGTTTTGGCACCGGTCTATACAAACGCGGGATGGTTGCTCGTCAACTTTGGCTGGTTACCAGCGCCAGATCTAGTAAGAACCCTACCGAACATAAGTTTATCGAGTGAAACACGGGCGTTCGAAGGCGTTATTAGTGTGCCTGGCGAAAACCCGCTGGTGAGAGAAACGAATATGTCGCTTTCTACTAGTCCAACACTTATTCAACACATAGACTTTTCTGCACTTGGCAGTGCGCTAGAGCGAAAGTTTTTACCGTTTATTCTTCACCTTACAACGCCTGATCCCGCCTATGTTCGCGAATACAAAGCCGTTGTAATGTCTCCAGAAAAGCACCTTGGTTACGCCGTTCAATGGTTTGGGTTAGCCATCGCGGCAGCGGCCATCGGCGGCTATGCAATTAGTAAGAAAGGACGAAGTTATGAGTAATACTGCTTCAAAGAAAACCTTAATCATTATGGTGGCAGTGTTTGTTTTGCCGGTGGTATTGGCAAAGCTAGCACTAGAAAATGACTGGTTTACCAAAGGCGCTACCAATAAGGGGCAACTGTTGTCGCCCACTATTGATATGGGGGCTTTACTTGACGACGCAGATCCTAAATGGCGTTTGCTCTACGTTATGCCAGACGAGTGTGATGCCGTATGTGAGAATGCACTGTTTAGCATTAATCAAGTGTGGCTGGCACTGGGAAAGGAATCTGACCGTGCTCAAGCACTAGTTGTCACCACATCCTCCAGTGATAAACGTGCAATAGCTGCCTTACGTGAATACCCTTTCGTTGAGACAATGATGGTTACCACACCCACCTCTCTTGCCTCAAGCAGTGTTTACATTGTAGATACGCAGAATAATGCCATGCTCTTTTACGAGATTAGGGATGATAGAAAAGATGCTGTGATGGAAAGTCGCAATATGCTGGCCGACATGAGAAAGCTCTTGAAATTATCACGCATAGGGTAATCGCTATGAAGAAGTTAACACTATTTAGTATTTTCCTTGCGGCGGTTGTCATAATTTTAGGTGCCTATACACGTTTGACCGATGCGGGCCTTGGCTGTCCCGACTGGCCTGGATGTTACGGCAACCTTACCGTGCCCTTAAGTGAAGAGAAAGTGGCTCAGGCAAACGCAGCCTATCCAGAGCGTCCTGTCGAGGCATTCAAAGCGTGGAATGAGATGATTCATCGTTACTTCGCAGGGACCCTAGGGCTTTGTGTGTTGGCTATTGCTATCATTGCAGTAAGACAGCGTCATAAAGGCACGCCGGTGAAGCTTCCTCTGCTTTTACTTGGGTTAATAATTTTTCAAGCTGCCCTTGGCATGTGGACAGTAACGCTCAACTTGTTACCTGTCGTCGTAATGGGGCATCTACTGGGAGGCTTTTCGGTTCTATCCTGTCTTTTTGTGCTTTATTTACGTTTACGCAATCGCACTTACGAAGCATACCATTTGGATCTAAACGATGTCCCAATCGAAAAGGCAGCCTCAGATACGTCACAGAAAGCTAATTCATTTCAGTCATCCCTTAAACTTGCAGCTTTTATTGGCGCAGGCGTTCTAATAACGCAGATTGCGCTTGGGGGGTGGACCTCTGCTAACTACGCCGCACTTGCGTGCACAGAGATGCCTGTTTGTGAGAGTGGTTGGCAAGAGCGTATCGATATCCCCGGAGCCTTTAGCGTTCCTGATGCACAAAACTATGAATTTGGCGCTCATGATTATGGTGAGCGAGTCACTATGCATATTGTTCATAGATTAGGTGCTCTCATTACCTTTGTGTATTTACTCGCCTTGGGGATTAGTGTTTTAGTAAGCCGCTACGCTACATCAAAACAAAAACATGTAAGTGCATTTATGATACTAGCGCTATTCACACAGGTGGCTTTAGGTATCAGCAATGTAGTCTTCATGTTGCCACTCGCCGTAGCCGTTTTACACAACGCGGTGGCTGCGATACTGCTTCTATCGTTGATAAATCTAATTTTTACGCTAGTGACAAGGACACAGCATACGCGTGCCCTCAACAGTGGTAGACAAAATAGTCATGCATTATCAGGTTCACGCCCCTTGCATAGTGCTGGCGCATTCAGAACGGACGCATCGACACCTAACGCTATTGCTGGGTCAACGTCTTCTCATATTCTCCCTAGAGCTCCAGGAGGTTTCTATGGCTAAATCGGTTTCGCTACACGCTCGTACATCTCGCCAACATCAGGTCGTAACGTGGCGTGATTATTATGAGATGACTAAGCCTAATGTGGTTATGCTGCTACTATTAACCGCCCTTGTGGGTATGTGCTTAGCCACGCCAAACTGGGTCAATGCGAAAATTCTGATATGTGGTTTGTTAGGCATTGGCATGCTGTCAGCTTCTGCAGCAGTTATTAATCATGTTGTAGATCATAAGATTGATAGTGTAATGGCGCGTACCTTTAACCGACCGGTAGCTAAAGGCAAGGTAAGTATTAACCACGCGCTATGGTTTGCTGGCACCTTGGGAGTATTGGGCTTTGTTGTGCTTGCTCTTTTCGTAAACATGCTAACAGCGTGGTTAACCTTGGCCAGTTTGGTCGGCTATGCGTTCATATACACAATGTACCTAAAGCGCGCTACGCCACAAAACATCGTTATTGGTGGGTTAGCGGGGGCTGCTCCTCCTCTTTTGGGGTGGACCGCGGTAACAGGAGAAGTTCACTCTCACGCATTGCTGCTCGTACTCATCATTTTTACATGGACTCCACCCCATTTCTGGGCGCTGGCTATTCACAGAGAAAAAGACTACGCCAAGGCCAAGGTGCCTATGTTGCCGGTAACCCATGGCGTTGCCTTTACTAAAACTTCAGTTCTGCTGTATACCGTTTTGTTAGGGCTTGTTTGTTTACTTCCTTATCTGACAGGAATGAGCGACCTTATTTACTTGATAGGCTCGAGTCTTCTCAATATTGGTTTTTTGTATTATGCGTTAAAACTTAAATTCGATGCGCAACCTGAAACTGCAATGAAAACTTTTAGGTTTTCAATTATTCATCTCATGGTATTGTTTGTTGTACTACTCTTAGATCACTATGTACCATTGAGTTTATGAATCAACGAACTATCGTCGGCCTTGTTGCATTTTTAGCATTATGTGCGGGCATCGTCGGGGCGCTTTATATCGCGCCCCCATCTGTTGAAAGCCAACCTGAATACTTTCAAGCCTATCCTGAACCTCGTGAAATCACGCCGTTCGAATTAACGTCACATGATGGCGACATTTTCGATAACGCATCGTTGGAAGGGCAATGGAGTCTTGTGTTTGTGGGCTATACCTTTTGCCCTGATATCTGCCCTACCACCATGGCTGAATTGAACGGTATATACCCTGAACTAAAAGCCCTAGAGAGTGTCCAACCTATTAAAGTTGTTTTTGTATCGGTAGATCCAAAACGCGATTCAGTAGAACGACTTGCAGAGTACGTAAACTATTTTAATGAGGAATTTATCGCCGTAACCGGTGAGCACAAGGCGCTTTTTCCCTTCGTTCGCAATTTGGGAATGATGTATGCTATCGCAGAAAGCACCGACAACCCCAATTATCTAGTTGATCACAGTGCTTCTGTTGTACTTGTCGACCCTGAAGCTAGGGTGATAGGAAGATTTAAACCAAAAAGAGAGCCAGGGAAGCTATCGGTAAGTGATCCTCAGCAAATATTGGCAGACATGCCAGTAATTATTTCGAAGCAGTAATATGGAAATCAAAATCAGGCAAGGCATAGCATCTGATGCTGCGCAAACTACGCCGCTTATATTGAACGCGGCACAGTCATTGTTAACGTCTATCTTCGGACACAATAAAAATAAAACAGCCGATGGCTATCTTGCTCACGCTTGGGAGTTAGGCGGTGGCCAGTACGGTTTCAAGAACCACTGGGTGGCTAGTAAAGGCAGTGAAGTACTGGGTGTTGTCACTTCATGGCATAGTAAGCTAGGGGCTGCGTTCGATAGAGCGACGCTTGATAGTATCACGTCATATTTTACTCTTGACGAAGCCATGACGGTCCTAATGCGCAATCAAACGGTTGCTGTAAATCTTACCCCTCCCACAACGAGTGAGTTAATGATTGGGCACCTTTCTGTTGCCGAAAGCGCGAAGCGCAGCGGCGTAGGCTCTCGATTAATAGATACCATGCATGAAAGGGCGGACAAGCTGAAAAAGCGTAAGCTGGTGCTAGATGTTGAAGTGTCGAACATTCCGGCTATTCGCTTTTACCAGCATCATAACTTCCAAGAAGAGTCGATAAACAAAGGCTTTATACGATTTGCCAAGCCTGTATAGGTAAACGTTTTCTTATATAAGTGCGGGCTTTATAATACGCGCTCGCACCTAGTCTTACTTTCGCTAATAATTGCGCCCTAGTCAGGATAATTACCCTTTTCGTCTGCCACGAAAAAAGGTGTTGAGTACCAATAATAGCGCCCTGCTTGTGTTTTTGACGGCGCCGTACAGTTCACCCGTGAACGTCCCACCGGAAGTGTTTCACTCAAATTAAAAGAAAGCACGCTGCCTTCAACGCTTGTCTTTATGGTATCGCCACCAAAAAAACAGTTCACTTGGGCAAGGCGCACGTCGTCACTGTTTATCGTTAAGCTGATCGGTGATGATAGGTTTCGTGTTGTCATGCGAGGGTTTTCATGTGAACTGTGCGTTACCGGCATAGCAAGGCTATTTAACTTAGTTTTTAGTGTCGCTAGATTGGCATATGGGCCTGCCGCCGGAAAACGCGGAAGCGCCTGCATGTTACTCGTTGGGCCTACTGCTCCTGAGTGCTGACCGAACCCAATGTAACCTTCAGTTTTAAGCTTGTTAGCGAGTGCCGTATTGTACTCCCCAAACGGATACGCTAGATATTTAAGGCTACTATCCAATTTGTCTTCTATTTTCTTCTCAGCGCTCTCTACGTTTTGCCATACTTTGTCGAGCCATGCACGCTCGTCCATTTCTTGCTCACCGTTAAGCATATGCAAATGATCTAGGGTGTGATTGGCAAAAACGACACCGTCGTTGTGCATAGCAATAACCTGCTCCCATGTTAGTTGCTTCGGGCCTACGCCAATTTCATCAGGGTTTATGAAGATAGTATACGGAAAGCCCAAGTCAGCGAGTATGGGATGCGCATTTTCTAAAATATTTGCGTATCCATCGTCAAAGGTAATAGCGACCGCTTTCTCTGGCAGTGTAGTATTGTGTTGTATCGCTGAAACAACATCTTGCAGTGGCACAACTGTATGGTGAGCGTCTAAGTATTCCATGTGAGATTTGAAAGCCTCAAGTGAAATACTGGTACTGGCTGGCGTGGACGAAGAAACGTGGTGATAAAGTAAAATCGCGGCGTTAGGTACGGTACTTATACTAGGCTTGCTGCTCGTCCCTCCCTCATGCTGTATATTGGATTTAATAGATGAAACAGGATTTGCAGCGGTATATTCTTCAGCACCTGAAGCAAAGCTAGACTCGAAGAACAGCGCGCTGAAAACCCCCACTAACATCGAAGATAAGACGTTTAGATTAATGCGATTCTTCGCTTTATTTTGAATCAAGGTGTTGGTTTTCATATCATCATCCACTGAGTGCCCGATTAAATTCGATAGCATGGTAAACTTCCAAACAAGGCGACTTGGTCAGTCTTTTTTGTTTGGTCAAACAAGTACGCCTTTCACTTATGCTGTTGCATAGGTTGATAGTATATAGCGAAACCAACCCCTACTGAGATCATTTATGTCCCGTGCCCCAGTAACTCAGCGCTCATTTTTTGATGATCATACTCGTCTTTTGGCTTTAGCGCTTCCCATGATCCTAGCGAATATTACCACGCCACTTTTAGGGTTAGTGGATACCGCAGTATTGGGACATATGGCGCTACCTGCAATGCTTGCGGGGGCGTCGGTAGGCGCGCTTATCTTAACGCAAATATACTGGGTTTGCGGGTTTCTTCGCATGTCTTCGACAGGGCTTAGTGCACAGGCTAAGGGCTCGCCGAACAACACCTTTGAGTCAGCAAAAGTATTGTGGCAAACGGTTGCAGTAGCCGTACTATTGGGGGGAGCCGTGCTTGCTCTTCAATCTCCAATTCTTTCTTTAGGCTTAACGTTAACTCAACCCAACAGCGAAGTTGCCCTTCACCTTCAAAGTTATTTTTCAGCGCGAGTATGGGGCGCGCCGGCTGCCATGCTTAATCTTGCATTGGTGGGATGGTTGGTTGGCCAGCAAAAAACGCGCAGCGTTATGGCGATACAAATCGTGGGAAATTTGTTAAACGCCGCACTCGATGTGGTGTTTGTGTTCGGGTTTAACCTGTCGGTGGCTGGCGTTGCGCTGGCGAGTGTAATCGCTGAATATACTATGGCAATTATGGCGTTAGCAGTAGCGTTTAAGCAGGTTGGCGGTGTAACGGTAAGTGCGTCATGGTTCAACCGTGCAGCTCGAAAAGTACTGATGAAGCTAAACGGTGACATGCTGCTACGGAATTTAGCATTGCAAGGCTGCTTAGCGTTTCTTACCATTCAAGGTGCTCGCTATGGCGAAACGTCGGCGGCGGTTAATGCCATACTCATGCAGTTTTTTGTTTTAATTGCGCTGGGGCTTGATGGTATTGCCTATGGCGTTGAAGCGCTGGTGGGTGAAGCTAAAGGTGCTTCAAATAAAGCAGAGATTAAACGCCGTACCTATCAAGGACTGGCGTGGTCGAGTGCTTTTGCCCTCATCTACAGCCTGATATTTTACGCGGGGGGTGAAGCCATAATTCAGCTTCTTACCGAGCATGATGATATTGTAAAAGCAGCGTTACCTTACCTTGGTTTGATGGTTTTACTCCCATTGTTGGCGCACTGGTGCTTTTTGTATGATGGTGTCTTCGTTGGGCTTACCCGAGCCAGCGCAATGAGAAATACCATGATAATTAGTGCGTTAGGTGTATATTTCCCTGTGTGGTATCTCACGCAGCACCAGGGTAACGTCAGCCTGTGGTACGCTCTCCTTGCCTTCCTGCTATCCCGCGGTGTGACTCTGGCGTTAAGTTTTTACCGTTTAGACAAACGCGATGAGCTAACAACATCATAAAGCTGATAAGCGAAATAAAAAAATGTCGCAGCGCGTTAGTAAACGCGTTCTTTCAAATGAGGTAGGCAGTGTTAAATACGCCCCAAGCAATTGCCAATACTTCAATCGTTTGTAGGATTGAATTTTTTAAACGTTTCTCTTTTGCACCATGATAACGGCGTGAAGCTCTGGATGCTGATCAAATTCAACGTGACGAACAAAGCAGCCTTCATCTATCAATATTTCTAAGTATCGATGCAGTCCAAGCGAGGCGTAGTAGACTTTTGGCCCCATTACTTCGTTCGTGTATTGCCCGCTTTCATCTGTGCCTCCACAGCTTAAAAGCAAAACTCCTTCGTCGGCTAAATGCCTCACTAATTTTCTCAGTAATGGCTCTTGCTGCGTTAAGGGAATATGCCAAAAGCTATCCCAAGCACTAATAAACAGATAGGGTTTTGATAGTGTAAATGTACAAATATCATCATGATAAAAGGTATGGGTGGGTAAATGTGATGCTGCAATGAGCAGCATGTCTTTTGAAACATCAATGCCTTCGTAGGTTAGTCCTGTTTTTTCGATAATGGGAATAAAACGGTTGGTACAGCCGCAGCCTATATCTAGCGCGTAGACTTTTTTCTGTGCTTCATCTTCATTTATTCTTTCGCTTACCGCTTTATCGAACGTTCCCAATGAGGCGTCGGGTAAAAATGACAGCGCTTTTTTATAAGCACGCATGCCGCTTTCATGATTAAACTCGGGGCGAGTCCAAAGATGTGTAATAGTGTCGTAGGCCTTGCCAGTTTCTTCAGGTGTCATATGCCCTCTATAAGCTGCGCTTTTACAGGTTCAAGGGTAATTTATTTAGCAAAAATGTATAGTGCGAAGTGCGAAGTGCGTAGTGCGTAGTGTAGAGAAAAGAAAAGTAGAAGGCGAGACTCACCAAGGGAATAGATCTACCCAATAACCACGCCTATGCTTATTTACTTCATATAACCCGAATAGATCGCTACATGAGGTGAATAGCCTGCTGTAAGCTTCTTAAGCAGGCTCAGTAATCGTTACTTCTTTACGATATGCGTTGCGCAGAGTTTGTTGCCGGCCGGATCCCGTAAATAAGCAAGATAAAGTTGGCGCTCGCCGCTACCACGAATGCCAGGAGGATCTTCACATGGAATTCCTCCATTCTCGCTGCCCACTTTATGCCATTCATCCACCACTTCTGGTGAACGGGCTGCAAGGCCTAGCGTTGTGCCGTTACCATGCGTGGCTTCTTCACCATTAATCGGCTTTGTAAGCGCCAGAATACCTTTTGCCGTGTAGTAAAATACGCGTCCGTGTTCGTCATAAACGCCGGGCTCGTGGCCCAGTACGCCTAAAATGGCATCATAGAATTTCTTTGAAGCTTCAAGGTCGTTCGCACCTAACATAACGTGGCTAAACATAGTTGTGTCCTCTGAAAATGGTAGGGGCAAAACCCCTTTATCAAAATTAAGTTACACGCGATTTAGTCGGCTAACGCAAAATCTACCGCTGCTGAGGCATGGATAGCCGTCGTATCGTACAACCTAACATTGGTGTCTTTTTGTTGAACTAATAACGCGATTTCAGTACAGCCTAGAATAATACCTTCAGCACCCTTATCAGCAAGCGCGTTAATTACTTCAATATACGCGTTACGGGAGTCAACACAAATCACGCCCTTGCATAATTGTTCATAAATAATGTTATGAACCGTGTTTCTTTGCTGATCATCAGGAACGACAATTTGAATGCCAAAAAGCGTTTCAAGGCGAGAGGTATAAAAGTCTTGCTCCATGGTAAAGCGCGTACCTAGCAGCCCAACTTTTTTAACCTTGTTTTGCTTTAACACGCGCCCTGTGGCATCAGCAATATGAATAAGAGGAACAGAGATATTTTGCTCAATATCAGCTGCAACTTTGTGCATGGTATTGGTACAAATTAATATGGCCTTTGCACCCGCCGTTTCTAAATGCTTTGCCTCGCGAATTAGAATGTCAGCAGTTTTATCCCATTCTCCTTTATGCTGAAGCTGTTCTATTTGTGCAAAATCAACGCTGCTTATCACAAGCGGTGCACTATGCAGGCCGCCAAGTCGGGCATTTACGCCGCGGTTTATCGCTTGATAATAACTTACCGTAGATTCCCAACTCATACCGCCGAGTAGGCCAAGTTTCTTTATTGTCTTCACCACAGGCCACCTTCCATTTTTAGATACTTAGCACGATCTCTAATCTAACGTTAACATCCATTTTTGACTACTGGCGCGATAAGATAATTTGTGGGTTGAACAAACGTAGAGAACGTTATTTTAGAGGGGGGCTACACAAATTTAGCGTGATACGCGGCGCAAAAATTGACGTCGTTAATCGCCGTTTATCGCACGTATTTACGGGAGGCAGACAGGTAAAGCGAACGTGAAGTCAGAATTTGGGGGGCGGCTTCCTATTTTTCAAAGACGAAAAACGCGCTAGAAAAATGCCGATATAGCCAAACATGGCAATGACAAAACCACCAAATAGCACGGTCATACTGAGAACATATAGCGATGTGTGTATATGGCTTAATGTAAATAGCAGCAAGACGCCGACAACGAAAATAGTTAAGCCTATTTTGAATCGTTGCCAGCTTTTATGAATGTCTTGCGTCTGCATAGGTTAGAATACCTAGAGGGGCCTAGCTAAACTCTACTTAGTAGTATGAATGCTCGCCAGCTTGGTGTTCAGTTGCATCGCGCACGCCCTTGAGCTCGCCAGCAAACTGTTCAACCATTTGCTTTTCAATGCCTTCTTTAAGCGTTACGTCTACCATTGAACAGCCGTTACAGCCGCCACCAAATTGCAGTATGGCGTAACCATCTTCGGTTAGTTCAGTAAGCACAACGTTGCCTCCATGGCTTGCTAGCTGTGGATTGATTTCCGACTCAATCATATAGTTAATTCTTTCAATCAACGGTGCATCGTCTGCTACTTTACGCGCTTTTGCGTTAGGCGCTTTAAGCGTTAGCTGAGAGCCCATTTGATCGGTAACGTAGTCAATTTCTGCTTCATCTAGATACGGCGCGCTTTCTTCATCGACTACGGCATCAAATCCATTAAACGGCAAACGGGTGTCCGTCTCTTCAACAGCGTCTGGCGGGCAATAGGACACGCCACACTCTGCCGATGAAGTGCCTGGGTTTACGACGAATACACGAATATTCGTGCCAGACTCTTGTTTACTCAACAGTTTTACGAAGTGAGCCTGGGCTTCTTCTGATATAGTTATCATCAGCAAGTCCTACATATTTTGAAATTTGGATTATTGTATCAAATTTACCTGAGTAAAACAGTCAGGTATTAATTAAATAAATTATTCCAGTAAATCGAATTTGTTGGGAACGTTGCAAAGCGCAACGTGTTCTCAACCATAACAACAAGACGGGAAGCGCTATGTTAGCGAAATTGCAAAACTCCGCCAGAAACCACCCATTATCACTCGCTTCAATATTTGCCCTAGGTACTATTACATTCGGAGCAACTACCAGTCACCAAGCAGTGGCCCAGCCAGCGTTAGCATCAGCTGTTACTATTGCACCTGATGTAGGCGGTCGGCCGGTGACAGCATACTTACCTGATACCGTAACCTATAATCCGGCTATTCCAACGCCTGAATCTGTTCTTGGCGCTAACATTGGTGAATGGCATGTAAGACATGATCAAGTTGTGAATTACATGAAGCTACTTGCCGAAATCTCTGACCGCATCTCCATTGAAGAAACCGGTCGCACTCATGAAAATCGTCCGCTTTTGCTGATGACGATCACCGCGCCGTCAAATAGAAACAATATTGAAGCTATGAGACAGCAACACATTGATGCCATGGAAAGCGGTAAAAAAGTCGGTAGCGATGCTCCCCTGATATTTTACATGGGCTACAGTATCCACGGTAACGAGCCTTCTGGTACCAATGCTTCCCTAGCGCTGGCTTACTATTTAGCCGCCGCCGAAGGTGAAGAAATTGATGCCTTGTTAAGCAATAATATTGTGCTATTTGATCCGTCTTTCAACCCTGATGGACTTTCCCGTTTTGCTCAATGGGCTAACATGCACAAGGGTAAGCAGCTGGTTTCTGACAGTCGTCACCGTGAACATGATGAGGGGTGGCCTTCGGGCCGCACAAATCATTATTGGTTCGATTTGAATCGCGATTGGCTATTACTGGCGCACCCAGAATCCCAAGCGCGCATTAAACAGTTTCACAAGTGGCGCCCGCATGTACTGACCGATTTTCACGAAATGGGCACAGACAGCACCTATTTTTTTCAGCCTGGCGTACGCTCGCGTAAAAATCCGCTAACGCCGGACGAGAACGTCACCCTTACTGAGGCACTGGCGCAATATCATGCTGCTGCGTTCGATGAACAAGGCGAGCTATATTTCACCCAAGAAGCATTTGACGACTTCTATGCAGGAAAAGGGTCTACATATCCAGATTTACACGGCAGCATAGGTATTTTGTTTGAGCAAGCCAGTTCACGAGGTCACCTGCAGGACTCTATCAATGGCAAGCTGGCGTTTAAAGATACCATAGCGAACCAAATCACTACCTCGCTAAGCACTTTCAAAGGCGCACTTGCAAATAAGGCTGCAATTCTTGACTACCAATCGGGTTTTGTTAAGAGCACGCAGTCGTTAGCTAAGCAAGATGCACAAGCTGGGTTTGTTGTAAGTGCATCGAATGATACTGCTCGCTTTAATGCTTTTATCGCGCTACTAGAACAACATCACATTGAATATAAAGTATTAACAAAAAACTTTGAGGCAGACAAAGTTCGTTACGGTGCAGGAAAAGCGATATATATTCCTACTGGCCAGTCTCAATACCGCTTAGTTAAATCTATTTTTTCTACCCAAACGTCGTTCGAAAACAACACGTTTTACGATGTTTCAACGTGGAATTTAGCGCTCGCCTTCAATTTAGAC
This sequence comes from Alteromonas gracilis, assembly GCF_002993325.1. Taxonomy (GTDB): domain Bacteria; phylum Pseudomonadota; class Gammaproteobacteria; order Enterobacterales; family Alteromonadaceae; genus Alteromonas; species Alteromonas gracilis. The sequence continues at coordinate 136,156 of NZ_PVNO01000031.1, forward strand.
TACGCGCCTTTAGACAAGAGCGATGTGCGAAGCCTTGAGTTAAGTGACGACACCGCATTAGCCCAAGCAGCACCTAATGATATTCATCCTGACGCTTATGCTTACGCATTCTCTTGGCAGCATTATTATGCCCCAGCCATGCTGCAAACCTTATTGGAAGCAGGTGTAAAAGTGCGAAGCAGTGAAGAAGCGTTCTCTGCCATTAAATATGACGGGAAAAACGTTGAGCTTCAGCCAGGCAGTATTGTTGTACCGAAAGGCTTGGGTCAGCCTGAAAACTTAGCGTCCATTTTGCGTGAAGCGCAACTGCAACTTCAGGTACCTGTGTTTAGTTTACGCAGTGGGTTAACTCCCACAGGAAATGACTTAGGCAGCCGAAGCATGGCACCAGTGGCGTTGCCGCAAGTGTTGATCGTAGGCGGTGACGGTACCAGCGAATACGAAGCCGGTGAAATGTGGCATTACTTCGACACAAAGGTAGGCCTAGCGCCTAGTATCGTTGAGCAACAACACCTGACAAGGGCGCTCAGTGATCCAAGCGCAACTTACACTCATCTACTATTTCCAAGCGGTAGCTATCGTTTTACGGAGAGCGAGAGAGCACAAATTGAAGAGTGGGTGAAAGCGGGTGGCGTGATTGTCGGTCAGAAATCCGCGCTGCGCTATTTTGCTCAGCATAAATGGTTAGATGTAGAAGTAGTTAGCCGAGAAAGTATTGATAACGCTTTCGATGAAAGCGAATTAAGTTACAAAGACGGCGCATCGTTATACGCCAGAAAGCTCGTGGCAGGTGCAGTATTTGAAGCGAACATCGATAATTCTCATCCACTGTTTTACGGGTATGACGATGACACGTTGCCCATGTTTAAAACTAACAATATGATAATAGAAGCGAGTAGTTCACCTTTTGTGACGCCAGCGCGTTACACCGACGAGCCTTTGATAGCTGGGTTTAGTGATAATGCAATGGTAGTGCTAATGGCGGAATCAACCGCTGTAACTACACAAAAAATGGGGCGTGGTGTGGTCATTGGCTTTACCGACAATACGCAGTTTAGAGGGTATTGGTACGGTACCAACAAGATGCTGGCCAATGCGATTTATCAGTCGCACTTTATTCGCTAAAGCCGTTTTAAGAGCGCGGTGAATGCCGCGCTTTTGAAACTAGGTCTCGCCATTGCGTTTTCCAAGGCCGACACCCTGTTAACCTCAGGCTGTCTGATAGAGGCTGCTTTTAGGGGGCGGAGTAAACGCCGCTACCCATACTTGAATGCTTATATTGGGGTAGCGCTGCTTAAGCCTTTTGCTCAGGGTATTTACGGTCACGCCGGTGGTAAGAACATCATCAACTATCGCGACGGTGAACCCGCCTCCATCTGCTTTACTTTCCACTGCTGCTATCTGTTCATCAATACACCGTTTCGTTAAGGTAAATGCACGGTTTGCGTTTTCCGCTCTGGCTGCTTTGGATAAATGGTGCTGCACGCTAAAGCCTTTTCGTCTAGCCCATGTTTGATTAACCGGTATGTTTAGCTCACGACTTGTGCTTTCACAAAGTAGGGTCGCCTGATTATAGTGTCGCGTTGCAAGACGCCATGCACTAATTGGCACCGGAAGCAGTAAATCGGGCACTGATAACGTGCACTGTCGCTTTTTATGGACAAACCAGTTACTTAATACTTTTCCTGCTGTAAGGGAATGCGTAAACTTCAACTGGTGAACCAGCGATGACATGGGCCAAGTATGAAGCCCTAATACACTCAACGCATCATAGTGGCTATGCTTGACGTGGCCTGCTACCGGTCCGTATTGGAGTAGATTACTTCCATGCAAAGTGGCATCGAAAAAAAACATGTCATCTTCACACCAGTGACATACTGGCGTAGGACTTGCCTGATAACATAGTAAACATGAAAGGTTCATAATGTTGATTCCATCAACTTCCTTGAATTGTCGAACGTTGACCTATTTTCATCATTTCGTGTTGCCTCAAAAACACGTCACTGCCTAAGGAGGTGTAAATGGAAATGTTGCATACAAACGGCGAGCTTGTCACCCGTACTCAAGGTACAGGCGTAGATGTGGTATTTCTTCATGGATGGGGGATGAACAGCGGGGCGTTCACATCTTTCATTCCTTACCTTAGCGATAATTTTCGCGTTACTACCATTGATCTTCCCGGGTTTGGAGAAAACGCTGAGATTATTCCTTCACCTTATAACGTTGAAACCCTTGCTCAATCTATAGTTGATTCATTGCCCGACCAATGTGTATTAGTTGGGTGGTCGTTAGGCGGTTTGGTAGCACAGAAATTAGCGCTTTTGGTCCCAGAAAAACTTACTGGGCTGGTGACCATTGCTTCAACACCTCGTTTTATTGCGGGGCCCTGTTGGCCGGGTATAGCTGCCGATTTACTTACTATGTTCGAGTCCCAGCTTGAAAAGAATTACCAAAAGACACTGGAGCGTTTTTTAGCAATTCAAGCCATGGGGAGTGAAACGGCCAAGCAAGATATTAAAGCAATTAGAGAGCAGGTTACCCAATTCCCAGACCCTGCTGAAGAAGCGCTCAAGAAAGGCTTACGTATATTGTCGACTGAAGACATGCGTCAAGAAGTCGGGCGGATAACCACACCAACTTTACGACTGTATGGCCGATTAGATAGTCTTGTACCAACTAGTGGTATCGATAGAATTTGCGAGCTACACCCTCAGGCTGATACGGTTGTTTTGCCTCATGCGTCGCATGCTCCGTTTATTTCCCACCCTCAGCAAACTGCCGACATTCTTTTTCGTTTCGCCGCCGGTGTTTATCAGCGAAAAGCGTCTTAACCTTTTCTTTTAATAAAGCTTCAATCCAATGTTTACCTTTGGTTTGAAGCTTTTTATCAGCATCCCCCGTCATTAAAAATCGACTGCTTACAAGTAGTTACTGCCGGGAAGTAATACACGACTTTTCATTTACGCAAAATTGGTCAATAATTGCACATGAGAGGTTAGGGGTAGTGTATGACAGGCATTGATGGTGTAGGCTCTGCGTTTGCAGCCGCCCAATATGGTTTACAAAGTGCAAGCGATGGCATTTCGCAAGCGGCATCGAATATTGCTCAGCGTACCGCTGAGGATGCGGTTGTGCCCGCTCAACCTATCGCAGCTAACACTGACATAAATAACGCGACACCTAATTCAACATCTTCCACCTCACGTTTAACTGACGATTTAATTGCGCTTAATGTAAGCGAGCGCAATGCACAGGCTTCCGCCAAAGTGCTCGGTGTTGCCGACGAGATGCTCGGCACTATTATTGACGTGCTGGCGTAGGCGGAGAAGTCGCAGTGAACATCGTCACACCAATTCTAAACGCCATTGCATACCCTACTGCAAATATAAATACAGAATCTGCGCGCAGAGATAACGTGCAGCGGGAAACTATTCCCCAAACCTCAGATTCACAACAGGGTGCCTCTCAGAAAGGCTTAGGGTCTGAAACCGATAAGGCTAAAGCCCCGGGGCAGCCGCCAGCACCAGTTACTTATGAACGTCCTCAGGTACAAACTGAGCTTCAAGCTGCTTTTCAAAACGTGTTTGGTCAAGAAAAAGACAACGCGCAGGATGAGAGTGCAGGCAAACAGGACGCGCAAGATAAGCAACAAGAGCAGCAAGAAAAACAAGACGCCGCTGAGATTGAACAGTTAAAAGCCCGGGATCAGGAAGTAAGAGTTCACGAGCAAGCGCATGCGGCAACAGGGGGGCAATACGCTGGTGCACCTCAGTATGAGTACACTACGGGCCCTGATAATAGGCGTTACGTCACCGATGGTCAGGTATCCATCGATGTTTCAAAAGAAAAAACACCTGAAGAAACGCTGAAAAAAATGGAACAAGTGCGCGCAGCCGCGCTCGCGCCAGCGGAACCATCCTCACAAGATTTAAAGGTAGCTGCTGAAGCCTCTCAGAAGGCCACCGAAGCTCGAAGCGAAATTGCAAAAGGTCAGGCTGAAGGTTTTTCTACCGAGCAGATTTCAGTAGAAGGTGTTTCTACTGAGAGTGCTAATAACGTTTCGGGCAATGGAACGATCGCACAGCCAGAAGCGAGCCCAGGTGCCGTTGGTGACGCGGTGCTAGAGGCCCAGTCTAGGTTCTCAGACACTACAACTTCACAGGGGCTTGGGGCCAACGAATCTGATTTTATGCAGGCGCGAATTGGCCGAATTCAAAGCGCTTATTTACAAGCCTATACGCCATCAAGAGAAGGCTTATCGCTTCAAGCGTAAAGGCCTGTAATGTTTTTAGCTGGCTTTAATAGTCAAGTATCGCCTTTGTAAAGGGGTACTTAGGTGAATCGCCCGTAATGTCTGAAAGCACCGAGTTCATGGTGTCTACATCGCTGTCGAACCCGCCATGAGATGTTGCAGCCGTAGCATCGCCTTCTTTCCCTTCGCTATATTTAAACGTCACGTTATCAATTGGCTGATTAAAAACGGCCATACCTAACAGCGGCATCTCCGGTTTAGATTCAAATGCGTTTGAGACTAAATAAAGCAGCGATTTTTGGTAAATGCGCGCCACGTGATCATCCTTTTCCAACGCTTCAGATAAATTGTAAATTGTGGTCGACTCAATACTTTTTCCCTCTATAAGAGCAGAGAGCTTTTCACTAAATAAGGGAGTGCTAATGGCGGGTGCCAGTAAATGAAGGCTTTTAACTTTTATATTTTCATCAATTTTAAACAGCCTTGATAGGCTGTGCGCATGAAAGATAGAGCCAGCTGAATGACCCACAACGTGTAGCTGAATATCCGGGTTATCTCTCAAATAGGCGGCTAACTGCGTGAGAAAGTATGTACCATCTGACGTGGTACGGGTAAAAGGCGTGCACGCATCCGATTTCATTTCACGCCACAATGCGCCGCCTACTTTACGTGTTGCCCATTCCAGAATTCTGTCTGTATAGTCGGTGAAGGCGCCTACTTTATTGCTAATCTCTTTATTTTTGAAACCTAAAATATCCTTTAACTCTTCTAGCATGCCAGTGTCATACATGAAGTGAATAGGGAAAACATCGTTTTTTAGAAACGTATCTTTCATTGCGGCGATGCGCTTAGCCGAGGCTTTTATGCTATTTAAGCCGCCGTGAGCATACAGCATCACATGGCGATGGTTACTATCAGATAGTTTCTCAATAACGGTATCTACGTGGTTTTTGTTGCTCCAATATTTGCTTCTTGTATCAAAGTGCCCGTCGTCGAAATGAACAAAGTGATCTTGAATACTCACGCGCGGCGTCGAACGGCTGAATAGCCCTTGTGCAATAGAGCGTGTCGCTTGATGGTAGGTACCGGTACCTGAGATAGGCAGCGCAAGCTGGACGACCCAGGCATCCATAACATTTAATGCCCAGTCATCGTAGCGCCAGAGGGCCAGCCCTGATTTTTTCCAATCCGTACCCCACGAGTTTTGGATCCAAAAGCCTTCGTCGTTGTAGCCGACAATGGCGAACGCATGGCCCCCTATGGGTTCAGGTCTTAAGTTTATTTTGTCCCCTTCACTGTCTTTCCAGCCTTCGTGGATTCTGGCAGACACAAAGATAACGCCCACTTCGTTAAGTGCTGCATGAAAATCACTAATTTCCCGTTCAATACGGTAGTAGGCCCCTAGTCTGTGATTGCTAGCGTTATTAGCAATGGCAAGGGTCATTTCGAATTCATTACTATGCTCTATATCTTGTGTTAGTGAGTAGTTACATACGCCACTGTTGTACCAGCCTTTAATTGCTCCTCGGCAACTCGAACCCTCGTAGGCTTCGCCCAACCATTCATCGTGACGCTTGGCCATAGCATAAAGCATCCACGGGCTGACAGTTTGTTTTCGGCCCTGCTGACGATAAATGAAGTTAATGGTTGCCGCCAACGCAAAGCCCGTACAGGCACCATCTTTACCTTGGTCCAAAATGACCAGGTTACCAGGTGGGTCGATAAAAGGCTTAAGTGGAGTGAGGTTTGGTTGGTAATAACGGTCCCGAAGGTCGGGGTAGTCGGCGCTGACATTCAACATGTCTTTTGAAACAGGTAAATTCATAACATCATCCTTTGATTAGGGCCGATGACCCTTTGGTGTACGATTAGATAAAAATTCGTACACCAAAGGTCAATGGCTCCAGTTCACTTTAGTCGTCCGAAAGTGCTGCCTTGAAAAAGATTGGGGTCAAAAGAGCGACATTACGTTCGTTAAACGTTACGAAATTTCATAAACATCAACTGACTCGCTAAACAAGAACAACAAACAAACTTTCGTTTCGGTATGACCAATACCTTTTCACTGTTTCGGTTTTTAATTTGGCACTCTTCATTTTGAAATGAGCTACTCCTCAGAACTAATGTAGCAAAAACGAGCCGTCAAATGGAAGTGTGAAAAAAAGGGCCTGTCTAATTGACAGGCCCTTTATAAGATAGGATAAGCAATCGATAAACTGCTAACGTTTATTTTTTCGCTTTAGCAAACGCATCGGCAAAAGCATTACCCATGGCGCTGTTCTGTGGCTGGCTATTGCGGTTGCCGCCACCTTGATTTGAACGTGGGTTGGCGTTGGAACGGCTAGACGCTTTGTGCTGCGCTTTGCCTGCACCTTGGTTATTAGCCCCTTTACCTGAACCTGATTTGCCTCCAGCATTGTGGCCTTGCGATGGCGTATCGTCTAAACGCATAGTGAAGGATATACGCTTGCGCGGTACATCTACTTCAAGCACCTTTACTTTAACGATATCGCCCGCTTTAACCACCTCGCGAGGGTCTGAGATAAACTTGTTAGTCAGTGCGGAAATATGCACGAGTCCATCTTGATGCACGCCCACGTCAACAAATGCACCAAAGTTAGCCACATTGCTGACCACACCTTCTAAGATCATACCCGGCTTGAGGTCGTTTATGGTTTCAACGCCTTCTTTAAACGCGGCAGTTTTAAACTCTGGGCGAGGATCACGCCCTGGTTTATCCAGCTCTTTTAGAATGTCTTTCACGGTGGGTAAACCGAATGCATCGTTGGTAAAGGTTTCTGGCGACAGGCTTTTCAGTAACTCTGTGTTGCCGATGATGTCGTTTACCGCAACAGCTGTGGTATCTACAATTCTATCTACTACTGGGTATGCTTCAGGGTGAACTGCCGAGGCATCAAGTGGGTTTGAGCCGTTTACAATGCGAAGGAAGCCTGCCGCTTGCTCAAAAGCTTTTGGACCCAAGCGCTCTACTTTCAATAGTGCTTTGCGGTCTGGGAACGCACCGTTGGTATCTCTGAAATTAACAATATTGTGGGCTAATGTCTTGTTAAGGCCTGACACATAGCTTAACAGTGCTGGCGATGCGGTATTTAAATCAACACCCACCGCGTTCACACAGTCTTCGATAACACGGTCAAGGGATTTGCCCAACTGACTTTGGCTAACATCGTGCTGATATTGACCTACACCGATGGCTTTAGGCTCAATCTTAACCAGCTCTGCAAGCGGGTCTTGCAGACGTCGCGCAATTGAAACGGCCCCACGAATGGACACGTCTAGATCAGGCAATTCTTTTGAAGCAAGCTCAGAAGCAGAATATACCGATGCGCCCGCTTCGCTAACCATAATTTTCTGTGCGGTCAACTCGCTGTTGTTTTTAAGCATTTCGCCAACCAGTTTGTCGGTTTCGCGAGAGCCTGTACCGTTGCCAATGCTGATTAAATCGACTTTGTACTGCTTACACAATGTGGTAAGCGTACGAATAGACTTATCCCACTGATTTTGTGGCGCGTGTGGGAATATGGTATTGGTTGCGACTACCTTACCTGTGCTGTCTACCACAGCCACTTTAACGCCGGTTCTCAAACCCGGATCGAGACCCATAGTGGTTTTTGCACCTGCAGGCGCTGCCATTAGCAGGTCGTTCAGATTTTTGGCAAACACTTCAATAGCTTCTTCTTCAGCGCGCTCTCTAAGTGCGCTGAATAGTTCTGTTTCCATGTGTAAACCAATCTTTATTTTCCAGGTCCACTGTACTACCTGAGCGAGGAAGTCGTCTGCACCACGACCGCGGTGCATAATATCGTAGTGGCTCGCAATAATGTGTTCGCAGTGCGACGGGCCTTTTTCTTCTGACTGGGGGTCGGCATCCAACTGAATGTGAAGCATACCTTCATTACGGCCCCTGAACATGGCAAGAGCGCGGTGAGAAGGTACCGTTTTATATTTCTCACTGTGCTCGAAGTAGTCTTTATATTTCGCAGCTTCCTGTTCTTTACCTGGTGCAACCGTACTTTTCACATGTGCGTTTTCGATAAGATAATGACGTACTTTTGCTAGCAGTGAGGCGTCTTCTGCAAACCGTTCCATTAGGATGTAGCGAGCGCCTTCCAGTGCTGCTTTGGTATCTGCGATACCACCGTCAGCATTTACGTATTCACTTGCTGCACTTTCAGCATCAGTGTTTGGGTCGTTAAATAACGCATCTGCAAGAGGCTCTAGACCGGCTTCTATCGCTATTTGACCTTTTGTGCGTCGACGAGGCTTGTAAGGTAAGTACAAATCTTCAAGCGTCGTTTTACTGTCTGCACTGCCAATACTTTTTTTCAGCTCATCGGTGAGCTTGCCTTGTTCTTCAATCGATTTAAGAATGACGTCGCGGCGCTCTTCCAACTCACGTAAATAGGTTAAGCGTTGTTCGAGCGTACGAAGCTGCGTGTCATCAAGACCTTGAGTCACTTCTTTTCTGTAGCGAGCAATAAACGGTACGGTAGCCCCTTCATCAAGAAGTTTTACGGCGGCGGTTACTTGCGAAGGTTGAACGCTAAGTTCATCTGCAATTTTATTGATAATCATAAGTCGCTCTAAGATACTAAAAATTCGCGCAAGGCGCTGGCGAATAAACGGTGTGTGAAAGGCTTATATACACAGCGTCGGTAGTGAAAATAGGAGCGGTGAGTATATCACCGCCGTGTATGGGAAGTCGTCTGATCATTGATGTTTAAAGGGTAAACAAGTGGCGTTTGTCATTGGTTAGAGTTTGTCTGTTGCATCGTACCAAATTCGATTGATCCACCATTCTTTTACTCCCGCTTCTGTTTTAACAGTAAACTCATCGTCTTCTTCTTTTCCAAGAAGCGCGCGGGCCATAGGAGAATCGATAGAAATGTAGTCTTTGCGGCCAAATATTTCATCATAACCGACTAACCGAAGCTCCATTACTTTTCCTGCCTCATTCTCAATTTCAACCCACGCACCAAAGAAAACTTTCCCTTCTTGCTGCGGATCGTAGTCCACAACTTTAAGGTTTTCCAAGCATTTGCGAAGGTAGCGAACGCGGCGGTCAATTTCACGCAGTTTCTTTTTGTTGTACTGGTAATCGGCATTCTCGCTTCTGTCCCCGAGGCTTGCAGCCCACGTCACTTTGCGAGTAATTTCTGGCCTTTCTTCACGCCACAAGAAGTCTAATTCTTGTTTAAGCTTTAAGTAGCCCTTTCGAGTGATAAGCGGTGTTTTCACAATGTTCTTTACGTATCCCTGCTAGTTACCCCTACTTTATGTGGGTAATGCGGTAAAACGCAATCTTTGGCTGTCGGAAAAAGTGACAAAATGGGTAGTTTGAATAATTATTGAACATAAACCTTTTCACGAATGTCACAGTATAAATAAATGTCAAACCTGTAGGGGAAGCGAATGCGCAATGAGACACCTGTGTTGTACCGCCGAAGGTCGGGAAAAGAACCTCTTCAAATTAGCGGTACTATCATTGGTTTTATGCTGTTTTTAAGCGGCGCGCTGTTGTTGCTGTATGCGTTACTCGATATTGTTGTTCGTTTAAACAGCTTGAGAACCGTGTTATACCTAATTCTGGGCTGTACTATGTATAAAGTGGGGCAGTCTTTGTTAAACCACTTTGCCACATTTAAAGTGCACACCGAAAGGCGGCGTGCTCCTCAGCGTTAAAACCTTTAGTTGTAAGCTGTGATTTTTAAGTCGAATTTGTTACAAGAAAATTGCAGTTTGGCCGTGAATAAATGGCATTTTAGACTAAACTTACTGGTGTAATTCGAGGCACCAAGCATATTGAATAACCCACTTTACTATTTGGGTACGCGCGTGGTGAAAATCCACTGGCTCGTAGGGAAAAGGTAAGCAAGGATCACGCTGACTCACTAAAACAAAAAAGCCGACGCTATGCGTCGGCTTTCTCTTTTCTAAAGCGGTTGCTTATTCCGCTGGTGCTTCTGCTTCAGGTTTAACTACTTCTAATAGCTCAACATCAAAGATTAGCGTTGAGTTAGGAGTGATAGCGCCAGTAGAGCGCTGACCGTAGGCAAGTTCAGATGGAATGTGGAAGCGATATTTCGCGCCTTCTTTCATCAACTGCACGCCTTCGGTCCAACCAGCTATAACACGGTTAAGTGGGAATTCAGCAGGTTCGCCACGCTTGTATGAAGAGTCGAACTCTGTACCGTCGAGCAAAGTACCACGGTAGTGAACTTTTACCATGTCTGTCGCTTCTGGGCTTGCGCCTTCGCCTTCTTCAAGTACTTCGTACTGAAGACCAGACTCTGTAGTCACTACGCCTTCCTTCTTACCGTTTTCTTCTAGGTAAGCTAGGCCTGCTTCAATGTTTTTCTCAGCGGCTTGCGCAGCCATTTCTTGCTGCTTAGCTCGAAGTACTTCTTCGCCTTGTTGAGCGATTTGCTGAATTTGCTCTGGCGTAAACTTAAGGGTGTCGTTAAGGCCGTCTTTAAAGCCTTGTTGCAGCGCATCTTGGTCTAATGTTAAACCTAGCTGTTCTTGCTGCTCCGCACGGTTGCTAACAAATAAACCCATGCTTGCGCCCATTGCATAGGCTTGCTTTTGTGTATCTGTCATTTCTTCTGCTGAAACAGCAGTGGTTTTTGCACTATCAGCGCTAGTAGAAGCGGCCTCATCAGATGTATTTGGCTGGCAAGCGAAAAGGCCTAGCGCAGCGATAGTAGATAAGGCAACGAGCGACTTCTGCATAAAAACGTCTCCATTAATTATTATCATCATGCGTCTATGTCTATACTGCTGCATCTAAGGCAGTGTGCACGATAGTTAAAGATGCGTGATCCATGCTATGTTAAACCTAGCGTTTACAAAGCGAAACCCATTTGATTATGTTTAGGCCTCAAATGTTCCAGAGAATAGTGTTACTCATCGTACTTATTGGCAATTCCATGGGATGTTCTGTCCCTGATACTACGCCAATACAGCAGTGGCGTCATGTAGAAGAAGGTGCTTATGCTGCCGATATTTCTACGGACGGCACCTTGGCCGTGGTTTCCGGAGTAAATAACGGCGTCAATGTATGGCGAATAGGACAAAGCGAACCCTTGTTTCATTGGAGTCATCAAGGGGAAGGCAATAACTTAGTTATGTCGGTTCACATAAGCGCAGATAAACGGTATGTCGTTACTGCCGATAGAGAGGCTTTTGCCCTATGGAGCCTAGAGACAGGAGAGCCCGAAGGCTTCTGGCGTATCGATGAAGCGTCTATTCGAGATGTTGCTGTGACTAACAATGGCAACGGGATATTAGTAGCCCGTTCAAATGGTAAGGTTATGTATTTCGAACCTCGCACTTCCCGACGCCTAGAATTCTTTGGGCATCAAGAAAAAGTCAATTCAATCGATATTTCTCCTAATGGAAAGTACGCCCTTACTGGCGGCAATGACTATATTGCATACTTATGGAATACCGACACGGGCCAGATAATTCATACGTTTACTCACCCAACCCGCGTCACTAAAGTAGCGCTAGATGATGAAGGGCGGTACGCGTTTACCGCAGACAGTCAAAGTAAATCCCAAGTATGGGACGTACAAACAGGGCAGCCAGTGACGGCCCTTAAATTTGCTTCTCGGCAAAAAATATTTACAGACGTTGAATTTTCAAAAGACGGTCGTTACCTACTTACTGGCTCTCCCGCGAGAAAAGTCTATTTGTGGGATTTGAAAAGTGGAGAGCAAATTCAGTCAATCCAAGTTGCCTCTAGAGAGTCTATTTCGCCACCTACCGCAGTTGTGTATGGCGTCGCCTTCCTCCCCAATGATAATATAGTGTCTATTAGCAGTAGTGGTCTCGCCGAAGAATGGCAGCGAGAGAGATAGAGAATATTCATGACAGACAAAAGTGCTGAACAGTTACAGCAGCAAATTGACAGTGCCAATGGGTACATTGAAGAGCTGCAAACCAAACTTGCGTTTCAAGAGCATACAATAGAAGCGTTAAACGATGCATTGTCCTCGCAACAAAAGCAGCTAGATGAATTAACCTTTAAAGTACGTCATGTGATTGACCGTATTAGATCCATAGAACCTTCTAATATTGCCAAACAGTCGGAAGAAACACCGCCTCCGCACTATTGATAAAGGGGTAATGTATTCAATGCATTAAAGACGCAGGGGCTAGTCTATCTCGTTATGACTTAGGCTAACTCTTCATTTTGGCCATTTACTATTGTGCATTACACTGCGTCTATCATTTACAAGGCTCCGCTTAAGGAGTTGTTTTCACAAATTTTAAAGAGTTAGTTATGAGCGATTTTGATATGGATGCATTTGACAGCATCGACTTTGATTCATTAGAACAGTCAGTAGCCGAAAAGCAGGCTGAAAAAGAGAAAAAAGAAAGCCAAGAGATTGAAAGCATGCGCGATGGTGCAAATGATTGCGGTGATAGCTGCACCATATGACTGTTTGATTTACATCATCCAGCCTATTCCCTTAGGGCTGGGTGTCGCGAGAACACCGCTTTTGCTACCCCTCAGCGGTGTTGTCTACCTTTTCTAATCGCTCAAGCTCTATACTTTCTTCCACATTTCCCTGAAACGCTTTTACAAACGCGTTTTTCAAGATGGCAGTAAACGCTGCCCAGGTCTCTGTGTCTGGGCTAGATAAATCCCCTTCGATAGGAATACGGGTAGCGACCTGATCTTCACTTTGATTTTCAAAAAGCTCGGTGACAAACGCTGATAGGGCTTCGATACTGCCTTCAATTAAACCGTCGCCATCACGCTCAATATCGCCTTTCCAAGAAAACACTTCCACATTGTGTAATATAGGTTTGATATAGCCTTTAACCTTGCCCTCGTTGGAAGCAACTTCTGCCGCTAGGGTAAGAGTACCTGCTTCTAAATCGAAGGGCGCATACGTATCGAGAAGGTTTTTAAAATTAACTAAGCCCACGTTATCTGCTTGTATATCGATATCAAAAGTAGGGGCTTTGGTGGCCGGGTTAAGTTTAGCATCAAGTGAAATAGTGCCCTGTTCGGCGGTTTGACCGGTTGCTTTAGCGGTAGCAACTCGCGTATCGGATAGATTATCGCTGTTTACCAAGTTATTTATTTCAAGCTGAATATCGTGAAGAGCGATATCAATAACAGGCGACGTATCAGGATTATAAAAAGCAATTTTTCCGTCGTTAATAGCCAGCTTGTCTATTCGTAGTGGGAAAAGTTGGTCGGCGATAGACAGCCAATTTTCATCTTTTCCTGATTGACTGGATTCACTGGTGTTGCCATCTACAAAATTGATCTCGGGCCCATTGACGACGACCCGGCCGACTGCTGCTCCTTTCATAAGCTGTGACCAAGAAAGTGTAAATTCCACATAGTCTGCTTTAAATAAGGGCCTTTCAACTTCGCCGTTTGCTTTGTAAAGCAACACATATTTTAAACTGTAAGCACCGCGCCACAGCATAAGGTCAACATCACCAACACGCCCGTCGTACTTGTCTGACTGACTTAGCGTCGTGTTGATATAATTGGCTGCGGCGTAAGGTAGATATAAACGAACGGCGATAAGTGCCAGTAATAACCCCGCTAAACTATATCCAATACGTTTTTTTACCTGCTTCATAATTCACTCCTTGTGACCTGTGGATACAAAAAGTATACCCAAAGTGCCGATGGTGAATGAGAAGTAGCAAAAGCCCTATTGGCGTGCCATTAAGGAAATAATAACGCTACTGCGGCGCGTTGATAGCGCACGCAAGAAGGTTTAAGAGGTAAGATTTACCGAATAACAGGTAAGAACGCTAGTGAGGTTTAAAGACACCTATCACATTTTCGTTTGAGCGAGTTGCAGCACTCACTTTCTCGTCGGTTTGGGCTTCGTTGTAGCCGCACGCTACGCACTCTAACTTTTCAACATTATTTTCATAATAAAGTGAAATAGTGTCTTGCTCTTGGCATTTTGGGCAGGTTGCTCCAGCAACAAAGCGGCGTTTTACACGATTTGACATACATACACCTTTAAGAAATTTCGTCGTTATTATACCGTGAAATACTATGCGTTGATCAGCTTTTACCTTAAGTTTTTGATATTATACGCGCCCTAGTTTGTTCCATCACAGGTTACTCATGATTAAGCTTTCTAACGTATCGTTACTGCGCGGTCGTAAAATGCTGCTAGAAGACGCGTCTGCGCAGGTTTTTCCGGGCCATAAAGTGGCGCTTATTGGCAGTAATGGTTGCGGGAAATCCACCCTTTTTGCGCTATTACGCAATGAGTTAAGCGTAGATGCGGGTGATTGCAGCGTGCCGAGTGACTGGCGTATTGTGAGTGTGGCACAGGAAACACCGGCTACCAACAGAACTGCGATAGACTATGTTGTTGATGGCGACAAACATTTACGTTCATTACAGGCTAACCTAGAGGCCGCTGAAAAAAGCGGTGATGGCGTTCAAATTGGCCAAATACACGGTCAATTAGAGCAAGCTGGCGCGTACGATGTTGAATCCCGAGCGGCGACGATTTTGTCAGGCCTGGGATTTACCAATACCCAGTTGAGTGCGCCTGTGACAGACTTTTCCGGCGGGTGGAGAATGCGCTTAAATCTAGCGCAGGCACTACTTTGCCCGTCAGACCTTCTGCTGCTGGATGAACCAACAAACCACTTAGATTTAGACGCCGTTATATGGTTAGAGAAGTGGTTACAACGCTATGCTGGCACTCTCCTGTTGATATCTCACGACAAAGCTTTCATTGATAACACCGTTGCTCAAATTATAAGTGTAGAGCAGCAAAAATTGATTACTTATACGGGTAACTACTCAGCCTATGAGACCCAGCGTGCAGAGCGTATTCGCTTGCAGAACCTAGAGTATGAAAAGCAGCAGCAAAAAGTAGCACACTTGAATTCGTTTATTACGCGATTTAAAGCGAAGGCGAGTAAAGCAAAGCAGGCGCAAAGTCGTATTAAGCAGTTAGAAAAAATGGAAACTTTATTGCCTGCGCATATGGCTAGCCCCTTTAGCTTCTCTTTCGCCCCACCTACTGCGTTGCCCAATCCGCTCGTGCAAATGGAAAAGATTCAGCTGGGGTATGATGATCATATCGTACTGCAGCAAGTGAAATTAAACTTAGTGCCAGGCAGCCGGATTGGGCTTCTAGGGCGCAATGGACAAGGTAAATCGACGCTTATTAAACTACTTGCTGGTGTACACTCGCCTAAGCAAGGTATTTTCAATACTGCTAAGGGTCTAAAAATTGGTTACTTTGCACAGCATCAATTAGAAACATTGGATGCGAATGCTACGCCGCTTTTGCATTTGCAGCGTATTGATGAAAAAGCAACAGAGCAACAATTACGCGACTATTTGGGCGGCTTTGGGTTTAATGGTGATGAAGCGTTAGCCCCTGTAGCACCCATGTCGGGCGGTGAAAAAGCGCGTCTTGTGCTGGCATTAATTGTTTATCAAAAGCCAAATTTGCTGTTGCTGGATGAGCCTACAAACCATTTAGACCTGGAAATGCGCCATGCACTTAATATCGCCCTTCAGGGTTTTGAGGGTGCCATGGTACTGGTATCGCATGACCGCTTCTTGCTTTCATCGGTGTGTGAAGATTTCTACTTGGTAGATAGCGGCGAAGTAGAGCCCTTTACAGGTGATTTAGATGATTATCGAGACTGGATTTTAAAGCAGCAAGCAGCAGAAAAAGCCAAAGCTAACAGCGAAGCGAAAAGTGCAAACAGCGATGATAAAAAAGCAGCGCAGCAAGAAAACGGCGTACAAAATAAGCCGGAACGTAAAGTAGACCGTAAGGAAGAAAAACGTCGTGAAGCCGAGTTTAGGCAAAGTGTCGCGCCGCTTAAAAAAGCCATTGAGAAACACGAAAAAGCGATGGAAAAATACAGTGCAGCACTTGCGGAAGTCGAACAGTCTTTAAGCGATACATCCCTTTACAGCGATGATAAAAAAGCGGAGCTTTTAGCCTTGCTCGACAAACAAACTCAACTCAAGCAGCAGCTTGAAGAGGAAGAGATGGCTTGGTTAGATGCCCAAGAACAAATTGAGCTAAAGCGAGAAGAGTATGACAATGCAATCGCTTAATCTCGAACCAGGTGTGTTTTGGGACTACAGCGTGTCCCGCTACACCAAGGGAGATATGGCGCCACTTGCAATCTTACTGCAAGACAATCACAACGTTAATGTAAACGTATTACTGCTAGTAGGCTGGTGTCTTGAGAACAACTTCATTATAAACTTGCCTCAACTTAAGGCAGTAATAGAGGCCTCAAGTTCCGTTGAAGAAAAACTTAAGGTTCATAGAGCTAAACGCAAAGCGGCTCACCCTGACAAGGGGGCAGACCCGGCCGTTTACGCTGCGCTGAAAGCTGAAGAGCTTGAGCTTGAGCGCCAGCAGCAGCGCGATATCGTAGCTGCTTTTAATGAACAATCAGTGGCTCATCTAGGGCAAGCCCAGTTGACAACAGGATCGGTATTTAACGCGTCTGTGGCCGCGTTTATCAATGCATATGGTCTTCGCGATAATGCTGAAGCCCGTCGTCTTGTCAGCCTTGTGATTAAAGAATTATCGTAAAAGAATAAGAAAATAGAATGAGTAAATCAGCGCTTTCACATGGAAAGATTATAAAAAGTAGCTTTAAGGTGCCTAGATGGGCCAAGAACCGCCATGTGCAGACGATTTGGCCGCGCTTTATTCAAAAGCGTTTACCTTTGTCTTACCACATGGAGCGATTAACACTACCTGACGATGATTTTGTCGATGTCGCTTGGGGGCCTAAGCCACAAGAAACCTCGGGGATCGTTGTTATGTTTCACGGTCTCGAAGGCAGTATACGGTCGCATTACGCTAACGATATGATGGCGCAGCTATCAGTCAATGGGTGGCAGGTGGTGATGATGCACTATCGTGGCTGCAGCGGCGTACCGAATCTTAAAGCAAGAGCGTATCACAGTGGTGAAACGGAAGACCCGAGCTTTTTCTTAGAGTGGCTGCACGAGAAATTCCCACGGATACCCAAAGTGGCTATTGGTTTTTCTCTTGGCGGAAACATGTTGCTGAAGTTACTCGGTGAGCATCCAGCACAAAAATGGCTGAAGGCCGCTGTTGCTATATCTTCTCCGCTCAAGCTTTCCGAGTGTGCAAAGTCTATTAACCAGGGCTTTTCAAGGGTATATCAGAAGTATCTGCTTACCAGTATGAAAGACACACTGCGCAAAAAGATGGAGTACATCGACTATCGTAAACTGATTCAGCTAACGAAAAGTGATGTAGATAATATTAACAGCTTTACCCAGTTTGATGAAAAAATCACGGCACCCCTTCACGGTTTTGCTGACGCCCAAGATTATTATGAAAAGTGTAGCGCTTATCATTTCTTAAGTGCAATTCACTGTCCCACGTTAGTACTGCATAGTATTGATGATCCGTTCATGAACCATCTAATTGTGCCCAAAGAAGAAGAGCTTGCCCGCAATGTAACGGTAGAGCTGAGCGAGCGTGGTGGACATGTAGGGTTTATGCAAGGCTCAATACTGAACCCGAAAGTGTGGCTGCACGAGCGTGTGAAACGCTTTGTCAGCGAAGCGTTGCCCGTTAATTCCACCTGTAGTTATGTAAGCCGCTAAATCGCGATGTTTTTGTCGTAAAAATTGCAACCGACGTTCTTAACGAGGAGTTTTAATGATAGTTCCCATCGACGCGCTAGAAGCCGATACGCTTTACAGCTTGGCCGAATCTTTTGTACTGCGCGAAGGAACCGACTATGGCGAAGAAGAAGTGTCTTTAGACGTTAAAGTCCAACAAGTCTTAGAGAGACTTAAGTCAGGTGAAGCCGTGTTAGTTTACTCAGAACTTCATGAAAGCGTGGACATAAAAAGAAAAGAAGATATTCAGCCGAGTGACGAGACTGAATAAACAAAAAAGCCGGGTCGAGCAACCCGGCAACCTTCCTGAGGAGAGGGAGGCTTAAAACGCGTATCGTGCAGTGACCTGCATAATATCCAAATCATCAATAATGCGGTAATTCGCACCGACTGCCCATTGAGGGGTGATATAGTAGTTAGCGCCTACTCTGAATGTAACCTCACCGTCATCAACATCGTAGTAACCCACTTCACCCGCTAGCTCTACCTGCTCTGTAATCATTGAGCGAAGACCTGCGTTAATGCTGTAGCCTGTTTCGTCGTTTACATCACCGTCAATGCGCTCTAAGTTTGCGCCGAAATACGCGTCGGTAGTGGCATTTACAGGTAAACGATAGCCGGCGCCAAGGGTTAACATATCGAAGTCGAAGTTACCCTCTTCAAAGAAGCTGTATTCACCGTTAAGGTACCAGTTGCTGTTTAAAAGGTACTTACCGTTAACGGTCAAACCATCTGGCTCGAATGACTCGTTGTCATCAAAGTCCATCTTAGTATAACCACCTTCTACATAACGCCAGTCTGGCTTGTCTGCCATAGCTGAAAGAGGAAGTGTAGCTGCAGTCAGTGCTGCCGTGATAAGTGTGATTGCTTTGCGCATGTGATAACTCCTTAAATGTTCAGCAGTCCGCTTAATATTGAAAAGCGTGTTTAGCACGCCCTAAACCGGACGTTACGAACTGCCGGATTGATGAACACAAAAAACAAATTTCCTTTTGTGACATCGTTATTCTTTCCATAAAGAACTCGCATCAGATTTAATCATCAAGATGACGTTCACTAGAAACTTTGCAAAGGCTTTGCCAACAGCAGCATGTTGCTCAGAATTCTTTGTGTGAAATTTTCATAAGTAATTGATCAAAATATAAAAAATATTCTGTAGTTTAAGGGGGCACGCCATAGATTGATTTAAGGAAGCTAATAGATTGTGCATTCTAGATACATTTTGGCATGACTAACTGTCTCTAAAAAACAACAGTTATCCTTTCGTATAGGTCATCGGACGTTCTTACACACTAGTAATTGGACCAAGTTTAAAATTAGTTTTTCCGCAAATTGTTGTAAGTAAAAGCAAAAAATCACTCCTAGCACTCACACTATCGTGTTGGAACGCCTTTTGCTGATGTGCCTACGAGTTATCCAATTTTCACCTTTGCCATTTCGGCATGGAATTCGTGATTAAAAAGCAGGTAATCACGAGGGTTGAAGGAAAGGAGTAGAGCACCTTTTCGAGTGTGAGCAGAAGTAACCACGTTGGTTTTGTGCACTTATCCGCTGGGAAGCGACGAACCACACTTACGTTCACCATCACTTGGATGACTATTGTTTTCAAAAGGAGAGGACAAATGGCTAAGCCAGTTTTATTTTTCGACCACGTTTCACAAAAGAGTGCAAAGCATTCACGTAAACACGTGCTATCACGCATTCTTTTAGCGATGACCAGTGTTATCGCATTCGTTAATTTTCAGCAAGTCATGGCAATCGAGGTTAACGACAGCAACCAGCCTCAAAAAACGTCACCGGTTTTACAGTCAGTTATCGATGCTGCGCGCGATTCGGCAACGCAAAGCTATGAACAGGATGATCATGGATTAAACAGTAAGTTAAAAGAGATAGATTACACTACCTATCGGTCGATCCGCTTTAAGCCAGAACAAAGTTTATGGCACGGCGAGAACGATTATGAACTGCAGTTTTTTCACCCTGGCTTTTTATATGAATACCCAGTCACTATTCACACTATTGGTGGGGATAACAAACCAGAGCGACTTGCGTTTAATAGTGAGATGTTTAACTACGATGGTTCTGCATCGAACTTGGCTGGATTGACCGACGAAAAGTCGGGTTTTGCGGGATTTCGCGTTCATTATCCAATTAAGAGTGAAGAGTACAAAGATGAATTCGCGGTATTCTTAGGCGCGTCATACTTTCGCCTTGTGGGGAAAAATCAGGTTTATGGCATTTCAGCTCGAGGCTTGGCTATTGATACGGCGTTGGCGAAAGGCGAAGAATTCCCTCATTTCACCGAGTTTTGGATAATTGAGCCTAGCGAAGGTAAGCCCATAACAATTTATGCACGTCTTGAAAGCCCCTCAGTAGCTGGCGCGTATAAATTTGTCATTCAGCCAGATATTGACACTAGTGTAAAAGTGGAAAGCTGGCTATTTGCTAGAGATGATGTGAGTAAGCTTGGTATTGCACCGTTTACTAGTATGTTCTTGTATGGCGAGAACACTGAAAAGCGTCATGATGACTATCGCCCCGAAGTACACGATAGCGATGGTGTGCTTATGGTCACTCACGCAGATGAAGAAATTTGGCGACCGCTTACTAACCCAGCCCGCTTGCAGGTTACCTCTTTAAGCGATGCAAATCCTAAGGGGTTTGGGATGCTTCAACGCGATGGTGAATGGGATAATTATCTAGATGCCGAAGCCAATTATCATCTACGTCCAGGCCTTTGGGTAACACCTGAAGCTGGTTTTGAGAAAGGCCGGTTAGAAGTGGTAGAAATTCCCACTAAGTCTGAGATTCACGATAATATCGTCGCCTTTTGGACCCCCGAAAAGCCGTTTAAGTCAGGAGAGTCCCTCTACTTCGCTTATGAATTGAAGACCGTAGAGCAGAATCCATTTGTAAGTAAACTCGCGTCTGTAGTACGTACCCGTCAGGGCAAAGCTGTGCTACCCGGCGACGAGTTCAAAAACGACAGTTTAAATACTACTAGACAGTTCAGTGTAGACTTCAGCGCTCCTTCTTCAGTGTCTTTTGATGACAAGTCAATGAAACTTATTGTGCAGGGCACTAACGGCACAATTTCAAAGCAGCGTCTTTATCCTGTTGCTGATGGTCAAGAATGGCGTGCCACGTTTTTCGTAAAACCTAAAGAGAAGCAAACCGTTGATATGCGTGCATATATTGAGCACGACGGTAAACGTGTAAGCGAGGTTTGGAACTATGTCTATCAACCAAAATAACCCCGTGAACACATCATCTAACGAGGCTAAAGCCGTACCTCAGGTTAAAAGTGACGGCGCGGTGCGTCAATCACATTTCATCTTAAAAGGAGAGCATATGCGTTTGTTCATCATGGCAATGCTGGTTATTCCAAGTACGGCGCTGGCCGGTTGGAGTTTGTACGAAATATTTTTACCTAATGGGCTGACTAATTTAGAAATTGCGCAGTTAGGATTAGGGCTTACCCTGTTTGCATGGCTATGTATGGCTTTTTGGACCGGTATAATCGGTTTCTTTCTACAACTTTTTAATATCGACCCGCTTAGCTTACGGAAAAAACAAGCGCAGCCTAGTGCTGATATGCCACTGACGCAGAAACACGCTATCGTAATGCCGGTGTATAATGAAGATACCCGTCGTATTATGGTGGGGTTCGAGGCCTGTATTCGCGAGTTGATGGAAAGCAAAAATAGCGCTCAGTTCGATTTTTACATGCTAAGTGATACCCGTGATATGGAAAAGGCCGATGCTGAACTGCGCGCTTTTACCCGTCTAAAGAAACGCTTAGGTGCGTTCTCAAATCAGGTTTTTTACCGTCGCCGCGAGCAAAATCTTCATAGAAAAGTGGGCAATCTAAAAGAGTTTTGCGAACGCTGGGGGGCTAATTACGAGTCAATGATTGTGCTTGACGCGGACAGCGTTATGACCGGAGAACGGATGCAAGATCTTGCTCGTCGTATAGAACAAAATCCAGATACCGCGCTAGTGCAAACTATTCCAATGCCGGTGCGCCAGAACACATTTTTTGGTCGCTTTGTACAGTTTGCGGCCCATTTATATAGCCCAATGCTTGCCACTGGATTGTCATTCTGGCAAACCGATAGCGCCAACTACTGGGGGCACAATGCCATTATTCGTATTGCTCCTTTCATGCAGCATTGCGGGCTTCCTACACTTGAAGGGCGAGCCCCATTTGGTGGCGAAATATTAAGTCATGACTTTGTAGAAGCCGCTTTATTGCGCCGTGCTGGGTGGCAGGCCTACTTGCTTACCGATACAACAGGCAGCTACGAAGAAGTACCAAGCAATATTGTTGATTACGCCATTCGCGACCGCCGCTGGGTGCAGGGCAATATACAGCATTTGGGGCTGCTTAATGTGAAAGGCCTTAAAATGGCGAACCGTCTGCACTTTTTATTTGGTGCTTTCGCTTATATTTCTTCACTCATTTTATTTTGCATGTTGGCGTTGGGCACGGCCGATGCGTTAATACGTGCAACGTCAGTACCTGAGTTTTTCGTCTCTGAGTATCAACTTTTCCCAAGTTGGCAAGTGGCTCGTCAAGACATGATGATGGTGACGATGTGGGGAACCGCAGCGCTTCTCTTTTTACCGAAAGTGCTGGGTATTGCATTAGCGTTAATAAAGCGTCGCAGCGAGTTTGGCGGAGCGTGGTCATTGATCAAAGGCGCCGTTGTTGAACTGGCCATGGCTGTGCTTATTGCCCCCCTTATGATGTTCTACCACAGCTATTTTGTGATCAGTGTTTTTGTTGGTCATTCTGTTAAGTGGGAAGCGCAAGAGCGTGAAGGACGTAAGGTACCTTGGAGCGTTGCAATTAAACATACGCAAATCATGAGTTGTCTAGCAGTAGCGTGGGGAGTCACCACATTCTACTTTACGCCCTCGCTGTTTATGTGGCTGCTACCTGTGTTAGTAGGCATGGTGTTGGCTGCGCCTGTTATTCGTTTAACCAGCAGTGACAAGCTAGGCGTAATTATGCGGAAGTGGGGAGTATTCGTTATCGATCAAGAGGTTTACGAGTGCAAAGCCCTCAAGCGTCTACGCGTAGCGATGCACTATTTTGCAATTACACAGCATAAAGCAGAGGTGCCCACACTGCCAGATAATGTATGGCAAAGTATGCCGGTGCAGGCGCTTGGTGAAAAGCCTTTACCTATGCGTTACAGATTACCAAATAGCGCCCACTAAGTGTTGAGTAATACGAACATAAAAAACCGCACTTAACGTGCGGTTTTTTTTATCTATGCGGACTGGTATTAGGCATCAACAACCTTAACTGAAAGTAGTGCAGGCAAAAGCTGGGTTTCTTCCCCCAATTTGCCAACCTGTTACTGTTCAAATGTTACTGAAAATGTCACAGGAACCGTTGTTGTGATGCTTTTGAGGCCAGCAATTTTTTGAAGTGCAGCTACGCCATCAGCAAGACCGAAAGATTCAGCTTTGATAAGCGTAGGTGCAGTCGTTGATACTGATAACATATCGTCACTGACCTTACTGGCTTGCACAGAAAATGAAGTAGGTACCGCTTTACCATGTAGCGTTAGTATACCGTTCACTTTTCCGTTAACTACATCACCTGTCTGAAGATTCATCATCGATTCAGGTAAGCTTGCTTCAAAGGTCGCTTGTGCAAATTTCGTTACGTTAAACAGCATCTCCTGCATCCGCTCGTTACGAATATCAATTGCCGTATTAACCGACGACAAATCCACAGCGACGCTGAGTTTACCGCTATCAGACAACGATCCCTCGAAGCTATCAAATTTATGAATTTCTGTAACTTGGGCGTTTTTCGTTGATAAAAAATGCAGCACACTGGTTTCGCCGTCAATTGACCAATCAGCTGCAGCAGGGAACGCTAGCCCACAAGTCAGCAGTGCTGCCGATAACGTGCGAATACGTGTAATCATCATAGGTTACTCCTTCTACTATTGGGTTCCATCTGGCTTGATTTAACCACGACCAGAGTAATGAGGCCCAGCAACATTACCACGCTATTATACGTTGGTTAGCACGCTGCGCTATCAGTTTGATACGCGCTAATGCCGATGCGGGTTTACAAAATCATTATACTGGACAACATCTTGCCATGGCACCCGTTGATCGCCCATTACCACAAAATCTGGGTTCTCTAGCGAATGACGTTGGTTATAGGTGAGAGGTTCAAAATTTGCAGCTGCAATACTGCCGCCTGCTTCAGAAACAATACACTGAGATGCCCCCGTGTCCCATTCGCCAGTGATGCCAATGCGCATAAACACGTCTGCTTTACCTTCTGCGATAAAGCACGCTTTCAGCGAACAACTTCCAAGGGGGAGGGTTTGATATACCCGTTTTGCGCACATTCTACTGAGTACTTTTTCTCGCGACTGACGACGACTGATAGCGATCATAACAACGCTATTTTTAGGGTCGTCTAACTTACGCACTTTGATCGGGTGATCACCATCTGGCGATGACTTAAATGCGCCCTTGCCTTTTTGAGCGTAATACAGTGATTGTCCGGGAGGCCAAAATATAACGCCAATGGTTGGTTCGTTATTTTCGATCAAGGCAATATTTACGGCAAAGTCGCCGCTTCGTGCAATAAACTCTTGAGTGCCGTCGATCGGGTCTATGAGCCAATATCGCGGCCAATGCTTTCGCTCTTCTAAACTTGCGTGTTTATTTTCTTCAGAAAGAATGGGGATATCAGGTGTAGCGGCTTTTAGGCGCTTGTTAATGATATCGTTTGCCAGGTAGTCTGCGCTGGTGACAGGGGATTCGTCTTCTTTCTGGTAAGCGTCAAACTCACCTTTGTCGTACACTTCTAATACGGCTTCGCCAGCTTCAACGGCAATTTTTTTTGCAAGTTCTAGTAGGTCGGCATGGGCGTCATCGGGCATAGTTTATTGTTCCTTAAACCACTTTTGAGCTAAAAACAGCGCAGCTATGCAGCGTGCTTCTATAAAGTCTTCTCTAGCAAGTAAAGCATCTGCTTCATCTAAAGGCCAATGAATCACCTCGAGAGGTTCAGGCTCATCACCTTCTAGTTGCTTAGGATACAAGTCGCGGGCTAGTACGATGGTCATGTTGGCATTAAAGAAGGTTGGTGCCATACTCACTTTATGAAGCTCAATAAGGTCGTTGGCAGCAAAGCCTGCTTCTTCTTGAAGCTCGCGATTAGCTGCTTCAATGGCGGTTTCGCCCGGGTCAATTAAACCTTTCGGAAAACCAAGTTGATACGAGTGCGTTCCAGCGGCATATTCACGAATTAACACCATGGTGTTTTCATCTAGCATTGGCACAATCATCACCGCGCCTCTGTTACCCCCAGCCATGCGCTCAAACTCACGGGTGGCACCATTGGAAAACTCTAAGTCTAGGCGCTCTACCCTAAAGAGTTTACTCTGGGCAACGATTTCACGAGAATGAATTTGTGGTAACGGTTTGTTCGGATCAATTTTCGGCATGTCTCTCGCTACAACTTTGTTATCATACTTGTATACAATTTATTAGCTTACTTCATTATAAGGAAAATCGCTTGCCCTTTCTGCCCTGGAATGAAATAGATACTGTACTACTCGATATGGATGGAACTCTGTTGGACCTCCATTATGATAATCAGTTCTGGCTGCACCATTTACCTAAGCGTTTAGCGGAGTTGCGAGGCATTTCAGAAGCACAAAGCCAACAGGAAATGTCAGAGCGTTATGAAGCAGTGTTTGGTCAAATACAGTGGTATTGCTTAGATTATTGGGCTGAGTCACTGGCTTTAGACTTAGAAAATGAATTTATGCCGTTGAAACGGGAGCTCGCTCATTTACTTGCACTTCGAGAAGATACCATCCCTTTTCTAGATGCTCTGCATGCATCTGGTAGAGAAGTCGTGCTGGTAACTAATGCCCATCCCAATAGTTTGGCTCTCAAGATAGAGCATACTCAGCTTGACGCCCACATTGATAATCTGATTTCTACCCATGAGTTTGGGGTTACCAAAGAGTCTCAGCTGTTATGGGAACGTTTACAAAAGCGGGTGAAGTTTGATGCCAACAGAACGTTATTTGTTGATGATTCACTGCCGATATTGAATGCGGCAAAAACCTACGGAATTAAACATTTATTGGCCGTTGATAATCCTGACAGCACCCTGCCAAATAGAAACATTAGTGAGTTCCCTGCGGTGCGCGATTATCGTTTGATGCTTGAAGATATCGAAGCAAATCCAGTGAGTAATGCTGCAAAAAAACGTTTTTAAAGGAAGAAAGTAAATGGTCTCCGATACAATTTATGTTGGCTCAATAAACCCTGTTAAGATTAATGCTGCATTAAATACCCTATCTGACACCCTAGAACATGATTTCGATGCGCAAGGTATGGCAGTTCCAAGTGGCGTGCCAGACCAGCCAATGAGTGAGGACGAAACCCGTTTGGGGGCGATAAATCGGGTTAAAGCTATGCTAGCTCATCACCAAGGTGGGTTGACCGATGCCTGGTATGTGGCTATCGAAGGGGGAGTGGATGTTTTTGAAGATGGCCCTGCAACATTCGCTTATGTCGCTATATACCATGAGGGTCATTGGTCAGTAACAAGAAGTGCCAGTTTGCCCCTTCCGGTTAGCGTTTATCAGGCGCTTCAGCGAGGCGAAGAACTAGGGCCGGTAATGGACAAACTGTTTGATATGACGAATGTTAAGCAAAAAGGTGGTGCAATCGGTCTGCTTACGTTGAATCACGCCACACGCCAAAGTGTGTATGAAGTCGCATTAACGTTGGCCATGGCTAAATTTCACTTTCCCGATCTCTACACCGATTAGTCGCTGCATCATAACTTTGTTATGCAATTGGCATCTTATAGCTAAGTACTGAGCGCTCACAAAGGATAGCGATTTATTGTGAGCCTTGGTCGAAATATTTGATTAACTTACCTTGTTGTACCAGTACGCCTAGATAATCACCCACCCAGCGAGACTTAACGTGTTCGCAATTGCGGCGTGTTACCGCATGTATTGATACTAATATCGTCTACTGCGTTGCTCTGAAATCTTTACCGCGTTAAGTAATCTTTTCTGATCTACGGCGTTATTTTTTTATAATCAGTTTCTTTTTATCTCTGCAAGGTATTGAATTAACTTGAAAATAATTCAATTGTCACCTTGGCTTTCTAGTTGCACCACTCTCATTCCAAAAGGATTAAGGAGAGTGACAATGAGTGAGACAATTAATACCTACAACCCTGCTACAGGTGAAAAAATCGATCATTATCATTTGATGTCAGCTGAAGACGCAGAGCAAGCCGTAACGCGTTCGCAAGAAGCGTATTTGAACTGGCGTCGTACATCATTTGAAACCCGTGCAGACTTGTTAAACAACCTTGCTGACTTAATGGAAGAGCGAATTGATGATTTAGCCAGCCTAATGACAAGGGAAATGGGTAAAGTAACGGCTCAAGGAAAGCAAGAAGTGCAGCTGTGTGCGGAAATATGTCGCTACACTGCCGAGCACGGTGCATCTATTTTAGAAGATGAACATCGTATTTTTGAGGGTGGTCGCGCCATTATCACTTATCAGCCAATCGGCGTGATTCTAGGTATTCAGCCTTGGAACTTCCCGCTTTACCAAGTTATTCGTTATAGCGTTTCAAATATTATGGCAGGCAACACGACTGTACTTAAGCACGCTAAAAACGTATTCGGTATGGCGCAGGCTATCCAACAAATGTATGAAGATGCAGGATTCCCGAAAAATGTATACCAGTCGCTGTTAATAGATGGCAGTACGGCAAGCGATTTGATTAAACATAAGCATGTTCGCGGCGTAACCTTTACTGGTAGTGATGAAGTAGGTAAACAAGTAGCGAAAGAAGCAGCAAGCTTATCGAAAAAAACGGTAATGGAACTTGGCAGTAACGACGCCTTTGTCGTACTTGAAGATGCGGATATCGATAACGCGGTAGAAATGTGTATTCAAGGTCGAGTAATAAATAATGGTGAAACTTGCGTAGCAGCCAAGCGTTTTGTTGTAGTTGATAGCGTGTATGATGAATTTAGAGATAAATTTGTTGCGCAGTGTAAGAAGTTGAAAGTGGGTGACCCTACTGACGAAAACACAGATTTAGGCCCAATGGCGCGCGAAGATCTACGTGACGAATTACACGAACAGGTAAAAAAATCACTGGAAGCCGGTGCTACACTAACCCTAGGCGGAGAAGTACCAGATTCAAACGGTTATTTTTATCCTGTAACTATTCTTGAAGATGTATCGCCTGGTATGCCTGCTTATGATGATGAACTATTTGGCCCAGTAGCGTCTTTGATTAGAGCTCGAGATGACAAGCAGGCGATGGAAGTAGCGAATGATTCGCGCTATGGATTGGGCGGCGGTATTTTCAGTACCGACACTGATAAAGCCATTGCGCTTGCGAAAGATGAGTTTGATACAGGTATGGTAAATATTAACGGTTATTCGTTAGCACAGCCTAATCTACCGTTTGGTGGAGTAAAAGATAGCGGCTATGGTCGTGAACACGGTGGTTATGGTATGCGTGAATTCGTTAACATCAAAACCATTATGGTAGCGGAAAATACTGCAGACTAATCACCAGCAAGCTACTTAGCGTTAGAAGGCGGGCAATTGCCCGCCTTTTTTGTGTCTAAAATGCAAAGGCTAGCCCCCTCATTTTTGCAGTTATCATTAAGCGCGTCTTTCATCATGTATTTCTGGGCGATGCTTGGTGTAATCGGCTCATCTTTTTACCCTTTATGGCAATTCAGGCAATTGTTCTGATCTTGCTGAACTAATTTCATTACTGTGACGGTCCTTTCGTAAAACAATTGTGTATAAAGAATTGGGCGTCAAAACAAGGAGAATGTGATGAAGGCTCTAACTAGACAAAAAGAGACATTGAGTGTTGGTTTGAAT
The DNA here is from genome assembly GCF_002993325.1 of Alteromonas gracilis. Lineage (GTDB taxonomy): Bacteria > Pseudomonadota > Gammaproteobacteria > Enterobacterales > Alteromonadaceae > Alteromonas > Alteromonas gracilis. The sequence goes on from NZ_PVNO01000031.1 coordinate 165,015, forward strand.
AATCGACCGGTTATTCGCCGTTTCGCGTTACGTACTTTTTTAACTGCGGTCGTGCTCTCCCTTCCACTTCCATCTGTTGCCCACGCAAACTCTGCTTCGCATGAAGAGCGTAACAATGCCAATAATACGGCGAGCGCTGAGGTATCCCCGCGTTTGTGTAAAGACGTATCGCTTCAAGTATTAGGCTCTGGCGGCCCCGAACTCGATGACGGCCGAAGCTCTAGCGCTTATCTTATTTGGATAGACGAAAAGGCGCGGGTTTTGATTGATGCGGGAAGCGGAAGTAGCGTGCAGTTTGGCGCTTCTGGCGCTCAATTTGAAACGCTGAATGCTATCTTGCTTTCTCATTTACATACTGATCATGCGGCGGATTTGCCTAGCTTTATCAAAGGGGGGTACTTCACGGAGCGAGATACCGATTTATTGGTAATTGGGCCTGATGGAAACGACGTTATGCCATCAACCGAGGATTACATTGCCTCATTATTGGGAAAAGAAGGCGCCTTTAGGTATCTATCTTCTTACACCATTAAAGGGAAAGACGACTACGCTATTTTGCCAAAATCTGTCAATAATGCGTTTCTTAAAACGCCTTTCGACCACAAGATAGATAATGAGGTTAGTATTGAAGCCATTGCGGTAAATCATGGTCCCATTCCAGCGCTTGCTTGGAAAGTAAATGCAAAAGGCTGTGAGCTCGTGTTTTCGGGAGACACTAACGATGAAGAAGGCCACCTTGCAAAGTTTGCGAAAAACGCTGACCTGCTTGTGCTGCATAACGCAATTGACGATTCTGCTCCTCAAGCAGCAAAAAATCTTCACATGACGCCTACTCAACTCATAGACATTGCAAAGCGCTCTGAAGCTAAGCGAATAGTATTGTCGCACTTTATGCAACGAAGTGAACCCGGTATCGATGCACTCACTGAGGCGATGACGGTTATTGCCCCGGGTCGTGTGTATGCGGCTCAGGATTTAATGAATATTACGCTGAACGAGTGAGGGCTACAAAGGTAACTCGCGGGCGTTACGCTTCGCTTGGAAACTAGTCAGTGCCTCCTGAGTGGGCAATTATCTATGCGGATTGGTATAAGGCTAATACTGTCGCGACAAATAAAAATGCAGAGCATGCGGCTCTGCATTTTTTATTTGATACTGTTGCTAATACGTTACTGCGGGGCAAAAGGCAGCGGAATAGGTGTTCCGTTTACGCTGGCTTTTCCATCTTTTAACGTTAGTTTAGTTTCATAACCGCTTTCAGTTTCTTTTATTAAACCCTGTTGCGCAAAAGTACTCAACATCATAGGTGTTTGCTGGTCTACGGCAGCTTGAAGTTCTTCTTCTGTCATGTTCTGCGCCTGTGGCGTGGCTAAAAGCTGGCCCATCATGTAGCCAGATGCCATGCTCTCTGCAAAGGCTTTGTCGGCAGTAATTTGCGCGTCTGCTAACAAATGGGTTACCCAGTAAGCCACATCTTCCATGGTGCCTGGCAGCGCATCAATGCCAACTAACTTCGTACTAGCATGAGCATTAAATGACCCTTCTGGTAATGTCGCTTTCAGTTTTGTTATGTTTAATTCAGGCTCAGCTTTAAGCTGTGGGAGTAAGTTTGCTTCGACAAACTCCATCATTTTGGCTGGTACCTCTTCAGCAGGCAATAGCAATGAGGTATTGCTGAATTCTTGATAGGCTTTGATGAAATCTATGTCTAGATTATTGATAGCAACACCAAGCACCATATCGGTGGCCTCGATCTCAGGGCCAACGACTTTATCAATCCCATACTCCACATATACATCAGCAGTATTTTCATCTTCGTTTACATTGGTATCTGTAATGAGTGCGATGTTGTCTAACTGTACTTTTGTGCCTGGTTCTATACCAGTGATTTCCATGCTTTCAATAAGCGCTTTTACTTTGGACTCAAACAGGTCGCCTTTTAACGCTTCTACAATACTGCCGTGATAGCTTACGTCCATTGATAGATTAGACAATGTCATTGAAACATCTTCAGCATCAATGCTAAGTGATTCACCAAAAGAGGTATATACCGTCTCACTACCTTCGGGCTCTGCTTCGCCTTTGTAACCCGAGAATAGCAGGGTGAAACCCTCTTCTTCACTGGTTGCGCTAAGGGCAGGAATAACATCTGCGTAGTGCAAACCACCGAATAAGCCCACTACCCCGTCATTTTGATAAATTGGCTTTTGAGCGTCCCACTGTACGTACTCTCTTAGTTCATCGCCATCAACAGAGACGGAGTATTGGATGCGACCTAGACCAACGCCGTCGCCAAAATAGACTGGTCCGTGATGTGCAACAAGCGTTGCAACAACACTGGGGTTTTCTTCAAAAGGCATTTCACTAGGTGCAGCATTCTGCGCATTTATCAATGCTTGAAAATCAACGGCAAGCTTTATTTCAGCGGTGGTAGAAAACCAGCCCTTTTTATAAGACAGAACGTCGGCAGAATACATTGCCTGCTGATTTATTTCGTCGATAGCTGACATGACGTTGTCTTGTACGCTATTTCCAATGAAATAAGGGGCAACGCCGAGCGCAACTAATGTGGCGCCGACGCCGGCTAGAAGAGGTTTGTTCATTTTACAATCCTTTGTTGAGTGTGTTCCAGTTGGCCCTGATAAGTCGATACCAAGACGTATACGTTGCTGTAGTTACTATCACTATTGAGCGGGTCAAAGCTGTATAGCAATGTAGCCGTTGTTGTTAGGTGTGCCAAATAAACGGGATGCCTGCTGTACCTCATCAGGTAAGCTTTCATCTGGTTTAAATTTACCACTAACACGAATATTCTTCATGCTGGTGGGAATAATGGCATCCATAGACAAATTAAGTAGATTAGGCTCGCTCACCGTTATACCAATATGCTCGCCCTCGCAGCGCAGTTTTGCAGAGTAGGTGCCAAAATCAATAGGCCCTTGGGTTCCCGCTACTGTCGCATTTAGCCAGTCTCCAGAGCCGCTTAACGACCGACACGCAGGACCGAACGTTAAATCGTCCAGCGTTACTTTAAAGCGTCCACCAGCGTTTACTGGCAACGGCAAGCGAACTTGAGCAATCACCCTGTCTACTGGTAGATAAAGGGTGAAATTTTCGGTGCTTACCGTATTCTGGCTAAACAGGCCTGTTGTAATAGGCCCTTCAAACGCTACCTCGTTTTTATCGCGAATGTTTCCCGCTTTGAGATCTAATTTAATTTTCCCCACTAACATGTGCAGCGGGCTTAGTTCCCATCTAACGTTATAAATTGCTAAGCCATTGGCTACCACAGTTTGCGCTTTGCCTGAGAACAGAGTGCCGGTTACGCCACTAATTGCAATATTACTCGGCAACGATACGCGGCCTATTACCTGAGTAGCAGGCATGTAGGCTACAGCAAACAATAAGAAGGCGATAACGCCGCCTATAATCCAACTAACTTTCGACTTCATGCTTTACCTAACTGTAGTCGGCGAATTTTGATATAGCCTGGCGCATCGGCCTCGGCAATATCGGCTTGAAGGATAACCACTCCCATGTTTTCCATGGCCTTAAGCCAATCTAAAACACTGTTGAATGGGGCTTGATCTACCCATACTTGCAGCTCGTCGCCCTGTGGCTGCATACGTGAAATGGCAATGTCGTGCTGTGCAGTAGTGCGGTTTACCGCTTGTGGTAATGAACCAGAAAAGGCTCGCTTACCGCCACTTACGCGGCGCAACTGCTGTGCTCTTGCTGCACTGTCTTTTACCCAAACCAATAAGGATTGCTGGTTATCAAGCAGTTGCTTTTGCTTGTCTAATGCGGCGTTAAGCGGAGACCAAATTACAAAATAAAATAGCGCTATCACAATCATAACCGCTGAAATTAACACAAGTTTCTGCTCGCGTTCAGTCAGCGCTTTATACTTTTCTAAAAGTGCGTTCATAAGGTACTCCTTACCGACACAGTTCCGACAACACCATCGTCTCGATTGTTTATAGCACCTTGTTCAACTACAAACCCCGCGTTTTCTGCGGTACGTTTAAATTGTTCTAGTGCTTCAAAGTTTTTACCTTGAGCCTGAATGCGAATTTCAGTGCGCGCCGCGTCGAACCTTAGTGTTTGCGGTTTCACGTCAGTGGCCGAAAACGCAGGCGCTAGCTGATCGAGCATAACGAGCATTGAGGCATCGCCGCCACCTTGTTCTAACTTAGCTAATTCACTTTGAAGCTTTAACTTCACGTTGCGATAGGTACCAATATTGGGGAACCCTGCTTTTACCGCCGCGTTAATTTCGCTGCTTAGCGCTTGATTTTGCGCTTTAAGATGGTAGAGAGAAACGCCCTTGTCAATCAGGCTGGTACATAAGGCCAGCACAGCAAGAACGGCTGCCACACGCCACTGACTTAATACTCCGCTGCGCTTGCGTTTAATCTTGTATTCGCCTTGGCACAGGTTAAAGCTACTTTGCATTGCTTCTTTAGCCAGTACCTGCATAGGTAGTTCTAGCGGCGCTTGTGCTTCTTCAATATTTGGCAAGCTGCTCAAATCAATGCCGGCGTAATTAGTAATTACCACAGGGCTGTCTTGCTGAGCGGTAAAGTGGATAAGCGTTGGCAGTAACCATGCTTGTTCGCCCTGCACACCTTTAAAGGTATCTTGGCGTACTAAAAGTTGTTCCCCAAGCGTTAGCACTGACCATCCGTCTTGCGTCACTGGAACGGCAAGCACGTCAGGAATAATGGTGTCGCAAAATAGACCTGCTTCGCTTAGCCATGTTTGCCACATTTGCATTTTTTCATGACTGACCACAGCTACCGCTTGCCTGTCGCCTCGCCTTGGGCCAATGGCAAAAAACTGTTGGCTTATGTCGGTTGCAAGCTCGTCTTCAAGCATAAACGGAATAGCAGAAATGATTTTACGACCCGCTTTAGGCGGAAGTTCAACCCACTTGAGCAAGATGTCACTACTAGGCGCTAATGCGATAACGCCTCGCTGTCCAGCGCGTTCAGTGAGCGTAGATAAGTCTTCTGCACTGGGAAGTTCGCCAGAAGCAATGATTTCATCTTCTGTTTTCGAATAAACGAGCCAGCTTATCGGATCGGTGTGATTGGCGCCTAAACGCACCAGTAATTGTTCCATTAATAGGTTCCCCCAAACTCGCGGTTCACTACACGTACGCCACTATCAGCGCTGGCGTGAAACACGGTGGAAAGCTTAAAGGTTGCTTTGTTGTACTGTGTTTTTGTGTGCAACATAAAATATTCGGTTTTAACTGAAAACCATGCTTGTCGAGTACTTGTCAAATTAAGCGCTTGAATAGAAGGCTCGCTTAAAAAAGCATTGGTATCGTCCCATCCGTTTTGCGGGCGGCTGCCTATCAAACTGGCGGCTTGTTGCATATCTAGCCCCGTCAATCCTGCTAATAATGGCGCATCTTCTTCTTCTAACGTGTTGACGTTAATTTTCAACTCATTGTAATCCGGTATAACGCAAACTAAAGGTAACACTTCATCGAGCCATTCTGGCGATGCACCGTTAATAATACGCAATTCACTTTTCGATGCCAGCGGCCCGTTAGCGGCAAGATAAGGAAACTCTCTGGACTCGTATTCACTATCTTCAGCACCGTAAGGTCGCATACTGTCATCTTCATCTACCCAGTCGGCCAAACTGTCTCGAAGTGTATCTGCTGTAAAGTTATCTAGCCCATCTACGCTAAGCGAGAGCAGCATAGTGTGGAAGGCTTCCATAGCTTCGGTGGTGTTACTGGAGCCGCTACTGTTTGTGTTTCCTGACGCGCTACCAGAGACAATAGCGTTAAGATTGAAGCACGCCTGCAAATCTTCTAAGTTAGCGGTAAGGCCACCGTTTTCTAACGGATACTTAAATTCTTGCGCCCAGGGTTGGTCAATGGAAATAACCTCTTCACTTTCCTTCATTAACGACTGAATAGATTTTCGTGCAAAAGCTTCTGCGCCCATGGCGTACCAATAGGCTTGGTTATTATCTTTTAGGTTCATTGTGCGCTGAACCTGAAGTTGTAAGCGTGTGCCCATTTCAGTAGCGAGTACTGCCACTAGTGCAACAATCATAAGCACAATCATCAGCGCCACGCCTTTCTGCTTACTTGGCGGCGAGCGAAAAGCACTAACAACCGCTTTGCGGTTGACACTTTTAGACTTGGGATAGCGGAGTGAAGCGATGTGAGTCTTCATGACGCTCCCCCTGTGGTCAAGGTGAACTCTCTGCGGATTTTTCCGAAGTCTTTACTGACAAACTCTATTGCCACGGCGCGGGGAAGCGCGGTTCCCTTATAACTTTCATTCCAAGAAAGGTCGTTATCTTCGTCTAAGGATTCGTTACTAGATGTAGCAAGAAACTCTATCTTAAGACTTTCTATGTCCTCTAACAGTACGCGTACCTTCGGTTCATAGCCAATGACGTTATCAACATAGTTGCTGTATAGTCGTTCTAGCCTATTTTCATTAAGGCGGTAGGCAACATATTGAAGCGTACTTCGTGGCAGCATAAGCTGAGGGTTGTGCCAGCCTCCCCGCACGAAGCCAATGCCGTCATCGTCACTATTATCAACCTCGCCACCGGCCATCACAACATCTTGCTTTTCACCGTTCACCCGAGCTGCTCGAGGTACGGCTTGCTGAAGATCTCGCTCAATCGTGATCATTGCGCGCTGCAAGAGTTGAAGCTTTGCAAAGCGCTCTTCTGAAATATCGTTACTGTCAATAACCGTAGTGAGCAAACCGGTAGACGCAAGGCCAATGAGCGTGAAAATGGCCATGGCTATCAATATTTCTATAAGCGTAAAGCCGCGCTGCATACTAATTGTCCGCCGTTGGCTTAGCCACAAATGTGGTGACGGAAGTGACCGAGCTACCGTAGCTTTCGTCTTCACCTACAGAAACAGTAACGGCCCGTAAGTCGTTATCATTTGTTTTCGCTACCGTTTGTTGCCAATACCAAGTACGGTCGGCCATTTCCATGGTGCCTTTTAAATTGTTTTTGGGCGGCCAAGTGGTATCTAGCTGAAGCTGATTCAAGCGGTTACTCGCTACCCAGTTGGCAAACGTGACAGCTTCAATTTGACCTACGCTCGAGAGATGCTCACCTGCCGCTTTAAGTACTGCCGTACCTGTGAGTGCGAAAATAAGCAGGGCCACCATGACTTCAAGTAGGGTTAATCCGCGTTGGTAACGAAGTGCACTAGACACGTTTGAAGTGGGGCTGCTCATAATGGGCGCTCCGCCGGTCCTTCAAGTACCAAAGGTGGTAGATCTTGGTTTTGCAGGCTGTAATAGACTGGGGCGTCGCCGTCATCGCCTTCATAATTAAACGATAAGGTAAATGGCGTGATTTCGCCGCTCGACATGATAAGTATTTGCGGGGGAGGTAGCTTTTTCTCTTCTTCCTTACCTATCTCAACGCCCTCGTTAGCAACACTTAAATTTTCGTCAAAGATGTCTCTGTCAAATAGCCGGTCTTCAACGTCCCATGGTAGGTCGTCTAAATTTAATGTGAACGAAAATGGTTCGGGCAAAGTGTAGGGCTCATAGGTTTTTTCACCCTCGATACGCTGCCATTCATCATCGTCATCCAAGTAAACAAAGTAATATTGGTTTTTATCAGCTTCGAAGCGCACGCCAAGCTGCTGCTGATTCAGCACGGCAAAGTCGCTAGCCATATCGACGATAACTTGCAGACGCTGTGCTTGGCTTTTTAATAAATCAGACTTGCTTGCGCCGAAGGCGTTGAACATAACGTACCCGGCTGCCAAGCCCATAAGCAGCAGTACAAGCATGACTTCCAATAGGGTAAAGCCTGCTTCATTAAACGATGTACTGCTGCGGTAGCGCATAAAGGCTAGTTCAGGTATTCGTTAATGTTCCAGTTACCGATGTCATCATCAGTACCTGGTTCACCGTCTGGACCGTTTGAGAAAATATCAACTACGCCTAGCTCTCCTGGGCTGATAAGCGCGTATGGATTGCCCCACGGATCTTCAGGCAGGCGCTTAATAAAACCACCTTCAGGATAGTTACGAGGAATAGGATCAATCGTTGGCGCGGTAACTAGCGCATCTAAACCTTGTTCGGTGGTTGGGAAGCGATTGTTACGCAGCTTGTACATCTCAAGTGCGCTTTCCATTTGTTGAATATCGACAGCAGCCTTTTTAAGCTGCGCTTCTTCTTGGTTACCTAAAATCTGAGGCGCTACCATAGAGGCCATAATACCGATGATCAGAAGTACGACCATGACTTCAATCAAACTGAAACCAGAACTGCGATTAAGTGTTTTCATTAAATATTCACCATGTTGTTCAATGCTAAAATTGGCTGCAATATTGCCATAACGATAAACAGAACAATGCCTGCCATCGATACGATAAGTAAGGGTTCAAATACCTTAAGTGAGACACCAATAAGCGCTTCAAATTCCCTATCTTGATTATCTGCGGCTCGAGCTAGCATTTGCTGAAGCTCGCCCGACTTTTCACCTGATGCAATCATATGCATCATCATGGGTGGAAACATTTTTGTATTGTCCAGCGCTGCACGCAAGCTGCTACCTTCTTTTACGTTAATGGCTGCGTCGGCCACTTGGTTCTTAATATGTTGATTTTCAAGCACATCGCCAGAGATTCGCATCGCTTCAAGCAAAGGAACAGCGCTGGCGCTCAATATACTCAAGGTGCGAGCGAATCGGGCTGTGTTCAAGCCTCTCGATACTCGGCCTATCAACGGCAGCGTTAATAGCGCTTTGTGATAGCGCAGTTTCATAAGCTTTTGCTGTAATACGCGCTGAATGATAACGATAAGCACGCCTATGCCGATTAGCATAAATAAGCCGTAGTTCTGAAGCCATGTACTTACAGATATGAGAAACTGGGTGATGCCCGGCAGGTCTTGCCCCATGTGGTCGAATTGACCCACAATTTTAGGCACTACCACGGTTAACAGCAGTAACACGATCCCCATCGCAAAAAACAGCATTAAGGAAGGGTAAATCATCGCCTGTGTTATTTGGCTTCGGGTTTGCTGTCTACGCTCGGTATAGTCGGCTAAGCGATTAAGCACGGTATCAAGGTGGCCTGACTTTTCACCTGCAGCTACCATTGCGCGGTAAAGCTCGTCGAACACACTTGGAAACTGACCTAATGCATCGGCAAGCCCGTGACCTTCTACGACTTTACTGCGCACCGCCATCATCATGTTTTTCTGACGAGGCTTTTCGCATTGTTCTGCTACCGCTAGCAGCGCTTCTTCGACAGGAAGAGCCGATTCCACAAGGGTAGCCATTTGCCGAGTAAGTAGCGCTAAATCGGAAGCTGAAATACGAGGTTTAAACAGAGAAAATGAAAGCCCTTTGCCTTCGCTTTGTGTGCGCTCGGCAACTTGCTCGACTTCTAAAGGGATTAAACCCTTTTCGCGAAGCTGTTGACGCACCTGACGGGCATTATCACCTTCAAGTACGCCGTTTGTATTTTTACCGCGGGCATTAACCGCCTTATAAGCGAAGGCCGCCATTTAGTCTTCCCTCGTAACTCGAAGCACTTCTTCAAGTGAGGTAACACCCAAAAGAACTTTGCGGCAGCCGTCTTCACGAATGCTTGGTGTGGACGTTCGGATGTAGCGTTCAATGGCTTGTTCACCGACACCTTCGTGCATCATTTCACGCACTTTCTCGTCTACTAACAATAGCTCATGGATACCAGTACGACCGCGATAGCCGGTTTGATTACAGGCGGCGCAGCCGTGAGGCTTGTAAATCGTTGTGCTGCTGGTGGCCTCTTGTCCCAAAACTTCTAGTTCTGAGGCATCCGGTGTATGAGGCTTCTTACATTCCGGACACAAAGTTCGCACCAAGCGCTGTGACAATACCGCTAATAGACTTGAAGACAATAAGAAAGGCTCAATGCCCATATCTTCTAGACGCGTTATGGCGCCGGCAGCGGTATTGGTATGCAGAGTAGAAAGTACTAAGTGACCGGTTAAACTGGCTTGAACGGCGATTTGTGCTGTTTCGATATCTCGGATCTCACCGACCATTACCACGTCTGGGTCTTGGCGCAAAATAGCGCGAAGGCCGCGGGCAAACGTCATATCAACGCGCGGATTGACTTGAGTTTGGCCAATGCCAGGAAGATCAAATTCAATCGGGTCTTCAACGGTTAGAATATTTCTGTCTCGCGAGTTTATTTCAGAGAGGCCAGCGTACAAGGTAGTACTTTTACCTGAACCTGTGGGCCCGGTAACCAAAATAATGCCATGAGGCTTGCGAATAAGGGTGGAAAAGTGATTGCGATTTTGCAGCGTCATGCCCAAATCTTCTAGATTCAGGCGGGCATTGTTTTTATCCAGAAGACGCAGTACGACACGCTCGCCATGACTCGATGGCATGGTAGAAACACGCACATCTACTGCTCGCCCAGCAATACGCAGCGTTATACGACCATCTTGCGGAACCCGTTTTTCAGCAATGTCTAATTTCGCCATTACTTTAATGCGCGATACCAACATGGAAGAAAGCTTGCGGTTAGGACGTAAAATTTCTCGCAATACACCGTCTACGCGAAAGCGAACCACAAGCTGGTTTTCAAAGGTTTCAATGTGGATATCTGACGCACCTTCTTTAATCGCTTCACCTAGCATGGCATTAATAAGCTTGATAATGGGGGCGTCATCTTCACTATCTAACAGGTCTTCAGTGTCTGGGAGGTCTTCAGCTAACGCAAACAAGTCGCTTTCGTTACCAAGATCTTCCATAAGCTGTTTCGCCGCTGAACTGTCACGTTGAAACGCGCTAGTCAGAAGGCTTTCAAATTCATCAGCGGGTATGGTTTTTGGCACAAAAGGCTCGCCGTAGAAACGGCGAACTTCTGCAAACACATCGAAAGGTGTGTTTTCGGTAAAGTAGAGCACAGCAGGGGTTTCATTGGTTTCAAGTAACACCTGATTGCGCTTGGCAAAACTAAATGAAAGCTGCCTAGGGCCAGCCTCAGCTTCAGGTAAACCCGCGTCTTCACCCATGGCTTCCAAGGCTTCTTCTTGCGCCTCTAATGCTTGAGTAAGTTGTTCGTCCTGCCCAGCCATTCTACTCGTTACCTTCTTTTAGCTTCTCTTTTTCAGTGAGGTACTCTTCAAACGAAGGCGGTAGAGAAAGTTCGTCATCCCATTGAGGCATACTTGGTGTTTCGGCTGACGGCATCAAAGATACACCGTCCTGCTGGCGCTTAAGTTGAAGCGCACGGATATAGTTGTACTTGCGATGACTAATGGCATTCATGGTCGCACCATCTCGCACAATTGTGGGCTTTAAGAAGACCATTAGGTTGCGCTTACGCTTACTTGTTGATGTGCTCTTAAACAGATGACCAAGAATAGGAATATCACCAAGCAGCGGTACTTTAGATACGCTTTCCTGAACGTCTTCATCTATAAGGCCGCCAAGAACGATAGTACCGCCGTCATCTACAATTACTGTGGTTTTGATTTCACGCTTGTTAATTGAGATATCTACCGACGTTGCACCGCTCACGCTCGACACTTCTTGTTCGATAAGAAGCTGTACTGCATCGCCTTCATTAATTTGCGGCGTCACTTTCAGTTTGATCCCCACTTCTTGACGATCAACGGTTTGGAACGGGTTCGAGTTATTCGCACCGGTTGTTGTGCCCGTAATAATAGGTACTTCCTGACCTACGATGAAAAACGCTTCTTCGTTGTCCATGGTGGTTAGGTGTGGCGTGGCAAGAATATTCGAGTTGGTGTCAGTGCTTACCGCTTGAACCACTGCGCCCCAGCCGTTTTCAATAACGCCAGCTATCATGCCATTAGCGCCACCAAGCAAGCTGGCAAGCGCGGTAAAATCACCTTCAATTGTGTCTGTGGTCTCTACCACTTCGCCGTTGGCTGTGATATTCGTTTGCGTGGTTTCTCGGTCTTCGGCTTGACGCAGTGCAACCGCCAACGACCCAACACCTATAACGCCGTTATTAAATTGTGTGCCGCCACCCTCTTCTGAGACCCACTGTACACCTAAGGTTGCGCCGTCGCCTTCAAAGACTTCAACAATAATAGCTTCAACCTGTACCTGCGCGCGACGAATATCAAGCTGTCGTACCACTTCTTCCAACGAGCGCATCATATCGGGCTCTGCGGTGATAACGATAGCGTTCGAATCTTCATGAGCATCAATACTAATTTCACGATTTGAGCCCGCACGGCGGTTTGTGTTGGTACTGCCTTGCTCTTCTGCCTGAATACTGGCTGAAACGCCCTGTAAGACTTTAACTAAGTCTTCCGCTTTTGCGTAATTCAAAAACATAACGCGAGTGTTGCCATTAGACTCAAGTTCTTGGTCCATGCGCTGAATAAGATTAATAAGACGCTGACGTGCTTTAACATCGCCACTTACAATGACAGAGTTTGTTCTGTCATCCGCAACAACGCGAGGCTCAGATTTCGCACCTGTATTGGCTTTGCCTTGAGACTTATTGATACTTTCAATAATACGCACCATTTCAGAAGCTGATGCATAGCGAAGCTTAACAATCTCTACTTCTTCGTCGCCAGCGCGGTCTACGCGTTCAATAATTTCTACTAGGCGGTTAACCACTGCTGCGCGGCCCGTTAGCATCATCACGTTTGAAGGGTCGTGACTTACCACGTTACCGCCACCTGCTTGGTCATTAAGCTGTCGCAAAATAGGAGCCAGTTCACGTACCGGTACGTTATATACAGGAACTACGCGGGTAATAAACTCATCGCCGTCTTGCTCTGCGCCTTCCACAACCGGAATGTTTGAGGTTTTTGCATCTTTAGAACGCACAACTTTTAAAATACCGCTTGGCATTTCTACAACGGCGAAATCGTAAACCTGAAGTACGTTAAGGAAAAATTGGTAATACTGATCTTCATTGAGCATGTCATAGCTGCGTACGCTTATTTTTCCACGTACGTTAGGGTCGACAATAATGGTGCGCTCAAGATTTTTACCAACGATGTTAATAAATTCATTGATATCGGTATCTTTGAAATTAGGCATGTACTCAGCGGCCGTCACCGAGAAACACAGAAGCGCTGTACACATGGCTGTGCCTAAGCGAGATAATAGTTTGTGGCTAGTGCGCCTTTTCATTCTAACTTCCTTCATTTCCTAACCTGTCGATGGCTTAATGGCTTCGTAATAGTCAGTGCATACCTAATCTAATAAGGACGAGTCGTTACCGTTTTAGTTGTTGTTACGCCTCGGGTAAATCTAGATAAAGCGTGGTTAAGCTGCCATCTCGAATAATCGTTAATTCTATATTTTGTGCATTGCGTAGCTCAGACAGTGCCTCTTGCGATTGTTGCAAGTCGGTAAGGTCTAGCCCATTAATTTGGGTAATAACATCGCCTGCCTGAAGGCCGGCTGATTTAAATAACTCAGGCTCTTTTCCGGGGCTTACCTGATAACCGATAAGCTGACCTTCTTCCGTTTTCGGCGATATTGAAATGAAATCAGTGAAGCTTGCAGGGCGCTCTCTAAGTGCAGCAGTTGCCTCTAGCGCCTCGTCACTCAACTCAACCTCTGCATCTTCGTCGTCTTCTGGCGCTGGTCGGTTTCTTGCCTGCGCTTCACGGCGTCGGTTTGCTTCTTCATAATCAATGCCGTCAAGCATCAAGGTTTCGTTTCTCGCCCCGTTTTTGATGATTACGCGGTCGTTATACACTTTTTGGAGCGTGGCATTAGTGCCCTCAATTTTTTCGCCCAGCCCATAAACAGCTTGGCTGCCGCGGTTTTCTATAATAGCGGTGCCCGCATCTTGCTCTGAGCTTGCGACCACACCAGTAAGGGTTAAGTTTAGTCGTGTTTCTGGCGCGTCGGTTACTTCGGCAACCGGTTCGGCAGGTTTAGCCGCCGCGTTACCAAATAAGTTCAGCTGTTGTATTTTGGCAATATTGACCCCACCTTTGCCAGATGACGAAGAAATCACTGGAGCTCGGCTTGCTGTGGGTGTCGCAGATAATTGAGGTTCGGGTATAATTTGCCACACGAGTTTGGCAGCAAAAGCAATTAAATACAGGCTAAGCAGAACCACTACTATTGTATGTAGCTGTTTTTGGTGCTGGTTTAGATAAACAACCAGAGAATGTGGATTGGGTTTATTGAATGTCATGCTGCCACTGATGGTACTGCTTTATTATAATATAGTGAATTTTTGGTTAACCGTGCTTTAGCAAACCCATAATAGCCTAGTAAAGGTGAGGGTCACAACACTAATGCTACACCATTACGAAATTATTACATGAGCCAATTGGAAAGTAACAATACAACACAAAATGTCAGGCTGGACAAGTGGCTATGGGCTGCAAGGTTCTTTAAAACCCGTGCGGTTGCCAGAGACATGGTGCAGTCGGGAAAGGTCCAGTACAACGGGCAACGAGCCAAACCTGGTAAGCATGTAGAGCTTGGCGCCACGATTAAAGTTCCCGCCGGATGGGATATTCGTGAAATTAAGGTGCTAGGCTTAAGTGATAAGCGCTTGAGCGCGCCCCTTGCACAAACGCTTTTTGAAGAAACTGACGAAAGTGTAACAAAACGTGAAGAAAACCAAGCTGCCCGTAAAATGAATGCATTTCACAGTCCTAAACCAGATCATAGGCCTGACAAAAAGCAGCGACGACAGATTATTAAATTTAAGCAGCAGTAATGCGCTGCTCAACAGGATTATTTATGAGCGATTTCGATCAATTACACCGCTTCTTATTTACGCAAGCTAACGTTCGCGGCGAGTTAGTGCGCCTTGACGAGAGCTTAAAGCAAATTGTGCACAGCTATGAGTACCCTGTGCAAATTCAAACCTTGCTAAGTGAAATGGCAGCGGCAACATCATTGTTAACGGCAACCCTAAAATTCAAAGGTGAAATTTCACTGCAAATTCAAAGCAAGGGGCCTGTGAGTTATGCGGTGTTAAACGCTACTCATGAACAAACGCTTCGCGGCGTAGCACGTTGGGATGAAACGTTGGAAAGTTTGCCTGAAACCTTTTCAGAACTTTTGTCGCAGGCAGTACTAGTCATTACCATTACACCAGATGAAGGCGAACGCTATCAGGGTGTTGTTGCGCTAGACAAGCCTTCTCTTGCTGAGTGTATTGAAGGCTATTTTGCTCAGTCTGAGCAACTCGCGACCAGCGTTCATCTTATGACGGATATGAGCGACCCTAAAAACGCAAAAGCGTCAGGCGTGCTTCTTCAGGTACTGCCTACCGATGCTAGCGCTACCGATGTGTCGCAAGCGAATGAGTTTGCTCATATCTCTAAACTTACTCAAACACTCACAAAAGAAGAGATGTTTTCATTATCAGTTGAAGACATTTTATATCGTCTTTACCATCAGGAAGACGTGGAAGTGTATCCAGCAAAAGACGTTACGTTTGCGTGCTCGTGTTCAAAAGAGCGCAGCGCAGAGGCGCTCCGTCATGTGGAAAAGTCTGAGCTTCACGCAATTATCGCTGAAGAAGGGGCGATAAAAATGAATTGTCAGTACTGCCATACTGAATACAGTTTTGACAGTATCGACGTTGAAGCCATTCATAGCGGTAATTTTGATGTGTCATCATCTAACCAGTAAACCTTAACTGTTCAAGCGGTGGCAAAAAGAACACGCCAAAGCACCTAATTCACTAGGTGCTTTTTTATTTTACTTCAGAATTTCTTCGTAGACCTGACTAACAGGATAAGGAGCGAAACAATACTTAACTCATGGTTAAAAATTAACCAGCGGTAATGGTTCCCCTTATTGTCTCTCAATGTCATTCCATAGGATTTCAAATATTTGAAAGTTTTTAAAAATACTTTCTTCGTTTTTTATTTCTTTTTATTTTGAAATTCATCGATCAATCACGTGCTCTTAACCACAAATATCGCATATATACCGAAGGAAAACGCTTTTCCTGTAATTAATTTACAATATTTGTGAAAATGACATGCCGAATATAGTGATTATACTTTTTAAAAATGCGCGTTAGGCATTGTTTACATTACAATCGAAGAGGTGATACTTTTTTGAAAGTGCTTTTGAAAAATTACATATAGGGTAACAGCCATGACCGCAGCAGCCTCAATTCAAACGGAACTGAAAGTAACGCCACTTACTGATCTGCCAAACGCAGA
The DNA here is from genome assembly GCF_002993325.1 of Alteromonas gracilis. Lineage (GTDB taxonomy): Bacteria > Pseudomonadota > Gammaproteobacteria > Enterobacterales > Alteromonadaceae > Alteromonas > Alteromonas gracilis. Next base: position 181,175 of record NZ_PVNO01000031.1, read on the forward strand.
ACTTATCGAACGCGCTGTATTGCGCGGCGAAGGTGTATTAGATAAAAACGGCGCCCTTGTCGTCGAAACCGGCAAACGTACTGGTCGCTCTCCAAACGATCGTTTTATCGTGAAAGAGCCAACGACCGAAAACGATATCGATTGGGGCAAGGTAAACAAGCCTTTTGATGCTGACAAGTTCGATGCGCTGTGGGACAGAGTAGAGGCTTATCTTTCTACCCAAGAACACTTTCTTTCACACCTTCAGGTAGGTTCAGACCCTGAGCACGCGTTATCTCTTGAAGTAAGAACGCAAACTGCTTGGCAGCACGTGTTTGCTCGTAATCTATTTATTATTCCAGAACAGTGGAACGTGAAAGGCGACCAGCCTTGGCAAATCTTAAACGTTCCTGGTTTCACTTGCGAACCAGAGCGTGACGGCACAAACAGCGACGGCACAGTTATCATTAATTTCGCTAAAAAGCGTGTATTGCTTGCGGGCATGCGTTACGCAGGTGAAATGAAAAAAGCCATGTTCTCAGTGCAAAACTTCCTGCTTCCAGCAAAAGATGTGCTACCTATGCACTGCTCTGCCAACGTGGGCGAAGAAGGCGATGTGACCTTGTTCTTTGGCCTTTCAGGCACAGGTAAAACTACGCTTTCAGCCGATCCTAAGCGTTTCTTGATTGGTGATGACGAGCACGGCTGGGCACCAGGTAGCGTATTTAATATCGAAGGCGGTTGTTACGCTAAATGTATCGATCTTTCTCAAAAGAACGAGCCAGTAATTTGGAATGCCATCAAGTTTGGTACCATCCTAGAAAACGTAGTGCTTGATGAAACACGCACGCCAGACTATACCGACACATCGCTAACCCAAAACTCACGTGCGGCGTACCCGCTTTCTCATATTGAAAAGCGCGTTGCTGAAAACCGTGGCGGCGAACCTCGCTCAGTGGTGTTTCTAACATGTGACGTAAGTGGCGTATTGCCTCCTGTTTCTGTACTAACTGAAGAGGCTGCGGCATATCACTTCCTAAGTGGTTACACAGCGAAAGTAGGCTCTACTGAAATTGGTTCTACTAGCGATATCGAATCAACCTTCTCAACCTGTTTTGGTGCGCCTTTCTTCCCGCGTCCGGCAGGCGTGTATGCAGAGCTTTTGATTAAGCGCGTTAAAGCGTTTGGTGCGAAGGTTTACTTAGTAAATACCGGCTGGACTGGTGGCCCTTACGGCACAGGTAAGCGTTTTGATATTCCTACTACGCGCGCCATCATTGATGCGATTGTATCGGGTAAATTGGCCGATGTTGAAACCCAGCACATTGACGCGTTAAACCTTGATGTACCAGTGGCAATTGAAGGCGTAGACAGCAATTTGCTTGTGCCTCAAAACACGTGGGCAGACAAGGAAAAGTACAACGAATACGCCGCTAACTTAGTTAACGACTTTAAACAGAACTTTGAAAAATATGACGTTAGCGACGCTATCGTTAAAGCCGGGCCGGGTAATTAATACCTCGTTCGCCCCTTCCCAACGTTCATCACACTCAACGTGATTGATGTTTTGCCCGCACCGTGTTGCGGGCTTTTTTATGCGGATTGGTATTATAAGGCTTTCGAGAACTAGCTGATTTAAAGGCACCTTTAATGTTAGAGCATTGAGCTAAACCAATTTGTGGATGCTGGAGTAAAGTTGATGTCGGCCTTGTACTGAAAAAGTTCGCTGTCCATATGACTATCTCTTATCCAGTATTTCTGTTTATCAATAGAGATAAGCCTTAGGGTATAAGGCACGCCAAATGGATCTAGAGGAGCAGTTTCGATAAGTAGCGAAGTATCAAAAATACGAATCTCTCTCTCTTTGTTTGTTGTTTGGTGGTGGAGTTAATTTGTTTTGAGCATCATAAATAACTGGGACATGTAAATACACAACGCTTTGTGGGAGGTTATGTTTACTGACAACCTCAAATAACTCTTCGCGATCAAATCCCGATAGTTGTATGTCCCAACTCGAGTCAATAAATACTGTCGCTAAAGCGGCGTTATTATCTCCAACATGAATAAATGCGCTAGGCTGAAATAACCTGACAAAGCAATAAAACCCAAATAAAGATGTAATGACACTAAATAACATCCATCGCATCATTCATTTCGCTTTAGATTAACTTTAATAGAAAAGGTTGGCATCGGCGCATAATCAGTTGATTGCATAACGAAGTATTCTCCCATGATTAATAGACTCCCTGTTTATACATCTTTTTATATCAGTAAGTGAGCCAAAGAGATAATCATTAATAAAGCAATTGTTGTTAACAAATTTAACATTATGAATACGTATGTTTATTTAAGTTGAGCAATGCACTAGCTATCATTCACCGTACACAAGTAGGCTTTAATTAAGCGCGCTTCGTTAATTAAGTGCGGTTCGCTAATTAGGTGCGCTTCGCTATGAAGCATAAAGAAGGTTTTGAGCATGATAGACAGGAAACAGCGTATAGCACTTGCATGTGCTAGTTTGGCATTTTTCTCGGTAAATACAGTAGCCGAAGTTCAAACAGCGACTCTCGAAAAAGCAACGCTAAATATTGATACGGATACCAATGACTTCACGATAAGCGCGTTGCACGATAGTGGCTTTCAAGTAACGTATCTTACTGATGATAATGGCACGCCTTACGCAAATCTACCGTCTATGGCGCTTCCCGAGCCCGCGTTGACTGATGTTACAAACAAAAAAGCTAATGATGTAGAGCTAGTTGAAACTGCGACGACCCTAATCTTAAAACTCAATAATATTGCAGCGCATGTTGATAAGGCGACGCACGCTATCAGCTATTCTGTTAACGGCAAAATTGTCGCGAAAGAACAAGGCGGACTAAGTATTTCCAATAACGGCGTTAGCCTATCGTTTGCGCTAGATGAAGACGAAAAGCTCTATGGCGGTGGGCAGCGTGTGTTAGGTATGGATCGTCGTGGTAACACTATGCCGCTTTATAACAAGGCCCATTATGGTTACACCACCTCATCGAATCAGATGTATTTTGGCTTATCCGCGGTGATGTCTTCTAAACACTACAGCGTGCTTTTTGATAACACTGCCTCCGGTCAGCTTGATATAGGCAGCAGCACACCTGATGAACTTTTATTTAGTGCACAGGGTGGTCGTGCCAGCTACATCATGGTATTGGGTGAAAGCTTGGCTGACACTGTGCAATCTACTGTCGCAGTAACGGGCAAACAGCCTCTACCTCCGCGCTGGCTGCTGGGTAACTTCGCGTCTCGTTTCGGTTATAAATCGCAAGATGAAGTCACAAGCGTAGTCGATGCCTTTAATACGCAAGATATTCCCGTTGACGCTGTAGTCTTGGACTTATACTGGTTTGGTAAAGACATTCAGGGCCATATGGGTAACTTGAATTGGGAAAGTGAGACGTTTCCCGAGCCAGAGAAAATGATTAGTGAACTTCGCAATCAAGACGTAAAAACCGTGCTTATAACAGAGCCCTTTATTCTGACAACGTCAAAGCAATGGGAAAGCGCCGTTGCCAATAATGCTCTTGCTCAAAACGATGATGGTGTGCCTTATACCTTCGACTTTTACTTTGGCAATACCGGCCTTGTTGATGTGTTCAATGAAGCGGGCCAAGACTGGTTTTGGCAATATTATGAAAAGCTAGCCGCACAGGGCGTTGCTGGCTGGTGGGGCGACTTGGGTGAGCCTGAGGTTCACCCTGATGATATTCAGCACACCTGGAGCAACGCAGGTCTTGGTAATAAGACGGTGAGCGGTGCTGAAGTGCATAACGGTTATGGTCATCAGTGGGCGAAAACCGTGTATAACAATTTAACCGAGCTTCAACCTGATACACGCCCGTTTGTTCTCATGCGTTCAGGCTTTTTGGGCAGCCAGCGTTACGGTATGGTGCCGTGGACGGGCGATGTAAGTCGAAGCTGGGGCGGACTTAAGCCTCAGGTAGAGTTGGCACTTCAAATGAGTGTTTTTGGAATGGCCTATACTCATTCCGACTTAGGTGGGTTTGCTGGAGGCGAAACCTTTGACGCCGAGCTTTATACAAGATGGCTTCAGTTCGGTACTTTTTCTCCGGTATTTAGGCCTCATGCTCAAGATAATATTGCGCCAGAGCCGATTTTCCATGCCGACCCGGTAAAGTCGATTGCGCGTAAGTTTATCCAGCTTCGCTACGACATGCTGCCGTATAACTATTCACTGGCCTTTGAAAATGCGCTTTACGGTACGCCTTTAATGCGTCCATTAGCCATGAAGTACGATGAAAGCGATTGGTTTGAAAATGCAGAGAGTTATTTGTGGGGTGATGCGCTGCTAGTTTCGCCTGTTACCAGCCCAAACCAAGTTGCGTGGTCAACAGCCCTTCCCGAGGGCGTGTGGTTCGACTTTTTCTCTGATACGCGCTACCAAGGAGGGCAAACCGTTGATTACCCATTAACCCAAGATAACTTTCCTGTGTGGGTAAAAGCGGGCAGCTTTATGCCAATGACTAAAGGGCTTAGCCGCACAGAGCAGTTTGATGCACGTAAAATAGAAATGCATTACTGGCATGACAATTCAGTAAATTCATCTTCATATACTTATTACGAGGATGATGGCAAAAACCCCGCGTCTGTTGAAAAAGGCTTGTACACAAAGCTACATGTTCGTTCGTCTGTAGATGAAAACGCTGCTTTAACCCTAACGCTTGATAGCGAGGGCAGCTATATTCGTATGCCCAAACAACGAAATATCACCTACGTAATACATGGTTTGAGGGATAAACCACAAAGCGTTTCAATTGATGGTAACAGTGTACCGGTAACGTGGGATGATAAAGGGAAAACGCTTTCACTTGCATTTTCATGCGACTATCAGCAATCTGTAGAGGTATTGATCATGTGATAATAGAGGGTACTGACGAGGTTATATAAAAAGTCAGTTTTCCTAAGGGTTCACGTTGTGGTTAAGGGCGCACCTCTACGCTGTGCCCTTTCGTCTATATCCGATGTATTCGCACTGATATCAACCATGGAGCCTAAATGAGCCGACTTCCCGCCACTATCGTTATCTTTGCCGGTTTTTTCTTAATCGGTAAATTATTTTTGCTATGGGGAATTCTGCTGCCTGATATTGCGGCCGACCTTCAAATGTCTGAGGTAGTCAGTGGCGCGCTTTTCTCCCTTTTCTCTGTAGGCATGATGTTAGGTGCGGTGATTGGCGGTAAATATGCCAGTCGCTTCGAGTACATGCCTCTTTTAGCCACCCTGTTCAGTATAAACACTGTGCTTCTGCTGATGGTGTCGGTTCTATCATCATGGCAATGGTTTTTAGTGCTTGCCGTACTCATTGGCGTGGTGAGTTCGACCATTTTTACCATTGGGCACACGCTTATAGCTCGAATGTATGCCGAAAAGCGTTTCACTATGATGGGGCTGATGGATTTCATGTTTAGCCTTGGAACCTTTGCAGCTTCATTTTTCGTAACGCTGTTATACCTGGTCGACCAAAACTGGCGACTTCCCATTCAGGTTCTAGCTGGAGTAATGGTGCTACTGGCTTGCTATACTTTTATAGCTGCCCGCTCACAGGCCAAGGTGCTTAAAGGCCAGCCTAAAGCCGCTAAAAAGACGTTGGCATTTGGCGTTATTATTAAACAGCCGGTTTTTATTTTCATGGCCCTGCTTTCTTTTGGTTATGGTGCAGTAGAGTTCGGTAATGCCAACTGGTTTGTTAGCTACGCACAAAATGGTTTAGGATTCACCGGTGAACAATCACGTGACCTTCTGGCTTGCTTCACAGCAGGCATGGTAATAAGCCGCTTAACGTTCCCTTTTTTGCTTCGCTTTGTCTCTGTGCACCGCTTAATCGTATTCATGGCAACAGCCTCGTTGGCAGGGGTATTTGCTCTTAAGCTAATGCCTAGCATGTACGGCATTGGCGCGGGTAATCTTCTACTAGGGCTTGGCTTAGGCGGGCTATTTCCATTAATGCTATCTGCCGCGATGAATATCGACAGTGATAACGGCCCTGTACTGTCCGGGATCGCTATTATTGGTAACTCTACCGGCGTGCAGGTGGCGTCATTTTCAACGGGGCTATGGGCGAATTTTGTACCGCTCACCACGGCGTTCTGGGTTATTCCTATTGGTGGGTGTTTGTTATGGCTAGCCTCGTATGGCTACAGCCGCAAAATCAAGTACCACGATAGGCCCGCGTAATATCTGTCCCATTAAATAAACGCTCTACTTTTTGTTGGGCAGTTCAGCCAAATAGGGCAGATAGAACTCGGCGACCAAGCCTTGTTGAGGATGATTCCTCAAGGTTACTTCTCCATCATGGGCCTCGACAATACGTCTAATGATAGCGAGACCCAAGCCAGAGCCAGAAGAATTTCTGGCTTTGTCACCTTGAGCGAAAGGCATGAAAAGCGATGTTAATTGATCATCTGGAATGCCCGGGCCGAAATCTCGAACCTTGCAATATACGCGTTTTTCATGGCGATTGTAAAAGCTGCTGATAGCGATATTGTCTGAGCCATACTTAAACGCATTTTCTATAAGGTTATCAATCACTCGCTTCATCGCAATGCGTTTTAATGACAAGGGAGGAATGGCATTAAGTTTCAGTTCAATATGATGCTTATCGTCAAGATGCCTAGCTTGAACAAGCTCTGCGATAATAGCGTTTAAATCGGTTTCTTGAGTCGCTTCTTCGGTATCGTAACGCGCATAATCAATGAACTGATCGATAATAGCGTTCATGTCTTCTATGTCGTTCACAATACCGTCTTTTATCCAATCTTGGTCTTCGGGCAGCATTTCAGAGGCAAGGCGGATACGAGTGAGCGGCGTGCGCAAGTCGTGGGAAATACCTGCTGTCATGATATTTCTGTCATTCTCAAGCTGCTTAATGCCCTGATTCATTCGGTTGAAGGCGCGAGTCACTTGAATCATTTCAGTGCTGCCTTGTTCGCGAAGAGGAGCTGGGTGCTCACCTTTACCCACAGAAATTGCCGCTTTCTGGAGTGCAGATAAAGGGCGAGTCATACGTCTTACAAACAACCATCCGCCTGCCACACTCAATATGCCAATAACCATAAGATACATAGTCAGTGGGGAGATATTCGCTTCGTTTAGCCCTGAAATGGGGATAGAAATCCAGGTGTCTGGATAACGGTTTAGCGATATCCAGACAATATAGGGGGCATTTTCGTCGCTGGCTTGCCCTGTGGTGCTGATACGTACGTCGGCAAGTTGATTGAGCTGCTCGCTCACTTGCGACGAAATATAATTGTAGTAAACAGCGCTCTCTAAACCATTTCTTCTCGCTATGCTTTCATCGAACACTTGTACCTGCGTTTTTTCAAAGTAGCGATCACGGGTTTCTTGGTTGGTCACTAGCAAGTCGTTAGCGAGTACGGACTTAACTTGCGTTGCCAGTAAGCTATTGATTTGCTGATAACTTGGCTGGATAAAATAGTAGGTAACCGAGATGTAGGACACTATCTGGTTAATAAGCAGCAGTACGCCAATAAGCATGACGGTTTGGCCGAACGCACTTTTAGGAATTAAACGCATTACACACCGCCGCTTTGAGTCATGGGCCAGTGTTTGCATTGGCTATATGCACGCACGCAATCACGCGTCATGAGTAAACATACTTTACAGACAAATAGTCCAAGACCGTCGTTCCCGTCGTATCAGGCACGAGGCTAGACTTGTTCGCCATCAGGCACGAAAACGTAGCCCAGTCCCCATACGGTTTGTATATAGCGAGGGTTGGCAGGGTCTTCTTCAAGCATTCTTCGCAAGCGGGAAACCTGGACATCAATACTGCGCTCTAACGCACTGTAGTCGCGTCCACGGGCTAGGTTCATTAGCTTATCTCGGGATAACGGCTCACGGGGGTGGGTAACCAGAGATTTTAATACTGCAAACTCACCGCTCGTTAGGGTTAAGGGTGTATCGCCAGCGCTCATTTCTCTGGTGGCAAGGTTAAGTTTGTAATTGCCAAACTCAACAATTTGGACGTCTTTAGACGGCGCGCCGGGCGCTTCGCTGCTTCGTCTGCGCAATACCGCTTTTGCTCGTGCAAGCAGTTCTCGCGGGTTAAAAGGCTTAGGCAAATAGTCATCTGCACCCATTTCAAGGCCAATAATACGGTCTACTTCATCGCCTTTAGCGGTAAGCATAATAATGGGCATATCGTTTTCATGCTGGCGCAAACGGCGGCAAATAGACAACCCGTCCTCGCCCGGTAGCATAAGGTCCAAAACCATCAAGTGGAAGTTCTCGCGTTCAAGTAATCTATCCATTTGTTCTGCGTTTGCTGCACTTCGAACTTGGTAGCCTTGCTCTAAAAGATAACGCTCTAACAGGCTGCGTAAGCGCATGTCATCATCAACAACGAGAATTTTAGAGGTTTCCTGACCCATACTCATACCTTTCGTTTTACTTTTGTTTCACTATAACCATTAGATGTGAAATACAAAAGCGAGAAAAGCGTAAAAGGTCGGGGATGTTTGTTACAAATAGTGTCTAGACAGAAAGGGGCCGATGAGTAACTCGGCCTCCGATCTCATTATCTTAATTTAGTACAAACCCTCAAAAACAAGGGGGTACTATTTATTGTGTGTTAATTGAACGTCACTACATTGAGCGCTTTGGATTGTGCCGTACCGTTGAGTGTTTCTTGGTATAACCTTGTTATGGCCTCGGAGCCGCAGTGAGTTTGTTCTATAAACTGATCACTGACCTTTGCGGCGAAGCGCTGCCATGCGGTGGCGTATTTAGCTAAGAAAGCTTCATGCCCCCATTCGCCCTGACGAAGCTTTACGCGCGCAGGCGCAAAGAAAATTTCTGCATTAAGCAGCTTCGGATTTGGTTTTTCCTGAGCCTGCCAGTCGGTAGCACCTATTAGCGTTACTTCCCTTAAACTGTCACCAAGCTGCTTGGCGAGGTTATTGATAAGCGTACCATTGGCAGCAAAATCAAGCAGCCAAACGTTTTCCTCGACGCCAACATCGTTACTAAGCTTTGCGAGTTCGTCATAGCTGTATACAGCGTCGTAGCAGCCTGAATTGCTAACTGTATCAACATTGTTTGTGGAAGTTAGCCCCACTACGCGGTAGGTGGCTTTGCGAGAATGTTTTTGATCTTTAAGTAACTGGGCAGTGCCCAGCGCGGTTTTACTTGAGGCGCTCGATAGAAGCAATATTTTGTTGTCCGCTTTCTCGGCAACATAGTCATCGAGCACAAACGACGTCATATAAAGCGGTCTGAAATTAAGCTGCCATGCTTCACGGTTTTTATCGTAGCCAGGGTCCGCTGCACAGCGTAGGTATTGGTCGTAAACTGGGCTAATGCTTTTGCGTTGTTCGTGAATGTCAGAAAAGCCATGAGACGCAACTTTACCGGCTTTTATCACCCAGTGGCTTGCCATGGGCAGATACCCAAACACTTTTTCACCCACTTCAATATCGCTATGGCGCGACGCTTTTACTGTGGCGAAACCCCATACCGGGACTATACCAAACCCAGTATCGCTGCTGTCATTGTTATATTTAGCAGGAAAGAAGCCCCAGTAGCCCATTTTAAAACCCAGTGCCGCATAGGTGATATTGTTGGCTGAAAAACCAAAGCTGTCTGTTTCAAACAGTACTTCATCCTGCTGTAAGTCGTTGGTGTTTATATCGAGGTTAACCACTTTAGTGGCGGCGAGGTTTTGCTGGTCTACCCAAATTTGTTGGCTTTTTATTGTGGTCATAATAGGGCCTGCTGTTGTTTTGTTAGGTACTAGGTCGCAACGCATTAATTATCTATGCGGACTGGTATTAACTACCTAGATTGGCGCAGGGATTCAGCCATTACGACTTACTGTTTTAAATATATGCCTATAGAAGGGATGTATATTGAGCTTTATTCGTCGCTATTTAGCCAGTCCATCTGATGGCCTGCTCTGCGTTTCTTGTTTAAGATATCTTCAAGAAGCGGCGTTAATATAAGCTCCATGGCCAAGCCCATTTTTCCGCCGGGTACAACCAGCGTGTTGATGCGAGACATAAATGCGCCGTCGATCATTTGCAGTAGATAAGGGAAGTCTACGGTTTTCATTTCCCGTCTAAACCTCACAACCACAAAGCTTTCATCTTGAGTTGGAATTTCACGTGCGCTAAACGGGTTTGAAGTATCAACCGTAGGGACGCGTTGGAAATTGACGTGAGTGCGCGAAAACTGAGGTGTAATATAATGAAAATAGTCGTCTAGACCTCGCACAATACTGCTCATTACTGCTTCACGAGAATGACCTCTGTCTGTGGTGTCGCGAACAATTTTTTGGATCCATTCCAAGTTCACAATAGGCACCATGCCCACAAGTAAATCTACATGTTTGGCAACGTCATTTTCTTCGGTTTTAACGCCGCCATGTAATCCCTCATAAAACAGTAAGTCGGTGTTCTTGGGTAAGTCTTGCCACGGAGTAAAAGTTCCAGGCATTTGATTGAACGGCACGGCTTCATCAAATGTATGAAGGTATTGCCTAAATTGCCCGGTACCCGAACTTCCGTATTCTCTAAACAGCGTCTCAAGTAGTTCGAAATCGTTGGCTTTAGGACCAAAATAACTAATGTGTCTGCCTTGTTCTTGCGCTTTACGGATTTCCACTTCCATTTCCGGGCGAGTAAATCGGTGGAAGCTATCACCGCCGACTACTGCAGCATTAACGTTTAAGTTCCTGAAAATATGGCGAATAGCGTTGGTCGTGGTTGTAGTACCCGCACCAGAAGAACCTGTTATAGCAATAATAGGGTGTTTGACAGACATAGGATTTCTTTTTGGAAATGACGGGTACTAGTTATAAGCTGATGTGCGCTAAGAATCAAGGGGGCATCTTGGTGCGAACCGCTCAGTTTTTGTAAGCACTCTTGTGTAATCTTGCGTAGGCTCATTTGTCTAGGCTTTTATGATGATGTTGCAATAAGCGCACAATCAGTTTTGCCTCTTCTTCGTCTAAATCGAGCAAAGCTCGCACGTGCTCCAAGTGGTGCACGTCACGCTTACTAAGTTCCCCATCATCAAGGACACTGCGTACTGTGTCTTTAAAACGGTCTCGTTTCAGCTGCATTTGGGTGGTATAGCTTGAAGACAAAATGCCCGCCGGTAAGGCATAAAAGCATATGCCCATGATGGTAATTAGCCCGCCAAATACTTTTCCTAGCGCGGTAACTGGAACAGCGTCGCCATAGCCTACCGTAGTCAGCGTGACCAGTGCCCACCATAAAGATGCGGGTATACTGCTGAATACGTTGGGCTGTGCTGTGTGCTCGATATAATAAATGCAGGTGGCAGCGATAACCGTAAATAGCAAAAGCACGCTGATAGCAGCAATAAGGCTATGAGATTCATTGCGCAATACAGTGATAAGGGTTTGCATTGAACGTGAATAGCGGCCAATCTTTAAAATTCGTAGTACCCTGAATACCCGTAAAATGCGTAAATCAAACGCCACGAAAATGCTTAGGTAAAAAGGCAAAATCGCCATCAAATCGACCAGCGCCATTGGGCTTTTTATATAGGCCCAACGCTTTTGCCACGGTGTTGTTGCTTGGCTGGCTGGACGGTTAGGCCCTGATGCGCAGCTATATACTCGAAGCACATATTCGATAGTGAATATAAGTACTGAAACCACCTCAATAACGTGCAGCTCGTGCTTCAAAATTGCAGGGATACCGGGCACGGTTTCTAGCATCATGGCTCCAACATTCACAATAATGAGAACGATGAGCAACATATCAAATAGCTTGCTGGACTTTTTGTACTCGTGAGCTTCGCTTGCGGGAGCAAGAATGTGATAGCACGCGTTTCTAAATGACATATGGGCGTTGATTAGATAGAGATAAATGTCTTATACCAATTACAGCAGTAAATTGATAATTCTTCTAATGAAAAGGGAGCCCTGCTGAGAGCTAATTCTGGCGTGCTCAATCTAAAAACGTGTTAGTTTTAATTATTAGCCAACAAATTTAAGAGCATATTCAATTGAAAAGTACGAAATCTCTAGCAACTACAATCGCTTCGGCACTATTCGTATCGATGTTTGTACCCTTAGCAATAGCGAAGCCTGACAGTGTGCTTTTTACATCTACGCCGCCTGTTATCGATGGTTTAGCAACCGACGCAGCATGGGAAGGAGAAGATTGGCACGGCATGACCTCACTCATGTTGGGGACTGCGCCTGAACCCAGCGACTTTTCCGGTAGATATAAACTTCGGTGGAATAAGGATGCATTGTATCTGTTAGCCGAAATACAAGACGACCACCTTTCAGATACCTATGCCAACCCGCTTGAGCGTTATTGGGATGATGATTGCCTAGAAATTTTTATTGATGCGGACGCCTCTGGTGGCGATCACCTCAATAACTACAATGCGTTTGCCTATCACTTGGCGCTTGATAACCAGGTTATTGATATCGGTCCAAATGAAGCAGGAGAGGCGGTACCACAACGCTACAACGACCATGTAAAGAACAAATGGCTGCGTGATACACAAGCGCCTTACAAGATTTACTGGGAAGCGGCGGTGCGTGTATTTGATGATAGCTATCAGCACGGAAAAGATAACTCGACGGTTACCTTAAAAGAAGGTATGACACTGGGCTTTATGCTTGCCTACTGTGATGCTGATGGCGACGACAGAGAGCATTTTTTAGGTTCTCACGAGATCACCCCAGTAAATGGCGATAAAAACTTGGGGTACAAGGATGCGTCGGTGTTTGGGAAGATTCTGCTACAGCACAAAGGCGCTACAAACTAAAAGTAGCGCGCTTTATCGGTTTGCGAGCTTTGCCACCCTTGTTTATTTTAGCATCCATTCATGATCAGGGTCGTTGTGGAATACCCACTCCCGCTTAGGCCCTGCCATTACATTAAGGTAGTATAGGTCGTAACCGTGGGGAGCGCCAACGGGATGATAGCCCTTGGGAACCATAACAACACTGTTATGTTCGACGCTGATTGTCTCATCAATGCTTCTATCGTCGGTATACACTCGCTGAAAAGCAAAGCCTTGCTGAGGGTTTAGCTTATGATAATACGTTTCTTCCAGTGCACTCTCGCTAGGAAGTGAGTCGGTATCGTGTTTATGGGGGGGATAGCTCGACCAGTGACCGTTGGGGGTTATCACTTCGGTAATCAATAGTTTTTCTGCCATAACATTATTCATCATTATATTGCGAATATGGCGGGTATTGGTCCCTTTCCCTCTGACTGAAACTTCACAATCTTCTGGTTTTATTAGTCTAGTAGATAATTCCCCCTTGGCTGGAGCGCTACATAGCGCGACTTCTGCATCAGTCAAAGCGGTTACCGTAATGATATCTTTAGGGGGAACGTAAACGGCAAAAGGCGCTTTATTTTCAAAAACGGATTCTCTATCCCCTAAATCCAAAAATGTTTCATTAAGGGTTTTTATCTCAACACGGCCACAGACCACCACAGCGCATACTTCATTACCCGCAGTATCAAAGGTTTGTGTGTCGCCTGCCTTTAGCAAAACCACGTCAAAGCCCACGTAGCGCCAATTCGCCGAGGCTGGCGTGATATGTTGAATACGTCCTTGATCATCTGGAGAGGAAGGTCGACTGTGTAAATGTGACATAATGAATGGCCGTTAGTTAGATTGGTGAATAAGACCAAGCATAAGCGCTTGAATAATGTTGGTGCTTACATTGAGCGAGCGAAAAGAGTGTATTTCTGCCTCTTTCACTTTAATGTAAATGTCGGCGTGTTCAGCTAAAGGGCTAACGCTACTATCAGTCATAGCGATAACCGCTATTCCTCTTTGTTTAGCATAATTCACGGCATCTAAGGTTTCTTGCGCGTAAGGCGCAAAACTAATGGCGAATAACACGTCATCAGGACCTAGAAGGTTGAGCTGGGCTATATCCATATGACCGGCGCCATCGAGCAGGTGGGCTCGGCGCCCTATATTATTAAGAAGATAGCTGAAATAGCTGGCTGTCGGAAATGACCTTCTTGCCCCTTGGATATGAATGATATTCGCGTTGTGAAGCGCAGAGATGGCGCCATTTAGCGCCTGCTCATCTACTGAATTACATAAATTGTCGAGGGCCTGTGTGTTGGCAATGACAATTTGCTTTAACCAACTAAGTCCGCACTTTTTATCGTGAGTGGCAGGTTCCTTTTGTACCGATTTTATACGGCTTTCATAGTCTGGTGAACTGACCATGAGCTTGTCCTTGAAGAGCTGCTGCATATCGCTGAATCCCTCAAAACCAAAGGCGTGAGCAAAACGAACCAAAGTGGAGGCGTGGACGCCTGCGGCCTTTGCAATACTGGCTACGGTACCAAATGCAATCGCATTCGGGTTGTCTAAAACGTAGCGGGCAACTTCTTGTAATCGCTTACTTAGCGATGAGTACTGGCTTTCAATATGTTGTTCGAGTTCGGTTTGTGTTTCTGTCATTGCTTCACGTTCGCTTTTAGGTACGCCTGTTCTATGTCAAATAATAGAACAAATAAAATAAATATTCCAACAATTGATTAAATGGAAAATATGTTCTATTTTAGTTTGGCGTTTATTTTGAACAGATGAGAAGAGAACCACCGTGTCACAAACAATATCTAAAACGTTGGATGTCATATGTCTTGGTAGAGCATCCGTCGACTTATACGGACAACAAATTGGCAATAGGCTGCAGGATATATCCTCTTTTGCCAAATCATTAGGTGGTTCGTCTTGTAACATTTGCTTTGGAGCGGCGCGTTTGGGGTTGCGTGCCTCAATGCTAACTCGAGTTGGCGATGAGCAATTTGGAGAGTTTATTCGAGAAGAGCTTGAAAGCGCTGGCGTAGACACGAGCCACGTAGTCACAGATCCAGTAAGACTGACGGCACTTGCTATTCTCTCAATTAAAACGAAAGAAGCGTTTCCACTGCTCTTTTACAGAACAGATTGTGCCGATATGGCCATAGATGAAAGCGATTTCGACGAAGCTTATATCGCCTCGTCCAAAGCGTTACTGATTACCGGTACACATTTTTCGACACCGCATGTGGATAGTGTGGCCCGAAAGGCGATTGCGTATGCTCGTCGGAATAACACCAAGGTTGTTTTAGATATCGATTATCGTCCGGTGCTTTGGGGACTTACGCGTCCCGGTGAAGGCGATAACCGATTTGTGTCTAATACTGATGTGACTAAGCATCTTCAGTCAATTATTCCATTATGCGACCTTATTGTTGGCACTGAAGAAGAGGTACATATTGCGGGTGGCTCAACCGACACCATAGACGCGTTAAAGACGGTACGAGCGATAAGTGATGCCGAAATTGTCCTTAAACGAGGGGCGCAAGGATGCTCAATTTTCGATAGCGAGATCCCTGATCATATTGACGATGCGTTTTTTGCTGAAGGTGTCAGAGTCGATGTGCTCAATGTTTTGGGTGCTGGTGATGCATTTATGGCTGGCTTTCTTCGTGGCTGGATTAGAGAAGAGGGGTATGAAAAGGCATGCTCATACGCCAATGCATCTGGCGCGTTAGTTGTATCCCGTCATGGGTGTGCACCTGCCATTCCTACGCCAGAAGAGCTTGACTACTATATCGCTAATCAGCATGACATTGAGCGGCCAGATTTAGATCCTGAGCTTAACTACCTGCATCGCGTTACCACGCGTAAGCCAGCGGCGTGGGATGAACTATGCATTTTAGCGTTCGACCACCGCCAGCAATTTATAGATATGGCAAACGAAGTGGGGGCAGACGTCACCCTTATTCCCACACTAAAGCAACATATTCTTGCCTCGCTAAACGACGTGGCAAGCAACGGCACTTTGCCCAACCAGGTGGGTGTGCTCATTGATGACACGTTTGGTCAAGACGCACTTAACGAAGTTACAGGCAAGCGCTGGTGGATAGGTAGACCCGTGGAAGTGCCTACCTCACGTCCCATTGAGTTAGAGGGAGGACGCTCTATAGGCTCAAGGTTGGTGTCGTGGCCTAAAGAACATATTGTAAAATGCTTAATTTTTATGCACCCCGATGATGAGCAAACAATGTGGGACGCACAGAGTCGACAAATTAAAGAGCTTTATGACGCGGTCTGTGTAAGTGGGCATGAGTTACTTTTGGAAATAATTCCGCCGAAAAACATGCCTTGCAACGACGACACTATCGTGCGGTGTATGGAAAATGTGTACGACTTAGGTGTGCGTCCTGATTGGTGGAAGCTGCCGACGCCAACTCTTGACGCATGGCAAGCTATCTCTTCATTGATTGAGACCCGGGCTCCGCACTGTAGAGGTGTGATTTTACTGGGCTTGGACGCACCAATTGAACAACTTGCCAAAGGTTTTGAAGACAGTGCTCATTTCCCCCTATGTCGTGGCTTTGCCGTGGGACGTTCAATCTTTGCTAAAGCGAGTAGGGCGTGGTTAGCAGGGGAAATTGACGACGACAGTCTAAAAGCCGACATAGCGAGCAATTACCTAACTTTGGTTAAAGCCTGGAATAAGCGTAAGGATACTTAACATGCAGTATGTTCGATTAACCGCCGCGCAGGCACTGGTAAAGTTTTTTAGCCAGCAATTCATCGTTCACAACAATGAAGAGGTGCCGATTTTTGGCGGCGCGTTTGCGATATTTGGTCATGGTAACGTAGCAGGATTAGGCGAGGCTCTTTTCCATGCGCAAGACAGTATGCCTACTTTTCGTGCTCATAACGAGCAGGGAATGGCCCATACTGCAATTGCGTATGCTAAAGCAAATTTTCGCAAGCGCATGATGATGTGTACGTCTTCAATTGGGCCTGGTGCTACGAATATGGTAACCGCAGCGGCGCTTGCCCATGCCAATCGCCTTCCTGTGTTATTTGTTCCCGGCGACACGTTTGCAAACCGAAAGCCAGACCCTGTGCTTCAGCAAATAGAAAATTTTACTGATCCTGGCGTGACGGTGAATGATTGCTTCAAACCAGTAAGCCGTTATTTCGACCGAATCCATCGTCCCGAGCAGCTGATACATTCAATGCCCGTAGCAATGCAGACTCTCTTGGATCCGGTGAACTGTGGCCCTGTTACTCTTGCTTTTCCGCAAGATGTACAGACCGAAGCATTCGACTATCCAGAAAGTCTGTTTGTAAAGAAAGTACATAATTTACGGCGAGCAAGTGCGCATCAGGATGAGTTAGCACATGCGCTTCGCATTCTTCAAATCTCTGAAAAGCCTCTCATCATCGCCGGTGGCGGAGTGCTTTACTCTGAGGCTGCAGAAGTGCTGTCCGACTTTGCGCTTGCCCATCAAATCCCGGTTGCAGAAACTCAGGCTGGGAAAGGGGCGTTGCCGTGGGATCACCCTTGCGCAGTAGGTGGTATCGGTGTAACGGGATCAGCTGCTGCAAATCAGTTAGCCCAAGAGGCTGATGTGGTGTTAGCTATAGGGACCCGTTTACAGGATTTCACAACGGAGTCGAGGACATTGTTGGAGAGTCACCAAAAAGAGTTAATTCAGCTAAATGTGGGTGTATTCGACGCTGAAAAGCACAACGCTCAACCATTAGTTGGCGATGCGCGAACCGTAATAATGCAACTATCTAAGGTTTTGTCACCCATTCCACTGTTCAAAGGCTGGCTCAACCATGCAAAAGCGTTAAACGCTCAATGGCAAAGCATGTATGACAACGTCACAGCTGATACGGGCACTGAACTACCCTCTGATGCACAAGTGCTAGGTGCTATCAAACGGCAAAGTAACGCCAGCGATGTCATTGTTTGTGCTGCCGGCGGTCTACCAGGAGAGCTCCACAAGCTATGGCGAGCTGAGGGACCGGGCTCGTACCACGTGGAATATGGCTTTTCTTGCATGGGCTATGAGATAGCGGGTGGCTTGGGCGTAAAAATGGCCACACCAAAGCGCGAAGTGTTTGTGGTGGTAGGCGATGGCTCCTACATGATGATGAACTCGGAACTGGCCACGTCAATCATGCTCGAACAAAAGATCACAGTCATTCTGCTCGACAATCGAGGTTTCGGTTGTATTAACCGCCTTCAACAAGGTACTGGTAACGCGCCTTTTAACAATCTCTTAGAAAACTGCGCGGGTAACCCTGACGCAATGCATATCGACTTTGCTGCACACGCCAGAGCAATGGGGGCACATGGCATTAGCGTGTCCAGTATCGAGGAGCTAGAGTCTGCGCTAGAAAAAGCGCGCAGCAATACAAAAAGCACCCTGATTTCACTCAATACTAACCCGCATATCAGTACTGATAACGGCAGCTGGTGGGACGTTGCTATACCTGAGATTTCAAAGCGCGAGTCGGTAAATCAGGCACATAAAGAGTACAAAGCTGCTCAGTCTAAGCAACCTTATTAATTTTGAAGACTCACGTCTTAGAGGAACATCATGCAAACACTTGGTAATTTTATAAACGGTAATAACGTAGAAAGCCTGAGCGGACGAGTGGGGGCAGTTTATGACCCTGCCACCGGAGAACAGACTAAGCAAGTATGCCTATCCAGTGCACAAGAGACTGCACAAGCAATCACTGCTGCACATGATGCGCTGGCAGAATGGAGTGCGGTGACGCCGTTGAACCGTTCGCGCGTGATGTTTAAGTTCAAAGCACTGCTGGAAAAAAATAAAGATGAATTGGCAATGCTAATAACGTCAGAGCATGGAAAAGTTTTTTCGGATGCGCAGGGAGAGCTTACCAGAGGCATTGAAGTGGTGGAGTTTGCTTGTGGTATTCCGCATTTACTCAAAGGCGAGCAATCAATGAATGTTGGCCGTGGCGTGGACAGTTTTTCATTAATGCAGCCTGTGGGTGTATGCGCGGGTATTGCGCCCTTCAACTTCCCCGCGATGGTGCCGCTTTGGATGTTCCCAGTAGCGCTAGCGTGCGGTAATACGTTTGTGATGAAGCCTTCCGAAAAAGATCCTAGCGTGCCGTTAAAGCTGGCCGAGCTGTTGAAAGAGGCGGGCTTACCAGACGGTGTATTCAATGTCGTGAATGGCGATAAAGAATCTGTTGACGTGTTGCTCAGCGATCCTAGAGTGCAAGCTGTCAGCTTTGTGGGTTCTACGCCTATCGCTGAATATGTATACAAGACGGGGAGTGAGAATGGTAAACGCGTTCAGGCACTCGGTGGCGCGAAAAATCATATGGTAGTGATGCCAGATGCTGACCTTGATTTAGTAAGTGGTTCTTTAATGGGCGCTGCTTATGGCTCTGCAGGTGAACGCTGCATGGCGATTTCAGTGGCTGTATGTGTGGGCGACGAAGCTGCGGATGCACTGATAGAAAAGCTAGAAACGGAAATAGCGAATATGCGTGTTGGCGCTGGACATGGAGAAGGCGAGGAACCGCATATGGGACCTCTAATCAGCCGTCAGCATGCTGATAAGGTGCTGTCTTATATTGAGACAGGAATCAATGAGGGGGCGCGTTTGGTCAGCGATGGGCGAAACTTTACTGTGACTGGAAACGAGCAAGGTTATTTTGTGGGACCAACCCTATTTGATAATGTAAAGCCAGGCATGCGCGTGTATCAGGAGGAAATATTTGGCCCTGTACTCAGTATAGTGCGCGTAAATACCTTTGAGGAAGCGCTTGAACTTGTTAATGAACACGAATACGGAAATGGTACCTCGATATTTACGGCAAATGGCGAAGCTGCTCACATGTATACGCATCAGGTGCAAGTGGGTATGGTAGGCGTGAATGTACCCATTCCTGTGCCGATGGCTTTTCACAGTTTTGGTGGATGGAAACGCTCAATATTTGGCCCTTTAAATATGCATGGCCCAGATGGCGTTCGGTTCTACACTAAGATGAAGACGGTGACTGCTCGCTGGCCCAAGGGCCAACAAAATATCAATCATTACACTATGCCAACAATGAAATAGTGCTAGGGCTAAAGGCCCTTAATACCAGTCCGCATAGATAATTACCCACTCATCGAGAGTTAAAATGTTCGTAATCGCGGCGTGTTACCGCAGGTATAGTGGCTCTACATCAAGGTGACACAACAAAGAGTACGGACATTTTAAACTCGCCCTTCGGGAAGGTCTGGCAAGCTTCCTAGCTTCATTCTGGGAATTTGAAAGGGAGCAGCCATTCCTGCATTCCCACGCTTCGCTAGGAAACTTGCCAGCGCCTTCTGAGTGGGCACTTATCTATGCGGATTGGTATAACACGAAATTTTTAAAACGAAGGCATTCACTATGATGAATGCCTTTTGTTTTTATATTCTTTTAATTGACTGGGTGGGAATGTTGCAAAAAATATAATCAGGCTCGTTGCCATCAATTGGAAAAAAGTAAGTTATCGCTTACTTAAGCGAAGCAATAAGACCTGGTAGCGCTCTCATATCGCTGAACGAAAACACATTAGGTAAAGAAATAGGTTCGTTAAATGTGTTGTAGAAGAAGGTTTTCATTTTTGCTGCACTACCCGCCTTGATACCCGCCATGCTGTCTTCTATCACTACACATTCAGACGGCATTACCCCTAGCTTTTTCGCTACTCTTAAATAAATGTCTGGGCTTGGCTTGTACGCGCCGATGTCGTAGGCGCTGTAAATATGTGGGGTAAAGTAGTGGCGCAAGTGACAAAGCCCGAGCGCATGGTCTATTTTTTCTTTAGGGCCATTCGATACCACAGCCTTTTCGTAGTCTAGCTGCTCGAGGGCGTCTACAACTCCATCGATAGGTTTGAGGTTGGCTTCGAATAAATTGGCGACGCGAGCCCGGTAGTCTTCTAAAAAGTGTGCAGGAATAGTGATGTCATGTAACGTGGCAATGTCGTTGAGCACGTCCGACATCTTGCCGCCTCGATATTGTTTCATTAAGTCGTGAGCTTCAAGCTTGAGCCCCAAAGTCGCAAACTGCTGAGCTAAGCCAAGGTTGCACAGGTATTCGCTATCTACCAATGTGCCGTCACTATCAAAAAGCAAACACTTTATGGTCATGCTCATCGCCAAGACGGGTTGGGCGTAGACGACATTTGCAGGACAAGTTCTCCACCATTTGTGATTTCACTGTGTAGCAAATATGCGCGGTTTAAAGGTTCGCCATTGAGCGTAGCAGACTCCACAAAAACATTATCTGGTCCATTATCTAGGGTTTTGATCGTAAACTGTCTACCCGTATAGTATTCATTGTCTAGAGAAAGTGTGATTTCATCGAAAATAGGTGAGCCAATATAATATACAGGGTCCTGTTCTACGCCCCCTGTTAGCTGAAACAGGCCTATTTTCATGAGTACTGCCAGTGAGCCCATTAAACCCTGATCTTCATCACCATTGTAACCACGCTCAGGTGATAAATGGGAGTAAACAGCGTCGACAACCCGTCTTGACCATTTTTGTGTTTTCCAGGGAGCACCCGCTGCGCTAAATATAAACGCGGTTTGCATGCTTGGCTGATTTCCATAATTAATGGGGGAGCGGCGTAATGACTCAATGGTTTCATCTGCATGAGCAGTGCCTGATGTGAAGCCTTGCTTTTCGGCAACAAGAAAGTCGCGGTCTAGACGCTCGATTAATACCGCTTCCCCGCCCATCAATTCGGCTAACCCTTTAATGTCGTGGGGCACAAACCAGGTGCCTTGAGCGGGATTCGATTCAACAAAGCCATTTTCATATTGATAGGGGTCGAATGGGGTTTGCCACGTACCGTCTAAATTTCTAGGGCGCATAAAACCCGATTCAGGATCAAAAACATTGCGGTAGTTTTGGCTGCGTTTTAAAAAATATTGATAGTCGTGCTCTTTTCCTAGCGCGTTGGCAAATTGAGCCAGGGTAAAATCTTGATACGCATTTTCTAAAGTTTGGCCAGGCCCCCTTCTATGGTTGCCATAACTGCTTTCTTCTGGCGGCAGAGGGAATGGAATATAGCCTTTGTCGAGATAATGTCGCATACCACCACCCGTGTTGGTGTAGTGCTCATAACCCGCTTTGGCCATTATGCCTTTATCACTATGATTATGCATTAACCCGTTGTAAGCCGTTTCAACATCGAAGTCTCGTATGCCTTTCATGTAGTTGGAAACGATAAACGGCGTAGATGAGGCACCTGTCATGACGTAAGTGTAATTTCCACCTGATGGGCCTCGTGGAATCATCGAGCCATCTTTATAGTAGGTAAGCAAGCTGTTGGTGAAATCCGAGGCAACGCTTGGGTAAACAAGCGGCCACAACGTTGCAATGGTCCATTGTGCTCCCCAAAAAGAGTCAGAGTTGTGATGGTTAAATAGCGGGACACCCTTTTCATTGAGGGGAAGCTGTTTAATAACAGGGTCTATACCAGTTTGATCAACATATTGACCGTTGGCGTCAGAGATAATGCGTCTGCCTTGTAGTGCATGCCAAAGGTCGGTGTAAAAGCGGCGCTGTTGCTGCTCACTTCCGCCTTTTACGGTAATTTTTTCAAGCCATGTGTTCCACTCTGTGAGTGCGGCTTCTCTTGTTTTATCAAAGTGCCAAGTAGATAACTCTGCATCGATATTGGCTTTCGCATTCTCCACAGACACGTAGGAAATCCCCACTTTCATCAAAAGCGGTTTTGCATCATGACTAAGTTCAATGAGTAACCCTGCATTAAGCCCGTTAATGCCGCTAACGGCTGGGAATACATGTTCCCCTCTGTAGCTGTCTAATCGAGCAATGTCTTTATCGAATTCGGCATAGTAGTAAACTTTTGTAGGGCGAGTTCTGCGGTATGTCGGCAAGTTTGTTATGTAGCCAGCTACCGCATTAGACGCGACTTGGTTTGCCTCTGCGTGACCTAATTCTGATGGACCTAATTTGCCGCCTAAGTTAAATAATACCTGTTGTGGGGTGTTAGGCGAATAATGGTAGCGATGAAAACCTACCCGAGTTGTAGCGGTAAGTTCTACATCAATTTTGTAACGGTCTAATGAAAATTTATGGTAGCCGGGCTTTACAATTTCACTGTCATGAGAAAATGGAGAGTAATAGTCATTTTTAATTTCGGCCACAGGGCGAGTAGATGAGAGCGGCATAACGGATAGCCCGGATAGCTGCCACGCATGCACGTGGCTAATGCCTTTAATATCGTTAGAATGATATCGATAGCCACTTCCCCAAGCTCCGCCTATCTCGGTATCGGGGTTTAGGTTGACCATACCAAAAGGAAGTGATGCTGAGTCAAAAAAGAACCATCGGCTGTTAGCTGAATCGAGATAAGGGTAAACAAGGTCAACGGGTTGCTTACTGGACGCATAACTTAACGAAAGCGGCGTCAAAACACACGACATTGCTAGAAAACACGTCAACCAAAGATTCTTTTTCATCCTCAACTACCCCAAACTAAATCGTTATTTACGCCTTTATAACAAGATGCTGTACCAATTTCAAATTGGTTCGTCCAATTTTAGTCAGTGATGAATAAAATATACGCTTCGGAAACGTCGGCGAGATGTGACTGCATGGCTTTCTTTGCCGCATCGCTGTCGTAGCGAGAGAGGCTTTCAAGAATTTGCTTGTGCGCTTCGATATTAGGGTTGGAGCCTTTCTGGCGAATCTTGTCGTTAAATACACGGCTTATTTCCGACGATTCACGCAAAGACCATAACCATTCAACGGTGGTAATAATAGCGCTATTTCGCGTCGCCTGTGCAATAGTACGGTGAAACTTTCCGTCAAACTCCTCGGCTTCCTTTATCTTTCCAAGTGCGACCATGTCTTCCATTTGCTTAAGATAAGCTTTTAGTTTGAGTAGTTCCTCATTACTGATTCTTTGCGCTGCTAGCGCTGCCGCTTCGCCTTCAAATAAAGTTCGAGCCTCCATGATTTCAAGGGGACCTGGCGCATCTTCCATGACCAAACTTGTCTTTAAACTTTCTCGCTTTAATACGTAAACGCCTGAGCCTGGGCGAATTTCTACCAAACCGGATACCTCAAGAGCAATCAATGCTTCGCGTACGGTTTGGCGACTGACTTCGTACTCTTGTGCGAGTTCTCGTTCAGGAGAAAGGCGATCTCCTGGGCTCAAATTGTCATTGATGATGAGCTGTGCAAGTGAGTCTGCAACTTGGAGATAAAGGCGTTGACCGGTGCTCGAAGAACCAGAGTGTAGATTTTTTGGACTTATATGTTGCATATTGGACAGACCAAATGTTAACTTAATAAAAAAGGCTTGGCCAATTTAAGGCTTTGTGATTACAAATTCAAGGCTACATCTGTGTTTTACTCGACAGAGCACTGTTTACATAGGAATGAATATGAAGATTACCGACGCTAAAGTCATCGTCACCAGTCCCGGAAGAAATTTTGTAACGCTGAAAATTGTCACCG
Organism: Alteromonas gracilis; assembly: GCF_002993325.1. Lineage (GTDB taxonomy): Bacteria > Pseudomonadota > Gammaproteobacteria > Enterobacterales > Alteromonadaceae > Alteromonas > Alteromonas gracilis. The sequence continues at coordinate 205,506 of NZ_PVNO01000031.1, forward strand.
AAGACGGGACGTACGGTATAGGCGACGCCACACTAAATGGTCGAGAGCTTGCGGTGGCAAGTTATTTAGAAGATCACCTTGTTCCATGCCTTATTGGAAAAGACGCGAGACGCATTGAAGACATATGGCAGTTCTTTTACAGAGGTGCATATTGGCGTCGTGGTCCTGTAGGGATGACGGCTATTGCCGCTGTTGATGTGGCGTTATGGGATATAAAAGCAAAAGCTGCCAATATGCCGCTATATCAGTTATTAGGTGGCAGAAGTCGTGATGGCGTTATGGTTTATGGTCATGCAAACGGTAAAACGATAGACGATACGGTTGCCGAAGTCGGTAAGTACATCGATATGGGATATAAAGCCATTCGCGCTCAAACGGGGGTGCCCGGATTAGACAGTACATACGGCGTTTCAAAAGACAAAATGTACTATGAACCCGCAGATGCTGACCTGCCTACAGAAAACGTATGGTCCACGTCAAAATATTTAAATAGCGTACCTGAGCTTTTCAAAACACTGCGTGAAACTTATGGCTACGACTACCATTTACTGCATGATGCCCACCACAGATGCACACCAATAGAAGCTGCGCAACTTGGTAAATCTCTAGAGCCTTACAAACTATTCTGGTTAGAAGATGCGGTTCCAGCAGAACTGCAAGAAGGTTTCAGACTGTTCCGTCAGCATACAACCACACCTATTGCAGTAGGAGAGGTCTTTGCTTCTATTCACGACTGCCAACAGCTGATTAGTGAACAGCTTATCGATTATATCCGCACGACCATTGTGCATGGCGGAGGGATCACGCATTTACGCAGAATTGCGCATTTAGCGGAGCTCTATCATGTCAGGACGGGCTTCCACGGTGCAACTGATCTAAGCCCTATCACAATGGGCGCTGCACTTCACTTCGACACTTGGGTACCGAACTTTGGCATCCAAGAATATATGCGTCATACACCTGAGACCGACGAGGTATTTCCTCACGATTATCGCTTTGAAGGTGGATATTTAATAGCCGGTGAAACCCCTGGGCATGGTGTAGATATTGATGAGGAAAAAGCGGCGAAATACCCTTATAAACGCGCTTACTTGCCCGTAAACCGATTAGAAGATGGCTCAATGTATAACTGGTGAGGAACAGGGCATGATTGGCGTATTTGGAGAGGTAATGATAGAGCTACAGCCCTATGGAGAGGGTATGTTCAAGCGCGGCGTAGCGGGAGATACATTTAATACGGCCGTAATGTTATCAAGGTTAGGTACAAACGTGCGTTATTTCTCTGCACTTGGTGATGACGGATTTAGTGAAAGTATCCGTGTTGCATGCCGTCATCATGGCCTAGCTCAGTGTTCAATGATAAGTATTCCCGGCGAATCACCAGGAATGTATGCCATCGAGAACGACAATCATGGTGAGCGAACTTTCACCTACTGGCGCAGTAATTCAGCGGCAAAGCAATGCTTTACTAGTGTCAAACTTTTTACCTCACTGATGGAGAAAGCGGAAAACTGCACAGCCTTTTATTGGTCAGGGATAACCCTGTCTTTGATGAGCGAAGAAGTGTTGCACTGTTGGTTAGCTTTTCTTGCACGACAGCGCGCTAAAGGCAAACTAGTGTTCTTTGATACGAACTACAGAGCGAACCTTTGGCGGCGTCGAGATGATGTAGTGAATGCCTATCAGCAAGCCATCGCAAAAGCAGATTACTTCCTTCCCAGCGACGAAGACTTAAAAACAATTTTCAAGTTTTCAAACACCGCAATGTTAGAGCAATTCTGCGCTGCGTTGCCTTGCATCACATTAATGTCTGCCAAGCGTAAAGCGTGCTATTGGGTGAAGGGGGAGTTCAATACACTCCCATTGGATTTCAGTGACACCATGGTAGACGCTACGGGAGCGGGAGATGCCTTCAGCGGCGGATTTATCTCAGGTATTTCTCAGAACATGAGCATAGAACAAGCCATTAAAAGAGCACATGCCTGTGCGAGTAAAGTGGTTCAATTTAAAGGAGCCATTCTTCCAGAGAGCCAGTGGGATAAATTATCGATACCGTCGGCGGCCAACGATGCTTAGTTCGTCGCGCACACTTAATGAAAAAACAACAAACCAATGCCAATCCCTACAACGACAAACCAATTAGGACATTTGACTATGCCCATTTCTTCATTTGAAAACCCCTACAGCAAAGCTTTTTTAGAGCAACATTGCAAAGACATTTATCGGTTTTATGACTCACGTGTTGTTGATCAAGAAGGCGGGTATTTTCAGAATTATTTGGACAATGGTGAGGTATTTAATCCTCAGTTCAAACATTTAGTAAGTAGTGCGCGAATTATCGTTAATTATGCCCGTGGCTACAGCTTACTTAGCGAAAAGCAATACGCAGAATTCGCTATTCACGGCCTTACCTTCCTTGAAAAGGTGCATTGGAGAGAAGACAAGCAAGGTTATGCGTGGACGCTTCAAGGAAATGAGCCCCTTGATATGACCCAGCAAAACTACGGTTATGCGTTCGTTTTATTGGCCTATGCCGCAATTCACAAGGCCAAAATCAAAGACACGAAAGAAGACATAAAGCGAGTATTCGATTTGATGGAAGCTCGGTTCTGGCAACCTGATTTTGAGTTGTATGCAGATGAAATTAGCGCGGATGGAGTACTGTCGCCTTATCGAGGTCAAAACGCCAATATGCATGCATGTGAGGCGATGATATCTGCGTTTGAAGCAACCGGTGACACTGTTTATTTTTCTAAAGCAAAATGCATAGCCGAAAATATAACCGCACGACAGGCTGATCAAACGCGCGGTCTCGTATGGGAGCATTACACGCCAACATTTCAAACTGATTGGGATTACAACCGTGATGATCCAAAAAATTTATATCGACCTTGGGGGTTTCAGCCTGGCCATCAAACCGAGTGGGCGAAATTACTAGTGTCGTTATATCGAATAGAACCTAATACTACGTGGTTGACGCGTGCACAGTTTCTCTTTGATTCTGCTTATAAGGTTGCTTGGGATAATGAGTACGGTGGGTTGATTTATGGTTTCGATGACGAAGGAAACTGGTGTGACGACGACAAATATTTCTGGGTTCAGGCTGAAAGTTTCGCCGCTGCTGCTCTGCTTTACCAAGAAACGAAGGAAGCGCAATATTTAGACGCCTATAAAAAACTTTGGGCTTACAGTTGGGAACACTTTGTCGACCATCAATACGGCGCGTGGTTTAGGTTGCTAAGTCGCAATAACGCCAAAGTTTCTGATGAAAAGAGTAGTGCGGGTGCAAAATGTGACTACCACACGCTCGGTGCCTGTTTTGACGTATTAATGAAACTGTAAAAAAGGATTATCTATGAACCCTACACCTGAAGTGGTAGCGCTCAACACTAAGCATGAACCCAATACAATGAAATTTGCCTTTTTTGCTATGACTGCCCTGTTTTTCATTTGGGGGTTTATTACGGCCTTAAACGATATTTTACTGCCTTATTTAAAGGACGCTTTTGCATTAAGCTTTTTACAAGCAGCGCTTGTACAGTTCTGCTTTTTTGGTGCTTATTTTATTGTTTCGCCCTTAGCTGGTCGACTTATTGACAAAACGGGATATCAAAGAGGCATTATTTACGGTTTGGGCATTATTGCCGTTGGATGTTGTCTCTTCTTTCCTGCGGCATCTTTATCAAGGTATGGAATTTTCCTCTTCGCCTTGTTCGTATTAGCTGCAGGCATCACTGTTTTACAAGTATCAGCTAATCCATATGTCGCTGCTTTAGGGCCAGAAAAAACCGCGGCCAGCCGCCTAAATTTTGCGCAAGCAATTAATTCACTAGGCCATACTGCTGCTCCCGCCTTTGGTGCGATCCTCATTCTTGCGTCTGCCTCAAATGAAAATTCAGCAGAAGCAGTGCAGCAGCCTTATTTAATAATTGCGGGGGTGCTGGTTGTTGTCGCCTTTATATTTGCCAAATTGCGCTTGCCAATACTTCATGAAAGCAGTGGCGCTAGCCAAACGACAAAGCGCTTTTCTATGAACGCTTTTCCCCATTTAAAATACGGTGTACTCGCCATATTTTTGTACGTCGGCGCAGAAGTTGCGGTGGGTAGCTATTTGGTAAACTTTTTTCTACAGCTTGGCATAGAGGGAATGGATAACGTAAGTGCAGGTGCCATGGTGTCTTATTACTGGGGTGCTGCTATGGTTGGTCGCTTTTTTGGGGCATTCATTATGCGATTTGTTGCTCCCCCAATCATTCTTGCTTTAAACGCGTTACTTGCCGTCGCCATGATATCTCTGTCGGTATCTAGTAGCGGCGAGATGGCGATGTGGACGATTCTTTCTGTAGGTCTTTTTAATTCTATTATGTTTCCTACCATATTTGCGCTGGCCATTTCTGGGCTAGGAGAACATACCGGTAAAGCGTCTGGCTACTTATGCCAAGGTATAGTGGGAGGGGCAATACTGCCGCTTATTCAAGGTGTTGCTGCTGATGCCCTTTCGTTACAGCTGAGCTTTTTGGTACCTGCACTGTGTTACGTTTATATAGCTTGGTATGCGCTAGTGGGCTCAAAGAAAATGGATAAGCGGTAGCTAGGCGCCTTAACGCTGAAAGCAGAATAACCCGAGAAGATAGGCTCGAATGCTCAGTATTTAAGAGAGTGAAGCCAGCCTATCTTTTTCATGGTAAAGCAGTATAACGTCTGTTTTTAACCAACGAAGGTTTTAGTTGATTGCCGGATCACAAGCTCGCAGTCGTAAAGCTGGTTCACAAATGCTTCTTCGCTCGGCCCGATAGGTTTTTTCTGCAATCTTCGGATTAGGATAGAAGCTGCAGTATAACCAATGGAGTTGAGAGGTTGGCGCATCGTCGTGATGTTCGGCCATACCTTTGTCGTTATCGATATGTCGTCAATACCAGCAATCGAAAGCTCTTCAGGTACCTTTATTCCCCGACTTTGTGCTTCACACAATGCTCCAACTGCCATTTCGTCATTACTTGCGAAAATTACCGTCGGCCGAGGTGTTTTATTCAATAGCGTCATCGCTGCATCAACACCTGATTGATGGGTGTAATAGCCTTGGGCAATTAACGATTCATCGACAGGAATGCCGGCTTTCGCATGTGCATCTCGGAAGCCTTTCTCGGTTCTTTTACTCGATGCTTGATCTGGGTGCCCCAAGATAAAGCCTATATGCCGGTGTTTGAGCTTTATAAGGTATTCAGTCATATCAAAAGCAGCTTTAGCCGTATTCGAGCCAACAAAATCACCGCGCTTTGTATCTTTTGGTCCGATGCGAACGTAGCTGACCCCCTTGCTGTCAAGCATATCAAGAAGCTCGATTTTATCGCTGAGCGGAGGTACAAGAATAAGGCCATCAGCCAGCGTATTTTCAACGAAGGTTTGTATTTCTTCTACCAATGAGGGCGAGCGGTATTGGCAATCATAGAGAAATAGTCCCATGTGCTCTTCGGTGCAGGCTTGCAGGATTCCCTTCTGCAAGTTCATTAAATAACCAGGACTTGGGTTGTCAGCGAGAAGCGCGATAAACAAAGACCTGTTTTTAGCAAGGGCCATCCCGAGAGGATTGCGCTTAAAACCAAGCTCCTCTATAGCTGTTTGCACTTTTTCTTTTGTTTGTGGTCTCACGTTAGCTTCATTATTAATAACACGTGAAACCGTCTTTTTTGACACACCAGCTTTGCGTGCTACATCCATAATTGTTACAGAAGCCATAATTTACACAACCTTTTCTGTACTTTGACAAGACAATATAAATCATCACTATAATGCAACCAACAGTATTTATGATAGAAGCCGAAATAAGCTACAGTGTTGATGTAAAATTCTGAGTACTGCCTTCTTTATTCTAGACATAATCGTCCTTTTACTTTTATAAACCTGTTTGACACCGGTGTCAAACAGGTTTATAACTTATCTCCTGAAAGGGCCATCAAGTGGATAAAGTAGTTATCTAATATCGGAGTCGATTATTGAACGATGATGCGCTTTTTGATCAATTAACGATAAGCAATGGAGTACAAATTGATGGCGTCGCAGTTGCACCTTCATCCAGATAGACTCTTTTCCTCTAATCCAGTGGAACGAGATATTGCAAGGACACTTTATAACGATGTGAAGGACTTACCTATCGTTAGTCCTCATGGTCATACAGACCCTGCTTGGTTTGCACTAAATGAGCCGTTCGCCAACCCAACTGATTTACTCATTAAACCTGATCATTATGTTTATAGAATGCTCTACAGCCAAGGCATTCGCTTAGACGAGCTAGGAATTTGGCGAAAAGATGGAAGTTGCTCTGATGTTGATCCTCGAGAAGTGTGGCGAACCTTTGCTAAATACTTTTATTTATTTAAAGGAACGCCATCTAGCTTTTGGCTTAACTATGTATTTGTAAACACCTTTGGTATTGAGGTGAAATTAGATGAATCGACCGCTGACCATTATTACGACATTATAAATAATGCGCTAAAACGTCCCGAATTCCTTCCAAGAGCATTATTCGAGCAATATAATATTGAAGTTATAGCGACGACTGAATGTGCAACCGATGAACTTTCTTACCACCAACAAATTCTGGACTCAGGTTGGAAAGGTAAAGTAATCAGTGCATTTAGACCTGATGCCGTTATTGACCCTGAGCATGAAAAATTCGCAACAAAATTAGCAAAACTTAGTGCACTAACAGACTTAGATTGCACAGATTACGATAATTATCTAGCAGCACTGCGCCAACGACGTGCTTTCTTCAAAACGATGGGCGTTACCTCTACCGACCACGGCCATCCCACCGCAGCAACAGCTGACCTTTCTCACAGCGAGGCCAAAACGCTATTTGCCAAAGTACAAAGCAGTCACTTTACTGCCGATGAGGCTGAGCTTTTTAGGGCGCACATGCTTACCGTGATGGCTGAAATGTCTATTGAAGACGGTTTGGTTATGCAAATCCATCCCGGTGCTTACAGGAATCACAACAAGTCTGTGTTTGAAGTATATGGTAGAGATAAAGGCGCGGATGTTCCTTCTCCCACTGAATATATTCAAGCCCTCAAACCTTTATTAGATAAGTTTGGCAACAATCCAAATTTAAACATTATCTTGTTCACCTTAGATGAAACTGTATACAGCAGAGAATTAGCGCCGCTCGCAGGGCATTATCCTTGCCTGAAGCTGGGGCCTTCATGGTGGTTTCACGATAGCCCTGAAGGGATGATTCGCTTCAGAAGACAAACCACAGAAACCGCTGGGTTTTACAATACGGTAGGGTTCAATGACGATACCCGTGCGTTTTTATCTATTCCTGCTCGTCATGATCTTGCTCGTAGAATGGACTGTGTATATCTCGCGGAATTGGTAGCGCGTCACTATATCGATATGGATGAAGCCCATGGGCTTGCCAAAGACTTGGCATATAACTTGGCTAAACGTGCTTACAACTTATAGGTAGTGGTTATGACAGTAACGAGGTTGGGTCGCGAAATAGTGAGTAAAAGCGACGAATTGTATCGTCCACAGACGCCAAATATTGGTATTGTCCATTTGGGAATTGGTGCATTTCATCGAGCGCATCAAGCGGTGTATACCGATACATATATGCGCAAGAGTGGCGATCATAACTGGTTTATCGCCGGCGTGTCGCTCAGAAGCGGGACCGTTGCTGAGCAACTCAATCCGCAAGATGGTTTTTATACGGTTAAAGTGAGTTCTGCACAAGGGCAAGAGCAGCAAATAGTACAATCGGTTGCAAAAGTGTTGGTTGCACCTGACGACCCGCAAGCGGTGCTTTCGTTAATGGCTTCGCCAACGTGTCACATCATCTCTTTAACGGTGACTGAAAAAGGTTACTGCCATGACCCATCAACGGGTAATTTAAATGTGCAGCATCCCGATATTGTTTATGACTTGTCTAATTTAGATAAGCCGAAAACGGCAATCGGCTACTTGGTTAGTGCACTTAAAACAAGGTTTGAGGCGCACATCGACGCCCCAACCATTTTATGCTGTGACAATTTGCCGGAAAACGGCAATACGACAGCAAGGTTAGTGACGCAGTTTGCAACACGTATAAGCGACGAATTGGTGGCTTGGATCAACGAAAATGTAGCGTTCCCCAACACCATGGTTGATAGAATTGTGCCAGCGACTACGCCTAGCGATATTGATGAGTTAGCGGATGAAGCGGGCTACAGAGACAGTGCAATGGTGAAAACCGAAGCATTTACGCAATGGGTAATTGAGGACAAATTTGCGGGTAAGCGCCCTCATTGGGAAGACGCTGGGGCTACTATTGTAAGTAATGTAGACGTGTTTGAAAAAGCGAAGCTTCGTCTATTAAACGGTGCGCATTCATCGTTGGCGTATGCAGGGTTCTTATCAGGCTATGAATTCGTTAGCGAAGTAATGGAAGATAAAGCCTTTGGACGATATTTAAATATTTTGATGTGTGATGAAATTGCCCCCACATTGACGCCACCTCCCGGGTTAGAACTTACAAGCTATACAGCAGATTTGTTAGCGCGCTTCACGAACCCTGCGCTGTTTCACAAAACCTATCAAATCGCGATGGATGGCTCCCAGAAGCTACCCCAACGCCTTTTTCATACTATTGAAGATAGACTGCAAAATGGCGAAAGCGCGGAGTGTCTGTGTTTCGCTGTGGCTTCATGGCTTCGCTATACTATGGCTTTTGACGCCAAGGGCGATGCGATAGAGGTACAGGACCCGCTTGCTGATGTACTGTATGACGTTCAAAAGCGTGACTTTTACGACATTGATAAATTAGTAAAAGGGTACTTGGGTCTCTCGCAAATCTTTCCCCAGACACTCTCGACGAATGACGTGTTTGAAGAGCGAGTTAAATACTGGTTGAGTTACATTTTAGCCAATGGTGTTCCCACCGCGTTAGATAGCTTGCTTCTAGAAGTTCAGGACTATTCCCCACAATTAAAGCAGCAGGCAGTACTATGATAAATGTTACCGTATGGAATGAATGTCGGCACGAAAAAGAAGACGCTGACGTACAAGAGTGCTATCCCGAAACCATTGGCGGTTGCATTGTTGAGGGGCTTAAACCTTTCGGTTTTAACTTAACATCAGCAACATTAGACGACCCTGAACAAGGATGGCCACAAGAGAGAATCGACAATACGGATGTCGCCATTTGGTGGGGCCACCGATACCATGATGAGCTTGACGACAAGCTTATCGATAAGCTCCAACAGCGCGTATTAGAAGGGATGGGGCTCATTGTTTTACACTCCGGACATCACGCTAAATTGTTTAAGCGCTTAATGGGAACAAGCTGCAATCTGAGCTGGCGAGAAGCCGAAGGGGGAGAACGTGAACGCGTATGGTGTCTGAAACCATCCCACCCGATTGCCTATAACTTGCCGCCCCAAATTGAGTTGCCTCTGTCGGAAATGTATGGCGAACCTTTTGATATTCCAGACCCTGATGAACTGGTATTTACGTCTTGGTATCAAGGCGGGGAAATCCTAAGAAGTGGCTGCACGTTTACTCGGGGAAGAGGGAAAATATTCTTCTTTTCTCCGGGCCATGAAACCTTTCCCATATATAGAAACCCTCACATCATTCAGGTGCTTGCCAATGCCATACAATGGTCAAACCAAGCCCATACCTCTGGATGGAATATGAAAAACTGGGGTAGACCGGTGCCTTTAGAAAAAGGCGCACCCAAACAGACGTATTTCAAAAAGCCGCGAAAACTGATGCTCGCGGAAAAGGCCGCACAGAAGAAATAAGTTAAAAAAGGGCTAAACGCCCTTTTTTAATGAATGCAATACTGCTGTTGTTGCGCGATCTTAAAGGAACTCAACACGCTACCGGTGCCCCACTTTTGCTGGCAGAGAGTTTGATAGCGTCCCACAATTTTGCCATGTGCAATCCTTGTTCGATATCTGAAGGGTTTTGTATATTGCCGTCCTTTGTTTGTAAGAAAACATTCATCAAATTATTTGCTGATTCCTGCTCTTTGCGCTCAATGTTGCCGTCTCTATCTTCAATCTCAATCCAGCGCCCCCACGCGCAGACTCTTACGACATAGTCAGTGAAAAAGCACTCTATTCGAGATGTACATCGAATACTTTTGCCGCACGCGTGCATAGAGAAAAGCATCCCGTCTGCCAATTCTCCTATTACCGTTGTAACAATGTCCACAGGAAAGTTATGGTTATTCATTTTTGCACTGACACTGGCAAAAGGCTGAGAGCATAGCATTGATGTGGTGTTCATCATGTGCGCACCCGTGTCAAACATAAAGCCACCACCTGAGATTTCAGGCACTTGCTTCCAATGGCCAGTGTAAGTGTCTGCCCAGTCTTCCCAGATGGCAGCATTGATACTCATTAAGTCGCCATAGCGCTTTGTGGCAATATCTTCTTTTAATTGATGAACAAGAGGAGACAACCCACCTTGATAGGCCACAACCAGTTGTTTGCCACTGGCCTGCTGTGCTGATTGGAGTGCCTTTGCTTCATCAACGGTCGTTACCATGGGTTTTTCAAGTAATACGTCTAAGTTCAACTCTAAGGCAGCTAACGCTTGGTTTGCGTGAACAGCATGCGGAGTACAGATATAGACGGCATCTAGTGTACTACCTTGTTCACTTAAAAGGGTTTGCCAGTCTTGATATGCGTGCACCTCCTTTCGGCCGTGAGCGCTAAGAATTGCTTTAACATGCTGCAATGCCCCCTCGCTTGGATCGCAAACACAAACAATGTCGATATCAGTGCGCTGAGACCATGTGTCGATATATTGAGATGATTTTTTGCCGCAACCAATAACGCCAAGTTTTAACTTCATGGTATCCCCACATATAAACAAAAGTTATTTTAAAATGGTGTGAAATAATCAAAAGCATTTACAATGATCGTGACCTTTTCACCTACTGTTAACCTGATTTACATTAAATTCTATATTGACACCGGTGTCAAGAGCGTATTATTCTGTGTTAAATCAGTGTTAAAATGTTAGCTGCAAAGGTGGGAGTTCATCAGTGAATGACGTAGAAAAAAGAAAGCAGCCAGGTTGGAAAAACATTATTGCGTGGGGCTCGGGAGACATATTTGGAAGCGGCTCTGGCACCATAATTGGATTGTGGATGCTCTATTTTTTCACCCAAGTTGCAGGCTTATCGCCCGTTGAAGCAGGATTGATCTTTGCTATTGGTAAGTTATGGGACGCCATTACCGATCCTATCGTTGCGTATATCACTGATAATATCCGAACTCGATTTGGACGCAGAAAAGTGTTTTTTCTTTTTGGCGCACCGTTTCTTATCGTGTTTGGTCTCATGTTCGTCTCTGGATTTGGGTTTGCTTATTACCTTGCCACTTACCTTTTATTCAACACCATGTTTACAGTAGTGATGACCCCTTACTGCACACTTCCTAACGAGATGACAGACGATTATGAAATTCGAACTAAGATGGGAAGTTGCCGCCTGACATTTGGGCAAATAACTGCATTTGTTGTAACCCTAGTCCCTGGGCTAATCATGTCCAATGTTGAAGATGAAGCCCAAGCCTTTATTTACATTGGTTTTTTGTTCGGTTTTATTTTTACCTTACCTTGGTACTTTATTTACAAATACACGTGGGAAATCGAACCTTCGAGGCTCCCTCCTCAGAAAGAGGTCTCATCTATAAAAGAAACCCTCGTTGATTTGTATAAGGAAATGGCAAGCACGCTACAAATAAAAACATTCCGAATTCATCTGATGATGTATATCGGCGGTTCAGTAGCATTAGACATTTTTGGCGCGCTCTTTCTTCACTATATTACATTTAACCTCAATCTATCTGCGGGTGAAGGTGGGCAAATCTTAAGTGTGATGACCTTTATGCAGTTTTTTGGTGTGCTTACCTTTACGTGGTTCGCGCTAAAAATGGGGAATGCTAACGCCTATAAAATAGCGTTAGGCCTTATGTTTGTTAGCCTCGCCTTTTTCGCTATCCTACCCAACGTCGCGCTCGATGTGAGCGAAGCGGTTTTCATTGGCGCCGTTCTTATCGGCCTCGCGCGAGGCGGTATCTACCTTATTCCTTGGGTGATCTTTAACTCTATCCCGGATGTGGATGAAATCCTTACAGGGCGACGTAGAGCGGGAATTTTCTCTGGTGTAATGACTCTTGGGCGGAAAATATGTCAGGCCTCTGCAATGTTGATTGCGAGTATTGGCTTGCAATGTGTCGGCTTTGAATCTGGAGCTAAAGTGCAGACAAGTGAGACTATTTCAGGGGTCTATTGGCTGTTTTTGATAGGGCCAACCTGTCTAGCGACTATTGCGTTATTTGGCGCAACGCTCTTTCAGCTAACGAAGCAAAACCACAAAATACTTATTAATGAAGTCAGTCGTTTGCGTAATGGTGGTGCAAAGCAGGATGCGTTACCCCATGTTGTTACCGTGGTTGAGGATTTAACGGGCTGGGAATACAAGTACATGTGGGGTGATAAAAAAAAGAAAAATAAAACCTATCTACTCCACAGTGGTAGCAGCGATAAAACTATCGTAGAACGTTGAGGCTAAGTAATTTAGCCAAGTGACGTAAATCACTTGGCTTAATATCACTATTCTCTATTACGCTTGAGACTCTCTAGAGATAGCACGATGCGCAATATCAGTACGGTAGTACACATCTTTAAACTGAATGGTTTTTAGCAGTTCGTAGGCTTTTTGCTGTGCTTCGGTCACGTTGTTACCTAACGCTGTTGCACAAAGCACGCGGCCACCTGCTGTCACTACATCGCCATCTTGAAGGGCGGTACCAGCGTGGAAAACCTTACCGTCTAGCTTAGCGGCTTCTTCGAAACCAGTAATCACATCGCCTTTGTCATAGCTGCCAGGATAGCCGCCAGCTGCAAGCACAACACCTACCGATGCGCGCTCGTCAAACTCAATGGTTTTGCCTGCAAGCTCACCTTTACACGCCGCTTGGCAAAGTGGAACCAAGTCTGATTTTAAGCGAAGCATGATAGGCTGAGTTTCTGGGTCGCCAAAGCGGCAGTTGTACTCAATGACCTTTGGTGTGCCGTCAGCCATAATCATTAGGCCAGCATATAAAAAGCCAACATAGTCGTTACCTTCAGCGGCCATGCCATCAACCGTTGGCATGATCACTTCTTGCATAATACGGTCGTGGATTTCTGGTGTTACGACCGGAGCCGGTGAATAAGCCCCCATACCACCCGTGTTTGGGCCTTTGTCGCCGTCGGCCGCACGCTTGTGGTCTTGGCTGGTGGCAAAAGGCAGTACGTTCTTACCGTCTACCATAACAATAAACGACGCTTCTTCACCGTCTAGGAACTCTTCAATAACTACGCGGCTGCCCGCTTCGCCAAACGCGTTGCCCGCTAGCATATCGCGAATAGCTTCTTCAGCCTCTTCAAGGGTCATCGCAACGATAACGCCTTTACCGGCAGCTAGACCGTCAGCTTTTACTACGATAGGCGCGCCTTTCTCACGAACATAGGCAATAGCTGGGTCAATTTCCGTGAAGTTTTGGTACTCAGCCGTAGGAATTTCGTGGCGAGCCAAGAAGTCTTTAGTGAACGCTTTCGAACCCTCAAGCTGCGCCGCAGCTTGAGTGGGACCAAATATCATTAAACCCGCATTAGTGAACGCATCTACTACACCTGCAACTAGCGGCGCTTCTGGACCTACAATAGTAAGCGCAACATCATTACCTTGAGCAAAAGAAACTAAGCCGGCGATGTCGTTTACATCAATTGCTACGTTCTCAAGCTTATGCTCTATAGCGGTACCGGCATTGCCAGGTGCTACATATACTGTTGAAACATCAGAAGACTGCGCTGCTTTAAACGCTAACGCGTGTTCGCGGCCACCGCCGCCAATTACAAGTACGTTCATTAACTGTTCCGTTTTGAGTGTTTAATTTTATGATTTTGGTTTTGTGAATTTTAGCGTCATGCGATTGCTCTCGCCAATCGCCATGTATTTTTCTCTGTCTTGATCGTCTAGCGCCAAACTTGGAGGTAGCGTCCACACACCTTTCGGGTGGTCTGCCGTGTCCATTGGGTTCGCGTTTATATCACTACTCGCTTCAAGGACAAAACCTGCTTTTTCTGCTGCTGCTACAACATAAGAACGCTTCATGTAGCCACTTTTCTTCATCGCTGCATCGTCTGCACTTTCAGGTAGCTCATGTTCCACTACGCCCAGTACGCCACCTGGCTTAAGTGCTTTAAAGAAAGCGCCAAACGCGTTGTCGATGCCTTCGTCACCGTGGCGCATATACCAGTTGTGTACGTTGCGAAAGGTTAGCACCATATCAGCACTGCTAGCTTCGCCAATATTTAACGCTTTGATTGGGTCAAATGCCGTAAGCTCAGCACCTTCATATTTCATGCCCGGCTTCATTTGTTCTTTGAAACCTTCAACCGACTTTTTGTAGTAGCCGCTGGTTTCTTCATCAACATAGAAATGCGCAGCAACGTATTTGCCGTTTTCTTTTACCACCGAGTAAAGAATGTCGGCATACCAGCCGCCGCCTGGTGAAATTTCAACAACAGTCATGTCTGGCTTTAGGCCAAAAAAGCGTAAAGTTTGTTGCGGGTTGCGGTATTCGTCGCGCACTTTGGCTTTATCAGAACGGATATCGCTCATGGCGGCGTCTGAGATAGCATCAGCACTAGCATAAGTTGCTGTTACACCGAGTGTTGCGGCTAACACAAGTTGGGCTAACTTTTTCATTCTTATTTCCTTTTTCTGTCGAGGGTAATTATCTATGCGGACTGGAATAACATAACATTTATTAGTAACACTATTACTACAAATTACCACAGGTCAGATCAAGCCTATCACCAAACCCTAATTTGCACTTACGACTTAGCAGAATAATTCCTAACTATTTCGTTTAGCTTAAGTGTCACTTTAGCCATGCAAATGAGATAGAACATGCGTAATAAAAAAGGGATTAAAGGAAAACAACAAACACGCAATAAAGTAGCAAAATGCCACTTTACTGCGTGGTTAACTTAGCTGTTGGTTTCCCTCACTAAGCCTGCTCTATAAGTTGTTGTGCAAATACTTATTAGTGACGGAAGTGGCGCATGCCCGTGAACACCATAGCAATATCGTGTTCGTCAGCTGCATCAATCACTTCTTGATCACGCATAGAGCCGCCAGGCTGGATGACCGCTTTAATACCCGCTTCAGCAGCAGCATCAATGCCGTCGCGGAATGGGAAGAAAGCGTCAGATGCCATGACAGAGCCTGCCACTTCTAGGTTCTCGTCGGCAGCTTTAATACCCGCAATCTTTGCAGAGTAAACGCGGCTCATTTGGCCTGCGCCCACGCCCACTGTCATGCCATCTTTGCAGTAAACAATTGCGTTAGACTTCACGTATTTTGCTACCTTCCAGCAGAACATAAGGTCGCGTAGTTCTTCTTCGCTTGGCTTACGCTTAGTCACAACTTCTAGGTCTTCCATTTCAACCATGCCGAAGTCGCGTTCTTGTACTAATAAACCGCCGTTTACACGCTTAAAGTCATAACCTTCAGTAAGCTGGCCAGCCCAATCGCCACACGCAAGAAGACGTACGTTTTTCTTTGCGCTTACTACGTCTTTCGCTTCGTCGCTTACGGTTGGTGCAATGATCACTTCCACAAATTGACGGTCAACAATCGCTTGTGCTGTTTTCGCATCAAGCTCGCGGTTAAACGCAATAATGCCGCCAAATGCTGATGTTGGGTCAGTTTTAAATGCGCGGTCATAGGCACTCAAAATATCGTCGCCAATTGCAACGCCGCAAGGGTTAGCGTGCTTAACGATTACACATGCTGGCTCTTCGAATTCTTTCACGCATTCTAGCGCTGCATCGGTATCAGCGATGTTGTTGAACGACAGCTCTTTACCTTGCAGCTGAGTCGCTGTAGCAACCGACGCTTCCTGAATGTTGTTTTCAACGTAGAACGCTGCTTCTTGGTGGCTGTTTTCACCGTAGCGAAGATCTTGTTTCTTAGTCAGCTGCATGTTGTACGTACGTGGGAATTCACTGTGCTGGTGGTCACAGTCTGCTTCACAACCAGTGCTGTCTAAACGGGCACCAAAATAGTTTGCGATCATGCCGTCATATTCAGCCGTGTGCTCGAACGCTTTAATGGCAAGATCAAAACGGGTGTTATACGTTAGCGAGCCATTGTTGTCGTTCATCTCTGCAAGTACGCGAGAGTAGTCAGACGCATTAACCACAATAGTCACGTCTTTGTGGTTTTTGGCTGCCGCGCGAACCATGGTAGGGCCACCGATATCAATATTTTCAATGGCATCTTCAAGTGTGCAGTCTTCATTTGCCACAGTTGCAGCAAACGGATAGAGGTTTACAACTACTAGGTCGATAGGCGCTATGTTGTTTTCTTCCATCACCGCTTCGTCAACACCGCGGCGAGCAAGAATACCGCCGTGAATTTTCGGATGAAGGGTTTTAACACGACCGGCCATTATTTCTGGATGACCTGTGTGATCAGAGACTTCTTTCACAGGTAAGCCAGCTTCAGCTAAAAGTTTTGCGGTACCACCTGTCGACAGAAGTTCAACGCCAGCGTTATGCAGCGCTGTCGCGAAATCAAGGATACCTGTTTTATCAGAGACACTAAGGAGAGCACGTTTAATGGGTTTTGGTGTTTGCATAAATTTTAGTTTCTAATGTTGTAGTGTTGAAACAAAAAGAGCACCGATTGGTGCTCTTTGGTGGGCAAAGCCCTTGGAATCTTAGTTCATGCCGTATTGCTTTAGCTTCTTGCGAAGTGTGCCACGGTTGATGCCCATCATGATGGCCGCGCGGGTTTGATTGCCGCGAGTGTAAGTCATGACTTCTTCTAGAAGCGGCGCTTCTACTTCAGCCAGTACCATTTCGTACAGGTTGTCGATGTTTGCGTTATCCAGTTGCTTAAGGTACTTATTAACCGCTTGCTTTACAGAGTCACGCAAAGGCTTTTGCGCTTGCGTTTGTGAAGGCGTAGTTACTGTAGTAGTAAAAGGTGAAGTCACGTTTTGATCGAACATAATACTGTGTTGCTCTTAAGTTAGTCATCACTATGCTGCGGGAGAAATCTGTCGGGTTTCTCGTGTCTGCAGCGCTTGAAAATATGCATTTAGTGCATCGAGTTGCTCATTCGCATCATCGATAGCGTTAAACGTTTTACGAAACTGACGATCCGTATCGTGCTCCGCGAGATACCAGCCCACGTGCTTTCGGGCAATTCTTACACCGGCTATATCACCATAAAAGTCCTGCACATTGGCTACATGCTCGTGCAAAAGCTTATACAGCTCTGACAGCGGCGGTGGTGCTAGGTTCTCGCCCGTTTCAAGATAATGTTGGATTTGTTTGAATATCCAAGGCTTACCTTGCGCGCCGCGGCCTATCATTACGCCATCTGCACCGGTGTAATTCAGCACCTCTTGTGCTTTCTCTGGAGAAGTAATGTCACCATTTGCAATAACAGGAATTGATATTGCCGCCTTTATCTGACGTATGGTGTCGTATTCTGCTTCCCCTCTATACATACAAGCTCGAGTTCTGCCGTGAACCGCAAGCGACTGTATGCCGTTTTGCTCTGCAATGCGGGCAATGTCTACCCCATTGCGATTTTCTGGGTTCCAGCCGGTACGAATTTTCAGTGTCACGGGTACGTCCACAGCATTAACTACTGCTTTAATAATCGCTTCCACTGTGTCTGGGTATTGAAGCAACGCAGAACCTGCAAGCTTCTTATTGACCTTCTTGGCAGGACAACCCATGTTGATATCGATGATTTGCGCACCGTTCTCAACATTAAATTGTGCTGCTTGAGCCATAAGCTCAGGATCAGCCCCAGCAATCTGTACAGAGCGAATGCCTTCTTCACCCTCATGGTTCATGCGCGCTTGTGATTTTGCCGTATTCCAAACTTTCGGATTACTTGAAAGCATCTCAGAAACAACAAGCCCAGCGCCCAAGCGCTTACAGAGTTGACGAAACGGTCTATCTGTTACGCCAGCCATAGGGGCCAACATCAAATTGTTTTCTAACTCGTAAGGTCCAATTCGCATCGTAAAATGTATAGCTCGCCATCTAAAACTGCACAGAAATTATACACCCGGCTAAAACGGGGCGCTAAGTGTACGTGTTTTCGCAATGCTTGAAAAGGCTAAAAATCACACAAAATTTCACTTCCTGGTATTGACAGTGAAAAAAAACTGTCACATTAGTAAGCTAGCACTATTTTTTAGCACAATTATTGTACGAAAGTCTTACAGGCCCCGTATTAAAAGGGCTGTATTGTGAAATAATTTAACATTTATTTAGAGGGCTACTCGTCCAGTGCACGTTTCTTTATCAGCTTTGTGCACTAGGCAAGCAGAAAATTTTGCATGCCTAGCCGGTTAATTCGTCACTTTAGCGTTTTCTACCGGAAACTCTCGCCCACTCACCATCAATGGCACTTGGTTCAAGTTCTATGTCTTTCGAATAAGCTTCTTCTATTCGGGTTACTTGTTCAGCAAGAATGCCGGAAAGGACTAACAAACCGTCTGATTTGCAGTAGTCGGTGATAACGCTTTGAAGTTCTAATAAAGGGCCCGATAATATATTCGCCATTACCACATCAGCTTCAAGTTCAGGTTGATCTTCAGGAAGATACACATCTAAGCGGTCTTCAACACCGTTGCGGCGTGCATTTTCTTTTGTCGCTTGAAGTGCTTGCGGATCGATATCAATACCGATAACGCGCGTAGCGCCAAGCTTTAATGCAGCCAATGCTAAAATCCCTGAGCCACAGCCAAAATCGACGACGGTTTTACCCGTCATATCTATGCCGTCTAGCCAGCGTAAACATAGCGCTGTAGTTGGGTGAGTTCCTGTTCCGAAGGCAAGACCCGGATCTAGCATGACATTAACGGCGTTCGGGTCTGGAACATCGCGCCAGCTTGGGCAAATCCACAAGCGCTCGCCAAACTGCATAGGGTGAAAGTTGTCCATCCACTCCCGCTCCCAGTCTTTGTCTTCAAGTGGTTCAAGCTTGTATTTAAAATTTTCCCCCAACACCTTAGCTTTACCTAATCGCTTTAGGATGCTTTTCATGTCGGCATCAGCTTCAAATAACCCTACTACTTGTGTATCTGGCCACAGCAGTACCTCACCGGGTTTCGGTTCGTACATAGGAGTATCTTTCGCATCAACGTATGTGACGGCCTGTGAGCCGTTAGCGGTAAGCATATCGCCAATGGATTCAGCGTGTTCAGAAGATGTGTCGATTCGAAGTTGTAGCCAAGCCATATTTATCATTCGTTGTGGTCTTTGTACGTATTGTACCTTTCGTTGGCGTGAAACAAAATGAAGACAAACGAAAAGCCACAGTATTAAACCTTGTGAGTTTGAATGTTACCGCCTTACTTTAATATAAAAAAGCAATTAAAATATTAACCTTTTGTCGACTGGTGCGATTTAGAGAAACGCTTATAGTAGGCGATGGTTGTTTGTTTTTTAATCTAACAGAGGCCTTATGCGCTTTTTTTCCCTTGTTTTGAGCTTTTGGTTATTACCTTTTTCAGCTTCATCTGAGGAAATTGACGTTGTAGTAGGGTGGAATAAGCCACCGTATGTTATTTCACAAGAGAACTCTGGCTTTGAAGTGGATGTAGCGCGCGCTATTTTGGCAGATATGGGGCATGATTTATCGCCTATTTACGTGCCATTTGGGCGAACAGCAAGATTATTAGAAGATAACTTGATTGACCTTGGTTTGACGCAAAATCCAGCTCACGTCCTTGATCCAGCTATCTTGTCAGACCCTTATGTTGTCTATCAAAACGTTGCGGTGACCCGCGCTGAAAGTAAGTTTGAAATTAATAGTATTGAAGATTTACGTGGCAAAAGCATTATTGCCTTTCAAACGGCTGATGTGGTGCTAGGTGAAGCATTCCGACAAATCGTTACGGACCAGACCACATATATGGAGATGGCAAGGCAAGATAGACAGGTTGATATGTTGATGCTCGGCCATGTAGATGTGGTTATACTCGACAGGAATATTTTCAACTATTTTAAGTCAAATAATACGGCTTACTCGGGCGATGAAGTCGTCTTCCATGAGCTATTTCCTATTTCGCCATACAGTGCAGCTATTCCCGACCCTGAATTAAGAGTGGCGTTTAATAATAAGCTTCGCACGTTTATTGAAACTGGGCGTTATCAGCAGCTGCTAGATAAATACAAACTCGAGAGTCTCCTTCACCTGCTGCCACATGCAACAACACCATAAATACAGATTTTAATGTATAGACAGTGAACTATTTCTGATACAAGGTATATGAAACTATCTGTACTTTGACGTCTGAAACTTGCCGCTTTTATAAAGCAGTAATCATAGACACTGGAATTATCTGTTAAGGAAAGATTTATGTTGAAGCAGTGGTATTTACTGGTCACGGTGGTTGTTTGCTCTGCCTGTGTTTCTCATTCAACCCCTTCGGAAGCACAACAAGAAAATACGCTTGAGCGTTACTTGGACATGCCTGCTTACCAGCAAGCCCAAGCGATTGCCAGCGGAGAGATTACGTCGGCGGCGCTGGTTAAAGGCTATTTATCACGTATTGAAAAGCTAGACAATCAAGTAAACAGCGTTCTTGCGTTAAACCCAAATGTATTAAACGAAGCGCAGGCAGTCGATAGGCAAGTAGCCAATAAGCAAGCGCTCGGCCCTTTAGCCGGTATCCCTGTATTGTTAAAAGATAATATTGAAAGTGATGAAATGCCTACAACAGCAGGTTCGATGGCGCTTCTTAACAATAATACAGGTCGCAATGCGCCCATTGTGGCGAAGCTAAAAGCTGCTGGAGCCATTGTCCTAGGTAAAACCAACTTGTCTGAGTGGGCTAACTTTCGTTCAGAGTCTTCAATCAGCGGATGGAGCGCCGTCGGTGGGCTTACTCGCAATCCTCATATATTAGCGCGAAGCGCGTGTGGCTCGTCGTCAGGCTCAGGCGCAGCAATGTCACTTCGTTTGGCATCGCTCGCTGTAGGAACTGAAACTAACGGTTCAATTATCTGCCCAGCTTCGATAAACGGTGTGGTTGGCTTTAAGCCTACGGTAGGCCTTCTGTCTCGAACGCATATTGTGCCGATTTCGTTTAGCCAAGATACGGCAGGGCCAATGACAGCGAATGTGCACGATGCATGGTTGATGACCGCAATCATGGCAGGCGTTGATGAAGAAGATAACGCAACAAAAGATGCCCAATCCCATATTCCAACGCTACCTTCCTCCTCAATGCTCGCAACAGACTTAAAAGGTAAGAGAATAGGCGTGGTAAGGTACAGACAGGGAGATAATCCACACGTTCTCGCCGTTTACGAAAAAGCGTTAGCGCAGCTTAAAGCATCGGGAGCAACCTTGGTGGATATCAGTGACTTTTCTCAGCCGGATTCTTTCTGGGCCGATTCTTACAACGTCTTACTTAGCGAATTCCATCACAGCATCAACGACTATTTAGCAGGCTCTCCGGCAGAGCTACCTGCAAGGAACCTTGATGAACTTATTGCGTTCAATAACAAAACCGAGCGAGAGCTATCACTTTTTGATCAGGACATTTTTGAAAAGTCTTTGGCTTCAGCGACAATTGAAAGCGACGAATACAAAAAAGCACTTAGCCTTATTGAAGATACTGCGGGCAAAAATGGCATTGATGCACTGATGGCAAAACACAACGTTGAGGTACTCGTGGCACCATCAAATAGCCCATCCTTTCTTATAGATGGCGTATATGGAGACCACTCTCCGGTAGGCTTTATTGGTATTGGTTATTTAGCGGCAATAGCTGGCTATCCTCATCTGACGGTACCGGCTGGGCAAGTGAAAGACCTTCCTGTTGGCATCAGCTTTATTGGGGGTAAGTGGCAAGATGAAGAAGTGCTTGAAGTTGGGCGTATATTTGAAGCGAAACATGGCTTTTATATCAAGCCGGGATTGCTGCCCACACGCTTTGACAACCCAAAGTTCAAGGGAATTGAAAAAGGACTAAATGCGGCGCTATAACTTGCTCAACAAAAAAGCCCTCGATTTCAAATCAAGGGCTTTAACTTTCTCAAAACGCTTGTTGCAAAATACAACATTAACCAGGCTTTTTCACCCAAGCGCTACACCAGCCGTCAGCGTTAACCAGTTTGTTAGGGAAAATGTTACAAGGGCGGTATTGCTCGCCATCGGCGCCCTGCACGTACATGCAGTTAGCACATTTTGCACCTTCAACCGTTGAAGACGGTGTGTAGTTTAATGCTTTTGCTGTTGGGTCGTCGGCGCTAAGCTGCTCTTGAGCTTGTGCACGTAACGCAACACCGCCTAGCGTAAGACCGATAACTGCAGAGCCCGATAGCTTTAAGAAGTCACGGCGATTTACAGATTTCATAACATTCTCCTTAAGAGATAGAAACGATAATGATTCTTTTTTATTCAGTGCCTTAAACGCAAAAACCTGCCCCAAGAGGCAGGTTTTGTTTCATATCTAGATACTATCTCTTTTTGAAAAAAGATCGACTGAATTTTCGAATTTTCGCTTGATCCAGATTAAATAAACTTCACAGTACCATGTCTGTCAGACACACAATGACACTGTAGGTTCACTTTTTTGTTAGTGCGACATCTGGCTTAGCGTATGAGAACTGCGCTATTCGCTTTGTACTGTGATAGCTGTCTAGACCTGAAATACAAGCCGTCTTCGCTTGCTCAATGTCGACATACCCATCTTCGTCAACAATGTCTTCTGGCATATAGAGTTCTTGAATCTCGCCAATTACCATTTCAGTCTCGTTTAGTAAGGTAAAGTGCTGAGCAACCTTGAGCCCCATTTTAATATCGCTTTCTGCCACATAAGGGGCACTAAATGATTCGCTGAATTGAGGCGTTAAGCCTACGGCATCGAATTCGCTTTCATCTGGTGCATAGCGCGCTGATGTTTGGTGCGCCTTGTCTACCCAATCGGTGGAAACGTGATTCAATGTGTAGAACCCTTGCTGTTTTATATTACCAAGGGTATCGCGCGTCACAGTATGTGGGCGCATGATCATACCAATTAGTGGAGGATTTGCACCCACATGGACAATAGAACTAACGATTGCAAGATTGTTTGTCTTGCCGTCGGTCGTGCCCACTAGAGTGGCCGACTTAAACCCAGATAGGCTATTGATTAAATTAGCGCGATATCGCTGTGCAAGGGCGTCAATATCGGTCCGAGTAAATTGTTTAGTCATTCTCTCTTTCAGCCTCAATCTGTATGTCGTCACCATGTTGATAGGTCGTCAGTTCAATAGGCTGGCAGCACACTTGGCAATCAAGAACCTGAACTTGCCCTACATCATTGACTTCATCTATCTCTACGTCGTTCGGTGCCATACAGTATGGGCATGAAAAGCCCATAGAACGGGTTAAGCTCATAAAAGTTCGCCTTCGTAATCACAATTATTGTTTGTTACGTAATGTAAAGAAGACTGGATTTACCCATTGTTGAAAGAAGCAAAAGCTAAGAGACAAGATTCGGTTAAGCCAAAAATAACAGATATAAAGGTTGAGAAGTGACAAATAAAGTAGGCGAATGCCCTTGCTGCAAAAGAGACACACGCCTTACGTTTCATCATTTAATCCCACGAAAAATGCACCGTCGTAACTTCTTTAAAAAGCATTTCACCAAATCAGAATTGCAAACCGGTATTTATATTTGTAGGCAATGTCATAGTGGCATCCATCGATTTTATGATGAGATGACGTTAGCTAAACACTTTTATACTTTGCCGCTTTTGCTTGAAGACGAGCAGCTAGCCACGTTTTTTCGTTGGGTCGCGAAGCAGAGAGTACGAGTATAAAGTGCGGATGGGAGAAGTAGAACCTTGTGTAGGCGCTGTATTTAATTTGATTAAATGGGCTGTATAAATATACACTGCCAAAGATTTCACAGCCAAAGATGCACCATGCGAAAAGATTTACCGCCCCGTTATTATCTAACACACTTTCACGAATTCCTTGGGTTCTTCGAGGGAGCAAACCGTGCGCTGTTAAGCGATGAAGCTACTGGCTTTATAGAACGCTTCAGGGCATTGGATGACGACAAGCAATGCATTGTGGTGAGAGCTGCCAATCGCAAGTACGCGGTAATAGATAGAAGTCAGTTTAATTACAGCGAAGTTAGCACGCCGCAGGAGCAGATAGACTGGTTAAAGGTAAATGGTTGGTTTGGCGACCTGTCTCATGCTTCGTTAAATGATATTGCGGGTGTATTAACAAAAGACGCACTGCTTGCGTTACTCGCCGAGTATGGCAGTACACAGGGTCTTTCTTCATTGACCAAACCAAAGTTGGTTACAAGGCTGAAAGAGCACATTTCAACCCACGGTTGGCCTGAGCAGTTATCACTTGAAAATTATCTAGTGTGTCTCTTTGATAGTGCGCTTCGTTTTCTGCTTTTTATTTATTTCGGCAACACAAAAAGCCGCCTGAATCAATTTTCTATGCGCGATCTTGGCGTAATGAGAACGCGCTCTGATTCAGTTACCGACACGGCCCGTTTTGATACCAAGGAAGACGCTCTAGCAGCATGGTTCTACGCTAACCACTACAGTCAGTTGGCGTTTTATAACGATGATATGCTGCTTGCAACCGCAGAGGCAGACTTTCCAGAAACAGAAGGCGTATCGGCAAGTTTTTATCGCGATCAATGTCTTTATGCGCTTGGACTCAAACTATTGGCAATAGACCGCCCAAAAGGGTTAGGTATTCTGCAACAGGCACAAAGCGACAAAGCAAAGGAAAAGTGGTTAAGGGAAAGTTACAAAGACGGTAACGAGGATGGCGTAAAGCAGGTGCTTGAAGACATCATAGATAATCCCCAGTCGGATACACTGCTGGCTTTTGCTGAAGATTTTTATGCTCGCAAATATCATAAAAAGCGCACCAGTGCGGTGACTGACATGCTCAGAAACGCAAGCCGAACGCTTGATATTGATGTGAGTCAAAACCAGCAGGTAGAGCGAGGTGTTTTAGCCCACTACGCAAGGCAAGGAATTGAGGGCTGGCGTACAGAGAATCGGTTGTGGCGTAGTTTGTTTGGCCTTACGTTTTGGAAGCAGCTTTACGAAGAGGATACGCTGGTTACTGAATTTGATCGCAGGCCACTTTCGCTAAAGCAAAACAACTTTTATGCAAAGTTTGAACTTAGTATTGAAGACCTACTGCGCAAGCTCGATACTAAAGAAAAGTTGCGATTCCACCTTCATAAAATGGCGACCCAGCATTATGGCAAAGTAAACAGTTTGTTTATGTGGTCAAGCTATTTGCTAACGCCAATTGAAGCACTAATAAAGCATGGTTCACTTGAGGTAATTTACACCTTACTACGAATGATGTGTAAAGACTTCGCCAACCTGAGGGACGGATTCCCCGACATTATGGTGTTTGATAACACCCTTCGCTTTGAAGAGATAAAGGCCCCTGGCGATCAACTTCGACGTAACCAACTTGTGTCTATCCAGCGTTTGCAGCAAGCGGGGTTTGATGTAGCCGTTACAACTGTTAATTGGATACGGGATCCGGAACAACCTTATGTTGTCGTAGACATTGAAACAACAGGTGGCAATAACAGTTACAACCGCATTACGGAAATAGGCATGGTGAAGCTTGTGGCTGGACAGGAGGTAGACAGGTTTCAAACCCTTCTTAATCCTCAGCGCCGTATCCCCAGCAATATTACCAAGCTTACCGGTATTTCAGACGACATGGTGGCTGACGCGCCACTGTTTTCTGAAGTGGCGGATCATATCGCAAGTTTTACTCAGGATGCTGTGTTTGTTGCACATAACGTTAACTTTGATTATGGATTCATTAAACAAGAGTTTGCTCGATTAGAGCAATCGTTTAGAAGGCCTAAAATGTGTACCGTGCGCGAGATGCGTCGAACTTACCCTGGCCTACCGTCCTATTCGCTAGCCAACTTGACCAAACATTTCCATATCGAAATGGAGCGACATCACCGTGCACTGAGTGATGCCGTAGCAGCTGCAGAGCTTTTAAAGCTAGCGTTTGAAAAAGACGATGAGACTATTATTGCTAACGTTAGCGAGTAAGTTAGCAACACGGAATTTATGGTTTTTACTGAACGAAATCGTTCCTTATAGAGTAAATATTGAAGTTTAAAAGTACTTATTGAGATGTTTGAGATGGCACTTACTGAAGAGCAAGAATCACGAGTTATAGAAATGGCATGGGAAGACCGCACCCCATTTGAAGCTATTGAGCGTTTGTTTGGCCTACCCGAGAAAGACGTAATAAAGCTCATGCGTAAAAACCTCAAGCAAAAAACCTTCAAAAACTGGCGTGAGAGAGTGTCGGGTAGAAAGACAAAACATGCGAGCTTGCGACCAGAAGGCGTGGATAGAGGTTACTGCCCTTCTCAATACAAATATAAAGGTGCTAACAAGTAAATATCAACAATCATGTCGTCACCCAACGCTCGGGTTGTGGTGGATTAAACAGCATATCAGCGCATGTAATTAAGAGCTCTTAGGTCACTTCTTGGGCGGTGATATTGCAGTAATTGGCAAGAGAAAAGCAGTGAGCTGTTGTCGCAACGGGGTTGGAAATACGATGGTGTTGTCTGATAATAAAATGCTTTTAGCGTGGTGGACTTGGCGAAGGAGGTTTGAATAGGTGTCGTTGTTATTTTGAATGTCCTCCACTTTTGTCATCATAAGTTCAATAAACTCTCCAGGCTTTAAGTTATCTTGTTTCTTTATCTCAAGGGCTAACGCTTTTATGACATAGGTTTCCCATTCTTTTCGGTAGCTCTCATTTAACCGTTCCGGGTAGAGAGCTAAGTCGGCTATATCTTGAGCGAGGTCGACAATGTCGAGTGGATCATCAAATAACACTCGAAATGCGAGGAGCGTTTCATCTGAAAGACGAGAAATTGGTAGTTGTTCTTTAAATTGGGCATAACGACTAGACACAAACACACCTTGATATTTCTTCAGGTCAAACA
Organism: Alteromonas gracilis; assembly: GCF_002993325.1. Classification (GTDB taxonomy): domain Bacteria; phylum Pseudomonadota; class Gammaproteobacteria; order Enterobacterales; family Alteromonadaceae; genus Alteromonas; species Alteromonas gracilis. The sequence goes on from NZ_PVNO01000031.1 coordinate 232,571, forward strand.
ATGGATACATCAATAAGACAGAACAAGCTCTCTTATTAGTCTAAAGTCTAATAAATCTGCCGAGGACTTTAAAGCGTCTGAAATTAAAAATAAGTAATTAATTACAACTGAACTCCTAGCAGTCTACCCCCGTAATCTATTATGCACTGTTAAAGTGTGTACGCGTTCTTGCTGTTTGGCCCATCGTTTGATGGGCCTTTTTTTTGAATGGCGTTATGCTTGGCTGTCAGCCCTCGAAAGACAGCTTGATACCTGCTAACAGTCGGCTTACGCTATTAACAATGTCTGTTCTCACAAACCACTCAACATCATGTTTTTTCGAAAGAACACCACTGAATTCCAACGAACCTCCATGGCCTGTACCTAAAAAGTCTTCTATGAGTTCGGCACGCTCGCCAAAACGATTATCTATGTAAGAATAATATGCAAAATATTCGATAGGATAAGAAGTGTTGAGAAAGCCTGTTGCAAGCTCACCACTTGTCCCAACTACGAACTTAGCAGCGCTTTCGTCAGTCCGCTGAACAAGTTCTACAAAGGCGGTATCTTCATCATTAATTCGAAAGCGATATTCAGCCCGTACAAACGTTCCATTGAGCATTTTTTCAAAACTTGCTTCATAACTGTGACGCTGCCCCATTTTTGCCGAGTACTCAATTTCAAAATAATCGTCTTCTTCGCCAATATTAAATGCTTCATTCGCCTGTGCATTTGCTAATTGCCCCACCACTATTTCAATGGCCGTATCGTCTTTGAGCTGTCGGACGTGTCGAACCCCCGTTATCCAGCCATCTTTAGAAAGTCCTGTAGATGAAACCCTGCCTTTGTAGGTTGGAATAACGCCAAACTCAGTCTTACCAAAGTCATTTTTGTGTCTTACATATAGACGACGCGGATAAAGGTAATCTGTAGTATCGCTACCGAATGTATTGTGGCTAGAAGAAAAGTCCTCTCCGGTAACAATAAAGCTGTGAACGGACAGAGATGGCGAGAGTGCGATAGAGGGATAGTAACGTAAACGGTATTGCTCTCTGCTGGGCCTGTTGGAGCGATCGTCATAGCGTATCTGTACATCAAGTTTATGTGAAAAAGATGGGGAAAACCCATTCGCGTAAGCATTGGTTAACGGGCAAGACAAAAGCGGTGTGATAAGCAATATAAAAAAACGCACTCGTAGACTCTTAAGCAGTGAATTTATCTACGTTTATACATTAAATCCTGTTAATTGGGTAACGAGTTGGTATTGATGAAAAATAAAAAAAGCCGGCAGGGATGCCGGCACAAGTGGAGTGGGGCTCCAATAAAAGTAATACCAATCCACATAGATAATTACCCACTCAGCGAGAGTTAAAATGTTCGTAATCGCGGTGTGTTACCGCAGGTATAGTGGTTCTACACCAAGGTGACTCAACAAAGAGTACGGACATTTTAAACTCGCCCTTCGGGAAGGTCTGGCAAGCTTCCTAGCTTCATTCTGGGAATTTGAAAGGGAGCAGCCATTCCTGCATTCCCACGCTTCGCTAGGAAACTTGCCAGCGCCTTCTGAGTGGGCACTTATCTATGCGGATTGGTATAAACACACAAAATTTCAAAACCTAGGGAGATGTCTTAAAACTTGTGGCTAGTTTAGATTGATGTGTTAAATAGTAAAATCGTTAAAAATTGATTGTGCTAATCGAAAAATTAGAAGACGCTGAATAGCGAATAGCGAATAGCGAATAGCGAATAGCGAATAGCGAATAGCGAATAGCGAATAGCGAATAGCGAATAGCGAATAGCGAATAGCGAATAGCGAATAGCGAATAGCGAATAGCGAATAGCGAATAGCGAATAGCGAAAAGAAAATTGGGCTACACAAAAAACACCGTGTAGCCCAAAGGGGGGATTAGGCTAGGCCTAGCTTCTTCTCAAGGTAGTGGATGTTGGTTCCACCAGCGAAGAAGTTTTCATCAGCCATAATGGCACGTTGAAGCGGGATATTCGTTTTAATTCCTTCAACTACAATCTCTTCAAGTGCGTGGCGCATACGAGCGATTGCTTCGTCTCGGCTTTCACCATAAGTGATAAGCTTACCAATCATAGAGTCGTAGTAAGGCGGTACGTGGTAGCCCGCGTAAATGTGCGACTCCCAGCGAATACCCAAGCCACCTGGCGCGTGGAACATGGTGATAGGACCAGGGCTTGGAATGAAGGTTTTTGGATCTTCTGCATTAATTCGGCATTCAATGGCGTGGCCACGAATTTGAATTTGCGACTGGTCGATAGACAGTGGCTGACCAGCAGCAATGCGAAGCTGTTCTTTAATGAGATCAACGCCTGTAATCATTTCAGATACAGGGTGCTCTACCTGAATACGAGTATTCATTTCAATGAAATAGAATTCGCCATTTTCATATAAGAACTCGAACGTACCTGCGCCGCGGTAGCCAATTTCAACACAGGCTCTGCGGCAGCGATCGCCAATTTTGGTGCGCATTTGCTCAGAGATACCTGGTGCCGGAGCTTCTTCAACGACCTTCTGGTGACGACGCTGCATTGAACAGTCGCGCTCACCTAAGTGGATGGCGTTGCCTTGTCCATCGGCTAGTACCTGAATTTCAACGTGACGTGGGTTCTCAAGGAATTTTTCCATGTAAACCGTTGAGTTACCAAAGGCAGCGCCAGCTTCAGCCTGCGTTGTTTCAATGGCTTTAATCAGTTCAGCTTCGCTGCGAACCACGCGCATACCACGCCCACCGCCGCCGCCCGCAGCTTTAACGATGATAGGGTAGCCAATGCGCTTAGCAATGGCTTTGTTGCGCTCTACGTCATCTGTTAGCGGCCCGTCAGAGCCTGGCACACAAGGTACCCCTGCTTTTTTCATTGCATTGATAGCAGAAACTTTGTCACCCATTAGGTTAATGGTTTCGGGTTTAGGGCCAATGAAAATAAAGCCGCTTTTTTCTACCGCTTCAGCAAAGTCTGCGTTTTCCGCTAGAAAACCGTAACCTGGGTGAATAGCGATTGAATTTGTGACCTCGGCCGCAGCGATGATGCGCGGTATATTAAGGTAGCTTTCGGTTGCCGATGCTTTACCAATACAAATTGATTCATCAGCTAGCAACACGTGCTTCAAGTTTTTATCCGCAGTAGAGTGCACGGCTACGGTTTTGATGCCTAGTTCTTTACAGGCTCTCAAAATACGTAGGGCAATCTCACCACGGTTAGCAATAAGTACTTTATCTAGCATAGTTAAGCACTCGCTTATTCAATGATGAACATTGGCTGGTCGAATTCGACAGGATCTTGGTTTTCCACCAAGATTGCCTTAACCACACCTGCTTTATCTGCTTCAATTTGGTTCATCATCTTCATGGCTTCAACGATACAAAGCGTGTCGCCAACTTTTACTTGCTGACCCACTTCTGCAAAGGCTTTTGCAGTAGGAGAAGATGCACGGTAGAAAGTACCTACCATAGGAGACTTAACAACGTGACCTTCTGGTTGTGCAGGCTCTGCTGGCGCTTCTGATGCGGTGGTGGCTGCCGCTGCTGGAGCAGGAGCCATTTGTGGTGCAGCAGGCGCTGCAAAACTGTAGTTCATTGGCGCTTGAACACCTGTCGGTCCACGGTGGATGCGTACAGACTCTTCGCCTTCAGTGATCTCTAGCTCGGCAATGCCAGATTCTTCCACTAGTTCGATGAGTTTTTTAATCTTTCTAATATCCATGTTCTGTCTCTGCGTTATTTTAACGATTTCGGTAAATTGATTGCTGCAGTTAGCGCGAGCGAATAACCCATGGCACCAAGGCCAACAATGACGCCAGCTGCAACATCAGAAAAATAAGAATGGTGACGAAACGGTTCGCGGGCATGAACGTTCGACAAATGCACTTCAATAAACGGAATACTGACACTCAACAATGCATCGCGAAGGGCGACGCTGGTGTGCGTGAAAGCAGCAGGATTAATAATAATGGCATCAACTTTACCCATAGCAGCGTGCACGCGTTCAATCAGTTCAAACTCTGCGTTAGACTGAAAGTGCGTTAAGGTCACGTCGCTCGAGGCAGCCTGAGCCTGCAAATCATCAACGATGTCTTGCAAGGTTTGTGTGCCGTACTTTTCGGGTTCTCGTTGGCCTAACATATTTAAGTTAGGGCCGTTCAGTAACATAATGTTCATCTAGTTTGCTGCTATCTTCGGGAAAAAATCACTGTTTTCGTCATTTCAACAAATTTTTGTGACAGTTGCACGAAAAAACGCCAATTTATTTTCTCATTTATTGTGTTAACTGATGATTATAGTGATAGATAAAGTTTTCGCAGCAAAATACTGGTCTAATCAGGTGTTTTCGCCGCAAAGTTTAAGTGGTGGTTTTGGGCGTGAACCCGCAGCAAGCTGTGTGATTCAGTGGTATTGGTTACACGAGTTAGAGAGAGGTGTCGGCAAGAGAAAAGGGAACGCTAACGTATTTACCGTGAAACTTAGCCGCATAAACAGCGAAGTGGAGGTGAGGCAACGAAGAGAAGCCCGTGTTGCCGGTATAGCCGATTAGTTGTCCCCGCTGCACGGTTTGCCCTCGCGTTACTACCGCTCCTTTGTGCTTAAGATGATAGTATTCACCGGTTGTACCGTCACTATGAAGAACAACAACATAATTAGCGTATTTAGCAAGTTCGGGCGATGGCCCGCCTTTATCGCCATCGTCTTTTGTGTCTATGACCACGCCCTCACGCGCTGCTAGAACAGGAGTGCCCACAGGCGCGGCAAAGTCGAGCGCAAATCTCGACGCTCCAGAATGGGTAAAGGTACCATTGAAACCCTGAACAATACTGTATTTACTGGCAGGCTGCAGGGGAGAAAGATAGGTATAAGTATCGTCATGCTTCGCATCTATTCGCCCCACCGTCCATTTAACGCGCATGGTTTCCCAAAATGTTTCAGGTTCTTCTATTACACCTAAAGGTATAGGGTTGTCTGTATTTAAAAACGCGTTGGCATGAAATAGGGACTTTAGTGACTTTTCTTGAGACGGTATTTGTAACAGTTCATCGGAATACAGCGTGAGCGCTACTGGAAAAGAGACTTTTCGTTGAACAGAGACAAGATAAAGGGAAGTGGATGAAGGGGTGAGTTTGAAGCAAAAACGCTTATTATCAAAACAGCCTGTCGTTTTCGCTAAAACATGCGAGGAGAGCAAACAACAAAAACTAACAATGATTACAATTAAGAATAGCCATATGAGGCGACCCTTAACAAAATTGATAAGGGCCGTGCTTCCTGTAGGGAAATCCGATGATTTAGTCAGGGCTAATATTCCCACGGCTACTGTCATCGAGTGTTTGGTTTAGCCATTCATCAGCATGACTAGCAAAGGCTTTTGCTTTCATAAACCCGGTTACGCGAGCTTTTTCTATTTCATCACCATTTTTATCAAAGAATAAAATAGTAGGTAGACCAAGGACGTTGAAGGTATCGAAAATCTCCTGGCGTTCTGGTGTGTTATCGGTAAGGTCCATTTGCATCCACACCGTGTTGCTAAGCGCTGTAACCACTTTCTGGTCAGGGAAGGTGTATTTTTCAAATTCCTTACAGGCCACACACCAGTCTGCGTAGAGATCAACCATTACGGTTTTTCCATTGGCGTTAGCGGCATCTATTTTATTGCGTAAATCCGCTAAATCTCTTGCAATAACAAAGTCTGGGTGACCCACATGGTTACCGTCGGTACTTTCGCCCCACAACCCAGTGTTAAGCCCCGCTTGATAGGTAAGACCTGCGCTGCCCATGATACCTACTGCAACCAACACAGCGCGCAGTAGCTTCATCAAAGAATTTTTACTAGCGCGATTAAGTGCCCAGTAATAACCAAATAGACCAAAGCCTAACAGGCCCCAGAGAAAGCCAGTGGCAGGGCTGTTGTAGAGACGCTCAATAAACACAATAGCCACCGCCAGCATCATAAAGCCGAAGGTTACTTTGACCACATTCATCCAGTTACCCGCTTTTGGAAGCAGTTTTCCGCCGGTCATACCAAAGAGAATGAGCGGAACGCCCATGCCTATACTTAACAGGTAAAGGGAAATAAAGCCGAGCGTCATATCGCCCGTTTGAGCAATAAATAACAAAATACCGGTGAGCGGTGCAGTAGTGCAGGGCGATGCAATAAGGCCAGACAATACGCCCATAACAAACACACCTGCGAAACTGCCGGGTGTTTGGTTGTTACTCATGTGAGTTAGCTTTTCTTGATACTTTGCGGGAAGCTGAATTTCAAAACCACCAAACAAGGCAACGGCAAGCGCCACAAACAGAACAATGAACACACCCAGCACCACAGGGTGTTGCAAGGCAGCCTGAAACTGGGCACCTGCCACAGCAACCACCAAACCAAGCAATGAGTAGGTGATCGCCATACCCTGAACGTAAACAAAGGTTAACCAGAACGAATGCGATGCGGTTTTAGGTTTGCCCCGACCAATAACGATACCCGAGACAATGGGGTACATAGGAAACACACAAGGGGTAAAAGCCAGTCCTACACCTAGAGCGAAAAATAAAGCAAGAGTAAGGGCAATATTATCTTTATCGATAAGCTGTTGGGCTAGGTCAAACTGCTCGCTTTGCGAAGAGGTTGATGTGTTATTTGATCCCGACGCCGCATCTATACTAGCCGGCGCGCTGCGTCCTACTTCATTTAGGTATACGACTTTAACCGTTGGTGGGTAACAAAGCCCGGCGTCAGCGCAGCCCTGATACCGAACTTTAACTACGCCGTCACTGCCCGCCGATTCGATAGGCAAAGTAATAGATACGCCGTCGTAAAATACCTCAGATTCGCCGAAAAACTCATCTTCAATCATTACCCCGCTTGGGAAAGCGGGCTCGCCAATTTCAGCTTCTTTAGCCACGAACTTGAATTGCTTTCGGTACAGATAATAGCCGTCTGCAATATCGAAGGTAAGCCTTAACGTGTTTTCTTTTTGATTAAAGTCGAAAGCAAACGCTTGTTCTACGTCTAAAAACTGTGGTTCGTCTGCAAAGGGATCATCGAATGCACTGGGTACCTGCGCAAAAGAAACTGCACTGAACATCGACATGAAACAAAGCACTAAGATGACATGTGCGGTAAACCGGCGGTACAGTGGCGCTACTGGCAGATTGGTTGGCATGAGAAACGTAGTCATAAGGTCAAATTTCATTATTCTCTATTTTTCTTTTTGATTATTTTTGTTCAGTTAACGTTGCAACGTGGTTTGTAACCAATGGCCGTAAGCGCTGCTTGCTTCGGCATTAAGTTCTAACCACTCAGGAACATCGTAGGGATGAAGTTCGCTTACCCTATCAAATGCCTGAAGAACATTTTGTGTGTTGGTTTTGATGAGAAGCTGGCATTCCCTGTCGCTTTCTATCTTTCCCTGCCATTCATACACTGACTCGATCCCCTTAATAATATTTACGCAGGCGGCGAGTTTTTCTTCAACAAGTGCGCGAGCAATTAACTGTGCCGTCGTCTCATCTGGTGCAGTGCACAATACAAGCTTAATTGTCATGGCATCTTCTACCTATATGCATATTTTACGTGGTCGTTATGGCGTAACTAAACAGACCTAAATAGGGCCTTCATTCTTTCACAAACAAAGTATATCACGGTCGCAATCGGTCGCTTTAAGTGACTATTTAAGCGAAATGATGGGCACCTTTTCTTGTTATTACGTACAAAGTCACTATAACGGGTTATGAATACATGAAAGAGGAAAAGTTTTGCGGGTTTTATTTTTATTGTTTGCCCTATTACCTATTTTAGAGATTGCGCTGCTGATTAATGTGGGAAGCGTGATTGGCGGTTGGAATACCGTAGGCTTGGTTATTTTATCAGCATTTATCGGTGCGTACTTTGTTAAACGCGAAGGTGTAAGTACGTTGCAGACTGCACAAGAAAAAATGCAGCGAAACGAAGTGCCTGGAAAGGAACTCGTTGAAGGTCTTATGCTTGTTGTCGCCGGTATTTTATTAGTTACGCCGGGATTTATAACGGATATTTTTGGTTTCTTGTTAGCCATGCCGGGCTCCCGTCATTTCTTTGCGGCACAAGTTAGCAAGCACATGAAAATGCGCGTCGTTACGCCAGGCATGGGGCCTGGTTTTGGGCAAGGCCAATCACCTTTTGGTCAGAGTCCGTTTGGCGAGAGACCCGGACAAGGTCAAAGCGGTGACGATATCATCGAAGGCGAATACACCGATCACACCACTAACGACCCTGATAAACGATTGAAATAAGCTTTTCTTACTGCCAACGTGTTTGACTCATTTTCACTTGTACGCCGTTTAGCAGAATAAACGGCGTTTATATTTTGCCTTCCAAGTAAAATCTTCTAAGAAAAATAAATATTTAGCGAAAAAACCAATTTTTTTACATTTTTTTGCTTAAAAACCCTTGAAGTTATCTGGGTACTACCCCATCTATCCGTGCAGAAACGATTTTAACTGCTCAGCAATGAGCAACCCAAGCACACAACATTCAGACAGTCTGGGTGTTGGTAACTACATAACTTTGAATAGTGGAATTTTCAGGAGACTTGAAAATGGCAATTCGTCCTTTACACGACCGCGTAATCCTTAAGCGCGCAGAGCAAGAAAGCAAATCTGCAGGCGGTATCGTTCTGACTGGTTCTGCAGCAGAAAAATCTACACGCGGTGAAGTAATCGCAGTAGGTAACGGTCGCATCCTTGAGAACGGTGAAGTAAAAGCGCTAGACGTTAAAGTTGGCGACACCGTTATTTTCAACGACGGTTACGGCGTAAAAACAGAAAAGCTGGATGGTGAAGAAGTACTTATCCTAAGCGAAAGCGACATTCTAGCGATTGTTGAGTAATTACAACTAACGTTAAAACGAATTTTAGAGGAATTTAATCATGGCAGCTAAAGAAGTACGTTTTGGTGATGACGCTCGCAGTAAAATGCTAAAAGGCGTAAACATTCTAGCGAACGCAGTAAAAGTAACACTAGGTCCGAAAGGCCGTAACGTTGTTCTAGACAAGTCATTTGGTGCTCCAACCATCACTAAAGATGGTGTATCTGTAGCGAAAGAAATCGAACTTGAAGACAAGTTTGAGAATATGGGCGCGCAGATGGTTAAAGAAGTAGCGTCTAAAGCGAACGACGAAGCGGGTGACGGTACTACTACTGCAACTGTATTAGCGCAAGCAATCGTAACTGAAGGTCTTAAGAGTGTTGCAGCGGGTATGAACCCAATGGATCTTAAGCGCGGTATCGACAAAGCAGTTATTGCCGCAGTTGAAGAGCTAAAAGCCCTTTCTACTGACTGTGCAGACAGCAAGTCTATCGCTCAAGTAGGTACTATCTCTGCAAACTCTGATTCAGAAGTGGGCGACATCATTGCACAAGCAATGGAAAAAGTGGGTAAAGAAGGTGTTATCACCGTAGAAGAAGGTCAGGCACTTCAAAACGAACTAGACGTTGTTGAAGGTATGCAGTTCGACCGCGGTTACCTGTCTCCTTACTTCATTAACAATCAAGAAAACGGTACTGTTGAACTAGACAACCCGTTCATCCTATTGGTTGACAAGAAGATTTCTAACATCCGCGAACTACTTCCTACCCTTGAAGGCGTAGCGAAAGCTGGTAAGCCGCTAATGATCATCGCTGAAGATGTTGAAGGCGAAGCGCTAGCTACACTAGTAGTTAACAACATGCGCGGTATTGTTAAAGTTGCAGCGGTTAAAGCACCTGGTTTTGGTGACCGTCGTAAAGCAATGCTTCAAGACATCGCTATCCTAACTGGCGGTACAGTAATCTCTGAAGAGATTGGTCTAGACCTTGAAAAAGTTCAGCTTGAAGACCTAGGTACTGCTAAGCGCGTAGTTATCAACAAAGACAACACAACTGTTGTTGACGGTAACGGCGACCAAGAAGCGATTGAAGGCCGTTGTGCTCAAATCAAAGGTCAAATTGAAGAGTCTTCGTCTGACTACGACAAAGAGAAGCTTCAAGAGCGTCTAGCTAAGCTTTCAGGCGGTGTTGCAGTAATTAAAGTTGGTGCAGCAACTGAAGTTGAAATGAAAGAGAAGAAAGACCGCGTAGAAGATGCACTACATGCAACTCGCGCAGCGGTTGAAGAAGGTGTGGTACCTGGTGGTGGTGTAGCACTAGTTCGTGCGGCAGCTAAACTTGCTGACCTTACTGGCGACAACGAAGACCAAACCGTAGGTATTAAGCTTGCACTACGTGCAATGGAAGCGCCTCTACGTCAAATCTCTATCAACTCAGGTGCAGAAGCATCTGTAGTAGTTAACGCAGTGAAGAACGGCGAAGGTAACTACGGTTACAACGCAGGCAACGACACTTACGGCGACATGCTAGAGATGGGTATCCTTGACCCAACTAAAGTAACGCGCTCTGCACTTCAGTTCGCATCTTCAATTGCTTCACTAATGATCACAACTGAAGCAATGGTAGCTGAACTACCTAAAGATGACGGACCAGCAATGCCTGATATGGGCGGCATGGGCGGAATGGGCGGCATGATGTAATCCCCCCAAGCTTAACGCTTAAACGAAAAGCGCAGCTCTTAGAGCTGCGCTTTTTTGTATCTATTGCTCCGCAAAAGTTTATAGGCTAAGTCTTAATTTAGACATGATAGGGAAGTAGAGAGTAAAGCACTTGGTCACCTGAATCTGGTAGACAAAAAGCATTCGCTTAAACCTGGTATGCCCGCTTCAAGCGAGTGGGAGTCGTTCTGATTAAGAAATTCTAGGTCTTAGCTAGTTTGAATACTAGCTAAGACCTTTCTGTTCTCTTTATCAATCCTACTCACCTAGCTTTTACATGTCGTATCGATACGTATCATTCACGAATAGAACGTGAGTGGTTTACTGGGGTATACTTAACAAGCACGATTTAATTCCAAAAAACTACGATACTCATTAGGTCCCAGTCATGGCAACGGCATCCGCACTTCACATTTTGGTTAAAACAGAGAAAGAAGCGCTTTCTATTTTAGAGCAGCTTAAAAAAGGCAAGGACTTTGCGATGTTGGCGAAGCGCCATTCCAAATGTCCGTCAGGCAAGCGTGGGGGCGACCTTGGTGAGTTTCGTCGAGGCCAAATGGTGAAAGCCTTCGACGATGTGGTATTCAAAAAAGACGTGCTAAAAGTACATGGGCCGGTGAAAACACGCTTCGGGTATCACCTGATTAAAACGCTTTATCGTAGTAACTAACGCTTCTACATAGAAAACTGTAGGGAAACCGAAGTAAGGGTGACATTTTTTAGCTAAACGTTATTAGCTAAACATAAATCTTCTACAGCCGGATATATTGCGCTGCTAATTACCCGGTTCCCACTTTTCACCGCATACCGTTTTTTCTGTAAATATGGAATAAGGACTGCTAGCGTCGTGAAGTTGGCTGCGCAGTGCTGCGCCGTGATCCACAGAGATAAATGGAGTCTCGGACGCTTTCCCTTGTTCATCTAGCATAAAATAGTTACTGGTATAGCTTGTCAACATCATGCGGTTATCGTGACCGAAATCGCTTAAGCGAACTTGGGTGATAGCTTTAAATTTAGCGTTAGGGTTTGAAAGACCTACTATTTTCTTAAAAAAGTAACCTTTATCAGTTTGAAGTTGTGAAAAGCCGTTTAAGGTATTTATTAACGCTTTTACGTCGATGGCTTCGCGCTGTAGCATAAAGTCGTGATGAATAGCATTGCCATCTTTTCTTAAGCTTTCTTCTGAAGGCATTTTACCCGCAGTGTAAGCTTGTTCAGACTCCAGTGATGAAAGGTATGCTTGTCCTTCTTCTCCATAGTGGAGTAACGCTTTGGTGTTCATGTTCACGTAATAATCGCTAATTCCAGCAGGCACTACTTCAAATAGCATAACATCGGGAGTTACAGCGCCTCGCTCTTCTGGCGTTTGAGGCCCTTTGACTACGCACTTGTCGGAAATAAAATAGTAATATTGGCCCGCTTCAATGGCGAAAGCTGTGTTAGATAGCACCGCGCTGATGGTCAGAAATAGTAGTCTAGAAGTGAACTGTTTAAATGCCGTTACAGCACTGCCTATTTGCATATCAAAGAAGCCTTATTGTTTGATGCATTTACATATAATACCAACGCATGCGAACTGGTATAAGGCGTCATTGTAAGGGGTAGTGGGTCAAAGCGCGAGTTAAGCTTTGAAACGCGCTTTAAATTTAGTTTGTAGCCCAATAAAACTAAGTATGCCCTTAAGACTCAAGTCCACCGTTAGCGGGGGCGAAGGACAATGGTGTCGCTAGAGTAGTCTGTCGATATCTGTAAATTGTCGGCAAGAGCAGCAATAAGCGCGTCTACATCATTGGTATTGAATAGCCCCGCCACTTGCATATTGGCAAGCGCGGCATCGCCTAATACAACGGTTTTATCGGTATATCGGCTAACTTCTTCAATTACGTCAATTAAAGGTTCGCCGCGAAATACAATTTTGCCTTCACGCCAGCTTAAATCATTCGCGATATCTTCATCTGACACTGTCTCAATGGTGCTGTTAGGCAAAGATAAAAGCGACTTCTCACCTTGAACCAACATCAGTGGAATTGCCTGAGGCTTAATTATTGGGTCAATAATGCTCTCGCCGTTGGCCTTGTTAAGTGTATAGCTGGCGACCTCGACCACGCCTTCGGTGACTACAAGCTCAAGGTCGCCGCGGTGATATTGCACATTAAATGCAGTACCAACCGCCTGTATAGCTTTACCTGCCGCAAGCACATTAAGTGGACGCGTTTTGTCTTTCGCTACTTCGATATGAAGTTCGCCCTTCACGAGCTGAATAATCCGGGACGTATCCGTAAAAGCAATGTTCACTTGAGAATTCGTATTGAGCCAAAGCGTACTGCCATCCTCTAGAGTAATGTTCTTGTGCTCTCCCGCTTTGGTCGAGACCTGTAACGAGTAGCTTGCGATTTGTGCAGCAGGTGCTGTTTGATGAGATGGCGAGAATAAATTTATTCCCTGAAAGCTTAATAACCCCACTACTAGAAACGAAGCAGCGATAGCTAATGGACGCTTCCAAGATATTGTGTTGCCCGCCTTTTGCTTTACGCTAAGCTCAGGAGTATGAGGCACGATATCAGACAGCTCGCTAAGCACAGACATTTTGTCCCACAAGGCTACCATTTCTAAGAAGGTGTTTCGATGTAACGGCGTAGCAAGCCACGTTTTTAACGCTTCGGTCTCACTGTTATCAAGGCCTCTGTCTAGCTTCACAAGCCACTCACTGGCAGTATCAAGCACGCGCTCATCACTGTTGAATTGAACAACGTTGCTAGAGGTGTCGGTATTGGTCTCGCTCTTCGAGCTATTCATGGGCGTCTCTCTTTACTTCCGCCGTGCTTTGCTGCCCGCTACGTTGATAAGTAGTAGGCCGTGTATGCGATGCTGATTGTCTTCGCATAAATAACGTGCATCGTTTTATACCTTCAGCAATGTGCTTTTCCACGGTTTTTTCACTTATCTCTAATTCTTGGGCGATCTCTTTTAGAGAGTAGCCATACACTTTCTTTAACACAAATGCGCGTCTGCATTGTTTAGGAAGGCCGCGTACTGCATCACAAAACAATTTAAATTCTTGTTGTGTCGCGTTATTGTTAAACGTCTCGTCTTCAGCGCCATTTATGGCACTTTCAAGGGCGGCTTTAACTTCTACGCTATCATCGACCATGCGCGTTTCAGCACGTTTAAGATGGTCGTAAGCCAAATTTTTTGCCGTCTTGAACAAAAACGACTTGGGCTCTTTAATATGCTCAGTTGTTTTTGCCTGACACAAGCGCACATATGTGTCTTGTAGTATGTCATCCACTTCTTTAGGCGGCACAAGACGCGATAGCATTTTGGCCATCGAGCCGCGCGCCGACATATAGGCATTATGTATAGCTGTTTCTATGGGCATATTGTTATTTATTATCGTTGTTAATTAATAAGACGACAGGCACGTGATTTTCCCCCAGCTATTTTCAGCATTATCACTCAAAAATTAAATTTGTTAATAGGTTGTATTAAATGCGTTGCTGGTTTAAAACAACACCATCCAATTAAGTTGAGAGTGAGGCTCACGCATCACAACTCCCGATAAAACATAATAACAACAGCGTAAACACAACTATGCCTGCGGCAACCACTCTGCAAGATTCCATCACCTTGTTACCTTTCAAGCCTAGCGCTTTAGCGATGGCGCTTTGCATGGTGTCGTTAGGGGTAAACCACGTTGCTTATGCTGAGTCGGTAGAGCCTCATCAGCAAGCCGAGGTGCTTGCGCAGAGGGCGTCGCCCCTTCCTGCTATAGATTTTGCCATTCCTGCACAGAATGCAGACGAGGCGATTATTGCATTTGCTAATCAAGCCGAGTTAACTGTTGTCTTTCCATTTAACAAAGTAAGGCATATTTTAGCGAATGAAGTAAGTGGTAACTATACGCCCCAGCTCGCAATTAAAAAGCTTTTAGAAGGAACAGGGCTGAGTGCTTACATTGTGGACAACACGCGCATAAAAATAGTGCCTATTGGTGAACGAGATAAGAGTAATTATCTAATTGGGCGCTTGTTTGACACCGTTACCGCACAAGACGACAGCCTAGTCACCGTGCCAGATGTGCAAGGCAACTATGATATTGAATATATTGAAGTAAGAGGCTTACGGGCGCGTATCGCCCAATCAGTTGCTATTAAACGTAATGCCAGCATTATTATGGACACAATTCAGTCGGTGGACATGGGTAAGTTTCCTGATCAAAACCTTGCAGAGGCATTGCAGCGGGTGTCTGGAGTATCTATCGACCGCGCCGAGGGAGAAGGGCAACTTGTCACAGTGCGAGGTTTTGGGCCTGAATTTAATAGGGTTCTGCTAAACGGTAGACCAATGGCAACTGATAAGCTCGGGCGCGAATTTAGCTTCGATACCCTAGCCTCTGAGATTGTCAGTAGTGTGATCGTACATAAGCAAAGCCAAGCAAGTATGCAATCGGGCGGAATTGGCGCAACGATAGATGTTCAAACAGCTAAACCTTTGTCCTTCAAGGGAATGCGAGCGGCAGGCAGCGTCAAAATGCAATACGATACCAACTCGCAGCAATACGCGCCGTCAACGTCCGCTATGTTCAGCAACACCTATTTAAATAACTCGTTGGGTGTTTTAGCCTCCTTTACTCAGCACCAACGTCAAGCCAGACTAGAAGAAGCGCAAATCGATGGCTGGTTGGTAAATACTAACGTACCTGAAAGTGAGCTTTCTAAAGACGTCGATACGTTATACGTTCCAAGAAATTACGATCAGAGAGTGCGTTTTGACGATAGAACCCGTACAGGGTCTGCGCTCGTTTTACAGTATCGACCTAACAACAAGCTGGAGCTTACTGCCGACTATTTGGGGTCGACATTCGACGTCGAGACCTCTGCAACCTCAATGGGACATTGGTTTACTTCAAGTAATCTTGAAGATGTCACGGTGGATGAAAACGGCACGGCGGTGGCGTTCTCACAAATCAGTGGCCATGCCACCGACTTTCACGCTCGCACATTTAATCGTTCATCCACCTCACAGAGCTTTGGCGTTTCAGCAAGTTATCTTGCAAGCGATAGTGTTATAGTCGATGCCGACTTGTCTTATTCGACAGCCAATGTCGACGACAATAATGGAGAAGGTAACGCACTTTCACTTATCGGTTATCTTAATCGCTCTTCCTTCGATCACACCCAGCAAAATGTCCTACCCGCGATATCGGGTTTTGAGCAAGCCAACCCAGACCAAGTAAATGCTTTTGGTAAGCCTGTAGGCGTATCGCATTACTTAGACCCTTCAAACGGTCGCGCTCACGTTATGTTACGTAGAGGGTGGAGTATTGATGACGATATAGGGCAGGCGAAGGTGAATATCAGCGTGTTGGGCGACGATAACTGGTTTAGCAAAATTGACGTTGGCGCAGCCTTAACTCAGCGAGAAAAAGCCAACGAAAGAAGAGACAACGAAGCAGATGCAAGACACTGTAGTTTTTGTGGCTATTTCGATATGCCAGATATCCCAGATAGTTTTCAAACCATATTTGATGCGGGCGATAATTTTCTTGGTTCGATAAGTGGGCATGAAAATATTCCTCGTCAATGGTTGAGGCACGACGGCAGTAAATTGTTCACTTACTTAGAAAACACTGGTGGTGTTAGTCTTGCCGCTGAGACAAGAGGAAGCTCTTTTGCAGTCAAAGAAGCAGTGTATGCGGGATATATTCAGGCCGCCATTGAAAAGGATTATGCGCCTTGGTTTATCGATATTCATGCAGGGCTTCGGGCTGAATATACAGATGTGCAGGTAAGTGGCGTCGACGAGCAGCTATCAGCGCTTGTCATTTTAGATCAAACCGAACTCGGGCAGGAGTTTGGCGCGTCTGTAAATATCAATAAGTCCACAAATTATACCAACTTACTTCCGAATTTGAGTTTGAAAGCCAGCTGGCTCGATAATTGGGTGCTACGCGTGGCTTATAACCACAGTATTACTCGCCCAACTTTGGAGCAGATGGCCCCAGGCGTGACTTATACCACCACGCGGCAAGGAGGCGATTTAAGGGCACGTATTGGAAATTCACAGCTACTGCCCTTTGAGGCAATTAATACTGATATTGCCATTGAGCACTATTACCAAGAAAACAGCTATGTATCAGCAGGCTATTTCAGAAAAACAGTGGATAACTTCATCGTGAATGAGAGCAATACGCAAGCATTCAATAACGTAACTGACCCTAGTACCGGCGATGATCCAAACGCAGTTGATGATGCCGACGCTTTAGCCTTGTTTACAGTAATTTCGCCTAACAATGGTGAATCTGCAACCGTCGAAGGTGTAGAGATAGCGATGCAACACTTTTTCGGTGAGTCAGGGTGGGGATTACAGGCCAATGCAAGTTTCGTAGACAGCAACGCAGAGCTGGATGCGGCCAATGTTCGCTCAACCTTTGCGCTTACCGGGCTATCTGGCGCAAAGAATGTGGTGCTGTTTTATGAAAAAGACGCCTTACAATGGCGCCTGGCTTGGAACCAGCGAGAAGGCTTTCTGCAATCGCTCAACCAAACTCAAAGTACTGAGCCAACCTTTGTCAGCCCATATCAACAGTGGGATATGAGTCTTTCATATCAAATTAGCCCTCGCGTCGCCATATCCTTTGAGGGTATCAATATTACTAATGAAACTGTGCATAAACGGGGCCGTTTCAGTAATCATTTATTACTTGTACAAGATGCAGGCGCCCGCTATGCATTAGGGGTTAACATTATTTACTAATCGTTCTGGTTATTTTGGCGCATAGCACTCTACGACTTTGGCTTACCTTGCTCTAATGCTTCTATTTCTTTCCAAAGCTGCTCAGATTGTGCGGTGAGCAATGAGTAGGTTTTTATGTCGCCGTTTCTTTGAGCATGCATGGCTTTTTCAAGCAAAGCGTCATACTGCTTTCGCATTTTTTTCGTTGGGTTACTTTTGAAAAGTCCAAACATGGTAAACATCCTATATGGTGATTTAGCGAGGAAACGTTTGAAAACAAACTTTCGATCACCTTTTTTGTGTGAATAAACCTTCATGAATGTTTTGCACAAAGCGCCCACTGTGGTGTGAGTACGTTTTTAGCTTCTTTACCGATGTAAAGTTATGCTCGTTAAAGAGTGCGTCAAAAAACAATACTGGCGTTTGCAGTGAGTCTGCCGTTCTTTGCATCCGCTGAATTCGAAATATTGTTGGGTAGACAGCCACTGTGCAATAGGTTGGCAGGATACAATAAAGCGCGGTTGAATTTTGGTTCTACTCGAGCGATTTGAGTAAACATGTCGGTATCACCATTGATGTAAGCTTTGGGCGGAAGCCCTACGCTGGTGGCCTGCCGTTTTAGCGTTCTGAAATAGTTTTCATACTGGGCTGAGTCCACGCGCTCTAATCCGGTTTCAATGTGTCGATAAAAAGCCGTGCCGCCTAAAGGTTCACTAAACAGGTAGTGCACGAATGCCCATTCATTATCACTTTGTGTATCAATGTGTGGAATACATTGAATGGGCGACAAGCTCTTCGGTGCTTGATTGGCGATGGAAAGCTGCACAAGTGGTATTTGAAGTGGTTTTTCCACGCCAAAGCTTTGCATACTTTCGTGCAAAGAAAGTAGGCAAAACAGTTTATTTAGCGAGGTATGTAGGTGTGCTTCGTACCCTTTAGGCGCGTGACTTCTAACACCGGGGTAAAAGTCGCCATCGCGTTTTGTAAATTGATGATACTGGGCTATTGTCTCTACCAAACTCTGCGGGTCTGGTATGAAATCATCAATAACAACAACCGGCGTGGCTTTTTCGCCAACTTTAATTAATTCGTAGTTTGAAACCATGCGTCTGCGTTTTTATTTGCCTTGTTCTTTTTGTTGATAAGGGCATAGATTTGTGCGTTTGACGCTATCAGCGTGTAAATGCTTTGCAGCATGTTTTGTGCATGCAAATCAGCAATCGCGTCAGCGCTAAGCGCCGCAAGCTTATCCTCATCAATAGTATATAACCCTGTTATAGACGTTTTGCTATCGTTTTCAAAGGTAATATCTAACGTAAATGGTGTAATAAGGTTGTGCTGTTGCAGCACGGCAATAAAACGCTGATTTTGCGTTTCACCGTCAAGAAGCTGAGCAAGGATCTGCTGCTTCTCTAACAGGTAGCTGCTAGGCTCTC
Organism: Alteromonas gracilis; assembly: GCF_002993325.1. GTDB lineage: Bacteria > Pseudomonadota > Gammaproteobacteria > Enterobacterales > Alteromonadaceae > Alteromonas > Alteromonas gracilis. The sequence goes on from NZ_PVNO01000031.1 coordinate 251,295, forward strand.
CTGTGTTATCAAAAAGCGGCGTTCCCTTTTCTTCGCTTACTGAAGCGTTATCCATATCAATGCACAGCACCCTGTTATTGCTGTCAGCGCTTTGCGTTTCCGTTCCTACATAGAAAGGCAGCCGTTCAAACTGTGCGGGAATATAAACCGCATCCCATTCACCTTGCTGCCAAAATAGGTTTTCCTTTTCTTCAAAACCTAACAAGGCCGATAAACCAAATTGTCCTGAGTCGTCAAACTTGGTGATCACCACGGGATAATGCACCACTAGCTTGTTTAGCTCAGAGACCACCACAGGAACAAGGTGCTGATTGGCGCTTAGTGACAATGCATCCTCGGTTACTTTCAAATCTGCATGCTGTTTATTATTAATGGCAACCATGTGAGTCATACGTAGGTCCTGCTTATTGATTTACGTTAAACGGCCTGCAGGCCGAATTGGTGAATTTTATTTATAAGTTCGCGATGTTTAGGCAGCTTCTCCACCGCCATTGTGCGCGCTTTCCTATTTTGCTGTAACTGCTGTTTGGCAAAGTCTGCATTTACCCATTGTTGATGTGTAGCTAAATCTGAGGTAAACCCCATTCCGTACAGCACATACTGATAGCTTGCCGCAGGAAATACCTCATTGTTGCTGGTAAAGTCTTTGTCACTCGGCGGGTGGTACTGCCACAGTGCGAGTAATTCTTTTAATGAGTCAGGAATGGTGTGGCTATCGCGATTGTCTCGCCAAAATGCGCTGTCTTCTCGCTTACTCAACATGTAATGCAGCTTTAAGAAGTCGATAATTCGCTGCCAACGATAAGAAAACGTGTCGTTAAAGCGCTTCGCCATAATATCCATCACGGCTCGGTTTGCTGGCAATTGTTCGGCAATCATTGAGGCCGATAATTCAACCAGTACAAGGGCAGAGGCTTCTAACGGCTCTAAAAAGCCCGCTGCTAGCCCAACAGCCACGCAGTTGTTTTGCCAAAAGCGCTGCCTGTGTCCGCTTTGAATAGTAATGTCTTTTACGTTTATCCCTTCTATGCCATTCAATGAGCTAGTTTGGCGAACGTAGGCATCTAACCGAGCATAGGCCTCATCTTTACTTTGGTGCCTGCTGGAATAGACGTGGCCTACACCTCGGCGTGACTGCAAACCGATATCCCAAATCCAACCAGCGTCTTGTGCGGTGGAGATAGTGTGGGAGGCAATAGGACTTTGCGGAGTGTCATAAGGCACGTGTACTGCTAATGCTCGGTCGATAAAAAGTACATCGTCACAGGGAATAAACGGCACCTTGTAATGCTCACCAAGCAGCATAGATTTAAACCCGGTACAGTCAACAAACAGATCGCCTTCTACTGTTACCCCTTGCTCGGTATGAAGAGCCTTAATATCGCCGTTGTCATTGCTTTCGACGCGGTTAACATCGGCTAATACATGGTGTACGCCTAGTTTTTCAGTACAGTGTTTGGTTAAAAAGGCGGTAAATTTCCCTGCATCTAGGTGATAAGCATAATTTGCGGTGCCTGCAAACTCTGCGTGACGTATGCTTTTAGGTGCACAGCCTGCTTCGCATATAGCTTCCTGAACACATGCTGCATGGGAAAAAGATTCGTTTAGTTCTGGTGCTACCATCTGCCAATAAGGGCCTAAATTTGTTTGTGAAAACCCTTGGGGCAGCATGAGAGGGTGGTAGTAAAAGTCGTGCTCTTCACCTGTAGTCCACTTAGCGAACTTTGCGCCTTGTTTAAATGTAGCGTCACATTCTTTGATGAAGGTGGTTTCACTAATACCCAATGCAATCAATGTAGAGCGCATGGTGGGCCAGGTGCCTTCCCCCACACCAATAATAGGTACATTGGGGCTTTCTACTAAAGTTACTTTAATGTCTTTGCGGGTTGCACATTGATGTTGCGCTGCAATACGACCAGCTGTAAGCCACCCTGCGCTGCCGCCACCGACTACTACAATGTGCGTTATGGGAGTTGCTGTTGCCATACTGTATTCCTGAATAAAAACTGTGGCTACCAAAGGGTAGCCACGAATGTAGGGCCAACAAATGCCGGCCCCAATTACGCGAAACTAAAAGTTTCCGCGCACACCGAGAGCCCAACGTCTGCCGCTGTCTTCAACTAACAGCAAGTGATTAGAGAAGCGACCGCGTTTATGTACAAACTCTTCGGTAAGGTTAATACCTTCAAAGAAGATTTCTACATTGTCTGTCACGCTGTAGCTACCGCTAATGTCAAGCTGTTGGTAAGACTCAACAATGGTTGGGCCGTCACCCTGCCCTTGTGTTAACGACTGAACAAACTCATCACGCCAGTTATAGGCAAGTCGAATTTGATAGTCGTCAGTTTCATAAAATGCCACTAAGTTGTATGAATCACTCAACCCAGTTAGCGCAAATACTTGATTAATATCGAACGGGTCTAGTTCGGCGTCACTGTCAACGATGGTTCCGTTGGCAAGTACCCCAAAGCCGTTGTCAAACGTATGTTGAATTGCAAGCTCGAATCCGTCTACCGTGGCGTCTTCCCCGTTATTTGGTAGTGTATTAGTAAACACAGCCACCTCGTCACCCGCATCTGGCGCGCTAGTGTTTGCTCCTGTCGAAGGGTCGGTTAGCAGGCTGCCGTCAGCAAGCTCAAACGTTTTGTCTTCTTGACTATTAACAATAAAGTTCGATACCAGCTTTCTGAAGTAACCAATTGATGCATAGCTTGCTTCGTCGTAGTAGTACTCAAGGGATAAGTCTAAGTTATCTGATTTGAATGGCTCTAGTGCAGGGTTACCACTTGTGGACGTTAAGTCACCACCTTGGCGAGTGGTCGTAATGACTGTTACCGGCGACATGCTGTTAAGCGTGGGGCGAGTAATAGTTGAACTTGCCGCAAAGCGCGCAATTAAGTCGTCGGTAATTTCCAAACGTACACTGAAGTTTGGCAATAGCACGTCGTAATCAGACTCTGTGGCAATACTTTGCGCGTCGCCAAAACCCGCGAGCATTTCGGTTTGATCTAGAATCGTTAAGCCCGTTATGGGCGCCTGCGTTCCGTTAACCGTTACATCTGTCATCTCATAGCGCACACCAGCGGTCGCGCTTAAGAACATGTCTGCTACTTCGCCTTCAAAATCGAATTCTACGTAGGTAGAGAGAATATCTTCTTCAACTTCAAAGCTATTGTTGCGACGTACCGCATCAAAACTAATAGATTCGCCATTTACGCTTTGATAATAAGATTCTAGAAACGCAAAGTTGGCTTCGCCATCATGGGCAAGCCAAGAGGTGGGCATACGACCGCTACCACTTACGTCAGAAAGGAAATCGCTGCCCGCATCAAAAACGTATTGGCTGCCTGCTGGGATCTCAGGTAAGTCAGGGTAACCACAGTAAGTACAGTGAATACCTACGCCTTCATTGTCCCAGCGGGTGAGTGATTTGGTTTCGGTACTGTACTGTGTGCCAAAGCGAATTTCAGTTAGACCGCTGCCATCTGTTACGTATTCGCCGTCAAAGCGCAGTTGGCTTACTTCGTCTTCTACAGCCCATCCGCGGCGCAGCATTACGTGAGCTCGGCTGTTAGCTTCATCAAGGTGATTGCTAACACCATCAGGCGTAAGTGCTGGATTGTAAATAGGGAAACCGTCAGGACCTGTAACAATCGCGCCATCTAGTTCTTGTTGACCGCTATAAATATTGCCATTAGGCGAGGCGAACATGCTGGCAACCGGTAAAATGTTGTCATCTACTTGGAATCGTACGCGGTTGGCATAACCAATAAGTGATAGTTGATCGCCGCCGCCGTTATTGGCTTCGCGCTCGGCTTCTGAATGGCTTAAATCAAACGATAAATTCAGATTATCAGAGTACTGGTAATCAAAGTTGAGGCCTATTGCATAGGTATCGGTTAAACGGTCGAACGTTTTGGCGTGCATATCTGTCGCCAAACCGACTTCTTGGTATAAGTCGACAATAGTACCGTTTGCGTCTACCGTTGGGCTGCGGCGATTGCCGTTTTCATCAAACAAGCTGCCGTCATCGCCTACACCCTGTATGTTAGGTGCGGTAAACCAGTGGCCGTAAGACGTCGCTTCCGATTCTACGTCAAAATCTGAGTACAGTGCGTCAGCAGTTACAACCAGTTTGTCGTTAGGCGCATATTGGAATACAAGGTTAGCGTTTGTGCGGGTACGTTCTTCAAAGGTAACTTTGTGGTCGTAGTTTCGTGGCGAAAATACATTGCCTGTCCAGGCTTCGCCTGATTGTGTAACAGGGTTCGGCACACCAACGTTTTCTAGCCAACCGTCCATTTGAGCTTGGTTAAGGCGAGTCTCTCGCTCTTGGTGTGAAATGGCGAGTAATACGCCGAAGGTGTCGTCGTTGAACGTGTTGCTGATGAGGCCAGAAAATTGCGGCGTTGTTTCTTCGCTATTTTCGTCATACACGCCTTTTACCGAGCCCGCCATTTTGAAGCCGTTTAGTGCAAACGGACGTGCGGTATTAATATTTATAGTAGAGCCTACACCACCAGACTGCATTGTGGCCGTTGACGTTTTATGCACGTCAAGGCTGCTTACTAACTCAGAAGCAATTGTGTCAAAACTAAACGCGCGCGAATCGTTTTCAGACGCCATCTGGCGACCGTTTACTAATACCGTGTTGAACTGTGGACCAAATCCACGCACGGTAATAAGCTGACCTTCGCCACCAGAACGGTCAATAGATACGCCGGTAATACGTTGTAGTGATTCAGCTAAGTTGGTATCGGGAAAGTCACCGATATCTTCTGCACTTATGGCATCGACTACGCCCGCTGAGCTTCGTTTAACATCCATCGATTTTGCAACCGATGAACGGATACCACTTACCTCAATCACTTCTACGTCATTATTGGGTTGCGCCTCTTGGGCAAATGCACTATTAGCAGAAATAGCGGATGCTAAAACTGCTGCCACTGAGCATGCAAGCTTTGTTTTCCTGTACATGATGGTGTGTGTCCTAATCGTTAATTTTAATTCGCTTTGTGGTGTGCACCCCACTCGGCTTTTTCTTACAGCATTACGCTGTCAATTTGTAAAGACGACACCATTTGTAAAATCCCCCAATTTAATTTAACAATTTTTTAAATTAATTGACTCGAGGTGATGAGAGTGCACTGTTTTATTTGAATAACGGTAAACATCTTTCACCTTTACGGTTGTCTAAAAAACACACACTTTTCGTTTCATTCATAAAATGAATGCAAATTTATCTACTCCATTTATCTTCCCTATGCCATCTCTATATAAATATTAGTTATGACTCGTAAGCAAAAGATACTAGTGATGTATGCCCTGATAGCGTAGCTTTGCCGCAGTTTTGCTTGAAAATTGAGCGGGGGAAAGGTGTTATTCAAATCGAAATCACTACAGAGATTGATATCTCTATTTTGAATTTCGCTAGGGAATGCTAGGCATAAGTGAATAAAATGGCTTGATACTGTTCAAAAAGTGTCATTCTCGAATAGCCGGAATGTAAGGAGAAGCGTGTGGAAATCATAATTTTAAATGAGTCAAAAGCGCCAGATCCGCTAGATAATGTGGAGAAGCGATGTGCAGCTACACCAAGTAGTGCACAGCGACTGGTAAAGAAAGGTGCGAACTTGCTACTTGAAGCAGGGGCGGGCTTACACTCAGGGTATTCAGATAAAGAATATGAAGATGTAGGTGTAACTGTCATCGATGATGTGAATGAAGCATTATCAACCGCAGATATGGTAGTTTCGGTTAATAAACCCTCGGATGCACAGCTGGCGTTGATGAAAAAAGGGGCCGTTGTGGTTGGCCATCTTGACCCTTTCTTTCAGCAACCGCTAATTGAATCTATTGCCGAGAGAGGGTTAACCGCCATTTCTGTAGAAATGATCCCCCGTTCTTCACGTGCTCAGAAAATGGATGCCCTAAGTTCACAAGCAAGTCTTGCTGGCTATGTCATGGTTATGCAGGCTGCGAACAAGCTGCCATCAATATTACCTATGATGATGACGCCCTCTGGAACAATAAAACCAGCGAAGGTATTTATCATTGGCGCAGGCGTAGCGGGTTTACAAGCTATTGCAACCGCGAAGCGCTTAGGGGCAAACGTGCTTGCTTACGACACCCGAGCGGTTGTTGCCGAGCAGGTAGAGTCGCTGGGTGGGAAATTTTTAAAAATTGATATTGGCGAAACCGGTCAAACTAAAGATGGTTACGCGAAAGAACTTACCGACGAGCAAAAAGCGAAGCAGCAAGAAGCACAGCGCGACGCTATAGCCGACTCTGACATCGTTATTACTACGGCACAGCTATTTGGTCGCAAACCACCGGTACTTATTTCGAAAGACACGCTAGCACTCATGAAGCCAGGCAGTGTGGTAGTTGATATGGCTGCAACATCGGGCGGAAACGTAGAGGGCTCTGTGGCTGGCGAAACCGTTGAAATTAGTGGTGTGACCGTTATTGGTAACGGCAACTGGAGTCAGTTTGTTGCCAGAGCTGCAACCGATATGTATGCCAACAATATCTATAATTTGGTTGATGAATTCTTTGATGATGAAACCAAAAGCTTTGGTTTGAACTTAGAAGACGACATTCTTGCCGGCTGTGTGATTACTCACGATGGAAAGATTATCAACGAGATGCTTAACAACGCATACAAGGGAGCCTAATTATGGAAATCATCTACTTACTTTTCATCGTATTGTTGGCGGCTTTTTTAGGCTTTGAATTAATTCGAAAAGTACCTGCCACGTTACACACGCCCTTGATGTCTGGTTCCAATGCGATATCGGGCATTACGCTAGTGGGAGCGTTGGTTGCTTCGGGTAGCGATAACAATTTACTGACCACCATTTTAGGTACTGCTGCGGTCGCGCTGGCAAGTATTAATGTCGTTGGCGGTTATCTCGTTACCGACCGTATGCTCGGTATGTTCAAGAAAAAAGATAAATAAGGAGTACGCAAGTGAGTGATATCGTAACCGTAATAAACCTTGCGTACGTAGTAGCAGCAGCACTATTTATTCTTGGACTCAAACTACTTAGTCATCCAGATACGGCGAAAAAAGGTAACTTTATATCAGCTATCGGTATGCTGATAGCCGTAGTGGTAACTCTGCTTGATCAGCAGATTATTAGCTATCACTACATCCTTTTGGGTTTTGTTATCGGCGGTGCGTTTGGCGCATGGAAGGCCAAAACCGTTGAAATGACAGCAATGCCAGAGATGGTGTCGTTGTTTAACGGTTTTGGTGGTGCAGCATCTTTGCTTTTGGGGTGGGCAACATTAGCCGGTATGAGCCTAATTACCCTTAAAACAGAAAGTGCATTTACTTTTATAACACTGTTTTTCACTATTTTAGTAGGCGGTATTACGTTTTCAGGCTCGGTTGTTGCCTGGGGTAAACTGTCAGGAAAAATGAGCTCGAAAGCGGTTATTTTCACAGGGCTTCGCGAGCTTAGCATTTTGCACATAATTGGGATGGTGGTCATTGGCTACTTCTTTACCACTGACCCAAGCAATCCACTTTGGATATACTGTGCAATAGCGTTGTCTTTAAGCTTTGGCTTGTGGGCTACTATTTCAATCGGTGGCGCAGACATGCCGGTGGTTATCGCACTACTAAACAGTTATTCAGGTGTAGCAGCGTCTGCTGCAGGGCTTGCCACTGGCAATACTATACTGATTGTAACTGGCTTATTGGTTGGCGCTTCAGGGCTTATACTTACCAACATTATGTGTAAGGCCATGAACCGCTCACTGATGAACGTGCTTTTGTCTGGCTTTGCGAAGCCGGTAGAAGCGGGTGAAAAAATAGAGGGCGAAATCAAAATACTGTCAGCGCAAGATGCATTTTATGTATTAGAAGCAGCGCAAGCAGTCCTGGTGGTGCCCGGTTACGGTATGGCGGTTGCGCAAGCACAGCATGCAGTAAGAGAACTTCAGTCACTGCTAGAAGAAAACGGCTGTACGGTTGATTATGCTATCCACGCAGTGGCGGGGCGCATGCCGGGGCACATGAACGTGCTGCTGGCAGAAGCTGATGTCCCATACGACCAATTGTACGAAATGGATGATGTTAACCCTCGTATGGAAAACTATGATGTGGTTATTGTTATTGGCGCCAATGACGTCGTTAATCCTGCGGCCAAAGAGATGAAAGGTAGCCCTATCTACGGTATGCCGGTTATTGAGGCTTATCGTGCGAAAACAGTCTTTGTGCTTAAGCGCTCTGCAAATGCTGGTTTTGCAGGTGTAGATAACCCCCTATTCTTCAAAGACAATACGCGTATGGTACTAGGTGACGCAAAAGACACCATTAATAGTATTATTCGAGAGTTTGGCGACGACTAGAACTAAGTTTTTACAACACTAGTAAGCGGATTTAAAAGGCCTGTTTAAACACAGGTCTTTTCTTTTTGAAAAGAGTATTAAATTTAACTGTAAGAGCCCGTCTTTATTTGAGATCCACACCTTTCATCTCTAATATATTATTTTAGAACTACCAAAATCATTAACAGAGTCAAAGAGATTTACGAATAGATGCATATAGCGCCCTTTCACATAGAGCTGTTCAGAAATTGTATGTTGGTAACCCTTCGCGGCAAGTGGACGATGTCTACCAATATTCAATATCTAGGCAAACTCTCCGAAAGCTTAAAAGCGCGGCAAGGTAAGCCTTTTCATTTATTTGTAGACATGCGCGGCTGGCAAATTCCTAAATCAGATAATTTTAATCAAATTAAATCATCCATAACCCTAGACAGGCGGAACCAGCTAAGTGAGCTGTGGTTAGAGAATGAAGAAACAGACGCAGAGCATATCGCTCAAAAGTTTTTTAATTCGTCTTCGACTAAACTGGGGTTTACACTTATACGTACTCACAACGTCTCGGATTTTATCACCCATTGTGAGGATAAAGCTGATGACATGGCTATTGAGTATATTCGAACATGGATAGGCGTTTAAACGCGAATGTTCGATTAACAAAATTAGTCGCGACAATAGATATTTTACGTCGCAACTACTATCGCGTTCAGTTCTGTGTTGTCTATAATACGCAGCCTATTTTCGCACTTTCTCTGCTAGGTATTAGCCTAGCCCACTTACAAACAGGTGAATAAATTGTCAGATTGGAGCATCGAAGAAGCAGAGCGCGTCTATGGCGTGTCTAAATGGGGTGGTGGCTACTTTCAAATTGGTAAAAACGGTAACGTCCATATAACCCCTGTTCCTGAAGATCCTAGCATTCAAATCGACTTTAATTCGGTGATTGAAGATATCCGTAAAGAAGGCGTTCAATTTCCAGTCGTTGTTCGTTTCCACGATATATTGCGTTCGCAAGTTGCAGGCTTAAATAAAGCATTTAGAAGTTCTATCGAAGAAGCTGAATACCAGGGCCAATATCAAGGCGTATACCCGGTTAAAGTTAACCAAATGCGTGAAGTCGTTGAAGAAATCGTCGATGCCGGTAAACCTTTTAACTACGGTTTAGAAGCGGGTTCAAAAGCCGAGCTGCTTACCGTGCTTGCTATGAACACAAATGAAGAGTCGCTGACTATTTTAAATGGCTATAAAGACGATGAAGTAATGCGTCTTGCGCTATTAGGCAGAAAGCTTGGCCGCCGTGTTGTCGTGGTTGTAGAGAAGTACACAGAGCTTCTTTTATTGGTAAAAATAGCTAAAGAGCTAGAAATCGACCCTATTATTGGCGTGCGCTCTAAAATGACGGTGAAAGGTCGTGGTAAATGGGAAAGTTCTGGTGGCGAACGTGCGAAATTTGGATTAACAATTACTGAGATCATCAACGCAGCCCGCTATCTTGAAGAGCAAGGCATGGCGCACTGCCTGAAGTTACTTCACTTCCATATCGGCAGCCAGTTGACCGACATTCGCGCGGTAAAAGAAGCGGTAACCGAAGGTGCACGAATTTACGCCGACCTTCACAAAATGGGCTTCGAGTTAGATTATGTTGATGTTGGTGGTGGTTTAGGTATCGACTACGACGGCAGTAACTCTACTAACGAGTCTTCCCGTAACTACAGCATGCAAGAATATGTAGCAGATGTGGTCTACGGTATGAAAGAAATGTGTGATTTAGAAGGCGTACCACATCCACACCTTGTGAGTGAGAGCGGTCGGGCCATCACTGCGCATCATAGCTGTGTTATTACTGAGATTGTGGGTGAGATTAAATCTAATGCGTCTCACATGGATACGTCTGCGACAGAGGGTGAGCACTTTTTCCTGAAAAACATGCGTGAACTGGCTGATACGTTTGATGAACAAACGAACATGCATGAAATTTACAACGACGCGTCTCAGTATAAAGAGCAAGCGCTCGATGCGTTCAAGCTTCGCGTGCTGTCACTTGAAGAGCTGGGTAAAATCGAAACCCTTTACTGGCAAATTATGGGTCGGTTACAGCAGTGGTATCGCAACGAAGAATACGTGCCAGAAGAACTACAAGAACTAGACTACAGCCTGTCGTCTCAGTATTTGTGTAACTTCTCTGTGTTTCAGTCGGCCGCGGATACATGGGCTATCGACCAGCTTCTACCTGTAGTGCCGCTAACGCGCATGAATGAAGAGCCAACGATTAACTGCTCTTTGGTGGATATTACCTGTGACAGTGACGGCAAAATTGACCAGTTCACCATTGGTCGCGAAATTACTGACGTGCTGCCTATGCATCCACTCAAAAAAGACGAACCATACTATGTGGGGCTTTTCTTGACAGGTGCGTATCAAGACGTAATGGGTGATATGCACAACTTATTCGGTCGTTTAAACGAAGTGCATATTTACAGCTATGATGACGACCCAGAAGACTTTTATATAGAAGAAGTAGTGAAAGGCTCGTCGGTAGAAGATGTATTGAACATCATGCAGTACAACCCGCGAGCAATGGCGTCAGACGTAAAACGCTTAATCGACAAGCAAGTGTGGGATGGAAAGTTGAACCCTCGTGAAGGGGTACGATGGACTGACTTCTACGAAAATTGTTTAGCTGGTTACACTTACCTTAAGCAGTAATCGTAGCGAGAATAAAGCTTGGTCTGTTAATGCGTAAATGGTTAACAGACTTATTGAGCCGATACCGATATTACTTATCTGTGTCGGCTTTTTTCAAATAGCGTTTCCATAGCTCAGCAGTGGTTGAGTTAATCATATTAGACTCTGCATTCATTAGCATTACGTAACCGACTTTGTGTTCAGGTGAAAATGCTACGTCGGCGCGGTAACCCTTTACCCAGCCACCATGGTAATTGAGCTTCACGCCATTTAAGTCATAAACACGCCAGCCCAATCCATAGTGAGCATCATCAATCATCCCTCGCCAGCCTCGTCTGTAGGTTTCCCTTTTTGTCTTAACTCGTTCGGTGGTGACATAGTCGATCATCTCTTCAGAAATAACGGTAGGGAACTCTCCAAGCAATGCCTGCAAATATATGGTCATGTCTGAAATGCTGGCATTGACGCCTGCCGCCGGAGAAAACCGGTAATAGTTGCTTTCCACTTTACCTTCACGCCATTTATTTCTAGCAATGGCGATATGAGGATGAGCCCAAGAGTCTGAGGCCAGTAACCCACCTTTCCCTACGCTTGCGGTTTTCATCCCTAGCGGCGCAAACAAGTTGGCTTGAAGTTGACGAGAATAGGAGGTGTTGTTGTTGCTAAAGTAATACTCTAGTGCACCAAATAGGGCGTTTTGATAAGTATAGCATTCACCTGGTTTGCATAGAGGTTCAAGTTCACCTAATGACTTGAGAACCCGCTCTAGTGAGTAGTCTGCTTCTATAAGGTTATCGTAAGCGTTTGGCATGAAGCCACTAGACTGACCAACGATATGCTGTAGTTGTAGTGCCCCCATGCCTTTTCCTTTGAAAGGAATATCCGGTAGCAATGTGGAGATGGGCGTCTCCCAGCTTAGCTGCTTTTTTTCAACAAGCTTTGCCGAAAGTAATGCCGTAAACGTCTTTGAGACAGAGGCTAAACGAAATACGGTATCTTGTGTTACCTTCTCGCCTCCTTTCTTTTGAGTCTTCCCATATACATAAACACGCGGGGCTTTACCCTGCTCATAAAAAACAAAAGCATAACCTGGCACATTGTATTTGGCGGCTTCTTTTTGCACAAAGCTAGCGTAATCGTCCAGCCAGTCAGCGGTTACATTTTGTGAAGTAACCAGTAGCATAGCTACTAACCAGCATTGAGATAGGCGCAGCATCAAGAAGCGCAGAGAGTTCAGCATACAGTCACTCGTTATGCCTGCGGTCTAAAACGAAATCCATCAGGCGCTCATTATTATTGTCGTGTTATTATGCGTTTAGCCGCTCTAATGATCAAATGTCGCTATTGGTGGTCAATATTTCGTTTTTATTGAGTTCTGATTTTGTCGCACTTAAGCTGTTAATTGACGATACACTTATCTGCATTCACTAACCTGTAACAACACGTGGCAAGTTTATGGCAGACAGTGCTGCTCCAATAAAACCCCTGTTAGGCGAAAGTGTTTTTTCGAAAGCCAGGCTTAGTCGCGATCCTCGCTTTGATGGCCGCTTTTTTGTTGCAGTAAAAACAACCGGCATTTTTTGCAGACCTATCTGCCCCGCACGTTTACCCCTTGAAGAGAACGTCACCTACTATCAATATGCCACGCAGGCGATGAAAGAAGGATATCGCCCTTGCTTTCGTTGCAGGCCAGATAGCGCGCTAAATTCGCCCGCTTGGAAAGGGGTAGGAGCCACGATAACTCGTTCGTTGTCGCTGTTGTCATCAATACCAATTCAACCTGTGGCTGAAATAGCTTCCCGCCTTGGCATTAGTGAGCGCTATCTCAACAAACTTGTGGTTAGTGCTATCGGTATCTCTCCTAAACAGTTTCAGAATATGCAGCGCGCTTTGTTTGCAAAGCAGCTAATACAGCAAACTCAACTGTCTATGACTGACGTGGCAGTGACAGCAGGCTTTCAATCGCTTAGACAATTACAGCGTTCAGTAGAGCAATACTGTAATACTTCACCAACGCAATTGAGAAAAAAGAGAGTGACTACACAAAAAAATATAACGTTGTTTCTTTCTTATCGGCCTCCTTATAACTGGCCCTATGTCAGAGGGTTTTTAGCTGCCCGAGCAGTGGAGGGAGTAGAGAAGGTAACTGAAAATAGCTATGCGCGATATTTTCCTGAAAACGGGAAAATCGGTGCCTTCAAAGCCGAGCATATCTCAGCGCGACATGGCTTTGAGGTTCAAATCGACATGTCGGATTTGAACTGTCTTTATAGAATAATCGACAATATAAAGATGGTGTTAGACCTACATGCCGACCCATTACTCATTGAGGAAAGCCTTTTGCAAGCCGGTTTGCCTGATCACTTATTAACAGAAGGTTTGCGTTTACCTAGCGCCTGGAGCGTGTTTGAAAGTGGCTGTCGCGCTATAGTAGGGCAGCAGGTCAGTGTTAAAGCCGCCATTGGGCAAGTGACGTTGCTCTGCCATAAACTCGGCAGCAAAGCACCTGATAACGTGTTCTCGATAGATCAAAACATGAACAGGCAAAAAAGCTATTGCTTTCCCACACCAGAAGCAGTGGCAACTAATAGCCTTGAATTTTTACGCATGCCGAAAGCGAGAAAAGAAGCGGTGCGCCACTTCGCAGGTTTATTTTTAGACGGCAATAACCCAAGCCACGAAGCGATACTAGCAATCAAGGGCGTTGGGCAATGGACTCTCGATTATTTAAAAATGCGGGGTGAGCGAAACCCTGATATTTATCTCAATGGTGATCTGATCGTACGTAAAATGGCAGCTCAGTATCCAATAGAACCGGATAAAGCGGCGCCATGGCGCAGTTATTTAACCCTTCAATTGTGGCAACTAAGTAACCAGCAAAAAGAATTACAATTATGATATTTACAAGTTTTGTAAGCAGTCCCGAAGGGCTGATTAGAGTAGATGCCAACAACTCGGGGATAACCGACGTTCAATTTGTAGCGCCACATAAAGACGAAGATGTGGCGTGCGGCACCGAAGAGAATAGTAACGCCATAACGAAAGAGGCATGTAAGCAACTTAACGCTTATTTTGAAAAGAGGTTACGTGAGTTTGACTTGCCTCTGGCTCCTGACGGAACCCGTTTTCAGCATTCAGTGTGGAAGGCGCTACAGTCAGTACCTTATGGGGAAACAGCCAGTTATCTAGATATTGCGAATGCCATAGGTAATCCGAAAGCGGTGCGTGCCGTTGGTATGGCAAATGGTCGCAATCCTATTGCGATTATAGTGCCTTGCCATCGTATAATTGGTAGCAACAAAACCCTAACCGGCTACGCAGGTGGCCTACCGCGAAAGCAATACTTATTGAATTTAGAAGGGGCCCAAGGGGTGCTCTGGTCATAAGAGAATGGTGATAAAAGAATGGCAGTAAGAGACATTATCTCGCTTTTAGTATTAGCTGGGATTTGGGGCGGCTCATTTATTTTTATGCGCGTTGCAGCGCCAGAGTTTGGCATTTATGTGTTGGTGGCAATACGTACCCTACTAGCAACAGCGGTGTTATTACCTTTACTATTGATACGGGGTTCGGTTCGAGAGATTAAGCACCACTGGTTTGCCATAGCGCTTGTGGGGATGGCAAATACCGCCGTTCCCTTCGTGTTATTCAATTACAGCAGCCTTCATTTAGAGGCTGGCGTAAACGCTATATTGAATGCTACAGCGCCTATGTTTGGCGCAATTGTGGCGTGGCTTTGGCTTGGTGACAAACTGAATAAATCAGCAATAGCTGGCCTTTTTGTGGGGTTTATTGGTGTTACTGTGATCAGCCAGCAAAAGCTAGGCGAGGGAGAAGTCAGCTTTCTACCTATTCTTACCGCACTCCTCGCTACCACAGGATACGGTATTGCGGCTTGTATGATGAAAAAATGGCTGCAAGGGGTAAAACCTTTAGTGGTGGCAACGGGAAGTCAGGCCATGGCCAGCGTAATGCTCGCGCCTTTTGCACTAGCTACCCTACCTGAAGCTATGCCAAGCGCTAATGCGTGGATGAATGCCGTAGCATTGGCGGTTGGTGGAACAGGCATTGCCTATATTTTATACTTTAAACTTATTGCCGACATTGGCCCAGCCAAAGCCATTACGGTGGCTTACTTAGTACCGCTATTTGGCATTATCTGGGGCGTACTTTTTTTACAAGAACATCTGTCTTTGCAGACCATTGTGGGCGGTTTAATGATTTTATTTGGCGTCGCATTAACAACAGGCGTCCTCAAACGAAAACGCCTTAAAGTTAAGCCTGCGTGAGCTAGTCGATGAGTTGCATTCTTACTAAATTGCTTCCGTCGCGTTTTGCCTGATACAGCGCGTCTTCGGCATGAGCCGTGACCTCGTGCATAGCCCGGGGTGACGCGGTAAAGGAAAGGCCGATAGACGCAGTTATCACGAGTTCAGGTAATTCTTGCAGTGGTGGCAGTGTTGCTATGCCGTGGCGAAGGTTTTGAGCTATATCAAACGCCACATGAGGACCTGTTTGCGGCAGTAAAATAAGAAACTCAGCGCTGCTCCACCTGCCTAATATATCCTGTTCTCTTAAATGTTCTGCCAAGTAAGAAACTATCTTGTCGAGAATATCATCGCCTACGCTGCGTCCATGCGCATCAATAATATCTGAAAATTCATCAACGCTGATCAGCATTACGCTCAATGACTTGTGCTCAGCTAACAGGGTTTTATAGATAAGCTGTAAGTTGTCTTTTTCTGGCAGGCGATTGTTGTTGCGGACTACCAGATCTGGCTGCATGTCTTTTCTAAAGTAATAGAGCAAGTTGTAAATCAGCAAGAATAATGAAAATACAACAACCAATAAGGTAACTACACTGAAAATAAAGGCTTGAGAAATTTCTGCCTGGCGATCTTCAAGTGGACTTAATAGAAATACGGTCCACCCAAACTGGTTGAGTTTTACCTCTGCAATAAGGAAATCTTTTTGGTCGATAGTGACGAGCTTATTATTTAAGGCTTGTTCATTTTGAATAACAAGAGGAAGGCTCGCATACCAAGGTAATTCAGATAAATTAGTAAAGTCTGAATAGGAGGCGATTAGGCTAGGGTCGGATGACAACATAATGTCTCCCTGACCGTCAACGAACAAAAAGTCATAGCCATACTCTTGCTTGTAAGTATCGAATATTTCAATAAAGCTACGTAAACTTTTCCCCACGCCGAAAAAGCCTAAGAATCTGCCATCTTCATCGTGAATTTTTATATCGATGTAAAAGTGAGTGTCTTCCCACTTTCCTATGTCGGCCACTGCATCAGCAGGGTAGTCGCGATATTTAAAATACCAGCTAACTTCACCTTCAATAAGATTGATAATGCTACCGTCTGAATTGTACTGCTTTCTATCTGCTTCCGTAGCGATAAAAAACGATAAACCAAATTCATTTTCCAGGCGGTCTAATGTTTTAAACACTGCGTCTCTATCAATGGTTTCCCCATTCATAAGCTCTACCAATTCGGTAGAGTGACCAAGGGCGTCTGATATGTGCAGAGGTTTCAGCAATTGCTCTACAATTAATGAAATTGCAGGCGACAACGACTGCTGTTGCGCGCGGCTTTGCTCGGCAACAATTTTTGAAATACTGAAATGGACAAGTGTTACTATTGCGATAACCACTACCGCAAATAACACCAAAATACTTCTATGTAGTGTACGAAATGTGTTCACAGACTGCGCATGCTCCCTTGCCTGACTGAACCTTACCTAAGAGTGTGAGTATACCCGTTGCAATTATGAACTACTAGGTGGCTCACCGTAAGTTTAGACTAAATAACGAAGCACCTGAGTGCAATCCTATGGTGCCTGTAAAGTTATTTTCTTAATCAGTCGCTGACTTCTTATTTTAGCTTAGCTACACTAAGCGCCGTTTTCATTCTCTTTGCGAAATAAAGAATTATATGGCTTTCTCAGTGGTTGTTTTAGCGGCGGGTAAAGGTACTCGCATGAAGTCTTCGTTACCTAAGGTTTTACACAAGGTAGGCGGCGTACCTATGGTACAGCGCATTATTAATACGGTTAAGTCGCTCGGCGCTGATAACATTCATTTAGTATACGGTCATGGAGGCGACCAGCTAAAGGCAACGGTCGTTGAGGAGAATCTGAACTGGTGCTTGCAGGCCGAGCAGTTAGGAACAGGCCATGCAGTGCAGCAAGCGGCGCCGCATATCAAAGACAATGAAGATGTATTGATTCTTGTGGGAGATGCACCACTAATTCGGGAAGAAACCCTGAGTGCGTTGAAGGCTGTAAAAGAAAACTGCGATTTAGCGCTGCTCACCGTGAACTTAGATGATCCCACAGGCATGGGCCGCATTATTCGCGAAAATGACAATATTACCGCGATAGTCGAGCACAAAGACGCCACTGATGCTCAGCGTGAAATCAAAGAAATAAACACCGGCATGATGATGATGTCTGGCGCTGATCTTAAGCGCTGGTTGGGTAAGTTAAGCAATGATAACGCGCAAGGCGAGTACTACCTCACCGACGTAATTGCAATGGCAGCATCAGAAGGCAAGCGTATCCAGTCTGCTCAGCCTCAATCTGCAGTTGAAGTGGAAGGTGTGAACAACCGGTTACAGTTGGCAAACCTGGAACGCGCACTTCAACGTCGCCAAGCTGACGAATTAATGACTAATGGTGTAACACTCTTAGATCCTGCTCGTTTTGATTTGCGCGGGCAGTTAGATAACGGCAACGATGTTGTTATAGACGTGAACGTTATTGTTGAAGGTAAGGTAACCCTTGGCAACAACGTCATCATTGGCGCTAATTGTATTCTACGCAACTGCACTATCGCCGATAACGCTGTTATAGAGCCAAATTCTATAGTTGAAGAAGCGGACGTTGGAGAGGGGTGCACAGTAGGGCCATACGCCAGACTACGACCAGGCGCCGTTATGCAAAAAAATGCCAAAGTGGGCAACTTTGTTGAAATGAAAAAAGCGGTATTAGGTGAAGGCGCAAAAGCTAACCACCTGACCTATTTGGGCGATGCCGAAGTAGGTGCTAAAGCTAATATCGGTGCAGGTACCATCACCTGTAACTATGATGGCGTGAACAAATCAAAGACAGTGATCGGTGAAAATGCTTTCATCGGCTCGAACTCGTCACTCGTAGCACCTGTAAACATTGGCAAAGGAGCAACAGTGGGGGCGGGGTCGGTCATCACCTCAACGGTAGACGAAGACGCTTTGGCTGTTGCACGTGGTAAACAGCGCAATATTCCGAACTGGCCGCGTCCGACGAAAAAATAAAAGCCCCCTCGCTTTTTAATGGGCTTAACAGAAGTACAAAACATTCTGTTAGCCCATTTCCCCAGCAGTGTTATTTAAAAGCAAACTGGTTTAGCCCGCAATTCAGTCAAAACTATCGTTCCCTCTAGTTTTCACAAGTGCGGTGATGAGAAATAGTGAACCTCTGGCTGATGTATCACTCTATCTTTTTTATAGTGTGTATTCACTTACCTTAAAATCTCACATGGAGCTGCAATGATATCTACTTTACTGGTTGGCTTTGGATTTTCTGCAACCACCTTTCATCTACCCTTTCTCAATTATCTGCCACAGTTTTCTATCGATGTGGTTATTTCATCAAAGCCGGATGCGGTTCAAGCAGTGTTGCCCCACGCAGAAGTCTACAGTTCGTTAGAAGAAGCATTAAAAATTCACGATGTTGATTTAGTGATCATTACCACACCTAATCATCTTCATGGCCAGCAAGCGAGGGTGGCGTTAGTGCACAGTTGTCATGTGTTGGTAGAAAAACCCTTCACATTAAATAGTGAAGAAGCTGAAGCCTTGGTTGACCTTGCTAACACGCAGAATAAACAGCTGTGTGTGTATCATAACAGGCGCTTTGATGGTGACTTTCTTACTATTAAAAAGCTAATTGATGATGGACGTCTTGGTGAAATTAAACGTCTTGAAAGTCGTTTTGATCGTTTTCGCCCTATTCCACGCAACAGGTGGCGTGAAAATTCGGGGCCTGGCAGCGGTATTTTCTGGGATTTGGGCCCCCACTTAATCGACCAAGCTCTGCAGCTTTTTGGCGAGCCGAAAGAAGTGTCGGCAAGCATACAGACATTGCGCGAAAACGGGCAATCAGATGATACATTCGATGTAACGCTTCATTACAGTGACAAAGTTGTGAAGCTAGGTAGCTCAGCTTTCCAGGCGGGGGCAACACTGCGTTACGATTTGCAAGGTACAAAAGGCAGCTTTCGAAAATTCTATTTAGATCCGCAAGAAGACCAATTGCGTGCAGAGCTATCCTTTGACGATAAACACTGGGCGATTACAAAAGATAACGAGCATGGCGTGCTAGTTGTTGCCAATGAAAGCGGCCAGCTAATTGAAGAGACGGTTACAACACTTAAAGGCGAATACCTGACGTTTTTCAATCGCCTTGCTCACGCTATTGAAGACGGTAAGTTCTCACCCGCAGACGCGAGTACGGTAGTACCTGTTATCAAAGTCATTGAGCTAGCCATAAAAGCGAGTGCCCAAAAGGCATCGCTGACGTTTAATTAAACAATTACCTTGACCAATATTTCAATTTAACTTACGATTCTTTCACTTTAAAATTTTAATCTTTCGTTTTGAAAGTTATGAGTTGAGAATAGAAAGCTCTTTGTGGACTATTTTGCAAACCTTTTCCTTAGCTTTTGCACAATTAGGGCAACGCTAACAGGAAGGCTAAATAAGTAGCCCGCACAAGCATCGGGGTTGTATTGAAAAGCAGTAAATCAGTCGAACAGCGCCGCCAGCAGATAGTGGCGTGGGTAACAGAACATGGCCAATCACAAGTTGAAGATTTGGCCGTGCGTTTTGCTACGTCTGAAGTGACCATTCGAAAAGATCTCGCGGCTCTTTCGCAGCAAGGTTTACTGATTCGACAGTTTGGTGGCGCAGTGCCTGTGCCATCCATTACGAACTCAAATGCTGGATCATCTCAACTTATCGCCAATGATCCTTTCACTAATTCAACTGCTAGTCCAGCAATCAATGCTATAGGCCAACTCGCAGTAAGCTTGGTGAAACCAGGCAACAAGTTAGTTATAGATTGCGGCTCTACAACCGCAACAGTGTTGTCCCATTTATCAAATATCGATGACTTAGTGGTGATGACCAATACCCTGTCTACTGCCAATTTTCTTACCCAGTGCGAGAATGAACCTACTGTCCTAATGGTAGGTGGAACCTGGGATGCACAGTCTCAGTCTTTTCAGGGAGCCATGGCTGAACAGTTAGTTAGCGCCTATAGTTTTGATATTGCGTTTATTGGCGCTGCGGGCATAGATGTAGACAGAGGCACTACCACTTTTAACGAGCTAATAGGTGTTACTCGCGCGATGGCCGCGGCGGCCAGTAAGGTGGTGGTATTAGCCAGCTCAAAAAAACTAACCCATAAAATGCCTAATCTAGAGCTGAGCTGGAAAAACATTTCTGTTTTGATCACCGATGAAGGCATTAGTGATGAAGACAAACTTAATATTGAAAATCAGGGCGTGACCGTGCTTATTGCAGCGCCGAGTGGAGAATAATTATGTGTGGAATTGTTGGCGCAGTTGCTGAACGTAACGTGGTAGAAATTCTTTTAGAGGGTTTAAAAAGACTCGAGTATCGCGGCTATGATTCAGCCGGTGTGGCGCTGCTTCAAAACGATGGTACGCTGACGCGTATTCGCCGTACAGGCAAAGTGCAAGAGCTTGCTGATGCGGTAGCAGCAGGCGAAGCTTTGGGAACAACCGGTATTGCACACACCCGTTGGGCGACCCATGGTGGTGTAACTGAAGCAAACGCTCACCCACACTTCTCTGCCGAGCGCGTGGCCGTGGTTCACAACGGCATTATTGAAAACTACGTAAGTTTAAAAGCACAACTAAAAGAAAAAGGCTACACCTTCACCAGCGACACCGACACTGAAACTATTGCGCATACGGTGCATGAAGAGCTTAAATCGGGAAGTACACTCTTAGACGCAGTACAAAGTGCGGTTAAGACATTCCACGGTGCTTACGGCACAGTTATTATGGATAAAGAAGACCCTAGCCGCGTAGTGGTTGCACGTTCTGGAAGCCCGCTTGTAATTGGTTTAGGTCTTGGCGAAAACTTTATTGCTTCGGACCAAATGGCATTATTGCCGGTAACACGCCGTTTTATCTTTTTGGAAGAAGGTGATGTAGCTGAGATTACGCGTAGAGACGTTAAAATATTCGATAAAGGCGGCAACGCCGTTGAGCGCGAAATCATTGAATCGAACATCGAGCACGACGCGGGTGACAAGGCGGGTTACCGCCATTACATGCTTAAGGAAATTCACGAGCAGCCAACGGTTGTGCGCAACGCATTAAAAGACCGTATTGATGAAAACGGACTTACCTCTGATGTATTTGGAAAAGGTGCTGACGAAATATTTAAAAAGGTTAAACACGTTCAAATCATTGCCTGCGGGACTAGCTACCACGCAGGTATGACGGCGCGCTATTGGTTAGAGCAGTACGCCAATGTGTCGTGTAACGTAGAAATTGCATCAGAGTTTCGTTACCGCAAATCGGTAGTGCACCCAAACAGCCTACTTATTACTATTTCTCAATCAGGCGAGACAGCCGATACATTAGCCGCACTTCGCTTAGCGAAAGAGTTGGGCTATATGTCTAGTTTGACCATATGTAATGTTCAGGGCTCGTCATTAGTACGCGAATCTGACCTAGCATTTATGACTCGCGCGGGCGCAGAAATAGGCGTGGCATCTACTAAAGCCTTTACTACACAGCTTGCTGCTTTCCTTATGCTAACCCTTGCATTGGGCAAAGAAAACGGCATGACCGAGTCCGACTGCAAGGCCATTGTTTCTGCACTTCACAGTTTGCCTGCCAAACTTGAAGAGACCCTAGCTATTACAGGCGGTATCGAAGATTTAGCGGAAGAGTTTGCAGACAAAAACCACAGCTTGTTCTTAGGTCGTGGCGACCAATATCCCATTGCTATGGAAGGCGCGCTAAAACTTAAAGAGATTTCTTACATTCACGCTGAAGCCTATGCCTCAGGTGAATTGAAGCACGGCCCTCTTGCGCTAATTGACGACGAAATGCCAGTTATTGTTGTGGCGCCGAATAACGAATTGCTTGAAAAACTTAAATCGAACGTTGAAGAAGTGCGCGCACGTGGCGGTATCATGTATGTATTTGCTGACAAAGATGCGGCGTTTGCAGGGGATGAAACCATGCGCGTTATTGACGTACCGCACTGCGAAGCGGCTATTGCACCTATCATTTATACCTTGCCGCTACAGCTATTGAGCTACTATGTGGCGTTAATTAAGGGCACCGACGTTGACCAGCCTAGAAACTTGGCAAAGTCAGTTACAGTGGAATAGCGCTAAGTTTGAGCACTTTCTAAAAAAAGCGTGAGCCTTCAACTCTTAATTTAATTTTTTATAGCTGGGCTCATATGCAAATGATTGAAAAGGCTTGATATCGATAATATGTCGAAATCAGGCCTTTTTGCTTTTCATGCTTAAGTTTGTATACGTCCTTTTAGCTTAGCTTTTTATCCTTTCGTCGCAATCGCTTCCCAATTCAGCTTACTTCACTTATGTAAATGGTTGTAAATCAGCCGCTGGGTTCATATGTAACTCTTCTAAAGATTTAACACGTTAGCGAGGCACCATGGCTATTCCGTACTCACTGCTAGATTTAGCGCCTATTTCAGAAGGTTTTGGCGTAAAAGACGCATTAAATAACTCAACGCTGATGGCTAAGGAAGCTGAGCGTAGTGGTTATGAACGAGTGTGGTTAGCCGAGCACCACGGTATGCAAGGTGTAGCCAGTTCAGCGACCTCGGTAGTGTTAACGCATATTGCTAATGCTACCTCTACTATCAAAGTGGGTGCCGGTGGCATTATGCTGCCTAACCATTCGCCTTTGGTCATTGCTGAACAATTTGGCACCTTGGCTGAATTATTTCCCAATCGGATAGAGCTTGGACTAGGTCGCGCACCAGGTACTGATATGGCAACTGCACGAGCGCTTCGTCGTAACCTACAGAGCGATGTAGATAGCTATCCAGAAGATATTCGGGAACTTCAGCATTACCTTGGTACCCCGGAAGAAGGGCAGCCAATTGTTGCAGTGCCTGGAGCGAATACCCACGTGCCTTTATGGTTACTTGGCTCAAGCCTATACAGTGCACAGGTGGCGGCAAAAATGGGGCTGCCTTATTCATTTGCTTCCCACTTTGCGCCCGATGCCTTATTTGATGCCCTCCACGTGTATCGCAACATGTTTAAACCTTCGTCCCAATTATCAGCACCAAAGGCCATGGCAGGTGTAATGGTGGTGATTGCTGAAACTGACGAGGAGGCGGAATGGCTATTCACGTCGGTAAAACAGCAATTTATGAACATGCGACGTGGCCTTAACAAGCCGTTTGCCAAGCCTATGCATAACTTCAACGAGTATTGCACGGCGACGGATGAAGCTATGCTATCAAGTGTATTGAGATATGCGTTAGTAGGCTCAAAGGAAACGGTAAAAACAAAGCTCAACAAGTTTATAGAAGCGACACAAATTGATGAAATTATCGTGTCTATGCCTATTTACGACATAAATGCTCGATTGCTTAGCGTTAAGACTTTTGCGGAGTTAGCTGGCTAGGACGTGATATCACCAGTTCAGAATAATTGGCTATAACTTCTTCTATGCATTGCTGTCGAATAACCTTATGATACTACTTTAGTATTAATTTCTCGGGTAGTTATAGCAGGTCGTAGAGAATGACAAGGATCATAGCTTTCACTTTATATGCTTTTTTTTCATTGTCGCTGAGCACTGGCTTAGTGCTGGCAAAAGAAGTGTATAACGTTGTTATAATTGAGACTTTGCCCGTTCCTATTGTAACCGAGTCACGCATTGCGTTTGAAAAAGAGTTGGCCCGTATTATGCCCAACCATGACATTAACGTGACGGCCTACGACGCAGAGGGCTCCGAGCTTCGCGCCAAGGCAATACTCGCCGATTTAGCTAAAGAGCCTACCCCCGATTTAATGGTGTCTGTCGCTACGCTCGCTACCCGGGCGCTTAATGCGTCTAGCGAATTTCTTGAAGTTCCAAAACTCTTTATGGCGGTTTCTTCACCAGTTGAAGAAGGTATTGTGCCGGTTATCGGCGCAAGCAGCGATCGCAATATAACGGGTGAGTCACACGTACTCGACGCAAAAGTGAAACTGGATATGCTGGAAGGGGTGCTTAGAGCCTCTGATCAAAATAAGCCTTTAACCATTGGGCTAATTCACTCAATGTATCCATCTTCAAGCAACTTGGTAAATCAACTGCTTGCGCTTAACGGAAACTATAAGCAGATTAATTTGGTTGCTGTCAGCACCCCTTATTTAGAGGGCGATGAAGGGCTCGTGGCGATGACCGATAATATTGTTGAAAAACTGCAACAAAACGAAGACAAGTTAGACGGTTATTGGCTATCTTCAGGGCCGCTCGCTGAAGCAAATGGGCTGGTGGCTAAAGTAAAAGAAAAAACAGGTTTATTTCCTTTATTTGCAGAGAGTATTTCATCCGTCAAAGAGGGGGCGCTCATTGGAGTGGTATCCGAGCCAGTTAGTATTGGGAAATCAGCGGCAAGAAAAGCTAAGTTGATACTTGAGAACAGTTCGGCGAAAGATATGCCTGTTGGAAAAATGGATACGTATACGGTGGCAGTAAATGTTTCTACAGCAATAAAACTACAGCTACCGATCCCTTCAAATTACCTCAAACTCGCAAAAAAACACGTCTATCAGTAGGGTCAAATAAAAAGTTAATATGCGGATTAAAACGAAACTATTGATGATATACATTCCAATATTGCTAATTGGAATGGCAGTGACAGGCTACTGGGCTTACTTAACAGCCTATGATTCCGTTCGTGAACGAGAGTATCAGCTTCTTACTCAAACACTCACATTGAACGTTATGGAAATCATAAACGAACGACGTGAATTACTTATTGAGTCAGGTCTTGAAAACGTGCCTGTGTTCAGGGATGCCTATCAAAAAGAGGTATTTGAAGAACTTAAGTCCTTACAGCAGGCAACCAACCGACACTTTGCGATAAGTGATAGAAGTACCGAAACCCTTGTTTTTAGCACGATGAAGGCCCCTGTATTGCTAAATGTCGAGGGCGCCAGCATGGCCACCATTGCCAATCGCACCGTGGCGTTTGGTGAGTCTAACGTTAATGACATGGATGTACTTTTTGCGTGTTCAGAGTTCAATCCGTGGAACTGGAAGGTGACGGTTTTACAGCCAGCTGAACCTTTGCAGTCTTCTTTGTTTACTATAGCCTGGCTCACCGTTCTCGTTACGCTGTTTGCCGTTGTCACTGTAAGCCTCCTTATGGGGCGCGTAACCCAGATTTTAGTTGTGTCGCCCATTGAAAAAATTAAATCGGCCGCTAGCCGAATCGCGGTAGATCATAAAAAAGTCACCATCGATTTACAGCAAAACGATGAACTCGGAGGCCTTGCACGGGATGTTGAGGCAATGTCTGGTGAAATAGAGCAGTATGTCGCTCAAGCGCAGCAGGCGAATAGAGCAAAAACCGATTTTCTTGCTGTGATGAGTCACGAAATTCGTACTCCACTAAACGGCATTCAAGGGTTAGCAGCATTGCTGTTAGAAACGCCGCTTTCAGAGAAGCAACATCAATATGCAAGTGATTTGAAGTCTTCAGCGTCTATTCTCGCAACGGTCATAAACGATGTACTGGATTTGTCTAAAATTGAGTCTGGCATGTCGGAAGTGGACGTTACTGAGTTTGACCTCAACGTTATGCTTAACGAACTGATCACATTACTTGGGACTAATGCCAGCAGTAATAATACCCGTTTGGTATATACAAGTAAGAACCTTGAGTCTGTGGCGGTTACGAGTGATATCACCAAGCTTCGTCAAATTATTATTAATCTTGTAAGCAATGCCATCAAGTTCACACATAAAGGTACGGTGAGGATTACCGCAAAGCTTAAACAGCCGTCAACGGAAACTGTGGGTGCGAACCGTTTGGTTATTGCGGTAAAAGATAGTGGTATTGGCATCGAGCCAGATAGGTTAGAACACATTTTTGATAAGTTCACACAATCTGATTCATCGATTACCCGAGAATACGGGGGGACAGGTCTTGGGCTTGCCATAGCAAGACAGCTCGCTCAGCTACTAGGTGGAGACATCAAAGTCGTAAGCAAGGTAGGCGAAGGCTCGTGTTTTACCGTTACAGCCAACGTACAGTCTCGCTTAAAAGTTGAGTCATCAACAGATTCAGTCTTGGTAAAAAAGGCTCGTGATGCAAGCTTACCATCGGGATTGAAAGTATTACTGGCAGAAGATAACGCGATTAATGCAGTAGTAGCACAAGCGCTTCTAGAGCAACTCAATTGTATAGTAGAGCACGTTGACAATGGGCTGAAAGCGGCTGCACGGGTTGAAGAAGGTGGCATTGACGTAGTCTTTATGGATGTTCACATGCCAGTAATGGATGGAATAGAAGCCACAAAGCGCATTCGCAAATTAAATGGCGACTTAGGCCAAACGCCGGTGATAGGTTTGACTGCAGAAGCGTTCAAAGAGCGTCATATAGTATTTAAGGCGGCAGGAATGGACGACATTGTAACTAAACCTGTTACTGTTGAAGCGTTACAAGAAAGCTTGGTAAAACTGGCGCTTAAGCAAGATGTCACTGATAATAAGTAGAGTTACTGAGTGTCTTTGTAGATTTCATAAGTGAATGAACGCTTAATGAATAGAGCGCTTAGGTCTACATTCAATCTTGATGCATAGGATGGCGTGTGCGTTTTAATAAACCAAGTGAATTGAGGCGTTTGCGAATTGCGCTCATAATCGGCGCTGTACTCGTGCTCGTCTTCATGGCCGCTGACTTGTTGCTATTGCCAAGCTCCATGTATCAATTGTACATTTTTGACCGCTTACTTATCCAATTTCCAATCATACTTACAGTCATAGCGATATCCTATTGGCGCAAGTTTATCCAATATAGGGCTATTGTCTTTGCAACATTGCTTGTCGCTCTTTCATACAGCAATTATTGGCTCATTTGGGTATGTTGGACTGAGCATGATTTTATTTTTCCCTACGAGGGGACTATCTTATATGCCTTCTTTTGTGTTTTTGCGCTCGGTATTCCCTTTAAACTGGCGATAACCGTTAACCTGGTTAATATCCTGGGTTTCCTTGGCCTAATGTGGGTAGCGCCTGTTTACGGCGATAGAGTGCCAATTTCTGCAGCATTCGTGTCAGGGTCGCTATTTATTTCTGTATATGCTCGCTACCGTTTAGACCGAAGTGTGCAAATGCTGAAACAAACGAACGATAGATTGCTTAAGCTAAGTAAATACGACCCGCTCTCTGACTTACTGAATCGACGTGCTTTAAGAGAGCAAAGCGAAAAACTGTTGGCATTAAGTAAACGGCACAAGGTTTCAATGGCAGTATTGATGCTCGACTTAGACGATTTCAAAAAGTACAACGATGCTTTTGGCCATCAGCAGGGTGATGAAGCAATAAAAATACAGGCGCGCATCATGAAGCAGGTATTTAAGCGGGATACCGATATACTGGGGCGATATGGCGGCGAAGAGTTTATTATCGTGCTAAGCGATATCAAAAAAGACCAAGTGGCGAAGCACTGTCAGGCGCTTTTAAATGAATGGGAAGAAGCAGCGTTGCAACACGCACAAGATGCTAAGCACCCGTTTGTAAGTTGTTCGATTGGTGTGGTGTTTGCGAAGTCTGTTAATAATTGCTCCATCGACTGGCTTATCGATAAAGCGGATAAAGCGCTTTATGACGCTAAGGAAAGAGGTAAAGCCCAGTTCGTATTAACAGAGGCCTAATATTACAGAAAAAGGGGCGAAACGACGTGCGCCACGCCCTCCAATTCTATTGCCCGTGCTTACTAAAGCTTTACAATCATTTTGCCGGTATTTTTACCTTCGAAAAGCATGTTTAAGCCTTTCTCAGCATTTTCTAAACCTTCTATCGTATGTGCGCGGTACTTAATTTTACCTTGCTGTACGTAAGGCGTGAGCTTTTGTAATAGCTGAGGAATTTCACCCCAGTGATCAGGCATAGCAAACCCGCGGATATTGATACGTTTTTTAATTAATGGGATCCAGTTCGGACCCGGTGAAGGTTCTTCGGACTGATAATCAGCAATCATGCCGCACACAACAATACGGCCATGAGCGTTCATTCTGTTAAAGATGTGATGTTGAATAGGGCCGCCCGTGTTTTCAAAGAAAACATCAATTTTATCAGGGGTCAGTTCGGCTAGCTTTTCTTCCAGATCATCTTTTTTGTAGTTAATCGCGCCGTCAAAGCCTAACTCATTTACAATCCAGTCCGCTTTTTCATCACTACCGACTACACCTATAACACGTAAGCCGTCAGCTTTTGCAAGCTGCCCTACCATCGAACCAACCGAGCCTGCTGCACCTGTAACTATAAGTGTTTCGCCTTCTTTAGGCTCGCCAAAATTATAAAGCCCTGTGGTGGCAGTTAAACCCGGCAATGCAAACACACATAGCGCCATTTCTTCAGTCACACCATCCT
Organism: Alteromonas gracilis; assembly: GCF_002993325.1. Lineage (GTDB taxonomy): Bacteria > Pseudomonadota > Gammaproteobacteria > Enterobacterales > Alteromonadaceae > Alteromonas > Alteromonas gracilis. The sequence goes on from NZ_PVNO01000031.1 coordinate 279,985, forward strand.
GTAGCTTATTGAATCCAGAACCGTCACTGAGTACATACTCGCTCCAGCCTGTCATACCCATAACTTTATCGCCAACAGAGAAATCAGGGTTTTTTGACTCTACAACTTCACCCACACCGCTCGAACGCATTACATCGCCAAGTTCTACTGGAGGAATATAGCTTTCTCTGTCTTCGCTCATCCAACCAAGCATTGCGGGGTCTAACGACATGTGCGTTTGCTTTATCAGAATTAGCCCGTCCTTCACAGAAGGAACGTCTAACTCTTTGGTTTCAAAAAGGTGAGGGCCAATCTTCCGATCGTTGGGACGTTGAACCAGCGTTATTGCTTTGTACGTTGACATTGTATCCTCCAGTAACAATTAAAAAGTGTCTGCCTTCTTGGCATATTAAGTTACACCGCACCAGTTTGTTGGCGCTATCACTTACTTAGTAAAGGGTGGGGCTTGCTGGAACTAACTCAACCGTTCAAGCCACTTTTTCATGAATTTGAATTAAATATTAGATTAGTTCCAATGGTTGTTAGTGATAATTGCAAAAAACTATTAACAATATTGTGATCTTATATTAACTGTGGGTTTTCAATTTTGTTTATAAATGCGGCGAAAATGTCGCTATAATTGTAAAAAATGCGATAAAAGTGCGTAAATAACGTTTACTTGCATTGAACAAAACTACTCAGATCCGTAGAATGCCTGCTGCAATTTTCCCCTATTACAATGAGTATCTTATGAAGCAACAGTTTTCTTTACGTGCCTCAGTTTGCCTAGCGCTTGCTACTTTAGCCTCTTCTTCAGCGCTGGCAGCTGGTTTCCAAGTTAATGAACACAGCGCAAACGGTCTAGGCCGCGCAATGGCTGGTCAGGCGGCAAAGCCAGAGAATGCCTCTATTTTAGCAACCAACCCTGCGGCAATTGGTGTATTTAAAGAAGCTGAATTCAGTGCATCGGCAAGCTTTATCGACCCGAATGTAGATATCAATGGTGCAGTTACTTATAACCTCGGCGGCAATACCGTTGGCGGCGGTGCAGCGCAAGAAGACAATATCGCTGATACAGCTATCGTCCCTGGTTTCTTCTATGTCTCGCCTATCAACGATAAACTGTCTGCAGGTGTTGGAGTTTTCACTACTTATGGTCTTCGTTCAGATTACTCAGATGACTTCGGAGCCCTTCATTTTGCCGACACAGCAGAAGTGAAAACCGTAACGGTAAACCCAGCGGTTTCGTATAAAGTAAACAAGCAACTTATGGTTGGCTTTGGTTTGAATATTACATATGCGGAAGCCGAAATTGGCTCTGGCGTTTCAAACACTCTTGTTGACACCTTGGTTGATTTAGCGCCAAGCGCTGAAGCGCTTGGTGTTACCTTGCCACAGCTTACTGCTGGTAATTCGTTGTTTAGCATGGAAGGTGATGATATTGGCTTCGGTTGGAACGCCGGTGTTTTCTGGCAGCCAACTGACATGACTAATATTGCGCTTTCATACCGTGCTGAAACAAAATTAGAGCTTGAAGGTGCAGTATCTTCAGAAACGCCTATTTTTCCTATTAATCTTAACCAGCCTGGTAGCCTTGACCTGAATCTTGCTGCTATTACTGAATTAGCGGTTGACCAGAAAATCGATAACCAATGGTCTGTGCAAGCGAGCTTAACGTTTACCGATTGGAGTACGTTTGAGAAGCTTGAAGCCAACCTGGAAGATGGCGTCGATTTCTTAATCAAAGAAGAAAACTTCGATGATTCATGGCGCGCAGCGCTTGGTGTTACTTACATTCTAAACGATGAAATTACCCTTCGTGCTGGCTATGCTTACGACGATGGAGTGGTTTCGGTAGAAAACCGCTCGCTAAGTATTCCAGATACTGACCGTCACTGGTTCTCTGGTGGTATGACTTACACCATGAGTGAAGACACTTCAATTGATGTGGCTTACGTATTTATTGATGGCCGTGAAGCAAACATCAATAAAGACAGAACTATTTTGAGTAACGTTCTTCCTAGTACAGACTTCACTACTAACTTCACAGGTACACAGTCTGCGACTGCACATATTCTTAGTGTTCAGCTTAATACACGTTTCTAATTAGAAGCGTTGTTCATAAAAATGGCAGCTTGAACGCTGCCATTTTTGTTTGAGCTACCAGGCTAACCCTTGCAATAGCTTGTCGAAGTAATTAAAACTGATGCTTAAATTTGCGCAAACAAGTCTTGTAGACAAGTAATTGCAGCACTGATTTTTGCAGGCATTAAATCTCGCTTTGGCGTTACTGCATAAACCGTGTAATCAGGCAGCGTCCAATCGGCAAAGAGTTGTTTCATACCGCCAGATTTCAAAAGATGCCTCACTTCTGGTTCTGGCAGCACTGCATAACCTAATCCATCTTGAGTGAGCTTAATCAGCGTTTGCATCGAGTTTACATCAATACGCTGTGTATCGAGTTCATAGTCGCCATTGTCTTTGTGAACCATCACGTAATCTTCGATATGTCGATGAGCAATATAAGCGTGACTAACGAGTTGCTCAGGGCTTGAAAGATTAGTATTCGCTAACGGATGCTCTGCAGATACGCACAAAATACGCTTCCACGTAGCTAGCTCTAAACTACTGAAATTAGTGTCAGAAACAGGGGCGAAGCAAAGAACGAGATCGGCGCTTGAAGCAATAATATCTTTGGGTTCATCGGTAACGGTAAGCGAGATGGTTATTTTCGGAAATTCTTCGCAAAGCTTCTTTAATGGTTCACTAAGTAAGCCGCCGCCAAAACCTTCTGGCGCAATAATATTGATTTTTCCGGTAGGGTCGTCTTGAAGGCTTTCTATCTTTTGCTGGGCAAGTTCTGCGGTTTGCAGCATTTGCTTGCTAGTCTCGTAGTAGATGCGCCCCGCTTCGGTTAGGCTCAAACTTCGCGTATTTCGATTGAATAGGCTAAGGCCAATATCATGCTCTAGTTTTCTTAATTGCTGGCTAATTGCAGAGACCGTCATGTGAAGTTCTCGCGCGGCTACACTCATGCTTCCGCTGTCTGTTACTGCGGTAAATACCTGAAGGGAGCGAAGTAATTTAGTATTCATGGCGCAGTTTAATCCTTTCGATTGGCCGTAAACTTATGAGTGAACATTTGTAGCAAATTAACGATGTAAGAGGGCGAATTCTATCTTATTTAATGGTTAATGATCGTTTTTACGTTAGCTTTTACTCAAAACTTACGTTTAAAACTTCAGCGCTTCACAGCGAAGTAAGCGATAACACTCCATATAGCAAAGAGGCGGGTTCAGACAATAAACCCGCTTATCTGGCCCGGCCTTTTACTTATTCTATAATCACCAGTTTTCAAGAGTGGGCAGTAATATTATCGAATGGTCCTGACCATGTTGATGGTGTTTGTTGCTAGCTTTACTTCAACGAGGAACACGATAAGTGCACTGATTAGAAACATCATTGCCAAAATGAACAAAACAATAATGGGTGTTTTAAGATCAACCACCCAAAGCGAGCCTGAGAACAAGGCCATGATCACAGTGCACACTAAGAGCGCTGAAGCTACACAAAGGCCAATAGCCCAGTTAATGACTTTCACCCTGCGCCACAGTACTTTAATTTCTTTTTTAGAGCGGTCTACGATGTGTGGGTCTGACAGGGTATGAATTTGTCGCTCTGCCACTCTGACCCGGTCAGATATGCGCCCCAATCGCGACGACATTACGTTAAGAAAACCCGCAATACCGGTAAGCAAAAACACAGGCGCAACGGCAAATTCGATAAGTTGTGAAAGGCTAGGTATAAGTGTGTCCAACAATTTCTCCAGTCAGCTAGGCAAATTAAAATTGATTTGATTTAACAAACGTTTTTGCCTCTGCCCAATCGTAAAGTCATATGAAAGTTTCATTTCAATGCACTTGTTGAAGAGCAGCTTGTGTAGAGGCAAAACCAATTATCGAAAATTAAAGTAAAAGCAAAGTGTAAGCCAATGCTTATACCAGATAACGGCAGCTAAACTTAACACTTTGCCTAAGTTTAGTGCTTTTTAACTCACTCACGGCTTGATTCACAGTAGAATAGTGTTTCTGACTTACGACACATCTCTTTTGCATAAGGACTAATAATGCGCGTTTCCCCTCTGTTTTCCCTGTCATTGTTAACTATTTCTCTCTCACCAATGTTAGCAGGGGCGCAGGAGATGTCAGGTATAGAAAGAATAGAAACCACGTCTTCTCGTATTCAAGGAAAAGTGAATGCCTCTGGTTACGCTGTTTCTTCAGTTTCAGAAGAAACATTATCACTGCTCTCTTTTCAGCACATCCAAGAGTCGCTTAACTACATTGCTGGTGCTGGCGTTCAGCGAGGAAATGGGCAAGAGTATTTACCTGCCCTTCGCTCGCCTGTTCTTACGGGTGCTGGCGCCTGCGGAGGAATATTAGCAGCAGAAGACGGAATACCCCTGCGTGCTGCAGGTTTTTGTAATATTAATGAACTGTTTGAAGCCCATGGCGAGATGGCACAGCGTATTGACGTCATCAAAGGTCCAGCTTCTGCGTTATATGGTTCAAATGCAATTCACGGTGTCATTAACGTCATCACCCCAGATACAACACAAGGTGATGGAATACTGGGTTTTGATTATGGCTCATACGGTTTTCATCGAGTTAAGTTTCAGGAAGGCAAGAATTTTGGCAGCAGTGGCGTAGGTATAGCGGCTAGCTTAACCCGTGATACTGGCTATAGGGATGACGAAGGTGTCGACCAGGAAAAAGTGTCTTTACGTCATAGATTAGAGTGGGATAACACCGTTATCACAAGCGGGATGACATATACTCACTTAGATCAGGAAACGGCGGGCTATATAGAGGGGTTTGAAAGCTATAAAGATACGCAGATAGCACGAAGTAATCCCAACCCCGAAGCGTTTCGAAACGCTCGAAGTTTCAGGCTATGGAGCAAATTCGATACAACGTATGAGGGAGGTCATGCGCTATCAGTGACCCCCTACATACGTAATCAAGATATGCGTTTTCGCATGCACTTTTTACCGGGAAAACCCCTTGAAGAAAACGCCCAAAAGGGCGTGGGCGTGTTGTCACAGTTTAATTATGTGGTGAACGACAGGATATCGTTAGATGTTGGTGTTGATGCGGAATACACAGAGGGTGAATTGACGCAATCTCAACAAGGTCCTACCGAAGGCTCGGCCTTTTTAGTTGAAACCATACCTGCCGGTAAACACTATGATTATGACGTTGATGCAACGTTGCTCGCGCCATTTTTTGCGTTGAATTGGCAGGATGATAAGTGGGCTATTCAGTTAGGCGGACGCTTTGAAACTATGCGGTACGACTACGCCAATAACATGAACACAGGTCGTGTACGAGAAAATGGAACTGAATGTGGATTTGGTGGCTGCCGCTATTCTCGACCAGCAGACAGTGAAAATGATTATAACAATTTCAGCCCTAAGCTCTCATTGCGCTATCAGCTTAGCCCCCAAATTCAACTTTTCGGTGGGGTTGCCCGCGGCTATCGCGCGCCCCAAGCTACTGAACTCTATCGTTTACAGCGCGCTCAAACGGTGAGCGAGCTTGAATCAGTCACGGCTGATAACGTTGAACTAGGTATTACGGGTTCATTACTTTCAGGTGGCTATACGCTGTCGTTTTATAGATTGGAAAAAGATAATGTAATTTATCGCGATAGCGACTTTTTTAACGTTAGCAACGGAGAGACGTGGCACCGTGGTGTTGAACTCACTTTTGACCAGCAACTGAGTGACGTTTTACGCGTTGATTTTGCGGGCACTTATGCAAGGCATACTTACGAGCACAGTCAACTTTCAGGTGAGTTGGACATTAAGGGCAACGACATTGATACGGCACCTAAAGTGTTATTCAATACCCGTTTAAGCTATGACGTTACAGAGAAAATACAGGCTCAGTTGGAATGGCAACATGTGTCTAGCTACTATACTGACGCTGAAAATCTCAATGAGTATGATGGTCATGACTTGGTTCATGGTCGAATAAGCTGGGATGTAACAAATAGCATTACCCTATATGCGCGCATCAACAATATGCTAGATACTGAGTACGCCGAACGCGCTGACTACACAAGTTTTTCTGGCCCTCGTTACTTCCCTGGCAGACCCCGTAATTTTATGCTTTCCGCATCGTTTATGCTGTAAAGAAAATAAAAGCTCCTGATAATTATCTATGCGGACTGGTATAACTATTAATCTTAAAAATGCAGACTATGGACGCGATTTGCTTGTGCATAATGGGCGACGGGCGTAGTCTGCAATAATCAGCATGGGTCGCAGTCACGCCATGTATAGCGCTTTTTCTCTTCACGAAACAGGCGGTATACGTGGAATGATTGTTAATAGGTATACCCATGCAAAAAATAGTAATAGTTGGTGGCGGTGCTGGTGGTCTTGAGTTAGCCAGTCGCTTAAGCCGCACCCTCGGGAGAAAAAAGCAAGCCGAAATCACCCTCGTCGACCGCAGTCGAACCCATATTTGGAAGCCGCTACTTCATGAGGTAGCCGCCGGTGTTATAGATAAGCATTCAGACGGTGTGGACTATGCAATCCATGCTGCTGCTCATCATTACCGTTTTCAGCTTGGTGAAATGTGTTCACTTAATGCGCATGAAAAAACCATAACCTTGTTGCCATTGATTGACGAAGAGGGTACGCAGGTCTTACCTGAGCGTGAGATACATTATGACCAGCTGGTGCTGGCCATTGGAAGTGTAAGCAACGATTTTGGTACACCGGGTGTAGCAGACTACTGCTATTTTCTCGACTCTCTAAAGCAAGCCGAGCGCTTTCACCGCGCGCTGCTCAATCAGCTTATTCGCATAAACCAGCAAGAAGACAAAGATGCAAGAATTGATGTTGCCATTGTGGGAGCGGGTGCCACGGGGACTGAACTTGCTGCTCAACTTCACCATGTGGCTAACTTGTCGAAAGCCTATGGAATGCCTGATATGTCCGCATCACGATTGAAAATTACGATCGTAGAGGCCGGCGAGCGTATATTACCTGCATTGCCAGAGCGTATTGCTAATTCAGCCAGAAAAGCGCTACACAAGTTGGGTGTAGATATAAAAGAGCAAACCATGGTGGCTGAGGCAGATTCAAATGGATTAATCACCAAAGACGGCAGCCGTATTGATGCCGATCTTATGGTGTGGGCTGCGGGTGTTAAAGCACCAGACTTCATTACAAAATTAGATCTGTTTGAAACTAATCGCGCCAATCAAATTTTGGTTGATAAGCAACTGCGAAGCTCTACGCACAAAAATATATGGGTGCTAGGCGATTGCTGCGGCTTTCAGCAAGACAATGGTAAATGGGTGCCACCCCGTGCCCAGTCGGCACATCAAATGGCCGATATCGTCGCTCATAACATAACGTCGTTATTTAACCAGAAAGAGGCCAAAGATTTCACGTATCAAGATTATGGCTCGCTGGTTCATTTAAGTAAGTACAGTACGGTAGGAAGCTTAATGGGCTCGCTATCAAATAGCAGTATGTTTATTGAGGGGCGATTAGCCAAGCTAGTTTATGTCTCTTTGTATAACATGCATCAGTTTGCGGTTCACGGAAAAATGAAAGGGGCGCTTAAGCTAATTGTGAAAAAGTTGAGTCAGGCAATAAGCCCGAAACTGAAACTTCACTAGTCTCTATATAACGAAAAGCCCTTGAAATAAGACGCCTCCCAGAGACCGAATAGTTGAGGTCTTAGGGGGGCGCTTTGTAAACGATTTTTCGTTTACGTCAAAAAATATCTACACGCTCTATTACTGCTTCACACCTTCAACGTGAAGCTCGAGTTCGACGGTTTGAGACGCTGGCCCTAAGTCGTAATCGATACCATAGTCTTTAAGGGCAATTGTAGTCGTACCCATGAAGCCCGCGCGATAGCCTCCCCATGGATCTTTGCCTTCACCAATTTTCTTGGCTTCAATAGTAATTGGCTTAGTTACACCATGTAATGTGAAATCGCCCATCACATCCATCATGCCATTGCCTTTATCAACAATCTTTGTACTTACAAATTTTGCTTGGGGAAAATCGTCAACATTTAAAAAGTCATCGCTTTTCAAGTGCTTGTCACGTTCTGCATGGTTTGAGTCGATACTGTCTGTATCAATGGTCACCATAATTTTTGCGGCACTTGGTGCGCTATCATCGTAGCTAAAGTTGCCTTTGAAATCGTTAAAGCGACCCGTTAGCCATGAGTAACCTAAATGCTGAATTTTAAAATTGATAGATGCATGTGCGCCTTTACTATCAATCACATAATCCGCGGCCTGAGCAGTGCTTAAAGATAGCGCAGCGGCTAGGGCAAGTGTTAACTTCTTCATAATTTCTCCTTTTCCTTAATGTCATCGAAGCCGTAACATCTGCTTCATTGTGTCGTCTTTGTTTATGAAATGGTGTTTTAAGGCTGCCAGCATATGTATCACTGATATTGTTATCACTGACCATGCAATATAAAAATGTGCATCTCCGGCACGATCTTCTTGGTTGTTAAATAGTTCGCCAACGGCAGGAATTGCAAACCAGTTAAATACATCGATGGCTCTTCCGTCGGCGGTTGAAATCAAATAGCCACTGGCAAACAGCGCAATCATTAACGTATATAGAAGCGTATGGCCAAGGCGACTAAGCTTCTTTTCTGTGGCACTGCCCAATGAAGGAGGGCGTGAAGTAACTGCCCGAGTAGCTAATCGAAGTACAGTAATAGCGACCAACAGCAAACCAACACTTTTATGCCAATGAGGAGCGGTTTTGTACCAGTCGCTGTAATAGGTAAGGTCTACCATCCACAATCCCGATGCAAACATGCCAATAACAGCAAATGCGGTTATCCAATGAAGAAACACAACAAGTCGGGGCCACCTAGATTTCATTTCGTTTCCATATAACGAGTGTTAACACTAGTGTAATTTCAATTTCTTCGACCAAACATCACTTTTAATGAGAGCATTTGTTCTTTTTTATAGAATAAAGAATGGCGTAAGCGACCACAGCGACGACTCATAATTTACTAAATTCAGATTATGTGTCGTTTAATGGAGGATAAAATGCGCCAAGTGCCTCTATTAAACGCGCAAAATACACTTATAGTTTAAATAGGGAGTCACAAAGGTGGCTGACCGCCCATAGAATTAGTCTTTACAGTTGAGGTTTCACGCTTTGCGCGTTTCATACGTTTTGTTGGCAGTCATATTGCCAGCGCTATTTTCATCACTGGTTACTGTCTCTGCACTGGGAGAGAGCCGAGGTGTGCAAAATAGTGCCAACGAGCTCAGCAAAACCACAGCATTAGCAACCCTTGCTGAAGAGTGGGAACGGTCCGTTCATGATGTTGATGACGACCTGGATGACGGTTTAGCGTCTCTCCACGTTAATGCTAGTGTAGAAAAGTATGTTTTTTGCACTGGCAATATAGCTGAGGCAAAATCTTACGCTAAGCTGCGCGCTAATATCATCAGAGGACCGCCTTCTTATACTTAATCACTTGAAAAACTATATTTTTTATTTTTGATTAGGAGAGAAGGTATGCACGCCTTAAATCTATATAAAACCGAAGCTATCGACACGTTGGCATGGCCGGTTGTTGAAAACACCATTACTCTAAACTCGTCTGCAATGGCGGTATTTACTGACTTCAAGCAACACCTGCCGCACGTTATCGATGCGCGTACCCCGGCAACAAAAGTTGAGTCTATTATGCGCCAATCTCATGTGCGAATGATGCTGGTAGTTAATAGTCATAACCGTTTCATTGGTATTGTTACGAGTCATGACGTTAGTGAGCAAAGCATTATCCAGCGTTTAAGTGAGCTTAAAATAAAACGCGATGAATTGACTGTTCATGACTTTATGCGGCCGAAGACCTCTTTAATGTCTTTTGACTTTACCGAACTGACTCACTCATCGGTGGGTGATGTGATTGAAACGTTGAAAGACTACGGTCAGCATCACTGCCTTGTTATGGACAGAGATAGTCACGAAATCCGCGGCGTGATCAGCGTTAGTGACATTGCGAGAGAGCTGCGCGTTCCGCTTGATATTCAGGGGCGCCCGACCTTTGCAGAACTCATCACTATTCTCGCTGCTTAATTTTTAATTCCGCCAATTTTGAACCATACTTTCACTGCGCATTGTCATAATGCAATGCGCAGTGAAAAGCTTACACGGGCGTATGCCTATGGATGATCTAAATATCGTTATAGAAGGCTAGATGGTTTTATGCAGTATGCTCACGGTGAATTTATTGTATCTCGATGTGGAAGCGCGATTGTTACGCAGGCTTATGGTCCTTGGAATAGAGAGTGCGTCACACTTTTCGCAAAGGAGTATCGCGAGAAAGCTGAGAGCCTATTTGGTCAGACTTGGTGTAATATCGTTTGCGTATCTGGTGAGTCCTTGCTTGTTCCTGATGCCGAGGCTTCGTTGCGAGAGCGCACGGCTGCTATGCATCCACTCGGCCTTACTCACGTTGCTCTGGTGATGGGAGATTCCAGCGCTAAAGCGACCACCAAAGCTCAACTGAAGCGGGTTTATCGAGACATTAATATCGACACAATTTTTGTAGATTTTATTGCTCAGGCTGTGGAATGGCTAACAGACAAAGGTTTTTCAATTGAACAAGAAAATATTTCTGAACACTTGGAAAAAGTGGCATTAAAATAAAAGAGTAAAAGTGGTACGCATTTCGCAATTAGCTTACACATCAACGTAATATTGTGCATTGAAACGAGGCGATACCATGAACAGATCACTATTTCCAACCAGTGTTGTAACCAAAGCATTTACTTGGGCATACCAAGAACTGGGTTTAAGTATTAAGCAAGCCTCTGAAATCTTAGGTATTTCCCCATCTTCTCTTGCTCAAACTACATTACTGGGTTTCGAAAGCGGCACCATAGAGTATCGGAAACAGCTTGCGTTTATTCGTATGTATCATTTACTCATCACGCTGTCAGAAGGGGACACTGACCAAATGCGGGTGTGGTTCACCAGCTACAATGTAAGCCTTGAGATGTCACCATTGAAGATGTGTAAAGAGTATGACGGTGTAGAACGAGTTGCTGACCAACTTCGCAAATTAAAGCAATCGTGTTCAGGACGCCAGAGTGCACTTGCTACCGTTGAATTTGCCCATCAAGAACGAGAAGTTAGAACAGGCGCAAGGGTTCACTAGATTTCCCGATATTTAAATAACATCGTTAGAATCGATATCGCAGATAAAATCTGCACAAGCCTGAACTTGAGTTATTGGGATCATGTGGCCCGCATTAGGGATAATATCGCTTTTAGCATTAGGGATTGCATTTGTAACGGCGTTCATATGGTCAGTAGGCTTTAATATCTCATCATTTTCACCATACAGTACGCCTACGGGGCAATTGATTTCGCTGTATCTAGACTGTTGTCTGAACAAACTGCCCTGCGCAGATACTGTATCCCTACTACCTTCATAGAAACTGCGAGAGTGAAGCGCCAAAATACCTCCACCTTCTACTGAAAAAGAAGGCGGAACAGCTTCAGGATGGAATATTTGCGCAAGTTGCTTTCGGCCGAATCTTGCTCTTAGCGGGCTAGCGATGGTTTTTGAGACGCTCTTACGTACAAACTCGTTAGGTATGTAGAGCACGGATAACGGGCCTGCACCGCCTTTTAAGGGGGTAGTGAGCGGACACAAAAGCGATATTGACGCAATTTTTTCAGGCGCATCAATAGCCATTCGTAGCGCAATCCCTCCACCCATCGAATGTCCGGCAATACTAGCGCTTGTAATGTTTTCTTTCTCCATCCACTCTAAAATCATCTTACTTTGCTGTTCAAAACTTGCAGAGGTGCGTTTGTAACGTGTGGAGAATCCGCTTCCTGGCCGGTCAATAGAGTAAACCGTATAGCGGTGGGCGAGCGTTTTTGCTAACGCATTAAAATTGTTACTATTGCCTAGTAAACCGTGAATAAGTATCAGGGCAGGCCCATTACCTTGTTTTTGCCAATGAATAATTCCACCTGATACAGGAGTAAGTTTTCCCGCCGGTGTGAATGCTGATTCAATATTGTTGTCCATTTTTGAAGTAAACCAAATCAGTCCAACAATGATACAAATCAAGAGTACCAGAACAACAATCATCGAGCGCTTCCTATGTGAGAGTGAAATTTAACCTAGCGGTTAACGCAATAATGGTCAAGTAAGCCTTGGTGATAATGATTTATAGCGTAGATGCATACGGTTGCACGTAGCTATATAAAGCGAGTGATAATTAGGAACTAAGATGGAATTACAAATAACGCGAAGTATCACAATAGATGATAGTGAAGCGGATTTACAGGCTATTCGAGCCCAAGGCAGTGGAGGGCAGAATGTCAATAAAGTGAGCAGTGCCATCCATTTGCGATTTGATATTCACGGTTCTTCTTTACCTGAAAGATTGAAAGAGAAGTTACTTCAGTTAAACGACAAGCGTGTTACCAATGAGGGTGTGTTTGTATTAAAAGCTCAGAATTACCGCACACAGGAACAAAATAGAGAAGACGCGTTGTCACGATTAGTTGCTTGGATAAAAGCAGCAACGATTGAGCAAAAGCCACGAATTAAAACCAAGGTAAGCCGGGCGGCAAAAGCACGTCGCGTTGATGTAAAAAAACAACAAGGCGTTAAAAAATCTATGCGCAAGAAAGTGGAATTTTGATCAAAACTAATCTAAAGTATAACGCTCACAAAAGGTCATTTCGCAAGACAACGGAAAATTCTTACAACAATAAATGAATGTGTCTTGTGTTCATGCTAAATATTGGAACTTAGGGAAGCATAAAAAGTGACGCGTTCGAACGTAATTCCTATGGTGCTATTTGCAGCCATAGTGGTTTCGCTTGGGATTAACACACCGCAAGCCGCAAACGAGATCATCGCTCGTTTGTTCAATAAATCAATTTCAAATTCTGAACTTCAGCCATCACAGGCAGACGTCGATCGTTTTCAGTCTATTTTAACTGATAAGTCTGAAAAGGAAGTGCGGTCAATTCTCGCTCAGCGCGCATTGGGTAATAAAATTACAGAGTCTGTACTTTCTGACTTTGCACATAAAAATGATATAGAGCCTGATGACTCAGAGGTTCAGTCCGCTTATTCTGTTATTAAGCAGTGGACCGTTGAACTAGACGATAACAGCGAGTTTAAAGGTGACGAACTTGAACGCTACCGTCTGGCCATGGCACACGGAATGGCAAAAAGCTGGAAAGTGTCTAAAGCATTGTACGACGCCTATGGCGGCGATGTCGTTTTTCAGCAAGATAACCCACTTACTCCGGTTGGGGCATATCAGCAGTTATTTGAACAGTATCGAGAAAAAGGTGAGTTTGTTATTTACGACCCGGCCTTTAAAGCGGCGTTTTGGAGTTCAGTTAAAATGAAATATGCCAAAACTTATGACCCGGAAAACATAGACTTCTCACTTCCTTGGTGGGAAAAGAGCATGACCGCTTCAGAAAAATAGTCAAAAAAGGCCCTGTTTTTACAGGGCTTTTTTTATTCTTTGCGAAAAAATAACTCCTCAGCGGAATAAAACCTTTCATCTAACCGTTATCTCAGTGTCCTTTATGAAAAACGGAGATAATCGGATGAAAAAGTTAAATACTGCAATTGCATTGGCTTTAGGTATCGCGTCAACGTCGGTGTTGGCTCAAGAAGCAACCTTTTCGGCTAATACTTCAGCTGATGTTTCAACGTCTACATCAGTTTCTCTAACAAACGGTGCAAACGCCCAAGCTGCAGCTCAATCAAGTATGCAGGCATCGGCACAGGGCGACACAGTCACTCAAAGCCAAATGTCTACCGAAAGTTCTGCTAATGCTAGTGGACAGCTATTGGCAAGCCAAACAGGCAATGACTTATCAAGCGGGCAAGAATTGAATCAAGCCCCTGAAGTCAATACCGAAGCCGATACCGAAGAAAGCACAGATCAAGCAGCGGCAAATGAAGTAGCACAAACGACTACTTCAAACGCTAACCTCTTTGCAAATAGCGCTCAACAGCTTTCTACAAACGCAACATCTTCACTGGTTTCTAATTCGCAGGCTTCCCTTGAAGGCGTTGTTTCAGCGACATCAGACACGGCGAATTCAATGACAGCAACGGTGGCAGGAACGCTTACGGGTAATGTTTCTGGTTCAACTTCAGTTTTGTCGTCAGCATTAGGATCTGTTGAACCGAATACACAGTCAGAAGGTGAGGTGGAAAATGCTGCAGCAAGCACGGCTTCGGGAGCTGCTCAAAGTGCAGTAGGGGGAACCGTGGCCAACACAGTAACGGGTACGGTGACCAATACTGTAACTGGCGCTGTCGCTACCGCCGTCGACGGGGTGATTGCTGCAACGGTAGCAAGCAATGTAGGAAATACGGTAGAGAGCACGGTAGCGAACACGGTAGCGAGCACGGTAGAAAGCACAGTAGAGGCATCGGTTGCAAACACTGTGGAGAGCACAGTAAACGATAACGTTGCTTCAAATATCTCGGGTGCATTGGGTCTTTAACGTATGGGCCTCAACGGATAGGAGGAGGGAGAGCTCTCCCTCCTAACTTCCTCGCATAACCCATTCATAGTTGAAAACACCGAGTTTCACTTTCTCTGTAGTAGGTAGCAATAATGAAAACCCCACCACTTAAACGTTCACTCAAGAAAATTGTTTTCGTCCAAGAGAGTCGCAAATACCTTGCTTTTGCTGCGGCTACCGCATTAATAGCAAGCAGTACAGCTTATGCAAGCAACAACAGTCAGTCAAAAGTAACTAATGATGCAAGAAGTACAGATGAAGAGAAGCAAGCGATCTCGTTTTCAGGCTCTGGTTATATAGGCTATCGCCACGATAGTAACGTGAGTGTGAGTGAGCTCGACACAAATTCTAACGTGGACGACAGCGCCGTGCAGTCAGAAGCACAGTTAAGAGTTTCAGTGAAACCAACGGATAAATGGGAAAACGAGCTCTCGATAAGTCAGGTAAATACCAAATACCAAACCCTCAGCGAGTTTGATCTTGGGCTTACCACCTTATCTGCAAGCACTAAGTATGCGTTAGACTTTGCAAAACTAGGTGCGCATTACTATCACGCCAGCGCTAAGCTCGCTGGGCGCGATTTTCTTACCTATCAACAATATGGTTTATCTGCGGGGAAACTGGTAGGACAGCGAGCTTATTTGCGCATTAGTAGCGACCTTATCGACAAGAAGTTTGAGAACAGGCCTGAGAACACGCCAATTCGTGATAGTGAAGCTGTTGCCGTACGCAGTGACCTGTTTTACTTTTTTGAAGGGGAAGATTTTTTTCAAATTGCCCTTAAATACCAAAATGAAGATGCGCAGGACAATGCGTTCGATTTTACAGGGAAGGGAATTGACCTTGCCTACACTTATCCATTTGCGGTGTTTAGTAAGCCGCTTGAGCTAAAGGTTGCTTACCAGCTAGATATGCGTGATTACGCTTCAGAACAAGATGGAGGTATAGGCAGGGAAGACGACAGGCACCTTGTTGAAATGAGCGCAGACTACGCCGTTTACGACCATGTAGAAATAAGATTGTCTACCCAATACGGAGACTTTGCTTC
The DNA here is from genome assembly GCF_002993325.1 of Alteromonas gracilis. Taxonomy (GTDB): domain Bacteria; phylum Pseudomonadota; class Gammaproteobacteria; order Enterobacterales; family Alteromonadaceae; genus Alteromonas; species Alteromonas gracilis. Next base: position 295,614 of record NZ_PVNO01000031.1, read on the forward strand.
TACAGTCGATGGAGCAAATTACCAAGAAACTATTGCTGAGTTAGGCATTAACGTTCATTTCTAGTGAACGTTAATGCCAATATGAATACGGCTGTATTTTAAGGCAGTACGCCGAAGCCGAACACCTTGTCCCGTCCGGGGCTACCAGCATCTAAAGCTATTTTCTGCATTTTTAATAAGGCGGCGTGTCTTTGCTGCTCTGTGCGGAAAAAGCAGGCGTACAGCGCAGTGGCACGAGGGGAGGCCATTGAGGTTCCTGTTTGCCTAACCGTTTTTCCATTAGGGTGTGCGGCATCAACCGATACGCCAAATGCAGCGAAATCTACATAGTCACCTTGGTTGGCCCACCTGTATATTGCATGTGATTTATCCACTGCGGTTATGCCAAGTGTCTCGGGGTAGGCTGCAGGGTATAAGGGTAAAGATGCTGGCCCTTCGTTACCTACAGCTGCAATAACTTGTATACCGTTTGTGTCTAACTGTTGTATAACACGCGCTAAAATAGGATTGTCGGGCCCTGCAAGGCTCATGTTTATGGCATCAACCTGCTGTGATGCTAAATAGTTAAGGCCTTCAATTAACGACATCAGTGTTGCTCCTTGGCTAACACTATTGCGCGAGTAAAATACACTAGCGTTAAATACCTGGCTTGAGTCAGGTAGTGACGCCGCTATTAAGCTTGCTACTGCTGTGCCGTGATCTGAGGAAAAGGCTACGGTATTTTCTTGGGAAATTGGCTGTCTTGTATCTTTTCCGTTGCCATCACCTTTACTGCTCGTATTACTATTCTGGCTTTGCTTGCTTCCATGACTCGGAGCGACGATAAAGGAGGCTTGTCTTAAGGTAATGTGCGACAGCATCGGGTGGGTAGGCACAACATGGGTATCAACCATCCCGATGCGCAAGGGCGTCGAACAAGATTCAAATTTTTGCGATGGTGCTTTTGACTTATGCTTAGTCTCTGGTTTGCTTGCGTTCGTAGCCACTTCGCTTTGCGATAAGTAAATATGATTACGCCCTAGTTGAGACTGTAGGTTTTTGGGTAAGGTGTTGCGAATATACGACACATCATCCTCATCCCCCGTTACCTTTACTTTATAAAGCCACTGAGAGAGTGCGGGTAAAAACTGTGCCTCTTGTATTTCCATATTCGTACCATTGAAATATGCTTTATCGGCTTCTTCACCTATAAAAAGCCACTCTTTTTCAACGGCAAGAAAACCATTTTCCACACTAACTTCTTTGATAACTTTCTGACCCGATGCCGATAATATTGTTGTGGCTTTAGGGGCAATAAATTGGGGGGCGGGAACATTACTAACTACACCTGAAGTCAATGTAGATAGGTCTCTGGCGCCTTCGACAGACGTCTTCACCTTTCGCCTTGCCTCATCTCGAATGCTCTTCAATTCAGAGGGCGCTCTATCAATTATCGGGCGCACCGGTGGGACCACTTGATTTAATGTGCCTGCAAGCTGGGCATGAGAGATAGATGCGGCAAACAAACCTACTATCCCCACAAAGAATGTGTACTTCATTTTACAACCTTACTATTTTCATGGGAGCAGTTCAGTGCCTTGAGAAGGAATGGCATAAATTGTGCCATGGTTATAAATAGAGTCTAAGTCACTGCTGCCATTTTATGTAGTGACGAATAGAAAGAAGAAAAATTCCGCTGAGTGTCGAAGAAGGGCTGCCAACCTAAAAACACAAAGCCCAAAATAAATTTTTTATTCAGCGGAATAAAAATACTCGTGGCTCGTTAATAGAGTATTGATAACGGAAATCTTCACGAAGGTACATGAAAATGAAAGATGAGTTGACCGAACTCGTCCCGTCATTGCGAAAGTTTGCATACTCATTGACGGGTAACATACATGATGCTGATGATTTGCTTCAGAACACGCTAGAACGATTATTGAGTAAACCCATTCCTGAGCAAGTTACACTAATGGCATGGGCATTTAGAGTGTGCCGAAATTGCTGGATAGACGAATACAGGGCGAAGAAAGTGAGAACTAACGCTAGCGATACCCTTTCATATGAAGCTCAATCAGCGAATGACCATGTAGATATGGATGAAACGGTAGCCCACTCAATAACATTGAAGCAGGTTTCAAGTGCTATGGATGAACTGCCTTGTGAGCAAAGAGAAACTCTCTCTTTAGTAGCAGTACAGGGAATGAGTTACGCCGACGCTTCTGAAGTTTTACAGGTGCCAGCAGGGACCATCATGAGCCGTCTTGCCAGAGCCAGAACAAAGATATCCAACTTACTGAACGGGCAAAATGAGGTGCTATCGTGATCTTATCTGACGAAAAACTCTCTGCTTTCTTAGATGGAGAGTTAGATGCTGTAGAAATGGATACGGTTCGCGATGCTATAGCACATGACGTAACTGTTTCTGACCGTCTTGCCGCTCTTGCAGACGTAGACAGAGTAGTAAAAGTGGCAGCAGAAAAGGCGACTGCGGTTGCGCTCCCTAAAGAAATCGTCGCGCTTTTGAGTGATGAAAGTCGCTCAAGAGAGAAAAGCGTAGTACAGGGTTATAGTGAACGTTTAAATGGGGAGAGTTCAGCAAACAAGAACCCAGCAACCCCGTTCTCAGCAAATCAAAACACAGGGGAAAATGTGAGGCCGTTTCCTCGAAAAGTGAATACCGCTGATGGCGCACGCGTTGAAAAAGCAAAGTGGAAAGGAGTTTCTTCAACTGCCGCCATAGCTGCAAGTGTGGCGGTTTTAGCCGGCTTGGTTTTCTTTAATCAACAAGGTGCAGATATCTCACAACCTTCTCATTGGGCTAATGTGTCGTCTGTGCTCGACAGTAACTTGAGTGGAGAGACTACCTCGTTTGAAACTGGCATAACAGTAACGCCTAAACTGTCTTTTTTAAATACTGATCTTAACTTTTGCCGACAAGCTGAAGTGAAGTCTCAAGATGAGATAAATGTGATGATTGCTTGTAAAGACAAGCATGGCGGCTGGCGACTTGCCGCCAGCAAACTGGATGAGTTAGGTGCAAATACAGGTCAATATCAGACTGCTACGAGTGCCAAATTGTTAGAAGATAAGTTAGATGTGATGATGGCGTCTGCGCCATTAAACCGAGAGCAAGAGAAAAACGCAATTGAAGCAACTTGGCTAGCTGAGAAAGCCGAAGGAGTAGATGATGAAATCTAAAATTATGTTAGTACTTGCGGTATTGATTATGGCGGGCTGTGCAAGTCAACCTGATTATAGACAAGCAGACAAAGGCGGTTTTGGTTACAACGAAAGTAAGTTAAGTGATACCCAATACCGCGTACATTTTAAGGCAAAAGGCACCGATAAAGGCAAAGCCATGGACTATGCTATGTTACGCGCTGCTGAGCTTACCCTACTGGAAGGTTATGACTGGTTTGTCGTTACCGACCGCGAAACCTTAGTAGACAAAGAAACGGTGCAGACCACGCCAACTGCCGGCTTTAGCCAGCGTTACGCACGAGTCACTGACTGCGGTGTACTTACTTGCCGTACGTCTTACCACCCCACTAGCCAATTTGAAACCGGAGTGTTCGTCGGGGGCTCTCAAAAAAGCGAAATCGAGAGTATATTAAGTATAGAGCTAGGTAAAGGCCCCCGTCCTACTTCGGCAACCAGTTTTGATGCAAGGGAAGTACGTGAAAATCTACAGCCGAAGGTAGAAGAGTAATATTTTTCATCGGCTATTCCTTAGATTCGGGTGATGATTAGGCGAAATTGGTCTTCTAGTACATCAGTGTTATAGATTAATGGGCTTAACCAACAAAAAGGGACGCAACGCAAAGTTTCGTCCCTTTTTAATTTTACATTTAGCAAACGATAACGCTTGCTAAAAAAGTACTCTCGCTTAAAGCACTGTAGAATACCTAATATATTAATTGAAGTAAGCGTCTACTTCTTTTTCAGCTTCGTCACGGCTTTTGCCGTATTCTTTCTGAATTTTACCGACTAATTCTTCACGGCGACCATCAATTACGTCTAGGTCATCATCGGTAAGTTTACCCCATTTCTGTTGTACCTTACCTTTCATTTCTTTCCAATTACCTTCAATACGATCATTGTTCATGGTGCTCTCCTTAACTAAACAATTGGTTTCAAAACTGGTCATAAAAGCCGGCCAGTTACTTAAATAGGAGCAAAGGGCGTTCCAATGTGTAGGTTTTTGAAAAATATAGGCTTATTAAGCTATTAGTAAATAATGTCATGGGCTTTCATGCAGGATTTACAAGTCGTTGCAAACCCTACATGGGTAATAGTTAGTTTAGGGATTGGGAAAATGCTTCACTGTCTTGTCTCTTTTCTATTTTATGCTGATCTTCGCTGCGACCTTTTTTCCAGTAGCTACTAATATAGATATTCTCGTGTGCTACGTTTTTTTCATCTTTCAGCCATGTCCTGATTGCTCGCATATCTGAAAATTCGCACGCTACCCAAACCGTGGGCGTACCTTCTTGCCAATTAAGCTGAGTAAGACGGTGTGGTAAGCTGTTTTCGAATTCCCATATCACCTCAATACCCTCAGGTTTTTTAAGCACCACCGCGTCTTTTTCGTCTTCAATCCGGATTACGGCATAGCCCTTGGCATGGGAAGGAAGCTCTGTGAGGTGATTTCTAATACTGGGAAGAGCAGTCATGTCGCCTGCCAACAGCACCCAATCATAATGCTCATTTAATCCTTTGCTAGAGCCAGGACCCGCAAGCGTAATGATATCACCAGGTTTAGTACTAATTGCCCATGCTGACGCGGGGCCCGTTTTACCATTGTTGGCATGAATAACCATATCTAGCACTAACTCTGGTTTATGCGCATCGGATTGGGCTACCGTATAGGTGCGCATCGCCACTTGGCTCATGTCAGTGGGTTTTGAAAGCGGGTTTCCGTTTTTATCGAACATTAGCTTTACGTAAGCACCGGCAGTTACGGTAGGAAAAGTGCGGAGATCGTCGCCACCTAAATAAACGCGTTGCATAGTAGGGGTTATACGAACCGAGCGAGTAACAACGGCATGACGAGGTTGTGGTCTGGACATAAGCTTCTCCTAAAGAATTCGATAATCATATTATTTGAGAATGATTCGCATTTCTATTTGTTGATTTGAAACGATCTGCCTTTTAGAATTCTATTTTTTAGGACGAAAAGTAGGGGGCTTTAACAGCGTTGAGCAGGCTGTATAGATTTAACAGTCGAGAAAGAAAGAGGTTATATGACGCTGAAAAGTAGAGAGCAAAAGAAAAGGGGCTAAAAGCCCCTTAAAAAACCACAACATAACTTGGAAAACACATTTACACACCACAAAGACGCACACTCATCGACTTCATGTATTAAGTAAGATAGCCTAATTCACAAAAGGTTCCGCTTTTTTAAAAATAAAAGGTAAAAATTTAAATACCTTTTATTTGGCCTTTCTAAATGGCTTACTTCTGCTGTTTTACTCACGTGTTTTGGCCTGATTTTTTTAGCTGCTGAAGCGTTATAAAAATAATGCAGGTGGTGACGGCGAGGAGTGCTGATGCAGTCGCAAAAGGAAGGGCGATATCATACTGATAAATCGACGCGGCGAGCGGTGGCCCTACAATGTAGCCCATCGCTGTTGTTGCCGTGATAAGACCGGTAATGGATGGCTGCTGAGAAGGTGTGCAGTAAGTTGTTGCGGCAGCGGCTAGAGAAGGATAAGCCATTCCCATGCCTAGCCCCATTAGCGTCATTGCGATATATAATGTAAACAAAGACGCTTGCAGAAATAATAGCAGATAAGCCAATCCTAAGAGTGGTAACGCCATCATGATCATGGTCTCTTCACTAACGCGGCCTTTCTGAACCCATCCAAATTGAGCGGTGAGTGATGCGGCTGCACTCACCATCATTGCAAAGCCAACTTGTCTAGCAGCTTCCACGGGCGTGTAGTTGTAAAAATCAATAAAGAAAAAACCTAATGTTTGCTGCATCATCGCCATAGCGCAAAAAACACATACGCAAGCGCCGACAAAGATGTAAGGTGATTTCGTTTTTGAGGGATTGTCTGTATTCACGGATTGGGCGGCGTGTTGTTGAGCCGACGGAGCGAGAATCGGCAGCTTTAAGTACACCAGCGTTAAGGCCATTAAGGTGAGTATCACAATACTATAAAGCGGCGCGAGTAAGCCGACACCTACGAGCAAACCTGCGTAGGCAGGCCCAATGATTTGGCCCACATTACTTGCCGATGTTACCTTGCTTATTGCGCTTACTCGTCCTTGCGCAGAACTTATCGCGACGGCATAACCTACCGCCGAGGGGGGGGTTGCTGACATAATCGTGGACTGCATACTGCGGCTAATCAGTAAGGCTAGGAATAAATTGGTTCCGCCAATTATACCGGAAAAGCCGGCCATCCATGCGCTCGCAAAGGCAAAGGTTCCCACGCTATAGCCTGCCAAGCCCACCATAAGAATGCGTTTAAACCCAGCGTGCTTTGCTACTTTACTCCACACATTTGTACCTATCGCAAATATTAGCGCAGAGCTAGACATAATTGTCGCAATATGGAATTCAGAAAGGTTGGCCTGCCGCCCCATAGAGGGAAGTGTGGTGAGCATAACACTTTGACCAACGGACGTTGCAAGCAAGGCGCAGAAAAGAATTCTAAACACGGTGGTAGAAGCAGAAGACGTAAGCACAAGTTTGGCTCTTAAATGGGCGAAAAAGTCGTCGGAATTTTAACACAAGTGGAGATAAAAAAATGCCCGCCAGAGGCGGGCCAAAATCAGAGGTATGTAAAGGCCGGGATGGGCCTTTGAGGGGAGAGGAATGTCGTCGGGTGACAACTCACTAATAACATCGACGACATTACCAGTGTCCTCACTATGGTTCTGCTGAAACAACACACATGTATTTCAACAAATCCAAAAAGGGTCAACAATCCCTTGCTGCACGAGACATCACTGTCAGTGCTTGCGATGTAGGTACTCGGTGCCTGCTTACAATCCTTATGAAACAAAGCCTTTGCATCCTGCGAGTTTAATTAGGTTCTCTTTTTCCTAACCTCATCATCGACCAGCAATTTAACGAACCTTCTCCAGCTATCCTTCAATCTTAAATACTGATGCTTCCATTCATCCTTGGTGACTGATCCTTGTACATCCTGTGTCGTCACCTTCAGTATCTTCAATCTACGCAGTTTGGCCTCTCCGTCGCTAAAGCTATCCTAGCTACAAGCTGCGCTCTGGTGTTATCCGTTAGTCTAGATTATGCTTGAAATGTGCCAGTTAGGTTTTTGTTGCGCAACTTTATTTAAAGCGTTTGATTTTTAAGAGTTATTTTTTATTTTTAGACCTAAAGTCCGATGTCAGTCTTTTAGTGCTGAGAAATGGCAATGTAGTTTTTTCCCATTGGTATGTAGCAAATTACAAACATTTAAATATTACGGTTTGATCTCTTCCTGTTTCTTTCGCTTCATAAAGTGCTTTATCCGCATCTTCCAAACACGCGGTAGTAGTATGAGGTGAATTTATCTCTTTCAAGCCAGCAGAAAACGTCAAACTAATCTCTTCAGATAGCTGATTACATGCAGCCGGCTTTAGCAGCTTGCGAAAGTCATCGAGCAGTTGGACGCACTGGCGTTCGGTAGATTTATGAAAGATGAATAAAAACTCCTCACCACCTAACCTGCCCATGTCTACGTGGTCCGGGAAAATTTGTCGTGCAGTTTGTGAGAAAAGGCGTAGCGCATCATCTCCCATTTTGTGGCCATAGTTATCATTGATAGATTTGAAAAAGTCGATGTCTATCATTGCTATGCAAAATTCATTGGCAGAATTTTCGAGGGTTTCTAATTTCGCATTTAGCAATTCCAGAATTTTGGCTCTGTTATAGAACCGGGTTAATGCATCGGTGGTAGCCAACCGCTCTAATCTTCTCTGGTAACGCGCACGTTTGATGTAAAGTAAAAAGAGTAAAAGACTGAGTAATAGGAATAATCCAGTGATGACAGCCAGTAAAAAGTTTCGTTGTTGATTAAGAGTAAGCTTTTCTTCCTGTAATTGAGTGATGGCTTTTAGGTCACTATTTTCTGCCTGTATTTCGTCTAGTTCGTAAAGCGTCCGTATTATTTGAACCCGCGACTTATCTAGTGATTCGGTTATTATTTTACTTAACTCAATATACTTCTTAAGAGCATCTATCGTATCTTGCTTGTTGCCAAACGCCTCAAGAATAGAAAGTTTAAGATAAGCGGTCTCCAAGTGGGAAATCCCCAGCTTCTCATTTGCTATTACTTCTTCTGCAAGTCTGACCTTTTCTAACGCCCTCGTTTTGTCTCCGCTGGACAACGCGAGGCGAGAAAGTGCGATGAGTGATTCAAAGTAGACAGTTTTAGATTCCAAAGTAAGGGCTAGGTCGCTTGCTTCTTTAAATAAATTACGGGCGGTGTTAATTGCCTCCGCGGTATCATCTTGAGCTAACCACATCTCTCCTTTTCCGAGGAGTGCTTTGGCCAATAGGGCGGTATCGTCGTTTTTTCTAGCAATCTTTATGGCTAAGTTAAAGAAGCGCGCAGAGGTTTTAAAGTTTGAGAGTCCTAGCTCGGTTCTTGCCAACTTTTCTGCCACGTTGCTTTGATTAACTGTATTTTTCTTTTCAACTGCAAATTCGTAAGCCTCATTTAAATAAGCTTTTGCTTCTTGGAATTTAGACTGTTGCAAATAAATAGTGCCTATTAAGCCGGCAATATGAGAGGGGGGGACTTGAGTTTTAAATTGCGTAGCTAAATTGTAAGCGGAAAGATAGTTATCAAGAGCAAGCTTCGACTCTTCAATATTTTCGAAAGCTGCACCTAGTGTCATTAGTACGCCAATATTTAATTGAATTACGCCGTAGTTCATAGACCATTGCTTAACAGCGTTGAGCAAGCTAATCGCTTCTTGCATTTCGCCTTTGCGTGAAAGAATCTTGGCTTTTAACAATTTTGCTCGTTGCTGCATTAAACTGCTAGCGTAAACATCATTTATACTGCTCTCTGCGAGTGACAAAGCCTCATCATACTCGCCCCGCTTTTCTTTCCCCAAGGCATAAAGATATAGCCATTCGTGACGTTTGGCCGCTGATTTATTTTCATCGAGCAGCGTTTTCAATCTGGCCATTTCTTTTTCAGGTGCTCGATGTAGTGCTTTGATACCGGCTATAACGTCATCATTTGGTGCTGAATTCAGCTGGTTAGCAGAGGAGGAAACAGGTTTTAATATTGAAACGGTGAAAACAAAAATCGCGACTATCAATCCAAGTTTAGACATTCAACTCTATGTCCTTTGCAGAATGACTCCATTAGCTAAACTATAGTATTGATTTATATATTTCGAAAATGTCGAGAGGGATTTGTCACAGAGGAGCTTACGATAGACTCTTTCAAAGGAGAAAGGCTAGTTTTCGTTTTATTTCTTGTAATAGGTCAAATGCAATAAAGCGTTGCAGTAGAGAACTTGTACAATCCTAATTGATTTTCAGCATTCCATGATGCAGCAACATTTAGCAGCAGCTAAAGAGCCACTCGTACCGCTTAATATCGTAAGAAAACGAGAAGTGGCTAAGCTTGAAACGTTCGTAGATTCTACTTTTATAATAAGCTACCAAGAACCGTACATGGGGTTTGGCAGAATAAAAATCTCTGTGCCCACTCGTGGCATGAGCAACTCAACGTTGGCAGATTCTTGGGTTACGCCGCCCACATCTTCAATGTTGTCGCCAATTTGCATGATAATAGTGTGAGGCGCATCCCACGTAGACGTCGCGTCTTTAGACTTATTTGAACATGCGATCTTGCCCTGGGTAAGCTGCATTCTGCGCAAGTCTTTGTCATTAACCATACCTTCTTGGCCTACCGCTTCTTTGTCTTCAGCAGTGCGGCCAACAACACAGGTATTACTCGTGGTAAGCGGCAAACCTTGCGCCAAAAGGTTATTCCACGTGTGACTATCAAGCGCTTTATTGCGATTCGTAATAAGCGCCACCTTGCCATTTCGTGCAACAACTTCATCGATAAAAGCGGCTACACCAGGCACCAGTGTGGCTTCTTCACGTTTTACCCATTCGGCCCAGCTTTGTGAAGAATATCCCAAGCCAGCAGTTTCCCGTTCTTTTTGATAGGTGCTATTGTCTAGCACGGTTTCATCAACATCCATCACCACAACATCGCCATTAGAAAAACGCGTAGGCAGCGCTGAAATAGCTTGGCCATACACAAAGCTTGAAAGAACAGGGTACTCTTTGCTGCTGGTTTGGTATATCACGGCATTTGATAGAGTGTGTGATTTTACGCCAGCAAGCGGGGTTGATGGCGCAGACGAGCACGCCGCAAGAGCTGATACTGCAGCGCCTATGCACACTGCTTTGCTGATGAAAGAGAGCTTGTTAAGAGATAACAATGTTATTTTCCTTTTATTGTTTCTTCTGCCTACCGGTTTCAACACCCAAATTATGTCTGAATTTATCGATGAACTGGGCCTGATAATTCAGCAATGGCGTCGTGTGCATGCAGACTTTCTTGATGTTCTACTTTTACACGAAAATAGGTAGCTTGGTAATACGTACTTAACGCTTTATGCAGTCGCCTTACCGAATCTTCTACAAACATCAAGTTTTCAGCATTGCGCTTGGCAAACGCCTGTTCATCTTCACGCAAAATCTAACAAATCAGTACCGAAGAAGTTGTCGATGACACAGCGCCATTCACCACTCCCATCCCTTTGCAGAACGTAAACGGCGCGCTTGCCCTCGCAGGGTAAGGCGTTGGGCGTGGCTTTTGGTACAAGGTAAAGTTTGGCGACGACTAGCGCTACGTCACCGGCCTGTATAACCCGTTCATCTCCGGTTGTTACAAAATGGTCGGGCATGAATTTCTTTTGAAATTTAAGCAGGGCGTCAACGCAGTCGCGTTGCGTGGAACCTTCTTCAGTGGTTTGGTTTTGCGTTGAACTGGACATGGGGGTGGCGACCACTGTTGCATCGCTAGCATAACATTGGGATAAGGCGTCTTGATCGCCGCGGTTTACTGCGTCATGCAACTGTTGTAATACGTGAGATATTGGGTTGTTCATGGCTGTCGTTCCGTTTTTTATTACCGCAAGACGAGCCAATAAAAAACCCGCCTTTGCGGCGGGTTTAGTGAATTCTATTTACGCACTAGCTAACCCGCCCATTCCTTAGAATAGCGAGAATAATAATCAGCGCAGAGGCTGAAAAAGCAGTATGTGTAGTCGTGTTTTTAGGCATAGTGTTTAAAAACAGTGTGCTGCTAGTGAGTATTTAATGACCTGAGTATCCTGTGCACCAAAGAGAAAGTCAATGGGTTTTTTAGGCGAACAAGTTAGCCACGTATGGTCAGGCGGATAAGCGGTGAGAATTGGGATTAATGCTAGTTTAGGCTTCAAATATGGTTATGCGAATAGTCGAGCCCTGTTTCAAACATTCATAGATGTCTTCATCAGTAAAGCCACTGTTATGGAGAATTTGCCTGGCAACAAGCTTGGCATCTTTTGTACTATTCCTGTCACTTAATATTTGAAGTGCTTTGTTCAAGTAGTTAACTGAAGGCATGATAAAAACCTCATGTGCCACACTGTATCACTGTTTATTAATTGAACGAATAAAGGTGGCGTTGTGATCACTGAAACGTCGTTAAGGCATCACAAATTATGGTGGAGTTTAAATCTTGGATTTACTTTTTAGCTGGTTAACGGCCAACGATACATTGTCGATGTCAACGTCAGCAGTGCTTGTTGTCACTTCGTTCCTTACGTCTATGATGACAGCAACACTGGGTATTGGCGGCGGGGTGTTATTACTTGCTGTAATGGCAGGTACTGTGCCGGTTAGTGCGCTGATCCCCGTTCACGGGTTAGTTCAGCTTGGTTCTAACGGGAACCGTGCACTAATGACGGCGAAGCATATCGACTGGACTATGCTGAAATATTTTTCTCTAGGCGCAACCGTCGGCGCTTTCTTAGCGTCGTTTATTGTGGTTCAGCTGCCGCTCGTTATCATTCAGTTTGCAGTTGCCGCATTCATTTTATTTTTAGTGTGGGGCAGTAAACCCAAGGTACAAGAAATAAGGCCAACGGGTAGAACATTGGCGGGGTTGGTGACCACCTTGGTTTCAATGTTTGTAGGTGCCACAGGGCCTTTGGTGGCGGCATTTGTACACCGAAATAATTACAGCAAAATGCAGATAACCGGCACGTTTGCCAGCTGTATGACACTTCAGCACGGTCTCAAAGCGTTTGTGTTTACCTTTGTAGGGTTTTCTTTTGCGCAGTGGGCAGGACTTATCATTATTATGATCGCCAGTGGTGCGCTCGGTACATTTTTCGGACTCAAAGTATTAAAGCGTGTGCCGGCGGAGAAGTTTATGCTGGCATTCAAGATTGTAGTGACCCTGTTAGCCCTGCGCTTGCTATGGCAGGCTTTAGTGAGTTTACTTTAGCTAAAAAAAACGGGAGCTTAAGAGGCATGTCTCTTAAGCTCCATACGTATATTGCTAATAGTTTCTCGCGTTTTTCCACTATTTAGAAGCGATAGCTTAACGACAAATGCCACTCGCGCCCAGCACCAGGTACTCGCTCACCCACTTCCACATCAGTATTCATTACGCGGTTAATTCCGGCAGTATGTGGTGCGTACTCTTTATCAAACAGATTATGAATAGTCGCTGTTACCTGTAGGTTTGAATGCGCACTATCAAGAAGCGTTACAAGCCCAGTAATGTGAACCAACCCATAGCCAGCGGTAGACGCTTCATTCTGCAGCGCTGAAACGTGGTTTTGGGCGCCGGCTAATTCAGACGTTAACTGCATTTGAAGCGGCGCATCAAAGACCTGAGTATTCCATTGAACTGTTGTTGTTAAATGCTCGGGCGCAATACGGAATAAGGCATCGTCAATATCATCGCGGTTGCCATGCTGGATAGTGGCTACTGCACGCAAACTCACACTATCGGAAAGCTGTCCTTGCACCGTCATGTCGGCACCCTTGATAACAGCATCGGTATTCGTCCACTGAAACGGCTCAGTACCAGCCATCATAGAAGACACCATGTTTGCCGCCATATTCGTACTAGGTGAGCCGGTGATGTAATCCTCTATATCTTGGTAGAAAAGTCGGGGTGATATGGTCCAACTTTCATAGTTGTAATCAATTCCTACATCTATTTTGCGCGCGGTCTCATTGTCTAATTCAAGGTTGCCAATGTAATTAAATCCGTCGGCCATACCCCCGGAAATACCAAGCGGTAGCCAGGTGTAGCGCTCGAAATAGGTAGGGGCACGATTTTTCTGAGAAATGCCAAGTACAATATCAAGCGAGTCGCTCGCATGGTATCGGGTGGTAGCGGCAACATCTAACATACTGTAGTTTTTGTCACGGTCGGCAGCGTTGAAGCTGTTTACAAGCGTTGCAATTGCTGGGTTCATCATAACCATATTAGACCCCGCTTCTCCAGCATCCATGCTAACACGGGTATATCGCGTACCTAGCGTAGATGAATATGCATCTGTGTTTATCGTCCACTGAGCATAAACACTCGCGGTATCTCTTTTTGCATTAGTAAAATTATCTACAAAGAACATACCGTTGTTAGGGTTAGTAATAACGGAGTTATTCCGGGCGTGGTGTAGGTAAGCGCCCAATTCAAGCTCGCCAGTATCTAATGGCATAACGTATTTTGCATCTAGCCCTTGCGCGATAGCGTCAGCGTTGTTTTCTCGCGCCATGCTCTCAGACATTATCATGCGCTGGGAAAAGTTATCCATGGCATGTTGGTTACTGTTGCCAAACCAATTCATAGCAAAGTACTCAGCTTCCCCGGCGTTATAGCGATAACCGACTCGGTACCATGCTGCATCAATAAAACCGATATCCATTGCGAGTGCTGGCGTACCGCTTTCATTGGTGTTTAGCTGTTGGTAGCTGGCGTCAAATTGGTGTTTTCCCCATTCATAGCCAAGTCTAAATTTTGCGCCATTTCTTTGGTAGTGGCTATTGGGTATAACGGTGTTATCACCCGATTCTCGCTCATCACGCTGCTGATGCATAAACGCGCCGCTAACGAAAGCTTGGTCAGTTTTGTAAAGTACATTGCCCTGATACTGGTGCCCGCTACCCGGGGCAATCAAGCTGGCGTTTACACTGCCAGTAATGCCGTTTCCTAAAGCAAAAAGGGATACCGCATCGGCGTTAATACGAAGTTTGCCGCCTAGCGTTTGTACGCCAGCACTCACAGGTACAATACCGCGATATAAAGTAGCGGTAAGCCCAGGCTCTGGCAGTACGTGAGATAATGGCGAGTCCATTGAATTAGGACCAGCGCCAGCGATGTCGACCCCGTCAACGGATACACCCACTCTATCGCCAAACAAGCCTCGATATTGAATGAGGCCTGTAACCGGGCCATTTCGCGAGATAGAGACTCCGGGTAGCAGTGCTAACTGATCGCCAAAGTCCGCGTCTATATTGGTTGCGGCAGTTACTGCTTCTCGCTCTATGTCTTTTACATTATTGAGCGAAGAACCAATCACTGTAATCACTTCTGTTGAAGCGCTATCAATGAACTCAGATGTGTTTGCATAAACGTGTGCAGATGTGCAGGCAGCTGTAACAGCGAATGCCAGTAAAGAATACTTCATAACAATTCCATTAAATAAACGAACGTGTGCACGGTTAAACCATGCGTGTTAAGTGTGTTTAAGGTGTTGTTATGCGAAAGGTGGAGCGCGACCTGGCGGTGCCGCAAAGGCAAACGATGTGTAGGGTGCTGCTGCAAGGCGAGACGCCAAGGCGCGATAGCGCACAAGGGATATCACTACCAATGCATCTACAGGAACGTTGTCAATTTGGGGGAGGTCGGCCAACGTGCCGTTGGTACAGTCTACGTGCTCAATAGGTGCTTTTAGTAGCTCCGGGCTTATAAATACAAACTCACCTTCAAGCGCTGTTGCACTTACCGATATATAGCGCATGGACTTGCCAGTACAGATAAGTTCAATGTCATCGCCCACCAATCCACGGGCATGCTGCATAGTATGCGAAGCAAGGCCCAGTGCTAATGCATTTTGCAAAAGCATACAGAGGCAGAGTGTTAAGGCTGTCAGGTGTTTAATCGACATTGTTTATCTTTATACGTTGCGCGTCTTTATCATAGCGTGCGATGGATGAATGTTTCCACATTTTAATTAAGTTCTTTAACACCGGCCTTTTTAAGCTTTCGGTAAAGCGTACGGGTACTTACGCCTAGTGCGTCCGCGAGGCTGTTTATATCGCCTTTAAAGGAACTTGCTACCTGAGCAAGATAAGCATCTTCTACCTCGTCGAGAGTCATAATATCCTTGCCAAGATTAACTCCGTTTGTTGTTAGTGGGTATTGATCATTTCTACCTTCCATTGAAGCGTTATCCTCGCCGATGAACTCGTCTAACACGGGGAGGTCTGACTCGTAGATCACGGTCTCATCGGCAAGTAATACAGCTTGGTCAACAATGTTGCGCAACTCGCGAATATTGCCCGGAAAGGCGTAGCTGCTTAATTTTTCGAGAGCTTTTTTATCAAAACGCTTTTTCTCGTGGGACTGGGCTAAAAAATGCGCTGCAATCAGTGCAATATCTGACTTTCTCTCTCGTAAAGACGGAAGGTTGATAGGGAAGCCAGCTATTCGATAGTAAAGGTCACGCCTGAATTCCCCCTTTTCTACCATTTGCTTTAAATTTTTATGCGATGCACACACCAATCGGAAGTTGGCCTTCTTCGAAACTACGCTTCCCACAGGGCGGTAAGTCTGGGTTTCAAAAAGCCTTAGCAGCTTCACCTGCATGGCGAGGGGAATATCGCCTACTTCGTCGAAAAATAGAGTGCCACCCTCAGCCGCCTCTACCAGCCCTTTTTTATTGGTGGTCGCGCCGGTGAACGCGCCTTTTTCATAGCCGAATAACTCGCTTTCAAGCAACGCATCAGACAACCCAGTGCATTCAATCACAACAAACGGTTTTTCAGCCCGATGGCTACTTGAGTGCAGAGCCTGAGACACCAGTTCTTTCCCGGTTCCGGTTTCACCAAACAGTAAAACGGATATATCTGAGTTTGCTGCGCGGTTAATTTTATTCAGCATCGTTTTAAATGCTTCTGACTCGCCAATCATTTTTCCAGCAGAGGGGCGGTTAGACGCAAAGGCAAGCTTATCTAGAATTTCCAGATAACCTATTAAATCCCCGTGACCGTCGAAGATGGGCCGCATCAGAATGTCACAGTAGCTTTGGCCCTCGCTGGTAGTATGGATATGCACCACACTAGCTGCTCGGCCCGACTTTTTACTTTCCTGCATAGGGCACTGCTCGCCGCATTGGTCACAGGGCTTATTGTTTCGATGAGATACCTGATAACAGGTGCTATAACCGAGCTTGATATCGACAGGGTAAGTATCTCTGTAAGGCGCATTGACCGCCTCAATAATGTAGTTTTGATTGATGAAAATAGCGGGTTTGTCTATTGCATCTATCATTGCTTGTACAATTGATATGTTCATTGTCAGCGTATTAGTTAATGCTACTTTTATCTTGCCAACTTAACATATTGGCATAGAGCTTGTTGATTGTTTTAGTTGAATCACAATGCCTGAGTGCAAATACGTCCGTCAATAGGAGAGTTACACAATGAAAAAACGCACCTTTTTAATTGCGTTGGGGCTAGCCGTAAGCGCCGGGTGCTCTTTCGCTAATGCACAAACCAACGAGCTAGCTGAAAGCGAAGTACAAACAAAAGTGAAGCAGGCAAAAGTTCACGCTAAAGCCCTTGGCGGAGCGCTAAAATCTAGGCTAAAACAGGCAATTCAGTCTGGCGGTTTGGAAGCAGGTGTAGAAGAGTGTCAGTTGGCCGCTGAGCCTATCGCCGAAAGTCTTAGCCAAAATGGGTGGGAAGTAGGGCGTACTGCGCTAAAAGTAAGAAACCCGAATAACGCGCCAGACGAATGGGAGCGCGAGCAGCTAGCCCTTTTCGCCTCTCTATTGGAAAAGACTAAGCTAGAGGGTAAGCCGCCGTCTACGCCTATAGACAACTATAAATATGACAGCGACAGTGGCGAGTTCCGGTACATGATGGCTATTCAACAAGGTCAAGTTTGCATGGCGTGCCACGGTGGCCAAGTTGCACCTTCAGTAAAGGAAACCATTTTAAAACATTACCCTAAGGACGAGGCCACTGGGTTTGAACTTGGTGAATTGCGCGGCGCGTTCACACTGACCTATTCGCCACAGTAACAACTTTAGTTAACTTTGTATCAGCTAATGTAAAAGCTCTTTATCCAACCATTTTAAACAAGGCTGCGACATCCCCGCCTTCTTTTTTATCTGTGCCAATTTTGTCGCTAAGAATGACAAATTTGGCGCAAAATTCATATTAAATCCTTGCGATGGATCAAAGTGTGCAACTTTTCGCCATGGAATAATTGTCCTGCACAGTACGAATAGACTGTCATTCATCATTTGTTAGTTCAGATTAACGAGAAAGGTGATGTATGGCACAAACCATGCTCTAGCTGTGATGAAGGTTCATGTGAAAACCACTGAATAACCAATAAATTTATTTAAGGTCAAGCGCTTATCGCGCAAGAGAGACGAGGGAGATAACCCATGAGCGATACGTTAATAGAACTATCGCGGTGGCAATTTGCATTAACTGCGATGTTCCACTTTATTTTTGTACCCTTAACACTAGGGCTAAGCTTTCTACTTGCCATCATGGAGTCGGTCTATGTGATGACAGGTAAAGAGATATACAAGCAAATGACCCAGTTTTGGGGAAAGCTGTTTGGTATTAACTTTGCCATTGGGGTAGCCACAGGCTTAACCATGGAATTCCAGTTCGGCATGAACTGGTCATACTATTCCCACTATGTCGGCGATATCTTTGGCGCGCCTTTAGCTATTGAAGGGCTTATGGCCTTCTTCTTGGAGTCTACCTTTGTGGGGTTGTTCTTCTTTGGCTGGGATAAAATGTCTAAGGTGAAGCACCTTATGGCTACTTGGTTAGTTGCCATTGGTTCTAACTTCTCAGCACTTTGGATCCTAATCGCTAATGGCTGGATGCAGTACCCTGTAGGCGCTGAATTTAACTTTGAAGCGATGCGTATGGAAATGACCAGCTTCGCTGACGTTATTTTTAACCCTGTAGCACAGGTTAAGTTCGTTCATACGGTTTCAGCAGGTTACGTGACCGGCGCCATGTTTGTGTTGGCAATCTCTAGCTACTATCTACTGAATCACAAGCATATTGCGTTTGCCCGTCGTTCGTTTGCGATTGCAGCCAGCTTTGGCCTAGCTTCAACTTTGTCAGTAATTGTTTTAGGTGACGAAAGTGGCTATGAACTTGGTGACGTGCAAAAAGTGAAATTAGCTGCTGTTGAGGCTGAATACGAGACGCATCCCGCGCCAGCACCGTTCACGGTTTTTGGTATACCTAACGATGAAAAAGAAGAAACCGAATACGCCCTTCAGATTCCCTGGGCAATGGGCATTATTGCTACTCGCTCGTTAACCGAAGAAGTGAAAGGTATTAAGGATCTTAAAGAAGATAATCGTGAGCGTATTTTAAACGGCATCAAAGCTTATGAAGTGCTTGATGATGTAAGAAATGGTACTGCAACAGCTGAGCAGCGCGCAGCCTTTGAAGCCAACAAAGACAGTCTTGGCTACGCCATGCTGCTTGAGCCCTACACAGACGATGTGTCAAACCCATCAGAAACGGCCATTCAACAAGCCGTTGACTACAGCATTCCACCGGTGGCCCCGCTATTTTGGAGTTTCCGAATCATGGTTGCCGCAGGCTTTATTATGCTTGCTCTGTTCCTGTGTGCATTTTATTACAGCACAAAACATAAAATCACCAAGCCTCGCTGGCTACTAAGAGGCGCTCTCTATGGTTTGCCACTTCCTTGGGTGGCGTGTGAAGCAGGCTGGTTCGTTGCTGAATATGGTCGTCAGCCATGGTCTATTGCAGAAGTATTGCCGGTGCATACCTCAGTGTCTAACTTGGCGATTAGCGACGTGGTAACCACTATTGTTGCCTATACCGTCTTCTACACAGCAATGTTCATCATTGGCTTTTACCTAATGAAAAAATTCGCGAAGAAAGGTCCTGTGCCTCCCGAAGATACAAAGACTGAAACTGAGCTTGATCTTATTGACCTTGATGAGCAAGGAGCAAAAGCATGATTGATTATGAACTGTTACGCGTCATTTGGTGGTGCTTAGTTGGCGTGCTGCTAATTGGGTTCGCCGTCACTGACGGCTTCGACTTAGGGGTGGGCGCTTTGCTTACCCTTATCGGGAAAAATGACAAAGAACGTCGTGTGATGATTAACACTGTTGGACCTCACTGGGATGGAAATCAGGTGTGGTTTATTACGGCAGGTGGCGCCATCTTTGCGGCGTGGCCAATGATTTATGCTACCGCGTTTTCCGGTTTTTACCTTGCTTTGGCTTTAACGTTAATTGCCCTATGGATGCGCCCTATTGGTTTTGATTACCGCAGTAAATTACCTAACCCACAGTGGCGCAAAGCCTGGGACTGGGCGCTATTTGCTGGTGGCGTTATTCCGTCGCTCATCTTTGGTGTTGCGTTCGGGAATCTGCTATTAGGTGTGCCTTTCGAGCTAGATAGCACCCTTAAATCAACATATACAGGTTCGTTCTTTGGTTTGCTAACGCCTTTTGCCTTGGTGAGCGGATTACTGTCAGTGGCTATTTTACTTAACCACGGTGCAACCTGGTTACAAATGAAAACCGATGGTTTTATTGAAGTTAGAGCCCGCGCCGTGTCAGTAGTATTGAGCCTTGTAGGCGTAGCCTTGTTTGTTATTGCAGGTTTTTGGGTAGCATTTGGCTTAGATGGCTTTGTGATAACCTCTGCAATAGACACTATTGCCACATCGAACCCGCTTAAGAAAGAGGTAGCTATTGAAGCGGGCGCTTGGATGAGCAATTACAGCAAATATCCTTTCATGGTGGTAGCCCCCGTATTAGGTGTAGTAGCTGGTCTTGCCTGCGCGTTCTTCTCTAAGAGAGGCAATCCGGGTATGGCTTTTGTATCAAGTGCACTGTTTATCACTGGCGTAATTTTAACTGCGGGCTTTTCAATGTTCCCGTTCCTAATGCCTAGCATCACAATGCCAGAAGCTAGCCTTACCGTATGGGATGCAACGTCTAGTCACATGACGCTAAACGTTATGTTCATCGTTGCCTGTATCTTTGTACCCATTGTACTTAGTTACACCGCTTATAGCTTTTACGTGATGCGTGGTCGTATCAAAAATGATGACCTCGACCAATCTCACACTATCTATTAAGGAGATATTTATGTGGTATTTCGCTTGGATATTAGGTGTTTTACTGGCGTGCTCTTTCGGCATTATTAATGCGATGTGGTTAGAAGCAACGGAAAACATGGATAGACCCGAAGACCAAGAGTAGAAGTGGAGATAGGCTGGCCGCAAGAACACGCCGTGAACCCATCCATGGGGGCTTAGCAGCCAGCCTATCACTTCAAAAAAAGTTAAAAATAAACGAAACAACAAAAAAGATAGAAACGAACAGTGATTAAAGAAAAGGTTCCCAACAGGCAAACACTTACTAAGTGGTGTAAGGAAGTGGATAGCGCGCAATCGCTTGGCTTGCGCCGTTCGCTTATGTCACAGGTAGCGGTTAAGTGTTTGTCGCTTTTTTCTTTAATTATTGGCTTTTATTACTTTTCTAATATTGCCCAAGACTGGGTGGTGAATAAAACACCTGCGACTCGTGGCGATGTAGTAGGGCTTTCTTGCTGCTTAGCATTTTGCTGGTTATTTCAAGGCGCGTTTAACGCCCTTTCTAGTATGGGTAAAGCGAAGGTACTTGATAAACTTGAAGCGCATTTGAAGCAGGTGTTTGTCGCCCGTCAGCATGCGCTTATCCGCCAGCACTCTGTTTATTATTGGCAAACCCTTTGGCTGCAGCACATGCAGGCTTTTATCGATTGGGCGCTAGAATATCGGGTACAGCAAATGATAGCGGTGATAGTGCCATTGCTTGCTTTAGCCGTTATTTTCTACGTAAACCCTGTAATCGGTTTTGGTCTACTGCTTACACTACCTGTTGTGCCACTTTTTATGATCATCGTAGGCAAAGGAGCGGCCGCACTGCATCGCAAGCACTTTATTGCGCTTGAACGATTGGGTAGCTTGTTTACTGATCGCTTGGCTGCACTGCCTATGCTGGCTAGCTTTCAGGCCCATCAAAAACAAACAGATTTGTTGAAGCAAGCCAGTGATAATTTAAATACGCGAACTATGAAAGTGGTAAGTGTGGCGTTTCTATCTAACAGCGTGTTGGATTTTTTCGCCACGCTTGCCGTGGCCTTAGTGGCGGTATTTATCGGTTTTTCATTGTTGGGCGAATTAGATATTGGGCCTGCAATAACACTACAGCAAGGTTTGTGGGTGTTGCTTACCGTACCTTTACTGTTAAGTGAAATGAAAAAATTGGGTCAGATTTATCATCAAAAAGCACAGGCAGAAGCCGCGCAAGACGAACTGTCTCCTTTGTTCTCTGTGTATATTCAAGCTGAAATTACAATGCTTTCAGATACAAAAGAGAATAGCCATTCTGAGCTTATAAACGCTCCTCGCGAATCTTTGCTTTCAGCCTCTCACTTTAACGTTTTTGATATGAACGCGTCGCTATTTACGTCGTTATCATCCTCTACAAACGAACTGCCTGCATTGCTTAGCGCAGATAGCCTTAATGTTTTTAACGGCGATAGAATTTTACTCAGCGGCGCTTCGGGCTCTGGTAAAACGCTGTTGTTAGAAGCACTCGGTGGGCAGCGCCCTGCGTCTCACAAATTTAACGAGTCGGTTGTGTGGCTCACGCAGCACCCAGTGGTTACACCAGGTTCGGTACGAGAGAACCTGTGCCTTGATGACAGCTATACGGATGAGGCGCTTAACGAGGTACTTCACGCGGTAGAATTAGGGCAATGGCTAGCCCTATTACCCTATGGATTAGACACGTTAATGACAGATTACCCATTACTTTCTGGGGGCGAAGCGCAGCGTCTATCTTTAGCTCGGGCTTTGTTGCGAGACGCAGGCATATGGTTATTGGATGAACCAACGGCGCATTTACCAGATCCCCAACATCACAGACTGGCTCAGCTTATCAACCGCCTAGGTGACAACAAAACCTTGATTTGGGCTTCGCACAAGGCACTGCCTGCCAATTGGTTCACACACTTCTGGAGTATCAAAGACGGTGAAGTGAAAACAGTATCAATTGCTAGCCAAAGCAAAGAGCAGACGTCGATAAATGAATAGTACTAAACCCGCCTATTTAACGTTATTGCTCGCCCTAGCTCATGGTGTAGCAGGCATCAGTATCTTGGTTATTTCTTCTTGGTTTATTGCCGTCAGCGCAATTGCGCCTGTGGGCTTTAACTATGTCATTCCTGCTGTTGTCATCCGCGCACTTGCGCTACTTCGTATTGCATCAGGCTACGCCAGTATGTGGGTTGGCCACAACGATTTACTCGCTCGAATAGCCAATATTAGATTAGGCGTATTTAGCCAGCTTGAAAACAGCCAGATCAATGAAAAAGCCTTAACGACGGAAGCACTAGCTCATCATACCGAAGAGCTTGCTAGTCGTTGGATAGCGTGGATAGCACCGCTGTCTAGCATTATGTTTATTTTCACAAGTCTTTGTTTTATCGCCACGTGGTTTGACTTTCCCGGTGCAGGATTGCTTATTGTCCTTTTTGCGGCGTGGTCGATAGCCGTGACATTACAAGGGCTAAGGGCGCTTCGTATCGCTAAGCGCGCAACGTGCGCGAATGCCGAGTTTAGACAATCGTCAAACAACTTTTTAAATAGCAGCGCAATATGGCATTTAAACAGAGGGCTTGTAGGTCAGTGCGAAGACAATGCTACCCAGCAGCATAATAGCCATAGCGCTTCTAATGCCAGCACGCTGGATGTTAAAGAGATAAAAGCATCGAACATAGTCGGAAAAAACGTTAGTGCTAAAGCAGTATGGCAAGAAAAGATCGCACAAAAAAATACAGCTAGTCGCACCGCGTGGTGGTTTCAGGGTATAGCGTTTTTGCTGGTTGTGCTTATGATATCTGGTGCTTTATCCATCGCGCAGACGCTGCTTTTTGCTCCCATCGCTATCGTAGTGCCTATGGTATTGCTAGCGGCGCCCGATTGGGCTGGGAACGCTTTTTCAAGCATATCTAAGTTTGCACAATACAAGCAGAGCGCAAAAGCGCTTCGGCAAATGAAAACAACGCCCATCAAGATGCTTTGTGAAAGAGAGATAAATACCGCGATAACCTTAACGGATTTTTCGATAAAAGGTCGTCGTACGAACAAAGTGAATACAAGCATGCCAGCTAAAGGTGTGGTTTGTGTGTCAGGTGCCTCTGGTTGTGGTAAATCATCTTTGCTTCAGGGGCTCGCGGGGCTACTTCCTGCTAACGGTAAACGAGAGATTGATGGCGTTAACATACCTCCTGGTTTAGTCTCTAACTGGCGCTATGTTGAGCAAGAGCCCATCATATTATCTGGCACGCTTGCTTTAAATTTAGATCCTGCTGGACAGGAAATACCCCACAATCAAATGACGACGCTGGTGCAAGAGCTAGGTTTGGATAAGGGCCTATTATTGTCTACTTGGGTAGGCAAAGCGGGGCGGCCACTGTCCGGTGGTGAAAAAAAGCGCGTAGCGCTAGCTCGAGCTATTTTAGCTAAACCACGAGTATTGCTTGTGGATGAGCCGTTTGAAGGCTTAGACATTCACACACAACAACGTGTGTGTGACGTGTTAAACCGCTATGCTACCGATAAGCTAGTGATAATTGCTTCACATGTCACCCCTAAAGCCCTCGTGGTGCAAAAAAACGTACAGTTAGACGAAGCGAGTGTGGTCACCGTCAATGGCGAGCATCGCGCTACTTTGTAGCGAACTGTTCAAAGTCTTTTGTAATGTCTTCCAAGCTTCTTCCTTTTGTTTCAGGGAAGAGCTTGGCGACCAGTATCAAGCTCACTAAAGCAAAGCCGCCGTATATGGCAAAAGTGGCGGCAGCCCCCAAATTGGCTAGCTCCCATGGGAATACCATTTGAACCAAGAAGCTTGTGAGTGAATTCACCATACCCACTAAAGAAATAGCCAGTGCTCGAGTTTGGTTAGGAAATATCTCGGCAAGCATGGCCCACATAACAGGGCCCAACGACATAGCGAACGAAGCAACAAAGGCTATGATGCCAAAAAGCACTAACGGCGCATTCATAGTGATACTGCTAGTAAGTAGCGGTTGTTGATAGGTGTCGTATTCACTGCTTGTTAGCACAGCCTTAAGCGCACGTTTAAAGCTTACATCTGAATAATAGGTTTCTTTGATTAACGGAGTTAGCTTGGCAGCGACCGAAGGACTCTCTTGAGAAAGTTCTGTAATCTCAGTTTGCTGTACTTGATACGTTGCCTGCTTAAACCCATAAGTGCAGATAGCCATACTGATCACTACGCCAGTAAGACCTATCAACAACAAAGGCTTTCTGCCCCACTTATCAATGGTTAACATGGCGACTATGGTGAACGCTACGTTTACCACGCCAATCAATACCGCTTGCATAAAGGCAGCATTGGTACCTACACCACTTTGTTCAAAAATAGTAGGAGCGTAGAAAAAGATAACGTTGATGCCGGTAATTTGCTGCGCAATGGCAATGATGATTCCCACCATCAAAGGAAAACGCATGGCTTTTGTTTTTAGAAAGCCAAGGCGCTCGCCTAGTGACCAAGATCTTTCTTTCAACGATGACGAAATGTCTTCAACCAGCGCTTTTGCTTGTGCGTGGTCGAATAAGCGGTTTATTACCTGCTCTGCCTCTTGCTGACGGCCCTTTAATACCAGCCAACGGGGGCTGCGAGGAATAGTAAAAAGTAAGCTAAACCAAATAAGTGCTGGGATAATTTCTAGGCCCAACATGTAGCGCCACAAATGGCTATCTAAGCCTATGTCGGTCACCCAAGGCGCTGCGCTGTTACTTAGCTGTAATAAATAATAATTGGTGAAATAAGACAGGGCGAAACCAAACACAATGTTGAGCTGGTTTACCGACACCATCTTTCCCCTATTACGTGGTGCGCTAATTTCGGAAATATACAGTGGTGCGATAATTAGTGAACAGAATGCGATGCCGCCGATGAACCGAGAAAGCACCAGCAGTTCGAAATTGGGAGCGAGGGCAGAACCAACAGACGAAAGTAAATATAAGAAAGCCACTAGTATGAGCGCTTTTCGCCTGCCTGTAGCGTCACTGATACCGCCAGCAAATAGCATAGCGATGAGGGCTCCAAGGGTAGGTGAACTGACAACAAATCCCTGCTGCCAGTCATTTAAGCCAAATTCAGCGTCTATAAAGCCGTTTGCTCCCGCTATTACACTGGCATCGAAACCGAAAATAAAGCCTCCAAGCGAGACAATTAGGGTGTAATACAGAGATGGAGACAGGGCTTTATTCATTTTATAGGTTGCCTAATGTATCCCTATTTATCACTTCAGGAACAAACAGATGCTCAATTGGGATAGGGCTCTTGATGTTATAAACATGTTGAAGCACCCAATAAGCCGCCATTTCTCCCATAGCGTGGATAGGGTTATTTATTGTGGTGAGTTTAGGGTAAAGATAGCGCGAAAATAACACGTTATCGAAGCCAACAATGGAAAGCTGTTCAGGAATATCAAAGCCAGCTTCTCTTGCTGCTGTCATTGCACCTGAGGCCATTTCGTCATTGGCACAAACTAGTGCAGTAAATTTTGGATAGTGTTTTTGAAGGTGAAGCATGCCTTCTTGGCCTGCTGACTCGTGAAAATCTCCTTCAAACATACTGGTTTCTTCAAACTTAATCCCAGCCTCTTCAAGCGCGCGCTTGTGGCCTGAAAGCCGATCGCTGGCATCTTTTTTAAACAGTGGACCGCTGATATACCCAATATTCTTGTGGCCAGCATTAATTGCCGCCTGTGTGGCTAGATAGCCGCCTTGTTCGTTGTCTACAACAAAGCAGTTGTCATTTAAGTCATCTACCTTGCGGTTAATAACAACAACGGGAATATTACCGTCGACCAGTTGTTTTAGATACTCGTCAGATACTGCTTCAGCGTGCAAAATGAGAGCGTCACAGCGACGACTTTTTAAAAACTCTATGGCCTCGTGTTCACGTTTTTCATCGACGTGCCCAGCGGTAATGATAACGTGCTTGCCGTTTTGCTTTAGCACCTGTTCTACGGTACTCATCAAGTCGCCAAAGTAGGAGCCATGCAATTCTGATACGAGTAAACCTACACTGTTCGTGCGGTTTGACGCCAAAGACTGGGCAATAGCGTTGGGTTGATACCCCAATGATGCCATTGCGTCTTCTACTTTTTTGCGCGTGCGCTCACTCACCCGCGCGTTACCATTCATAACACGAGAAACGGTAGCTAGTGAAACACCCGCAGCTTCTGAGACTTGATAAATTGTTGCCATACAGTTCGGTACTTATTCTTATTTGATACCGCTAATGTACCCATTTACACGGCTCTTAACCAGTTTTGAGTAGGCTAACGCACTTTGTTTCAACGTACGCTTTTGCGTCTCATAGTCTACATACACGATGCCAAAGCGTTTTGAATAGCCCAGCGCCCATTCAAAGTTATCCATTAAGCTCCAGGCAAAATATCCGCGTATATCCACACCTTGCTTCATCGCTTCATCAACCGCGTTAAGGTGGGTATGGAAATAGGCAGTTCGATCGTCATCTTTTACTTCGCCGCCAATTAGCTCATCGTTCATTGCCGCACCGTTCTCAGTGATGTAGATAGGCGGCAGCGCGTAGCGCTGGTTAAGATCGACTAATAATTCTGTAAATGCATCTGGCGTGATTTCCCAACCCATAGCCGTAAGTTCGGTGGTAGCAGGAGGGACAACTTCAAACCAACCTGCGCCGTCGCTTTTGTACAGAGTGCGGGTGTAAAAGTTGATACCCAAATAATCGATAGGCTGTGAAATAAGGTCCATATCACCATCTAGGATCTCAGGCCTTACGTCCGCGTCTAGTCGCTCAATTACGTCAGGGTACTTACCATCTATGATTGGCTGTAAATACCATTGATTATGATATTCATCGGCAAGTTTTGCGGCTTCAAGATCGTTGCTATCACTGCCTATCGTGTGGCAGTTGCTGAAGTTAAGCACAATCCCATTTTTGCTGTTTGGGCACAGGCGCTTAAGTACTTTTAGCGCTAGGCCGTGAGCAAGTAGTAGATGATGAGCTGCCCGACGCCCGTTAGCCATGCCTGTTTTGCCAGGCGCGTGTATTCCTTCTTCGTAACCTAAGTAAGCAGAGCAGAAGGGCTCATTTAACGTGGCGTATGAATAAACTTTTTCGCCTAATGTACTTGCAACAGCTTCGGCATATTTCTCAAATTCAAAGGCAGTGTCGCGGTTGAGCCAGCCTCCGTTGTCCTCTAGATGTTGAGGAAGGTCCCAATGATATAGTGTTACGAACACTTTCATACCACGCTCAACAACTTCGTTCACTAGGTTGACGTAAAACTGCATGCCCACTTCGTTAACGGTGCCATCCTGATTCATAACGCGAGGCCAAGAAATAGATAGGCGATAAGCGTCTAATCCAAGGGAGTCAATAAGCTCAATATCCTGTTTCCAAAGCTTCACATGATCGCAGGCAATATCTCCGTTTGTGCTGTCGGAAATTGTATTTTCTTCTGCACAAAATCTGTCCCAAATACAATCTAACCTCCCCCCTCTATCCCCTTCTATTTGAAAGCTTGATGTAGCCACACCAAATAAAAAATCTTTCGATAACATCGCTGAAGTAGAAGGGAGGTTAATTTCTGGCATCGTGAGAATGTCCTGATTATTACAAAATCTTATATTTACAATGTGCAATACAAAGTAAATAACATCATATTTACATTGAATTCGATAACGCTTCATGTAATTATCTGCTCAATGTAAGCGCTTACAAAATTATTAAAAGGCTATTTTTGCTGTTGTGTAAGCGCTTTCAAATTTAAATCTATCATTAATTCGAAAAATAGCAACAGAGGTTATTTGTGGACACACCAGTGCAGCCTAATAATTTAAACGCCCAAGAGGGAAATGTGAATGGTAGTTACCGTTTTGCACTTATCTCGCTTACTACGTTGTTTTTCATGTGGGGTTTTATAACGTGCTTGAACGACATTCTCATACCTTATCTAAAAGGGGCTTTTAATTTAAGCTTCACACAAGCAATGCTTATTCAGTTTTGCTTTTTTAGTGCCTATTTTGTCGTATCTTTACCAGCCGGTATGGTGGTGTCGCGCATTGGTTATCAAAAAGGTATTGTTCTAGGTTTGGGCATAGCCTGTGTTGGATGTTTGTTGTTTTTCCCTGCTGCCTCGACCCAAATATACGGTATTTTCTTACTAGCGCTTTTTATCCTGGCGTCGGGAATTACCGTTCTTCAAGTTTCTGCAAACCCTTATGTTACCGCTCTTGGTGACCCTAATACTGCCTCTTCACGCCTGACGATGACTCAAGCGTTTAATGCGTTTGGTACCACAGTTGCTCCGTTTTTTGGCTCCTACCTGATTTACGGGGCTACTGGAGAGCATGGCGGCGGCACGCCAAGTGCGTCAGATGTCCAAGTGCCTTATCTGATTCTTGCTGCTTCGTTACTTTTATTAGCGCTTGTTTTTATGTATTTGAAGCTACCTAAGCTAAATCATACCAGCGCCAGTACGGGTGTATTTAAAGGCGGCGCGTGGCACCACAAGCATCTTGTTTTAGGCGCAGTAGGCATATTTATGTATGTAGGCGCTGAAGTTGCTATTGGCAGTATGTTAGTGAACTATTTAGCGAGCCCTGCAGTTGGGGGGCTTACCGAGGCAGGTGCTGCAAAACTTCTGGCTTACTACTGGGGTGGTGCCATGGTCGGACGATTCATCGGTGCAGTAGTCATGCAAAAAATATCTGGCGGCTATGTGTTGGCGTTCAACGCCTGCGTTGCGATCGTATTAATTTTGTTATCCCTTTCAAGTACGGGAAGCGTAGCGCTATGGACTATACTCGGTGTGGGCTTATTTAACTCAATTATGTTCCCTACTATTTTTAGTCTTGCCCTTCAGCAGTTGGGGAAAGATACGCCGCAAGGCTCAGGTATTCTATGCTTGGCAATAGTAGGTGGCGCTATCGTGCCCTTGCTTCAAGGAATGCTGGCGGACTCTATCGGCGTCACATTGTCGTTTTTACTTCCAGCTTCTTGCTATCTCTACATCGCCTATTATGGTCTTGTGGGAAGCCGCGTAGCTAAATTTCAATCCACTGAAAAGTAACGAGGATTAATAATGCGAAAAAGTCTAATCGCAAAAGTTGTTACAGGTGCACTAGTTAGTGTTTTAGTTAGTGCTTGTACAACCGAGAATAACGCTTCTTCAGTTAACAGTGCCGATGATAAACCGAATAAAGCCAGTGAAATTTGGCCTGTACTAAATATCGAGGTGACGGCTGACCCAGCGGTAGAAAGCAAGGTTTCAGACATTCTTTCTACCATGACACTTGAGCAAAAAATTGCACAGATGATCCAGCCTGAAATTCGCAATATAACCGTCGAGGATATGCGTAAGTACGGATTTGGTTCTTACCTAAACGGTGGTGGCGCATTCCCTAATAACGACAAGCATGCGACACCTGAAGACTGGGTAGCGCTTGCCGAAAAACTATATCAAGCGTCGGTAGACGACAGCCTAGACGGTTCGACTATTCCAACGATGTGGGGAACGGATGCGGTTCACGGTCATAACAATGTTATTGGTGCGACTTTATTTCCTCATAACATAGGTTTAGGTGCAGCAAACAACCCTGAGCTAGTAGAGGAAATTGCCCATATCACAGCAAAAGAAGTGATGGCGACAGGTATTGATTGGGTATTTGCACCAACGGTTGCTGTTGTACGTGACGACCGCTGGGGCCGTACTTATGAAAGTTATTCTGAAGACCCTGCCATTGTTAGGGAATATGCTACTTCTGTTGTAAAAGGCCTTCAGGGCGCTGCAGAAAAAGATTTTTTAAGCGACCAGCGTGTTATCAGTACCGTAAAACATTTCGTGGGTGACGGTGGAACAGTTGGTGGTGATGACCAAGGCGACAATATTGCCAGCGAGCAAGACTTGTTCGATATTCATGCCCAAGGTTACGTGGGCGGATTAACGGCGGGTGCTCAGTCGGTCATGGCGTCATTTAACAGCTGGAATGGTGAAAAGCTTCATGGTCACAAATACTTATTAACTGACGTACTTAAAGATCAAATGGGTTTCGATGGATTCGTCGTCGGCGATTGGAACGGCCACGGTCAAGTAGCCGGCTGTAATAACGAAGACTGCGCTCAAGCCATTAACGCCGGCTTGGATATTTTTATGGTGCCTAGTGACTGGAAGGTGCTTTACGACAACACAATCGCTCAAGTGAAAGATGGCACTATTGCAATGTCGCGTATTGACGATGCGGTTCGCCGAATTCTTCGCGTCAAAGTTCGAGCAGGCCTATTTGACAAGCCAAGTCCGGCTAATCGTCCGCTATCGGCCGACCGTTCATTAATTGGTAAAGCTGAGCACCGTGAAGTAGCCGCTCAAGCGGTTCGTGAATCGCTAGTGTTATTGAAAAATAAAGATAAAACGCTGCCGCTTTCGGCGACTAAACGCATATTGGTAGCAGGTGATGGCGCCGACAATATCGGCAAGCAATCAGGTGGTTGGAGTATTACGTGGCAAGGCACAAATAATACGAATGATGACTTCCCAGGTGGCAGCTCAATTTATGACGGTATTAAGGCGCATGTAGAAAACGGGGGTGGTGACGTAGAGCTTTCGGTTGACGGTAGTTTTGAAACCAAGCCTGACGTAGCGATAGTTGTTTTTGGTGAAGAACCTTATGCTGAAGGCCATGGTGATAGAGAAACCTTAATTTATCAGCACGGCAGCAAAAAAGACTTAGCACTGCTAGAAAAACTGAAATCCCAAGGTATTCCTGTGGTATCGGTGTTTATCAGTGGTCGTCCAATGTGGGTAAATGCTGAACTTAATGCTTCTGACGCGTTTGTTGCGGCTTGGCTTCCGGGGTCTGAAGGTGCAGCGGTAGCCGATGTACTTTTTGGTAAGCATGATTTCAAAGGTAAGCTTTCTTTCTCTTGGCCGTCGGAACCTCAGCAAATCGTGAATAAGGGCGATGAGATCTACGAACCATTGCTACCCTATGGATTTGGGCTAACCTTTGATGCCGAAAACGTATTAAGCGATTCGCTAAACACTGAGATAAAAGTAAGCACTGATAACAACGAGACAATGGAAATTCTAAACGGTGCCGTTCAGTCTCCATGGGTGTTGTGGTTGTATTCGGGTGATGAGTCGTTAACAGTGAGTGCAAGCACTCATACTGTTGGAGCATTGACGTACCGCACCGTCGATAAGGTGGTTCAAGAAGATGCCCGTAAAGTGACATTTGATGGCTCTGAATTCGCCGCGATGCGCTTTGCAAGTAAGAGCTTTTTCCGCGAGGATTTGAGTGCGCAACTACTTACGCAAGGTGCGCTTAGCTTTAATGTGAGCCGTCATTCAGATATCACGCAGCCTGTAACTGTGGGAATGAACTGTGAAGGCGAGGGCGACGCGCCAGGAAGTTGCTCAACACAACTTGATATCAGTGAACAGCTTAAAGCAATGCCTGCTGATACCTGGACGAATGTGAGTATCGACCTACAATGCTTTGTTGACGAAGGTATCGACTTTACCGGCCTTGTAGTACCGTTTGAATTAGGTAGTGCGGGTAAAGCAAGCTTGAGTGTGGCAGATATTCAGTTTACGCCAGGTGCGGCAGAGTCAGCGAGTATAAGCTGTCAGAACTGACGAAAGTTTAAGCGTTAATAATATATTAAACGTCGCCAGTTTAAACACTGGCGACGTTTGCTTTGGAAGCTATTAAATCGCAGCAATAACTGCGTTGTAGTATGCTTCTGGCTGTGTTTGTGCATCAACAGAAGTGCGGATCGCAGCTACAACATCAGCTTTGTTATCTTCGTTTACTTCAAGGATTTCCAGCATTGCGTTTACGTGCTCGCCTTCACCCATCGCAGTTTGCTCAAGTACCGCGTCAAAGTTGTCTTGAATAAACATCGCAACTTTAGTGCGCTTTCCGTTACAAGAATCTTCAGACGATACTTTAGAAGAAATCGCTGTCGTACCAAGGTCCCAGATGATGTTAGAAAGGGCGGCAGCAGTGCCGTTGTCATCAAAAATTGCTGCGCCAATACCACAGTGTTTCCAAGGGTTTACGCCTTCAACATTGTCTTGTGCAAACGCGTTTGAAGATAGTGCTGCGACTGCTAGTGCAATAGATGCAATTTTTTTCATTTTAAAACTCCGTTTTGGTTTTATTGTTTTATTAAAAGTAATACGACAGAGATACCGAATATTCGAACTCTTCGTCATAGCGTAATAATGCCCTAACATCATATTGTTGATTATTCAAAAAGCGTTGTTCCCATGTTGCATAGGTTCGCTTCTGGTCGGGTGCATTGACATACCTCTGATGTCCCACGCTAAAGGACATAGCATATTGTGGTGAAACGTGAGTAACACCACCAAACTCAACCCCTACCGCTAGGTAGCCGCCAAGATTGTTCTTGCTTATGGCGGTTGTAGATAAACCGCCGTATAGTGCAATATTTTGTTTTGGTGAATAACTTTTGCCGACAAGCCCGTCGATGTATAAGGAGCTCATGTCGTTTTGTACAGATAATTCTCTATAACCTGTGGCTAGTTTCCACGCTAATTTGCTATCGCCAGGAAGGCCAGTAGTGGCCGCATTCAAGTTAGTTATGCGCAGAGCGGTTAGTTCAGCAAAATCAATCCGAGCTTCGCTATCGACATATAATTTCATATCAAAAGTTGAGAGCTCCGAAAATGGTATTCGCGCTGGATTAATAGTGAGTAAATCATAATAATTTGCTCTGAACCTAATACTGCCTTGCGTACCAGCGCTGTTATTGTGAACTAGTCCAATTTGTATGAGCGTTGTATCTTGAGCATCGTGAGGTGGCGTTGATGCTTTCGCAGCAAAGCTACTTTTCCCTGGAGGTAGTTCAAAGCGTGCATCTACAAATACTTTTCTATTTTGTTGAGCAGCGAAAAGTGCATCGTCATCTTCCGTTTGTGTAATATATGAAAAGTAATCAAATGCTGTGTCTATGACACGCTTTTTTTGCTCATCGTTTAGTGGCGCCAGAATTTCTTTAAGTGAGTAAGATGAAACTTCCTCTGCTTCTAGTGCTTCTGTTAGTGCCACCCGTTCTTTATCGGTTAACTGCGCGAACCGTGTATACAATGCCTCTTGCCTTGACGGGTGGTAGTTAACCGATTTAATGAGACTAGGGTGGTTTTCTTTAATTGTTGTGACGATGTCGAACGGCATTACCCATGGCTTACCCTTTGGCAAATAAGAACGATTGGTAGCAATGGCAAGAAGCTTTGCAATTTGATACGCACAATTCTGTTTAAAGAAATAATAAGTCATTGGGACCTGTTCTAGTTCCCAAAGATGCGCTAATAAAAACGTGATTTCTTTAGAGCCAAGCGAAAGAGAATATTCCCACAAATCTCTAAGCTCATTTTCAGTATAAGTTAGTGTTTGATGATGGTATTTCTGGTTCGCAAAATAGCCATCATACCCGCCAAATATACCGTTAAAAATATAAGTGATAGGGTGTTCGTTTTCAGGATAACGGGCACCGTAATTATATGTATTATCTAGTAGTTCACTTTGCTCAGTATTATTAAACTTCAAAAATACATGACCATACATACTGGCTGGATTTCCTAGATATCCGGACGCGTATATAAGGCTCATGTCAGTTGGGTTGATGTTCGATAAAAAAGCATCGAATTGCACACAATTCACTTCAGTTAGTGGTTGGACGTACTCAGATATAAACAAAGATCTAGCTGGAAACTTGCATTGCTCACTTGGAGAGTCACGAAAGGCACTAAGTGTGGCTTTTAATTCAGCATAAGCGTCAACTGAACCAGTTTCTGAATAAAAAAAATCGGAAGTTTTAATGGCTGAAGACGCTGAACCAACTAATGGCTTCTCATAATGCAACAATGATAGCCATGTTGGGTGTTGTGATGCGGTTTCTATTAATGTATCGGCGCTTGCAAAGGTAAAAAGCTGCGACAGCATAAATATGGAAACTACAAGGAAACGAATAATTCCTTCCATGAAATGCTTTATTTTTCCGTAAATTTTTTATTCTAATTTTTGATTTTTAACCATCACGATAATACACAAAGTTCCCACTACTATTCAACAAATTCAATGAAAAAGGCCATAACGCTGTTATGGCCTTTTAACTTAAATTGGATGGTAAAATTAAAAACTATATCTAGCGCCTAGCGTGTAGCGAGGGCCGTACTGGCGAGCAAATAAGAATTGCTCCTCAAAACGACCGTAACCACGCTCAGTTTCATCGTTAATATTGATACCTTCAAGGAATACAGTCAGGTTCTCATTAACATCGTAGTTGATGCTTGCATCAATTTGACCGAAGGTGTCAAACTGAGTAGCAGGATTGTCCGACGAGCCTTGAGATTGTCCAATACCCACCACGTAGTCTGAACGCCATGCGTAGGTTACTTTAACTGACAAGCCTTCTTTCTCGTAAAATACTTGGAAGTTGGCCGAGTCACTGATGCCTACCAATGGATCTTGTTCTTCAAGGTTATATGGGTCGTACTCTACGTCTCCATCTACTAATGTGGCGTTTGCACCAAAGCCGAAGCCGGTATCGCCAAACGTATGCTGAATGGCAAGCTCGATACCTTCCACTGTCTTTGAGTCGCTTGAGTTACCAGGCTGTGTAGTTCGCCAAGTGATAAGCGGATCGTCAGCATTCGGTGTTACTACGCCATTTTCATCTGCGTAGCCGTTATTTACAAAGTAATCGTAAATAGCGCTGTCCGTAGCTTGCTCTCCTGCAGCCTCAAGTGCGTTCACCGCTTCGTTCCAACGAGGGCCTTGGTATATATCACGTAGGCCTTCAAATTGGCGATCTTGTCCTGTAGTCGTGATGTAGTTTTCTACCGACTTTCTGAACAAGCCAATTGCGGCGTAACTCGCCTCGTCGTAATACCACTCAAAAGATAGATCTATGTTTGATGACTCGAATGGCAGCAAACTGGTGTTACCCGCTGACGCAGTGCGCGCTCCAATTTTTGGGCTACCGCTAAACGATAAGCCGCCCTGAAGTAAGCCAATTGGCGCACGAGTAATTGATTTACCCCAAGAGAAACGGGCTACAATATCGTCGGTGACATCCACTTTAACGTCGAACATTGGAAGTAAAACGTCGTATTCACCGGTAAAATCTTGTAGTTGAAGACCGTCTTCAAATTGCGTAATCCATTCAGATGCCGCTACCCAGTTGACTTGCTGTGGTACACGTACCTCTGCAGAACTTGGTACTTCTGTTTCTTCATAACGTACACCAGCATTAACTTGTACGTAGTAGTCACCTAGTTCGAAGTCCCACTCGGTTTGAACGTAGATCGAGTCGGTAATCTCTTCAACATTACTTACTGAAGGGGCACCCATAAAGAAGGGGTCGATTGAATAAGCGTTACCTTCTCCAACCACATCTGCAGTTATGTACTGAAGCTGACGCGCGATGGCCTCGTCAAAATTGAAGGTGTAGTAATAGCCAGGGTTCATAGCTGCACCACCACCATCGAAGTTATCCAAGAAACCAGACGTATCATTGCGAACAAACATGCT
Source organism: Alteromonas gracilis (assembly GCF_002993325.1). GTDB lineage: Bacteria > Pseudomonadota > Gammaproteobacteria > Enterobacterales > Alteromonadaceae > Alteromonas > Alteromonas gracilis. The sequence goes on from NZ_PVNO01000031.1 coordinate 331,547, forward strand.
ATCAGGGAAGATTTGTGTGAAAGATGGGTTGAAGCCCGGCCCACCACGTAATCCGCTCCATGCGTTAAAGCCAGACAGCGCTTGTTCTGTGCGCGCGTAACCGAAGTCAACTTTACTTAGCGGAATATCAAAGGCTGAATTGTACCAAGTACCATCAAGTTGAATTTGCTCTATATCAGAACGACCTGGCGAGTATATGAACTGACTGAAGTTAGAGTCGATTTCACTTGGTAGAATTTCATTAGTGCCATTGTTCCAGTTTACAAAAACTTGAGGAATCTCACCCTCGCGGTAGTCGTAAACCTTTGATTCTAGCTGGTTGGAGCCTAAAATAATTTGCCCCGAGCTGCCTAGACCCTTATCAAATCCGTTGTCAATTTCATTGTATGAGTCGTGATAATCAAGACTTAGGCGAAGGTTGTCGTTTACCATCCAGTCTAAGTTGACACCCAATGAGCGAGCATCTACGCGAGTTGTATTTCGGCTTGCGGTGAAAGAAGCATCATCGCCACTAATATCGGCAAAAACAGCCGTACCATTTTCATCAAGCTCGTATGCGTTGATGTTAGCGCCAAAGTTATTCCAAATACCCCAGCCAACCGAATTAGAGCCTGTCGTTGCTCTACTTGCGGTGTAGTCGACGGTCGCAGTAAAGGCATCAATTGGTCGGAATTGGAAGACAAGTTGCCCATTCTGACGTTCACGTTGAACATCATTAATACCGTAATTCATGTCTTTAGGAAAGAACGCAGCATTGGTGATATTGGTACGATTATCTACTACGCTAGACGGATCTAAGTCGGGAAGTGCCTCGTTTTCTTGGAGCTGCCAACCCTGGATATTCGCTGATTGTTGCTGGAAATCACGCTCTTGATGCGAGAAGGATAAACCGAACCCAAACATATCATCGGCAAACGTGTTGCTGTAAACGCCCGCAATTTCTGGTGTTAACTCATCACCTTCATCAACAGAGGTATCATGAATGCCCTTGACTGAAATTGTAGCATTTTGACCAGGCTGAGAGAGTGGCTTCATGGTAATGATGTTTACCGTTGCACCCAAGCCGCCACTTGGATTTTCAGCGCGTGCTGTTTTTTGAAGTTCTAACGTACTTACGCCTTCAGACGAAAGGTTAGCAAGGTCAAATGAACGGGTAAAACCAGTACCAGGCATTTGACGACCGTTTAGTGTCACTAGGTTGAATTCTGGACCAAAACCTCGAACGGTAATTTGGCTACCTTCACCGTTATTACGGCTAATGGTTACACCAGTAATACGTTGCAATGCCTCTGCAAGGTTCGTGTCGGGGAACTTGCCCAGCTCTTCAGCTGATATTGCATCTACTACACCGTTTGAACTGCGCTTTAAGTCCATAGAGCGGATCATGCTGCCGCGAATACCGCTAACTTGTATAACTTCTACTTCGCCTTCCGCGGGTGTTGCCGTTTCCGCCTCTTGTGCGTAGGTAGGTAGTGCTAGTGTGGAGCCCATCAACAAAGCCATTGACGTGGCAAGCTGGGTCTTTTTAAAAGTAGTGTGTTTCATAATTGCCCTACTGATTCTTATCAATAAAACACCGCCACCCGTTTTCGAGCGGCGGTGGCTTTGTTATTGCGCTGCTATTTCTACGTTATCTACGCGATATACTGCACCTTCGCCCGTCCCCCATGCTGGAAACATCATGATGACGTTGATAGCACTAATATCTAGGCCAGCGTCAAACAGAGTTTGCAGTGGGAACGTATAGGTCTGCCATTCGCCTTGCACAGGCTCTGCACCTTCAAGACTTGCAGAAAGTGGAAGCTCAACAGCGGTTGATGCGCCTATTGACTCTATTTTAAATAGCCAAGGTGCTGACGAATCATTTGGCATTGAGCTTACTTTCATCTCAAAGCGCACTGCGCCGTTTGTAAGTAGTGAGGATGCATCGTATGAGTGACCGTCGTCTGCAATGATGCCCATTACGGTTGGTGCTTCGCCAATTCTGAACTCTGCAACGGTGCCATGCTCAGCGTCGTCGATTTCTTCTGTAGGTGTCGAACCACCACAGCAATCCCAGATTCTCCACTGCTCTGCGGCAGTATCTGCAAACAGGGTAATACCTCCGGCTGGCGTTTCAGCACCACTATCAGGGTGATAAATCTTCACGTTGTCTAGGCGATAGACCGCGCCCTCACCTGTTCCCCAAGCTGGGAATACCATGATGACGTCGATACCACTTACATCTAAGCCGCGTGCCTGTAGGTCTGAAATAGGGAAGGTATAGGTTTGCCATTCACCTTCAGATGGCGCTTGACCCTCTACGCTTTCAGCAAGCGGAAGCTCTACAGCAGTGGAGGCATCGTTAGATTCTACTTTGAATAGCCATGATGCCTCGGCGTTGTTAGGTGCATTAACTACACGCATATCAAATTGCAGTAAACCGCCATCTGTTAGCGCTGTTGCATCAAATGGTGTATCACCACCGCCAGCAGCAGAGCGAGTGATAAAGCCCATTACGGTAGGTTCTGCGCCAATGCGGAACTCCGCTGTTAAACCGTGTTCTTCATCGTCCATTTCTTCCGTTGGCGTTGAACCACCACAGCAGTCCCACATAGGCCAATCCGGATTTTGGCCGTCTTCGAAGATGGTAAGTTCAGGATAGGTAACGCCACCTTCTTGTGAGATTTCAACATTGGCAATGCGATAAACTGCGCCGTTACCAGTATCCCACGCAGGGAAAACCATGATTACATCGATAGCACTCGTATCAAGCCCAGCCGCAGCCAGTGTGCTTAGAGGGAACTCATACGATTCCCACACGCCTTGCTCTGGCGTTGCGCCAGCGGTGTCTGACGGTCCTACATAACCATCCATAAGAGGAAGTTCTGCAAAAGTACTACCTTCAGAGCTTTCAATTTTAAATAACCAGTTTGTGGTTGCATTGTTTGGGAGCGAGGTTACCTTTAAGTCAAACTTAACGCTGCCGGTCTCTTCTATTGGCGAAGCGTCGAACGGCGATGCCTCACCTTCTGGGTCGGTGATAAATTGCGATCGGCTAATAAAGCCCATTACTGTAGGTGCTTCGCCAAATGTGAATTCGTACACTTGACCTTGGCCCGCATCTTCAACTAATGCAGGCGTTGAACCACCACAGCAATCCCATGCTGGCCAATTCGGATTTGGTGTTCCATCAAAGATAGTCAGGTTTTGTGGAATACCTGTAGATGGCGGAGACGGAACAGGCGCTGCACCTTCAACTAATGCGTCATCTAAAGAATCATAACCCGGGCGAACAGTTTCACAGCCTTTGCCAGTGTCCGGATCTGAAGCACATTCATAAACGCGTACATAATCAATCTCAAAAGTCTGACCGGTTGCGAATGCGTCTGCGTCTATGCCTGTCTCGTTAACGGCCTCAGGCCAGCTTCCGCCCACCGCTAGGTTTAAGATTAAATAAAACTCCTGGTCGAATGGGGCATTATCCCAGTGTGTTGTTAGCTCGCCAGTACCTTGTTCATAGTACTCAGCATACCAACCGCGGTGTGTAAGACCTGTAGCGTCGCCGTTTGCATTGTAACGCACCTCAGAACGTCGCTGCGTAGCGTACAAATATCCATCCATGTACCAGCGAATTTCTCCTTCCTGCCATTCAATGGCGTAGGTATGAAAGTCATCGGCAGGGTTTGCACCATCTGGTAATGAATAGGCTTGGCCAGAGCTATCGTTATTTGGCCATTCTTGACCGTAATGAAGGGTGCCATAGATATGATTTTCTGGATTACCTTCAGCGTTGGCCGCTTTTAGGTTGACTGCTTCAACAATGTCTATCTCGCCAGAGCGTGGCCAACCGCCGTAAACTTCATCCGTTGGCATCATCCAAAATGCTGGCCAGCTACCTTGGCCTTCTGGCATTTTTGCACGCATTTCAATGCGTCCGTATTTAAAGTCGGCTTTGTAACGTGTATTAAGACGGGCCGATGTGTACGGTTTTGGCGCACCCTCTTCTGCTGGAAGCGCAACAATTTTTAAACTGCCTTCTGAAACAAAGGCGTTGCCTTCACTGTCGGTATAACATTGTGCTTCGTTATTACCTCCACCGTTACAATCTACTTCATGGGTCCAGTTATCGTCATCAATACTAGTACCGTCAAATTCGTCACTCCAAACAAGCTGCCAGTCAATGACTGGAACAGACGCGTCAACAGCTGTGATATTGGTAGAGGTTTCTGCTCCACCACCACAGCCAACTAGAGTTGTGACTGATATCGCAGCAGCTACCTGCGATAGTTGAGTGAATTTTTTATTCATTATTTCAGCCTTGGTCAAAGATTTTGGTTTTTTATGTTGTGGCAAAAGCCACATTTAGCCTTTTGGAAGCGCTTACATTTTTGTTTTAGAGTTTTGTAAGCGCTTACATTTTGCTAACATTAATTCAACGGCAATCAAAGGTCAATGCATCTAGCTTAGTTTTGAGCCTTATATTGTTAAATAATTGGTCTAATACATTGCCTCTAAAGTAAGGCGAAAGTGGCGGTGTAATCGATATTTCTTGGGCTGCAAAACAGCAAAGGCTGTCATTTTTTTGTAGTTAACAGATTTTTAATGAGAATAGAGGTATCAATGTTTATTTCAATCTGTATAGCCGTCAATAGTGTCTAAGCACGCGTGTTTTACATCTGTATTGTTAAGTAATGTAGGCGCATGTTTTTAATTTAACAGTTATTAAACACTTGCATTACATTCATCCTGATCGTATTGTTGTATGTAAGCGCTTTCAAATATTCCGCACTCTTTTGTAAGCGCTTACATAGGGTGCTGAATTTAAGTGCCAAAATAAAGTATCGAATTAAAAATGTGGGGAGAGGGTGACGTTTTTACAACTTACTCATTCCCTACATCCATTAAACAGTAATGCTGGGATACACATGACTACATTTAAGAAAACACGTTTGGCATCAAGTATGTCATTAGTATTGGGAGCACTCATTACGTCTCCAGTACAAGCGCAGGAAAACGATAACGAAATCGAAGCCGGAAACTTTGAGGTGATTGAAGTAAGCGGTATTAGAGAAAGTTTGACTAAGGCCATGCTAACAAAGAAAGCAGCATCAGGCGTAGTTGACGCAATTTCTGCCGAAGATATTGGTAAGTTTCCCGATACTAACCTAGCAGAATCATTGCAGCGAATTACTGGTGTTTCGATTGATCGTTCTCAAGGCGAAGGTAGTCGAATCACAGTACGTGGTTTTGGACCAGACTATAACTTGGTTACGTTAAACGGCCGTCAAATGCCTGCGGCTAACATTGCTGCTACTTCTGCATCATCGTCACGTTCATACGATTTTGCGAACTTGGCGTCTGAAGGTGTTTCTGCGGTAGAAGTGTATAAAACAAGTCTTGCATCTCAGCCTACAGGTGGCATCGGTTCTACGGTTAACCTAGTTACTGCAAAACCATTGGCAAACCCTGGAAGAAAGGCCACTATCACAGCGAAAGGTATGATGGACGGTTCAACCGAGACCGGTAGCTCTATCACTCCGCTGGTGTCTGGTATTTACAGTGAAACGTTCAATGACGATAAGTTTGGTATTCAGATTATCGGTTCTTATCAAGAGCGTGATGGCGGTCAGGCAAGCGCCGAAACAGGTAATGGTTGGTATACTATTAAAGGTGACGGCGGTGACTGGGGCTCGCTGCCTCGCGATGGTTCGTTTACCAATATACCAGGCCCGAATGATGTTTATTCAACACCTCGTAATCTAGCGTATAACTTTGATGAATTCAGCAGAACAAGAACAAATGGCCAATTGACACTTCAATATGCGCCTAACGACAGAATTACTACATCATTAGATTACACCTACTCTGAGTTGGAAGTTCAAACACAGAGACAGCAACTTTCTACTTGGTTCAATGGGCTTCCTGCCTATGGTGAATATACTCCTGGCACGAATTCAGAAGGCTCTGTAATGGGCCCAGTAATTTATGCTGATTCTACATGCTGTGACATCGGTTTAGGCACTTCAGATACTTCAACTTATAACGAAAACAAATCACTTGGTTTCAATGTTGAATGGGTTGCGACCGACAATCTTACGCTAGAGCTAGATGTCCATTCATCTACTGCTGAAGCGGGCCCTTCTAATGACTTAGGAAGTGATAATGTGGTTAGCGCAGTGTCTTTTGACCGCGTATTGACTGAAGTTGACTACTCGCAAGACTTCCCAGTGATGGACATTACTTACGCAGATGGCGTGAACGGGCTAGATCCTGCTCGCATGTCTACATCAGGTACGTCATTCAGAAACAGCTACATGAAGTCTGAAATTGACCAAGTTCAATTCCGTGGTAATTACTTCTTCGACGAAGGAACAATCACGAGTATTGATTTTGGTATTACGGCTATGGAGGCGAAAAACCGTTCTGCTTACTCAGTTGCACAGCGCGATACATGGGGTGGTTATGGAACGGCTGATGATTATCCAGATGATATCTTCATGCAAGAAGACCTTCCAAGTCGCTTCGATGACGTGTTAGGTAGTAATGGTGCTGATTTAGAACCATTCTACTATGCATCAAATATGCAGGACCTGATTGGAGCGATAAGCGCTATAGCGGCAGCAAATGGTGAAACTATCAGTCCATGTGGTACGCGTCTGTGTATGGATCCAAATTATCAAGTAGATCGCCGTGTTACTGAAACTCAAATTGCTGCTTACTTGCAAGCAAATATGGAGTTTGAGTTAGCAGGTAAACCAGTGTGGGTAAGTGCCGGTCTGCGCTACGAAGATACTGACGTAGAGTCTACAGCGCTCGTTCCTCAGTTCACGACTATTCAATGGTCAGGAGCAAACGAGTTCAATGCAGTTATTGACGGCGAAACGTTTACGACTCTTGACGGTGGATATGACCACTTCTTACCATCACTTGATTTCAAGATGGAGATGAGTGAAGACTGGTACGTAAGAGCATCTTACAGTGAAACCATCACCCGTCCTGGATACGGAGATATACAAGGTGGCTTAACCGTAAATCAACTTGCACGTTTTAACGGCGGTACAGGTAATGCGGGTAACCCAAATCTGTTGCCATTTGAATCAACGAATATCGATTTCTCGACAGAGTATTACTATGGCGAAGGAAGTTATGTGTCTATCGGTTATTTCGATAAAACAGTAGATAACTTTATTGGTTCTGACACGTTTGTAGATACGATTTTCGACTTGCCTACACCATTTGGTGGACCGCGTTACGATGAAGCTGTGGCAGCACTGGGAACAGATGATGCTGGTGCGGTACTTGAGTATTTGCGAGCAAACTTTGGTGACCCTGTACAAGGTATACCTGGCGAAGATCCGCTGTTACCTATTACGGTAACTCAGGCTGTTAACTCTGATACCTCTCGTTCCGTAGACGGTTTTGAGATGGCGGTTCAGCACATATTCGGTGAAACTGGCTTTGGTGTTATCGTCAACTACACAACGGTTGACGGTGATGTTACTTACGATAACTACAACACGAACAAAGGTGAAGGGGTACAAAACCAGTTCGTGCTACTTGGTCTAAGCGATACAGCTAACGCCGTACTTTTCTATGAAAAAGACGAGTGGGAAGTGCGTGTTGCGTGGAACTGGCGTGATAAGTTCCTGTCAGGAACGATTGACGGAAACGGCGAACGTAACCCGACTTATGTAGAAGCATACGACCAAATTGATGTTAACGTGCGTTATAACGTTAATGAGAACCTTGAACTCTTTGTTGAAGGGATTAACGTAACTGGCGAATATCAAAGAGCGCATGGCAGACACCCGAATATGCTTATGGGTATCTACGATGTTGAGCCTCGCTACAATGTTGGTGTCCGTTACAGCTTCTAAGTATTACTAAGTTGTAACTTAAAGAGCGTTGTGGCTTATGCCGTAACGCTCTATTTTTATCTGCGTTAGAAATAGAGTAGTGTTCACCAAGTCGAAACTCCATCATTGTTGGTAAGTAATATGAAGGAATCACATTTCCAAGCTCCATTAACTTCCATTGTCGTGGCAGGCGGCGGTGCTGCTGGGTGGTTAACAGCTGCAATTCTCGCTGCAGAGCACAACATCAAAAACAATGACCGTGTGTCGGTGACACTTGTGGAATCCCCAGATGTAAAAATACTAGGGGTAGGCGAGGGCACATGGCCCACAATGCGGGATACACTGAGAAAAATAGGGATCAGTGAAGCCGATTTTATCGCATCTTGCGATGCGTCATTCAAGCAGGGCACCCGTTTTATAAACTGGAAGTCGACAGAGTCGGAGAATATCTACGACCATCCTTTTAGCCTTCCGGCCGGATTTTTCGAAGGTGAAGTTGGGGCATGGTGGCTATCACACGGTCACCAGCATCAAAAATCTACCTTTTCCGAAATGTTTAGTACGCAGTCATTACTGTGTAACTTTTCTAAAGCGCCAAAGCAGGTGCAAACACCACCCTATGCCGCCGTGGCTAATTATGGCTATCACCTTGATGCTCACAAATTTGCAGAGTTACTAAAAACACACTGTATCGAAAGATTGGGTGTTAATTATGTTAACGACCATATAGAGCATATTAAAGAAGATGTTGAGGGTTATATAGCAAGCCTAGAGTGTAAGTCCCAAGAAATACGTGGTGACTTATTCGTCGATTGTACGGGGTTCTCTGCAAGCCTGATTGGAAAACATTTTAATTCACCCATCACCGATGTATCACAGGGCCTGAAAAATAACAGTGCGATGGCAGTTCAAGCTGGCTACGTTGATGAAACTGTTGATATTGCTTCGGCGACATTATCTACAGCCCATGAGAACGGATGGATTTGGGATATTGGTCTACCGCACAGAAAAGGCGTAGGCTGCGTCTATAGCAGCGAATTTGCAAGTGACGAGAAAGCAGCAGAAACGCTGAAAGCCTATCTAACATCATGTAAAAAAACGAAAGATGTATCGGAAAATGACTTTAGAAAAATCACTTTCAGCCCAGGCTATAGAAAAACAGCATGGGTTAAAAACTGTGTTGCGGTAGGTACAAGCGCAGGTTTTGTAGAGCCACTAGAGGCATCGGCTTTAGTAATGGTTGAAATGTCCGCTCGTTTTATTTCGGAGCACTTGCCAAATCATCGTGAAATTATGCCCTCGGTGAGCAAGCGTTTTAATAGCAACTTCACGCGTCGCTGGGAGCGTATCGTTGATTTTCTGAAGTTGCATTACGTGTTAAGCGAAAGAAAGGATTCGCCCTATTGGCGCTTTATGACTAACCTTGATAATGCCTCTGAACAGCTCAAAGATTGGCTGCTTGAGTGGCAGTACAGACCTATCTCTTTAACAGATTTCTGCTATGCCGACGAACTTTTTCCAGCGGCTAGCTACATGTATGTACTTTACGGAATGAAAGCGCCAGAGCAATTCGCTATTAACTTCTCTCGATACTCTGATAGCGTGATGGGACAAACGTTAAACGCAGTAAAGGCGAACGAAAAACTGTCTCACAAGCACGTTGCTGCTCTTCCGACTAATCGTGAACTAATTAAGGCAATTCGCGCATAGAATTGCACCTAGGAGAAAATGATGGCAAATCATGTTTTGCTAAACAATGTGGAACACAAAGATCTAAAAGTGATTCAAGACTTTTCACTTTCACCTGACGCTAAGCAAATGTGTGTCGCCGCTTTTCCTGTTGAGGCTAGACATGCACAAGCACATTATCCTCTTGTTTTCGCAAAAGATGGTGAAGGCAACTTTCAAATGGTTGCATTGTTTGGACTAGAACAAGGTGAAAACTTATTTCTAGACGATGACAAGTGGCACGCTTCTTACCTTCCTTTAGTCATTGAAAAAGGGCCATTTTTAATTGGAAGAAGCAATACGGATGGCCAAGAGCGCTTGTCTATTCATGTCGATATGGACGACCCGAGAGTAGTAAACGAACCCCACGATAGTAGTGTTGACGTGTTTTTGCCTCATGGAGGTAACAGTGAATATATCGACAATGTAGCAAATGTACTCAGCACGCTACACGAGTCTCAAGCTAGTCACGAGCAATTTATAGCTGCCCTTGAGGCAAATAACCTTATCGAGTCGTTTGTTGTAGATATTGATCTGGATGGCAACGGAACGAATCGTTTGTCTGGCTTTTATACAATTAACGAAGATGTGCTTAAATCGTTGGATAAAGATGCACTAGGAGATCTGCACGAGAAAGGTCACCTAAACACGATTTATATGATGCTCGCGTCTATGTCTCAACTGAGTACTCTTGTTACGCTTAAAAAGAACGCGCGTGAGAAATAGACAATTGAGCCGTTGCAAAGATAAGAGAGCGTTTCGCGTCTATGGATAACATGTGGCAGCGTCGCTGCGCCAAACCAGAAACTGTAACAACGTCGACCCTTGAATGCTCGCAAAGTGGACTTGCTGAGTATCTTACTGGGCGGGACGAACCGCTCGTTATTGAGCAGCTTGTTGCAGAGTGGCCACTTGTTCAAGCTGCGAAGGCTAGCAATGAATCTTTGTGTGACTATCTTCTTGAGTTTGATAGAGGTGCAGTCGTTGACGCAATTCGATTGCCAGCGTCTGCCGATGGCCGCATGTTTTACAACGACGATATCACCGGCTTTAATTTCTCGCGGGTTAAAATGCTCTTTAAAACTGCGCTAGGCGCGCTTTTGGCTGAGCAGCATAATTCAACGGCCGAGACCCTTTATGTGGGCTCTACAACAGTAGATTCCTGTCTGCCAGGTTTGCTTGGAAAAAACAAAATCGCGATTGAGTCGTTGGACCCATTGGGTACGTTATGGATTGGTAATAAAAGTCGCATTGCTGCGCATTACGACGCTCCTGATAATTTAATCTGCGTTGCGTCTGGTAAGCGAAGAGTAACGTTGTTTCCCCCTTCTCAGACGAAAAATTTATATGTTGGGCCGCTGCATTTTACGCCTGCAGGTCAACCGATCAGCATGGTTGATTTCAGTGCGCCAGACCTGAATAAATATCCTCGATTTGAGGAGGCGATGAAGCATGCCTTGGTGGTAGAGTTACTTCCGGGCGACGCGCTATATATACCGTCTATGTGGTGGCATCACATTGAAGGTACAGAATCAATTAATCTACTTATCAACTATTGGTGGCGAGATGTACCCGCATATATCGGCCGCTCCGAAAATGCTTTATATCACGCGCTACTTACTTTAAAGCAGCTACCCAAGGCACAGCGAAGAGCGTGGCAGGCGCTTTTTGATCATTACGTCTTTGATGACGACGGGACGCGTTTTAATCATATACCGCCGTCAAAGCAAGGCCCTCTTAGCGAGTTAGACGAAAATACCGTACGCCAGTTTAAAGCGTGGCTGGTTAACAATTTAAAGCATTAAATTAGAGGTAAATATGGCATCTACGCAGACAAAGAAAAAGCAGCGATTGGTCATAGCCGGTGGAGGTACCGCAGGCTGGATGGCAGCAGCCGCATTTACACGGCTGCTAGGTAAAGAAGTTGACGTCACGCTTATTGAAAGTTCTGAAATTGGGACTGTGGGCGTAGGCGAGGCCACTATTCCAACGCTTGTCTTTTTTCATAAGTTGCTCAAGATTAATGAGCAAGAATTTATGGCCCAAACCAATGCAACATTTAAGCTGGGCATTAACTTTGAGAACTGGAAAGATCTTGAACATGCTTATTTGCATGCCTTCGGTGTAACGGGAAAAGACTGCTGGGCAGCAGGTTTCCAGCATTTCTGGATGCGAGGTCTGAAAGAGGGGCTCGCAACTGACTTCGGCGATTACTGCCTAGAGCGGAAGGCGGCAGAAGCAAATAAGTTCGCTCATTTGCCAAACAATGGCCTAAATTACGCTTATCATATTGACGCCACACGCTACGCTGGATTTTTACGCAACTTGGCGGAGAAAGAAGGTCTACGTCGCATCGACTCTACAATAAAAGAAGTAACAACAAGAGAGCCGGATGGCTTTATAACGGCGTTAACCTTAGCATCTGGTGAAGTAATTGAAGGTGACTTCTTTGTTGACTGCACAGGCTTCAAAGGTCTATTGATAGAAAAAGCGCTACATACAGGTTATGAAGACTGGTCGCATTGGTTACCTTGCGATAGTGCTGTAGCGGTTCAGACAGAGTCTGTTGGAGAACCTATCCCTTATACTCGTTGTATCGCGCATGAAGCCGGATGGCAATGGCGAATTCCTCTGCAAAATCGAGTTGGTAACGGCATGGTGTTTTGCAGTAACTATTTTTCTGATGATGAAGTCATTGAGAAACTGTTAAACAACGTAGAAGGCAAGCCACTAAACGACCCTAGAGTTATTCATTTTAGAACGGGAAAAAGGCGTAAACAATGGAATAGGAACTGTTTAGCACTAGGGTTGGCCAGCGGCTTCCTTGAGCCTTTAGAGTCTACGAGTATTCACCTAATTCAGCAGGGCATAGTGCGCTTTCTTCGCATGTTTCCAACTGCAGGAATTGTGCAAGAGGATATTGATGAGTTCAACCGTCAAGCTGATTTCGATATTGAGCACATTCGGGACTTTATTATCCTTCACTATCATGTGACTAACAGGACAGATTCGCCGTTTTGGCGACACTGTCGTCAAATGGATATTCCAGCATCTCTGCGACATCGTATAGATTTATTCAAAAAAACAGGACGTGTGTTTAGAGAAGGTAGCGAATTGTTTGATGATTCTTGGCAGCAAGTTATGATTGGACAAGGATTAATGCCACAAAGCTACCATCCGATTGTGGATACAATGAGTCGACAGGAGTTGGAAACCTTATTAAATAGTATTAAGCAAGGTATTGAAAAAACCGTTGCTAAACTACCTCCTCACCAAGACTACATTACTCGTTTCTGCGGGTAAGGCTTAACAGTTAACTTTCCAGCGTGGTGAGCAATAGGCGCCACGCTATATTTTCAGTTTGTTAACCCTGCTCCAGCGCATTATTTTAATTGCCTCAAAATCGAAAAAAGAAGAAAAAGCTTATGTAGGTTGGCATAGTATAGTTCGGTACACTTAGCATCGGACACCTACATGCACCATCACGACCACAGTCATCATCATGGTGAACCATCGGCTCATCGCGAAGACTCCGCGCGCATTGGCTGGGCGTTCTGGCTCAATTTTATTTTTACTATTATTGAATTTCTCGGCGGATGGCTAACTAATAGTGTCGCCATTATGGCTGATGCTGTTCACGACTTAGGTGATTCGCTTTCCATAGGCTTGGCGTGGTATTTAAGTAAACTTGGTCACAAGGCATCAACCGAAAAATACACCTACGGCTTTAAGCGTTTGAGCCTCATGGGGGCGATGATAAATGGGGTGATCCTTGTTATTGGATCAATATGGGTATTGTCTGAAGCCATCCCCCGTTTATACAACCCAGAAATGCCTATGACGGAGGGTATGATAGGACTTGCTATTTTGGGTATTTTGGTAAATGGATTCGCGGCCTACAAGCTCCATGGCGGTCATTCAATGAATGAAAAGGTGCTGAACTGGCACCTAATTGAAGATGCAATGGGGTGGGTCGCAGTACTGGTTGTTGCCATTGTCCTTCATTTTGTAAAGTGGCCTATTCTCGACCCAATATTGTCTATTTGTTTTACGCTCTTCATTTTAATAAACGTAGTGAGATACGTTGTGCAGACCATGTCTTTGTTTTTGCAAGGGGTGCCTGACTTGGCTACAAGAAATGCGATCAGCAATGCGTTGTTGGGAATACAGCATGTTGAAGAAATCCACCACGTGCATTTTTGGTCACTTGACGGAGAGCAGCATGTGCTTACTGCACATGTGGTAATTAACTGTGCAATAGACAATAAAAAATTGCGACTACTCAAACAAGAAGTTCACGCGCGTTTATCGCCCTTTGGGCTTGCGCATACCACTATAGAGTTTGAATTACCGGGAGAACCCTGCCGTGATGAAAGTGATCATTTGCATGCTCATTCTCATCATCATGAGCACGAAGAAATACGTTGAACGTCTTTATTTTTTATAAGGGCATGCCTTGCTGCTGATTGGCAAGTGGAGGCGAAGCAAAAAAGAGGGGCGTTTGCACGCCCCTTTGAACACAGACGTTTTGAAGCTTTAGAACTGTGCTTTAAATGCTATGCCGTAGTAACGGTCTGCATCTCGAGGAATTTGATAACGGAAGTTGTCACCGCTATATGTGGTTGCATAGCTTTCGTCTAACAGATTTTTAGCAATCAAAGATACACGGAAAGCGTCGTCTTTGAATGAGAAACTAACACTAGCATTAAGCATGCTGTAGTCAGGTAGCAATGAGTGCGGATTAAATTCACCTGTGTTACCCGGAAGGTCAGAATACTGTTCATCGGTGTAGATGTAAGACGCGTTGTAATAAACGTTAAAACCATGCTCTGTTTCCATAAAATACTCAGCTGTTAGTGAGTACTTCATGTCAGGCGAGAAAGGCACATCAAGACCTGAACGGTCAGTACATGTTGCCTCTTCGGGACAATTAAACTTGTCAATTTCTGCTTTGGTATATGCAGCACCACCGATAAGGGTTAAGTTGTCAGTAGCGTTCCACATCATGTCAAGCTCAATGCCTTGAGTGGTAACATCACCAGCATTAGTAAGACGGGTAATACACGCACCGTCTGAACAGTCAAAGTTGTTCGCTTGGAAGCCTTCAATGTCGGTACTAAAGAGCGCAACGTTTAGTAGCAAATCACGACTTGCGTACTTATAGCCTATTTCGAACGCGTCAGATTCTTCAGCACCAATAGGTCTGCCGTCGTTCGCTGGATTGAAGTTATAGTAAACGTTGAAACCAGGGCCTTTGTATCCTTGTGAGTAAGTTGCATAAACCATCTGGTTTTGGTCCAGGTCGTATTGAAGACCAACACGGCCAGACAGATTGGTTTCATCTACCACACCTTCTGCGTCAGTGTTTTCGGTAGCAGGGCGCACACCAACACCACGACGACCATATTCATCATTACTGATGCGACGATGCTTATAAGACACTTCGTCATCGGTATAGCGAAGACCGAAGATAAGACGCATATCATCAGTTAAGTCATAAGTTCCGTCGCCATATACCGCCCAGTTATTAAATTCGGTACTCATAAATGCGGTGGCAGAAACAATATCGTTTGCATTGCACGATACACCTAATGAATCAGCGTAAGCGTCTAAGTCTGATAGTGCGGCACTTAGGTCGTCACCCGATAAATTGTTTTGTGCGTAAAACGAAAGTGCATCACCAAGTTGGCCTGCATTATTCTGGCAGCTCGCATCGCGGGTAAAGTTGCGTTCTGAATCCATGTTCCAGTAGAACATACCAGCTAGGAAGTTAAATGGGCCAGACAGGTTTGAAGCAACACGGAATTCTTGAGAAAACTGACTCCACTCTTGCTCACCTACATCGTGTAATTGGAATGGTACGCCAAATACAGGTTGGTCGCTGTCGCCAGCAATCGAGGTGAAGTCACCTTCACGGAATTCAGTATTTTCCCACGAACGCTGAGCGGTGATTGAAGTGAACGTATAATCGCCAACGGTTTTATCAACCTGAACAGAGAAGGCTGAGTGGTCGTCAATAGTACGAGACTCAAAGTCATGGTCAATTTGACGCTGCTCTAAATCAATACCGTCAGCAATAGTCGCGCTGCTAGGCGCAGCTTCTGAATCTGGATTACGACCGCTTGATACGCCCTCTAAGTCAGCACAGCAATCGTCATCAGCACTGTAAAATTCGCTGATAAATTTTACTTTTAAATCGTTGGTTGGTTCATAGAGTACTACTGCACGCGCACCTTCGCGGTCATAGCCGTTTACCGTTTCGTTGTTGTAAACGTTGTCGATGTAGCCGTCGAATTTACCTTGGAAGACAGTCAGGCTAGCTGAAAGGTCGTCGGTTAAACCGCCGCTCACCGTGCCTTTTAAACGATATTCATTGTCTTGGTAAAATTCTGTAGAAAGGCTACCCGTTAGCTCTTGTGAAGGATCTTTTGTGGTGATGTTGACTACACCGGCTGAAGCATTTTTACCGAAAAGCGTACCTTGGGGACCGCGCAACACTTCAATACGATCAACGTCATAGAGGTCAGCGAAAGCTTGCCCTGAACGGCCTAGTACCACACCATCTACCACTGTCGCCACACTTGGCTCGGCAGCGATACTAAATGAAATTGTGCCAATACCACGAACGGTTAGTGCAGAGTTACGGGTTGTTGTACCTTTGCGGAAGCTTACCGATGGAACAAGCGCTTGAAGATTTTCAACATTGTTTGCGAAAGCCGATTCTATCTGGTCACCACGCAATACGGATACTGCAACAGGGACGTCGCTAATACTTTGTACACGTTTCTGTGAGGTAACGACAATTTGCTCGAATGACTTGTCGTCTTTAGCTGTTTCAGTTTGTTTGGTTTCTGCATCTTGCGCATAGCCATTTGCGTGAAGCAGCAAGCCAGATGTCATAGCAAGGGTTACCGCCTTACTAATGATCGATCTTTTTGTATTCATGTTGTTCTCCAGGGTCTTTCGCTTATCTCGCTCTAACTAACAATGGCCAACACTTTTTTTGATATATCAACCGTTGTAAGTAGACGGTGCTTGGTTTTTATTTTTAGTACGTAGGGTACAGCGCTACGCGAATTTCTATTTGAAGAACTAGATAAAAGATATCTTTTATCTAGTGTCTTATATAAGAGTGATTAAGTTAAACAATTGTTAAGTCGTTTGCAAACGTTATGTTAATTTTTTCGTGTTTTTTCTATACAGAACTAAAATGTTTGGCTTATGCGGGCTGCGAGGTTAGACGCTCTAAACCTCGCTCATATCTTACACGCCACCATTTAAGGCTTAGTCCAATTGCGACAAAACATGTCGCCCATAATCCAATAAGTGCCGGAATAAAGGCGCTGCTAACACCACCCACAAAGCCTACAGGAGAGAACATCAGGTACAGTGTTGCAATAAGGCCAACAAGCACAATGGCGCACGGTATCGCATAGCGCCACGGGGTCATATTAACTTCGGCTTTGGGCGTAAAGTGCCATGGTGTCGCCATTGGGTAAAGCTTGCCTATCGTTAACATAATGGCCAGTTCGATAGCGAATAAGATGGCATAAATATGAATGAAGTTGATATCGACTTCCCATACGAACTTAAGCAGTCCATAAGCGATGACGTGGAAAATAATGGCCACTTTTGCGGCTAGGGCAGGTACTTTCTTTGTAAACAAACCAACCAGTACAATGGTGATTACAGGGATATTGTAGAACCCAGTGAATATACGAATGATTTGCCACAATCCCTCTGGAGCAAACATAAGCAACGGCGCAGTAATAAAGGAAAGAACCGCAATAACAATACTGGTGATTTTGGCAACGCGTATTAGCTTTTCGTCACTTACTTTATTCTTCTTGAAGGGTTTATATACATCCAAGCAAAAGAGGGTGGCTGCACTGTTAAGTAAAGAATTAAAAGAGCTAAACACCGCACCCAGCAGGACCGCTAAAAAGAAGCCTGACAAATATTGTGGCAGCACATCTTTCACCAAGTGAGGGTAGGCTAGATCGATAGTTTGAAGATTTTCGTCTTGATACAGGTGGTATGCGATTACGCCTGGCAGCATCATCATAAAAGGCACTAGCACTTTAAAGTAGCCTGAGAATAATACGCCTTTTTGGCCTTCAACCAGATTTTTTGCCCCAAGAGTACGCTGAATCACGTATTGGTTTGTACCCCAATAAAACAGATTAGCTAAGATCATACCGGTAAAAATAGTACCGAAGGGGACAGGGTCGTCGGGTCCACCTATAGCATTGAGCTTTTCAGTTTCCGTTGTAGCAATAGTAGATAGACCTTGGCTAAAGCTGCCGTCGCCCAATGCAACCAAGCCTAAAACTGGAACCAGTAAACCCACAATTAAAAGGCCCACACCGTTGATGGTATCTGATACTGCCACTGCCTTTAAACCACCAAAAATAGCGTAGAGCGCGCCTATGGTGCCAACAATCACAATGGTCATAACTAAGCCTACTTCATAACTTACGTTAAAGAGGCCTGGTACATCAAAAAGCCGAAGTACGGCAATAGAGCCAGAGTAAAGTACCGACGGAATAGTTACTAATGAATAGCCCACCATAAATAGAACAACCGTCATCCTACGTACGCTATCGTCAAATCGGTCGCGCAAAAACTCAGGCAAGGTGGAGAAAGCGCCTGCTAAATAACGGGGTAAGAAAATAAGCGCCATGATAATGGTAGAGATGCCTGCAGTGACTTCCCATGCCATCGCACTTAAATTGTAGCCAAAAGCAGAGCCATTTAAGCCAATAAGCTGCTCTGCGGAAAGGTTAGTAAGGATCATGGACCCGGCAATAAAAGTGCCGGTAAGCCCTCTTCCAGCAAGGAAGTAACCGTCTTGCGTGTTTACTTCCCCTTTAGTTTTCATGTAAGAAATAACGGCAACCAGTGCCATAAACGCCATGCATGATAGCAGGGTAAGGGTGATATCCATGTACTGCTCCTATTCGCTATGCTGGCCAGTGTGTCGTCTTTGACATATCCATATCGGTATGTTGAACATCTGGGCCCATGACAATGCGACTGCCTTTTTGGATGAACACTGCCACATCATTAAGTGCAAGTATTTCTTCCTTATATTGTTCTCCTTGCACGACGTCATCGGTACCAAAACGCACCCATTCACCTTTTGGCAAGTAGTACTTAATTTTTCCGCCAGGCACAACACAAGGTACGACAAGTAAATCATCACCGCACATAAATTGTTGTTCAAAACTGTGAGAAAGCGGCTGATCAGGAAAGGCTAACGCCATGGCGCGCTGAACTGGAAGGCCCGTAAGAGATGCCTTTTCTGCGGTTTCTTTTAAATAAGGAATAAGCTTGTAGCGTAGCTTTAATGCGTTAAACACTGCATCTGAAGCTTCATCACCATAAGACCAGGGTTCGCGAGGACCAATGCCGTGCAATCGCATGTGTGCGCTAAATACCGACGCTTGCGCCCATCTGACATATAGCTCTGCATCTCGGGTATCTTTGTAAAAACCACCGATATCCGTGGCGAAAAAAGGTCCGCCTGACATTCCCCAAGACAGGCTGCCACGAATACTTGCTGCGAGCCCGTGCCAATCGGCTTGTGGATCGCCGCCCCACTGTGAAGGATAACGCTGGCTTCCCGTCCATGCTGAACGGCTAAATAAGAACGGGCCAGTTTTGCAGTAAGCCTCGGCCGCCTCATAGACACAGCGGTTGTAGAGCATACTGTAAACGTTGTGCAGACGATTGCCTGAATCACCGCTGTAAGACAGCATATTGTCGTCTTCTAGCTGCTCGCCAAAGTCGGCTTTGATCATGTCTACGCCAAGATCAAAAAGCGGTTTATGCGAGGTTTTCCAAAACTCGTAAGCTTCGGGATTAGTAAAGTCTAAAATACCTGAGTCTGGTAGCGGTGTAAGTACCTCACCAAATGGGCTTAAATCCCATTCATAGCGATACGCTTCGCCAGTGCGTTTGTCTTTTATCAGCCAGCCTTTTTCTGCAGCTTTTTTATAGAGTGGGTTTTTCACTGAAATCATGGGGTATTCCCATACGCAGATTTTGAAACCTAGGGCTTTAAGCTCATCAATAACCGGCTGTGGATCTTCGTAGCGCTTAGGGTCCCACTCAAAAGCAAAGCGGGTATCGGTGTCTTGCCATGCGCGGCCATCGAGTGTTATTACATCGCAAGGCATATTCTTTTCGCGCACCTCTCGGGCAACGGCGAGTAGCTCATCAGCATCTTTATAATATGCCTTAGAAAGAATGACGCCCAAACTCCACGTAGGCGGCGTTGGCGCAAAGCCTGTTAATTCGCTGTAGGTTTGAAGGCTTTTAGCTGGCGAGTCTTGATGGAACAAGAATATGTCGAGTACTTCATCTTCAACCAAGCACACATACGCTCGCTGTGACCAGAGCGCATATCCTACACCATGAGTAACGGGAGCAGGCGTGTGTACAAAAAGGTTCCAACCTTCTGGGCTCCACGCGTAAGGCGTATTTTTGTATGACTTCTCTGCGTTTACGCCCAAGGCATCATGATTGTACGAGCGAATAAGTTGGCCGCGTTTATCAAGCTTGCCCCATTTCTCGCCAAGTCCATAAACAGCTTCGTCGTAGCTTAGCTCTAAACTTACTAACCAACCCTTGTCAGTTTTAGCAAACGGCGGTAAGCGATGCTGTCGCACAAAGTGGCCGTCAGTGGCGCTTTGCTGAACTAAAACGTCATTTTTATATAGTTTGAAATGAAGAGGAGCGGCAAAAATTTCTAATCGATAGTCACCTGCTGCCAGAGTACTGTGAGACTTATCACCGGAAAGTACCAATGTTTGTCTATCGGGTGCTTGTGTAAGCATTCCAAAGTCATCAGTTATGTTTGCATCACTTTGAATACGTAAACCAAACTGGCTGATACTTAGGCTCAACTCGCCGTGTTGCGTAGGGACGATAAGTGTTTTATCGTCAGACAAAAAGGGCTGCTCAGTAATGTCAGCGGCTTTAATATCGTTCCAATCTGGCTCAGTTACACAAAAAGCGTTACTCATTTTTACATTACCCTTGATGTCTTATATAAGACATAAGTTAATGAAATGTAACTTAGGTGTCAATCTGCAATTAGTAAATTATGAAGATTTAGATTCGGGGTGGCTTCGCTGTGATGCGTTTGTAGCTTATTAAGTTCTGTTCCTTATCACTGAAGTTTGGGTTAAAAGGGCTTAAAAGCTTATGTTTTTCACAATTAGCGTAACGCCACTTAGCGCGAGCATGGTTAACGCCAGTAATCTCACTGAAGATGCTGACACTCGCGCAGCCAGCACGCGGCCTACTCGTGTAAATATAAGAATGACTGGCACTGCGAGTAGTGCAGAAATCACAACGTCTATCGAGGGGAGTGTGCCGAAAGGTACTATGGCAAGACGTATCAATGCGGTTACGCTAAATACGGCCAACAATGTAGTGCGTATTTCATTTATCGGCCATGTTTGACGATAACACTGAAACACCACAGGAGGGCCAAAGGTCGAGAAAAGACCGCCGAGCAGCCCTCCTAAGGCGCCCGCAATAGAGAAACCAAAAGCGCGGCCTGATGGTTGTACTTGTTTTCTCTTTATTAAAAGTAGGCCGCAGCAGCTTAAAATAGCGAAGCCTAGTAACAGGTTTAACCACGTAGCCATACCTATCGATAAGTATTCTAGTAGCGCATAACCAATCGCCATAAAAGGAATGCCGCTAATAAGTATTATTTTAAATGCACGCGAATTAATTTGGTTACGATTTTTGGCAACTAAGCTAACCGAATTAAAAAGGCTTAAAAAGCTCACCATAAATGTTGTCGCGGTAAGCGGCATAATGCCGAATAAGGTAAAGCTAGATACCACCATTAACCCAAACCCAAACCCGCTAAGGGTTTGCAGGAGCGTCGCAAGACCTAGCAGCGCAAACATGGGCAGCATTGTTTCCAAAAGCATTTACGTTATTCCTATGATGTATGTGATTTAAATCAAAAATGCGCTATAACTCTTGTGTATGATATAAAAACAAAAATTAAGCATTTAGGTTAGGGTTCATGTCTTCATCTCAATTCGATCACAAACTCAGCGGTCCAAGTCTTGCCTTTCAGCCTCTATACCAACAGGTAGCTGAATATATCAAGCAGCTTATAGTTGAGCGTCGATGGCAACCCGGTGAAATGCTGCCTAGTGAGTTCAAACTTGCTGATGAATTCAACGTGAGTCAGGGAACGGTTCGCAAAGCGTTAACACTGCTTACTGACACTAAAATTGTAACCCGCAGGCAAGGCGTTGGTACATTCGTTTCTGAACATACCGCTCAAGATGCATTATTTCGTTTCTTTCCATTGCAAGCCGACGGAAAGGGTGCTGACTTACCTAAAGCAGAGCTAATAAGCAAAGAGCTGGTAGAGCCTAATGAAACGGTACAGGGGGCCCTTGCTTTAACGGCAAAGGATAAAACCGTGAAGCTTAAACGCAGGCGCATACTAGAAAACGAATTTTGTATGCTAGAGACTATTTTCCTGCCTTCCAAAATGTTTCTTGATATCGAAAAACGTGAAGACATTCCTCACACGTTGTACCATTTTTATCAGACTGACTATAACCAAACTGTTTTTAAAACCCGTGACAGCATCAAGGCTGTTCTTGCGTCAAAAAGTGATGCGAAAAGCTTGGGTATTGAAAAAGGAACACCATTACTTTTGGTCACCCGCGTTACTGAATCTATTGACGGCAAGTTAATTGAGTATCGCGAAAGTAAGTGCAGAACCGACCATTATCATTATCAAGTTGAACTTGATTAATTTGATACACCCTAAGGAACCTCCAGGCTGAGTCATCTAGACGGTGGCTTTGCGCTTTTCGCTTACATTATCTTCTGTTTTGCTTCTTCTGTCGCTCATTCTTCACGCTAGAAAGCCGCCCCCTAGGTTGCTACTACTCTAAGTTACCCACGGCCTGAATTAAAAAGCTTACGGCATGTATCAATTCAGGTACCTTGATGCTAGCGCTAATCTTTTTATTTAGCTTGTTAACAGTTTGTTGACATAACAATGTCTGTGTAATAACTTATGTCTTATACAAGACTAAAGTTTGAAGCTGAATTTATACAAGAGCATACTGATAAAGTAAAACAAATTAGCTTAATGCAACAAATTCTAAGGTGAATGAAACAATGAATAAGATACCAGAGGTAGGTTTTGGCTTTTGGAAAGTAGATACTGCCATTTGTGCCGAAATAACTTATCAAGCCATCAAAGCTGGCTATCGCCATTTAGATTGCGCAGCAGACTATGGTAATGAAAAAGAAGTGGGCGAAGGTATAAAGCGCGCAATTGATGATGGTTTATGTACCAGAGAAGAGTTGTGGGTAACATCAAAGCTTTGGAATACCTTCCACGCCCCAGAACACGTTGAGCTGGCGCTTGAAAAAACGCTATCTGATTTACAGCTAGACTACCTAGATTTATACCTAATCCATTTCCCAATTGCGCAAAAATTCGTGCCAATCGAAACACGATACCCGCCTGAATGGTTCTACGAACCAGATGCTGCTGAACCTAAAATGGAGCTTGCTCCTGTACCGCTTCACAAAACATGGGAAGCCATGGAGGCGCTAGCGGATAAGGGGAAAATTAAACAAATAGGTGTATGCAACTACAACACAGGCTTGCTTAACGACCTAATGAGTTACGCGCGTATCAAGCCGGTCATGCTGCAAATTGAATCTCACCCCTATCTTACCCAAGAACGTTTAATTCGCTTAGCGAAAGACTATGGTTTAAACGTCACTGCGTTCTCTCCTTTAGGTGCGCTTTCATACTTAGAGCTTGAAATGGCTGATCAGACGGAATCAGTGCTAGAGCAAAGCGTAGTAAAAGCTGCGGCAAAAGCCCATGATAAAACGCCAGCGCAAATTGTATTGCGTTGGGGTATTCAGCGCGGTAACGCCATTATTCCGAAAACGTCAAAAGTGGAACGTATGAAAGAAAACTTGGCGCTTTTCGATTTCTCACTTAGCGACAGTGAAATGCAGGCAATTTCTGCGTTAAACATGAACCGTCGATTTAACGATCCGGGTCACTTCTGCGAAGCAGCCTTTAATCGTTTCCACCCCATTTACGACTAGGAGTAAATTATGAAAAACGTCAATGACAGCTCTGCGGTAGCGTATGCAAGCGTACCTACACAGCACAACTATAACGGCGGCGTATTCCCTGAAATAGTCGTGAACAATGAAAACTGTTCCACCGTAGAGGAAACCGTTGCCTTTGTTAAAGCAAATCAAGCAGAACTTGAAGCAAAGCTTGCTAAATCTGGTGCGCTGCTTTTCAGAGGGTTTCCTCTTGATTCGGCAGAGACCTTTGACGTTTTTTCAGCAGGCTTCGGCTATCCTAACTTTACTTACCAAGAGTCGCTGTCTAACGCGGTGCGTATCAATTATACCGAACGGGTGTTTACCGCAAACGAAGCGCCTAAAGATGTTGAAATTTTTCTTCATCACGAAATGGCGCAAACGCCTATTTCTCCCAGTAAGCTTTTTTTCTTCTGTAAAACTGCAGCGGATGAAGGAGGAGCAACGCCCCTGTGTCGCTCAGATAAATTATTTGAAGCGTTGAAAGCTGAAAACCCAGCACTAGCAAACGATTTCAAAGAGAAGGGGCTGAAGTACACGACCACAATGCCAGCAGCAAATGATGCCAATTCTGGTCAAGGGCGCAGTTGGAAAAGTACGCTTAGCGTTGAGACGGTGGAAGAAGGCGAGGCTAAACTTAAAGAATTAGGTTATAGCTGGGAATGGTTGGAAGATGGCAGCTTAAAAGCTATCACTCCCGTACTGCCTGCGGTCATCGAGTTAGAAGACGGCTCTGAAGTGTTTTATAACCAACTTATCGCAGCCTATATGGGCTGGAAAGGCGTTCGCGAGAACCCATCCTCAGCAATAACGTTCGGCGACGGTAGCGCTATCCCAAAAGAGGGGTTAGAGCGTGTAGCTGAGCTATCAGAAGACTTTACGTTTGACTTAGAGTGGCAAGATGGAGACGTAGCAATTGTTGATAATTATCGCGCAATGCACGGGCGTCGTCCTTACTCTGGTGACCGCAAGCGTGTAGTACTTGTGGCCTTGGTTGCGTCAGAGCGATGATGGCATGAATGACATAGCAGTAAAGTGTAAAAACATTTGGCCTGGGCTGGGTATTGCTACCATCACAGGCATGGCGGCGCTGTTTTTAAGTGAGCACTACAATGCCCCTGCTATGTTGTTCGCATTATTGTTAGGCATGGCGGTATCGTTTCTTTATCAAAACGATACGCCATGCGCTTGCGGTATCGACTTTACTGCAAGTACGCTGCTTCGCGCGGGTGTCGTTTTGCTTGGCTTAAGAATAGCCCTAGGTGATTTAGCGGTATTAGGTTGGCAAACAGCACTCATGCTCGCTGGCGCCATATTCACCACTATTGTTTTGGGTGTGGGACTGGCAAAATTATTAGGACTTCAAAAGCGTTTCGGAGCGCTTACTGGTGGCTCCGTCGCTATTTGCGGAGCCTCTGCAGCCCTTGCCATCTCTACTATTCTTCCGAAAGGTGAAAACCACGAGCGAGATACGTTACTTACCGTTATCGGCGTAACGGCTATGTCTACTATTGCCATGGTGCTTTACCCGATAATTGCTGGGCAGCTAGGTATGACAGATACCGAAGCTGGCATCTTTCTAGGCGGTACAATTCACGATGTAGCACAGGTAGTAGGTGCAGGTTACTCAGTGTCAGAAAGCGCTGGTGATATGGCGACACTGACCAAATTGGTTCGCGTTGCCATGCTCATGCCGGTGGTATTGATCATGATGCTTGTCATCAAGCGTTTCTATAAAACCAATACCCAAGCTGAGGGCGGTGAAGTACCTAAAATGCCGCTGTTTCTCATCGGGTTTATTACGTTAATGCTGCTCAATAGTTTTGTAACGTTACCTGAATTTGTGATTGAAGCAGGCACGCAGGTTTCTCGTTTCTTTCTGGTGGTTTCCATTACTGCTATCGGCATGAAATCAAACCTGGGCAAGCTTGCCGAAGTGGGTGTGCTCCCCATTGTCATGATAGTCGTTGAAACCCTATGGATTGCGCTGCTTATTCTTGGTTTTCTTTATGCCATGTAAAGGCAGTTCATCATTTTACAGCTGCACGTTCTGCACATAATGCGTTTGTATCGATAAGGTGGTCTAAGTGAAAAAACACGGTCTTCACGAACTTTATGCTAAAGACCCTGTAAAAGCCGACGAACAGGTTTTTCAGCGAACTAGCAACACGCTGACCCGGCGCGGTTTTATTAAAGGCCTGAAGTCCCTGTCTTTGTTGCTTGGCGCTGAAGTCGTTTATGGTCAATTTATGCCGGCAGGTTTTATTCCTGCTGCATTTGCCCAGTCAGAAACGCCATTTTCTATAGATGGCAAGGATGGCTTAACCATACTCAACGACAGACCACTAAACGCAGAAACCCCCGCACATTTATTGGATGATGCGGTGACACCCGCCTCGCGCTTTTTCGTGAGAAATAACGGTATTCCCCCGCAAGCACCAGATGCAAACAGCTGGACGCTTACTATTGAAGGGGAGTCTGCAGCACAGTCGAAGACCTTTACCCTTGAAGAGCTTAAAGCTCAATTTAAGCATTATACCTATCAGCTAACGCTAGAGTGCGGTGGAAACGGGCGTGCCGAGTTCTCTCCGGCAGCCACAGGTAATCAGTGGACAACGGGGGCGGTAGGCTGTCCAAGATGGACTGGGGTACGGCTCAAAGACGTACTAGAATCAGTGGGAGTAAAGGATGATGCGGTTTACATTGGTTATTACGGTGACGATCAACATTTAAGCCGAACGCCGGGCAAAGCGGCTATTTCACGTGGCGTGCCCATCGACAAAGCGATGGAAGATGAGTCGTTAATCGCATGGGCAATGAATGATGAACCGCTTCCCTTAATGAACGGCTATCCGCTTCGACTTGTATTTGGCGGCTGGCCTGCATCAACGTCAGGAAAATGGCTTAAGAAAATAGTTATTCGAGATCGCATTCACGACGGTGCGAAAATGCTAGGAAAGGCCTATCGGGTTCCATGTAAACCTGTCGCACCTGGCGCTAAAGTCGCCGAAGAGGACATGTGTATTATTGAAGCCATGCCGGTTAAGTCGCTAATTACGTTCCCTAAGTCTGGCAGCGACCACCCTCTGGCAAAGAAGCTAGACGTTCGCGGTCATGCTTGGAGTGGCGAGGGCAAAATAGCCAAGGTGTTTACCTCTATTGATTTTGGGCAAACATGGCAGTTGGCTCATTTGAGTGCGCCAGCAAACAGGCATGCGTGGCAGCAATTTCGTGCACAGGTTAATTTTCCTCAACAAGGCTATTATGAGGTGTGGGCGAAAGCACAAGACGAACATGGAAAAGCACAGCCTATGGTTTTGCCCGGGTGGAACCCCAAAGGTTACTTAAATAACGCCTGTCATCGAATTGCTATTCGCGTTGTGTGAAAGTAATGATCCCAGTTTTTGAAAGGGCGAGTGCTTCGTGAATAATCTCAATAGACAACCGTACATCTCTGGCTTACTTGTTTTTATTGGCTTTATTTTATCTTTTGCCGCATTTCATACCAGCTATGCGAGGGCGGGCGAAAAAGGACAGGTAATCAAGGGCACGTCAATAACTGTTGCCAAACCTGAAATAGACGCCCAGTCTGGTTTGGTGAAAGCAGAAGGCTTTAATCTAGTACTCGCCCATTGTAGCGCATGCCACTCTTCTTCTCTTATTACACAAAATGCTATGAGTCGAGAGCGCTGGTTAGACACTATCCGATGGATGCAGGAGACCCAAAAATTGTGGGCTCTAGGAGAAGCTGAACCTGTTATTCTGGATTATTTATCAACCTGGTACGGACCGAAAAAAAGTGCAAGGCGCCCTCAGCTTTCCCCTCACTTATTACCTAAACAATGAACTAGAAAGAATTTAGACGAGTTTTTTCTTAAGCTTCTCAATTTTATACCGATATTTAGATAACAACGCTACTTCAGGCTAATAGGTAAATTGCCTGAAAATCTGTTAATGTAAAATTAATTTCATAAATACACTGGTAATCAAAAAATGTTTGTATCTCGCAGTAAATACGAAGAAAAAGAATCTCAAGTGCGGGCGTTAGAGGCAAGAGTTCAAGATGCGCTAGATAAAATTGAGCGACTCGAAGCTGAAAACAGCCAGCTAATAAATAC
Source organism: Alteromonas gracilis (assembly GCF_002993325.1). Classification (GTDB taxonomy): domain Bacteria; phylum Pseudomonadota; class Gammaproteobacteria; order Enterobacterales; family Alteromonadaceae; genus Alteromonas; species Alteromonas gracilis. The sequence continues at coordinate 359,364 of NZ_PVNO01000031.1, forward strand.
AATAGAAACTGCGAGTAATCAAAGCTCATCGGTCGCTGATTCTACCGTAGTAAGATGCTTGATAGATGCGCTAAGACAATTAGAGGGTGTGAGAGAGACCGTTCTAAGTTCTTATGAACGAATCAATGCAGAAAGCCAATCTATTGTGAATATCAATGATTTATTCAGCGAATCAGCTTCTACACTGAACAAAATTGTTTCAGATATGAGCGGTCTTAATGTACAGATGGGGAGTATGAGCGAGCGTATTTCTGGCTTATCTACTACTGCTGACAATATCAACAAGTTCGTGACCACCATTACAAGCATTTCAGATCAAACCAACCTCCTTGCACTTAATGCGGCGATTGAGGCTGCGCGAGCGGGAGATGCAGGAAGAGGCTTTAGCGTAGTGGCCGATGAGGTTCGCGCACTAGCGACTGAGACAAACAAATCAGCAACGGAGGTCTCTGAGCTGGTTAACGGTATTATCCAGTCGACGTCTAAAGCTGTTTCTGGTGTGAATCAGCTTCGCGGTAACAACGAACAGTTAGAGAAAGGCATCAATCAACTCAATGGCAGTTATGAAACCATGGTACAGCACTGCGATAGTATGAAATCTACTATCAGCGAAGGTGCAATGGCTACATTTATTCAAACTGTTAAGTTAGACCACGTAGTATGGAAAGCTGATGTCTATTCAGTCTTGTGTGGATATAGCACCAAATCGCTTTCGGAATTTAGCGACCACGTAAGCTGTCGTTTAGGGCAATGGTATCGTGAAAATGCGAGTAAACCTATTGGGCAGACTGCTGCTTTTAGAGAGATTGATGCACCACATGCAAAAGTGCATAGCAGCGGCGTAGCTGCTATTCAAGCTAAACAAAATGGCAATGATGATGAATCAGATGCTAAGCTTTTAGAAATGGAACAGGCAAGCGAAAGGGTAATGACGCTACTTGATAGGCTACTTGGTTAGCCTATTCAAACTGGTATCAGTTTGGTAGGTCAGCAAAAATTCTTCGTTAGCAAACACAGCGTTGGGCTTCTCATTGAGTGAATCATCAAAATCCACTGAACAAGAGCGCATTTTAGCGTTAGAAGCCCGCGTTAATTCCCTAGAGCGTCAGTTAAAACGCCAGAAATCGGCGCGAAAAAACGCCGAGTCATTCCTCGAAACCTACTCCCAAGATGCGTATCTCGCGAACCAAGCGTTAAGAAAAGCCCTCAACGACTCAAAGAAGCGGGAACGTGAACTGCTTTATCTTAATCGTACCGCGTCCAAACTTACTCAGGCAAAATCTGCGAAAAGTCTCATAATTTCAGCCCTTGAGTCTGCGGTAGAATTTAGCGGTGCATATTGTGGTAAAGCCTTCTCGGTTAAAAATGGAAAATTATGCTTAGGTGGTGACGACCGTGTTTTGGTAGATGGACAAGGTTGGGTAACATCTCATGCTTTATCGGAATTAATGTTAAAAGAGACGCCATTAGAGTTGAGAGAAAGCTATTCTCATTGGTGTGTGAGTGTCGTAACGCGGCCAGACACAAATCAAGAAGCTCGCTTGCTACATTTTATGCATGAAATGTCAGAAGGCCAATATACGTGGTTGGTACTACTCACCAAGGATGATCATCTCGAAGAAGAGACACTGTATGTGTTAGACACAACAAAGCACTATTTAAATATCACCTCCCGATATCAAAATAAAAAGAGTGAGCTGAGTATTAGGCAAAACGAATTAAGTCGCATTAAAAAAGACCGCGATTTTTTAGAAGAAAGGCTTGTTAGTGCAGATAAAATGGCAATGCTTGGGCAACTTGCCGCCGGTATTGCTCATGAAATTAACAACCCCATTGGCTATGTGCGCAGTAATACTGTAGTGGCTAAAGATATTTTTAACGAATATCAACGTGCGCTAGACGAAATTGGCGGCCTATGTATAGTTGCGGGTGGTGAAGTAGAAGAAAAGTTCTTACAGCTTGAGAAACGTTTTGCTTTGCGTGAAAGCGCTTCAGAAATCACCGAAATGTTTGATGAATCTCAAGAAGGAATAGAGCGAATAATAGACATAGTCAAAGCTCTGCGCAGCTTTTCCTATCCTAGTGGGGGAAAGTATTCTGAAATTAGTGCCATCGAAGCAATGAACACGGCTATCAAGCTAACTAATAACCTGCATAAATATCGTAATAACGTTGTGTTCGACGCGCCAGCAGAAGATGTTTACTTCAATGGAAATTCAGGTCAAATACAACAAGTGCTGGTTAACCTTTTAACCAATGCTATTCACGCCACGCCGCAAGATAAAAAAATAGAATTACGAATAGAAAAGAGCGAATACAATTTGTTCCTTATCATCGATGATGAAGGCGAAGGTATGTCGCAAGAGGTCCAAAACAAAATATTCACGCCCTTTTTTACGACTAAACCTGTGGGTGAGGGGACCGGATTGGGAATGTCAATCTCAATGACCATTATCGAAGAGCATAATGGCAAGATAGATATCGTTAGTGATGAGGGCAAAGGTACAAAAGTCACGGTCGTTTTGCCTTTCATCTAAAGTACAATGCCTTACTCTAAGTTTTTGGTAAAATTATAATTTTTTCTAATTTACTCTCCGCACTAGACAGAAGCGTTTTATGATCTAGTCTTATGAGAAAGCATTGCTTCCAATAAAACGGACCCACGCTTTGCGAATTGGAGACAGTAATAAATGAGAAATAACCAGCCAATTACACAAAAGGAATATAAGTTTCCTACTCACCATCGCCTTATCTCTTCCACGGATAAGCGTGGCGTTATACAGCATTGTAACGATGAATTTGTAGAGGCAAGTGGCTTCAACAGAGATGAACTGATTGGCAAAAACCATAACATCATAAGACACCCTGATATGCCTTCAGCGGTGTTTAAGGAAATGTGGCGGACCTTGGAGTCTGGGCAAAGTTGGCTAGGGCTGGTTAAAAACCGACGAAAAAACGGTGATCATTACTGGGTGTCAGCCTTTGTTACGCCTGTTTATCAAGGGCAAACTATAGTCGGGTATGAGTCTGTTAGAGTGCCAGCTTTAAATGAAGAGATTCAGCGAGCTTCCGATATTTATGGCAGGTTACAACAAGGAAAGTCTGCAGTATCACCAGTCTCTCGCTTTGCGGATATGTTTAAGCAGTTACTTCCGTCTTTGGCTATTGGTGCACTTATAATTGCTGTACTTGGTGTTACCCATGGCTTAGGGGCCGGGGCGATAGCGTTGGTCGGAGCGCTAGCATTAATAACTGTTCAACAGCTACAAAATAAGAAAGATTGGAGTGCAGTACTTTCACTCAGTCCAGAAAGCTATACCGATGAAACGGTGGCGCAAACTTACTTTTCCGACCCCACGCATATTGCCAAGGTTAAACTTGCTCTCGGGTGTGAGCTTGCCCGCAATCGCACTGCGCTTACACGAATTAAGGATGCGTCGGCGAGCTTAGACAGAATCGCCAAAACAACTCACGAGCAAGCGGAAGGGACCAGCGCAGCGGTTGTACAGCAGAACCAAGCAACACAACAAATTGCCTCTGCGGTTACGCAAATGAGCCAGGCTATTCAAGAAGTCGCGGAGCGTGTAGAAAGCAATGCTAAAAGCGCCCAGTCTGCCGCAGAAAATGTCGCTACAGGCAATAAAAAAGCAGAGCAGGCGATGCAAGCGATTGTCGAATTGCGTGAAGCGGTTCAGTCTATTTCAAAAACAGTCACAGAACTGGCGCAATCAACGACTGATATCGGCGAAGCGGCAAACATAATTTCTACAATAGCTGAGCAGACTAACTTGCTTGCGCTCAATGCTGCAATTGAAGCGGCAAGGGCAGGCGAGCAAGGACGAGGTTTTGCTGTCGTTGCTGACGAAGTGCGCACATTAGCTTCAAAGACCCGAGAGTCGACAGATAAAATTCATAATATTATTAGTGAGTTGGCTGAGCGTTCAGAGCGTGCAGTGAGGGTTTCTAATGAAGGGCTTGCGTCTGCCGAGAACGGCAGCGCTATTGTAGAAGAAACACGGGGCGCACTATTTGAAATAAACACCGCCGTTAAAGGTATTGCTGACGCCACAGTTGAAATGTCTTCGGCGGTGGAAGAGCAAAGTACTGTAGCAGAACACATCAATCAACAGCTGGTTGAGGTCGCTGACGGTGCGGCAGAGACCCAGCGCTCATCAGAGGCGTCACTAGTTGCAAGTGACGATTTACGTAAAACTGTGACGCAGGTAAACGAGCTTATTATTCGGTTTAGTTCAAATCGCAGAGTAGGAGAATAAAACCGTTGTCACGATAAGGTTATCAATGCTGACTTAAACCTGCATGTAACCCGCGTTTGTAAGCAGTAATAGCGGGGAAAAGAGACACGAGGTAGGTACAGCTTAATATTAACAAAATGATGATGGCACTGCTTTTACCGAACAATGGGCTACTTAAAAATAGCCCATAGGTGCCGCTAAGCCACGGCTTGAGTGCATTCATTAACGCTCCCACTAATCCAATACTTAAAACAGCACTTATTATCGTAAGCAACATAGCTTCAATTTGAACAAGTAAAAGCAATGTAAAGGGCCTTGCACCAATAGTTCTTAAAATCGCTATTTCTTGATAGCGCTCGCGCATTGTTGCCAAAAGCATAGTGGCAAGACCTATTAAGGCGCAAATGACAATCAACCCAGATAAACCTAACAGTAAGGCTTCAATATTCCCCATTATTTGCCACAGTTCGGCAAGCGCCATGCCTGGTAAAATAGCCATTAGCGGCTCTTTTTTACTTTGATTGATTTGGTATTGAAGTTGTAGTGCGGTGATACGGCTTTTAAGCCCTAACATTACGACAGATACCGACTGTGGCGTAAAAGCGTCGCTATCGTAATTAACTTGAGTAAGCTCATCATGCTCATGCTCATGCTCATGCTCATGCTCATCAGAAGTCTTGATATGATTGTCGGCCGGCTTCCTCACTATAGAGGCCGTTGCCTGCTGCGAACCTGAGTGTGCTTCTTGCAAGCCTTGCAGCGTAACATATACGGCTTTATCAACAGGTGTACCTGTTTTTTCTAAAACTCCAGAAACAACGAAAGGATGTTTGTCGTGGTTATTAAATGAAACATTACCCAAGCCATGAGAAATGACCATCTCATCGCCAACGCCGTAACCTAATTTTGACGCAATATCAGATCCGATAACAGCAGATAAAGGCTGGTTGAATACACCTCCTGCAGATAAGGCCAAATGCTGCATATCACCATACTTAAAATGCTCAAAAAAGCTGTTAGTTGTGCCAACAACTCTAAATCCTCGATGTGTATCGCCCAAGGAGAGTGGGATTAACCAAGAAACTTGGTTATTCGTCTTAAGCGACTCAACACTTTTATAGTCAATGCCTTTTGTTGGAGTACCAATATTAAACACAGAGGACAATAGCAAATTGAGCTGCCCACTTGGTGCACCCACAATAAGGTCTACGCCGGAAACGGTGCGGGTAAAACTCGTTTTTACCTGATTGCGCACAATATCTACGCAAAGCAACAAACTAATGCTGATAGTTATACTCAAAATCGTAAGTATCGCAGTTGCTTTCCTGCGCTTTAAACTTTCTATTGCGATGGTGCTGAGCATCAGGCGCGCTCCTGCATAGGATTAGTAGTATCTTTGCTTGAAGACGAGGCGGAGTTGCCGAGAGAGCCATTTAGTTGAGAGATACTACAATGATGCTCGAAATAACTTTTCATTGCCTCGTCATGACTTACAAATATCATAGTACTGTCGGCCGCGACGTCTTTTAGCAACGACATAAAGCTGTCCCTTGCGTCAGTGTCTAATGCTGATGTTGGCTCGTCGATAATCAATAATTGTGGGTCGTTAATAAGCGCACGGGCTATTGCTACACGCTGTTGTTGACCAATGCTGAGAGTATCGGCCTTGGCGTGTAGCAAACTATCTGATAACTGAAGCCGGTTCAGCAGCTGATAAGTTGCAGCTGTAACCTCTTTCGTATTTTTGAAGTTCCCATTGTTAGCAAAATAGACCGCAGCGTTAATGTTTTGCGCAACAGAAAGATAAGGAATGAGATTGAACTGCTGAAATACTACGCCAATATTGCGCGCTCGAAATGTGTCTCTTTGTCGGTTAGATAACGAAGAGAATGGCTGCTCTAATAACGAAATTTTACCCTTTGATGGTGTTAGCGTGCCGCATAGTAGGTTGAGCAGGGTACTTTTACCGCTACCGGAGGGCCCAGAGAGAAATATATGCTCTCCTTTCGGGATCTGCCATTTCTTGATATCGAGTATGGGTTTACTCTTTTTAGAATACGCAAACTGTAAGTTAGTTACTTCAATAGCGGTAGTACACTCAACTTCTCTGTGTTGAACCCTTTGCTTTTTTTCACTTAAATCCACGTTTCGCTCGACCCGTCTACACGTCAAAAAATTAGAATAAGCAGAGATGAAGCAGCTCATCGCAACCGTAAATAAGTTACCGCTTTATGGTGATGTTATCAAATAACATCACCATAAAGCGGCAATTGATCTTATTATTCGCTTGTACTAACGACGTAGTAAATCGGAAAGCGTAAATTAACTAGCCGTTAGCCTGAAGCTTTACCACTTCTGCGCTCTCATCTTCAAGTACGCTTTCAGCTGTGGCGCCTTTGAATATCTTGCTAATTTTATCTTTGTTTTTCGACAGCATAATTGTCAACTCTTCTACGACGCTGTCTTCTAGCTTAATGCCTTTAGCGTAAATATAGTTTGCTAAGTTGTCTGCTGCATCAAGCATTTTATCGTACTGATCGGCTTCTTTTTTGTCGGTAGTTACCAATTTTTCTACCCCTTTGTGCGTAACAACATACTGTGTGGTAATGGCCATGGTAGGTCCCCTATTTATTTAAGAGACAAAAACTGTACAGTATTTAACTGTATAGATAAACAGTAATTGGTAAAATATTATTGCTTAATAATGTTGATAGACTCAAGTATTATGCTTTAGTCAAAATAGATTAGTTTTTTTGATTACAAGACTACCTTCGCTGGTTCAATCAGTATGGCATCTATTAGTGCCATTGGCTCATAGGCTCAAACAGGATAGACAGACACGACTTTGTTTTATCCCATTAAAGGAATTAATAAGGCGACTGATATGAGCACGGAAATTCAAAGAGATATTCAGGCGATAGTGTCAATAGATGCCATCCCACACATCATGCAAATATTGGCAAGTAGCTTGCAGCTTCGTTTTATCTGTGTCGCTAGAGTAACTGAGCAAGCATGGACCATGTGTGCTGTTTTAGATAAAGCAGACTTTGGGCTAATGCCAGGCGATCACTTAGAAATAGACACAACATTTTGTCGTACGGTGCGCGCAAGTAAAAAAGAAATCGTGATAAATCACGCATCTGCTGACAAAGAATATCGCGACAATCCAATACCTATAATGTACGGATTCGAAAGTTACTTCTCTTATCCTATCTTTGATGCAAACGGCGAGTTCTTCGGTACCTTGTGCGGTCTAGATCCTGAGCCAAGAGAACTTCGTAACGCAAAAGTTCATGGCCAAATAAGTGCGTTTGCGAAACTTATCTCAAATCAAATACTGTTGAGCGACCATATCGAGCAAACCCATGCTCAACTTGACGATGCGAAAAAGATGACGCGCCTGCAAGAGCAGTACATCGCTATATTAGGTCATGATATTCGTACGCCTTTGTCTTCAATTCAAATTGGTATTAACTTTTTAGACGATGTTATAAAAGACAGTGAAATAGCTAGCACAATACAAGTTCCAGTATTTAAAGCTGTTTCACGAATGAAAAATAGCGTGCAAAGAATGACGCGCTTGATAGAAGATGCAATGGACTTTACTCATAGTCGGGTAGGTAAGGGGTTGCCGGTTGAACTCGCTATTTCACATGACCTGTCAAAGCAGCTGCATTACACAATAGAGGAATTGGCTACAGCTAACCCGCAAGCGACGATAAATATTCATATTGATATTGCCTATGGCTTAGTGTGTGATGAAAAACGAATTTGCCAGTTACTTTCCAATTTGTTGAAAAATGCGTTAGTCCATGGTGATCAGACCCAACCTATTTACGTTAAAGTAATCACCAATAACACTGAGTTTCTATTAAGTGTAACTAATAGCGGAACAGCAATTTCAGACGAATCTAAGACTAGGCTTTTCCAGCCTTTTTGGCGCAAAGAAGAGAGCGATAAAAAAGAAGGGTTGGGACTAGGGCTTTTTATTGCCTCCGAAATTGCGAGTGCCCACGAAGGAGCAATAACAGTCTCCTCAGATTCTAAAAACACGGAATTTACTTTTACCTTCCCATTGAGCCAGCCTCTATCAAACGTTTGCAAAAACGTGTCTTACTAACCGCAGATACGCTGGGTCTGTTGATTAATGCTTGTGCAACGATGTAAGTGTGCGTATAATGCGCGCCCTTACAGCCATCCCAATTCGTTCCTTGTCTCCATACAGTCGGCTGTACTGTCGAGGCTACAACCGTAAGGAGCTATAATGCGTCATTACGAAATCGTATTTATGGTTCACCCTGATCAGAGTGAACAAGTACCTGGTATGATCGAGCGTTATACTACAATTCTTAAGCAAGACGGTGGTCAGATTCATCGTTTAGAAGATTGGGGCCGTCGTCAACTGGCTTACCCAATTGAAAAGCTGCACAAAGCCCACTACGTACTAATCAATGCTGAAGCATCTGCAGAAGCTGTTGATGAATTGGAAAATGCTTTCCGTTTCAACGACGTGATCCTACGTAACATGGTTATGCGCACTAAGACTGCTGTGACTGAGCCTTCTCCAATGATGAAAGAAGAGCCTCGTCGTGAGCGTCGTGACGATTCTGCTCCTCGCCAAGACCGCGCGGAAAAGAAAACTGAAACCACTGAAGACAACGCTTAAGGAGATCACCCATGGCTCGTTTTTTCAGACGTCGTAAGTTCTGCCGTTTCACTGCAGAAGGTGTGACTGAGATTGATTACAAAGATATCGCTACTCTTAAGAACTACATCACTGAGAGCGGTAAAATTGTCCCTAGCCGTATTACTGGTACTAGCGCAAAATATCAGCGTCAGCTGTCTTCTGCGATCAAGCGCGCACGTTTTCTTGCGTTGCTTCCGTACACTGATTCACACAAGTAATTTGGCGAATATAAGGGTTAGCTAAGATGAATATCATCCTACTAGATAAAATCGCCAACCTTGGCGGCCTGGGCGACCAAGTGACTGTTAAGTCTGGTTACGCTCGTAACTTCCTTTTCCCACAGGGTAAAGCGGTTCCTGCAACTAAAGACAACGTTGAAAAGTTCGAAGCACGTCGTGCTGAACTTGAAGCGAAAATTGCTGAGCAACTAGCTGCTGCTAACGCACGCGCTGAAAAAGTTGCTGAGCTTGCTGAAGTTACAATCGCAGCACCTGCTGGTGACGAAGGTAAACTATTTGGCTCTGTTGGTACTCGTGACATCGCTGATGCAATCACTGCAGCTGGCGTTGAAGTACAAAAAGCAGAAGTTAAACTACCTACTGGTACTCTTCGCGAGACTGGTGAGTATGACATCGACTTACAACTTCACTCTGACGTTATCACTTCAATTAAAGTGATCATCATTGCTGAAGCGTAATCGCTGACGTATTCGAAAAAAGCCGCTCCTAGAGCGGCTTTTTTTTACTTGTAAATTCACGTCTACTCGCTTGCTGCCTAAAAATAAAAGGAACAGCCGTTCCTGCATTCCCACGCTTCTCTAGGAAACTTGCCAGTGCCTTCTGAGTCGGTACTTATCTATGCGGATTGGTATAAGAGATAGTTCAAGAAAAATGCTATCGGCGCTTCGCTTGATATTCACAATTACTAATCAAATAGATAAGTCGTCACTCATTGATACTTCACTCAGATACACACATCCACATCTTCTTATCGTCTTGTTACAAATAAAAGGTGGTGAATTATAGCGTGCTGTTTAGACTGTAGACTTCCGCCGCAAAGCTTTAATGAGCGAGAAATAAAGGGACTAAAACAAGTGAAGCAGTATATCGCCATCTATTTTATATCAACCTGCATGCTCGTTGGGTGTGCAACACCTAATCGAACAACGAGAGTTGACGATAGCAGTGCGGTGGTCATTTACAGTGATGAGGTTGGCTACGAGGATAGGTTCAGCAATCTTTACAATGACTTCAGAGATTATCCCGTTACTTGCACTGATGATTGCTATCCGGCGTCTGCCGATATCAAGTGTGAAAGCGACATGCAAAACTGTCAGTTCGTTGGCAATAATCCGCAGGTTAATTTACGCGCGGGGTTTACCGTTACCTGGTTAGGGCACGCAAGCTTTATACTTAATACAACAGGTGGTGAGCAAATACTTATAGACCCGGTGTTTGGTCAGTTTGATTGGCCGGTTAACTGGGCTTTTCGGTTGGCCGAAGGGTTCAGCCGCAATGAACCCGCTGAGGTAGGTGAAGCAAAACTTGCTCAAACCGATGCCATAGTCTATTCCCATATTCACTATGATCATTTTAATAAAGCAGATATTGCCGAATTAGGAACTACGCCTGCGTACCTAGTTCCGCTTGGGTTTGCAGAGCACTTTCCTGATAGAGGTTTTACTATCAACGAGATGGCGTGGTATACCAGCAAAAAGATAGGCAAAACCTCTATTCACTTCGTGCCAGCCCATCATTTCAGTAACCGGATTTGGGTACCTTATTTATACGAAGATGACAATGCAACACTGTGGGGCGGTTGGGTATTTGAGCACGAAGGCAAAACGTTGTTTTTTGCAGGCGATACGGGATATTCTCCGCACTTCAAAGATATTAAAGACCGCTTTGGTGACATAGATGTGTGCTTGTTACCCATAGCGTCTTATTTCAGCGAAACCTCACCTAAATGGTATCGCAAGGTCCATACTACGCCAGAAGATGCCATTGTTGCGGCTGAAGATCTAGGCTGTAAAGTGGTAGTGCCCTGGGGGTATGGAAATGCTAGCTGGATGATGGGCGACAAAACGTCACATTCTGCGCTATTCCGACTGATGAAAATGAAGCAACAGCTCAATACGTCTGTACCGTGGGTTATTTTAAATGAAGGCGGGAAAGTATCTTTTTAAGAGTTAATAAGATTATCTTGCGTGGGCACAAAGGAGTGGTTACTCTTTAATCTACTAAGGGATGGTTTTATATTCAGGGGATGAATTTGTTAAAGTTTGGAACTGCGGCGTTAATTGTGTTTTCGGTAACTTTATGCGCCTACGCGGGGATTTTTATACACTTATCTAGCCAAAGTCCTACCCGTGCGCCTGCGCCTTTCACTGCATGCTTAGACAATTGCACTATGAACCTAGAGTACCGAGTTTCTAAAACCTATCAGCGCACCATGGTGAAAAATACACTCAACCAAATTTTCACATCCTATGTTGAAGCAGATGTTGGATATTATCTTTATTGCAACGACAAAAGCTGCAGGCTTTGGGTGTATGTAAACACGCCTTCAAAATTAGAGCCGATTCTCCATCGCTTAGAGAATGAAGTATCACCAATATTGGACAACGAGTCGCAATATCACATTGATAACGAAGCTAATCTAAATTACTCATTATATACCTATACCCAAAAGCGCCCTATCAACGCGCCTTGAGCGAGATTTTCGCGCATTTCTGCCGCCATTCATCGTCAAGAACAGTGAGTTGGGCCAGTTGTCCAGCGAGTGCTTTGTCGGCTTTGGTATGAGCACACTGCATCAGCGTGTGCACGTTAACCGTATTGTCTTCTCGGTGGAGTAATGTTACCTCGTCGCCTAGATTTATGGTTCCCGTTTTTATGACGCGGTAATACCAGCCAGTGATACCTCGTTCGCCCACAAATCTGTCTAAATTCGGAATATTAAACCGCTGAGAAATTTTACTGCAGGGCGCGCGCGGCGAACTCACTTGTAGCTCTACGTCGCCGAATTTCCAGATATCGCCGATATAAACGGTGGCATCGTCCATGCCCTCCACACTGATGTTTTCGCCAATACTGCCTAGAGAAAACTCGCCTTCAGGAAAGTGTTTTCTTAACGTTAGATAATTAGTGGGGTTGAACTGATGTAGCACTTTTTCAGGGCCGCCATGTAAGCGTTTGTTGGCTTGTTCGTCTTCATCGGTTCTATCCATGTGTACCGTTAACGTATCAACAGGGCTTTTAACAATACTACTTGGTGCCCCACGAGGGCCCAGTGGCTGAGGTTTTCCAGCGAATAAAGCATTAACGGCAAATGTGGCAGACATGGAATCTCCGAAAAATATTTTTGTGCATTTAAACCTTTCCATTATAGGGTACGACTAACCTTATAACACTAACAAGTGCTAATGCTAATCGGCACCACAAATAACAAAGAGAAAAGAATGGAACACACACAACAACGTGTTGTACACGCCAATGTGGTGTTTGGTAACAAAAGCGAACACGAGCTGATATGTAAAACTAAAGAGGGCGACAAGCAGGCGTTTCGGACTCTTTACGACGATCATATTGGGCGAGTCTATGCGTTATGTTATCGGCTAACAGGTGAAAAAGGAATGGCGGAAGATGCCTCGCAAGAAGTCTTTATTCAGCTATGGAAAAAAATCGCTAACTTCGATGGCCAAAGCCAATTCTCGACATGGTTACATAGTGTAACGGCGAACATTGCTATTTCTTACATGCGTAAACAGAAAGGGTGGGTACAACGCATGTTCAATTTGGAAAATAGCGGTATTAATGAGATGCCAGCTGAAGAGAATAGCACCGATGTTGACTTAGAAGCATTGATCATTCGCCTTCCTGAGCGAGCAAGAATGGTTTTTGTGCTCCATGCACTTGAAGGTTACCGACACGAAGACATTGCCAAAATGTTGAATATGGCAGTGGGCTCAAGCAAAGCACAATTTTTCCGTGCAAAGCAATTATTGAAAGAATTTATGGGAGTCGATGATGAGTGATTTTGATGACAAGCTTGCTCGGCATATTTCAGCGCTATCGAAAGAGAAACAGCCCGAGCGAGTTCTATGGCGCGGTATAGAGCTAGGTATAACATCGGCTCAAAACCCAGCATCTAATGATGACGTCTCACCATCTACGGTTACATCGAGACAGTGGATAGCGATAGCCGCAAGCGTTTGCTTGGTCACTGTACTGTGGTTCGCAGCACCCTTTGCGTTTAAAGCTGATGAAAGTCGAAGTGATGGCTACGCGCTTATTAATGCGATGAGCGTGCAGCAACAGCAGCAAGTAAATAGTTTGCTCGCTAGTTATCAAAGCACACCTGCGCTTACCCAAGATTGGCAAGAACAACTGAAAGAATTAGACGATGCTGCTGATGTTATCAAGGCAGCGTTGAAAGACGATCCAGACAACTCAGCATTAATCAAAATGCTGCATCATGTATATCAACAGCAAATTGCCTTAATTGAGCGAGTGCACGCGCCAAAGTGGCAGCAAATTTAATAAGGGTTTAACGATGAATATAAATACGAAGAATGCATTTTTGCAAACACTTAGGACGCCTGTTGGAGTCAAAGTATTACTATCTACTGCGCTGTTCACTATTGCCACTGCGGCGTTTGCAGGAGAAAAAGTAGACAAGACGATCGATACATCGTCTTCGCCGAAAGTCGACATTGAGCACATTAATGGAAAAGCTGATATTCGAGTATGGGATAAGTCTCAGGTTCGGGTCACCGGTGAACTCGGCGACCAAACTGAGGAATTTATCTTCGAAAGACGGGGAGATGTTGTTGTTATACACGTTGAAGTTGAGCGCAATTCGAAGAGCTGGTTTAACAAAGGAAAAGATGGAGACGACCTCGTTATTTATATCCCTTCGGCAAGCGATCTTCATTACACTGCAGTTAATGCAGACCTCACTGCAGAAGGTATAACAGAAGCGGTAGACGTTGAAGTGGTAAATGGCGACGTGATTCTTAAAAATATCGGTGAGCGGGTCGAGGTCGAGTCGGTCAATGGCGATATCGTCCTTGAGAATGTGAGAGGCCGTTTAGAGGCGGAAACAGTTAATGGCGAAATTGAAGCGTCACACTCAGGTAAAACGCCCGTTAGCTTTGCATCAGTGAATGGCAAGCTCGACATTACTTCCGACAGTCCAGACGTATCGGTAGAAACAGTGAATGGCCGAATTGATTTATCACTACAAGTGGTTGATGTGCTGCAAATAAATACGGTTAACGGCCGGACTTACGCAAGTCTAGGTCTCAATAAAAACGCTAGCGTAAAAGCAAACTCTGTAGGCGGTGCAATGGAGTTTATTTTTCAAAACGGTGTATCTGCACAATTTGATATTGAGACTCACGCTGGCGGTAATATTGTAAATAATATCAGTGATGAACAGTCCCAAAAGCCAAAATATGGCCCGGGTAGCTGGCTACGGTTTATTTATAACGGCGGTGCAGCGAACGTCGATATTTCTACAGTGCATGGGCGCATTGAAATAGATCAAAAGTGAATAAGGTATAGATTGTTTAATTGAGGCTTTAGCTTGAAAAAAACGATTTAAACCATATTTATTGATTAGAATATGTTGTGACAAGTAAAAGGCTGCGTATAGATGCAGCTTTTTAATTTTGTCGCTCATTGGTGATGTTTGAACGTTTAATCAGAACTATAACAATACTCGAAAGCTCTATATCTACGTGATTTCTAGTGAACTTTATAGATGGTTTCTACGTTAAACTATCTGATTTTAATAAGTTTTATGTGTGGAGAATAGATTGAGTATTGTTGGACACGTCAAAAGGTTTTGGCGATTTCACAGCCTGATTATTGGTGCGTTTGGGATCTGTGCGTTAACCTTAGGTTGTGCTGTTCAAGAGCCTGCTTATTACGAAGGGACTTGGGTAGTAACTAAAGCCTATAATATGGGTATTAGTGCCCACTCAGCATCCGAAGCAGAGCAGTTTCTTGGCCGCTCTGTCACCTACGAACAAAGTGTTGCAAAACTAGATCAAGCGTTCTGTGAGTCACCCGTTTATACATCTCAGAACATAACGGGCGAAGAGTTTTTCGCTGCTTATAGAACGTCAGCATCGTCATTAGGTTTTAGTGATGACAAAATCACCCAAGTGGACTTGGGGTGCTCGGATAATAGCGCTGTCATTGGATCTACGCTAATTTTTCAAGAAAACAGCAACGCCTACACACTCGTTGACGGCACTTTTCTCAAGTTAGAAAAAACGCTTTAAGCCCTGCCGCTTTTTCAGGCTTTCGGAATAAAAGACCTGCTTCCTTTGTTGAGAGATGTGCGTTAAAAGCGCATAATATCTTACTGACTTTTGTGCATTGGAATAGGTTTTACTTGTGGCGTCTGCGTCTAAAAACGATAAAAGTGTTGAGAAATTGAAGGTTCCACCTCATAGCATTGAGGCTGAGCAATCTGTTCTAGGCAGCATGCTTATCGACCCTGATAGCTGGGATAAGGTTGCAGAACGCGTCACCGATAGTGATTTTTACAATCGTTCGCACCAAATTATCTTTCGCGCAATCACACGTCTGCTTAATAGCAGTCAGCCCATCGATCTGATTACCGTTTCTGAGGAATTAGAAAAACACGACGAACTTGAAGATGCCGGTGGTTTTGCTTATTTAGGCGAGCTTGCTAAAAATACACCGAGTTCTGCGAACGTGGTGTCTTATGCGCAAATTATTAGCGAGCGGGCTATCACCCGTGAGCTTATTGGTGTGGCACACGAAATTGCTGAGGTTGGGTACAATCCAGAAGGACGAGATAGTGCTGATATTCTCGACCTAGCCGAAAGTAAAGTGTTCGAAATTGCTGAGCGCAGAACGGGGGAGAACGAGGGCCCTCGCGATGTCGAGTCAGTTCTAGGTAAAACTATCGACCGCCTTGAGGAATTGGTGAAAACCAATAAAGAGGTGACGGGAGTAACGACAGGCTTTACTGACTTGGATAAAATGACCAGCGGTATGCAGCCATCTGACCTAATCATAGTGGCGGCTCGTCCATCGATGGGTAAAACTACCTTTGCTATGAACTTGATTGAAAACGCTATGATGGCAGAAGAAAAGCCGGTGCTGGTTTTCAGTCTTGAGATGCCCTCAGAACAAATCATGATGCGTATGTTGGCTTCATTAAGCCGTGTAGATCAAACTAAAATCCGTACTGCGCAACTCGATGATGAAGACTGGGCACGTATATCTAATACCATGGCCATGTTGAAAGACAAAGATAGCTTATTTGTTGATGACTCTTCAGGCCTTACACCGATGGATGTGCGAAGTCGTGCAAGAAAGCTCGCTCGTGAACGCGGTGGGATCAGTCTCATCATGGTGGATTATCTACAGCTAATGCGCGTACCTTCACTCAGTGATAACCGTACCTTAGAAATAGCAGAAATCTCCCGCTCACTTAAAGCACTGGCTAAGGAGCTTGAAGTACCTGTTGTTGCACTTTCTCAGCTTAACCGTACGCTAGAACAACGTGCTGATAAACGCCCTGTTAACTCTGACCTTCGTGAGTCTGGGTCAATCGAGCAGGATGCCGACTTGATCATGTTCATTTACCGTGATGAGGTGTATCACGAGAACAGTGAATATAAGGGCATAGCAGAGATTATCATAGGGAAACAGCGTAACGGTCCAATCGGAACCTGTCGCCTTACCTTCCAAGGTCAGTTCTCGCGTTTCGATAACTACGCTGGTCCTGCCATAGCAGATGAATATTAATCCGCTTTTTTAGCGGCAAAATTATGTGTGCCACCTTAATTTAGAACCACTATACCTAAGGTAAAACGCCGCGATTACGAACATTTTAAATCTCGCTGAGTGAGTACTTATCTATGCGGACTGGTATGATAGACACAAAAAAGGCGCCTTTCGGCGCCTTCTTCAATTCATATAGTATGAATTACTTTTCTTCAGCTACTTTTACTGTGTCTTTAACTGTCACTGAAATGCGACGGTTAACACGGTGTGCTTCAGCATCGTTATCAGTATCTAGAAGCTGAGTTTCGCCGTAGCCGATAGTCTCTAGGCGAGATGAATCGATACCGTACATGTCTACCATTACTTCTTTGAAGTTAGCAGCACGGCGCTTAGAAAGGTCCATGTTATATGCTTCAGTACCTGGAGCAGAAGTGTGACCTTCTACTACTGCAGTTGTTGAAGGATACTGCTTCATGAATTCAGCGAATTCAGAGATTTCTGGATCTTTTGGCATTTTAACAACAGCGCTTTCGTTGTCGAACAGAACGCGTAATGTGATTTCTACGGTTTCTTCGTCAAATACTGTACAACCTTTAGCGTCAACTTTAACGCCAGCAGGTGTATCAGGGCACATGTCTTTGCTATCTACTACGCCGTCATTGTCTGCATCTTTGATTGCGCAGCCAGTAGCGTCTACCTTAGTACCTGCTGGTGTGTTAGGGCACTGGTCTACGCTGTTAAGTACGCCGTCGTTATCATTGTCTACACTACAGCCAGTTGCATCAACGCGAACACCTGCTGGAGTCATTGGGCACTGATCTTTGCCATCAACAACGCCGTCATTGTCGCTGTCTTTAGGCGCAGATGGCGTCGCTTTACCGAATGGAACAGCTAGACCTAGTTTTACACTGTAATCATTGTAGTCTTCACCAAAGTCGTGGTACGCCGCAACTTCAGTGATTAGCTTAACATTTTCATGTATATCCCAATGTTTACCAATACCGATATTACCTAGAGTGGAAGAGTCAAGTACTGCTTGGCGCTTAACACCACCAAATAGATACCATTGGTCATTAGGCATAAAATACATTACGTCAACGCCGGTCATTTCACCGTCATCGTCAGCAGAGTTGCCGTTTACGTCAGTGTAATCCAACTCTAGCGCTGTAAATTCAACTCGAGCGGCCCAGCTTTGTGTAAAGCGAAAACCATATTCCACTGATAGACCAACGCCATCATCGTCAGCTACGCCACCGTCGAACGGTCTAGACTCGTCAGTGTTGTAATACATCGCAGAACCACCAAACCAGCTTTTGTATGCAGGTTCTGAAGAATCTTGTGCAAATGCATTAGTTGAAGATAGTACAGCAAGAGATAGCGCTGCCATTTTAAAGTGTTGTTTCATAGTCACATCCTGTTTAACGTTGAGTGATTATCGATTTTTGATAATTTTGTGTTGTGCTTTATGAAAATCTCAAGCACAAAATATGCCATTTATAATATGGGTTAGGCTGCGATCCCTTGTAATGTGGCAATAATAGTTCGTCTTCCACCATGATCCCGGTGTTCACCGAGCATGATACCCTGCCATGTGCCAAGTGCAAGCTTGCCTTGTTGGACAGGAATAGTAAGTTGACACCCTAGTATACTCGATTTTAAGTGCGCAGGCATATCATCTTTACCTTCATAAGTATGCCTGAAAAAAGGAAGCTCTTCTTTTACACTATGGTTGAAAAAAGCCTCCATATCCTGCCGGACGGTAGGATCAGCATTTTCGTTAATCGTTAAACTCGCGCTAGTGTGTTGAAGGAATAAATGCAGTAGGCCTACTTCAACGTGGCGGATACTGGGTAGGGCTGCTTCCACATGAGATGTAATCAGATGAAAGCCCCTTGGGTAACTGTCGAGTGTAATTTTTTCAGACTGCCAGAAATTATTTGTCAAAACAAATTTCCAGGTACGCTAGGCCTTCATCGCACATAAACGGAAGGATAATTTTTGCGCCGTCCACTTGATGGCTTATGGTGTGCTGCTTTCCCGATACGACAATCGGCGTTGCCATACCAAATTCATAGCCCCGTTCAGCTAAATCACGCTTTGCATTACCGCAAATCATGTTAGTAACTTCACCAACCATATCACCGACTTCTGCATCAAGCTTCTCTGGACGTTCCCCCACCATTCTTTCCATAATGGTAAGAGCTAGAGGTTCATCGAAAGTAATAGACATTGACCCTCTTACATCCGGACCCACCATTCCAATAAGCCCTGAAACATCACCTTTTGCAATATCATTTTGTTTACGCTTCGGCTTTCCCGGTGTCAATTTTGTCTGTGCCATCGTTTCAAGTACGTTTAGAAGGCCAGCAATAAACGGGTTAACAAAATCAGCATTCATTTACACTCTCCAAGTCAGACTGCGCTTCCGTTTTTTGACAATCGGCACATAATCCATGAGCCTCTATAGTTTGTTTCGATACTTTAAAACCATGTTGCTGAGCCTGACTGTCAAGCGTGTCTTTTAGCCCCTCAGACTGAATCTCAGCGACATCGCCGCAGCTATCGCAAATTAAAAATTGAACGGGATGGTTGCAACCAAAGTGATAGCAGGCAACAAACGCGTTTGTAGACTCTAGCCGGTGTATCAATCCAAAATCAAGAAGGAAGTCGAGAGCGCGATAGACGGTTGCAGGCTTGGCGCTCGATTCCGTTTCTTTTAAAGAGTCGAGGAGCTCATATGCACCCATTGGACCGTGCTTTGAAACAAGAATTTCATACACCTTTTCCCGTAGCGGTGTGAATCTAGCGCCGCGCTGCTCGCAATACGCCCGTGCTTTATGAATAAGTGTGGTTTTGTTCATTGATGATAACCGTAAACTCGACTTTCATTGTTATATTAAAGCGTTACTTCTGGATCACGTTGGTTTGAATGTACGTGTGATATCAACTCGTCTTCCAACGTAAAGCGCTCTTCTAATGTTTCACCGAGCGACGCTAACGCTGAGTCTAAATCAGCGGCCTGCTCAAGCGTTACTGATTGTGCAAACGTATCATTAAATGCGAGAGCTGCGTCAGTAGTTTTTGACAATTCGGGGTATAGCTTGTCTCTTAAATTAAGACCTTCCGTGTCGTTTTCCACCAAAATATCAAAGACCTCAAAGTGTCCTGCAGATAAGTAATCAAGTAATGCACTGCAAAAGTTAGCTATTTCATCAGCGTCGGGTAAGCACTCGCTGTCATTATTAATGCCTGCTAATTTACAGTAGGAAACGAGTAACGCTTGCCTGTCCATCAACCATCGGTCAATAACATGGCTCTTACCACCCCATTTCGATTTTACGCTTTCCAATTGTTGCAACATATTGATGTGCTACTCATCTAGCGACAATAGGGTCAGTATAACACTGTGCTCTTGCGACACAAATTTTGCTAGAAAAAGTTCCAATTGAAGTCGCAGCGTTACAATTACTAGAACTAATTAATAGTGTACTATCTGAAATTAAAAGACAGAGGTGATATGCAATGATGATTAAGCTAGACGAAGCAATGCTCACAACTCAGCAAGCCTTGTGGGTAGTATTCAGCCGAGGAAAATTAGTTGTTCAAGAGTCATCAGAATCTATCCCAGTCGCTTATTTGCATGAGCTTCCATTTTTGACGTCATATATCAGTGATATTCATCAACTACCTCCTTTAAACGAAACCGCACAGCGAGATTTGCCGGTGTTTGTGGTTGATTTAGGTGCCGAGCATATTGATGAACCAGGTTGGGAGCGTGTGTCACTACGGCAACTTCTTTTTGCTGAATATGATATTGCTTTTTCGGTTATCGGAAGAGCTTGGCAATACATCCATTTTTTGCGCACTCATCAATTTTGTGGCCAATGTGGTTCGAAGACAGAGCGAGTTGATTGGGAAATGGCTATGCATTGCCATCGCTGTCAGCATCGAAGTTATCCGCGAGTCTCACCTTGTATCATCGTTTCCATTCACAATAACGAAAAAGTACTGTTGGCAAAAGGCGTTCGCCATAGAGATGCCAATATGTACTCAACGCTAGCTGGCTTTGTGGAAAGTGGAGAAAGTCTTGAGCAAGCAGTACACCGAGAGGTGTATGAAGAGGTTGGGGTCAAAGTCAAAAATTTACGATATTACAACAGCCAACCTTGGCCGTTTCCTCATTCACTTATGGTGGGATTTATTGCTGAATACGATGAAGGGGAAATACGCTGCCAAGAGAACGAAATAGATGATGCGCAGTGGTTTGATATCGATAACCTTCCAACTATTCCGCCGAAAGTGTCGATTGCAGGGCAGCTTATTGCAGAAACGGTGTCTCTAATTGGCAACAAATAAAAAACCCTGCCGAGGCAGGGTTTCAATAAGTTTAGCACGGTCCCATTAGTGGGCTTCTTTTCTTTAACCTCTATATTGTTAGCAGACCACTTTTGTTAGTGCAAGCTTTTTTTCAAGGTTTATCCGTCTTTAATAATCGACAGTGTGGCGTTTTCAAAGAAGTTGTCGCTTAAACGTAGATTTTTAACTCAGGTTGTAGCGCACCTCATAAAGAATGCTGGTATACTTTCGCGCTCAATTATCTTCTGTTATTTAGGTGAGTTATATGTCGCAAAATTTCCCCAGTGTTGATAAACCCGCGTTAAAGAACGATCGTTATTTGCGTGCGTTACTTAAACAGCCGGTAGATGTCACACCTGTCTGGATGATGCGACAAGCAGGGCGTTACTTACCAGAGTATAAAGCGACCCGCGCAGTAGCTGGCGATTTTATGTCACTTTGCAAAAATGCAGAGCTAGCCTGTGAAGTTACGCTTCAACCTTTGCGTCGTTTTCCGCTAGATGCGGCTATTTTGTTTTCAGATATTTTGACCATTCCCGACGCAATGGGACTAGGTCTTTATTTCGAGACCGGTGAAGGCCCTCGTTTTAAAAATCCTATCACGTGTAAAGCAGACGTTGACAAAATTGGTCTTCCTGATCCAGAGGGTGAGCTGCAGTATGTCATGAATGCCGTTCGCACAATCAGACGTGAACTTAAAGGTGAAGTTCCGCTAATAGGGTTTTCTGGAAGCCCATGGACCCTTGCTACCTATATGATTGAGGGTGGTTCAAGTAAAGCTTTCACGAAAATAAAGAAAATGGCGTTTGCGGAGCCAGCAATCCTTCATGCACTGTTAGAAAAATTAGCCGACTCTGTAACGGAGTACCTAAATGCACAAATTGCAGCGGGTGCCCAGTCAGTGATGGTGTTTGATACTTGGGGTGGTGTGTTGTCACCTCGCGACTACAAAGAATTCTCGTTGCAGTACATGGAACGAATCGTGAGCGGCCTAACTCGTGAAAATGAAGGCCGTAAAGTTCCGGTTACTTTGTTCACGAAAAATGGCGGTATGTGGCTAGAATCAATTGCGGCTACTGGCTGTGATGCGGTTGGTTTAGATTGGACTATCGACATCAAAGAAGCGCGAGCACGTATAGGCGATAAAGTGGCACTTCAGGGAAATATGGATCCATCGATGCTTTATGCTCAGCCGCAGCGCATCGAACAAGAAGTTGCCACAATTCTGGAAGGTTATGGCGAAGGAAGCGGTCATGTATTTAACCTTGGTCACGGCATTCACTTAGATGTTCCGCCTGAAAATGCTGGCGTATTCGTTGATGCAGTGCATAAGTTCAGCAAGCAATATCACAAGTAAGCATACTTCTTTAAGGTACTTTAATGAAAACGTGGCTTGCGGGGCTGATAATATTTGCATTGATAGCAGGTTATAAGGTCTTTAGTTATCAACACCAACTTAGCGAATCAAACGCTGAGAAAGAACGGCTAACCTCTGTGCTAGACCGTTCTCGGGTCACTGAAACAAGCGAACTTAAAGTCATGAAACCAGCAACAAAGCTTGTTGCTGGCGGCGGACCGGGCGATAAACAACTAAGTGATAATCAGCTGAGTGATAAGCAACTAAGTAATCTGTCATACACCGGCTCAAAACAGCATAGCGCGCTCTCAAATGGGAGCATTAAAAGCTCAAGGCTACCTGCGTCAGATAATTTCTATTCTGAGACTGAGGGTTCGCTGACTACTTTTTTTTTGCTCCCTCCAAACAACGAGCGCTTTGTCTTAAGTTCTGTTAAATGTGAAAATGGATTGTGCGAGCTAGTGGGTGAATACGACGGCTCTGAAGCAGAGCTTTCTTCGATCATTGAAGCGCTTGAGAGAGAACCGTGGTGGCACTTCGGCAAGCCCATAATAGCAACCGAGTTCGCACAGCGTGGTTTAAAGCTTAACGTTTCTTTTGCAGCTGAACATTTACCGCATAATGACGAGAAGTTTGGCAACGAAATGCAGGCTGAATTAAATCAAAAGGTGGCTTCAGCGGGTTAATCAGGGAAAAGCAATTTTCGCGTAGTTGCGCACTAAGCGTCGCGCGGTAAGCCTTTTTCTATAACCCGTATTAGCCGATGCTGCTGCCTATTTTGCAACTCTAACGCGCTTTTTTTGAGCCCTTGTTGTTGAAGTGCCCAATCAATATGCCTGTCTACCAAATCACTTACTGTGCCTCGCCTCTCGTTTAAAAGCATTATGATTTCGCTGCTGTATGGAGCGTTTCCAAGTGCCACGGCTATATTACGCTGCCACTTTTCATAGCCAATTCGCCTTATTGGCGAGCCCTCAGTATTAGATAAAAATGTTTCTTCAGACCAGCTAAAGAGAGTATGTAAACTTTGTCCGTGGAGGGCTTCTCTAGGATGGAAGTCTTCTTCATCCGTGACGTCGGCATAGCGATTCCAAGGGCAAACCAACTGGCAGTCATCGCAGCCATAGATTCGGTTGCCCATCATGGGCCTTAACTCTTCCGGTATGTCTTTGTCCGATTCTATAGTGAGATATGAAATACAGCGGCGAGCATCTACCGTATATGGGGCAACAATCGCATTGGTGGGACATATCGTTAA
This sequence comes from Alteromonas gracilis, assembly GCF_002993325.1. Classification (GTDB taxonomy): domain Bacteria; phylum Pseudomonadota; class Gammaproteobacteria; order Enterobacterales; family Alteromonadaceae; genus Alteromonas; species Alteromonas gracilis. Next base: position 383,047 of record NZ_PVNO01000031.1, read on the forward strand.
GCAGGCTGTGCAATTACCGCAGTTTTCTTCAACAGGAGCGTCAACAGGAAGGGGAAGGTTGATAAAAAGCTCGCCTAAAAAGAACCAAGAGCCCGCCTCTTTATTAAGCGTTAAACTATGTTTTCCTGTCCAACCTATGCCTGCTTTTTCAGCGATAGCATGCTCTAATACTGGCGCGGAATCTACAAACGGACGGTACTGAGTATGCTTGAGTGATGCGGTAATTTTGTCACCCAGTTGCTTTAAACGCTTACGCAATACCTTGTGATAGTCGCGCCCTAACGCGTAGCGACTTATGTATCCTATCTCTCTATTTTTGAGGTGCTTGGCAAATGATGCATCCGGAGGTAAGTAGTTCATACGAACACTAATGACGCGCAAGGTGCCAGGTACCAACTCGCTCGGCCGGGCACGCTTCATCCCATGGCTTTCCATATAGGCCATGTCGCCGTGATACCCATTGTCTAACCACGCTTGCAAATGGGACTCGTGCTGATTTAGATCAATATCGCTGATGCCGACTTGTTGAAAGCCTAGCGCTGCACCCCAAGCCTTGATATTGTTTGTTAATTCAACGAGGTCGATAGAACTAATTTCGGACATTTGCTCATGCTAGATACTCAATTAACGTCAAGTTTATCATACAAATTATTTCGGGCCGATCAGGTTAGAGAAAATGAAGCGCAAGCGGCGGCTGAATCAGGTTGCGATATGTTTACCCTGATGCAGCGAGCGGGTGACGTTGTGTTCAAGCAATGTTTAGAGCTAATGCCAAACTCTGATGTCTATTTAGTACTCGTTGGTCAGGGGAACAATGCTGGCGACGGTTACATCGCGGCGGTTAACGCTAAGTTAGCGGGTAAGCAAGTTCACTTATGTGCGGTTGAGCCACAAAGAACATTAGAGGGCGATGCAGGAAAGGCGCAGCAGCGTTGGCTTGATTCCGGCGGAAATATCGATGGTTTTGACGCTGCATGGCTGAAAAAAGCTGATGTTGTCATCGATGCCTTGTTGGGAACTGGTATTAACAGTTATATACGAAATGAGTTTGCCGATATTATTGATGCGGTAAATGAATCTTCAACCCCAGTTGTTAGCGTGGATGTACCATCTGGGTTAGACGCCAATACTGGTCAAAGTCTTGGCCGCTGCGTACAGGCCGATATTACGGTGACCTTTGTAGGGATAAAACCTGGCCTTGTGACGGGGGCTGGAAAACAATCCTGTGGCAAGTTGGTTTATGCTGATTTAGGTATTGGGAAAGCCTTTCAGGGGCTTGCGAAAGCTTCTGCCACTATGCTCAATATCGACCACTTTAAGGGAATGGGCCCTCGCGAAATTAACAGTCATAAGGGGACATATGGCCGACTGTTGTGCATCGGAGGAAACCGCGGAACGGCGGGCGCCATTCGTTTAGCGAGCGAAGCGGCGCTTAGAAGTGGTGCAGGTATGGTAAGGGTTTATACTCACGAGTCTTCAGTAATCCAGGTGAGTGCAGGTAGGCCAGAGCTGATGGTAACCGACTTCAATTTGGACGAAGCGCTAGCGTGGGCAACGTGCGTAGTGATAGGCCCAGGGCTTGGGCAAGATGAATGGGCTGAAGATGTGTTTGAAATCACAATGAAGCATTGTCAACACCAGAACAAGCCCGTGGTCATCGACGCTGATGCGCTAAACTTGCTTTGTAAACAATCAACAGCATTTACCCTTTCAGACAGTATTCTTACTCCTCATTCTGGTGAAGCAGCAAGGTTACTGGGAGTATCCATCGACGACGTAGAAAGCGACCGGTTTAACTACGCGAGACAGTGCTCTCAGCGTTATCATGCAGTCTGTGTACTTAAAGGCGCGGGAACGCTAATTGACAATGAGAAGAAAACTTGGGTTTGTCGTCATGGTAATCCAGGTATGGCAACGGCAGGAAGCGGCGACGTTTTAAGTGGGATTTTAGGCGCATTGCTTGCTCAGGGCGTAGAAACTGACATCGCAGCAAAATATGGCGTTGTACTTCACGCAAAGGCCGGAGATGATATTGCCCAACGCTATGGTCAACGTGGTATGATAGCAAGCGATTTGTTTGATGCAGTTCGTGCGCTTATAAACCACTAATTAGCGTGGTTTTGCTCTAATCGGGCAGGCATCTGCTGTGTTACTCGGCCTTAGACTACTGTGGAATATTGTTGATGTCTTACCCGCATACCTCTTTTTTTGCTAATGAATTAGATGATACCGCGCAACTTGCCAAAGACTTGGCGCAAGCCGTTTCAAGTCAGTTACCTACCGACGCTGTTATCTATCTTAACGGCGACTTGGGCGCCGGGAAAACCACCTTCAGTCGTTACTTCATTCAGTCGTTAGGCCATTCAGGTAGCGTTAAAAGTCCAACCTATACATTGGTTGAACCTTATGAGTTGGATAACGTCAATATTTATCACTTTGACCTGTATCGCCTTGCCGATCCTGAAGAGCTCGAATTTATGGGGATCAGGGATTATTTTGGCTCAGGCGCTATCGCGCTCATTGAATGGTCTGAAAAAGGTGGTGAACACTTGGCATCTCCCGACTTAGTGATTAGTATAAATATTACACCGTCGGGTAGACAGTTCAGCCTAGAAGCTAAAAGTTCGCATGGTGCTAAATTGCTTCAACAATGCAAACGTGTTTAACACGCGCTACAAGTGAAAAAATAAGAAAGCATAGTCGCTCCGAGGTTTACGAGAGCGGCATAACAACAATACGAAGGCTAAATATGGTGCGCAGTATAGTTTCGGTATTACTTTTGTGTCTTGTGGTGCAGTTTGCCCACGGCGCGCAAAATAACATCGACGGAGTAAGAATATGGCCGTCGCCGGACAATACCCGTGTAGTTTTTGACATGAAAACGGCACCTGAGTATACCTACTTTACGCTCAAAAACCCGCTTCGCTTAGTTATCGATCTCAACAATACGAACGACACATATAAACTCTCGGATATCGAAAATAGCGGTAACCTAATCAACAAGCTGCGCTATTCAACACCGAAAAACAACTCGTCTTCAAGGGTTGTTGTTGAACTAAACAGAAATACGACGCCTTCTCTATTTGCTATGGCGCCAGAGGGTGCCTATGGTCATAGGTTGGTGGTAGATTTACCAGACAAAGCATCTAAAAGTGCGCCAAAGCTAACGGCTTCTGCATCAACAGGCTCTGTAGTGCTCGACGACTCGACGAGCTCTCGCGACAGAGACATAATTGTCGCGATAGATGCAGGACACGGTGGTCACGACCCAGGCTCGGTAGGACCTGCGGGCACGTTTGAAAAGCACATAACGCTGAGCATAGCCAAAAAACTTGAAGGCATGATAAACAAAGAGCGCGGAATGCGAGCCATAATGACACGCAGCGATGACTACTATATATCGCCTAACCGCCGCCCTGAAATCGCAAGAGAGAAAAAAGCGGACTTGCTGATATCTATTCACGCCGATGCCTTTAGTCAGCCACAGCCACGAGGTGGTTCTGTTTGGGTACTTTCCATGCGAAGGGCTGATACAGAGTTAGGTCGATGGCTAGAAAAATCGGAGCGCCACTCTGAGTTGTTAGGTGGCGCAGCAGAAGTAATCAACGATAAATCAAGCGAGCGTTACTTAACGGAAACCATACTTGGTCTTTCTATGGATCACAGTATGGCAACCAGTCATGATTTGGGTAACAAAGTTGTTGAGGAATTGAAGCAGGTAACCAGTCTTCACAAGAGGAAACCTCAAGCTGCGAGCTTTGCGGTTTTAACAGCGCCAGACATTCCATCAATTTTGGTTGAAGTTGGTTTCATTTCTAACCCGCAGGAAGAAAAGAACCTAAATTGGTCTAAATATCGCGAACGTTTAGCTGCCGCCATGTTTAATGCAACTAAGCGTTACTTCAAGCAAGTTCCTCCCGATGGTACACTATGGGCTCAAGAAAGAGAGAACAACCGAACCCACAGGGTTAGGAGCGGTGAGTCGTTGTCGCTGCTGGCTCAACGTTATAATGTTAAAGTGAGCAGTATAAAAGCAGCCAATGATCTCTCAAGCGATGTTGTTCGAGTCGGGCAAGTATTAAATATTCCGAGAACGTAGCATAGCGTACGCTTTATAAGTCTTTCTCGGCATCGTTGCCTCGCGTTGCGCTGTAATCCGCCTTTTATCCATTAATTATTTCATAGGGTAGCCCTTTGCCTATACAGCTTTTATCTCCACAACTAGCTAACCAAATTGCCGCTGGTGAAGTGGTTGAGCGCCCCGCATCTGTAGTTAAAGAACTATTAGAAAATAGTCTAGATGCAGGGGCGACAAAAATTGAAGTGGATATTGAAAAGGGCGGTCATAAGCGAATCCGAATAAAAGATAACGGATCGGGGATCGTCAAAAGTGAATTGCAACTGGCGTTAAGTCGCCATGCAACCAGCAAAATTACAACCCTCGACGATTTAGAGCAGATTTTATCTCTTGGTTTTCGTGGCGAGGCGTTGGCGAGTATTAGCTCTGTGAGCCGATTAACGTTGACCTCGCGAACTGAGTCACAAACCGAAGCATGGCAGGCTTACTGTGAGGGTAGAGAGATGGCAGTGAATATACAGCCAGCAGCTCATCCCGTTGGAACCACTATTGACGTCGCCGATTTGTTTTACAACACGCCCGCAAGGCGTAAATTTTTGCGAACGGAAAAAACAGAGTTTCAGCACATAGAAGACGTTATCAAGCGCATTGCGCTAAGCCATCCTGAGGTGTCTTTCATTCTTAAACACAATGACAAGGTTGCGAGACGATTTATTGCTGACAGAGAAGGGAGCTTAGCAAACCGAATTGCTTCTGTTGTTGGTCAAAAGTTTATTCAAAATGCCGTTCACATTGATACCGAATATGAAGGGCTTCACATTAACGCTTGGCTCGGTAATGAAGCTATGCTGCGAAGCAGCAACGATTGCCAGTTTAGCTTTGTTAACGGAAGAGGAATGCGTGACAAACTTATTATGCACGCTATTCGCCAGGCCTATGAAACAGTGTGGGGCGTTATAGAGCAGCCGAGTTTTGTCGTCTATCTCACTGTTGATCCAAAAGACGTAGACGTTAATGTTCATCCTGCTAAGCACGAAGTGAGATTCCAGCAAGGTCGCTTAGTACATGATTTTATCTACAAAGCAGTAAGTGATGCATTACATGCAATAACAGGTGACCAGCCCTTGCTCGATTCACAAGACCAAACAGCGTCGAGCGGCGGTTTCATGTCTACTAACGTAGAGCACGATTATATAAGGCCACTTCAAGCTCAATCGGAAAATGGCAGTCGAGCTTTTGGTGAATCGAGCCCTTATCCATCCCAACCTTTCTCACAAGATGGTTTTTCGAATTCACCGTCAACCAGCCATGGCCAGCCAACATTTGGCTCGGCTAAAATGGCAGGGACGAGCAGAGCGAGCGGCGCTACCCCTCGACAGAGTCGAGGGCCAAGCGCAGCATATCAGTCTAGCTATAATGCGTTGATGACGCCAAATAGCGACAACGTTAAGAGAGAAGACAACACTCAAGGGCCTCTTGAATATGTAAATCTCTCTTCACTTCAAAGGATGTACCCAAAATCTGAAAAAATTTTTCTGCTTTCGGCGGCAAAAGTTGTCAGTATGTGGCTGAGCGAACTATTTTTAAAAGCAGAGCACAGCCAACCGTTACTTATGCCAGTTGCCGTATCACTTGATAACGTAAGCGAACCGCTTCTTACACTTTTGAATTCCTCACACTTTGAAGTTAACAAGGTCGCAGGAAAATATCGATTGCAACAGGTACCGGCAGGAACACGACATTTACCTTGGCTTATGTGGTTCGAACACTTATTAACTGCTACACCTGACGAAAATTGTGACACGTTAGATAAAGTTATTACGTCACTGGTATTACCCGGCCACGTACTTGCTGAAGATGTGCAGAATCAAGTGTGGTACTGGTTGGATGAGCAAAGCGAAGTTAAACAATGGGAAATTATTGAGCAATTTGCTAAAGTGCGCCCGTTAAAACAAGTGCTAGATGTTTGGGGAGAATAAAGTGTCCAGTGGCATAAATTCTGCATTACCCGTTATTGCTATCATGGGTCCTACGGCGTCAGGTAAAACAGGTTTGGCACTTGAAATTGCTGCGCAAGTAGACAGCGAGATAATAAGCGTCGATTCTGCCTTAGTTTATAAGGGAATGGATATTGGGACGGCAAAGCCAACGCTTGAAGAGAGAGCGGGTGTTGCTCATCATCTTATTGATATTATTGACCCAGTAGAAACGTATTCTGTGTCACAATTCGTGAAGGATACCAACGCACTTATCGGCGAAATAGTAGCACGAGGCAAAGTGCCAATTCTGGCTGGTGGTACAATGATGTATTTTAATGCCTTGATAAATGGAATTTCGCCACTACCTAAGTCAGATGAGAATATTCGAGACGAAATAACAAAGCAGGCACAACAGTTGGGTTGGCCTAAATTACACGACGAATTGCGTGGTGTAGACCCAGTTAGTGGTGAGAGAATTCACCCTAATGATCCTCAGCGGATCACGCGTGCACTGGAAGTATTTAGAAGTACGGGCAAAACCTTGACATATTGGCAACAGCAAGAAGGTGAAAAATGCCCTTATGATATTGCACAATTTGCCATAGCGCCCGCAGACCGCGCAGTATTGCACTCGCGTATTGCAACTCGCTTCGACATGATGTTGGAGCAGGGGTTTGAGAAAGAAGTATTAAAACTCTACGAACGTAGTGATCTACATGAAGCATTGCCTTCTATACGTTCAGTAGGATATAGGCAGATGTGGCAGTACTTAGATGGCCAGTTGAGTTATGCCGAAATGCGTGAAAAAGGCATAATTGCTACAAGGCAACTAGCCAAGCGTCAACTAACGTGGTTGAGAGGCTGGGAGCAGGTAACGTGGCTAGACACATTTGCTAACGATAATTTGACTAAAATTACAGCGAAAGTCACACTTTAAACAGTTGAGTGTGGTATACATTAGACGTGCAGTGATAGTGAAATTTCTATCACGAATAATAAAAACTAAGGATATCAAATGGCTAAAGGGCAATCTTTACAAGACCCATTCTTGAACGCTTTGCGTAAGGAACGTATTCCAGTATCAATTTATTTGGTAAATGGTATTAAACTTCAGGGACAGGTTGAATCATTCGATCAGTTCGTTATTTTACTGAAGAACACAGTAAGCCAAATGGTTTATAAGCACGCAATTTCTACTGTTGTTCCAGCACGCGCTATAACAATGCCTAGCGCAGGAGATTCTGAAAATACTAAAGGTGAATAATTTAAAAGGTAACGCGCTTGTTTGACCGTTATGAAGCCGGTGAACAGGCTGTACTTGTTCATGTAAATTTTTCCGATGAAGACTCAAAAGAGGACTTAAGTGAGCTTGAATTGCTTGTGTCTTCGGCAGGGGTGAATGCGGCTGAAGTTATTACAACTTCACGTACCGCGCCTCTTGCTAAGTATTTCGTCGGCTCAGGTAAGGTAGAGGAAATAGCGGCAGCGGTAAGGGCACATGATGCCAACGTTGTTATTTTCAATCACGCCCTTTCTCCTTCTCAGGAGCGAAATTTAGAGGCCGTGTGTAAATGCCGGGTGTTAGATAGAACGGGGCTCATTCTCGATATCTTTGCGCAACGCGCGAGAACTCACGAGGGTAAGCTCCAAGTTGAACTAGCTCAGTTGAGACATATCTCAACGCGTCTCATCAGAGGATGGACCCACCTTGAGCGTCAAAAAGGTGGTATTGGTCTTCGCGGTCCGGGTGAAACACAGCTAGAGACTGACCGTCGTTTACTTCGTGGTCGTATTAAAGCCATTCTTCGTCGTTTGGAAAAAGTGCAGAAGCAACGAGAGCAGGGGCGCCGCTCTCGTAAACGCGCAGAAATTCCTACGGTATCCTTAGTTGGCTATACGAATGCGGGTAAATCAACCCTGTTTAACACCATTACCGATTCTCACGTCTATGCTGCCGACCAGCTGTTTGCAACGCTAGATCCCACTTTACGTAAAATCGAGTTGAAAGATGTAGGCCCTGCCATACTCGCAGACACGGTTGGTTTTATTCGTCATCTTCCCCATGACCTTGTTGCTGCGTTTAAAGCAACGCTTCAAGAAACTCAAGAAGCTGATTTACTGCTCCATGTTGTTGATGTTGCTGATGCAAAATATCGCGAAACCATGGATGAAGTTAACAACGTGCTTGAAGAAATAGAAGCGGGAGACATTCAACAATTACTAATCTGTAATAAGATTGATAAACTAGACGACGTAAATCCCCGTATAGAAAGAAACGATGAGGGCGTGCCCGTTCGAGTGTGGCTTTCTGCGCAGACAGGTGAAGGGACGGAATTATTAAGCCAAGCTTTAACCGAGTGTTTGGGTAAAAGCATGGTCAATTACACATTGAAGATTCCCCCTGCACAAAGTCGATTGCGCGGTGTGCTGTATGAGCTAAACTGCATTTCTAGCGAAGAGTACGACAGTCAGGGAGACTGGGTAGTGGACGTAAGAATGCCCGCAGCTGACTGGAACAGATTGGAAAAGCGTCTGGAAAACGGAATATCAGAGTATGTTGTGCGACATTAGTCAGTGCTAGTCACTGGGTTGAGCATAAAGAATTCAAAAATATAACAGTAATCTATGGAGTATCAGCATGGCTTGGAATGAGCCGGGTGGCAATAATAACGACCCGTGGAAAAATCGCGGGGGGAAAGAACAAGGTCCCCCAGATCTAGACGATGTGTTTAAAAACTTATTCGGTAAGTTTGGAAAGTCAGGTGGTAACGGTGGTGGCTCAGGCAAAAGCCTTGGTGGCATCGGTGCGGGTATTCTCGTAGGCCTGCTCGTTGTGATCTGGTTTATCAGCGGGTTTTACACTATCCGTGAAGCAGAGCGTGGTGTAGTGCTGCGTTTTGGTGAGTATTATCAACAGGTTGAGCCGGGTCTCCGCTGGGCGCCAACGTTTATTGATACTGTGATACCTGTAGACGTTCAGTCAATACGCGATCAATCTTCATCTGGCTCTATGCTTACGGAAGATGAGAACGTTGTGAGTGTCCAAATGGAAATGCAATTTCGTGTTGTTGACCCTTTCCGTTGGACCTTCGCGGTGGAAAGCCCAGAGCAAAGCCTTAGTCAATCGCTAGACAGCGCAATTCGTTACGTTGTAGGTCATTCAAAAATGGATGACGTGCTCACCGATGGTCGTGAAGTTACTCGCCAGCGTGTGTGGGAAGAGCTCCAAGCGATTATTGAGCCTTACAATATGGGCGTGTCGATTATCGATATGAACTTCCGTGATGCCCGTCCACCTGAGCAAGTAAAAGATGCGTTTGATGACGCGATAGCTGCGCAAGAGGATGAACAGCGCTTTATTCGTGAAGCAGAAGCGTACGCAAGAGAGATCGAACCTCGTGCTCGTGGTCAAGTAAACCGCATGAACGAAGAAGCGCAAGCGTACAAAGAGCAGGTGACGCTGGAAGCGCAGGGTGAAGTTGCACGATTTAAAGAGCTTCTTCCGCAGTATGAGCGCGCTCCGCAAGTAACACGCGAACGTATTTATTTAGAAACGATGGAAGAAGTGTTAAGCAGCACCAGTAAGATCATGGTAGACAGCAAGGGCGGTAACAACATGATGTACTTGCCACTTGATAAGATCATGGAGCGTCAGCAGTCTACATCTAAAGAACGTTCACGCAGCACATTAGAAGGCTTACAAGCACCGGTAACCGATGCAAATGGTCGCAGCCGTAATAGCTCGCCTACCTCAGGCCTTCGCGGTGACAGCTTTAGAGAGGGGAGATAAGTATAATGAAGAATTTATTAATTGCAGTATTCGTTCTTCTTGTCTTGCTAGCATCAGGCTCTCTGTTTGCAGTTAAGGAAGGCGAGCGCGCTATCGTTATCCAGTTTGGTAAAGTACAAAGAGATGACGCCACGGGCGACACGAAAGTCTTTGAGCCGGGTCTTCACTTTAAGCTCCCGTTTATCGACTCAGTACGCGTACTTGATGCGCGAATTCAAACCCTTGACGGTTCTCCGGATCGCTTCGTAACAAGTGAGAAAAAAGACCTTATCGTTGATTCTTATGTTAAGTGGCGCATTGACGATTTTGCTCGCTACTACCTTTCAACAGGTGGTAATAAGCTGCAGGCTGAAGCGTTATTAAAGCAAAAAGTTAATAACGGTCTTCGTTCAGAGTTCGGTACGCGCACTATTGCGCAGATTGTTTCTGGCGAGCGTTCTGCGCTTATGAATCAAGCGATGGAACAAGCTTCAACCTCGTCTGATGAACTGGGTATTGAGATTGTTGACGTACGCGTTAAGCAGATTAACCTGCCTACTGAAGTGAGTAACTCAATCTTCCAACGTATGCGCGCAGAGCGCGCGGCAGTAGCCCGTGAGCACCGTTCAGAAGGTCAGGAGCAGGCTGAAGTCATAAAGGCTAATATTGATGCGAAAGTGACAGTTATGCTTGCTGACGCCGAGCGCAACGCTCGACAGCTTCGCGGTGAAGGTGATGCAATTGCTGCGCAAATTTATGCTGAAGCGTATTCGAAGAATGCAGACTTCTACAGCTTCTTGCGCAGTATGGATGCCTACAGAAATAGCTTCAATAGTAAGCAAGATGTTATGGTCATTGCCCCTGACAGTGATTTCTTTAAGTATATGAATCAGTCTAAAGGCAATTAACCCGTCCTTTATTTCCTTTAAAAAGCCAGTCTTTCCGACTGGCTTTTTTATGCGAGCTTGTATATTAAGTTAATGATATTCTGACTTAATTTTCTTATTTAAAAAGCTTCGCAAGAAAGTTGTACAGGACGTTTACCTTTCATTTTCCCACTCTACTGCCAAATTTTCACTAAATCGGGTAAAATACCGCCTGACTACAATTAAAACGCGTCACTATTTCTGTATAAAGTTGGTGCCTTCCCAGCACTAATCTTAATGTGGTAGACGTCAATAAACGACAGAGGGAAGATTTTGACAACGGAAAACACAAATTCAGCGTCTGCCGATAAAAATGGCGGACAAGGCGGGTTATTTTCTCGATTTCTCGCTACGGTAGAATGGTTAGGAAACCTTCTCCCCCATCCAGTAACGTTATTTGCGCTACTTTCACTCTTCATCGTAGTGTTAAGTGGAATACTAGGCTTTTTCGATATTGCCGTTGCTGACCCACGCCCAGTTGGCGCAAAAGGTCGTGAAGAAGACGGTATGATTGAAGTGATATCGCTTATGAGCGCAGAAGGGCTTCAGCGTATCGTTACTGGTTTGGTAACAAACTTTACCGGCTTTGCGCCGCTAGGTACCGTACTTGTTGCACTGCTTGGTGTATCTGTCGCTGAACACTCCGGCCTGCTATCTGCGGCGATGCGAGCTCTGGTGATGAATGCATCAAAGCGTGCGGTAACGTTTGCAATCGTCTTTGCTGGCATTATTTCAAACACGGCTTCAGAGCTTGGCTATGTGGTGCTTATTCCCTTAGCGGCTATGATTTTCCATTCCTTAGGCCGTCATCCCCTTGCTGGTCTTGCCGCAGCATTTGCTGGGGTCTCAGCTGGCTACAGTGCCAATCTATTGCTTGGTACCGTTGACCCTCTCCTTTCGGGTATTACTGAAGCGGCTGCTCATATGATTGACCCCGACTATATGGTTGGGCCGGAAGTGAATTGGTATTTCATGTTTATCAGTACGTTCGTTGTAGCGATCATGGGCGCATTGGTCACTGAAAAGGTTGTTGAGCCTAGATTAGGAAAGTATGACCCTAGCGAAGCGTCAATAGACTTAGGCAAACAATCGATGGATGCGCCGACTGACCTAGAGAAGAAAGGTTTACGTTGGGCTGGTATTTCCTTTGTTGTTGTATGCGCTATCTTGGCATTGACCGTAGTGCCAGAAAACGGCATTTTACGCCATCCTGAAACCGGCGAAGTGGCAGGCTCTCCATTTCTTAAAGGAATTGTTGCCTTCATCTTTATTACCTTCGCTATTCCTGGTTTCGTGTACGGCAAAGTTACGGAATCGATGAAGAACGATAAAGATGTCATCGATGCCATGTCTAAAAGCATGGGGGCCATGGGCCTTTACATTACGCTAGTATTTTTTGCTGCGCAGTTTGTTGCTTTCTTTAAGTGGACTAACTTAGGCACAGTTTTAGCGGTTAAAGGCGCTGCGTTGCTGCAAGCCGCTGGTCTAGACGGCCCAGCGGTATTTATTCTGTTTATCTTGATGTGTGGTGTGGTTAACCTTTCTCTAGGCAGTGCCTCTGCTCAATGGGCTGTAACCGCTCCTATATTCGTGCCCATGCTTATGCTAATTGGCTACGCGCCGGAAGTTATTCAAGCGGCTTACCGTATAGGGGATTCGGTTACGAATGTTATTGCGCCTATGATGAGTTATTTCGGACTTATCTTGGCCATGGCTGCAAGGTATAAAAAAGACTTAGGTATGGGGACGCTTATCGCAATGATGTTGCCTTATTCCATGGTATTTATCGTAGGTTGGACCATACTCTTCTATATCTGGGTATTCCTGCTAGGTATGCCGGTGGGCCCAGGCGCGGCGACTTATTATCAGCCCTAAGCAAATAGTCTGACTCATCGCTGTACGGTTTACTCGGTGGCGAGCAAAAGCGGCACATGTTTATGAAAAATTTTTCTGAGCATTTGCCGCTTTTTTAATATCTAAAAACTATCAACTTAATCGCACATTTTTGACGTTATCAAAGATCATAAACTACGTTAATTCAGTATAATACGGATACAGCGCAGTACTTCTCGGAATAATCATAGATGAAATACAAATCGAATAACGGTTTCACCCACGGGCAAGCTGACAAAATCGGGGTGCTAGTAACAAATTTAGGAACACCGCAAGCACCAACTAAACAGGCGTTACGCCCATATTTGAAAGAGTTTCTTTCTGACCCTCGTGTGGTTGAAGTTCCAAAAGCGATTTGGTGGTTTATTCTTAACGGTATTATTTTAAATATTCGTCCCAAGCGTTCGGCAGAGGCCTATTCAACGGTTTGGACGGAAGAAGGCTCGCCTCTGATGGCAATCACGAAAGCGCAGGCGAGTGCTATAGCAGAACGTTGCAAAGCAAAATACGGCGACGATGTTATTGTCGATTTCGCCATGCGTTACGGCAAGCCAGCGGTATCAGACACAATTGAAGCTATGCTTGCCAAAGGCGTGCGTAAGCTTGTGGTTTTACCCCTTTATCCGCAGTACAGCGCATCGACGACAGGCTCAACCTTTGATGCTATTGCCAAAGATTTTACCTCGCGCCGTTGGCTCCCCGAGTTTCGTTTTGTGAATCACTATCACGACCGCGATAACTTCATCACAGCGCTTGCCAACAAGGTAAAAGCCCACTGGGAGACGCATGGTAGAGCAGATAAGCTTATTTTGTCTTATCACGGTATTCCTAAACGTTATTTGATGAACGGCGACCCGTATCACTGTGAATGTCATAAAACATCACGACTACTTGCTGAAAAACTTGGGCTTTCACACGACGAATACATGACGACGTTTCAATCTCGTTTTGGTCGAGAAGAGTGGTTGAAGCCGTATACAGATGAAACCCTGAAATCTTTGCCTGAGAAGGGCGTTAAATCGATTCAGGTTATGTGCCCAGGCTTTTCAGCAGACTGCCTTGAAACTATTGAGGAAATTGGCGAAGAGAACCGCGAGTACTTTATGGAAGCAGGTGGAGAGCGTTATGAATATATTGCCGCACTAAACAGCGACAAAGAACATATCGATGTGCTTTTTGACATAGTGCAAGAAAACCTGCACGGCTGGACAGTAGAATCTGATAATGGTCTGCGTGCTGGATTGGCGAGAGCTTTGGGCGCAGAAAAGTAGCGGCGCATTATTCTCGATTTGGTCTAAATCAGTCCCATTTATTTTCGCCGGCCGCTTTTCACTAAGGCTATAGGGTTTAGCAATACGATTAAAGGGAGAGAACAACGTGGACGCAAAAGCACCCAAGGCACTACTTAAAGCACAAAAACTGGCGAATCTGCTAGATACGGCCGTAAAGCTTCCTCTTATTCCAATAAGAATAGGTTTGGATTCCATTATTGGCCTTATCCCTGGCGCGGGTGACGCGCTTATGCTGTTTGTATCGTTGCGCATTGTTTGGCTAGGAAAATCTTTAGGTATGCCGAAAGCGCTTGTTGCGCAGATGGTTAAAAACTCGGCCATCGATTTTGGTTTAGGTTTTGTTCCATTCATCGGCGATATCGTTGACGTGTTTTACAAAGCGAATCAAAAAAATGTTCGCATTATGGAGCGCTGGTGGATAAGCGAAAATAAAGCGAACGTTGATGCCGCTACCCAAGCTAAACTAGCGCAGTGGGAAAGTGAAAACCCATAGGTCACAGCGTGATCATTTAAAGTATCGGTCAAGCCATTAGTCCTTGGTTTGGCTTTGCTAGTCATTTCTTAAAGCCTCACTACAAACCTGTTTATCGCATAAACTTTTTACACTACATGCGATAAGCATGGGGCGGCCCTCATTCTCTTATTAATGAGTGAAATAGGGGGCAGAACATAACAATCGACTTACGTGTCATAAAAAAATATCAATCGTTTTTTATGCTGTTGCCGTAGGAATCAATCACAATCTATTAAAATATACCCTTCTACAAGGAGCGTGCAGCACATGAAAGCGTCCGATTTATTTGTGAAAGCGTTAGAAGCCGAAGGTGTGGAATACGTTTTTGGTATTCCCGGTGAAGAAAACCTCGATTTACTCGAGTCGTTGCGTGAGTCTTCGATTAAGTTGGTGCTAACTCGTCATGAGCAAGGAGCAGGCTTTATGGCCGCTACCTATGGACGACTTACAGGAAAAGTCGGAGTATGTTTATCAACCCTCGGGCCGGGGGCTACCAATTTAGTGACTCCAGCGGCTTATGCTCAGTTAGGTGCTATGCCTATGCTTATGATTACTGGACAAAAGCCCATTAAAACCAGTAAGCAAGGTCGTTTTCAAGTGATTGATATTGTCGACATGATGCGCCCAATTACCAAGTTTACCAACCAAGTTGTAAGTGGTGACAGGATCCCTTCTACAGTAAGGGAGGCATTTCGACTCGCCTCTGAAGAGCGTCCGGGTGCAGTTCATATAGAACTTCCTGAGGATATAGCGGCAGAGCAAACGAGCGCACCGCTGTTAAAGCCTAGCGTAGCTCGTCGTCCTATTGCTGAATATAAAGCAATTTCTTCAGCTATTAGCATGATAGAAAACGCACAATCCCCTTTACTACTTATCGGCGCAGGTGCAAACCGTAAGCTAACAGCAAAAATGTTAAGGGAGTTCGTCGATAAAACCTGTATTCCCTTTGTTACTACGCAAATGGGCAAGGGCGTGCTAAACGAAAGCGATTCTCGATTTGCTGGGAATACGGCGCTGTCGGACGGAGACTTTGTTCACAGAGCGATAGAGCGTGCAGACCTCATTATTAATGTGGGCCATGATGTAGTAGAAAAACCACCGTTTTTTATGCACCACAACGACAAAAAAGTAATTCATGTTAATTTTGATTCGGCAGCCGTAGACCCGGTGTACTTTCCTCAACTTGAAGTGGTTGGTGACATTGCCAATAGCATTTGGCAAATAAAAGAAGGAATTACCCCGCAAGACAGTTGGAAACTCGATTTCTATAAAGACGTGCATCAAGCCTATGTCGAACATCGCGCCGAAGCGGAAGATGACAACCGATTCCCTATCTTACCCGAGCGTTTAGTGCGAGATATACGTAAGGTAATGCCAGACAACGGCATTGTTACGTTAGATAACGGCATCTACAAAATTTGGTTTGCCAGAAACTACCCCGCTTACCACCCAAATACACTGCTTTTAGATAATGCACTAGCCTCAATGGGAGCAGGTTTGCCTTCCGCCATTGCCGCTAAACTCGTCAATCCAGATGCCCCTGTTTTAAGTGTCTGCGGTGACGGTGGCTTTATGATGAATAGCCAAGAGATTGAGACCGCTGTGAGGCTCAAGCTAGATCTTGTTGTGATCATATTGCGTGACGATGCGTATGGGATGATTAAATGGAAACAAGCAAACATGCAGTTTGATGAGTTTGGTTTAGACTACGGCAACCCTAATTTTGTCAAATATGCGCAAAGTTATGGCGCGCAGGGCTGGCGGGTAGATGATACCGACGTACTCATTCACATGGTGGATAAGTGTTTGAACACAAAAGGTGTGCACATTATCGATTGTCCCGTTGATTACAGCATGAATGACAAAACACTAAATCATACGATTAAAGAGCTAAGTGCTAAGCTTTAAGCCAACGCAACATAACGTTAAGGAGTCAACGATGTTAAAGGAAAGCTACCCCTATTATCTGGCGAGTGAACCACATTATGCTAATACCGATCTGGATGTAACTAACAAATACACCCAAGAGGTAGCGACCAAGGTTGCGTTAGCAGATGCGGATGTTATCGACAAAGCTATTGCTGCTGCTGAAAAAGCCCAGCCTGCAATGGCGGCGATGGCACCTTATGAAAGACAAGCCGTATTAGAGCACTGCGTGAAGCGTTTTACTGAGCGCGCAGACGAACTGGCGCAAGCATTGTGCATTGAGGCAGGAAAGCCAATCAAAGATGCGAAAGGCGAAGTAAGTCGCCTTATCGATACGTTTAAAATTGCCGCTGAAGAGTCAGTGCGCATCAACGGCGAGACGGTCAATTTAGAAATATCAGCCCGCGCGAAGGGCTATCAGGGTATGACCAAAAAAGTACCTATTGGCCCATGTTCGTTTATATCGCCGTTTAATTTTCCGCTTAACCTTGCTGCCCACAAAGTAGCGCCAGCTATCGCTGCGGGCTGCACCTTTGTTCTTAAGCCAGCGTCGCGCACTCCTATTGGCGCACTTATTATTGGTGAAGTACTTGCGGAAACAGACTTGCCAAAAGGCGCATTCTCAATTCTGCCGTGTAGTCGTGATGGCGCTGATTTGTTCACTACAGACGAGCGACTAAAGCTGCTTAGCTTTACTGGTTCACCCGATGTGGGCTGGGCGCTTAAAGCAAAAGCTGGAAAGAAGCCTGTTGTGTTGGAACTTGGCGGTAACGCAGCGTGCGTGGTTGACGAAGATGCCGATATTGAAGACGCCATCGACCGCGTCATTGTGGGCGCCTATTATCAATCTGGCCAAAGCTGTATCAGTGTTCAGCGTCTGCTAGTGCACAGCAAAATATATGATGAATTTAAATCTCGCTATGTAGAAAGAGTTAAAGCGCTTGTATCTGGCGATCCATCTGATGAAGATACGTTTATCGGCCCAATGATTTCTGAAGGGGAGGCTGAACGCCTCCATGGCTGGATTGAAGAGGCGAAAGACAAAGGAGCAACTATCCTGTGTGGTGGTACTCGAGACGGTGCCATGCTTCAAGCTACGGTGATGGAAAATGTACCGAAAGATTGCGATGCCAGTGCCGAAGAAGCGTTTGGTCCGCTATCCATCTTAGTGCCGTTCGATGACTATGACGAAGCACTTAACGAAGTTAATAATAGTCGTTATGGGCTCCAAGCCGGTGTATTTACCCGCGATATTTATAAAGCACACAAAGCATGGGACGTGCTAGAGGTTGGTGGCGTCGTGATTGGCGATGTGCCAAGCTGGCGCGTAGACAATATGCCATACGGCGGTGTGAAAGACTCAGGTCTTGGGCGTGAAGGAATTCGCTACGCCATTGAAGATATGTCTGAAACCCGACTTATGGTAATTCGAACACCACAATAATTAGGCGAGTTTTAAACTAAGTAAACATTAACTGACGTTAAACTACTAACGCAGTAAAAAAGGGCATGTTATACGACATGCCCATTTCATTACTTCAATTCACTGACTAGAAAGATGTAGATTGTAAATTATACCGTTTAGCTCATTGCACGTTTCCCAAAGGTGCAGATAAATGCCTAATCGGCTGCATATTCTTCCAATAGTGACAGCGGGATAATATCCAGCGCTTTTTCATGCGTCGCTTCAAGACGAACTTTAGGTGCCACTCCAGCTTCATAAGCTTGTAACCATCGAGCCGCGCACAAACACCATCTGTCTCCAGCAAGCAGACCGGGAAATGTCATGCTAGGCCAAGGAGTAATAAGATCGTTTCCTTGTCGTAATGAAAACTGAAGAAATTCATCGGTTACTATGGCGCAAACGCTGTGGTTGCCCAAATCTGCATCTGGGACATAACAAAACCCTTCTCTAGTAAAACCCGCATTCCCGCAACACAGCTGCAGTGGACGACCATAAACATTTTTTGCGTTCGCCAAAATCAGAACCCTCTCTTACAACGTATCTTTATATTGATGTCGCTTTGTCAAAACATAAGAATGTAAATCGCGTCAGGCCTATAACCCTATTCTGCTCACCTTATGACCCTGAGTATAGAGAGTCAAATGTGAAGCAATAGTCTAATTACGTCTAAAGGTAAAAAATCGTGCTCGATAAAAGCAAAAAAACAGGTGGAAGTAATTTCTCTGAGGATGAAATCGCGCGCTTTGATGCGCTCGCCGAATCATGGTGGGATCCGAAAGGGAAATATAAAACTGCTTTAGATTTTAATAGAGCGAGATTAGATGTCATTAAAGCGCAGATAGAAAATCATTTCGGGAAGGGTAAATTACCCCCAGACTATTCAACTCTGTCAATGATTGATATTGGCAGTGGTGGTGGCCTTATCAGTGAGCCACTAGCAAAATTGGGCGCTCATGTAACAGGCATAGACGCAAGCGCGGTCAGCGTTGAAGTTGCCAAGCGGCATGCCGAAAAAAGCGGTGTGGATGTTAATTATAGACATATGCTCTCCAGTGAGGTTGTGGGCGAAGGACTTCAATATGATGTCGTAATTAATGCTGAAGTGGTCGAGCATGTACCCGATCAACGGCAACTTATAAAGGAATGTGCGAGTTTAGTGAAACCCGGCGGACTTCTTATTTTAGCCACATTAAACAGAACGTTTAAAAGCTATATCATTGCAATTGTTGGCGCTGAATACGTTATGCGGTATTTGCCCATTGGTACTCACGATTGGAGAAAATTCGTGAAACCTAGAGAGTTACAACAGTGGGTCGGGGGTGCGTTTTCCTTAAAACATCAAGTAGGAATGAAATTAAACCCGTTAAAGGGTGAATGGTTAACGACATCAAGCCTTGCCGTGAACTTTATTCAAACCTATTCCAGAGATGAATAGCTGGCCATAAATTATGCTTATGCTCTGTATGAAAGCTGAAAATGGTATTGTGAAGCATACCTAATGGCTAGTGCTAGCTAACTGAATTAGCAGGCTATTGTCTAGACGGGATGGCTAGAAATGACGTTTATTTGCGGGAGCGCTTTATTAAAACTTGTTAGTAAAGCTTGATCTTTACATTGTGTTTACATAATTATAACAAAGGTCTGACCACAGACCAGGTATTTACCATAATTATGGGGCACACACTATGACACGAAGCAATTACACACGAATAACCCAAACACGAACCAACCACATACGACTAAATCAAACGAGAAAAAGCACCTTCGCGGCTATATTGACGTTGCTCTGCTTATTTGTAGGCTTTTCTGGACAGGCGCATTCAAGCACATACGCAAAAACTAAACACCCAATTGTACTTGTTCACGGATTATTTGGCTTTGAAGATATTTTATTTGTCGATTATTTCTATAAGGTTCCGCATAAACTCAGCCGAAACGGCGCTGTGGTTTACATTGCCGAAGTCTCACCAGCTAATTCTACGGAAGTGCGCGGCGAACAGTTGTTAGAATACATCGACGAAGTCTTAGCATTGTCTGGTGCTGACAAAGTAAATCTTATTGGTCATAGCCATGGGGGACCAACAGCGCGTTACGCTGCCAGTGTCGCGCCTGAAAAAGTCGCCTCGGTAAGTTCGGTAGCAGGTGTGAACTGGGGAAGTAAAGTAGCCGACCAATTGCGAGATGCCTTTTCAGAGGGCTCTGTTGGTGAAGGTGCGACTGGGCTTGTCGTTGATGCATTTGCCAATATTATCGAAATTGCTTCGGGCTCAGACCCAAGAGACAAGCCTACCGATTCAATTGCCGCCCTTAATTCACTCTCAACTGCTGGTTCAGTGGCCTTTAACCAGCAATACCCAGAAGGGATGCCAACGGCATATTGTCGTAACGATGGCAAAATGCTCGCTGAAAACGGTGTTTATTATTTTTCGTGGAGCGGCGGAAAAACGTACACTAATGCGCTAGATGTTGTAGATCCATTTTTAGCGATAACTGGCACTGCGTTTAAAGAACCAAACGATGGGTTGGTCTCAACCTGCAGTTCACATTTAGGTAAAGTGCTCAAAGATAACTACAAGATGAATCATCTTGATGAGGTCAATCAGAGCTTTGGCATCACACATTGGTTTGAAACCAATCCCGTTGATGTTTTTGTTCGCCAAGCAAACCGTCTCAAAGGCCTAGGCCTTTAATGAGGTATATTCCTTGAATTGGCGTTTTATCACCGCAGGAGGGCTGAGTGCTCTCCTTATCATTGGCGTTTTCTACCATATCAACTCAGACTTTATCGTGTCAGAAGCGGGCGCGACTTTGCCGAATGCAGAAGATAACCTGAAAGGTGAAAGCGAGTTCGACAAAGAAAGGGCGAGCCAACAAGATGATGCAGGCGTTCACGCGACAAACTATATTTCTGAATATAAGACTGATTCAACTGATACTAGCCTTGAAGTCTTCATCTTAGATTACACAACAAAAGACATCTTCGACCGCTATATATTCGAGCGAACCTCCGAACTCCCCCACGTGGTTAAACTAGACTATTCGAACCATACTAAAACGAAATACACAGAAGAATCTGCCCGTACAGCAGCAGATTTATTTTCTCGCTACGTTGATTATAAGGTGGCGCTATCGTCTGTGGAATTAGAGGTAGACCTGTCCGCACACAGTTTACGAGATGTAACCTTTAAGTTAGATGAGCGAGAAAACATACGGCGTAGGTATTTTACCGACAACGAATATCACTACTTATTCAGTCAAGAGGCACAAGTCGACGAAGCGGCATTAGCAAGATTGAGCATTGCTCAGGAAGACACGCTTTCAAAAGAAGAGAGAAAAGCGCTTATAGTAGACGCCCTGAAGGCGGGTAATCCCGCTGAGCGCGACGCCTTTCAACCTACATTGAATATGCACCGCATCAATGAAATTAAAAACACTTACAGCAATATAAACGATCGCTTCAATGCTGTGGCTGCTGAATTTGGAACACAGGTCGCCCAGCGCTTTGCTAAAACGTGGGAAGAGCGAGCTCAGTGGCAGGCAAAGGTAGAAGCATACACACGTTTTAGAGATGGGTTGATGGAGCAGGGGCTTTCACCTGAGACGATGAGTGAGTCGCTGGCGGAATACAAAAGGAAACATTTCACTGCGAACGAGATTAAACGTCTTAAGGTGCTTACAGCGCGATGACAAGGCAAGCAGATACAAAGGCACAGTGAGCGAGCAATGATATGGTAAGACCATAAAAACGCTGAATAGTGTCACCGCTATACGAAGTGATTTGAAAGCGTGCAATACTCTTACTAATCTAGATTTTGTTTATTAACTTACACCGTTAATTTCAACGTTATTTCTACCGAAATTTCCATTGTTGTTTCGCGAGGCTAGTCATACCACTATGAAAATCTATGAAACGAAGACCGCTCCTAATCCACGCCGAGTACGTATGTTCTTAGCCGAAAAAGGCATTGATGTTGATTATGTTCAAGTCGACATTCAGAAAGGAGAAAATTTAAGTGCAGAAATGCGGACCAAAAACCCGCTGGGTAAAATTCCTATTCTAGAGCTCGATGACGGCACGTGTATTGCTGAAACCGATGCCATTTGTACTTACTTTGAAGCGCTTCAGCCAGAGCCGCCGTTAATGGGAACAACGCCCGTTGAAAAAGCCACGATATCAATGTGGCAGCGGCAGGTAGAGCTTGCGTTTATGATGCAAATTGGTATGTGCTTCCAACATACTACAGGTTATTTCAAAGACCGCATGACGCCGGTACCAGAGTATGGCAAAGAGGCGGGTATAAATGCGTCTAAATATCTCAATATTTTAGAGCGCCGACTTGGTGTAAAAGAATACATAGCGGGAGATGCTTTTTCTATTGCCGATATAACGGCGTTATGTGCTATGGATTTTGCCCGAGTTGTAAAAATACGCATGAGCGAAGAGCATGTTAATTTAGCTCGCTGGTACGACGCGGTGAGCAGCAGAGCGAGTGCAAAAGCCTAATGATAGATTTATATACTGCGGCAACGCCCAATGGCTGGAAAGCGTCGGTGGCGTTAGAAGAGATGGGTCTTGAATACACTGCTCATGCGGTTAATTTAATGAAAGGCGAGCAGAAAACCCCTGAGTTTTTAGCCATGAACCCGAATGGACGTATACCCGTTATCGTAGATAGAGAAGCCGGTGGCCACGTTGTTTTCGAGTCTGGCGCCATTATGATTTATCTCGCTGAAAAGACAGGGATGTTCTTGCCGCGTGATGCTAAGGGTAAAAGCCAGGTTATACAGTGGCTAATGTTTCAGATGGGTGGAATTGGCCCTATGATGGGGCAGGCGAACGTATTTCATCGGTACTTAGAAGAAAAAATCCCTGTTGCTATCGAGCGATACCAAAACGAAGTTCGACGATTGTTCACCGTGCTTGATGGCAGGCTAGAGGATCGTGAATACTTAGTAGACAACTACAGTATTGCTGACATGGCTAACTGGTGCTGGGTGCGCACTTACGAATGGTCAGGTGTTAGCATTGAAGGCTTGGATAATCTCATTCGCTGGAAGAACAGCATTGAAGCAAGGCCAGCAGCGCGACGTGGCGTAGAAGTGCCTAATAAGATAGATAAAGAGGCGCTGCTTAAAGGGGCTAAAAACGTCGTGACTAGGTAGGCTCTCTCGCTCCTGCTTATTTGAAGAGACTAATCATACTGCGGTTTTAGCGCGTTTATTTTCCTACGAACGCGCTTATGGTTTTTATATGCTCGGGTCCAATGCCGCAACACCCTCCCACGATATCCGCGCCCGCCGCTATCCACGTTTGAACATAATCTAAGTAGCGTTCGGGTGTGACGTCATCACGCAGTTCAGATAGAAGCGCATTTGCTTCATGGCTACGCTTTCTTTCTGAAAAGCTATTGGCGTAAGCGCCAATGGTAATGGTAGCGTTCATCTGGCGTGTAATAGTGATTGCGCTTTCCATTTCTTCAGGCTGTGAGCAGTTAAAAAGCACGCTGTCGACATGAGATAATAGGTAAGCGATATCTGAAAGGGGCTCGCCAGAGCGAAGTGTTAACGGCTCATCTGGTGAAGCGCGATTTTGCAATGAAAACGACAGCCAAACAGGTCGGGAAGAAAGGGTTTTGATAAGTGATACCACTGCCTCTGCTTCTTCCACGGAGCTGGCCGTTTCAATTAACCAAATATCGATATAGGGAGCTTGGGCTTCGATAAGTGGTGAAAGTATTTCACTGAGTCGACTGGCATCAAACAAATCGGGACGATAAGAGCCAAACGCCGGTGGAATGCATCCAGCCACGGTTAATTTGCTGGATTGCTTTGCCTGCTGAGCGGTGACGGCTTCTCTTGCTAGTCTGGCAGCGGTTTCGGCTAGTTTAAATGCTTGCTCGTTAAATGTTTTCTCGCCAATATGAAAGGGCACTAGTGCATATGCATTAGTTGTAATGACGCTGGCACCTGCTTCAAGAAAATGAGCATGAACCTCTCGGACTAATTCTGGCGTTTGCATCAGCGCTAAAGCAGACCATTCGGGTTGTCTAAAAGGCGCACCTATTCTTTTTAACTCGCGCCCCATGCCGCCATCTAGAATTGTAATGTGCTTTTCTCTCACTGGTATACCGCCCCTAACGCTGTCTTGAACTCTTAGATGATTAGTAATAGTTTGCTTGGAGCGCTAAGTTTGCACTGCCTATAGATTGCGCTTTTGCGCCTACAAGGCCAGGACTCACGTTTATCTTTGAAAGCCCCCGCATATCAAGGTGCTCCATCGCCCCTTTGGTTTTTTCAACCAGCGATTCCTTAACATCATTAGGGATAGCACCATCTATAATTACACCCTCTACATCCAAAAGGCTCATTGCGCATTGAGCTGCAAATGCTAATCCCTTGGCGGTTTCAGAAAGCCATAAGTCAACGATGCCCTCGTCGCACGACCAGTGTGAAGGCGATTCATAAATATGCTTGCCGTTTTGCCCAGCGTCTACGAGTGCCCGTTCTAACAAGTAAAGCGAAGATTGAGTAATCAACTGGCGCTGCGACGTGCCGCTATGAAATGGTAAAGAGCCAATAGCGCCTGCATTGCCCGTTTTTCCGTTTATCAGCTGGTTATTTAATACAAGACCACCACCTAAAAAGGTGCCAACGAAAATATATAAGAAGCTTTCGTAACGTTTAGGATTTCCGAAAGACATTTCGGCGCTGCACGCCGCTCCCGCGTCATTTTTAATAAATACCGGTAAGTTGAGAAGGCCTTCAAGGGCGCTTTGAGGATCGAATTCTCTCCACTCTTCCAATTCATTTTTCGGAGCTCCAGCCTCCTCTGCCCAACTCCAAATCTCGAAGGGCATGGCTACGCCTAGACCCCTAACAAGGCGTTGTTGGTCGGTATCAAGATTCTTAATAAGCACGTTAAAGGCACGCTTTGCGAAATTAAGTAAATTGCTAACCGTTGGATAGTCAGACTTCTCGTGAAGTGTTGCTTTTACATTGCCTTTTAAGTCAAGCAGTGTCATGTCGAAGCTACGACGTCCCACTTTGAGGCCGACGCCAAATGCACCATTAGCGTTAATGCCAAAAGGAACCTTTGGCTGACCTACACCACCTTTAATAGGCTTTAAGCGTTTTACCAAACCATCGGCTTCTAACTTTTTTATGATTACCGTAGCGGATTGCGCGGACAAACCGGTTAATTGAGCGATTTCAGCCTTGGGTAATGCAATACGCTGACGAATGAGAGTAAGGATTTCCCGTTCATTAGTTGAGCGCGCATCAAGTAGTAAAGGCATCCTTTGGGATGGCAGATGAAAAGCCGTTTCAATATTCAATGTAATTACAATCTGTCCATTAAAAGAGACTAGAGTTTAATAACAAGCTAGCCGTGTATCAAATTTAAGAATTAACGTAGTGCGTGCTTCTGGGGGTCTGTTTTAGACTGGTCTAAAATTACGCAAACTTATCATACAATTCTTTAGGATGATTTTAAATCAATTGGGTTGATTTAATTGTTTCTTTCGACAATACTATGCCCCAATTATTTAACGATTCGTTAACTTTGTGTTTTTGGCATAAATTTAAACGTCTATTTTGAACTTTGTTGAGCGAGGCTGGTATGAAAATTTTATGTTTAGGTGAAGTGCTTATTGATATGTTAAGCCAAGGTGCGGCGCCCAAAGATGGCAATATACCAGCTATGAAACCTTTTCAACCTTATGCGGGTGGCGCGCCTGCAAACGTTGCTGTTGCCGTTGCCCAGCTCGGTGGTAAGAGCGCAATGGTATCAAAAGTTGGCGACGATACTTTTGGCGCATTCCTTAAAGAAATGCTTGAGCACTACAACGTTAATACTGATTTTGTTTGGACCACACAAGAAGGTAATACTGCATTAGCATTTGTTAATCTAGACGAAGATGGCGAGCGCTCGTTCGATTTTTACGTTGATAATGCTGCACATAAGCACATTTCAGAGCAAGATTTATCGACCATTGATTGCGATAAAAATACTGTGCTTCACTTCTGTTCGGGTTCAATTTCAGGCCCTGAGCTTATTCCTGGTACTGAGTTTATCCTAAACAAGGCGAAGGAAAACGGCATGATGGTGTGCTTGGATATCAATTATCGCCCAGCATTCTGGGATGACACGGCTAACGCTCCAACGCGCATAGACGAAGCGGCGAAGAAAGTGTCTATTCTAAAAGCAAGCCGTGAAGAGCTCGCGGAGCTTTATGGCGAAGAAAATGCCGACACAAAAGTACAGCAATGGTTGGAAAGTGGGGTAAAAGTGGTGTTAGTTACCGACGGTGGTGAGCCAATTCACTATATTACTAAGTCGTTTAGCGGCACGCTAGCATCACCAAAAATGGATGTTAAAGACACCACAGCAGCGGGTGACTCGTTTATTGGTGGTTTCCTGTATTTCCTTTCTACTAAAGTAAAAAATGCCGATGAATTTGATGCATGGGCAGAAAACTTTGAAAACGTAAGTGAAGCCACTGAATTTGCTATTCGCTGCGGTGCTTACACGGTTACTCAGTACGGCGCATTTAGTGCTTTGCCTACACAGGCTAATATCGCTAAATAATTTATTTATCAGGCTGTTAAAAAAAGGGTTCACGTCAAACTGAACCCTTTTTTATTTTTAAGTACTGGCAGCAGCGATATTAAAAGTGCCAAGTTATAGAGCTATCTGCATTAATTGAGCTTAGTGCTTATCTGCTCTGCTTTGGAACTTACGCTCTTCAGTGTTGACCTTAATCCACTCACCCGTGCTGATATACTCAGGTACCTGTACTACCAGGCCAGTTGAAAGGGTGGCTGGTTTAGTACGTGATGTAGCCGATGCGCCTTTAATTGAAGGATCTGTCTCAACCACTTCAAGCTCAACACTCATTGGTAAGTCCAAGGCAACCGGCACTTCGCTAACGATAACAACCTGAATGCCGTCAGTTTCCTCGTTAATGAACAAGGCTTCGTTTTCAATACTTTCTTTGTTCAAGTGATAAGGGGTGTAGTCTTCCTTATCCATAAACACATACTCGTCACCGTCGATATAAGAAAACATTGCCGGGCGACGGGTGAGGTCTGCCATATCCAATGTGTCTGAGTCTTTAAATGTTTCGTCGTATTTAGCACCCGTTACCACGTCATACATACGCATGCGATAAATACTGCCACCAGCACGGCCTTGGGGAACAGATCGTTCGATATCGCGAACAATGCACGTTTTTCCGTCAAATACCACGGTGTTATTCTTTTTAATTTCACTAGCCTTTGGCATGGCGACTTCCTATTGTTTTATTTTACTCAGGCTACAAACCCAATCATTTGTCTCTTGCCATTCTCTGCGATTTTGCATGACGAAGAAAGTGTTTTTGCGGGCTTATACCAATCCGCATAGATAAGTGCCCACTCAGAAGGCGCTGGTAAGTTTCCTAGCGAAGCGTGGGAATGCAGGAATGGTTGTTCCCTTTCAAATTCCCAGAATGAAGCTAGGAAGCTTGCCAGACCTTCCCGAAGGGCGAGTTTAAAATCTCCGTACTCTTTGTTGTGTCACCTTGATGTAGAACCACTACACCTACGGTAACACGCCGCGATTACGAACATTTTAACTCTCGCTGAGTGGGTAATTATCTATGCGGACTGGTATTAACTCTCTATTAACGCTTTTACGTTAGCCAAGGTATCAGCTTCGTTGGCAGGCTTGTCCCAACGAATTCTATGTATACGTGGAAAACGAAGCGCAACCCCTGACTTGTGCCTTGATGAAGGGTGTACAGCGTCGAATGCTACTTCTAATACCAGTTCTTTTTTTACTTCCCGCACGGGGCCAAAGCGGCCCACTGCGTTTCGTCTTACCCAGTTATCCAGCTTCTTTAGCTCTTCATCGGTGAAGCCTGAATATGCTTTACCAATGGGTAGCAGTTGATTGTCTTCCCACGTACCAAAAGTGAAATCGGAGTAAAAGCTGGAACGCTTCCCATGCCCGCGCTGGGCGTACATCATGACAGCATCAACAACCAGCGGATCGCGCTTCCACTTAAACCACTTACCCTTCGGTCTGCCGGGGATGTACTTACTATCGAGGCGCTTTATCATTAGCCCCTCGACCGCCCGGTTTTGGCAAACGTCTGTGTGCAGCTGGCGAAGGCTTTCAGGGCTGGTAGCGGTGAGGGTTTGCGATAAAAACAGGCGTTTGTTATCTGTTTTGTTGAACCATCTTTCCAATGCTTGGCGCCGAGTTTTCAGCGTTTGTTCCGTCAGGTCTTTTCCATCTAGCACTAACGCATCGTAAACAATAAGCCCAACCGGTGCAGACGATTGTAGCGCCTTACTTGGTTTCTTTTTATTTAGGCGCTGTTGAAGGGCATTAAAGGTGTCCACATCCGGCTGTACCATGGACCAAGCCTGTAAGTCGCTTTTATCACTCGTTGTATTTCCAGTAGTTATACCTTGAGCGGTTGAGCCTTCAGATAAGTCATTGTCATGTTCCACGTTGTGGATAACCAGCAGTTCTCCATCTAACACCATGTTACCGCTAACAGACTCAAGTAAGTCGGGAAATGAGT
Source organism: Alteromonas gracilis (assembly GCF_002993325.1). GTDB lineage: Bacteria > Pseudomonadota > Gammaproteobacteria > Enterobacterales > Alteromonadaceae > Alteromonas > Alteromonas gracilis. The sequence continues at coordinate 411,460 of NZ_PVNO01000031.1, forward strand.
GGCTGATGTCATCGCCAGTGCGGGAAAAGAGTGCTTTTTCGGGCTCATCCTCATTGGCTCCATCACTGTCAATAGACCTATCATTAAAAGCTTTACTTGACTTAACAACGAGCTGTACGCGAATGCCGTCGTACTTGTTTTCAATTTGCCATGTGTTTTCAGTAAATGCCTCAATATCGCTTTCTTCAATGGGGTGAGAGAGCATGACTGGGTGAAAGGTTACCGCATTTTCGATATCTGGCTTTTCAGCTTTTCCTTCTAGCCAACTAAGCATGTCAACGTAAGGAGGGTGAACCGCATGCCAAAGTGTTTCTATTTCTTTGATGTCTTTGTCGCCATAATCGGCCAGTATTTGCTTTATAGAGCGAGCTGACACGCCTATACGCAAGCCTCTTGTGCCCAACTTTAGTAACGCCCAGCGTTGGGCAGGTGTCATCACTGTTAGGTAGTTGGCAAGGGTGTCAGATACTTTTTGCTTACTCACCGACGCGAAGGTTTCAACGACCTCGGTGAGACTAGGAAGGGAATCCGTAGGCTTACTGTATGGCCACAAATGCGCCACTGTCTCACTGACTTCGCCGACATAATCATAGCTCATAGCAAATAAGGCGGCGTCGCTGTGTTCAGTGATGAGCTTTTTCACTGTGTTGCGCTTAAAAAAATCGAATCTCAATGTGCCTGCCATAGCGGCAATGGCCCATCCACGGTCGGGGTCTGGCGTATTGGCAATGTAGTCAGCTATAAGCTGCGCTTTGGCTTTGTTTCCAGACGTGAAATACAGCTGCTCAAGTAAATGACTGAATGCCTCCATTAATCGCCTCCTTGCTCTTCTTCATCGTAACCCACAAGGGAAAGCGCCCTTGCTTTGAACCCCATCTTCTCAGCCTGATACATCAAGGCATCTTCTCTACCGTGGGTCACCCATACTTCTTTTGGGTTTACTTCTTCGATGGTTTGTAACAATTCGGGCCAGTCGCAATGATCAGAAATAATAAGTGGCAGCTCGGCATTTTTTTGCTTGGCACGAGCGCGAATTTGCATCCAACCAGATGCCACAACCGGACGCACATTAGGTAAGCTTCGTGACCATCTGTCGGCAAGTGCCGAAGGCGGCGCAATGACTATCTCACCGGCCAAGGTTTTTTTATCCGTTACCTCAGATACTGGAGTTAACTCACCCAAGTCTATTCCCAATTGCTTGTATAAATCGCACAGTTTTAGCTGTGCACCGTGTAAGTAAATTGGCTTGGCGTAACCCGCTTCGCGCAGTGCTAATATCACCCGTTGGCATTTACCTAATGCGTAAGCGCCTACCAGATGACATCGCTCGGGAAAAACCCGTAACGAATGAAGAAGCTTTTCAATTTCCTGTTCAATGGGCGGGTGTTTAAAGACAGGGAGCCCAAAGGTAGCTTCGGTAATCAATATATCGCAAGGGACAACTTTAAATGGCGGGCACGTTGGGTCGTGTCGACGCTTGTAATCGCCAGACACCACAACACGGTAGCCCGCATATTCAATTAGGATCTGTGTAGAGCCAAGAATGTGGCCTGCAGGATAAAACGTGACTTTCACGTCATTAAATTCAATGGTTTTTCCTAACGTTACAGCATGCTGGTGAATCGCCATCTCTTCACCGTAGCGAGTTTTCATAATTGCCAGTGTTTCTGGGCTGGCATACACGCTGTTATGGCCTGCCCGTGCATGGTCTGCATGCCCGTGTGTGACAAGCGCGGTTGCTACCTCATTCATGGGGTCAATGTAAAACTCACCTGATTCGCAATACAGGCCGGTATCATCAGTTTTTAGCCACGTTGATGGATGCACTACTTATCATTCCTGCCAAATTAGAGAATGCTTGTTACTACGTAATCAGTCCCTTAAAACGACCACTTGAAGTGTGTAAGGCCAATAATTCAATAAGCGTGCTGAACTTATTGGCTTTACTAATTGTCACAAAATATGTCGATGTGCTTTCGAGTATTGCACTACACGACCTTTTAATTTAACTTCAACGCCCTACTAAAAAAGCTTTTTTTGGATGCTCACAATAAATAAGGATATTGCCTAATGTTACGTTTAAGCGCTTGTTTACTTGCTATTTCAACCCTTCCTGTTTTTGCCCAATCAACAGATATTCAGCATGAAGTTGCACTAGGGTTTTCTGATGTCCGTGATGCCGACGACAATTTTATTGGAGCGAGCTACCGCTACTATTTCGAATCAGTGAACATTGACCAGCAACCTTGGTCGATTAGCCCTTATCTTCAAAGAACGAACAATGTTTCTGTTGATTATTTTGGTATTGATAATATCGACAGCGTAAATGTACGAGGTGAGTGGTTTTACTCAGACGCGTTAGTTATTCGAGGTCGCTATGGGCGTGTAACTAACGACAGTAGATTCTATGACGAAACGTTAAATCGCTATGCTGTAGAAGTGTCTACCTTTGCGAATCAAAATTGGGAATACGGCATTGGTGTTGAGTATTTTCACCTTAATGAAGAGCTTTACAGTTCCATCAATGCTGGCGTTAGCGAAAAGCGTTCTGATTCAGAATTCAGCTACAGTGCATTTGCAAGATATACGAGCTTTGGGCAACGTTCTGGTAAGTTTTCTCCGGGGTGGGATACCAAATTGAAAGCAACACAGTTTGATGGTGAGTTCTCCGTTGAGCTAGATACAGATTATTACTTCCGTCCTGATTGGAGCGTGGGAGTGACCTACATTCACGAAAGCAATGAAGTAATAGGCTCTGACAACGTTATTGAATTAGGCACTCACTACTGGTTTAACCCGCATTCATCTATCGAATTTGGCTTAGGTTATGATACCGACGAGAATCAGTTGGGCTCGGCTACCTTGTTAGGAACGTTTAGATTCTAATACGCTACTTAAGTGAGCAAGGGCCTTATTTATAACAGGCCCTTTTTTATACTTCATCCATATAGTTGAGACAGCTTAAAGTAATAACTCGAGGGCTTGAGCGGTGCTGTTGTTCTATTGAAGTAGTGTCGATAATGAATCTGCCGGTGCTGCGTCTAGCGTTGCTTTGGAGAGGTGGGGATTATCGAGTTTGAGTACGGTTCTCTCTGATAGCTTCAGCGCTTTTTTGACATCGCTAAAATTAATGTACTTTTCAAATAACGCGGCGAAACTACCGTCTTGTCGAGCAATATTTAACCCTCTTTCTATTCGCAGCGCTAATTCAGGTTTCGACTTTGAAACGAAGAAAAACATATAAGACGGGTAATACAATAAAACGGAAGGCTCTATGATAACGTCTGGGTCGTTTAGCGATTCAGCCTCTACTATCGCTTCATGGGCTGCACGAGGAAAATAATCGATTCTGCCAGCTTTTAAAAGTTCAATGATAATGTCGTAATTACTGATCCCCAAGGTGGTAAATCCGTTGTGCTTTAGAATCTGAAAATCAGGCCAGTCGTGGCCTTGACCTGCAACAAAGCGCGTCAGGTCGAAAGCGCTACGAACATTTTTAAATTCATTTTGAGAGCTTTGACGTACCAAAGAGACGCGGTAACCCATGATTCCGTTTAATAAGGGGACACGCACCGGAATGGCTTGCTGTTCACGTAGTTTTGACGTCACTGTCCAAAATACGTCGATCCCGCCTTCTTGGTTTAGCTGGCGCAGCACACGCTCTTGAACCAAATGGCCGCTACTTTCTACGAGAGAAGTTGGTTTAAGAGGGTCATCCGTTTTGCTGAGCGCTAATCTAAGTAGTGAAGAGTAATAAGCATGAGACTCATAGTCGAACTTACTACTTTCGACTATTTTAACCTCGCAATTGTTACAGGGGCGCTGTGATGTTTGTGCACTATCTAACTCACTTCCAAAAGCACGTTGGCAGAAAAGATGCCAAATTATCATTACCGCTACAATTGAAAATAGCCCTATTTGAAATCGATTCTCTATCATACCTCTTTACCTCAATGGCTTATGAAAAAGCCATTGGACCTGCTAACCTTTAGTACAGAGAAAAAGTTAGCAGGCCTAGTTATTTAGGTTACGTTTACCGTTCAGTATAGACACAATTTTCAAGATGCAAGCGACATAGTGTTAGGTGAGCTGCTCTACCTCATCATGTTTCAATTTTTGCTTTTTGTAAAAACTGCGCAAATACATTGTTCGCCATAGGGCTTCAAAGGGACCTTTGTTGAAGTGCTTGGCAATAACGTTCGCTAAAATAACTTGCGCTGCAGAGAGGGCGATAGTGACCAGAAGTAAATCAAGCAACGTTACGCTGTAAATAAAGTTTGGAAAATAGGCCGGCATAATGATGCGGAACAGCACAGCGAGTACTATTGATTGGGTTAGATAGAGCGTGAACGCAACTTTGCCACAGTTTATGAGCGACTGATATAACCATGCCCCAGTATGTTTTATGTTTATCAGTACGTGAGCGTAAACCAAAGCGCAGAAAATGGCTGGAATACTAGTAAACATAGGTACTACATCTAATGTTACCTGTTCGAATAAAAATTGCAGAAGTGCAGTGATGATGGATGTGACGATTGCAACCAACACTAATTTCTTAAAAGTCAGTGACGAAAAGCCGTGATTGAAAAAGCCTGTTCTATACAAGTATGCACCAAACATCATAAGCCCCATCGATTGCCACAGCATAGTGAATGGCGCGACAATAACCGTAGACAGCATAAATGACGCTTGAATACCAAGCTGCGTTAAATAGCCGCTTTGCCACAAGGCCACTTCTTCGTTAAACGTTTCACTTGGTCGTGTTGGCAGTTTACCCCCCATGTCGTAAAAAAACGCCATGACGAGTCCACCAACTAACATGATTGCGCTTCCCACAATAAGATAGTTAATACTCTTCTTTTTGAGTTCACTTTGAGGAAGTGTGAAATGTTTTAAAATAAAAAATGCGCACAGGCTGTAATATAATAAGATGTCGCCGCTAAAAATAAATACGCCATGCAGTAGACCAAATACAAACAGCCATTTAAGTCTGGCTTGTGAGAAGTCTAGAAAATTGCGCCCGCGCTTTTCACAGGCCTCAAATTGTAATGCCAGACCCGCACCAAACAGCAAGCAGAACAGAGAACGAAATCGTCCATCCAAAAACAGCGTGTTGAAAAGTGAAATAATCGTGTCTGATAACAGCGGCTCCTCAAAAAACGCGTAGTTAACATAACCGTTTTGGTGGAATGTAATGTTCATGAACAGGATGCCGAGGATGGCTAAGCCTCTAACGGCGTCTATTGAATGAATTCGCATATACGGTCCTTGTAAGAAAAATCGCTAATTCGTAAAGTCTAAGAAGATCGAAAACCCTGCGCTGAAGTTTACGCTAAGACATTGCGCAAGAGCGAAGTGAAAAGTGTATCTAAACATTAAACGCGCTTAGGCTGATTACTTCCTGCACCTATCTTAAGGTGTAACAAGTAAACCTAACTAAGGTTTTGCCGTATAAGTGCTAAAAGTATTAACAAGAACCATCAATGACCCCACTTTCTTCAGTCTTTGCCCGTTGGTTTGAACAAAAAGGCTGGCAACTTCGCGATTATCAACACACCATGCTGGTGGAGAAAGACCAGCATGACTGTACATTATTGATTGCACCCACTGGAGCAGGCAAAACTCTGTCCGGCTTTTTACCTAGCCTAGTCGAGCTTGCTGAGATGGTAGAAGACGAGGCACCAATCGAGACCTCTGAAACGAGACAGTTTTCTAGGTTGAGAGAAACTGACGAACTCGTCGAAACAAAGGCTACAGATAAACAAGCAAAGAAAGGAAAAGAAAAGGGTGGTTTCAACGGCCTACATACCCTTTACATCTCGCCGCTAAAAGCGCTCACGCAAGATATCCACCGTAATTTGTTGCAGCCCATTGAAGAAATGGCGCTGCCGATAACGGCCGAAACACGCACTGGCGATACGCCCTCGCACAAGCGCCAGCGCCAGCGTAAAAAGCCTCCAAACATACTACTTACCACACCAGAATCGCTCATGCTGATGTTGAGCTATGCCGATGCCGATAAGCTTTTTGGCAAGCTAAAGCGTGTCATAATCGACGAAACGCATAGTTTAATGGCCAATAAACGCGGCGATTTTTTATCACTTGCTCTCGCACGGTTAAGCGTGCTTTCTCCAAACTGTAAGCGCATTGGGCTGTCTGCCACCGTAGCATTTCCAGAGACTTTGGGCGCTTGGCTGGCTGGCAGCGACAGTGTAGCTAATATTATAAAAGTGAAAGCGGGTGAAAAGCCTAAAGTTGAAATGTTGCGCTCTAAAGCGCGCATGCCTTTTGGTGGCTTTATGGCTCGCTACGCTATCGACGATATCTATCAAGCCATTGAAAGTGCTAAGACTACGCTGGTTTTTGTAAACACCCGCGCTCAATCAGAGCTGTTGTTTCAAATGTTGTGGGAGGCAAATAAGGCTGCGCTACCCATTGCACTGTATCACGGTAGTTTGAGTAAAGAGCAGCGCCGGAAAACCGAAGCCATGATGGCAAGCGGTATGCTGCGGGCTATTGTATGTACGTCTGCGCTTGAGCTCGGTATTGATTGGGGCGACGTAGACAAAGTGATTCAAGTCGGCGCACCTAAAGGCGTAAGCAGGCTGCTGCAAAGGATAGGGCGAGCGAATCACAGGTTAGATGAGCCGAGTGAAGCGTTACTTGTACCTGCAAATCGTTTTGAGGCACTGGAATGCCGGGCGGCGATCACCGCAATTGAAAAAGGAGAGCTAGACGGCGAAAGCCCACAGCCAGGCGCGTTAGATATTATTCCCCAGTTTATCTTGAACTGTTTGTGCAGCCAAGCTGCAAGCCCTGATACTTTATATCAAGAGATTCTCACTGCTACGCCTTATCAAGGGCTAGATAGAGATGATTTCGATAAGCTGTGGCAGTTCACCCAAGACGGCGGTAGCGCATTAAACGCGTATGAGCGTTACCAGCGGCTGACAAGAAACGACGATGGCACTTTTTCGCCAGCTAATCGGCGTGTTATTCAAAGGCACAGACAGAACATAGGCACCATAGTTGAAGCGGGGCGGCTTAAAGTAAAGCGTATCCGTCGAGGAAATCAAGGCAAGATTATCGGAGAGGTGGAAGAGTATTTCGCTCAACAATTAACACCGGGAGATACCTTCTATTTTGGCGGAGAGGTGCTGCGCTTTGAAGCTATTCGCGATATGCAGCTTCACGCCAAACCAGCAAAAGCTAAAGAGCCTAAAATTCCAAGCTACGCGGGTGGCCAAATGCCGCTGTCTACCTATTTAGCGGAAGGTGTTCGCGCTATCTTGGCCAATCAAAACACATGGAAAGCATTACCAGTGCAGGTACAAGAGTGGCTTAACCTTCAGCAGGCCTTTTCTGAGTTACCTAGTCCTGAGCGGGTTCTGGTGGAGCAATTTCCATTTAGGCAAGCGCACTATACCTTGTATTACACCTTCGATGGACGAAAGGCAAATCAAACTCTAGGTATGTTGCTAACTCGGCGAATGGAGAAAATGGGCATCAAGCCTTTGAGCTTCAGCGTGACCGACTACGGATTATCGGTAGCATCAGTAAACGCCATCACGCAAAGTCAGCTTCAACAGCTATTTCAGCCGGATATACTAGGGGACGAGCTAGAAGATTGGATGTTACAGGCGCCTATGCTTAAGCGTTCGTTTAGGCAAGTGGCGGTGGTAAGTGGGCTGACTGAACAGCGCTATCACGCCAGCCAAAAAACTATGAAGCAGGTTACCTTTTCAACTGATCTTATTTACGATACGTTGCGTGAACACGACCGCGACCATATTTTACTCAAAGTAGCCCGGGCTGATGCTGAGCGAGAGTTACTCGACTTGCGCCGCCTGGCAAACTTACTTATTCGCTACGTAGATTCAGCAACTCTGGTGAACCTTGAAAAACCTTCGCCTATGGCTATTCCTATAGTACTTGATGTGCGCAGTGAACAAGTAAAAGGCGCTGGTGCGCAAGCTATTATTGAGCAAGCTAATTTATACGCCGAAGCCGAAACCATGCTAGACGAAGTTCGAGCGTTGCTTTCAGGGGCTAGCGTTGAATAGGGTGAAACTTAATAGAATATTCAAACATCGCTTTCCCATATGGACGATTTACTTCACGCCTGATGCTTTACTTAACAAACATTTGCGGTAAGTCCGTTGAACAGGAAAGCTTAATAGTATTTCGCTAAATAAACGCGCAGCTTTACCCCGGTAATAAAAACTCACAAACGAAAAATAAAGAGGATAATTTGGCAATAACCGACGCGTGGCTGACTGAAAAAGTCAGTCAGCGCCAAATCACAATTACGAAATATGCAGATTACCTGTGGTTGCTAGACGCACGCGGTGTGGCGTATTTACCCGCATGCGATTGGCTGATTGTGTCTGATCTTCACTTAGAAAAAGGCAGCTATTTACGCAGCTATGCCAACCCCTTACCCAGTTTAGATTCCACCGCCACGCTTAAGCGCCTAGAAGGCATTATTGATGATTACCAGCCTAAGCGCGTAATCAGCTTAGGCGATAGTTTTCACGATAAGTACAGCATGTCTCGTATGACTATTGAAGACCGTCAGCACTTATGTAGGCTTGTTGATAAAGTGAAAGAGTGGATGTGGGTGGAAGGTAATCATGACCCAGATCTGCCAGAAGGCATTCCCGGTACGCCATGTTTTGAAATAGTGCTAGATAACATGGTGTTCAGGCATGAACCAGAAATGTGCGAAACTCGTGCTCAGGTTATCGGTCACTACCATCCCAAGAATCGCACCACAATTTCTCGCCGTCGTTACTCTGGTAAATGCTTTACTAACAACGAAAACTTACTTGTGATGCCAGCCTTCGGCCAGTTCACCGGCGGGTTAGACATAGACGAAGACGTCATGCTAGCGCTTCTTCCCAAGCCGACCCGTCAGGTTTTCACGCTTTACGACAACATTATTTTTAAAGTGTGAACCACCCAAATAGGGTCAGAGTACATTTCTACCGCGGCAGAATTAAAAAAGGGGTCAGAGTACATTTCGCAGTTATTGCTGCTTCGAAAAAATGTACTCTGACCCCCGTTTATTTAGGTTAGTCGCGCCAGCGTTTGGTTAGTTCGTCGTAGGCATCTATGCGGCGGTCGCGGAAGTAAGGCCAAATGCGCTTCACTTGCTCGGTGCGTTCCATATCAAGCTCTACTGTTAGAGTTGTTTCCCCTTCAGCGTCGGCTTTGGCCAAAATCTCACCTTGTGGGCCTGCAACAAAGCTTTGTCCCCAGAACTGAATACCAGGGTCACCTTCAACAGGTGAAGCCTCAAAGCCAGTGCGGTTTGCCACGATAACTGGTACCGAGTTTGCCACAGCGTGAGAGCGCTGAATGGTTTCCCATGCACCGTGCTGACGCGTACGCTCTTCTTCTGTGTCAGTTAAATCCCAGCCAATCGCGGTAGGATAGAACAACAAGTCTGCGCCTGCCATTGCCATAAGGCGTGCCGCCTCTGGATACCACTGATCCCAACATACCAATACGCCAAGCTTACCTACGCTGGTTTCAATAGGCGTGAAGCCCATATCGCCCGGAGTGAAGTAAAACTTCTCATAAAAGCCTGGATCGTCGGGAATATGCATTTTACGGTATTTGCCTGCAATTTCTTTACTGCGGTCAAATACTACGGCAGTGTTGTGATACAACCCTGAGCCACGCTTTTCAAATAGCGACGTCACTAATACGATATTGTGCTTTTCAGCGAGTTCACCGAAAAAGTCTGTCGCTGGGCCTGGAATTGGCTCAGCCAAGTCAAAGGCGTTAGTATCTTCTTGCTGGCAAAAATACAGGGTGCTGTGAAGTTCTTGAAGAAGAATACACTCGCAGCCTTCAGCCGCTAATTTGGCGATTTGTTTGGCACTTTTATTCCAGTTCGTTGCTTTGTCGTTATCAGCAACGGCCTGTTGTACCAGACCCACTTTTAGCTTAGCTGGGCGCATGTAATGACACTCCTTTTTTTAAGGTGGTGATAATTGAATCTTTTAATGTATTTGTAGGCACTTGCATGGAAATACAATGCAAGCTGCCGTATTGTCTTACGAGTACACTGCAATCAATTGGTTCAACAATATGATTTGGATGTGCTCTTTTTACTGTTTCAATGGCTTCTGCGTCTTCTTCTTCACCATAAACAGGCAGTAAAATAGCGTTGTTACAAATCAAGTAGTTAGCGTACGATGCCGGCAAGCGATCCCCTTCATCATTTACAATATTAGGCAGCGGTAAATGAAACTGTTCATGCTCAGGCAGTTCAAGGGCGCACTCGTCACACAATGCTTTTAACCCTTCAAAGTGACTATCGTTAGGGCGGTTGTTACAGGCTTGAATAACTAAGCCTTCGTTTGGTGTAAAGCGCACAAGGGTATCGATGTGACCGTCAGTGTCATCGCCTTCTAAATGACCATTTTGCAAAACAGTTACCTTGCTGCAGCCCAGCATGTCTTTAAATGCATCTTCATAGGCACTTAAGGACATATCGCCGTTACGCTCAGGGTTAAGCAAACACTGCGCGGTACTCAGTAAATGCCCGTTTTCATCAATCTCTAACGCACCGCCCTCTGCCACAATAGGACTGCTGCGTAGTGCAGATTTACACATGGCGGCAAGATAACGCTGATTGGCAAGGTTATCCTCAGCAGCATTAAACTTATTACCCCAACCGTTAAATCGGAACTCTACTGGTGAGCCATTTCCATCACTGTCTTTGCAGGTAATAAAACCATAATCTCGCATCCACGTGTCATTATATGAAGCAGGAACGATTAGCACTTGTGCACTTTCAGGCAGACGAGATAAAACGTTGTCAACATCATCAGGCGCACACAATAAAATAACACTCGCATTATTGCGATTTACTGCCGAGATCACGTTAAGGTAGGTCGTTCTCGCTTCTTCTAGCCATGGAGCCCAGTCGGTTTGTGCATGCGGCCATGCCAGCATGACAGCATCGATGTCATGCCATTCAGGTGCCATAATACGGTTGCCGTGCATAGTAAAATTCCAAATAGCGTAAAAATAGGGTTCGGATTATAGCCATGCCCCAGCAGTAGACCAAGGCAAATGGCGATGAAATTAAATGGCTGTGACGATTACTTTATTACATTGGTCTACGCCTGTTATATGACGCGACAGATATGCTTTATTTCAAATGCCGCCCACCGTTGAGATGAAGGGTTTGCCCAGTCACATATTCACTATCAAATAGGTAATTCATCGCTTTCACGGCTTCTTGCGCGCCAGGAACTATTTCAAGTAACGACTTTTTAAGAGCTTTCTGTTTATAGGCTTCATCGTCATTTTCATTAAACATAAGCAAAGCAGGAGCAATGCTATTTACTTTTACCTGAGGAGAAAGCTTTTTTGCAAACGATAAGGTGAGATTGTGCAAGGCAGCTTTACTTGCTGCATATGCCATGTGCTTTTCGCTGCCCGTTTCTTGAATGTAATCAGTCATATGAATGATATCGGCTTGGCCTTCATACTCGCGTAGCGCATCTTCTAGCGCTAAGTTAATGCGGTAGGGTGCGATAGCGTGAATCATCATCATTCGCTCTATGAGGCTCTGCTTATCGCTACTGTCTTTTTCTTGTGCCCAATCGGATGCATTATGAATAACGGCCCGATAGGTTTTACTGATTGCCTTAATCTCATCAATTGCTCGATCAATAGCCGCCTCAGTGCTAAAATCAGCTTGTAAAACTGTTGCGCCTTTATCCTTAAGCATCGTGATACTCGGGCGTGGTGTTCGATACGTCACCACTACATGCTGGCCTTGTTCAAGTAAACTTTCGGCCATGGCTAGTCCAAGACGTTGGCTAGCGCCTGTTATAAGTACAGGTGATTTCAAGATGATGTCCTTCTTAAATAAGCAGTCGCAGTTTTATTATTGTGTAAGTAGCACTATCGGTAGCAACAACATTAAATAAAAGTCATGTTGTTGTATAACCGAACTTTTACGAGTAACTCAGCGTAGAAGTTCAAAAAAAGCAGTAACAACGGATAAAGCAATGTTAGCAAAAGAAGCGGTAATTGTGCGCGACGCACTGGACCACTCTATTTCAGAATCAGCACAACGTGTACGAGATGCATTAGAAGCCAAAGGGTTAGAAACGCCAATGGTAGCTAATGGGCTGACAGATGAACAGAAGCGAAAGCGGATTGAAAGTGCCATGCGAGATGTTATGGACACGCTTGGTTTAGATTTGGCTGATGATAGTCTTTGTGACACGCCAGCGCGAATCGCTAAAATGTATGTTAATGAGATTTTTGGTGGGCTGGACTATCGAAAGTTTCCTAAAATTACTGCTATCGAAAATAAGATGCAGATTGATCAGCCAGTGCAGGTTTCGGACATCAGCCTGACCAGCACGTGTGAGCATCATTTTGTCACTATCGACGGCACTGCTACGGTTTCTTACATTCCTAAAGACACCGTAATTGGGCTTTCAAAAATAAACAGACTTGTCGGCTTTTTTGCGCAGCGCCCCCAGGTGCAAGAGCGGTTAACTCAGCAAGTGCTCGTGGCATTGCAAACGCTCACGAACACTGAAGACGTTGCAGTGAGCATAAATGCCACGCACTATTGCGTTAAGGCGCGTGGCATTCGAGATACGAACTCATATACAAAAACGTCTGCATTAGGCGGCCGTTTCCTTACAGACAACGAGTTAAAGCGAGAATTTTTCCGTTAGGCTTACCCCGTTGCTAGCATTAAAAAAACCGCTGAATTCAGCGGTTTTTTGTTTAGAGAGACATGAACTAACCTAGAAGAGAAGGTTACTTGATGACATTGTCGTTAATAACCTCATCGACGATAAGATTTACGCGTCCTGCAATCCCGTCAGCGGGGGTGAGGCTTAGTATCTTGTTACAGCAGCTGCATGACTCATGCTGTTCGTGATACATGTCGCGAAGACTGTCGAGTTTAAAATCATTAATTGCCCCGCAATAAGGGCACATGTATTCCAAAGCGCTATCACTTTGCATCGTTCTATCCGTTACCATGTTAAACATATCCATATGACACAATTCGAATTTCGCCGGCGGCTTAATTCAGAGAAGTCCTGCTAATAGTATTCCAAGAAGTCTTAGCAAGAATTAACCTAGCAAGTATTAAACCAAACCTATTGGTGAATGCATTTTCTCACTTCCTGCGCTTTCAGTGGTCTAACGTGTCGCACACTTCCAAACATGTGAAATAATCACCAACACACCTAAGTATAGTAGTAATTTTTTCATTTGCTTTTGAAACTATGGGATAGTTGTTAAGTTGTTGACGTGAATGAATTTAAATTGTTTGCTGAACAAGTCCCAACTAATCTGCTAGCTGACGCTAGAAATTAGTTGGGTGTAGTTTATAGAAAGATAATTATGCGGGAAGTAGCCACATTTGTTGAAACGGGGCGAGTAGCAGTGCTGAAGAGTTTATCTCGACAGTTTCACCAGTAAGCAAATCTTTACTGGCAGAGTGCTTAAGTGTTGCCAAAATGCTACGGGATAGTGATTGAGGGTGTTCACTGAAGTTACAAATAGCAAGAAGCTTTTCCCCTTCAGTACTTTCACGCAAAAAGGCGAAGCAATGCTGATTGTCAGTTTCTAGTATATGGGTTTTAGCCTGACCAAAGATGGCGTTCTCCTTCCTTATCGCTATCATTTGTTGAAGACCTTTAAAAACGCGCAGGCTTGCAGATTGCGCCGTATTCGAAGGTGTGGTTTCACCTAGTGCAAGCTGGGTGTCTTCGTTAGTCACAGCGATCCGATTTACCCATCTGTCATCGTGTTTCTTGCTATCGTCATCACGGTAGCTGTAGTCATTAAGCTTTCCAATTTCATCACTTGAATAAAGCAAAGGAATACCGCCGATACTAAACGTAATGCCGTAGAGCAATAGCATGCGTTTTACTGCTTCGTCTACGCCCTGCGCGTCGTTATCGTTTAGTGCGCCTTCCAAGCCACACAGTGATGCAAGCGACCCGCATACCCGGCAATCGCCGTTAGAAGGGTTTTCAGCAAAGGGTACGCCGTTTGCGAAGCTTCCTTCGAACCTTCCGGTGTAAAATTGATTGAGAAACAAACGATGATCGAACGGATTAATGCCAATGTCGTGCGCGACAGCATCGTCGAATGTCCATCCTATATCATCATGACAGCGCACATAGTTAACCCATGTACAGTCATCAGATATTGCAAAACTCTTTTTCATTGAGCTGGTTAAAAGTCGCGTTTTGCGCGTTGCCAGCGAGTTCCATAGCAACGCCATTAACAGTGGATTGTAAGACAGCTGACACTCGTCTTTATCGATATATTTAAGTACCTCATCGGGATGTACGATAGCTTCTGACTTAAATACCACGGCGGGCGCTACAATTTGTAGACAACAGTTAAACGCTTGAATCAGCACGTGTGCTTTTTCTTGGTTTTCGCAGTTTGTGCCCAGTTCTTTCCAAATAAACGCCAATGCGTCTAAACGTAGCGCAGCACAGCCCAGGTTTGCAAGAAAAAGCATTTCTGAAGTGATTGCATTAAATACTTCTGGGTTGCTGTAGTTAAGATCCCACTGAAAACTGTTGAATGTGGTCCACACCCACTTTTCCATTTGCTCATTAAAGGTAAAACTGCCTCTTCTTACCTGTGGAAAGATTTCTCTAAGCGTATGTTCGTACTGATCTGGAATCGTTCTATCATCAAACAAGTAGTAATAGTTTTGATATTGTTTGTTACCGTCTAACGCCGCTTTGGCCCAGGCATGCTCATCTGAGGTATGGTTAAAGACGAAATCGAGAACAAGATTAATCCCTTCTTTCTGGAGTGCGTCAGCAAGTTTTTCCAGATCTTTGACCGTTCCTAACGTTGGATTTACCTTTCGGTAATCCGAAACTGCATATCCGCCGTCACTATCACCTTTAGGGGCATCGTATAAAGGCATCAAATGAACGTAAGTAACACCAAGTGCTTTAAAGTAGTCAATTTTGTCGTGTAGGTCGTTGAGCGTCGGTCCCATCAAATCGACATAACAGGCCATTCCGACCTGTTCTTCATCGCGATACCATAAGGGGGAGTCGAGGCGTTGGCTATCTAACTTTTTAAGTGCAGGCTTTCGGTTTTTTAAACCGTCTCTTAAAATTTCAACGAGCTTTTGTAAATGGAAATAGCAGTCGTACTGATGACCATAGACGTAAGTATATTTTTCAAAAAGACGAGGAAAATGCGCCTTCAATCGACGAGTGAATGTCGTCGCGTCTTTCTTTGTAAGGCCAGATAAATCGGTAGATGCCAAGATTCTGTCTAAACATACACCACTGTCAGCAGCATAGCTCATAGAAAACTCCAAATTGTTACACACTTGTATGCTAAGTTAGCCTATCCAAATTATCGGGTTTACAGGCTTTTTAAATTCTGTTAACTTTTATCTTAAACGATTAAGCTTATTTTTCAAGGTTATTAAATCGTTATTTTCTACAAAATGAGTACGTGAAACAGTAAACGTATTTTTATGAATTTAAGAAAGGTTAAGCTAATCCTTTCGCCAGTGTAATTGCGAGACAAAATATGCCTAATCAGGACTCTAGTAGCAGAATTATCAGGTGGTTGACATACCTTATGTTTATGATGTTTGCAATGACATCAGATTCTGTAGGGGAGATAATCAAAGAAGTAAAAGTGGCGTTTTCGGTCACTAATGCACAAGCTAGCTTGATGCACTCACTCCCTATGCTGGGTATTGCACTATCAGGTCTATTTTTGGGCTTTTTAGCCGATAAGCTAGGGCGAAAGCCTACCATTATCATAGGGCTCGCGCTTTTTGGTCTAGCATGCTACAGCTTCCTAATTGCCAACGACTTCATGCTTATTGTGAGTCTAATGAGTCTTTCTGGTGTAGCCGTGGGTATCTTCAAAACGGGTGCCCTTGCGTTAATTGGTGATATATCGTCATCTACTAAACAGCACACAGCTACCATGAACGGCGCAGAAGCATTCTTTGGCGTAGGTGCAATCATTGGTCCGTTAATTGTTGCATACCTCATTCATCAAGGCGTTGCATGGCAGTGGTTATATGTCATTGCCGGTGGTGTTTGCACCGTACTCATTGTGGGGGCGTTATTAGTTAAATATCCTGCTTATACAAGAAACACAGGAAACGGTGAAGAAAAGGTATCTATAGCACAAAGTCTGAAATTGGTTAAAAATCCCTATGCGCTGGGTTTCTCGATAGGTGCATTTCTCTATGTTGCTGCAGAAAGTGCGATTTATGTTTGGATGCCAAGCTATTTAGTGTGCGATGCAACCACACTTAAGGCGACGTATGATTGTTATACAGAAGGCTTTTCACAAACGTTGGCCATATATTCAGTGACCGCCTTCTTTATTCTTCGAGCTGCAGGACGGTTTGTAGGTATCTGGATGATGTCTCGTTTCAACTGGGCACTGGTGTTGATGCTATTTACCGGCGCGATTGTATTGTGTTTCGGTATTGGTTTGTGGGGCGGAAAACAAGTTGCCCTGTTCTTATTCCCTCTGACAGGTATTTTTATGTCGGTCATATACCCAACCTTCAACTCCAAAGGGATAAGCTGTTTTCCTAAGCATCAGCACGGCAGTGTAGCCGGCGTTATATTGTTCTTCACCGCCGCAGGTGCAGCCGCTGGGCCGTTTATAATGGGGCTTGTGAGTGACGCTAATGGCGGCGATGCTAAATACGGTTTTATGGTGGCAACAGGGTTCGCGGCGTTGCTATTTGTGGGCTTGGTGTATAACTACATTAAGAACCCTACAAAGGCGCGTTTGGCTGAAATAGAGGCAAGCGAATACGCTAACTAATGTTCGTTTTTTCTTAGGCTTGTCGTCAGCAGGCCTTACTTTCTCTTAAACAGTGCCGGGCTAAGTTCCGGCACTGGTTTTTCTTATCATTGTTGTTTACTCTTCACCTATTCAAGTATCACCGCTAATTGTACTAACGCTAAATGGATGAATTAAAACAAGCGCAAGCGCTATACGACACACTGGTTGAATTTGCAGTGACCTACAGCTTCCAAATTGTAGGTGCCATTATCATATTCTTCATTGGTTGGTGGGTTGCCAACAAAATAGGCCATGTGGTTGAAAACCTAATGGTAAGCAAAGGCATTGATGTCACGCTTAGTCGTTTCACTGGTGGTGCCTGTAAATTGGTGGTGCTTGGGCTTGTCATCATAATAGCGTTAGGCAACGTTGGTATTAGTGTTACGCCACTCATTGCTGCGTTAGGCGCAGTGGGCTTGGGGGCAGGCCTTGCCATTCAGGGAATGCTGGCAAATTATGCGGCTGGATTCACCATTATCATCACTCGCCCCTTTGTTGTGGGAGATACCATTCGCGTTCGTGGGGTTGCCGGTGTTGTCGACCAAGTGATGCTGCCCTACACCATACTTATCGACGAAGATAATGTGCATATTCAAATTCCCAATAAGTTAATTGTGGGCGAAATATTGCACAACTCTGCAGAAAATATGCTCATCGAGCTGGAAATCGGTGTTGCGTATTCTAGTAATGTAGACAACGTAATTGACGTAATTCGAAACGCGGTTAAAACCGTTGACGGTGTAAGCACCGAAAAGTCACCGGCCATTGGCGTTGATAACTTTGGCGATAGTAGCATCAACTTTGGAATTCGGGTGTGGGCACCCGCGGTCAGGCATTTCGAGGTGCGATATGCGCTCAATCAAGCTATTTTTAACGCACTTCAACAGCATGATATTGATATTCCATTTCCGCAGCGGGAAGTTAGAATGCTCGATTAGTCCAAATGATCAGACGTTTTAACCAAAAAATGCCGAATAAAGACACGCTTCTATTCGGCATTTTTTTAATAAAAGAACGCCCTTTAGCGCTCATATAACTCTAGAGGTAAACCGTCAGGGTCTTGGAAAAACGTAAATCGTTTGCCGGTGTATTCATCAATTCTTACCGGTTCGCATTCCACGCCCTTATTCGTTAAGTGATTAATCACTTCATCTAAATTGTCGACTTTAAATGCCAAGTGCCGGAGCCCTTGTGCTTCGGGGCGTGATGGCCTTTGCGGTGCGCCTGGAAATGAAAACAATTCTATTTGACTACCGTCAGGCAAGCCCAAGTCGCATTTATACGAATCCCTGGCTTCTCGGTAATTTTCATCAATGATAGAAAAACCTAAGACGTCCGTGTAAAACGCCTTTGATCGCGGGTAATTGCTACAAATAACAGCAACATGATGAAAACCTTTCAACATACTATTTCCCTCGTTGATTGTTATGGCATCTCTTGGCCGCGAGCTACCTCAAATAGCTTATACCAGTGCTCTCGGGTCAGGTGGACACCCATCGCTTTCTGACTAGCTTTAATCCTTTCAACGTTGGTGCTACCCAAAACCGGAGCAATATTTGCGGGATGGCGCATAAGCCAAGCCAACACAATAGCTTCGGGTGTCGTTTGATATTCCCCCGCTAGCTGCGCAACCAAATCAGCCGTGGCTTTATCGCTACTCGTTTCTGCCGTGGCGCCTGTATACTTGCCTTGGGCCAAACTTCCCCATGCCTGCAGTTGTACATTGTTCATCATGCAATATTCAAGTGTGCCAGGCGCGTACCCGATGTTACGGTTTGCAGCATTGTTGGTTGTAATACCGTCTTCTAACCAGTCTCTAAAACCCAAGCTCATTTCTAACTGGTTGGCGACTATCGGCGTTGAGAGCGCTGATTGAAGATAGTTAATTTGGTGCCCGTGCATGTTTGATACGCCCACATGCTTAATTTTTCCTTGCTGTTGTAAAAGCTGTAGTGTGCCCGCGACTTCTTCTAACTCCATTAATGGATCAGGGCGATGAAGCAATAAAACATCAAGCTGCTCTATGCCTAAGCGTGAAAGAATACCTTCCACTGAGTTGTGGATATGGTTCGCAGAGAAATCGTAACGCTTTGGTCCCAAATCATCTTCAAAGCGTATTGCACATTTTGATTGGATGATCATGTTGTCTTTTAACTCGGGCGCTTCTTTCAGTGCCTCACCAAAGGCAGTTTCGGCTTTGCCAAAGGTATAAATATCGGCGTGGTCAAATACGTTAATATCTAGGTCTAAAACGGTGTCGATAATGGAGCGGGCTTGGCTTATATCATCTTTTGTGACAGGTGAATTATTCCAACCTCCACCGAGCCCCATGCACCCGTAAATTAATCGGCTTGCGTGTGGAAAATGTGCGTTCATTTGTTCTACTTCCTATTCAAAATATCGAGTGGACAAGACGTTAAGGCACTCGTTATTGGTATCAATTCGTTGTTACTCGTCAGGCACTGTAATATGAGGGCACTCATAATAAAAGTTTGATTAGGCGAAATTATTTTTTATAACGACAGCTGGCTTATATCGGATGGTTGAGCCCACATTAAGGGGCAATGTTCTGTTGAGTCAAGCGGCAGGCTGTGTTGAGTAGCGACGCGTCTTTGCTATAAACACATTTACGGAGAGAGAAAACATATGTTTAAAAAGCTGATTTTTGCGCTGGCGAGCGGGATTTTCCTTTTGGGTATATCCGGATGTACTGGTGTACCTGAAAAGGTTACACCGGTTAATGAATTTGAGCTTCCTCGTTACTTAGGTAAGTGGTACGAAATTGCAAGATACGACCATAGTTTTGAGGAAGGGTTGAGCGATGTAACAGCAACCTACAGTATGCGCGATGACGGTGGTGTAAAAGTCATCAATCGTGGTTTTTCTAAAGAAGACAACGCTTGGGATGAAGCGGAGGGCAAAGCGTACTTTGTAGATTCCCCTTCAATCGGACACCTTAAGGTCTCTTTCTTTGGCCCATTTTATGCGAGCTACGTAATCATGGAGCTAGATAAAGAAGGATACCAATACGCGTTAATCACCGGCCCTGATAAAGACTATCTTTGGATCTTAGCTCGCACGCCTTCAATTGCTGATGATGTGCGTTCTCAGCTTTTAGATGCAGCCACAGCTGCTGGCTATGACGTCAACAAGCTAATTTGGGTAGAGCACGAAAAAAATCAACCATAGCCCAAAACCGAAGTTTCGTTCTGCGCGCAAAAATTGTGAGTTGTGCTATTATTGCGCGCAAAATATCCCTCTGTTTGAATAAGTACTAAGAGAGACAAGGCATGCAAACGCTCACCATTACCACGCCAGATGATTGGCATCTTCATTTTCGCGACAACGAAATGTTGGCAGAAACCGTTCCGGCAACCGCGCGCTGCTTTCAACGTGCTATTGTAATGCCGAACCTTGTGCCGCCTGTGGTTAATGCTGATATGGCGATGGCATACAAAAGCCGTATTGAGGCTGCAAGACCTAGTGGCAGTAGCTTCGAACCATTAATGACCCTGTTTCTTACTAATCAAACAACACCTCAAGATATTGTTGACGC
This sequence comes from Alteromonas gracilis, assembly GCF_002993325.1. Taxonomy (GTDB): domain Bacteria; phylum Pseudomonadota; class Gammaproteobacteria; order Enterobacterales; family Alteromonadaceae; genus Alteromonas; species Alteromonas gracilis. The sequence goes on from NZ_PVNO01000031.1 coordinate 431,882, forward strand.
CAAGCAAGCCGGTGTCACGGCGTGCAAGTTGTATCCTGCGGGAGCAACGACGAATTCTGACGCGGCAGTAAAAGGTATTCAGGCTTTGTACCCTGTATTCCAAGCGATGCAAGAACAAGGTTTGTTGCTACTCATTCACGGTGAAGTGACAGAGCACCACATCGACATTTTCGATCGTGAAAAAGTGTTTATCGATACACACCTAGGCCCAATCGTTGAGGCGTTTCCAAAACTAAAAGTAGTGTTTGAGCATATTACGACCGCAGATGCGGCAAGTTTTGTTGCAAGCGCGAGTGACTTTGTTGGAGCCACCATCACCCCTCAGCATTTATTACTAAATCGCAACGACCTTCTCGTGGGTGGAGTACGACCACACAATTATTGTTTGCCAGTACTTAAACGCAATACTCATCAAAAAGCGCTTCGTGATATGGTGGCAAGCGGCAATAAAAAGTTTTTTCTAGGAACAGATTCAGCACCTCACGCGAAACACAAAAAGGAAAATGCATGTGGCTGTGCGGGTTGTTACAGTGCGTGGTCGGCAATTGAGCTTTACGCAGAAGTGTTTGAACAGCTAGGCGCAATAGACAAACTAGAAGGCTTTGCCAGCCATTATGGTGCAGATTTTTATGGTTTACCGCGAAATACAACTACAATGACATTAGTTAAAGAGTCGTGGATGGTGCCAGAACAAGTTACCTTAGCTGATGGCACCGATATGGTCCCATTCTTCGCCGGACAAACGTTACAATGGAAACTAGAAAAGGCTTTCCAAGCCTAATTGTACTCATTGCTTGTTTAAGTGCCCTGTGGATCAATTCTGCAAGGGCACAGGTTCTTATTCAGTCCGATACCCATGACTTGCAAAATGTGTTTTCTCAACCTCTGCGAGAAAGCATCGATGAGTATGCCCGTATGGTGCTGGAAAATGCCTTATCATCGGAGCAAACTGAGCTGCTACCTATGTCAGATGAAGAGCAGGCGAGCCCTCGTCTCTATCTTAATCTAATTAGAACGGCAGATAATGAGCGGGAGTATTATTGGATATCTCCATTGTTTGCTTTTGAGTGTGGCGAGACCGTGCCCTGTACGCCGAACGCAGGGAATCAGCTAAAAGAAGTCGCGGTCAGCTATATTGCTATCGATAAAAATTCCACCTCTTTCCAATTTGCAGAACGCGTAAGCGAAAAAATTAGTGAGTATAAAAACTCTGAGGGCTTTCACCTGCTTGCTAATAATGTGAAATCTACGCTGTCAGTGAGCTTTTCCGAGATAGAGCTAGCCTATGGTCTTTTGAGTCTAGTAGGTCAGTTGGATGCTGATGCAAGCAACCTTTGGGTAATTGCAGACGTGGTTCCACTCTTTTCTGAAAAGGGGGAGCGGGGCAAGTTAAAAGGCATCGCTGCCGACCTTGTTAATAGCGTTCTCAAAGAAATTTCCTCGCCACAAGATATATTGTCGGCACCTTGGAAGCGCATTGCTAAAGAGGCGATGTCTAAATCGAACGTTTTGGTTTTTGCCGTTATTCGTACGGAAGAGAGAGACGATGTGTTTCACTGGATAACGCCGGTGTCACGCAATCTGCACGGGCTCTTCGGCATAAATAAACCCCATTTTGAAAGCTTTGATGATGTACCGCGAACATTCAGAGTAGGGACGCTATTAGAAGACTATCGCTATAACGTTGCCCTTGAAAATGGATTTAAAGTAAGCGCCTATGACTCTTGGAATGAGCTAGTTGAAGCATTATTTAACAACGAAATAGATACGATTTTCGGTTCTCAGGGCGCGATTGACTTTGGATGCAATCCAAATGAGTTTAAATGTGAGACAATAACACTTTCAAGTAAGTACGATATCTCAACGGCCTACCTAGCACTATCCAAGAAAGACACCTGTGTTTTGGTTTTAGAAAAGCTCAAGTTAGCGGCGGCCGATGTGAAAATGAGTGATGAATTTAATGAGCGGCTTTCTTCATGGAGTGACATGGTGTCCCAAGAATACGGCATAGCTCATCATACCGAACATGGTGTAGTGCACCTTTGGAACCCAAATTAATGACAGTTGAAACAGTAAAGCAATTAGATATAAATCCCGCCATCGCAAAGGCGCTAGACTCACAAGGTATACACCAGCTCTCTCCCATACAGTCGCAGTCACTCCCAGAGGCATTGCAGGGTAAAGATGTTATCGGTCAGGCCCAGACCGGCAGTGGCAAAACGCTGTGCTTCGTGATCCCCGCGTTGCAGCAGATAGAAGTGAATGACTTCACCACACAAGCAATTATGCTTTGCCCTACGCGAGAACTGGCTGAACAAGTCGCGCAACAGTGCCGTACTGCGGCAAAAGATATCGGTAACATCAAGGTGACCACCTTGTGTGGTGGTCAGCCGATGGGGCCGCAAATTCAATCGCTTAAACATAGCCCGCATATCATTGTAGGCACGCCAGGCCGCGTAATGGATCACGTTGAGAAACGCCGCATTGATTTACGTAATGTAAAATTGCGGGTTCTTGATGAGGCGGACCGCATGTTAGACATGGGGTTTGAAGATGACCTGCGGGTTATTTTTGGTCAAACGCCAAAGCAGGTACAAACTCTGTTGTTCTCTGCCACCTTCACCGAACAAATTGAGCGTGTGGCTAAGCAGTACCTGCATAATCCGGTAACTTGCAAAGTAGAATCTCAAGAGAATAAGCCTGCAATAACTCAGCTGGGCTATAACGTATTACCTCACACGCGCACGCAGGCACTTAAAGCGGTGTTGACGGAATATCAGCCTAAAAATGCCATTGTTTTCTGTAACCGTAAAACTCAGGTCAATGACGTTGTAGATGAATTAATTGAAGACGGTTTTAGTGCGAAAGGGCTTCAGGGGGATATGGAGCAGCATCAAAGAACCTCTGTGTTGATGCAGTTTGCTAGCGACTCATTGCAAGTGCTTGTTGCTACGGATGTAGCAGCCCGTGGATTAGATATAGACGATGTTGCCTGTGTTATAAACTACACCGTGAGCGAAGAGCCTGAAACCCATATTCACCGGATAGGACGCACAGCGCGAGCAGGTGCAAAAGGCATGGCTATCACTCTGGTAAGTGAAGAGGAAGAGCATTTTTTAAGAAAAATAGAAGTGCTACAGGAAAGCGACATTCCACTTAAAGGCGCGCAAAGTTTACGGTTCCATAAAAACAAAATTACTCAGCCTGAGTTCACCTGTATTTCATTAAGTGCAGGTAAAAAAGAAAAACTTCGTCCTGGTGATTTAGTTGGGGCGCTGACCAAAGATGCGGGGATTCCTGGCGATGACCTAGGCAAAATCGCAGTTCAAAACAGTATGAGTTTTGTCGCTGTAAAAGCGCGTAGCGTGAAAAAAGCCATGACGCAGTTTCGAGAGGGTAAAATTAAAGGGAAGCGTATTAGAGCTAAAAAGCTTTAAACAAACCATAGCGTTAAACTAAAAGAGCGTAGCGTGATAGCTGAAACCGACTTAAGCGTGTTACTTAAAAACTTAAATCCCGTGGCGAGTAGTGAAAATTATGTTTTCACTACACTGCCTGCCGACAAGTTATCAAGCACGCTTGTCTCGGTGGCTAAAGGTATGTTTCAGGAACGGGAGGGCACAACGCTCATCCTGCCAGTGACTGCGGCCAAGCAAGCTAATCTGCAATTTGAAGGCTACTACCGCTGTATAACGTGTGAAGTGCATTCAAGTTTGGATGCGGTAGGCATGACCGCAGCTATGTCCACCGCACTGGGTAATGCAGGAATTAGCGCAAACGTGGTGGCCGCGTACTACCATGACCATATTTTTGTGCCAGCTGAAAAAGTCGATGTGGCGCTAGACGTTTTAACGTCGTTGTCTAACTAATCCTACCTTGTCTCTTTTCGTAAGAACGCGCTAGTAAGGCCCACCGTTAAACAATATTGCGCGGCATAATACGTCGTCATAACCCAAAAGGCTGATAGTGGAAGCGGCGTTTTAAAAACCGACTGGGCGAGAATGGCATCTGAGGTCACAAAAAGCATAGCGCCAGTTATAATTAGTTTGGTTCGTGCTAGGCACACTGCGGCTAATCCCATTACCGTGATAACGCTAATATAGGCGACGACAGGGTAAAATAAGCTTTTCGATGCTGGCAGGATATGGGCAGCCATCAGCGTGGCGAAACTAACGATAATAATACTAACTAGCCACTTAGTTTTGTGCGAAATAACATTGTCGGTGTGTATTCTTTGTTGACGGCAATACAGCGAAGCAAAGCATACGGCGTAGGATAAATGCGCGAGGAAAAAGCACGATAATCCAGTTATAAAACTTTCCTCAAACGGTATAGCCAGACTGATATCTCCAGCCATGCTAAAAAGTAGTGCAGCCAACACGACATATCGCGGCGTACTATCAAGCTTTATGAACGCAAATACCATCAGTACACCAATGGGAAGCGCCTTAGGTAGAAATTGTGCGGCATAAGGCGAAAACGGCAGCGTCGCTAGGTAAAGCAGCGCCAAGATCATAAAAACGATAGTTGCTCTTACATTCATATTTAGTTATCTAAAACAGCTTAATTCTATTTTTGTTACACCACAAAAAAGCCCCAGTTTGACGAACAAAACATGGGGCTTTAACTGTCGTATTATCTACGCATGGTTATGTGTGCAAATTACCAAATTTTCACGCGTTCTTCTGGTGGTAAATACAACGCATCTTCTTCGGTCACGTTAAACGCTTCGTAGAATTCAGGCACGTTGCGCACAGCACCGTTAGTGCGGAACTTGGTAGGCGAATGAGTATCGGTTTGTACTTGGCTGCGCAAGGCTTCTTCACGGTATTTGCTGGCCCACACTTGGCCGTAACCAATGAATACACGCTGATCGCCAGTGAAACCATCTAGTTCAGGCGCTTCCTCACCATCAAGAGACAGATGATAAGCTTTAAGTGCGATGCTGATGCCGCCAAGGTCGCCGATGTTTTCACCTAAGGTATATTCACCGTTTACGTGCAAATCAGGCAGCACTTCAAACTGATTATACTGTTCAATTAAGTTTGCAGTGCGTGCTTCAAACTCGCCCCGATCTTCATCAGTCCACCAGTTTCTCAGAACGCCGTCACCGTCGAAAGTTGACCCTGAATCATCAAAACCATGGCCAATTTCGTGACCAATTACCGCGCCAATACCACCGTAGTTAACCGCATCTTCTGCGTTCATATCAAAGAACGGAGGTTGCAGGATAGCCGCAGGGAATACAATTTCGTTTAGCGGTGGGTTGTAGTAGGCATTAACGGTTTGTGGGGTCATGCCCCATTCATGGGTCCACACTGGGCCACCTTGTTTCTTCAACATTTCCTCGTATAGCACATCTGAAGAACGCTTTAAATTTCCAAATAGGTCACTGGCATTAACCGTCAGAGCTGAATAATCTCTCCACTGGTCTGGGTAACCAATTTTCACGGTAAACTTAGACAATTTGTCCAGCGCTTGCGCACGAGTTTCATCTGTCATCCAATCAAGATTTTCAATACTTTCTTTGTAAGCCAACAGCAGGTTGTTAACCATTTCCATCATGCGGTCTTTCGCTTCTGGCGGGAAGTGCTGTTTTACATAGACCTTACCGATAAGTTCACCAACGTGGGCATTTGAAAGGCTCACTGCACGACGCCATTGTGGCTGCTGCTCTTCTACGCCGCGAAGCACTTTGCTGTAGAAGTTAAAGTTTGCTTCATCGAGTTCGGCGTTCAGACGGCCGGCAGACGCATTTAACAAGCCCCATTTAAGAAACGTCTTCCAGTCCTCAAGTGAGGTTTCAGCAATAACGCCATCAATGTTTTGCATGTAGTCTTTTTGTAAAATGCCGAGTGAAGGAATGTCGCTAATGTTAGCTTCAGAAAGGTAAGCGTCCCAGTCGAACTTAGGCATTAAGGCTTTGAGCTCTTCAATGTTTAGCTTGTTGTAATTGGCAGCAAAGTTACGGGCTTGCTCTTTTTTCATGTGCAGTTGAGCAATCTTCGTTTCTAGCGCGAAGAGCATATCTGCGCTTTCTTTAGGCGCCTCGAAGCCCGCTAGCTCAAACATGGTTTGGATATGTTTAACGTAGGCATCACGAATGGTTTGTGACGTCTCATCGTCCTTGAAATAGTACTCGCGCTCAGGAAGCCCCAGTCCCGACTGCCACGTATACATCAAATATTCTTTCGGCGATTTAAGATCTGGATATTGGGTTAGGCTAAATGGTGTGCCGTAGCCATAGCGAGCAGCGTATGCGAAGTACTCGGCAAGGTCGGTATAATCTTCAATAGCATAAATCTTGGATAGCTCAGGTTTTAGCGGCGTCGTGCCAAGCTCGTTGCGGGTCTCCATGTCCATATAGGCACGGTAGAAATCTCCCACTTTCTGTTCGTCGCTTCCCGCTTTAAAGTCACCTTCGGCAGATGATTTTATAATGTCCATTACGTGATCTTGTGCTTCATCGCGAAGGATCACGAAAGAGCCGTAGCTCGATTTATCTGCTGGTATTTCAAAATTATCAAACCATTTGCCGTTTACATAGCGGAAAAAGTCATCACCTGGGTCAACAGACAAGTCCATATTTTCTTTTATGACACCTGAGGAAAGCTGCTGTTGAGCCTCTTTAGTGGCCGCGCTTTGTGTCTGTTGTTCTGTGGACGAATTTTGTGGGCTACAAGCCGTTAAGGCCAGCGCCACGCTTAAGCTTAGAACGCTACGTAACATGTCGAGTTTTTCCTTTTTATTTTATCGGTAGTGGTGACATCTACCGTTAATTTGTTTTTGGCTCGAGGCTATAGCTCTCTCATTTGCTTAAAAGGTTAAGAACCTGAAAAACCTACTCGCCTTTTATATTCACACATGTTTTTAGCATGGCAGTGCTGACAGAAAAAGTGTTTATAGTGAAAATACACAGCTTGTAACAACTTGGGGTCACAATTTCGTTATAGTGATTTCTCTCACCAGAAAAAAGACAGGAAAGGCAATGGAATTAGACAATATCCCTTTTGACAGCGTCTCGCCTTGCGAATACGCAGATGCGCTTCCAAGACACCAGTTTATGGATTACGCCATAAAACCTTTATGGGAAGGTATCCCGCGTATAGCTGGCCCTGCTTTCACCGTAAAATGTGAACCAGGAGACCATCTTATGCTCCATGCGGCAATTTATCGCGCAAGCCCTGGTGACATTATTGTTGTAGAGGCCGATGACAAGTTCGCTGTCGCTGGTGGTAATGTGTGTGCAATTGCGCAGGCTCGCGGGATCAAAGGTTTTGTTATTGACGGTGTGATTCGTGATATTGCAGAAACACGTGAAAACAAATTTCCCGTGTTTGCTCGCGGTGTAATACCTAAGCCGGGTGCCAAGAAATGCATTTCGCCGCTGAATGAACCAGTGAGCTGCGGTGGTGTTGTAGTTAACGCAGGTGACATTATCGTGGCAGACGAGGAGGGTATTGCTGTTATTCCAAAAGCGGATGCATTAACGGCCTTTGACACTGCTAAAAAGCGGGCCGAGAAAGACGGGGCTATGACGTTAGCGCAATGGCAGGCCGAGCACGTCAAAAAAGTGGAGAGTATTCTGACTGAACTCGGATATACAAACGAGTAGTCTTACCCATTAAACGAACCGTGTTTGTCTGTGTCACTGCCAGCGGTTTACAACATTATCTAATTGAGGCTGGTTGTTCAGTCAAACCACCTAACAGCTTCTCTTTGTTTAGCAGCCATGACCAAGTGTTCTATAAACGGGCGTGGTCATGAGCTTTCTAACACAGTAAAAGAGAAGCAAATCAGCCCTTGTTTCTACAAAATATTAACCAACTTTAAGTGAACTTTGCGGTAAAACATGACGCAAAGTTCAACACGCGTTTTTATATCGTGTAGAATTGTGACCTAGCATTTTGGGGCATGCGTAAATGTGCTCTGTCACTGAACAATAAACGAGTTTTACATGTTTTCATTTTTTGAAAAGCTTACCCAGCCTTTCCCTGATACGCCACCTACCCAACCACCGCAAGGCATTGTTGCTTTTTGTAAGTATTATACCAAAGGTATGTGGGGCGTAATCCTCACCGTTTCCGTGCTAAGTGCAATTGTTGCCATGCTAGAAGTGGCATTGTTTGGTTTCTTAGGACAGCTAGTGGATTGGTTTTCCGAGCAAAATCGCGAAACATTCTTAGCCGACCAAAAGTTTACACTTATAGGAATGGGAGTTACCGTACTTGTACTAATTCCCCTGTTTATTTTGCTTCGCTCCTTATTTTCCCGTCAGTCGTTGATGGGGAACTACCCAATGCGTATTCGATGGCAGGCGCACCGCTACTTGCTGGGGCAAAGCTTAACGTTCTTCCACGATGAATTTGCCGGACGTGTTGCCACTAAGGTAATGCAAACCGCACTATCAGTGAGAGAGACCGTGACTAAAGTTCTCGACTTGCTGGTATATATAAGTGTTTATTTTATCTCAATGGTTGTGCTTATTTTCAGCACTGACTGGCGCCTAGCCATGCCGCTTATCGTGTGGTTCTTTGTGTACATTGGCATCTTAAAAGTGCTGGTGCCTAAACTAAAAGAAGTATCACAAAAACAAGCGGATGCGCGTTCATTAATGACGGGGCGTATTGTTGACAGCTATACCAATATCACAACGGTAAAGCTGTTTTCACATAGTCGCCGTGAAGCGGATTACGCAAAAGAGAGCATGGATGGTTTTCTTAAAACGGTTTACCCGCAAATGCGTTTGGTCACCGTATTGGAATTTTGTGTGGAAATGGCTAACGCCATTCTTATTTTCACCATTGGCGCTCTATCTATTTATTTGTGGATGGAAAACATCGCAAGCCCTGGAGATATTGCCATTGCAATAAGCTTATGTCTTCGCCTAAACGGAATGTCGCATTGGGTAATGTGGGAAGTATCAGGCTTATTTGAAAACTTGGGCACAGTGCAGGACGGCATGAATACGCTGGCTCAACCTATCGCGGTTAAAGACAAACCCGAGGCAAATGCACTTAAAGTTAGCGGTGGCGGTATTACGTTTGATGATGTGAACTTCTCGTATTCTGGTGCTGATGATAAACCTATCGATGTCTTTTCTCACTTGGATTTAAGCATTAAGCCAGGGGAGAAAGTTGGCTTAGTGGGGCGATCTGGTGCAGGTAAATCGACCTTGGTAAATTTACTTATGCGTTTTTACGACACCCAAAGCGGCCGCATCATTATTGATGGACAAGATATCACTCAGGTTGGGCAAGAAACCCTGCGTGCCAAAATCAGTATGGTGACACAAGATACCTCGCTTATGCATCGTTCGGTGCGCGACAACATCCTTTACGGTCGCACGGATGCGACAGAAGAAGACATGATCCGCGCTGCCAAGCAGGCCGAAGCACATGACTTTATTCTAACCCTCACCGATAGTCACGGAAGAACAGGATACGACGCCCATGTAGGCGAGCGGGGTGTGAAACTTTCTGGTGGGCAGCGACAGCGAATTGCGATTGCTCGGGTATTGCTGAAAGATGCGCCTGTGCTTGTACTAGACGAAGCGACATCTGCATTGGATTCAGAAGTCGAGGCGGCCATTCAAGCTTGTCTAGACAAAGTAATGGAGGGCAAAACCGTGCTCGCTATTGCACATCGCTTGTCGACGATAGCGCAAATGGACCGGTTGTTGGTGCTCGATAAAGGCAATATTGTAGAGCAGGGCACACATGCCGAACTCATTGCTCATAATGGTATTTATGCGAAGCTGTGGGCGCATCAAACCGGTGGTTTCATTGGGGTAGAATAATCTTAGAAAGAAATAATGGGAAGAGCATTTGGGAGCGATAAACCGCTTGTATCTTGAAAGTGGTTAAGTATAATACGCGTCCCTCCCTTGCGATACCGCACTTTCCTTAGAAAAGACGCACAACTCCCAAGGGCAGTGTAAGTAAATTTTGTGATGTAGACACCACAGGGGTGTAGTTCGAATTGGTAGAACAGCGGTCTCCAAAACCGATGGTTGGGGGTTCGAGTCCCTCCACCCCTGCCAAATTTACTTAAACGAAGAATTTTAAATTGCGCATTGAATAAGTGCGTAAAACAACGACGCTGTAGTGCTAGGATCGTAACATGAGCGAAAAGACGGAAAATCAGTCCAATGCATTGGACATGTTTAAATGGGTAGTGGTTTTTGCACTGCTTGCCGGTTTAGTAACCGCTAACACAATGTACGGTGAGATCTCGGTACTATACCGTGCCATCGCGATTGTAGTAGTAGTTGGTATAGCTGGTTTCATCGCAGCAACTACCGAAAAAGGTAGTACCTTCTTGAGCTTTGCTAAAGAGTCTCGCATAGAAGTTCGCAAAGTAGTATGGCCAACCCGTCAAGAGGCGAACCAAACTACGCTTATCGTACTTGCAGCGACGTTAGTTATGGCACTAATTTTATGGGGACTAGACGGCATCATCGTTCGTGTAGTTGGCTTTATTACTGGAATAGGAGCATAAACGTATGTCTGAAGAAGAAGCAGTAAAGAAAAGATGGTACGTAGTTCAAGCCTATTCGCAATACGAAGCTCGCGTTAAGAAGACGCTGCTTGAATATATTAAAATGCACAACATGGAAGACTACTTCGGTCAGGTACTAGTACCAACAGAAGAAGTCGTTGAAATGCGTGCAGGTCAAAAGCGTAAATCAGAGCGTAAGTTCTACCCGGGTTATGTATTGGTAGAAATGGCGATGACCGAAGAGTCATGGCACTTAGTGAAAAGCGTTCCTCGCGTATTGGGCTTCATCGGCGGTACGTCAGATCGTCCTATGCCAATTACGCAAAAAGAAGCAGACGCTATCCTAAATCGCCTTGAAGAAAATGTTGATAAGCCAAGACCAAAAACATTGTTCGAGCCTGGCGAAGTGGTTCGCGTTACAGACGGTCCATTTGCAGACTTCAACGGTGTGGTAGAAGAAGTAGACTACGAAAAGAGCCGCGTAAAAGTATCGGTACTTATCTTCGGTCGTTCTACACCAGTAGATTTAGAATTTGGTCAGGTAGAGAAAGGCTAAAGCCTGTCTCTATCATGATTTTATTTGAAAGCCCCTGTCTAGGGGCTTTTTTTATGCTCTCCGTTTGTCTGTCCTAGGGTAATAGACCTAAGCACTACGATGAGATACGCCCACTGCCCCGCGATATATTCGCAAATAGCGTTTTCCACGCGCGAATAACCTTCTTCTCACATTTTTTGTATTAGAACGAGCCCACTTAATTACTCAAACACCGTGGACTACGACATCTGGTTGTTGATTATTTAACCATCATGCTCTACAACTAAAGTATAAATTAAGGGGCGGACATGACAGAGCTAAATGTTGCAAATCGAATAGCATGCAAAAATATTGATATTGACGCTAGCTCATTTCATCAAACTATCTTGCTGGAGCTTGAAAAGCTTTTAGAGGACGTTATTGGATATGAAGAGTCGAAAAGTTTCATCGGTATGGTTGCTGATAAAGTGGGAGAGCTGCTGTACAACAAATACAAGGTTGAGATAAATGATGAGGCCATGACTTTAGATACTATTGCCCATGTTTTAGTTGATTTAAAGCGAAGAATAGGGGGACGGTTTCGGGTATCTGAGGTTTCTGAAAATGCTATTGTTTTGCTCAATACCAAATGTCCATTTGGTGTAAATGTCGTGGGCAAACGTCCGCTTTGCTCAATGACGGCGAATGTCTTTGGAAAAATTGTGTCAACGGAATTTTCGTATGCCGCTGTTGAATTGAAAAAGACGATTGCAAATGGAGATGGCCACTGCCACATAGTTATTCATTTAGAGCCAAAGAGCGATGATATGGGAGGACTTAATGAGTATTTCAGTTGACCACGCCAAGATGGTTGACGATGTGAGTCTTCGTTCTTTACTGGACAATATTACTGAGCCTGCTGTTATAGCGGCCATGGATGGAGAGATACTCAATTACAATCGCCAATTTTACTCTAAAGTGCCAAAAGTCATTACCAAAGACAATATTCAACAAATTTTTTGCCTCACATCTACTGTCTACGATACTGAGAATATTCTGGAAGTAGCGACAATAGCTACAAAGAGAACTGGTTTATTCCCTGTTAAGTTGAAGTTGGAACTTGACAGTTGCGGTGTTCAAAAAAGCGTACCAGGCTATATATCCGCGCTGCGTTATAAAGAGTCTGGATTACCAGCGGCAATGCTTGTGCAGCTTGATGAACATTTACTTAAAATCACGTCCCGCTTGAAGGAGATGCAAAAGGCTGAGCTTAATCACGCTAGAAAAGCACGTATTGCCTCCCTCAAAGCAACAACAGATGAACTAACAGGGTTGAAGAACCGCCGTTTTTTAAACACTTTTCTAGAATATCAATGGCATTCAACGAAAAGAAGTAGCGAAGATGCAGTAATAGTCCTTTTTGACATAGACCACTTCAAAAAAATTAACGATGTGTATGGTCATGACTCTGGTGATATGGCGTTGAGAGTATTTGCATCTTGTCTAGAAGGTGAGGCTCGTGCTGCCGATATTGTAGGCCGCTGGGGGGGAGAAGAGTTTATGGTGATTCTTAGCAACTGTACAGAAGATGAAGCGGCGCTGTTTCTCTCTAGAGCAATGAAAAAATTACGAGATAGTGTAGTTAAAACCAGTGGAGAAACTCTTAGAATGACCGCCAGCGCTGGGTACTGCTCACTATCAACGGCTTTATCGCCTGAAGATGCCATAGCCAAAGCTGATAAGGCGCTTTACAAAGCAAAGAGCAATGGGCGTGATCAATTTATCAAGTACACATGAAACTAAAGGGAAATCGCCAAAGTTCATAGATGTAGTGGAAGCCATTTCAAATTGTCTACAGACTCTAAGTGATAGGTTTTAACTGAAGAGACCGCACGCCAACAATGAACTTTAACTGTGTAAAGAATGACTATTCACTTTTATCTTGCTAAATACGCAGCAACTTACTTCTCAATCACCTGCAAATTGATTAATGTCCTGTAAAGGCCAAAAGTTGCTTTCCAAAGAACAATACTTTAAACATTTTAGTCTTGAAGGGAGTACTCTTCGCATCTCATTGCCAATGAAAAGGCGACAGCGCAAAAATACTGACCTTTCGATGGTTTTTTATTCTAAATAGCCCTTGCATAGTAATTAATCACCTTATATAATGCGCGCCCTTTTAAACGGAAACGGGAAGCCGATTGAGCAAATAATCTCTGTATTTGCGAGGCGTTAGACCCAAACAAGAGAGCATGTAAAATGGCTAAAAAAGTAAGCGGTATTATTAAGCTTCAGGTTGCAGCTGGCGCTGCTAACCCAAGTCCACCGGTTGGTCCTGCACTAGGTCAGCACGGTGTGAACATCATGGAATTCTGTAAGGCTTTCAACGCGAAAACAGAAAGTCTTGAGAAAGGCGCTCCGGTACCAGTAGAAATTACGGTATACGAAGATCGTTCTTTCACGTTCGAAACAAAGACTCCTCCTGCGTCTTACCTGCTTAAGAAAGCAGCTGGCATCAAGAGCGGTTCTGGTCGTCCTAACACTGAAAAAGTGGGTACTGTTACTCGCGCTCAGTTGGAAGAGATTGCTAAAACTAAAGAGCCAGACCTTACTGCAGCTGACTTAGATGCAGCGGTACGTACTATCGCGGGTTCTGCTCGCTCAATGGGCTTGAACGTAGAGGACTAATCGAATGGCTAAATTAACTAAACGCGCTCGCCTGATCCGCGAAAAAGTAGATTCAAGCAAAGAGTACGAAATCAATGAAGCAGTAGCGCTTCTTAAAGAACTAGCAACAGCTAAGTTCGCAGAAAGCGTTGACGTATCTGTTAACCTTGGTATCGATGCGAAGAAATCTGACCAAAACGTTCGTGGTGCAACTGTACTACCTAACGGCACTGGTAAAGACGTTCGCGTTGCAGTATTCACTCAAGGTGCAAATGCTGAAGCTGCTAAAGAAGCGGGTGCGGACATCGTTGGTATGGACGACCTAGCTGAGCAAGTTAAGAAAGGCGAAATGAACTTTGACGTAGTAGTTGCTAGCCCAGACGCAATGCGTGTTGTTGGTCAGCTTGGTCAAATTCTAGGTCCACGTGGCCTTATGCCTAACCCTAAAACTGGCACTGTAACGCCTGACGTTGCAACGGCAGTTAAGAACGCTAAAGCTGGTCAGGTACGCTACCGTAACGATAAGAACGGTATAATCCATGCTAGCATCGGTAAGATTGCGTTCGAAGCGAACCAAATTCAAGAAAACCTTGAAGCGTTACTTGAAGCACTGAAGAAAGCTAAGCCTTCTTCTGCTAAAGGTACATATATCAAGAAGATCAGCCTAAGCACTACAATGGGTGCTGGTGTTGCTCTTGATAAGGCTTCTGTAGGTCTTTAATTTCGCTGAGCATAGGCTCATCGAAATCTCTTAAAGGTTATGGGTTGGAGCTGTGTAAATTAGCAGTGCTAATAAGCAGCTCCCGTCCAAGACCGCAGGTGCGGTGTGGTGAAAGAGGTAAGAGAACTTTCACAGTCAACACACTGCTTAATACAACAACCTGCGCAGACGGTGGTTTGACTCAGACTCTCTGGGGTAACAAACACCGTAGAGCGGTATCAACCATGAGGGTTGGTATCAATCTGTGAACCCTGATGGCGTGAGTAGTTAACTACAAACAAAGTCAGATACAAAGAGGTGAACTCAGTGGCACTAGGTTTAGCAGCAAAAAAAGAGATCGTAGCAGAAATTTCTGATGTTGCGTCTCGCGCTCTATCCGTAGCCGTTGCTGAATACCGTGGGATGGAAGTTAGTGAACTGACTGACCTACGTGTTAAAGCTCGTGAGCAAGGCGTATACCTAAAAGTTGTACGTAATACTCTTGCAAAACGCGCTCTAGCCGACAGTCAATTTGCAGACTTAGATAGCGCCTTAACTGGTCCGCTTATCTATGGTTTCTCTATCGACGCACCAGGCGGTGCGGCACGTCTTTTCAAAGACTTCGGTAAGACTAACGATAAGCTTAAAGTTACTGCACTTTCAATTGGTAGCGGTCTTCTTGGTCCAGAGAAATTGGACGCAGTTGCAGCACTACCTACCCGCGACGAAGCGCTTGCGAAACTACTTGCAACCTTCAAAGCACCAGTTGGGAAATTCGTTCAAACAATCAACGAAGTTCCTGGCAAGTTTGTGCGCGTATTGGCGGCGGTCAAAGACACCAAGTAATTGGCGTTTTTGGCATATTGATTTTTTTAACATTTTATACCCAGGAGTTTAGAGAACATGGCTCTAACTAAAGAAGATATCTTAAACGCAATCGCTGAAATGCCGGTAATGGAACTGGTTGAACTTATCGAAGCGGCTGAAGAAAAATTCAACGTATCTGCTGCAGCTGTTGCTGTTGCTGGTCCTGCTGTAGCTGGTGAAGCAGCTGCTGCTGAAGAACAAACTGAGTTCGACGTTGTAATGACTTCATTCGGCGCTAACAAAGTTGCAGTTATCAAAGCAGTTCGCGGCGCGACTGGCCTAGGTCTTAAAGAAGCTAAAGAAGTAGTTGAATCTGCTCCTAAAGCTATCAAAGAAGGCGTAAGCAAAGATGAAGCTGAAGCACTTAAGAAAGAGCTTGAAGAAGCTGGTGCAGCAGTAGAAATCAAGTAATCTGACTTAGTCAGATTATTGCCTGAGACGGCAAGGCTGGTGGTTTTTTGAACCACCAGCCTTTTTGCGCTGTATAGTGTGTAGATTCTAACCCTGACTACATTACGTAAAAGCGCCAATCGGACATACCCATAAAAAGCATAAAAATCCAACAAGTTAACTAATAATTGGTTAAATTTTGTTGTATGCTGGTGTATCTGCCCGAAAAAGGGTTGTGGAAGTTTGTTGCTTAGTGCGCCATTTGAAACGCAGCTTTTAGCCCATAGCACGCGTTTTAAAGCATTTTGCAGCAGGTTGGGTCATAAATCAGCAGGCTGAGGAACCCATGGTTTACTCTTATAGCGAAAAGAAACGTATCCGTAAGGATTTTGGCAAACGCCCACAGGTATTGGAAATTCCATACCTTCTTTCAATTCAGCTTGATTCTTTCAAAAAGTTTATTGAGATCGACGCAGATGCTCAATACGGTTTGGAAGCAGCATTTCGTTCCGTTTTTCCAATTAAAAGCTACTCAGGTAGTTCAGAGCTTCAGTATGTAAGCTACCGCCTGGGAGAGCCCGTTTTCGACGTTAAAGAATGTCAAATTCGTGGCGTAACTTTCTCTGCTCCGTTAAGAGTAAAACTACGGTTAGTGTTGTTCGATAAAGACGCTGCCCCAGGTACCGTAAAAGATATTAAAGAACAAGAAGTGTACATGGGCGAAATCCCGTTGATGACAGAGAACGGTACGTTCGTTATCAATGGTACAGAGCGTGTTATCGTGTCACAGCTGCACCGTTCACCTGGTGTATTCTTTGATCATGACAAAGGTAAAACCCACTCGTCAGGTAAAGTGCTATATAACGCACGTGTAATCCCTTACCGTGGTTCGTGGTTAGACTTTGAGTTTGACCCGAAAGATAACCTGTTTGTACGTATTGACCGCCGTCGTAAGTTGCCAGCAACTATTATTCTACGTGCGTTGGAGATGACGTCTGAAGAGATTCTAGACACCTTCTTCGAAAAAGTTAATGTGCGTATCAGCAAAGACAAGCTGATGATGGAAGTGGTTCCGGATCGCCTTCGTGGTGAAACGGCTCAGTTCGATATCATTGATGGCGAAGGAAATGTCGTTGTTGAGTCAGGTCGTCGTATCTCGGCACGTCACACTCGTGCACTTGAAAAAGCGGGTCTTACAGAACTTGAAGTTCCGGCAGATTACCTAATCGGCCGCGTGTTTGCTGCTACTTATGTAAACGAAGACACCGGCGAAGTGATAGTAACTGCTAATGATGAACTAACTTTGGAAAACCTAGCGGCGCTTAGCCAAGCGGGTATTAAAGAGTTCGAAACACTTTACATCAATGAGTTAGACCACGGTTCATACATTTCAGACACACTGCGTATCGATTCTTCAACTAACCGCCTCGAAGCGCTAGTTGAAATCTATCGTATGATGCGTCCTGGTGAGCCACCGACTAAAGATGCAGCAGAAACCTTGTTCGATAACTTGTTCTTCTCTGAAGAACGTTATGACCTTTCTTCTGTTGGTCGTATGAAGTTCAACCGCCGTTTAGGTCGTGAAGAGCTTATCGGTTCGGGTACATTAGATAAAGAAGACATTATTTCTGTAATGAAGCAGTTAATAATGATTCGTGACGGTAAAGATGAAGTTGATGATATCGATCACCTTGGAAACCGTCGTATTCGTTCTGTAGGTGAAATGGCAGAGAACCAGTTCCGTGTTGGTCTTGTACGTGTAGAACGTGCAGTGAAGGAGCGCCTAAGCTTAGGTGATCTGGACAACGTGATGCCTCAGGATCTTATTAACGCTAAGCCTATTTCGGCTGCGGTTAAAGAGTTCTTCGGTTCATCTCAGCTTTCTCAGTTCATGGACCAAAACAACCCGCTATCAGAAGTAACGCACAAGCGTCGTATTTCTGCATTAGGCCCGGGTGGTCTAACACGTGAACGTGCAGGCTTCGAGGTTCGAGACGTACACCCGACTCACTATGGTCGTCTATGTCCAATCGAAACGCCTGAAGGCCCGAACATCGGTCTTATCAACTCATTGGCAAGCTTCGCGCGCACCAATGACTTTGGTTTCCTTGAAACACCTTTCCGTCGCATTGTTGACGGTGTGGTAACAGACGAAATCGATTACTTATCTGCAATTGAAGAAGGTCAATTCGCAATCGCTCAGGCTAACATTGCGTTAACTGAGAACGGCGAATTAGTAGACGACCTAATCCCATGTCGTCACCGTGGTGAAACTACTTTGATGCCGACTGAAGACATCAAGTACATGGACGTTTCGCCACAGCAAATCGTTTCAATTGCTGCAAGCATTATCCCATTCCTAGAGCACGATGATGCGAACCGTGCACTAATGGGTGCGAACATGCAACGTCAGGCAGTACCTACACTACGTGCTGATAAGCCGTTAGTTGGTACCGGTATGGAAAGAACCATCGCGGTTGACTCAGGTGTTACTGTAGTTGCTAAGCGTGGTGGTGTGGTTGATTACGTAGATGCCAGCCGTATCGTTATCAAGGTAGACGAAGATGAAATGCTTCCAGGTGAAGCAGGTATCGATATCTACAACCTGACTAAGTACACACGTTCTAACCAAAACACGTGTATCAATCAGAAGCCTACATGTAACGTTGGCGACCCGATTGTTGCAGGTGATGTACTAGCTGACGGTCCTTCAACAGACCTAGGTGACCTTGCACTTGGCCAGAATATGCGTATCGCGTTCATGCCTTGGAATGGTTACAACTTTGAGGATTCAATCCTTATTTCTGAGCGTGTAGCACAGGAAGACCGTTTCACCACTATCCACATTCAAGAGCTTAGCTGTATCGCTCGTGATACTAAGCTTGGGCCAGAAGAAATTTCTTCTGATATCCCGAACGTGGGCGAATCTGCACTAAGCAAGCTTGATGAATCAGGTGTTGTTTACATCGGTGCGGAAGTGAAAGGCGGTGATATCTTAGTAGGTAAAGTAACGCCTAAAGGTGAAACTCAGCTTACGCCAGAAGAAAAACTACTACGTGCAATCTTCGGTGAAAAAGCGTCTGACGTTAAAGATACGTCTCTACGTGTACCTAACTCTGTTCACGGTACCGTTATCGATGTTCAAGTATTTACCCGTGATGGTGTAGAGAAAGACAAGCGAGCGCTAGAAATTGAAGATATGCAGTTGCGTCAGGTTAAGAAAGACCTTACCGACGAGTTCGAAATTCTTGCAGACGGTATCTTTAGTCGTGCACAAACTGCATTGTTACGCGCTGGCGTTGACCAAGCTAAGCTTGACAGCCTACCCCGTGAAAAGTGGTTTGAAATTGCACTTAACAGCGAAGATGCTCAGCTAGAGCTAGACCAAATCGCTGATCAACACGCTGAAATTAAAGCTGACTTCGATAAGAAGTTTGAAACTAAGCGTCGTAAGATCACGCAAGGTGATGACCTAGCGCCTGGCGTACTTAAGATTGTTAAGGTTTACCTTGCAGTTAAGCGTCACATCCAACCGGGTGATAAAATGGCGGGACGTCACGGTAACAAAGGTGTTATCTCGACTATCCAGCCTGTAGAAGACATGCCATACGATGCTGACGGCACGCCGGTAGATATCGTTCTAAACCCACTAGGTGTACCGTCTCGTATGAACATCGGTCAGATCCTAGAAACTCACTTGGGTATGGCTGCACACGGTCTTGGTGTGAAGATTGACCGCATGATTAAAGAGCAGCGTGAGCTGGCTGAATTGCGTGAGTTCTTGAAGAAGGTGTACGAGCTTGGTGAGAATCATCAAGAAGTCGACATCGATAGCTTCACTGACCACGAAGTTCGCCGCTTGGCAGAAAACCTTCGTAAGGGTGTACCTGTAGCAACACCTGTATTCGATGGTGCTCGTGAATCTGAAATCAAAGAAATGCTGAAGCTTGCTGATATTCCAGAAAGCGGTCAGATTACTTTGTTTGACGGTCGTACCGGTCGCGAATTTGAGCGTCCAGTAACGGTTGGTTACATGTACATGCTGAAACTGAACCACTTAGTAGACGATAAAATGCACGCGCGTTCTACGGGTTCTTACAGCCTTGTTACACAGCAACCTCTTGGTGGTAAAGCACAGTTTGGTGGTCAGCGCTTCGGTGAGATGGAAGTGTGGGCACTTGAAGCATACGGTGCAGCATATACCCTTCAGGAAATGCTTACCGTTAAGTCAGATGACGTTAACGGCCGTACCAAGATGTACAAGAACATCGTCGATGGCGACCACAGAATGGAACCTGGCATGCCAGAGTCATTCAACGTACTACTTAAAGAAATTCGCTCGTTGGGTATCAACATCGAGCTTGAAGAAAAGTAATACGGCAATCGCCGCGTAATGTTATGAGATGGCCCGGCGCTTGCGCCGGGTTCTAGAGACTGACTCCGCTGGGAGAGTAATGTGAAAGACTTATTAAAGTTTCTAAAGCAACAAAACAAGACCGAAGAATTCGATAATATTCGAATCGGTCTGTCTTCACCTGACATGATTCGTTCATGGTCATTTGGTGAAGTTAAAAAGCCTGAAACAATTAACTACCGTACGTTCAAACCTGAGCGTGACGGTCTGTTCTGTGCGCGTATCTTTGGTCCGGTTAAAGACTACGAGTGTCTTTGCGGTAAGTACAAGCGCCTTAAGCACCGTGGTGTTATCTGTGAGAAGTGTGGCGTTGAAGTTACACTGACCAAAGTACGTCGTGAGCGTATGGGTCACATCGAGCTAGCAAGCCCGGTTGCGCATATTTGGTTCCTTAAATCACTTCCGTCTCGTATCGGTCTAATGCTTGATATGACGCTTCGTGATATTGAACGTGTTCTTTATTTCGAATCATACGTGGTTACAGAGCCAGGTATGACGACGCTTGAACGCAGTCAACTTCTGAACGAAGAAGAATACTTGGATGCACTTGAAGAGCACGGTGATGAGTTTGATGCGAAGATGGGTGCTGAAGCAATATTCGACCTTCTTAAGGCGTTAGACGTGGACGCAGACGTAGCTGCTATGCGTGAAGAGCTGCCTTCAATCAACTCTGAAACTAAGCGTAAGAAAATTACTAAGCGTCTTAAGTTGCTTGAGTCATTCCAACAGTCTGGTAACAAGCCAGAGTGGATGATAATGACAGTTCTGCCGGTTCTTCCGCCAGACTTACGTCCACTAGTACCACTAGATGGCGGCCGTTTTGCAACGTCTGACCTTAACGACCTTTACCGTCGTGTAATTAACCGTAACAACCGTCTTAAGCGTCTTCTAGACCTTGCTGCTCCAGACATTATCGTACGCAACGAAAAGCGTATGCTTCAAGAGTCTGTTGATGCGCTACTAGATAACGGACGTCGTGGTCGCGCGATTACCGGTTCTAACAAGCGTCCACTTAAGTCGCTTGCAGACATGATCAAAGGTAAGCAAGGTCGTTTCCGTCAAAACCTTCTTGGTAAGCGTGTTGACTACTCAGGCCGTTCTGTAATTACCGTTGGTCCAACGCTACGTCTTCACCAGTGTGGTCTTCCTAAGAAGATGGCACTTGAGCTATTTAAACCGTTTATCTACGGTAAGCTTGAAGCACGTGGTCTTGCGACAACAATCAAAGCAGCTAAGAAGCTTGTAGAGCGCGAAGCTCCGGAGGTTTGGGACGTACTAGACGACGTTATCCGCGAACACCCGGTACTACTTAACCGTGCACCTACACTTCACCGTTTGGGTATCCAAGCATTCGAACCAACACTAATCGAAGGTAAAGCGATTCAGCTTCACCCGCTAGTGTGTGCGGCGTATAACGCTGACTTCGATGGTGACCAAATGGCTGTACACGTTCCGTTGACAATCGAAGCACAGTTAGAAGCACGTGCACTTATGATGTCAACGAACAACATTCTGTCACCTGCGAATGGTGAGCCAATCATCGTACCTTCACAGGACGTTGTATTAGGTCTTTACTACCTAACGCGTGACAAAGTAAACGGCTTAGGCGAAGGCATGGTATTTACCAGCCCGAATGAAGCAGAAAAAGCTTACCGCACAGGTAATGCTGAGCTTCACTCTCGCGTTAAAGTACGTATTACTGAATATGACATCGATGAAGATGGCAACAAAACTGAAAAAGTAACGCTAACTGACACTACCGTTGGTCGTGCGATTTTCTCGTTGATCCTTCCAAAGGGTCTGCCGTTTGAAATCATTAACCAAGCGATGGGCAAGAAGCAAATTTCAAGACTATTGAATGCTTGTTACCGTACGCTAGGTCTGAAAGACACAGTAATTGCTGCTGACCAAATCATGTATACTGGTTTCCACTACGCGATGATCGCGGGTGCATCTGTTGGTATCGACGATATGGTTATTCCAGAAGCGAAGAAAGAGATTATCGACGCGGCGGAAGCAGAAGTTATCGAAATTCAGGAACAGTTCCAAAACGGTCTTGTTACCGCGGGTGAGCGTTACAACA
Source organism: Alteromonas gracilis (assembly GCF_002993325.1). Classification (GTDB taxonomy): domain Bacteria; phylum Pseudomonadota; class Gammaproteobacteria; order Enterobacterales; family Alteromonadaceae; genus Alteromonas; species Alteromonas gracilis. Next base: position 454,017 of record NZ_PVNO01000031.1, read on the forward strand.
AAGTTATCGATATCTGGTCAAATGCCAACGAAAAAGTTGCTAAGGCCATGATGGATAACCTTAAGACTGACATCGTAATTAACCGCGATGGCGAAGAAGAAGAGCAGACATCATTTAACTCTGTTTATATGATGGCCGACTCGGGTGCTCGTGGTAGTGCCGCTCAGATTCGTCAGCTTGCAGGTATGCGTGGTCTGATGGCTAAACCAGATGGCTCAATCATCGAAACCCCAATTACGGCGAACTTCCGTGAAGGTCTGAACGTACTACAGTACTTCATCTCTACTCACGGTGCGCGTAAAGGTCTAGCGGATACTGCACTTAAAACGGCTAACTCGGGTTACCTAACCCGTCGTCTAGTAGATGTTGCGCAAGATTTGGTTATCACTAATGACGACTGTGGCACATTCGAAGGTGTAACAATGACACCGCTAATCGAAGGTGGAGACGTTGTTGAGCCGCTACGTGAGCGTGTACTTGGTCGTGTTGTAGCAGAAGACGTGCTTAAGCCTGGTACTAACGAAGTACTTGTTGAGCGTAATGTTCTGCTAGACGAAGCACTAGTAGACATGCTTGAAGCTAACTCAATAGACCAAATTCAAGTACGCTCGGTTATCACCTGTGACAATGACTTCGGCGTATGTGCTAAGTGTTACGGTCGTGACCTTGCACGTGGTCACATGGTGGGAAGCGGCGAATCGGTTGGTGTTATTGCAGCACAGTCAATCGGTGAACCAGGTACACAGCTTACCATGCGTACATTCCACATCGGTGGTGCGGCATCAAGAGCATCTGCTGAGAACAGCGTACAAGTTAAGACTGCGGGTAGCCTTAAGCTGCACAACGCGAAATTCGTACGTAACTCTGACAGCAAAGTGGTTATCGTTTCTCGTTCAACAGAACTTACTGTTATCGACGAGCAAGGCCGTGAGAAAGAGCGCTATAAAGTACCTTACGGTGCTGTGCTTAGCGTGGATGACGGTGCATCAATTGCAGCTGGCGACGTTGTTGCTAACTGGGATCCGCATAGTCACCCAATCATCACTGAACGTGCAGCTAAGATTAGCTTCGCAGACATTGATGACTCTAACACCGAAATGCAGCAAGACGAGCTTACTGGTTTAACACGTATTGTTGTTAAAGACCTTGCGAAAGTTAACTCTAAAGAGCCTAAGCTAATTCTTGAAAGCGACGAGTTCGGTCTTCAAGAAATTCGTCTGCCAAGCTTCACAACAATTGAAGCGAAAGAAGGCAAAGTGGCGAATGAAGGTGACGTGTTAGCACGTATTCCTCAGGAAAGTTCGAAGACTCGTGATATCACGGGTGGTCTACCGCGCGTTGCGGACTTGTTTGAAGCACGTAAGCCTAAAGAGCCTGCTATTCTTGCAGAAATCTCAGGTACTATTGGCTTCGGTAAAGAGACCAAAGGTAAGAAGCGTCTTGTGATTACACCTGCTGAGGGGGACGCATACGAAGAGATGATTCCTAAGTGGCGTCAGCTTAACGTATTCGAAGGTGAGAAAGTGGAAAAAGGCGAAGTTATCGCTGATGGTCCAGAGTCTCCGCACGATATCCTACGGTTACGTGGTATTTCAGCAGTAGCCAACTACATCGTGAACGAAGTTCAGGAAGTTTATCGTCTACAGGGTGTTAAGATTAACGATAAGCACATCGAAGTAGTTATTCGACAGATGCTACGTAAGTGTGTTATCACGCACCCAGGCGATACGCAGTTCCTTGAAGGCGAACAGGTTGAAGTATCGAACGTTAAAGTGGCGAACCGTGAAATTGAAAAACACGGCAAGATCCCAGCGCAGTATGAAACACAGCTGCTTGGTATCACTAAAGCGTCACTGTCTACTGAGTCATTTATCTCAGCAGCATCGTTCCAAGAAACAACACGTGTTCTAACTGAAGCTGCGGTTCAAGGTAAAGAAGATGACCTACGCGGTCTGAAAGAAAACGTAATCGTTGGTCGTCTGATTCCAGCAGGTACAGGTTTCGCTTACCATGAACGCCGTGCACAACGTCGCAAAGAGCAAATCGAAGAAATGTCAGTTTCAGCTGCTGAGGCAGAACAGGCACTAACCGAAGCGCTTAATGCCGGTGCAGACGAAGATACTGCCGAATAAGGCAAAGATCATAGGAGTACGTTAACGTACTCCTAACATATTGGCATGTCAGGCTGACAGATTGCAGATAAATTAACTGCTTAACCTTTGTACACCTTGACAGTCAGGGCGATGATCTTTAATATTCCGCGACCCGATTTTGGATAGCCATCAAGTGGCTCGATAAACGGTCGCGGTTTTTTGTATCAGCGCTCAGTGAATATTGACGAGCACAATGTTCACAAAGTAGAGCGATTAAACATTTAATCGCATTAATATGGACCCAATCATAGTGATTGGGTTTTCGTAGTTTTTAATCAGGAGCTAGTTAATGGCAACAGTTAACCAGTTAGTGCGCAAGCCGCGTAGAAAGCCCGTTGAAAAAAGCAACGTAGCTGCTCTACAAGCTTGTCCACAAAGACGTGGTGTATGTACTCGTGTATATACTACTACGCCTAAGAAACCAAACTCTGCACTACGTAAAGTATGTCGTGTACGTCTAACTAACGGTTTTGAAGTTTCTTCATATATCGGTGGTGAAGGTCACAACCTACAAGAGCACAGTGTAGTACTTATCCGTGGTGGTCGTGTTAAAGATCTACCAGGTGTTCGTTATCACACAGTTCGCGGTACTCTTGACTGCGCAGGTGTAAACGATCGTAAACAAGCCCGTTCTAAGTACGGCGCGAAGAAGCCTAAGTCATAACGGTTCTCCGTTAGTAAGGCCAAACTGAAGTTTAAGAGTTTTGGGTTTTCCCTGAATTCATACGGAGAATAGAAGATGCCAAGAAGAAGAGTCGTAGGTCAACGTAAAATCCTACCAGAGCCAAAATTTGGTTCACAACTGCTTGCGAAATTCATGAATGTCGTAATGCTCGACGGCAAAAAGTCAGTCGCTGAAAGAATCGTTTACGGTGCGCTTGATATTGTTGCTGAAAAAACCGGCAAAGCACACCTAGATATCTTCGAGGAAGCACTTGATAATATCCGCCCAACAGTAGAGGTTAAGTCTCGTCGTGTTGGTGGTTCAACTTATCAGGTTCCAGTTGAAGTACGTCCAGTTCGTCGTAACGCGCTAGGTATGCGTTGGATGGTAGAAGCTGCACGTAAACGTGGCGAAAAGTCTATGGCACAACGCCTAGCGGCTGAGATGTTAGACGCAGCAGACAACAAAGGTTCAGCGGTTAAGAAACGTGAAGACGTTCACCGTATGGCCGAAGCAAACAAAGCGTTTGCTCATTACCGTTGGTAATCAACGTAATATAACTGAGAGAGATTTATGCCTCGTAAGACCTCGATTGAGCGTTATCGCAATATTGGTATTGTGGCTCACGTGGACGCGGGTAAAACCACGACCACAGAGCGTGTTCTGTTTTATACAGGACTGTCTCACAAAATCGGTGAAGTGCACGATGGTGCTGCTACCATGGACTGGATGGAACAAGAGCAGGAGCGTGGTATTACTATCACGTCTGCTGCGACGACGTGTTTCTGGTCTGGTATGGAGCAACAGTTCGAACAACACAGGATCAACATCATCGACACCCCTGGACACGTTGACTTTACTATCGAAGTAGAGCGTTCATTGCGTGTACTAGACGGTGCCGTAGTTGTATTCTGTGGGTCTTCTGGGGTAGAACCTCAATCAGAGACAGTCTGGCGACAGGCTGACAAATATCAAGTGCCACGCCTTGTGTTCGTTAATAAGATGGACCGGGCTGGCGCTGATTTTGAACGTGTTGTGGGTCAAATTCGCAAACGTTTAGGCGCAAACTGTGTTCCGATTCAAATCAACATGGGCGCTGAAGAGAATTTCCATGGCGTCATCGACCTTGTGAAGATGAAAGCCATCAACTGGAATGAAGAAGACATGGGTATGACATTTACCTATGAAGACATTCCGGCTGAATATCTAGATACCGCTGAACAGTACCGCACCGAGATGATTGAAGCGGCTGCAGAGGCATCTGATGAGTTAATGAACAAATACTTGGAAGGTGAAGAGCTTTCTGAGGAAGAGATCCGTTTAGGTCTTCGTAAGCGTACGCTGAACAACGAAATTGTTCTTGCCACTTGTGGCAGTGCTTTCAAAAACAAAGGTGTTCAGGCTGTGCTAGACTCCGTTGTTCATTATCTTCCGTCTCCTACGGAAGTTAAGGCCATCACGGGTGTGCTTGACGATAAAGACGAGACGGAAGCTGAGCGTCACTCAAGCGACGACGAACCGTTCTCAGCACTAGCATTTAAAATAGCGACCGACCCTTTTGTAGGGACGCTAACGTTCTTCCGTTGCTACTCTGGTGTAGTCAACACGGGCGACACGGTATATAACCCTGTTAAGGGCAAGCGTGAGCGCTTCGGTCGTATCGTGCAGATGCATGCAAAAGACCGTGAAGAACTTAAAGAAGTTCGCGCGGGCGATATTGCTGCGGCCATTGGTCTAAAAGATGTAACCACCGGCGATACGCTTTGTGATCCTAATCATGTGATTACACTGGAGCGTATGGATTTCCCAGAACCGGTAATTTCTATTGCGGTAGAGCCTAAGTCACAAGCTGACCAAGAAAAAATGGGTATGGCCCTAAGTAAGCTTGCGGCAGAAGATCCGTCGTTTAAAGTTAAGACGGACGACGAGACGGGGCAGACAATTATCTCAGGTATGGGTGAACTTCACCTTGATATCATTGTCGACCGCATGAAGCGTGAGTTCAAAGTTGAATGTAACGTAGGTAACCCTCAGGTTGCCTATCGCGAAACCCTTCGTAAATCCGTTGAAGTGGAAGGGAAGTTTGTTCGTCAGTCAGGCGGCCGTGGCCAATTCGGTCATGTTTGGCTACGTATTGAACCTCAGGAAGAGGGTTCAGGCTACGAATTTGTAAACGAAATCGTCGGTGGTGTGGTACCAAAAGAGTTCATCCCAGCGGTCGATAAAGGAATTCAGGAGCAGATGCGAAGTGGTGTTCTAGCAGGGTTTCCAGTACTTGATGTAAAGGTAACGTTGTTCGACGGTTCATATCACGATGTTGACTCTTCTGAAATGGCGTTTAAGATCGCCGGCTCTATGGGTTTCAAAAAAGGCGCCGCAGAAGCAAATCCGGTGTTGCTTGAACCCACAATGAAAGTTGAAGTAACTACTCCAGAAGACTGGATGGGTGATGTAGTTGGCGATATTAATCGTCGCCGCGGCATGATCGAAGGTATGGAAGATGGTGTCGCAGGTGTTAAAATAATACGTGCAAAAGTGCCGCTTTCAGAAATGTTTGGCTACGCAACTGATTTGCGTTCACAAACACAAGGTCGTGCTTCATACTCAATGGAGTTCTTCAATTATTCTGAGGCGCCTAACAATGTGGCGCAGGCTATTATAGAATCTAGAACTTAATCTAAATGAAGGTTCGGTCCGGTCTATTGGTGGGTCGGACTTTTAACTTAGGAAACGAGAAAAATGGCAAAAGAAAAGTTTGAACGTACGAAACCCCACGTAAACGTGGGTACAATCGGCCACGTTGACCACGGTAAAACTACCCTAACTGCAGCTATCACTACAGTTCTTTCTAAAACTTACGGCGGTTCTGCTCAGGCTTTCGATCAAATCGATAACGCGCCTGAAGAGAAAGCTCGTGGTATCACCATTTCTACTTCACACGTAGAATATGACACTCCTACTCGTCACTACGCGCACGTAGACTGCCCAGGACACGCTGATTACGTTAAAAACATGATCACTGGTGCTGCTCAGATGGACGGTGGTATCCTAGTAGTAGCTGCGACTGATGGCCCTATGCCACAGACTCGTGAGCACATCCTACTTGGTCGTCAGGTTGGTATTCCTTACATCATCGTATTCATGAACAAGTGTGACATGGTTGATGATGAAGAACTTCTAGAGCTAGTAGAAATGGAAGTTCGTGAACTTCTTAACGAATACGAATTCCCAGGTGATGACCTACCAGTTATCCAAGGTTCAGCGCTTAAAGCGCTTGAAGGCGACCCAGAGTGGGAAAAGAAAATTCTTGAGCTTGGTGAAGCGCTTGATTCATACATCCCAGAGCCAGAGCGTGCAATCGACAAGCCGTTCATCCTTCCAATCGAAGACGTATTCTCAATCTCAGGCCGTGGTACTGTTGTAACTGGTCGTGTTGAGCAAGGTATCGTTAAAGTTGGTGAAGAAGTAGAAATCGTAGGTATCAAAGATACGACTAAGACGACTTGTACTGGTGTTGAGATGTTCCGTAAGCTTCTTGACGAAGGCCGTGCGGGTGAGAACGTTGGTGTTCTTCTACGTGGTACTAAGCGTGATGAAGTTGAACGTGGTCAAGTACTAGCTAAGCCTGGTTCAATCACGCCACACGTTAACTTCGAAGCAGAAGTATACGTACTATCTAAAGATGAAGGTGGCCGTCATACTCCATTCTTCAAAGGCTACCGTCCACAGTTCTACTTCCGTACAACTGACGTAACTGGTGCTGTAGAGCTTCCAGAAGGCGTAGAAATGGTAATGCCTGGTGACAACCTTAAATTCAAAGTTGAGCTAATTGCTCCGATCGCGATGGAAGAAGGTCTTCGTTTCGCAATCCGTGAAGGTGGTCGTACAGTAGGTGCTGGTGTTGTATCTAAGATCCTAGACTAATCTAGACTTAGCAACACAAGCCAAAAAAGCGCACTTAGGTGCGCTTTTTTTATGCCTGCGATTTTTAGGTCGGGAGTGAAGCCCCATCAAAAACACGCCGTGAAGCCATCCATGGCGGCTTCGCAGCAGCGTCCCTGCTGCTGAGAGTTTTTGATGGGGCTTTACTCCCTCCTTGCTTGGCATAGCAAAAAGCTTGGGGAGGAAGGGAGTAATACGCCGTGAGCACATTTCACCTTTTATGTAAAAGCTCCGACACCGCATACGTGCGGCGT